>NZ_NBYO01000001.1:0-1575000 GCF_002238045.1 Notoacmeibacter marinus
GGCTCGGTCAGGCCGAAACAGCCGATCCATTCGCCCGAGGCCAGCTTCGGCAGGTATTTCCTGCGCTGCTCTTCGGAGCCGTAGGCATAAATCGGGTGCATGACCAAGGAGGACTGCACGCTCATCATCGACCGGTAGCCGCTATCGATCCGCTCCACCTCGCGGGCGACGAGACCATAGGCGACATAGCCGGCGCCGACGCCGCCATACTCTTCCGGCACCGTCACGCCCAGCAGACCCGCCTGCCCCATCTCGGCGAAGATCGCCGGATCGGTGGTCTCCTCAAGATAGGCGTCGGTCACGCGCGGCAGCAGCCGGTCCTCGGCGAAGGCCGCCGCCGTATCGCGGATCATCCGCTCTTCTTCGGTCAACTGGGCGTCCAAGAGGAATGGGTCGGACCAGACAAACGCGCCGTCATCCTTGACGTTCTTTTCCGCTCTGACCTGTTCCTGAGACATGATGCTTTCCTCTCCGCCCGGCAACTGATGGGATGTTTCACCATGCGAGCCGAAAGGGAGCAAGCGCCGCGACGGAAATAACGTCACGACGCTAGTCGAAGCCCGAACGCATGGCGCCGTTCAGCTTCGTCCGGCCGCCTTCAGATGCTCGATAATGCCGGAGAAATCCTTACCCTCTCCGCCTTCCTCGATAAAGCGCCGGTAGAGGTCCAGCGCGTGCCGGCCCATCGGTGTCGCCTGACCGGCATTTTCCGCTGCCTGCTGGGACAGCCCAAGGTCCTTGGCCATCAGTTCCGCCGCGAAGCCGGGCTTGTAATCATTGTCCGCCGGGCTTTGCGGGCCGACGCCCGGCACCGGGCAGTAATTGTTGACCGACCAGCAGAAACCCGAAGACGTCGAAATCACGTCGAAGGCGGACTGTGCGGACAGGCCGAGCTTTTCGGCAAGCGCAAAGGCTTCGCACGCGCCGATCATCGAAATGCCGAGCAGCATGTTGTTGCAGATCTTGGCCGCCTGGCCGGCGCCGCCTTCTCCGCAGTGCACAAGCTTTCCGCCCATAATGTCGAGAATGGGGGACGCCTTGTCGAACGCTTCGTTCGAACCGCCCACCATGAAGGTGAGGGTGCCCGCCGCAGCGCCGCCCGTGCCGCCGGACACCGGCGCATCGATCGGCAGAAGACCGGCCGCGGACGCCATTTCGTGCGCCTTGCGCGCGCTGGCGACATCGATAGTCGAACAGTCGATGACGACTGCCCCATTCTTCGCCGCCGGCACGATTTCCTCGAAGACCTTCTGCACGATGTCGCCATTGGGCAGCATGGTGACGATAATATCGGCATCGGCGACCGCTTCGGCACCGCTGGCGGCACGCTTCATGCCCTCATCGGCGGCCTTCTGCATGGCCGTCTCGACCCGGTCGAACACGGTCAGGTCGTGCCCGGCCTTCGTCAGATTGATGGCCATCGGCAAACCCATATTGCCCAGGCCGATAAATGCGATTGTACTCACCGGTCTTCTCCTCCCATTGCCGTCCATTCATCATCGCCGAGCGCCGCCAGCATCTGTTCCACCTGCGTCGGATCGATTTCTTCGAGCCTGTCGGGCCGCCATTTGGGATCGCGGTCCTTCTCGATGATGAGCGCACGTACGCCTTCGATAAACTGGCCGTCCGACTGCGAGCGGTATGTGAAGCGATATTCGTGGGCGAGCGCCTCCTCGACGGTCGAAAAGTCGCGCGCCTTGCGGATCATCGCGAAGGCACAGGCCACCGATAGCGGGCAGGCCTTCCTGGCCATCGCCGCTGCCTTCTGCGCGAATTCGGACGAATCCGCTTCGAGCGACTGGAGGCATTCCAGCGCCGTTTCATGATGGAAATGGCCGTCGATCGTCTCTCGCTGGGCTTCGAGCGGCGCGTCCGGCGCATCGGATGCCCGGTCGGCAAGAATTGCGATATCGGCGCCGCCTTCCAGTTCACCGATCAGGGCCGGCACGTCCGACGCGTCGCAATAGAGGTCGGCAAAACCGGCGAAAATTGAGTCCGCGCCATTCATGCGCCATCCGGTCATGGCGAGAAATTCGCCCAGATGACCGGGCGCCCTGGCCAGAAGAAGACTGCCGCCGACGTCAGGAACCAGACCAATGCCGCATTCCGGCATGGCGATCATCGAGCGCTCGGTGACGATACGATGCGAGCCATGAGCCGAAATACCGACGCCGCCACCCATCGTGATGCCGTCCATCACCGAGATGTAGGGTACGTGAGAATTGGCGATCTTGGCGTTCAGCCGGTATTCGTCAGACCAGAACTGCCGGCCATAGGCGAAATCGCCATTCTTGCCGCGCCGGTAGAGTTCGGTCAGGTCGCCACCGGCGCAGAACGCCTTGTCGCCTTCCGCATCGATCACGATCAAATCGACCGATCCCTCCGCCTGCCAGCGGTCGAGCGCCTCGTCGATGGCAAGCGCCATCTCGTAGGTCAGTGCGTTCAGCGCCTTCGGCCGGTTCAGCGTGATGCGTCCGGTGCGGCCGGCCTTTCGGATGAAAATCTCCTGTTCGTCCGCCAATTCAGTGCTCCGCCAGCAGATGCCGCGCGACGATCATCCGCATGATCTCGTTGGTGCCTTCCAGGATCTGATGAACGCGCAGATCGCGGACGATCTTCTCCACTCCGTAATCGGCGAGATAGCCGTAGCCACCATGGATCTGCAGCGCCTCATTGGCGACGCGGAAGGAGACATCGGTCACGAAGCGCTTGGCCATTGCGCAGAATTTTGTGGCATCCGGCGCGCCGGCGTCCAGCTTGGACGCCGCCTGGTAGAGAAAGATGCGCGCTGCCTGCAGTTCCGTCTCCATATCGGCGAGCTTGAACTGGAGCGACTGGAAGTTCGCAATTGGCTGGCCGAAGGCGCTGCGCTCTTTGGCATAGGCCACCGCCTTGTCGAGCGCGCACTGCGCGCCGCCGAGCGCACCCGCCGCGATGTTGATCCGCCCGCCATCGAGGCCCGCCATCGCATAGCGGAAGCCCTTGCCCTCCTCGCCGAGCAGATGATCGCCCGGGATGGCGCAATCGTCGAAGCGGACTTCGGAGGTCGGCTGCGCCCGCCAGCCCATCTTCTTCTCCTGCGCGCCGAAGGACAGGCCTTCCGCCCCCTTCTCGACCAGCACCGCCGAAATGCCCTTCGGGCCGTCCTCGCCCGTGCGGACCATGGCGATGTAGAGATCGGAATAGTCGCCGCCGGAAATGAAGGATTTGGCACCGTTCAGCTTCCAGCCATTGCCACTCGTCTGCGCCTTTGTCTTGAGCGCGGCGGCGTCGGATCCGGAGCCCGGCTCGGTGAGGCAGTAGGAGGCGACCAGCTCCATCGAACAGAGCTTCGGCACCCATTCCAGCCGCTGCTCCTCGGTGCCGAACCGGTCGATCATCCAGGCGCACATATTGTGGATCGAGATGAACGAGCCGATGGTCGGGCAACCGGTCGCCAGCGCCTCGAAGACGAGCGCGGCGTCGAGGCGGCCGAGGCCCGACCCGCCGACATCCTCGCGGACATAGATGCCGGCAAGGCCCAATTCGCCGACGGACCGGACGACCTCATCGGGAAAGGTGCCCGTCTGGTCCCATTCCAGCGCATGGGGCGCAAGCTGCTCCTCCGCGAAGGATTGCGCCATCTCCTGAATGGCGCGCTGTTCGTCGTTCAGTTCGAAATCCATAGCCGCTCTCCTCCGCTAGCGCTTGTCGTACCCGCTTCGTCCGACCGTCAACCCATGGTCGGAATCACGAAATCCGCGCCATCCTTGATGCCGGACGGCCAGCGCGAGGTGATCGTCTTGGTCTTGGTGTAGAAGCGGAAGGCGTCCGGCCCGTGCTGGTTGAGATCGCCGAAGCCGGAACGCTTCCAGCCGCCGAAGGTGTAGTAGGCGAGCGGCACCGGGATCGGCACGTTGATGCCGACCATGCCGACATTGATGCGCGAAGCGAAATCGCGGGCGGCATCGCCGTCGCGCGTGTAGATCGCGACGCCATTGCCGTATTCGTGGGTCATCGCCAGATCGAGCGCCTCGTCATAGGTCTTGGCGCGGACGACCGACAGAACCGGGCCGAAGATCTCTTCCTTGTAGATCGTCATGTCCTTGGTGACATTGTCGAACAGGCAGCCGCCGATGAAGTAGCCGTCCTCGTAGCCCTGCATGGAGAAGTCGCGGCCGTCGACGACGAGCTTGGCGCCTTCCTCGACACCCTTGTCGACATAGCCCTTCACACGGGCATGGGCCTCCTTGGTGACGAGCGGGCCGAAATCGGCGTCGTCGCCCGCCGTATAGGGCGCGATCTTCAGGTTCTCGACACGCGGCGTCAGCTTCTCCATCAGCCTGTCGGCCGTCTCCTCGCCCACCGGCACGGCGACGGACACCGCCATGCAGCGCTCGCCAGCAGCGCCGTAGCCCGCACCGACCAGCGCGTCGACCGCCTGGTCCATGTCCGCATCCGGCAGGATCAGCATATGGTTCTTGGCCCCGCCGAAGCACTGGGCGCGCTTTCCGTTGGCGCAGGCCCGCGTATAGACATATTCGGCGATGGGCGTTGAGCCGACGAAGCCAACCGCATGAACGTCCGGATGGTCCAGAATGCCGTCGACCGCGCCCTTATCGCCATTGACGACATTGAGGATGCCGGCAGGCAGGCCCGCTTCCATCATCAGTTCAGCCAGCATCATCGGCACCGACGGGTCCCGCTCGGACGGCTTCAGGATGAAGGCGTTGCCGGCTGCGATGGCCGGGCAGAACTTCCACATCGGGATCATGGCCGGGAAATTGAAAGGCGTGATGCCGGCAACGACGCCGAGCGGCTGGCGCACCGAATGAATATCGATGCCCGGCCCCGCGCCTTCGCTGAACTCGCCCTTGAGCAGATGCGGCGCGCCGATGCAGAACTCGGCGACTTCGAGGCCGCGAATGACGTCGCCCTTGGCGTCCGGCAGCGTCTTGCCGTGCTCGCGCGACAGCGCCTCGGCCAGCTTGTCCATGTCGCGATGCAGAAGGTCGACGAACTTCATCATCACGCGGGCGCGCTTCTGCGGATTGGTCGCGGCCCAATCGGGCTGCGCCGCCTTCGCGTTCTCGACGGCGGCGTTCAGCTCATCCGCGCTGGCGAGCGCGACCTTGCCCTGAACCTCGCCCGTCGCCGGGTTGAAGATGTCGGAATGACGGCCGCTCATGCCCTCGATCCGCGCGCCGCCGACAAAATGTCCGATCTTGTACATGCTCGTCCTCCCAATCGTGTTTGGGCCTATTCTATACGCGCAGTTTGGCAAAGCCATAGACTTGAGTGCGCATCGGTTGTGCGGATATACGCATATGAATGGCTTTTGACTGGGACGATCTGCGTTATTTCCTCTCAGTCGCCCGCACCGGGCGGCTGACGGCGGCTGCGCGTCGCATGGGCACCGATCACGCGACCGTCAGCCGGCGCATCACGGCGCTGGAAAGCCGGCTCGGCGCCGATCTCTTCATGCGCTCGCCGCGCGGTTATTCACTGACCGACGCTGGCGAAAGGCTGGTCGTTCAGGCCGAAGCGATCGAAAGTTCCGCCGCCAGCATCGAGAACGATCTGGCCGGCGACCGCTTTTCCGTCAGCGGCGTGGTGCGCATTGGCGCGCCGGACGGTTTCGGCTCGCTCTTCCTGGCGCCACGCATCGGCGAACTGACGCTCCGCCACCCCGAACTGGAACTGCAGATCGTCGCCATGCCGCGTGTTTTCAGCCTGACCAAGCGCGAGGCCGACATCGCCATCGGCCTGGAGCGGCCAGACCGGGGCCGGCTCTTTTCCCGGAAGCTGACCGACTACACGCTGCATGTCTATGCGGCCCGCTCCTATGTGAGCGAAAACGGGCCGATCGACGACCTCGCCGCGATTGCCCGCCACCCGCTGATCGGCTACATTCCAGAACTGATCTTCACGCCGCAACTCGATTATCTGGGCCAGATCGGCGATGGGCTGACGCCCCGCCTTTCCAGCACCAATCTCTTCGCCCAGCTGAATGCAGCAAAGGCCGGCGCGGGGCTCTGCATCCTACCGGATTTCATGGCGGCGAACGATGCCGATCTCGTGGCCGTTCTGCCGCAAGAGGTCGAACTGGTCCGCACCTTCTGGATCATGGCCCATCTGGACGCGCGCAATTCGGCACGAATTCAGACTGTCATGGGCTTCATTGCCGATCTGGTGAAGGCGCAGCGCGACCTGTTTCAGGTCAGAAACCGCCTTTCCGATTGAGGCGGAATGCGCCGCGCCTCGTCAGTCGGACGGCGCGGTCACGCCCATCCGCCCGATCAGCGTAGAGAAACCGCTCGACCCCTCGATCGCCTCCGCCGCGTTCCAGAGCGCCGCCGCCTCGTCCTCGCCGATCAAGGTTCGCGACTTCTCACGGAGCCGTTTCTCGATGACATCGATATCGGTAAGCGCAAGAATATCGTGGTGCGCGCTCCGCTCTTCTGAGGCGTTCGTGATGACCGTCACATGCGCCTCGCTATCGGACAGGCTGTCGTCGGCGATCACCGTTACGCGATCTCGAAGGGCGACCAGATCGGGCCGGGCGCAGGTCTCGTCGTCATAGACGTCGAGCGCGGCGGTATCGATCCCGGCCAGCGCCATCGCCGCCGTCAGCCGATAACTGAATTTGGCCTGCAGCCCCGTCTGCGGCTCCGGCTGGTTGCAGACGGCGAGCCAGCGGGGATGGGTGCGGATCGTCACCGCCTCGACATCGCCGGGGTCCAGACCCTCGGCGAGAAGCGCTCGCACCGCTTCCAACATGGCGTGAAGACCGTGGCAGCAGGCGTGAAACTTGTAGGAAATGTCCGGAAACAGCCAATCCTGGCCCAGCGCCCGGAATGCGCTGTCCTGCGCCGTGCCGGCATGGGTCGGGCCGAAACCCTGGGACCCTTCGATGGCCTCCGGTGTCGATTGTGCGCCGGCTTCGGCCAGCAGCGCGCATGTGACGCCCGTCTCGGCGGCAAAGCCGGCATTGAGCGGCTTGCCCATCGTGCCGAACTGGCTCTTCAGTCCGGCGGCGCGGGTTGCCGTCAGGCTCAGCGCGTGGGCCATCCGCATTTCATCGAGACCCAGAACCCGCCCGGCGGCGGCGGCCGCGCCGAATGCGCCGGAGGTGCCGGTCTGATGGAAACCCGCCTCGTAGTGCGACCGGCCCAGCCACGCGCCGATCCGGCAGGCGATCTCCAGCCCGACAGCCAAGGCGTCGAGAAGGGTCGCGCCATCCGCCTGCCGCGTCTCGGCCATGGCCAGAGCGGCAGGCATGATGGCGACGCTCGGGTGGCCGATATGGCCGAAATGGGTGTCGTCATAATCAAGAGCATGGCTCGTCGCGCCATTGGCCAGCGCAGCGGCGGATGCAGAGACCGTTCCGCCGCCGAAAAGGGTCGCGCCGTTCGATGAGGCGGCGGCCTCCAGCGCCATTTTGCACGCCGCCCGCGAAACGGGTTCGCCCATCCCCGCCAGTCCGACGCTTGCCCAGTCGAAGAGCGAAAAGCGGACGAAACGCGCCATGCGTTCGTCGGTATCGACCGGCCCGGCCGCAAAGGCGCCGAGCTTTTGCGCGATCGTCCTGTCCTGTTTCATTCGGCTGCCATAACCGCGTCGCCTTCATCGTGTCCGGCACGCATCAGAAGGGCGGGCAGCCAGTCCGGCTCCGCCGACGCTGGTGCAATCGGATCGCGAGCGCTGAGCCGTTCGGTCAGCACCATGCCGGCCAGCCTTCCGCGATCCGCCGCGATGTCCGGCGCGGCATCTGCAAGTTGCGCGCTTTCCCAAGCGAGGAAGACCGCCGAGGCCGCGTTGTAGAGCGCCGTTGCCGCCCGTCTCGTCTCCGCTTCGCCTGACGGCCCGCCTTGCGAAACAGCTGTCATCAGATCGCCAGCACGGACCAGCGCCTCGCGGATCGGGCCTGCCAGCTCGTCATTGACCTCTTCGAAGCAGGACCGGAGATAATTCGTCAGCGCCTCCAGCGCCCCTTCACGCTGCGCCGCGCGGACGACATCGAGCGCGACGATATTGCTGGTGCCTTCCCAGATCGAACCGAGATGGGCATCGCGCAGCACCCGCGCATCCGACCATTCCTCAATATAGCCGCAGCCGCCGCGCACCTCCATGGCGTCGCCAGCCACCTTGCGCGCGTCGCGACAGGCGCGGAATTTGATGAGCGGCGTCAGGATGCGCAGCACCTGCGCCATGGTCCGGTCGCCACGATCCGCCGCGTTCAGCACGAGAGCGGTATGAAACACCATGCTGCGCGCCTGCTCCGCCGGCAGCAGCATCTTGGCCAATTGCCGGCGCATCAGCGGCATGTCGATCAACCGCCTGCCGAAGGCGTTGCGGTAGCGGGCGATGAACAGGGCCTCCGACACCGAACGGCGCATCAGCCCGGCGCTGCGCACGCCGTTGGCCAGACGCGACATGTTGATCATGTCGGTCATCTGCTTGAAACCCTGCCCTGCATCGCCCACCAGATAGGCCTCCGCGCCTTCCAGCACGATTTCGCCGGACGCCATGGAGCGGGTGCCCATCTTGTCTTTCAAACGCACGATCCGATAGGCGTTCAACGCGCCATCGGGCATATGACGCGGCAGCAGAAACAGCGACAGGCCCTTCGTTCCCGACCCTGCGCCTTCGGGCCGGGCCAGAACCATCGCCAGCGCCGCGTCAGGGTTGGAGCAGAACCATTTGTCGCCGTAGAGTTTCCAGACACTATCCTCGTGCCGCGCCACCGTCTCCACCGCGCCGACATCGGACCCCGCCGCCTGCTCGGTCATGAACATCGCGCCTTGGTAAAGCGCATCCATATCCTGGCTGGTCAAGCGGTCCAGATAGCGGCCGATAAGTTCCTCGGAGCCGAATTTGCGCAGCGTGCGCGTCAACGAATCCGTCATGCTGAGCGGGCAGCAGAGCCCGAATTCCGCCTGCACGAACAGATAAACCAGCGCATATTTCGCCATCGGGTGCAGCGAGTCGTTTCGGCCGAACACGCCGCCGCGATGGGACATCGCCGCCAGGCCGAATTCACCGAAGGCAATGTGTTCCATCTCTTCATAGGCGGGATGCTTCTCGATTGTCTGGCAGGGCTCGCCAGTGCGGTTGCGCAGCGTCAGGGTCGGCGGGTTCCTGTCCGCCGTCAGCGCGAGCCGTTCCAGACGGTCGCCGACCAGTTCGCCCATCCGGTCAAGTTGCGGTTCCAGAACCGGGCAAAGCTCCTCTGGCAGATAAATCGACAGAAGCGCCGCGAAGGCTGGATCGGCGCGATAGGCGTTCTGGCCACGACTATCCGGCACATTATTTTGGACTGGATGAGCCATTGCGGGTTGGCCGTTCTCGGGTGCTGTTTCGTTCCGTCCCATCAGGTCAGGATCTTTGCTTCCGTGACAGACTGGACCTCTTCAAGGCTGTTGCCCTCGGTCAGTTCGACCAGCCGGAAGCCGTCCGGCGTCACGTCGAGCACAGCCAGATCGGTATAGACGCGACTGACCACGCCGAGGCCGGTGAGCGGATAGGTGCATTCCTTCAGGAGCTTCGGGCTGCCGTCGCGGTCGACGTGCTTCATCATGACGAGCACGGTCGGCACGCCGACGACGAGGTCCATGGCCCCGCCCACTGCCGGTGGAAACTTTTCGTCTAACGTCGCCCAGTTGGCCAGATCGCCGTTTTCTGCAACCTGGTACGCGCCGAGGACGGCGATATCGATATGGCCGCCGCGCATCATCGCGAAACTGTCGGAGTGCTCGAAAAAGGCCGCGCCCGGTGCAGTGGTGATATAGCGCTTGCTGGCGTCGATCAGTTCGAGATCTTCGGTGCCCTTTTCGGGGGTCGGGCCGACGCCGAGAATGCCGTTTTCTGAATGATAGATGACCTCGCGGCCTTCCGGCACATGGCCCGAAACGTGGGTCGGCTTGCCAATGCCCAGATTGACGTAGGAGCCGTCCGGAATGTCCTGCGCCACGCGCGCCGCCAACTGGCTGTCGATCAGGGACTTCATGGCCGTACCCCGTATTCCACGACGCTCTGGACGAAAATGCCGGGCGTTACCACCGTTTCCGGATCGAGCGGCGTATCCGACAGATGCCGCACCTCAACGATGGCGTGTCTGGCGGCGGTCGCCATGACCGGGTTGAAGTTGCGGGCGGTGGCGTGGAAGCTGAGGTTGCCCCATTTGTCGCCGCGCTCTGCCCTCAACAGGGCAAAATCGGCGTGCAGGGGCGCTTCCATCACATAGCCGCGTCCGTCGATGATCCTGGTTTCCTTACCCTCGGCCAGTAGCGTGCCGTAAGCCGTCGGGGTTAGAAAACCGCCGAGACCCGCGCCCGCCGCGCGAATGCGCTCGGCCAGCGTACCCTGAGGCACGACCTCCAGTTCGATCTCGCCGGCCTCGTAGCGCCGTTCGAACCAGACGGACCCGGGCGAGCGCGGGTAGGAGCAGATCACCTTGGCCACCATGCCAGCCTTCAGCAGCTTGGCGATGCCGGTTTCTTCCGCGCCCGCATTGTTGGAAATAACGGTCAGCCCGCTCACTCCCGTTTCCAGCAGGGCGTCGATCAGGCCGAATGGAATGCCGGACGACCCAAAGCCTCCGATCATCAGCGATGCGCCATCGGTGATGGGTGCGACGGCACTTGCCAGATCCGCGACGCTCTTATCCATCTGCGTATCGTCTTCCTTATGCCTGTGCGGCGCTTTTGCGCCAGCCGATTCCGTAATTGATCGCGATCACCGCGGCCAGGACGCCACCCCCGATCAGGCTCGTCAACAGTTCCGGGACGATAATGAGGATACCGCCGATGCCGAAAGCGACGCGGCTCACGGCGCCGATCTTTCCGACCCTGTAGACCCATCCTTCGAAGGCGGAGGTGATCGCCCAGATCGCCACAAGCGTCAGCGCAATGCGCTCCACGATCTCAAGCCATGTACCGTGCATGATGAGCGCGGGATCGTAGACGAAGATGAAGGGCAGCACAAAGAGTGGCATTCCGAGACGCATGGCGTGGAAACCGGTCTGCATCGGCTTCGACCCGGCGACATTGGCGGCGGTGATGGCGGCGAGCGCCACCGGCGGCGTGATGTATGACAGCATGCCCCAGTAGAGGATGAAGAGGTGGCTGGCGATCGGGTTCAGCCCCGCCTGCACCAGCGCCGGGGCGAGAAGGATCGACAGGAAGATGTAGCAGGCCGTCACGGTCATTCCCATGCCGAGAACGAAGCTCGTTACCGCACCGGCGATCAGCATCAGGGCCGTATTACCGCCGGCGTAGAGAAGCAGTTCGCGCGAGAACGCGCCGGCAACGCCGGTATAGGAGAGCCCGCCAATGACGAGACCGATGCCCGCGAGAACAGCCACAAGAGCCGCGATATTGGTCGAAATGTCGATCAGGAGCGCCTTGGCGCGGCCCAATGTCATGCGGGTCTCCTTGCGGAAACTCGTCGCGACCAGCATGACCAGTGAGGCATAATAGGGCGAGCGCGCCTCCATGCGCAGGCCCATCAGCACGAAGATCAGAACAGCGAGACTCAGAAGATAGGGCCAGCCCTTTTTCAGCACCGGCCAGATCGGCGGGGTTTCGCTGCGCGGCAGCCCCTCCAGTCCGCGCCGGGCGGCATACATGTCTACCTGGAACAAAAGGGCGGCGTAGAAGAGCAGCGCCGGAATGATCGCCGCGATCACAATGGTCGAATATTGCACGCCGAGGAAGGACGCCATGACGAAAGCGACAGTCCCCATCACTGGCGGCATCAGCGTCGCACCAGTCGACGCGCATGCTTCGATCGCCGCGGCGTAATTGGCCGAATAGCCGACACGGCGCATCGTCGGAATGGAGAAGGGGCCGGAGGTCAGGATGTTGGAGATGACGCTGCCGGATAGCGAGCCCAGAATGCCGGACCCCATCACGGCGACTTTGGCGGGGCCGCCCCGGCTATGGCCGAGAAGGGCGGAGGCCAGTTCCATGAAGAACTCGCTGCCCTTCGTGGCGACCAGCACCGAGCCGAAAATGACGAAGCCGATGACCAGTTCCGCCACCACCTGCATGGGGATGCCGATGATCGCCTCGACGCCCAGCACATGGGCGCGGATCGTGCCGATCAGCGAGTATTCCGTGCCCCACAGGAAACCGGGCATGTAATCGGCGTAAAGGGGATAGGTGCCGAACAGGATCGCCGTGAAGAGCAGGATCGGACCGCCGGCGCGACGAACGCCTTCAAGAACGAGCAGGATCAGGATCGCCGCCATGACATCGGCGGTCAGCGGAGCATCGTATTCCCAACCGCGCTGGATGATGTCGAGCCCGTGGAAGCCGAGCCAGCCTCCTGTCACAAGTGCGGCGATGGCCAGAGCCATATCGAACCACCAGAAGCGGGCGGGCTGTTTGGGGCTGAGCGGCAGTGTCAGAAAGGCCAGAGCCAGGAAAATGCCGATCAGATAATAGAGATAGGCGTTGCCGAGCGGCTGAAATCCAAAAATATTCAGCAGGAACTGCTGGTTAACAGCAAGCGCGACACCGATCGCGCCGAGCACCATCACGATGATGCGAATGGCGACATGCCGGGATGGATCGACCGGCTTGTCGAGAGGCGGCGCAATCGCCGCAGGGCCTTCTTTGCTGCTTTCAGATGCCATCGGCATATCCAAATCTGACAGGGAAGACCCCCGGACGGGCGATGCCGAGCCGGGGGCCGAAGGAGCGCGACACTCAGTTCAGGCCGGCAGCGACCTCGGCGCGCTTGGCCATCCAGGCTTCGGTATAGTCCTCTTCGCTCATGCTCTCATTTTGAGGTTTGAACTCTTCCCAAGCCTTCGCCATGGCATCCATCCGCTCGATACGCTTCTGGTTCCAGACTTCGTCCTCATCGGTCCAGATACCCTTTTCCTTGAGGTAGCGAACCGCGCCCTCGTGGAAAGGCACGTCGATGGCCGGCTTACCGGACATATCGAGAGACCAGCGCTTCATCGCGGCGGTGCCGTCCTTGTAGAGGTCGTAGGTTTCATCCAGCGCCTTGATGAAGGCGTAGACTTCGTCCGCCGACTTCTCAGCGGTCGTCGTGATGACCGGATAGCGGTAGGCCGCCATCTTGGCGATTTCGCCTTCCGGCAGACCAGCCGCTACATCCTCATCGGACGGCGCCATGATCGGCAGCACCTTTAGAAGCTTGTCCCAGCCTTCCTTGTTGTCCGCCTCGAGCGGCGCATACTGAATGCCACGCGGGCTTTCGGCCAGTTCGTAGAGCTGGCTGGTGGTGGGCGTGGTGCAGGTGGCGTCGGATTCGTTGCGCGTCATCGACGACATGGCCGACGAATAGGTCGGAAAGGTAATCACCTCGACATCGTCCAGGGTCAGCCCACCGAAAGCGAGGATAGCCTCGCACTTCACGTTCACCGAAGGATTGCCGGCGACGAAGGCGATGCGCTTGCCCCGCGCATCCTCGACGGTGTTGATGCCGGCGTCGCCAGCAGCGATCAGCGTGATACCGGCCGGGCGGCCAGCCACGGCTCGCAGATTGTGTGGTCCCCAATCGGGCTTGGCGAAATCATATGCGCCTTCGGCTACGAAGAAGGCTTCTGTCGCCAGAAAGGCGTAATCGGCCCGGCCCTGTAGCAGCGGCTGCAAACGGCCGATGCCGCTGCCCGATGGCTGGATGCGAACGCGCGTGCCGAATTCCCTGCCGAATGCATCGGCGATGGCCGACGCCTCCGCATAGCCGGCCGAGCCGACATCGTAGGACGTCCAGACCATGGTGCCCGGCAGTTCCTGAGCCGCTGCCGAACCCATCGACAGCGCCATAAGGCCAGCAAGCGCTGCCCCAAAACGAATTTTGGTGTCCATAATAATCCTCCCGGTGAGCGAAAGTCCGTCGACTAGCCGGTCCTCCTCCGACCGAATGCCAATCTAAGCATGCGCCAGCACGACAGCACAGTAGAAAATGACCTTCTCTATGTAAAATAGTGTCGGAGTGGCCGGCATAATTCAAATGCATTATAGACATATCAGCGATACAAACGAGGCATGAATGGAATTCCGCCAGCTTCGCAATTTCATCTATATCGTCGAACTGAACAGCATTACGGCAGCGGCCGAACGCCTGCATATCGCCCAACCTGCCCTCAGCCGTCAGGTCAAGGCTTTGGAAGAAGAGCTGAATGTATCCCTGCTGCGTCGGCACGGGCGCGGCGTGATGCCGACGGAAGAGGGGATTCAGCTGGCGCGCCGCGCCAAGGCGATCCTCGACGATCTCGATGAACTGGCCGGCGATATCTCCGGCAGCCGCACACCCTTGAGCGGCACGGTGACGCTCGGACTGCCGCCGACGGTCGCGGAAATTCTGGCAACGCATCTGATCGAGCGGACGATGCAGACCTTTCCGAACGTCAAACTGCGCATCATTTCCGGTTTCAGCGGTCATGTTCAGGACTGGCTGCTGCGAGGAAAGGTCGATCTCGGCGTTGCTTATGAAGGGCAGAAATCGTCATCGATCAGGGCGCAGCCTATCATCATCGAGCGGCTATTTCTCGTTCAGTCCGCCGATACTGACGGCGCACGAAATGGCGTGCCGGTTTCGACCCGTGAAGCCCTGACGGAACCGCTGATCCTGCCCAATCCCGAGCACGGGCTGCGCGGGCGTGTCGAAACTATCGCCCATGAGGAGCGGATCGATCTGAACGTCGTGTTGGAGATCGACATCTTGCCGACCATGCTGGATTTCGTCGGCCGGGGTCTCGGCAGCACCGTTCTGCCACTCGTCAGCGTCACGCCCGATATTCGCGCCGGTCGGCTGATTGCGCGGCCGATCGAGCAGCCGATCATCGACAGAACACTCGTTCTGATGACCCCGCTCAATCACCCCGGCTCTCGCCTGACAAGCCGTTTCGCGGCGTTTCTGACTGCCGAAGTGCAGAATATGGTCACATCGGGCCAATGGCCTGGCACAACGCTTTAGATTCCACTCGCTATTTCGCATTCGGCGCTCATCGTCAGCTTCTGCGCCGAAACAACCCGTTGCCGATCACGACCGTATCGCGTTCGACCGCACGGGTCCGGAAGGAGCCATCTTTCCATATTTCGGTGCGCAGCGTCTCGCCCGGAAAGACATGGGCCGTGAAGCGGGCGTCCATCGCGCCGAAGCGCTCAGCCTCGTAATCGCACAAGACGGCCAGCAGGGCGTGTGCGGCGCATCCGAAGCTGCACAGACCGTGAAGGATGGGCCGGTCGAAGCCGGCCTCCTGGGCAATGCGGGGATCGAGATGCAGCGGATTGGGATCGCCGTTCCAGCGGTAGTGGAGCGCCTGTTCGGGCCGGGTCGGCGCCTCGAAGACATGATCCGGCGCGCTGTCGGGCAGGCGATGCGGTTGCCTGACCGGCCCGTCCGGCCCGCCGAAGCCGCCATCGCCCCGCAGAAAGGTCGTGCCCCGGCAGGTCGCAAGATGCGTTCCTTCATCGGCGTCGCGAACCGTCTTCTCATAGTAGAGCAGCGCGCCCCTGCCCTCGCCCTTGTCGACCAGCCCGGTCACGCGGGTCTTGGCGATCACGGTTCCTTCGAGCGGGATCGGACGGTGGATCGTCATGCCCTGCTCGCCATGGACGATCCTGACGGCATCGACCCCGGTGGCCGGATCGCTGAGCCAGAAGCCGGGATGGCCCAGAACGTTGACGATGGCCGGCATGACGCGGCAATCATCTGACCGCGCACCGACATAGGCGAGCTGGCGCAAATCCATCGGGTCCTGTCCGAGACCGACCGAAAGGCCGTAGCGCGCCACCTCCTCCGGGCCGTAGGTCTGGCGGGCCTCCGGAATGTCGAAATTCATCAGATGATCGTAATCAATGGTCATCGGCGCCCGGCCTCCCGTCGCTCAGTTCGATGACCGCATCGAGTGCATATACCTCTTGCCCTTCGGGCATCGCCATCACGGGGTTTAGATCGATGGATTGCAGGCGTTTGCCCGCAGCCGCCGCAAAAACGGAAAGTCGCGAGAGCATCTGCGCCAAGGCGTCGATGTCGACCGGAGATCTGCCGCGCGCGCCCTGCAGAATTGCCCCACCGCGTATCGAAAGAATCATCTGGCGCGCGGCATCCGGACCGAACGGACAGGCTTTCACGGCCACATCGTCGAGCAGTTCGACGAAGATCCCGCCGAGACCGAACACGGCCACCGGCCCGAAGGTCGGATCGCGATTGATACCCATCAGGCACTCCACCCCGCCCGACAGTTGTTTCGCGACGAGAATGCCATTGATCGACGCATCCGGCATCTGCTCGGCTACGGCCGCGAGTATCGCAGCATAGGCCGCCCGCACCTCGTCCGCGCTGCTGATGTTCAATCGCACCGCGCCAATATCGGATTTGTGCGCGATGTCCGGCGACAGGATCTTCATCACCACCGGATAGCCGAGTTCGTCGGCTGCGTTCACCGCCTCCCCGGCGTCACGCACGGCGCGCTCCGGCGCGCCCGCAATGCCCGCTTGGGCAAGGATCGCCTTGGCGGCGGCTTCGTCCGGGCTGGCGTCGGGCAGGCTGACCGGCTTCGAAGGCGGCGGAGGTGACGAACGCTCGGCATTGCGCTCCGAACCGAAGCGCAAAACGGCATCGAGCGCGCGCACCGCGCGGCAGGGGTCGTTGAAGATCAGAATGCCCGCTTCGTCGTAGCGGTTCAGGATTTCCGGATCGCCCAGCGCGCAGAAGGCGATGATCCGGTCGGGATAGGCCCGGCGAAGCGGTCCCATCGCCTGCAGGATCGCATCCGCCATCGCCTCGCTGCCGGCAACATAGGTCAGGAAACAGAGCACCGCGCCGTATCCGCCATCCTCCAGCGCCGCATGGGTGAAGCTCTCCAGGAGGGACGGATCGTTCAGCGCCTGCGCCGTGCAATCCAGCGGATTGACCGCCGATGAGTAAGGCAGCAGTTCTTTCAGCTTCGCCTGCGCGCCATCGGGCATGGGCGGCATGGGCAGGCCGACGCGCTCGGCCTCGTCGCTGGCGACGATGCCCGCGCCGCCGCTGACCGTGATGATGCCGAGGGAATGCCGCGTCGGGAACACCGTCTTCGATGCCGCGTAGGCAATATCCATCATGGTTTCCGGATCGCGCAGCATGATCGCGCCGTGATCGGTCAGAACCGCATCGGCCACCACCGCATCGCCGGTGAGCGACGCCGTATGCGAAGCCGCCGCTTTCGCGCCGACCGCCGAGCGACCGGATTTCAGCGCCAGAACCGGTTTGCCGGCCTCTCGCGCCGCATCCAGCGCTGCAAGCAGCGCCGGCGCGTCGTTGACCGCCTCCATATAGGTGCAGATCACATCGGTCGTGTCGCTTTCGGCCATCCAGCGGATGGCGTCGGCGACGGTGATGTCCGCCTCGTTGCCGGTGGTGATCAGGACCGAGCAGCCGAGCCCCCGGTCGCGGGCCAGCGCGCCGAGATGGGCGCCGAATGCGCCGGACTGACTGGCAATGCCAATATTGCCGAGCTTCGGATAGCCGGTATCGAGCGAGGAGGAGAATGTGCCGAAATAGCCGGTCGCGACATTGTAGATGCCGAGCGTGTTCGGGCCAAGAAGCCGCATCCCGTATCTGCCGGCGAGCGCGACGAGTTCGCGCTGGGCCGCCTCGCCATCGGCGCCGGTTTCGGCGAAGCCCGCCGAGAACAGGGTGGCGGCCATGCAGCCCTTGCGGCCGAGCGCTTCGACCGTTTCGGGCACCAGTTTCGCCGGCACGGCGATCAGCGCCGCTTCCGGCGCTTCCGGCAGGGCGTCGACGCTGGCGTAGCATGGCAGACCCTGGATCGTCTCCCGCTTCGGATTGACCGGCAGGATGCGCCCTTCGTAACCGGCGTGAAGCATGGCGGCGATCGGCCGTCCGCCGATGCGCGTGACATCGTTCGTCGCGCCGATCACGGCAACCGAACGCGGCGCGATCAGACCATCGATATGCGGCAGGCCGGTCATAGCGTGGCATCCGATCCGAGGATGGCGGTGCACTGGCTGGACAATGTGCCGCCATTGCCGTGGCACAGCGCCAGTTCGCAGCCCTCGATCTGCCGCTCGCCCGCCTCGCCCCGGATCTGGGCGACCGCCTCGGCGATCAGGAACAGGCCGTACATGCCGGGATGGACGCAGGAAAGGCCGCCGCCATTGGTGTTGACGGCCAGTTCGCCGCCCGGCGCGATCCGCCCGTCCTCGACGAAGCGGCCGCCCTCGCCCTTCGGGCAGAAACCGAGATCTTCGAGGAACAGGATCGTGTTGATGGTGAAGGCGTCGTAGAGCATCACGAGGTCGAGTTCGTCACGGCCGACTTTCGCCATCTCCAGGGCGCGCGGGCCGCTTTCGGCGGCGGCCGTTGTCGTCAGATCCGGCATTGCGACAATGGAGCGGTGATAGTTCGCCGCGCCAGCGCCAAGGAAGTAGACCGGCTTGGCCGAAAGGTCCTTCGCCCGGTCCGCGCGGACCAGAACGCAGGCCGCCGCGCCATCGGTGACGAGACAGCAATCGGCCCTCGTCAGCGGGTCGGAGATCATCCGCGCCGACAGCACCTCCTCCTTTGTCAAAGGTCCGCGCGCAAACGCCTGCGGGTTGAGATTGGCCCAGCCCCGCGCCGCCAGCGCGACCTCGGCCAGTTGCTCGCGGGTGGTGCCATATTGCGCCATGTGCCGGCTGGCCGCCAGGGCATAGGCGGTGATCGGATGGCGCGGCCCGTAAGGCGTCTCATGCCATTGCGGTTCGCTCATCGAGACGAGTTTGCCGCCCGCCGTCCGCTGGTTGGAGCCGTAGCAGACGAGGGCCGCGTCGCAGAGGCCGGCCTCCAGCGCCAGCGTCGCCTGCAGCAGATGCAGTTCGAAACTGGAGCCGCCCACATTGGTGCTGTCGAAGAATCGCGGTTTCAAACCGAGATATTCGACGACGCTCATGGTCGGAAAGGCATGGCTGCTGGTCGCGGCGAAAACGCCGTCGATGTCCTGCAGCTTCAGCCCGGCATCCCGGACCGCAGCGATGGCGGCCTGGCCAAGCAGTTCCATCGCAGAAAAGCCGGGCGCTTCACCCATGCCGGCGGTCGCCATGCCGACGATCGCGGATTTACCGCGCATGGACGCGCCACTCATGCCGCATCCTCCTTCACCAGATCGAAGACGATGCGCGGGCCGTTGGGCGCCGTTTCGATGCGCGCCGTGACGCGCGCTCCGATGGTAGCGGTCTCGACATCCGGCAGGGTGGACATCATGCGCACGCCCTCGTCCAGATCGATCAGCGCGACGTTCCACGATCCGCTGCGGGAGCGGTTGACCGTGATGGCGTAGATCGTGCCGCCGCCGCCAGCCTCGACCCATTCCAGATCGGTGGCGCCGGACGGCGCGGCCACGCGCGGCCAGAACACATATTCGCCGGTGCTTCTGGCGCGCTGGATCATGAACCGGCCTTCGGCCAGATAATTCTCATAGGTGGCCTGAGGCCCCGCCTCGCGGCTGCCGAATGCGCTCATCGGTTCTCCTCCGTCTTTTCCGATCCGTCGTTCCAGCCCAGAAACAGATGGGTCTGCGAGGTCGCACCGACGGTCTTGCCGTCATCCCGCGTGATCGTGACCTGCAGGACCAGCGTCGCGCGGCCGACATGGAGCGGCTCGCTCCGGGCGGTCAGCGTGTCGCCGATCTTCGCCGGTCGTATGAAGTTGGTCTTCGCCTCGACGGTGGTGTTGGAAATGTCGGCCGGGCTGTTGATGAAGGCGCAGGTGCCCGCCGCCGTATCGGCCAGCGTCATCAATGCGCCGCCATGCAGCACGCCGTTGCGGTTCGCCATCTCTTCGGTGACAACCATCCGGCAGACCACCTCGTCGGGCGTGCATTTTGTGACTTCGATGCCGAGATGGTACGAAAAGTTCGATGCCGGAGGCATCTCTTCGACGCTGCGTGTGGGCCGCGCCGTCATGCCCGGCCTGCCCGCTGCGCCAGCGTTCGGCGGGCAATGACGAGCTGCTGGATCTGGCTGGTGCCCTCATAGATGCGCAGCAGGCGGATGTCGCGATAGAGCCGCTCGATATCGTATTCCGCCATGTAGCCCGCGCCGCCGTGGATCTGCAGCGCCCGGTCGGCAATGCGCCCGGCCGCCTCGGTACAGAAATATTTGGTGCAGGAGGCTTCGACGATGGCCTTGCCCTCGCGGTCGAAGGTCTCGGCGCTGGCACGGACCAGCGCGCGGGCGGCGTGCAGTTCCGCCTGGCAGTCGGCCAGAAGCCCCTGCACGAGCTGGTGTTCGCCGATGGGCTTGCCGAACTGTTTGCGCTCCAAGGCGTAATCGGTGGCGATATCGAGCATGCGCTGGCTCTGGCCCACCGCCATCGCCCCGACATGGATACGGCCACGATCCAGCACTTTCATGGCCGTGCGGAAGCCTCGATGCAGCCGGTCCGGCCCGCCGAGGATCGCGCTTTCGGGCACACGCACGTCGTCGAAGATCACGTCAGAGGTCTTGGTGCCGCGCTGCCCCATCTTGCGGTCGGGCGTTGCAACGGTGATTCCCGGCGTATCCGCCGGCACGATGAAAGCGGATACGCCATCGGCACCCGTCTTTTCCGGGTCGGTGCGCGCGAAAACGGTGAAGACGCCGGCGCGGACGGCGTTGGTGATGTAGCGCTTCGTGCCGTTGATGGCGAAATCGGAACCGTCCCGGAGCGCCGATGTGCGGATGCCGCCCGCATCGGAGCCATGATCCGGTTCGGTCAAGGCGAAGGACGCGATGATGTCGCCGCTGGCGATGCCGGGTAGCCATCGCTCCCTCTGTTCGTCGGTGCCGTCCATCACGATGCCCTGCGCACCGATCCCGACATTGGTGCCGATCAGCGAGCGGAAGGTGAGAGACGCGTAGCACAGCGTCTCGATCAGCCGCGCTTCCTGCGGAACATTGAGACCGATGCCGCCGAACTCTTGCGGGACCGACAGACCGAACAGGCCCATCGCCTTCATCTCGTCGATAATGTCTTCGGGAATGGCGTCCTCTTCCTCGACCCTGCGCTCCTCTGGAATAAGGCGTTCGCGAGCAAAACGGCCGACCGTTTCGACGAGTTGTTCAAAAACGTCGCTGTCCACTCCCGACATCATCTTCTATTCCTCCAAGGCACCGTTCACCGGCTATTGCACTAGCAAAGTCATTCTATATAGTAAATGTAATTCTGCCAGAGGAATAATATGTCCGACGATCACGGCCACAAATTCGTACCGGCAGTCCAGAACGCAACGCGCATCATGCGATTGCTTGCAGCCCAGGGTGAGCCACTGGGCGCGACGCAGATTGCAAGGGAGACCGGGCTGAACGTTTCGTCGGCTTTCAACATTCTGCGGACGCTCAGTCACGAGGGCATCTTGAGCTTCAACAGCGAAGCCAAGACCTATCGTATCGGCATGGGACTACTGGAATTCGCCGCGCCCTTGCTCGGCGCGAACCCGGCGGACCTGCTCCGGCCGACGCTGGCGGCCATCGCGCACGAACACAGGGTCACGATCGCGCTTTGGCATATTACAGGCAATGAGCGAATCGTTCTCATCGACCGCTTTACCGCGCCCAATATCGTGCAGGTCGTCATCGCGCGAAACAGCCGTCTGCCGGTCTTCGCCGGGGCGATCGGGCGCTGTTATGCGGCAATGCTCGGCCTTGACGAAGCTGCGACGCGAACGGGGTACGACACTGTACGTTGGCAGCAGGAACCGGGGTTCGATAGCTATTGGCAGGATGTGATCACGGCGCGGCAGACCGGCGTTGCGCGGGATCGGGAACAATTGTTCCGCGGTCTGGAAATCGTCGCCACGCTGGCGCGCGATGCCGCCGACATTCCACGGATCGGTATGAGCAGCATTACCATCGCCGGTCAGCATGACGAAAACAGTCTGGAGAAGGTCGCCGACGCCTTGACCGACGCAGCAGACCAGATCGAGCGCTGTGTCTTCGGGCGAAACGTCGCCGATAGCACACAAAAAAGAAAGTGAGGCACCATGTCTGTAACGAAACCGCTTGATGGAAAGGTCATTCTGGTCACCGGCGCCGGCGGCGGCATCGGTCGCGCCATCGCCATGGAGGCGGCCAAAGCGGGTGCGGCAGTCGTCGTGAACGATATCGGCGCGTCGCTCGACGGGCAGAGCCAATCCAGCGCCGCAGCCGACGACGCCGTTGCGGCCATCGAGAAAGATGGTGGCCGAGCCGTCGCCAATGGCGACGATGTTTCCAATCCCGATGGTGCGCAGGCCATGGTCCGGCAGGCGGCCGATGCGTTCGGGCGGCTCGATGCGGTGGCCAACAATGCCGGCATTCTGCGCGACAGCTTCTTTCACAAGATGACCTACGAGAACTTCGACGCGGTGGTGAAGGTGCATCTGTACGGCACGTTCAATGTCAGCCGGGCGGCGGCCGACGTGATGCGCGAACAGGGCTCCGGCAGCCTCATTCACATGACGTCGACCTCGGGCCTGGTCGGCAATCTGGCGCAGGCCAATTATTCGGCGGCCAAGCTCGGCATCGCCGCCCTTTCGAAGTCGATGGCGCTCGATCTGCAGCGCTGGAACATCCGCTCCAACTGTATCGCGCCCTTCGCATGGAGCCGGATGACCTCTTCCATCAAGGTGGACAGCCCGGAGCAGGAAGAACGCGTCAACCGCATGAAGGAAATGTCGCCGGAAAAGATCGCGCCGGTCGCGCTCTATTTGGCGTCCGACGATGGCGCCGACACCACCGGGCAGATTTTCGCGGTGCGCAACAACGAGATCTTCCTGGTGTCGCAGCCGCGCCCGGTGCGTTCGGTCCATCGCGGCGAAGGCTGGAATTTTGAAAGTGTTCGCAGCCACGCCATGCCGGCGCTGCGCGCCAGTTACATGCCGCTGGACGTCTCGGCGGACGTGTTCTGCTGGGACCCGATCTGAGCCATTCCGCCGGCGACAACCAGTAGAACGCCCTTGGCCTAGCCATATCGTTTCGGCATGTCTGTAAGGCCATTCAGATATTTGATTTATGCGATGCCGGAACGGATGATCGCGCGACGTTTTTTCGTTGCGAACCAGACCGTTCCGGGAGGCTGCATTGCGCCAGCAGGAGACAGACGATCACCAGGACATCCGGGACGCGGTGCGGGCGCTCTGCGCCGAGTTTCCCGACGAGTACCATCGCCGCATCGACGAGCAGCGCACCTATCCGGAAGAATTCGTCGATGCGCTGACGAAGGCCGGCTGGATGGCCGCGCTCATTCCGGAAGATTATGGCGGCTCGGGCCTTGGCCTGACCGAGGCGGCGGTGATCATGGAGGAAATCAACCGGGCGGGCGGCAATTCCGGGGCCTGCCACGGCCAGATGTACAATATGAACACCTTGGTCCGGCATGGATCGGAGGAGCAGCGTCGGACATATCTGCCGAAGATCGCGGCGGGCGAACTGCGCCTGCAGTCGATGGGCGTGACGGAGCCGACGACCGGAACGGACACAACGCAACTCAAGACCACGGCCGTCAAGAAGGGCGACAAATATGTCGTCAACGGCCAGAAGGTCTGGATCAGTCGGGTCCAGCATTCCGATCTGATGATCCTGCTGGCCCGGACCACGCCGCTTTCGGAAGTGAAGAAGAAATTGGAGGGGCTGTCGATCTTTCTGGTCGATATCGAAGATGCCATGCGCTCCGGCATGACGGTTCAGCCGATCCCCAATATGGTCAATCATGAGACGAACGAGCTGTTCTTCGACAATCTGGAAATCCCCGAAGAGAACCTTATCGGCGAAGAGGGCAAGGGGTTCAAATATATCCTGACCGGCCTCAATGCAGAGCGCACGCTGATCGCCGCCGAATGTATCGGCGATGGCTACTGGTTCACCGAACGGATCGTGAAATACGCCAGCGAGCGCAACGTCTTCGGACGCGCCATCGGGCAGAACCAGGGCGTGCAGTTCCCCATCGCCGAAGCCTATATCGAGATCGAGGCGGCCAATCTGATGTGCCGCAAGGCCTGCGCCCTCTACGATGCGGGCGAACCATGCGGCGCGGAAGCCAATATGGCGAAATATCTGGCTGCCAAGGCGTCATGGGAAGCGGCCAATGCCTGCATCCAGTTCCATGGCGGCTTCGGCTTCGCCTGCGAATACGATGTGGAGCGCAAGTTCCGCGAGACGCGGCTCTACCAGGTCGCGCCGATCTCCACCAATCTGATCCTCTCCTACGTCGCCGAACACGTGCTCGGCCTGCCAAGGTCGTTCTGATGCGACCGCTGGAAGGCATCAGGGTCGTCTCCATCGAGCAGGCGGTCGCCGCGCCGTTCTGCACGTCGCGGCTGGCCGATGCGGGGGCTGAAGTCATCAAGATCGAGCGGCCGGAGGGCGATTTCGCCCGCGGCTATGACGATGCGGCGAAGGGCCAGTCCAGCTATTTCGTCTGGCTCAATCGCGGCAAGACCTCCGTGACGCTCGATCTCGTTTCGCCGGGCGGCGAGGCCGAACTGGCGCGTCTGATTGCCGATGCGGACATCGTGGTGCAGAATCTCAAACGCGGGGCGCTTGAGCGGCTCGGTTTCGATTTCGACCGGCTGACGAAAGACGATCCGAAACTGATCTGCTGTTCGATATCCGGCTATGGTGAAAACGGGCCAATGGCTGATCGCAAAGCTTACGATCTGCTCGTCCAGGCCGAATCCGGCCTGTGCTCGATCACTGGCGGGCCGTCTGAGCCCTCCCGTGTCGGCATTTCGCTCGTCGATATCGCAACCGGAGCCACCGCCCATTCGGCCATTCTCGAAGCGCTTGTCCGGCGCGGCGCGACCGGCAAGGGCGCCAACATCTCCATTTCAATGTTCGATGTGATGGCCGATTGGCTGACGGTGCCGCTTCTCAACCATGAGGGCGGACGCACTCCGCGACGGATCGGCATGGCGCATCCCTCCATCGCGCCTTACGGCGTCTTCACCGCCAGGGACGGCATGCAGATCCTGCTTTCGGTGCAGAGCGACCGCGAATGGAAAAAGCTCTGCGCGATCTTTCTGGGCGCGCCGGATCTCGGAACGGACCCGCGTTTCGCCACCAATGTCGCGCGGATGGAGCGGCGCGCCGAGACCGATGCGCTCGTTGCCGAAGGTTTTGCCCGGCGAAGCGGCGAAGAGGCGATGGCCGCGCTGATCGAGGCGGATGTCGCGCTGGCAGCCGTCAACGACATGGCGGGACTTTCCGTCCATCCTCATCTGCGGCGGATCAGCGTCGACACGCCGAACGGGCCGGTGTCCTACCCGGCGCCGGCGCCGGTCTGGCAGGACGATACGCCCGAATACGGGCCGGTGCCCGCGCTCAAGCCGCTGGAAAGGTAGCCATGGAAATCGATCTGGATCATCTGCGCGGATGGATCGGACGGGAGGAAACGGCCTCGGAAGTGCTGACAGCTGCCCTGGTCGCGCGGTTCAACGCCACGCTGGACCGCGAAGGCCCGACGCAGGACGGCGCGGATGCGCCGCTCCTCATCCATCTGTGTCTGTGCCAGCCCGCCGTGCCGACGTCCACGCTGGGGGCGGACGGCCATCCGCCGCGCGGCGGCTTTCTGCCACCAGTCGCCCTGCCCCGCCGCATGTGGGCCGGTGGAGACTTCACGTTCCATTCCGCGCCGCGCATCGGCGAAACGGTGACGCGCCGGTCCGTGATCGACGATCTGACGGTCAAGGAGGGCCGCTCCGGCACGCTCTGCTTCGTCAGGGTCGTCCATCACATCGCGTCCGACGGTCGGGCGGTCGTCACGGAACGTCAGGACATCGTCTATCGCGGTGCCGACAAGGCCACCGGCGAAGGCAAGGCCGCCGCGCCCGCGGCTGGCCAGGGCGAGGCGCACCGCAGGATCGCCGCCTCCCCGATCCTGCTCTTCCGCTACTCCGCGCTGACCTTCAACAGCCACCGCATTCATTACGACGAGCCCTATGTCACCGGGGTCGAGCACTATCCGGGTCTCGTCGTCCATGGCCCCCTACAGGCGATGCTGCTCGCGCAATATGCCGAAGAACTCAAGGGGCGCGCCCCGGCGCAATACAGCTTCCGCAGTGCCGCGCCGATTTTTGCCGGCGTCGACTTTGCGATCAATGCGGATGAGAACGGCGACGCGCTCCGGCTCTGGACGGCGTCAACGGGCGGTCCCATCGCCATGGAAGCACGAGCCGAATGGTAGATATTGCCGCGATCCGCGCGCCGCTCTTCGTGCCGGCCAATCGGCCGGACCGATTCGTCAAGGCGGCGAGTTCGAAAGCCGACGCGGTCATTCTCGACCTCGAAGACGCGGTGGCTGCCTCCGAGAAGGATGCGGCGCGGGACGCGCTTCGCACCGATTTCACGGACAAGCCCGTGATCGTCCGCATCAACGCCATCGGCACGCCCTGGCACGATGCCGACATCATCGCGGTCGGCCATTTGCCAGTTGCAGCGGTCATTCTGCCGAAAGCCGAAATCCCCTCCACCGTCATGGCCGTGAGCTATATGCTGGGTGGCGATATCCCCCTCCTGCCGCTGATCGAGACCGCGAATGGTCTTGCCAATGCACGATCCATCGCAGCGCTGCCCGGTGTCAGCCGGCTGGCCTTCGGCTCCATCGATTTCTGTGCCGATATCGGATGCGACCACCGGCAGGACATTTTGCTGCCGGCGCGGTTCGAACTCGTTCTGGCGTCGCGCCTTGCCGGCATTGCCGCGCCCATCGATGGCGTGACGGCGCAGTTCGACGACGATGTCCGGACCCATCACGAGGCTCTCCACGCAGCGGCGCTCGGCATGACCGGCAAGCTCTGCATTCACCCCCGGCAGGTCGGCGAGGTGATGCGCGCCTTTCTGCCGTCCGATGCCGAGATCGCCTGGGCGCGACGGGTTGTCGCTTCGGGAGACGGGGCCGCGTCAGTGGATGGGGAGATGATCGACGAGCCGGTGCGTCTGCGCGCACGATCCATTCTCGCCCGCGCCGAGACGGAGTGAGAACGTATGAGTGAACCGGCTATTCTGCTGGGCCGATGGTCAATTCGATGTCCGGCAATCCGTCGATCCCACCGCGAATAACGTCGCCCGGTTTAACCGGGCCGACGCCGGCGGGCGTGCCGGTGTAAACGAGATCGCCCGGCGCGAGATGGTAGAAGCGCGACAGATGTTCGACGATCGCCACTGGCGGATGGATGAGATCGCTTAAATGCGCGTCCTGCCTGATCTCGCCATTGACGGAGAGCCAGATTCGCTGCGGGCCGATCTCGCCGAACTCGGATGCGGCGACGAGCCCCGTCATCACGGCCGAGTTTTCGGCGTTCTTGCCGATATCCCAGGGCCGCTGCTTGGCGCTGTTCGCCTTCTGCAGATCACGGCGGGTCATGTCGAGGCCGCAGCCATAACCCCAGATCGCATTTTCGGCCTCGCTTTCGTCGCCCCGAAAGACGGGCGCGCCGATGGCAACCACCAGCTCCATCTCGTAATGATAGTTTTCCGTGCCAGGCGGATAGGGCACGGTCGCGCCGGACGGCACAAGCGATTGTGCGTCCTTCATGAAGTAGAAGGGCGCTTCCCGGTCCGGCTCCGCGCCCATTTCCCTAGCATGATCGGCATAGTTCCGACCGACGCAGAAAATGCGGTGAACGGGATAGAGATCGTCGCCCCGCGCCGAAACCGTCGGATATTCGGGTGAATCGAACAGTCGCCGGGCCATGCGGTCGTCCTCCATTGCAGGCGAGAAACTCAGAGCGGAAGGACTGCCGCCGGTCATTACCAACCGAGATCTCGCGAACCATAAGATTTTGACTTTACTTCAAAATCTTCAGATTTCCAGCCAGACGCCCCTCAATGAACCGCCAATTTGTTGGAATATTGCGTTTGAAAGGGCGTCTTCTGACCGACGCGAAACGAAAAGCCTGTGAACTCTCAACATCTATCGGTCGTTTCACGATTGCCGAAGAATGACAATTACCAAAGCCACCAACACCTGGAAGGTCGAGTAGGCGGATATGACGACGGCCAACAGGGCGATGGCGACTCAAAGCACGTCTCTGCGGATCGATACATCGCCGTGGATGCCGGACACGATAGCCAGAAATCACCGCGCCTAATCTTCGCGCCGACTGCGACCGCGGTCGCAGCGCTGGCCGGACATGCACCGCAACCCTGCGACAAGGCTCCGATCGCGAGGGTGCCCCCGCCTTCACATGCCTGCGAGATCGGCCGGCAGAAGCGCCTCGGGAATGTTCTGGTAGCAGACCGGGCGCAGGAAGCGACGGATCGACAATGTCCCGACCGAGGTGGCGCCAAAGTTTGTGCTGGCCGGATAAGGACCGCCATGAACCATGGAATCGCAGACCTCGACCCCCGTCGGGAAACCGTTGGCCAGCACGCGGCCCGCCATGCGCTCAAGCACGGGCAGCAGTTCACGGCCCAGGTCGATGTCGCCATCATCCATCTGGAGCGTTGCGGTCAGCTGTCCCTTGAAGCTGGAGGCGATGTCGACCATCTGCGTCGCGTCCTTGACACGTATCACCAGGCCAAGCGGGCCAAAGACTTCCTCGGACAGCTCCTCATCAGACAACCAGTCGGCGGCCGATACCTGGAAGAGATAAGGCGCAGCGCTACGGCCTTCGCAAGAGTTGTTCAGTAGGGATGACACCCCCGCTCCTTCGGATATGCGGCGGGCACCGTCCCGAAAGGCATCCGCCATGCCATCGGTCAGCATGGTCTGCGCTGTGATTGCCGTCAGGCTCTCGACCGCCGCGGCAATAAAGGCATTGGCTTCGGGTCCGTCGACTATGACAGCGACACCGGGGTTCGTGCAGAACTGCCCGACACCCATGGTCAAGCTGCCGGCCCAGCCGGCACCAAGCTCCGCCCCGCGCTCTACGGCGGCATTCGGCAGGACGAACATCGGATTAACGCTGCCGAGTTCACCGTAGAACGGAATCGGCTCGGAACGTGCGGCGCACAGATCATAGAGCGCACGCCCGCCACCAAGGCTGCCGGTGAACCCAACCGCTTTGATGCGCGGATCCGTCACAAGCGCGGCACCCACATCACGACTGCCGCCCTGTACAAGGCTGAAAATGCCGGCAGCCATACCCAAATTGTCCAGCGCAGCAACGATCGCCTCGGCCACAATCTCGCTGGTGCCCGGATGAGCGTCGTGCCCCTTCACGACGACCGGACAGCCTGCAGCCAGCGCAGCGGCGGTATCTCCTCCGGCCACCGAAAAGGCGAGCGGGAAGTTCGATGCGCCAAAAACGGCCACCGGGCCGACCGGACGCTGCATCATTCGCAGATCGGGGCGCGGGAGAGGCTGGCGGTCGGGTATCGGTTCGTCATGGCGACGGTCGAGATATGCGCCGTCGCGGATATGCGCTGCAAAGAGACGCAACTGGCCGGTGGTGCGGCCGCGCTCGCCTTCGAGCCGGGCGGCAGGCAAACCGGTTTCTGCGGTGCCGATCTCAGTGATCTGGTCGCCACGGGCGTCGATCTCGTCAGCAATAGTTTCGAGGAGCCTGGCGCGCTCTTCGCGCGGGGTCGCGGCGAAGCCTGGGAAAGCTGCGCTCGCGGCGGCGCATGCCTCCGCCACCAGTTCCGGCGTGCCGACCGCGTATTCGAAAGCTTCACCGCTGACCGGCGCGGAGGAGAATTTGAGATCTGCGCCGATCCACTTGCCGGCGATCAAGTGGTTTCCCTGAGGAATGAAGGTCATGCTTACCGTCCTGTCTCTTCGCGCCATGCGTTGTCTTCGTTCAGGCTTTCCTGATCAGTGCCCGGATAAAGCCCGATAATCGCTGCATCGCCATCGACCTGCTCGAACACGACATCCTCTTAGGCTGTCATCTCAGTGCACATTGTTTGGCAAGATGGACCGCAACCACCATCACGCCCTCGCTATCGCACAGCATCGCGTCATCAGGGAAGACGGACGCATTGTCGCACCGGCTTGGCCCGTCGATTTCGATTGCTTCATGTAGCGTCATATTGGTGGACGCCGAGGGGCAGGCGAAACGGGGCTGCATGCCGAGCGTACCGGCGCCTCCCGCATCGCGCGGTGCGAGAACACTCCCTCCATACCGCGCTTTTGCAGCCGGGTGATAAGGATCGAACCAACAGTTGCGGTGCGGCAATGCTAACGTCGATTCGTCGGCACCGCAGGCAAAAACGCCCTATAGCCCCCCGTCATCAATGTATAGGCACAACCGCTAAATTGTTTTATTCCAATGAGTTATGTCGTAAACTTCCTCACGCCAGCCCTAATTGGAAAATCGCTATTCCCACTCGATCGTGCCAGGGGGTTTTGAGGTCACGTCATAGACCACGCGGTTAATGCCGCGCACCTCGTTGATGATGCGCGTCGCCGCCGAACCGAGAAACTCCATGTCGAACGGGTAGAAATCCGCCGTCATGCCATCGACGGAGGTCACCGCCCGCAGCGCACAGACATATTCATAGGTCCGCCCGTCGCCCATCACGCCGACGGTCTGGACCGGCAGCAGCACGGCGAAAGCCTGCCAGATCGCGTCATAGAGTCCGGACTTACGGATCTCGTCGAGATAGATGGCGTCGGCTTCCTGCAGGATACGGATCTTCTCGCGCGTCACGCCACCCGGCAGGCGAATTGCCAGGCCCGGACCGGGGAAGGGATGGCGACCGATGAAACTATCCGGCAGGCCGAGTTCCTTGCCCAGTTCGCGCACCTCGTCCTTGAAGAGTTCGCGCAGCGGCTCGACGAGCTGCATGTTCATGCGCTCGGGTAGCCCGCCGACATTGTGATGGCTCTTGATCGTGACCGACGGCCCGCCGGTGAAGGAGACGCTCTCGATGACGTCGGGATAGAGCGTGCCCTGGGCCAGAAAATCGGCGCCGCCCACTTTCTTCGCCTCGTCCTCGAAAACATCGATGAAGAGCCTGCCGATGGTCTTGCGCTTCTTCTCCGGATCGGCCTCGCCTTCCAGCGCGCCGATGAAGGTGTCGGAGGCGTCCACATGGACGAGCGGGATGTTGTAATGCTCGCGGAACATGGCGACGACTTCCGCCGCCTCGTTCTTCCGCATCAGCCCGTGATCGACGAGAATGCAGGTGAGCTGATCGCCGACCGCCTCGTGAATGAGCATGGCCGCAACGGACGAATCCACGCCGCCGGACAGGCCGCAGATCACCTTGCCGTCGCCCACCTGTTCGCGGATCGCGGCGATGGCCTGATCCTTGTAGGCGGCCATCGTCCAGTCGCCCTTCAGCCCGGCGATCTTGTGCACGAAGTTCGACAGCAGCTTCGCGCCGTCCGGCGTATGCACAACCTCAGGATGGAACTGGACGGCATAGTAATGGCGCGCCTCGTCGGCCGTTGCCGCCAGCGGCGCATTGGGCGACGCGGCGATCACCTCGAACCCGTCCGGCAGCCTGGTCACGCGGTCGCCATGGCTCATCCAGACCTGGTGCTTCTGGCCGGTCTCCCAGACGCCATCGAAAAGCGGCGAGGCCTTCAGCACTTCGACGAAGGCGCGGCCGAACTCACGATGATGGCCGCTCTCGACCGCCCCGCCGAGCTGGGCGCACATGGTCTGCTGGCCGTAGCAGATGCCCAGAACCGGCACGCCGCTGTCGAAAACGATCTGCGGGGCGCGGGGGCTGTCCATGTCGACCGTGGAAGCGGGCCCGCCGGACAGGATCACCGCCTTCGGTTTCAACCTGCGGAAGCCGTCTTCAGCGCTCTGGAACGGCACGATCTCGGAATAGACGCCGGCCTCGCGGACGCGGCGCGCGATCAGCTGCGTCACCTGGCTGCCGAAGTCGACGATCAGAACGGTATCGGGATGGACTGTCTCGGTCATGGCAAGGCCGTATCCGATCGGCAACGAAGGTGCAATGCGTTCGGCATCGGCGAAAGCAAGCGATCCACGGCTTTACCGCCCGGTCGGCGGCTGCGTCAGAAGGCCGTTACCGATCGCCTGCTCCAGGCGGTCGACCGCTCCGGCGAGCTTCTCGTCGAGAACCGGCAGAAGGCGGGTCCAATCCTCGAAATGGCGCAGTTCCTCGGCGCCGTCCGACACGCCGCGAAGGCCGATCAGCGGCACGCCGAAATGCATGGCGGCGCGCCAATGGGCGAAGGTTTCCATATCGACGAGGTCGGCGTCCACATCGTCATAGGCGGCGCCGGAAACGATGTTGGCCCCCGTCGAGAGAGTGGCGACCGGCAGGTCCGGCACGCGCAGAGGAAGCGGCAGGGTGGCGGGCAGGTCCAGAAAGGGCGTCCGGCCTTTCGGAAAGCCCAGAGCGCTGGCGTCCATGTCGCGATAAGACACGGATTCGATCTGGTAGATTTCGCCCTGTTCCAGCGAGCGGCTGCCGGCCGAACCGAGCGAAACGATCAGGGCAGGTCGTCGGCCGGCAGCGGCAAGCGTCGCTAGGGCGATACCGAGACCCACGCCGGCCTCGACCGGGCCGACCCCGGTGCGGAATGGCGTGAAGCGGCTCTTGAGCGCGGCTCCATATTCCTGATCGGTCGCCATGACGTAGAGCACATCATGGCCTGAAACGGTCTTCAGGCAGTTGGTGGGATCGGTCACCACCAGCTCAATTGTTCGCTGCGATGGTTGCGTTCAGCACCGTCGCATAGCCGACCCAGATGGCATAGGGCGCGAAAAGCAAGGCGGCGATGCGATCCGGCGACCAGCTGATCGCGATGAAGGCGACGATCGAGAGCAGCAGCAGGCCGATCACGATCAGCGCCAGGTCCGGACGCTGCGCCATGAAGAAGACGGGCGTCCAGGCGAAGTTCAGAATAAGCGCCACGACCCAGATCGTCATCGCCGCACCGGTCGGCGCACGCATGAAGGTTCGCGCGCCGGCGATCGCGATCAGCACGTAGAGAATGGTCCAGGCGACCGGAAAGAGCCAATTGGGCGGCGTGAAGGACGGCTTGTTCAGCGTCTCGTACCAGCCCGTGGTCTCGGTCTGCGAGCCGAGAAAGAGCCCGCCGCCCAGCACGATCAGCAAGAAGACGCCGTAGATGATGATCGGTGACATGGAAGTCCTCATTGGTTTCCTGCCGATCTAGTTCACCTGCCGGTGCTGTCACGGCTCGCCGGAACGTTTTTATCCTAGCCCAGCTTCTGCATCACGGCGAAGAAGAAACCGTCCGTGCCGGTCGCAGCCGGCGTCAGCGTGATGCAGTTGAGATCCTCGCTCCAAGGCGACGGCTTGTCGAAGCCGAACAGATCCTGCCAGACTTCGCCGGCGGACAAGAGGTCCCAGCCGTCGTGGCGTTCGCCGAAGGCGTAGATCTGTTCTTCGTTCTCGGCGCGGAACATCGAGCAGGTGATGTAGACGAGATAGCCGCCTGGCCGCACATAGGCGCTCGCATCGTCCAGGATCGCCGATTGCTCGGCCTGGCGCGCGCGGAGCTGCTGTTCGGTCAGCCGCCATTTGGCATCGGGCTTGCGCCGCCATGTGCCGGAGCCGGTGCAGGGGGCATCGACCACCACGCGGTCCATCTTCGCTTCCAGCGGTGTCAGCGTGGTTCGGTCGGAGTGCACCTGCACGTTGCGGACGCCGGCCCTTTTGATGCGCTCCACGATGGGCGCGAGCCGCCCGCGATCAGCATCATAGGCATGGATCTGGCCGCGATTGTCCATCGTCGCCGCCAGCGCCAATGTTTTGCCGCCACCGCCCGCGCAGAAATCCAGCACCTGCTCCTTCGGCTGGGCGAAGATCAGATCGGCGACAATCTGGCTGCCCTCGTCCTGAATCTCGAACCAGCCCTTCTGGAATTCTGGCGTCGCCTGCACGTTCGGGTGACGACCGAAGCCGGTCACGGGTGCAATGCGCAGGCCGCTCCGGGCGATGGTCGTTTGCTGGACGCCGTCCTTCTGCAAGGCGCGCGCGACCTTTTCAACATCGGCCTTCAGCGTGTTGACCCGCAGGTCGACCGGCGGGCGCGCGGCCAGCGCCGTAGCCTCGGCGACCCAGTCCTCGCCGAACCCTTCCAGAAAGAAGAATTCGCTCCAGTCCGGCGCATTGGCACGGATGGCAGGCGGCGCAACGGACGGGTCGGTCTGGCGCCAGCGCTCGGTTTCCGCTTCCGTCAGCGGTTCGGGCGCAAAGCGGTCGCCGTCCAGCTGGCCGGCGAGGTCATCCGGCGAAAGACCGAAACCGGACAGCAATGCGCCATAAGCATCCGCCCGCGCCGTGCCCGCGCCGAACCGCCAGCGGCTCATCGCGCGGTGGCGCAGCCCGTCATAGATGATGTTGCCGATGGCCGCGCGATCGCCCGCCCCGGCGAAGCGGTGCGACGTGCCCCAGTCGCGCAGCGACTCCGCCGCCGGCCGATGCCGCGTCTGCATGTCTTCCAAAATTTCGATGGCCGCAGCCAGCCGTCCGCCGATACGCATGGATACCCCGAATTGGTGATCGGCGCGGCTTATGGCACGGACCGGCACACTACGCCATGGCGTCGCAGCCTGCCTTTTCGTTTCACCAAAATCTATTTCGGCAGCAGGCCCGTTTCCCGGTAATAGCGTTCGGCGCCGGGATGAAGCGGAATGGCGATATTGTCGAGCGCGGTATCGGTGACGATCAGACGGCCTTTCGCATGGCCCTCATCGAGAAGCTTGCGGCTTGCGTCGTTCCAAAGTGCCTCGGTCACGCCATAGATCAGTTCGTCCGGCTGCTCCGCCGATGTCAGCCAAAGCGCGCCCACCGACAGCGTTTCAATATCGTCTTCCTGCCCCTCATAGGATCCGGCGGGAATGACATGCTCGCTGAAGAACCGGTTCTGGCGAATGACCTCCTGCGCCGGAGCGCCACCAACCGGAACCAGCCGGATAGGAAAGCGGGCGGCCAATTGCTGGATGCCTTCTGCTGGATAGCCGCTCACGAAAAAAAAGGCGTCCAGTTCGCCGTTGGCCAACTTTTCGGCGGCCTTGTCCGGGGCGAGATATTCGGTGTCCAGATCGCGCTCATCCAACTCATAGGCGTTGAGGACAATTCGCGCCTCGACCAGCGTTCCGGAACCGGGCTCGTCCAGCGAGACGCGTTTGCCCTGGAGATCGGTCACGCTAGCGATTCCTGCATCGCGCGCCGTGACCAGATGCAGGCTTTCCGGATAGAGATTGGCGATGGCGCGCAAATTCTCGATCGGTTTCTTGCCGAGAAAAGGACCGGTGCCCGTCTGCGCCCAATAAGCGACGTCCGACTGGCTGAAGCCACTCTCGACCAAGCCGAAACCGATGGCATTCACATTGGCGACCGAACCGTTCGATGTCAGGGCCGTCGCCACCAGATCGGGAACGCCGCAAGCGCCGCCCTCTTCGCAACTCCGCGAACCGGGCGGAGCGGAGATGGCCGTCGAAACGAGACCGCCAATCGGAAAATAGGTGCCCGTGCGACCCGCCGTCGCGATGCGGAAGAACAGCATGTCGTCCTGCGCGGCGGCCGGCGGCGCAGGCACGAGCGCTACGATGAAAGCGGATATCGCGGCAAGCAGACCTGTTCCATTCCATCTTACGCGCATTCCGTCCGCCTCCCATGCGGTTCGCCATCGTCCGCCCGCCCCGATGATAGCGGAAAGCGTGGCTAGCGCTCAAGCGCGTGAAATTTGTGCCCTAAGCAGAAAGGGCCGGCGCAAGACCGGCCCTTTACAATATCGTGCTATCGAAACCCGATCATTCCGCAGCGATGGTCGGCTGCTGCGGGCTTTGATCGTTCGCCTCATGCGGCGTATCGCCGGTGATCGGCAGGCCGTTCGGGTCGTAGCCCGCGTCGCGGCTGGCTGCTTCCCATTCCTTGCGAACGCCGGCCTCGTAATCCGGATGCACCTGCTGGAGATGATCGAACCACCGCTCGACAATCACGGTCGGAACGCCAACCATGGCGCCGCCCATATTCTGGTGCAGGCGGTCGCGCTCTTCATCGTTCATGACTTCGGCATAGAGCGCGCGCGGCTGCTTGTAATCATCGTATTTGCGATGATCGTAGCGGGCCGCATCGCCCGAGATACGCAGTGGTGGCTCCTGCGCTTCTCGCACTTCCACCGGGCCATTGAAGCTGTTCGGCTCGTAATAGGCGTTCGGATTGCCCGTCGCGATGCCGCCATAGACGTTCATCTCACCGTCCTTGTGATAGTGATGAACGGGGCATTTCGGCCTGTTGACCGGGATCTGCTCGTAATGGGTGCCGAGACGATGGCGGTGCGCATCCGCGTAAGAGAAGATGCGGGCCTGCAACATCTTGTCCGGCGACCAGGAAATGCCGGGCACGATATTGCTGGGCGAGAACGCCGCATTCTCGATCTCGGCGAAGTAGTTTTCCGCGTTCCGGTTCAGTTCGAAATAGCCGACATCGATGGGCGGATATTCGTCATGCGGCCAGACCTTGGTGAGATCGAACGGATTGTAGTCCGTCTTCTCCGCATCCATCTCCGGCATGATCTGCACCTGGAACTTCCAGCGCGGATATTTGCCATCCTCGATCGCGTTGAAGAGGCGCTCCTGATAGCCCTCGCGGGTCTTTCCTACGACCTTTTCTGCTTCTTCGTTGGTGAAGAAGTCGTGGCCCTGCTCGGTCTTGAAGTGGAACTTGACCCAGTAGCGCTCGCCCTTGTCGTTCCAGAACGAGAAGGTGTGGCTGCCATAGCCGTTCATATGCATCGGGCTCTGCGGCAGGCCACGGTCGCTCATCAGGATCGTCACCTGGTGCATGGCTTCGGGCGACAGGCTCCAGAAGTCCCACATCGCCGTCGGCGAACGCATATTCGTCTTCGGATGACGCTTCTGCGTATGGATGAAGTCCGGGAACTTGTAAGGATCGCGCACGAAGAAGACCGGCGTGTTGTTGCCGACCATGTCCCAGTTGCCGTCCTCGGTGTAGAATTTCAGCGAGAAGCCGCGCACGTCACGCTCGTGATCCGCGGCACCGGCTTCACCGGCAACGGTCGAAAAGCGGGCGATCATCGGCGTTTCGGCGCCGGGCTGAAGGCATTTTGCAATGGTGTATTTGCTGATGTCCTCGGTGATGACCAGCTTGCCATGCGCGCCCCAGCCTTTGGCGTGAACGGTGCGCTCGGGAATACGCTCGCGGTTCTGATGGGCCAGCTTCTCGATGAGCTGGTAGTCCTGCAGCAGTAGCGGGCCGCGCTCGCCCGCCGACAGGCTGTCCTGATTGTTGGGCCAGGGCGAACCGGCCGTCGTCGTAAGTTTCGGTTTATCGCTCATGAACCTCGCTCCCTTGTTCTGATTGAATCATTCGGACGCGATCCTTTACGGGGTCATGCCGGATCGCATTGTTCGGGCTTCTGGTCTTCGAAGATGGCGACGATTTGCCGATCAGCAAGACCTTGGAGAAGTTCCCGATGACATATCGTGAGAACGGCCATTAATGGAAATTGCAAATTCTGTTATCGGCGATAATCTAGGCTTATGAATGTCACCTTGCGCCAGTGCAGCTATCTCGTCGCACTTGCTCGCACCGGCCATTTCGGGCGGGCCGCCGAGCGGGTTCATGTCACGCAGCCGGCTCTGTCGTCGCAGATCGCGCAGATGGAGGCGCATCTTGGCGGACAGCTCTTCGAACGCCGGCGCGGAGAGGCCTGCCTGACGCCGCTCGGCCGGACGATTCTGCCGCTGGCGCAATCGCTGATCGATACAGCGCAGCAGATCGAAGAAATCAGCCAGCGCGGCCTGACGCCGCTTAGCGGCCCATTGAAACTCGGCGTCATTCCGACCGTTGCGCCCTATCTTCTGCCCAGTTTGCTGCCGGCGCTTGCCAAGGCCCATCCCGGTCTGGAATTGCGCCTGAAGGAGGCGACGACATCGGCGCTGCGTGACGACCTAGAGAATGGCGCGGTGGACATGGTGATTGCCGCCCTGCCTTTTCCCGATGGGCCGTTCCGCTCAAAAGCGGTGCGGAAAGACCGCTTCCTGATGGCGGTCAGCGCGAAGGATGCCGAACGGTCCGACCTGCCGAAACGCCCTGAAGCGCTGGAGCCAGAACGGCTTCTATTGCTCGCCGAAGGCCATTGCCTGCGCGATCAGGCGCTGGAAGTCTGTGGCACCGATCCGGGTCACCGTGCTGCGGATCTCGAAGCGACATCCATGGCGACACTTCTACAAATGGTCGCGTGCGGTCTGGGCATCACGCTCCTGCCGGAAATGGCGGTGACAAGCGAATCGACCAATGCTGCACTGCGAATCGTGCCGTTCTCCGATCCGCAGCCTGAACGCACCATAGGCCTGATCTGGCGGAACGGCAGTGCGCGGCAAAACGATGCCGAAAAGCTGGCCGAATATATCGCCGCGCTCTGAGCCGTCGCCGGCTGGCCGTTCTCAGACGAAAAGCGGCGCCGGCTGCAACTTCCGGGACCGGCCAGCCGTTCGGAAAGAACAATCTTTCCAAGCGGCCGACGCCGACCGTCCGCCAGAAACGAGGATCACCGCATGAACACCCCGACCTTTCTGACCGCCCTCGCCATCACGACGGCCATCACACTGCCGGCCTCTGCGCAGAATGAGACGTTCTCCATCACTGGGACGGAAGGCACGGCGCTGAACGCTGAAGCCATCGCCGATTTCGACGAGCCTTGGGCCATGACCTTTCTGCCCGACGGAACGGCGCTGGTGACGACCAAGCCCGGCAAGCTGATCCACGTTACCCAGGATGGCGGTAAGACCGAGGTCGACGGCATGTGGGAGGTCGCCTATGGCGGTCAGGGCGGCCTCGGCGATGTGGTGCTGCATCCCGATTTCGAGCAGAACGGCTATGTTTATCTCTCCTACGCCCAGAGCCTCGACAAGGGCGCTACGAAGAGCGCGATGGTCTCGCGCGCCAAACTCGACCTCACCGGCGGTACGCCAGAGCTGACCGACATCCAAAAGATCTGGACGCAGGAGCCGAATGTGCCGGGCGGCGGACATTTCTCCCACCGTATCGCCTTCGGGCCGAAAGGCAGCGATCAGGAGGGCTATCTCTTCATCACCTCCGGCGATCGGCAGAAGCAGACGCCAGCACAGGACATGGGCGGCAGTCTCGGCAAGATCGTCCGCCTCAATGATGACGGCTCGGTGCCCGCCGGCAATCCCTTCGCAGACGAGGGCGATCAGCCGGTCACGGACCAGTTCTGGAGCGTCGGCCACCGCAACATGCTCGGCCTCGCCTTCGACGGCGAGAACCGGCTCTGGGCGCATGAGATGGGACCGCGCGGCGGCGACGAACTGAACCTTGTCGAGCCGGGCAATAATTACGGCTGGCCCGAACGCTCCTATGGCGACAATTATTCGGGCGTGCCGATCCCCGATCACACGGAGGACGATGGCTTCACCAAGCCGAAAGCCTTCTGGAACCCGGTCATCTCGCCATCGGGTCTCGTCATCTATTCCGGCGATGTCTTCGGCGACTGGGCCGGCGATGCGCTGATCGGCGGCCTGTCGTCGCAGGCGCTGATCCACGTCGGTCTGGAGGGCGATACGGCGAAGGAGGCCGAACGCTTCGAGTGGGGCAAGCGCATCCGTGAGGTCCAGCAAGGGCCGGATGGCGCAGTCTGGGTGCTCGAAGATCAGGCCGGCGGGCGATTGATCAAGCTGACACCCGCATAGGCTTCGCAAACGTTCACCACGGTCAAAGCGGAGGCCAGACCGGAAAGACGTTAGCCGCCCGTCGACGGATAGTTTGGGCTTTCGCGCGTGATGGTCACGTCATGGGCATGGCTTTCGCGCAGGCCCGATCCGGTGATCCGCACGAATTGCGCGTTGTCGCGGAAGGACGGCAGATCCTCGGCGCCCACATAGCCCATGGCCGCCCGCAGGCCGCCTGCCAATTGGTGCAGCACCGCGCTGACCGGCCCCTTATAGGCGACCTGGCCTTCGATGCCTTCCGGCACGAGTTTCAGCGTGTCGCGCACCTCCGCCTGGAAATAGCGGTCGGCCGAGCCGCGCGCCATCGCGCCGACCGATCCCATGCCGCGATAGGCTTTAAAGGACCTGCCCTGATAGAGATAAACCTCACCGGGGCTTTCTTCCGTACCGGCCAGGAGCGAGCCGACCATGGCTGCCTTCGCGCCGGCAGCCAGCGCCTTGGCCAGATCGCCGGAGAATTTTATGCCGCCATCGGCGATGATGCTGATACCCTGGTCGTCGGCCTTTTCGACCGCACCCATGATCGCGGCGAGTTGCGGCACGCCAACGCCGGCGACGATCCGGGTCGTGCAGATCGAGCCCGGCCCGATGCCGACCTTCACGCAGTCGGCACCGGCGTCGATCAGCGCCTGGGTACCATCGGGCGTGGCGACATTGCCGGCGCAGATGCGCACCGCGTTGGACAGTTTCTTGACCTCGGCCACCATATCGAGGACGCGCTGGCTGTGGCCGTGCGCAGTATCGATAACGAGAAGATCGACACCCGCATCGATCAGCCGCTCGGCGCGCTCGAACCCGTCCTCGCCGACGCTGGTGGCCGCCGCGACACGCAGCCGGCCCTTGCTATCCTTGGCCGCGTTCGGGTTGAGCTGGCTCTTCTCCATATCCTTGACGGTGATGAGTCCGACGCAGCGCCGGTCCTCATCCACCACCAGCAGCTTTTCGATCCGGTACTGATGGAGCAGGCGGCGCGCTTCCTCTTGCTCCACACCGTCGCGCACGGTGATCAGGTTTTCGCGCGTCATCAGTTCGCGGACCGGCTGATCCGGATTGTCGGCGAAACGGACGTCGCGATTGGTTAGAATACCGGCGAGCTTGCCGGTCGTCTGCCCGCCCGTTCCGCCATTCTCGACAACGGGAATGCCGGATATGCGGTGCTCCTGCATAAGCGACAGCGCGTCGGAGAGTTTCGCGTCGGGACCGATCGTCACGGGATTGACGACCATGCCGCTCTCGAACTTCTTGACCTGGCGGACCTCCTCGGCCTGAAGGGCCGGGTCGAGATTGCGGTGAATGACGCCGATGCCGCCGGCCTGCGCCATCGCGATGGCGAGGCGATTTTCGGTCACCGTATCCATGGCCGCCGACAGAAGCGGAATATTCAGTTCGATGTCGCGCGCGATCGTGGTCCTGGTGTCGACTTGTCCGGGCAGCACCTCGGAATGACCGGGAATGAGAAGTACGTCGTCGAAGGTGAGTGCGTGCCCACCTGTCGCCGTGTCGATGATGCGTGCCATGGAGGTGCCAGTCCTGTCTTCCGGCGGGAACCGCTTCCCGCAATCTGGATTGGCAGTGGCTGCTACCATCATTGCGTGACGGAAGGAAGACGTCGCAACGTCTATTCACCGGTGATCGGCATGCAAAAACCCGGCGCAAACGCCGAGCCTTTGGATATCTATGCCGGACCTCAACCTTCCATGGCGAACTGATAGCTCTCGGCGATGAACCGGAACCCTTCGCCTTCCGTCTTCACGTAACCGAGCGACGGGAATGGCATGTGGTAGCCGATGAAGGGGATACGGTCCGCCGCCAGCATGCCGAATACGTCCTTCCTGGTCTGCGCAGCCTTTTCTTTGTCCATATCGAACTTCACTTCCCATTCGGGACGCTGCAGCGACAGGACGAAATGATTGGCCGTGTCGGCGGTGAGCGCCAGCATTCTTCCACCATCCTCGACCATGAAGATCAGGTGACCGGGCGTGTGACCGAAGGCACCTTTGGCCGAGACGCCGGAGACGACTTCATCGCCATCCTTCAGCATGGTCATCTTCTCCTTGAAAGGAACGACCTTCTGTTGCGTCAGCTGGGCAACACCCTGACCGGGACCGGCCATGGCCGCGTCCGATGTCCAGAAGGCGTATTCCTCTTCGCCGGCATAATAGCTGGCGTTCGGGAAGTTCGGCGTTCCGTCCTCGGCGGTCATGCCGCCAATATGGTCCGGGTGGAAATGAGTCAGAACCACTTTCGTGATGTCGTCCGGCGCGATACCGGCGCGTTTCAGATTCTCGACCGTGTTGCCGACCGGGGCGTCCGGGCCGCCGGCATTGCCGGTGTCGAAGAGGATGATGTCGGCACCCTTTCGGATCACCACCGGATGAAACGAGATGCGCATCTGATCGGTGGGCAGCAGATTCTCATCCAGAAGCGCAGAGACCGTTGCTTCCTTCAGATCGGTGCCGAAAATCGAGCCCGGTCCGGGAACATTCCGTCCCCCATCATTGATAATGATGATGTCCGACCCGCCCATTGAAAACCGACGAAACTCTCCGCCATCTCCGCCAGATGCCATCGCCACATCGCCATTCACTGGGGCTTTCGCCGCGTCGACGCTCGCATGAGTGTCCGCATGAACGTTTCGTGAGAGAAGCAAAGCCGGAGCCGAAAGAGCGGCAGCCGCACCGAGCCCGATTATGGAGCGGCGACTGGTCGCCATGATCTTTGTATCGTTCATGAATGTCTCCTGAATTGGGCCGTGTCGAGGAAGCAGAGCAGCGCGCACCCTATCAGGATTGCAATCGACGAAACCCGCCAGGGTTCCCTACGGCGTGGTTGTCCGGCATGAAAACCCGCATTGACAGAGCGTTCATCGGGGCCATGTCACCCTCGTGAAACGCCCTGCCCTTCCCCTTATCCTCGCTGTCGCCCTGTTCATGGAACAGATCGATTCGACTGTGATCGCGACCGCCCTGCCGGCCATCGCGGAAGATATCGGCACACGCCCCGTCGCGCTGAAGCTGGCGCTGACGGCCTATCTTGTTTCGCTGGCGATCTTCATCCCGATTTCCGGATGGATGGCGGACCGCATCGGCTCGCGGAACGTCTTTCGGATCGCCATCGGCGTGTTCGTCATCGGCTCGCTTTCCTGCGCACTGTCCGCCACCTTGGCGCAGTTCGTCGGAGCGCGCTTTCTGCAAGGCATGGGCGGGGCGATGATGACGCCGGTGGCCCGGCTCATTCTCGTGCGGACGACGCCCAAGGACAGGCTCGTCGACGCCATGGCGCTGCTGACCATTCCGGCGCTGATCGGCCCGTTTCTCGGCCCGCCGCTTGGCGGCTTCATCACCACCTATGTGTCCTGGCACTGGATCTTTCTGATCAACCTGCCCATCGGGCTGGTCGGCATCGTTCTGGCCGGCGTCTACGTGCCGGACATGCGCAGCGAGACGCGCCAGCCGATCGACCGGACCGGCTTCGCGCTGGCCGCCATCGCGGCGTCCGGCATCATTTTCGGCCTCTCGGTGATCTCACTGCCGGCCCTGCCGCCGGCAGTCGGCGTCGCGACCGTCTTCGCCGGTCTGGTCGCGGCATGGCTTTACATCCTCCACGCGCGAAAGGCGGTGGCGCCGCTGCTCGACCTGTCGCTGTTCGCGATCCGCTCCTACCGCTCATCGGTGCTCGGCATGAGCCTCTTCCGCATGGGATCGGGCGCGGTGCCATTTCTGATGCCGCTACTGCTGCAACTGGTCTTCGGCTACACGCCCTTTCAATCGGGCCTCATCACCTTCATGGGGGCGGTCGGCGCGCTGATGGTCAAATTCGTCGCGCCGGCGATCCTTCGGCGCACCGGTTTCCGCCTGGCCCTTTCCGTCGCCGCGCTCGTGGGCGGCCTTCTCATCGGCGTTGCGGGTTTCTTCACCGAAACGACGCCGGTCGCCGTTATTCTACTGACCTTGCTGATCGGCGGGCTGTTCCGCTCGCTCTTCTTCACCGCCGGCAATGCGCTGATCTTCGCCGACATCGATTCGGCGCGGGCTGCACCGGCCACGGCGACCACATCGGTATTGCAGCAAGTGTCTATCGCTTTGGGCGTCGCACTCGGCGGGGCGATCCTGGAACTGTCATCGACCGCGGATGGCGTTGTCACACAGACCAGCTTCCTGATTGCGTTCTTGACCATCGGCGGCATCTCGGTGATCGCCGCCATTCCGTTTCTACTCTTGCCGACATCGACGGGCGCGGACGTCTCCGGCCACCGCAAATATCTGCATGTCGGGCGGGACGATGGCGGCACGCGGCCCGGCCCCTCCATTATGAGAAACGACGAGCCAGGTTGAGAATGGACTGACGGTGGGTAGCAATCTCGAACCTTAAAGCCCACAATTTGAATGCTTTTCCACCACTCAGCGGTGATGGGAACACCCACCGCACAGATCGCTATTTAGAAACTATTCTGGCTTGCGCTCGCTTCGAGAGGAAATTGTTGACCGCGATGCCTATTCCGATGGCAACGACAAGGATCAAAGCACCCTTGACCATATCACCCAAGGGCAAGATCCCGATAAAATAACCAGCTATCGGAAACACGATTACGGTCGAAACGATGCCTGCAATCGCAGGAATGATGTGCCTTTTGAACATAGTTTCACCCATAAAATTTCAATCGAAGCGCCTACATTACTGGCGTTCGTCTATATTTAAATGCGAATACTACTCCAGTTCTGGGTTCCTACCTCGAAATGTCTTCGCCAACAAGTATAATTCCACGCTTTCGTCGCGGCTTGCCGGCGGCTTGACGTGATGGACGCTCTGGAAGTTCGCCTTCAGCAGTTTCAGAAGATCGGATTCGGTGCCGCCCTGAAAGGTCTTGGACAGGAAATGGCCGCCCGGCTTCAGCACCTTCATGGCGAAGTCCGCCGCCACCTCGCATAAATGCATTGTGCGGATGTGATCGGTGTTGCGGTGGCCGGTCGTCGGCGCCGCCATATCCGAGAGCACCAGATCGGGTTCGGCGCCCAGCGCCTCGATCAACCTGTCCGGCACGTCGTCATCGAGAAAATCCAACTCCAGAATGGTGGTGCCGGGGATGGAGTCCATCGGCAGGTAATCGATACCCACCACCGCCGGTCTTTCGTCCGTCGAACCCACCGTCTGCACCGCCACCTGGCACCAGCCGCCGGGCGCCGCGCCCAGATCGATGATCTTCTGACCGCGCTTGAGCAGCTTGAACCGCTCGTCGATCTCCAGCAGCTTGTAGGCCGCGCGCGAGCGATAACCTTCGGCGCGGGCCTTATGTACGTAAGGGTCGGACAATTGTCGCTCGATCCAGCGGCGCGACGAGTTCTTGACCCGCTTCTTCTTGACCCTGACCTTCAGCGCCCGGGGGGCCGGACCCTTCGATTTGCCGCGTTCGCTCATTGCTGGCCTCCTTTGCGCCGGCTGCGTCGCCAGGCATTGTCGCGCGTCATCAGTTCAATGAGAATGCCCTCACGTAGGCCGCGATCGGCCACGCGTAGCCGTTCTGACGGCCAGGTCCGGCGGATCGCTTCCAGAATAGCGCAGCCGGCGAGCACCAGATCGGCCCGGTCCGCGCCGATGCAGGGATTGTCGACGCGCTCTTCGAAGGTCCAGCCGAGCAGGCGTTCGGTCATCGCCGAAACCTGTTCGCTGCTCATCCAAATACCATCGACCCGGCGACGGTCGTACCGTTCCAGATCGAGAAAGATGCCGGCAAGCGTCGTCACCGTGCCGGATGTGCCGAGCAGGTGAAAATTCGGATTGTCCAGAAGATGGGCAAGGTCCATGCGTCCGTCGAACCGGCCGATCACCTCGGAGACGTGGGCAACCATCGCTTCGAACACCGCCGGCGTGACATCGCGCCCACCGAAATGTTCGGCCAATGTGACAACACCCATGGGCAGCGAGGTCCATGAGACGATCTTCTCCGACAGCCGCCTCGGATCGCCATCCGGAATATCGATCAGCGCGATCTCCGAGGAGCCGCCACCAATATCGAACAACACGACGCCGCGCGTTTTCGGCTCGACGAGCGACGAACAGCCGGCGACGGCCAACCGCGCCTCGGTTTCGCGATCGACGATCTCCAGCGACAGCCCCGTTTCGCGGCGAACACGCTCGATGAACGCAGCGCCATTTTCGGCGGCGCGGCAGGCTTCGGTCGCGATCAGGCGATAGCCCCGGGTCTTGCGGGCCATCAGTTTACCCGCACAGACGTGAAGGGCATCCACCGCCCGGTCCATGGCCGCATCGGAAAGCCGGCCGCTATGCGTCAGCCCTTCGCCCAGCCGCACGATACGCGAAAAAGCATCGACCACGCGAAACTGTCCGGGTCGCGTCGGCGCCGCCATTAGAAGCCGGCAATTGTTCGTGCCAAGATCGAGCGCGGCGTAAAGCGGCGCATGCCCCTCTCGTCGGAACTGGCGCGAGCGCCAGCGGCGCGGCTCCTGCCGATTGCCGGCTCGACCATCCGGTTCCGGTCGTATGGTATTGCCCCCGTCTTTCGTTTCGACAGGACGGCTCCGAACGTGATCGGCCGGCTGGGTCTGCATGGCCTGGTCGGGCGACGAAGCCGACCCTGACGATGCGCCGCCTCCAGCGGCAACATCCGGCGCGGCAGCGTTTGCCGGCACCGTATGATCCTTGGCGAAAACGGCCTTGCGTCTGCGGCGACGGCGCGAACGCCTCCGGCGCGGCTGTTCGACCACGTCCGTCTTGTCACCGTCCTGAGACGGCACATTATTCGCGTTCGGAGCGGATTGCGGGGCGGGAGACGATGCCTCTATCGTCTGTCCCTGCGGGTTCTTGCCACGTTTGCCCCGCGATCGGTGGCGGCGGCGTCCCCTGCGCGATGTCGGACGCGGCGTCTCGCTTTCCGAGCCGCCCGAATCGTCACCGCCCCCCCGCTGCGGCGGAGTTTTTCCGCCCTCGGGGTCTTTCACCGTAACATTTCCTTCCGCGCAGCAGCCGCCGGACAAACCGGGGCGCGCGCGCCATTTGCGTTGGCCTGACTCTAACAGAGGTCCGATCCGTTGCAAAGGCGGATGGCTTTGCCACCTCCGAGGGAAGGGTTGACAAGGAAGCGGCGATCATTAGATAGCCAGCATCATTCCGGCGTAATCTCCAGCACCAGGCTGAATCGCACGGAACCGGCTTTGGGGAATAGGTTAACGGTAGACCCACGGACTCTGACTCCGTTAGTCCTGGTTCGAATCCAGGTTCCCCAGCCACTTCTTTCGCTGGAATATCCAGACAATCTGCAATTCGCCCGATCAGCGCTTCCGGGAGCGCTGATGATACAACGCCACGAACGCTATCAACGGCATTTATGGCAATGGCTTTGCCCCGATCCAGTAAGGCGGATGCGGGCCATGCTGTCGGCGCTGGATGCCGCGGCCAAGTCCGTCGACGTGTCACATATCGAGCCATTCGAAGCCGCTTGAAGCCGACTGGGTGGCGGCACGCCTTGTCAGTCCGAGCGCGCGCTGGCAGCCAGAATATAGCCCGTGCCATGCACCGTTCGAATCAGCGTCGCGGGCGCATCAGAGCCGTGCTTCAGCTTGCGCCGAAGACGGGCAATATGCGCATCGATCGCCCGGTCGGTCACGGCGGCGGTCTTGCCGTATAGCGTATCGAGAATACGTGATCGCGACAGCACCTCGCCTGCATTCTCAGCCAGGGCTCGCAATAACGTGAACTCGGCCCCGGTCAGATCAATCGCCGCGTCATCCTCATCGCGTTTGAGCGTGCGCTCGACCAGATCGAGCGTCATGCCGGCAAACCGGATGGAACTGGCCGAAGAAACGGCAGAAGGCTGCTGGGCCGGCCCGGTACGGCGCAGCACCGCCTTGATGCGCGCCAGTAGCTCGCGCGGCTCGAACGGTTTGGTCACATAGTCGTCGGCGCCCAGCTCCAAACCGACGATCCGGTCGAACGTTTCGTCGCGCGCTGTCAGAATGATGATCGGCACATGCGTGCGGCGCTGTATGTCGAGGGTGATCTCGAAACCGTCATTATCGGGCAGACCGAGGTCCAGAACGATCAGGTCGAAGGTGTGGTGCTCCAGAATTGCCCACATCTGGGCAGCCGAAGCCGCGGTGGTGACGCTGTAATCCTGCTTGCCTAGGAAGCGTTCCAGAAAGCTGGTCAGCTGGCGATCGTCCTCGACGATCAGAATCCGATTATGTGTCACCGCCCCCATTCCTTTGTGCCCCGGCTATCCTGCATAGTCGCATTCCACGTAAAACGTTTACAACTTTATGATGCATCGGCGTTCATGGATAGCAGCAAACATCTTTCGCGCACATACCGTCTGGGCATCATCGCATCGGTTTTTCTGTGCGTTACGCTGGCGCTCGGCGTTTTTCTGGGCAGCGGCACACGCGCGCGGTTCGTGGAAATTGCCGAAAGCTGGTCGAGCTACGCCGAAAACGCCGAGAAGAAGGGGGTATGGATCAGCCTGCTGCGTGGCCATCTGGGCTATGGCGGCATCATTCACAACTTCAAGAACTACGTGTTGCGCGGCGACGACATCTACCGCGAACGCGTTGAAGAGCAGCTTGAGCAGTTCGACCGTGTGATGAACCGTTACCTCTCGGAGCCGTTGCCGCTACGCGAGCGGCAGTCGCTCCAGACGATCCGCGCCACCATTGACGAGTACCGGGCGATGCTGCCCATCGCCGAAGAGGGCGCGCGCCTGAACGACGGCGCGCGCGCCGTCGATATGCGCGTACGTGTCGACGATACGGCGGCGATCGCCGCCCTCGACAGGCTCGAAACGATCTGGCGTGACAATCGCCGGCAAAGCACCGGTCGCGTCATCACCGCCGTGGCCGAAGGCGAAGCGCTCGTCAGCCTCGGCTTTTTCGTGCTGTTTTTCTTCGTTCTTGCCGCATTGGGCCTCGGATTCTTGCTGCTGATCCTGCTGCGCGACATGATGCAGACGATCACGCAGCTATCGGAGGAGTTCAAGGTCCGTCACCGGCTCGAAGAATCCGAGCAGCGTCTGACGGAGGCCGTGGAGCAGAGCCCGGCTACCATCCTCATCACTGATACCGATGCCCAGATCCTCTACGTCAATCGCCATTTCGAGGACATTACGGGCTGGGACAGAACATCCATCGCCGGCCACACCCCCAAATTCCTGCAATCGGGCGATGCATCGCCGCAAACCTACAATGAAATAAGAGAGCGGCTGCGTGCAGGACGCGAATGGCACGGTATTTTTCGCAATCTGCGCAAGGATGGCAGCAGCTACTGGGCCGATACCACTATTCTGCCGCTGAAAGGTCCGGACGGGCAGATCACCAGCTTCCTGTCGATCGCCGAGGACATCACGGAAAAGCGCAAGGCTCGCGAACAGGTGGTCCGCGCCCAGAAGATCGAGGCCGTGGCGCTTCTGGCCGGGGGCATCGCTCACGATTTCAACAATGTCCTCTCCACCATCGTCGGCTCCGTTCACCTTGCCGCGCTCGATGCGGAGCCCGACAGCGATATTGCCGGCGAGATCGAGCAGATCGCCATCGCCGCGGGACGGGCACAGATGCTCGTCCGCCAGCTTCTGACTTTCGCGCGGCGCGAACCGGGAAACCCGTCCGCGACCGACCTGTCCTCGATCATCGATGAGGTGACGCATCTGCTGGAAGCGGCCATCCCGCCAACCGTCACGCTGTCCTTTACTACGAGCGAGCCGCAGATATGGGTTCTCGCGGATCCCACGCATTTGCATCAGATACTCATGAATCTGTGCGGCAACGCAGCAGAAGCCATCGGATCTGCGTCCGGTCGGATCGAGATCGACGCAACCTATCTGGAAGACGCTCCGTCCGACCTGCCGGCACGGGCCGAGGGCTGGGTGCAGCTCACCGTTTCCGATAACGGTCCCGGCATGACGTTCGAAACCCAGGCGCGGCTCTTCGACGCCTTCTTTACGACGAAGCCGCTCGGCAAGGGTTCGGGCCTCGGGCTCGCCGTGGTGGAAGGGCTGGTCAAGGATATGGGCGGTTCGATCAGCGTCGATTCGGCGCCTGGCGAAGGGGCGCGGTTCGTACTGATTCTGCCGAGAGCGCTTCCCAGCAAAAGCCAAGCTGTACCGGAACAAAAAGCCGCGCCGCGTGGCACCGAGCGCCTGCTTCTTGTTGATGACGACACCGAATTTGCCGCAACATTCCGGCGCTACCTGATGCGTCTTGGCTATCAGGTCGAAGCATTCACCGCCCCGCTGGTGGCGCTGGAGCGCCTGCGTGCCGATCCGGACCGGCCCAATCTGGTGATCTGCGACATCATCATGCCTGAAATGGACGGCGAAACCTTCGCCCGCCATATGCGCGAACTGCGACCCGACTGCCCGATCATCTTCTGCACCGGATTCAACCCCGGGTCGCCAACCTTTGCCGACCCGCCAATGGCCATGATCGACAAGCCGGTCGATCCTCTTCATCTGGCCAGGAAAATCCGCCAGATGCTGGATGCCAAGACGATCGACTGACGGCCCGTCGCATCTCGTCACAATTTTTATTGTTTCGTCACTCCAGGCGAAACAACTGGTTTGATTTCAAGTCCTAGGGTCTCCCCGACTGAAGACACGGGGAATCGTTAAATGTCTCTTCCGTGTCGACCTTAAACGCGATGTCGCGAGGAGAGTCGAATGACAGAAAGTGACCGGCGAAAAAGATTGACGGGCGGTCTGACCGCCATAACCGCGCTATTGACCCTTGGAATGGGCGGCACCGCCGACGCCCAGGATGCGGAGGCGTTCGCGCCGCTGCCCGATACCAAGGAAATCAACGAGGCGCGCGCCGAACTCGGCAAGAAGCTCTTCTTCGACAATCGCCTGTCCGGCGATACGTCGCTGTCCTGTTCCAGCTGCCACAACCCGGCGACCGGCTGGACGACCGATGAGCCGCTCTCGCAAGGCTATACCAACACCCCGCATTTCCGGAATGCGCCATCGCTCTTCAACGTCTCCCACAAGACATATCTGCACTGGGACGGACGTCTGGAAGGCAGCGATCTGGGAACCGCCTCGCGCGACGGGATCGTCGAAGCGCATTTCATGAATGCGGATTCGCGTCTGGTGCAGGAGCGGCTGAAACAGGTGCCGGAATATCTCCAGATGTTCCAGGATGCCTATGGCGGCGAACCCTATGGCGGCCGCATCTACGGCGCCCTCGGTGAATTCATGAAGACGCTGCGCACCGAAGGCGCGCCGTTCCAGGCGTTTCTCGACGGCGAGGAATCCGCTCTGAGCGAAGAGGCCAAGGCCGGCCGCGAGCTTTTCGAAGGCAAGGCCGGTTGCGTGTCGTGCCACAGCGGCCCGATGCTGAGCGACAGCAAGCCGCATGCGCTCGGCGTGCCGGACAATGATCTGCTGGAAAGCGAGCCGGAACGCTCGGTCACGATGCTGCGCTATTATTCGAGCTTCGGCGTGCCGAACTACATGAACCGCAGCGAGGATGTCGGCTACTACGCAGTGAGCAAGGACGATGCCGATATCGGCAAGTTCTATACCCCGCCGCTTTGGGATGTCGGCCAGACCGCCCCCTACATGCACTCCGGCGTTTTCGCCACGCTGGAAGAGGTCGTCGACTTCTACAATCAGGGTGGCGGCGACGTGGCCAACAAGACCGACCTGCTGCAGCCGCTCAACCTGTCCGACGATGAGAAAAGCTCGCTGGTCGCCTTCCTGGAAAGCCTGACTGGCCAGACACCGCAGATCGAGGTGCCTGAGCAGCCCGACTACTCGGAAGAAGCACCGGCCAAGGCCGAATGAGGAGCCGAGAGATGACAAGAATCGCAAAATTGCTGATCGCCGCGGCTCTCGCCTCGACGGCGTTGTCCGTGCCGCTTTCCGCTCAGGAAGCCGCCAACGACAATCCATCGATGGACGAGCTGGTCCCCGACGCGACCTACCCGAATGCAGCAGAAAACAAGGATATGTCGGACGGTGCGGTCGAGAATGTCTCGACCGGTGCGCCGCTCGCCCGCCTGAAGCCGCCGGTCGCGCCGCCCGACAACCCGATGAGCGAGGCCAAGGTCGAACTGGGACGGATGCTCTTCTTCGACCCCCGCCTTTCGGGCAATAGCAGCATGCCATGCTCGGCCTGCCACTTGCCGGATCTCGGATGGGGCACCGATACGCCCATCTCGTTCGGCTATCCGGGCACGACGCACTGGCGCAACAGTCAGACCATCCTGAACTCCGCCTATTACAACAAGCTGTTCTGGGATGGCAGCAAGACCAGTCTGGAAGCCCAGGCTCCTGCGGCCGCTCACGGCGCGGTCGCCGGTAATGGCGACGATTCCATCATGGAAATGCGGCTGGCCTTCATCCCGGAATATGTCACCCGCTTCAAGGAGTTGTTCGGCACGGAGAACCCGATCATCGCCGATGCGTGGAGAGCGATCGCCGCCTATCAGCGGACCATCGTTTCGGACCCGGAGAACGTCCCGTTCGACCGCTTCATGGACGGTGACGAAACAGCCCTCAGCGAAGAGGCCAAGCGGGGCATGGAGCTTTTCGAGGGCAAGGCCAACTGCGCCACCTGCCACGATGGTGCGCTGTTCTCCAACCAGAAGTTCTACGATCTGGGCGTGCCGCAGGACGTCATCATGGACAGCTCCGATCCGCTGCAGCAGATCACCGTGCGCTGGGAGAACTACGCCAAGGGCGTGACGGAGGAAATGTATTACTCCGATCCCGGCGATATGGGGCTCTATTACGTCACCAAGCGTCCATCCGACCGCTACAAGTTCCGCGTGCCGTCGCTGCGGGAGCTGACTTACACCGGCCCCTACATGCACAACGGCACTTTCGAGACGCTCGCTGAAGTCGTCGACTTCTACAATGAGGGCGGTGGCGAAAGCGTCAACAAGACCGACCTGATCAAGCCGCTCGGCCTGGACGATCAGGAGAAGGCCGATCTGATCGCCTTCCTGGAAAGCCTGAGTTCGGACGAACCGATTCTCGACCAGGAACCCGAACTTCCCGAAATTCAAGCACGGAGGTGAGCCCGATGGCATACACCGAACATAACACGGCCAAAGGCAGGCAGAAGGCAGAGCCGACCCATCTGTGCCTGGCACGGCGGCAATTCCTGATCATGGGCGCGGCGAGTGTGGTTTCGCTCGGCGTGGTCGGCCCTCGCAACGCGATGGGCCAGGTGGCGGAACTCGTCATGGGCGCATGGCCGAGAAAGGTTGTCGGCACGGTTGCCGAACTGGAATCGGCCAAGGCCATCGAGTTCAGCTACCCAAACGACGACATCACCAATCTGCTGTTCATGCTGGGTGAAGAAGCCGGAGGCGGCGTCGGCCCCGATCGCAACATCGTGGCGTTCAACTCGCAATGCCCGCATCAGGGCGCCTATCTTGACGGTAGCCTCTTCCATTCCAAGCACTCGTTGCTGGGCCCGTGCCCTCTGCACCTGTCCACTTTCGATCTGACGAAATACGGCATGGTCGCTTCCGGCCACGCCACAGCCAGCCTGCCACAGATCACGCTCGAACTGGACGGCGACGACATTGTCGCGACCGGGGTCATGGGCCTTGTCTATGGCTATTCCCAGAACCCGACGAGCTGAGGAGAAGACATCAAATGACGACTCCCTATGACAATCCCGACGTCGACGTCGTTCCTCTACCGCCAGTCGACGCGGAAAAAATCACCACGGCCTGCGATTACTGCATCGTGGCCTGCGGCTATCTCGCCTATCGCTGGCCCGTGGGCCGGCAGGGCGGACCGGCTGCCGATCAGAACGCGCTCGGGATCGATTTCCCGACGGGTGCGCCGCTGACCGCCTGGGTCAGCCCGAACCAGCACAACATCGTCGACCATGAGGGCCGGCCGCATCACGTCATCATCATTCCCGATCCGGACACGCCGGTCGTCAACGTGGACGGCAACCACTCCATCCGGGGCGGCACGCTGGCCCAGAAGCTCTACAACCCGACGACACCGACGCGCGAACGTCTGCGCGAGCCGATGATCCGCGTCGTCGATACGCTCACGCCCGTCTCCTGGGACGTCGTGACCGACGTCATGGCGGAAGTGTCCAAATATGTCCTGGAGAAGCATGGCGTTCACGCCTGGGGCATGAAGACCTATTCGTACGAGTTCTTCGAGAACACCTATGCGATCTCCAAGCTGGTGCACAATTCGATCGGCACGCCGATCTACGCACCGCACGACAAGCCGCAGGCCGCCGAAGACACGCCCGGCCTCGACGACGCCGGCATCAACGCCTTCTCGGCGAGCTATGACGATTGGGGCATGACCGATGTCGCCTTCTGCTCGGGCGTCGATCCGTACGAGACGAAGACCGTGCTCTTCACCTCCTGGATGATGTATGGCGACAATCCAGACAAGAAGATGATCATGGTGACGCCGCACCGGACCATGGGCGTGCAATACGCCCTGGAAAATGGCGGCCTTTGGCTTCCGGTCATTCCGGGGTCCGACACCGCGCTACATCTGGCGATCTCGAAGATCATCCTACAGAACAACTGGCAGGACCAGGAGTTCATCGACAAGTGGATCGCCAATCGCTGGGAGGTCAACTCCGGCTATGGCCGCGGCACGCGCAACACGCGCTGGCAGTGGCGGACGACCTGGGGCCGCTACCAGTCCGACTGGGAAGACTACCAGAAATTCATCATGGAAGAGCCTGCCGCGGACCTTGCCAAGGCGGCCGAGATCACCGGCCTGAAGCCGGAGCTGATCGAGCAGGCGGCCGAGATGATCGCCAAGCCGAAGGAAGACGGCACCCGCGTGAAGACATCCTTCATGCTGGAAAAGGGCAATTACTGGTCCAACAACTACATGAACACGGCGTCGCTCGCCTCCCTCGGGCTGGTCTGCGGCGCGGGCAACCGCCCCGGTCAGGTCATCTCGCGCGGCGGCGGCCACCAGCGCGGCTGGATGGGCTCCGGTCCCAAGCGCGTCTATCTGTCGCCGGAGAAGCATCCCGGACGGCGCAAGAAGTCCGTCAATGTCGACCGCTGGGTCATGGACGGCAATGTCCGCTTCATGTGGGTGATGGGAACGGTCTGGTTCCCGGCCATGCTCGCCAGCCAGGAACTGGGCTCTCGCGTCCATGACCTCGTCAAGGAAAGCAAGCATCAGCCGCGCAGCGTCGACCGCGATCATCTGATCGAGGTCTACAAGAAGCGGGTGGACGAAGGCGGCATGGTGCTGGTCAATTCGGACATCTATCCGGTCGACCCGCTGAACACCCAGATCGCCGACATCGTGCTGCCGGCCGCGGCATGGGGCGAAGAGGACCGCTCGCGCTGTAACGCCGAACGTCGCCTGCGCCTCTATTCCAAGATCGCCGACGCGCCCGGAGACGCCAAATCGGACTGGTGGGCCATTGCCCAGTTTGCCCAGAAGATGGGGTTCGAAGGGTTCGAATGGGAAAATTCCGCCGACATCTTCGAAGAGGCGGCCCGTTTCTCCCGCACCGGCGTGCTATCTTACTACGCCCTTCACAAGAAGGCGCAGGAAGAAGGCAAGCGCAGCCATGACAAGCTGCGCGAGCTCGGCACCACCGGCATTCAGACGCCGATCCGCATGATCGACGGCGAACTTGTCGGCACCAAGCGCCTGCACGACCCAGACAATGATTGGGGCGAGATCGAAGGGGCCGTGGCCGACCAGAAGTGGCTCTATTCCTTCGGCACCCATTCGGGCAAAGCTCTGCTGCTGCGCACGCCCTGGGAGAACAATGCCTGGTCCGATTTTTACGAGGCGATCAAGCCGCGCGCCGAAAAGGATGAGGTCTGGATCACCAATGGCCGGGTGAACGAAACCTGGCAATCGGGCTTCGACGACCGCCGCAAGCCTTATCTGGCAAAACGCTGGCCGTGGCCGTACATCTTCATTCATCCGGAGGATGCGGAACCGCGCGGCATCGAATCGGGCGATCTGGTCGAAGGCTACAACGACACGGTCTATATCCAGAGCGGGCGGCCCGTGGGCGTTCAGTCGGATGATCTGTCCTTCACCAAGCTGAAGGAGGATGGCCACATCACGACGACCGAGGGCAGCTTCGTTGCCGTCGCCATCGTGTCGGACGAGATGCGTCCGGGGGTGACAATGGCCAACTTCAACTATCCCGGCAGCCAGGCGAACTCGGTCTGTCACGCGGTGCCCGATCCGGTCAGCGGCAACTATCGCTACAAGCTGGGACGAGGCGTCATCCGCCGCGTCGGCGAATCTCCGTACAAGAACAATTTCGATGAGATGAGCCTGAAGCCGCGACCGGTCCCGATGGTGGCCACTGACGACGCCACTCCCTGGGACTTCGACTCCGTCATTCAGCGCAAGGGCTGAACCGGCAAATCGAAATGGCGGGATTGCTCAAATCCCGCCATTTCTGCTTAACTTCGAACAACAATCGGGGAAACCGGATGAAACTCGCCGTCGTCTCATCACCGGTTCCTGGTCAGGTCAACGCGGTTCTGTCCAACGTTGCCTTGTATCTGGAACAAAGGAGCTGGCGTTTGGCCGGGCTCGTTCAGTCTGACGTCGACCGACCCGACAGACGCCATGCCGACATGCATGTGCGTGTTCTGCCGAATGGCGAGACGTTTCGCATCAGCCAGGATCTCGGATCGAATTCGCGTGGCTGTCGACTGGATACGGCTTCGCTTGAAGCGGCCGTCGGTATCGTGACCGAGGCCATGAGCGGCGATATCGACCTGCTCATCGTCAACAAATTCGGCAAGCAGGAAGCGCAAGGCGGCGGCTTTCACGCCTTGATCGGCGAAGCGGTGCTGCGCGGCATCCCTGTCCTGACGGCCGTAAACAATCTCAATCGAGCGGCCTTCGATGATTTTTCCGGCGGTCTGGCGCACGAATTGCCGGCTGTCGAAGAGGATATCCTCGGCTGGCTGTCCAAGTCACGAGTCGGCAGAGCCGCCTGAACTGATTTGTTTCGACACAGGAATGCTCTCGCACGCTCCTTCGGCCAGCACCCGCTCCAGCAATTCTTCGTTCCCGGCACAGATGAACGGTCCATTGGCAAAATCGGCATCGTCTGCCTGATCGGTCTTGCCATAGACGAGCGCTTGTCCGTCCGGCTTCCGGGTCAGGCCGCCAGCGGCGCGAAGAACGGCGTCGCCCGCCGCCGTATCCCATTCCATCGTTCGCCCGAAGCGCGGGTAGAGATCGGCCTCTCCTTCCGCCAGCAGACAGAATTTCAGCGATGAGCCGACCGAAACGGTCTGCGCCTTCGGGCAACTTGCGATGAACCGGTCAGTCTGCGGCGTTCGGTGGGAAACACTGGCGACGACGCGCAGCGGTGTCGCGGGGCGCTGGGAGGCAATAGGATGGCGACCATCGATAGCGCCCTGCTGCATGATGGCACGGGCCGATATGGCTCCAGCCGGCGAACCAGCCCAGATCTGCTGTCGGGCAGGCGCCAGCACGACGCCGACGGTCGGAACGCCGTCTTCGATCAGGGCGATATTGACGGTGAAATCGTCATTGTCCTTGATGAATTCGCGAGTGCCGTCCAGCGCATCGACCAGAACGAAACGCCCGCCCGAAATGTCGGGTCGCCGACCTGCTGCGACCTCTTCCTCGGCGACAACCGGTATGTTGGGAAGCTCGTCCGCCAGCCCTTTCAGGATGATGGCCTCGGCTGTCCTGTCGGCCTCGGTGACGGGGGAATCGTCGGTCTTGCATTCGACTTCGATTCCCCTTGCCCGAATGGCGAGGATTGCCCTGCCCGCCTCCAATGCAAGCCGTTCGAAAATCTCCAGAACGGCTTGGCTTTGCATCAAATATAACCTCGTTCGATCATCCACGCTTCGATCTCGTCGGCCATGTCTTCCGCCGTCCGGTCCTTGGCCTTCAGGTGGATTTCGGCGCGCTCCGGCAGTTCGAACGGGCTATCGACGCCGGTGAAGTTCTCGATTTCGCCGGCATAGGCTTTCTTGTAAAGACCCTTCGGATCGCGACGGGCGCATTCCTCGATGGGCGTATCCACCCAGATCGTGATCATTTCGCCCTCGTCGAGCAGATCGCGCACCATCCGCCGCTCCGCCCGGAAGGGCGAAATGAAGGAGCAGAGGACGATCAGCCCGGCATCCGACATGAGTTTGGCGACCTCGCCGACGCGGCGGATATTCTCCACCCGATCCTCGTCGGTGAAACCGAGATCGCGGTTGAGCCCATGGCGCACATTGTCGCCGTCCAGCGTATAGGTATGCTTACCCTTGGCGTGCAGGCGCTTCTCCAGAATGTTCGCGACGGTGGATTTGCCGGAGCCGGATAGACCCGTGAACCACAGCACGGCGGGTTTCTGCCCCTTGGCCTCGGCGCGGGAGGCCTTGTTCACGTCGAGCGCCTGCCAGTGGATATTGTCGGCGCGGCGGAGAGCCGAATTGATCATACCCGCCCCGACTGTCGCATTGGTCACGCGGTCGATCAGGACGAACGCGCCGGTCGCCCGGTTCTTCGCATAGGGATCGAAGGCCAGATCGCTCTGCGTGGCGATGTTGATCACACCGACCTCGTTGAGGTCGAGGTGTCGGGCGGCCTCCTCAGCGAATGTGTTGACGTCGACCTTGTGCCGAAGCGCCGTGACATTGGCCGACACCTGGTCGGTTTCGGTCCGCAGAATGTAGGACCGACCGGGCAGCAGCGGCTGCTCGCCGAACCAGACGATATTGGCCTCGAACTGGCTGGCAATGTGCGGTCGCTCTTCGGGTGCGACCAGCATGTTGCCGCGCGAGACCTCGATTTCGTCGTTCAGAACGAGCGTAACCGCCTGCCCGGTGGCGGCTGCCTCCAGATTGCCGTCCATGGAGACGATCCGTGAAACCCGCGCGGTCTTGCCGCTCTTGGCGACGACAACCTCATCGCCGACTGCAACTGCCCCGGACGCGACTGTTCCGGCAAAACCACGGAAATCCAGATGCGGGCGGTTCACATATTGCACCGGAAAACGCAGCGGCAGATCGTCCGTCCGGTCGTCGACCGCGACGGTTTCGAGATGATCGAGAAGCGTCGGGCCATCATACCAGCCCATTTTCCGGCTACGCGTCGTGACATTGTCGCCGTAGCGGGCGCTCATCGGGATCGGAGTGATCGTCTCGAAGCCGAAATCGGCAGCGAAACGCCGGTAGTCGGCAACGATCTGGTCGAAGGTCTCCTGGCTGTAATCGGCCAGATCGATCTTGTTGATAGCGACGACGATGTGGCGAATGCCGAGCAGCGACGCGATGAAGGAGTGGCGGCGCGTCTGAGGCAGAACGCCCTTGCGGGCATCGATCAGCACGATGGCGAGATCGGCGGTTGAGGCGCCCGTCGCCATGTTGCGGGTGTATTGCTCGTGACCGGGCGTATCGGCCACGATGAATTTGCGCCGGGCCGTGGCGAAGAAGCGGTAGGCGACATCGATGGTGATGCCCTGCTCCCGCTCGCTTTCGAGACCGTCGACGAGCAGGGCGAAATCAATGTCCTCGCCCGTTGTGCCGAATTTCTTCGACTCGCTCTCCAGCGAGGCCAGTTGATCCTCGAAGATCAGTTTGGTGTCGTAGAGAAGCCGGCCGATCAGGGTCGACTTGCCGTCATCCACCGATCCGCAGGTCAGAAAGCGCAGAAAGCTCTTGGCTTCCTGCTCGGCGAGAAAGGCGGCGACAGTATCGGCCGCCGTGATTTCGGCTTCATCCAGCCGGTCGAGTTTGGCGAGCGCGCTCATCAGAAATACCCCTCGCGTTTCTTCTTTTCCATCGAGCCGGCCTCGTCCTTGTCGATCAGGCGGCCCTGTCGTTCGGAGGTGCGGGCGACCAGCATCTCGGCGACGATCGCTTCGAGCGTGTCGGCCTCGCTTTCGATAGCGCCGGTCAGCGGGTAGCAACCGAGCGTACGGAACCGGACCATCTGCTCCTTCGGTTCTTCGCCGGGCAGAAGCTCCATGCGGTCATCATCGCGCATGATGAGCATGCCGTCGCGCTCGACCACGGGACGTTGCTTGGCGAAATAGAGGGGCACAATAGGGATGCGCTCCTGCAGGATGTACTGCCAGATATCGAGCTCGGTCCAATTGGAGAGCGGGAAGACGCGGATCGATTCGCCCTTGGCGACGCGTGTGTTGTAGATATTCCACATTTCCGGCCGCTGGTTCTTCGGGTCCCAACCATGGCTGGCATTGCGGAACGAGAAGATACGCTCCTTGGCGCGGCTCTTCTCCTCATCGCGCCGCGCACCGCCGAAGGCCGCATCGAACCCGTATTTGTCGAGCGCCTGGCGCAGGCCGACCGTCTTGTAGAGGTGGGTGTGCACCGAGGAGCCGTGCGTGAACGGCCCGACGCCCTCGTCGCGTGCTTCCTCGTTTGTGTGAACCAGAAGATCGAACCCCTTGTCGCGTGCCATGCGGTCCCGAAACTCGATCATCTCGCGGAACTTCCAGGTCGTATCGACATGCAGAAAGGGAAAGGGCGGCGGCGCGGGATAGAAGGCCTTGAGTGCCAGATGCAGCATGACCGACGAATCCTTGCCCACCGAATAGAGCATGACAGGATTGTCGAAACTGGCCGCCACTTCACGGAAGATGTGGATCGATTCCGCTTCGAGCCGTTGCAGATGGGAAAGGGGGGCGTTCATGAATATTCCTGTCGCGGGGACGCAGAGTGGAGGTCGTACCCGAGTTGGTATGACCCTCGGCGATCCCAGCAAAGGAATAGTCGATTAAATATCCGGCGCAGATTAGGAGGCTTTGCCCGATGATAAGCTTGGCGGTTCAGATCGTCTGGTTATAGGCGCCCACCGCATCGTGACGGCGCAGGAGACTGTCTACCGCCTCGAACATCGCCCGCTTGCGGTCCTCGGAAACCGGGCTTTCGACTACGACAACGATCTCCGGCTTGTTGGACGAAGCGCGGACGAGGCCCCAGGTGCCCTCATCGTCCGTCACGCGGATGCCGTTGACGGTATTGGTTTCCGCAATCGGGTGACCGGCCAGCGTTTCGCCCATCCTCTCCATCTCGAGGATGGATTGCACGACATTCTCCACCACCTCGTATTTGACCTCGTCGGCGCAATGGGCGCTCATAGTCGGCGATCCGAAGGTCAGCGGCAGGTCGTCATAGAGGCCGCCCAGCGTTTGGCCGGGATTGCGATCCAGCATTCGTAGCACGGCGACGGCGGTCAGCAGGCCGTCATCATAGCCCCGGCCATAGGGCGGCCCGAAGAAGAAGTGGCCGGATTTCTCGAAGCCTGCGGTGGCGCCGAGATCGCGGACGCGGCGCTTGATGTAGGAATGACCGGTCTTGAAGTAGTCGGTCCGCGCGCCGAGGTCCTGAAGCACGGTATCGGTATGGTAAAGGCCGGTCGATTTGACGTCGACGACGAACTGGCCGCCGCCCTGCTCCCTAGCCATATCCCGCGCCAGCATCACGCCGATCTTATCGGCGAAGATTTCGCGGCCGGTCTCGTCCACCACGCCACAGCGGTCGCCATCGCCGTCGAAGCCGAGCGCCAGATCCGCCCCATGTTCGACCACCGCCGCCGCCATGGTGTGCAACATTTCCATGTCTTCGGGGTTCGGGTTGTAACGTGGAAAACTGTGGTCGAGTTCGCAATCGAGCGGGATCACCTCGCAACCGAGGCGCTCCAGTGCTTCCGGCGCAAACGCGCCGGCCGTGCCATTGCCGCAGGCGCAGACGACCTTGAGGCGGCGACCGATTTCGATGCCACCCGTCACTTCCTCGAGATAGCGCTCACGGAAACCTTCGACCCGATCGTAAGAGCCGCCCTTCGCCGTTTCGTACGCGCCGGAAAGCACGATGTCGCGCAGCGCCGCCATGTCGTCAGGCCCGAAGGTGACCGGCCGCTCGCAGCCCATCTTCACGCCGGTCCAGCCATTTTCATTGTGGCTCGCCGTCACCATGGCGACAGAGGGCGCATCCAGCGCGAACTGCGCGAAATAGGCCATGGGTGACAGCGCCAGACCAATATCAAGCACCTCGGCGCCGCCCGCCATCAGTCCCTGCGCCAGCGCCAGCTTGATCGAAAGCGAATAGGAGCGGAAATCGTGGCCGATTGCGATCCGCCGGCCGATCCCCTTTCGGGCGATCAATGTCGCCAGTCCCATGCCGAGCGCCTGCACGCCCAGCAGATTGAGTTCCGGCGGCTTGTCGCTGCCCGGATGGCCGAACCACCAGCGCGCATCGTATTCGCGAAACCCCGTTGGCTTGACCAGCGGGCGGGTCTCGAAAGCGTAGCTGTTCGGCTCGAGATCAGCAGCGGGCTTCATCTTGGCCTCCCCGGCGCTCAGGAACGTTGTCAGCCCTTGGTGACCGCATCGAAGGCCATCAGCCGTTCGAGCATGGCTTCCATCCGGTCGAGCGGCACCATGTTCGGACCGTCGGAGGGCGCGTTGTCGGGGTCTTGGTGGGTCTCGACGAACAGGCCCGCCACGCCGACGGCAATGGCAGCGCGCGAGAGCGTTTCGACGAAGCGCCGCTCCCCGCCGGTGGACCCGCCCTGCCCGCCCGGCTGCTGAACCGAATGGGTGGCATCGAAGATCACCGGCGCGCCGGTCTCGGCCATGATCGGCAGCGAGCGCATGTCGGAAACCAGCGTGTTGTAGCCGAAGGACGCGCCGCGCTCGGTCAGCAGCACGTTCGGATTGCCGCTCTCGACGATCTTGGCCAGCACGTTCGTCATGTCCCAGGGCGCCAGAAACTGGCCCTTCTTGACGTTGACGACGCGCCCGGTCTTCGCGGCGGCAACGAGCAGATCGGTCTGGCGGCACAGGAAGGCCGGGATCTGGAGAATATCGACGATCTCCCCCACCGTGGCGCACTGCTCTTCGGTATGGACATCCGTCAGAACCGGCAGGTCCAGCGCCTTCTTCAGATCGGCGAAGACCGGCAATGCGTCGTCCAGACCGATTCCACGCCTGCCGGAAAGCGAGGTCCGGTTCGCCTTGTCGAAGGAGGATTTGTAGACCAGCCCCAGACCCAGGCGACCGCAGATCTCTTTCAGCGCGCCGGCCATGTCGAACGCATGATCGCGGCTTTCCATCTGGCATGGGCCGGCGATCAGCGTGAAGGGCGCGTCATTGGCGAAGGATACCGATCCGGCGCGGACGGTGCGATTGGCCTGGACCATTAGCAGTCTGTCTCCTGTTGACACTCCGCGCCCTTCTAGCGGCAAAATTTGCGGTTTGCCATCGCGTCCTACGCGATCCACGGCAAGTGACGTTAAATGGTCATATCCTGCCTTTATCGTACCTGACTGGTGACACCACGGTGGCGGCAGCAAACATATATTCACCTTTACGCACGGGGCTTGTGCATTAGCTTTTCTGAAAACGTTTGGACCGACCCGTCAAGGGTTATCGATCCAGAGAAAGGCCCGAAGGATGACCGCACTCTTCGCGAAAGTTCTGGACGACGCGCCGCTGCTGGACCTGTTTCGTCAGACCCGCCAGCGCAGCCTTTCAATGATCGAAGGGCTGGAGCCGGAAGACATGGCCGTGCAGTCCATGGAGGACGCCAGTCCGACCAAATGGCATCTGGCGCATACGAGCTGGTTCTTCGAAGAGTTCGTTCTGCGACCATGCGATCCCGCCTATTCGTCTCCCGACGAGCGCTTCGCCTTTCTGTTCAATTCCTACTACGTGCAGGCCGGACCCCGCTATACAAGGGCACAACGCGGCCTCGTCACGCGTCCGACGATTTGCGATGTGCTGGCTTATCGCGCGCAGGTGGATGAAGCGGTGGAACGGCTCGTCGAGAGGGGCGCAGCGCCCGCCGACATTGTCGAACTCGGTTGTCACCACGAGATGCAGCATCAGGAACTGATGCTGACCGATCTTCTACATGTTCTCAGCCACAATCCGCTACGCCCCGCCTATCGCAAGCCGGAACCGCTGGAAGTACGCGATACGGGTGATCTGTCGTGGCTCGTCTTCGAAGGCGGCATCTTGCCGGTCGGCCATGGTGAGGAAACCTTCGCCTATGATTGCGAGACGCCCCGCCACGATCAGTTGATCCGCCCGTTCGAGATCGCCAATCGCTGCGTCACCAATCGCGAATGGATCGCCTTCATCGAGGATGGCGGCTATGCGCACGCGCCGCTTTGGCTGATGGATGGTTTCGCCACCGTCCAACGGGAGGGTTGGCGCGCGCCGGCCTATTGGTGGCAGGAAGATGGGCAGTGGATGCAGTTCAGTTTGCGCGGCGCCCAGCCGGTCGATCCGGATGCGCCGGTCAGCCATGTCAGCTATTACGAGGCCGACGCCTATGCGCGATGGGCCGGTGCGCGGCTACCGTCGGAGTTCGAATGGGAAATCGCATCGGGTCGGGTCGAAGACGGCAATTTCCATGAAACCGGGCGGCTACGCCCTTCGGCAGCTCAGCCTGGCAACACCATGCTGCAAATGTGGGGCGATGTCTGGGAATGGACGGCATCGGCCTTCCTGCCCTATCCCGGCTTCCAAACCGCAGAGGGCGCGGTTGGCGAATATAACGGCAAGTTCATGGTCAATCAGTTCGTTTTACGGGGCGGCTCCTGTTTCACCCCCGCCGCGCAAATGCGACGCACCTATCGCAATTTCTTCTATCCGCATCACCGCTGGCAGATGACTGGCCTGCGACTGGCGCGCGATGCTTGAAAGGCTCGATACGCAGTTCCGCGATTCAGTCCTGAACGGCCTTTCGCAGGACCCGAAAACGCTCGAGCCGAAATGGTTCTATGATGCGGAAGGTTCCGCGCTGTTCGACCAGATCTGCCAATTGCCAGAATATTATCCAACACGTACGGAGGCCGCCATTCTGCAAGAGCGGGCCGGTGAGATCGCGGACGCGCTTGACGAAGGCGTGGTGCTGTACGAACCGGGTGCCGGATCGCTCAGGAAGGCGCGTATCGTTCTCGATGCATTGAAGAACCCGGCGGGATTCGTGCCGACCGACATATCCGCCACCCATCTTCACCGGGCCGCAGAGAGCCTTTCCTGCGACTTTCCAGACCTGCCCATCGATCCGGTCGGCTGCGACTTTACAAAACACCTCGCCATGCCGGCCGCCATCGATAAAGACATGCCGGTCACGCTGTTCTTCCCCGGCTCGACGATCGGCAATTTCGAACCCCGCCAGGCGGAGACGCTCTTGCGCCGCTTTCGCCAGGAGACGGGTGCAGTGCACCTTTTAATCGGTGTCGATCTTGTTAAGAACCAAGAAACGCTGGTCGCCGCGTATGATGATCGGGCAGGCGTGACCGCTGCATTCAATCTTAACCTTCTGAAACGGATCAACCGCGAACTCGGCGGCGATTTTTCGGTCGACCGGTTCCGCCACATTGCTCTGTTCAATGAGAGGAAAAGCCGGATCGAAATGCATCTGGAAAGCCTCGGAGACCAGAGCGTCGGTATAGCAGACAGACGCTTTGACTTCGTCGCCGGCGAGCGCATCCACACCGAAAATTCCTACAAATATTCGCCCGAACATTTTACAGAACTTGCCGCCAATACTGGCTGGGGCAACCCAAAGTTCTGGACCGACACAAAGAGCCTGTTCGGCGTCTTCCTCTTCACCGCCGCTGCATGATGACAGCAAGGCGGCGGATCGATCCGTTCAGCCATTCGTTCGGAAAAACAATGGCGCGAGTGACGGGGCTCGAACCCGCGACCTCCGGCGTGACAGGCCGGCACTCTAACCAACTGAGCTACACCCGCGCATCGAAACGAACAGCGCATGTTGCGCCACCGCGTTCCGTGGAGCGCTGATTACGGTTTCGCCTCGGGACTGTCAACACGATTGAAGCCCTGCTGGCATGTTTTTCCGTTCTGCCGTAACGGTATTTCTTAATGGGCTGCCGGGATCGCTGTCCGGTGCATTTCCATCTTGCGCCATGCCGACAGACATCGTAGGCGTCGTGCGTCGATTTCGACCTTCTGTCGGGCGGTTAGCTCAGTTGGTAGAGCGCCTCGTTTACACCGAGGATGTCGGGAGTTCGAGCCTCTCACCGCCCACCATTTCCCCGCTCGGACTGCCGACAATTTCGCCTTGGGTCGATAAGAGTTCGCGCGTTCCGCAATCCGGCGACCGTCAGCCAGTCATCAATTCGCGGTAAGGCTCGTACTGTTCTTTCCGACAGGTATCGAACACAACCTGGACCGCGCCGGAAACCTTCCCGTCCTTGAAACCGATCGCATAGGTCGTAATGCCCATATAGGCGCCATACGCATTCTTCGCGTTCAGCCGAACACAGACAGCCGGAACCGTGCCGCCATACAGGATGCCTGCGAAGGCGCTTGTCGGACCGGATATTTCCGCATCGCGAACGCTATAGGGATCTTTCAGATGCCTGCGGAAATAGAGGGCCGTCTGTTCGCGGTAGTCGCTCGGCACGCTTTTCGAAATCTCGGTTTTGACGTCCGGTGGAGTCGTCTGGCAACCGGCAAGAAAACCAAGCGGAATCGCAAAAGAAACGATTGTCGCGATATGACGCAGCATGCCAATTGCCCCCAGTCTGCTGACCCTACTCCAAATGACCGACCCGCCGCCGCTTCACTATAGGCTGGCCTTGTCCGTGTACAAAACTGTTTCGACACTTGTCTGTCTCGACGACTGGCGGGCCGATGGGCGCCAACAATTCCAAGTCTGTGCAGAACGCACGATCGTTTTGGAAGCGGCGGATCAGACAGGGTCCTGCCCGCCGGCGGCAATTGCTCTCGGCGATCCCCACACGAAAAAGGCCGGTGCGCTGCGCACCGGCCCTTAGAATTTTTATTTCCCGGGCCGGGGGCATAACGGCCCGGCCACGCAAATCACTTCTTGTTAACGGAATCCTTCAGGCCCTTGCCGGCCGTGAACTTGGGAACGTTGCGGGCCGGAATGTCGACCTCAGCGCCCGTCTGTGGGTTACGGCCCTTCGAGGCACCGCGATGGCTCACGGAGAAATTGCCAAAACCGACCAAGCGGACATCGCCGCCCTTGCCGAGTTCGTTCTGAATGGCTTCGAACACCGCATCGACAGCATCGCCGGCTTCCGACTTGGACATGCTGGTCTTTTCGGCAACCGCCGCGACGAGTTCATTCTTGTTCATGGGATTCTCCTCTTCGAATCTGTCGACCGTAGAAGCCTGAGGCTCTTTTCCGGCACGTATTGTCCAGCCATCTACGCTCGTAGAATAACAGGGGCCTGCCACAGATACAGATAATTCAGGCCCTGAAAAGGCAGAAAAGGCCGGAAAACCCGGCCTTTTCCCCTGATATCTGTGGAAGAGACGCCTTAATGCGCCACCGCGGACTCCGTTGCGTCAGGTACCGTGGGTACCGACACAACCTCCGGTTCCGTCCATTCGATCGGTTCGGGCAGCCTTGTCAGGGCGTGACCCAGCACCTCTCCCACCCGGCTGACAGGGACGATCTCCAGACCTTCCTTCACATTATCGGGAATGTCCGCCAGATCCTTGGCATTGTCATCGGGGATCAGCACTTTCTTGATCCCGCCACGATGCGCGGCCAGCAGCTTTTCCTTCAAACCGCCGATGGGCAGGACCCGGCCACGCAACGTCACCTCGCCCGTCATGGCGATGTCCTTGCGGACGGGTATGCCCGTCATAACGGAAACGATAGAGGTCACCATGGCAATACCGGCCGACGGGCCATCCTTCGGCGTCGCACCCTCGGGCACATGGACGTGGATATCCCGTCGATCGAAGATGGGCGGCTCGATGCCGAAATCGACGGCCCGGCTGCGAACGTAAGACGCAGCGGCCGAAATCGACTCCTTCATCACATCCTTCAGGTTGCCGGTGACGGTCATCTTGCCCTTACCGGGCATCATCACGCCTTCGATCGTCAGGAGTTCGCCGCCGACTTCCGTCCAGGCCAGGCCTGTGACAACACCAACCTGATCCTCGCCCTCGGCCTCGCCGTAGCGGAAGCGCGGCACACCGAGGAAGTCTTCCAGATTCTCGTCCGTGACGGGCACGTTCGTGGCGTCGGCATCCTTCAGGATTTTGGTGACGGCCTTTCGAGCGAGCGTCATCAACTCGCGTTCGAGATTGCGGACGCCAGCTTCGCGCGTATAGGTCCGCACGATATGACGGATCGCCTCCTCACTGACCGAAAATTCGCCCTCTTTCAAAGCGTGGTCCTTGATAGCCTTTGGCAATAGATGCCGTTTGGCGATCTCGACCTTTTCATCCTCCGTATAGCCGGCGATGCGGATGATCTCCATCCGGTCCATCAACGGCGCTGGAATGTTCAGCGAATTAGCCGTCGTGATGAACATCACATTGGACAGATCGTAATCGACCTCGAGATAGTGATCGGCGAACGTGTTGTTCTGCGCCGGATCCAGCACCTCGAGCAGCGCCGAAGAGGGATCGCCGCGGAAATCCTGCCCAAGCTTGTCGATCTCGTCGAGCAGGAAGAGCGGGTTGTTCTTCTTGGCCTTCTTCATCGACTGGATGATCTTGCCGGGCATCGAGCCGATATAGGTCCGCCGATGACCGCGAATCTCCGCCTCGTCGCGGACGCCGCCAAGCGCCATGCGGACATATTCGCGGCCCGTCGCCTTGGCGATGGACTGGGCAAGCGACGTCTTGCCGACGCCGGGCGGGCCGACGAGGCAAAGGATCGGGCCCTTCAGCTTGCTCTGCCGGCTCTGCACCGCCAGGTATTCGACGATCCTTTCCTTGACCTTCTCAAGACCGTAATGATCGTCGTCCAGCACTTTCTGGGCAGCGTTCAGGTCGGTTTTGACACGGGATTTGCGGCCCCATGGAATGGACAGCAGCCAATCCAGATAGTTGCGCACGACCGTGGCCTCCGCGCTCATGGGGCTCATGGCGCGCAGCTTCTTCATCTCCGCTTCGGCCTTTTCGCGGGCCTCCTTGGAGAGCTTGGTCTGTTTGATCCGCTCTTCCAGTTCGCCCAGCTCGTCACGGCCATCCTCACCCTCACCGAGCTCCTTTTGGATCGCCTTCATCTGCTCGTTGAGATAATATTCGCGCTGGGTCTTCTCCATCTGGCGCTTGACGCGCGAGCGGATGCGCTTCTCCACTTGGAGAACGGATATCTCCGCCTCCATGAAGCCCATGGCCTTTTCCAGCCGGTCCTTGACCGGAATGGTCGCCAGCATCTCCTGCTTCTCGGGGATCTTGATCGCAAGATGGCTGGCGATCGTATCGGCGAGCTTGGAAAACTCCTCGATCTGGCCGGCAGCGCCAACCACTTCGGGACTAATCTTCTTGTTGAGTTTGACGTAATTTTCGAAATCGGAGACGACCGAGCGCGCCAAAGCCTCGATCTCCACCGCGTCCTCGTCCGGCTCGCCGAGAATCTCGGCATCGGCCTCGTGAAACTCTTCACGATCTGTGAACGCGGTCAGGCGTGCGCGTGACTGGCCTTCGACCAAGACTTTGACCGTGCCGTCCGGCAGTTTCAGCAATTGCATGACCGTTGCGAGCGTACCGATCTCGAAAATATCCTCGGAAGCGGGATCGTCATCGGTCGAGTTCTTTTGCGTTGCAAGGAGGATCTGCTTGTCCGCACTCATCACGTCTTCCAGCGCGGCAATGGATTTGCTGCGCCCGACGAAGAGGGGGACAATCATGTGTGGGAAAACGACGATATCGCGCAGGGGAAGCACCGCATACCGGCCTTCGGCAATCACATCGACCCGCTGTTCCTTATCAGGCATCTTGTTCCTTTCTTGGCCCGCATGGGCCATTCGGCAGCGTCTCGAACATCCCGAAGGCTGGCAATGATTGAGGAGACGCCCACTTGGATTCCCCACGAATCCGTTGGTGCCAATGTGGCGTGTCATTGGGGCTGTTTCAAGAATTCCGGGCGCTTCCGACCCTATCCGGGCCGATTCCTCCGCGGAAAACCGCCCCGGCGCGCCTTGCAGCTGCGGGAACGTAACGGTGGATCATGCATTCCAATACGATGATGGGTGGCGGTCCGTGCCGACGCGGGACCACTCGGTTGGAGGCTGGGGAGGCCGATCTGAGGGGGATGCACGTCATCATATCCATCGATTCGATTCACTTTGTACGGCATCGCTTCTGCGCTATCTGCCTGCTTATCCTGATAGGACTGGCAATGGCTCTTCCCACCGCCTTTGCGCAGTCGAACAGCAATGGCGGACCACCGAGCCGCTGGTTCGAAACCGACCGCCTGAATGCAGGCCTGCCACCGCCGACCGGTGTCGATCTTCTGCGCGAGACGCCACAATCGGCCCTCGAGACCTTTCTCATGCTTGGCCGCGACAAACGCTATGCTGACGCAGCGCACCTGCTCGACCTCACCGATATAGACCTCGCCGACCAAGAGCGGATCGGTTTCGAGCGAGCCGCCCAGCTCTACGCGGTGCTCGACCGAAAAATCTGGATCGACTGGAGCGCTCTACCAGACCGTCCAGATGCGCTCGATCCCCGTGGATCGAGCCGCGACGCCAGTGCGGGCGAAGCGCAGCGCGACCTCAGCCTTGGCCAGCTCGCGCTGGATTATCGGCCGGTTTCGCTACGATTGAGGCGTATCAAGGAGACCGGGGGCGATCCCGTATGGGTTTTCTCGCGTCAGACGGTCGGCAACATTGAAGGGCTTTACGAGGCCTATGGGCCGAGCCGTTTCGAGCGTTGGCTGCCGGAGTCGCTGAAGCAGAATACGCCTTTTGGCGTCGCAGTCTGGGAAATGGCGGCACTGCCGATCGCAATCGTTCTCCTTATCGCCGTCTTCCTCACGGTCTATCGCGGGCTCCGCAGCTTCCAGTCGCGAACCGACCGTAGCGTCGTCGCGGAACTCCTGGACGCCATTGCCCTGCCGGCAGCGTCCATGCTGACGGGCGTTATCGGCTGGCTCCTCACCCGGTATCTCTTCGTCTTCTCCGCCCCGGTCGACGTGTTCATGACGCCGCTATGGACCATGTTCCTCGTTCTGGCGTTGATCTTCCTGTTCGTGCGCATCTTCGACACGATGCTGGACAGGGTCTTCGCCAGCAAGATCGACGACATCTCCAAGCCGGAGAACGAAGGCGACCGGGAACTTCAGACCAATCTTTCGGCAGCGCGCCGGATCGCACTTCTTGTCCTCGCCGTAGCGGGGTTCGGGATCGTTCTGCTGCAAACCAATGTGTTCGACGGCATGGCGGTGGCGCTTCTCGGTTCGGCGGGCCTGCTGACGCTGGTGATCGGCTTTGCGGCCCGCTCGGCGCTATCCTCCATCATGTCGTCGCTGCAGATCGCGCTGTCGAAATCGGCCAAGATCGGCGACGATGTTCTGTTCGAAGGTTACTGGTGTACCGTCGAGCGCATCAACTTCACCTTCATTCAACTGCGAAGCTGGGATCGGCGGCGGATCATCGTGCCCGTCGATTACTTCGTCAGTCATCCGTTCGAGAACTGGACCAAGCAGGATGCGACCATCACCAAATATGTCGAACTTCGGCTGAACCATCTCGCCGATCTCGAACCGATGCGCGAGCGCTTCCAACAGTTTGTCGAAGAGGACGCGGATATTCTGACGAAGAACGAGGCGAAGGTGCAGGTCGTCGGGCACGAGGCAACGGGCATGCTGGTCCGGTTTTACGCGGATGCACGCGATCCCACGACCGGCTGGAACATGCAGTGCCGGCTGCGCGAGGCCATGCTGACCGCCGCTGCCGAACTGGAACCGAAGCGCGGCGACGAAGCGCTCTATCTGCCCGCCGAACGCGAAGCCAAGATTATCGATCTAACCGATGGAGGCTGATCACCCGCTTGTCCCATCGGGCGAAGGCGATTGCTTCGGTCGCAATCAGCCCCTTGCGTGGTTATCGCAGCGATGTGGGCCGGAATGACCCCAGTCGCGGGTGCAAATCCGCGAACATTCGCTGCACATACGGTCGCACTGCCCAGCGCCGGCGGTCGGACGGTGCGACCACCGGACCGGGATCGCACTACCGCAAACGTGCCTCACCCCTTCTCCAACGATCAGCAATGTCTTTGGATCGAAATGCTTCATTTCACCCTCCCATGACCTTACGTCAATTATGGCGCAGCGTGGATAAAGCGGCAAGGGTGATCGGTTGTCGGCTGGTCGGCGATAAGGGTGTCCCGACCCCGCAAACGAAAAGCGCCCCTGCGGGCGCCTCTCTTAGTCTCGGCAAAGTTATGCGTGCGTGTCAGGCGGACGTCTTGTCCTTTTCCTTGCGCGATTCCGAATAGATGTAGAGGGGCTGGGCATTTCCGCCCACGACCTCTTCCGAAATCACGACTTCCTGAACGCCCTCCATACCCGGAAGGTCGAACATCGTGTCGAGCAGAATGCCTTCCATGATCGACCGCAAGCCACGGGCGCCGGTCTTGCGCTCAATAGCGCGCTTGGCGATAGCGCGCAGCGCATCCTCGTGGAACGTCAGTTGCACGTCTTCCATCTCGAACAGACGCTGATACTGCTTGACCAGAGCGTTCTTCGGCTCGCTCAGAATCTGGATCAACGCATCTTCGTCAAGATCCTCGAGCGTGGCGAGCACCGGCAGACGACCGACGAATTCCGGGATCAGACCGAATTTCAACAGATCTTCCGGCTCGACCTTGCGGAACAATTCGCCCGTCTTGCGATCATCCGGGTTTTCGACGCTAGCGCCGAAACCGATGGAGGTCTTGCGTCCGCGATCGGAGATGATCTTGTCGAGGCCGGCAAACGCGCCACCCGAGATGAACAGGATGTTGGCGGTATCGACCTGCAGGAACTCCTGCTGGGGATGCTTGCGTCCGCCCTGCGGCGGGACCGAAGCGACCGTGCCTTCCATGATCTTCAGCAGCGCCTGCTGGACGCCCTCGCCCGACACGTCGCGCGTGATCGACGGATTGTCGGATTTGCGGCTGATCTTGTCGATCTCGTCGATATAGACAATGCCGCGCTGAGCGCGCTCCACATTGTAGTCAGCCGATTGCAACAGTTTGAGGATGATGTTCTCGACGTCCTCGCCGACATAGCCGGCTTCGGTCAGCGTGGTGGCGTCGGCCATGGTGAACGGCACATCGATGATGCGCGCCAGGGTCTGTGCCAGCAGCGTCTTGCCGCAGCCGGTCGGGCCGATCAGCAGGATATTCGACTTGGCCAGCTCGACATCCTGGTTCTTGGACGCATGGGCCAGACGCTTGTAGTGATTGTGGACCGCGACCGAGAGAACCCGTTTGGCGTGCGGTTGTCCGATGACGTAATCGTCGAGGACTTCCAGAATTTCCAGAGGGGTCGGCACACCATCAGACGATTTGACGATGGAGCTCTTGTTCTCCTCGCGGATGATGTCCATGCACAGTTCGACGCATTCATCGCAGATGAAAACGGTCGGCCCTGCAATCAGCTTGCGGACCTCGTGCTGGCTCTTGCCACAAAAAGAGCAGTACAGCGTGTTCTTCGAATCACCGCCCCCATTGCCGCCGACTTTGCTCATATGTTCGTCCTTTCGCTGCCCCGCGTCGCCGTTCTCACCAACGGTTCGCGTCAAGGGACTGATTCATGCAACCCAAACACAATTCGCCAATGCAGGCAATTCAGTGAATGGGAAAGTAAAACGGGCCGTTTTCGCCGAAGCCGGCCCGTCGCCTTCTTACTTGGCCTCGTCTTCGACCGCTTCGCGGGTCGTGATGACCTTATCGATCAAACCCCAGTCCTGTGCCTCGTCGGCCGTCATGAAATGGTCGCGGTCCAGGGTCCGTTCGACCGTATCGTAATCCTGATTGGTATGTTTGACGTAAACTTCGTTCAAACGACGCTTAAGCTTGATGATGTCCTGAGCGTGGCGTTCGATGTCGGACGCCTGACCCTGAAAACCGCCGGAGGGCTGGTGGACCATGATGCGGGCATTGGGCGTTGCGAACCGCATGCCTTCCGCGCCGGCGCAAAGAAGGAGCGATCCCATTGACGCCGCCTGCCCGACGCAGAGCGTGGTCACTGGCGGCTTGATGAACTGCATGGTGTCGTAGATTGCCATGCCGCTCGTCACAACACCGCCCGGCGAGTTGATGTAGAGGCTGATCTCCTTGGCGGGGTTCTCCGCTTCCAGAAACAGCAGCTGCGCACAGACCAGCGACGCCATACCGTCTTCGACGGGGCCGGTAATGAAGATGATGCGTTCTTTCAAAAGCCGCGAGAAGATATCGTATGCCCGTTCGCCGCGATTGGTCTGCTCCACGACCATCGGCACAAGGCTCATTGCGGTTTCGATTGGGTCTCTCATAGATAATCCTTAAACGTTACGGAAAGCGGAACGGATTGTCCGTTTCGCCCTGAGCGGCCAATTGGCGGGGCCTTCGGAAAAAGGGGTAGCCGCGGACTCCCTAAATAAGGGTTGAGCGTTCCCGATAACAAGACCATCGCGACGCCGTGCAAAAGATACAATCCTAAGCAGTAACCTTTCGCGCAAACCCTGTTGCCGGAAATGGCAGCAAAACACGCTTTTCCTGCGTTAGCCTGACCATGATGACGGCTATTTGCGTTGTTTGTGGAAAGGACGTGACAGCATGACCCACCGTTCGACCGTTGCCTTTCGCCTCATTTTGGCCAGCGCGGCAAGTGTCTCGCTGGGGCTGGCGAGCATCCTGCCCGCCGCCGCCGGCAGCCATTCGGCCTCCTGCTATCAGCCGGTTCACCACCCCGCGAAGTACAAGACCGTGACCAAGCGGGTGCAGGTCGCGCCGGCCCGCCGCAGCGTCGAACACATCCCGGCCATCACAAAAACGGTCTGGCAGACCGTCGTCACTCAACCGGCCCGAACGGAATGGCGCTATGTTCCAGCCGTGACGCGGGGCGTGAAAAGACGGGTTCTGCTGCGTCCGACCGAACGCGTGCCGCAGCATCACCCGGCGGTCACAAAGATCGTCCACGAGACCGTCACGGTGTCCGGCGGCTATGGATGGGAGTGGCGGATGGTGCACGGCAAGAAAACGCTGTGCAAAGTGAAGCTGCCGCCTCGCCACGAGACCGTCGCCCGCCAGGTCACCGTTCGGCCCGCGACGGTGAGCTACAAGATCATTCCGCCCCGCTACGGCACCGATTGGGTCGAGGAGATCGTTCACCCCGCGCGGACGGAAGAAGTTCATATTCCAGCCGTTCGCGAACGGGTCGCGCGCACCGTGGTCGTTCGCCCGGCCAGTGAACGCGTCCACACGATCCCTGCGGAATACGCGACGGTGACGGAACAGGTGAAGGTGCGCGCGGCGTCGACCGGCTGGAAGGCGGTCAGGGTCCCGGAACATTGCCGCCACTGAATAGGAAAGAGCGGACGGGCTCCGCTAGACGGACGGATCGACGGCGCTGAGATCGAGCATGTCCGTCGTCCCGTCCTCTTCCGTTTCCCACCAGGCAAGCCATTGCTCGCCCTTGCGCATCAGGCGAAGATAGTTGCGCTGATCGCAATAGGTGCGCGGATGGCCCGGTATGGATCGCATACGGATCGGATGGTTCGGCAGCGGCGTCTCGCCGAGCCAGGCCAGGGTTCCCAGCGTTCGCGCCCAGCCGCGCGGGGGCGGATCGTGGGTGATGCCGGACGCCACGAGCTGATGCACCGTTCCCGTCTTGCAGGCGAGCGTGCCGCGCGTTGCCAGATGAATCTCGCCGGACAGAACGGTGACATCGGTGCCCTCCTCGTCCTTGGCTTTTACCAGTCGGGCCAGCATTCGCGTCCACTCCTTGCGATGATGCCGGCTCTGCCACTGATCGCGCAGATCGTCCTCATATTTCTGCGCCCCTGGAATGATGTTCATCATCGATTCCACAAGCGATAAGCGCGGGCCGAGAACCGGAACCGTCGAGACGAACAGGACACGATGACCCGCGGCCTTCTTCAGTGCCTCGTCGAATGTCCGCCAGCCTTCCTCGCCCATGACGCGATCCGGGCGGCGCTCGCTGCGCAGATCGGGTGCGAGGACATGGAGACCGGGCAGTTCGACATGAACGCCGAAGCCGCCCGCCGTCCGGTCCATCATGATATCGGGCAGATCGTCCAGCGTTGCGGCCTGCTGGAACAGAAGAAAGTGTTCGCGGGCCACCTCGTAAACCGTCTGGCCGACCGGCGAATCGAGTTTGCCTTCCGCCAGCGATCCCCAGCCGTCGCAAATATCGTGGTCGTCCCACATCGAAATCGTGGGCACCGAACTGAGAAGCGATTTCGCTTCGTCATGACCAAGCAGCACCAGATAGCGGCCAAAGAGCGATCGCGACAGCGCCACACGAATGGTCTCGACATCTTCGGCGGTGACGTCGTTTCCGAAATAGTCTTCTTCGTCCTCCCACCGGCGTGTCAGCGGATGAGCGTCGAGGATCTCGTCGGCGTAGATCTGGTCGCCGCCCTGGAGGAGCAGATGCAGCGGCGCTTCGGCGTGCTCGGCCTTCAGGCGCGACCACAAGGTGTTGCGCTGTTCCTTCTCCCGCTCCAGATCGCCCTGCTCCTGCCCGTTGCATGAAACGAACGCGACTCGCATATCGTCGCCTTCGTAATCGGTCGCCAGATTGATCCGCTCGCCATCCAGTTCGTACCAGCCATTGGGCAGCCCGACAGGCAGTTCGAAAAGGTAGCGATCTGCGGTGACACCGTATCGATTGAAGACCGCGTGCGGCTGCCATTCCCGTTCATCGGTCCGAAGCGGCGCGCTCGGCCTGTCGCTCGGACGCAGCGTCAGAAGCGCGAAATGGGCGCGTCCCTCTTTAGCGCCCCGCATATAGAGAAGCGGACCAAGCGTTTCGGCGGCTTTGCCGATCGCCTCATCGGAAGGCAGATCGCTCTTTCGTTTGTTATCGCCGGTCAGCATGCCGCCCCAGATGTTTGAAAAATCGTCGTTGCGCTCCGACAGATAGGCGTAATGGCGATCACTGAAACCGCCATTGCCATTTCTTAATCCCACAGCCGCACCTTCGCGGGACTTGGACAGTGATTTCCTGACTCGGAACCGGGTCGGGAGCCGCGGTGCGCCCGCCCGGAGACCTTGAATGTCAGGCCTTGGCAAGCGCCTGGTCGAGGTCGGCCAGAAGATCGCCGACCGCCTCGATACCGACCGACAGGCGTACGACCTCATTGCCCGCGCCTGCCGCGCCGCGCTGTTCGTCGGAAAGCTGGCGGTGCGTGGTCGAGGCCGGATGGATCACGAGGCTGCGCGTATCGCCGATATTGGCGAGATGGCTGAAGAGTTCGAGGCCCTCGACGAATTTCACGCCGGCCTCATAGCCGCCTTTCAGGCCGAAGGTGAAGACCGCCCCTGCCCCATCCGGCGCGTATTTCTGCTGGAGTGCATGATTGGGCGAATCGTCGAGGCCGGAATAGTTCACCCATTCCACCTTGTCGTGGCCTTTCAGGTGTTTCGCGACTGCCAGCGCGTTTTCGCAGTGACGCTGCATCCGCAGCGGCAAGGTCTCGATACCGGTCAAGATCTGGAAGGCGTTGAACGGGCTGATGGCCGGGCCGAGATCGCGCAGGCCGAGCACGCGGCAGGCGATGGCGAAAGCAAAATTGCCGAAAGTCTCATGCAGCTTGACGCCGCCATATTCGGGCCGCGGCTCTTTCAGCATCGGATAACGGTCCGAGGCGCTCCAGTCGAACGTGCCGCCATCGACGATGACCCCGCCCATGGAATTGCCGTGGCCGCCAAGAAACTTCGTCAGCGAATGCAGAACGATGTCGGCGCCATGCTCCAGCGGGCGACAGAGATAAGGCGTCGCCATCGTATTATCCACGATGAGCGGAATGCCGGCCTTCTGCGCGACTTCCGCGATGGCCGCGATGTCCGACACCGCGCCAGCCGGGTTGGCGAAGCTTTCAATGAAGATCGCCTTGGTCCGCTCGTCGATCAGATCGGCCATGGTTTCGGGCCTTTCGACATCGCCCCAGCGCACTTCCCAGCCAAAACTCTTGAAGGAGTGGCCGAACTGGTTGACCGAGCCGCCATAGAGCTTCTTGGCGGCGACGAAATTGTCGCCCGGTTCCATGATCGTGTGGAAGACCAGCAACTGCGCAGCGTGGCCGGACGCGACCGCCAGTGCGGCGGTGCCGCCTTCGAGCGCGGCCAGGCGCTCTTCAAGGACGCCCTGCGTCGGGTTCATGATGCGGGTGTAGATGTTGCCGAAAGCCTGCAGCCCGAAGAGCGAGGCGGCATGGTCGGCGCTTTCGAACACATAGGATGTGGTCTGGTAGATTGGCGTTGTGCGCGCACCGGTGGTCGCGTCAGGCTGGGCGCCGGCGTGAATTGCCAGGGTCGAAAATCCGGGCTGCTGGTCGGTCATTCTTATTCCTCATCATAATCCGAGCTGAAAATCGGTGGGGACATTGGCGACAGCTTCCGGCGATGTCCAGAGAAAGAGACAATCGAGCATGTCTTGTCATTCGCCCGTCACATCCCCACTCTATAAGCAATCGCGAAGACACGATACGGACCACGGAAGAACTGGCCGGCGTGTCTGCGACATATTTCCGAAGGTCGCGATACCGGCCATGACGCAGCCTTATTTGGCATTAACCCTTTGTTAACCATTTAAGCGCAGCATACTATTTCGGAAATTGGGCCGAGCCACGGATGTAATGGTCGGTCCACTCCTTAAAGCGGGTTCGTCAGAGCCCGCTTTTTTGGTGTCTTAACCTGAATCATTCCCGACGAATGCCGAGGCTTTGCACCTTATGACCGGCAACGGGCCTTCGCGACGACAGAACGCGGCTGTTCACGCCATTCCAGCCGATCTCGCCGGACAGCCGCGCATATTCGATTTTCGGGCAGCGATCCATGATGACCGTGATGCCGGCATCCTCCAGCCGCGCGGCGCTCTCATCGTCGCGCACGCCCAGTTGCATCCAGACGAATTTCGGCAATTTCTCCATCGCGAGGATTTCCGCGGCGATGCCGGGTACGGCGTCCGGCGCCCGGAAAATGTCGATCATGTCCGGCGTGGCCGGCAGATCGGCAAGCTTCCCGTAGGTCATCGCGCCGCAGATCGGCTTGCCGGCCTGGCCAGGATTGACCGGCCAGACCTCATAGCCCTTGTCGAGAAGATATTTCACGACGAAATAGCTCGGTCGGGCCGGATTGGCCGATGCGCCGAGAACGGCGATCGTTTTCGTTTCCGCGAGTACGCGGACGATCAGACGCTTATCGTAATGATCGTGCCCCGAAAGAGATGCCCCGTCGCTCATTCCGGCAGTCCCATATTTCCATCCTCGTCAAGCGGCGCCATCGGGTTGTGGGCCAGTTCCCACAGATGACCGTCGGGATCGGCGAAATAGCCGGAATAGCCGCCCCAGAAGACCTTTTCCGGTCGTTTGGCCGGGGTGGCTCCAGCCGAGACCGCATGATCGAAGGCGGCATCGACTTCTCCTTCCGAGGCGAAATTGATCGCCACCGTCACGCCGGAAAAGCCGGTTTCGGTGTTCTCGATATCCGCATCCTTGGCGAGATCGGCACGGCCGAACAGGCCAAGTTTCGTGCCGCTCATATGAAAGAAGGTGACGCTGTCGTTGGAAGCCGAGGACTTCTTCCAACCGAGTTTTTCGTAGAAGGCCGTCGAACGGGCGACATCGGCAACGCCGAGCGTCACCATTGTCATGCGGGCGGGGAGAGCGCCGGACATCGTCATTCGTCCACCCATGTCGGCGTCCGCTTTTCGATGAAGGCGCTCATGCCCTCATCGGCGTCCTTCGCCATCATGTTCTCCACCATGACCCGAGCGGTCTCCTTGTAGGCTTCGGAGAGCGGCAATTCCGCCTGCCGGTAGAACGCCTCCTTGCCGATCTTGAGCGTGAAGGCCGACTTGGAGGCAATGGTTTCGGCGTATTTCTGGACGACCTGTCCGAGATATTGCTTGGGCACGACGCGATTGACGAGGCCGATCTCACGCGCATGGGTGGGGTCGGTCGTCTCGCCGGTCAGGAGCATTTCCATGGCGTGCTTGCGGTGCACATTGCGGCTGAGCGCCACCATGGGCGTCGAGCAGAACAGGCCGATATTGACGCCGGGTGTTGCGAAGCGCGCTTCTTCCGAGGCGATCGCCAGATCGCAGGAGGCGACGAGCTGGCAGCCGGCGGCAGTCGCCACGCCGTTCACCTCAGCGATCACCGGCACGCGCAACCGAACGATGGTCTGCATCAGATCCGCACAGCGCTGAAACGTCTTTTCGAAGAAGCAACGGCCCTTGTCCGCCTCATCGCGCGCGGCCTGCATTTCCTTCAAATCATGGCCGGCGCAGAAAACCTTGGCGTCCGAGGCGAGCACAACCACGCGGACATTACGGTCCTCGGCAGCCGCTGTCAGGGCGTTCGTCAACTCCTCCATGAAACCGAGGCTCAGCGCATTGGCCGGCGGGCGAGCCATGGCGATGCGGCGCACCCCGCCCTCCTGCGTGATCCGCAGAGTTTCCGTGCCGTGTTCGATCTTCAAAACCTCACCCATGGTCCGCTCCCGATACTTCGCCCTTTTGATAAAGGCAGTCCGATTGCACCGCCTTTGGCGGTCAAGATAGGGTTTCGACCGCGAGGAGACAGTGATGGCAACAACCGATAGCAGTTTGACCCCGGTGCTTGGCAAGGACGATGTTCAGCGCATCATGGCCGAGGGGTTCGGCGAATATCACGATGATTTTCCGTTTGAGGTGACGGAGGTCAGGCCGGGCGAAGTCCATCTCCGCTTTCACGCAGAACAGCGCCATTTGCGCCCCGGCGGCACGGTGTCCGGCCCCGCGCTCTTCACGCTGGCCGATGTCGGTGGATGGGCCTGCGCGCTCTCCCACGTACGGGGCGACCCGCTGATTGTGACCACGAATCTCAATATCAATTTCATGCGGAAAGCCGAGGTCGGGCCGATCGACGCGATCTGCCGCATCCTCAAGATGGGCCGTTCGCTGCTGGTCTTCGAAGTGGAGATGATCTCCGGGGGCCAATGTGCCGCCCATGCGACGGGAACCTATGCCATTCCGGCGGCGTGAATTCACTAGGTAGCTGTTTCAACAGACCAGAAACAAGCTGGCTAACTCCACGAACTGGAAGCAGACGAGCCGAAAGAGACGTTTCACAAGACGCTAAAGCACTTTAGGAACAGCGTAAGCAAGATGGACGCTGATAAAAGCTAACTCACGATTAACCATTAACGACTAGAGTGGGAGTGGAGCGGACCGCACTGGGAAGATTGTTCCGCCCCACCCGAAGTCAGCCTAACTGTTACTTCCGTTTGATGGTCTCAACGACGTGAGTGTTCGGCTTGCCTTTGGCGGCTTTCACCGTCGTGAACTTGCCGGTCACAGCGCTGCGACTAATTTTGATCTTAGTCATGGCATTCACCTCCTTTCACGGGCCGGTCGCCCGTCCGTAAAGGCATCGGCACGAAAGAATGCTTTGCCATTCAAGATCAGAGCAATTCTGCATTGATTCGGCACTCTCCGTCGAGAGTGCTAATCTTAGAATGAGCTGCAGGCGATTCTATCGTGGTGCGTCAAGTATAATATCGCCCATTATTCAATGGTATCATAGTACCGCAAACAGTAACATATTGTTTTTCCTTTATCTTCGCGATTTTGCAGCAAAAAATCTGGCTTGACGCCGCCCCGGTTCTGACCTATTGAGCGCGGCATCGGTGGTCCGGCATCCCATGTCCGGGCCATTGTTTCGTTCGGATATGCCCCGGCATCGCCGAACCCAAGCAACAAAAAACGCCGGCGCACCCGCCGGTTCCAAAGGACGAAACCATGAAGACCTTTTCGCAGAAGCCTGCGGAAGTGACGAAGGACTGGATCCTGATCGACGCCGAAGGGCTCGTCGTCGGCCGTCTCGCTTCCCTGGTCGCCAACCGCCTGCGCGGCAAGCACAAGCCGAGCTTCACCCCGCATGTCGACGATGGCGACAATGTCATCATCATCAATGCCGACAAGGCCGTCTTCACGGGCCGTAAATATGAAGACAAGAAGTATTTCTGGCACACGGGCTATCCGGGCGGCATCAAGGAACGGACCGCCAAGCAGCTGTTCGAAGGCCGCTTTCCGGAGCGCGTTCTGGAAAAAGCCGTGCAGCGCATGATTCCGCGCGGCCCGCTCGGTCGCCGTCAGATGAAGAACCTGAAGGTTTATGCCGGCGCCGAACACCCGCACGAGGCGCAGCAGCCGAAGGTGCTGGACGTCGCCGCCCTGTCCTCCAAGAACACACGAGCTTGATCCAAATGGCTGATTTGAACTCCCTCGAAGAACTGGGCGAAGCCACCGGCGTCGAAACGACGACCGAAAGCAGCGCTCCCGTTCATGTCCAGAAGCTCGACGCGCAGGGCCGCGCCTATGCGACCGGCAAGCGCAAGGATGCGGTCGCCCGCGTCTGGGTGAAGCCCGGTTCCGGCCGCATCAGCGTTAATGGCAAGGAATTCGCCGAATATTTCGCGCGTCCCGTCCTGCAGATGGTGTTGCAACAGCCGATCGTGGCCGCCGACCGTGCGGGTCAGTACGACGTCGTCGCGACGGTTGCCGGCGGCGGCCTTTCCGGCCAGGCCGGTGCGGTCCGCCACGGCATTTCCAAGGCGCTGACCTATTACGAGCCGACGCTACGTGGCGTGCTCAAGAAGGGTGGCTTCCTCACTCGCGACAGCCGCGTCGTCGAGCGCAAAAAGTATGGCCGCGCGAAGGCCCGCCGGTCCTTCCAGTTCTCCAAGCGCTAAGCGTTTCGGACAGACCATCTGCGAGAAGGCCGGCTTTCATGCCGGCCTTTTCTTTTGCGTGTCAGCCGAAAGCGCTCCGCTTGTCATCGGCCGCGACGCGAAATATCAGGCACGCTGAACGAGTACGAGAATGGGCAGGGCTATGACGGCGAAAATCTTCATCGATGGCGAACATGGCACGACGGGTCTGCAGATCCGCGAGCGTTTGGCCAAGCGCGACGATCTGACACTTCTTTCGCTGCCGATGGACGACCGCCGCGATGCGGCAAAACGCGCGCGTTTCCTGCAGGAAGCGGATATCGCCATTCTCTGCCTGCCGGACGACGCGGCGCGCGAAGCTGTGTCGCTTGCTGCGGGCGAAGGCACGCGCTTCATCGATGCCTCCACCGCGCACCGGACAGCCGATAACTGGGTCTATGGGTTTGCGGAACTGACATCCGGCCAGGCCGAGCGGATTGCCGCAGCCGATCGGGTTGCCAATGTCGGCTGCTACGCGATCGGCTCCGTCGCAATGCTTCGGCCCCTCACCGAGGCCGGCATTTTGCCGCGCAACTATCCCGTCACCATCAATGCGGTATCGGGTTACTCCGGCGGCGGCAAGCAGATGATTGCGCAGATGGAAGACACATCGCGCGACGATGCCATTGCGGCCAATCACTTCGCCTACGCACTCACGCTGGCGCACAAGCACTTGCCGGAAATCATGATGCATGGCGAAATTGCGCGCAAGCCGGTCTTCACGCCGGCTGTCGGGCGCTTCGCGCAGGGCATGCTCGTCAATCTTCCGCTCCACCTCGATCTTCTGGACAGCAACCCGGACATGGCTACGATCCATACGGCGCTATCGGATCACTATGCCGGCCAAAAGCATGTCGCGATCGCGCCACTAGGCGAAGCGAACACTTTGCCCCGGCTCGACGCCGAGGCCATGAGAGACACGGACGATCTGCTAATTCACGTCTTCGGAACCGAAGGCGGCGGACAGATCAATCTCGTCGCCGCACTCGACAATCTCGGTAAGGGCGCATCCGGCTCGGCGGTGCAGAATCTGGACCTGATGCTGGGTCGCTGACGGTTCTCTTCTCAGGGGCCGGAGGGCGATCAGGCGCCCTGCGCCGCCGCCCAACCATCGGTCTGCGGCCGCACTTCGACGCGGGTCTGGGGCGGATAGGCGCCTTTCGTGCCCCGCCAATGCGCGGTTGCCCATCCCAGAACCACGATGGCCAGACCCTGATGCGCCAGCGCCGTGTGAAGCGGCACGGCCCAAAGCAGCGTCAGAATGCCGACGACCATCTGCGCCAGGACCAGCAGCACGAGAATGGCCGCCCGACGCGCATGGGTCGTGTTGCCATTGGCGAAACCGGCAATGGCATGCCACAGCACGGCAATCGCGACGACATATGCGCCGACGCGATGAATGAACTGCACAGCCTTCGGATTCTCGAACAGATTGCGCCAGCCCGGCTCCAGCGTATCCAGCCCGGACGGTATCCAGGCGCCATCCATGCGCGGCCAGGTGTTGTAGGCAAGACCCGCATCGAGCCCGGCGACGAAGCCGCCGAGGAAAATCTGGATAAGGACAAGCAGCACGATCAGGCCCGCGCCGATCTGAAAGCCGCGGGACGACGGCGCGCCGCTATGAGGCGCCAACCCTCGTGCCACGGCCATGGTGGCCGTGAAGATGAGGCAGGCCGTCGTCAGATGGACCGCCAGACGGTATTGCGAGACATCGGTCCGCTCGGTCAGACCGGACGCGACCATCCACCAGCCGATCCCGCCCTGCAGGCCGCCAAGCAACAATATGCCGATCAGCCGTGGCAAGACGCGCCGTTCGATCTTGCCGAGCGACCAGAAGCCGATCAGTCCCGCGGCGAACACCAGCCCTACACCACGCGCCAGGGTGCGATGCGCCCATTCCCACCAGAAGATCGTCTTGAACTCATCCAGGCTCATACCCGCATTGATCTCGGTATATTCCGGAATCTGCTTGTATTTCTCGAACTCCTCCTGCCATTGCGCGGCATCCAGCGGTGGAATGACCCCGTGGATCGGCTTCCACTCGGTGATGGACAGGCCGCTATCGGTCAGCCGCGTCGCGCCCCCCACCAGAACCAGCGCGAAGATCAGAACAAGCACGAAATAGAGCCAGAGCCGTATCTGCCGGCGATTCCTGTCTTCCTTGCGGGTCGCGGCCACAGGATCGAATTCGGAGGAGTATGCGGAGGTGGCGGCCATAGCCAGGCGGTCCTTTCGGCAGAGCGCAATGGGCGGGTTGTGCCGCAGCCCGAAATGGTTTTCAAGCGGCACGTCGTGCTGCCACCGCAATACAGGCCCTTACCATGCGTCCCAATCTACGCACCCTGGTCGGATCGATCCTTCTCATCCTCCTGACCCTGTTCTACGCGTGGCTGACCGTCGCGGTCGCTTCTGCGCGCCTCGCCGAATCGAGCGGGCTGACGCATTTGATCTTCTTCGCCACCACGGGCCTTTTCTGGATTCTGCCGGCCATGTGGCTGGTACGATGGATGTATCGTCCACGCGAGAATAACGGATCGCGTGACGACTGAACGTCCGCTAACCGCTGATTTACCACGCCGGTTCGCGGCCGCTTCACGCTCATATTTGCTTCAGGAACGTCTGGTCTAATCCGGCAGAGTCCGAGACCCGCCTCGAACGACGTTCACCGGAAGCCAGGATGATCCAACCCATCGCCCGCCAGACACCCGCTCGCCGCACGGTTCCTGCCCCGACAACCGTGCCCTTTTTCGCCGGCGATGGCTGGCGCGTCGTCAGCGGTTCGGACGGTCATGCCCTGCACCGGGATCTGACGGAGCAGGCCGTGGCATTCGGCGCGCCACAGGGCCCGCATTGGGCAGAAATCTGGGCGGATGAGAAGGCAGGCCAGATCATCTACGCGATCTTCGTTGAAGACGGGCTGCCGGTCCTGTCGCTCCCGCTGATCGTCCATTCGTCCTTCGGTGTCACGGTCGCTGCCATACCCGGCGGATCGCACGCCAATGGCAGTTTCCCTGCTTTGCGCGAACCTGCTGAAAAGACCCTTCGCCCGGACAGTCTCGCTCGAACCTTGCAGGAGATTTATCCTGAGATCGATGCTCTTGTGCTGGAGCGAATGCAGCCGGCGTTGAACAATCTAGCCAATCCGTTTCTGCCTCTGAATACCAATACCAGCGTCAATCCCGCCCTGGCGGCCAATCTGGACGGCGGGTGGGAACTCTGGCTGAAACGCAATTCCGGCAAGAAGAAACGCAAGAAACACCGGCAAGACCAAAGCGCGCTGGAATCCTTGGGACCGCTCAGCTTCGAGATATTGAACGAGCCGTCCCAGATCGCCGCTGCGCTGGAGGCATTCTTCGCGATGAAAGCCAAGCGGTTTGGCGAGAGGGGAATCAGCAACGTCTTCGCCGACAGCACCGTCCGGGCCTTCTTCCATCGTTTAGCTGCCGATGGGCATCAGCAGTTCGACATCTCCGTTCTGCGCGTTGGCGAACGCCCCATCGCGATTGCCGGTCACAGCCTTCTACCTGACAGACTTGTCTGCGAATTTTCGGCATTCGAGCCTGTCGACACCGATATCCGTTCCGTCAGCCCATCGCTATACATGCACTTCGAATCCATCAAACGCGCGGCGAATGACGGCTATCGCTACTATGATTTTTCCGTCGGCGACGAAGAATACAAGCGGCGCTGGTGCGATACGCGAACAGAGCTGTTCGACGTTGCCCTCGGACTGACGATGAAAGGGCGCATCTATGCCTTGAATTACAGGACGCTGGCGCGGATGAAACGGAGCGTCAAATCGAACGACGGCGCCATGCGGATACTCCAGAGAATACGGCGCTTGGGTCGTTAAGCCACTTCCGCGCTCTTCGATCGGCTTTTCGTCAGTTCCGCGCAAGTTGCGATCGTAAGATTGCGGTAGCCGGCCTCATGGAGTTCGCGCACATGGGAATCGACCATGGCGTCGGCCGCCTCGATGACGGAGACCACGATCTCCGCATTCTGGCTGCGAAGCTGCGCCAGACCGGCAGCGTCCGTCGATCCCGCTTCGACCAGAACCATGTCGAACACATCCTCCAGCGCATCCAGTATGTCGGGCAGCCGGTCTATCTGATCGATCGCCTCGGCCGGCTCGGTGAGGCCGAAAGGCACGATCGACAGGTCCGAATAGCAGTCGCCACGGACCACCTGCGACAGCGTGGCCTTGTCGGCCAGCACATCCATGATGCCGATGGCCGTCTCCCCATCGAGCGATGGGCGGGTCGCGGCGGCGTTCTCGGTAAGATCGAACAGGATGGCGCGAATTCCAGCATCGGCCAAGGCGCGTGCGATGGCCAGGCCGACAATCGCTGCGCCGTCGCCTTCCGGGCTGACGAACACCACACGGGAGGCGCCCGTTTTGGCAAGCACGGCGACCATTGCGTCCGCCGTGGTGGCGACGGCCACTTCGGGCTCGGGAGCTATCGGCGCAATATCGGCGTGCGACGGCGCCAGATCGGGCGCATCGCCGCCGTTGCGCGGACGCGAAGCCTGCTGGACCACAGGATGCGGGGCCGCGAGCACGGTTGGACGAAGTGCGCGCCCGCTCATCAGTTCAGCGATCAGAACGGCGACGATAGCCAGAAGCAGACTTCCCACGAAAGTGGCAGCGACAATGGGAACCGGCTTTGGGAACACGGGCGATGTCGGCACCGTGGCGCGCGAGAAGATACGCGCATCGACCGGCTGGTAATCACCGGCATCGCGCGATTGCGCCGCCCGGTAGCGGGCCAGATAGCTTTCCAGCAGGTCGCGCTGCGCTGAGGCTTCGCGCTCCAGCGCACGTAAACCGACCTCTTCCTCATCGACCCGCGCCGACTCCGCCTTCAACGAGGAAATACGGTCGGACAATTCCTGTTCGCGCAAACGCGCGGTTTCGGCTTCCGACGCCAATGCATTTGCAGCTCTACGGGCTTCGGTTCGGATCTGTTGATCCAGTTGCGAAAGCTGGCTGCGCAAGCCGCGCATACGGGGATGATTGTCCAGTAGCCGCGCCGACAGCTCGGCAATATCGCTCGCCAGTTCCGCGCGGCGTTCCTGAAGGTTCTGTACGGCCGGTGAGTCCAGGACGGCAGGCAGACCGTCCAGCCCCTCGCCCCGGCTGAGAGCTTCGCGAACGCTTCTGGCCTGCGCCGCTGCATCGGACGCCTCTGCGCGGACGCGCGACAGTTCTGCCGAAAGATCGCCAAGCTGCTGACTGGCCAGCGTACCGTCGGTGCGAACGGAGGGTATGTCCTTTTCGGCACGATAGGCTGCAACCGCCGCTTCCGCTTCGCGCACGCGCTTTTGCAACTCGTCGATTTCCGGCGAAAGCCAAGCCGTCGCAGAGGCGTTGCTGTCCGCCTTCGCGCGAGCCTGGACCGCGATATATTCGTCGGCCACCGCATTGGCGCCCGCCGCCGCCAGATCGGGGTCTTCGGATTTGAACTCGATCACGATGACGCGCGAATTGGCCACGCGGTAGACGGTGACGTGTTCGCTGACCCGCGACAGAATATCGTTATCGGGCTCGGAGAAGGGCAAGAGCGACGATGGCTGAAACTCTTCCCGGCCAGCAAGATCGAGGCGCTCCACAACATTGGCCAGCACCTCCGTCGACGTCACCAGCGCAACCTGGCTTTCCACGGCCTCCGTATCGAGCGCAGAGCGGTCGGACTGGTTCGGACGCGTGAAGACGCTTTCGCCAGTCTCCACAATAACCCGCGCTTCGCCCATATAGGATTTCGGCAGCAGGATCACCGCGAAGACTGCCAGTGCCGTACAGGCTAGAACGGCGATCAGAATCTTCAGCCAGTTGCGCCACAATGCGCCGAACAATGCTCCCATATCGACATCGACGTCCTGCTCGTGCTGGGAAACCTGGCGCATAGGTGAAAACTCCGAAACTATCGGTATGAAAGTAAAGAAGGATGGTTTCACATGCGTTAAACCGTGAATAGTGTGTCGAGCCCGGCCTTCGAGGCGCTTTACCGGGTCTTAACCCTAATAGATCGATAACGTCCTATGGCCACTTTGCCCCTTCGGCTGTGGCGCATGTGTAGGACCCTGAGCGATGTTGCCGAACCGATTGCTTCTCATGCTGTTTGCCGCCGTTCTCCTGACGGCTGCGGGATGCACGCATTACAGGCCCGCACCAGCAGCGTTTCACGCCGCGCTTCAGGAACCGTACCGGCTCGATGCCGGCGACAATATTCGGTTGCTGGTTTATGAAGAGGACGATCTGTCGCAAACCTACGCCGTCGATCAGGCCGGCTATGTCTCCATCCCGCTCGTGGGATCGGTGCCGGCGCGCGGCCGCACGGCGCAGGAGCTGGAACTCGACATCGCCGCCAAGCTGGCGAATGGATTTCTGCGCGATCCCGATGTCGCGGTGGAGGTCGATCGTTACCGTCCCATCTTCATCATGGGTGAAGTGGGCGCAGCCGGACAGTATCTGTATGTGCCCGGCATGACGGTGCAAAAGGCGATCGCCGCGGCCGGGGGTTTCAGCACCCGCGCCTATCAGGGCTCCGTCGACATCACCCGGACGGTCAATGGCGAAGTCATGACCGGCCGCGTGCCGATCTCCGATCCTCTGCTGCCGGGCGATACGGTCTATGTGCGCGAAAGGCTGTTCTAGACCCATGATCCCGGTGGAACCCAGAGGCTGACGGTCATGCGCATCGTCCACTGCTTCCGTTCGCCAGTTGGCGGTATTTTCCGCCATGTGCGCGATCTTTCATTGCGGCAGGAAGCCATGGGGCACCAGGTCGGTATCGTCTGCGATTCGACAACCGGTACAGCGTTCGAAAATGAGGCGCTGGAACGCCTCGGCAGTCAGATCTCGCTCGGCTTGGATCGCCTGCCCATGCAGCGGCATATTAGTCCTCGCGACCTCTTCAGCGCGTTCGCCACCCACAAACGTTTCATGACGATGAAACCGGACGTGATCCATGGCCATGGGGCCAAGGGCGGTGTCTTCAGCCGTGTGTTCGGCACTTGGCCGAATCGGGGCCGTCGGCCCTTGCGCTTCTATTCGCCCCATGGCGGCAGCCTGCACTATGATGAAACCACGCGCACCGGGAAGATCTTTGCGCTGCTGGAACGGCAGTTCTCCCGCATCTGCGACGGCATCTGCTTCGTGTCGGATTACGAACGCCAGACCTTTCTGCGCAAGGCGGGCGAGCCGCATTGCGCAACCCGGCTCATCTACAACGGTCTGTCGGAAGAGGAATTCGAACCGGTGCCGCTCGATAAGGACGCTGCCGACTTCCTGTTCATCGGCATGATGCGGGACCTGAAAGGCCCGGACCTCTTCATCGATGCCTTCGCCAGCCTGCCGACGAGCGATGACGGGCGGCGACCGACCGCCGTCATGGTCGGCGATGGCCCGGACAGGCAGGCGCTCGAATTTCAGGTTCGCGAACTGGGGCTGGCCGACGTCCTGCAGTTCCATGATCCCATGCCGATCCGCCAGGCGATGAGAATGGCGCGCCACGTGGTGCAACCCTCCCGTGCCGAAGCCATGCCGTATACGGTGCTCGAAGCGTTGGCGGCAGGGCGCACGATGATCGCCACGCGCGTCGGCGGCATTCCGGAAATCCTCGGTCTCAACTCCATTGCGCTGATGACGCCTCACGCGCCCTCCATCGCAGACCGCATGGCCGCGCTTCTGGCGAATCCGAACCGTTTCGCCGCCGCCATGCCGGACCGGCGGTTCATGGCCGACACCTTCTCCATCGAGACGATGGCCAACGCCATTACGCAGTTCTACCAGGATCGAAAAAGCGTGCGCTTCGGCGATTCCTGAGTTCCAGGGGGAAGATTCAAGCCTTTCTAACCATTTTTATGGGATAAAGAGCTATGAGAGCGTATTTGCCCGATAGAAGAGCATGAACCAGCCTGATCCGACCGAACGTTACAGCCGGGAAGCCGTGCGCCGTACAGTGATGGACCCACCGTCGCTCGATCCGGAAAATCGGCGCCGGCTGAAGGCAATCGCTCGCTCCGTGGCAGCGCAATATCGCGACGACAGCCTGTCTCCCGGCATGATCGCCGGCATTATGCGCTTGCTGGAATTTGCCCTTATCAACGTCGTCGGACATCTGCTTTGCGCGATGCAGGTTCACGATCCGACCGTGCCGCATATCTACTATGTGCTTCTGATCACGGGCGGCAGCACGGTGTGTATCGGCGCGTTGAGCATTGCCGACGGCTATGACGTTGCATGCCTCAGGCGTCCCTTCGCCTATTTGAACCGGCTGGTGACGGCGGTCGCCATTGCGTTTGCAATGGTCGCCCTTGCAGCCTTTTTCCTGAAGATCGGCGCCTTCTATTCGCGCTTCTGGTTCGGCTCATGGGTGCTGGCGACATTCTCGGCACTCTTTGTCCTGCGCTTCGCCGTCAGCCGACTCATCATGCGCTGGTCGCGAAATGGACGCATCGAGCGGCGCGCCGTCATCGTCGGCGGTGGAGAACTGGCGGAAGGATTGATCCGCCAGCTGGAGAACTCGCCGCATAACGACATTCGCATCTGCGGCATTTTCGACGATCGCGACGATCACCGAAGCCCGCCCGTGGTCGCCGGCTATCCGAAGCTGGGCGATATCGACGATCTGGTCGAATTCGCACGGATCGCGCAGATCGACATGCTGATCGTTACTCTGCCGCTTACGGCGGAAAGCCGCGTGCTGATGATGTTGAAGAAGCTCTGGGTGCTTCCGGTCGACATCCGTCTGGCGGCGCATTCCAACGCCTTGCAGTTCCGACCGCGCTCTTACGCCTATCTCGGCGATGTGCCGACGCTTGCTATTTTCGACAGACCGATCACCGATTGGAGTTCGGTTGCGAAACGTGTCTTCGACATCGTCTTCTCGCTCGCCGGGCTGATCCTGTTTTCCCCGATCATGATCGCCACGGCGATCGCCATAAGGCTCGACAGCCCGGGTCCGGTCTTCTTCAAGCAGAAGCGTCATGGCTTCAACAATGAAGAGATCGATGTTTACAAATTCCGCTCGATGTACACCGATCAATGCGACCCCACGGCCAGAAACGCCGTCACCAAGGGCGACCCCCGTGTCACACCCATCGGCCGTTTCATCCGCAAGACGTCCATCGACGAATTGCCGCAGTTCTTCAACGCGCTGTTCGGCTCGCTCAGCCTGGTCGGGCCGCGTCCGCATGCGGTGACCGCCCAGGCCCATGACAAGCTCTATGGCGAGGTGGTGGACGGCTATTTCGCGCGGCATCGGGTGAAACCGGGCGTGACGGGCTGGGCGCAGATCAATGGTTGGCGCGGTGAGATCGACAGTGAAGAGAAAATCGAGAAGCGTACCGAATTCGACCTTTTCTACATCGAAAACTGGTCGCTGCTGTTCGACCTGAAGATTCTGCTCCTTACGCCGTTCAGCCTCTTCAACACCGAAAACGCCTATTAGGCTATGATCGCGGGCACCAGCTCAACGATCGGCGAGAGCTCCAAGGGGCATCCAACGCCGTCCGTTTCACGCATGGCTGCCCAGCGCCATCTTATCGGTCTCGTAGCGAAAGCTGCGATTGGCCTTGCCGTGCTGCTGGCCGGCTTCGTCAAATTCGAGCCGGCGCCCTACGAGCTCTACATGGCGGCTCTGATTCCGATCTGGGCGCTGTTCGGCCTGCGACTTGCGGCATCGATCACGCCGTTGATCTTGCTGCTCGTCACGTTCAATATTGGCGGCCTGCTTTCCATGCTCGTTATGGACGAACTCTACGATACGCCGCTCTATCTCGCCGTTTCCCTCTTTCTGGCGTTCAGCGCGATCTTCTATGCCGCAGTGATCCGCCAGCGACCCGACGTGCTGCGAACCATCATGATCGCATGGGCTGCCGCCGGCGTGGTGACGTCCACTCTCGGCATCGCCGGCTTTTTCGGCGTACCCGGTCTCGATCTTTTCACGCGCTACGGGCGGGCCACGGGGGTTTTCGAGGATCCGAACGTCTTTGGACCCTTTCTCGTGCCGCCGAGCCTTTATCTGCTGCATCGGGTGGTAACGGGCCCGGCCGGCGCGATGATGCTGCGGGCGCTCCCCCTTCTGGTTATCGTGCTGGGCATTTTCTTTTCCTTCTCGCGCGGAGCGTGGGGGCTGCTGATCGTCAGCGTCGCGATTCAACTTGGCCTGTTGCTGCTGCATCACCGGTCCGGACGGTTTCGCATTCGCATCCTGATTCTTGCGCTTGCCGGGTTCGCGCTGCTCGGCCTTAGCATCGTGGTGGCGCTGCAGGTCCCGACCGTCGCCGAGCTCTTCTCCACCCGCGCCCAACTGGTCCAGGATTACGATGGCGGCCGCATGGGTCGCTTCGATCGGCATATCTATGGGTTTAAATTGGCCATGGAGAACCCGCTTGGCATCGGTCCGCTGAATTTCGGTCGTATGCTCGGCGAAGATACGCACAATGTCTGGCTGAAGGCGCTGATGGGCTATGGCTGGCTCGGGTTTGCCAGCTGGTTCATCATGATCGTCTGGTCGCTGGTTGCCGGGTTCCGCATCCTGTTCCGCCAGCGCGCGTGGCAGCCCTTTCTACTGGTGTCCTGGGTTGGACTGCTCGGCCATACCTTGCTGGGGTTCATCATCGACACCGATCACTGGCGTCATTTCTATCTTCTGCTCGGCATGATCTGGGGTTGCATCGCCTTGGAATCGCGCGTTCAGGGCAACACGCTCGATGCAGATGGAAGGCGGATCGGACCGGCGCCACCGCCGGCCTGGACCCAGTTCGGAACGGATACACGGCCCGCGCGGCGCGATGCCTGATTTCCCCTTGCGCGCTCCTGCCAAGCCACGTAGAAGGCGAACCGGCTCGGAGCGTAGCGCAGCCCGGTAGCGCACTTCACTGGGGGTGAAGGGGTCGTCGGTTCGAATCCGGCCGCTCCGACCATTTTAGACAGACCTGGCCGAAAACTCCGTTAGTGGCGAGAACGAGCAGCGTTCTCCTAACGCGCCTGATCCAAAAGCCGCTTGCATTCCAGAAGATCGAAAAGCGCCTCCTGAAGAAGGTTGCGATGATCGCCGGACAGCGGCATCGACGCGCCCTCGCCGGGTGCGCCCTTGCCGTCTCCGCTGCGCTCCGCGCGCCCCCTCGCCTCACCCAGTAGCGGATCGGCCGCCTTCGCTGCCGGGCTTCGCCCCCGGTCGTTCGCTACCTTGGCCTTGCGCGCGGCCACAGCCTGCAGGGCGTCGCTGTCACCTGCGCCAATGGCGGCGACCTGGCCGACACCGCTTTCCTTGAGGATCTTCTGCACACCCTTGATGGTGTAGCCCTCATCGTAGAGCAAATGGCGGATACCGCGGATCAGATCGACATCCTGCGGGCGATAATAGCGGCGCCCGCCACCGCGTTTCATTGGGCGAATCTGGTTGAAACGAGTTTCCCAGAACCGCAGAACGTGCTGCGGAAGGTCCAGATCGTCAGCGACCTCGGAAATCGTTCGAAAGGCATCGGCGGCTTTGTCAGCCATGAACATCATCCTTGGGCCCGTTCACTCGAATCGGCTGCTATCAAAGATCAGCCGGCCGCACGGTGCAAGCCGACGACCGACCGCCCTCGATAGGCGAAGCGCACATATCTAACGCCGAAAGGGATTGAGACCGGAAGAAGTCTCGTCAGCTTTTCTTGCCGCCTGCGCCATGGCCGTCGAGAATACGCTGCTTGAGCACATTGGAGGCCTTGAACGTCATGACACGGCGCGGCAGAATCGGCACTTCTTCGCCTGTTTTCGGATTGCGCCCGATCCGCTCATTCTTGTCGCGCACCTGGAAAGTCGCGAAGGAGGAAAGTTTCACGGTCTCGCCGCGAACAATCGCATCGCATATTTCGCCGATCACCTGCTCGACCAGTTCACCCGATTCGGAACGTGATAGCCCGACCTGGCGATAGACAGCTTCAGAAAGATCGGCGCGTGTCAAAGTACGCGAAGCCATGGATACTTCCTCCGGTTTGAAGAAAGGGTAGGTCGAACAATGGCATTCGACAAGGCGGCAATTTACACGCGCAGCAGAATCGCGCCCCAGGTGAAGCCACCGCCCATCGCTTCGAGCAAGAGCGTATCGCCCGGCCGAACGCGTCCATCCCTTACGGCTTCGTCCAGCGCGAGCGGAACCGACGCGGCGGAAGTGTTGCCGTGCTTATCCACCGTGACCACAACATTTTTAATGTCGATACCGAGCTTTTTGGCCGAGGCGTCGATGATGCGGCGGTTCGCCTGATGCGGCACCAGCCAGTCGATCTCACTGGCGGCGATGCCGGTCTGGCCGCACACATCCTTGATGACATCGGTAATCATGCCCACGGCATGCCGGAACACTTCACGGCCTTCCATGCGCAATTTGCCCACGGTCTGCGTGGTCGACGGGCCGCCGTCGACATAGAGCTTTTCCTTGTGGGTGCCATCGGAGCGAAGAGAAACGGCCAGGACGCCCGGCCCCTCGCCGGGCGCCATCTCTTCCAACTCCTGCGTTTCGACAACGATAGCTCCCGCGCCGTCACCAAACAGGACGCACGTTGTCCGGTCTTCCCAGTCCAGAATGCGTGAGAAGGTCTCCGCGCCGATCACCAGAGCGCGTTTGGCGAGGCCGGCCTTCAGATGCGCATCGACGGTGGCCAGCGCGTAGATGAACCCTGTACAGACCGCCGCGACATCGAAGGCGTAGCCGTGGTGGATGCCCAGCCGCTTCTGAATTTCGACCGCCGTTGCGGGAAAGGTGTTGTCGGGCGTCGCCGTAGCCACGACGATCAGATCGATGGACTGGGCGTCAACGCCCGCATTCTCAAGGGCCGCACGCGCAGCATCGGCGCCAAGCGAAGCGGTCGTTTCGGTCTCATCGGCGATGTAACGCTGGCGGATGCCGGTGCGTTGAACGATCCATTCATCCGTTGTGTCGACCGTCTTTTCCAGATCGGCATTGGTCACGACCCGTTTGGGAAGCGCCGTTCCAACGCCAAGCATTACTGTCCGCTTCATGTCTTCTGTCCTGACTGCCCCGTTTCCGCGCTATCGCCGCGCACGAAGCCATCCGTTTGCGTAGAATCCTCTTCCGAGCCGGGTGCCGGAATTCGGTCGGCGTGGAACTTATCTAGATCGTCCCGGATACGATGTTGCAGATCGCCCTTGGCCAGATCGGCCGCCAGAGACACGGCGGCAGCGAAAGCCTCCGCATTTGCGCCGCCATGGCTTTTGACGACAAGGCCGTTCAGGCCCAGGAACACTCCGCCATTGGCGCGCGCCGGGTCCATGCGCTCGCGCAGCTTCCGAAAGGCATCGCGCGCAAAGAGATAGCCGATGCGGCTTCTGAGACTGCTTTGCATCGCATCGCGAAGATAGCCGCCCAACTGTTTGGCCGTGCCTTCCGCGGTCTTCAACGCAATATTACCCGCAAACCCTTCGGAAACGACGACATCTGTCACGCCCTGACCAATATCCGTTCCCTCCACGAAGCCGCGATATCTCAACGTCGGCATGCGCCGTTCGCGCAGAATACGGGCGGCTTCCTTGACCTCTTCCTGTCCCTTGATGTCTTCCGTTCCGACATTGAGGAGGCCGACGGTCGGACAATCCTTGTCGAACAGAGCACGAGCCATGGCCGCGCCGAGAATGGCGAAATCTACCAATTGCACGGCGTCCGCGCCGATCGTCGCGCCGACATCGAGCACGATGGCCTCGCCTTTCACCGTGGGCCAGATAGCGCCGATGGCGGGCCGGTCGATATTGGCCATGGTACGAAGGCAGAAGGTCGCCATCGCCATGAGAGCACCGGTATTGCCGGCCGAGACTGCGACATCGGACTCACGGGTCTTCGTCGATTCGATCGCCTGCCACATCGATGATTTGTAGCGGCCGGAGCGCAAGGCCTGGCTCGGCTTCTCGTCCATCGCCACGGCCACTTCGGTGTGGTGAATCGTGGAAGCGGCCTTCAGGCGCGGAAGATCGGCAATTGCGCCCTCTACCGTTTCACGGTCGCCGTAAAGAAGAAATGTGAGGTCCGACCGCTTGCCAAGCAGGGTTTCCAGACCGGGCAGGATAGCGCGCGGCCCATGATCCCCGCCCATCGCGTCAATGGCAATTGTTGTCAAACCGATCCAAATCCTCTGTGGTCAGCGGAGTTCGGGGACCATAGTGTTTTCCCGCTCCGATACAACGCTTTTCTGCCTGTGGCGCGCGCTCGCATCAGTGAGGCTTCAGAGCCGAGAGCACGGCGAACGGGTTCTGCGGGTCGGCATTGTCCGTCGCCGCATTGTCCAGATCGTCGGGTAGTTGCGCGCCTTCCGCGCGGGGATAGAGCGGGATCGCCAGTTCGAAAAACTCTTCCGCCAAGGCACCGATATCGATCCGGCCGTGAGAGAAGGTTTCCGGCACGTCGTCGCCTTCCGGCGAAACGATGAGTTCGCCTTCGACAATCTGCGGCCGCGCCAACCGGCTGTCGTCCGGCACGAAGGCCGTTTCGATGGCCTCGTCGATTTCAGTGCGCACCGGCTCCAGCGTAACCGTGCAAAGCTGCACGATAACAGCGCCCACATCGCCGCGAATGCGTACGCCCCTGCCCTTCCATGGCGACAGATGCAGATCATAGGCGAAATGCTCGACACGATGGAGGCCATGCGCACGCGCGAGGTTAGCGCGCTGCTGCGCATCGGCTTCGGCCTTGACCATCAACCCCTTGCCGGGAAGTTTGGAGACCGTGACGAAATGGGAGACCGGGCTCACCGGCGTATTGTCTGTCATCGCTTAGTCCTCCATACGCATGCTTGTCTCGGGAATGGCGGCCAGAACCGTCGCAGCGCTCGGAAAACGAAATGTGCCGTCGAGCAGGCACGCGGCCTCGGCTTGATCGAGGGTTTGCGCCGTCGTGGCGACATAGATGGCCAGCGGATCGGCATCGGCATCCATGGCGCCGGCCAGCGCGTTTCGCCGAAGTGCCGATGACAGCGCCGCGCCGTCGCCCTGGTCCAGAGCGTCGCCATAAGCCTCCAGCCGACCGTAATACATCTTTCCCATCGTCTTCATGCGATGGCGCATGCCAAGATCGCCAATGCCTAGTTCACGCTGGGCGTGATCGACGTCGGTAAAGAACCGATCCGTCAGTTCCTGCGCAAGATCTGAAAAGGCTTCGCCTTGCTCGATTCGCAATCGACGCACAACCAGCGCGACGTGCAAGGCCAGCATTTCGAACCGGCCAAGAGGCGTGTCCGGGACGTTGGCGGCACGATAAAGACCGGCATCGCGGCTGGCGGCCACGATAGCGCCATACAAGCCCTGCATCAGCTCCTCGGAAGTTGGAGGCCGGCGAGAGAAGAAGCGTTTGAGCATGAAAGTGAACCGGATCGGTGTTGGCCAAGGCTGGTTGCGCGGCGGGACAAGCTGGTTTACCGAATTGCGGCACTGGCTGGAACCCAGCGGCGAACCAGAAGGCCGCTTGCAGGAACGTTTGAGGGGAAAATGGTCGTGAACAGTTTTGGATTCAAGCTGACCCTTCTTGTCGCAGCGGCATTGCCCCTGCCATTGGCCGGCTGCAACTCCACCGATGCGCTCTCCCTGAAGCAGGAATTCAAGCAGGGTTATGTGATCGACGAGGATGCGATCGCAGCCACGCCGGTGGGATCCTCCCGTGAGCAGGTGCTGCTATCTCTCGGCTCGCCATCCATTACCCGTGATTTCGGCGAGGGCGAACGCTTCTACTACATCTCCCAGATTCGTCAGCGTTCGGTCGGCTTCGGACAGCGCCGCATCGTCGATCAGCGTGTTCTCGCCGTCTCCTTCAACGATGAGGGGCGCGTCGACAATATCGCCAATTACGGCCTGAAGGATGGGCGCGTCTTCGACTTCATCAGTCGCGCCACGCCGACCGGCGGCCGTGAGACGACGTTCATTGGCGGCGTCCTGTCGGGTATCGGCAAAGGCAAGCCGAGCCTTGGCGGGTTCTGACCGCTCCCTGCTTGCCGCATCATAGTCCGCCTTAATGTCGGGCTGAGCGACTGGGGCCGGCAAGTGGCCTCCGGGGCCTTTCCGTCATCCCGACAAACCGTGGTGCACATGCGATGACCCAGGACCGAACTCTGCTCGGCATCATGCTGATGGTTGCGTTCTGCGCCATCATTCCCATCGGCGACGCCATGGCGAAGATTCTCGGCGGAACGGTGCCGCTCATTCAGCTTCTCGCGGTGAGACTCGCTTTCCAGGCGGCGATTCTGTTGCCGATCGTCATCCTGGCGAAAATCCCCTTTCGCTTAAGCGCGCGCCATATGCGGATCGTTATACTGCGAACCGCGATCTTCGTCGGCGCAATGGCCGCTATGTTCACCGCACTGCGCTTTCTGCCGCTTGCCGATGCCGTGGCCATCGCCTTCGTCATGCCTTTCATCATGCTGCTGCTTGGGGCGACCATGCTGGGGGAAGAGGTCGGACCGCGCCGGATCGCGGCCTGCACGGTCGGTTTCGTCGGTACGCTTCTCGTCATTCAACCGAGCTTCGTGGAAGTCGGCCTGCCCGCATTGCTGCCATTGCTGGTGGCCGTGCTCTTCGCCTTCTACATGCTGATCTCACGCCAGATCGCGCAGGATTGCGACCCGATTGCCCTACAGGCCTGGAGCGGACTGCTTGCCACTCCGCCGCTTCTTTTGCTGCTCGCCTTCACCTGGTGGAAAAACGGGCCGGTCTTCGGCGCGGTGATGCCGAACATGACCGAAGCCGTTCTGATGGCCGGTATCGGAGTGTTCGGCACCGGCGCGCATCTTCTGATGACCTGGTCGCTGCGTTTTGCGCCGTCGGCGACATTGGCGCCGGTGCAATATCTCGAAATCCCGTTTGCTACGCTTTATGGCTGGCTGATCTTTCGCGACCTGCCGGACGGGCTGGCGGCCATCGGCATTGCCATCATCATCGCTGCGGGGCTTTACATTCTCGTCCGCGAGCAGCGTTTGGCGCGGCCCCGCCCGCCGGAAGCATAACTTTCCATCCAGCGACAAAACGGAACGGGCCGGAGAGATCGCTCTCTCCGGCCCGTTCATGACGAATAGCTGCGGTGTCCGCTGCGCTCACCCCATATGGGCGAGGACAGCCAGCAGAAGCAGCGCCATGATGTTGGTGATCTTGATGGCCGGGTTCACAGCCGGACCGGCGGTGTCCTTGTAGGGATCGCCGACCGTATCGCCCGTCACCGAGGCCTTGTGCGCTTCGGAGCCCTTTTCGTGGCGGACGCCGTCCTTGTCGACGAAACCATCCTCGAAGCTCTTCTTCGCATTGTCCCAAGCGCCGCCGCCGCTAGTCATCGAGATCGCGACGAACAGGCCGTTGACGATGACGCCGAGGAGCGATGCACCCAGCGCGGCGAAGGCGGACGCCTTGTCGCCACCCGACACCAGAAGCACGCCGAAATAGACGACGAGCGGGGCCAGAACCGGCAGAAGCGAGGGCACGATCATCTCGCGGATCGCCGCGCGGGTCAGAAGATCGACCGCCCGGCTGTAGTCGGGCTTCACCGTGCCCTCCATGATGCCCGCATTCTCGCGGAATTGACGCCGGACCTCCTCGACGATGGAGCCCGCTGCGCGGCCGACGGCCGTCATCGCAATCCCACCGAAGAGATAGGGGATCAGGCCGCCGAAGATGAGGCCGGCCACCACGTAGGGGTTGGAAAGGTCGAAGGAGACATCGCCTAGCCCTTCGAAATACGGATAGTCCGCGCTGTTGCGGGCGAAATACCGTAAATCGTTGGCATAGGCTGCGAAAAGCACCAGCGCGCCGAGACCGGCGGACCCGATCGCGTAGCCCTTCGTCACCGCCTTGGTGGTGTTGCCGACCGCATCAAGCGCATCGGTCGTCTGGCGGACTTCGCTGGGCAAATCGCTCATCTCGGCAATGCCACCCGCATTGTCCGTCACGGGGCCGAACGCGTCGAGCGCCACGATCATGCCGGCCAAACCGAGCATGGTCGTCACCGCGATGCCGGTGCCATAGAGACCGGCAAGCTGGTAGGTCCCGATGATACCGGCAACGATGACGATGGCTGGCAGCGCAGTCGATTCCAGGCTGATCGCCAGCCCCTGAATGACGTTCGTGCCGTGACCCGTAACCGAAGCCTGGCTGATGGAATTGACCGGACGCTTATCCGTACCGGTATAATATTCAGTGATCACCACGATCAGGCCGGTGACGATCAGGCCGACAATTCCGCAGAGGAACAAGTTGAAGCCGTTAAGCGTCAGGCTCTCGCCGGCCAGCGTCTCGACCGTTCCAACATCGCCGAAACCGATCGTCAGCCAGTTGGCGACCGCCAGACCGACGATCGATAGCAGGCCGGTCACGATCAGCCCCTTATAGAGCGCGCCCATGATCGAGCCGGTCGAGCCGAGCTTGACGAAAAAGGTGCCGGCGATCGAGGTGATCAGGCAGACCGCGCAAATCGCAAGCGGGTAGATCATCATGCTACCGACGATCTCGGTGCCGCCGAAGAAGATGGCGCCGAGCACCATCGTCGCGACGACCGTCACCGCGTAGGTTTCGAAGAGGTCGGCCGCCATGCCGGCGCAATCGCCGACATTGTCGCCGACATTGTCGGCGATGGTGGCGGGGTTGCGCGGGTCGTCCTCCGGAATACCGGCCTCGACCTTGCCGACGAGATCGCCGCCGACATCGGCGCCTTTGGTGAAGATGCCGCCGCCGAGACGGGCGAAGATGGAAATGAGCGACGCACCGAAACCGAGCGCCACGAGCGCATCGATGACGGTTCGACTATCGGTTTCATAGCCCAGAAGGCCGGTCAGAACCCAGTAATAGACCGACACACCGAGAAGGGCGAGGCCAGCCACCAGCATGCCGGTGATTGCGCCAGACTTGAAGGCGATGTCGAGCCCGCCGGCAAGGCTGTGCGCCGAGGCCTGCGCCGTGCGCACATTGGCGCGCACGGAAACGTGCATGCCGACGAAGCCGGCGACGCCTGAGAGCACTGCGCCGATCAAAAAGCCAATCGCCGCGGATAGGGAAAGGAGCAGCCAGACAAGGATGAAGACAACAACGCCGACAATGGCGATGGTGGTGTACTGGCGGTTGAGATAGGCGGTGGCGCCCTCGCGGATATAGCCCGCGATCTCCCGCATTCGTTCGTTTCCTTCATCCGCCGCCATGACGGATTTCGTCGCCCATATCGCATAAGCGACGGACAACAGCCCACATAGCATGACCATATAGAGCACAATCATTTTCGACTTTCCCTCCTTGGCTCCGGAATCGGAGCCCTGACGGACGGCAAATCCTGTTGGAACTGTCCCAGTCCCCAAGCCATCCAGAGGGAAGTTGAGCGGCTTACCGAGCCGGCGTCAATACGACGAACGCCGCTTCTCCAGTCTTGTCACAGCAATCAGCGCCAGGCCGCAGATGATCACGACCGGAAAGACGATGCTGACCACCGCGCTCCAGCCCAATTCGTTGAGAACCTGACCGCTCATGAGGGATGCAAAGGCGACCACGCCGAAGAGAAGAAAGTCGTGGATGCCCTGAACGCGCCCCTTCTCCGCATCGCTATAGGTTTCCGACACGATAGCCGTGGAGCCGATGAAACCGAAGTTCCAGCCAATGCCGAGCAGGATGAGAGCGATCCAGAAATGGGCGAGGTCGATGCCGGCCAGCGCGACCGCCGAGCAGCCCGCCAAAAGCAGAAGGCCGACGAGAACGATCGGCACCTTGCCGAATTTTTCGATCAGCCGGCCGGTGAAAAATGAGGGCGCGAACATGGCCAGCACGTGCCAGGAAATGCCGAGCGTCGCTTCGTCCGTGGAGAAACCGCAATCGACCATGGCGAGCGGCGCTCCGGTCATCACGAAGCTCATCATGGAATAGGAGCCGATCGCGCAGAGCAGGCCCGCCATGAAGGTCGGCTGGGTCAGAATGACCGAAAGCGGACGCGCTTCATCTGCGTGATCGATCCCGGCGGTCGCCTTGGCGGGCGGCAGGCGCAGGAAGTTCAGCAGAAACGCGCCGATCAGCGAAAGGGCGACGAGGCCGATAAAGGCGCCGGCGAAAGGCACGGCGGGTGCGAATGCATCCTTCGTCCAGATCACCAGTTGCGGGCCGACGATGGCGGCGAACACGCCACCCGCCAGCACCCAGGAAATGGCCTTCGGCTTGAAGATCGACGGCGAGGCGTCAGCCGCCGCGAAGCGGTATTGCTGGACGAAACTGCCACCGATCCCGACCGTCAGAAGGCCGAGCGCGAACAGCCAGAAGCTGACGGAAGATAGCGCGAACGCCGCCACAATGCCGCCGGCTGCCGTGATGAACGCGCCGGATACGAAGCCACGCCGACGCCCGACTGCCCGCATCAACGCCGCGGCGGGCAATGCGCCGAGGGCGACACCGATACTGTAACCGGCGACCGGTGCGGTCGCCAGCGACTTGTCCTCGCCGAGAAGATAGCTGCCGGCGATCGCGCCGAGCGCAATGCAGATGGGCGCCGCCGCACCGACGATCGCCTGGCCAGCGGAGAGTATAAGTGCGGTGTGCCGCGCATTGTCCATCGCGGCATCGCTATTCTGCGCCGCGAATGTTGTCATAACCCTGCCCGATCCGGCGTTTGCCGCAAGTGCCTCGCGACCCGGTCCAACGCGCCATTGACGAGGCCCGGCTCCTGCTCGTCGTAAAAGGCGCTGGCGACATCGACATATTCGCTGACGATCACCGCCGTGGGCACGTCGGGCCGATGCGCAAGTTCGAACGTGCCTGCGCGCAGGATCGCGCGAAGGGTGGAATCGACACGCGAAAGCGGCCAATCTTCCGGCAGGGCACGGTTGATGACGGGGTCGATGGTCTTCTGATGGGAGACCACGCCGGAAAGGATCGCGCGGAACCATGCTGCATCCGCCTCACGATACTGCTCGCCGTCGATCTCATGACCAAGCCGAAAGTGCTCGTATTCGGTCGTGGTTTCCAGCAGTCCGGTGCCGCCAATATCCATCTGGTAGAGCGCTTGCACGGCAGCCAGACGCGCCACACCGCGCTTGTTGGCCGGCCGCGCCTGTCTCGTTTCGTTTGCCTGTTCGGCCATATCCGCTCCGGTCGTCTCGCCTCGTGGCGGCGTGTTACGCCTCGTCCGCCGCTTCCGCAAGCCGTGCGGCGTATCGGGCTATGGTATCGACTTCGAGATTGACGCTATCGCCTTCCGCCCGCTCGCCCCAGGTCGTCGCGTGAAGGCTGTGATCGATCAGTAGAACATCGAACGTGTTGCCCGATACGGCGTTGACAGTCAGCGATGTGCCATCCAGCGCGACGGAACCTTTCGGCGCAATGAACCGGGCCAGATGCTTTGGCGCCTCCAGCGTAAAGCGCACCGCGTCGCCTTCGGATTGTCGCGCCAAAATGGTTGCCCTGGCATCGACATGGCCGGAGACAATATGGCCGCCCAGCTCGTCACCGACGCGAAGGGCCCGTTCCAGATTGAGGCGCGTGCCCTCCCGCCAGTCGCCGGCGGTGGTCAGGCGCAGGGCTTCTTCCCAGGCTTCGACCTCGAACCAGCGTTCGTTCGACCCGGCCTCCGGCAGGGCGACGACGGTCAGGCAGACGCCCGCATGAGCAATGGATGCGCCAATGGCGATGGTCGCCGGATCGTAAGCGGTCTCGATCCGGTAGCGCCTTCCGCCCGCGCGTTCGCTCATCGCGACCACGCGGCCAATATCGGTGACAATTCCGGTGAACATCAGCTTTCCCGCACCCATTCCTGAAAACTGTCCGGGCCTAGCATACGCTCGTCCGTCAGGCGATAATCATCAGGCACGGTTTGTTGGGTCACGGGCGATGGAATGCCGCCCGCGCCGACCTCACGCCGGCCGCTATAGAGCCAGATGCGGTCGACCAGACCGTCCGCCAAGAACGAGCGCGCGACGGCCGCGCCGCCTTCGACCATCAACGAGCCGATGCCCCGCGCGGCGAGATCCTCCATCAGTTCCGGCAGCGCCAGACGCCCGCCGACCCGTTCCGCACCCAAAATCACCGCGCCATTGAGGCGAAGCGCCGCGGCCCTTGCGCCGGCCTCCTCCAGCACGCAGGCGACGATCAGCGGAACGGAAGGCGCCGACTTCACCAGTTTCGAGCCGAGTTGCAGACGCCCTTCTCCATCCAGCACGACGCGCACCGGTGAATGCGGCTCCAGCCCCGGCAGGCGGCAGGTCAGTTCGGGATCGTCGGCCAGCGCCGTGCCGATACCGACCGCGATTCCGTCCACCTGCGCACGCTGCGCGTGAAGGTGGGCCCGCGCCACATCGCCGGTAATTGGCACCTGCCCTTCGCCAAGCCGGCCGATCATGCCGTCAGTGCTGACGGCCAGTTTCACCGTCACGTGGCAGCGATGCCGGAAGGTGCGGAAGAGGTAGCCACCCATGATCTCGGCAGCGTCTTCAGCCAACACTCCCTTCGTCACGGCGATGCCCGCCTTTTCCAACAGAGCAAAGCCCCTGCCCGAGACACGGTCGTCCGGATCGGTCGCAGCGCAAACCACCCGCGCTATGCCCGCCTCCACCAAGGCTTCCGCGCAAGGCGGTGTCCGGCCGTGATGGGCGCAGGGTTCCAGTGTGACGTAAGCGGTCGCGCCGCGCGCCGCCTCCCCTGCTTCGGCCAGAGCTTGCGGCTCGGCATGGGGCCGCCCGCCCGGCGCCGTCACACCGCGACCGATGATCCGCCCATCCGGTGTCACGATCAGCGTGCCGACGGAAGGATTCGTGCCGGTCTGCCCGAGATTGCGGCCCGACAGGCGGAGCGCCGCCGCCATGAAACGCCGGTCGGACTCGGATGCCGTCTCGGCTCCGTCATTCTTCGATTGAACCGCCATGGAGCTTTCAGTCCGCCGACCGGTCGTCGATGTCGGTGCTGGGCACGCCGTCTTCGCCGACCTCATCGAGATTCTCACCGGCCTGGCCGGCGGGGCCGCCCAGTTCGCCGAGCAGGTCCTGAAAATCCTTGGCTTCGCGGAAATTGCGATAGACCGAGGCGTAGCGCACATAGGCGACGTCATCCATCGACTTCAGGACATCCATGACGAGATTGCCGATGGTCTCGGCCTCGATCTCCGATTCACCGGAATTCTCCAGCTGGCGGACGATGCCGGATATGGCCCGCTCGACGCGCTCCGGCTCGACATTGCGCTTGCGCAGCGCCGTCTCGAAGGATCGGGCCAGCTTGTCGCGGTCGAAGGGAACCTTGCGTCCGGAGCGCTTGAGAACGGTCAGATCGCGTAGCTGGATGCGCTCAAATGTCGTGAAGCGGCCGCTGCAATCGGGACAGACCCGCCGGCGACGAATGGCGGCGCCGTCCTCGGCCGGGCGGCTATCCTTCACCTGGGTGTCGGGAGACTGGCAGAACGGGCAGCGCATAAAAAAGCCTTCGCGATTGTAACGTCGCGAAGGCCATAAACCGTTCAGATGGCGGAGAAAAGGCCGCGCCTATCCCAGGTGCGGGTAGATCGGGAAGCGGGCCGTTAGCGCCTCGACCTTTTCCTTAACGGCGGCCTCGATGCGGGCATTGCCTTCCGGATCGTTCGCCTGCGACAGGCCGTCCAGCACCTCGGCGATCAGATTGCCGACCTCGCGGAACTCGTCCGTGCCGAAGCCGCGCGTCGTGGCGGCGGGCGTTCCGAGGCGGATGCCGGAGGTGACCATCGGCTTTTGCGGATCGTTCGGCACACCGTTCTTGTTGCAGGTGATGCCGGCGCGGCCGAGCGATTTTTCGCTGTCCTTGCCGGTCAGGTTCTTGGGTCGCAGATCGACCAGCATCAGATGGGTGTCGGTGCCGCCGGAGACGATGGCAAAGCCATGGCCGACCAGCGTTTCAGCCAGTACATTAGCGTTTTCGACGACCTGGCGCATGTAAGACTTGTAGGCAGGCTTCAGCGCTTCGCCGAAAGCCACCGCCTTGCCCGCCACCGCGTGCATGAGCGGGCCACCCTGCAGGCCGGGGAACACCGCCGAATTGATCTTCTTGGCGATAGCCTCGTGATTGGTGAGAACCATGCCGGCGCGCGGGCCCCGCAGCGTCTTGTGCGTCGTCGTGGTGACGACATCGGCATGGGGGAACGGGCTCGGATGCTGGCCGCCAGCGACCAGGCCCGCAAAATGGGCCATATCGCACCACAGGACCGCGCCGGACTTGTCGGCAATGGCGCGGAAGCGCTCGAAATCGATCTGGCGCGAATAGGCCGAACCGCCGCAGACGATGATCGTCGGCTTGTGCTCCATCGCCAATTCCTCGACCTGATCGTAGTCGATCAGACCGGTTTCCAGATCGAGACCGTACTGCACGGCGTTGAACCATTTGCCGCTCATATTGGGCTTGGCGCCATGGGTCAGGTGACCGCCGGCATCCAGACTCATGCCGAGCAGCGTGTCGCCCGGCTTGGCGAGCGCCATCATGACGGCCTGGTTGGCTTGCGACCCCGACGAGGGCTGCACATTGGCAAATTCGCAGCCGAACAGTTCCCTGGCGCGATCGATGGCCAGGTTCTCGGCGATGTCGACAAATTCGCAGCCGCCATAATAGCGCCGTCCGGGATAGCCTTCGGCATATTTGTTGGTGAGGACCGAGCCCTGCGCTTCGAGCACCGCTCGCGAGACGATGTTCTCGGAGGCGATCAGCTCAATTTCGTTCTGCTGGCGGCCGAGTTCCTTGCGGACCGCATCGAACACATCGGGATCGCTCTGTTCGAGCGTATCGGAGAAAAAACCGTCGTGACGCGCCTGGATGTTCATGCGCTGGTCCTCTTCATGTCTGGACTGCCGAGCCGATTTGGTCCCATTGCGGATCGAAAAACGATGTAATGGTTCCGTTTCGTCCGCGTCTTGGAACACGCGACTTAGCAGTTTTCAAAGTCGCACGCTACGTCGACGACCCATCGAATCCACCGGGTTCGCATCCCTGCTTCAGGGGCGAATGTAAGCCGCACCCTGAAGCATTCCCATTTGCGAGATGTTCAAGCGACTCGTGGACGCGGTCGAAACGGCATAGCAGGTACTTGCCTCGCCACTATCGGGATAAAAGTTGAGATAAAGTCCTTCACCGACCGGTTCGTCGCAACGTTCGGAGAAAGCGAAGATTCCCGTTTCTGGCTCTCCGGTCCCATAGGAGAGCGAATAAATGTTCCCGATCAGCGACAGGCGCTGGCTCGGATCGGCGCTGTCGATCCATTCGCCCTGGACAGCCTTCCGCGTATCGCCATGGGGATCGGGATCCAGCTGCACGACTTCCCGCAAGGTAACTTCGACTTCCCCGCCGTTCTGCGCGACCAGATCGCCGCTCCATCTCTGTTGCGCGAACGTCTTCATGTCGACCATCGCATCCAGCATGGCTTCGGGCGTCGCATCGTTGCTTTGCGCTCTATAGGTGAAGCCGCCGCTGTTCAGAAGGCAGGCCATCGAGACATCGTAATATTCGCAACCCTGAAAGACGCCTGTGACGGTGTAGGGCTCGCCTAGCGAACCGATCGGCGGTGCACCGCTCACCGTCAAAGTCTCGCCAGAAACGGAGAAGCCGAAGGGCTCGGCTGGCGTTTGCTTCGAGGCGCGCTTCGGTGTCGGCGGCGGCTCGTTCGCAGGTGGCATCGATTGCACGACGTCCGCCACACTGTCTTGCGTCGTGAAACCTTCCTCTTCGGCGCGAAGAGCCGCCAGGCGCTGTTCATCGTCGAGCCGCAAACGGAACCCGGTCGTCCCCTTCGTCAGTACGATCTCGTTGAAGCCCTCCCGCCGATAGTTCCACGCGGTACAATCGTCGTCGCCGACAATGGTGAACGGCTTCCTCACCGTACAGAACATGAATTTGCGGGCGGGCCAGTCTGGACCCGTCGCGCTCGTCGCGCGCCAATAATAGCGGGTGCGTGTCAACTCGTCGGTCAAAACGGTCTTGCAATCGCCCGGCTCGATCCGCCACCAGCCTTCGGACGTCCAGTCACCTTCCCCCATATAGCCGATCGCGACATTGGCGCGCACGGAGCCGTCATTACAGATTTCGAAGCCAGCTCGCGCCACGCCCGTTGCCGCCAGGAAGACCGCGCTTGCGACGATGATTCCACGCATGAAGCTCCTCCGCCCCCCCCAGTTTGATCGCAGACTAGACCAGTCGGGCACAAAAGCGGAAGCCGTCTGCCGCTGTTCACCTCGTTTTGAGGCGGCGTTCTCCGTCTATTTTGCGAAGGCAGCAACCGCTATCGAAGCGCAAACGAAAAGGGCCGCCCCGAGCGGGGCGGCCCATCCAATCGTTCAGTTCGTTTCGCTTCAGTAAGCGCTGGAGAGCTGCAGGTCGGTCGAACCGTCACGTCCGTAAATGTCGTCACGGAAGTGCACGGCACCTCTGCCCGTCGACCAGGCCGAAATGTAGGTAAAGTAATTCGGCACCGGCTGCGACAACTCGACCGGAACAGATTCACCCGTCTTGATCTGCGACTCGATGGAACGACGATCCCAGCCGGGCGTGTCCCGCATCAGCCAGACCACCAGATCGCGAACGTTCTGGACACGAACGCAACCGGACGATTCAAAGCGCATGAGCTGGTTGAACAGGCCCTGCTGCGGGGTGTCGTGCATATAGACGGCGTGCTTGTTCGGAAAATTGATCTTCACGCTCGCCATGGCGTTGATCTTGCCCGGATCCTGACGGAAACGCAGCTTACCGACATAGTCGGGCGTCGCCGGATCATGCCAGTCGATCGATCGCGGATCGATCTCGTTTTCCAGGTCGCCGTGCTTGTAGATGCGGATGGCGTTCTCGTTCAGATAGTTCGGATCCTTCTGCATCAGCGGAACGATGTCCTTGCGGATAATCGATTCCGGCGCATTCCAGTAAGGATTGATGATGATCTGATTGATCTTGGAATTAAGGATCGGCGTTTGACGGCTGACCTTGCCGACAATCGCGGTGTGACGCTGAACCACGCGACCGTTCTCAACCGCTTCGATCTCGGCGGCCGGAATGTTGACGATCACATAGCGCTCACCAAGGAAGCTGTTCGCCATGGTTTCCAGCCGCACCAGATTGGTGCGCAACTGCATCAGGCGCGTCGACACCGGCACGTTCATCATCTTGAAGGTGTATTCGCCGACCACGCCGTCGGATGGCAGGCCATGGCGGGTCTGGAAGCGCTTGATCGCTGTGTTCACGTAAGAATCAAAGGCGTTGCTCATGCCGGCATTGCGGTCGAGATCGCCCGAAATCATCAATCTGCGGCGAAGCGGCCCGACGGCCGGATCGACAACTCCGAGTTCGAGCTTGGTCGTAGAGGGAACAACGGGCCATCCGCCGGACGCCTCGATCATCTGGTAATCGGAGATCGCCTGCTGAACATAACCCAGCGTCGCCGGACTGAAGATAGGCTGATTTGTCTGGACCGTCTGGCCGGCCGAGTAACGGCCGTCGAACTGGTCGTTCCAGGCGCTGCGACTACGGGTGTTGAATATCTGCTGAAGGACATCGTCGGCTCTCGCACCGGAGGCCGTAGACAGAGCCATGGCGCCGGCTCCGGCGAGAAGGTGGCGGCGTTTGATCTGCATGGAGGTCGGGTCCCGCTTTCGTTTATGCGCAATCGGCCGAGGGGCCGGGTAAAACATCATAAGCGGGTTCTCTTAAGGCTTCGCTAACCAAGGACGTTTTCAAGCAACAGCTCGAAGGCGTCCGGCCGACGACGATCCCCGCACCCTTCCATTCGTGCGCGTCGAATATGGCGTCAGAATGGCCCAATGCCCGATGACACCTAAGATGATGGCCGAACCACCAGTGGCCCGACCGGTGCGAGAACACCTGTCGGGCCATTCTGGGAACAATCCGGACTGTCGGACCGGAAGCGCGTCTTACATGCGGTAGGCGATCGTATCGTTCCAGAAGCGGTCAAGCCGCTGAAGGGCCCGGTTCATGCGGGTGAACTCGCCCTCATCGATACCGGCGACGGCCTCGATCGAACCGATGTGGCGGTCGTAGAGGCCGGCGACGACATCGGCGATCTCATGGCCTTCCTCGGTCAGCGAAATGCGCACGGAACGGCGGTCAACACGGCTTTTCTGGTGGTTGATGAAGCCCAGATCCACCAACTTTTTGAGGTTATAGGAGACATTGGAGCCGAGATAATATCCCCGCGAGCGCAATTCGCCGGCGGTCAGTTCGGAATCGCCGATATTGAAGAGAAGCAGCGCCTGGACCGCATTGATGTCGGAACGGCCCTGTCGCTCGAATTCGTCCTTGATGACATCGAGCAGACGGCGATGAAGCCGCTCCACCAGATGAACCGATTCCATGTAAAGATCGCGGATCTCGCCGCTCTTGGCAGGCTGCTGCGGCTCTGTGGCACGTGCATTCGTTCTGGTCATTGTCCTGTTCCTTCCAGTCTGACGCTCCGGCGGGAACGGTTATCCGTCCTTCTCACCATGCCAGCAGACTGCACCAGGCGCATAAAATTCGACTTAAAGGTCTCGCTTAACGAAGGCTTTCAAAAGCCGAGATGAATCAAAGGGTAAACAGAGCATGAGTCGTTCATGATTGCTCAACCTCGCCGGCTCGGGTCGTGCGGGCTTCGTGCGCCAGATAGAGACGCCAGGCCGCGTAGAGCAGAGCGATCAGGACATGCAGGGCGACGATCAGCGGGCGCGCGCCGAAGGTATCGGGAAAGAAGAGATACATCGCAAGTTCCATAGCCGCAGCGCAGAACCAGAGCACCGCGCCCCAGCTTGCCAGCATCCAGAGACCGGACGCGGCAAAGGGGTACAGCACGGCCAAAGTGCACGCCGCCACCCGCCAGGAAACGCTCATCGTATCGAAGCGCCAGTCCGGAGCCTCGTGCCAGCCGATCAGCCGCAGCCAGTAACCGATACCCCAAGCCATGCCGATCACCGCGAGCAGGCGCAGAAATATCACGTATCCGTTCTGGGACAGGCTGGTCTTGCGGACCGGATAGCCACCGGTCCGGAGCATGCCATCGTCCTCATCGTCGGTTTCAGCCGTCATATCGACCTGATCAAAGAGTGCATTTCCTGGCGAATCGATCCCGCCGATCATTGCCCCAGCAGTGTTCCGCTGCCAAGCCGAAGGCGGTTGCGACAGGCCGGAAAGACTGGCAGGAGGGGCACATATCGTCGTTTCGTCAGAAGAGAGAGGTCGTGTTGCCAATGTCGGATGGAGGCTCTTTTCCAATGCGCCGGAACGTCGATGAAATCACCGGTTCGCGCCGTTTGCGACGGATGCGCAAGGCCGACTGGTCGCGCCGGCTGGTGGCGGAAACACGGCTGACCGTCGACGATCTGATCTGGACCTGCTTCGTGACCGAGGGCGAGGATTGCGCCGAGCCCATCGCCGCCATGCCGGGCATCGAACGGCTTTCCATCGACCGGCTGGTCGGCGAGGCCAAGCGGCTCGCCGCGCTCGGCGTGCCGGCCATCGCGCCCTTCGCCCATATCGAAGAATCACGAAAGGACGAGCGCGGCAGCCACATTCTCGATGCCGACAATCTGATGAACCGGTTGATCCGCGCGATCAAGGAAAAGGTGCCGGAAATCGGCATCATCACCGACGTGGCGCTCGATCCCTTTACCAGCCACGGCCATGACGGCGTGCTGCGCGACGGCATCATCGTCAATGACGAAACGGTCGAAATCCTAGCGCAGGCTGCTGTCGGCCAGGCGCGCGCCGGCGCCGACATCATCGCGCCATCGGACATGATGGATGGCCGTATCGGCGCCATTCGTGACGCGCTCGACGAGGCCGGCTTTCAGGATGTCGCCATCATGAGCTACGCGGCAAAGTATGCGTCGGCGTTTTATGGCCCTTATCGCGAAGCCATCGGCACGATGGGTCTCCTGAAGGGCGACAAGAAGAGCTACTACGTCGCGCCCACCAACAGCGAAGAGGCGCTGCGCGAGGTCGAACAGGATCTGGCCGAGGGCGCCGATATGGTCATGGTCAAGCCCGGCCTGCCCTATCTGGATATCTGCCAGCGCGTCAAAGAAACCTTCAAGGTGCCGACATTCGCCTATCAGGTCTCCGGCGAATATTCGATGATCGAAGCCGCCGCCGCCGCCGGCATGCTGGACCGCGACCGCGCCATGATGGAAAGCCTGATGGCGTTCCGCCGGGCCGGCGTCGACGGCATCCTCTCCTACTTCACGCCGACGGTCGCCGAAATGCTTGCGGAGCGATAATCGGGCGAAGGGCTCTGCTCTCGAAGTCGTTTGCGATCGGTGTGCCGCGTTCTTACATATTCTCTACCTGCCACTTGGGCAGAACACCGAACGTCAACTGGGTGGAACAGATCATGAGCGAGACCGCTTCGGCATCAACGGAATACGGCACGGCGCAGGACGGCGGACAGCCCAATGCGGGGCAGTTCGACAGTCCGGCGCTCTATGACGAGGTCGTCACGCGCCGCGTCTTCGCCTTCCTGTTCGACTGGACGGTCGTGGCCCTGCTCAGCTTGATCGCGGGCATCATCGTTTTCTTTCTTGGCATCGTAACGCTCGGTCTCGCCTGGCTTCTCTATGGCGGCATTTTTCCGCTTGTCGGCCTTGTCTATACAGCCTTCACCCTTGGCGGCCCCTCACAGGCAACGCCCGGCATGCGTATATTCGGGCTGAGAATTGCGCGGCTCGACGGTCGTGTTCTCGATCCCCTTTGGGGTGCGATGCATTCCGTCCTGTTCTGGGTCGGCAATATGATCCTGACCCCCTTCATCCCGCTCGTCGCCCTCTTTACGGCCCGCAAGCAGACCGTACACGATCTGCTGCTCGGCACGGTTGTCGTTCGCGATCTTCGATAGCGGCATACGCCGCAAAACGATTGGCCCTGGCAGACGCGGAGCGCAAAAGGTTTCTACGCGCGCGGTAACGCTGCCGGACAACGCCCTTTCTCCATAATGCCGGCTGGCGTATTGTCGACGCCAGACGATGCGGGGGCCGGTCGGCTAAATGGGTGATTTTCATATCTGGGCGACGATAGGTCTGATCGCATTGACCATTGTCGCCTACATGTCGAACCGCTTCAGTCTCGAAGCGGTCAGCATCGCTTCTCTGGCATCGCTGCTGGCGCTGTTCAGCCTGGTGCCGCTGGACCGGCCTGACGCCAGCCTTTCACCCGAACAATTGCTGAGCGGCTTCGCCAATCCGGCCCTGATCAGCGTACTGGCGCTCATCATCATCGGACAGGGGCTGTTCGCCACCGATGCGATGGACCGGCCCGCGCGCATGATCGGCAAACTGGGCGGTCGCTCCGGCCTTTTGTCCGTCGTCATCACGCTGATCGCCGCGGCCATCCTGTCCGCTTTTCTCAACAACACGCCGGTCGTGGTGATCTTCATTCCGGTGCTCACCGTTCTGGCCGCGCAGCGCAATCTGGACGTGGCCCGTTCGCTGCTACCGCTCTCCTACCTTTCCATATTGGGCGGCATGACGACGCTGATCGGTTCGTCGACCAACCTTCTGGTCGCCGGCGTCGCCGCCAGGCAGGGCATCGAAATCGGCATGTTCGACATCACCATTCCCGGTCTGGTTCTGCTGGTTGCCGGCGGGGTCTACGTCTTGCTGTTCGTGCCGAAGATGATCGGGCGAAAGGAAAACACCGAGTTACGCGAACGGCCCGGCGCCGGCGCACAGTTCATCGGCGAGATCCGTATCGGGCCGGAGCACCCCTTTGTCGGTCTGGAAAGCCGGGCGGGTCTTTTCCCCGAATTGCGCAGTCTGATGCCGCGTATCATCGAGCGGCGGGGCGTGAGAATCCTGCCGCCCTTCGAGGATGTGGTGATCAGCCAAGGCGATTTGATCGTACTCGCCGGTACGCGCAAGGCCTTCATGCAGGCGCTGGCGCGGGGATCGCGCGGTTCGATGGTCGGCCATGGCGACGATGAAAGCGAAGGAGCGGAGCGCAGTTCCGGCCCCGGCCCCGATTATCAGGTCGTCGAAGCTATCGTTGCACCGGGTTCTCGCCACAGTGGCCGCACCGTCCGTAATTCCGGCATTCAGACCGAACACAATGTGGATGTGCTCGCCGTGCAGCGCCGAAGCCGTATGGGACGCTTCTCCATGGGCGATATCCGGCTGGAACCGGGCGACAACGTACTGCTCGGAGGCGGCTCTGAACGCCTTGTCGCGATTCGCGACAACCATGACCTGCTTGTCATGGAGTGGAGCGCCGAACCCGTGCCGCAGACACAGAAGGCATGGCTCGCACTCTGCATCTTCGCCGGTGTCGTGCTCGCGGCGCTGAGCGGTATCGCCTCCATCGCCATATCGGCCACGATCGGCGCGGTGCTGATGGTTGCCACCAATTGCCTGACACTGACCCAGGCCAAGCGCGCCTTCAACGAGCAGATCTTCCTGCTCGTCGGCGCATCGATCGCCGCCGCCACAGCGCTCGAAAAGACGGGTGGAGCAATGTTTCTTGCCGAGGCGGTCATCGCCGCCATGGACGGATGGAGCAAACCTTTTATCCTGTCCGGCTTCTTCCTGTTCGTTGCAGTGCTCACCAATTTTCTGTCGAACAACGCAACGGCGGTTCTGGCCACACCCGTCGCCCTTTCGGCGGCCAACCTCTCCGGCATCCCGCTGGAAGCCATGGTCGCGACCGTCATCTTCGCCTCGAACGTCTCCTTTGCCACGCCGATGGGCTACCAGACCAATCTGCTGGTCATGGGACCAGGCGGTTACAGCTTCAGCGATTTCGTGCGAACCGGCGTTCCATTGGTAATCATCGTGTGGATCGCTTTCAGTCTGTTCGGACCGTGGTATTATGGCCTCTGGAACTGAACGGTACGAGAAACCAAATCTCCGGGACGATGACGCAGCATCCTACCAAGACACCGCAGTTTTTTCTGACGTCCCCGTCGACCTGCCCCTATTTGCCGGACCAGCAGGAGCGCAAGGTTTTCACGCATCTGGTGGGCGAACGCGCGCCCGATCTCAACGACCTTCTGACGCAGGGCGGCTTTCGCCGCAGCGCCAATATCGCCTACCGGCCCGCCTGTGAGACTTGCCGTGCCTGCGTATCGGTCCGCATTCTTGCCGAAGAATTCGCCCCCTCGAAAAGTCAGAAACGCGTCCTGAGGCGCAATGCCGATCTGGTCGGCACGGCCTACGCCGCCGAGCCCAGTTCGGAGCAGTACGATCTGTTCCGGGACTATCTGCTGCATCGCCACGCGGAAGGCGGCATGGCCGAAATGACGGTGCTGGATTACGCGATGATGGTCGAAGACAGCTTCGTCAATACGCAGATCATCGAATATAGGCGGCGCGGTCCCGACAGTTTCCTGACCGGCGAAGGACAAGGCAAGCTGGTCGCGGTCGCACTGACCGACGAGATGGCGGACGGGCTGTCCATGGTCTATTCGTTCTACGATCCTGCGGAAGAGCATCGCTCGCTCGGCACCTATCTGATTCTGGATCATGTCAAACGGGCGCGCGACGTCGGAAAGCCGCATGTCTATCTTGGCTACTGGGTCGAAGGATCGCGGAAGATGGCCTACAAGGTCCGGTTTCAGCCGCAGGAACATCTGATGCCTGACGGCTGGCAGCGCTGTACGGTCGGCGACTGAGGCCGCCGGCGGCCGGGATCGACAGTGCCAGGCTTAGCGTCTAAGGCCGTGGCACCGCCAACTCTTTCAAGCAGGTTCATATGACAAAGGCCGGATCACGGTCGCTGGTGATGGGATACGGGCTCGCCCTTCTGGGCGGGCTTTCTCTGACAGCCGATATTCCGACGCTGCGCCTGGCGGACGCCGATCTGACGTCCGCGCTCTTGTTCCGGTCGCTTCTGGAGGTTGGCGCGGCACTGCTAATTTGGGCCGTATGGCGGATCGCGCGGGGCGATGCACCGGCACTCGTTCCCGGATGGCCGGGTCTGCTTGTCAGCTTCTTCTACGGCTTGGGGTCCATCGTCTTCATCATCGGCGTCATGGAATCGGCTGAGCACGGTGCGACCGGCGCGCTGCTCTTTCTGCTGGCGACAAGCCCACTGCTTGCGGCCCTCCTATCGTTCTTCTTTCTGGGCGAACGACCTTCGTTGCCCACATGGATCGCGCTGGCGACCGTTCTGCTCGGTGTCGGTCTGATCGCCGGCAATCCGACGGCCGGAAGTACTCTGGTGAAGATTTGCGGGTTCGGCTCCGCCCTGCTGATTGCCGCGGCGATCACGACCTCGCGATGGAGCGGTCGGGCTATGGGCTTCACGCCGCTGATCGCCTGCGTCCTTCCAGCCATGATTGGCGCGGCCATCATGATGATGGGCGACGGCGTCACGATCGAAGTCGGCTCGTGGTTCTGGCTGACGGTCAATGGCGCGCTGGTGCTGCCGATCGCCTTCTTCCTGCTGGCCCAGGCGCCGCAATATATTCCCGCGCCTCAAGCCGCTCTGTTCTACCTGCTGGAGACGACCATCGCTCCGGTCTGGCTGTTTCTGATCTTCGGCGAAACACTGTCCACGCCGGCGCTGATCGGCGGCGCACTGATCGTCGGCGCTGTGGCCTACGACACATTCATGCAGATACGCCGGACCAGGCGGCCGCCCGGCATCCGCCCGCGCCGCAGCGCCTGAACAGGGGGCTGGTCGGCCCGCCGCCTATTCCGCGGCGTGGCCGAACCGGTCCATCACCTCGTGCGCATCATCCTTGTGCTGTTTGATGTTCGCCTGGTGAATCTCTTCATCACTGATCTCCTCCTTCTTGTTGGGCTTCAGAGCCCAGCGGAAGAAGGCCGTGATCCGGCGACTGATCGAATCCATGATGTCGAACATGCTCGGCACGAAGATCAGCGTCAGAAGCGTGCCGATCAGAAGACCACCGATCACCGCGATGGCCATGGGCGCGCGGAACTCGCCGCCATCGCCGATGGCGAGCGCGGCCGGCACCATGCCCGCACTCATCGCGATGGTGGTCATGATGATCGGACGGGCCCGCTTGCGGCAGGCGTCGATCATCGCATCACGCCGCGGCACACCCAGCTTGATCTCCTCGATGGCAAAATCGACCAGCATGATCGCGTTTTTCGTCACGATGCCCATCAGCATGAGAATGCCGATCACGACAGGCATGGAGATGGCGGTGTTTGTGAGCACCAGACCGGCCACCACGCCGCCGATCGAGAACGGCAGCGACAGAAGAATCGTCAGCGAATGAAAGACCGAGCCGAAAAGCAGGATCAGGACAACGAGCACCAGCATCAAACCGGTGACCATGGCATCCCGGAACCCGGCGAACACATCGCCCATGATCTCCGCATTTCCCGATTCCTGAATCCGCAGACCATCCGGCAGGTTCTGCACTTCCGGCAGATTGTTAACGATCTCGGTTCCCACACCGATCTCGACCCCTTCAATCATGGAGGCGCCGATCAGAATGCGACGTTCGCGGTCGAAACGCTGGATGGATGTCGGTCCCTGCCCGAACCGAACATCGGCCACCGAGGCCAGCGGTACGGTCTTGCCCGACGGCGTCGGAATGGAAAGCTGGCGGATCACACCGATATTCTCGCGCGCCTGCTCCGTAAGCTGAACACGGATCGGGATCTGACGGTCATCGACCTTGAACTTCGCCAACCGCTGATCGAAATCGCCGATCGTCGCCACGCGCAGCACATTGGACAGCGTCGCGGTCGAAATATTGAGTTCGGCCAGACGGTCTTGGCGCGGCTCTACGATGATTTCCGGCCTGTCCAGCGCCGCATTGGAGGTCACGGAGCGGAACTGGCCCGTCTTGACCATTGCCTGCTGAATGCTACGAGCCGCCTCGTCGAGGGGAAGATCGTCATTTTCGGCCAGAAGCGCGATCTGCAACTCCCGTTCGCCGCGATCATCGACGAAATAGGCGCGTATATCCGGCACCTCTTCGACGAGGTTCAGAACCTGCGTCTCGATCTGCGCCTGTGAGCGTTCACGCTCCGATTTGTGGCTTAGATCGATGGTGATGGAACTGCGCCGCAATTCCAGATCGCCCGTCGGGCTGGCGCCACCGACAATATAGACATTGTCAACTTCCGGAATCTCTTTCAGGCGCGCGACCAGTTCATCGGCCGATCTGCGCGTATCGGACAGCTTGCTGCCCGGCGGCAGTTCGAGCGACAGCACGATGCGCGACGCATCTTCCTTCGGAACGAAGCCGGTCGGCAGCAGCGATGTGCTCCAGATCGCAGCGGAGAAGAAAGCTATGCCGATAAACAGGGTCAGCCACCGGAAGCGGAGCGTGCCGTAGAGAAAATCGGTATAGGTATTCATAAGGCGGCTAGGCGCCTGGTCTTCCGAATGACCCGATCCCCGCATCAGGTAGGCGGCCATCAAAGGCGTGATCAAACGCGCGACCAACAGCGAGAAAAAGACCGCTACGGCAACCGTCAGACCGAACTGCTTGAAGTACTGACCAGCGATCCCATCCATAAAGGACACCGGTGCAAAGACGGCAATGATCGTCGTGGAGATGGCGATCACGGCCAAGCCAATCTCGTCGGCCGCCTCGAGCGAGGCGCGATAGGGAGACTTGCCCATGGAAATATGGCGGACGATGTTCTCGATCTCGACGATAGCGTCGTCGACGAGAATGCCGACAACGAGAGTGACGCCCAGAAGCGAGACCAGGTTGAGCGAGAAGCCCAGCAGGTCGAGAACCCAGAATGTCGGAATGATCGAGAGCGGTAACGCAAAGGCCGCAATCATCGTGGCGCGCCAGTTCCTCAAGAAGAGGAACACGACAGCGACGGAGAGGATTGCGCCCTCATAGAGGGTATGCATTGCGCTTTCGTAATTGCCTTCGGTATATTCCACCGATGTGTCGACGAGATTCAGCTCGAATTCCGGGTTCTGCTCGCCGATCTCTGCCACAGCTTCAGACACCCGTTCGGCCACGGACACGTCGGACGCGCCCTTGCCACGGAATATGGCGAAGCTGACCACCGGTTCGCCGTTGAAGCGGGAGAAGGATCGCTGCTCGGACCAGCCATCGGTGACGGTTGCCACCTGCTCGACCCGCACTCGGCGACTGCCTGCCAGGGGGATTTCGAGCTTGCGCAGATCCTCGATGCTCTGCGTGGCTCCAAGCGCACGGATCGTCTGTTCGCGGCCGGCGATTTCGGCGCGCCCGCCCGTCATATCCGCGTTGGCGGCGCTGAGCGCCTCGCTGATCTGTCCGACAGAAACGCCAAGTGCGGCCAGACGGTCCGGATCGACCTCGACCTCGATCTCGCGGGTGACGCCGCCATAGCGGTCGACGCGCGACACGCCCTTCAGCCCCTGCAGTTCCGAAATCACGGTATCGTCGACGAACCAGGACAATTGCTCCAGTGTCAGCCCCGGATTGGAGACAGCGTAGGTCACGATCGCCTGGCCTTCGATATCGATCCGGTTGACGATCGGATCGTCGGCCGAACCGGGCAGGTCCGCCTGAATGCCTTCGATGGCGTCCTTCGTATCGGTCACCGCTTCTTGGGTCGGCGTGTCCAGCTTGAACTGGACCACAGTGACCGAGCGCCCTTCCGTGACGTTGGAAATGACCTCATCGACACCGGAAATGTTGGCGACGGCGTCCTCGACGATCTTGGTCGTCTGCGTCACCATTTCGGATGCCGCGACACCCGAATCCGTCACGACAACGGAGACGAGCGGAAAATCGATGTTCGGAAAGCGGGTAACCGGCAGCTTGAAGAAGCTCATCATGCCGAGCGCCACCAGTACGACGAACAGAAGGATCGGCGGCATGGGGTTGCGAATGGACCAGGCGGAGAAGTTCATCGGTCGATGGATCCTGTCTTCTGGGCCGTGTCGGGCACCGATGCCGTTTCGCGAATAGGCCTGATCTGGTCGCCATTGGCGACGAAGGTGCCGGCACGGCTTACGATGAGGTCGCCCTCGTCGACACCGTTCCGCACCTCGATAAACCCGTCGGTCCGAACACCGAGCTCAATCGGTGTGGTCTGAATCACATCGTCGACCACCTTCTGCAGTTGCGGCTGCCGACCGTCGAAGAGAATGGCGGTGGACGGCACGGCAACCGCCTGGCGATCCACCGTTTCGATTTCGGCGCGTGCAAAGGCGCCAGCCCGAAGACCCTCGACCTTCGGCAGACCAATCCGCACCGTGCCAAGGCGCGTAACCGGATCGATTTCCGGATCGACAATACGAAGCGTTCCCTCGATAGGCTCATCGCGCCCCGGCAGAACGACCTGTGCCTTCATGCCCTTTTCCAGAGAAAGAAGTTCGATTTCGGACACTTCCGCCGCCAGTTCCAGTTCTCCATCGACAGCGATGCGAAACAGCGGCGAAGAGCCTGCGGCCACCACCGCACCGAGCGTGGCGTTGCGCTCCAGGATCAGCCCTGGCGACAGAGCCGCAACCTCGGCGTCGTCGATCTGCCGGTCGATATCGCGAATCTGCGCATCCGAGAGGGCGATCTGCGACTGCGCCGCCATCACGGTCCGTTCAGCCGTCAATAGTTTGGCGCGGGCGCTGTCGAGCGCGTAACGCGCATTGTCCAGCGACGCCTTTGCAACGGTGCCGCTCTTGCGCAACCTGTCCTGCCTATCGAGCGCGTCTTCCGCCTGGCTGACCGCGACCCGTGCATCGGCCACCTGCGATTGGGTCTGGGCGACCTTGGCCTCCGCGGAGTCCCGCTGCGCGACAGCCTGTATGCGCTGAATATCGAGCGAACTGGTATCGAGGCGAGCCAGAACCTCGCCCTTCTCGACAATATCGCCTTCATCGGCGAGCAACTCCAAAATGGCCAGACCCGAAAGATTCGTGCCGACGACCGCCTCCTGTCTCGGCTCGATCGTCCCATTGGCCGGCAGAGACGCCGTCATGTGACGGCTATTCGCCTCGATCACCCGAATGGCCGGTGGCTTGGTCTGCACCTCATTGGGCCGTGCCGCATCGGCATCGTTGGCCACTACGGAGGGCAATGTTCCGAGTATCAGGGCCGCAGCCGTCATCGAGAAAAGTACAAAACGACGCATATTAGTTTGTTCCATCAAGGCAAAGTGACGATGTGCCATGCGACGCCTCGACGGGCCGCACGACAGCGGAAATTTTTGCTCTAAGAGCCTTCTGTATGTCTGCGGCGGATAATTCGCGACCCGGCAGATCCGCCATGATGAGCCCCTCACCGACCGCCATGAGAACGGTCACGACCGCGTCCAAGGAAACAATGGGACGGATGCGGCCATCCCTCCAGGCCTCTTCCAGATAGAGCCGGAAACTTGCCCGAACGTTATCCTCATTCTTGCGACAGGTGTTGCGAACCGCCGTGTTACGCATGGCTTCTGCACGAATTTCGACAAAAAGCGGACGCAGGCCGGTCTCTTCCGTCAGGCGAAGATGATTGTAGAAGGCTTCGACGATGCCCTCGACCACATCCTCGCAACTGGCCATTTTGGTCAGAATCTCGACGTCATTCTTACGGGCTTCGGCGACGATCGCATCGATGATCGCCTCCTTGGAGGGGAAATAGCGGTAAAGCGCACCCGGGCTCATCTCGGCTTCGCGGCAAATATCGTGGATGGAGGCGCCCTGAAATCCCGAACGGACGAAACACGCCGTCGCCGCGCGCATGATGCGCTGGGTCTGAAGCTCGCGTTTCTCCGCCCGGCTCGACTGCCCATCGGCAGCGTTCCGGGACTGGCAGGATTTGAAGAAGTTCATCGGACAAAAACCAAATGCGAATGACCGTTCGCATTTATTGCGTCGCGGCGAGATGGTCAAGTGAGAGCGAACGATCATTCGCAATGAAAAATGCCGTGGTTAAGAGGTCGGTTAGTCCCGACCGGTGCGATCCGCGCCGCTCATCTCCAAACCGTTATGTCGAAAGCAGACGTTACGCGCCGGCCATCGAACGCTCCGCCATATCCAGCAAGACGACTCATCAGCCGTCGAATTTACCGCTCTTCGGAAACCCCTTCGGAACCATGCGGCCAGTCATGGCGCGGTCGCCTTTCCATTCCAGCAACTCCTCGTTGGATCGCGTGAAGCTGCGGCCCGCGCTGTCATGCCAGGTCAGGCCGTCCGACAGGTTGAAGACCTGCACGTCCGATACGCCGCCATCCTTGTAGCGTTGCAGGCGCACGCCCTTGCCGCGCGTCAGTTCTGCAACCTGCTCCACGGGGAAGACCAGCATTTTCCGGTTCTCGCCGACGATCGCCACCGTCCCGCCCGTCACCGGGACGGCGAAGGCTGCCTCATCCGGAGCCTTGACGTTCAGCGCCTGTTTGCCTTTGCGCGTATTGGCAACCAGATCGTCTTCCACGCCGACGAAACCGTAACCAGCCTTGCTGACCATCAGTCGCCTGGCGCCTGGCTTGTGAACGAAGGCGGTAACGATATCGTCGTCGTTTTCCATGTCGACCATGATGCGGATGGGCTCCCCGGCGCCGCGCCCGCCCGGCAGGCGGTCCGCGCCGATCGTATAGACCCGGCCGAAACGGGACATGACCAGAATCTTGTCGGTCGTCTGCGCGTGGAAGGCCACCTTCAGGCCGTCGCCATCCTTGAAGGACAGGTTCGACATATCGGCGAGATGCCCCTTGAGCGCGCGGGCCCAGCCCTTTTTCGACAGAACGACGGTGACAGGCTCCTTTTCGATCATCGCTTCGTGAATGGCCGCCAAGTCTTTCGCCGGCGCATCGCCGAAATCGGTTCGACGACGTCCAAGATCGGTCTTCGGTCCGAAGGTCTTGCGAACCTCCCGAATCTGGCCGGAAATGGTCTTCCACTGCTCTTCATCGGACGCCAGAAGCGCCTCGAGACCGGCCTTCTCCTCGGTCAGATTTTCATGCTCGCGGCGTATTTCCATCTCTTCGAGCTTGCGCAGATTGCGCAGGCGCATGTCGAGGATCGCATTGGCCTGCACGTCGGTCAGGTCGAAGGTTTGGATAAGTTCCTGCTTCGGCTCGTCCTCCTCGCGAATGATGCGGATCACCTCGTCGAGATTGAGATAGGCGATGAGCAGTCCGCCGAGCACTTCCAGCCGCTGTTCGATCTTGCCGAGTCTGTGCCGCGAGCGCCGGATCAACACGTCCTTACGGTGTTCCAGCCATTGAAGAAGGCAATCCGCCAGCGAAAGAACGCCCGGCACCTTGCCGCCGGACAGCACGTTCATGTTCAGCGAGACACGGCTTTCCAGATCGGTCAGGCGGAACAGGCTCTCCATCAGGAGTTCGGGATCGACCGCGCGGCTCTTGGGCGTCAGGACGATGCGGATGTCTTCGGCGCTCTCGTCGGCAATGTCTTCCAGAAGCGGCAGCTTTCTGGACAGCAACAGTTCGGCCGTCTTCTCGATCAGCCGGCTCTTCTGCACCTGGTATGGAATTTCGGTGACCACTGCGACCCAGTTGCCGCGGCCGAGATCCTCCTTGTGCCAGCGGGCACGGACGCGGAAACCGCCGCGGCCGGTCTCGTAGGCCTCGGCCATGCTGTCGGCGCTTTCGACGATGATCCCGCCGGTCGGGAAATCCGGTCCGGGCACAAAGCGCATAAGGTCGCGGCTTTTCGTGTTCGGGTGCTTGATGAGATGCAGCGCGGCATCGCACAGTTCCGCAGCGTTGTGCGGCGGGATGTTGGTCGCCATGCCGACCGCAATTCCGGACGAGCCGTTCGCCAGAAGGTTCGGAAAGGCACCCGGCAGGACGACTGGCTCGCGGTCTTCTTCATTGTAGGTGTCGCGGAAATCGACCGCGTCTTCTGCAATCCCCTCCAACAAAAGGGACGCCACCTCGGTCATCTTGGCTTCGGTGTAGCGCATCGCTGCGGCGTTATCGCCGTCGACATTGCCGAAATTGCCCTGCCCGTCGACCAGCGGATAGCGAACCGAGAAGGATTGCGCGAGCCGCACCAGCGCATCGTAGATGGCGCTATCGCCGTGCGGATGGAACTTGCCCATCACGTCGCCGACGATGCGGGCGCATTTGACGTAGCCGCGATCGGGGTCGAGCCGCAGCAGGCGCATGGCATGCATGATCCGACGATGCACCGGCTTCAGGCCGTCGCGCACATCCGGCAGGGCGCGATGCATGATTGTCGATAGCGCATAGGCAAGGTAGCGCTCTTCAAGCGCACTCTTGAGATCGATCGGAGTGATCTCGTCTTTCGGCGACTCGCCATTCTTACCCATGGTTCAGTCATACCGAAATCCTTGGGGTTCACCAATTCCAAACGCCGCTTTGTTGCGGTTTTCACCGGATTTCGACGCATCCGGCGCAACGAAGCCCGTCGAACCGGCACGCAGTCCGACAGGGCTCAATTCTTTCACTCATAAAACCTAGCGCGAGAAGCACTGCCGGTTCGGCAAGGCGCGGTTCGCCGCGCGTTTATACCAGCGTTCGCCGATATTGAGCGTGCGGCTCAGCGAAACCTTCTCGACACCGACACCGCCGAGACAAACCCGATCCCGCGTGAAGCTCTGGACCGTCGCGCCAAGGCGGATCGATCCGGACGCATCGCGGCGGATCTTCCGCTTCAACGTCACCGAAAGGTCGGCGCGCATCCGGCAACCATCGAAGCGGACCCGATCGACGCCGCGTATAATCAAGGTCTTGCGACGGCTGATCTCGTAGCGCGCGCCTGCGACGCGAGCATTCATCTGATCGCGGATATCGCCCGCCAGTGCATTGCCTATGCTTTGTACGACGCGGCAATTGACCTGGGCCTGCGCCGGCGCGGGGTTGGCCAATATAGCGGCGACAAAAGCGCCGAGGGCCACCGTGCCACTGCATGCCATGATTTTGAACAGATTAGGCATGATCGTCTCCTCTCCTATCTCTCCCATTATTCTTCCGCTACGGAAGATGTGGGAGCATGGCAGGTCCGACCTATCGCAGCCATGAAGGCGACGTTCAGTTAGCGTTCACGCATCAAGGAGGGTTTGTTGTTCCGCCGACTATGGTTTCCCAACTCCAAACGCGCATTCACAGTTCTAGTGAGGACGGGGTTGCAGTCGGTTCGTGCTGGCCCGATCCAATCGAAAGGCGCCGGCATCGGTTCGGTCATCAGTCAGATGTGACCAATCGTGTCTTTCCCTTCCAGGGACGCGCGATAGGTTGCTGTTCAATTGGCAAGACACGGCCATCGGCCGATCGACATAAAGGATATTTCCATGCGCCATATTCTACTGACTGCAGGCCTCAGCCTTGCCTTCGCGCCGGTGCTCGCTCTTCCTGCCTGGGCCGTCGATGCGCAGGCCGTTTCGGACAGGCTGGTGGAACTGCTCAATGAGGAAGGCTTCGATGTCGAGATCGGTTCGGCGACGGAGGACGGCGACGACGTCGTGCTCGGCGACGTCCGGTTCGGCGAAGGCGACAAGCAGTTCAGCTATGACGAAATTCGCCTGGAGAATGTTTCCGAGCAGGGCGACTATTTCCTGATCGAACGAACCGAACTGCCCGCCAAAACCGTCGACATGGACGACAACGCCAAGATGGACCTCTCCTCCATCTCTTTGGAAAAACTCCAGCTTCTGCGCCAGGACGATCCGGAGCATATAGCACCGCTCCAGCTCGATGCGTTCCAGATGGAGCGGATGTCCATTTCCGTGCCGGCTGGCGAGTTTCTGGTGCTGGAGGATCTGGCAGGCGCCGGCATGACGTACGATCCCGAAAAGCCGATGGAGGCGACCGGATCGGTCGGCAGCTTCGTTCTCGATACGCAGATTCCCTTCGGTCCGAACAAAGACGAGAGTGCGGCCATGCGCAAGCAACTGGCCGATCTGGGCTATTCCACCATTAAGGGACGGGGCGAAGGCTCCGGGCGCTACGATCCGCAATCGGGCGTCATGTCTTTCGCGCAGCGGATGGAATTCACTGATGCCGCTTCCCTTCAGTTCGAAGGCGAAGTCTCGGCGGCGACGCCCGAACTGATGAGGGAACTGCAGAAGGCCGACCGGAAAGTCAGCCGGATCGACGATATCGAAAAGCAGAACAAGGCCATGATCGAAGACCTCGCGCCCCTCTACGGGCAGCTCGTTCTGGAAACATTCTCGCTGCGGCTCCAAGATGCCTCGCTGACAAACAAGCTGATCGGCATCGCCGCCGAACGACAGAATGCGGCGCCAGAGCAGTTGAAGCTTCAGATGGCGATGATGGCGCCGGCGCTTCTGGCTTCCTATGTGCCGGCGGAACTGGCGCAGAAGGTCGGTGAGGCGCTCCAGACCTATCTGAACGATCCGCAATCGCTTTCCATCACCATCGAGCCGAAGGACGGTACGACGATCGGCCAGATCAGCGATATGGTCCGCTCGAACCCGAAAGAACTACCCGCGGTCTTGAACCCGGATATCACCGCCAATCAGGACTGATGGCAGCCGATGACGCTCCTCTGATCGTCACGCTCGGTTTCGACGCCGTCGCCTTCGCTCATTTCGATGCGATGCGGCGGCGTCACTTTCCGGCGGAACGGAACCACATTCCCGCGCATCTGACACTGTTCCATCACCTTCCGGCAGCGGAGGAACCGGCCGTTCGCGCCGCCTTGGCCGAAGAAGCCAATCGAATGCGCGAGCCTTCCATGGCTGTTGTCGGTCTCTTCTTCATGGGGTTCGGCAGCGCCTACCGGATCGAAAGTCCGGAACTGGGCGGCCTTCGCAGCAGGTTATCCGAGCGGTTCGAGCCATGGCTGAGCCAGCAAGACCGACGGCCCTTTCGCCCGCATGTGACCATTCAGAACAAAGCGCCGGCGGCCAAGGCCAAGGCCCTGTTCAGCGAATTGCAGGCCGCATTCGTGCCATTCGAGGCGACAGGCGTCGAACTGCTGCTCTGGCGCTATCGCGGCGGACCGTGGGACGCAGCCGGGCGTTATCCCTTCTCAGGCGATTCCGAACGATAGGCTGTCAGGGCCGACCCGATGACGATCTGCGCGCCAGGCAGCAACTGGCTTTCCGTCAGCGTGACGCAATCGCCCTGCCCCTCGCCGCGCATCCGCTCGAGCAGCGGCACGTGAACAAACCCCGCCATGGCAGGCGAATAATCCTTGGCGACCCGATCGGACAGTGCGTGGAACATGACGTGGTTGCATAAGTATCCGCCGGCATCGTCGCTCCATTCGACCGGCAGATCGGCCAAAGCGAGACGTTCGGCGATCATGTCGAGCGGCAAGGTTGCGACGCAGTCCGATGCGCCGGCGACTATTGGATCGTCACTGCGCACCTCACCGCGATTGTCCGGTGTTGAAGAGTAGCACCGGTTTTTGGCCAGCCGTTCCAGCCGAAAACCCTTGGCCGCAAGCGCCAGACCGAAATGAATGGCGATATCGGGCTGATAGTCGGCGCCAATAGCCTCCAGCACGGACGGTGCGGCGATAAAATCAACCGGTAGCACCGCCGTTGCGAGATCGGCGCCAGCAGGGCGCCAACCGGCCAGCGCGCCCATCAGCCATTCGGTCGGATTATCGGGCGCGCCGGGAAAGGCCGGGAAACCGGTGACGAGAATCCTCGCCGGTCTGTCCCGATCGCGCACCGCGTCAGTCTTTTTCGCGCGGGATGACCCGCATGTTCAGTTCGCGAAGCTGGGCGTTGGTCGGCGGCGCTGGCGCGCCCATCAGAAGGTCGCGCGCCTGCTGGTTCATCGGGAAGAGGGAGACGTCGCGCAGGTTTTTGGCGCCCGCCAGCAGCATGATCACGCGGTCGACGCCGGCTGCCATCCCGCCATGAGGTGGCGCACCATACTGGAAGGCGCGATAGAGGCCGCCGAAGCGTTCCTCGACCACCTCTTTCGACAGGCCGGCCAATTCGAACGCCTTGACCATGGTTTCCGGCAGGTGGTTTCGGATGCCGCCGGATGCGATCTCGAAGCCGTTGCATACCATGTCGTACTGGAACGCCTTCAGACCGAGAAGCGCTTCGTCGCCGCCCTTCTCCGCCTCGATCAGCGCATCCATGCCACCCTGCGGCATGGAGAAGGGATTATGGGCGAACTCGATCCGCTTTTCCTCCTCGTTCCATTCGAAGAACGGGAAATCGACGATCCAGCAGAGTTCGAACCGATCCTCGTCGACCAGTCCGAGCTCCTGCCCCGCGCGGTCGCGGGCAGCACCGGCAAACGAGGCAAAGCTCTTCGGATCGCCGGCGACGAAGAAACACGCATCGCCCGAACCCAAGCCAAGTTGCTCGCGGATCGCTTCGGTACGCTCCGGACCGATATTCTTGGCGAGCGGACCGGCACCAGCGATAACGCCACCCTCTTCGCGCCAGAAAATATAGCCGAGACCAGGCTGGCCCTGCTGCTGCGCCCAAGAGTTCATCCGGTCGCAGAAGGCGCGGCTGCCGCCGCTTTTCGCCGGGATCGCCCATACCTGGTTTTTCGGCGACGACGCCAGAATGTTGGCGAAGACCTTGAAACCGGAATCGCGGAAATGATCGGAGACCTCTTCCATTTCGATAGGGTTGCGAAGGTCCGGCTTGTCGGAGCCGTATTTGCGGATCGCCTCATCGTAAGGGATGCGGCGGAAGGTTTCCGTGACCGGCTTGCCATCCGCGAACGTCGTCATGACATCGCGCATCACCGGCTCCATCGTGGCCAGCACATCGTCCTGCGTGACGAAGCTCATTTCGAGGTCGAGCTGGTAGAACTCGCCCGGCAGGCGGTCGGCGCGCGGATCCTCGTCGCGGAAGCAGGGCGCGATCTGGAAATAGCGGTCGAAACCGGAGACCATCAGAAGCTGCTTGTAGATCTGCGGGGCCTGCGGCAGCGCATAGAACTCGCCGGCATGAATGCGGCTCGGCACCAGAAAGTCGCGTGCGCCTTCCGGCGAAGATGCCGTAAGAATGGGCGTGGAATATTCGGTAAAGTTCGACAGCGCCATCTGGCGACGCATTTCGGAAACGACCTTCGTGCGCAGGACGATATTGTTGTGCAGCTTCTCGCGGCGCAGGTCGAGGAAGCGATATTTCAGACGCACCTCTTCCGGGTAGTCCAGATCGCCGAAGACCGGTAGCGGCAATTCCTTGGCTTCGCTCAGCACTTCGATGTCGCGCGCGAAGATTTCTATGTTGCCGGTGGAAAGGTTCGGGTTGACCGCTTCTGCGTCACGTTCCTTGACGGTGCCGTCGACGCGGATCACCCATTCGCTGCGCAGGGTTTCGGCCGTTCCGAAAGCAGGCGAATCGGGGTCCGCAACGATCTGGGTAAGACCGTAATGGTCGCGCAGATCAATGAACAGCAGGCCGCCATGGTCGCGGACACGATGCACCCAGCCGGAGAGACGTACCGTCTGGCCAGCTTCGGATAGCGAAAGCGCACCGCAATTATGCGTGCGATAGCGATGGATGGAATCGTCCATTTCTCTAAAAACCCTTGAGGTCTAGCCGAGCGTCTGCCCGTCAAAATCCGATGCCGGCAAAGCGCCCGAAAAGGTGCGGCGTGGACCAGCGGAAACCGGCGCGGACAAGCGCATGGGATCGGCCTTGTGTCAAGGCGAACGCGGGATGCGCCTTGACGACGACCGGTAGCGGCCCTTAACGGATGGCTTTCGCGAAGGCAACCAGAAGACGTTTTGCCAGGAAAGAGGCGTAATGCAGATCATTACAGAGACGGATGAACTCGAAGCGGCCATGAACCGGCTTTCGAGGGCCGAGTTCGTCACCGTCGACACCGAATTCATTCGCGAGACGACCTTCTGGCCGGAACTGTGCCTCATCCAGATCGCGGACGACGAAGACGTCTTTCTCATCGATGCGCTCGCCCAGGAGATCGATCTTTCCTCCTTTTTCGGACTGATGGGCGATGAGTCCGTCATCAAGGTCTTTCACGCCGCACGGCAGGATCTCGAAATCGTCTACAAGATGGGCGAGCTCATTCCGCACCCGATCTTCGATACGCAGATTGCCGCCATGGTCTGCGGCTATGGCGATTCGGTCTCCTACGACGCGCTGGTGCAGAAGGTGACCGGCAAGCAGCTCGACAAATCCAGCCGCTTCACCGACTGGCGACGCCGCCCGCTTTCCGAAAAACAGCTCAATTACGCCGCCGCGGACGTTACCCATCTGCGCGACGTCTACCGCGAATTGAAGCAGACGCTGGAGCGCACGGAGCGTACGCATTGGGTGGCCGAGGAAATGGATATCCTGACCTCGCCCGCGACCTACGACATCAAGCCGGAGGACGCATGGCGCCGTTTGAAGATGCGGGTGCGCAAGCCGCGTGAACTGGCGGTCATGCAGTCCGTCGCCAGATGGCGCGAGGAACAGGCTCGCGGCCGCAACGTACCGCGTGGCCGCGTATTGAAAGATGATGCGATCTATGAGATCGCGCAACAGCAACCCCAAACCCAGGAAGCGCTCGGACGCCTCCGGGCGGTGCCAAAGGGCTGGGAGCGGTCGCAACACGCGCAGGGGCTTCTCGATGCGGTGAACGCGGCGCTCGCGATTGCCGATGACGAACTGCCGAAGATCGAAAGGCAGCGCCGTTCACCCGAAGGAGCCGGCGCGGCAAGCGAACTGCTCAAGGTTCTCCTGCGGCTCATCGCCGAACGCGAAGGGGTTGCGCCGAAGGTGCTGGCCACGACCGACGAGATCGAGAAGATCGCATCGATGGGCGAACAGGCCGATGTTCAGGCTCTTTCCGGCTGGCGGCGCGATGTCTTCGGCGTCGAGGCGCTGCGATTGCTAAGCGGCGATGTCGGCCTGGCCTTCCGGGACCGCAAGATCGCGGCCATCGATCTGTGATGGGATCGCCGGGCGGCGATCTCCGCTTTGCGCGAAGCATTCCGAGGCTTGCGGTTGGCCTGGGGCGGGTCGGGCTCTAGATGGGTAGCGAGCCGCAACGGCCAGTGCCCATTGGATTAGACCCTTGCTGACTAATATTCTCATCATTCTTGCGCTTTTCATCGTCAACGGCGTTTTGGCCATGAGCGAACTGGCCGTGGTGTCCGCCCGTCCGGCCCGACTGAAAACGATGGCCGATGATGGCTCGATCGGCGCGGCCATCGCGCTGCGTCTGGCGGAGGATTCAGGGCGTTTTCTCTCGACCGTGCAGATCGGCATCACGCTGGTCGGCATCGTGTCCGGCGCATTTTCCGGCGCCACGCTCGGGCTGCAGCTCGCCGACATTCTCAAAGATTTCGGATGGAGCCCCGACACAGCCGATACGCTCGGCGTCGGCATCACCGTGGTCGCCGTCACCTATCTATCGCTGGTCATCGGCGAACTGGTGCCCAAGCAGATCGCGCTTCGCCACCCCGAAGCCATCGCCACGAAGGTGGCTGGGCCGATGCGCTTCCTTTCCAGGATCGCCGCGCCCATCGTCTGGATCCTCGATATGAGCGGCAAAGCCGTGCTGTTCCTTCTGGGCCAGAGCCGTGAATTGAAGCAGACGGTGACCGACGAAGAGGTCAAGAGCGTGCTCGACGATGCCGAAGAGGCCGGCACGATCGAGGCGGAAGAAAAAGCGATGATCAGCGGGGTCATGCGGTTTGCAGACCGGCAGGCCAAGGCGCTGATGACGCCGGCCATCGAAGTGGAAATGCTCGATATCTCGCAGGACCACCAATCCATCCGCGACCAGATCGAAGCGACACGGCGCTCGCGCCTTCCTATCCGGGATGGCTCGGACGACAATATTCTAGGCGTTGTGCGAACGCAGGACCTCCTGATCGCCTTCGGCCGCGGCGAGGATATCGATCTTCGCGAAATGATGCAGAAAGCGCCTGTCATCTACGAGAACGCCCGCTCGATCCAAGTGCTCGACAAGCTGCGCGAATCCACTGTCAATATGGGCCTGGTCTTCGACGAATACGGCCATTTCGAAGGCATCATCACCACCGAGGACATCCTGGCGGCCATTGCCGGCGTGTTCGAGGAGGAAGACAATAGCGAGCCGGCTTTCGTCGAGCGCGCCGACGGCACCTATCTCGTTTCCGGCTGGATGCCAGTCGATGAATTCCGCGATGAGTTCAACGTGTCCATTCCGCCGGGCGATTACGAAACGGTTGGTGGCCTCACGCTGGAATCAGTGGGACATCTGCCTGCAGTGGGCGAAGTCTTTCAAGTGTCGGACTGGATGTTCGAGGTTGTCGATCTGGATGGCCGGCGCGTCGACAAGCTACTGATCACGCCTCCCGGAAAAGCCGGCGATCCAAGCGACGATGAAGCCGCCGAAGAGGACGGAGCGCGCTAGCATCCTGGCCGTCAGTCAGCTAGTTCACAACCAGACGCATCGGTCGATCCAGATATTTGGAGAGTTTGGCCAGCCTGTTGGCAGGACGTGTGCCGTGTAACGCGCTGAGCGCCGCCGGAATGGCGATCTCGATAGTGCCATCGTCATCGCTGCCGATGGTCAGGCGCGGCAGAACGCCCGGCATGGATGCGGAAAGCACGTATAGTACACGCATCAGGAGCCCCAAAGTCCGGGCGCGGTGAACCAGCCGTTCATTCATCAATTTCAGAAGGTCGGCCGACCAGCCATCATCCTTGACGCCGTTGTATCGGTAGAAATTGGCGAGCGCCAAAAAGGCGCGCCCATCGTGACCGATGGCGGTAAGCGAGGAATAGGCGATAACGTTCATGGACTGCATGCCACGATAGTCCGGATGGGCCCGCCATCCGAGATCGGCGATCAGGCAGGTCGCCCGGCGCAGACGCCGCTCGTCCTCGGTCTCTTCCAGTTTAAAAGCGGCAAAGGCGGCGTCCGTCCAGTTCGCCAGTTCTTCGGCATGTTTGACAGATCGCGCCCGCAGGATGGCCAGCTCACGCGCGCCGACCAGAAGCGGGTCGTCGTCGCGATCCTCGTCGTCGAGCAGCGAAAACAGATAGCCTTCCCGCACGCCGACACCCGAGGTCATGACGCGCTTGGGTTTCATCGCCGCGATAATTTCAAGCAGGACGGCTGCGCCATAAGGCAGCAGCGCGCGTCGATTTTTCGATACGTCGTCAATACCGTCAAAACGATCCAGATCACCCGTCGCGACTGTCTTTAGAAATGCGATCGTTGCCGGATCCTGTGCGTCGATCGCATATTCGTGCAGAACCGATAGAGGATAATCGATCGTCGACATGTGAAGGCGCGCGAGGTTTCGCCATGTGCCGCCGACCGCAAAGAAATCCGTTCCCGCCGCTTCCTTCAGAAACGGCGCGCGTTGGAGTTCCCTCGCTGCGACAGCTGCCGCCTTCTGCGGGTCGCCATCGGTCACATCGGACAGGCGCAACCCGCCGAGCGGCAGGGTGATGCCCTGCTCCGGGTGATCGCCATTGACCCGCACCAGTTCCAGCGAGCCGCCACCGAGATCACCCGCGATGCCCACCGGTTTGTAGAAATGCGCCTTGACGGCAAGGGCCGCGTAATAGGCCTCTTCCCGGCCAGACAATACGCGGATTTCGGTTCCGAGACGCTTCTGCGCTTCGGCGATGAACTCTTCGCCATTCTCTGCTTCGCGGGCGGCAGCCGTCGCGATGACATGGACATCCGTCGCGCCGGCCTGATCGGCGAGCGCGCGAAACCGGCTAAAGGATTGTAACGCGGCGTCGACGCCATCATCATTCAGTTTCCCGGTATCGACGAGTGAGCGTCCAAGGCCGGCCAGCAGCTTTTCATTAAAGAAGAGCGTCGGTGCGCGCGTCACACCCTCGAAAATTACCAGTCGGACGGAGTTGGACCCGATATCGACGATTGCTACGGGGTCGCGGCCGGGCAAGCGGCCTTGGGACTGCAGCCTCATTCCTTGCCGGAGCCCGCCTTGTTCGCCGAAACCGACTGTCTGCGACGGCGGCGATAATTGGCGAAGCGCTTGGGCGCGTGGCTTTTGATCGAAGCGCCGCGGCCCGACAGCGATGGATAGTTCATGAAGTATTCCTGAACACTGAAGGCTTCCTCGCCCTCCTCTCGCACGATTCGGCGCGAGCTGCCATCGGGCAGAATCTCCCAGCTCTGCTGGTTGTCGATAATGTTGGCGACCATGATCTGGTCGAGGATCTGCTCGTGGACGGTCGAGTTCTTGATGGGCACATGCACCTCGACCCGCCGGTCCAGATTGCGCGGCATCATGTCTGCGCTGCCAATATAGACGATGGCCTGATCGCTCGGCAGTCCATGGCCGTTGCCGAAGCACAGAATGCGGCTGTGCTCCAGAAACCGTCCGACGATGGACTTGACCGAAATATTCTCCGATAGCCCCGGCACGCCGGGGCGCAGCGAGCAGATGCCGCGAATGACCAGATCAATATCCACACCGGCTTCGCTGGCGCGGTAAAGCGCATCGATGATGGCCGGGTCGAGCAGGCTGTTCAGCTTCATCCAAATCTGGGCCGGACGACCGGCTTTCGCGTGCGCGATCTCGTCCTCGATGTGACCGATCATCCGGTCGCGCATGATAAAGGGAGAATAAGCCAGTTGAATCTCGTCTGTCGGCTCAGCATAGCCGGTCACGAAATTGAAGATCTGCGCCACATCGTGCGCAACGGTCTCGTTCACGGTGAAATAGGACAGGTCGGTGTAGATCTTGGCGGTGATCGGATGATAGTTGCCGGTGCCGACATGGCAGTAGGTCACCAGCCCCCTTTCCTCCTTGCGGACAACTGTGGTCAGCTTGGCGTGGGTCTTCATCTCCAGAAAACCGAAGACGACCTGTACCCCTGCCCGTTCCAGATCGCGGGCCCAGCGAATATTGGCTTCCTCGTCGAAACGCGCTTTCAGTTCGACAAGGGCTGTGACGCTCTTGCCGGCCTCGGCAGCGTCGATCAGGGCGCGAATGATCGGGCTGTCGTTGGACGTGCGGTAGAGCGTCCCCTTGATGGCGACGACGTTCGGGTCCTGCGCCGCCTGGCGAAGAAACTGCACCACCACGTCGAAGCTCTCATAGGGGTGATGGACGATGATATCCTTTTCGTGGATGGCGGCGAAACAGTCGCCGTCGTGTTCGCGAATGCGCTCCGGGAAGCGCGCAGAATAGGATTCGAACTTCAGGTCTTCGCGCGGCAGCGATACGATCTCGGAAATCTGATTGAGCGCCAGCGGACCCTCCACCACGGAAACGCGGTTGCCCGCCACTTCCAGATGCTCGGCGACGAAATCGCGAAGCGCCTCGGGCATGGCGGCGGAGAACTCCACCCGCACCACCGATCCCTTCCGGCGACGCTTCAGGGCGCTTTCGAAATAGCGGACGAGATCTTCGGACTCCTCTTCCACCTCGATATCGCTGTCGCGAATGACCCGGAACGTACCCGAGCCGATCACCTCGAAGCCTGGAAAGAGCTTCGGCACGAACAGTTCGATGACCGATTCCAGCGCGATGAAGCGGGTCGGCTGGCCCTCTTTGTCAGGAAGCTGGATGAAACGCGTGAGCGCCGGCGGCAGACGCAGAAGCGCACTCATCTGCTCGCGCGTCGTCTTGCGCTTCAGTTGCAGTGCGATGGAGAAGCCGAGATTGGGAATGAACGGAAAGGGATGGGCCGGATCGATGGATAGCGGCGTCAGGACTGGAAAGACCGAATCGTCGAAATGTTCGGTGATCCATTTGCGATCCGTCTGGTTCAGCTTCTTGGCCTGGACCAGCTCGATATTCTCTTCCTTCAGATCATCCAGCAGACTGACGAGCACCTTTTGCTGCTCATCCTGCAGGCGTCCGGCCTCCTTCAAGATGACGTCCAGCTGCTGAGCGGGCGTGCGGCCATCGGCCGAGCGCACGGTTACGCCGGCCTTGACCTGGCCTGCGAGCCCGGCCACGCGCACCATGAAGAATTCGTCCAGATTGTCGGCCGAGATGGAGAGAAAACGCAGCCGCTCGAGAAGCGGTTGGTTCTCATTGGTCGCCTCTTCCAGCACGCGGCGGTTGAACTGCAACCATGACAGCTCCCGATTGACGAAGCGTTCGGGCCGTTCGCTCAGCGGCACTTCGCCGGAATCGGGAACGGGATCGACCATCGAACCATTGGCCGCAATCTCAATTCGTCCGGAATCGCTTATGGTGTCCATCGCTAAGCCTATGATCTCCTTTGTTTTCTCCGTCATTACAACGTGGAAGTATCGCGATCACGTAACAATTCTGCGACAATCCGAAACCAGCCATCGAAAGCTTGCAATGGACGGCTCTATGATACAAACCCTCATCCTGCCGGGTCGTTGCAAAACCGGCGTCAAGTCGGCTTACGGAGAGATATGATGGCCAGTCGCATTGCCCACTTCCAGAACAGTTCCGGGCACGACCGTATCGAGATCGGCGTACGGGAATTCATGTGCGTCGGCGCCAACCCGCCCTTCGATCATCCGCATGTCTTTCTGGATATGGGTCGCGACAATGAGAAAGTCTGCCCCTACTGCTCCACGCTCTATGTTTTCAACGGCACGCTGACCGCCGAGGAAACCAAGCCGAAGAACTGTCTCTACCGGGTGGTTGCTGCCTGAACCGGTAAGGCGACAGCAGTTTGGAACCTCCTCGAACCATTATCGTCGCCGGTGCGGGCATTGCCGGCCTTACCACCGCGCTAATCCTGGCGCGGCAGGGCCGGCCCGTCATTATCATCGAGCGGTTCGACGAGCCGAGTGAGGTCGGAGCCGGCCTGCAATTGTCGCCCAATGCCAGTCGCATTCTGTTCCGTCTCGGCCTGGAAGAGCGGTTGCGCGATCAGTCCCACCAGCCCGAGGCTATTCGCCTGGTGGCTGGCGGACGGCGGACGGCTATTACCGAACTGCCGCTCGGCGACCTGGCCGAAAGCCGCTGGGGCGCCCCCTATCTGACCATTCATCGCGGGCGCCTGCATGCCATTCTTTGGGATGCGGTCAAGGCGGAACCGCAGATCACCATCGAAACAGGACACGCGATCGTCGGGATCGAAACCGACGCCGTGGGTCCGCGTGCGATCGTCGGCGGGCCGGATGGCGAAGAGGACCGGTGGGGCCATCTTGTGGTGGGCGCCGATGGCGTTCGCTCGGCGGTTCGGGCGGCCATGCCGAAGGGTTTACCACCCCGCTATACCGGAGAGATTGCGTTTCGCGCCGTCCTGAAAGGGCCGGACGCGCTTGCCAAGGCGGCGGCCGCCGGCATCGACACGAAAAGCGTTTCGGCGTTCCTTGCCCCGTCCGTTCATCTGGTCGCCTATCCGCTCGGCGGTCATCGCGGCGTCAATCTCGTCGCCAATATTGCCGGCAACGATCCCGGGCCCGGGTGGAGCGAGATTTTCTCGGCCATGACGGCACAACGGGCAATCGGCCGCATCTCGCCCGCGCTCGGCGAGATGGCTGGAGATCTGAACTGGCTGGCCTGGGGTCTCTACGCGGTAGCGCCACGCACCCCTTATATCGATCCGGGTGGTGTCGCGCTCGTCGGGGATGCGGCCCATGCCATGACCCCATTTGCCGCGCAGGGCGCGGCAATGGCCATCGAGGATGCCGCCGTTCTGGCGCGCTGCCTCAAACGCTGGCATGGCGACCGCCGCGCCGCGCTGCTGCAATATGAAGCCGAGCGGCGTCCCAGAATCGCTCGTGCCCGGCGACGTGGCGCGTTCAACCACTTCGTCTGGCACGCGCCTTTTCCGATCTCGCTTGGACGCGACATCGTTCTTCGCGCACGCAACGGACAGAACCTTCTATCCGATCTGGACTGGCTCTACGGCTACGATGCCGGGCGCTGATCAGCCGCCTGCATCCTCTTGGGCCGCAATGGCAATCGAACAGACAGGCATTGTCGAGACACAATCGAACGCGGAGCATTCTTCGATGACGAAACTTCCCAAGGATATCGGGATCAACACTCTGCTGGCTCATGCCGGCCACGACCCGAACGACTATCACGGCTTCGTCAATCCGCCGGTCGTCCACGCTTCGACCGTCCTCTTTCCCGACACCGAAACCATGCTGAGCCGCAACCAGCGCTACACATACGGCACCCGCGGCACGCCGACGACCGATGCGTTGGCCAGCGCCGTCGATGCGCTCGAAGGGTCGGCGGGCACGATCTGCGTGCCGAGCGGGCTTGCCGCCGTCACCATTCCGCTTCTGGCCTTCCTGTCGTCGGGCGATCACCTGCTCTGCGTCGACAGCGTCTACAATCCGACGCGGCGCTTCGCCGACGGTCTTCTGAAGCGCATGGGCATCGAGACGACCTATTACGAACCGGAGATGGGCGCGGATATCGAAAGGCTGATCCGGCCCAATACGAAGGTCGTCTGGACCGAAAGCCCCGGCTCCAACACGTTCGAAATGCAGGATATTCCCGCCATTTGCGAAGTCGCGCACCGGCACGACGCCATCGTGATGATGGACAATACCTGGGCGACGCCCCTCTATTTCAAACCGCTCGATTTCGGCGTCGATATCTCCATTCACGCAGCGACCAAATATCCAGGCGGCCATTCCGACGTTCTGCTCGGTCTGGTGTCGGCCAATGAACGATGCTGGACGCAACTGCACGACACGCACATCACGATGGGCTGCTGCTCCGGACCGGACGATGTCTATCAGGTGCAGCGCGGGCTGAAGACGATGGGTATCCGGCTCGACCGTCACCAGAAAAGCGCGCTCGAAATCGCCCGCTGGTGCGAAGGGCAGGACGGGATCGCTTCGGTCCTGCATCCGGCCCTACCGAGCCATCCCGGATACGATCTCTGGAAACGCGACTTCTCCGGCTCCTCCGGCCTCTTCTCCATCGTTCTCGATGGCGGAGGACAAGATGCCGCGGCGGCCTTCCTCGACGCGCTGACAATCTTCGGCCTCGGCTATAGCTGGGGTGGCCATGAGAGCCTCGCCGTTCTCGTCAACCTGTCCGACCGGACGGTGGCACGGGGCGATTATGGCGGTTCCGTTATCCGGCTGCAGATCGGACTCGAAGACCCGGCCGATCTGGTTGCCGATCTGGAGCGCGGCCTTGCCGCCGTCAAAGCGCTCGACTGACACCGGCCTTGCGTCCATCAACATACTGAGTAGTATGTCTGGGTGGAGAGGCTTCGTTGCGCGCTATCTGGTGCGGTTGAGGCACCCGTCGTAGGCGGGAAATACGGTGTCGGAGGAGTTTTCATGGACGATCTCGTAACCACCAAGCGGGATGGCGATATCGCCATCGTTACCATCGATAATCCGCCGGTGAACGCACTTGGTCATGCGATGCGGACCGAGCTTCACGCCGCACTGGAGAGCGCAAAGACCGATAACGACGTTCATGCCATCGTCCTTGCCTGTGCCGGCCGGACCTTCGTCGCGGGGGCGGAAATCAAGGAATTCGGCAGCGACAAGGCGCTTGCCGATCCCAATCTGCCGGGTCTGATCGCGCTTCTGGAAAGCATCGATAAACCGACCGTCGCGGCCATTCACGGCACGGCGCTCGGCGGCGGGCTGGAACTCTCCTTCGGCTGTCACTACCGCGTCGCCCTTGCCGGATCGAAAGTCGGTCTGCCGGAAATCAATCTCGGCCTCATTCCCGGCGCGGGCGGTACGCAACGCATGCCGCGACTTGTCGGGCCGGAGCGCGCGCTCGACATTATCCTGTCGGGCAAACCCATCCCGGTCGAGGCGGCGCACAAGGACGGCGTTATCGATGCGGTGTTCGAAGGCGATCTGGTCGAAAACGCAATCGCCTTCATTCGTGAGAAGGCCGAGGGCGGGGAAACGGTCGCTCATATTCGCGACCGCGACGACAAGCTCGCCGGCTGGAAGGATGATCCGAACCGTTTCGATGCCGTCATCGCGGAGAAGACCAAGAAGAGCCGAGGGCTTGACGCTCCCATCGCAGCGGCGCGCGCGGTGAAGGCCACGCTGACCATGGACATCGACGAGGGCCAGAAATTCGAGCGGGAGCAGTTCGTCAAACTGGTAAGCGGAGACCAGTCGGTCGCGCAGCGCCACATCTTCTTTGCACAACGCGAAGCCACAAAGGTTCCGGGTATCGGCAAAGAGGTGAAAGCACGCACCGTCAAAAAAGTTGGAGTGATCGGCGCCGGCACGATGGGCGGCGGCATTGCCATGTCGATGGCCAATGGCGGCTATGACGTCGCTATTCTGGAGATGAACCAGGAGGCGCTCGACAAAGGGCTCGACCGCGTATCGAAAACCTATGATATTTCCGTCAAGCGTGGCTCGATGAACGAGGATGCCAAGGCGAAACGCATGGCGCGGCTCAGCGGCACGACCACTTATGGCGATCTAGGCGATTGCGACCTCATCATCGAGGCCGTGTTCGAGGATATCGGCGTCAAGGAGGACGTGTTCGGCAAGCTCGACAAGATCGCCAAGGACGGCGCCATCCTCGCATCCAACACTTCCTATCTCGATGTCGACAAGATCGCCGGCTTCACCGGGCGCCCTCAAGACATTCTCGGCACGCACTTCTTCTCGCCCGCCAATGTGATGAAGCTGCTCGAAATCGTCCGCGGCGGGAAGACCGCGCCGGATGTGATCGCCACGGCGCTCGAAGTCGGCAAGCGCGCCGGCAAGATACCGGTGGTCGTTGGCGTCTGTCACGGCTTTGTCGGCAACCGGATGCTGGAGGCGCGCTCGGCCGAGGCAGAAGACCTGCTGCTGGAAGGCGCGACGCCGGCCGAGGTCGACAAGGCGTTCCGCGATTTCGGCTGGCCGATGGGTCCCTACCAGATGAGCGATCTGGCGGGTATCGATATCGGATGGCGCAAGCGCCAGGCGCGCGGCGAACGCGCCGAGATCGCCGACACGCTCGCTGAACAGGGCGATTTCGGACAGAAGACCGGCAAGGGCTATTACAGCTATGAGGATGGGCGCACGCCGGTTCCGCGCAGCGAAACGCAGGACATCATCGAGCGTGTCGCCGGTGAGAAGGGCGTCGAACGGCGCGCCATTTCCGACGAGGAGATTCTGGAGCGGACGCTCTATCCGATGATCAATGAGGGCGCGAAGATCCTCGAGGAGGGGATCGCAACCCGCCCGTCGGACATCGATGTCGTCTGGGTTTATGGCTACGGCTTCCCGGTCGGCAAGGGCGGACCAATGCACTGGGCCGACCAGCATGGTCTTTCCAAAATCGTCGAACGGCTGGAGCATTGGGGCAAGGCGACCGGCAAGGATGTCTATGCGGTGTCGCCATTGCTGAAGATGCTGGCCGGTGAAGGCAAGGGGTTCGCCGATTACCAGAAAGAACGCGCCTGAGCGCGGCAACGGACGCGCATTCGCGCTAGGAGGAGAGAATATCATGGTCGAAGCCGTCATCGTATCCACGGCACGCACGCCAATCGGCAAAGCCTATCGGGGCGGCCTGAACAATACGGATGGCCACAGGCTGGCCGGTCATGCCATCAAACACGCGCTGAAGCGTTCGGGACTGGAAGGCTCCGACATCGAGGATGTCGTGATGGGCTGCGCCATGCAGGAGGGCACGACCGGGCTGAACGTCGCCCGCCGCGCGCTTCTCTCCGCTGGTCTGCCGAACACGGTCGGCGGCACAACCATCGACCGCCAGTGCTCATCGGGCCTGCAATCGATGGCGGTGCTGGCCAACGCCATCCGCAATGACGGCGTCACCGCCGGCATTTCCGGCGGCGTGGAATCGATCAGCCTCGTTCAGAACGATCACCGCAACACATTCCATCTACTCGACAAATCGCTGTCCGGCGATGCGGCGGATGTTTACATGCCGATGATCGATACGGCCGAGAATGTCGCCAAACGCTACGGCATCTCCCGCGAGGCGCAGGACGAATATGGCGCGCGCAGCCAGCAGCGCACCGCCGAGGCGCAGGATGCCGGCAAGTTCGCCGACGAGATCGCGCCGATCAGCACCACGATGGGCGTGATGGACAAGGAGACCAAGGAAGTCTCTTACAAGGACGTGACGGTAGAGAAGGATGAGGGCGTGCGTCCCGGCACCACCGTCGAGGCGGTGTCCGGCCTCAAGCCCGTGCGCGAAGGCGGCACGATCACGGCGGGCAATGCTTCGCAGCTGTCCGACGGGGCGTCGGCGCAGGTCGTGATGAGCAGCAAGGAAGCGGAAAAGCGCGGCATCGAGCCGCTCGGCATCTTCCGCGGTTTCAACGTGGCGGGCTGCGCGCCGGACGAGATGGGCATCGGCCCTGTGTTTGCCGTGCCCCGCCTTCTGGAGCGCCATGGTTTGTCGGTCGACGATATCGATCTTTGGGAACTGAACGAAGCCTTTGCCGTGCAGGTTCTCTATTGCCGGGACAAGCTCGGCATTCCGGACGAGAAGCTGAACGTCAATGGCGGTTCGATTGCCGTCGGTCATCCTTACGGCATGAGCGGCAGCCGAATGATCGGCCATGTTCTCATTGAGGGCAAACGCCGCAACGCCAGATATGCCGTCATCACGATGTGCGTCGGCGGCGGCATGGGCGCGGCCGGTCTGATCGAGATCGTCTAAGCCAGGGAGGCAAGAGCCATGGAACTTAAGCTGAGCGACGAGCAACGCGCCTTTCGCGATGAGGTTCGGACCTTCTTCAAGGAAAACGTGCCGGACGACATTCGCAAGACGATGGTCGAGAGCGGCCATCCGACGAAGGAGCAGTTCCAGCGCTGGACGAAGATCCTTGCCTATAAGGGCTGGGGCGCGCCGCACTGGCCGGAAGAGCATGGCGGCACGGGCTGGGGACCGGTCGAGCAATACATCTTTCTGGAAGAGTTGCAGGCCTATCCCGCGCCAGCGCCGCTGCCCTTCGGCGTCAACATGGTCGGGCCAGTGATATACACGTTCGGCAATGAGGAGCAGAAGCAGACATATCTGCCGCGCATTCTCGATCTGACTGACTGGTGGTGCCAGGGCTTTTCCGAGCCGGGCGCCGGCTCGGACCTCGCTTCGCTGAAGACCCGCGCGGTGAAGGAGGGCGACCACTACATCGTCAACGGCCAAAAGACATGGACGACGCTGGCGCAACACGCCGACTGGATCTTCTGTCTGGTTCGCACCGACCCCGATGCCGACAAGCCGCAGAAGGGCATTTCCTTCCTGCTCATCGACATGAAGAGCGAAGGCATCACCGTGCGCCCGATCCAAACCGTCGATGGCGGTGTCGAGGTCAATGAGGTTTTCTTCGACGATGTGAAGGTGCCGGTCGAAAATCTCGTCGGCGAGGAGAACAAGGGCTGGGATTACGCCAAGTTCCTGCTCGGCAATGAACGCACCAACATCGCCCGGATCGGCATGAGCAAGCATGCGGCGAAGCGCATCCGCGAACTGGCCGGAATCGAACTGGCGGGCGGCAAGCCGCTGATCGAGGATCGACGGTTTGCCGAGAAGCTCGCAATGCTGGAGATCGACCTGAAATCGCTGGAGATCACTCAAATGCGTGTGGTCGCCGACGATGCCAAGAACCCGAACGCGAAAACGCCAAATCCGGCCTCGTCCATTCTCAAGATCAAGGGCAGCGAAATCCAGCAGCGTTGCACCGAGCTTCTGATGGAGGTGATGGGACCCTATGCCGCGCCGCGTCAGCACGACGATTATCTCGGCCACAACGAGCCGCCGATCGGACCGGACTACGCCGCCCATGCCGCGCCGGGCTACTTCAATTATCGCAAGGTTTCGATCTATGGCGGGTCGAACGAAATCCAGAAGAACATCATCGCCAAGGCCGTGCTCGGTTTCTGATCCCGGCTGATGCGACTGCGAATGGAGGACTGATCGGATGGATTTCGATCTTACCGAAGAACAATCGATGCTGAAGGACAGTCTCGACCGGCTGCTCTCCGACAATTACGGTTTCGAGGATCGCGAAAAGATCCGCAAGGCAGAACCGGGCTGGTCCAGGGATGTCTGGGCGCAGCTTGCCGAACTCGGCCTGCTTATGCTGCCCTTTGCCGAAGAGGACGGTGGTTTCGGCGGGGGGCCGGAAGACGTCATGCTTGCCATGGAGAGCCTTGGCGGAGCGTTGTCTCTGGAGCCGTTCCTCGCGACCGTCGTGCTGGCTGGCGGCGCATTGCGCGAAGCTGGCTCCGATGAGCAACGCGGTGAGCTGGTGCCGCAGATCGTCGGTGGCGAACTCGTGATGGCGCTGGCGCATGGCGAACGCGGCGCGCGCTACACGCTCAGCCATGTCGAGACGACGGCGAAGAAAGACGGCGACAGCTATGTGCTGAACGGCGAAAAGAGCATCGTTCTGCACGGCGCGGATGCGCACAAGCTGATCGTCTCGGCGCGGACCTCCGACGATGCGGCCGATGAGGACGGGATCAGCCTGTTCCTCGTCGATGCGGATGCCGACGGCATTTCGCGCCGCGGCTACAGGTTGCAGGATGATCGGCCAGCCGCCGAGATCACGCTGTCGGACGTCAGGGTACCAGACTCAGCGCGTCTGGGCGCTGAGGGCCAGGGCTATGGCGTTCTTGCCAAGGTGCACGACCAGGCCATCGCCGCGCTTGCGGCCGAAGCGGTGGGCCTGCTGACGCGCATTCTGGCGACAACGACGCAGTATCTGAAGGATCGCAAACAGTTCGGCGTGCCGATCGCCAAGTTCCAGGTTCTGCAGCACGATAGTGTCGATATTTTCGTCGCGCTGGAGCAAATCCGGTCCATCGCCATGTATGCGACGTCCGAAGCCGACAATGAGGACGCAGAAATTCGTTCGCGGGCGGCATCGGCGGCCAAGGTCATGCTCGGTCAGGACGGTCGCAAAGCGGCGGAGACGGCGATCCAGCTGCATGGCGGCGTTGGCGTCACGATGGAATACGCCATCAGCCACTATTTCAAACGCATGACGGTGAACGACATGCTGTTCGGCAATGCCGATCACCATCTGAAGCGGATTGCCGAGACGGGATCGCTTTTGGAAAGCTGAGTACGACGATGCGGCGGACCCGAGCGAAGGCGCGGCCCGACGGCCGCGCCTTTTTTCGCTTGAGCGTATCGGCTCGCCAGCCTTGCGGATCGTACAACGCTTTCATATATGACTTTCTCTATATATTATCCCAGCGAACGAGACATTTTCGCCATGGACTTCATACCAACCGAATTCACGCCATGGGCATCGCTCGCCGGCGGCATTCTGATCGGCCTGTCGGCCGTTCTGCTCATGGCCCTCAACGGCCGTATCGCCGGCATGACAGGCATTCTCTCCATTCTGACTCGACCCGCCGACTGGTCCGGCGAACCCTGGAAGATCGCGTTTCTCGCATCAGCCATCGCGGCGCCGCTTCTTCTCCTGGTCTTCGGCTATACGGTGCCCGTTCAGGTGCCCGCTTCCACACCCTTTCTGGTCGTGGGCGGACTTCTGGTCGGCATCGGCACGATGCTGGGCAGTGGCTGCACGTCCGGCCACGGCGTCTGCGGGATCGCCCGGCTATCGCCACGGTCCATCGTCGCTACGGCAACATTTCTCGGCATGGCGATCGTGACCGTATTCGTCGTCCGTCTAACGACGGGGGCCTGATCCATGAGCATTCGCCAGATCGCTGCCGGCGCGGCTGCCGGTCTTCTTTTCGGGCTCGGCATCGCTCTTTCGGGCATGATTAACCCTGCCAAGGTGATCAGCTTTTTCGATGTTACCGGAGAATGGGACCCGTCGCTGCTGTTCGTCATGGGCGGCGCGTTGATGACAGCCTTCATCGGCTATCGCATCATCTTCAAGACATGGTCGCATCCGCTGTTCGACACGAAATTCAATCTGCCGAGCGCGGCGGAGATCGATGCGCGGCTCGTCAGCGGCGCCGCCATTTTCGGTATCGGATGGGGCATTGCCGGTTTCTGCCCGGGCGGCTCACCGCCAGCGATCCTTCTCAATCCCGTGCCGACGCTGATTTTCATCGTGTCGCTGCTTGTCGGCGGTGTCATCGCACGACTTTTCATCGCACCGCGCTTTCAAACCGCGAAGGCTTGAGAAGGTTCGTCCGACGGGCGATAAGGCACGATATTCCCACGTGTCTCATTTCGAGGACTGACGAAGATGGATCTCCGCTACCTCACCGAGGATCTGGCCGTCGCCGGACAAATATCGGCCGACCACATACCCGCCATCGCCGAAGAGGGCTTCAAATCCGTGATCTGCAACAGGCCCGATAGCGAAGACGGAGCCGTCGCGCATGAAGAGGTGGAGCGGGCGGCGGCGGAAGCCGGCCTGCAATTTCGCTACATTCCTGTCGTCTCCGGCGCGATCGTCGCGAACGACGTCACGGAGATGGGCCAGGCCCTTCAGACCTTGCCCAAACCGGTTCTTGCCTATTGTCGCTCCGGCGCACGGTGCACCAATCTTTTCGCGTTGACCAAGCAGGCCGGTTACTGATCCAAAAGACAATCACCCGAACCGAACGGCCGCATTCCGATGCGGCCGTTTTCCGTTTGCCAGCCCGTTCCTAGAAGACGCGCAGAAGACCCAGTGTCAGGATCGGGAACGCCACCAGTACGACGACCCGCAAGAGGTCCGAAGCGACGAAGGGCAGCACGCCCGTGAAGGTTTCGCGGATCGGAATCTCCCGTTTCGCCATCGAATTGATGATGAAGAGATTCATGCCGACCGGCGGCGTGATGAGCCCCACCTCCACCACGATCAGAGCCAGAATCCCGAACCAGATGGAGAAATCCTCCACGCTCATTCCAAAATCGAGCTGGATGACGATCGGGTAGAAGATCGGGATGGTCAGCAGGATCATCGAGAGCGAATCCATGACGCAGCCCATCAGAAGGTAGAATACCAGAATGATGATGAGCACCATCATGGGGGCGAAGCCCTGATCGGTGACCCAGGCCGCCGCCTCCTGCGGCACCTGCGTCAAAGCCAGAAAGCCATTATAGATGCCGGCGCCGAGCACGATGAGGAAGATCATCGCCGTGGCCGATGCCGTCGCCAGGATGCTTTCGGAGAAGGTGCGCCAGTTCATGCCGCCATTGACGAGCGCAATGAGACCCGTGCCGGCCGCGCCGACAGCAGCGCCCTCGGTCGGCGTGAACCAGCCGCCGTAAATGCCGCCGACCACGAGAATGAAGATGACCAGCACCGGCCAAACTTCTCCGAGCGCAATGAAGCGTTCCTTATATGGCACGCGCTCGCGAATGCCGGCGCTTCCCGGCCTAAGGCGGACATAGATGGAAATCGTCAGCATATAGCCGATGGCGGCCAGGATGCCTGGAATGAAAGCCGCGACGAACAGTTTGGCGATGTTCTGTTCCGTCAGAATGGCGTAGATGACCAGAATGACGGAGGGCGGGATGAGAATGCCGAGCGTGCCGCCGGCCGCGAGTGTGCCGGACGCCAGCGCACCGCTATAGCCATAGCGGCGCAGTTCCGGCAGGGCGACCTGCCCCATCGTGGCAGCGGTGGCGAGGGATGACCCGCAGATGGCGCCAAAACCAGCGCAAGCGCCGACTGCGGCCATCGCCACGCCGCCCTTTCGATGGCCCATCCAGACCTCCGCAGCTTTGAAGAGGCTCTGGCTCATGCCACCGAGAGTGGCGAACTGGCCCATCAGTAGAAAGAGCGGGACGATCGACAGCGAATAGGAGGAGAAGGTGGTGTAGGTCTCGCTTTTCAGCTTGGCCAGGATCATCAGGGTCGAGCCGCCAACCATCCAGGAGCCGCAAAAACCGACGACCAGCATGGCCAGTCCGATCGGCATGCGCAGAAAAATGAGCAAAAGCAGGACTGGAAACGACCAGAGGCCGAGTTCGAGATTGCTCAATGGATCGTTCCCCCGGTTTCGATCGGCCGCTTGTCCGACAGTTCGCCGATACGAACGAACACCATGTAAATGGACACGATGCATGCAATGACAGCCGGCACGAACGCCGCCGCATAGCCCCACCAGACCGGAAATTGCAGAATGAAGGTGGTCTCGCCGTAGCGCAGCTTGTCGGTCAATCCATGATAGAGACGCCAGGTGATGACGATCAGCGCGACTGTCATTACGATCTCGCTAACGAGATCAATCCAACGATTGATCTGTGCGGGCAGTCTTGCAGTAAAGAGATCGACCATCGCGTGAGCACGGCGGAGCTGGCACCATGGCAGAAAGGCGAAGATAGCGAGGGCCACACCCGCCTCTATCAGTTCGAAATCGCCCTTGACCGGTTTCAAGCCCACCGACAGGCCGGCCCGGCCGATAATGCTGATACAGGTCATGATCGTCAGCAAGACGAGCACAATGCCTCCCACCATGGCGCTGGTCTTCGCCAGACGCTCAATCCACCTGCTCATGAAAGTCCCTCCCCCGGGAAATTGGCCGCGCCATGGGCTGCGCGGCCAATCCAATTCAAGCTCGATCTGCCGCTACCATAGAGGGCTACTTGGTTGCAAGTGCAACCGTTTTGGCGCCCAGCCGGCTATCAATTCGCGGTTTTCGTGTCGGATCCGGCGTCGGAGGGGGCCTCATCGAGCGGTCCCACCGAGCTGTTGCCTTCTGCCAGCCAGTCGTTCTCTTCCCTGATGAACGTCTTCGCTTCGTCAAGAAGCGCCTTTCCGTCGATTCCCTTGGAATCGATATCTGCGGTCCATGCCTCGACGACGGGCTTGGCGGCATCCTTGAAGCCCTGGAGCGCATCGCCCTCCAGCACCATGACATTGTTGCCCATTTCGACGGCTCTCTCCCGCGAGGGGCCGTCGGCGCCTGCCTGTGTTCGACCAGCGAAGCCGGAGAACTCGATTCCGGAATTGTCATCGATGACCTTCTTCAGATCGTCCGGCAGGCTCTCATATTTGTCCTTGTTCATGGCGAGAACGAAGGTGAGCGTATAAAGCGCGGGCGTTCCGAACTCGGTGTGGTTCTTGACGAGCTCCGACACTTTCAGGGCCGGCACCACTTCCCACGGAATGGTTGCGCCGTTGATGACGCCTTTCGACAAGGCTTCCGAAATAGCGGGCACAGGCAGGCCGACCGGTTCGGCGCCCAGCTCGTCCAAAAAGGCATTGATGGTTCGCGAACCGCCACGAATCTTCATTCCGGCCAGATCGTCGACACTCTCGATCGGCTCGTCGGAATGGAAGATGCCGGGACCGTGCACCCAGGTTCCAAGGATCTTGAAATCCTTGAACTCCGTATCCTTCATGTCCTTTTCGAAAAGACGCCAGAACGCTCGCGACGTCGCCTCGGCGTTTTCCATGATGAAGGGCTGCTCGAACACTTCGCTGCTCGGGAACAGACCGGGCTTATAGCCGATGACGTACCAGGTGATGTCGATCACCCCGTCCCGCACCTGATTGATGAGTTCCGGCGGCGTGCCGCCGAGTTGCATCGCGGGGTAGATGTCGATCTTGATCCGATCGTCCGATTCCTGTTCGACGGCCTTGGCCCAAGGTTCAAGAATAAGTCGCGGCACGTTCGCCTGTGCCGGCAGGAAGTGCTGCATGCGCAGGAGGACTTCTTCGGCCATGGAACTGGCTGGCGATACGAAGGCCGCCGCGGCTCCAAGAACGGTTCCGAGAGCCAGACGGCGCAGTGAGAATGTCGACATATATTCCTCCCTTGGCGATTTAGCATCGGAGTGGCGCTCGTTTCTTGCCGCTACCTGATGCGCCGGCGTATGATACCGGCGACGCGACCATTCCCCTAGGGGCAGTGTCGCCAAATCTTTTAAGACCGACCAAGCGGTCATGTAAACGCAATTCATCGCGGAACAGACAACTTCCATGACTTGATGGCATCGATGCCTGTCTTTACAGCCCGTGCGACAGGACCGTCGATCCGTTCGCGCATGAGGGAGATGAGTGGTGACCGACACATCCAATCTGAAGATGCTGGGTAGCCAAACCGAGCAGCCGCAAAATCCGGACGAAGCGATTCTCGAAACAGTGCCTTACTCAGGCACGGCCGAGGCGCCGTGCGTCGTGCGCTTTACCTGTCCGGAATTCACCTCCCTTTGCCCGATGACGGGCCAGCCCGATTTCGCGCATCTGGTCATCGATTATGTGCCGGGGCCAAAGCTGGTGGAAAGCAAGAGCCTCAAACTCTTTCTGACGTCGTTCCGCAATCACGGCGCGTTTCACGAAGACTGCACGCGCATGGTAGGCCGACGGATCGCGCAGGCGACCGAATGCCGCTGGTTGCGCATTGGCGGCTACTGGTATCCACGCGGCGGCATTCCGATCGACGTGTTCTGGCAGACCGGACCGATGCCAGGCGATGTCTGGATTCCCGACCAGGGCGTGCCGCCCTATCGTGGCCGAGGCTAAGGGCGAAGGACGCCCTCAGAAGCCGGTGGAAAGTGAAGGACCGCTTTCGATTTTGGCCCCATTGTGCCGTAAGATCGATCGATGAGCATCCGCCAGCTTCCCGAAACCATCGTTAACCGGATCGCGGCCGGCGAAGTGGTCGAACGCCCGGCCTCCGTCGTGAAGGAGTTGGTGGAAAACGCCATCGACGCCGGGGCCAGCCGTATCGAGATTGCGACTGCCGGGGGCGGGTTGTCCCTCCTTCGCGTCAGTGATGACGGCGCTGGAATGGAACCGGATCAATTGCCGCTCGCCGTCGCGCGGCACTGCACAAGCAAGCTCGGCGACGATATTTTCGACATACGTTCGCTGGGTTTCAGGGGCGAGGCTCTGCCCTCGATCGGTTCGGTCGCGCGGCTTTCCATCCGCTCGGCGAGGGCAAGCGGCGAAGGTGCAGAAATCGCTGTCGAAGGGGGGCGATCGTCTCCCGTTCGCCCGGCAGCCTGCAATCGCGGCACTGTCGTCGAGGTGCGCGACCTTTTCTTCGCCACGCCCGCGCGGTTGAAATTCATGAAGAGCGAACGGGCCGAGAGCGCGGCGATCACCGAACAGGTGCGCCGCATCGCGCTGGCGTTTCCGGCGATCCGTTTCGCGTTGTCCGGGCCGGACCGAACCTCGCTGGAACTGCCTGCCTGCAGCGGCATGTCCGAAGCCGCAGCCAAAGCGCGGATGGGCGAAATACTCGGCGAAACCTTTACCGAGAACTCGCTTTCGATCGATGCTATGCGCGAGGGTGTGCGCCTGACCGGCCGGGTTTCCACGCCGTCCTACAGCCGCGGCAATGCGCAGCATCAATACGTCATGGTCAATGGCCGGCCCGTCCGCGACAAGCGCCTGTCGGGCGCCATTCGCGGCGCCTATGCCGATACCCTGCCAGGCAACCGGCATGCCGCAGCCGTTCTTTTTCTGGATCTTGACCCGGCGCTGGTCGACGTGAATGTCCACCCGCAGAAGGCCGATGTCCGTTTCCGCGACAGCGGTCTGATTTCCGGGTTGATCGTCGGCGCAATCCGACAGGCTCTGTCCGGAGCCGGTATCCGACCCTCCACCGCTGCGGCCAGCGCCATGGCGTCGGCCTTCAACGCCCCGCCGCACGACCAATCGGCGATGGTCAGCAAAGCGCCGCTCTCGCCGAGCAGCTTCGCCTTCTCGCCCTCGGCCCGCAGCGAAACGGCATGGGCCGGCGCGCTGTCACCCTACCGACCCGTCGAAACCGGCTTTGCCGAAGCGGCGCAAGACGCCTTCGAGGCGCGATCCGATGAAGCCGAACCGACTGCGCAGGAACAGCCAACGAACTTTCCGCTCGGCGCGGCGCGAGCGCAAATTCACGAGAACTATATCGTGGCGCAAACCAAGGATTCGCTCGTGCTCGTCGATCAGCACGCGGCCCATGAGCGGCTGGTCTATGAAAGGTTGAAAACGGCCATGGAGGGCCGCGCCCTTCCCGCCCAGCATCTCCTCATTCCGGACATCGTCGATCTTCCGGCAGATGATGTGAGCCGGCTGGAAGAGGTTGCGGCGGAACTGGCGCAATTCGGCCTCATCATCGAACGGTTCGGCCCCGGCGCGATAGCCGTTCAGGCCACGCCCGCCATGCTGGGTGAGATCGATGCGGGCGCGCTTGTCCGTGATCTTTGCGATGAGTTGGCGGACGAGCAAGGAAAGGACGGGCTGCGCCTTCGGCTCAACCATGTCGCCGCGACGATGGCGTGCCATGGCTCGGTTCGCTCCGGCCGCCGGCTACGCACCGAAGAAATGGACGCGCTCCTGCGGCAGATGGAAGCGACACCCGGCTCAGGCACGTGCAATCATGGCCGGCCAACCTATATCGAACTCAAACTCACCGATATTGAAAGACTGTTCAGCCGCCGTTAGAGAACAAGCCATCATTGCTTTGCCGGTGGAACGCGCTCAGGATCTGCACCTATGAATCATCTGGACTTCCTTTCGTCCCGAGAAGCCGAGATACAATATCTGGACGCCGATTTTCGCATCAAGAGGAATGGGAGCTTCGTCCGGTGCGCTGTGACCGGCGAGCCCATTCCGCTGGAAGAGCTGAAATACTGGAGTGTCGACCGGCAGGAAGCCTACCGCGACTGCCATGCCTCGCTACAGCGGGAACTCGAACTCGATCCGGCATTGCGCAAGCGCAAGAAAACTTAACGCTCAGCGCTTGTTCCGTTCGTTCAGGCGGCGGCGCTTGAACGCGTCTATCGTGGCCTCGACGATACGCGTCGCAGCGGTTGGATTGTCGAACGCCGCTTCCACCGGCAGCACCGCGCTCTGCTCATAAAGCGTCTGGAGCGCGCCTTTTCCTCCGCGCAGGCGAATAGCGTCCTTCTCCGTCGTGACGAGTCGCAGGCCATCCCGGTGCGCGTCGGCAAGCAGTTCGGCCGCGTCGTCCTCGGTGAAGACGTGATGGTCGGGAAACGAGCGGGTTACGGCAACCGACGCGCCGATCCGTCGAAGCGTTGTAAAGAATTTCTCCGGCACACCGATACCGGCAAAAGCGAGGCACGGGGTCCCCATCAAATCGGGCGAGCCTGTGGGATTTATCTTCGCCCGATGAATGGGTAGGGCCGCCCGGGCCGCGATCCGCACCACATGATCGGCGGCATCGCCGTCCCCCATGACGAGCAGGCTGTCGGCATGGCGAAGTTGCGTGCGGAGCGGTGCCCGCAAGGGGCCCGCGGGAATAATATGGCCATTGCCGAAACCGTGATGGGCGTCGACGACAAGAAGGGCGTGATCGATGGCGATCCGCGCGCTCTGAAAACCATCATCCATGATCAAAAGGTCGCACTGCCGCTCTTCCATGAGCAGACGCGCCCCGGCGAGGCGATTGGGCGTAACAGCGACGGGAGCGGCGCGCGCCAGCAGCAGCGGCTCGTCGCCAACGTGACGGGCAAGATCGTGATCTGGGTCGACGATGCGGGGCCGATCGAGATTGCCGCCATAACCTCGGGACAGAATGCCAGGCTTTCGGCCAAGCTGGATCGCCATGCGCGCCAGTTCGATAGCGACCGGAGTCTTGCCGGCTCCGCCGACTGTGAAATTGCCGACGCACAGAACCGGCGCGTCGACCGGGCGACGCGGCGCGCGATCCTGCCGGTAGCCGGCCACCGCTCCATAAACCCAGCCCGCCGGCGCCAACGCATAACCGCGCCAGTCGCCATTTATCCACCAGAAGGGAGGAGCTTCGCTCGCCATGATACCCGCCTAGTGAACATCGTCGGTTTCGTTGCGAAAGGTCGCATCCATGATGAGTGGATGGATGAAGCGGTCGAGTTCGCGCAAGGTTGCGTCCAGCGCGCCTCGCATCTTGCCGGCGGCATCGGCTGCCGCAGCGGCCATCCGGTTGCGCATGGACGGCCGGGTCAGCAGAAAATTGACGGCACCCGCCAGCGTCTTGCTGTCTTCCACCACCTTCGCTCCGCCGGCCGAGCGCAGCTTTTCGAAAGCATCCCGGAAATTGGTGTGGTCCGGGCCGGTGAGAATGGCCGTGTCCAGCATCGCCGCCTCGAGAGGATTCTGGCCGCCTGTCGCTTCCGCCGCCATGGAGCGGCCCATGAAGGCAATACCGGAAAGACGCAGATAAAGGCCCAGTTCGTTCATCGTATCGCCAAGCCAGATATCGGTCTGCCGATCCGGCACTTCGCCCTTGCTACGTTGCGCAACGCGAAAGCCCACTTCGCTCAACTGGGCTGCGATCACGTCGCCCCGCTCGGCATGGCGCGGCACGATGAGAGTCAGAATATCGGGATGGCGCTTTTCCAGCATGCGATGGACGGCGCCTGCCATTTCTTCTTCGCCGGGATGGGTGGAAATCGCGGCCCAGACATCCCGTTGGCCGATAGCCGCGCCCAGACGGCGAACCTCGTCCATCTCCGCCGCCGGGATCTGCGCATCGGCCTTCAGATTGCCCGTCGAGGTCACCCGCCGCTCCGACAGGAGACCGAAACGCTCGGCCTGTTCGTCCGATTGGGCCAGGATCAAAGCGTAGCGATTGAGAAGGGCGGCGGCGAGCGAAGGGTTCTTGCGCCAGCGGGCAAAGGTCTTGTCCGACAGGCGACCGTTGACGAGCGCATGGGGAATGTGCCGCTCGGACAGAAGATGAATGGTGGTCGGCCAGATCTCCGATTCGCAGCTCACCACAAGGTCGGGCCGCCAGAAATTCAGAAAGCGGCGCATGATCGCCGGAATGTCGAGCGGGCGGTATTGATGGGTAACCCGATCGGTGAAACGCTTCGAGGCGATTGCCGCTGCCGTCACGGTCGATGTGGTCAACAGCACATGGACGTTGTGCCGCGCTAGATGATCGATCAGCCCGGCAATGGCGTTCAGTTCACCGACACTGGCGGCGTGGACCCAGACCAGTGGGCGTTCGGGCCGCTCGGCCGAAGCGTAGCCGTAGCGTTCTCGCCGGCGGTTCCGTTCTTCCTTTCCGGCGAAAGAACGCCCCGCCAGATAAAGCCCCGCGAAAGGCCGAGCGATCTGGCCGACCGTCCGATAAGCGCCGAAAGCAATTCGCGGAAAAAGTGGTTTCATGGGCAAGGGAGGAATGCCGTTGCGAACGTGACGGAATTGACCGGCGAGGACGCCAAGAACCAGCCCCTCCATAGAGGCGGGAACGGCAATCCGTTTCGGCGCGCGGCCATCGGGGCCTCAGTCCTGCCCGGGCGACAGGAAACGATGCATGTGAACGATGAAATAACGCATATGCGCGTTGTCGACGGTCTGCTGGGCCTTCTTGCGCCAGGCTTTCTCGGCCGTCGCGAAATTGGGAAAGATGCCGACAATATCGAGTTTGTCGATGTCGCGAAATGTCAGCCCATCGAGGCTTTCGAGCTCGCCACCGAAAACGAGATGGAGAAGCTGTTCTGACTCCTGGCTTTGTGCATTCGTGGCCAAGCTTTCCTCCTGAAAGGTCATATTGCTGTTTGAGCGCGAGCCCGGCGTTTAGACAATCAATATTTGTTCTACGCAAGAGCCCCGACCTGCAAAGACAGGACTATTGCGCAATCATGATCGCTTGTGGGCAGCGGCTCGAATAACGGGCAGAAGATCGCCGGTTACATGCAAATGACTGGCGAGAAGGGGGCCATGACGTGGTGTTGTCCCACAGAGTTTCACGTCGCCGCCATCGGGCCGGAGGAGCCGGCCGCCCATCTCGGTCAGAAGGAGCATGGCGGCCGCAATGTCCCAATCATGCGCGTTGGCCTTGATCAAGGTGGCGTCGAGACGGCCATCGGCCACCATGGCGATCCGATAGGCGAGCGAGGGAATATGGCCGCGATGCCGATTGGCCACGGCAAGGCTCGGCGGCAGGTCCCGAAGCAGGCTTGCCGGACCGGCAATGGACACAGCCTGTCTACTTCCCGCTGCCTTCAACAGCTTGCCGTTGCACAGTGCGCCCTGCCCGGCTACGGCTTCGAACGACTCTTCCAAGGCCGGGCAATCCAACACCCCAGCAAGCGGCGCTCCATCCTCGACGATTGCGATGGATACGCACCAGGTCTTCTTTCCAGCCAGAAAGGCGCGCGTGCCGTCTATGGGATCGACCACGAAAGCGCGGCGGCGCGACAGACGGGACGAATCGTCCTCGGTCTCCTCCGACAGCCAGCCATAGTCCGGTCGGGCGGCCAGAAGCGTCTTGCGTAGGAACTCGTCCACCGCCAGATCGGCTTCGGAAACGGGACTGTTGTTCTCCTTGTTCCAAACATCGGGATCGCAGCCGAAATGATCGAGTGCGATCCGTCCCCCTTCGGATGCGGCCTGACGGATAAGGGCCATATCGTCGGCAAGGGTCGGCAGCGGGTCATTCGCCGGCAAGTGTCATCCCCTCAATGCGCAGCGTCGGCGCGGCGGTGGCAAAGGAGCGGTCCAGATCGTCGGCCGCCACCATCTGGCGAAACATGTCCTTCAGATTGGCGGCGATCGTCACTTCCGTCACCGGGTATGTCAGCTCACCCTTCTCGATCCGGAACCCCGAAGCACCGCGCGAATAGTCGCCGGTTATCAGGTTCACGCCCTGTCCGATCACTTCCGTGACGTAAAAGCCGTGATCGATGTCCCCGATCATGTCTTCGGCAGATATGGCACCGGCCTCGATAGCCAGATTGGTGCTGGACGGCACAACCTGCGCACCGCTTCGCGCACCGCGGCCATTCGTCTGCAGTCCCAGTTCGCGCGCGGTCGATGTGGAGAGGAACCAGTTCCGCAGAACCCCCTCCTCCACCATCGTCATCGGCGCGCCACGCACGCCCTCACCATCGAATGGGCGTGAGCCGCCACCGCGTCGTATCTGTGGATTGTCGGTGAGCGTAATGCCGGAAGCGGCGACGGCCTGCCCCATCAGATCACGCCAGAAACTGGTCTTTCTCACAACGGCGCTGCCATTGACCAACTGTCCCATGGTGCCCGCCAGTCCACGCGCGACCCGCGGATCGAACACGACCGTGACCGGTCCCGTGGGCATTTTCCGCCCGCCGAGGCGGCGAACGGCGCGTTCTCCAGCGTGGCGGCCAATCGCCTCGGGATCCCGCAAATCACTTCGATGACGTGCCGAGGAGAAATCGTAGTCGCGCTCCATGGACTGGCCCGTTCCGGCAAGCGCGGCGACGGATTGCGAAAAATGACTGCCCCGGTACGAACCGGAGAACCCGCCCGATGTCGCGAGCGTCAGGCCGCTCCGCGTACACGATACGCCCGCTCCCATGATTTGCGAAACACCCTCAACCGCGTCGGCTGCACCTTCCATCGCAAGGGCCGTTGCAACCATCGCTTCGGTATCGGGCCAGCTATCGTCGAACAGGTCCAGATCGACGACCTCATGCGCCAAACGGTCGGGCTCGGCCAGCGAGCGGCTTTCGTCCACCGGCGCAACGCGCGCCATGGCCACGGCTCGTTCGGCAAGCCGGCCCGGTTCATAACCGCTCGTCGCACCGACCGACGCAACGCGCCCGTCCACGAAAACACGCAACGACACGTCGTCACTCTCGGCGGCTTCGCTGTTCTCGACCTTGCGTTCGCGAATGGAGACCGAAATGGAGCGGCTTGCGACACAAACGGCATCGGCCGCGTCGGCTCCTGCCCTGCGCGCCGCTTCGACCAGTTCCGAAACACGGTCGAGCCGCGCTTGCTCGTCCTCGTCAGCCCGTTCGGGACGATGCTTATTCGCAAGGGTCAATGGATTCTCTTCTGTCGATTTTGCTATGCACCATCTATGAAGGAAGAACCGCCGTGACAAGCAGCCGCTTGTGACGGTTAGACACCCAGCACAAGGAACGAACGGGTTTGGCCACGCCAGAAGCATCTCTTTACGGTGAAGCGGTTCTCCTTCTGGCAGGGGCTGTCGTCGCCGCACCCCTCTTCAAGCGAATCGGCCTTGGCACGGTTTTGGGCTATATTGCTGCTGGCATCCTCATCGGACCTGTGGCGCGGCTGATCGCCGACGGCGAAGAAATCCTCCACATAGCCGAACTCGGCGTGGTCTTTCTTCTGTTCCTGATCGGGCTGGAACTGAAGCCCTCGCGGCTCTGGGCGCTGAGGCGCGATATCTTTGGGCTGGGCCTGTCGCAAGTCATGCTGACGGGCTTCATCATCTCCTTGCTATTGCTGATATTCCTGCCGCCGGCCGCAGCGGTCATCGCCGGGTTCGGCCTTGCCCTTTCGTCCACGGCTTTCGGCATGCAGATCCTGGAAGATACAGGCGACACCAACCGGCGTTACGGCCAGCGCGCCTTCTCCATCCTGCTTTTCCAGGACATCGCCATCGCCCCGCTTCTGGTGCTGGCCACGTTCCTGGCGCCCTATGGCGCGGAAGATGCGCGTTCGCCGCTTCTCTCGATTCTGCTTGCAGTCGGAACGGTTGCCGCGCTGATCGTCGCGGGCCGCTATCTGCTCAACCCGCTCTTTCGGATCATCGGCAATACCGGTGCGCGCGAAGTGATGATCGCAGCAGCGCTTTTGCTCGTCATCGGTTCGGGCCTCGCCATGCAGTGGGCGGGACTTTCCATGGCCATGGGCGCTTTCATCGCCGGCGTTCTTCTGGCCGAATCGCGCTATCGGCACGAGCTGGAAGCCGATATCGAGCCGTTCCGTGGCATTCTTCTGGGCCTTTTCTTCATGGCCGTCGGCCTGTCGCTCGACCTCACCGTCATTCAGAACAATCTGCTGCTGATCGTGGCGGCCGTGCCGGCCCTTCTACTTATCAAAGGGCTGATCATCTTTCTTCTGGCGCGGGTCTTCGGATCGACCAGTGACGACGCTATGCGTGTCGCCAGCCTTTTGCCGCAGGGCGGCGAATTCGGTTTCGTTCTGTTTTCGGCAGCGGCCAGCAGCGGCATCTTCTCCGCCCGGACCGCCTCCATCCTTGTGGCCATCGTCACCATCTCGATGGCGCTCACGCCGCTCAGCCGGCGGATCGGCGACTGGATCACCAGCGCCACGCTGCGCGACGACGATGTCATGGAAGAGGACTTCGCCAATGCCGGCAGCGATGTGCTGATGATCGGGTTCTCGCGTTTCGGTCAGATCACCGCGCAGATGCTGCTCGCCGGCGGCGTCGACGTGACGGTGATCGATCTGTCCGCCGAGCGCGTAACCCAGGCAGGGAAGTTCGGCTTTCGCATCTATTACGGCGATGGCTGCCGCAAGGACGTACTGGAAGCGGCAGGTATTCGCCGCGCCAAGGTGGTGCTGGTCTGCACCCATCTGCCGTCGATCACCAACCGCATCGTCGATCTGGTCTCGTCGGAATATCCGAACGCCAAGATCTATGCGCGTTCCTGGGACAGGGCGCACGCCATCGCGCTGCGCAAGCGCAATGTGGATTACGAATTGCGCGAGACCGTGGAGAGCGCGCTCGTCTTCGGTCGCCAGACCCTTCATGCCCTTGGGATCGAAGACCATCTGGCGCATGAAATCGAGAAGGATGTGCGCCAGCGCGATGAAGAGCGTCTGGCCATCCAGCAGGTCGAAGGCCTGTTCGCCGGTCAGGAAAAGGTCTTTACCAGCCCCGTTCCCGAGCCGCTCATCGAACCTCGGAAAAGGCGCGAGGCCGGGGACGGCAAGCACGATAAGGATGACGGCGCATGGTCCGCCGGATGATCGACAACGATTGAGAACGGGCCGTCAGTGCTGGGCGGATAGCCGCTCTACAATCCGGTCGGCAACGAGTTCGGGCCTCAGCCGAAGCAGAGCTTCGCGAAGGTCGAGACGCACATTGCGGCTCTCGTCCAACACCTGGTCCACGCGGGCGAAATCGAGCACCCGGAACCGGTCGATGGCCGGGCGGAGCATGATGTCGGGCGGTCGCCGCTCCAGTTTTCCAGCCGTGATCGACTGCATCATAAGTTGCGTGGCGCCGAAGAGAAGATCGATCGAGGACGGGCTTTTGCCGCTTCGGCGCGGCGAGCCCACGACATCGACCGCTATCACGATATCGACGCTGTCGCCGAACAGATCGAACGGCACGGGCGAACAGATGCCGCCATCGATAAAGAGCGTGCCGTCTCGCCGAACGGGTGCGAACAGCGCCGGCACCGCCGCTGACGCCGCCAGCGCGCTCAAAAGATCGCCATCCTTGAGGATGCAGGCGCGATGACCGTAATAATCCGTCGCCGTGACCAGCAGGGGAACTTCCAGTTCCTCGAACCGCGAATGCAGCCGCTTGGGGAGAAAGGCGGCCAGAATGTTCTCGATATTGAACTGTCCGAGATGAAAATTGCCGGAGACCGTTTCGCCCACACGCGTCGGGCGGACCTGAAAGACCCGTTTCAAGGTCTCGACCTTCCGGCCGAACGCACCTATCGCATAATCGCGAATCTCGGCTCCACTCATACCGGCCGCATACCCCGCGCCCACGAGCGCGCCGATTGAGGATCCGGCAATCACCGTCGGACGGATACCAAGCGCATCCAGCTCTTCCAGAACGTGAATATGCGCGAGGCCTCTGGCCCCGCCGCCGCCTAGCGCCAAGCCGATACGCGGATCTGCACCGCCGGCCGAACGCGTGTAGGGCTGGCGGTGTTTCTCTTCGGGAACTGCCTCGTCTTTCGCTGTCATCATTCCGTCCGTCAGTCACTGCCCGTCGTTTCGCCGGGTTTGCCGGTCGACGGTTTGCTGCCCACCTCGCCCGTATCGGCGCCGGCGGCACCCTCGCCCAATGCGCCAGCCGGCGCCTGCCGAATCGTGTCGCCATCGTCCGACGATGCCGCACCCTTTTCGGCATCATCGTTGGCGGCGGTCGCCAGAGGCGGTCCCACGACAAGAAGGGAAGGCTCCACCGAAAGGAGGCGTGCGGCCTCCTCATTTACCTCATCCAACGTCACCGCGCGAATGGTCGCTTCCCGCGTATCGATATAATCGATCGGCAGGCCGGCCAGTTGCAGGCCGAGCACCGTACCGGCGATCGACGCCGATGAATCGAAGTTCGCGATGGCATAGGCGCCGACCACGAAGCTTTTCGCAGCTTCCAGTTCGTCCTCGGTGACACCCTCTTCGGCAACCTTTCGCACCTCTTCACGTATGATGCCGAGTGTTTCCGCTCCCCGGTCCGCACTCGTGGCCGTCCCGATGCCCCAGGTGCTCGTATGATCGAGATTGGAAAGGTTCGAGCCCACGCCATAGGCAAGGCCGCGCTTTTCCCGCACCTCGTCGTAAAGTCGCGAGGAAAAAGATCCACCGCCCAGAATATGATTGGCGAGGTAGGCTGCGAAGAAACGCGGATCCTCGCGTTCGATACCCGGATAAAGGAGCGACAGGCGGGTCTGTGGAAGCGGATATTCGTAATGGACGGTATGACCGAATTTCGGTTCGAGATCAGGCACGTCGCTGAGATTCGCTTCTTCAGGCAGGGCACCGAAAATCTGATCCAGACGCTGGCCGAGCTTTTCTGCTGAAATTGCGCCCACGGCGGCAACGATCAGATTGCCCTGCGCAAACTGATCGCGGTGAAAGGCGCGCAGATCGTCCGCCGTCAGGCCAGCCATGCTTTCCTTCGTGCCATCGCTGTCGCGAGCGTAGGCATGGTCGCCGTAGATTTCCTGACGCCATTGGCGACCGGCCAGCGTGTTCGGGTCGCGTTCTTCCGCGACAAGGCTCGTCAGGAACTGGCTTTTCATGCGCGCGACGGGCTCGTCATCGAAACGAGGCTCATTCACGGCCATCGTCAGGAGGCGCACGGCCTCGTCCTCGCGCTCGGCCAGCCAGGTCATCGAGCCGGTGATTTCGTCGATGCCGGCAGAGAACCCCATTTCGGCGCCGGATACATCGAGTGCATCCTGAAAAGCGTCCCGGTCGAGGTCGCCCGCACCCTCGTCAAACAGGCCCGTCATCAGTTTGGCCAGCCCGCCCTTGCCTTCAGGATCCTGGGACGAGCCGCCCTTGAAGGCGAACTTCATCGAGACCAGCGGAACGGTATAATCCTCTACCAGCCAGGCCTTGATGCCGCCGGGCGAGACCACTTCCTGGATCTTGACGGCCGCATTGGCCGGCACAGCGATGAGGAATACAACCGTGGCAAGAGCCGCAAGAGCGCTCCCACGGGCTTCTTTAAAGAAGGACGCGATCATCATTTTCATCATTCGCCCTGCTCCACAGCCGTCAAATCTTCGTCTCGATCCATATCGGTTTCCGCATTGTCGTTGGCCGCCCCATCCGCCGGCAATGCTTCTTGCATTGCCCGGTCCTTCGGTGGGAGAAGATAGGCGGTCGTCGCCAAATCCTCATCGAGCCAGCGTGTTGCAGCAGCGCTGATCTGTTCGCTTGTGACCGCGCGGATATGACCTGCCCATTCGTTGACGTCCTCGACCTTGCCGCCGGTGGTCAGCAGAGCGCCATAGATCCGGGCCATCGTCGCCTGGCTGTCACGCGCGAAAATAAGCGCCTTGATCGCGCGGTTCTTCGCCTTGTCCAACTCGTCATCCGGCACGCCATCCGCCGCGATCCGTTCGATTTCCTCCCGGATCGTCCGTTGCATCGCTGCGATCTCACCTTCGCCGCGCGGCGAACCCCAAATGGTGAAGGAACCATCGTCCCAGGCCGATGCGTCATAAGACGCGCCGACACTCTGGGCGATGCCTTCCGCCACGATGAGGCGCTGATAAAGCCGCGAACGCACGCTGCCGCCCAGCACTTCGGCCAGCATCTCAAGGGCTGCCGTCTCGGCGTGATGCTTCGCCGTGTTATAACTCGGTGCGACCCATTCGGAATAGAAGGACGGCACGCTCACGCGCTCATCGCGCAACGTGACCGATCGGGCGGTGTTCTGTTCCGGCTCCCGTGGGCGGATGCGAGGCGGCAGGTCGGGACCGCGCGGCACCTTGCCGTAGGTCTCTTCGGCCATGGCTTTCACCTCATCGGCGGAGACATCTCCGGTAACAACGAGAACCGCATTGTTCGGCGCGTAGAAGCGCGTGTAAAAATCGATCGCGTCCTTGCGATTGAGCTGCTCCATCTCGTGCTTCCAACCGATCACTGGAATGCCGTAGGGGCTGTTCTGCCAGAGGGTCGCGGAATGCTCCTCGCGCAACAACGCCGCCGGGCTGTTTTCGACCCGGCTGTTGCGCTCTTCCAGAATGACAAGGCGCTCCGGGCCGATCACGTCCTCGGTCAGCACCAGATTGACCATCCGGTCAGCCTCGAACGCCATCATATCCTTCAGCGCGGAAGGCGGCACCTGCTGGTAGTAGGCCGTGTAATCGTAGGAGGTGAAAGCGTTCTCCTCGCCACCGATCTTCGAGATGGCCTTCGACATGGCCCCGGCCGGGTGATTCTTCGTGCCCTTGAACATCAGATGCTCGAAGAAATGGGCAATGCCGCTCTTGCCCGGCGCTTCGTCGGCGCTGCCGACCTTGTACCACAGCATATGAGTCACAACCGGCGCGCGCCGGTCCGGCACCACCACGATCTCCAAGCCATTGTCCAGCGTGAAATGGCTGACATTGGGCACTTTGTCGTAGGAAGACGACGCTTCGGCCGATGTCTCTGCCGCGGGAGCATTTGCCAGAGCGACGCCACTGGCGGAAAACAGAAGCGAAAATGCAACAAGACTGGTTGCCAGAGAGTTGGCCATTCGATCACCCGGGTTCGTGTCGTTGAGGGGCCAGATAGGCCGATCGATTGAGGCGGAAACGCGCCGGAGGGATGAAAAGATCGTAAGGCGGTTAAGATTGCGGTCGAACAAACCGCAAGATGCTGTCACCCATCGGCCGCTCATCCACAAGATCGAAGCCGCCCGGTAGCAAGAAAGGCGCATCCGCCGCTTCTTCGAGAACGCAGAGCGCACCATCCGCCAGCCATTCACCCGATAGCGCGGCAGCAAGCGCTTTTTCGCCGAGCCCCTTGCGATAAGGTGGATCGGCGAAGACCAGATCGAAGGGTTTCATGGTGCCGACAGCGCCGATCCGCGTCGCATCGCGACGAAAGATCTTCGTGCGCCCTGCCAGACCCAGCGTCTCAATATTGGCGCGGATAGTGGCGCGAGCCGCCCCGGCATCTTCGACGAAGAGGGCAAACGCCGCGCCGCGCGAGATGGCTTCGAGGCCGAGCGCACCGGTTCCGGCGAAAAGGTCCAGCACACGCGCGCCATCCACATCGGCATCGTCGCGGTGCGACAGAATGTTGAACAGCGATTCACGCGTCCGGTCGGTGGTTGGGCGCGTGGCGTCGGATGATGGCGTCTTCAGAGGTCGTCCGCGAAACGCGCCGCCGACAATCCGCATCAGCTTTTGCGTCCGCGCGGACCACCACGCGGTTTTCCGTCGCGCGGCGCACCGCCGCCCAGCTTATCACCACGCGGTGCCCCACCGCCAGGGCCGCTCCTGCCGCCCGGCTTGCCGCCACGCGGCGCGGCGCCCTGCGGCTTGCGGCCATCGTCGCGCTTGTCGGGGCGGCGGCTGTCCGGTCTACCGCCATCCGGTTTACGGGCATCCGGTTTGCGGCTATCGGGACGGCTGTCGCGACCCGGCCTTTCAGAGCGAGCCGGCCTGTCGGAGCGAGCCGGCCGCTCGCCGTCGCGCGAAGGCCGGCCCTGGCCGGACGGTCTGTCCGCACGGCGGTCGGACCCGGCCCGTTCGCCCGGATGTCCGCTGCGATCGCGCGTGCCGCGTCCCTCCGAACGCTTGTCGTCACGGGCGGGGCGGGCGGGCCGGCCGGGGCGGCGCTCGCTTCCTCCGCTCTTTGCGTCTTCATTGTCCCGCTGAAAGGTCGCGGCCTTGTTGGCGTCTCGAATCTTCGCCCGCTCCTTTTCCTTTCTGGTCAGCGGACGCGCACCCTCCGCCAGCCAGACATGCGTGTTGCGCTGGCGCGAGCGTAGCGGCTCGTAATCGCCCGAACCTGCCGCCTTCTTGTCGTCTTTGGCATCCTTGCGGTCACGACCGGTGCTTCTGACCCACCCCTCGTCACGCGAGGTGGACAGTCGGTCGAGCGCATCGTTGCGGACATCGTCCTTGTCGCGCCGGACCTTGGACTTGTTGTCCGTCTCTTCGGGTTTACGCTCGGCACGGACCGGCTTGTTGCTGAAAGCGTTCAGGATCGGTGCTTCGAAATCGGCGCCCGATTCCTCAATCAATTTGACACCGAGCTGATCGCGAAGGGTCCGGCCCTTCAATTCACGAACCGTGCGCTCCGGCAGATCGACAAGCTGGAAAGGGCCGTAGGAAATGCGGATCAGGCGCGTCACTTCCAGACCGAGCGCGCCCATAATGTTCTTCACTTCGCGGTTCTTGCCCTCGCGAAGGCCGACTTCCAGCCAGGCATTGGAACCTTGCGTGCGTTCCAGCGACGCTTCGACGCCGCCATAGAACACGCCATCGACCGCGATCCCATCCTTCAGTTCGGCCAGACGCGCTTCGTCGACCTTGCCGTGAACGCGCACCCGGTAGCGCCGCAGCCAGCCGGTCGATGGCAGTTCCAGCGCACGCGCCAAACCGCCATCATTGGTCAGCAGCAACAGACCCTCGGTGTTGATGTCGAGGCGACCGACCGAAACCACGCGAGGCATATCGCTCGGCAACGCACCGAAAACCGTCGGGCGGCCTTCCGGATCGCGATTGGTGGTGACGAGACCGGCAGGCTTGTGGAACAGCCAGAGCCGCGTCCGTTCCTTTTGCGGGATCGGTTCATTGTCCAGCGTGATCTTGTCGCCGGGCATGACATTGAAGGCCGGGCTGTCCAGCACCTTGCCATTGACGGCCACACGGCCCGCTTCGACCAGCGCCTCCGCCTCGCGGCGGGAAGCCAATCCCGCACGGGCCAGCCTCTTGGCGATGCGCTCACCCTCGGCAATACGTTCCTCTACCCGATCGGCCGCCTCGCGTGGCCCTTTCGAACGCGGGCCGGCATCGCGACCGCCGCCGTCACGACCACCCGTGTCGTCGCGCCTTGCCGCCGGCCGCTTGCCGTCAGCGGCGCGGTGTGGCGGCTTGCCGGTGTTACGATCATTGCCCTTCGCCCCATCGCGGGCGCTATGACCCTTCGATCCACCGGGCCTGTCGTCCCGGTGGCGGGAGGGTCCGCCCGGCCTCTGGCCTTTGCGATCTGGGCGCTTGTTGTCGTCTCTGTCGCTCATGCGGGGACAGACCTTTCCGTAGGTGCAGTTCTTCATCGATCGCCAGCAGGATCAAGAGGACCCGGCGATCATCGCTTCCCGGCGAAGCCGAAACGCTCTAACAGGAAGCCGCACCTTGCACTAGAGGCCGTCTATGAACAGGACGAACAGAGGCGACAGCCCGATGAAGCGCGCGCTCGACGAAGCGCGGAAGGCCGGGCTGCGCGGCGAAGTGCCGATCGGCGCCTGTCTTGTCTTGGACGGCGCGATCATCGCAGCCGCCGGCAATGAAACACGGGTGAGCAACGATCCAACCGCTCACGCGGAAATACTTGTCATCCGCCGGGCCTGCGCCGAACTCGGACAGGAGCGGCTTGTCGGCGCCGATCTCTACGTGACGCTGGAGCCCTGCCCCATGTGCGCGGCTGCCATCTCATTCGCGCGGATTGCGCGGCTGTACTACGGCGCGCAAGACCCGAAAGGCGGCGCGGTCGAGAGCGGCCCGGCCTATTTCCAATCCGCGATCTGTCACCATGCGCCGGACGTCTATTCCGGTCTGGCGGAAGCCGAAAGTGCCCAAATGCTCCGCGCCTTCTTCGCCGAACGCCGCGGCCAGGCCATCACCACAGGCTGAACGTTCGAAACGGTCAGAAGAAGATAAAGCGCTTCTTCTTTTTGACGCCCGCTTCCTTGGCAAGGCGCGCCGCCTTGTCCTTCTCGTCCTCACCAATCTCGCCTGTGGGCGCGCCATCGGCGGGGACCCGGTAATCAGTGGGCGGTTCGGAGAGGAAGCGCCGCTGCTCGGCGTCACCGACCGACGCAATGCGTTTGCGGCGCTTATATTCAGCGCTCTGCGCCTTCATACGATCGAGTCGCTCCAGATTGGAGGAGGCGTCGATCCTTGCCGCGCTGGAAGCGTAACGGGGCGAACTGACCACAGGACGGAAACCGGTTTCATCGCGATTTGCGGTCGCAAAATCACGGTAGCGCTGGCGGCGCTCCTCGGGCGATTCCACCCACTGGTCGGACTGGGTGGCATTCTGCTGCGGCGTCGGCAGAGCGGCAACTGTCGGAGGGGTCACGAGTTCGGGACGCGGCTGATAGGCGATGGGCTCGCCCTTTTTGGGCGTCAGGTCGACCATGGAGGTGACATCTTCGAGCAATTGCACATTAGCGCCCTTGCCGGTGCCATAGGTCGGGCCCTGCAGGCCGCAACCAGTCAGCGCCGCCAGCGCGGCCAGCGTCGCTATCGCTCTCACGGATGAGAAATGGTTCATCGATCGTCCCTCAGTTCCCCAAGCGCCCGCCGCAAGAGCGCCATTTACTGCCTGTTCCCCTGACGGAACAATCCGGCAAGATCATGTCGAAAGGAAGGGCCGCGCCTCCTGCGCGCCCCTTCCGGCCCAAATCTGTGGCCAGTATGCAACGGCTCGCCTCAGAGCGATAGCCGCCCGCCCGCCTTCAATTCACGCAGCGCTTCGGCATCACGCGGCGTCACATCCGGATAGTCGGGATCGGAGCCGACCTGCGGCGACACCTTCCATGACCGGGCGCATTTGCGGCCCTTGGCCAAGGTCGGAACAACGCCGACGCCGGCCACTTCCGGCATCCGGAACGCCGCTTCCGGCGGTTCGGCGGTCGTGATCACAATATCGCTCGTGATACAAATCTCGGCCATATCGAGCCCGGCAATCGCCTTCGAAAGCTCCGGATCGGTCACATGCACAATCGGCGCGGCCTCCAGTGACGAGCCGATGCGCTTGTCCTTCCGCTCGATTTCCAGCGCGCCCGTCACGACGCGGCGGACCTGGCGCACCTTCTTCCACTTGGCGGCCAGTTCGTCGTTGCGCCATTCGGCCGGAATGGTCGGGAACTGCTCCAGATGAACCGAGACCGCGTCCGGATGGCGCGCCATCCAGGCTTCCTCGCAAGTAAAGCAGAGCATCGGCGCCAGCCATTTCACGCAAGCGTCGAACAGGGTGCGCACCACTTGCAACGCCGCCAAGCGGCGCGTCGAACTCGGTGCGTCGCAGTAGAGGGCGTCCTTGCGGATGTCGAAATAGAAAGCCGAGAGGTCCAGCACCATGAAGTCGGTCAAAGCGCGGCTGATCCGCTTGAAGTCAAAATTGTCGTAACCGGTGCGGACGAGCTCATCCAATTCGGCGAGGCGATGGAGCATCAGCCGTTCCAGTTCCGGCATGTCGGCAAACGGAACTTCCTTGCCTTCGTCATGGGCGAGTGTGCCCAGCATCCAGCGCGTCGTGTTGCGAACCTTGCGATAGGTGTCGATATTGGTCTGGATGATCGCCTTGCCGAGGCGCTGGTCCTCCCAATAGTCCGTCGTCATGACCCAGAGGCGCAGAATATCGGCGCCGGATTGCTGCATCACCTCCTGCGGGGTGACCGTATTGCCGAGGCTCTTGGACATCTTGCGCCCGTCCTCGGCCATGGTGAAGCCATGGGTGACGACTGTCTCGTAGGGCGCGCGGCCACGCGTGCCGCAGCTTTCCAGCAGCGAGGAATGGAACCAGCCGCGATGCTGGTCCGACCCCTCCAGATAGATGTCCGCCGGCCATTTCATGTCGTCGCGATCTTCCAGCGTGAAAGTGTGCGAGGAGCCGGAATCGAACCACACATCGAGAATGTCGCGAACCATTCGCCAATCTTCATTGGCGTGCGATCCGAGGAAGCGCTCGCGCGCGCCTTCGGCGAACCAGGCGTCCGCGCCCTCGGCCTCGAAGGCTTCGAGGATACGGCGGTTGACTTCGTCGTCCTTGAGGATTTCGCCATCCTCATTGGCGAAAACGCAGATCGGCACGCCCCAGGCGCGCTGGCGCGACAGCACCCAGTCGGGGCGATCCTCGATCATGGTACGCAGACGCTTCTGCCCGGCAGAGGGTACGAAGCGCGTCGCATCGATGGCGGCCAGCGCACGGCTGCGCAGCGTGTCCTTGCCTTCCGGCTGTGCGCCGGACAGGCCATAGCCGTCCAGATCCTTGTCCATCGAGACGAACCATTGCGGCGTGTTGCGGAAGATGACCGGCTTCTTCGACCGCCAGCTATGCGGATAAGTGTGCTTCAGTCGGCCCCGCGCGAACAGCGCATTCGCCTCGATCAGCGCGGCGATGACCGATTTGTTGGCGTCGCCCTTCTTGCCCTTGTCGTCGATGACGCGCGCCGGCCCACCCTCGCGATCCGGGCCGAAGCCCGGCGCATCCTTGGTGTAGTAGCCAGCATCGTCGACCGGGAACGGGATTTCCGTCGGCACGCCGCGCGCTTCCAGTTCGGCCTTGCCGTCGATCCAGGCTTCGAAGTCTTCCCGGCCATGAGACGGCGCGGTGTGGACGAAGCCCGTGCCGGCATCGTCGGTGACATGTTCGCCGGCAAGCAGCGGAACCGGGAAATCGTAGCCGAGATCGGCGAGTGGGTGGCGGCAGACCATTTCCGACAGCATCGCCGTGTGAACATCCATCTTGCGCTCGAAACCGAGTTTGGCTTTGGCGAAACTCTCTTCGGCCAGCGCATCGGCGAAGATCAGCTTCTCGCCGGGCTGCGGACCGAAATCGTTCTCGGCACTCGTGACCTCGTAGAGACCGTAGGAGATACGGGGCGAAAACGCGATGGCGCGGTTGCCAGGGATGGTCCAGGGCGTGGTCGTCCAGATGACGACATACGCTTCTGATAGTGCCTTCTGCCCTTCAATTGCCTTCCCGGCAATATCTCTGCTTTCTTCCTTAGTACCGAACCAGGAGGTTTCCGTAAACACGCCCCGACGCACGGGAAACTTCACCCAGATCGTATCGGACTCGTAGTCCTGATACTCGACCTCGGCCTCGGCCAGGGCGGTCCGCTCGACCACGGACCACATGATCGGCTTGGAACCGCGATAAAGCTGGCCGCTCATCGCGAATTTCAGCAGTTCGCCGGCGATGCGCGCCTCGGCGTGATAGTTCATGGTCGTATAGGGGCGCTCAAAATCGCCGACCACGCCGAGCCGCTTGAACTCCTCGGACTGCACCTCGATCCAGTGCGCGGCGAAATCGCGGCATTCCCTGCGGAATTCGTTGATCGGCACCTCGTCCTTGTTCTTGCCCTTGGCGCGGTACTGTTCCTCGATCTTCCATTCGATCGGCAGGCCGTGACAGTCCCAGCCCGGCACGTAGTTGGAGTTGTAGCCGCGCATCTGGAAGGAGCGCGTGATCACGTCCTTCAGGATCTTGTTGAGCGCGTGGCCGATATGGATGTTGCCATTGGCGTAGGGCGGGCCGTCATGCAGCACATGCAGCGGTCGGTCCTTTCCGTCTTCGCGCAGCTTTTTATAGAGATCGATGTCGTTCCAGCGCGCAACGATCTCCGGCTCCTTCTTGGGCAGCCCACCCCGCATGGGAAAGTCGGTTTGCGGCAGGAACAGGGTTTTGGAATAGTCGATGCCGGTGTCGGTCTTGGTATCGTCGGTCATTGAACTGGATCAGCCTGGGCGCGGCAGATAGCGAAAAAGCGGCCGCGCCATTGGTAGGAAAACTCACGCGGCACCGGGTCGGGTTGGCCGCAAGCGAAACATCCCGGACCTTCGTGCGCGCCAATCACGCGCAGGAGAAGGCCGGGCGGCTAATTCGTATGCCGGCAAGAACCGGAGGGATGCGCCGTTCCGTCATGGCCGCGCTTCTAGCCGAAGGCGGGCGAAGTGGGAAGCGTTTTGCGACCCGGTCCTGCGAAAGGATCACTCATTCGGTCCTAAAGGGAGGCGGATCGTCAGTCGGAGGCCCTCGGTCCGCCAGCCCAGCTCGACGTGACCTCCGACACCGGTCAACATGCCCTCGATGATGCGTGAGCCGGTGCCGAGTTGGCTTTTCTCAGGGACGGTTATGGGCTCGATCGGACGCTCCACCCATTTCAGCAGCAATTCATCGTCCTGTTCCTGCCAGTTCACGACAATACTGCCCTCCTCGTGCCTCAGCGCTCCGTATTTGACGGAATTCGTCGCCAGTTCATGCAGTGTCAAACCAAGGGGCGTGACGGCCTGACCGGGGAGAGCGACAGGCGGGCCCGAAATTTCGATCCGGTCCACCTTTTCCGTCGGATAGGGACTAAGAACGGTTTCGACCAGTTTGTGGAGGTCGGAAGCCGTATCGCCCTCGTCAGCGTTTCTGGACGCTGCCGTGGCCTTATGGGCGCGCAGCAGGGCGCCAAGCCTGTCCTCGATACGTTTGACGACCAGTTCTACATCCTTCTCCCCTCGAGCGGAAAGGCGAACAATCGAGCCGACGATAGCGAAGACGTTGCCGATCCGATGGCGCAACTCTTCCGCGAGATAGGTCTGGCGGGCCAGCTTGTCCGCCGCTTCGGCCAGTTCCGTCACGTCCCATTGCGATCCGTAAAACTGCTGGATTTTTCCGTCCTTGCCGAAGATCGGGCCGATATGAAGCATGTTCCAGAAGGCCGAGCCGTCCTTTCGGAAGTTGCGGATCTTGACGACCTTCACCTCTTCCTCCCTCACGGCCTTTCGAATTTCCTCCAGCACGGCCTGATCGGGATCTGGCCCCTGCAGGAAGCGGCAATTGCGCCCGATCACCTCTTCGCGGTCATAGCCGGTGAGGTCGAGAAAGGCCTGGTTGACGAAGACGATCGGATTGTCGGGCAGTTTGGGATCGGTGATGGTGATGGCCATGCGGGTTTGTTCCATGGCCTGTTCAAGCATCGCACCGGCTGGCAGATTCATACTGTCAGTCGCTGTGTTGGCGGACTGGTCCGTCTCTTCCGGGTTGTAGGCGCGCTCTTCCTGCGGCTTATGCGTCTGATCTTGATTGTCGTGCGTCATCATCCAGCCCAGTTCGTCATCCCTTCGATCTGTGCTGCTATCGCGCCCAATCCATCTGTTTGTTTCGTCGGGAGACCGGTAGCACCGGTACATCCAAGATGAATTTCAAATGTCAGACTGGTCTGGCCGCACCGCACAAGCCGTATTTGCGCACAAGTTTGAACCTGTCACAAGAGCACCTCGATAGGCGTGCCTTCTTTGCGAAAGGCGATGGCGTTATCGAGAGGACCGAGCGGTTGGACGCCACCGAGAACGGTGCGGGCTTCTTCTTCGTCGCGCTTCATCTGAGCAATGAGCGGATCGAGCCCGTCGAATTTCTCTTCGCCGCGCAAATAGGAGAAGAGGCTGACTGCGCAGGTCTCGCCGTAGAGATCGCCGGAAAAATCGAAAAGGAACGTCTCCAGAAGCGGCGCGCCCTCATCGGTCACGGTCGGTCGTCGCCCGAAGCTGGCAACCCCGTCATAGAGGATGCCATCGGCGCGACGAAAGCGCACGGCGTAGATGCCCAGCGCAAGCTGGGTCTGTGGCGGCAGCGACATGTTGGCCGTCGGGTAGCCCAATGTCCGTCCAAGCTGCTGGCCCTTCTCGACCGTCGCGATCACCGTATGGCGGTAGCCGAGCAATCCGTTCGCCATGGCCAGATCGTGGTCGGCAAGCGCCTGGCGGATCGTGCTGGACGAAATCAACAATCCGTCTTCCGCGGTTTCCGGCTCGACAATATCGACGGCGAAACCCTTTTGCCGACCGGCCTGGGCCAGCATGGCAGGTGTTCCGGCGCGTTTGTGCCCGAAATGGAAATCATGGCCAACGATGACGGCCTTGGCGCCAAGGCCATCGCGAAGCATGTCGTCAATGAAGGCGTCCGGCGACAACGCCGCGAAACCGGCATCGAAGCGCTGCTCGACAACGGCGGCGACGCCCAGTTCACCAAGCAGTGTCGCGCGCAGAGCCGGCGGCGTCAGGCGATAAATGGCTTCGCCCGAAAAGAAGGCGCGCGGATGAGGCTCGAATGTCAGGACGATCAGCGGACGCCCGGCTTTTTCGGCCTTTTGACGCGCCATACTCAACACCGCCTGATGACCGCGATGGACACCGTCGAAATTGCCAATCGCAATGACGCCGTCGCGAAGATCGGCAGGCAGATCCTTGCAATGGTCGAGCCGAAGGATCGCCATCATTCAGACCAGATGCGTCATGGAAGCGACAGGCCGTAGATCGGCGGCCCGCAGAAGAGCGAACAGATCGGCATCGCCTTCGATACCGGCATCGCCGCCGGTAATGAAGAGACAATCGATGGCCTGGTCGACGGCGCCCTTCACATCGGTCGGGATTCCATCGCCGATCGCCAGCGCCTCGTTCTTCGCGAAGATGCGGCCGGCAGCGTTCCCGGCTGCATCAAAGGCGGCGTCATAGATCGGCGCATGCGGCTTGCCAGCGACGCGGACTTCGCCGCCCATCGCCTCATAGGCTTTCGCAACGGCGCCGGCGCAGGGCACGATACGGTCGCCACGGCGCACTTTCAGGTCGGGGTTGGCGCATACCATGGGCACGTTCCGGGCGAGAAGCTCCCGCAGCAAACCATCATACTCGTTCAGATCTTCGTGCTCATCGTCGAACAGGCCGGTGCAGACCGCGGCTTCCGCCTCGCCTTTCGAAACCCGCTCGACACCGAGACCTTCATAAAGATGCAGTTCGGCCTCTGTCCCAATGTGGAAAACGCCGCGCGGCCCTTCGGCGATCAGCCGCCGCGTCGCGTCGCCCGAGGTAACGATGGCGTCCCATGCGTCGGCGGAAACGCCGATCTGCGCCATCTGCTCCGCCACGGCGTCGGCGCGGCGCGGCGAGTTGGTGATCAGCACGACCGTCCTGCCAGCCTGCCGTTCGCGAACCAGTGCCTTGCAGGCTCGTTCGTAGGGTCGCACACCATTGTGCACCACGCCCCAGACATCGCACAGCAGGAGGGAATACGCGCCCGAAACCTCGTCCAACGAGTCGATGAAAGGCGGGGTCTGCCAGGTCATATTGTCCCTTGAGAGCGGTTATTGCGCGCTGCATCTAGACCATGACGGCGCGCAAGTCACCATGGCAGTGGCGTTGTGGCCTGCGCACCCGTAAACATGGATGCGACCAGCCGCGTTCAGGAGTTCATTATGCGGAAAGTTCTGCTCGCCCTTTTCGTTATCATTCTCTTTTTTGCCATCTACCAGGTGCTGACGCCCATCCTGTCCGCCAATCCCGATTTCTCAAGCCTCGTGGTGCGGGACGTTCTCGTCGTCAGCCTTCTGATTGCAACGCTCGCCCTCGTCCTGGCGCTGGTGGCGCTTCTTCGGGCCAGCCGGGTACAGAAGCAAACCGAGGACCGGCTGATCGCCATCGATCAGGCCCTTTCCGATTTCGCCAACCGCGCGGATGTGGCCGCTCTTTCCATGGCCGATCTTGCGCGCGCCACCCATCGCGACATCGTCTCGATGCGGCAGACGATGGATGGCGGCAAGGATGTCGAAGCGGATGCTGAGCCGGTCGCAGATTTCAAAAGGCGGTCGTGCAAGGTCGTGCCGATCAAGATCGCGCCGGCCCGAACGCAGGCCGATAGCGACGAAACCGACGGATCGTCGTTGCAACGGATGATCGAGACCAGCGAACCGCGCCTCAGCCTTCAACCCATTGTCGACGTCATCCAGTCCAAGCCCATCGCGTTCGAAGCCTATGCATCTTTCGGCAGCGCTGAACAAAGCCTAGACGTTCAACGTGCAAATGGGCTTTCGATCGAAACACAAAGGCGCCTTGCCGGCATTTTGTTGAAAAAAGCCGCCGAGGTCGCCCGGCAGATCGCAACCGACGACGCCAAAACGTCCCAACCGATCCACGTGCCGCTGAGCGCCGCGTTTGTCGACGCGCCAACCAATCAGGCCGTCGGCGACGCTCTTCATTCCAGGACGCTACGGAATGCCAATGCGATCGTTCTGTCACTGCCAATCGCCATCATTCTCGACGGTACGCTTCCCTGGTCGGACACGGATGAACGCCCGACGCTCGCCTGCGAGAGCGACAATTTTCCGGAGGCGCATATGTCCCGCCTGGCCGAGGCCGCCATTCGTTGGCTGAAACTGCCAGCCAAGGCGGTTCTCGCTGATGCTGAGAGCGAGCGTTATGGATTCATCTGCGAGCCGCTTGGAATCGATCTCATCATCACCCATGTGCATGACCAGGACGAAGCGGTCAGCCTTCTGGATCGCGGCTTCCGCTATATGAATGGGCCGCATTTCGGCATTCCCCGACCGTTGCGCAGCGACATCTCCGCAGTCGATCCGGGGGTCGACTGAGCTTCCGTTGTGATGCGCTTGGGGCCCGGAAAAATTTGCGGGGCCATTCTTGACAGTCCTGTCCCTCCCGCTTACCTCCGCCGCGTTAGCACTCGTCAAAAGAGAGTGCCAATATTGCCCAGTCATTCTGGAGCGATTCATCGTTTCAACGAGACGTCAAAAGCCAGGGGTTTGAAAAACATGGCCGATACCAATTTCCGTCCGCTGCATGACCGCGTCGTGGTCAAGCGCGTCGAGTCCGAAGAAAAGACCGCCGGCGGCATCATCATTCCGGATACCGCCAAGGAAAAGCCGCAGGAAGGCGAAGTCGTGGCCGTTGGGCCGGGCGCGCGCGACGATAGCGGCAAGGTCAACGCTCTGGACGTCAAGGCTGGCGACCGCGTGCTTTTCGGCAAGTGGAGCGGCACCGAAGTCAAGCTGAACGGTCAGGATCTCCTCATCATGAAGGAGAGCGACATCATGGGCGTCATCGCCTGATCGCATAACTGAACCCAATCGATATTCACGAATTTACGGGCCTAGAGCCCAGGAGGCACGATAATGGCAGCCAAAGAAGTCAAGTTTAACCGCGATGCTCGCGAGCGCATGCTCAACGGCGTCAACATCCTCGCCGACGCCGTGAAGGTCACGCTTGGCCCGAAAGGCCGCAATGTCGTCATCGACAAGTCCTTCGGCGCACCGCGCATCACCAAGGACGGCGTGTCCGTCGCCAAGGAAATCGAACTGGAAGACAAGTTCGAGAACATGGGCGCGCAGATGCTCCGTGAAGTGGCGTCCAAGACCAACGATCTGGCCGGTGACGGCACCACGACCGCGACCGTCCTTGCACAGTCTATCGTTCAGGAAGGCGCAAAAGCCGTTGCCGCCGGCATGAACCCGATGGACCTGAAGCGCGGCATCGATCTGGCCGTGACAAAGGTCATCGAGCACCTTCGCGGTAGCGCCGCTTCCATCTCCACTTCCGATGAAGTCGCCCAGGTCGGCACCATCTCCGCCAATGGCGAGAAGGAAATCGGCAAGATGATCGCTGATGCGATGCAGAAGGTCGGCAATGAAGGCGTCATCACGGTCGAGGAATCCAAGACCGCCGAGACCGAGCTGGAAACCGTCGAGGGCATGCAGTTCGACCGCGGCTATCTGTCGCCCTACTTCGTCACCAACACCGAGAAGATGATCGCGGACCTCGAAGATCCGTACATCCTTCTGCACGAGAAGAAGCTCTCCAACCTGCAGGCCATGCTGCCGGTTCTGGAATCGGTGGTTCAGTCGTCGCGTCCGCTTCTCATCATCGCTGAGGACGTCGAAGGCGAAGCGCTTGCCACGCTCGTCGTCAACAAGCTGCGTGGTGGCCTGAAGATCGCTGCCGTCAAGGCGCCTGGCTTCGGCGACCGCCGCAAGGCCATGCTCGAGGACATTGCGATCCTGACGGGCGGCACGGTCATTTCCGAGGACGTCGGCATCAAGCTGGAAAACGTCACGCTCGAAATGCTCGGCACCGCCAAGAAGGTCTCCATCACCAAGGAGAACACCACCATCGTCGATGGCGCCGGTTCGCAGGACGACATTCAGGGCCGCGTTGGCCAGATCAAGGCGCAGATCGAAGAAACCTCTTCGGACTACGACCGTGAGAAGCTGCAGGAACGTCTTGCCAAGCTGGCTGGCGGGGTTGCCGTTATCCGCGTCGGCGGCTCCACGGAAGTGGAAGTCAAGGAGAAGAAGGACCGCGTCGACGATGCGCTGAACGCAACGCGCGCTGCTGTCGAAGAGGGCATTGTCGCCGGTGGCGGCACGGCTCTGCTTCGCGCCACTTCCGCTCTGGAAGGCCTGACCGGCGAGAACGAAGACCAGAACGCCGGTGTGCAGATCGTTCGCCGCGCGCTTCAGTCGCCGATCCGTCAGATCGCCACCAATGCCGGTGACGAAGCATCGATCGTGGCCGGCAAAGTGCTGGAAAACGCATCGGCCACCTATGGCTATGATGCGCAGACCGGCGAATATGGCGACATGATCGAGATGGGCATCGTGGATCCGGTCAAGGTCGTTCGTACGGCCCTGCAGGATGCGGCCTCCGTTGCCGGTCTGCTGGTCACCACCGAAGCCATGATCGCCGAGCTTCCGAAGAAGGACGCACCGGCCATGCCGGGCGGTGGCGATATGGGTGGCATGGGCGGCATGGGCTTCTAAGGAAGCCCGTAGCACGCCCATCTCTTTGGGTTGGTCGAAGTCCCCTTCGGGGCTTCGACTGGCGGCATGGGCTTCTAAGGAAGCCCGTAGCACGCCCATCTCTTTGGGTTGGTCGAAGTCCCCTTCGGGGCTTCGACTGGCGGCATGGGCTTCTAAGGAAGCCCGTAGCACGCCCATCTCTTTGGGTTGGTCGAAGTCCCCTTCGGGGCTTCGACTGGCGGCATGGGCTTCTAAGGAAGCCCGTAGCACGCCCATCTCTTTGGGTTGGTCGAAGTCCCCTTCGGGGCTTCGACTGGCGGCATGGGCTTCTAAGGAAGCCCGTAGCTCACCATCGCTACTTCCTGAGAGGGGCGGTCTTCGGGCCGCCCCTTTTTGTTCCTGCAACGCGACAAAGAATTTTTGTTTTTCAGAAAATAGTTATTGCAAGACAATAATTTTCTGACTAATAGGCCGTCAAATAGTCAGGAGCAGACCTCATGGAACGAAACATCCGCAGACAACGTATCGTCCTCTGGAGCAGGGCCCTCAATCTCCTTCTGACCGCCATGGCGGTTGTCGCGCCATTGGCCGTTGTCGTTATGGGCGCAACAATGAGTGCAGCGGAAATCGCTGCAAGCGCCGACGTCGATCCTGCTCTCTTTCCGACCGTTACCGACGATAAGCGTATCGCGATTGTCGTCCTCACCGTCATCCCGGTGCTCGTCCTCTCCTATGGCCTGCTTCGGTTGCGCACGGCCCTATCCGCTTTTCGCAGGGGCCAGTATTTTTCGCGGGACGTTTTCGTGGCCTTCCGCAGTTTCGCCAGCACCCTGCTTGCCGCGACGCTTCTGCGGCTGGCGGTCGTTCCGCTAACCGGCTTGATCCTTTCTGCCGGCAGCGAAAAAGGCAGCCTTGCGATCACGATCGGCTTCGACACGATCCAGTCGCTGGTTCTCATTGCCGGCTTCTGGCTTCTGGCCTGGGTCTTTACCGAGGCCGCCGCGATCGAAGACGAAAACAGGCAGTTCGTCTGATGCCGATCGATGTGCGCCTGTCCGTCATGCTGGCCGAACGCGGCGTCAGCGGGCGCGACCTTGCCGAACATATCGGCATTACCCAGGCCAATCTGTCCCTGCTGAGGCAAGGCAAGGTTAAGGGTATCCGCTTCGAGACGCTCGAGCGCATATGCGAGTTTTTAGAGTGCCAGCCGGGGGACCTGCTGCGCTACCGCAGCGAGTGACCGGACGGGACGACCGGTTCAGCCGCCGATAACCTTGCTTTCCCGCGCAATGGACCATTCGACGATCTCATGCCAGATCGTCTCGGCCAGTTCGGGATCGAAACCGCGATCATTGGCGGCGCGGCGCGCATTCGACAGCACCTCCGCCACGCGCGTCGGCACCCGCGCCGGCAGCTTTTCCACCTGCTTCAGTTCGATGGCCCGGTCGATATAGGTGCTGCGGAGCGCGAGAAGCTCCATCAGATCGGCATCGATCGCGTCAATTTGCTGGCGCAGTTCTCTCATCGTGCGGCATTGCTGCGCCGAGCGCCGATCCGTCATGACAGTCTCTCCGTAAATCGTGCAGCCCACCTGCCTGGCCGCCGCGGTTCAGTTCTCCGACGCCCTTAGCAGATGAACCGGGCGTTGATCACGCCGTAATTGAGCGTTCCTGGCAGTGCTGTTTTCCACCGGGCAGGCCCTTGCCACCCGGTGCAGGGCTCGACAAATGCCTCTCCGCAACAAAATGTGCGGGCAGAGCAATTCGAAGAGGGACCCCCATGGCCGACACACTCGCGACCAAGCGCGCCAATAACGACATTTTCCTTCTGATCGGCCGCATTCTGGCTTCGAGCATCTTCATCGCATCGGGCGCGCAGAAGCTGATGGGCATTGAAGGAACCGCCGGCTATATCGAATCGGCCGGCCTGCCCTACCCCGTCATTCTGGCCTGGGTCGCCGCCATCTTCGAGACCGTGGCGGGACTGCTTCTGCTGGTCGGGTTCCTGACGCGCTCGGCGGCGCTGGCGCTGACCGGGTTCTGTTTCTTCACCGCCTTCGTCTTCCATTTCCAGCCGGACGACCCGCAACAGATGACGCAATTGATGAAGAACATCGCCATGACGGGTGGTTATCTGGCCTTCGCCGCCGTCGGCGCGGGACGCTTCTCCATCGACCGGAGCTAGGCGGTCTCCGAGACCATCGCGCGGATGGATGCGGCGATCTGGCCCATCCGTTCACCCTTGTCGCCGGCAAGCGAGCGGCGATTGGCGACGAGGCAGGCCTCGCTCTCCAGAATGACGCCGTCGTCGAGAACGCGAAGATCGTTGGCGTGCAGCGTGGAGCCGCTGGACGTGATGTCGACGATCACGTCGGCGCTGCCGGCGGCGGGTGCGCCTTCCGTCGCGCCGAGGCTCTCGACGATCCGGTAAACCTGGATGCCGTGGCGCTGCGAGAAGAACTCCTGCGTCAGCCGCCAGTATTTCGTGGCAATGCGCAGCCGCCGCCCATGGCCGGCGCGGAAATGGGCCGCCACATCGTCCAGATCGGCCATGGTGCGCACATCGAACCAGCAGTCCGGCACAGCCACCACCACGTCCGCCCGCCCGAAACCGAGCCGTGCTTCGATGGCGACCTTCTCGTCCCAAGCCGGCAGGCTTTCGCGCACGAGATCCTCGCCGGTCACACCGAGATCGACCGTGCCGGCACCCAGTTCACGAGCGATCTCCGAGGCCGACAGAAAGGCAATCTCCAGCCCGTCCATGCCCTCGACGCTTGCCCGGTACTGGCGGGAATCGGCGGGTTCGCGCACATTGTAGCCGGCGGCGCGCAGAACGCCCATCGCCTGCTCCTTCAGCCGGCCCTTGGAGGGCAGCGCCAGCGTGATGGTCCCGCCGCTCATCGACCCGCCTCCAGCACTTCTATCCGGTCAAGCCAGGCGACGAAGCCGACGCCGGGGATGGGACGTTCCGCCCCCAACAGCGTCAGCAGCCGGTCGTAGCGCCCGCCGCTCGCCAGCGGCCTTTCATGGCCTTCCAGCCCGACCTCGAAGACGAGGCCGGTGTAATAGTCGAGCGGGCGGCCGAAAGCGGCATCGTATGTGACCGTGCCGGGGTCGATTCCCGCCAGCCGGATCGCCTCGATCCGCGCGGCGAACAGTTCGATCCGCTCGGTCACATCAATTTCGGCCTTCCCCTCGAAGGCCGTCAGCGCGCGACCGGCTTCGGCCAGCGGCACGCGCAGGGCGATGAAACGTTCCAGCGCGGCCAGCGCATCGTCCGGCAGCCGCGTCGCAGCGAGCGCAGCGCGCTCCTTCAGGCGCGCGGCGATCTCTTCGGGCCGCCGCCCGGCCATGGGCGAGATGCCGGAGCCGGCCATGGACACTTCGATATGGGCCACAAGCGCGGCATCGTCGCCCGATGAAAGGAGGTCCGCGACCCGGCTGTCCTGCGTCACCGCCGGCGCTTCCCGGCCGGACAGGACATTCAGCGCGTTGGCGAGCGCATCCGGCTGACCGAAGGCACGCAGCAGGCGCATCTGCCAGCCGCCCGGCAGGCCCAGCGCCTCCAGAATGGCGGCAAAAACGGCCTGATCGCCGAGCGTGATATGCAGGCCCTCGCCCGTGCCGCGCAGCCGCGCGACGAGGCCCGCCGCGTCGGCCAGTGCGCGCGCATCGGCGGCAATCGCGTCTTCGGTGTCGAGATCCTCGATGCCGGCCTGAAAGAACTCGCTGTCACCGTCGCGATGCTGGCGGAAGACCTGCGCGCAGAGCCCGTAGCGGATCGGTTCGAGCGGACGCTCCTGCAGATGTTTGAGGCAGACGGGAATCGTGAATTCCGGCCGCAGGCACAACGCCTTGCCGGTTTCGCTCTCGGTCAGGAAGATGCGGCGGCGCAGATCCTCTCCCGCCATGTCGAGAAACGGGTCGGCCGGCTGGATGACCGGCAGCACGGTGCGCCGCGCGCCCGCTTCTTCCAGATACGCCTCGGCGGCGCTCAGCATCTGCGGTAGAGCCATGATGCGCCGCCTAGCCCGCCGCGCCCGCGCGCTCGGCCGCGTGGTCCGCAAGGCGCTCGCGGATGGCGTCGATCAGCTTGGTATAGTCGAGGTCGCCCTTTTCGTCCCGAACAGGGACTTCGAATTGTCCGGGACGGGTTTCGCGCCACTCCTCATTGCTTTCGATGGCCTGGGCCTGCTTGCGGCCTTCGATCAGGTCCTTCACCTGCACGATGCCGCGCCCCATCTCGTCGCTGCCCTGAATGATGGCGAGCGGGCAGCCGCGCCGGTCGGCATAGCGGAGCTGGTTGCCGAATTTCTTCCAGTTGCCCTGATACATCTCGACCGGAACGAAGGCGTCATCGGTGCGAAGACCGTCGCGCAGCGCCTTGGTCAGCGCGGCATAGTCGCTCATCCGCTCGCCATCCATCACGGTGACGAGCACCGGCGCGAGCACATCTGTGTCGTCCAGCTTGCCGAGGTTTTTGAGGGCGGTCATCAGACGCGAGACGCCAATGGAAAAGCCCGTCGCCGGCACATCCTGTCCTGTGAAGCGCTTCACGAGCCCGTCATAGCGCCCGCCGCCGCCGACCGAGCCGAACTGCACCTTCTCGCCCTTTTCGTTGACGACATCGAACAGAAGTTCGGCCTCGTAAACGGGACCGGTATAGTATTCGAGACCGCGGACGACGGAGGGGTCTACGAGAATACGGTCGGCATCGTAGCCAGCTGACAAAACCAGATCTTCCAATGCCGAAAGCTCGTCCTGACCCTCCAAGTAGGTGGGATTTTGCATGCTGCCTCCGAGCAATCCCTGGCGCGGCAAACTTAATTTTTGTCTTACTTTTTCTGAAGCTATCCGCTGCTTGGTATCAACTGCATCTGCAGAATTCAGAAATGTGTCAGCTACGAAACCTATGTAACTACTTTTCAGCCCCGCGCCCGGCGTGAAATCGCCTTCGCCTTCCTTGCCGCCGTCCCAGCGGCCTTCGCCGAGAAGCTGGCGGACGCCCTCAATGCCGAGCCGATCCAGCTTGTCGATGGCGCGGAGGACCGTCAGCCGCCGTCCGGCATTCTCCTCGCCGCCAAGGCCGATGGCCTCCATCACGCCGTCCAGCACCTTGCGGTTGTTGACGCGGATGACATATTGGCCGCGCGGGATGCCGAGCGCCTCCATCGTGTCGGCCATCATCATGCACATTTCGGCATCGGTCTGGACGGATGGCGCGCCGACCACATCGGCATCGAACTGCATGAACTGGCGAAAGCGGCCCGGGCCAGGCTTCTCGTTGCGAAACACCCAGCCGGCGCGATAGGTGCGGTAGGGCAGATTGAGCGTCTGAAAATTCTCCGCCACATGGCGGGCGAGCGGCGCGGTCAGATCGTAGCGCAGGCTCATCCACTGCTCGTCATCGTCCTGCAGCGAAAAGACGCCCTCATTCGGCCGGTCCTGATCCGGCAGGAACTTGCCGAGCGCGTCGGTATATTCGAACATCGGCGTCTCGACCGGCTGGAAGCCATAGCTCTCATAGACGCGCCGGATGGCCGCCATCATCCGGTCCGTCGCGCGGATATCCTCCGGCGAACGGTCGACGAAACCGCGCGGCAGACGCGCCTTCAGCTTCTGAAGCTTCTTCTTTTTCTTCTCGGCCATGGGCTCACTTGCAGGATCGGTGTGGCGGCGGGAGGTGATACGTAATTGATTACTTACCAAACGGCCCTCCCCCTAGCGAAAAGCCCCGTTTCCGGCAAGGCGGCGCGCGGGCCGTAACGTTTGCCTTGCCTCACCGTATTGCAAAAGGCCAGCTTGGCGCGAACAAGGGACGGAGACGGCATGGCGATCTTTCTGCTGGCGGCGCTGACGATGGTCGCGTTCGCCGCCAATTCACTGCTCAACCGGCTGGCGCTGACCGACAGCGCCACGGACTGGTCGGCCTACACCTTCGTGCGCATTGCATCGGGCGCCATCATGCTGATGGCGCTTCTGGCGTGGCGATCCTGGCGGGCGTCGCAGGCCGACCAGGCCACATCCGCGCAGGGACTGTCCCTTCGGCCACCCGGCTCGTTTGTGTCCGCCCTCGCGCTCGTCGCCTATGCCGCCGCTTTCTCCTACGCCTATCTGTCGCTGGAGACCGGCATGGGAGCGCTGATCCTGTTTTCGCTGGTGCAGGCCAGCATGATCGCCTGGGGCCTCGTTTCCGGAGAGCGACCGAGTGGTCTGGAATGGACCGGCATGGTCGCCGCGTTCGGTGGCTTCGTCTGGCTCGTCTCGCCGGGCCTTTCGGCCCCCGATCCGCTCGGCGCGGCGCTGATGGCGCTCGCCGGGATCGCCTGGGGCATCTATACGCTGCGCGGCAAGGGGGCCGCTGATCCGCTGGGGCTCACCGCCGGCAACTTCCTGCGCGCCGCGCCGCTCGCCCTCGTGCCGCTGCTTTTTGCGGCGGTCGCGGGAAGCTGGAACATCGACGGCTACGGCGTCTTTCTGGGCATCCTTTCGGGCGCGATCACCTCTGGCCTCGGCTATGCGCTCTGGTATCGGACGCTGCGCCATTTCACCGCGACGCAGGCGGCAATCCTGCAACTGACGGTGCCGGTGATTGCAGCGGGGATGGGCCTTGTCTTTGCCGGCGAAGAGCCGACCCTGCGGCTGATGGCGGCGTCGGCGATCATTCTCGGCGGAGTGGCCATCGCCATTCTGGCCCGTCGCCCGCATACATGAAAAAGCCCCGCCGGATGGCAGGGCTTTTGGAGAGACGTTCCGCCGCGATCAATCGTAGGGCGAGTAGCACTGGCGGCGCGGGCCGTGATAGGGCTGGAACGTGTTGTCGTAGGACCGGTAGGACCGGTAGCGATTGTGGCACCAGCGGTAATGCGCGCGCGAGAAGCCATCGCTGTAGCGATAGCGCGGCTTATAGTAGCGGCGCGGCCTGTCAGGGTAGTAATAGCGCGGCGCGGTGCGGTAATATCCGCCCCGGTAGAAGGCGCGGGGTGGGAAATACCAGCCGCGATATTCCCGCCATCCGCGATGCCAGCGGCGGCTGCCACGATGACCATTGTAGAAATAAATGCCGCCCCGCACCCGGAAATCGACATTCTGCGGAGTGTTCGTGCTGGTTGTCTGCGGCGCTGCCGGGATCGACAGGGGGGCAGCCTGGGCCGGGCCGACGCCCGTAAAGCCGATAGCGGCAGCTATGGCTGCGATCGTCATCATCTTTTTCATGGATGTCCTCCATAAAGGGCCCTTCGTAAGGTTAACTAGATTTGTGGCCGGGAAGTTCCATGGTGTTTCACCCTGTCGTGAGCGGCATTTCAGATCCATAAAAGATCACTCCGGCACACAGAGGATCTCGCGCGCCTCAGTGCAGCCGGCCCGCGCCGTGCAGCCCTCCACGTGATCATTGACCAGTCCCATCGCCTGCATGAAGGCGTAAGCCGTTGTCGGTCCGACGAAACTCCAGCCGCGCTTCTTCAATTCCTTTGCCAGCCGTTTGGAGGTCGTCGTTGCCGGATTGGCGACGATTGCCTCCCACGTCACCGGGTCGGGCCGTTCGCTTTGCGGCGGTTCGAACGACCAGAAAAAAGCGGCGAGGCTGCCCGCCTCACGCTGCAGTTCGAGCGCGCGTGCAGCATTGTTGATCGCCGAGCGGATCTTGCCCTGGTGACGAACGATGCCGGCATCGCCGAGAAGCCGCTGCACGTCGCCCTCGTCGAAAGCGGCCACCTTCTCAAGCTCGAAGCCGGCAAAAGCAGACCGGAAATTCTCCCGCTTCTTCAGGATCGTCAGCCAGGAGAGGCCTGACTGGAACCCTTCCAGCACGATCTTTTCGAACAGGCGCGTATCCTCCGTGACCGGACGACCCCATTCCTTGTCATGGTAGCGCCGATAGAGCGGGTCGCTGCCCGCCCATTGGCAACGGCACACGCCGTCCTCGCCTTGTCTGAGACCGTTCCCCTGCATAGTCGCTCCATTGCCGGGCCACCCACCCCGGAGCAGCCGATCGCCTTTAACACCTTCTTTACCGCGCCGGGAAACCTCGTCCTAACCCTGAAGAACGGTTTCGGTTCTCCATCGCATTTTACGGGAGGCTCTTAACCGCTTGGAGTCCGGCGCTACGGCACGCTGGATGCAACGAAATACCACCCCGCCAGTTCGGGACAAGTGCGTTCGGCCGTTTCGGCCCGTCGAGTTCGAAGAGTTTGCGTATGTTAAAACCGTTCACCCTCCCTGCCCTTCTGGCGTCGCTGGCGCTTCTGAGCGGACTGCCGGTCCCGGCAGCACTGGCGCAGCAGGCCGTGATGGTCAGCCGCGACGTTGCCGAGCCATGGATCATGCAATTGAAACCACGCGCCTTGCCGGGCCGGGCCGGACGGGCCGCCAGCCGGGTGCAGCGCGGTTATGTGGTGCGCCCCTCGGCTCCGCAGCGCCGGGTGGCGCTGCCGCGTGCCCGGACCGTTCAACCGGGCAGGGTTCAACAACGACGCATAGCGCTTCCTGCGCCGGTCCAGCGCACATCTATTCCCGCATCACGGCCCCTCGCCAACCAGACGATCGATCCCCGCTTTCTGCCGCAGATCGTCGATTATCGCGGCAGACAGAAGCCCGGAACGATCGAGATCGATACCGCCAGCCGTTTTCTCTACCATGTACTGCCCGGCGGAAAGGCCAAGCGCTATGGCGTGGGCGTCGGAAAGCCCGGCTTCGAATGGAGCGGCACGCACAAGGTCAGCCAGAAGCGGGAATGGCCGGACTGGCGCCCGCCGGCCGAAATGATCGCACGCGAGAAAAAGAAGGGCCGCAACCTGCCGAGCTATATGGCGGGCGGACCATCCAATCCGCTCGGCGCGCGGGCGCTCTATCTCGGCTCGACGCTCTACCGGATTCACGGCACCAACGCGCCCTGGACCATCGGCCAGAACGTCTCCTCCGGCTGCATCCGGATGCGCAATGAGGATGTGCAGGATCTCTACGGGCAGGTCGGCGTTGGCACGAAGGTGGTGGTGAGATAGGCCATATCGATACCGTCAGGAGACCGTGACAGCAGCCTCTTTCGCAAGGGTTTCGAGAAGCGAAGCCGTTTCGCTCTTAGCGGCAGGTGCGCGACCCTCCGGCGCGCCGTCGGGCTTCGGCCCGCCATAAGCCCAGTCGAGCAGCTTGACCGTGTGAATGAGCGGCACGCCCGCCTCGCCCGACAATTGCATAATGCAGCCAATATTGCCGGCGGCGATGACTTCCGGCTCCGTTGCCTTCAGGTTCTTCAGCTTGCGTTTTTTGAGCCGGCCTGCAATCTCCGGCTGGGTGATATTGTAGGTGCCGGCAGACCCACAGCACAGATGCTTCTCCGCCGGTTCGGACACATTGAAGCCAGCCGCGCGCAGCAGATCGATGGGCGTCTCGGTGATCCGCTGACCGTGCTGCATCGAGCAAGCCGAATGATAGGTGACGTTCAGGCCCGTCTCGTTCACCGGCTCCGGCAGATCGAGCGCGTAAAGATATTCGGTGATGTCCTTGGCGATCGCGGCGACCTTTTCGGCGCGTTTCGCATAGCCCTCGTCGTGCCGCAGCATGAAACCGTAATCCTTGATCGTGGTTCCGCAGCCGCTGGCCGTGATGATGATCGCGTCGAGCCCCTCGCCCTCGATCTGGCGGCTCCAGGCATCGACGTTCTTTCGCGCGAAATCGAGCGACGCTTCCTCGCGGCCCATATGGTGGACGAGCGCGCCGCAGCAGGTTTCGCCGCGCGGCACGACCACCTCGACACCGACCCGGTTCAGGAGGCGGATCGTCGCTTCATTGGTTTCGGCATCGAGAACGCTCTGTGCGCAGCCGGTCAGAATGGCGACGCGCCCGCGCCTGGCGACGGTCGGGTCGGCACGGCGGACGCCAGGCGCAACACTGTCGCTCTTCGGCGGCATTTGCGCCGGAGCCAGCGCAAGCATGGCGGTAAACGGTTTCGTCAACTCCCAGCGTCCGAAAAGACCGGCGAAGGGGCGGCCGATCTGCGCGCCGCGCAGCGCCAGCCGGAACCGCGACGGGTAAGGCAGGACCGCCGCCAGCACGTTGCGCAGCGCGCGCTCGTGCCATGGTCGCTTATAGGTCTTCTCGATATGGGCGCGGGCATGGTCGACCAGGTGCATATAGTTCACGCCCGACGGGCAGGTCGTCATGCAGGCAAGGCAGGAGAGGCACCGGTCGATATGGGTGACGGTCTTCTCGTCAGCAGGCCGGTCGTTCTCCAGCATCTCCTTGATGAGGTAGATGCGCCCGCGCGGGCTGTCGAGTTCGTTGCCGAGCGTGACATAGGTCGGGCAGGTGGCGGTGCAGAAACCGCAATGGACGCATTTGCGCAGGATCGCCTCGGAATGGGCGGTGGCAGGATCGGTCAGCTGCTCGGCGGTGAAATTGGTCTGCATCAGCGACTCTTAGGCGTCATAACCACAGCATAGCCACACTGCCAATATCTGTAGCCATCCCAATCTTTAGAATTAATTCTTATACCTCCCTGAAACTTGAATTCAGGATACGCTGACTTTGACTTTTCCATAAAATCCTCCAAGGTTGTCCGAAATACTTCTTCTGCCTCCTCGTTCATACAACCAGCGTCGTTGTCGATTTCTTCTTCGCGGTCGCGTGTAGCTGCAAAAGCTGCCCAACGAAATGTTCCCTTGTTCAATACCCCGTACTTCTCGATCAATTTAGCTGATCTATCTACATCCTTAGATAAATTAGAATAACCGAATTGCCTTTTAACCTCGACAATACCAATGGGAAAATCTCTTTTGTGCCAATACACAATATCCGCACGCTGTCCATTTTTCAGTAAAGTTGGTATTCTTCCTCTTTCTCCTGATTTACCTGACAAATCTCTTAACATTTTGAATCCAGTTTCTAAACTTACGAAGCACCTTTCGTCTTTTTCGCATCCAGCATCGTATAGACTCTTAGCTACTGCAGCAGAAATTAACGACTCCGGTCCTGATTGACTGATTGACCAACCTCCTGTCATATCAAGATAATTATTGTTAGCGATTTCAATTCCACTCAAAATTGCTTGATATGTTTCTTTTGCTGTCAGCATTTACTGTCTCTCTAAGCCACCATTTTTCCGGGATTGAGAATGCCCTTGGGGTCGAAGGCGTCGCGGATCCGTTTTTCCAGCGTAACGAGGGGTTTGGCCTGCGGCTGAAAAGGTACGGCGAAACGCCGTTCGCTCGGCGTCGCGCGGATGAGCATGGCGTGGCCGCCGCCATGGGCTGCCACGGTCTTCCGCACGAGCCCCGACAGCGTATTGCCGCCCTCCATTCGTACCCAGGCCAACCCGCCCTGCCAGTCATAAAAGGCGGACGCGCCGGCCTCCATGCGCAGCGCCATCACCGCTTCATGGGCGTCGGACGGTTTCATCGAGAGCCGCCAGACCGGGCGCTGCCTCTGATCGGCGAAGGGTTTGACGTCGCGAATGTCGGACCAGAGCCGCTGGCTCCGTTCGGCGTCCAGCGTTTCGATCTCGCCGAGCCGGCCGAACATCGCCTTCAGCTTCTCGGCGCGTTCATGGACGGAGCTTTCGAACCCCTCCAGACGCATCAGCGTGGCCGGCTCCGAGCCAAGCGCGCCATCGAGCACCTTGCCGGCAGTGAGTTCGGGCAGATGCGCCGCGCCCGTCACATCGGTGGACGTCGCCATGGCGTGAGCAAGGACGGTCACGGCATCGGCCTCCAGCAGGCCACGCACGGCAAGGGTCGCTTCGGTCTCCGGCTTCGGCTGCACTTTCAGCGTGACTTCAGTCAGAACGCCGAGCGTGCCGAAACTGCCGGCCATCGGCTTCACCAGATCGAGGCCGGTAACATTTTTCATCACCCGCCCGCCATTCTTGACGATCTCGCCTCTGCCATTGACGAAGCGGACGCCCAGCAGGCTGTCGCGGCAAGCCCCTGCGACGAAGCGGCGCGGGCCGGAGGCGTTGACCGCCACCATGCCGCCGACCGTCGGCTTGCCTTCGGTGCCGAGCAGGGTGTGGTGGTCGATCGGCTCGAAGACGAAGCGCTGATTGGCTTCGTCCAGCGCGGCCTGCAATTCGGTAAGCGGCGTTCCGGCTTTTACCGTGGCGACCATCTCATTGGGCGAATAAGCGACGATGCCGGAGAGTCTGGCCGTCGAGAGCGTGGCGAGGGCATCGACCGGGCGGCCGAATGTCCGTGTGCCACCACCTTCGATCTCGAGCGGCGTGCCCTCTTCGGCCGCTTCGCGAACGGCATCGGCCAATTCGGTCTCGTCAGCCGGCTCGATCCGCCGGTCGGCCTTGTCCGAAGGGATCATTCCGCCGCCTCCATTGGCGAAGGGCGCGTATCGGGGTCGGCCGAAGCCTTGCCGCCATCAGTTTCGCCGCGGCCTTCCAGCGGAAAGACCTTGGAGGGGTTGAAAATCCATTCGGGATCGAAAGCGGCGCGCACGGCCTTCATCTGATCGAGGTCGGTGTCGTTATATTGATGCGTCATCAGATCGCGCTTCTCGATGCCGACGCCATGTTCGCCGGTCAGGCATCCGCCGGCATCGACACAGAGCCGCAGAATATCGTTGCCGGCATCCTCCGCCTTCTGGCGTTTAACCGGATCGTTCACATCGTAGAGGATGAGCGGGTGCATGTTTCCGTCGCCGGCGTGAAACACATTGGCGGCGCGCAAACCGTAGCGCTTGACGATCTCGCCAGTCTCTTTCAGCACATAGGCAAGCTGGCTGAGCGGCACGGTGCCGTCCATGCAGATGTAATCGGCCACGCGGCCCGTTGCGCCGAAGGCGCTCTTGCGCCCCTTCCAGATCAGCGCCGCCTCGGTGGCGCTCTGGCTCTCCTTGATGGTCTGCACATCGTGGCGTCGCGCGATCTCGACAATACGACCGAGCTGGTCGGCCATTTCCTTGTCGGAGCCTTCGACCTCAACGATCAGCAGCGCTTCCGCATCGAGCGGATATCCGGCCTTGGCGAAGGCTTCGCAAATGGCGATGGCTTCCTTGTCCATGAATTCGATGGCCACGGGAATGATGCCGGCGGCGATGATGTCGGCCACGCAATCGCCGGCCTTCTCGGAGCTGGCAAAACCGAACAGCACCGGCTGCGCGCCTGCCGGCTTGGCGATCAGGCGGACGATGGCCTCTGTTACCAAGCCGAGCTGGCCCTCCGATCCGCAGACGAGGCCGAGCAAATCGAGGCCGGCCGGATCGAGTTCGCCCTCGCCGAGGCGGATGACCGTACCGTCGTAGAGAACCATCGTGACGCCGAGCAGATTGTTGGTCGTGACGCCATATTTCAGGCAATGCGCGCCGCCCGAATTCATGGCGATATTGCCCCCGATCGTGCAGGCGAGCTGGCTCGACGGATCGGGCGCGTAGAAGAAGCCGTCGGCGGACACCGCCTCGGAAATGGAGAGGTTGGTCACGCCCGCCTCGACCCGCGCCAGGCGATTGGGATAATCGACCTCCAGAATGCGCGACATTCTGGTCAACGAGACAATGACCGCATCCTCCTGCGGGATCGCTCCGCCACAAAGCGATGTGCCCGCTCCACGCGGCACAACCGGAACTTTTTTCCGCGCCAAGGCTTCCATCACTGCCGCGACTTCTTCGGTAGATGACGGCAGAACGACTGCCAATGGCAGTCGGCGATAGGCCGTGAACCCATCGGTTTCGAAGGCGCGCAACTGGACCGGATCGGAGACAACCGCCTCGTCAGGCAGAACCGACCGCAAACTGGAAACAATATCGTCCCGGCGCGCGAGAATGGAGGGATCGGGCTTGAGAAACTGGATGGACGTCACGATCGCTCCTCCCATCGGTGTATGCGTCAGAACACCAGAAATACATCTATGGCTTCGCCGCCAGCCCGCAAGATGCAGCCTGCCGAAACGGTCCGGGGAGCGAACATGACCCCGACCGCCGAACTGGAAATCTTCGCGCGTGTCGTCTCGGCCGGTTCGCTGTCGGCTGCGGGCCGGGAAATGGGCCTGTCGCCGGCCGTGGTGTCCAAGCGGCTGCGCAAGCTGGAAGACCGGCTCGGCACGCGCCTTCTGCAGCGGACAACGCGGCAGATCGCGTTGACCGAGGCCGGCCAGGGCTTTCACGAGCGGGTCGTTGCCATTCTGGCTGCCGTGGAGGAGGCGGAGTCCTTCGTTTCGCGTCGCTCGGCACAGGCCAGAGGCACTTTGAAAATCTCGGCCCCGACCTCGTTCGGGCGGATGCACGTCGCCCCGCATCTGACAGCCTTCATGGAAGCTCATCCCGATCTGTCGATCAATCTGGCTCTATCGGATGAGTTCGTCGATATCGTCGCGGATGGTTTCGATCTGGCGATCCGGATTGCCGAACTCCCCGACAGTTCGCTGGTCGCGCGCCGGCTCGCCGATGTCGAACGGCTTCTGGTCGCCGCGCCGGACTATCTAGCCAAGCATGGCGAGCCGAAATCGGTCGACGATCTGGCGCAGCATCTGTGCCTTCCTCCGCATAATGGCGAGCTTTGGCGTTTGGAAGGTCCCGATGGCGCGGCCGTCTCATTGCGGCCGGACGGTCCGCTTTCGACCAATTCGTCAGAAGTTCTGCGCGAAGCGGTGATCGCCGGTACGGGAATCGCCCTGCGCTCCACATGGGATATCGGCTCGGAGCTGGCGCGCGGCGAACTGGTGCACGTGTTGCCGGATTGGCGGGCATCGCGCCATATCGGACTTCATGCCGTCTATCCCTCGCGGCGCTTCCTGCCTGTGAAGGTCCGCCTCTTCATCGACTATCTGGCCGATCTGTACGGTCCCGAACCTTATTGGGACCATCCGCGCAATTCGGAGTATTCCACTGCGGCCGAATAGGCAGGCGATGGTTACGGCCGTCATCAGGCGAGCGCCCTATGACGGGTCGCGGTGACCTTTGCGGATACGCCAGACGATTGCGGCGATGGCCAGCACCACGACCGGCACCGAGAACGCCGTGACATAGGCCGGATCGACCGACGCGCCCAGCGGGTCGAGCCCCTTGGCCAGATAGCCAATCAGACCCACGACGTAATAGGAAATCGCGGCGATCGAGAGCCCTTCGACGGTCTGCTGCAGGCGAAGCTGCGCTGCCGTCCGCCGGTTCATCGATTTCAAAAGGCCGGCATTCTGTCGCTGTAGATCGATGTCGACCCAGGACCGGATCAGCGCCGAGGCGCGGGTTAGCTTGCGGCTCATATTGGCCTGCCGCTCCTCTACCGACCGCACGGTCCGCATCGCCGGCGCCAGCCGCCGCTCGAGAAAGGCGGTCCAGCTTTCGGAGCCGGAGACCGGCACCTCGCCAAGCGATTTCAACCTTTCCTCTACGATGCCGTTATAAGCGCGGGCCGCGCCGAAGCGATAAAGGCTCGAAGTCGCATCGGCTTCCAGGTCGGCGGCCAGATCGGTCACGGTTGCCAGCAAATCTTCTGCGTCACGCGGTCCCCCCGCACGCATCCGGTTGGCAATATCGGCCAGGTCGTTCTCGACCCGGGCGATGCGCGGCGACAGTTTTTGGGCCAGCGGCAGGGCCAGCATGGCCAGCGTCCGATAGAACTCGATCTCGATCAGCCGCTGCGCGAGTACCCCGGCGCGAGCCGGGGACAGGCCATCATGCAGAACGAGAATATGGGTGAACCCCTCCGCATCCTGGCGGAAATCGGTGATGGCGCTGGCCTGGCCCTTTTCCACCAGCGAATGGCTGAGCGTGACCGGATCGAACCGTTCGATCAGCTTTTCGCTTCTCGCGTTACGCGAATGGATCTCGAGATGAACGGCTGAGATGACGGTCCCAGGCGCCGAGAAGGACCGGCCGAACGGGCTCTGACCAAGAGGTTCGCTGCTTTCAGGGCGAAGAGGGGCATGCCACAGATAGGTCGAAAACTCGGTATGGCGCTCCCAGCGCAATTCGCCGTGCGGCAGGTCGATGGCGTAATGGCGGACGCTGCGGTCCGGCACCGACGCGCCCAGGGCCCGGCATTGCGACGCCAATGCCGACCAGGCCAAGCCGCTTCCCCCATCGGACATGAAAGCGATCGCCTTGATGATCGAGGGCGTTTCGACGACCGGGTTGGGCCGGGAATGCACTTCGCCAATCGCATCATTGCGCAGATGGTACGGCAAAAAACCGGCAACGCGCGCGCCGCGCTCCTCCAGCGCGGTGGTCCGATCCTGGTCGGCGGCGGACGGTTCCGACTTGCCATTTTCGTTCATTCCGGGGCGCTCGCCTTCCATTATGGCTTTCTCATTTCGTGATCGGATCGTGCCTGTTATACCAAAATACCGGGAAGGATACATGGAGCGAGGCATCGTGGTGGAGGAGATCGACAAAGGAAAGGGAGAGCAGTCCGCGCGACCGACGGTCGGCCTGTTCGTGACCTGCCTTGTCGATCTGTTTCGACCGACGGTCGGTTTCGCAGCGATCAAACTGCTGGAAGAGTCCGGCTGCGATATCACCGTGCCGAATACTCAGACCTGCTGCGGCCAGCCTGCCTACAATGCCGGCCATCGGAACGAAACGGCCGCCATCGCCCGACAGGTGGTCGCCGCCTTCGAGGCTTTCGACTACGTCGTCGCGCCATCCGGGTCTTGCGCGGCGATGATCCGCCATCACTACCCGGCGCTTCTCGCCGACGACCCAAAATGGGCAGCGCGCGCCGAAAAGCTAGCTGAGAAAACGCACGAACTGACCAGTTTTCTGACGGATGTCCGGTCTGTGAGCACTACCGCCGCAGCCCTGCCTGCAAGGACCAGCGCCACCTATCACGATAGCTGTTCGGGGCTGCGCGAACTTGGCGTGAAGGCTCAGCCTCGCGCGCTTCTGGCGAAGATCGACAACCTCGAACTGAAGGAAATGAACGATCCGGAGGTCTGCTGCGGGTTCGGCGGCACGTTCTGCGCCAAATATCCGGCCATCTCCGAAGTAATCGTCTCGGCCAAGACCAAAGACATCGCCGGAACCGAAGCCGACCTGCTGCTCGCCGGCGATATGGGCTGCCTGATGAACATGGCGGGGCGTCTTCGGCGAGAGGGTCACAGGACCGAAGTGCGGCACGTCGCCGAAATCCTTGCTGGCATGACCGATACACCGCCTATTGCGGGCTCCGGGGAGGATCGCTCGTGAAGGTTCATTCCGCCGAATTCATCGAACGCAGCGCCGAGGCCATTGGCGACAAGCAGCTTCAGCGTGCGCTCGGCAATGTCCGCGCCGGGTTTATCGGCAAGCGCGCCAAGGCCGCGGCGGCGTTGCCGGAATTCGAGGCGATCCGCGATGCGGCGGTCGGCATCAAGAACCATGTCCTCGATCATCTGGATGTCTATCTCGAGCGGTTCGAGGCCAATGTGAACGCCGCCGGCGGCCATGTTCACTGGGCGCGCGATGCCGACGAGGGCCGGGCGATCATTCTGGATATCTGCCACAAGGCCGATGCCCGAACGGTCACCAAGGGCAAATCCATGCTGACCGAGGAGATCGAACTCAACGCCCATCTCGATGCGCACGGGATCGAGGCCGTCGAGACCGATCTCGGCGAATACATCATCCAGTTGCGTGGCGAGACGCCGAGTCACATCATCGCGCCCGCCGTCCACCTCAACCGCGACCAGGTCGAGGCCGATTTCCGACGGGTCCACACAGGTTTCGACAAAGATCGCATTCTCGATACGCCCGAAAGCCTGCTGGGCGAAGCGCGCGAAGTGCTGCGCCAGCGCTATTTCGAGGCGGATGTCGGCATAACCGGCGCCAACTTCCTCGTTGCCGAAACCGGCAGCACGGTGATCGTGACCAATGAGGGCAATGGCGACCTGACGCAGACATTGCCGCGCGTTCATATCGCCCTCGCTTCCATCGAGAAGATCGTGCCGACGATGGAAGATCTTTCGACGATCCTGCGGCTTCTCGCCCGTTCGGCAACCGGCCAGGAGATGAGCGTCTATACAACCATCTCGACCGGACCGCGCCGCAACGAAGATCAGGACGGGCCGGAGGAATTTCATGTCGTGCTGCTCGACAATGGCCGCTCGGCGCTGCTGGGCACGGAGTTTCAGGAGGTGTTGCGCTGCATTCGCTGCGGGGCGTGCATGAATCACTGCCCGGTTTTTCATGCCGTTGGGGGCCATGCCTATGGCGCGGTCTATCCCGGACCCATCGGCGCAGTCATCACCCCGGCGCTGGCGGGCATCGACCAGGCTGGGCACCTACCGAACGCTTCGACCTTCTGCGGGCGCTGCGAGGCGGTCTGCCCGATGCGCATTCCCTTGCCGAAGCTGATGCGACAATGGCGTGAAAAGGAGTATGAGAAGGGCTATCAGCCCGGCGCCATGCGGCGCGGCATGAGCCTTTGGGCGTTTGCCGCCCGTCACCCGCGACTTTACAGGTTCGGCGCGATCATTGCCGCGCGAATACTGTCCGGCCTGGGCGGCACGCGACATCGTCTGTCGCGCCTGCCCCTTGCATCCGGCTGGACCGATGCGCGCGATTTGCCGGCCCCGGAAGGGCGAACCTTCATGCAGGCCTATGCCAAATCGGAAAAGGCGAAGCGGCCATGAGCAGCGCCAGAGACATCATCTTGCAAAGGATTGGCAAGGCTATCGAGGAAGGTCGTGCACCGCCCCGATCCGAAAGGGAGAGCGGCGCCGAAGCCTGTCTCGCAGCAAAGGAAAACGTTCTGGTGCCAGCGGGCGCGAACGTCTCCGGCGACGAGGCCATCGCCCTTTTCACGCAAAAGGCGCAAAGCGTTCAGACCACCATCCGGCATGTGGCCGCAATCTCGGACGTGGCCGAGGCCGTCTCCCAATACCTAACCGCCAAAAACCTGCCACAGGCGATCCGGCGCGGAAGCGACCCGCTTCTCGACAGGGCCGGTTGGGAAGCACAGCCGTTGATGGAGGTGACGATCGGCCCCTCGGACGGTTCCGACCGCGTCGGCCTGTCGGTGGCGGTGAGTGCAGTCGCCGAAACAGGAACCCTCATTTTGTCGTCCGGGCCGGACAATCCGACGACGCTGAACTTTCTGCCCGACCACCATCTTGTCGTCCTATCCGCCGCGCGGATCGTCGGGCCGCTGGAAGAGGCTTTGCGGGCGACGGTCGCCGAGGCCGGTCCGGCCGGCATCCTGCCGCGCATCGTCAATCTGATTACCGGGCCGTCACGCTCCGGCGATGTCGAGCAACAGATCGTGCTGGGCGCTCACGGACCGCGCGCCGTTCACGTTATCCTCATAGGCGACCATCCGACCGCGGTCTGATCCCAAAACGAAACACCCCGCTTGCGCGGGGTGTTTGCCAAATTGCTATTTTCAAAGGATCAGTTGATCGCGGCAACAACACCGTAACCGGCGGCGTAGCCATTGCTGGCTTCGGCTTCAGTTGCGTTCATGCCAACATACCAGATACCGGCGGCAGTCAGGGTAAAAACGGAAAAAAGGGCTGCTTTCACGGCGTTCATCTCGAATGGTCTCGCAATCTCGGTTATAGATCAATTTGCTTTCCGAAACGTTCCCGCCGGCAGGGTCGCTTCATTCGAGGGGCTAACGGAGTGTGGCGGATGTGGTTCCCCAAAAGAACACAATTCTGCTCACTTTGCCGTTACCCAAGAAACAGCACGTGATCGGTAACGGGCGGCTTATGGGCCCAAACCGTAACAGGCGAAAGTCATTAAATCGTTGTCGTTGACGCTCCCTGTGGAAACGTGTCCTACCCGCAACAGCGACCGTCCATTAACCATTCACAAACCATAGAGAGACAATGCGCGCCGATTACCGCCTGCCCCGCCTCTTCATCGACGGTGATCTATCCGAGGCAAAGCCTGTCGTTCTGACCAAGGATCAAAGCAACTATCTACTCAATGTCCTACGCATGGACGACAGCGCCCCGTTGCTTCTCTTCAACGGGCGCGACGGCGAGTGGCGCGCGGCGCTTCGGCGATCGGGCAAAAAGGGCGGGGTACTGGAGATCGGAGAACAGGTGCGGCCGCAGCCGCCGATGCCCGACCTCCATTACCTTTTCGCGCCGCTAAAGGTCGGCCGTATGGATTATATGGTGCAGAAGGCGGTGGAGATGGGCGCCGGCATTATCCAACCGGTTCAGACCCAGCACACGCAGATGCCGCGGATCAATGCCGGCCGGCTGGAAGCCAATATGCGCGAAGCGGCCGAACAGTGCGGCATTCTGACGCTTGCCGAACTGCGTCCGATGCAGAAGATCGGCCCGCTGCTGGAAGGGTGGAATCCAGCGCGCCGCATCGTCTTCTGCGACGAGGATGCGACCGACGACGATCCCGTGCCGATCCTTTCCAGGCTGACGCCCGGCCCGATGGCCGTTCTCATCGGCCCGGAAGGCGGGTTTTCGGACGACGAACGGCGGATGCTGCGCGCCCTGCCCTTCGTGACGGCCATTCCGCTCGGGCCGCGCATTCTGCGCGCCGATACGGCCGCGGTGGCGGCACTGGCCCTCGTTCAGGCGGTTTGCGGCGACTGGCGCGGAAATGTCCACGACGATCGTGTGACAGACGATTGATCTTCCCGGCCGCCTCCGCCATCTATGCGAAGATTGATGGCGTGCCTTCGCGCCGAATGAGACGGAATGACCATGGCACGCGATACCAGCAACGACACGCCCGTCGAGGGCTTTGACGACCTTGTCGACTATCTGGCCCAGGGGTGCCGCCCCCGCGAAGACTGGAAGATCGGAACAGAGCACGAAAAATTCGCCTTTTACGCGGATGGCAACAGCCCCGTGCCCTATGATGGCTCCGCCGGCATCCGCGTTCTTCTGGAAGGCATGCAGGAAAAACTCGGGTGGGAGCCGATCGTCGACGGCAACAAGCTGATCGGCCTTGCATCGCCTATCGGCCAAGGCGCAATCAGCCTCGAACCGGGCGGCCAGTTCGAGCTTTCGGGCGCGCCGCTCGAAACGATCCATCAGACCTGCCGGGAATCGAACGTTCACCTGTCGCAGCTTCGGCAGATCGCCGAGCCGCTCGGCATCGGGTTTCTCGGCATGGGCGCCAGTCCGAAGTGGTCGCTCGAACAGACACCGCTCATGCCGAAGTCGCGCTATGAGATCATGTCCGCCTATATGCCGGAAGTCGGCAGTCAGGGGCGCGATATGATGCGCCGGACCAGCACCATCCAGACCAATCTGGATTTCTCGTCGGAAGCGGATATGCGGCGCAAGATGCAGGTCGGCATGAAGTTGCAGCCGCTTGCGACGGCGCTGTTCGCTTCATCGCCCTTCACCGAAGGCGCGCCGAACGGTCTTCTGTCCTGGCGCGGCGACATCTGGCGCGATGTCGACAACAATCGCGCCGGCATCCTGCCTTTCACCTTCGCCTCCGATTTCGGCTTTGCCGATTATGCTGAGTGGGCGCTCGACGTACCGATGTATTTCGTCCTGCGGGACGGGCGCTACCATCGCGCGACCCATGTCACCTTCCGCCAGTTCATGGATGGCGCACTGCGTGACGAGGTACCGAACCCGGAACCGACGCTGGGCGACTGGATCAATCATCTGTCGACGCTCTTTCCCGATGTGCGGCTGAAGCAGTTTCTCGAAATGCGCGGCGCCGATGGCGGCCCATGGCGGCGGATCTGTGCTCTGCCGGCCTTCTGGGTCGGCCTACTCTACGACCAGGACGCGCTCGACGAGACGGCCGATTGGACCGCGGACTGGACGGTCGATGAAGTGCAGGCCATGCGCGACACCGCGCCGGAAAAGGCTTTGGCGACGCCTTTCCGGGATGGCACCATGCGCGATCTCGGTTATCGCGCGCTGGCCATTGCGCGGGCCGGACTGCAACGACGCGCGAAACTCAATCCGGATGGGTTCGACGAAGCGCATTTCCTGGCGCCGCTGGAGGAGATCGTCGCGCGCGGGACCACGGAAGCGGAAGAAATGCTTCGCGCCTATCACCTTCGCTGGGATCATTCGATCGAGCCTCTATTCGAAGCCTATGCCTATTAGCCTGGACTATCGGTCGCTTTCCGGCCGAAAACCGCTATTGTGACAGGGAGCAGACCAATGAGGCGACCCATGATTCCGATCTTTCCGATGCTGTCATCCATGAATGATGGCGCGCTTCAGAAGCAGTTGTCGGAGCAGTTCGCTCTCAACCAGAAACAGGCCATGAACGTACTGGCCGCCGTCGCGCCGGCCTTCAGCGAAGCGTTGCGACGGCAGACGGCGACGCCCGCCGATACGACGGATTTCATGGCCACCCTCAGTTCCGGCCGGCACGCGCCCTACGGTTTCGACGTCACAAAGGCTTTCGAGCCAAATGCGATCCATCAGGCGCAGAATATTCTCGACCAGCTCTTCCGTTCGGCCGGTTTGATGCGGGCCATCACCGACCAGGTAGCCAATGAAACAGGCGTGCCGCGCGAGGATGTGCAACGCATGCTGCCGGTCATCGCCAGCGCGGTGATGGGCGGCATCACCCGGCAGATGACGGAGTTTTTCGTAACCGCGAGCGATGCCGCGCCCCGTTACTCCAACCCTTACGTTCAGGCGCCGGCCGCTGCTGCGCGGAAACCCGAAAATCAGCGGCAGGAAGAACCGGCCGGGCTGATGGAAGCGATCTACGGGCCCGCCGGTCGTGTCTGGGACGAAATGTGGGCGCCCTTCGTGAACAGCGCAAAGGCGGCGAGCCAGTCGACGCGCGGCACGGGCGGCTTCGGCGATATGATGGAAATGTTTCTTGGACGCCCACGCTCCAACCCGGAAAAGAACCATACGGCGGACGGCATCGGCATGGTGCCGCCCGGCCTGCCGCTCGAGCCGGAGCCTTTTCTGGTCGACGAGGCCGCCGACCCGGATTCGCCGGACGACGACGATCAGGACAAGACGGCCAATGATTTCTTCGGGCCGATGTTCGCCGCGGGCGAAGCCGTCAGCCGTCAGCAGATCGAGGCGATGGAAAAGCTCTTCGATCAGTTCGGCGTCGGCTCCAAGAAGGACTGAGCGTACGAGCGGGAGGCAATCTTGGCCGCCGCCAAGTCCAATGCGGAAGAATTCACCGTCAGCGATCTGTCTTCGGCGCTCAAGCGCGTGGTCGAAGACCGCTTCGGCTATATCCGCGTGCGCGGCGAAATCACCGGCTATCGCGGACCGCATTCCTCCGGCCATGCCTATTTCGGCCTGAAGGACGAGCGTGCCCGGCTGGACGCGGTGGTCTGGCGTAAGGCTTTCCAGCAATTGGCCTTCAAGCCAGAAGAAGGGCTGGAGGTGATCGCCACCGGCAAGCTGACCACCTATCCGGGATCGTCGAAATACCAGATCGTCATCGACCGGATCGAGCCGGCGGGCGAAGGCGCGCTGATGGCGCTCGTGGAGGCGCGGCGCAAGGCACTGGCCGCAGAGGGTCTATTCGACGAAAACCGCAAGAAGGCGCTGCCCTTTCTACCAAAGACGGTGGGCGTCGTGACCTCGCCGACCGGCGCTGTCATCCGGGACATCTGCCATCGGATCGCCGACCGTTTTCCGCTGCATGTCCTGGTCTGGCCGGTGCGCGTTCAGGGCGAGACGAGCGGCGACGAGGTGGCGCGCGCCATTGCCGGCTTCGACGCGTTGCCGGCGGGTGGCGATCTGCCGCGCCCGGACGTGCTGATCGTCGCACGAGGGGGCGGATCGCTGGAAGACCTCTGGGGCTTCAACGATGAAGCAGTGGTTCGCGCGGTCGCCGCCTGCTCGATCCCAGTCATCTCGGCCGTCGGCCACGAAACGGACTGGACGCTGATCGACCACGTCGCCGATCGTCGCGCGCCGACGCCAACCGGCGCTGCGGAGATGGCGGTGCCGGTGCGCGCGGAACTGCAGGCCGCCGTCGCCACATTCGGTGCGCGGCTGGGGTCGGCCCACCGCCGCCTTCTGGATCGTCGCTCCCAGGATTTGCGAAGCCTGGCGCGCGCCCTGCCATCGGTCGACGCGCTGCTTGCCATTCCCCGCCGCCGCCACGACGAGGCCGCCGGGCGGCTGGCGCGGGCCCTGGTCTCCGGCATCGCGCTTCGCCGCAACCGGCTGACGCATTTGACCGAGCGGCTGTCGCCGACAGTGCTGGACCGGCAGCTAAGAAGCGAGCGGCAAAGGCTGACGGTTGCCGACAAACGCCTGGACCCGGCGATCCGGCGGATCCTCGAACGGCGGCGGGAGCGTCTTGTCTCGACGGCGCGGCTGATCGAGGTTCTGTCGCACCAGAACGTTCTTGCGCGCGGCTACGCCGTGGTACGCGACAGCGAGCGGAACGTTCTGACGCGAGCCGGCGACATCTCCGCCGGCATGGCGCTTCATCTCGAGATGGATGGCGGCACCGTTCTCGCAACGGCAAGCGAAGCCGCTCCTGGAGCGAAGGCTGAGCGAAGGCGGGCCGGAAGTGCGAAGACTGCGACATCGACAGGCGGAAAAACCCGAAAGGCGGCGGCCAAGCCGACCAACGAACGGTCGCCTGCGACACCGGTCAACCAGAAGGACCTCTTCGACTGAGGGTTACAACTCGATCAAATCGAGCCCGTCCCCGAGCGTGCGCTGTGCCGTCTCGGCAACCGCTTTGTGGTGGGTAAAGAGGATGGGCTGAACAGCGGGCGCGATTTCGGCGAAGGCCCGCAGTCCCGCTTCGGTTCGGTCATCGTCGAAACTCGCGAAGAGATCATCGCCGATAAAAGGCGGCAGATCGTTGCGCTCCGCCCGTTCCTTCAGCCAGGCAAGGCGTAGCGCCAGGTAGAGCTGGTCGCCCGTCCCCTCCGACAAGGTGCCGGAAACCGGCATCGTTCCGCCATCGGCACGCTGAACGATGAGGATTGGTTTGCCCTCGCTATCGAGATCCTCCGAAAGACCGCTGAACGCGCCGCCCGTCAGGGTCTCAAACAGCCGCCCGGCTTCAGTAAGGGCTGCGTTGGGAACGGATCGCGCATAGTGGTCCATCGCGGCATCCAGCAAGATCGAAGCAGCGCGCAACCGGCCCCATTCGCGTGCCGCATTGGCCATGCGCTCTTCGGCAGCCTGGCGGCGGAAGGCTGCAAGTTCCGAACCCCTCCGCGCGCCAAGCGTCGCTTTTCTCTCCAGAAGCCGGCCCGCCTCCAAGCGATGACGCTCCCGCTCTTCTTCGGCCGTTCCCTTTTCGTCTTCGAGCCGCATCAACTCGTCGCGCGCGCTCGTCTGGTCCATCGCCTCGACCGCCTGCCGCACATCTTCTTCGGGTAGACCGTCGGCGAGATCGGAAAACCGGCGTTGCTGCTCGACCAGCGTCCGGGCTGCCCGTTCACGCTCCCGCAGCCGCTCCGCAACCGCGGGCAGTTCAGCCCCTTCCGGCAGCAGGGCCGCACATGCAGCAAGTGTCGCTTCCGCCTCCTGCCCGCGCGTTTTCGCCCTGGACAGCGCTTCGTCGGCTTCGGCGTATTCGCCGCGCAGATCCGCTACCCGCCTGGCAAGACTGGCGGCCTCTTCGCAACGGTCGCGCAATGTGCCGACGGCGCTATCCAGGGAATCGCCCGCGGCATCTGGCATCAGCCGTTCGATCAATTCCTGTGCCGACCGGCGAAACGCTGCATTCTTGTCGTCGATACCGGCCAGGCGGCGTTCCGTCTCGGCGATCTTGGCACGGGTTTCCGATAGATTGTTGAACCCTTCGAGGATCGCGAAGACTGTCTCGGGCATCACATCGTCCGGCAGGGAAAATCCCGAAAGGTCCGCCTTCAGCGCCGTGCGCATGGCGGCGATTTCGGCGGAAAGGCGCTGATATTCGCTCTCGGCGTGGCCATAGGATTTGCGGCGCTCGTCCATGACGGCGCGCTCGGTCTGCCTTGCCCGATCCTCCTGCGCAAGACCGTCGAGACGACGCGCCACCGCGCGCCATAATATGTCGATGGCAAGCGTATCGGCATCCGGCAGAACGACCGAGGCCGCCAGTTCGAGCAGAGCCGGCCGGTGGCCGTCGGCGCGGTCGATAATTGAATCGGCTTTGTCCTGGCTCGCATTCGCCGCCGCAACGGCATCGCGTAGCGAGCGAAGGCGACCCATCCAGTTCGCCGCCCGCGCCGACGCAGGCGGTTTGACGGAGAGCGTTTCGAACAGCGTCGCCCAATCCTCCTGCCAGCGATCCATCGCCTGCCGCACCGTCTCCAATTTCCGGACGATGTCGTTACGCTGCAAGGCCAGTCTTTCCCGCTCGACCCGTTCCTGCCGCCGGGCAGCCATCGCATCGGCATCGTCGATCAACCGGTCGGCTATTCGATCCGCCGCGGCGACCGCTTTCAGCGCATCCGCCCAATCACCCCTTCCCGCTTGGAGGTGCGCCAGCCCACTATCGCGTTCCATGCGCGCATTTTGCAGGTCCATGCGATCAGGCAACTGCTCCGCTGCATCGCCTTCACCGGCACGGCGCCGCCCTTCCGCCATTGCCGATTCCAGTTCGGCCAATCGCGTTTCGAGGCGGCTCTGATCCGTCGTCAACGCCGTATGACGGCCGAGCGCTTCGTCGATATCGCTGTCGGAGGGCCAGACCAGCCCGATCTTATACGCAAGCGCCTCGACCGGCGGATCAAGCCGGAGCGCAGCTTCGCCGGCTTCGACAATCGCGCGCTGCGCTTCCGCGCGGCGTTCGATCGCCTGGTCCAGCGGCTCGAAAACAAGTGACAGGTCAGCCGCCAATCGCAGCGAGCGCGGTAGATCCGGTAAGGCCTTCGCGTCTTCGGTATTGTCTTCGCGCCTCATGCGTTCGGCCAGTTCCGCCATCTCGTCGAAGCGGCTCTGGCGGCTAGCGAGAAGACGCTGCAGGCGCAATGCCTGTTGGTTCAGATGGCTTCGTTCGGCAATAGACGGCAGCGCCAACCCTCCACCGTCAGCTTTCGGATCGAGTTCGCGCCACCAACGTGCCTCCTCGGCCTTTTGGGTCGTCAGACGCTCCGTGAGTTTCGGCGTATGTTCCTGCCACTCCCTGAACGCACCGAGATTTTCCGCCAATTCCTTGACCGCAGGCATCGCTGCAACGAGAGCCTGATCCGGCGCATAACGTTCCAATTGTTCGGTAAGGCGGGTCCGCCGCGTCTCCGCATCCGCCAGTGCCCGGCTGGCCGCGTCCTGTTCCGCGAGTGCCGCGTCGATCCGGTCGGCTAGGCCATCGGGAAGGTCGGCCAGATCGTCGAAAACCGCAAGATCGCGCCGGGCCTCGTCGAGATGTCGAAGTGCCGGTCGGAGAGCGATCCGCCGGCTCAGGTCGCGGTGGCGCTGATCAAGCTGCGCCAGCTTCTGGCGGGTTTCGTCCTGTGCGACCGCATTGTCCCGGATCGCTGCTTCGTTATCGCGCCATTCTCTGGCGCTGAGAACGATGTCGGTGTCGCGCTCGTCATTGCGCGCCGCATCGCGTTCGGCGCGCGCCAGGGCGAACTGGCTCTTTTGAGAGCGCGGCTTGAAGATATCGTCCGCTTCTTCGTTAATTCTCAGCTGCAGCCGGCGCAGCCCGACCAGGCCGGAGGACGCGGCAAGGAGGCTGCAGCCAAGATCGGCGTCGGTCTCGCCAGCCAGAACGGCACCGCCCTGCCGAAGCGTTTCGGCGTCCAGCCCGTGTTCCCGGATAAACCGCTCGCGGTCCAGCCCACCCAGAAAGGCATCCAGCGCATCGTCCGGCAGGGTCTCGCCCGTATCCGGATCACTGAGCGCGGCCTTGTTGGCCTTGCGGCGGACAAAGGCGAGCGTCGCGCCGTCCTTGCGCAGCAATTCACCGCCCAGGCGCAGTTCCGGGAGCCGGAAACGGAAATCGACAGGCCGATGGCGCGCTTTGCCCGTATAACGCTGAGGAAAATCGAAAAGGAGGTCGCCAATGGATTGCAGGACCGTGGACTTGCCGGCCTCGTTCGGCCCGTAGATCAGATGAACCTTGGCATCCGACCGGAAGCCAATGCGCCGATCTGCGAAATGCCCGTAGGCGATCAGGTCCAGATAGCGAATATGCATGGCCGGACCTACTGCTCTTCGGCGCGCGCGAGCAAAGTGGCGCGGCCTTCGGCAAGAATGGCATCGATCTCGCCTTCGAACTGTTCCGATCCGCCCGTCATATGACGGCCGATCTGTGCCATCGTTTCGGTGATCTTCTCCTGCACGGCGGGATCTGTCGCAGCCTCCGACAGGAGTGTTTTCAGATCGAAATCGCCGGCAGCAAGAATGTTCGCGGCTCGGGCGTCCGCCTCTTCAGTCCTGACGGGAGCAGTGCGCAGAACCACTTTCTCGATGCGAATATCGTCACGCCGGCGGTCCGCCGCAGCCTGGGCTTCCGCCATCCGTTTCTCGTGACCGATTGCGATCAACGCATCATGGATCGATCCCTCGCCGCCGATCACGATCCGGGCCGCGTGAAGGGTCTCGACGCCCGGTTCGACAACGGTTGCGAACTGATCGCTCAACCCATCCCACAATTCCTGCATTTCGTTCAGACCCTCAATGTCGACGCCGATCTGCAGAAACTGCCCGCTATCGACAATGAGGCGCTCCGGCGGGCCTGCGATGTGGCCGTCTTCCACCATGACGAGAACAGCGCCCTTCGGCCCCTGTTCGCGGATCGAACGGCCCTGAAGATTGCCGGGATAGACGATCATCGGATCGCTGTGACGGACCATTTCGAATTCATGGCTGTGGCCCAGAGCCCAGTAGTCGTAACCACGCGCGACAAGATCGGCGGGTGTGCAGGGCGCGTAACTGCCATGACCCTGCCGACCATCGAGAGAAGTATGAAGAAGGCCGATATTGAACCAGCCCTCTTTCGGTACCGGATAACGGCTTGCCAGATTGTCCGGACAGGCCCGGTCCGCAAAGCCCTGCCCGTGGATCGCGACGCGTAGATGCTCCAACGCGACCGTCTCCGGCGCGTCGGTCGAAAGCTCCCTTACATTGTCCGGCAAGGTGATTTCGCGCCGCACGACGCTGCGCGCGTCGTGGTTGCCGCGCAGCATGAAGACCGGAATGCCGGCTCGTGCCAATCGCGCCATCTGGGCAGCGAAATCCAGCCCGGTGGACAGATCCTGCCATTCACCATCATAGATATCGCCAGCCAGCAACAAAAAGGCGGCTTCCGCCTCGATCGTCCGGTCGACAAGCCTGCTGAGCGCGGTACGGGTCGCCTGGGCGAAATGCCGCGCGGTCGCTTCGTCACGAATCGCCAGACCGTGAAATCGGGTACCAAGATGCAGATCGGCGGCGTGGACGAAGCAGAATTGGGACAAGGCTGACCTATCGGGCGAATCGGTGGATCAGAGTGCCATGGTAACTGCTGCAGGCGAAAGGCGAGCGCCGATCCCATGCACATGAGAATGGGCCAGGTTGCAACGCTCGGCCGTCAGGCGGCCAGATCAGTGGGAAAAGGGAAATGGTACGGTCGGGTGGAGTTGAACCACCGACCTCAGGAGCCACAATCCTGCGCTCTAACCAACTGAGCTACGACCGCACATTGCCGGGCGGCGAATGCGTCCAGCGAAGGCTCCATACAGGCGAGAGCCGCGCCTTTCAAGGGCTAAGATTTGCTGTGGGCCGCCAATTATCGGCAACTCAAAAACAAACCGCCATGCCGGTCAGGCATGGCGGTTTCAACCGTTCGTGAACGGATAGCGTTTCGGCGCTTAGCGCGACATGCCGTCAACGGCCTTCGTGAAGGCTTCACGCGCGGGCTTGGACACTTCTTCCACGGCGCCGGACGTTACGTTCTGCATTTCCTTGGCCTGAGCGATATTCATCTCGGCCTGCTGCCGCAGAAAAGCCGTCTGGATTTCAAGAAACTCGCTGATCGACTTAACACCCATCAGCCGCTCGACGTGATCGAACGCGGCCTGCGACTGCTGGCGGGCATTCTCGATGCTCTTCTTCGACACAGTCTGAACAGCCGAACGAACGGTCTCGACCGATTCTTCGAGCGCCTTGTGGTTCTCTTCAGCCTGGGACTTGAACTTGGCGTAGGCTTCCTGGGTCTGCGCCATGCCCTTCTCGGCAAAGCTGCGGAACTGCTCGGATACGGCGTCCGAATTGAAGTTGGCCATGGCAGCCGTCGCGGCGTCGTTCACCTGCTTTGCTGCGGTCTCGACCGTCTTCTTGGCTGCTTCGGGAGCGTCATTCGCGGTCGCGTCGTTGATCGAACCGGTTTTCGTTGTTGCACGAGCCATGAGATAATTCTCCTTCCTCTACAATTGCCGACGCACCGTTCTTGGAAAACGGAGTGTCGGCCGGCTTGTTCCTGCTACGGTTAAATATAGGCATTATTTTTTGCGTTGCAACATTTATTTTGCAGTGCATCATTTTGAGCTGTTAACCGTGGCTTCGTACGGTCGGTGTTAGCCGGTTTACGTGACGATCGTGCTTTGATTAATTAATGAAGTGTAAACTGGGCCACACGCGCGCCGCCCAAGCAGGACCATTCATGCGCCTATACCCCTTTATCGATATCGCGGTGCTTCCGCAGGTGCGCGAGAGTTTCTCCAAGGGTGAGGCTCTGGCGGTCCTGAGCGAAGACGCCGCCGAGATATTGTGGATCAACGGCCCGGGCGCCGCATTTTTCGGTTCCGATGCGATCGAGGACTGGATCGGCGAAGCGACGCCATTGCAAGCTCAGGCCCGGCGGCAGGTGCGGGCGGCGGGCAGCGGCCCTTTGCCGCGCCCGCTTCTGCTGCGCATGGACCGCAGCGTAACGCAGCGCCAAGTGGCCATCAAAGCGAGTCGTATTGACCTGCCGGATGGAAGCCGCGGCATTCTGGTCATCGCACCGGGCACGGGAGAAGAAAACGCACTGTCCGGCTTCTCGGACGACAAGACGGTTGCGGCTCTTCTCAATGAGACCGGTGCGCGCATTGTCGGCGACCCGCGACTGGACGAGATCGACCCCTCGCCGGAAGACCTCTTGGTCATGCGCAACCGACTGGACCGGGAAGGCGCAGCTTCCGTCAAGCGGCGTATCCAGACCGGACAGGGCCTGGTACCGGCCGCACTTGGCGATCTGGGTGGCGAGCCGAAGCGGTTCATCCTCTTCATGTTTCTGGAACCGGCATCCAACGCTGCACCTGTCGCCGTAGCTTCGGAGGACGCGCAGCCGGCAACGCTGCGTTTTCTTTGGGAAACCGATTCTGACGGTCGCTTTGCGATCGTCTCCGAGCCCTTCAAACGTGTCGTCGGGTCGACCGCAGCCGTCGAGGACCGTCTTTTCCAGGACGTCATGACCCGCCTCGGTCTCGACCCGCAGGGCCGTTTGTCATCCCTGATGCAACGGCAGGAAACCTGGTCGGGTCAGACAGTCCTCTGGCCGATCGCCAAGACGTCGGATGCTGTTCCGACCGATCTGGCGGCTCTGCCGCTCTTCGACCGCGAGCGCCGTTTTCTCGGTTATCGCGGCTATGGGGTCGCACATCTGTTGCAAATCGCGCCCGATCCCGAACGGCGCGGAATGGGCTTTGGCGATGCTTGGCCAGACCAGAGCGAACCGCCTGTTGCAACCGGAAAGGACGATGGCGTCAGTGTCGAGAGCGGGGCCGGGGCCGGGACGACGCCCGTGGCGAATGTCCTGTTCGAGCCTCCGGCCCTCACCCCGTCGCTCTTGAGACGACGAAGCGATCGACCGGATAACAACCGGACGCGAAAGGCATTGACCGACGCGGAAACGCTGGCCTTCCAGACGATCGGCGCGCGTTTGCGCGAAGAGAGCGATCCTGAACCTGAAGCATCGGACGCCGAAGGCATCCAAACGGAAACTGGGGACGCTGAGCCAGATACATCTTTCGCCGATCCGCGAGAGTCGGTGCAGGAACCGGACGCTCATGCCCTGTCGCCGGATGCGCGAGCCGCAGAATTTGTCGAGGAAGAATCCACTCCTGACAAAGTTTTGCCGGCTGGTGGTGACGAGACCGAGCTCAATGACGAGATCGCCCGCCTCGCGATAGAGGCGATGGGCTGGCAACGCAGCAACAAAGCCGATCCGGCTTTGATAGCTAGGCTTGCCGCGCTTTCCGACCGCAATCCAACGAATGACGGGAAGCCGCGCCCGGCCGATGAGATAGCCGATAGCGAAGCGATCGGGGGCGGGACCAGCGAAACGACAGCGGAGGTCGGAGGCGACTCTCCGGTCGATGACACGCAAGATGAAAGCGGGGCGCATCCTGTTTCCATCGAGAACGGGGTGGCCGATCTCGTCACCGATGAACCTGACGCCAGCAGCGACTTGGACGACGCGGGGGCCGAGCCCGATCGATCGTCTGTTTTTGCGCAAGCCGACGAGGTCGATCCTATCGGTCGAGGTCCCGAAACCGATAAGAGCGATGAAACCGTTCCTGATGCCGCGATAGAGGTCAAAGAACCCGAAAATGCGGCTCAGCTCGATATTGAGGCGGCTGCCGCGCCCCTACCGCGCAGCACGCATCTGACACCATCGGCGCTGGCCTTTCTCCCGGTGCCGTCGCTGGTGCTCGATCGTGGTCGGATCGCCTATGCTTCGCGCGCGCTGCTCGACCTCACCGGCTATCCGGACGTGGCGGCGATGGAGACGGCCGGCGGCTTTGCCGAACTGTTCGGCGAACCCGAGACAGACGGAAATGAACGCCCTGACGGCCCACCGCTGCGCATCGTCAAGGCGAACGGCGCCATTGCCGCGATCCATGCGCAGATGCAGGCCATCGGGTGGAATGGCGCCAGCGCGCTTCTCTTCGCGTTTACCCCTGTGGGACCGCAGCCGCAAACAGATCGCCAGGACACCACCGACCGGACCAATCGTCTGACCGAGGACGAGGCCGCAAGGCGCGCCGAGGAGATCGCCGAGCCGTTGCGACGGCATGTCGATGAACTGTCCGCCATCTTGGATACGGCGACCGATGGCGTTATCATCCTGACGCCGGAAGGCGATATCCGCTCGATCAACCGGTCCGGCGAAGCATTATTCGGCGACGATGCCGATGCGCTGCGGAACCGGCCCTTCCGCCAGCTCTTCGCCTATGAAAGTCGCCTGACCATCGACAGCTACCTCGCTTCGCTGCGCGAAAGCGAAATGGCAAGCGTGCTCAACGATGGCCGCGAAGTCATCGGCAAAGAAAAGGGCGGCGGCTTCATTCCGCTGTTTATCACCCTCGGCAAACTGCCGTTCGACAGCGGCTATTGCGTGGTCCTTCGCGACATTACACCATGGAAACGCGTGGAAAACGAACTGCGCGAGGCGCGCCGCGCGGCCGAAGACGCATCCGCCCAGAAAACGGAGTTCCTCGCGCGGGTCAGCCATGAAGTTCGCACCCCGCTGAATGCGATCATCGGCTTTTCCGAACTGATGATTTCGGAGCGGTTCGGCCCGGTCGGCAATCCCCGCTACCGCGACTATCTGCGCGACATCCAGAAATCGGGCACACACGTTCTGGATCTGGTGAACGACCTCCTGGACATTTCCAAGATCGAAGGCGGCCATCAGGAGATGGAATATGAAGCGCTCGGCCTGAACGAGGTGGTCGCTGAAGCCGTCGCCATGTTGCAGCCGCAGGCCAATGCCGAGCGAGTGATCATCCGCACCTCGATGCATTCGGGCCTGCCCGATGTGGTGGCCGATCCGCGGTCCGTCAAACAGGTGGCGATCAACCTCTTGACCAATGCGGTCAAATTCACCGCCGCCGGCGGGCAGGTCATCGTTTCGACTGGCCGGAACCGGGACGGGTCGGTGACCTTGCGGTTTCGCGATAGCGGTATCGGGATGAGCGAAGACGACATTTCGCAGGCACTGAAACCGTTCAAACAGATCAGCACGCTGCGCCGCAGCCGACGCGACGGGACCGGCCTTGGTCTTCCGCTGACCAAGGCGCTGGTCGAAGCCAACAAGGCGCGGTTTTCGATCGAGAGCGAGCCGAATATCGGAACGCTGATCGAAGTGACGTTCCCGTCCGGCCGTGTCCTGAACTGATCTTGCTTCCAAAACTGGAATCGTTCCAGCCAACCGATCTTATCCTTGACCGTGAGCGTCGACTTTAAGAGAAGGCGTCATGGCTTCACGCCTTGAAGCCTTGGAAAGACATCTTCTCGCTGTCACGGAGTTTCAAATGATCGCATACGCCGCGAGGCTGGCCGCAGCCGCTACGCTCGTGTTTTCTTCCGGCCTGCTGGCCCCTGCCCAGGCCGCAGATGACACAACGGTCAATATTTACAGCTATCGGCAGCCGGACCTCATCAAGCCCGTGCTCGACGCCTTTACCAAGGAAACGGGCATCGAAACGCAGGTTCTGTTCATCAATAAGGGTTTGGAAGAGCGTGTGCAGGCCGAAGGTGAAAACTCACCTGTTGATCTCATCCTGTCGACCGACATTTCGCGGTTGGTCAACGCCAAGGATATGGGCATCACCCAGCCGGTCGAGAGTGAAGAACTCGCCAGCGCCATCCCCGCCGAATATCGCGACGAAGAGGGCAACTGGTTCGGCCTGACCCGTAGGGGCCGCGTCATCTACGCCAGCAAGGAGCGCGTTGACACAGATGAAATGGACTATGCCGATCTGGCCGATGAGGCCAATCGCGGACGCATATGCATTCGCGACGGCCAGCATTCCTACAATCTGGGTCTCTTCGGCAGCCTGATTGCCCGCTGGGGCGAGGAAAAGACCGAAGAATGGATGGAAGGGCTGCGCGACAATCTGGCCCGCCGGCCGGACGGCAACGACCGCGCGCAGGCTCAGGGCATCTATTCGGGCGAATGCGATCTGGCGCTCGGCAACACCTACTATGTCGGCTTGATGCAGACCAACGAGAAGGAGCCGGAACAGCAAGAGTGGGCCAAGGCCATCAAGGTCATCTTCCCGACCATTGGCGAGTACGGCACGCATGTGAACATTTCCGGCATGGCGCTGGCCAAGCATGCGCCCAACGCCGAAGCAGCCAAGAAGCTGATGACATTCCTGGCTTCGGACGAAGCGCAGCGGATCTATGCAGGTCAGGTGTTCGAATATCCGGTCAAGGACAGTGTGCCGGCGTCCGACATCGTCAAGGGCTTCGGCGAACTCGACGCGGACGACCTACCGCTTTCCGACGTGGCTTCGCATCGCCGCGCCGCATCGGAAATGGTGGACCGTGTCGGTCTCAACCAGGGACCGACAAACTGATCGGCTGCGATCACACTTTCGATAAAGGACGCATCGGCTGGATATCCCGGCCGGTGCGTTCACGCATGTTTCCGGTGCCGGTCTGATGGAAGCATTTCTTTCCGAATGGCGTCTACGCATCCAGCCGCGGCGGGCTCAAACCGTCCGGATCAGGAGCAAGGGTCCGCTTTTCACCGTCGGCGTGATCGCCGCTCTGGCGCTTCTGCCGATCCTAACCGTTCTGGGCATCGCCGTCTTTGGCCAGACAGACGCGGCGCAATGGCGTCATCTGACCCAGGCCGTCCTGCCGAACGCCTTCGGCACGACGTTGTGGCTGCTCCTTCTCGTCGGGATCGGCACGACCCTTATCGGCGTCGGCACGGCATGGCTGATCGCCACGTTCGAATTTCCGGGTCGGCGCCTGCTGGCGTGGATGCTGGTTCTCCCCATCGCGGTGCCGCCCTATCTGGCAGCCTACGCCTTTGCCGAATTTCTCGCCTATACCGGCCCGGTCCAGGGTGCGTTGCGTGCAGTCTTCGGCTGGCAGAGCGCTCGAGATTACTGGTTTCCCGACATCCGCTCCACCGCCGGCGCGGCGCTGGTCATGGTCGTGGTTCTCTACCCCTACCTCTACCTCGCGGCGCGGGTGATCTTTCTGATGCAGGGGCGCAATATCGCCGATGTGGCGCGCACGCTCGGCGCCAGTACGGCCAAAGTGTTCGGCCGTGTCATGCTGCCGACCGCGCGCCCAGCCATTGTTGCTGGCCTCGCTTTGGTGATGATGGAGACGCTGAACGATATCGGCGCGGTGGAGCATCTGGGCGTGCGAACGCTCACCTTCGCCATTTACGATACGTGGCTGTCGCGCGGCAGTCTGGCCGGCGCGGCGCAGTTGGCCGCCGTGATGATGATGATCGTCTTTTCGCTCGTCCTAGCCGAGAACTGGGCACGGCGTCGCCAGATCTTCCACGGTAGCCGCGCCACGCAGATGATGAGCCGGCCCGTGCGCCAGAACCTGCCCACCGGACCGAGGCTGATGGCGAGCGGCTTGTGCGCCCTGCCCGTTCTCCTCGGCTTCGGCATTCCGCTCGCGGTGCTCGCCCGCTACGCGCTGCACCGGCCGGAGCAATTCACCAGCCCCGCCATGATGGAGGCGTTGGGCAATTCGATGGTTCTAGGGGCGGCGGTGGCGGCGATCACCGTCATGCTGGCTTTCGTTATGCTGGCCGCCAGTCGGCTGGAGCATTCGCGCCTGCTCGGATCGCTCTCCCGGCTAGCCACGCTCGGATACGCCATGCCAGGCACGATTCTTGGGCTAGGCCTGCTCTTTGCCCTGACGACATTCGACAATTCGCTCGATCGTTTTCTTCGCGCCAATTTCAGCCTTTCGACCGGCCTGCTGCTGTCGGGATCGGCCATCGCCGTCGGCTATGCCTGCACGGCGCGCTTTCTGGCGCTGGCCGACGCCAATCTGCGCGCCGGCCTGCACAAATTGCCGCCCCATATCGACCATGCCGCCCGCTCGCTTGGCGCCGGCGCCGGACGCTCCCTTTTCCGAGTGCTGCTTCCCCTTTTGAAACCTGCGCTCGGAACGGCCTATATTCTCGTTTTCGTCGATACGGTGAAGGAACTGTCTGCGACAATCCTGTTGCGGCCATTCGGCTTCAATACGCTTGCGACGCATGTTTACGAAAATGCGTCGCGCGGCGCCGTGGAGGATGGCGCGGCGGCGGCTCTTCTCATTCTCGTCCTCGCCATGATCCCGGTGCTGCTTCTTTCGTACGCGCTGCGACAGGACCGCCCCGTCTAGAAGCCGGGCGCAAACAAAAAAAGGCCCCAGCCTTGATGGCCGGGGCAAATATGTGCGAACCAAACCTTCAGAGAGCCTGAAAACTGTTTTCAGGGGGTAGATATACGCCTCTGAACGATGGGCATCTTCGGTTCATACATACTAACGAAACCTTGCCCGTACATCTCAAAATTTACCATTGGCTAGGAAGTGTGATCTTAAGGTAAATTTGCGCGAAGGACTTTCTTAACCATAGCAGGTGGCGGCTTCTTCCGGTCCGTCCTCGTTGAAAACCCGATCCGTTAGCGTCAGACCTCATGAAACGTCGCCTCCGCACCGCTGGTATCGTCGCAGCCTCCATCGCGCTTGCAGCCGCCATCTTGCTGCCAGCGCTTTCCTATGTCGGCTCGCAACTGGTGCTGCGCGAACGCATCGTATCGTCTCTGTCGCGATGGACCGGTCAGCCCGTACGGATCGGACGCGATCTTTCGATTGCCTATTTTCCCCGCCTGTCGGCAGAGGTGAGCGATCTGAGGATCGGCCGGGCAATGGCGGACGGCCAGGCGCCGCTTCGGGTGCGCCAGGCAAGCCTCCAGCTATCACTGATCGACGCTCTTTTCGGCGAGGCCAATCTGTCCTCCGTGGTTCTGATCGGCCCGGAACTGCGCATTCCATCTGCCGATACCGCAGACCAGGGACCGGCCATTCTCGACAATATCGTGCGCCGCTGGATCGGGACGAAGGCCGCACCAGCTCCGCGCGGTCCGGGCTATCTGGAGCTTCGCGATGGACGAGTCGTATCCGCCTCCGGCGATAGCCCACCCATTGCCATAAACATCGAAGGGCGATTGGCCGGGCTCGATGCGGACAGGTCGCTTCGCTTCGAGGGCGGGGCGAACTGGCGTTCGCTACCCATCAGCGGATCTCTGCAGATCGAACGCCTTCGGGACCTGGCGAAGATTCAGCCGACCGCCGTTACCGCAAGCGTCCGCTCGCCGCTCGGCTCGTTTGCCTTCGAAGGGATGTTCGACCCGCGCCACCGCAACTGGATGCGCGCGCTGGCCGGCGATTTCAGCTTCTCGTCCAATCGCCTGGCGCAGTTCGGTCGGGCGGTGGGTCTTAGGTTGCCGGTCTCACTGCCCCGGTCTCTCTCGATGGCCGGAATAATCGAGCAGGAAGACAGTCGGGCGAATCTGACGCTGCAGACCATCACCCTCGGCGATCATAGCGGGACCGGAACCGTTGGGTTCACGCCGCGGCGACGGAATTCTCCCGCAGCGCTATCGGCGACACTCGGATTTCAAACGCTCGATCTCATGTCCGTCATCAACCGCGTCGACGCCCCCATTATCGAACGCCGAGGCCGTCCCCGCGCCGGCGATACGGGCCGGACGGCGGGACGTGTCGACAATCTGGTCTCTATCGATTTGCGGCTATCCGCCAGTGAGGCGAATTATGGCGCGGTTCAACTTGCCAATCTGGCTGTAAGCGGACGGTTCGGCGAGGGCAGGAGCGCGCTCGACATCAACAACGCACAATTGCTCGATGGAAGGCTTCAGGGGAACTGGCGGCGGGAACGCGAACCGAACGGAACGAAAAGCCGGCTCGAACTGCATTTCGCCGGCGTTTCCGGCTCGCGACTTTCCAAGCATCTTGGCCTACCCGGCGCCCTGCCAACGGGCATCGCTCATATCGATCTGGACCTGGCCGGCCCGTCCTCCCTCAACCGGCTGCTGCTTAGGGGCGAAGGAACGTTCAAGGCGCGATTCGAAACCGGCGAGATTCAGGGGCTCGATCTGGCTCCGCTTATCGAGGAAGAACTCGGGGGCGGTTTCTTCAGCCTGTCGCGCCTTGCCGGAAGCGACCTCGACTACGATGAAGCACGCTTCGAGGGTTCGGTCAGGAGCGGCATCGCTCAACTCGATGACGGTCTCATCCGGACAGGCCGATACCGGATCGAACTGAAGGGGCGCGTTCCCTATAGCAGTGGAAGTCTGGCGCTATCGGGGCGACTTCTGGCCACACCCGCTCCCGGCCTGACCGGCGCGCTGCCGGACGACGCCGTGCCGCGCGTGCTGACCCGGTTCTTTGTTGGCGGTTCCTTTACCAACCCCTTTATCAACGCCACTCCAAACCAGTGATCTTTTCTCCATCACCGAAAATCGAAGGCAGACAGGCCCGTGACCATCTCGTCCAGGCCGAGCGGCCGCGTAATCGGCGGTTCCGCACGAGCAAGACAAGCCTGGCGTTCGCATAGCCGGCAGGCCGGGCCGATCGGCGTTGCGGGAACGAACGCTTCCTTGGTGCCGCCCGCCTCCACGCCCGGCAGACCATCGCCATAGACGATCTCGTCCTTCTGATTGAGATCGCAGCCAAGAAGGATCGCTGTGCGACGAGGACGCTCGGAGAACGAGCCTTGCGGTCCTTCAAGCGTGCGGCTGACCGTCAGGAATGCCGCACTGTCCGGCATCTCCACCGCCTCGACGAACAATTGTCCGGGCTGGGTAAAGGCCGCGTGGATAGCCAGTTTCGGGCAATGACCGCCAAAACGCTGCTGGGGAAAGCCGGTCGCACCCGCCCGGCGGAAGCGATTTCCGGCATTGTCGATTTCCAGCATGAAGAACGGCACACCTTCCATCCCGTCGCGGCGCAGGGTTGTCAGCCGGTTTGCCACCTGCTCGAAACTGACGGAGAACCGGCTGCGCAACACATCGATGTCGTAACGGACCCGGCGCGCGGCCGTGTGAAACCGCTCATAGGGCATTATCAGCGCATGAGCTGCGTAACGCGCCAGTTCGAACCGGGCGATCCGCCGCGCCTCTTCCGTAGACAGCGGCAGCGCTTCGATCTGTTCGGCGATAGGCCGCGCCAAGGCGATCATCGCGGCTTCCATCGCGACTTCACGCAACTGATCGAAGGGCGACAGCCGCTCGGAGATGAACAGGCGCTGGCTGTGGCGGTCGAAGCGGCGGCGCCAGAGCGGCATGGTCGAGACGGGAAGCACGCGGACGGACAGCCCCTGCTCGGCGCGGAACCACTCCTTCAGGGCGGGCAGCAGCGCATCGCCAGGGGACAGGGTGTCGTAAAAGGCTTCGGCAGCCGCCTCGATGGCCGGGAAATGGTTCGGCCGGGCCTCGAGCAGTTCGCGCACCTCATCTATCGGCATACGCTTGCCGGCGACGGCTGTAACCCGGCCCTCCTTGGCCAGAATGGAGGACAGATCGGACAACCTCTCGCCCTGCTCGACATAGGCCCGATGCAGTTTGACGATGGATGCGGCGACATTCGGCGCAGCTTCGGCCACTTCCAGCAATTCGGTCTCGCTCGGTACGTCGTCGGCGAGAAGCGGATCGGAGAAGACCTGCCGGATCTCGCCGACCGTGGCGTCGGATTCCCCCTGCAACTGCTCCGGATCGACCCGGAAGACCGAGGTCAGCTTCAATATGATCTGAACGGTCAGCGGCCGCTGATTGCGCTCGATCAGGTTGAGATAGGATGGCGAGATGCCCAGCCGTTCGGCCATCGCGGTCTGGGTCAGTTTCTCCGCGTGACGAATACGGCGAATGCGCGGGCCGGCGAAAATCTTACGGTCAGCCATGTGTTTTCCGAAACGGTGAGAGGGAGCAGTTTCCTGGGTAAAAGTTTTTACAAAATTACAGAGACCGACTGCGTCAAGCAAGACAGCTTGACCCTTTCTTCTTAAAGCCTTTCTTCATTTTCGCTCGAAAAGCGGTAGGTTTTCCGTTTAGAGGCGTTCTGCTCTTTACAATCGATGACAGGACGCGATGGTCGACGATGGTTCGCTTGCCAAGCCCGATGTGCGGGGCTATCGAGCCGGAACGCTAACAGATCGCATGGAGACGCGACGATGAAACCACCCGTCAAGGAACGCGCCGAAGAACAGTCTTCCGCCATGGATGGCGATCAGCAGGCTGCCATTCGCATGGTCGCGAACGACCTTCACCGCCTCAACCAGAGCGTCATGAAGGCCGTGGATGCCGGCGTTTCGGTGGAACTCGTCCGCTCTGCCCGCCATCATGGCGGCGAAGGCAATTGGGGCGACCTTCTGGTGCCGGTCATCATCGCCCAGAAGGCTGGCTGACCGACGAATATAGACACCGCCAAAAAAAAGAGGCCCGGCGCGCATCGGCGGCCGGGCCTTTTCTCGTTTATGCGCTGCATCCATCAGCCCGGTGCATCGGCGTCCTCGACATTGATCTTGCGCCAGATCGCCTCGGCAAAGGAGTAGGCTGCAAAACAGATCAGTCCGACCCCGATAACCCCCATTAGCAAAGCACCAGCCGGTAGATCGGCGATGAAGCGCAGGGCATCGGCCAAGCCGACATCGGTATCGCCACCGCCGCTGACGGCGCGCCAGGCAAAGAGGTAGGAGATAATGAGGAAGATGATACCGCGGGCCGTCAAACCGGTTCGCGAAACGGGGTCGACGATCCATTTCGCCTCTTCGCTCGGGCTCATATATTTCATGTAGCGGCGCTTATAGGCCTTCACCAGATGGGCAATGGCAACGCCCAGGAACACGATAGCCAAAACCGCCGAAGCCAGCGTCGATCCGATGAAGTTCGACATGGTTTGCGCAAGACCGCCGCCACCGCCATCGTCGCTTGAGCCGCTCCGCCAGAGCGAGAAGGTGTAGGCCGCCAGTGCGGCGTAGGTAAAACAGGAAGCCAGCAAGCCGCCTCGGATCGCGAGCCCCTTCGGCTTCAAGCCATGGTCGTCCGTATCGAAGATCGATTGAATGAAACGCCAGACGGCATAGGCCACGAGCCCGATCATCAATGCGATGGCGACCAGCGTTCCGAACCCGCTGCCGCCCAGCAGCTTCTGCAGCGCGTCCTTGGAGCTGAGGATTTCACCACCGCCGATCGCAAAATAGGCGGCGAAGATGCCGATCACGAGAAACACCAGGCCTCGCGCGGCATAGCCCGTGCGCGCAAACGGTCGAAAAACTCGTTCCATGGCCTTGCGATCCATCGGTTTGCATCTCCTTCGCCAATTCATTGATCTGGCAATAAGCTGTAATATTGCGGAAGGTTCCTTCGATAAGGGGTTATGCATATAGGACGGAGGACGTCGCCGATGAGAATTCTTTTTGGACTGCTGGCGGCTCTATGCCTTGCAACGCCGGCGCTGGCGCAATCCCGACCCGTTACCGTCGTCGAACTCTTCACAAGCCAGGGCTGCAATTCCTGTCCGCCGGCTGACGCGTATCTGGAAGATCTTGCCGAACTCGATGACGTTCTGGCTCTCGGCTATCATGTCGATTACTGGGATCGCCTCGGCTGGAAGGATACGCTTGGCGATCCGGCCTTCACCGCGCGGCAATATGGTTATGCCGAGACATTACAGCGTCGCGGCGTCTATACGCCGCAAGCCGTGATCGACGGCAGGCAGCATCTTGTCGGTTCCAACCGCCCGGCCATCGAGACAGCGCTTGCGCAGAAGGCGACCCGGGAAGCGCCGATGCTTTCGCTCGATACTGGGGATGGTAGCACCATTTCCATCTCGCTATCGGGAGCCGATGGGTCCGACCCTTCCCTACACCTGACGATCGTGCGTTATATCGAAGAGGCGGCGGTTCCCATCGAACGCGGCGAGAATGCCGGAAAGACGATCGCTTACGTCAACGCGGTTCGGTCCGTGAAAGCCATGCCGTTACCGGATGGCAATGCAACCCTGAACGTGCCTCGCCTCCAGAAGGGCGAAGGGTTGGCCGTTCTTCTGCAGGCCTACAGTCCCAAGGGCGCGCCAGGGCCTATCCTTGCCGCCGCGCGTTACGAGGCTGTGGACGACTGACCTTCGCCATTGTCGGCTCTGGCCCGGTCCGTATCGCGCCAGCGTTGCAGAAGGGTCATCACGACCCAGCAAAAACACGCCCAGAACGTCCCGATTGCCCAACCGGCCAGAACGTCAGACGGCCAGTGGACGCCGAGATAGACGCGTGTAACGCCGATCAGCAACGCGTAGATCACCGCCATGACGAAGATGTAGACGCGACCGCGTGGATTGTCGGTCAGGCGGATCAGCATGACGGCGAGCGTCAGCACCACGCAGGTGGTGATCGTTGCGTGGCCGGATGGAAAGCTCTTGGTATGGATCACGTCGAGCTGCGTTACCAGATCGGGACGCGGGCGGCTGTAGAACAGCTTCAGGCTGGTCGACAGCGCCATGCCGCCAAGAATGCCGATGGAGACGAACAGCGCCGCGCCCCATCGCCGTTCGATCGCCAGGAAACCGAGCACGGTGATCACGAGCAACGTGACCACGGGAATGCCGCCCAACGCCGTGAATTCGATGGCCGATTCGCGGACCCAGGGCGGCCCGATCGTCTGTTCCGGATCGCCCGCATGGCGGAAGAAAAGCAGGACAGCCTGGTCCAGTCGCTCGGTTTCGCCTTCATCGACCTCGTCGGCAATGGCGAGAAAAACGAAAAGCGCAGCAGACGCAATGGCCGCCACGATCATCGAGGCAAGGGAAAGCGGGCTGCTCCGCAATTCGTTCAGGAGAGCGCGAGCCGTTCTTCTAATCGTTCGATTCATTCAAAGCCTGTCCATCGCATTGCGCCACTTCTCTCCGGCACCAATCAAATCTATACCGGACACGCAACAGTGGTAGTGGCGGAACAGAGATGACAACCCATAAGGAGCCGCCAGCAGCCGGCGCCAACGAGAAATGCGACGATGACGATCTGCAGCTTGCAATCCAGTCGCTGCGCGGCGTACCCGGCTGGACGGAAGCTTCGGCCTGGCTACAGGCGCGCGGGATCGAGGACATCGAATGCATCACGCCGGACCTCGCAGGGGTAACGCGCGGCAAGATGATGCCGAGCTCCAAATTCACGTCGAACACCGCCCTCTCGCTGCCCTCATCGCTGTTTCGGCAGACAATCTCCGGCGAATATCCCGACGAGACAGGCGAGTTCCGCTACGACCCGAACGATGGCGACCTGAAACTGCGCCCGGACCTTTCCACGCTCTGCGTCGTACCATGGGAAAGCGACCCGACCGCACAGATCATTTGCGACATTGTCGATACGACTGGCGAACCCGTCCGCTACACGCCGCGCAATGTGTTGAAGCGGGTCGTCCAGGCCTATTCCGACGATGGCTTTCGCCCTGTCGTTGCCCCGGAGATCGAGTTCTATCTCGTCGCCCAGAATATCGATCCCGACGATCCGCTGAAACCGCCGAAGGGCCGGTCCGGCCGGCCCATTCAGGGCGGGCAGTCCTACTCTATCGCCGGCATCAACGAGTTCGACGATCTGGTCGACGATATCTACCATTTCTCCGAAGCGCAGGGGCTGGAGATCGATACGCTCATCCATGAGGAAGGGCCGGCGCAGATGGAGATCAATCTGCGCCATGGCGATCCGCTGGAACTGGCCGATCAGGTGTTTCTGTTCAAACGGACTATTCGCGAAGCGGCGATGAAGCACGGCATCTACGCCACCTTCATGGCCAAGCCGATGGAAGGGCTGCCCGGCAGTGCCATGCATATCCACCAGAGCGTGGTTGATAGCGAGACCGGCGCCAACATTTTCACGGCAGAGAATGGCGAGCCGTCACCGCTGTTCTTCCATTATGTCGGCGGGATGCAGCGCTACGTCCCGCGCGCGCTCGTCACCATGGCGCCCTACGTCAATTCCTATCGGCGGCTCGCGCCGGACATGGCCTGCCCGCTCAACAACAAATGGGGCTACGACAACCGCACCACGGCCTTCCGCGTGCCGGCGTCCGAGCCGCAGGCGCGGCGCGTGGAGAACCGCCTGCCCTCCTCCGACGCCAATCCCTATCTGGCGCTGGCCTCCTCGTTGGCCGCGGGTCTTCTTGGCATCCGCAACGAAATCGAGCCGGACGAGCCGACGCAGGAATCGGTTAATGAGGGCGCGATCGAACTGCCGCGCAGCCTGCTCGACGCGGTGGCGCTCTTCGAAGGCGAGGGCGATTTTCGCGAGGTTCTCGGTCGCGAATTCATCACCAATTATTGCGGCGTCAAACGCGGCGAATTCGAAACCTTCATGCAGGTCATCAGCCCGTGGGAACGGGAATATCTGCTGCTGAATGTCTGAAAGCCGGCTCATGACGACCGACTCGGACCACATCGTCCACCGCGCGGATATCGATGCGCTGTTCGATACCTATCGCAACGGGTTCGATGATTTCGATGCCGAAGCCATCGCCGACTGTTTTACCTTCCCGGTGACGATCTGGCAGTTCGGCAAGGGCAATATTTTTCAGGACGCGGACGATCTTCTGGATAATATCGAGGCGCTTCTCGACGTTCTTGGCAAGGAAGAGATCGCGTCGAGCGACTTTGCAATCCACGCCTGCGAAATGGTCGGCGCAACCGCCTTCGTCAGTGTCGAATGGGTGCAAAGCCGCGCCGATGGCGAAGAGGCGTGGCGCTTTGCCTGCCATTACACGCTTATTCTGGATAGCGACGACGTTCCTGCCATTGCGATGATCGTCAACGCCTGAGGCGACGATAAGTGCTGCCACTTGTGCCGCGCAACGGCGGCGGCTAATGGCGCGCGATGAACTATCGCAGCCCCATCTCTCCCGGCCTGTCCTGGTATGAAGCCAGCCTTACCGACCGCCCGACCTACCCTTCGGCGGACGGCGATATCCGCGCGGACATCGCAATTATCGGCGGTGGCTATACCGGCCTGGCTGCCGCGCTGCGACTTGCCGAACAGGGTGTCGATGTCGTCCTGATCGATGCGCATCGCTTTGGCGATGGGGCGTCAGGCAGGAATGGCGGGCAGATCGGCACCGGCCAAAGAGCGTGGCCGACCGAACTGGAGGACGACCTCGGCCTTGACCGCTCGCGCGCGCTGTTCCGCATCGCCGAGGACGCCAAGACCGAACTGCTGGCGCTTCCCGCCAAACATGGATTCGACGTTGGCTACAGGCCAGGTCAGATCAGCGCCGTTCACAAGAAGCGCTGGATTGCCGGCTACCGCAACCATGCCACGGCAATGGCGGAGCGCTACGATTATCCGCATATCGCCTATCTGGACCGGCCCGAGACCGCAGCGGCCATCGGATCGAAGCGTTATCATGCCGCGATACGCGATGCCGGTACCGGACATATCCATCCGCTCAAGCTTGTGGTCGGGTTGGCTGGCGCGGCCCGAAAGGCCGGGGCGAAGCTCTATGAAAACACGCCGGCGCTCGGCATCGATCCTGCCGGTGGGCGCGTGAAAATTACGACCGAACGCGGCATCATCCATGCCGATCGCTGCCTGGTGGCGACGAATGCCCATGGCGATGCGTTCGAGGCCGAGCCCGTCTCGCCGCGCCATATCATGCCGATCCGCTCCTTCATCGGCGCCACCGCGCCGCTGCCCGCGAACGACGATATTCTGCCGGGGGGCGAAGCGGTCGACGACAGTCGGTTCATGGTGCGCTATTTTCGCAAGACGCCCGACAACCGGCTGATGTTCGGCGGGCGCGAGGCCTATAGCGCGAAGACCCCGAACGATATTGCCGGCCATATCCGAGCGCAGATCGCGGAAATCTTTCCCGCCCTCTCCGAAGCCGACATCGACTATGTCTGGGGCGGTTCCGTCGGTATCACATTGCCGCGCCTGCCCTTCGTGCGGACGATCATGCCGGGCGTTACGTCGATCGGCGGTTTCTCTGGCCATGGCGTCATGATGGCGACCCATACGGGCCGCCTTTGGGCCGATTCGGTCACCGGCCGTCGCGACGATCTGAACCTTCTACGCGATCTCGACATTCCGCCATTTCCCGGCGGCACCGCGCTGCGCAAGCCACTGCTGTTTCTTGCCATGACCTGGTATGCGATGCTGGACAGGCTCTGATCGGGTCGGGGTGGCCGAACGGGTTCGCCGCGCCTTCCAACGGCAGAAAAATCGACCGTGCATGGCAGCCGCGCAAGAAGGCTCATTGCCCTTCTAAATCGATTTATATAAACAGTCCCCATCGACGTTGGAGAACCGTCCGCCTCATGAGCAGCACTATCATTCCCGTCGCGTCATGCGATTTCGTCATTTTCGGCGCGACCGGCGATCTGGCCGAACGCAAGCTCCTGCCGGCACTTTATCACCGCCAGTGCGCCGGTCAGTTCTCCGAACCAACGCGGATCATCGGCGCATCCCGTTCGGATCTGACCGACGAAGCATTCCGGGATTACGCGCGTGAGGCGCTTGCGGAGTTCGTCAGTGAGGAAGAACGCGATCACGGCGAGATCGACCGGTTCCTGAACCGGCTCTCCTATGTCGCCATCGATGCGAAAAGCGACGGCGGCTGGGACAAGCTGCGCGAGGCGATCGGCGACAGCAAAGCAGTTCGCGCCTTCTATCTGGCGGTCGGGCCTTCGCTCTTCGGTCCCATCGCCGAACGCATTCGCGACCACGAGCTTCTGAGCAACGAGACGCGGATCGTGGTCGAGAAGCCTCTCGGCCGAGATCTGGCCTCGGCCATCGAACTCAACAAGACTTTGTCCTCCGTCTTCCGGGAGGACCAGATTTTCCGCATCGACCACTATCTCGGCAAGGAGACGGTGCAGAATCTGATGGTGCTGCGCTTCGGCAATGCGCTCTACGAACCGCTCTGGAACAGCGCCCATATCGACCATGTGCAGATTACGGTTGCGGAGAATGTCGGTCTGGAAAGCCGGGCGGATTATTACGACAAATCCGGGGCCATGCGTGACATGGTGCAGAACCATATTCTCCAGCTCCTTTGCCTGGTCGCCATGGAGCCGCCCTCCTCTCTCGACGCCGATGCGGTTCGCGATGAAAAGCTGAAGGTTCTGCGCGCGCTCGATCCGCTGACCGGCGAAGCGGTGCATCGCCAGACCGTTCGGGGGCAGTACCGCGCCGGCGCAGCGCATGGCGGAGCCGTCAAGGGCTATCTAGAAGAGCTGGAAAGCGGGCAGAGCGATACGGAAACTTTCGTCGCGCTCAAGGCCGAGATTGGAAACTGGCGTTGGGCGGGCGTGCCGTTCTATCTGCGGACGGGCAAAAGGCTGGCGGCACGGGCATCCGAGATCGTCGTTCAGTTCAAGCCGATCCCCCATTCCATCTTCGAGGAGGCCGAAGGTCAGGTCATCGCCAACCAGCTGGTGATCCGCCTGCAGCCCGATGAGGGCGTGAAGCAGTGGATGATGGTCAAGGATCCCGGACCGGGTGGGATGCGCTTGCGCCATGTGCCGCTCGACATGTACTTTGCCAAGGCTTTCGACGTGCGCAATCCGGACGCCTATGAGCGGCTCCTGACGGATGTGGTGCGCGGCAATCAGACCCTGTTCATGCGCGGCGACGAGGTGGAAGCGGCGTGGCGCTGGATCGATCCCATCCTACATGAATGGCAGGGCCGGCCGAAGGATATTGCCGGCTACACATCGGGCTCATGGGGGCCGTCGGCTTCCATCGGACTGATCGAACGAGATGGCCGGAGCTGGCATGAATCCATCTGACCCTCCCGCCCAACGCGACCCGAGCGACTTTCTCGCCGATGCGCCGGGCGAGCCGAAATGGCAGGAATATTCCAGCGGCGGACGGCTGGCGGAACGGCTGTCCGGCACGGTCGCCGAGCAACTCTCAAACGCCATCGAGGCGAGAGGCGTCGCGACCCTGGCCGTTTCGGGTGGACGAACGCCGATCCCGGTTTTCGTTGCGCTTTCGGAGCGGGACATCGCCTGGGACAAGGTGATCGTGACGCTGGTGGACGAGCGCTTCGTCGACACATCGTCACCCCGTTCCAATGCTGCGCTCGTGATACAACGCCTTCTTCAGCGCCATGCCGCAAATGCGGCGTTCGAATCGCTTTACGAGCCTGTCGCCGATGCGGCGATGTCTGCGGAAGTCGCGAGCCGCCGCCTTGCCAATCTGCCCCAGCCTTTCGATGTCGTCATGCTCGGCATGGGGACGGACGGGCACACTGCCTCCTTCTTTCCGAAGGGCGACAGGCTGGATGAGGCGCTGGACCCCAAGGGCGAACCGCGCATCGTTTCCATGGACGCGCCGGACGCCGGCGAACCACGCCTGACCTGGACCCTTCCGGCGCTGGTCAATGGACGATTCATCCATCTGCACATCGAGGGAGTGGAAAAGAAGAACGTGCTGTTCGACGCGCTCTCCGACCAGGAGTCGCCCTACCCCATTCGGGCGATCTTCAACCACGCCAAAACGACCATCAGCATCTGGTACGCGCCAGCCGAAGGATAAACGACATGCCGACCGCAAACATCTCCCAGATCACGCAACGCATCGTCGAACGCAGCAGACCGAGCCGCGAAGCCTATCTGGAGAGGCTCGACGACGCAGTGACAGCCGGCGTGAACCGCTCGTCCCTCTCCTGCTCCAACCTGGCGCATGGCTTTGCGGTCTGCTCGCCTTCCGAAAAGAGCGATCTTGCCGGCGACACGGTGCCCAATCTCGGCATCGTTACCGCCTATAACGATATGCTGTCGGCGCATCAGCCCTTCGAGCGCTTCCCGGACATTATTCGCCAGGCGGCGCGCGAAGCCGGCGGCGTGGCGCAGGTGGCGTCCGGCGTGCCGGCCATGTGCGATGGCGTCACGCAGGGCCAGCCCGGCATGGAACTGTCGCTCTTTTCGCGCGACGTGATCGCCATGGCGGCGGCGGTCGGCCTGTCTCACAACATGTTCGATGCAGCGGTCTATCTCGGCGTCTGTGACAAGATCGTGCCCGGCCTTTTCATCGCGGCGCTTACCTTCGGCCACCTGCCGAGCATTTTCGTGCCTGCCGGGCCGATGCCTTCGGGTTTGCCCAATGACGAGAAGGCGCGCATCCGCCAGCTCTATGCCGAGGGCAAGGTCGGCCGCGACGAATTGCTGGAGGCGGAGAGCAAGAGCTATCACGGCCCCGGCACCTGTACCTTCTATGGCACGGCCAATTCCAACCAGATGATGATGGAGATGATGGGCCTGCACATGCCGGGCGCTTCGTTCGTCAATCCGAACACGCCGCTGCGCGATGCGCTGACCAGGGAGGCGGTCAGCCGCGCCTTCCAGATCACGCAGGCGGGCAATGAGTTCACGCCGGTCGGGCGGATGATCGACGAGCGCTCGATCGTCAATGCCGCGGTCGGGCTGAATGCGACGGGCGGCTCGACCAATCACACGATCCATCTGATCGCCATGGCCGGCGCCGCCGGCATCAGGCTCACATGGCAGGACATTTCCGACATTTCCGACACCGTGCCGCTTCTGGCGCGGGTCTACCCGAACGGCCTGTCCGACGTGAACCATTTCCACGCCGCCGGCGGCATGGGCTTTCTGATCAAGGAACTCTGCCAGGCCGGGCTGATGCATGACGACATCCGCACCGTCTATGGCGAAGGGATGGAAGCCTACGGCATCGAGGTGGGCTTGAATGAAGACGGTACGGTCCGCCGTTCGCCCGCTCCGGAGATCAGCCACGAGCCAAAGATCCTAGCGACCGCCGACAAGCCGTTCCAACCGACCGGCGGACTGGAAGTGCTGCAGGGCAATCTGGGCGATGCGATCATCAAGATCTCCGCCGTCAAACCGGAAAACCGGGTGGTCGAGGCGCCGGCCATCGTCTTCGAGGACCAGTCCGAATTGCAGGCCGCCTTCAAGGCGGGCGAACTGGAGAAGGACTTCATCGCGGTCGTGCGCTTTCAAGGACCGCGCGCCAACGGTATGCCCGAATTGCATAAGCTGACGCCGCCACTCGGCGTGCTTCAGGATCGCGGCTTCAAGGTCGCGCTCGTCACCGATGGACGCATGAGCGGCGCGTCGGGCAAGGTGCCGGCGGCCATTCACGTCACGCCCGAGGCGCTTGATGGCGGGCCGATCGCCAAGCTGCGTAACGGCGACCTGGTCCGGCTGGATGGCGAGAGCGGCACGCTCGAAGTGCTGGTCGACGAGGCGGAGTTCGCCGCTCGCCCGGCCGCCAAGGGCCAGATGGTGAAGAACCAGCACGGCATGGGCCGCGAACTATTCGCGGCGTTCCGGCAGGCGGTCGGCCAGGCCGATCACGGCGCAAGCGTGTTCGGCGTCTGACCTTACGTTAGTAAGACGGCGCCGGTCGCGCGGCGCAGCCTCCTAGCGGCTTATGCGAGAAGCCAGATCGTCCAGTATATGCCGCATGGAGCGCACCGTTTCGCGCATTTCGGCCAGTTCGCGCTGATCGATATTATGCTGCTGGCTATATGGCCCTGCCATCCTCACGCCACGAGGATCGTAGGGCACGGGCTGACCTTGCCAGTTCGGCGCAGCAGGATAATGGGCGGCGGCAGGCTCCGGATAAGGATAGGGATAAAGCGCGCCCTGCCCCGTGTGCGCCACAGGCTGCGCACCATAGGCCGGCCGGTTGTGCGTCTGGGGTGCGTAACCTTCGTTCTGCATGCCATGCTGATGGTTCCAGCCGCCTGCTGACGGCGGATAGGATGATCCCCCATACGGATCGTGTGCTGCCATCGGTCCGTGATGACCCGGCTCGTAAGGAGGCGTATTCGGCGCCATAGCGGGGGAAGCGTGATGGGCGTAGGGATCGGTCGCGGCGGTCATCTGCGTTGTCGAACGTGGCGGATATGCGTCTGGATAGGGCGATGATCGGTACATGGAGTCCTCACTGGGCGTTTCTTCAGGTTCGTCGCGCGATTGGACCTGGCTCTCGTTTTCGGATTCGGGTTCGGTGTTCCTCCGGTCGCGGATGAAAACATTTGAACCGGTGAGCGATCGTTGGGCCATCATATCCGCCCACACGCCGCGAACTGCCCCGATCACCACGCCGACGAGAAACCCCAGGATTGTGGAGAGGATCACCGTGGAGGAACGGGACGGTCCTTCTGGACGCAGAGGAGGCTGCGCCTTGCCGATGATGGAAATGTTGGTGGTGTCGATGTCCTTTTGCTCGCCGGCATCGCGGGCGCGCAACAGATAGGATTCGTAGATATTGCGTTTGGCAGCCGCCTCTCGCTCCAGCTGGCGCAAGGTGACGAGTTCGTCGGAAATGTCGCCCTGGCGCACCTTCAATTGGGCAAGCCGATCCGCCAGATCCTGTTGCTGCTGGCGCGCCCGGCGCAACTCCGCTTCGGCGGAGGCGGCGATGCGTCGCAGTTCGGCCGCCATCTGTTCGCGAGAGCCGCGCAGCTGCGATTCAATGGCGATCCGTTGCGGATGGCGCGGCCCCAACCGCGCCGAAAGGCTTTCCGCCTGCTGACGGAGCTGGGCGTACTGCGCACGCAATTCACCGATCACCGGCGAGTTGATGGCCTCGGGCAGGCCGCCACCCAAGATCGCATCCGTGCTGGTCTCACGGATCGAACGCGCTTTGGCTTGCAGCTCGATCAGCTGCGCCTCGGCATTGGCGAGTTGATCGTTAAGGCGAAGGATTTCCTCGTCCGTGATGAGCCGACCTTGCGATTCCACCAGATCGTTTTCGGTACGGAAAGCTTCCACCGCCCGTTCGGCCGCTTCCACTTCCGTCCGCAGATCGTCGAGTCGCGCCGTAATCTCGCTTTCGGCGCGCCCCGCCGTGGCAGAGGAAAGGTTGCGGGAAACGTCGACATAAGCATCGATGACAGCGTTAGCGATGTCTGCCGACAATTGCGGATCGCGCGTTTCCGCAGCGACCGAGACGACAAATGTGCGGTCCGCACGGGCGATCTCGAGGGATTGCGCCAGATCGCTGGCGGCATTGGCGATTTCGCTGTCGTCATCACCATCGCTGCCGAGCGAGACCAGCGAACGGAGAGCTTCAATCAATGCGAACAACCCGCTTGGCGGCGCGGTGAAACGCGGATCATTGGCAAGATCGAGGTCGCTTGCCACTTTGCGCATCACCTGCGGAGCGTACATCAGACGCACCTGGTTCTCCACAAGCGCCAGAGTGGCGTCGGACGGCAGCCCCTGAGAAGTCAGGTCGCGGTCGGAAATCTTGATGTCGCGCGGATCGATGAGAACATCGGCAGACGCCACATAGAGCTTCGGCGTAGAGAGCGCGATTACAATCCCGAGGACCGCACCGATAATCGTGGTCGCGGCAACAATCAGCTTGGCGTTCCAGATACCCGTCAGCACAGCGAGAGGATCGACTGCCGGTCGCCAGACCTCGCTTTGGACGCGCCGCCGCTCAGGGAAGAACGAGGAATGTTCCCGGTGGACTTCGCGGTCGGCGGCGGGACGAATCGAGGGTGCTGTTTCGGATGGCTCCGCCACCGGAGCATTCTGCCGATCGACGCGAGGCGTTTCTTCGCCGGCGGGTTCCGACTTCTTCGCGGCCATCCAATGACGAACGGAATCCAGCACGGTCGGCGTTGCTTCGACAGGCTTTTCGACCGGACGCTGCCGCGCGTTGACGGCAGGATTGGGCCGTGCCGCCCTTGTCGGCGCCTCAGAACGCGGCTGGGACTTCGGCTCCGCAGACGAGGACGATTTTTCCTTTCGCCTTGCCGCTGCCGATAGAACGCTGTTGCTGCGCTGGCTACGCCTACGATCCTTCGCTTCGACAAATGTCTGGCGAATGTCTGGCTGCTCGGCGCTGGGCTCCTGCCGGTTCGCGTCTGCCGTTCTCGAGAGAAATGATCCGGTCATCCGGCCCTTACCCGCCAAAGCTCATCGGCCGGTTCTGGACGCCGACGGTGAATTCTTTTCGAAGACTAAACAGCCATGGCAAAGAAAGTGTAAAGATTTCCGACTGCTTGAGCCGGCCCGATGTCTGCGAACCGGACATTAAGGCCTTTCGGGCAAGGTAAAGCCCATGTCGGAGAGCCCTCTTCATAGCGGAACGATCCGCCGCCATCCGCTTTGGCTGCGCAGACTGGCCAGCCGCCTGCCCGAAGGAGCCCTGCGGTTGACCGGCGGCTACCTTGCCGCAACCAGTGGTTCGCTCGGCCGCCTTGTCTTCTCGCTCGCCTATTTCGTCCTGCTTGCCAACACGTTGACCATCGCCGAGTTCGGCGTGTTCGCAACGGCTAGCGCCGCAGGTGTCATGCTGTCGCGGATCGTCGGTTTCGGCATGTCTTCGCCCCTCTATCGCGCCGCCACCGTACGGCCTCGTCTGATCGGCCTTTACGCGGGCGGTTTGCTGGTCGCAGGGGCGCTTTCTCTGCCCGTTCTCGCGATGGCCACCTACGCGACCTGGCTCCTCATTTTCGCCCGCGATGTCCCCTTCGGCCCCTTCGCACTCATCATTGCGGCCGAAGCGCTTCTATGGCGTAGCACGGAGATCGTCATCATCGTCAATAACGGCCTCGAACGGTTCGGGCGCGGCGCTGTCCTGACCATTCTCGGAACCGCCCTGCGAGCGCTCGCAGCGCTCGGCATGACTTTCCTGGCAGTGCCGGATCTCGCTGCATGGTCATGGCTCTACCTTCTGGCCAATGGCGTCGCCCTGGCTGTCGGGCTGGCGTTCTACTGGCCGCGACAGCGCCTCCGCTGGCATCCTGGCGCCTGGTGGCGGCGAACCTCCGACGCCATTCCGGCCTGCGGTGCGGAGATCCTGTTCTATCTGCAATCCGAACTGGACAAGCTGCTGGTTCTGTTTCTCGGCGGCGCACAACTGGCCGGTCTCTATGCCGTCGTGATGCGGCTCGTCGATCTGACGGCCCTGCCGGTAAGAACCTTCATCATGCTTCTCATTCAGAAACTGATGGGCAGCACGCAGGCCATAGCTTCGCGCCTGCGACGGCTCGGTCTGGAGGCGGCCATCGCCACCGCCTCGACGCTCGGGATCGTGGCGCTGGCGTTCATTCTATGGCTCCGGCCGACATTGCTTGGCGACAATGTCGCCGAGGCCGCACCGCTGGTTCTGCTCGTGCTGGCCGTGCCGGCGCTGCGCAATCTCATCGAATATCACGCCGAACTGCTCTACGGACGCGGCCAGAGCGGCCGGCGAGTGATCAATCTGGCACTGATCGGCATGGCGAAGGCTGCGCTACTTGGCGCGCTCCTCATTCGCTTCGAAGAAGCCGGTTCGATCATGATATGGCTGAATGCCGTATTCGCTGCGCTTTACGCCCTCTCTCTCGTCCTGACCTACCGGGCGCTGTCAAAGGGCAAGGGTCGGTCGTTCTAGTGGGTTGTAAGCCCAGCGTCCCGGTTATCCGATCACGCGCCGCAGATCGCCGATATCCGACCCGGTAAAGCTTTGCAGCGCAACCGCGACCTGGCTTTCGCCCATTGCGTCGAGGAAGTCGCGGATGCCTCCTTCCGTCAGACCGGGACCGCCCCAATAGGTGTGGCACCATTCCGTATCGTCGTGAAAATGATGGGTCCGATCATCGAACTCGTCACTGAATCTGCCGTAGATCATGCATTCGGAAAAGGCTCTTTGCCGCGCAAGCGCCTCGACCCAATGGCGCGAACACGCGTTTTCGATGCGTTCGATCATCGCTCGAACCGAGGCCGTTCGCCAGGCAATGAGGGTGGCGATATAATCGTGTGGCGAAGTGGTCGATCCGAGGCCCAATATGCGGCCCGCATTGCGGCTCCAGACATGCTGTTCGGAAGGTGGCCGGCGAACCAGTTCGAACGGTCGGCGGAACAGCCTGACCGAACCATCGGAGCGGACAACCGTGCGCGCATCGAATGCCTTGACGAAGGCGACATCGCTATCGAGGAAAACCAGCGCATGTTCGTCGACATGCCGAGCGATGGCGATCTTTCGCAATTGCTGGATGTGCCAGCCGCGCAGCGGCCAGCCGCGCCAGGACAGCCAGAGTCGACGTCCGCCAAGATTGAAGGGATCGGGCATGTCGTGCAGCCATTCCGGCAGGAGTTCGTTCTCGTTGACGATATGGCGGCGCGGACCTTCGAACGGGCGAAACAGCGCCGCATCGCGACCGGAGACCAGGACAAGATGACGGGAATAGCCCTGCGCGTGACGGTCCAGCGTTTCGCAAAGCAGGCGAAAGCGCTCCATGTCACCAGCATAGCTGGCTGTCACGAGGGCCACCGAGTGATCGTGGCCAGGCGCCGCACGTTCCGCTTCGGTCAACGCTCGCTCCGATCTTTCAGAACACGGTAGAGAAAACGCGGATTGCCAATCACGTATCGCGCAAAGAGGCGACGCGGTTCCAGCGCCAGCCGCCACACCCATTCGCTTCGCAACCGACGGATCGAGCGAGGTGCCCGGGGCACCGCGCCGGAAAGGAAATCGAACAGGGCGCCAACCCCGAACACCAGCGTGCCATGGCGATGGTCCAGATGACGAGCGATCCAGTTCTCCTGCGCCGGCACGCCCATGGCGACCATCAGAAGATCGGGCCGGTCGCCAAGCAGACGATCAAGCACGGCCTCCTCCGTCTCCTGCTCGAAATAGCCGTCCGAAAACGCGGTGAAGCGGTGCTGCGGAAAACGCGTTCTGAGCGCACCGACCGCGCCATCGAGACTTTCGCGGGAGGCACCGATGAGCCCGACATGAAGGGCGGGCCTCAAACGGCTTAGAAGAAGAGGCATGAAATCGGTGCCGTTCAGATTGGCCGGAAAGGTACCGCCATGTTTGAGCCAGGCGGCAATGTCCACGCCGATCCCGTCCGGCAAAATCAAAAAATCCCGGAGCAGTTGCTTATAGGCTGGATCGTCGGCGGCGATGTTGGCGACATGACTGTTCAGAAAGGCAATGCGGGTAAACTCGCCGCGGTCGAGCCGCATCTGCAATTCCACCGCAGCCTCAGCCGCCGTCAGTGCGGCAACGTGATGACTCAGAATCTGCTTGGCCGGCAATTCCGCTCCATCCGACATCAAGCTGCTCGAAAACTTGCGATGTCATGACCAAGGGCCGCCAGTGCGCGGTCCATGGCGCTATCGAGGGCCGCCTTCTGGCGCTGACGGAAAGCCGAGCCATCGATACGTCGCCCTTCTTGGGCCTGGCGGACCATCATCGAGGCAAACTCGGTCGGATCGTCGGACACAACGACATTAGGCGGCAGATGGGCAATCCCGCGCAGCGAACTCGACGTCGCCACGGCGGGCATTCCCAGTTCAAACGTTTCGAGCGTCTTCAGTTGAATACCCGTGCCGGCCCGGCTCGCCAGCGGCACCATCCGGCCGCCGAGCAGAAAAGCGGTGGCGTCCTCCACGCGGCCGACAAAACGCACGCCGGTCGTCGGGGGGCGGATATCGCCCGGCATGTCGCCGGCAATTTCGACGGTAAAGTCTGCGGGCAGGCGTGGCGCAACATGCTGGAGGAACCACTCCAGGCCGATCCGGTTGGGCGCCCATCCCCACGAGCCGATCATGGTTGCGCTGACACGCGGCTCAATGGCCGGCACCTCCTCCGGTGCGGGCGTAACGAGCGGCAGAACGGTCGCTTCGTCCGGCGTCAGTCGCAAGGCCTGCCGATCGTCTTCCGTAAGAACGATCACGTGGCTGGCGCGATGGCACAGATCGCTTTCGAGCCGCTGCAACAAAGCGGCTTCGCGCCGATAGAGAAGCCGCTCGAAAACACTCGTTGCGGCCACGGCATTTTGCAAGGCCGACTGGTGCTCGACATTGTGTGCGATGAACAGAGCAGGCCTGTCGCGGAACAGCTCTGGATAAGCCCCCGCCAACTGCACCGAATTCCAGACGAAACCGTCGATCGGAGGCAATGCGTCAAGCTTTTGCCTGATCTCGGCCGGTGAAGAGATACGAAGCTTTGCGTTTGCGAAAGTGTTGCGCGTACCGACGGCGCGGCCCAACCATGCGAGCTTGGTGGTCAGCGAGGCATTTTGCGTCCGCGCATCGATTTCGCCCAGCACGATTGTCGAGGCGCCCTGCGAGCCGTCGTCCTGACCTGGCCAGCGGTAACCAAGCACGCTGATGCGCTCCACGCGTGCCTCAAGCGCCCTCAACATGGCCGCATTGGCCACGTCAAAACCGCTTGCCGGTGTATCAGGCGGGATCAGAGATGTTACGAATACGAGATGCATATGTCTCAAAGCACTCTTGTAAAAGGCCCTTATTAGCCGCCTTTATCGAATGATGCTGTGCCGAAATGAAATTGCCGTTAACACCCGCCATGGTAGAGAATTGTAAACAATTTTTAACTTTAGATTGCTCTACTGAACGATACCTCTTTGAGGAGGCGTCATGCGTTCGGTCGAAGGTTTTCGCAGTCAGATGGACCAAAGCGGTGTAACGACGGACGGACATAGCGTCCCGCCGGTTTCGACCATTCTGACGCGGTCGGCCGGTCTTGATGTGGACGCGCCCGAAATCGTGATCACGGTGCCAACCTACAAACGTCCCGACCAGCTTCTCAGAACACTGCAAAGCCTGATCGCGCAGAAGACCAGCCGTTCCTATGCCATCATCGTCATGGAGAATGAGAACGAAGCGCGCGAAGGAGCGGCGGCGGCGGCTCACCTCTTCGAAAGCGGCGCTGTGGCCGGGCTTATCATCGCGGCTCACAGGCGCGGCAATTGCGAAGCCTACAATGCCGGCTGGCAGATGGCGCTCGAGACATTCCCCCATTTCCGACACCTCCTGGTTATCGACGATGACGAGACCGCCGATCCGCGCTGGCTGGCGCGCATGTGCGGCACGGCCGAAACATTGGAACTCGATATTGTCGGCGGCCCTCAAAATCCGATCTTCGAAAAGGACGAGTATGAAAGCTGGGCGCAACATCCCGTCTTTCGCCCGCCTTACACGGAGACCGGCCCCGTGCCGGCGCTCTATTCGACCGGCAACCTGCTGCTGACGAGACCGGTGCTGGAACGTTTTTCGCCGAATTTCCTCGATCTTCGCTTCAATTTCATGGGTGGCGGCGATTCCGATTTTCTGACGCGCGCGCGCAAGGCCGGCTATGAATTCGGCTGGTGTGCGGAAGCCATAGTTCACGAGACCATCCCGTCGCGCCGGCTTCAGGCGGACTGGATCAGAACGCGGTCGTTGCGCAACGGCGTTATCTCGACCCTTGTCGATCATGAGCGGCGGAAGGGGCACAGCTTTGCACGCGTTCAGGTGCTGATGAAAAGTCTGGCACTTCTGGCGGCGTCTCCCTTACGCGGCCTGAAGGCGGGGCTGGCAGCAAGGTCGCTTTCCGTCGGTCTTTACCCGGTCCTTGTCGGGGCAGGACGGGTGCTCGGCGAATTCGGTTACATGAATGACCAGTACCGCCAAGCCGAGAAAAACTGATCCCCAGATCGCTTTTGAGGTGATGGGCAAAGCGTGGCGTGACGGCACGCTGGCGACGCTACTTGCCTGTCTTATGCTGGCCGTCGCGCTGATCGGATTTCGCCCCATCTCGATCGACTACGATCCGGATTATCTGACGAAGGGCGATCCGCTCAATCAGATGGGCTGGGGTGCAATGATGGTGCTGTCGGTCGTCGCCGGTCTTCTGATGGCCGATGCGCGGCGCCTCTATGCATTGCTGTCGCCATGGTGGCTGTTGCTTATTGCCATGGTTCTTCTCAGCGTCATGCGTACGCCCGATCCGATGGGCGCCTTTCGGGGCGTCGCCTTCTCCATCATCGGCATTGGCGCGATCATGGTGATTTTGTCGCTGCCGCGAACGCAGGCGCAAATGGCTACCGTCCTCGCCTTCGCCGCTCTGTCGCTGCTGTCGCTCAGCTATTTCGCCGTTTTCGCCTTTCCGCAATCGGGCATTCACCAGACCGGCGGTTTCGAGGATCAGCATGCCGGGCTTTGGCGCGGCATCTATCCGCACAAGAATGTCGCCGGTCCCGTTGCAGCCTGCACCCTGTTTGTCGGGCTCTACCTTTTGCGTCTGGGGCGGCCGGTCATCGGAGGCATTGTCTTCGTGCTCGCGACGATCTTCGTTCTGAAGACCGGCTCCAAAACAACGCTCGGCCTGCTCGGCATCTCCATATTCATGGTTCTTCTGCCCTCGTGGACGGGCTTTCGCCGTTACCTGCCGGCGATCTTTCTTGTCGCGGTCGCGGCGCTGGCCCTTGCAACACTCGGTATCGTCTTCATCGAACCGCTGAAGAACTGGATGAGTTCAGTTGCTCCGACATTCAGCTATACGGGGCGAACCACGCTGTGGGACTTTGGCGGCCGGATGGCGATGGAACGCCCTTGGACGGGTTATGGCTACGGCAATTTCTGGCAAACGCCGCTGGTGCTCGAAGCCGAAGCCCATTTCGACGAACGCTGGGACTTTCGGCGGATCGGCGATTCCCATAGCGGCTATATCGACACCATGCTGATGGGCGGTTTCCCGGCACTCGGCATCACCCTTTTCGCCATATGGGTGGCCCCAATGGCCGATTATGTCCGCGTCCCACAGCTCCGGCAGAACATTCTCTTTGCCGATCTGATGATCATGATCGTCATTTTCACGGCGCTGAACGGCTTTCTCGAGACTTTCTTCTTCAACCGGGCGGACCCGGTCTGGATCTATATGCTGCTCGGATGTTTCGGTCTTCGGATCGCGTCACGTTTTGTCCTGCATGAGAACGGTCCGCCCGGCTGAGACGCGCCTTGCACAGATGTGCCGGCCTTGCCACAAGCATTGGCAGGAAAGCAAAAACGGAGCGGACGATGCGGATTCTGATGGTCGGATGCGGCAATATGGGATTTGCCGTTCTCAAGGCCTGGCTGGATAGCGGCGCGGTTGCTGCGGCGGATGCAGCCGTCGTGGAACCGGGCGATGCCGGGCGCGAGCGGGCCGCGGCGCTCGGTGTCGAAACCTTCGCCGAAGCGCCCTCTCCCGATGCCTTCACGGCCGATCTCGTCGTGCTGGCGCTCAAGCCGCAGATCATGGGCGACGCGGCCCCTGCCTATCGGTCGTTCACCGATGGCGGCGCCGCCATCATGACCATCGCGGCAGGCCTGCCGATCCGTTTCTACGAAGCCATGTTCGGCGACAATACGCCCATCATCCGCGTCATGCCGAACACGCCCGCCGCCATTGGCGAAGGGATGATGGCCTATATCGCCAACGAAGCGACCACCAGCGAGATGGTCGACCAGATAAGAGAACTGCTGAAGGCCAATGGCGCGGTCGCCGAACTGGCGAGCGAAGAGCAGATGGATGCGGTCACGGCCATTTCGGGCAGCGGGCCGGCCTATCTCTTCCATTTTCTGGAAGCCCTCACTGCCGCCGGCGAACAGATCGGGCTGGAACCCGACCTAGCGGCGCTTCTGGCCCGGCAGACCGTTCTCGGCGCGGCGAAGCTGGCCGCCGATGGCCAGACCGAGCCGGCCGAACTGCGCCGCCAGGTGACCAGTCCGAACGGCACGACCGCCGCCGGCCTTGCGCCGATGATGGAGGGCGACCGGCTGAAAAGCCTGATGCGCGAAGCGGCCGAAGCCGCAAAGCGCCGCTCCGTCGAACTGTCGCGCTGACCCAGCCATTCACCGATTTGTGAAAATGGCGGCCGCACCCTTGGACATCGGGCGGGCCGCCAGTCTGCCAGGCTATCGATGCCGACGCTCTTACTGGAAAACGGCGTTCGGGTCGTCCAGGCTGTCGGAGCCTTCCAGTTCGATATTGCCGAGATCGAGAGCCGCAATCACCCGTTCGATGGTTCGCGTCTGCGCGATCAGCGCATCGATGGCGGCCTGCACCCGCGCATTGCCATCTTCATTTCCCTCGCCGATCTGCTGATCGTAGGCTTCGCCCGCCTCGGCCTTGTCGGCAATTGCCTGCATGGCCGCCATCGTCTCATCGAGCTTGGTGCGCATTTCTTCGTCCAACGCCGGGTCTGTGGCCTTCACCAGATCAGAAAGCGCTGTGCCGGAAACGGTCTCGCCATCAGGACCTTCATATGCACCGAGATAGACGTTCCGGATGCCTTTCGCGTCATAGAGGTGAGAATTGTGCGTATTGTCGGAAAAGCAGTCATGCTCTTCTTCCGGATCGTGCAGCAGAAGGCCGAGCTTCATGCGCTCGCCGGCCAATTCGCCATAGGACAGAGAGCCAAGGCCGGTGAGAATGGTCCGCAGAGCCTCTTCCGGTGCGCCCTCCGTAAGATTCTTCCGCGCCGCGCCATCGGCCGTCCAATGGCCGACCATCTCTTCCAGATCGGCGATCAGAAGGTCCGAAGCCGCCTTCAAATATTCGGCCCGGCGGTCGCAATGGCTGCCCGTGCAGGCCTCCCCTTCGGCGAAATCGCTCGCGGGGCGCGCGCCCGCGCCAGCATCGGTGCCGTTGAGATCCTGGCCCCAAAGCAGAAATTCGATGGCGTGGTAGCCCGTGGCGACATTGGCCTCGACACCCCCGGCCTCCTGCAGTTCATCCTGAAGCAACGCCGGCGTGATGGTGCTGGCGTCTACCGTTTCGCCATTCAGGGATAGGCTCGGATTGGCGATGATATTGGCCGTATAGGCTGTATTGGCATCACTTTCGTTGCCATAGGACGCATCGACGTAATCGATCAGCCCCTCATCGAGCGGCCATGCATTCACCCGGCCCTCCCAATCGTCGACGATCGGATTGCCGAACCGATAGGCTTCCGACTGCTGATAGGGCACCCGGGCCGCGATCCACGCTTGCCGCGCAGCCTGCAGTGTTTCGTCAGTCGGGTTTTCGATCAACGCATCGATCTTCGCATCCAGTTCGCGGGCCGTCTCCAGTGAATCGGTATATTTCGCCAGAGCGATGTCGGCGTAATTGTCGACGATAGCCGAGCGGTCGATGCCTCCCTCGGCGAGAGCCGGAGCGACTGTTCCCGCCAGAAGAACGGTGAACAGGCTTGCGCGAATGAAAGTGCGATGTCTCATGATGATCCTTTCGGTAATGATGTCAGTGTAGAGTTGGGAGAGCCGAGCGCCGGTCGCGCGGAGACGTCCCGTTCGTCTTCGCCAGAGATGCCGTCATGGCGGCGGAAACAGGCAAGAGGGTTCGGCCAACCATGCGAAGGCGCATTGCGTAATCGGTCGCCGACATGGCCAGTTCCCCGCAACGCAACGGGCAGGACAAGGCCTGCGCCGCGATCTGGCCGGTCTGTTCATCGCCATGTTGAGCAGCGGCGATCAGCGCCAGCAGCAGGCCCTCGTCGCGGCAAAGATGGCGCATGTCGCTGTTGAAGAAGCGCAGCGGACACCGCGCGCAGCGACCAAGCGCGTCGATCATTCCGATCAGGCCATCAAAGGCGATCCGCCCACCGTGCGCACCCAGTTCGTCGCGGTAAAGGGTCCAGGCGACCTGCCAGCCGCTGGGATCACCGCCCGCACAACCGGACAGACCCGTGCGATAGCCCTCGACAACCAACCGTTCCGCCGGGCGCGCCAAATATGTTTCCGCAGGGCAAACGGGTCCGCTCCGCGAATCGTCGAAACGCGACATGAAAACTACCTCGGTCAGCAGGGTCACTGTGCTTTTCTGGTAGAATCTTCGATCAGTGGAGTCAAAGAGTCTAGTTTACAATTCTTCCAGTCTGGGCACTCGGCGCGTATGGGTTCAGAGCGCCAGAATGTGATTGTCGAACGCCATCGACGCCAGGTCGCTCGTTCCAAACCGGCCAGTGCCGGTCGAGGTCACGAAATCGTTCGCCAAGGGCGCCACGCCGCAAAGGTCGACGCCGTTCCGAGAACCAACAACCTCGCCCCGACCAGCATCCATAAAGATCGCGATGTCGCCATGTGGCGACGTGATCGCGATCAGGCCTGACCGGTTGTTCACGCTGACCGAACCGACATAGCCGTTGAGGCGCCGTGCGAATTTGCCGAGATCGTGTTCGCGCCGGTCCTCGCCGCGCGCGAAGGAGAGCAGCAAGGGCGGGCAGTCATTCGCCTCGCCCTGCCACTGGCACCCCACGAAAACCCGCCCGCCGGCGGTGATGTCCATATGGCGCGTCGAAAGACGCGACCAGTCCGGCGGCAGCGTGTGCCTTTCCTTCAACGATCCATCGGCTGCGTCGAGAAAGACCAAAGAGGGCTCCATGAGAGCCAGGTTCAGGATCTGACGGCCGAAATCAGGATGAGTTTCCATGCCGCCATTGGCGACGATCAGCGAGCGGCCATCGGGCGAAAGCGCCAGATCGTGCGGGCCGACGCCATGGCTGGACCATTCGTCGATCCGCCGGAAACCATTCATCGCGTCGTAGAGACCGAGAACGCCCCGACCCTTCTCGTAATCGTTCTCCGTCGCGACAAGCAGGCGGTCCCGGTCGATGAACAGGCCGTGCCCGTAGAAATGCCGGTTGGGCGGACAATGAAACACCTGCGGCTCACGGCTCTTGCGGCGGTCGAGCGCTAGGGCGAAGGTTCCCGGCCTACGGGCAAAGGCGACAATGTGATCGCCGCTGGAATCGGCAGTGACGTCATGACCGCGGCCGGGCAGCGAAATACGGCGTAGCAAATTTCCATCCCGATCAAGAATGGCCATTCCGAACCGTTCGCCCTCCATAAAGGCGGTTGCGAAGAGCGGATCACCTGCTTCTTCGGCCCTCGCGACCGTTGGCAATCCGATCGTGGCCAGCGCCGCGCCAAAGCCACGCAGAATGGTGCGGCGTGAAAACGCGATGGACATTTCAGTCGCCGTCCAGCGAAGAGAAGCCGGCGACCAGCCCAATGGCGTTCGCGAAGCGTTCGGCGAAGAGGTCGCGAAGGCTTTGCGTGACGATGAGCAGATAGGTGACGGGTTGGCGCTTCTCCTCGGTCTGCACGAGTTCAGGCAGTGGTTCGTCGATGCCCGACAAAGCGCGCTGCGCACTAGCGAATTCGAAGCGGGTTTCGGAAGCGAGATTGCTGTCTTCGGCGGGCAGCAGGCGCGCCATGCCGGCCGCATCGAACAGAACGCGCAATCCATCGAGATTCTGCGCAAGCGCTCTGTCCGTCAAACCCGACCGCCACCACGCCGCCGCCTTCGGACGGGCCGCTGCCGCGCCCGTCCCGAAGAAGGGCGCGATGCGCGTATCGGCAATCAGTTCGAAGCCATTAGTGAAGGCGCCGAGCAGCGCGCGGAGCGAATCGTCTACCGTCTGGAAATCGGCGTAAGTGGGATCGGGGCCGGTGAACCGCTTGGCAATCCCATCGGGCGCGGCCCATTCATCGGCGATGAGCGTCGCCGTCGCTTCGATGCGCTCCGTCACCGCCTCGGCGAAATCGCAGCGAAAGCCGCCCGCGCCCTCAGCGGCCAGATCCCGCGCACCCGTTCCGAAGAGCAGATATTCCAGCGTGCCGAGCCCCTGCAGCGCGACGCTCTTGCCGGCAAGGCTCTGCGCATCCGCCGCGGTCTCGTCCTTCGTCGCCAGGACGCCCTGGACCTGCCGCAGACCGATGCCGCGACGGTCCGGGAAGAAATAGAGCCGTTCGGCCGCGTTCTGGCGCAGGATCGGGCCAAAGCGAATGCTCTCCAGCCGCGACCAGGCGGCGACCGTTTCGCCGAATGCCTGCCGGGCGGACCCGAGCGCATCGTCGGACGGCACATCGCACAGCGCTCCGACGGCGTCGTTCAGCGCGCCGGACCGTTCCTGCAACTGACGGTATCCGGGCCGGATGAACTTCTCGACAGCATCGGCGAGGACAGCGCGGGCCAGCGCCTCGTCGCGCTCTGCCGAAAAGGCCGGCTCCGGCCCAAGCGGCAGGGCCGACAATGCGCCAATGACGGCGAAGGCGGCGGCGATCCCCCTCATAGCGATTCCAGAAAGGCGATCAGCGCTTCACGTTCGGGTTTCTCCATTGCGGCATAGGCGTCGCGCGCGCTTTGCGCCTCTCCACCGTGCCACAAAATGGCCTCTTCGAGATTGCGCGCGCGGCCATCGTGCAGGAACAATGTGTGGCCGGAGACAGTCTCGGTCAGCCCGATGCCCCAAAGTGGCTGGGTGCGCCATTCGCGACCATTGGCGCGACCAACCTGCTGGCCATCGGCCAGCCCCTCGCCCATATCGTGCAGCAGAAAATCCGAATAGGGCCAGATCAACTGGAAGGCGTGCGCCTTGTTGGACGCATCGCGCCGGGTGACGAATTTCGGCGTGTGGCAACTGGCGCAACCCGCGCCGTAAAACGCTTCCTTGCCGGCCAGAACCGTCTCGTCGCCGACATTGCGGCGCTCCGGCACGGCGAGATTCTCCGAATAAAAAGCGATTAGACCGATCACCGGATCGGGCGCTTCCGTCGGCCCCAACCGTTCCTGTTCGCCATTAGGCTGGGCGAAGCATGCCGTCTGCGCCTCGGTGCAGTCGCCATAGGAGCGCGGCACGGGTGGCGATGATATGCCGATGTCGCCGGCAAGCGCCTCGGCGGACTGTTCGTGCACCGTCGCATTCTGCGCCTTCCAGCCGAAACGTCCCGGAACGACATTGGACGCCACGCTTCCCCGCGCCCAGGCCAGCCGCCCGGAAATACCATCGTCATCCGCATCTTCAGGGTCGGCGTTGCGCGCCAGATCGGCCGGGTGGATCGCCTGAATGAGGCCCATGCCGATCATCGGATTGGCGATCCGCGGCGACAGGCTGACCCCTTCGTCGAGCGGGCCGTAAGCCAGATCGCGCAGGCTGTAATGCGGCTTGCGCAACGAGACCACCGTGCCGTCGTTGAGCGTGACGGGTACTTCCTCGTAGCGGATGTCGACCTGCCCTTCCGGCTCGAGGCCCGGCACGGCCGCCGTCTGCAACTGGCCGCCATAGGTGTCGTCGGGAATGGCCGGCGCCAGAAAATTCTCCAGCGCCGCCTTCTCGTCCGCCGTCGCCGCCGGCTTGCCGAGGCGGATCAGCATGGAGACGGCCGGCTCACCGGCTGCGGGAGGCTGGCCCCGACCATCCTTCAGATGACAGTTCTGGCAGGCGCGGGCATTGAAGAGCGGGCCGAGCCCATCCGATGCCTGTGTCGAGGAAGGTGAGGCCACCCAAAGTTTTCGAAAGAGGGCATTGCCGAGCTTGAAGCGCTCTTCCTCGGCGAAGGTGAGATTGGCGGAGGACTGCGAGAAGGCATCTCGATTGGCAAGCTTTCTGGACGTTGCTGCCCCGCCGCTCATCGCTTCGAACGGCTCCGGCTCGTCAAAGGAGCTGGCCGGCTCGGTGACGCCAATCACCCGCTGCCGATCCGCTTCCGAAAGATCGGTGCGTTCGGTCAGACTGCCGGTTACGTTCGCAGCAGGCGGTATTTGACCGCCATCCGGTGTCGGAACCGCGTCGTCCGCTGCCGAGATCCCGGCAAGTCCGCAGAGCAATGTCAGGCCCAACGCCAAAGCGGCTCGCCTACCCAAACAGTTCCGCACTTCCATTTTCCGCTCCATGGACATCCACTTTCAAGTCCATGGCGCTGATAGGCGTCCCGAAGCCGGCAAGTCAAAGACGCAATTCTGGAAATATTCCAGACTGCGCGCGGTGGACAAACTCGCCGAAGGCGCCCCACCGCGTGTTCTGGACGGTTCACGCAATAGTGAATTGCAAATATGAAAGATCAGGCCGATGATTCGACATGAATAAGGGAATATTCCACGTGCGAATACTTTATGTCGACGACGATCCCGATATTGCCGAGATCGCCACCATGTCACTTCGGTTGAACGAGGAGCTTGAGGTCGAAAGCTGCTCAAACGGCAAGGAGGCGTTGGAAAAGGCGGAATATTGGCAGCCAGATCTTGTCCTTCTGGACGTAATGATGCCGGGCATGGATGGCCCGACCGTGCTGGAAAAACTCCAATCCATGCCGGACACCCAAGACATTCCTGTGGTCTTCATGACAGCCAGAACGCAAACCGCAGACGTCGAGCGATTGATGGCGCTCGGAGCGCGGGGAGTGATTGCCAAGCCGTTCGATCCAATGACCCTTGCCTTGCAGGCTCTGGCCTATGCGAGAGATGCTTCGGTGCCTTCCGGGGTTGGCTGAACAAGCCGACGCCGCGCCGGCGCCAGCACCGGCCGGGCGGTCGCGAAATGATATGCAAGAGACTATCCGGCCGCCGAACGGTCTTTCTGCGATCGGTTCGCGACGGGCAGGTCCACCCAGAAGGTCGAGCCTTTGCCGACTTCGCTCTCAAAGCCAATGCGGCCGCCCATCTCTTCCACCATCATCTTGGCGAGATGCAGGCCAAGACCAGTGCCGCTCGCCTTGCGGGTCGCGGACGAATCCGCCTGGGCGAAGCGCGAGAAAATCCGCTGGCGGAATTTGGGAGATATGCCAGGACCGTTATCCTGGACATGGATGCGGACGCTATCTTCTAGCTGCTCGCCGAAAATTCGCACCGTGCCATTCTCCGGAGAGAACTTTACGGCGTTGGAGAGCAGATTGGCCAGAACCTGATGGAGCCGGTGGCGGTCGACCGCGATCTGCACGTCCGGCAATTCGTCGTCCAATTGCTGTTCGATGCCGGCCTGTTCGGCATATCCCTCATTGGCCTCCAGCGCGTCGACGATCAAACTGCGCAAATGTTCCGGCTGAATATCGAACGACATGTTTCCCGTCGACATCTTTTCCAGATCGAGAATGTCGTTGACCAGGAAGATCAAACGTTCGGAGTTCGAATGGGCGATCGTCAGCAGGTGTTTCACACCCTCGGAAAGTTCATGGTTCATGGTACCCAGAATCAGGCTGAGCGATCCGCGAACCGAGGTCAGAGGCGTGCGCAATTCATGGCTCACGCTCGCCACGAACTCCGATTTGAGACGCTCGGTTTCCTTTTGCTCAGAAATATCCTGGAAAATGATGATGAGGTGTCCCGAGCCGCCGTAATCGTGCCCGAGCGATACGCTGATCGACATCCAGAGAACGCGCCCGTCCTTGTGCAGACAGCGTAGCTGCCTCTGATAGGCGGTCAATTCGCCAGCGACGACCTGCTCCATCTTTCCGTCCCTCGTCTTCTCCAAGTCTTCGGGAAGCATCACGTCGGCAATATCGAGGGACAACAATTCTTCTTCGGTGTATCCGAGCAGGTCGCATAGCGCTCCATTGACCTTGATCCACGTCCGGTCGGGCGTCATCAGCGCCATTCCGACCGGCGCATCCTCGATCGCGTTCCGGAATTTCTGCTCGCTGGCCTGAAGAGCGTTCGCCGCGTTTCTCAACTTGGTAATATCGGTTTGGGTACCGATCATCCGAATCGCGGTGCCATCGCTGGCACGGGCCGCGATAACGGCGTCCGAACGTATCCAAGTCCAGTGGCCATCGACGTGTCGGATCCGGTACTCGGCGATGGAACGGGGCGCGTCTCCCTTGATACAGGCCCGGTCCGCTTCAAGCACCGACGGCAAATCGTCCGGGTGAAGCCGCTCGATCCATTCCTTCTGTGGATCGATGGAGGCGTCCGGTTCGAAGCCGAGCATCGTCTTCCATGTCGACGAGACCTTGGAGGTTCCCCTCTTCAAATCGATATCGAAGACGCCGAGAGCGGCACCCTCCAACGCCAGCTTCCAGCGCTCTTCGGTTTCCTCCAGAGCACGGGTCGCCCGCACTTCGCCGGTGATGTCCCGAATAAGAGCCGTAAAGCGCCGCTCATCGTTTTCGCTGGTCCAGCCATTCAGCTGAACGGCCAGATGCAACAGCTCACCGTGACGATCGCTTGCGGTTATGGTCCGCTCCACCGGACCGGAGGTATCGGCCAGAAGGTTCAACTGGCCGAGATGGGCGCGGCACTGTTGATCGGCCCGTTCATCGGGTCCGTAATCGAACAATCTTTTGGCGGCATGATTGTATCGAAGGATCCTGCCCTGATCATCCAGCACAACGATCGCGATCACCGCCGTCTGAACGATCGATTCGTTCTGCTGCTCGACGGCGACAAATTCGCGTGTCTTGCGCTCCACGGTCTGCCGGATGGATTCTTCGCGGCGGTCGAGGGCAAACAGGAAAAGGCTGAGGAGGAAGCTGGCAAGCAGGCCACCGATCAACACTAAAATTCCTTCCCGACTGCCGATGGCGTCATCGAATTGCGGCGTACTCTCCCACAACAGAGTCCATTCGCGCCCCATGACCGACAAGGTTTTCGTGACCCTTATATCGCCCGTCTGCGTGGTCGGCTCTGTCCGGCTGGAGTAGATGAGACGATCAGGGTCAACCTCCCGCCCTTCAAAGATAGCGACGTTCAGGCGCAACCCCTGACTTTGAGTTAGGCCACTCATCAAGGCGCTGCCGGTCAACTGCGCATAGGTCCATCCGACAAAGGCCTGCCGTCTCTGTGCTTCGGTGCGCGGCCGAACAGCGCCGTCATACATCGGTCGAAAGATCAGCAGCCCGAGATCGGCCGGTGGCCCGTCGCGACGGCGGGTCAGGGTCGTCTGCCCCGTATCGCGCGCCCGAAGGGCGGCTTCGTATTCGCCGGGCTTCAGCTGAAGCGTGGGTGGTGGCGGCGTCTCCGCGTTGGTTGCGGGGGAGAAATACTCAACCGTGCGGCCGGCCAGTCCGCCGGACGCCCCCCAATGTGGAGACATTGCATGTTCGGATGGCGCTCGCAGCGGCTCCTTTGCGTCATTCGCAACAAGTCGCACAGCCCCGATACCATAGGTTTTGGACAGAGCGTTGCCATAGGCGATTTCATCGACGAAAGCCGCCCATTCATCGGGGTCGACACTGTCGGACCCGCGGAAAAAGCCGGCGGCCGCATCCAGACTTTCCTTGTAGGAATTCAGGCGCTGCAAAAGCGCGAATTCGTGATCGTGCGCCAGCGTCTCGAATGCGTTCGCATTACGCTGATCGGCAATACGGCCGGTTACCCCGGAGGCCAGAAAGGTCAGGCAAAGCGAAAGCCCGATCGCCGCGACGGACAATTGGGTAAAGCTCGTGACCGGCTTTCCGTTGTAAGTCATTGTCCATGGACGCCATGGTCCAAAAAGACCGAGAGGCAGGAAGATCAAGACGCCGAGAGCCTGGCCCAGCCACCAGTTCGTCCAGCTTAGGGGCAATTCGGCGAGGGTCAGACTGTCCCGCACCATAATGATCGCCAAGCCGAGTGTCGGAGCAATGGCGCAGATGAGCGGTCCGCAAATGAGCAGGAGAAGGACGAAATCGCGCACGCTCCTGAATTGGATCGGGCGGCCGAACAACCGTCTGGCGATGAAGGCGGCGACCACCGCCTGAATCGTCGGCCCGACAGCAAAAGGCGCAGCCAAGGCGATGGCCTGCCAAGAGAGCGGCACCCCGCCCGATACCACGATCCAGGTCGACAGGATGACCGAGCCGATAAAAATGCCCGGCCAGAGCCGCATGCCCCAGAGGATCAGGACCGCGATCGCCAACCCGGCCTGCGGCCATATGGCCACGTCGTAATCTGCCGGTTTCGTCAGCGCCGGGCCGATCATCCCCATGACGGGATAGGCCAGACCGATGGCGGCCAGCTTTGAAAGATAAGATAGAGATCGGGAGGTCGTTATTGTGATAGCGGGCATTGTGGTGCGCGTTTATCGGGCCATTCTTTTGCGGCGATCCACCATCCGGGCGTCGAAATAAAGGCTGGTCCGTTCCGCTTCGTCTTCGACGGCCGACAGTGGCGCACGTAGATCGCGTCGATCGCGGCAAGCCTGCTCCAACACCAATGACAGTTCCGACAAACGCGAGCACCCCAGAATTCCCGCGCGCGATGCCAGCTTGTGGGCGCGCATCTCGATATCATCGACGGCCGTCACATCACCCCGCGTCAGCCCGATCGACAATTGGCGAAGATTGGCGATGAACGCCTCGATCCGTTCTTCGTCGAAAATAGCCAGCAATTCGTCGAAAGCCGCTTGGTCGAACTCGTGCCCGCTCATATCCGTTCCCCCTCGTTCAGGCGCATGTCAGGCCGTGGCCTTCAGGCAAACCGGCGGCTTGTTCATCATGTCCGTCACGGTCCTCCGACGGCCCCGAGCCTTGGCCTCGTAAAGCGCGGCATCGGCCAGCTTCACCAGATCGGTGGCGGACATGCCCTTGCTGAAATCGCTGATCCCGGCGCTGAAGGAGACGTTGAATGCAACATCGTCGACCTCGAAGTCGGTTTTCTCGAACGTCTCGCGGATGCGGTCGATGACCTGCGCGGCAGCCTCGGCATCGGTGTCCAGCAATACGGCGCCGAACTCCTCGCCGCCCAGCCGCCCGATCAGATCCGTCTTACGCAGCGCATTCGTCAGCAGGGTCGCGAGAGAGCGGATGACCCGGTCGCCGACCTGGTGGCCATACGTATCGTTGACCGATTTGAAGTGATCCAGATCGATCAGCGCTACGCTGATCTTCGCCCGGGTCCGGCGGCTTCGCTCGATTTCGTGTTCCAGATGAGCATGAAAGCGCCCATGATTGAGTAGGCCGGTCAGACTGTCGCGTTCGATCAGGCTCTTCAGAGCCCCCGCACGCTGCAAACGCATTTCCACGATCTGACAAAGCCGGCTGGGCGCGACCGGTTTCAAGATGAAGTCGTCGCCGCCGAAACGCCGCGCCTGCAATTGACGCGACGGATCGCGTTCGCTGGACAGGAAGATGATCGGCAGGGACAGATTTTCCTGATCCTGACGTATGATCCGCGCCAGTTCCACGCCATCGACATCCGGCATTTGCAGATCGAGCAGCACAGCATCGACGCTATTGGCGTGGAGAAAGGAAAACGCCTGCTGAGCGCTGTCGACCACGGTCACGGTCATGTCGGCCTGCCGAAGGGCCTGAGCGCTGACTTCCTGAGTAACACAATCGTCGTCGACAATGAGAACATGGGCCTTGCGGGCGTGTTCCAACGTCGAAAAGTGACGAACCCAACTGGTCAGTTCGTCGCTGGAGACCGGCGCATGAACGATACCGGCAATGCCTTCCCGCGCGGCCTGTAGACGTGCATCGAACGACTTGTCGTTGGTGATCTTGATCGTCGGCAGATGACCGCCGATGGCCTGCCACTTCTGCTTCGCTCCAGTCGCGTCGCCATTGAGGATGACGAGATGCGGCTGGAAGGGTTCCTCGTCGAGAGCCTCGACGCCGAACCCGTCTATGGGTATGAAGCGAAGCTCATGAACAACGGCCTCGACCTGGGAAAACGACTCGCCTTCATCGAAGATGACGATCGACCCTCGGCTTCCATCTGACGCGATAGCATTCTGCATGAGTCCCCCCATACCCGCATTCTGCCGCGAGGACAGCGCTGGATTGTCAGAACCATATTTCCTCCATTGGCTGTAGAAAGTCTTAACGCAACCTATGCTGATAGTTCCAAGCAATCATGTGTTAGGATTTTTAAAGCGAAATCCATCGATAATACGCCTTGCCACTTCCGAAGGATCAAGCATGACCATGTCTCCCAGCGGCCCAATTATTCTTGTCGTGGATGACGATCCGGATTTCCGGGAAATTCTTTCCGGCGTTCTGAAACAGAATAATTTCCAGACCATTGAAGCCGCGGGCGCCAAAGAGCTTTTAAGCTTCGCCAATGACAGGGAATTCGACTGCGTTCTGCTTGATTACAATCTCGAAGGCGAAACTGCCTTTCACGTAATGGATGTTCTGGCCGATTCCGCCAATGCCGATGCGCCCATCATCATCATGACGGCTTCCAAGGAACAGAGCGTTGCCATCAAGGCATTCCGCTTTGGCGTGGCCGATTTTCTTCCCAAGACGTCGCTGGGTTTCCGCGATCTACGCACCGTGATCGAAGGGGCCATCGTCAGCAAGCGCCAAAGCGTTGCCGAACGGCTGGAACTGGAGCGTCTGCGCGCGGAACGGGCTATCGATCTTGTGACCGGTACATTCAGCCGGGCCGAATTCGAGCGACAGGTCCAGTCGCTTGGTGAAGCCGATCCATCGCGGCTGGAGCCGATCATTGTTGTCTCGTTCGACATCTATTACCGGGAGACGCTTCACCGGTTCGGGCAGAAACAGGCGGATACGTTTCTGCGCGAAACAATCAAACGTCTGCGCACCCATTCCGATGCCGACGATATCTGGGGCCGAACGGGCGATGGTACCTTTGCCTGCCTAGCGCCAGCCATCCGGGACAGAGCCCGCCTGAAAACGCGCCTCGATACGCTGAGAGAAGGTTTGTCGTTTGTCTTCCATGTGGGTTCAGCCACGCTTTCGGTCGAGCCGGAACTCAGTGTCCTCATCGCATCCGACGATGAAGACTCGTTGAGCGATCAGCTGGCAAAGCTCTCCAGGCCCTCCACCGAACCGACAACTCGTGCGGCAGCTCAGCCTTTCGCGGATGCCGATGAAAGTGCGGGCGGCGACAATGCCGGGCAAGTCGAACGACGTCGCGTTCGCCGGACCCGCGTTCTGAAGGCCGCCAAGATCCTCATCGGGCCGTCGACGATCGATTGCGTCGCGCGTGACATGACAGAGCATGGCCTGCGGCTTCGGCTGGACCAGTATATGCCGCTGCCATCGAAGTTCTCCGTTCGGCTCACGGAGTCGAGCGAAGAGCATCCGGTAATGCTGAAATGGCAGCGGGACCGCGAATGCGGGGTCGCATTCATCTAGAAAATTGCCGAACCGGGCACGGGTTACGGATCAGCGCGTGGCCGAAACCAGCGTTTCCTTGACCTGCTGAACGAGTTCCATCGGCATGAACGGCTTGGGAATCACACCAAGTGCGCCGAGAGCAATATAGCTCTCGATTTCCTGCTTTTGGGTGCGCGCGGTGACGAAAATGATCGGAATATCGCTGGTCTCGTCTGCGCTGCGCAAACGGCGCAGTGTTTCGGGGCCGTCGACGACAGGCATCATTACATCGAGCAGGATGACATCCGGCTGCCAGGTCTTGGCAAGAGGCACGGCCTCTTCACCGGACGCGCAGGACTTTACGGCGAACTCATCCCCAAGCCCCAAAGAGATCGTGGCGATCTCTCGGATATCGGGTTCGTCGTCGACATAAAGGACGCGCAGCTTGTCCATTCCTGGGTATTCCGAACTAAATTATCGATCCGTGTCAGCGCGATAAGGCTTCGCGTGGCCGTGACGGCTCCAGAGCGTCCTCTTCCTTCGCATCGATTAGCCTCTGACGCAACGATTTAGCAAGCTGGTCCGTGTCGCGGGCAGGTTCGGATGCGATTTCCACGACAGGGAACTCCACGATGAAAGTCGTTCCAGCGTCCATCTCGGTGACGAAGTCGATCGTGCCATCCATGCGTTCGACGATGGCCTTGCATATACTCAGACCAAGACCCGTTCCGCCCTTCGTTCTATTGTTGGCTGAATCGAACTGTTCGAATTTCTCGAACAGCAGATGCTGAAAAGACACCGGAATGCCAGGTCCTTCATCGCTGATCGAAATCCGTGCCAGACCATCGACTTCTTCCAGCCGCACGATGATCAGGCCATCGGGTGGCGAAAACTTCAACGCATTGGACAGCAGGTTGGCGATGATCTGATTGAACCGGTCCGGATCGATCAGGCCGGCCACGCCGGGCGCGTCATTACGAAACGTGATCGTAACCTCATCGGACGACCGATAGTTGGCGTTTGCGTCGATCGCCTGTTCGATGAGACTATCCAATTGCACCGGTTCGAGTTCGAACGGCATCGATCCGGATTCGATCTTTTCAATATCCAGAATATCGTTGACGAGGTTCTTCAATCGCTCGCTGTTCTGCAGGGCGAGCGTAAGCAGCCGGCGAACCGATTGCGGCATCTCTCCCTGCGTGCCGCTCGCCAGAAGACTTAGCGCCCCGTGGATCGAAGTTAGAGGCGTACGCAATTCATGGCTGACCGTCGCCACGAATTCGTTCTTCATCTGCTCGTTGCGCTTCTGGGTGGTTATATCGGAGATACTGCCGTCCCAGACCAGACGCTGCTGACTGTCGATCCGGGGTTCGGCGCTAAGCTGCAACCACACAAGTTCGCGCGTCGGATGGTGGTAGACGGCCTCGAACGACCATCGATTTCGGCTTTCGGCAGAGGCCGTCAGGACCTCTTTCAGACGCTGTCCGTCCGCCTCGTCGAGAAGCTCGTAGATGAAGTCCGGCGTCTGCAGAAAACGCTGACGGCGAATACCGAAGATCCGACGGCTTCCTTCCGACACATAAGGGAAAAGCAGACGTCCCTTTTCATCCAGCATCATCTGAAACAGCATGCCTGGAGCATTGTTGGCGATGGCCGCGAGATGGGCTTGCATCTCGATATTCGACTTCATCGCCCAGCGCCGCTGCTGTTCCGAAACGATCAGTCCGCCCAATAACAGAACCGCAAGGAAATTGGTCGGCGTCGCCATGCTGATCGAACGAATGAATATTTCCGGCGGGGCCTGGCTCATCATGAAGATCACCAGGGCGTGAACGGCGGCAGCGGGAAAAGCCGCCTGATAGAAGATGTACATCTTCGATGGCTGGAGCCCACGCCACCTGGTCCACCACGCCCAGAGGACGACCGAAGAAATTGCGGCCGCTCCAATGCTGACCATGCCGGCCACCGCGCCCATACCGCCGTAACTCCAGCGAAGAGCCATCATGGCGATCGCGCTGATGGCCGCGCTGACGGGTCCGCCAATCGCACCGGACAGAACCGCCACGGCATTGCGCGGATCCGTTCTGATGCCGGGGATCAGCTCTACAGAGTTCGACATCACAATGGCGCCGGTTATGGCAAACACCACGCCATAGACGACGCCACCCAGCCATAGCGATCCGCGCAGTCGTTCGCCAAAGAAGATGCAACACAGCACGGCGACCACGATCACCGAGCCACCTTCGACCATTGCAATAATGGAATCCATCGCCGCACCTCTTACCGCTGCCCAATTGTTGGGCCAAGAGATTAAGAATTACTGTCGAAGAAACTTTCAAAAATCGGATTATCGTCAAGAATAGCGGGGCCAACAAATATCAATATAAAATCAGTCCAACCATCACCTCGCGTTATGTTTTTCGTTGAACGCCTAACGGACATCCCCTCACAGGCAGTGCTTGCCCTTTAAGAACACGTCGGCCTTCCGAACGATCTATCTGCCAAACCTGCCGGCGGCATCGCAAAAAATTCGCCTGGCCATGAAAGCCGAACCGGACTGCCTGGTTTTGCGTTCCCGCTCCGGCCTGTTTGCCAAATGATCCGCGCTGCTACATAGACGATCCGGAATGGACAAAAAACGAAAGCATGACATGCCCAACGAAGTAACCATATCGTCGATCATTATCAATGATTACGAGCGTGTTCTGACCGAATGGCTGAAGGTTCAGAGCGCGGAAGGCGTCAAGCGAACCGACCTCGTTTCCGGCAAGGAGTCGGAACAGCAGAGCCGTGATCTTCTGTCGGCAATGGCGAAGGCCATGCCGAAGGAGGCAACGGACGACAATCTCGATCTGGCGGAGCCCGGCTGGGAACCGGTGCGCGATGCGCTGGAGACGATTGCCGAGAACCGAACGCAGCGCGGTGTCTCGACCACTGAAATGGGGTGGTTCATCGGCGCGCTGAAACAGCCGCTCTTCAAGATCCTTCAGGGCGAGATCGGCGAGAAGCCACGCATCCTTATGCGCGAGATATGGAACGTCACAAGGCTTATCGATCAGATCAGCCTTCATGCGATCGAAACCCTCGTTTCCAAGCGCGAGGCGATCATCGAGCGTCAGCGGGCGGAGATGACCGAGGTCGCCGCTCCGGTGGTGAAGATCTGGGACAGTATTGTGACGGTCCCACTGATCGGCACCCTGGATTCGTTCCGCGCCCAGACGGTGATGGAAAATCTGCTCGATGCGATCGTGCAGTGGGAGGCCGAGGTCGCGATCATTGACATTACCGGCGTTTCGACGGTCGATACAATGGTGGCGCAGCATCTGCTGAAGACGGCGGCGGCAGTGCGGCTGATGGGCGCGGAATGCGTCATTTGCGGTATCAGCCCGAAAATCGCGCAAACCGTTGTGAATTTGGGCGTCGAACTGCCCAATATCGTGACCCGCGTGGATCTGGAGAGCGGATTGGCCTACGCCTTCGAGCGCGTCGGCGTCATAGCGGGCCGAGGATAAGCCGTTGCTGGAATCGGCCAACCCCGTCCCGATGATGACCATCAATGGCTGCGTCATCGTCGCCATCCGCGACGATCTGGACGATCAGGAGATCGTGTCCCTTCAGGACCAGCTCGTCGAAGAGGTCGCCAAGCGCGCGGCGCATGGCGTCGTCATCGACATTTCCGCGCTCGAAATCGTCGATACGTTCGCCGGGCGTATGCTCGCAGCGATGGCGCAGATGGCTAGGGTCATGAATGCCCGGACGATCATCGTCGGCATGCGGCCTGCCGTCGCCATGACGCTTGTGGAACTCGGAATGACGCTGGACGGTGTGGAGACGGCGCTCAACGCTGACCGGGCCGTCAACGCAATTGTGAGCGGTCGGTCCAATACGCCGTGATCGATGAGGCTACGAGGGTGACGCTCAAGACCCCAAGCGATGTCGCATTTGCCAGACAGGCTGCCGCGCGAGCGATGGGAGCGATAGGAGCGTCGGCGATCAAAACCACGAAGTTCGTGACCGCGGTTTCGGAAATCGCCAGAAACGCTGTCATTTACGGGCGTGGCGGCGTAATCAGCTTCACGCAGACCGGTCCCTCCGGTCGGCAGAGCGTCATAGCGGTCTGCACCGATCGGGGGCCCGGCATCGAGGACATCTCCGCCGCCATTGCTGATGGATACAGCACCGGAAAGAGCCTCGGTCTGGGATTGGGGGGAGCCAAACGGCTGGTCGACCGTTTCGAAATCACCTCCTCGTCTCGCCAGGGAACGAAAGTCACACTTGAATGCGGTCCGCGATGATCTCACTGCCGGTCGAAGATGAAAGCCAGATCGGTATGGTCCGGCGTGCGGCGATGGCCGCTGCCAAGTCCGTAGAACTGTCTCCAGACGATGCCGATCGGCTGGCTATTATCGTGACGGAGGCGAGCACCAATCTCATTCGCCATGCCAAGGGTGGCGAAATCCTTGTCGGCACCGAGAACGGCGACAGCACGGGCGTCGGAGCGGTGGTCGTCGTAGCGATCGATAGCGGTCCCGGCATCGCCAATGTCGAAGCAGCAATGGTGGACGGGTTCACCACGTCGGATACGAAGCCACATGGCATCGGCGGCGGCCTCGGGTCCATGAAACGGCTGGCGGATTCCTTCGACATTTATAGTAGCCCGCACGGGACAACCGTAGTGGTAACAGTCGGACAGCGCAGCCCCAACCCTTCATTCTACGATGTGGCTGGGCTCATCGTTCCAAAACCCGGGTTCGACAAAGGCGGCGATGCCTTTCAAATACGGGTTGGCGAGACGACCACGACCGTGATGCTTATGGATGTTCTTGGTCATGGACCGAAGGCGGCTCGCGATGCCGACATTGGTATCGAGGCGTTTGCCAAGGCAAACTCCGCTTCCCTCGAAGGCACCGAAGAGGCCATCGCCAATGCGCTGGCAGGCGGGCGCGGCGCTGCCGCGCTTCTGATCGAAATTCCCCATGAACCGGGTGTGATACGTTGCATGGGAGTCGGCAACATCAAAGGCGATGTACTTCATCAAGACGGGCGGCGGAACGGCATCCCATCACAGCCCGGCATATTGGGTGCGAGTGCGCGACGCCCGCGCGTGACAGAACATGAGTGGGCGCAAGGTTCCATTCTTCTCCTTGCCACGGATGGATTGAAGACCAGTTCAGCCCAGCCGGAGCCGACATCTCTGCTCTTTCGGAGTGCGGAAATGATCGCCAGCGCCGTTTACAAGCTCAAGCGCCGGGGCACCGATGATTCTGGCGTTCTGGTCGTAAGGTCACAGCAGTGAAATCCGTGATCACATCGATAGCCCTGGAGCAGGACGGGGACGTTTCCCACACCAGACGCACGGCCCGTCTGATTGCCAAGGTCGGCGGCGCAACCAGCCGCGATCAGATCCGCTTCGCCACGGCCGTCTCGGAGATTGCTCGCAATGCGGTGCAATATGGCAAGGACGGCGTGGCGGAATTCGCATTCGACGAAGGCCACTCCAATACCCACCTCATCGCCCGCGTCCAGGATCACGGCAATGGCATCCACGCACTCGACGACCTGCTACGCAACCGGCATCAGTCCCATCGGGGTCCAGGGCTGGGGCTGTCCGGCTCGCAGAAGCTGGTGGACGCGTTTCATGTCGATACGGATGAAGCGGGAACGACGATCGACCTGACCCTGAACCTCAAAACGGACAGTCCAGTTCAGGAGTTGGCCAATGCCGCCGCGGAGGCTCTGGTCAAGGCCGCGCACGGCTCGCCGATCGAAGAACTTGCCGAACAGAACCGGGCGCTGCGCGACGCCCTGGCCGAGCAACAATTCCTGTTGCGGGAGATGCACCACCGTACCAAGAACAATCTTGCGATCATCCAGTCCCTTGCCCTTCTACAGGCACGTCAGTCCGGCAATGAAGAGACCCGAAGGGCGCTGAACGACTTTACCGGCCGTATCCAGGCCTTTGCCAATGCGCACAACCTTCTGCACCGGGCCGACGACGTGACCGAGGTCGATCTGCAGACGCATATCGAGACGCTTGCCGAGCGGCTCCGTCGGGCTTTCGACCAGAGTGGGGTCACGATCGAAACGAAAAGCGAAGCGCTTACCGTCTCCTTCGATACGGCGACCGAAATCGGCCTTATCGTCAATGAGCTGCTGACCAATGCCGTCAAACATGCTGCCGACAAAGCCGGCCGCGCTGACGAACAGAGATGCGTTCAGGTGATCGCCTCTCAGGTCGGCTCAAAAATCCGCCTTACCGTCAAGGATAATGGGCCGGGCCTCGACAACGCGAAAACAGTGCTGCGCAAATCGCGCTCGCTCGGCTGGAAGATCGTCGAGGGCTGCGTCCGAAAGCTCAATGGCAGCATTGAGGTAGACGGCACAGACGGGCTTGCCGTCTCGATCGAGTTCAACACTCACACCCTCCAATAGGATGCGCCGCGAGAATCGGGCGGTTGAGTTTCATCAGCGCCGCGCGCCTTCGCCAGTCAGCGACAAAGTTGCGATTCAGGCCAGCTCGCCAGTGATCTTGCGTTTGCGTGCGAAGCCCTCGCGCCGCTCCCGGTCGATCCCCTCGCGAAAGGACTGTTCGACGAAATCGAGATGTTCGCGGGCGGCCTCTTCCGCTTCGACCGGATCGCCCGCCAGGACACCTTCCGCGATACGGTGATGCTGGGCGAGAAGCTGGTCGCCGGTTCCATCGATGGATCGCAGATAGCGGCGATTGTAGAAGACGCCGCGCCGGGTCAATTCGTAGATCGACGTCATCATATGCATGAGCATGGCGTTATGGCTGGCATTGACGATACTACCATGAAACCGAACATCGGCCGCCGCCGAGCGGTCCGGATCATCGGTTTCGTGCGCCTCGTCCAGTTCACGAACCAGGTGCTCGATCGCTTCGCGATCCGAGGGCGTGGCGCGCAGCGCGGCCATCCGCGCAGCGAACGCTTCCTGCTCACGCCGATATTCCAGATAGTCGTAGAAGGCGTGCCCGTGACGGGCGTAGAGATCGATCAGCGCCGGCGACATCGCTTCGCCGGCCAGTTTGGCGACGAAGGTGCCCTCCCCTTGCCGCACCCGCAGAAGGCCCTGCCCTTCAAGGCGCTTTAATGCGTCGCGCACTTTTGGACGAGAGACATCGAAACGCTCCGACAACTCCCGTTCCGAAGGCAACCGTGCCCCTTCCCGAAGAATGCCTTCGACGATCATGGATTCAATCTGGCCTGCGACCAGATCGACCACGGATTCCGACGCAATGGGTTCGAAAAGGCTGTCCAGACTATTCATCAGCGTATCTCCTCCAGTGGTTATTTTAGTTTTCCACCAAAGGAAGGCAAGCGTCTGTTTTCTGTAAGATCATCGCACCAATCCCACGACTGCGAGAGTACATGACAGCCGATCGCTCCGACGAAAGTGGTAAAGAAGATTGTTGACTTGACCATTGGTAAACAATATTGACCACCTTGCAATTCTTGCATAGCCGCTATGCGGTATCGTCAATACGGAGGACTCAATCCTATGAAACACGCGCTGACCGGCCTGCTGCTCGCCGGCTCCATTCTCGCCCAGCCCGCCCTTGCCGCGGACAAGCTGCTTCTGAAAGTGCCGGTCGCATTTTCGACCGAGTTGCCGAGCCTTGGCACGCCGATTCCACGCGTGGCCGAAGAAGTCGAACTGATGTCTGGCGGCAATATCAAAATGAAGGTCTATGAGCCGGGCAAGCTGGTTCCGCCGTTCGAAATTCTGGACGCCGTCTCGGCCGGCAAGATCAATGCCGGTTACACCACGGCCGGCTACTGGGCTGGCAAGATTCCGGCCGCCCCGCTCTTCTCCGCCGTGCCGTTCGGCCCGGAAGCCGGCGAGTTCATGGCCTGGATGTATTACGGTAACGGACTGGACCTCTACCAGCGCATGTATGACGAAGCCGGATACAATGTGAAGGTTCTGCCCTGCGCCATCATCGCGCCGGAGACCTCGGGCTGGTTCTCCAAGGAGATCAATTCGCCGGAGGATCTGAAGGGCCTGAAAATGCGCTTCTTCGGCCTTGGCGGCAAGGTGATGGAGAAGCTTGGCGTTGCCACCTCGCTTCTGCCGGGCGGCGAAATCTTCCCGGCTCTGGAAAAGGGCGCGATCGACGCGACCGAATTCTCCATGCCGGCGATCGACCAGCGCCTCGGCTTCTACAAGGTCGCCAAGTACAACTACTTCCCGGGCTGGCACCAGCAGGCGACCGTTTTCGAACTACTGATCAACAAGGACGCCTGGAACGAAGCCAGCGAGCAGCATCAGGCCATCCTGTCGGAAGCCTGCAAGGCCTCCATGGCCGACAGCTTTGCCGAGGGCGAAGCGCTGCAGGCCGGCGCGCTGAAGAAGAACGTCGAGGAAAACGGCGTCGAACTGCGCAAGTGGAGCCCGGAGATGCTCGACCTCTTCCGCACCACCTGGGACCAGGTCGCCGCCGAGGAAAGCGCCAACGATCCGTTCTTCGCCGAGGTTTATGAAGACCTGACCGCGTTCCGCGAAGAATACAATCTGTGGGAAGAAAACGCCTTCCTGCCACGCCTCTGATCCCTCCGAGACGTTGAGCGACCCCAGCGCGCCGGGGCTCCCGGCGCGCTTTTCACCACACATCTGACTGCCACGTCCGCCCTTCCCGGCGGCTACGCGCGCAGAGGAGGACGATCATGACCCAGAAGCCTGAATATCACGGCGACGTCGCCGAAACCTACGAGGCGCTGATCGAGCATCCTGATGCCGACGATCTGCCTCTCGCACGGGCGCTGGACAACGGCATCAAGGCCATCGGCCATGTCGTGATGTGGGCCAATCTCATCCTCATGATGGCGATCATCGTCCAGGTCGTGCTGCGCTACGCGCTGAACATGAACTTCCCGAAGCTCGACGAATTGCAGTGGCATTTCTACGGCCTCGTCACGATGATCGGCGTGTCCTACGCGCTGACCACCGACAGCCATGTGCGGGTCGACCTGCTCTACATGCAGCTTTCGAACCGGGCGCAGCGCATCGTCGAGATCATCGGCATTCTCTTCCTTCTTGCCCCATTCATCTATCTGATGATCGACCAAGGCTACGACTATTTCGCCGAAAGCTACCGCGTCAACGAACGATCATCCTCGGCAACCGGTTTGCCGTTCCTCTGGGCTTTCAAGGCGCTGATTCCGGTCTCCTTCGTCCTGCTCGGCATCGCCGCGCTGGCGCGGCTCATGCATGACGTTCATGCCATCGTCACCCGACGGGACACCGATGAGGGCAAGGGCCTGATGCTGCCGCTGACGGCGCTTCTCATCGCCTTCGTGATAGCGGCGGGGTTGTCGACGCTGGTCGAAACCACCGAGGAGATGCTGGTCATCTCCATGTTCCTGACCTTTATCGGCATCCTGTTCACCGGCTTTCCGGTTGCCTGGGCGCTGGCCGGCACCGGAATGATCTTCGCCGGACTTGGCTACCATTTCGATATGGGCAACATGGCCTGGACCGGCCTGGAGGATACGTTCACCGGCCTCGACTATCTGACGCTCGGTTCCGTGGTGAACCGTGTCTACGCCACCATGTCGAACGCGGTTCTCGTTGCACTGCCGATGTTCATCTTCATGGGTCTGATGCTGGACGAGTCCGGCGTCGCGGAACGGCTGATGACAGCGATGACGCGTCTTTTCGGCACGGTGCGCGGCGGTCTTGCCATCACGGTCACGCTGATCGGCATCATCCTCGCCGCTTCGACCGGCATCGTCGGTGCGTCCGTCGTTTTGCTCGGCGTTCTTTCGCTACCCGCCATGATGCAGCACAACTACTCCAAATCGCTCGCAACCGGCGTCGTGGCCGCTTCCGGCACGCTCGGCATCCTTATCCCGCCATCCATCATGCTGGTCATCATGGCGGACCAGATGGCGCTGAGCGTCGGCGACCTCTTCATGGCCGCGGCCCTTCCCGGCATGCTGCTCGGCGTGATCTATCTGCTCTACATATTCATCATCGCGCTTCTGAAACCGTCATCGGCCCCAGCGCCGGCGGACGCCAAGCGCATCGACTGGCCGATCATTCGCGATGTGATCATCGCCGTGCTACCGCCCCTGGCGCTGATCCTGTCGGTTCTCGGCTCGATCTTTGCCGGCATCTGCACCCCGACCGAAGCGTCCGGCATCGGTGCGGCCGGCGCGACGCTATTGGCGCTCGGCTACCGCAAGCTGACCTGGGCGAAGACATGGAACGTGCTGAAGGCGACATTCAACACGACCGCCTATATCTTCGCCATCTTCCTCGGTGCCACGATCTTCTCTTTCGTGTTGCGCGAACTGGGCGGCGACGAGTTGATCGAATCTCTCGTCACCTCGACGGGGCTCGGTCCGAACGGCACGGTGATCTTCATTCTCGGAATCGTCTTCCTGCTCGGCTTCGTGCTGGACTGGATCGAGATCACACTGATCGTTCTGCCTCTCATGCGCCCAATCGTGAACGGCCTCGGCCTCGACATTCCCGGCTTTGGCGAGATCGACGAACCGGCGCTGATCTGGTTCGTGATCCTGGTTGCCGTGGCGCTCCAGACCTCGTTCCTGACACCGCCAGTCGGCTTCTCGCTCTTCTATCTGAAGGGGGTCTGCCCGCCGAGCATTCGCCTGACGGACATCTATAAGGGTATTGTGCCGTTCGTGTTGCTGCAGCTCTTCGGTCTGGCTCTTGTCTTCATGTGGCCCGCCTTGACCACCTGGCTGCCATCGGTCGCCTATTAGGGACGGCCCTGCCCTGAACGCAGTTCGCCTCGGCCGGTCCGCCGGTCGAGGCTCCAACGCAAGGAGAGTGCCGATGTCCGGAGAAAACCTGATCGACGAGCTTTCAAGCATCGTCGGACGCCGCCGCTGCCTGACCGATCCGGCCAGCACGGAGCGCTACCGAAGCGGATTCCGTTCCGGCGAAGGCGAGGCCATCGCCGTCGTCATTCCCGGAACGCTGGTGGAGATGTGGCGAGCGCTTCAGGCCATCGTCGCCGCCGATTGCATCATCATCTGTCAGGCGGCCAATACCGGGCTGACGGAGGGCTCGGCGCCGAAGGGCGTTTACGAGCGCGATGTCGTCATCATCTCCACCCTGCGGCTCGACAGGCTGCACCTGCTCGATGAGGGGCGGCAGGTGGTCAGCCATCCGGGCGGCACGCTCTTCGCACTGGAGAAGCTTTTGGACCCGCTCGGGCGCCAGCCGCATTCGGTGATCGGTTCCTCCTGCATCGGCGCGTCGATCATCGGCGGGGTCTGCAACAATTCCGGCGGCGCGCTGGTCCGGCGCGGTCCGGCCTATACGGAACTGGCGCTTTTCGCCCGGATCGACACGGAAGGCGATCTTGAACTCGTCAATCATCTCGGTATCGATCTCGGCGACACGCCCGAAGAGATGCTCGGTCGGCTGGACCGGGGCGAGATCGACCCAGCCAGTGTCCAGCACGATACCGGCCGCGCCTCCGACGACAGCTATGGCGAGCGGGTCCGCGACATCGATGCCGAGACACCGGGACGATTCAACGCCGACCCGCGAGGCCTCCATGAAGCGTCCGGGTCGGCCGGAAAGATTGCGATCTTCGCGGTGCGGCTCGATACATTCGCGGCCGAAACTGGCGAGAAGGTGTTCTACATCGGCACCAACGACACTACCGCGTTGACGGCTATGCGCCGCCGGCTCCTGAGCGAGTTGGACGAGTTGCCGGTCAGCGGCGAATATCTGCACCGCGAATGCTTCGACATCGCCCACCGTTACGGCAAGGACACGGTGATGATGATCGACTGGCTCGGCACTGACCGGCTGCCGTTCTTCTTCGCGCTGAAGGGCGCGGTCGACGCGCGCGCACGCAAATGGCGGTTCCTGCCCGCCAATCTGACCGACCGGGTGATGCAGACGCTGTCGCAAATGACGCCGGAGACGCTGCCGAAGCGGATGCTCGCCTTTCGGGACCGCTTCGAACACCACCTGATCCTGAAGGTCTCAGGGCCGACCGCTGCTGCGACCGAGGCGATCCTCACTGACACGATCGGTGAAGACGGCTTCTTCGTGTGCAACGAGACCGAAACGAAGAAAGCCATGCTGCACCGGTTCGCCGCCGCCGGCGCCGCCGTCCGCTACGCCGCCGTGCGAAACTACGCGCCGGAAGCGATCGTCGCGCTCGACATCGCGCTACGGCGCAATGACGATGACTGGTTCGAGAAACTGCCGCCCGAACTCGAAGACGAGATCGAAGCCAAGCTCTATTACGGGCACTTTCTGTGCCATGTGCTGCATCAGGACTACGTGGTGCGGCCCGGCGTCGATCCGAACGTGGTCAAGGCGAAAATGCTGGCGTTGCTCGACAAGCGCGGCGCGGAGTATCCAGCCGAGCACAATGTCGGCCATCTCTACAAGGCCAAGCCGGCGCTTCGCGCGCATTATGAGAAGCTCGACCCGACCAACAGCTTCAATCCGGGCATTGGAAAGACGTCGCGCGAGCGGCACTATGGCCGGTCCTGCGGATGCGGCGGTCGATCCGATGAGGCGGCGGCAGAGTAAGGACGAGCGATATGCGACTGTCACAGTGTCACAATTTCCATGACTTCCGACGGCTGGCGCAACGGCGGCTTCCGGGACCGGTTTTCAATTATATCGACGGCGGCGCGGACGATGAGGTCAGCTATCGCAAGAACACAAGCGCCTTCGACAATTGCGATCTTCTGCCTTCGGTTCTGAACGGTGCGGCCGAGGTCGACATGTCCATCACCGTCATGGGCCAGAAACTGGCGATGCCGGTCTATTGCTCGCCGACGGCGCTGCAGCGGCTCTTCCACCATCGGGGCGAACGGGCGGTCGCGGCGGCAGCCGACAAGTTTGGCACCATGTTCGGGGTCTCTTCGCTCGGTACCGTCAGTCTGGAAGAGCTGCGGCAGAAACATGCCAGTCCGCAGGTCTACCAGTTCTACTTCCATCGCGACCGGGGCCTGAACAATGCCATGATGCAGCGCGCCAAGGAGGCCGGCGTCGATGTGATGATGCTGACCGTCGACAGCATTACCGGCGGCAATCGCGAGCGCGACCTGCGCACCGGCTTTTCCATTCCGTTCCGGCTGACGCTTGCCGGCATGATGCAATTCGCCATGAAGCCGATGTGGGGGATCAACTACGTCACCCACGAGAAATTCCGCCTGCCGCAGCTCGACGATTTCGTCGATATGTCGGGCGGAGCCAGTTCGATCGGCGGCTATTTCACCGAAATGCTGGACCCTTCCATGAACTGGGACGATGTCGCGCAGATGGTGCGGGACTGGGACGGACAGTTCTGCCTCAAGGGCGTGATGACGGTCGAGGATGCACGCCGCGCCGCCGAGATCGGCTGCACGGGGATCGTCCTGTCGAACCATGGCGGGCGGCAGCTCGATGGATCGCGCACGCCCTTCGACCAGCTCGCCGAGGTGGTGGATGCGGTCGGCGACCGGATCGACGTGATGATGGATAGCGGCATCCAGCGCGGCACCCATGTTCTCAAGGCGCTGTCCCTGGGCGCGAAAGCTGTCGGCATCGGACGCTATTATCTCTACGCCCTCGCGGCCGCCGGCCAGCCCGGCGTTGAGCGCGCCCTGCATCTGCTGCGCGCCGAAATCGAGCGCGACATGAAGCTGATGGGCGCGCGGACGATTGCCGATCTGGACCGCAACAGCGTGCGTTGGTCCGCCTAACCGCGCGAACGCCTCGTCGTCAGGATTTCGCTTCTCCCTTCGGAGCGACCGCGCCGCCGCAATATCTCTCGTAAAGAACTGCAGAGCCTCTCCGCCATCATCGTCGACGATGGGGTAGAACATCGTCTGAGTTCGTCGCCATGCGCGAGGCGCGCGATGCGACGCTCGAAGTGCCGACCCTGATCCTGCCCTCCGTTCAGGTCAACATCCGCGCCGGCGAAATGCCATCTGCCGAGGACAGTGGCGTCTTCTACCTCAAAATCCCGATCAACCAGCTTTGAACGCATGTCCATGGCGACGGTACGGGCAGCGGCAACCCTCTTATAATCTTTTCCTCGACTGGCGTGCGGCCCCTTACGTCATTTGACAAGAATTAGTCTCTGGCGCATCGTCCCATCAATCTGAATTAAAGATCACTCGTCAAAGGTGGCGATAGTGGCGATATGTTCCTGAAAACACTCGCACGATGAACATTGCCATTGCCGTACCTGTTCGCGATGAGGAACGCGGCCTTCCCCATCTTCTGACCGCACTTGCCGCCCAAGAGGGTGTCGAGCAGGCGATGCTGAGCATCTATCTTTTGTTCGACGGCTGCACCGATCGGGGCGTGGAGATCGCCAAGGCGTTCTTCGAACGCCATCCGAACAGGGGTGGCTGGTCGGTGATCGAACGACAAACCGAGCCATCAGCGGGTCGGGCCCGGCGTGCGGCGGCCGATGCCGTCCTGCGGCACTGCGAGTTCAATCCGCCTGACATCCTTCTCACCAGCGATGCGGACACCGTTCCCGACCGCGACTGGATCGCCTCGGCCGCCTACGATCTTCGCCATGTCGACGTCGTGGCCGGCTATACGGCCCGCGATACCGCCACATCTCTTCCCGCGCGCGACGCGCTGGAGGATTATCTGGAACGGCTGCACGCCCTGCGCCGGCGCATCGATCCCCTCGACTACGATCCGGCTCCATCCCACCCCTGGGTCGGCGGCGCGAATCTCGGCATTCGCCTATCGGCCTATCAGCAGCTGGGCGGCTTTCGCGAACTGGAGAGCGGCGAAGATCGCGATCTGGTCGACCGGGCACGTCATGACGGCCTGCGCGTCCGTCACTCCCGGCGGATGCGGGTGCGGACCTCCTCACGCCTTGAAGGGCGCGCGAGAGGCGGCCTGGCCGATGCGCTTCGCCATATGGCCAGCGAAGTTGGCGAGCCACAGGTCGAACATCCCTTCGATGCGGCCCGCCAATATGGCCGTCACGCCTTGGCAAGGCGCGCCTTCTTCGTCCGTGACGATACCGAGTTGGACTGGATCCGACTTGGATCGTCCATTGGAACACCGGCAGAGGCTCTTCGAACAATCGCAGGCCGGGCCGCCAATGCCGAAGCCTTCGTGATGAAGGCCGTTCCGGTGCACCCCACATCCCGGTCCCTGCCCCTCAGCAAAGCCTCGAACATGCTCGACACGCTCACTCCGGAGCAATTTCATGAATAGGGTCGTGCTATCCGAACCCACCCTGCCTTCGCGCAAGGACATACCTTCGAACAGCCGGTTCGTCTTGCGCTCCATCGCTGTTCTGGACCGAAATCGACCTCATGGCGACCCGCAGGACGAAGCCGCGATGGACGCGCTGTTGCATCGGCTCTTCCGGGCCGGTCGCCACGATATTGCACTTGGACGTCTGTTCGAAGGCCATGTCGATGCCTTGCAGATCCTTTCACGCTACGGCAGCGAGGAAGACCTGCAATCGCTAAGAGCCGGCGAAAACGAACATCCTGTTCTGGGTGTGTGGAATGCCGAAGGGCCGGACCACCGGCTGACATTCGACGGCGATCGCATCACGGGCGGGAAGTCATACGCATCCGGCGCGGGCATTCTCAGCCATGCCTTGGTTACGACCAGTGCCGGAACGCCTGCCGTGCAACTGCATCTCGTGGATCTGAAAGGCGCATCGCCAGAGACCGACGAAAGCTGGTGGAACGTTTCCGGCATGAAACAATCGGCGACCCATCGCGTATCCTGGCAGGGGGCGAAGGCCAGGCCGATCGGCAGCCCCGGCGACTATGAGCGCGAACCCTGGTTCAGTGGAGGTGCGCTCCGGTTCACGGCGGTGCAGGCTGGCGGCATCGCCGGACTGACCGATGCGGTACGCAACCATCTCGTCACTCTGCATCGCCAGGACGATCCCGTTCAGCAAAGGCGGCTTGCCGAACTGTTCGGCCTGGCGTCCGCCGCAACTGCAACGGTTCGCCAGACCGGTCGGGAAATCGTCCGGGGCGATGACGAGGAGGGCGGTGCGAAAGTCGCCAATGCGCGCAATCTGATCTACCGGTTCGGCGAGGAGGCCATTGCCATCGCGCAACGCGCCTGTGGAACCGCCGCCTATTTCCGCGACAATCCGGTATGCCGTTTCGCGCAGGATCTCGGCATGTATATCCGCCAACCCGGCCCCGATGCGCAGTGCGCCAAAGTCGGAAAAGCCGTCGCCAACGAAGCGCTCGATCCTTGGCAATGAAAGGGATCGATCTGAATGGGGTGCGTCATGCGGTGATCGTCGCGCCCCATTCCGATGACGAAACGATCGCCGCCTTCCATCTGATCTGCGCGTTGCGGCGGCGGGGCGCTCGCGTCGACATCGTCGTCGTCACGGACGGGTCGGCTTCCCATCGCAACAGTGCAAGCTGGCCGAAGCCGCGCCTGGTGGCCGAGCGCCGCCGCGAGACGATGCGGGCTATGGCCATGGCCGGGGTGCCGCGTGACCGGATCGAATTTCTGGGCCTGCCCGATGGCGGGCTGCGCAGCCTCGACCGCAGGCAAATTGAAACCGCCCTCGTCGGACTGCGCCAGCGACCGGAGCCGGATCTTCTCATCGTGCCGAGCGTTTTCGATGATCATCCCGACCATCGTGTCGTTGCCCGACTGTGCGAAAGGGCCTGGCCGAAGTGCGTGAAGCGGCTACATTATATCGTCTGGCCGGACCGGCAAAATGAAGCGCGCCCATCCTACTGCGATCTTGCCATAGCCGGCTGCCCGTTACGCAAGCGCCTTGTCATGCGCCGTTATCGCACACAGACCGGAATCATCACCGACGATCCCGCCGGTTTCTCACTGATGCCGCCAATGCTGACGCGAATGTGCAGAAGCCATGAGCACTTCGCCTCATGATCGTGGAGAAGGCGAGCCTGGAACATTTCGACACGCTGTTCGGACGGTCGCCGGACCCGTGGGGCACCCGCAGTAAACGGTCCGAAGGCTTCAAGCGGGGTCATATCGTTCGGATGCTCGGTCCGCATAGCCGGGGGCGGATTCTGGAACTGGCCTGCGGCAATGGCAGCAACAGCCAAGCCTTGGCGGCGCGCGGGCTTCGACTAACCGCTTGTGACGGTTCGCCCGCCGCCCTCGAACGCGCGAGCGAAAGCCTGACGGAGCTGGCAAATGTCGATCTGTTTCATCTGGTTTTACCAGGGCGCTTTCCCACCGGGCCGTTCGACGCCATCATCATTGCCGAACTGCTCTATTATCTCGACGATCGCACGCTCAATGCGGTGATGTCCGAAATCGATCGAAATTTGCGGCCCGGCGGCTCGCTGATCCTATGCCATCACCATCGTCAGTTCGGCGACGCGCTTCAGCAACAGACCGGCCTCCATGAGCGGTTTCTGCGGCGGTCCGTCCACCGGTGGGTCGAGCGAAACACGCAACGGACCATGAACTGGTCGGCTGTGCGCCTGGACCGGCCGTTACGCTGAGCGAACACCATCGGACTTGAAGAGCAGCCGCCAATTCGCCGGTCGCGTTTCAGTAGCAACTCCGGAATGGACGCAAGAAACAAGAGAAGAACAATGGTGCCCAGGGGTGGAATCGAACCACCGACACTGCGATTTTCAATCGCATGCTCTACCAACTGAGCTACCTGGGCACTCCGGGAAACCGGCCCTTAAGGCCGACGCGGCTTGGTATTCCAACGTCCGGAAACGGGCGGGTTATAGCGACGCCTCCGGCACGTGGCAAGCGGTCGGATGCGGCTTTTTTCGTCCTTATGAATCAATCGCCACGCTGGGCGGTTTCCTCCACGTTTTCTTCCTCTTCCGTCACCGGAATTGCGTAACTTCCGGTCAGCCAGCGCGATAGATCGACATCCTTGCAACGATGCGAACAGAAGGGAAAATGTTCGCGTGCGCTCGGCTGCCCGCATTCCGGACAAGGGCGGGCTGGGCGCAGGGGTGTGACATTATCGGCGGTGGCCATATGAGATCCGTCGTTTGGCTGACTTGGTAAATTGCGCAACCCGCATCATCTTGGCATTCACGCCGCGACGATCAAGTCCATACGCCGTCAAACGCGGCCCGGCTTGCCCAGCCAGCTCTGGTGAACGTGAAACCCCTCGCCGACCAGCAGCGAGACCGTTTCGTAGAGCGGCAGGCCGACGACATTGGAATAGCTGCCGACAAGCTTGATGACGAATGTGCCGGCAAGCCCCTGAATGGCATAGCCGCCTGCCTTGCCACGCCATTCACCGCTCGCCAGATAGGCCTCGATTTCCTCAGCGCCAAGTCGCTTGAAGCGTACGCGGCTTTCCACCATGCGCTGGCGGAACTGTCCTTTCGGCGTCACCAGGCAGATGCCGCTATGCACCCGATGGCTGCGCCCCGACAGGAGCCGAAGCGCCGAAGAGGCTTCATCGACCATTTCCGTCTTCGGCAAAATTCGCTGACCGACCGAAACCACCGTATCGGCCGCAAGAATAAACGCCCGCTTCTGTTCGGGCTGCTCACGTTGCGCCTCGAAGGCTGCCTCGGCCTTCTGCACCGAGAGCCGCTTGGCAAGGGAACGCGGGTGTTCGGCGCGACGCGGCGTTTCGTCGATTTCCGTCGGCAGCAGGGAATCCGGTTCGATGCCGGCCTGCTGCAACAATTCGACACGCCGCGGCGAGCCCGATGCGAGGATCAGTTTCTGCAGCACGCTCATGCTGGTGTCGCCTTTCGCCGCCGCATGGCGACTTATTTGAAGCGATAGGTGATGCGGCCCTTGGTCAGATCATAGGGCGTCATTTCGACTAGGACCTTATCACCCGTGAGCACGCGGATACGGTTCTTGCGCATTCGTCCAGCCGTGTGAGCAATGATTTCGTGATCGTTTTCGAGCTTGACCCGAAACATGGCGTTCGGGAGCAATTCCGTCACGACACCGGGAAATTCGAGGACTTCTTCTTTCGCCATTCTTCGCCTTTATCCATTATGGCGCGACCGGAGCCGGTCATGCGCGCGCGGAACCTATAGGAAGAGCCGGCAGAAGGAAACAGCCCCTCGCCGGCAGTTCGTCTATCGCTGAACGAGGCTTTTAACCACGCCAGTGCAGAACGCAAACCAACGTGAACAAACGCCGCGCCGTATCGAAATCGATTTCTATCTTACCGGCCAACCGGTCCTGCAGGGTCTGGCTGCCTTCATTGTGAAGCCCGCGCCGCCCCATATCGATCGCCTCGATCTGTGCGGAAGACGCGGTGCGGATCGCCTCGTAATAGCTTTCGCATATCATGAAATACTCTTTGACGATCCGACGAAACGGCGTAAGCGACAGAATATTCGTGACCACGGCATCGCCATTCTCGCGCGAAATCTCGAAAATCAGCTTGTTGTCGCGTACACCCAAGCGCAGCTTGTAGGGGCCGCCACCCTCGTCGCCAACCGGCTGGAAGCTGTTCTCCTCGATCAGATCAAAAATGGCGACCTCGCGCTCATGCTCCACATCGGGCGTGGAGCGACCGATCGATTCATCGAGCACCACATCGATCAGGCGGGCGTTCTGCCGTTCAGCCATCGCTGCCTCCGGCATTCATGCGAATGGCGACCGAACGCGCATGGGCTCCCAAACCTTCCGCCTCGGCCAGCGCGATCGCCGCCGGGCCGAGCGCGCGGAGCTGCTCGGGGCCGCATTTCAATATGCTGGTGCGCTTCATGTAATCCAGTACGCCCAGACCCGACGAGAACCGGGCCGAGCGTGCGGTCGGAAGAACGTGGTTCGAGCCGCCGACATAATCGCCGATCACTTCGGGCGTATGCGCGCCGATAAAGATCGCGCCCGCATTGCGGACCTTGGCAGCGTAGTCGTCGGCACCCTCGAAGGCGAGTTCCAGATGTTCGGCGGCGACCCGGTTCACCAGCGGCAGGGCGGCATCGAAATTCTCGACCAGGATGACCGCGCCGAAATCGTCCCAGGAGGCCCGCGCGATGGCGGTGCGCGGCAACGTCACAAGCTGCCGCTCGACAGCCGCCATCACCGCTTCGCCGAACGCTTCGTCATCCGTCACCAGAATGGATTGCGCCGCCGCGTCATGCTCGGCCTGAGCCAGAAGATCGGCCGCGATCCAATCGGGATTATTGTCGCCATCGGCCAGAACCAGCACTTCCGACGGCCCGGCGATCATGTCGATTCCGACCGTGCCGAAGACGCGCCGCTTGGCGGCTGCGACATAGGCGTTTCCGGGGCCGACGATCTTGGAAACCGGCGCAATCGTTTCGGTGCCATAGGCAAGCGCCGCCACGGCCTGCGCTCCGCCGACGCGGTAGATTTCGCTCACCCCGGCCAGCCGCGCCGCGACCAGCACCAGCGGATTGACGGCGGCATCGGGCGTCGGCACCACCATGGCAATGCGTTCGACGCCTGCCACAGCCGCCGGTACCGCATTCATCAGAACGGAGGAAGGGTAGGAGGCCGTGCCGCCCGGCACGTACAGCCCGACAGCCTCTATCGCCGTCCAACGACTGCCGAGTTCGACGCCCAGCGCATCGGTATAGCTGTCATCCTTCGGCCGTTGCCGCTCATGATGGGAGCGAATGCGGTCGCGCGCGAGGGTCAAGGCCTCGATGGTCGCAGGCGGCACCTCGTCGAACGCGGCGTCGATCTCGTCTTCGTTGAAGGCGAGGCCGGCGGTCGATGCGACTTCGAACCGGTCGAACCGGCGCGTATAGTCTATGAGCGCTTCGTCGCCGCCGGTCTTTATACCCGCAATGATGTCGGCCACCGTCCGATCGACATCTTCCGAAGCTTCGCGCTTCATCCCCAGAAGGGCTGCGAAACGGTCCTCGAAATCGGATGCGGCGGTCGAAAGCGTGATGGCCATGACTGGCTTTGATTTTCCCTACCCGGCCTGAACCGGCTGTCACTGAAGGCGAAGCGGCCGCCCTACAGTTTGTGAGCCGGCCGGTTCTCCGTCTGCCATGCCGCGCCCAGATCGGCAAGGCGCAGTTCGATACACTCGACATCGAGCGCGATCGTGGCGTCGGCGGAGAAGACCAGTTCGACAGTGCCGCCGGGATCGTCTTCCGCTTCACTGGGCGTGAAACGGATGGCAAGGAGGTTCAGCACCGCCTCATCGGCTGCCTGGTCGATATTGCTGGAGCGAACGGCGGAGACCGCACCGATGGAGAGGGCTGCAAGACGCCGCTCACCCCGGCCGAAGAAGCGGCGCTTCTTCTCCCAGGCGTAGCGGCGGATCGGCAGAACGAATGTCCGGGTGCGCTTGTCGAAGGATGCCTCGACGGGCTTGGCGAGCGCATCCTGACAATGGGCGGAGACCACCACCAGGTCGTCCGTATCGAAGGCGGCGAGTTTCAGGGCTTCCATAAGACCTTCCATATGCGCATCGGGCGCTCACGGTTCAACATTGTCCCCGATCTCGCCAAGTCCAGTCGTCTATCGACGATCCGGCCGGTCTCAGTCGGCCACACGCTCGATCTCGGCGCCGCAGCCTGCGAGCTTTGCCTCCAGTCGCTCGAAGCCACGGTCCAAATGGTAGACGCGATTGACCTCGGTGGTACCCTCGGCTGCCAAACCTGCGATAATAAGCGCCGATGACGCGCGCAGATCGGTCGCCATCACGGGCGCGCCACGAAGCACCGGCACACCCTCGACCACGGCGGACTGACCCGAGAGGCTGATATGGGCACCGAGCCGCGCCAGCTCCTGCACATGCATGAAGCGGTTTTCGAAGATCGTCTCGACGATGCGCGATGTTCCGGTCGAGCGCGTCATCAGCCCCATGAACTGCGCCTGCAGATCGGTCGGGAACCCGGGAAAGACTTCGGTCGTCACATCAACCGGATTGATCTCGGCGCCATTCTTGCGCACGCGAATACCGCCCGCCTCCTCGATGACGTCCGCGCCGCTCTCGCGGATCTTTTCCAGCGCCGCCTGCAGAAGATCGGCCTTCGCGCCGGCCAGCAGCACATCGCCGCCCGTCATCGCGACGGCCATGGCGTAGGTCCCGGTCTCGATGCGATCCGCCACGACCGCATGGCGCGCGCCGGACAGCTGATCGACGCCCTCGATGATGATGGTGGACGTTCCGTGGCCGGAAATCTTCGCGCCCATGGCAATCAGGCATTCGGCCAGATTGACGACCTCCGGTTCGCGCGCGGCGTTTTCCAGCTCGGTCGTGCCCTTGGTCAGCGTCGCCGCCATCATCAGCACATGGGTGGCCCCGACCGACACTTTCGGAAAGACATAGCGTCCGCCCTTCAGTCCACCCTCGGCTTTTGCGTTGACATAGCCGCCATCGACCTCGATCTCCGCGCCAAGATGGTGCAGCCCGTCTATGAACAAATCGACCGGGCGTGTGCCGATGGCGCAACCACCCGGCAATGAGACACGCGCCCGGCCGGTGCGCGCCAGAAGCGGGCCGACGACCCAGAAGCTGGCCCGCATTTTTGAAACCAGCTCGTAAGGCGCGGTGGTGTCGACGATGTTGCGGGCGGTGAAGTGGATGTTGCGGGCGTAATTTTCATCCTGGCCGCGGCGCTTGCCGGTGACCGAATAGTCGACGCCATGATTGCCGAGAATGCGGATCAGTTGATCGACATCGTCGAGATAGGGCACATTTTCCAGCGTCAGCGTATCGTCGGTCAGCAGTGATGCGATCATCAGCGGCAGCGCCGCGTTCTTTGCGCCGGAAATCGGAATGGTGCCGATCAGCGGCTTGCCGCCCACTATGCGAATACGATCCATAAAAACCCCAAAATGATGCGATGCGTCCCTTGCAATCGACGGTAGCTGACGGCCCGCCCGCGCGGTTTGCGTCAGGTCAAGACAAGCGCGTTCCTCTAGACGATGTTTGGGAGACGTTCAAGAATCGCCCTTCGGACGTGGTGAAACGGTCCCCTCCTTCGCGGTAGCGTGGCCATCTTCGGCCGCCGGAAGGCCGCTTCGCCGGTCGGCCTTGCCGCCCCGCGAGGCGTGGGACTGGGCCTTGCGGCGCCGAATGTTTGCGCGAAGCTGTTCGGCCAGCCGTTCTTTTCTGTCCTTCTCCGACACGTCCGCGACCCTTTCCATACCGGCCAATTCAGGCTGCCGGTTATTTTGCGTCTTCGGCTGCTTGCCAAGGCAGGGGCGTTATGGCAATACCCGCCGCGTTCGCGCGCCGCCAATGGCGGTCGACCGACCGCGCGGGATGCTGCCGTAGCTCAGGGGTAGAGCACTCCCTTGGTAAGGGAGAGGCCGAGAGTTCGAATCTCTCCGGCAGCACCATTTGCTTTCCCGGCAGGGAAATCCCCTCTAACATTTTGAACGGCAAGGACTTTTTGGGGTTCAAAAACCCTTTTTCGCGGTGGTAGGAAAGACGGTCAGTAAAGGCCAGTCTGAGCACCATTTTACGCAAGTGCATGTTGCCGGAATCCCATAGTTTCCAAGGGTTTGAGAGAAAGCCAAGGGCGAGTTCAAACATTTCCTCGAAGCTATGCTTCGGCCGGCTTTGTTTCTGGACTTTTTCAGCCGTGATGAGCTTACTTTGTTCCAGCCTTTCAATCTTCTTCTCATAGGCAGATATGACTGAGGGGTTGTCGGTTTCGACAATGCGCTCTAACAGCCGGGCGACCTGCTTATCGGCATCGGCCATCTGCTTTTTCAGGCCGGCCAGGATTTCACTGGTCTGTGCCAACCTTTGATCCCATGCCTGGGCGAACATGGCGCGGCTAATTTCAAACAGCCCTGCTTCGGGTTCGAGCGATTGCAGCAGCGTTTCAAATTCACTTTCAATTTCGGCCCGGCGGATGGACTTACCATAGCTGTTACAACCCTTGTTGTAGCAGCGGTAATAGGGATGCTTCTTTCCGGTCTTGCTTTTCGACCAACTGGAGGTCAGGGGCGTTTCGCATTCGGCGCACTGAACGGCGCCCCGCAGGATAAAGTCATCACGCATGTCTTTGCGCGCCGGGGCATAGACGCCCTGCTCCAAGCGCTGCCTGATCTTCTCAAACGTCCGGTAACTGATCAATCCTTCATGCTGCCCTTTGCGTAAGGAGCCCCCCCACATCGGCGCGTGGACATAGCCGGCATAGACCGGACGGGTGAGCAGCCGGGTCGCCTTCCAGGGACGTATCGTGCCGTCGGGAAAATCCTTGGGAAAGGAAGGCTGGCTTTCCAGGAAGCGCTGCACCTCTACCTGGGTGGCAAAGCGTCCGCTGGCATAACCTTCCAGTGCTTCAGCAATAACCGAGGCCACCGGTTCGTCACGTACCAGTTCCTTGCCGCCGCGTTTTGATTTTTCGTAGCGGTAGCCGAAGGGTGCCTGAAACACCCAGAAGCCTTGCTCGACACGGGCCTTCATCTTCTGGACGACCTGCCGGCCATTTTGCTGGCGTTCCAGTTCGCCGTGCGCGGCGAAGACGGTCTCGATAAATTTGCCTTCCGGCGTGTCCTCGAATTTAAAATTCAGGCACTCGACGCTGGCATTGCGGTCGCTGAGTTCACGGCGCAGCTTGATATGAAATTCAGTATCGCGAGCGAAACGCTTCAGGTCGTCAAAGATGACGACGTATCGCTTATCCGTCTGGGCGCTCAAATAAGCCAGCAGCGCGACCATGCCGGGCCGCTTCATGAAATCGCCGCCGCCACTGATATCATCGGGAAAGACCGCTTCGACATGCAATCCTTTGCCCGCCGCATATTCGCGGCAGCGATGCTCCTGTGAATCCAAACCGCTGCCCTGATCTTTCTGCCGTTTCGATGAGACGCGGCAATAAATGAGCGCCGCCTTTTCCGATTCTATGGATGTGTCTTTTTGTGTCATATCTCCTTCCTTTCCGCACGATCGGGCTTTCCGCGATCCGCAGCTTGTGCAAATTGATTTTTCGATAAAGCTTTCTTCGAGCTTACCACGTCAGAGGCCATCAGGCTCGACAAATCAAGCTCCTGCCCACAGCCATCGGACCCTAAATCCGCATCTGCCTGTTGCAGCGGATGGACGCCGAAGCCCAGATCGACAAAGCCGACGATGATGGTCCAGAGCGTTTCGAGAAATTCCTTCTTCTGGGCATCCGACAGATCGGAATCATCGAGGAATTTCTGGTACAGCGCCGTATCCAGGGTGAGCGTGACCATCCTGGGGCGCTCACCCGATCCCACGCCGCGATCGATTATTGTCAGGTCGTTTTCTATTTCCGGTTCTTTCATCATCGTCATGGCTTCGTCTTTCTCTTAGGCAGGTTGTCGGGCGCGTGAGCGCGGGCGGTTTTTGTCGCGCGATGCGCTGCCATGCGCCTGCCGCAGGCTTCCTTCTGTGTTGGAGCGCTTTCGTCCCCGGGACTGGTCCTGACGCCCCCGACGTTCGGCCTTCTCCGCCTCGATCTGAGGCCGGTAGTATTTCTCTTCCAGTTCCCTGCCCCAGTCGTAGAGTTCGCCGTCCGCTTCTTCGCGGAAAACGTCGCACATGATGCGTCTGGCCGCGGTCTGGGTAATACCAAGCTCGCCCGCCATCATGCCGGCCTGGCTGTCATAGGCACGGTGGAACGGCATCTTGTCGCCGTCCTTGATCATGGCGTGGATATTGCGGGTGGCTTCCTTCGCCAGTTCGTCAGCGCTTTCATCGATTCCGCTCTCCCGGTCCATCAGGCTTTCGCGCAGCTGGTTCATGGTCTGACCGGTGCGCGCTTTGTAGAGATCGCGCAGGATCGTTTCCGCCTTGACCACATCGAAGCTTTCCGTCCGGGCAAACGCATAGGCATAATCGGCCAGCTTCTCCTTGAAGGTGCCCGACTTGTAGATTTCGGCTTCGATGATGCCGGTGATCGCCACGGCTTCATTGAACTGACCATCGGTCAGCAAGCGGCCTGAAAAGCTCTCCCGGGCCTCGGCGAGGCGGCTCGATTCGTGAGGTTCATAGTAATTGTTCATGGTCTTTCTCCTTTGGTTGGTTAGTGAACAAAACAAGAACAGAATATGTCAATAGGTGAAAGTTGTCCACAAGTATTTTCATTATATAGTTTCTTTGTTTTGTTTGTATTTGTCATATTATTACATAGTTTTATCTTATCGGCGTTGTCGTGCCCGCGTTCTGGGCCTGTCTGAGCTTGGGGAACGATCGGGGTTGTTGCGGGCAACCTTTGCAAAGGAGGCTTGCGCTTTTCCGCGCGTCCGCCCGAGCCGGCGCTGTTGTTCAAGGAAAGCCGCCTTCGCTCCCAGTTCGCGTTTTTCCAGTCCCTGAAGCTGGCCGGCATGGTGCGTGCGCACCTGGCGGTGGGCCTGGCGAAGAAGCGCGTTCGCATCGAACCGATCGCTGCCAAGGAAGCGGTGTTTAAACTCCTTCGTTTTGGCGGCGCGCCCATCGATCAGCCTCTTTCTTACCGTCTCGACGCGGCTTTGATATTCGGATGCATAGTTGCGCTCCAAATCCCGCCGTTGCGCCGCAAAGTGTTTGTCCAGCAGCTGATAGTCCCGCCATCCCCTGGCAGAGAGGATGATCTTCGCTTCGCGGGTAAGGGCGGCCAGTTCAAAGCTGCGTTTGATCTGAAGTCCCAGACTCTCAGCCATGTTCCCGCCCTCCCCCAGACCAGCCTTGGATGTGCGAAAGATCGAGGCCGGTGCCTTTTTGATCCTTACGGAAGATGAGCCATGGGCATTTTCCGGCGTTTGCCGGCCGCTTGAAGACGCCGTAAGGGCCGGCATAAGTGCAGCTCGTATAATGACGCGCAGCAAAGGGGTCATACCCCTGGCCTTCATCACGCCAGCTATAGGACCAGATCATGTGTGGCAGGCCGAAGGTGAGGAAAGCCCCATAAAGCGCTATCGGCAAAAGCACCCAGATAAAGTATGCCGGGCGGATAAGACGTACCTTCATCGTTTCGCCCCCTGATCGCCTGTGCCTAAGGTGAGCTTCGGATCGGGCGTGAGACGCGCGCCTTCGAGCGGATTGTCGCCCAGATCAAAGCACCAGGGAGCGATTTCATTCTGACGGATTTTCTTCGCGTGAATGAAGCCGACATCCTTGACGTGAATGATCTGTTCATCGCCGGGCAGGCACATCAACTCGTCCGGCGTGTAGAGCCGTTCGCGTCCGGTTTGCAGGCTGCTGGACAAATCCTGATTTCCGGAGCTGACGCTTACCGAATGAGCGACATTCTGTGCTTCGCCCATCGCTTTGGAGACACGCTCGGCTTCTTCGAAAGAAGAAAAACCGAACCACTGCTTGACCACCCCATTTTCTTCGATGGTGAGCGTTTCTTTCTCGCCGTAACGGCGCTGAATTTCTGAGCGCGATTGCGCGATCATATGCGCGCGTCCGCCATAGCCGCGCATGGTGGTCAGACGCGAGACGAGTTCCTTCAAGGGTGCATTGGTGAACTCATCCAGGATCAGATCGACCGCGCCGGCCCCCCTGGTCATTGAGCCTCCTAAAATCGCATCCATGAAGCTTTGCAAATGCAGCGCATAGTACGGTCCCAGCCGTTCCATGTGCCGTTGCGGACCGACAATAAAGATGACGGCCCTTTGCCTTAGAAGCTCCAGATGCGTGGTGTCCGCGCCGCTGCCGGCGCGGTGCAAGGGCGAACCCGCACCGAAGATACGCAAGGCTTTAAGCGCGGCCGCCCGGTGCTGCGGAAAATGCTCCTCATTGCCCTGCATCTCCAAAACCAGCCGGGCGAGCGTAGCCAGGGTCTCATTGCCCTCCTCGATATCGATGCGCGCCGCATTGCTCAGCATTTCGGTATCCGCAATCAGCGACCAGATCGCGCCGGGGATCGCCAGGGCCGGATTGCGGTTCAAAAGGGTGGCTTGCGCGTATTCCAGAATCGTGCGCGGCTCATCGCGCCAATACTGGTTCTTGGCATCGCCGGCAGGTTCCTCAATCAGCGCGTGATTGGCGCTGTCGCTGGCGAAGATCATTTCGTCTTGTCCCCGCTCATGGGCGGCGATCAAGCCGCCGAACGGAGCCAGGGCAATGCGGTAGGGATTGGCCTCTCCCCAGATGCCCTCAAGCACCGCAAAATCATCGAGGATCGCGACCTTCCGCCCGGCCCTGGCGCAAAGAGCGGCAGCCTGGGCGGCGATCTCGCCATCCTTGGAATCCATGACCACAATCGCGCGGCTTCCATCGGCCAGCATGGAAAGCAGCCAGGGCAGCGCGCCGCAGGTGGTCTTGCCGCCCCCGGCCGCCGCCAGCAGCAGAGAATGCGAAGGCCTGGGTTCAAAGATCGGCCGGCCGTCAAAGCTCAAACCCAGCAGCCGGCGGCCCACCCTGGCAGGTGAAGCATTCGGTTTTGGCCTGCGTTTCAGTCCGGCAAACATCACCGCATCCCCGCTTTTTCTAAGGAATCGTCTCCGGCCACACGGGCGGTCTTTGGTTTGGCTCCCTGCGCTTCGAATTCAGCGAGCGCTTTATCCCGCAGATAGAGTTTGCTCGCCGCCCGGATCGCTTCGATTAGAAGGCCCAAGGCCGAAAGGGCGGCGCAGACCGAAATGATGCCAAAGCCCCACCATTTCATCGAGGTCGGCCAGGTAAACCAGGCAATGACGCAAAGACTGAACGCCCAGAAGAGCCTGGCATTGATGCCTATAATCGCACCCAGGGAAGAGGGACGCCGCGTCATGATCCGGCTCCCATTCCGACAGGAGACTCTGCCCCGGGACGGCTCAAACGAATTGCGGCGACGATTTGTGAGCGAATGCGGTTCAGGTGCGAATAGCTGCCCCAGAGCGCGTCGATCAGTTCGCTGCCGCGCAAGTCCCGCGAGAGCAGCTTGAGCTGGCCGGCCATGCTGCCCGCAGCGACAAGGCTGAGCCCGCCGATCACCAGGCCGAGCAATTCGCCCGGATAGAGCAGATCGGCAAACATATGGCCGAAGCCACTCAATCCGCCGCCGATCATGAATGCCGGGGCCATGAAAGGACGGCGCACGGAGACGACGGAAATATCGCTTAAGCGGTAGCTGTCGCGGTGCGTGATCAACGCCGCCTCTTCGATCTGAATAGAGCCGAAAATCATCTTGTTTATTCCTTGAGCGCGCAGGCCGGAGTGTGAAGCGCGGTATTGAGTTCGTGATCGAGGGCCGTGACCGGCGCTGGTTCGATCAAGCGCAACGATCCGGCATGAAGCGCAAAATCCGTCCGGCGCTTTTCCAGGACAAACGCTTCGGCGCAGGCGCAGCGGCTGGACGTCTTTGCCGCACTATTTTCCAGACGCTTCCTGTTGGCTTCCGCCAATTGTTGCTGATGCGCGTTCAGTTGATCGAAAAGCGGCAGCTCGAAATTGCCGTAAGTCTGACAGAGCTGCCGACCTTCGCGGCCGAACAATCCGAAGACGGAAGAGCAATCCAGCTTCGGGACGAAGTCAGGTGGTGTTTGGTTCCGCTCAAGTTCCCTGATCAGCCTTGCCTGGCATTGCTGCTGCCAGCCGGTTTTTTCGATCAGGCGCTCACCTACGAGGGGACCCGTGGCAGACAGGCTGATCGCGCCATAGACCAGAGCGCCAACAATCACGCCGCCGGTCACTGGAAGATTGCTGATATCCAACATCACGCACCCTCCTTCTTAGCTGAGGCGGCAGCGCCCCCATGACGGCCCGAGCGGCGCGAACGCCGGCCTCCGCCATTCTTCCCAGTCGTTTCCAGCCGCGTGACATTGGCGTTGTCTTTGGCAGCTTCCTCGGGCTGCGCAGCCTCCGCCCTCGCGGCCTCGGGTTTTGCAAGATTCCTTTGCGCCGCCTGCTTGACACGCAGCTCCTTCTCCCAGGCGATGCCGATGAAGGCATAGACCCACAGCGCCAACGGCAGGATCAGTTCGACAACAGCCGTGATCGCGGCAATGGGCAGGAAGTGCCCGAGATAGGCGAAGGTGGACGACACCCCGGCCTCGGGCGGAAAGCTCGGGCGAACCGTTTCGGATATTTCCAGGGTCTCAAGGACGGCGGCCAGGGTCCGCCCGTGACCAGCCAGAACGCGGTTCGCCGCATTGGTGGCATTCGGACGATCAACAATCGAGATGCCCGCCTGAAGTTCGCCGACATATGCTTGAAGCAATGTCGTCGGCATGGCTTCCGCCAGATCGCTCAGAGCCTGATCGATTTTCGCATCGATCCCGATCAACTCGGCGCGGCGCGCGTCCAGCGACCGGTTGCTATCCCCCAGAACCCCTTGATACTCCCCAAGCAGATCATTCAGACGCTCGATGATCGCCCTGCGCTCCTGATCGCCCTGGCCCAGGGTCGCGGCAATCTGATCGGCACGGGCCGCGACGATTTCCAGGGCTTTCGTCACGGGTCCGCGCCCGCCTTCGCGCCCTGACAGGCAGGCGGAACGGATTTCGCAATCCACCTTGCCACGCAGATCGCTTGCTACGGCACGAATAACAGGAAGCGTGCGCGTCGCCTGGGAGGTCCCCTCATTGACACTGCCGACATAGCGCGTGAGTTCACGGCCATATTGTTGCAAGCGCAGCTCATCGACCGATGCCAGCGTCAGGCCGGCAAAGGTCGAGGCAAACAGGCCCGCTCCGACGAACAGGATAGTGCCGACGCTCGCCAGGCCGGCGCTTACATATCCGGTTGCCGCAAGAGGCGCGCCGCGATCAATGGCAAAGCGATTCACAGCATAGGAAACGACGCCGGCCATGACGCCGATCAGCCCGATCTTGAGCCAGGCCCAGACACCGGTTCCCGGCAACAGGGCCGCCATCGCGATCGTCGCGATCATCGCTGTCGCAACCCCGCTGATGATCAGCAGCGCCGCTTCAAGCCCCACACCCTTGCGCCTGGTTCTGTATTCGAGCGCTTGAATCTGTTCCTGGTTATGCAACACTGCTTATCTCCATTGTCAGGTTCTCTTGCCTGATCACCAAATGGAGACGCGCCGTAACTTTGGGAATGCAACAGATTGCAACATGTTATGCAGCAACCGGCAGGCCGGCCGAGTAACCGCCGGTCATTTACCTTGTTCACCAAGAACAGGGCTCTGAAAATATTGCAGGACTACAGCCTTCGGACCGGCCGGAAATGGCAGACTATCAGCAAGGAGATTGGCCGCACCCTCGATCTCGATGAAGGGCTTTTGGTTCGGCAGGACCTGGAGCACTGGGCCGGCGGGCGCAGCGTTATCAGCGATATCAAATTCGGCTTCGTCTATGATTTCCTGACCCACCCGGAAACCCTGGCGCGCGAAGATTTCGCCGGGGCCAGGGCCTTAAGTGGGATCGGGCAAACTGAGCGCATCGGCAGCGCCTTTATGGATTTTTATGACCCTCCTGACCGATCCCTGCGTAGCGAGGGAACGGGGGAATGGAAGCAAGGCAAGGGCCGGCCGCCATCGATACTTTCTACTCTGCTGGCCGGTTGTTATACCGGAACCCACAACGCTCTGGATTACTGTCTATCCATTGATCGTGTCTCCGGCCACCACTTCCTGATCTGCCATCTCTTTCATTGGCCTCAAAACGGTTTCGGGACAACAGAAGACTGGAATGTCGAGCGGGCAAGCGGTTTTTGTACCACCGGCAACATCGTGAGGCTTCATCTCAAGCGAGTAACCGACGGAAATGTCAGTGAACACTTCATCCTTCGCAAAGGCGTTTCTGGGGCAGGTGATCCCAAACAAATGAAACTGATAAATGATTCCGTTATATCCTTGAGCGCCGTTAAGCCCGACGACAAGGATGAAACAGGTCGAGATCGGATATATCTATACCCTGAACATCATACCGTAGATTTCGTCAGAGCCGAGGATCGGGAACTTGATGAATTTATTGACAGTTTTCGTTGGAATATCGTAATATGACCAGACATCCATTAAAGAAAAATGTTAGAAAGGATTCAGGTTTTAAAGGAGTGAACGCAGATATTATTCGCGGCGCAATGCATAACGATATTTCCGAAGTACGCGCTGCATTAGAAAACGGAAAGAATATTAACGAACAGGATCGCATCCACGGCCTAACTGCCCTGCATCATGCAGCCGTCCGAGGCAATTACAGCATGACGACATATCTGCTGACCCAGGCTGAAATTGATATTTCCCTGAAAGACCGCTGGGGCCGCGATCCATTGGACGTAGCAATCCTTACCGGCTGCCAACCAGTTATCGACCAGATGTTCCGCTTCAGGGAAACAGGGGAAAGCGAAGACCCTGAAACTTCTGCCGAACGGGTTGCCGATATGGTGCCAGGCCCCGCATCCTTCCGCCGAAGGGAGCCGTAGCTCGGGCCGGATTACCAGCATCTATTGCTGGCGCGGCGAACGTGACGGTTAGGCTTCTCGTCATCATCCGCTGAAGGATGCTCACCGCCCCCTTTCCATTCCCCTGAAACCAGCCACTCCTCGAAATAGTAGAGCCAAATGGCCGTCCACGGAACGAAGGTTTGATCGATACGCATCCATCCCGCCCATTCTTGAGATTTCGGAAGATAGAGGCACAGCCGCGTCGGGTCGTGATAAATATGCGGCAACTCCCGACCCTGTGCTAAGAGCTCAATGTCCGGCTCCTTTATCATCACCCTTGGTATGTTACCGCGCTCGAACTCGATCCGGACAACATATTCACGGCTCAAAGGGCTAGGGCTCGTTCGGTACTCCCAATGCAAACCGGTAGGGGTCAACTTTCCCTCCCCGGTACATATTGGATTGGCGCGCAGGAAGAGAAACTGGTGCGGCGGCATCAAATCAGGTTTACCGACATGACGTCCCATTCTCAGTCACCAAAAAATGTGTTGCCGGGCACTGGAGTGGCCTCTGCGGTTTTCGTCAAACTCAAGCCAACGGCTGGAGCCATATAGAGCATCTTCTTATTGCGGGCATTGGAGATATTTTCCGTCCTTGCATCCATAACGCGTCCAACAACCCGGGACCCAAGGCTCTCCCCAATACTCATCGTCACGACATCCAGGCCTTGCAGTTGCTCCAGTTTTTCAAAATCCGAGAGGGCCTTGGCATGCCACCGATAAAAAGCCCTCGCGCGCTCAGGTTCGGTGTTCCAGCGTTCAGCGAAGTTCTCGCCAGCGGTCGTCTCATTCGGAACAACGTACATGCGCCTGCCATCGACATACGGCCGTTCAATAAAGTGTGGCATCAACCGAATCGTTGCCACCAGCACATCCAACTCAGTATCGAAGGTAAAGGTATTTACACAGAACTCGTAAGAACGGGCTGCCAGTGTCGTGATAATGATTGAAATCGGCGCAATATCTTTTGTAACTTCTTCAAACGCTACGTCACGGTGACGCTTCAGAAGCTGCACAATGCGGCGAAGAATTCCTTTTGGGCCAGTATGAACAGGGTACGGCTCTATATTGGCATGATCCTGCGATGCCGCGATTCTCTCCTGTATCTTCATCCGAGGGAGAAGATTGGCACGATGCTCAAAAAGGCGCCTATAGCCCCTTGGATTAGTCGGCTTCCACTCTTCGAGCTTCTTGTCAGGGACCAGCTCGCCGCCATTGTCGCAAGTGAAATTGGTAATCGTAGGCGAAATATCGAGATGATACTGACCGGCATAGTTCAGCCGCCAGCAGCGCTTTTTCTCTTCGAGAATGGATGCGTAATAATCATGGTCGCGCAGCCTATCGCCGACGATTTTCTTGAGCTCTGCCGGAGACCCGTGGGACGGGTATCGACGCGACAGGCAGATGAGATCGACATCAAACTCTTTCTGGCCCAACGGCCTCACCGTTGTACCCAAGGCCATCGATCCGTGTGCGTAGACATCAATTTGTTGCAGCGCGTCATGCTCGGATTGCGAAAGCCATCCCGCCACCGTTTCATAGCTTGTTTCAGCAGATTCCGATTGCGTGGTCGTCGGTTCGAGATCCAAACAAATATCATCAAGGATGGAATAAAGTTCGGACTTTCGAAGCCGGATATGGTCCGGTATCTGGAATTGACTTGTCTCATTCATTCTCCAGCCTCCTTAAGCCTGTAGATGGGTTCAAATGCATCGGCTATGGTCGAGAAAAAGACTGGCTCGAGACGCGGCCGCTCTTTGCGTGCCGACGCATTTCCCAGCCCCCGCAATTGCTGAATTTTGCGGGTGTCATCCAAGCTGAAGAGGTTCTTCGGCACGTCCGGACAGCATCGGAAAATCGCCTGACGTTCGTGCTCATGACCGGTAATAAGTTTTGCCATGCCGAGCGCGCCGCGCGATTGACCATCCATAAAAAGGCGGCTGATATCGCGGATTAAACCGCCCCGGCCAGGGGCTTCTCCTAGCGTGTATATTTCATTCACACATCCGAGGCTTAAGATGCGCAAACTTTCCGGCGGCCAACCCAAAAGGGTGATGCTTTCGACCACGGCGAGGGCAATCGGGTTGTTTGCCCACACACCGCCATCTAACAAACCAATATCATCGGCCGTTCTGTGACGCCGGAAATAAGTAGGAGCCGCTGCCGTCGCCATAGCCGCATCAATGGCAAGGCGCTTATAATCTGTCTTTAGCCGTTGATGATGCGCGGTTTTGAAGATGTAAACGCTGCGGTGGTCAGCATCCCATGCAGGAACGAGAAGTCGGGCTTTGGCTTCACCAATCTTCTTGTCCTTTAAGACTGGTGCGAGTTCAGCGCGTAAGAGATTGGAATTGTGTTTGGGAACCGCAATATGCCGGACGCTTCGCCATAGATCGGCAAGCCGGCCGAGAGTTGGGTTGCCCGACTGCCCAAATATATACGGGCCTCGGTCTGTATAAAGATCGAGCAGTTCTTTTGCAGAGTGGCCCATCGCCAGACCGATGGCCAGAATGCCACCAGTGGACGTGCCGGAAATCAGATCGAAATATGCCCCGATGGGGTGTTTCAAATCCTCTTCCAGAGCAGCAAGAAACGCCGCCGGTTGGACTCCCATAATTCCTCCGCCGTCGATACTGAGTATTCGACGAACGGGAAAAGACGGAGGATCAACCGGCAACGTCATAACAGGCGTCATCCTTTCGGCGGATGCGGATCGTTTCCATACGAATCCTTGTCGCGGATTTCCCCATTGGGTCGATGGATCACCACTTCACTTTGTTGGTTAATGGCAATCTGCCGAGCCGCACGGCGGGCTCCTTCCTGGGTGTCATGTGTCGATGTGACACGATCGTTGCCGGCACCACGCACCGCCCACTTATCACCGTGCGGAACCACATGTTGATTTTTTCCAGACATCCTTCTCTTCCCTTCTAATTCTTGACTTGTTTTGCAAATCGTCATATCATTTATGACGATCTGTCATAGGTCAGATTTATAAAAATGCCCCCGAAGGAGCTGACGACTTGAACATAACCCACTATACGATTTCGTCATGAGCGAGTCAACCACCTCCTCCAGCTTTGCAATCCGACTTCGTAAAGTGCGTGATGATAGAGCCCTAAGCCAATCAGAACTTGCGCGCCTTGCCGGCCTGCAACCTTCGGCGATCGCGCATTTCGAAGCCGGACGGCGCAAGCCATCTTTCGATAATGTGCGAGCGCTTGCCAAGGCACTAAAGATTTCAGCCGACTATCTCCTCGGATCGCAAACGGCGACAACTGCTTTTCGCGATGAGGAGAAGCTCTCTTTTAAGGATCGTGATTTCATTCAAAATATTATCGACACGATGATAGAAAAGAAAAAATAGGGAATTTGCGATGGGCAAATTTCGGCTGACGATGGCTTGTCAACTTGGCGAAAAAATAGCGGAAGAGGCCGGCTATAGGGAGTTTCCCGTTGAACCGTTGGCGATTGCCCAATCAAAGGAGATCACGGTTCAAGCTAAGCCCTCGGATGTGAAGGGCATATCGGGTGCGTTAATCTTTGCCGGAAATGACGCCACCCTTATCTACTCAAACGAGTACGATAATCTTGGTTTTGAGAATTTTTGCATTGCCCATGAGCTAGGTCATTACTGTTTGCCGGGTCATCCCGAGGAAATCATCCAGCAGGGCGGGACGCACCTATCCCGTGCCGGGTTCACCCAAAACTCATCAATCGAACTTGAAGCCGATCATTTCGCGAGCGGTCTCTTGTTACCGACAGGACTGACGCGGCAATTTTTAGGTGAAACGCAAATCGGATTGCAGGGGATCATCCAACTCGCTGAGAAAGCGCAATGCTCGCGCACAGCGGCCGCCATTCGTGCCGCTGAGTGCAGCCCTTATCCTATGGCCGTAATTGTCAGCCAGGGTAACGAAATTGCCTATGCATTCCTGTCAGAAGCTTTCAAGAATCTTGGTAAGCTATCTTATCTGAGGAAGGGCTCACCGCTTCCTGAAAGTGCGACGTTGAACTTTAATGGCGTCCCCGAAAACGTGTTTGCGGTGCGGCAGCAATGTGCCGAAACAAATTTGAAAATTTGGTTTGATGGAATGGCAGGCATAAAGCTCGATGAAGAAATTCTTGGTCTGGGGAAATACGGATATACACTAACGGTCCTGAGTAGCGATGAACTGGCTGATGATCCATATGAAGAAGATGATGAGGAGGCGGAACTTGAAAAAACTTGGACCCCACGTTTTGCCTATGGTCGTTGATCTTACTAACCAGGCTACTGTTCATTAAGATTGGTATTGCTGTCCCCGCCTCAGACGGGCGGGCTCTACCTTCGCTGCACGCTGCGGCCGAACCTCCCCGAAGGTGAGTTTCGGTCCATTGGGATGACGATCCCTGACAGGGTATGTGGAGCCTCCCGCCATGGAAGCGGTCGGCACATGGTTGTTCAGGCGCGCCGGGCCGCGCCCTGGAACCTTCCTTCCAGCTTACACCGCCGCGAAAGCGCCTGATCCAATAGCCTGCCGTCCTTCCTGCCCGCTCCATTCGCCGGCCGCACGCGGCCGCCTCCCGTGTTGTCGGACCTTCGCCGCTTGCAGGCAAGCGGGGAGGCTTTGGAGCGTTTCGCTTACGGTAGCAGCGCCCTGTGTTCGGCTGAATTCTGAAATGCCAGATTTCTGAATTCAGACTTCTGGTTTCTGATTTCCGATCAGGGCGCTCGCCGCTGGGCAGAGGTTCATGCGCGAGGTTTTCCTTTGTGGGGAGCCTCCGCAACAAATGAACCCAGACCAGCGAGGAGACCATGCCCCCTTTACTTTATGCCCAGCCCTACAACATCGACGCCGAAGGATTTTTCTTTCGCACCGAAAGTGAGTATTCATTGCAGGCCCAACATATCCGGGACCGCTTTGGCAACTATGTCGAAGAATTTGAGATTCAATTCATCGATGGTGAAGCGCTTGACGGTGAACTGGCCGGGGCCATGGGCCTGAGCCAGGGCAATGTCGCTCGTTTTTTCGAGCTCGCCGATGATTGGGATGAGGATCAGAAAATCCACTTTATCATTGCGGTCGGCGAAGGCGGCTATCCCTTCGACCTTGATAGCGATGATCCTGACGCGCTGGATATCGATATTTATGAAATCGAAAGCCTGCTAGAGCTTGCGCGGGAATTTGTCGATGAGGGGCTGTTCGGCGATATTCCCGATCGGCTTCAATGCTATCTCGACTTTGAGGCCATCGCCCGCGACCTCGGCATTGATTATTCGATGACTGGGATTGCCGGCCGGCGTTTTGCTTTTCGTTGCGGGTAAGGAGGCAGCGATACAAGAACCACTCGCGCGGGTCATGCTGGAGAAGCAGCTTGACAAATGTCGCGCGACATGCGACTATTGCAGTTAGTTAAAGGCATTGGATGATAACAGGTTTTCGACACAGGGGATTGAAACGCCTTTTTGAAAAGGACGATGGCAGCAAACTGCCGCCGGAAATGGTGAGGCGTATTCGTGAGATTCTGACCTATCTCGACGCGGCCTCCGATCTTGAGGATATGAACCGCCCGACATTCCGCCTGCACCGTCTAAAAGGCAACCGCAAAGGCGAATATGCGGTCGATGTACGGGGACCCTGGTGCATCGTGTTTCGCTTTCACAATGCAGAAGCCTTTGACGTGAATTTTGAAGATTACCATTAGGAGGAAGATATATGACGATGAAAAATCCATGCCATCCCGGAGAGCTTGTGAAGTCCGATTTAGAGGCGCTAAAACTCTCGGTTGCTAAAGGAGCCGACGCCTTGGGCGTTACGCGCTCCCAGCTTCACCGTGTAATCAAGGGCGATAGCGCCATCTCGCCTGAAATGGCAGTCCGGCTCGAAGCCGTTATCGGCGGCAGCGCCGATACCTGGCTGCGTATGCAGTCAGCTTATGACCTGGCACAACTGCGAAATGGCAAGATCAATCCTGCCAAGGGGCTGAAACGCATTCCCGTGCCTGCCGATGCGCCCGGCGATCAGGCGAGGGCTTGATGAGAAAAATGAGCAGCACCCTTGAAACAACAGGTGTTTTCAAGCGATGGCATGAAGACCCGGCCTATATGCGCGAGTTTCAGGCCTTAGAGGACGAATTTGCCCTGGCGTAGCTGTTCATCAGCGCCCGGAGCGCAGCCGGCCTGACCCAAGCCGAGCTGGCCGAGAAGATGAAGGCCTCGCAGTCCTGTGTCACCCGGCTGGACACACCATCTCCCCTCCGCGATTATTCTTCGACCACCTCTTCCAGCCGCCGGAGCGAGCGGGTGAGCGTCCAGGGATGCACCCCGTTCAGCGCGGCCAGTTCGGCGATCGTTGCTTCCTTGTTTGCCAGTTTCTGTTTCGCCGCCAGCGCCTGTCGTTTGCTCATGGCCGGCGGCCGTCCGAGCTTCTTGCCGCGCTTCACCGCCGCCCGCAGACCCTCTTTGGTTCGCTCTGACAGCCGGTTGCGCTCATGCTCGGCAAAAGCGGCCAGGACGGTATAAACCAGCTTGCCGTCGGCCGTTGCCGTATCGACACCGAGCGTCACGATCTGGAATTCCACCCCCCGGGCGCGCAGTTTTTCCGCCTGGGTCAACGCGTCAATTGTATTGCGAAAGGCCCGGTCCAGGTCCCAGACCACCAGCGTATCACCGGACTTCAGTTGCCGCATCACCCGCTCGAAAACCGGGCGCTTCTTTGCGACGGCCGAAAAGCGCTCAATATGTAGAATATCGCAAAGGGGTTTGAGGCCGTCGATCTGTCGATCCGGTTTCTGTTCCTCGGTGCTGACCCGCAGATATCCTACCTTCTTCATACTTTCCCAAGGGCCTGATGCATCCCCGGAACGAGGGGGCCAATCCCGCAAAATCGTTCCTTTCTCCATCAGGACGGCCTGATCGCCGGGATGCCAGCCGGATTGGCCTAACCCATTGAAATGCCATTTATACAAGTATATTATAGCAAATTCGAGACAATGAAGTAAAATAACGCGAAACCGAACGATTATGTTGGTTACGCAATCGTTAAAATTAAGGAAATATCAAGTATTATTCGCCATACTATTTCCTATGATAGGGGGAATTACGATTTCTGACGCCTACGGGCGCAATCTGGATGCTGACTTCGTACTCAACGAAATGGAGTCGAAGCAGCAATACGCCTTCGTTCAAGGTATTCTTTTGGGCTTGGCCTATGCAAGGTTTCTGGCAGACAAGCCCGACGAGACAGCAATGACGTGCATCCAAAACTGGTTGAATACCGATACAGAGCAGCGGTGGCGCCTGATCAGAAACTCGTTTGAGAAATTCGGCGACAAGCCTCCCGCCGTCATTTTGCATCTCCTGACGAACAAGGAATGCGGGGAATAGATGATTCAGTTGAGCAGTCATTTTCGCGACAATCGCCAAGGCCATCAGTCCGAATTGCTGCGCCAGCGTCAATGGTTCATCAAGGCCAGGCAGGATCAGCAGCGCCGCGAGGAAGTCGCCGAACAGGCTGAAGACAATCTGATTGCGGCCGGGCAGGAGATTGCCCTCGCCACCACAATGCAAATTCGCCAATTCCAGGCTCGGATGGATGCTTTTGAAGCCGGCCTCGATGACTATGATGCAAAGCTGGATATCTACGACGCGGCGGTGGCCCGCGCGCTCATGGAACAGATTGAACGTCTGGGGCAGTTGGAAGCCGAGAAGCAGGCAATGCTGGATAGCGCCTTCGTGCTGGAGGACGGCCGACGGGTCTTCCTGTCTCGGGATAGAACCTACGCCGTTGATGAACAAGGGGCACAGCTAACGGAAACTGAGTTTGTCGAAAGTGGAATTACACCCGGTGAATTTACGGCTGAAGATTTTTTGGCGAATACCGATGCGATCGACCGGACCAATGAAGAAATCGACCAGCTGCATGAGGCGCAGGCCGATATTGACGCTGCCCGCGAACAGAGCGCCGAAGCCAGAGAGCTAATCGAAAAGAGTCGCGATCTGGCCGCAGAGGAAGATGTGACACTCGAAGCCCTGGAAGAGCTTGATAGCGAAATCGCGGACGCCATGCCTGACAGACTGCCAACCATTCCGGCCTCGGCTATGAAGTATGTCTCCGAAACCGATCTATCGGCCGCACCCGCTATAAAAAACAGCTTTGCCGGCGCGACCGCCAACCGTCTCGACACCGGCGTCACCATGCCCTCTCCAGCGCCCGCAGCAATAGAACCGGGCGGTTAAGAGGACTATATTGCTTATAATCAAGGTCTATAAGAGCGCGCGATTATCCATCTTTTGCGCATTGTCCAGGAGGGCTTGAGCCACCGGGTTCAGGGTTTCAAAGCGCCTAATTTCAGCAATGAGATCGCCGCTGCGATTGGTGAGATGTCTTGGCTTCAGCAGGCCCTGCCAAAGCCCCCCTCCTTTTGCGCAAAGATAGAAAAGCTGGTCGATGCTCAGCCACCATGTTGACATGGCGAAGCTGAAGAAGGCTCGCTCCGCTTTTTTCTCATCGACACCGATTATTTCTCTGATGCTGCCGGCTAGTTTTTCCAAGCGACGATTGGTCCTTTCAGTGATTGCGTCAAATTCCGGGTGATCCGTCGTCATCTGCGAGCCGGCAAGGAGATTAATCAGAGACATGGTCATATTCCGATCCTGGAGCGATCCGTGATCGAATAGACTGATCCCGATCTTCTCGATCTTTCGTCCTCCCAAGAGGAGGCTGCGGCCGTCATCGAAATCAATCCGGCCATCCGACCTCAACCTGGCTTCATGATGCGCCAGTTGCTGGACGAGTTTAAGGAAACTTGCTTCCAAGTCGTTGATGATCGCCATTGTATGACCACCACGGGCAGGAGCCGTCAGCGGCTTTTTCGTACATTCGACAAGAAAAATACGCTCGGGCGTTTCGTAGACCAGATCGACCTCAAACGTTTGTCCTCTGCTGGAGCCGGCATAGCCCGCATTCCGGAATGTCGGCTCCATCCCAAAATGGCGCAGGATAGCTTCAGTGGTCCTTTCCAAGGCAACGCCATATTTGTTACCGAGCTCCGCATCGCCTTGCTGTCGCATAAGTGTAAAAAGGCGCTCTATCAGCGCTCTTGAGACAACTGCCTTTGGTTGCACCACCCACACATCCCCCCGTGCCCTAAACACCGGATAAAACGTGCTGTTGCGGGCCTTGTTATCGGAAGGCGTCATATAGCCTGAATTGAGAGCGCCGTCAGCGACATTAAGCGCTTCCAACATCTGGAAAGCCTGTTCCGCCGTTAGGCCAGGAGATACAAAATCCAAGCTTCGAACCTGGATCAATTGATCAGAGCGTGCGAGTCTAAGCAGACCCGCTAAAAAATCGGCCCACTGATCTTTACGCGCTACCGGAAAATTGCAACCGGCACTCTCAAGTTGGTCAAGCCAGACCGGTCCCAGAAATTCAGCGGCTAGAGGCTGCCATTGCGGGAAAGCAAAAAGCTCATCGTATATGACTGTATCATAGAGAGCCCCGGGCAGTCCTGGCCCGGAAAGCGATAGATTCTCATACGAACTTTGCGGCTCGACATTCAGGGAGGCAGCCATCAACCCGGCCAGCTCTTCCATATCCTGAAGAATCTTTTCCGCGTTGGTTCGCGTTGGTTTCGCTTCAATATGCTTGAGCGCGAGGGTGTATATGTAATGCCAAGGCGTGCCGGCTTCTGCCGTCCTGTAAATCTGGGCTGGCGTCCGCGCATGGAGAAGCGAACCGTCATAGATGCGGCTGGATTTCGTCATGACATTCAAAAGCGCATTCGCCGCGTCAAATCCCCCGACGCGGCAAATCTTCTGTTCAATCTTCGCACAGACTTTATTATAGGCTGGCTTGGTCAGCCTGGCTCCAAGTCCGTCAATTTCGAAGCCAAATCCCTTGCGCTTCAGTGCCATTAAAGATCGGCCAACCACGCCTTCCCGGGTATTGTCATTGTAGCTATTGCGAAAGCTAGAGGCATTGATCGCCCTTACGGCAGCGGAGATAGCGACCTGCCAAGCCATTTTTTCTGACAGGGGTTTTATCCGCTCGTCTTCTCGCAGGGCTTCGAACAGTTCCCAGAGAATATAGTATTCAGAAACAGAGGCTCGGTGGAGCGGCATGGCAATTTCAATGATCTTTCTGAGCGAAAAAAGTGACTCAACCGGCCAACCACCATCGGCGACTGCCAGCGTTTCGCGGATGGCTTCCCTCTGGCGTTCAATTTCAACCTTATCTCCGCAGACGGCACTGACAGGCCTCTGAAGCAATTCAGCACGCGCACTCTTGCTAAGAGCTAGAAAGTCATCAAAGGCTGGTTTGGGAAGAATCGAGTACATAGACCATCATAACTTTGTACCGCTTTTGTCCCAATTAATTTCTCAACTGCGGCAACGCCCTGGGTAAGCCTGTAATGAGGCGGTTCACCGTATGGCAGACAAGCTTTGAAAAGAGCCGTTAAGACGGTTATCCGTTAGGGCAAGATGTGTGTTGTCAGACAAATGCGTCCCGCAGTTTGTTTGTCTGACCCGCTTCGTCCCTCATGCGGGCTGGCGCAACACCACTTGGCAAGGGAGACGCTGGCGCTCTCCCGTTGCATCCCTCTTGCTTGTATCCAAACCGATGTGGAGCGTGAATCCCAGGCGCCGCTGCCTATGACGGAGACCGCGGCCAACGCCTACCTTCCAGAGCTAGACAGAGCAACCGGCTAGCATGTGGGGAAACTGAGGTTCAGCTAAACTTTATTGACGCCCGCAAACGCGAACTCCCTTAATCACTTCTAAAGTCGAGTTTGCCGCTTCTCTAATTTGAAATGTATCGTCTACCAATTCATACGCCAGGCAATCATCGTGACGTTCAACAAATATGTCTAGAAGCTCGACAGATGTTCCTGACTCTTTGAATGGAACCCTCTGCGTCTCAATGTCCCGCAACGAATGAGGATTAAACTTCATTCTGTAGCACTTGCGATTATATATCTTATCTCCAATAATTCGGACCCAAGCTGGTTCGTGACAATATTGAGCAAGCTTCCTCTGCAATGGATCAAAGAAGTGATCAATTCCGATCTGACCATCACGCGGGGAGAGGTTCGAAGTTAACGGCCTATCTATTACCCTATCACTAACATGGTAAAAAGTCCCTGTAGCAACAGCTACGGCTAGCGTTCCTACCAACGCGCCATATGCAATATTTGGTATACGTCTTAGTTGCCGCCACAACCTTGATTGTCCTTTTTTTACCTCGTTCATTGAAGTGCGGGCGCAGCAGCTGTCATATGAGAAAATGTCTCATCCGAAATAACTGATACCGACAACTGGAGGGTCGGGATTGTAAAACGGCCAAAGCTAGGTGCTCCTTCAACATATGCCACACATCTAACTTCAGTATTATCGCCTTTCTGCTCTAGGTAAAGAAAACCTCCATCAGCTGAAGTTCCAATAGGATCAGAAAGGGATGAATTATTCTCCCTGACCGCCTCAGCACATTGCTTCAAACTATCTGACTGATCGCTAAGGAGGTTTACAACCTCACCGATAACGTCGCTCGATTCCCGACCGGAATTTATTCTTGCAAGAAATACGCGACGAACTAACGGCTCGAGGTCTCCAGAAATAGCATCTTCCAACAGGTTTGCTATTGGGACTTCATCGTCTCGAGTAGAAGGCTCCTCCTTTCGTGCCCCCTCAACCGTGAATGTGCAAATTCCCTCGCCGGGATCGGAAAAAGAAGACACGTCGACATCACCGTGAACGAACGTTATAGCATCGTTGCTGACCGGATTAGGTTCACACCTATAGGGCGGATTCGCCTTCGCCAAATGCGACAGGAGACTGATGGAGAAAAATACGAAAAGGGCTACTACGAATTTCAAGTGTAACACCTCCGCCCAGTTTAAAAAAATTAGAAGGATGGGAAAGGGCTTCTGTCAAGCTGGCGGCTTCGGACCTGCGGGTTTCACCGAGTTGGCTTCGCTTTCATAGCACATTCCTATATGAAAATATACGCCAGCAGATAATACCCAATACGGGATAATGGATGCCGGCGCGTCAAACATCATCACTCCACCTCCAATAATACATGTATTGGCGAAGGAAAAAAGAGCTGTCGTATACAATCGATCCTTATTGAATATATCTCTTAAGTTCATCTGCGAAATAACTAATAATATATAAAGTTGCGTAAAAGTATATAAATATACTAATAACTTATAGAGTCAAGTGAAAAAAAGAAATATACCCGCAAGATATGTAGTCTTCTAATGAAACTCTAATGTAAAACGAATTTCTATCGCTTTGCGAGTTGCTTGCAAATTGGCATATGCGGTCCGAAACTCCGCTGATCCGTCCGCCATGTCAGGTAATATTTGAAGGATTTTCTGTTGCAGCGCCATGAGTTCCGCCCGGCTCATGCGGTTTAGTTCGGCTTGGGTGAATACTCTCATCTTGTCCTCCGTTTCGTTTGTTGCGGCCGCTTGGAGCGCCCTGAAAGCCGGAGAGATTGCGGGCTTGGCGGCGGGCTGCACCCTTGCAGGGCCGAAACGTCAGAGAAGGAGCGCTATAGCGCTTGCGGCCATGAGAGCCGGCAAGGACGCTTTGATGGCCTTAGATACAGGGCCTGCGGACGAAACAAATGAGAGGGAGGAAGTTTGAAGGCGAACCAAACCAAGCCGACCGGCTGGGCAGAACCGACAGGAGGCAGCGCTAAGAGTAAGGCAGGCTGGTACCCGACGGACTCGGCAGCAACTGCGGTGACTTTATGAAGGACGCCTTCGGCGGCTCAGCTTGCGTGTTTCCGACATATGTGCGTCCCGCAATTGACTCTGGCGCGTCTGAATTTCGGCGAACAGCGCTTCAAGCCCCTCGGGCGGTTTTCGATCCTGCCGGCGCAGCCGTTCTTTCAGGTCCCGCCGCTCCCGCAACTGCTTCCAAATCAGTTCAGTCTGTTCCAGCTGATCGCGCTGGTTGCAGGCCGCAGCTTCCTGTTCAATTTCCTTCTGAAGCGCCTTGTAAGCGCCGGTGAGGCGCGACCACAAAGCTCTGAGACCGGTCGGCATCCTTGCCTGGCGTTCTTTGCGTTCGATAGAAGCGCGCCGGCCTTGCCTTTTCGCCAGCTGCCGGCGTTGCAGGCGCTGTCTTTCCACCAGTTCAGCGCGTGCGGCCTGATAGCGTGCCCGCCGGTCCGCCTTTCGTTTCTGTGCGGCGGCCTGAATCTCCGTCGCTGTATCGCTGAGGTGCTCCGCGATCAGGTTTTTCGTCTCCTCAATCGACCGAAGTCCGGCAGCGGGGCCGAGTCTGGCCTTTAGCTCGTTGGTCTTCCTGCCGGTCCAGCGCGAGAGCGAATAGACTTCGCCGCGCCTGTCCACGGCGATATAGCCCCGGCGATCGCCCCTGGCGAGGTAGAACCCCTGATCGCTTAAGGCGGCTTCAAACGACGCGCGGCTATCGGATGTTTCCCAGGAGCTGAGGAAGAGCTGTTTGAGTTTGCGCGGATTTTTCTCCACCCGCAGCGCCTGTTGCCATTCCTGGCGGGCAAGATTCAGCGGATCGCGATCCTTTGCATGGACAAGCCCCGGCGGCATCTCCCATTGATGCTCATGATATAGAGCGCGGGCGATATCGCGCAGCTTCATCTTGTAATGCGGCAGGTTGATTGCGATCATCGCGTCGGTATCAATCCGCGACCAGACGCAATGCGCGTGCCGCCGGCCGTTCTTTTCATGGAAGATGATTGCGCGCGGCTGGCCGGATAGCTTGAGGCGGTTTTCGATTCTAGAGATGGCGCGTTCAAACGCCTCGACCGGTACATCCGCTGTCTCCGGCGGGTTAAGGCTGAGCGAGAACAGGAACTGCCGGCACTTCGTCCCCCGGCTGACCGCATAGGCTTCGTTGAAAGCGCCTTCCAAATCCCCGGCGACAAAGCCGCGCAGTTCATGCACAGTGACATGATCATTGTCCCGGAGATTGAGCAGATGCGCCGCCAGTTCGCTTGCCCCGGCCCGTTGATTGCCTTTCAGGATCATTGTCCCTTGGCTCTCAGCCCCAGCGCTTCGATCAGTTGCACCCGCATCCAGGCGATTTTAGCGCAGGCGAGCTTGATTTCCTCTTCGGTCTGCGGGTCCATCATCAACGAGCCGCAATTGGCCTGATAGGCGATTTGATTGAGGTTATTGGCGATACGGCTCTGTCCCAGCTTGCCGAGAATCTGAGCCAGGGCCGCCTGGTCTTTCACCGGCACGCGGGCGCGTGTTTTGCGGAGCGAAGCCCCATCGCCGAAGAGCTGCTTGCGGATATAGGCGCTGATCGACACGCCCTTGGCAGCATCGGTCAGTTTGGCATGCTCTTCAGGCGTCAGCCGGATCGTGATGCGCGGCGCAGATTTGTGTGATGAATTTGACTTCCGTGCCGCAAGGTGAAATTCACCTGGGAGAGACGCATCTGTGTTTTGGAGAGCAACTGTCTTCATAGCGACGGCCCCCGTCGAACATGACGTTTCTTAACTGGGGGCGGTTTCGGAAGATCGACATTTTCGGCTTTGAGATAGGCGTTCCATTCCGCTAAAGTTTCAAAGAGATCGTCGCCTTGGGAGTTCGAACTATCTCCCTGTAGGCGCACCATCTTTTCGAAGACGTATCGCACATTTGCAAGATGTCGTGCGAGGCCTTGGAAGTTCCTGGATGTTGGCGCGTCCGTGAATGTGTCCGTTTCGCACAGATACACAAGGCCCGATCCACAGCGAGCCGATGCGGATCGGCATCGCCGTTCCGCGTCTCCGGCAGGTCGGCGCGCCCAAATTCAGGCGGCAGAGAGCGTCTTCCAACTCTGCGAAGTCGCATGTCGGGCCAATGGCGAATCGGAGCCGACCACTACCGGCGTGCCGACAGATCTCAGCATGGGCAGATCGGACATGTCGTCTCCGAAGGCATAACACAGGGAAGCGTCCGCCTCGTGATGCGCCAGAAACGCCCTGACCGCATCAGCCTTACCCGCGCCAATGGTCTGCGGTTCGCCAATTTCTCCTGAAAAGCGACCGTCATGTCCGATCAGAAGAGTGGTCGCAAGGCTATGCGTCACGTCCAGTTGATCGGCCAGGGGCTGCAGAACCGCGTCGAAGGAGCCGGAAACAAAGACGGCTTCGACACCCTCCCCTTGCAAGCGCCTGAGTTCGGACACGGCCGAAGCGACGAAGAGCCGGTCCGGCGCAGCCAGCCAACGCGCTGCCCATGCCTGCCCGGCCTCGGTCAGCCGATCCGGCTCGAGGTTCTTGAAATAGCGATAATAGGCGCGGTTCAGGTCTTCACGTGGCTGGCCCGCCCTCCGTCTCCAGGCAAAATCGGCTTCGAACAGCGCGAGGCGGTCCGGGTCTTCGAGCCAATCGAGCGTCCAGAACCGGAAGAAGTCGAACATGCTCTTGATGTGGATCAGGGTATCGTCAACATCGAAGAATGCGAAACGCCGGCTCGAACGGTTCATCAGGCCACATCCTCCTCGTAGCTCATGCGCCGGCTGCGCGAGGGAAATTCCGGATGACTACCGACAACGCCGGCATCGGCCCAGCGGGAGGGCTCCACCTCCGTCAGGAAGGCACTGATCTTGTCGAGCGGCACGCCCGTTACACGATGCATCGCGGCAGTGACTTCGGTCAGCAAGTCTTCCGCCTTCTGCTGATCGGCGATCTTGAAGGTGGAGATCTGGATAACTGGCATCGTCTTGTCCTCGCTGAGTAATGAAGAGAATTACGCTTTCGTTTCAAGGTTCTGAAACATCGGCGTCCGAAATTTCAGTTGTGCATGAATGTCGCCGCCCAACCCGTAGCGTCCGATCGCACCGCCGTAGTTCATCTGGCTGCTCATCCAAAGAACGACGATATTGATGACGCGGTTGGCGCCCGCCCGGCTAGACGGTGGAAAGGGATCGGGCAGCGTGGCGGCAAAGCGCGCATGACCGGAATCGTCCGTCACGAAGACATTGGGGATGCCGAGCGGTCCCGGTCGTGTCGGGCCTTCCGGGTCGAGATCATGCGCGCGCAATGTCATGATCGTATAAAGCGAACGCGGCAGCAGGTTTTCGAACTCGCAGACGAAGCCCGCGGCGCGGTCGCCATCCTCCAATGTCACATTCAAGGTTCCCCGCGCCGCGGCCCATTGGCCCAGCGTGACCGGCTTTCGCAATTGCCGCCCGTGCTCCGGCAGAAAATCGGGGATCGGCGCTCGATGAAACGGATAGCTCGGCCGGCAGTCGGAATTGGCGTCCGGGAACTGCTCGGGTGCAAATACCATCGGATAGTTCGAACATGGCAGCGGCAATGGCAGAGTATGCAGAACCTTGCTGGCGAGCCGTTCCGGCAATGGCTTGTCGGGGCAGAAGCGCTCGACCATGTCGTAGGGCGCTCTGTCGCCGAACGGCGGCACGTCGCTGCTGGCGGCCACGATCGCGCCACCCCATTCGGTCTTCACGCCTCCGGTCGCATCCCGATCGTTGATCGCACCGATCACAATGAAATTGCCGTTCTCATCCATCACTTCACTCGGTGGATAGAGCGGACCCTGCGTGGTGAGATCGAATGTGTATTCGTGACGGCTCATGGATATCTTCCGAAGATAGCCGGGTGCGCGAAGAGGGCGCACCCGGTCCGTAAGGCGGTCGGTCAGGCCACGCGCGCCGGTTTGGCGCCGTCGCTCTGGCCCTGCAAAGCGAACTGGGTTGCGGAAATGGCCAGCGCCGCTTCCCTTTCCGAAATCACCTGATGGGGGAAGACGGTGAAGGCGCAGCCGATCCGGGTTCTGGCCTCACCGCCTTGGTAAAGCAGCATCTCGACTTCGAACTTACGCCGCCTTTCGTTGATGTCCTTGGTCAGAACGCGGTATTCGATGTGGGCCGGCAGGGGAAAGACAAAGCCCAGGAATTCCGTGGTGATGGACTTGATGACGAAGTACGTCTTCTCGTTCACGCCATCCATGAAGAATTTTTCCGTGACGGCTAGGAAAGCCTGCCGTCCCGCTTCCACCAGCAACATGCCCTGAACATGCTGGCCGGTCTGATGGTCGCCCATCAGCTCGCATTTCTCATCGATGCAGATATCGACATGGAAGGTGTCGTCCGCCGCACGTACCGGCACGCCAATCAGGGTATTACAGGGATTCTTCTTATGCGACAGAGCCGGTTCGGCGCGATCCGGCAGGGTCCTGAGATCGGCCGCGTCCCACCTTTTGCCGGTCGGGTCAAACGCATCGATACGGCGGACCAGATCGGCGATGTCAGAGTCCGGCACGCCCTGGCCCGCGAACAGGCGGATCGGGCCGGGCAACACCTGCTCGGGCAACTCCAGCATGGTGAGCATCTGGCTGAGCGTGACCGCACGCTTGGAACTCGTAAACTCTGCAAATTTGTCAGCGACAATGACCAACGTATTGGAAGTCATGACACATGTCCTTTGAAGATCTGAGATTTCAGGCCGCGCGTTTGGCGGTTTCCGCGTAGATTTTCGTATAAAGACCGTCGGTTCCTCCAGTGATGTACTGGTCGCCAGCCTGCTGCACGATGGTGCGGTAGCGTTCGGACGAAAACACGGCGCCGTAGCGGTCCGGATCGGTCGAAAAGCCGGAAACGAACATGACCCCGGGCTGACCACTGATCACCGAATGGTAGGCCAGGAACGTCTCAACCTCATCGGCGCTGCGAACCACGTCGAAGATCGTTTCGTCCCGCCACTGTCGATAGGCGTCCATCTGGTCAGGCTTGACCTCGACATGGCGCAGTTGAAGATAAGGCGTATCGGGCAGGCTCGTTTTGCAGGCTTTCGGCGCCTCGACGAAATGCAGCACTTCGCGCTTTACGTCGCCGGCGAGATATTGCGCATATCGCTTCAGTTGTGGCGCCAGAGTTTTCTGTAGAACGCCAAGTGCCGTATCCGAATCGAGCGGCTCCAGCAGGACCACTTCGTCGTCATCGAGTGCAACGAAAACGCGTGCATCTGCCGATACTTCCAGATCGGTCGCCAGAATTTCGGCCTTACCGGTCTTGGTGGGAAATCTTGATATCATGAGAATGTCTGCAGCCATGCCAGTCTCCATCTATCGGTACGGCGTGCCGCCCCTCATTCTATCAAAGGGTTGCGGCCGCGAGCGGGTTACGAGGCAAGGTTGCCATTTTCCTGAATCGGAATCTTTAACCAATAACGCAAAGACGTTTTTCAATTTTGGAAAATGATCGCTTCTTCGGATCGCCCGACCGCATCCGAAACGGCTTCAATGTCCCTGAAGTCTGGAGCGGTTTGCGATGATCAGATCGCTCAGGAAATCCGCCATGACGCGTGTGCGCCGCGCTTGCGCAAGATCGGACTGGATGACCAGATAAATCGGCTGATCGATGCCGATATCGGCGTCGACACAGGTCAACCCAGCTCCTTCCGCCAGGAAGTGGGGGATCACGGCCAATCCGAGCCCCGCTGCCGTTGCTGCAATTTGAGTCGAAAGCGACGTCGTGGTGATCACGGGCTGGCGCCCACGCAGTATGCGCTCCACCCACTGGGCCGCAGGAAGATGGGCCTGAACCTCCCCCCAGCTGACGAAACTGTCGGACTCGTAATTGCCGCGATCGCTATCCGCCTGTCGCGTCGCAAGATAGTCGCTGCTTGCGTAAAGCCCGTATCCCAATGTGCCAAGACGCCGGATCGCAACGTTGCCACGGGTGGGCTTGACCATTCTGACGGCAAGGTCGGCGTCCCGCCGATGAACGTTGACGGCCGTGATATCGGTGACGATCTCGACCATGAGCCTGGGATGGAGCTTTCGAAACTCTGGCAATGCCGGCAGGATCAATGTCGTTGCCAGATTTTCAGCGGTCGCGAGCCGTACCTTGCCGGTCAGATAGGGGTGATGGTTGACGCTGGCGCCCAAGGCGCGGGCCGCCTCTTCGAGAGCTTCGGCCTTCTCCACCAGTTCGGCCCCATCCTCGGTCAACTGATAGCCCGATTGCTGCCGAACGAAGAGCGGTACATCCAATGCCGCTTCCAGTCGGTCGATCCGGCGCGACAGCGTCGCAATGCCGATATTCAATGTTTGTGCGGCTGCGCTGAGCGTGCCGTAACGCGCAACGGCAAGAAAAGACCGGGCGTCGTCCCAAACGAGATTGTTGCGGCCTGATTTTTCAGAAACGGAAATCACGTTATCGGATTTGTCTAATTCTTTCATTTTTAGAATGTGCCACCTTCTCCTGCGCTGAGACAAGGAGGACAAGCATGAAAAAACGCACACTCGGACAGGACCTGACGGTCTCAGCCATCGGCCTGGGCTGCATGGGCATGAGCGAATTTTACGGCCCGCGGGACGATGAAGAGTCGATGGACGTGCTGGCCCGCGCCGCCGAACTGGGCATCGATTTCTTCGATACCGCCGACATGTACGGCCCCCATCACAATGAGGAGCTGCTCGGCGCGTTTTTGCGGACGACCAGCGCTCCCATCAAGATCGCCACGAAATTCGGCATCGTCCGCAAAGCCGGCGAATACAAACGCCAACTGGACAATAGCGCCGCCTATGCCCGCAAGGCATGCGAAGCCTCGCTGCGGCGGCTCGGGATCGATTGTATCGATCTGTATTACGTTCATCGCGTCAATGGCGGTCAGCCGATAGAGGCGACGATGGAAGGCCTCGCCGCCCTGGTCGAGGAAGGCAAGATCGCAAGAATCGGGCTGTGCGAGGTCAGCGCGGATACGCTGCGACGTGCCCACGCCGTTCATCCCGTCACAGCCGTTCAGACCGAGTATTCGCTATGGTCCCGCCACGTCGAAGCCGACATCCTGCCGACTTGCCGTGAGCTGGGAATCGGCTTCGTTCCCTATTCGCCGCTCGGCCGCGGCTTTCTCACCGGGCGCTTCCAGAGCGATCATGATTTCGAGAGCGGCGATTTTCGCGCCGCGCTGCCGCGTTTCGAGCGTGAGGCGATCAGCAAGAACCGGCGGATTGCCGACGTCATTGCCGATATGGCCGCGGAGAAAGGCTGCACACCCGCGCAGATCTCCCTGGCCTGGCTACTCGCCAAGGGCGACGACATCGTTCCCATCCCCGGTACCAAGCAGTTGACCTATCTCGAAGAAAACGCTGCGGCGGCCAATATCCGCATGAGCGCAAGAGAATGCGAGCGACTGGAATCTGCGGTCGAACGACTGCCCGTGGCGGGAGAGCGGTACACCAAAGAAGGCATGAAGGGTGTGGACGCATGAACGGGATGCAGCGTGACAGCGAGGAGCGCACGCGCCGGGCATTGGCTCTTCTGGACCGGCTGGAATCGGGCGCGCCGAACCGGGTGACCGCCAATCTGAAAGCGTTCGACGAGGAAGCGGTCGACCTGATTTTGGGCTTCGCCTTTGCCGATATCGTCAGCCGGGATGGCCTCGACCTTCGAACGCGCGAAATGCTGACGGTCGCAATGCTCAGCGCGATGGGAACTGCTCCTGGACAGCTCGATTTCCATATGCGCGCCGCCATGAATTGCGGCGTCAAACGTTCCGAGATCGTCGAGATCGTTTACCAGGTCGCGGTTTATGCCGGTGTTCCCGCCGCCATGAACGCCATCACCTCCGCCAAGAAGGCGTTCGCCGCGGCCGACGCCTGAGCCCCCAAAGGAAGAGTTTATCGATATGCACGATAACATCTCAGATGCCGACTGGCGCTCATGGATCGCCGTTTGCGCTCTCGGTATAGGCAGCTTCGCCATTGTGACGGCGGAACTCGCTCCCATCGGCCTGCTTTCGTTAATCAGTGACGATCTGGGCGTGCCAACCGGCCAGGTTGGCCTGATCGTCACCCTTTACGCCTGGATCGCAGCCGGCGCCGCCATTGCATCCGCCGTGTGGCTTGGCGGCATGCCACGCCGGCCGCTTCTGGTCGGTCTCATGCTGGTCCTTGCCATATCGGGGGTTGCCGCAGCGTTTGCCGACCGGTTCGCCTCGCTTATGGCGGCACGGATCGTCGGCGCGTTCGCCCATGGGGCGTTCTGGGCGATGATCGGCACATTGGGAGCGCAGATCGTGCCGAAAAAGAATGTCGGACTGGCGACATCGATCATATTCGGCGGTGTGTCCGCCGCCAGCGTTCTAGGCGTTCCGATGGCCAACTTCATCGGTGTCGCGTCCGGCTGGCGGATGGCCTTCGCCATTATCGGCGCGCTTTCCCTGCTTGTCGCCGTGGCAATATGGCTGACCGTGCCGCGACTGGCGGGACGTGGCGGAATCGGCGCGCAGGCGCTGTTGCGCGTTCTGGCGGATCGTCGTTTTCAGAAGATCTTTCTGGCGACCCTTCTCGCGATCACGTCGCATTTCATGGCCTTCACCTATATCGAGCCGTTTCTCATCGGCCCGGCTGGTGTGAGCGGCCATGTGGTCGCCCCTCTGCTATTGGCCTTCGGCGCATCCGGGCTGGCCGCTAATGTTCTGACCGGCGCCATGATCGATCTGCGGCTAAAGGCCATCGTGACGAGCGCGCTCGTTCTGACCTGCGGCGCGCTTTTGGCGCTTGCAATGAGCGCGCCCTATCTCGGCGTTCTGGGTATTGGCGTCCTTCTGATGCTCTGGGGCGGCGCCATTGCCGCCATCCTGGTCGGACTTCAGACCTGGATTCTCAAGGAAGCAGGGCAGGATGCGCTTCAGGCGTCGGCGATCTACGTGGCGCTCTTCAACGCCGCGATCGGTCTCGGCGCGGCGCTGGGCGCAGCGTTCCTGAGCGCGACCGGGCTGTCCGGACTGCTGCTTCTGGCCGCCTTGATCATCGGCGTCGGCGTCTTCGCCATCGCCTTCCTTCGCGAGCCCGGCCCCGTGCCGGCGGAATAGCTGGCAAGCCGCGCTTCGTCGGCCGGGCGACAAACGTTCACCGGGCTGGTCGCAGGCGCGCGCCGATGGCGTGCATCGCCGAAGCGCCGAACTCGTAATAAACGGCTTTGGCGCTTGTCATCCGTTCAGAATAGTCTTCGATGAGCGGCAGCGGCAATTCCGCTTCGTTCCCGTTCAGGAGATAGCGCGCCGCTGCTGCCCCCAGAACCGTTCCGGGTGCGATGCCGCGTCCCGAATAGCCGAAAATGGAGAGCCCGGAAGGCCCGAGCGCCAGCGCCTTCGGCAGATGGTCCGCCGTCATGGCGATCCGCCCGCTCCATTCGTGCTCGAATGGCATGTCGGCAAGAGCCGGATAGAGCGCCCTCAATTTCCGCCGCGCCCAGCCGCCATGGATGCGCCCGCCCGGCCCCTGCCCGTAGCCCATACCGCCGACGATCAGTCGCCCGGCGCGGTCCAGCCGGATCGACGACATGACCAACGCCGTGTCCCAGCAACCCTCTTTGCCCGGGAGAATCGTTTCCAAAAGCTCGGCCGGAAGCGGCCGGGTCGCGAACTGGCAATAATTCACTGGGACATAGCGGGATGCGCCCTGCGCCGCCCATGCCGTATCGTAGGCGTTCGTCGCCTGCAGCAGCGCACCGGCTCGCACGGTATGATCGCCGGCCTGCACCGACCAGGCGCCGCTGTTCCATTCCGCTGAACGGACGGGCGTATCGGAATAGATCATCGCGCCCCGTCGAAGCGCCGCGCGCGCCAGGCCGTGGCAATAGGCGAGCGGCTGGATCGTTCCGGCCTTCGGGTTCCAGAGCGCGCCGTGAAAGGCGTCCGATCCGGTGCGTTGGCGGGCTTGCTCTGCATCCAGAAGATGCAGCGCCGCGCCGAACGTGTTGCCCTGCCGATGCCGCTTTTCCAGATCCGCCAGCCCACCTGGCGAATGCGCCAGATGCAACGTGCCGGCGCGCGTTGCCTCGCAATCGATCCCTTCGCGCGCGATAATCTCGAAGACGCGGTCCGGCCCTTCCGCAAGCGCATCGATCAGGCGGCGACCGTCCGTTTCACCCATCTGCGCGATGATCGTTTCCGGTGGCAGCCAAAGACCCGCATTGACGAGGCCGACATTCCTGCCCGACCCGCCATAACCGATGGAGCGCGCTTCCAGAACGGCGACCGACGCGCCGAGGCGCGCTGCTTCGAGCGCGGCGGCGCAGCCGGTGAACCCGCCGCCGACGATCGCCAGATCGACGTTCAGGTCCTCGTTCAGCGCGATGGCCGGCGTACTCTTGGCTAGCGTGGCAGGCCAGAGGCCGGCTTCGGTCCGGACGGTTGCTTCACTGCCTGTCATCTCGTGGTCCACCCGCACCCGCCAGCGCCTGCCGGATCGGCTTTGCAACACCGGCTCGACTTGCGGCCATCCTAGCCATGCGCGGCTTGCCGCGACAGACCCTCCATGGCCGCGCGGCGCTCACACGCCGGCAAAACGCTGGGCGTGCCAGCGCAGATGATCGTCCATGAAGGTCGAGATGAAGAAATAGCTGTGATCGTAGCCGGGCTGCAGGCGCAGGGTCAGATCGATACCGGCCGCCTGGCAGGCATCGGCCAGCCGTTCGGGCTGCAGCTGCTCTTTCAGGAAATTGTCGTCCGCCCCCTGATCGACGAAGAGAGCCGGCACACGCGCGCCGTCCTCGATCAGCGCCACCGCATCGTGCTTGCGCCAGGCGGTTCTGTCATCGCCGAGATAGGCCGGCAGCGCCTTTTGCCCCCACGGCACTTCGCCCGGCGCGACGATGGGCGCGAAGGCCGACACGGCCCTGAACCGGTCGGGATGGCTGAGACCGATCGTCAGCGCGCCGTGCCCGCCCATGGAATGACCCATGATCGACTGGCTCGACGCATCCATCGGAAAATGCTCGGCGACGACGACCGGCAGTTCCTTCGTGACATAGGACCACATGCGGTAGTTCTGCGCATAGGGCGCTTCGGTCGCATCGACATAGAAGCCGGCGCCGATCCCGAAATCGTAGGCGCCTTCGGGATCGTCCGGCACGCCCTCACCACGCGGAGACGTGTCCGGGGCGATGAAGATCAGGCCGAGTTCGGCACAGGCCCGCCGGTACTCGCCCTTTTCCATCACATTGGCGTGGGTGCAGGTGAGGCCCGACAGATACCAGACGGCCGGCAGCAGTGCGCCCTCCGCATGATCGGGGACGAAGACGGCGAACATCATCTCCGTCTTCGTTTCGCTGCTATTGTGGCGGCAAACATATTGGGTGCCGCCATGGCTGCGGTTCTGGCTGACGATCTGCATCAGGTCTTCTTCGCTTTGTTCGCAGGCTGGCGGGATGAACTCTGGTCTGCAGGTCTTTTGCGCATTCGCGCAGGCGACGACTTCAAATCGACTTCGTAACGGTCGATTCGCTTGAGAAGCCCGCTGAGATTCCCGCTGCCGAAATTGCGCGAATCGAAATCAGGATGGTTTGCGATCAATTGCTGGCCGAGACGACCCAATTGATGCCAGTCCGATTCTTCGCCAAGTGCGGAAATCGCGGCTTCGATCAATGGTATCGCTTCCATCGGCATCTGTTTGGATGTGTTGTCGAGGGTCGCCTCGCCGGTATCCTGCCTTTCGGCGCTCGCCTGAAGATTCTCGATGAAGATGAAGCGTTTGCAGGCATTGCGGAACGCATCGGGCGTCTTCCGCTCGCCGATGCCGTAAACATCCAGTCCCTGCTCGCGGATACGGCTTGCCAGTCGCGTGAAATCACTATCCGACGAGACCAGAACGAACCCGTCGAAACGGTTGGAGTGCAGCAAGTCCATGGCATCGATCACCAGGGCGATATCCGATGCGTTCTTGCCTGTCGTGTTGGCGGATTGCTGGTGGGGCACAATCGCCAGACTGGCCGTCGTATCCAGCCAGCCCTTCATCCGCGGCGAGGAAAAATCACCGTAGAGACGGCGCACGGCCGCTTCTCCCAAGGTGGCGATTTCAACGAAAATGGCCTTGGCCGCCTTGGGCGAGGTGTTGTCGGCGTCGATCAGAACGGCCAGGAGCGGGGTGTCGCGCTCCGCCATCCTCAATAGACCACGACGGCGCGGATCGACTTGCCTTCATGCATCAGGTCGAAGCCCCTATTGATGTCTTCGAGGTCGAGGCGGTGGGTGATCATCGGATCGATGGCGATCTTTCCGTCCATATACCAGTCGACGATCTGCGGCACATCGGTGCGGCCCCGCGCGCCGCCGAAGGCCGTGCCTTTCCAGACACGGCCGGTGACGAGCTGGAACGGGCGGGTGGAGATTTCCTTGCCGGCTTCGGCCACGCCGATCACGACGGAGACGCCCCAGCCGCGATGGCAGGCTTCCAGGGCCTGGCGCATGACGGTGGTGTTGCCCGTGCAGTCGAAGGTGTAATCGGCGCCGCCATCCAGCATCTCGACCAGATGGGCAACAATGTCCCCGTCGATCTCTTTCGGATTGACGAAGTCGGTCATGCCGAACTTCTCGCCCCATTCCTTCTTGTCGTTGTTGAGGTCGACGCCGACAATGCGGTTCGCACCGACCATTCTGGCGCCCTGCACGACGTTCAGGCCGATGCCACCGAGGCCGAAGACCACGACATTCGCGCCCGGCTCGATCTTGGCCGTATTGACCACCGCGCCGACACCGGTCGTGACGCCGCAGCCAATATAGCAGGCGGTATCGAACGGGGCGTCCTCGCGGATCTTCGCCAGCGCGATCTCCGGCAGAACCGTGTAGTTGGAGAAGGTCGAGCAGCCCATATAGTGGTAGACGGTCTGGCCCTTGTAGGAAAAGCGGGACGTGCCGTCCGGCATGACGCCCTTGCCCTGGGTGGCGCGGATCGCGGTGCAGAGATTGGTCTTCTGCGACAGGCAGCTTTTGCACTGCCGGCATTCGGGCGTGTAGAGCGGAATGACGTGATCGCCTTCCTTGACGCTGGTCACGCCGGGGCCGACCTCGCGGACGATGCCGCAGCCCTCATGGCCGAGGATCGACGGAAAGATGCCCTCGCTGTCGAAACCGTCGAGCGTATAGGCGTCGGTGTGGCAGATGCCCGTCGCCTTGATCTCGACCAGCACTTCGCCGGCCTTCGGGCCGTCAAGGTCCAGTTCGACGATCTCGAGCGGCTTCTTGGCCTCGAACGCAACGGCTGCGCGCGTCTTCATGGCGATCCCTCCCCAATTTGGTCTCCGACCTCAGGCGTAGGCGAAAAGATCATAGATTTTCAAGCGTGACGAGCGCATGTTTCAATCGAATCTCTCTATCACCAATCTGGCTTTGCCGTTTGGCTCGACCGTCCCTCGTCAGCGCATGGACCAACCATGGCTGACCACGATGGACTGACCGGTCAGCGCGTTGGAACGGAACGAAGCCAGGAACGTCGCGACGTCGGCCACGTCCTCCATGGTCGTGAACTCCTGATCCACCGTGTTGCCGAGCATGATCTCGTTGACGACTTTCTCCTCGGAAATGCCGAGATTCTTCGCCTGCTCAGGGATCTGGCGCTCGACAAGCGGTGTCTTGACGAAGCCGGGGCAGATGACGTTGGAGCGGACGCCGTGCTTCGCGCCCTCTTTCGCCATGACGCGGGAGAGACCGAGGACGCCGTGCTTGGCCGCCACATAGGCCGCTTTCTGCGTGGACGCTTCGTGGCTGTGGACCGACCCCATATAGATCAGCGATCCGCTCTTTTGCGGATACATATGCTTGACCGCCGCCTTGGTCGTCAGGAACGAGCCGTCCAGATGAATCTGGACCACCTTGCGGAACTGCTCGTAAGGGAAATCTTCAATCAGATGGACGATCTGGATGCCGGCATTGGCGACCAGCGTATCGATCCGCCCGAAATGCCCGGCGACGCTGTCCATGCCCGAATTGACCGCACTCTCATCGGTCACGTCCATATGGACGGTCAAGCTTTCGGTGCCGTACTTCTCCTTCAGCATGGACGCCGTTTGCTCCGCGCCGTCCATGTCGATGTCGCAGATCGCGATTCTGGCGCCCTCGGCCGCCATGCCAATGGCAATAGCCCGCCCGATGCCCGAGCCCGCTCCGGTGATCACCGCAACATTGCCGTCCAGAGATTTCTCGCCTGCCATTGATCGCTACTCCATCGTTTGCCGGTTCGTTCGGGTTCGCCGGAACAATTGTGCTGCGTTGCGACAAAAGCAAGCGGCAATCAGGTGGTGGCGCCCGGCCTTCCCTCCTCGCGAACCAGCGCGTCCCTGATCTCGGTCAGGAGCTGAATGTCGGCTGGCGGCGCGGAAGCGGCGACTTCCTTCTCCTTGTTTTCCTTCCTGCGCAGATTGTTGACGCCCTTGACCATCAGAAAGACGATGAAGGCCAGGATCAGGAAGTTCAACGTGACGGTGATGAAGCTGCCATAGGCCAGAACGGCCCCCTGCTCTCTGGCGGCGTCCAGCGTTCCGGCCTCGACGCCGCCCGCCAGCGGCAGAAAATAGTTGGAAAAGTCGAAACCGCCGAAGATCGCGCCGGCAATTGGCATGATGATGTCGTCGGTCAGCGATTTGACGATGCCGCTGAAGGCCGTTCCGACGATGACGCCGACCGCCAGATCGATGACGTTGCCCTTGGCGATGAACTCCTTGAACTCGCTGTAGATGGTCATGGTCTTCTTCCCTGATTGCGAACCGTCCGCCTATTTGGCGGCGAACGGGCGCCAAATCCATCCCGACCGCAACGAATGGTCAACCATAGTCGCCTTCCCGTCGCATGGAGGCTGGGCTAGACTCCGCGAAGGGAGCGGCGTGGGAGAGCGCATGAGGGAGAGCTTGGCGATATGAACGCATGGGTCGTTTCGCTCGTGGCGCTCAGCTATCTGACCGTGCTGTTCCTCGTGGCGGCCCTTGGCGACCGGGGCAGGCGAAGCGAACGCGACCGGCCAATCCGTTACGCGCTCTCGCTCGCTGTCTATTGCACGTCGTGGACGTTTTTCGGCTCGGTCGGCGTCGCGGCCAATAGCGGGCTGCTGTTCCTCGCCATTTATATCGGACCCGCGCTGGTCTTCATTCTCGCCACGCCATTCCTGCGGCGGATCACGCGTATCTCCAAAGCGGAACGCATCACATCCATTGCGGATTTTCTGGCCTCCCGCTACGGCAAGAGCTTCAAGGTCGCCTCCATCGCAACCCTGATCGCCACTGTCGGCGTCGTTCCCTACATCGCGCTGCAACTGAAGGCGATTTCGGATTCCGTCACATTGTTGGCCGAAACGAGGAGCGTCGGCGCGGCGGCCCTGCCCATGCCGATCGGCGTCGGCGGAACTTCCTTCTGGGTCACGGTCCTTCTGGCGGTCTTCGCCATGCTGTTCGGCACACGCCAGACCGACGCCACCGAACATCAGGACGGGCTCGTCTTCGCCATCGCCATCGAATCCGTCATCAAGCTGGCAGCGTTTCTGATCGTCGGGTTCAGCGTCTGCTTCCTGCTGTTCGAGCCGTCCAGCCTTTGGGAACAGGTCAGCAACCACCCGTCGGTCTGGGACAGTCTGACCAACGAAACGTCGATGCTCAGCTGGTTCACGCTGACGCTGCTTTCGGGCTCAGCCATTCTGCTGCTGCCGCGCCAGTTCTACGTGATGGTGGTTGAGAACCGGTCGGAACGGGAAGTGGAGCGCGCGCGCTGGCTCTTTCCGCTCTATCTGCTGGCGATCAACATTTTCGTACTGCCCATCGCACTGGTCGGCCTCACGACTGTTGGCGGGCAGACCAATGCGGACCTCTACGTCCTGGCCATTCCCCTGTTGCACGGCAATGAGTGGCTCTCCATCGTGGCCTTCATCGGCGGGCTGTCAGCCGCGACCGCTATGGTCATCATGGCGTCCGTCGCCCTTTCCATCATGATTTCCAACGATCTGATCATGCCCGTAGTCCTGCACCGAACTCTCGGTATGCGCTGGGCGGATCATGAAGACTGGTCGCGGACGATCCTGTTCATTCGACGTCTGGCCATCGCCGGATTGCTGGCAGCCGGCTATTTCTACTATCGGTCGATCGACAATGCGGCGCTTCTGGCCTCCATCGGCCTTCTGTCCTTTGCCGCAATCGCCCAGTTCATGCCAGCCTTTCTCGGCGGTATGGTCTGGCGGGGGGCCAATGGACGCGGCGCTGTCGCCGGCATGACGGTCGGCTTTTGCGCCTGGGCTTACACCCTGCTTCTGCCAAGCATTCTGTCGCCCGATGCTTCGATGCTGGTCGACGGGCCGTTCGGCCTCGCCTGGCTCAAGCCGCAAGCGCTGTTCGGTCTTGGCCTGTCGTCGCTCGAACACGGCACACTGATCTCGCTGGCGGCCAATACGCTGGCCTTCGTGATCGGCTCTCTGTCGCGCAGCGCCCTTCCGCGCGAGCGCATACAGGCCGCGCTCTTCGTGCCGCGCGGCGCAGGCCGCTCACCCTTTCCGCGCAAGATCAAGACGCAGCTTACAGTCGGCGAAATTCAGACGACGATCGGCCGCTATCTCGGCCAGAAGCGCACCGCACGCAGTTTCAAATCGTGGCAACAGCGTGAGAACCGGGTTCTGCAACCATCCGATATTGCCGATGCCCACATTCTTCGCTTCGCCGAAGGGCTTCTCGGCAGCGCGGTCGGATCGTCATCCGCCAGGTTGATCCTGTCGCTCCTGCTGGAGCGCTACGACACCAATGCCAGCTTTGCCTATTCGCTGCTGGACGACGCGACCGAAGCGCTCCAGCAAAATCGCGGCCTCTTGCAGATCGCCCTGGACCAGATGGAACAGGGTATTACCGTGTTCGACAAGGATCTGCGGCTGACCTGCTGGAACCGACGGTTCCGCACCCTCTTCAACCTACCGGAATCGCTTGGCGTGGTAGGAGCCCCGCTGTCGGACGTTGTCGAGCATCTGGCCGGCCAGCGCGAAATCGAGCAGCAGGAGATCGAAACGATCATCGACAGGCTGGCGCGTGCGCAATCGGCGTGGCAGCTCGAATTGCGGCGATCGGGACGGACCATCGAAATCCGCACCCGCCCCATGCCGGAAGGCGGGGTCGTCGGCACCTATACTGACATCACAGCGCAGGTCGAATCGGACCGGGCCCTGAAGAGCGCCAATGAAGGGCTGGAAGCGGCTGTTGCCGCGCGGACCCGCGAACTCCTCAACGTCAATGGCGAACTCGTCTCGGCACGGCGGGCCGCGGAAGACGCCAATCTCGGCAAGACCCGGTTTCTGGCTGCCGTCGGCCATGACATTCTGCAGCCGCTCAATGCGGCGCGCCTCTATTGTTCGGCCATTGGCGAGCGGACGCAGACCAGCAGCCAGCCACCGAAGGATTTACCCGAAACCGTTCAGCGCATCGACGCCTCGCTCGACGCGGTGGAAGATATTCTCTCCGCCGTTCTGGACATTTCGCGTCTCGATACGGGCGCGCTGACGACCAATATCAGCACGTTCCGGCTCGGCGACGTCCTGCAGCACGTGGCAACGGCGCTGGCCCCGCTTGCCGAGGCCAAGGGGCTGAAGCTCCACGTCGTGCCGTCTTCCATCCTCGTCGATAGCGACATCAACCTGCTGCGCCGTCTTGTTCAGAACCTCGTCTCCAACGCCATCAAATATACGCGGAACGGACGCGTTATTCTCGGTGTACGGCGACGCGGTCCGGATGCGGAAGTGCAGGTCCTCGATACAGGTATCGGCATAGCCGAAAATCAGCTAACGGCCATCTTCGATGAGTTCGCGCGGCTGGAGGAAGGCGCGCGGGAAGCAGAGGGGCTAGGGCTGGGGCTGTCTATCGTGGACCGTATCGCGCGGGTTCTGCATCTCGAAGTCGCCGTTCGATCACGCCCGGGCCAGGGCACCAACTTCGCTGTCATCCTGCCAGTCAGCACAGCCACCCAGCCCACCAGGTCGCTTACGCGGCACGGACCGCCCATCGCCGCCAGCGACCTGAGTGACCTTCGTATTCTGGCTATCGATAACGAACCGGACATTCTGGATGGTATGGAACTGCTTTTGAGCGGGTGGGGCTGCACCGTCCAGCGCGCCGCCGGCTCCGACAGCATTCGGGCTTTGCCCGCCGATTGTCCGCCGGACCTGATTCTCGCCGATTATCATCTGAATGGCGAAACCGGCTTTCAGGCCATCGACACCGCCCGACAATGGTTCGGGCGGGATATTTCGGCCGTACTTATCACGGCCGACAGGTCGAAGGGCGTCATGAACGAAGCCGCCGAACGGGACATTCCCATGTTGAACAAACCGCTGAAGCCCGCGAAATTGCGTCTGATCATGAACCGTCACAAAAAGACGCTGCGTGCCGCGGCGGAATAAGGTTCCGCCGGTCAGTTGCGGGTGGAGAGCACCGGCGCCTTAGCGCCAAGTTGCGACAGCAGGATCACGGCCTGCGTCCGGCTGTCGACGTTCAGCTTGGTCAGAACAGCCGATACATGCGCTTTGATGGTCGCCTCCGACACGCTCAGTTCGTAGGCGATCTGCTTGTTGAGAAGGCCTTCCGCGATCATGGTGAGGACGCGTGTCTGCTGCGGCGTCAACGTACCGAGCCGCTCAATCAGATCGGCAATCTCCGGGTCCGTTTCGACGCCCAGTTCGATGTTCGCGGGCACCCAGACCTCGCCCTCCAGAACCTTTTCAATCGCTTCACGGATCGTCTCCATCGGCGCGGATTTGGCGATGTAGCCGGCAGCGCCCAGTTCAATGGCGCGGCGAATGATCTGCGGCGATTCCGTTGCCGATACCACGATGATCGGAATATTGGCCTGGACGGCGCTGAGGCCGATAATGGCGGAATGACCCGACGAACCGGGCATGTTCAGATCCAGAAGGATCAGATCGTAATCGTCGCCCTGTTCGACGAGGCGTTTGGCGCCGATGAAATCACCCGCTTCGTGAATGTCGCATTCGCTAGGTAACCCTGCAAGAACCTGCCGCAGCGCCCCACGAAACAGGGGGTGATCGTCCGCGATCAGAATTTTCAGTGCTGTTTCCGACAATGCCATCCATCCCCCCAAAGCGTTGGCCGAATATCTCCCACAGACGACGACAACGCGCTTTTTTCTTGTAAAGCCCACCCGATTTGATGACAACCCAATCGAAAGTTCACGGTCGGGAGATGGTGTTGATCAGGAAGCGGAGTGTATTCAGCAGCGCATGGGCCGCGCTTGTTCTGGGTTTTGCCGCTCTGGGTCTGACCGGTCTGGCCTTCATCGGCGAGCGGGCGGGCGTTCCCACCACCATGCTTCGCTTCCTGTTGACCGTCAGCATGCTGGGCACGCTTTTGGGTTTCGGCGTGTCGTCGCTGATCGTCGAACCGCAGCGCTGGAGCCTTGCCGACCGGAGCGTGCGGGGCGTCAGTGCGGCTCCGGCCATGATCGTTCTTGCCCTGACCATGACTTGGATCACGGCCAGTTCGATGCCAGCGGCCCTGCCGGCTGCCCTGTTCGCCGGCTGTCTGGTCGGGCTCTTGCTCCATGTCGCGGTTTTCGGTCCACGAATGCGGCGGATCGGAGCGCTAAGCCCCGGCCGAATGCTCAGTCTGCGCTTCACCGGCTGGGAGGGACTGCCGCTTCGGATCCTGACGGGGGCGCTCGCCTGCCTTCTTCTGGCCGGCCTGGTTCTTCACGTCATCGGCCTGATCGCCGAGCGGTTCATGACGGACCTCTCCCTTTCGTCAGTCTGGGCGAAGGTGATGGCTGCATGCGTTCTCTTCCTACCGGCGTGGGCGGGCGGCATGACCACCCTTATCCGTCTCTGCCGGATCGGCCTCGCCTTCAGCCTCGCCACGCTTGCCGCGGCCCTTCTGATCAGCACTTTGTTGCCGGGCAGCGCAACCGCCGCCCTACCGCTGTTTCCCACGGTTTGGGATCATGCGATGACCAAGGCCATGCAAGCCGGTCTTCTGACCATCCTTTTCCTGCCGGCCCTGATGCCGGTTCTGGCCAGTCTTTCCACACCGCGATCCAATTATCGTCTGGCCGCCTGGATTGCAGCCCTCGGGGCCTGCATGATCGCAGCGATGCTATGGATCGGCATTCCGAACGCAGACCCCGGAACGGCCGCGCCGGCACTGAACGGCAGCGAACTGGCGCCTCTCCTTTTGAACATGGCCGGCCTTGCAATGCTGACGACCGGCGGCGGGCTGCTGCTGTTTGCCCTCTGTGCCTGCTTCGTCGACGACCTGGTCCTGTCCGTCATGGACGAGCCGAGGATCGTCAAGGGCCGGCTTCTGGCCTGGCGGCGCTTTGCGATGATGGGTGCGTTGACAGGTCTCATCGTCATGTTTCTCCTTTTCGGCCAGAACGATCCGTGGATGACGGAGCTCGACCGGATCGCCCTACCCATCTTCGTCGCCATGGCGATCGCAATCTACCCACCGGCACTTCTTTGGTCCGGCACAAGCGGGATCGGCGCGCTGAGCGGCCTGCTGATCGCCAGCCTCTCGCAGGTCGTTCTTCTTCTGGTGTTCGGCGCCGGCGCGCCGTCCGAAGCCATCTTCGGTCTCGGCGACGGTCTGGCCTGCGGCCTGTTCGGCGCGACCGTCACACTCGTCGTCAGCCTGATCGTGCCGCCCCGTGAAGATGCCTGGCAGACGGCGGCCGCCATGGCGCAGACAGACGAAGAAACCGCGTTCGACCCAAGGTCGGCAACGGCCCGGCCCATGGAGGGGCTCGCATGATCGAAACGCACCGTTCCTTCGTCAATCGCTGGGAATGCGACGAGAACGATCATCTGAACATCCAGTTCTACGGCCAGCGCTTCGATGAGGCGGCGCGCTTCTTTCGCCTCCACTCCGGCGGCCCTCTGCTCGGGCCGTTGCCACGACTTCGGCTGATCCGCTACCATGCCGAAATGAGCGGCGGCGCGATGGCGCGGATTGAAAGCGCAGCGATCGAGGGCGGCGACCATGACGGCGCCACGCTGCATCTTATGCGAACCGTTCCTGGCGGAACCCTGGCAGCGAGCTGCCTCGACCTCGACGCGCTGAACCGCAATGGCGGCGTGGCCTCGATTGCTCAAGGCGATCTGTTGGCCAGCTGGCTGCCGCGAAGCCCCTCTTTCGAGCAAACAGAGCCGCTATCCTTCGACGAATTTGCGAAGATCGGCGGCTTCTGCACCGGTCAATCGCTGGTCGAAGGCCGCGAATGCCACGGTGACGGCACTTTGACCCAGCAGGGCTATCTCGCGCGTTACAGCAATGCCGCCGCCCATGCCTGGTCGGCCATTGGCGTCGGCTCCACCATGCTGGCCGAGCGCCGTCTCGGCCGGGTCGCGGTTGAAATGAAACTGACCCACCACCGACCTGCCCGTCTCGGTGAAGGGTTGATCATCCATTCCGGAACCGTGGGTTCGGAAGGCAAGACCATCCGGCTTCGTCACGAAATCCGCCGCGCGACAGACGGCGTTCCGATTGCTTCGGCCGAGGTGGTTTCGCTTCTCATCGATCAGGAGCGTCGAAAGGCCGTCTCATTGCCCGACGAGGTCGCAGCGTGGGTCGGCAGGCCGGTGCCGCCAGAAGCCAGGAACTAAAGCGCGCCGCCAGCTTTTTCTTCAGCCTGAAGGTCGCGAACCATGTCGCGGAACGCCTCGAAAAAGCGCTGCATATAGCCGAGCGCCTGATCGAATTCCTCCTCCGATGGCAGGGCTTCCTTTTCAGCTGCACCGGCTTGCAGCCGGCTTTCCAGCTTCGTTACTCGTTCTTCCAGCCTGTCGATCCGCGTCTGGTCCGCAGGCGCGGCCCGACCATCCGGCAAATCGGTCTGGCAGGTCAGTTTGCCACCCTGTTGACGGCAGACCGTGATCTCTCCGGTCTGTCCGTCCATCCGCACCCAGCCATCCTCGGTCCGATCCATCACATAGCGGTCAGGCGCGGCCTGTGCTTCAGGGGATGACGCCATCACAGCCGCCACGAGACCCATACCCAAACCGGCCACAAAAAGGTTTTGCATGAACGACTCCCTATGGCTTTGCATGGCGCAGGATTTTCGCTACGCCGGTGCCATGGGAACGATGATCTACAAGGCCGTGCCGGCGCCAATGTGGCAACAGGCGCAGAAAGAGCGGCATTGGCATGGCGCGCCTATCGATCTATCCGATGGGTATATTCATTTTTCGACCGCCGAACAGCTGTCCGAGACGCTGGCCAAGCATTTCAGCGGGCAGGGCGACCTTTTGCTCGTAGCCATCGATGAAGACCGGCTGGGCCCGGCACTGCGTTGGGAAGTCTCGCGCGGTGGCGCGCTTTTTCCGCATCTGTACGCGCCGCTTTCCACCGATGATGTGGACTGGGTCGACGATCTACCGCTCGATGCCGATAGCCGCCACATCCTGCCGGAGCGTGTTGCATGAAATTGACCAGTCTCAGCACCATGCCGCTGATGGCGCTGGAGCCGGAACGGGCCCACAATGCGTCCATCGCCGCGCTGAAGGCCGGAGCCGGGCGAATGTTCGGGCCGGGCAAGCCGTTCCAGTCCGACCGGCTGAAAGCCACTGTCGCCGGCATCGCCTTTCCAAATCCGCTGGGCATGGCTGCCGGCTACGACAAGAATGCCGAGGTGCCGGACCCGCTTCTCGCGCTCGGTTTCGGCTTCGTCGAAGTCGGCACGGTGACGCCGCTGCCACAAGCCGGCAATCCGCAGCCGCGCATCTTCCGGCTGACAACGGAAAAAGCCATCATCAATCGGCTCGGCTTCAACAATGAGGGCCATGACGCGGCCCTGCGGCGGCTGATGAAACGCCGCCATCGCGGCGGGCTTGTCGGCGTCAATATCGGCGCGAACAAGGATAGCGAGGACCGCGTCGCCGACTATGAGCGCGGCATCGCCAGCTTCGCCCCCTACGCCTCCTATTTCACCGCCAATATCTCCTCGCCCAACACGCCCGGCCTGCGCGACCTGCAGAGCGCGGAAAACCTGTCCGAACTGCTGGGCCGGATCATGGCGGCGCGGGAAGCAGCGGCCGGCCAGACGGGCCGCATCGTGCCGGTCTTCCTGAAGATCGCGCCGGACCTGCAGGAGGCCGATCTCGACCATATCGCCCGGTCGGCGGAGGAGCATCGCCTGGACGGGCTGATCGTGTCCAACACCACGCTGTCGCGGAGCAATCTGCTGGATCGCAAGACGGGTGCCGAAGCGGGGGGCCTCTCCGGCAAGCCGCTGTTCAACCGTTCGACGACGGTTCTGGCCAAGATGCGCGAGCGGGTCGGCCCGGCCTTGCCGCTGATCGGCGTTGGCGGCGTGCACGACGCCCAAAGCGCGCTGGAGAAGATCCGCGCCGGCGCCGATCTGGTGCAGCTTTATTCGGTGATGGTCTATGAGGGCCCGCGCCTGCCGATCCGCATCCTTCGCGGTATGGACCGGCTGCTGGCAGCGCAGGGCGAAACCGTCCGTTCGATCAGGGACCTTACGATGAAGGACTGGGCGAGCCGGCCTTTGCCGGGTTGAACTCGCTCTCCATCCTGCCCGGCAACGCGGCCAGCAGCAACAGGCCCCGCGCCAGAAGAAACAGGTGAAGCGAGGCCCAAAGCGCCGCATTGCCGTAGAGCGGCGTGAACATGAAAAGCGCCGCCACGAACAGCGCCAGCGAGACGAGCATCCGGTTGCGCATCGCCGCGCCCCAGGTCGCGCCGATAAAGACGCCATCCATCTGGAAGGCCAGAACGCCGGTGATCGGCGTCAACGCCGCCAGCGGCAGCCAAAGCCCGGCGACCTGCCGGACATCCGGCGCGGTGGTCATCAGCGCGATCAGCGCCTCGCCCGACAGATAGAACAGCGCGGCCAGCGCGAAGGAGAAGATGAAGCCCCATAGCGCGGTCAGTTTCACCGCCTGGACAAAAGTTGCGCGTCGCCCTCCGCCGACGGCATGGCCGACGAACCGCTCGGCGGCTGTCGCAAACCCGTCCAGAAGATAGCCACCGAGAAGGAAGAAGTTCAGCAGCACGGCATTGGCGGCCAGTTGCACCGTGCCGATGCCAGCGCCCGCCCGCGTGAACAGCGCAAACGCGGTGAGAAGTGCGAAGGTGCGGATCATGATGTCGCGATTGAGCGCCAGAAGCCGCCCGAAGGCCGGTCGATCCATGATCCGCGCAAGCGACGGACGCGCGGCGCCGCCATATGTCCACGCCATCAGCGCCACACCGGCGGCAAAGCCGATGGCTTCGCCCGCCACCGTGCCCCAGGCGACGCCCTCCAGCCCCCACCCGAAGACCAGACCGAACAGGATGGACAGAACAATATTGCTGCCATTGACGACGATCTGCAGTCCGAGCGCCGTGCCGGACTGACCGCGCCCGAGAAGGGTGCCAAGCAGCGCGTAATTGCCGAGCGCGAAGGGCGTGGAGAGCGCGCGTATCAGGATATAATCCGTCATGGCGGCGGAGACGCCCGGTTCCGCGCCGATAAAGATGCGCCCGGCCCAGGCGATCAGCGGCGCGGCAAAGGCGATAAGAAGGCCGCAGGCGACGCCGATCATCAAGGCACGGACGAGAACGGCCTGCTCCTCGAGCGCGTCGTCCCTGCCGCTTGCCTGCGCAACCAGTCCGGTCGTACCGGAGCGCAGGAAGTTGAATGTGCCGAAGACCAGATCGAAGACGATAGCGCCCGCCGCGAGACCGCCCAGCAATACCGCATCGCCGAGTCGACCGACCACGGCAGTGTCGACAATGCCGATCAGCGGGGTCGTCATAAAGGCGAGCGTCGTCGGCAGGGCGACGGCAAAAACGGCGCGGTGGGTTAACGGCAGGCCGTCCGAGCCAGATGCCGGGCGATCGATTGCCGTCATATCGGGTCTATCGTAACGTTCATTCGCCGTCCCTAAAGGGAAAGACCGGCTTCGCCAAAACCGAAGATGTCACGAGGACACGCTTTGCAGTGCCTGCGTGGATTGTCGGCGCCCCGCTTTCCCCTACCCTTTCTGGCCCATGGCGCGCCTTCCGATCGTCCACCACCCCGATTACGATGCCCGGTTTTCGCCGGTGCACCGCTTTCCGATGGGCAAATACACTTTGCTGATGAACGCGCTGCGCGAACGCGGCATCGTCGAGCGCGCCTCGCTCCACCGGCCCGGACCCGCTCCGTCAAACTGGCTCGGCCTCGCCCATGAGCGCGGCTATGTCGATAGGGTGCTGACGCAGCGCGTGCCACGCAGTATCGAAAGGCTCATCGGTTTCGCCGTGGACGAACGCGTTGCCCGACGTGCTTCCCTCGCCTGCGCGGGAACGGTACTCGCGGCGCGTCTGGCGCTGGAAGAGGGTCTGGCCTGCAACACGGCGGGCGGCAGTCACCACGCCCGTTTCGAGCACGGGGCCGGCTTCTGCGTCTTCAACGATGTGGCGGTGGCCGCGCAGGTGCTGCGCGCCGGCGGCGAGGTGCGGCGCATTCTCATCGTCGACGCCGATGTCCATCAGGGCGACGGCACGGCGCGCATCTTCGCCGATCAGCCGGACGTCTTCACCTTCTCCATTCATGGCGCCAAGAACTATCCGAGCGCCAAGGAAACGAGCGATCTGGACATCGAACTGCCGGACGGCACCGGTGACGACGCCTATCTCGAACGGCTGGCCGACGGGCTGGACACCGCCCTTGCGCGGTTTCCCGATCCCGATCTCGCCTTCTACCTGGCGGGCATCGATCCGCATCACGAAGACAGGCTGGGCCGCCTTTCCATGACGGATGAGGGTCTTTCCCGCCGCGACGAGATGGTGCTGAAGGCACTGCGCGAGCGGTCGATCCCCACGGCCTGCGTCATCAGCGGCGGCTACAGCCGCGACATGGAGAGCCTCGGCCGGCGTCACGCCATCGTCTTCGGCGTGGCCGAGACGTTCGTTTAGCTGCCGCGCCGATAGGACATAAGGCGGACGATCAGGAAGATCGGCACGACCACCACCGCGCCGATGATGAAGTAGGAGGCGAAGCTCGCCAGCGCCTCGTAGCCGTTCTGCCAGGCCCATTCGATCATGCCGACGAACCGGTCGATCACTTCCAGCGGCGTGACGCCGAAATAATGCATGAACACGCCGACGATAAACGAGATGATGATGAGCTTGAGCGCCACCCGAAGCGGGGAATCGCCAAGGAAACGCTGCACCGAACCGGCCATCTTCTACGCACTCCGTCTGTCGTCGATCGTGTTCAATCCTGCGTCAGCAGATACGCAGTGCGGGCGGCGCAATCAAGGCAGGCCGGTTTTTTCAGGGAGTGGAGCGGGTGAAGGGAATCGAACCCTCGTCGTTAGCTTGGGAAGCTACTGCTCTACCATTGAGCTACACCCGCCAGGCACCGCGCCGATTGACCATCGCGGCGGCCAGGCTGTCAAGCGGTATCACGACCGGAAATGCTTGCTGAGCTTCAGGCCCTGGCCCTGATAGTTGCTGGCCAGATCCTGCCCGTAAAGCGCGTCGGGCAGGCCCTTCATATGCTCATAGACCAGCCGGCCGACGATCTGGCCGTGTTCGAGGATGAACGGCACTTCGTGGCTGCGCACTTCGAGGACGGCGCGCGCGCCGGTGCCGCCCGCCTGCGAATGGCCGAAGCCCGGATCGAAGAAACCGGCATAATGGACGCGGAACTCGCCGACCAGCGGGTCGAAGGGCGTCATCTCGGCGGCGTGATGCGGCGGCACATGCACTGCCTCGCGGCTGACGAGAATGTAGAACTCGTCCGGGTCCAGCACGAGTTCGCCGAAGCGGTTCTTCGGCAGCGGCTCCCAATAGTCGACCCGGTCATAGGCGTTCGGCTTGTCGACATCGACCACGCCGGTGTGATGCTTGGCGCGATAGCCGATCGGCGCGTCCGCTTCGCCGCGCAGATCGACGGAAAGGCCAATGCCGCCGCCCGAAATGTTCGGCCTGTCCGCGGCGACCAGCGTTTCGGCCTCGTGCAGCGCCTGCAATTCGCTTTCCGACAGAAGCGCCTGGCCGGCCCGAAAGCGGATCTGCGACAGGCGCGAACCGGTCCGCACCACGATGGGGAAGGTGCGCGGCGAGACCTCCATCCACAGAGGGCCGCGATAGCCGGCGGGAATCTTGTCGAATTCCGGGCCGCGATTGACCATCACGCGGGTGAAGATGTCGAGCCGACCGGTCGAACTCTTCGGATTGGCCGATGCGGAAATATCGTCCGGCAGGGCAAGGCTTTCCAGCAGTGGCACGATATAGACGCAGCCCGTCTCCAGCACCGCGCCCTTGGTCAGGTCGATTTCATGCAGAACGAGACGGTGCAGCTTGTCCTCCACCGTCGCTTCCGGCCCCGGCAGGAAGGAGGCGCGCACCCGGTAGGCGGTCTTGCCGAGACGCAGGTCGAGGCTCGCCGGCTGAAGCTGGCGCTCGGCCATATCGTCCGACAGTTGCAGCGCGCCGCTTTCGATCAGCGCGAAGATGTCGCGGTCGGGCAAGATGCCCGTCGTCCGATCCGCCATGGCCGTCTCTTTCCCTTGTTCTCCTCTTCCATGCCTCCCCTGCGGCACGCTGACAAGCGTGGAATCATGCTTGTCCAAGGCGTTCGAATGTGCTGCGCTGGCTATCCCAACACCCGTTCCACCCTTTGCGGAGTTCGCCCATGTCCTTCTCAAGTCTTACCCGCCGCGCCCTTCTCGGTATGGCCTTCGCTACCCTTCTTCCGGGCGGCATCGCGCTGGCCGAAACGACCGATGTGACCTTCGTGCTGGTCAATGACAGCGACAAGATGGCTGCCGACCGCGACGGCCGCGGCGGCTTCGCAAAGATGGCCGCCGTCTTCAAGACGGAGCGTGAAGCGAACCCGAATACCATCGTCGTGCATGGGGGCGATATGCTGTCACCCTCGCTGCTTTCCGGCTTCGACAAGGGCGAGCACATTGTGACGCTGGCCAATATGGCCGGGTTCGACGTGGCCGTGCCGGGCAATCACGAATATGATTTCGGGCCGGAAAACGCGACGGCGCAGTTGGCGAAGACCGACTTTCCGGTCCTCGCCGCCAATATCGAAAATGCCGACGGCACCCCGCTCGCCGATTTCGAGTCGACCATGGTGAAGGAGGTCGGCGGGGTCTCGATCGGCTTTATCGGCCTGGCCGAGGAAACCACCGAGGAACTGTCCAGCCCCGGCGATCTTAGCTTCACCAATCCCGTGGCCGCCGCGACGGAGCAGGCCGAGAAACTGCGCGGCGAAGGCGCGGACTTCATTGTGGCGATAAGCCATAACCGGCTGTCGCTGAACGAGCAGATGATCGAGGACAATGTGGTCGACCTCGTGCTGGGCGGGCACAACCACAATGTCTGGGCTTATTACAATGGCCGCGCGGCGGGGATGGAGTCGGGCCATGACGGCATGTGGATCGGCGCCGTCGATGTCAGTTTCGAAATCGAGGAAGAAGACGGCGAGCGGGAAGTGGAATGGACGCCGACCTTCCGCTTTACCGATACGAAAGATGTCGAGGCCGATCCGGACGTTGCGGCCAAGGTCGCGGAATATGAAGCGACGCTCGACAAAGAACTCGATGTCGATGTCGGCACGACCTCCATCGAACTCGACAGCCGCCGCGCCTCCGTGCGCAGCCAGGAAACGGTGCTCGGCAGCCTCATCGCCGATGCGATGAGAAAGGCCGTCGACGCCGACATCGCCATCACCAATGGCGGCGGCATTCGCGGCGACAAGACCTACGCCGCCGGCACGAAGCTGACGCGCCGCGACGTGCTGACGGAACTGCCCTTCGGCAACCGGAACGTGCTGCTGGAAATGACCGGCGCGCAGGTCAAGGAAGCGCTGGAGAACGGGGTCAGCCAGATCGAGGAAGGCGCGGGCCGCTTCCCGCAGGTCTCCGGTCTGTCCTTCAATGTGGACCGCACGGCGGCAGCCGGATCGCGTGTCAGCGACGTCATGGTCGCTGGCGCGCCGCTGGACGAAGGCGCCAGCTACAAGGTCGCCACCAATGATTACATGGCCGGCGGCGGCGATGGCTATGCCGTCATGAAGGACGCCAAGGTGCTGCTCGATCCTTATAGCGCCAAGCTGATGGCCAATGACGTGATGGTCTATATCCGCGAGATGGGTGAAGTTACGGCACCGGACGGTGTGCGCATCACCATCAAATAGGCGAAAGGCTTGCGCTCTGTGCTTTCGGAGCGTAAGCCTTCTTCATCTGTGGTGATTTGGCCGGCCGGCTTGCAGCCACGTTAAAGAAGTCGCTAAAAAGGGCCGATGACGGACCGGTTGCGACTTTTCGCGGCCGGTTTTTTGTTTGGACGGTAACGATGGTCGATTATTCGAAACTTCACCCCGAAACCCAGCTTGTGCAGGGCGGCATCAATCGCAGTGGCTTCGGCGAAACATCGGAAGCGCTTTTCCTGACGCAGGGCTTCGTCTACCCCGATGCGGAGGCCGCCGAAGCGCGCTTCAAGGGCGAAGAACCTGGTTTCATCTATTCGCGCTATGCCAACCCGACCGTCGACATGTTCGAAAAGCGCATGTGCCTGCTCGAAGGCGCAGAGGATGCGCGCGCGACCGCTTCCGGTATGGCGGCGGTTTCCGCGGCGCTGCTCTGCCAGCTCGAGGCCGGCGATCATATCGTCGCGGCGAGGCAGCTTTTCGGTTCATGCCGCTGGGTGGTCGAGACGCTGGCGCCGAAATACGGCATCGAGACCACGCTGATCGATGGCACCAAAACCGAAGAATGGGAGGCTGCGTGTCGGCCCAACACCAAGGTCTTCTTCTTCGAAAGCCCGACCAATCCGACACTGGCGCTGATCGATATCGCCGCCGTCGCCCAGATCGCCAAGGCGAAGGGCATCACCACTGTCATCGACAATGTTTTCGCGACCCCTATTCTGCAAAAGCCGCTGGAACTGGGGATCGATGTGGTCTGCTATTCGGCGACCAAACACATCGATGGTCAGGGCCGATGCCTCGGCGGCATAGTTCTGTCGTCGAAAGCGTGGATCAACGAAAAGTTGCACGATTATTTCCGCCATACCGGCCCGTCCATGAGCCCGTTCAATGCCTGGACGCTTCTGAAGGGGCTGGAAACCCTGTCGCTGCGTGTCGAACGGCAGACCGCGAGTGCCGGAAAGATCGCCGACTGGCTGGCCGACCAGAACGCCATCGAAAAGGTGCTCTATCCGGGCCGGGACGACCACCCGCAGGCGGCGCTCGCCAAAAAGCAGATGGCGGGCGGATCGACCATGATCTGCTTCGAACTGAAAGGCGGCAAGGACGCGGCCTTCGCCTTCGAGAACGCTCTCGAAATCATCCGCATTTCCAACAATCTGGGCGATGCGAAGAGCCTGATCACCCATCCGACCACGACGACGCACAAGAACCTGACGGAGGAGGCACGCGTCGAACAGGGCATCATGCCCGGCTCGGTGCGCCTTTCCATCGGACTGGAACATCCTGACGATCTGATCGCGGATCTGGACCGGGCGTTGGGAATCTAGCCGAACATCCGGCGGGCGAGCAGGATGCGGCTGAGCGCCGTATAGCCGGTTAGGCCCGCGAAAAGCGCAGCGAGGATCGGGAACAAGGACGGAAAGAGGCACATAAGGACGAAGACAATCAGCGTTTCGCCGGCCTCGGCGAGTCCTGTCGTGAAGAAGAGCGACTTTTCGCCACGCGCCTCGCTATGCTCGCCCCGTTTCTCGGCCATGACCGCATAGGCCAGAAAGCTGCCGCCATTGACGTAGAAGGCCAGGAGGAGAAGGCCGCCAGCCACCGCATTCTGCGCCGGATCGAGCAGGATGAAGGCGAGCGGCACCGCGCCGTAAAAGGCGAAATCCAGCACGATATCGAGAAAACCGCCGAAGTCGCTCGTCCGCGTCCGCTGGGCGATGGCTCCGTCCAGCCCGTCGCCGAGCCGCGATAGCAGCAGAAGCAGGATGGCGATCCCAGCATGGCCGACCGCGATCAGGACCGCGCCGGCGATGCCGATAGCGAAGGCGATCAGTGTCATGCCATTGGCCGAGATACCGACGGCAACGGCACGGTCGGCCAGTCCGTCGATCAGCGGCGAGAGTTTTCGCCGGCCCCATCCATCGATCATCTCGCCCCCGTTTGACGCTCGCTATGCGCTACCCAATATGGCTGCATAAAGGGAGATCGCCATCATGTACCGCGCCGTTACAGAGGATATTGCTGTCGAGGTGCAACCGTTTTTCCTGCCGGATCATTCGGAGCCGCAGAACAATCATTTCGTCTGGGCCTATCGCGTCACGATCGCCAACGGGTCGGACCGAGCCGTGCAACTGCGCCGCCGCTACTGGAAGATCACCGATGGCGTGGGCCGGGTGGAAGAAGTCGAGGGCGCGGGGGTCGTCGGCGAAGAGCCCCGCCTGCTGCCCGGTGAAAGTTACACCTACACTTCGGGCTGTCCACTCACCGTGCCCTCCGGCATGATGCAGGGACATTATACGATGCAGCTCGATACGGGCGAACGGTTCGAGATCGCCATTCCAGCCTTCTCGCTCGACCTGCCGGAGGACGAGCGGACGCTGAACTAGGCGACGCCGAAATCGCGTCCCGCGATACGGGCAGCCAAGCTCGCATCGCCCTTCCTGTTCATCCCGCCAGCCATGGCAGCGAGGGGCACGGTCAGTTCGTAGCTCAACGTTCCGTCGGCCATGCTCCGGCGCGCCCGGCCCTGCAGAATGGTCGGAACGATGTGAAGCAAAAGCCGGCTCCCAAAACCGCCCTTCTCGACCGCGCCATGCGAAAGTCCGACCGTTTTCGGCAAATCTTCCCGCCAGCGGATCATCAGTTGATCCTCATTGCCGTCGGAGGGCTCCGCCTTTTCCCAGGAAATCCGGATCGTGCCAGCGTCCGTGGACAAAGCGCCATATTTTTGAGAGTTGGTCGCCAGTTCATGGAGCGCAAGGCTGATCTGCTGCGCGGCTTCGGAACCGGCATCGATCGGCGGACCGGATACATGGACGCGGTCGCCATAGGTTAGTTCGACGGGTTCGAGTTGCCTGCGAACCACGGCCCGGAGATCGGCGGCGGCGTTTGAATCGCCCTCAATGACCGTCGCAGTGGCATTGGCCAGGGAGTTGAAGCGCCCAACCAGCGTATCGATGAAGCTTTCGGTATCGGTCTGGTGACGCGCACTTTGCCGCGCGATCGACGAAACCACGGCAATGAGGTTGCGGCTGCGGTGGACCGCTTCGCGTGTGGTCACGGCAAGTTTTGCATTGGCACGGCTCAGATCGGCCGTTCGTTCCTCGACCTCCGCTTCCAGATTCTGCTGCGCCAGACGCAGCTTGGCAAGCGTCGCCTCGTGCGACGCAATCTCCTGCTGAAGCCTCTCATTGGCCTCCTGCAACTTGCTGGGCGTCGGAATGGAAACAAGCCGTGGGACGAGCCGGAACAGAACGATGGCGGTTACTGCCGAGACGAGGCCCGTTGCGAGTTTCAGAAAGCCCTGCAGCGGATAGATCGGATACCAGAGGGTGACGATGGAGACAGCGTGCGTCAGCCCGCAAAGCGCGATGAAGCTGACAAACAGCAGTACCAGTCTGCGGTGGTTCAGATCAGGCCGTTGGCTCAAAACCTTCAACAAAGCCAGCGGGATAAGAAAGTAGGAAATGAAAATCAGAAGATCGGAGCCGCCCCATAGGAGCAGAAGCCAGGGCTCCCAGAGCAGACACATGCCATGGGGCATATATGGCGAAAAATCGGTCAGCATTTGCAACACAACCATCTCCAATCGATGAGCACACGACGGATCAGGCTGGTCGCCGAACAGCTGCTCTCTGGAGCAGGTCACGGCCCTAGCATAGCCAGGCTGTCAGTCAAAGGAATGGAGCTGCCCTGGCCAGGTGAGTCCCAGCAAGGCAGCGCCGTTGGGAGGACACGCCGCCCGGCGCGTTGGAACCCGTCTTCAGTCCGCGCCGGCGAACTGCGTCGGATCGAAGGCATATTCGGTCGAACAGAACTCGCAGCGAACCTTGATTTGCCCCTCCTCGACGCTTTCGGCGCGCTCATCGTCCGACAGGCTCGTCAGCACCGTTTCGATCTTCTTGCGAGAGCAGGAGCAGTCGTCCTTAAGTTCGACGCCCTCGTAAACGCGCACGCCATGTTCATGGAACAGCCGGTTGAGCAGACGCTCGGAGCCAACAGTAGGATCAAGAAGCTCCAGATCTTCCACCGTGCCGACCAGAAGCCGCGCTTCCTGCCAGGCATCGTCGATGGCGGCCTCAGGATCGATCTCGTCTCCGTCGCCGCCCGGCAGATCGCCCATCCGCATCCGCTCCGGCGCATCCGGCAGGAATTGCGCGACGATCCCCCCGGCACGCCATATCTCGTTTCCGCCCGGCAGAACCTGCTGGCCGGCGGCGAGCCGTATATCCGTCGGAATCTGCTCGGACTGGCGGAAATAGGTGCGCGCGACATCTTCCAGCGAAGCGCCATCGAGCGCGACGATCCCCTGATAGCGCTGGGTCTGCGGCCCCTGATCGATGGTCAGCGCCAGAACGCCGTTTCCCAGCAGTTGCTCCGGCTTTGTCTCACCGGCGGCAACCGCGACGTCCAGGCGGGTCTCGTCGAACCGCGCATAGGCGCGTAGCGAGCCCGGAACCGTCAGATCGGCCACCAGCATGTCCACCGGCCCGTCCGTTTTGGTCTGGACAATGAACTTGCCGTTGAATTTGAGCGAGGTGCCGAGCAGCGCAACCAGCACGACAACTTCCGCCAGTAGCCGGCTGACCGGCTGCGGATAGGCGTGACGCGACAGAATGGCGTCCAACTCCGGGCCCATCTGGACGACACGGCCGCGCGTATCGAGATCTCCGACCTGGAACGGAACGACATGATCGTCGCCCGCATGGCCGTATTCGCCCAGTTCGGGCTGCTCGACGGCGTTCATGTCAGGCCACTCCGCCAAGACACCAGTGCAGGACAGCTTTCTGCGCGTGCATACGGTTTTCCGCCTCGTCAAAGACGACACTTTGCGAGCCGTCCATCACCTCGTCAGTGACTTCCTCGCCACGATGGGCCGGCAGGCAGTGCATGAAGAGCGCGTCGTTCTTGGCGCAGTTCATCAGGTCGGCATTGACCTGGTAACGCTGGAAGACATTGTTGCCACGCGCCCGGTGTTCCTGGTTCATCGACACCCAGGTGTCGGTAATGATGCAATCGGCGTCGTCGGCGGCCTTCTGCGGATCGTCGGTCAGTTCGACCGTCGCGCCCTGCCCACGCGCCCAATCGACAAAACGTTGCTGCGGCTCGGAACCGGCGGGCGTGGCGATGGACAGCGAATAGCCGAACCGCGCCGCGCCCTCGATCAGCGAATGGGTGACATTGTTGCCGTCGCCCGTCCAGGCGAACTTCTTGCCCTTTACCGGGCCCCGGTGTTCTTCGAAGGTCAGAATGTCGGCCATGATCTGGCAGGGGTGCGTGTCGTCGGTCAGGCCGTTGATAACCGGAACGGTGGCCGCGTCCGCCAGTTCCAGCAGGCGCTCATGCTCCAGCGTCCGCACCATTATGATATCGACATAGCGCGAAAGGACCCTGGCCGTATCGGCGATGGTTTCGGACCGTCCGAGTTGCATCTCCGCGCCGGTCAGCACCACGGTATCGCCGCCAAGCTGACGCATCCCGACTTCGAAGGAAACACGCGTCCGGGTCGACGGTTTTTCGAAGACCATGGCCAGCGTCTTGCCGGCGAGCGGCGTATGGCTCTCGCCAACTCGCTGCCTGTCCTTGACGAACCGGGCGTGATCCAGAATGGCGCGCAGCGCGTCATTGGACATTTCGGCAAGGTCGAGAAAGTGGCGTGGGGTCACGGTCATTGTCCGTTTGTTTGTACAGCGTCCAGCGATAGCGCACCGGCGGCGCGGTCCAGAGATTGGAGAGCCGCGCGAATATCTTCATCGCTGACATTGAGCGGCGGCAGGAAACGCAGGACATTGTCACCCGCCGGGACCAGAAGAAGATGTTCGTCGCGGACAGCCGATAGCATCATGGCGGCCGGCAGCCGACATTTCAGACCGATCAGAAGCCCGGCGCCCCGCACGGTTTCGAACAGGTCCGGATAGGTGTCGACAACCGCTGCAAGCCCCTGCTTGACGAGGAGCGCCTTGCGGTTGACCTCATCGAGAAATCCGTCTTCCAGAACGCATTCGACCACGGCCTTGCCGACCGCCATGGCCAGCGGGTTGCCGCCAAATGTCGAGCCGTGCGTGCCGGCGGTCATCGCAGCCGCCGCCTCTTCGGTCGCAAGGCAGGCGCCAACCGGAAAACCGCCGCCGAGCCCCTTGGCCACCGCCAGAATGTCAGGCGTGATCTCCGCCCATTCATGAGCGAAGAGACGCCCCGTCCGGCCGATACCTGTCTGTACTTCGTCGAGAATGAGCAGGACACCGTGTTCGTCGCAAAGATCGCGCAGTTCCCTCAACCATTGCGTGTCGACCGGGCGTACGCCGCCTTCGCCCTGGATCGGCTCGATCAGAACAGCGGCCGCGGTCGGCGCGGCGATCGCCTCTTTTGCCGCTTCATGATCGTCAAAGGAAACCTGTATGAAACCGGCAGCCTTGGGCCCAAAACCCTCCAGATATTTGTCCTGGCCGCCGGCGGCTATCGTGGCCAGCGTCCTGCCGTGAAAGGCCCCGTCGAAGGTGATGATGTCGATCCGGTCGACATCACCTCTGGCGTAATGGTAACGCCGGGCCGTCTTGACGGCCGCTTCGATCGCCTCGGCGCCCGAATTACAGAAGAAGACGCGCTCGGCGAATGAATTGGCGCATAGCAACTCCGCCAGTTCCCGCTGAACCGGAATGTCGTAGAGGTTGGAGACATGCCAGAGCTTGTCCGCCTGTTCGGCGAGCGCAGCCCGCAGCCGGGGATGGGCATGGCCGAGCGCGTTGACCGCTACACCGGACGCAAAATCCAGATATTTCTCGCCATCCGTGGTCCAGACCCAGGCGCCCTCCCCCTTCTCGAAGGATAGCGGAGCGCGGGCAAAGGTATCGAAGAGCGCCGAGCCGCCCATTGTCACATCTCCCGAACTGACAGGCCTTCCGGGCGGGTGATGCAGGCCCTCCGGAGCCCAAAAGCAAAAGCCGCCCCGTTCGCCGAGGCGGCTATCGGCCCGTTATCATGCCGCACTGCCAAAAAGTCAACGCATCAGCGCTTTAGCTGTTTGCGCAAGTGCGATGAGACCATCATCCACACCTTTCGGCCCCATCAAGCCCGTAAAAACCAACCGGACTCATTTCCGTCCCAAATTTGGGGAAAACAGACAAAAGCGAATCATCACGGCCAGCTGATGGTGGACAGCGAGTCCGGCGGCGGCGTAGGTTTAGCACCAATCGAGATAAGAAATCTCTGGCGGCGAACCCGATACGGTCAGTTTATCCAAACTGCGAGCGAAGTATTTGCTTGCAGGGCCGAGGGATTCGAAGAGGCGATGCGGCAAACGAGGAGAACAACCTTATGAGTTGGACAGACGAGCGGGTCGAACTGCTCAAGAAACTCTGGGCCGATGGCCTGAGTGCGAGCCAGATCGCAAACCAGTTGGGCGGGGTGAGCCGCAATGCGGTCATCGGCAAGGTTCATCGGCTGAAGCTTTCCAGCCGGGGACGAGCGAGCCAAAAGCAGGCCCGGCCAAAGAAGCCGTCTGCGCCGCGGCAGCCTACCGTTCGGTCCGCCGCACCGCGGGCGAGCGTTTCGAACGTCGTCGCCAGCCAGTCGATGCCGCGCACGAATTCAGCTGGCGCAACCGCGCTGAAGGCCGATTACGCGATCGACGAGGTCGCCGAGCCGATCTATCAGTCCGCCGCAGAAGTGGTGGTGCCGATGAGCCGCCGCCTTTCGCTGCTGGAGCTGAACGAGCGGACCTGCAAATGGCCCATTGGCGACCCGCTGCACGAGGACTTTCACTTCTGCGGCAACGATAGCGGCGAAGGCACGCCCTACTGCAAAGGTCATGCCCAGGTGGCTTATCAGCAGAATGTGGACCGCAAGCGCTCCCGTTAGGCCTTCACACACGGCCGTCTGGCACAGTTCAGGGCGCCCTCTCCTGGAGCGGCGCCCTTTCTCGTCGCCAATCCGAAAGAGAAGGCTTGTCGTCCTGCGATCACCGTGACCACAATCGGCCCAAGCGAAAAACCCGAAGGACCGACCCGATCATGAGCGAAAAGAACGCCGGCGAACATGTCGTGATGATGGATCTCGAACCGATCGATCTGATGATCGGTGGAAAGAAGCGCCGGTTCGATATTGCCGATCCCGAACTGCCGGATTGGATCGACGATGCGGCGTTTTCGTCCGGTGGCTACCCCCATGAGGATAAGCTGAAGCGGAACACCTATGAAGATCTGCTGGAAGCGCTACAGGGCGAACTGATCAAGCTTCACGCCCATCTGCAGGCAACCGGCGGGCGACTGGTCGTTCTGTTCGAAGGCCGGGATGCTGCCGGCAAGGGCGGCACCATCAGCCGTTTCCGACACAATCTCAACCCTCGCGAGGCCCGCATCGTCGCATTGTCGAAACCGACGGAAACCGAGCAGGGGCAATGGTATTTCCAGCGCTACGCCGAGCATCTACCCACGGATGGCGAAATCGTTCTGTTCGACCGTTCCTGGTACAATCGTGCTGTGGTCGAACCCGTCATGGGATTTTGCACGGAGGCGGAATACGAGGCCTTCCTCGATGCGGTGAACCCGTTTGAAAAGCTGCTGACGGATGACGGTATCCATCTGTTCAAGATCTGGCTGAATATCGGCCGCGAAATGCAATTGGAGCGGTTTCACGACCGCGTCCACAATCCGCTGAAATACTGGAAGTTCTCATCCATCGACCTGAAAGGCATCGGCCTTTGGGATCGCTATACAGACTACCGCAATCGCATGTTCGCGGCGACCCATACCGATCATGCGCCCTGGACCGTGATCCGGTCGAACGACAAAAGGCGCGCACGTGTCGAGGCTATTCGGCTTGTCCTGTCGTCAATCGATTACAAGGGACGCGATGCTTCTGTGATTGGCGAAGCCGACGCGCAGATCGTCAAGAATGCAGGCGACTTTCTGGCTGCCAAGCTTTGAGCCTTCTCGGCAGGAGCCGATCGACGGTCGGCTTGTGTGCGGTCTTCTCCCAAATGTGGGCGCGCTGCCGAACGAGTTGGAAGACAGCCCGCCAGGCTGCAACCGACTGCAGCAACCAATAAGCCGGCACCCCCGCCCATATGGTGGCGAAGGAAGCTCGCTCGCGCATGGTAGCGGCCTTCGTACCGAGCCAGAGATAGGCGCCGATGCACATCGCGAAATTGGTGAAATCGATCCCATAGAGGAGCAACTGTAACGCTGTCGGGCCTTCACTGCTTATTGCGACATGACCGAGCAGATAAAGAGCGCTGAACAGCATGACCGGCAATAGCAGAGCCGCACCCGGAATGCCCGAAAGCAGGATCTGCGAAAGGAAGAAAGAGGGCCCGCCCAGTTCCCGCCAAAGACGGCGTGGGTGACGGTTGTGAACGAGCCAGCAAACCATCCACCCTTTCAGCCATCGGGTTCGCTGCGGCAGCCAGGTTTTCAGATTATCCGGCGCATCTTCCAGAGTGGGTGCGTCGATCACGCCGCTGCCATAGCCGGCTCTGGCCATGCGCATGCCCAGATCGGCATCTTCGGTCACGTTGTAGGGATCCCAACCGCCCACCTCGTCCAGGACCGCCCGGCGAAAATGGTTCGATGTGCCGCCGAGCGGCAGAACGCTGCGCGATGCCGCCAGAAAGGGTAAAATGCCACGAAACAGCGCTGCATATTCGAAGGCGAACTGTCGAGCGAGCCAGTGATCGTCGCCATTGGTCACGATGAGCGGCGCCTGCAGGCAACCAAGTTCGGCAGGGCCGTCCCGAAACGTCTGGTAGGCTTCCATCAACTGATCGGGATGCGGACGATCCTCCGCATCGTAGAGACAGACATATTCGCCGCGGCATGTCGGTAGCGCAAAATTGAGCGCACGGGGCTTGGTACGCGGTGCGCCGGGCGGCACTTCGAGCACCTCGACATGAGCCGGGGGGCGCAAAGCGTGAATCGCTTCGATCGTCTGGCGGTCGTCAGCTTCGCAGATCAGGCGGATTTCCAGCTTTCCGGTCGGCCAGCGCAATTGCCCGAGGGCCGTCAACAATTGCCCCACCATATCCGCTTCCTGATAGAGCGCGACCAACACTGTATAGACCGGCAGTTCATCGCGATCGCCGATCAGGTTCAGACGTGGCTTCTTCGCACCCGCATGCGGCACGGCGGCCAGGCGCAACGCCATGCAACTGAGAAAGAATGTGGACGACAGAATATGCACCGCAAGCATGACCAACGTCGGTGCGGCGACAAGACCGATGGCCAGACTGACAGCCAAAGCACCCAGTACAAAGGATTGCCAGGCATTGGTCAGGTGCCGCGCTGAAAAGCCCGGTGCATCGACGAAGAGCTTATTGCGGGCCCGCTCTTCCAGTTCGGCGGACAGGCGATCTATCAGCGCCTTGCGCAGAACCGGTCCTGCGACCAGACAGGACTCGTCTCGGCTTTCGGACGGCAGGCGATGGGCGCGGCTGACGCTGTCGGGTACCAAGCGCCTGTAACGCCCGTCCGGCAAACGATAACCGACCGCGATATCCTGCCAGCGGCAAGCAAGAAGCCGTTCGATGGCGGCGCTCGGTAGGACCAGATTTTCCGGCTTGAGCGTCTTAAGCTGCGGCAGACCGCTCTCCTGCGCAAGAAATCGCGACCACTTCGTCCGGTCGAAAAGCGTGTTCGACAAAACCGCATCTTCCAGGCCGGTACGATTGCGGCGCGCCCGGTCGATGGCATCGCGCAAATCCGTCGCTTTCCATCCCATGAGAATAAGAACGCGAATGATCAGGCGATCATGATGAGCGCATCGCTGAAACGATCCCGCCGCGTTGAACGCAACAACATTCGATGCTCCTGCAGGCTTTCGTGCAGCGCCATCGGAATCTTCATCATAAAGTGCCGATTCACCGACAGAATCCGGACAATAGTCGACCGATGCCAGCGCAAGCCGGCTGTTCTGCTCTGTCATGAAATCTGCCCCCTCGCGCGGACGACCTCTTTTTCCCGCACGTTATTCTTAACTGTGCTCTATAGTTCGATAAAATAGGAATCAAAACAAGGATAAATTTCAACTCTGATGTCGGTGGCTGACATTGACGTGATCTGATATGCACACGGCGCGATACGAACGGTTGGTTCAGTGACACTCACGGCTTCTCTGGAATATTTTCGGGTTCTTGCCTTAAGCCTTGCGATTATCGGCATTGCTCCGGCCGCCTTCGCGCAGGGCAGCACACCCACGCAACCGCGCCTTTGGGACGAAACGGAGCGGGTCGATCGCATCGATGCTTCATCGGTTCAGCGGCTCCGCTTTCTTACCGTTCTGGATGACCCGCCATTCGCGTTTCTGGACAAGTTCGGAAAGCTGACCGGTCTGCATATCGATCTGGTTCGCGCCGTCTGCGACGAACTCGGGATCGCCGAACGCTGTCAGATCCAGGCCCTGCCCTATGACGAACTGGTTTCCGCCCTGGAGGTCGGCGATGGCGACGCGGTGATTGCCGGGGTTCCGGCAACTGCAGAAAACCGACGCTCACTAATTTTTACGCGGCCCTATCTTCTGCCGGCTGCGCGGTTCGTCACGCGAAAGACCGATGGCCCAATAGACGATCCGGCTGCGTCTTTCGCCGGACGGCGTGTCGGTGTGCTCGCCGGTTCGTCGCATGAAAGGCTGCTTCGGCGCGACATGCCCGATATCGAGCCGGCGGTCTATACCCGAGAAATCTGGATGTTGAACGACCTCAAAACCGGAAAGATCGATGCGATCCTTGGCGACGCGACCCGGTATTCGGTCTGGCTGGCCGGGACGGGCGCCGATGGCTGCTGCCGGTTCGGCTCCGGACCATATCTGGCGCCCGAACTATTCGGCAATGGATGGAAGATCGCCGTTTCGCGCCGCGACCAGGCGCTCGCGGACGCCTTGAATGCTGCGCTACGCGCCATTTCGAACGATCAACGCTTCGAACAGATCTTCCTGCGCTATTTTCCGCTGGGCATATACTGAGCGCAAAGGCGTTGACGGGGGCCGCCTGGCCAGCCTACCAGTCCGCCGACCGCAATACCGGGCTTGGCCCGGCCTGATCGTGAGAGCCCAATGAGTCTGCCCGCGCTGACCGAAGAAGAATTATCCGCCGACTTCCGCCAGGAAGCAGCGGTCAGCAAGGCCTGGCCATTCGAGGAAGCGCGCAAGATCATCAAGCGCTACGCGAAGGGCGAGTACCCGGAAAACGGTGTTCTCTTCGAGACGGGCTACGGTCCATCCGGCCTGCCGCATATCGGTACATTCGGCGAAGTGGCGCGTACATCGATGGTCCGCCATGCCTTCCGCGTTCTGACGAGCGACGAGGTGCCAACCCATCTGATCTGCTTTTCCGACGATATGGACGGCATGAGGAAGGTGGCGGAGAATGTGCCGGACCCGCAGGCACTGATGCCGCATCTGCAGAAGCCCCTCACCGAAGTGCCGGACCCTTTTTGCGGCGGGCATGACAGTTTTGGCGCGCACAACAACGCCAAGCTGCGCAGCTTTCTTGACCAGTTCGGCTTCGATTACGAGTTCGCCTCGGCGACCGAATTCTACAAGTCCGGGCGTTTCGACGAGGCTCTGCGCGAGGCCGCCCGGCAGTATCGCAAGATCATGGACGTCATGTTGCCGACCCTCGGAGAGGAGCGGCAGGCGACCTATAGCCCCTTTCTACCCATCGATCCGAAGAGCGGGCGCGTCCTCTACGTGCCGATGAAGCATGTCGACCCCGAGGCGGGGACAATTACCTTCGACGATGAGAATGGCGAAGAAATGACCCTTCCGATCACCGGCGGCCACGTGAAGCTGCAATGGAAGCCCGACTTCGGTATGCGCTGGGCGGCGCTGGGCGTGGATTTCGAAATGTTCGGCAAGGACCACCAGACCAATGCGGTGGTCTATGACAAGATCTGTCGCATTCTCGGCGGTCGGGCGCCGGAGCATTTCGTCTACGAGCTGTTCCTCGACGACAAGGGCGAGAAGATCAGCAAGTCGAAGGGCAACGGCATTTCGATCGACGAATGGCTGGCCTACGCCCCGACCGAGAGCCTGGCGCTCTACATGTTCAGCAAGCCGCGCACCGCCAAGCGCCTCCATTTCGATGTCATCCCACGGGCGGTCGACGAGTATTACCAGTTTCTCGCGGCCTATGGCCGGCAAGACGCCAAGCAGCGGCTGGCGAACCCGGTCTACCACATCCATGCGGGCAAGGTGCCGGTGGTCGAACTGCCGATTGCCTTCTCCATGCTGCTTAATCTGGTTTCGGCTTCCAACGCCGAGAACAGAGATGTGATGTGGGGCTTCATATCGGCCTACGCGCCGGGGACGAGTGCTGAAACCCATCCTGATCTGGATCGGCTCGTCGGATTCGCGTTGCGCTACTACGAGGACTTCGTCAGGCCGGCCAAGAAGTTCCGGGAACCGGACGCAATCGAGCGCGATGCGCTGGAGCAGTTGCAGGCCAGCCTGCGCGGCCAGCCGGACCATGCCGATGGCGCCATGCTTCAGGACGCGGCGCTGGACGTGGCGCGCGGCATCGAGCGCTACCAGGATCACAACAAAAAGAGCCCGAGCGGCGGCCCGGGCGTCTCGGTGGCGTTCTTCCAGATGCTCTATGAAGTGCTGCTCGGACAGGAGAAGGGGCCACGCTTCGGTTCATTCGTCGCCCTTTACGGAACGGAACGGACGGCCAAGCTGATCGATCAAGCGCTGGATGGCGAACTGACCGGGCCCGAAACCTGAGGCTATTTCTTCTCAAGAAGAAGGGTCGTATCTTTCTTGAGCTTTCCAAGAATCTTGTCCGCCATGCCGGCCAGGAGCATCGGCAGGCGGACCTCGATCCGCACATCCTCTTCACGCACCTCGATCTCGCCGGTGACGTTCTGGCCCAAGGCCTTGGCGTCGAAATGGCAGGTATCGGCTTCCCAACGGCTGTTCAGGGCAATTCCCATACCGATATCGCCGGCGTAGCGGTCGAACCCGCCCTTGATACGCGACAGAGCCTCTTCCTTTGAGAGGTCGTGGGAAAGAGTCATGCTGACAGGCTTGGCCATATGGTAGAGCGCTCCGCGGTTTGATGTCTCGGCGGCCAACGCCGCCCCAAGCCATGCATATGGGTGGTTTTTGCGATTATTGAAAGGTTTCCTGCACATCCGGTTTCATGGTTCCGGTCAAATCATTCGCGGTGCCGGTCGCTTCCCTTTGGGTCAGACCGGACGGCGGCAGGATGGTCGCGACGGGATAAGTCCATTGCGGCGTCGGAAGCGTGGCGACCTGATCGCGTCTATCGACTTCATCGCTGCACCCACCCTTTCCTTCCGCCGCGCAGCTATCTTCTGGCGACCAGCCGCCCAGTCCGAACAGGCCGAGCCCCTTGCTGCGCGCCTTCTCGCTCAAGCCAGGCAGATCGGAGCTTACCTCACGGCCCGTGTGCGTTCCGTCCTCACTGGACGCGTTCGTTCCATCTTCGCCGCTGGACGGTATCGCCCAGCCATTGGCAACGAGCCATGTCGCCACGTCCTCGCCGGCGAGCAGGCATTTGGTGCGGACAATCTCATCGGGTGAGCGCTGCGTGATAGCGGCGTTCTTCTGCTCGGGCGGTAAAAAGCAGGTCACGGCACGCGCACGCACCCACCGCCGAACGGAGGCGCGCGCGATCACGCCGCACCGGACTTTGCTATCGCCACAGCGATCTTCAACCGCTGGAGCAAGCACGCCATCGATCGACAATGTATAGTCTTCCGCTATTAGGCGATCTGCGGCAACGATCTTGGGTCGGAACAGACGGCGCCAGATCCAGTTGTCGGCAGCCGTTCGCATGGAAGCCCGCCCTTGCTCGAAGGACTGCCGATCCGCAGGCCTCGCCAAGGACGATAGCGGCTTGCGCGAGGGCCCGCGCCGAAACTCCGACACATTCAGATCGGGAGATATCCATCCTGGCGCAATACGGCGAACCGTCTTCCCGGTAACTGGATGCGGCAGCTCGGTATCGGTCGACGTCGGACCGGGTGTCAACGCATCATCCGCCCGGACCTGCGGGCCAATCATGATGATGATCGAAAGCGCCAAGGTCGCCAAAGCGAAGCATCCTGACGCTGAACGGGAAAACCCTACGCCGCGGCTTACTGGCTGGCCCAAAGAATACGCGCAACCCATTCGATCTCGTCCATTGCGAAGGTTCGCGGCGGATGATCGGGGTTGAACGAGCAGAGGTCAATGCTGTCTTCGGCATGCTTGTCGAGGACCTTGGCCATCACCTCGCCGGCGCGGGTTCTAGCAACCACACGGTCGCCATTATGCAGCTTAGCGCTTGGCGAGAGGATCAGGCGATCGCCGTCCCGATAAACCGGCTCCATGCTGTTGCCGTGGACCTGAAGCGCCCAGTAGGTCTCACCGCGATTGGCAGGAAAGGCAATCGTGTCGAGTCCTTCGCCCGAAGGATAGCCGGCATCGTCAAACCAGCCTCCGGGACCCGCTTCGGCAAAACCGAGGAGCGGAATTTCGAAATGGGACTGTTCCTGATCTGAAAAACCGTTTTCCGTTTTCCGCTGTTGATCCAGCGAAACGAAATTGGCAAAGTCGAAGATGCTTCGACCGGTTGCGTTGAGGACTTTGAAGATAGATTCAGTGGACGGCCAGCGATTGCGTCCGTCTTTGCTGACTCGCTTGCTCGGATTGAACGTCGTCGGATCCAATCCCGCACGACGCGCAAGCGCCGATGGGCTAAGGCCCGCCTCAGCCGCCAGTTGGTCCAGCGCTCGCCATACACTCGTGTGCGTCGTCACTCGCATAACCTGCCAATTATACAACCTGTGCGTTGTGTAGGTTGCATCTAGTCAACTGTCCATAGTGTTTATGTGATATCAGACATCGGTAGAATTTGATTATTGCGCGGTATAGGGTTTGCGGCCCGTCATCAAAGCGCTTTCCAGATATTCGATCCTGTCCTGACCGAAAAACAATTCGCCGTTCAGCGCATATGTCGGAACACCTTGAACACCGATAGCGACAGCCTGTTCGGAGTTGTCCTGTCGCTGCCTTGCGACCACATCCGAACCGGCCTCCTGTATTATCTTGTCCTGCGGCAGATCACACGTTGCGAGGATTTGCCGAAGGACCGCTTCATCGGCGATGTTCTGATCGCGTGTCCATAGCGACCTGAACGTCTCGAGCATGAAATTGCGCGGATCAAAGTCGCTTTGGCACAAGGCGATGACGATTCGGTCGGCGAGCGAAGGATCGGTCGGAAAAGAGGCCGGCTGCGGCTGGATCGGCACGTCTCGCATTTCGGCAATACGCTGCAATTCGACCAGACGATAACGCTTTCTCGCCTCAGACCGTTTGGCCAGTGGAAGGACGCCCGCCGCCGGAAACACGATCCCAAGATCGACCGGCAGGAAGCGCAACGTAGCCTTCTGGCGATCGGCGACCGTGCAAAGCGTTTCGTGGCCTAGATAGCTGAACGGCGAAATGGACGAGAAATAATAGTCGACAATCATACTCAAGAGCAGCGAACTCCCGCGACCTCGGTTTAAATCGGTTCATACCTTAGAACATTTGTTAATCGAATGTTCAATCGGATCGGACGGTTCCTTTGTTACAGCCGCTGTCTAAAAGGCGCGGCGTTCCATGAAAAAGCCCCGTCACCGAAGTGACGGGGCTTTCGATGCCAACCGGTGCGAAGAGGTCGCTCAGGCAGCTTTCCTGCCGACCGGGAACCGTTCGTAAAAGCTCTGGTCTTTCGACGCCATATCGCGCAGCAGTTCCGGCACGGCGAACTGTTCGCCATATTCGGCCTTCAGCGCGTCGGCGCGTTCGACGAAGACCTTCGCACCAAATCCGTCGATGTAGGAAAGCGCCCCGCCCGAATAGGGTGCAAAGCCGAAGGCCAGGATCGAGCCGACATCGGCCTCACGCGGATCTTCTACAATACCCTCTTCCATCACACGCGCCGCCTCGATGGCGATGGTGAAGAGAAAGCGTTCTTCCAGCGTCTCGACATCCAGCGAATCCGCTGCCGTCTGATCGAACATCTCTTTCAGGCCAGGCCAAAGATGCTTCTTGGCCGGCTTTTCCGGATAGTCGTAAAAGCCCTTGCCCGCCTTGCGGCCAAGCCGGCCCTTCTCGACCAGTTCGTCGACCATCTTCATGTGACGCTGATCGATGGCGTCGTCGCCGAGATCGCGTGCGGTCTGACGCATGATCTTCTGCGACAGATCGATGGCCGTTTCGTCGTTGAGCGCCAAGGGACCGACCGGCATGCCGGCCATCTTCGCCGCATTCTCGATCATCGCCGGCGGAACGCCCTCGACGAGCATATTGTAGGCCTCGGAAATGTAACGCAGCACGCAGCGATTGACGTAGAAGCCGCGCGTATCGTTGACAACGATCGGAGTCTTGCCGATGGCGCGAACGTAATCGATGGCGGTCGCCAGCGCCTTCTCGCCCGTCTTTTCGCCAAGGATGATCTCGACGAGCATCATCTTGTCGACCGGCGAGAAGAAGTGGATGCCGATGAACTGATCGGGCTTCTTCGAATTCTGCGCCAGCGACGAGATCGGGATGGTCGAGGTGTTGGACGCGAAGATCGTGCCGTCCGGGATCACCGCTTCGGCGCTCTCGGTCGCCGCCTTCTTGACGCCGCTATCCTCGAAGACCGCCTCGACGACCAGGTCGCAGCCCTCGAGATCGGCGTAATCGGCCGTCGTCGTGATCCGCGACAGAATCTCTTCCTTGTCCGCTTCGGTCGCGCGACGCTTCTTGATGCGGCCATCCATGATGCCGGCTGCATGCTGACGGCCCTTCTCCGCGCTTTCCGCGTCACGGTCCAGCAGGACGACATCGATGCCGGCCTTCGCGGTCACATAGCCGATGCCCGCGCCCATGAAGCCGCCACCGCCAAGGACGCCGATTTTCTTGAACTTGCTCTTTTCCACCCCATCGGGACGGCGCGCACCCTTGTTCAGCTCCTGCAGGCTGATGAAGAGCGAGCGGACCATCATGGCCGCTTCGGTCGTCCGCAGAATTTCGGTGAAGTAGCGCTGCTCGATGGTGAGGCCCGTATCGATCGGCACCTGAAGCCCTTCGAAAACGCATTTCAGGATCGCTTCGGCGGCCGGATAATTGCCGTAGGTCTGCTTGCGCAGGATGGCGATCGCCGGCGGCCAGAGCTGGCTGCCCGCACCGGAATAGACGGGCGTGCCCGGCGCACGGAACTTCTTCTTGTCCCACGGCGCTTCGGGATCGACCTCACCGGCCTTCAGCTTGGCCTTGGCCGCATCGACCAGATCGTCCGCCGCCACGACCTCATGGATCAGACCGGTCTTCTGCGCCTTGGACGCATCCATCGGCGAGCCGGTCGTCATGAATTTCAGTGCTTCCTGCGTGTCGATCAGGCGCGGAACACGTTGCGTGCCGCCGGCGCCGGGGAAGATGCCGACCTTCACTTCCGGCAGGGCGATCTTCACCTTCTCGCTGTCGGCGGCGATCCGGTAGTGGCAGGAGAGCGCCAGTTCCGTCGCGCCGCCCATGCAGGTGCCGTTGATCGCAGCGACCCATGGCTTGCCATTGGTTTCGATCTTCCGCCAGAGCCAGGACATCCGGCCCGCGCCTTCGAAGAGTTCCTTCATGCCCTCTTCGGTCGGGTTGTCCTTCAACTCCTGAATGCGCTCCATGCGGCCGTTCAGCATGGAAAGGTCCGCGCCGCCGGAGAAAGAACCTTTCTTGCCGGAGGTGAAGACGACGCCCTTGACGGCCTCGTCGCCTCTCGTCGCGTCGCAGATCGCCTCGATCTCGTCCATCACCTCTTCGGTAAAGACGTTCATGGATTTGTCGGGCATGTCCCAGGTCACGAGCACGATGCCGTCATTGTCGGTTTCGACGGTGAAGTTCTTGTAGTCAGCCATTGTTCCTGTCTCCTCCGTCTTCGCTCAAACGCGCTCGATGATGGTGGCCGTGCCCATGCCGGCGCCGATGCACAGCGTGCAAAGGCCGACATTGACGTCGCGGCGTTCCATCTCGTCGAGCAGCGTGCCCAGGATCATCGCGCCGGTCGCGCCGAGCGGATGGCCCATCGCGATCGCGCCGCCATTGACGTTCATCTTGTCGTGATCGATGTCGAAGGCCTGCATGTAACGCAGCACGACCGCCGCGAAGGCCTCGTTCAGTTCGAACAGGTCGATATCCGACAATTCCATGCCGGCGCGCTTCAGCAGCTTCTCGGTGACGTCGACCGGGCCGGTCAGCATCAGCGCCGGATCGGAGCCGACATTTGTGAAGGCGCGGATGCGGGCGCGAGGCTTCATACCCATCGCCTTGCCGGCGTCGTCCGAGCCGAGCAGCACGACTGCCGCGCCATCGACGATGCCCGACGAATTGCCGGCATGGTGGACGTGATTGACCGCCTCGATTTCCGGGTGCGCCTGAATGCCGACGGCATCGAAGCCGCCCATTTCGCCCGGCATCACGAAGGACGGGTTGAGGGAGGCAAGCGACTGCATGTCGGTGCTCGGACGCATATGTTCGTCATGGTCGAGAATCGTCAGGCCGTTCTGGTCCTTGACGGCAACAACGGATTTGTCGAAACGGCCATCCTTCCAGGCCGCTTCGGCGCGCTTCTGGCTCTCGACGGCGTAAGCGTCGACATCGTCGCGGGAAAAACCGTACTTCGTGGCGATCAGATCGGCCGATACGCCCTGCGGCATGAAATAGGCCGGCAGGCCGACCGACGGATCGAAGATCCACGCGCCGCCGCTCATGCCCATGCCGACGCGGCTCATGCTTTCCACGCCGCCGGCAACGACGATGTCGTCCGAGCCCGCGGCGATCTTGCCCGCACCGAGATTGACGGCATCAAGGCCAGACGCGCAGAAACGCGAAATCTGGACGCCAGGGGCAGCGAAATCGTAACCCGCTTCGAACGCTGCGGCGCGGGGAATGACACCGCCAGCTTCACCGACCGGATCGACGCAACCGAAAATGATGTCGTCGACCTTGGACGTGTCCAGACCGTTGCGGTCTCGGACCTCTTCGAGCACATGGCTGGCAAGCCGAACGGAGGGCACTTCGTGCAGCGATCCATCCTTCTTGCCGCGTCCGCGCGGGGTTCGCACAGCGTCGTAAATATAGGCGTCAGCCATTCGTTCTCTCCCTGTCTACGCCTCGGCTATACAGGCCTGTCGGCGCGTTCCCTTCGCGACGATCCGGCTCAGGACCGCCGAATTTCGTTTGCCGTCGGCCGCGTTTACGGCTCCAAAGCGCGCGGCATGAGCGCTTCGGGCGGCCGGAACCCATCCAGCTTCTTGATGCGATCGACCCAAGCGACGACGTTCGGATAATCGCCGAGATCGACGCCGATCTCGTCCGGCCAGTTGAAGTAGCCGAAGCAGGCAAGGTCGGCGATGGTCGGCCGGTCGGCGGCCAGCCAGTCGCGACCTTCGAGCCGGTGGTTCAGAATATCCAATGCCGCAACAAACCGGCCATGGAGGAACTGGACCACTTCGGTCTCGCCCGTTTTCTTCAGATGTCGCAGAAAGCGCAGCGGTCCGCCCTGTCCCGAGACCTTCTGGCTATCGAAGAGCAGCCAGCGCATCACTTCGTATTCCTCGGCTTCGGTTTCGTGGCCGAAGGTGCCGAAGTGACGGGATAGATAGGCCAGGATCGCGCCGGACTGCGTCAGGGTGAGATCGCCATCGCCCCGATGGTGGATCAGAACGGGTACCTCACCCATGACGTTGGTGTCTTCGCGCCAATCGGCCTGGCGCGTTTCGCCATCGAAAAACGCGACCTTGAGCGGCTCCCAGTCCGCCTTGTTCAGCGCCAGCATCAGCGCTGCCTTATAGGCGTTCCCGCTCTCGTAAAAGCAGTGGAGTGTGAATTCGCTCATAGGCCGGCTCCCGGCTCTTACTGCCTGGATCAGAACGCTTCGACCGGCACCGCCATCATGGTTTCCGATCCGGTCTGGATGCGGGCGAGACGCGTCGCCGTCTCCGGCATCAGCCGTTCCATATAGAAGCGGGCGAACTGCATCTTGGCTTCGTAGAAGGCCTTATCGCCCTCGCCAGAGTCCAGCTTTTCCTTGGCGGCCTTGGCCATGAGACCCCACATGTAGCCGATAGCGACGAGGCCGAAGAGATGCATGAAGTCAGTCGAGGCCGCACCGGCATCGTTCGGGTTCTTCATGCCGTTCTGCATCAGCCACATGGACGCGGCCTGCATGTCGTTCATGCCCTTCTTGATGTGCTTGGTGAAGAGCGCGAGGTCCTCGTCGCCGCGATTGGCCTCGCAGAACTCACCGACCTCCTCGAAGAAGGCCATAACTGGCTTGCCGTTTTTCATGCCGAGCTTGCGGCCGACCAGATCGAGCGCCTGGATGCCGTTCGCGCCCTCATAGATCATGGCGATGCGCGCATCGCGCACATACTGGCTCATGCCCCATTCTTCGATATAGCCATGGCCGCCGTAAATCTGCTGGGCGTTGGTGGCGTTCTCATAACCTTTGTCCGTGAAGACGCCCTTCAGAACCGGCGTCATCAGCGACAGAATGTCATCGGCGCTTTCGGCCTGCGGCGCGTCGCCCGAACGGTGGTGAAGATCGGCTTTCAGCGCGCTCCACAACATCAGGGCGCGCGCACCCTCGTTGAAGGAACGCATGGTCAGCAGTGCACGGCGCACATCCGGATGCACGATGATCGGATCGGCCTTCTGGTCGGGCGCCTCGGCACCGGTCAGAGCACGGCCCTGCAGGCGTTCCTTGGCGTAGTTCGCCGCGTTCTGATAGGCGATTTCCGAAATGGAAAGCCCCTGCAGGGCGACGCCGAGCCGCGCCTCGTTCATCATCGTGAACATGGCCTTGAGGCCCTTGTTCTCCTCGCCGACCAGCCAGCCAGTCGCCTCGTCGTAATTCATGACGCAGGTCGAGTTGCCGTGAATGCCCATCTTCTCTTCGAGCGAGCCGCAGGCCACGCCATTGCGCTCGCCAAGGCTGCCGTCCTCGCCGATGAAATATTTCGGCACCACGAAGAGCGAGATGCCCTTCACGCCCTCCGGCGCGCCCTCGATCCGGGCGATAACCAGGTGGATGATGTTGTCAGCCAGATCGTGTTCGCCGGCGGAGATGAAGATCTTCTGGCCGCTGATCTTGTAGCTGCCGTCGCCCTGTGGCACCGCCTTGGTGCGCAGCAGACCCAGATCAGTGCCGCAATGCGGCTCGGTCAGGTTCATGGTGCCGGTCCATTCGCCGGACGTCATCTTCGGCAGATAAGTCTGCTTCTGCTCTTCGGTGCCGTGAGCCAGCAGGGCCGCGATCGCACCCTGGGTCAGGCCCGGATACATCAGCAGCGCCATATTGGCCGAGGAGAAATATTCGCCGACAGCGCTATGGAGCGTGTAGGGCAGGTTCTGGCCGCCATATTCTTCCGGCACGGACAGGCCCATCCAGCCGGATTCGCGATATGCGTTAAAGGCACCCTTGAAAGCATCCGGCGTGGTCACGGACGAATCCTCATGGCGCACGCAGCCTTCCTGGTCGCCGATCTGGTTGGTCGGCAGGATCACCTCTTCGGCCATGCGGCCAGCCTCGCCGAGGATCGCTTCGACCATATCGGGGTCGGCATCGGCGAAGCCCGGCAAATTGTTGTATTGGTGGAATTTCAAGACATCGTTGAGAACGAAAAGCGTATCTTTCACAGGGGCCTGATAGACCGGCATCAACATCTCCTCCGAAACGAGACCCGCGGCCCCGTCGGCCGCAATGAGTGTGGCGCTCAATATCGTATTTTGACGTTTCCGTAAACGTCAAAATTTCTGCAGACAGATTTTTTGCTATTGGCAGAAGTGGAGCATCGACAAGCAAAGAAAAGCCCGCCCCTACAAAGAGGAGCGGGCCTTAGCCGGATTGCCGACCGGTCCGGTCAGGAGCGGCTGACCGCCCCATCCAGAGATGTACGGACGGAAGTGAGGGTTTGCTGCAATTCGCCGATCGCGTTATCCAGATCGAGACGCTGCTTTTCGAGCCGCGCCAACTGGCGGGTGCCCTTTTCCAACAGAACCTTCAACTGACGATAATTTGAGCCGTTCGGCTCATAAAGATCCATGATCTGTTTGACCTCACGCAGGGAAAAGCCGACCCGGCGTCCCAGCATGATAAGTTTCAGGCGGGTGATTGCCCGCCGGTCGTAAAGGCGCGTCGTTCCAATGCGACGCGGCGCCACCAAGCCCTTATCTTCGTAGAAACGGAGAGCGCGCAGGGTCACCCCGAGCTGGCTGGCGACCTCCCCAATGCGCATGTACTGGCCGCCATTTTCGTCGGCATCGGCGGTCTCGTTGGCGCTCTGCTGTTCGGTGAACGCCGAGTTCGATAGTGTATTCATGTCCCTAGCTGCGACCTTTGTCTATTCCTGTATCTTGTCAATTGGCTTTCTTCCGCAACGCAGAAGCGCCTTTGAGGCCGGTGCCTTGACCGGACTGCAGTCGTCGCTCTCGATCTGGAGGCTACAAAAGAAAATAGAACCGAACGGCGCCGGGCCGTTTCGCGTGCTCTTACGTAAACGTCCTATAAGGCATTTCTAAGATGATTCAACTCACCTCGAACGCCATTCACCAAGCTTCTGCTGAATGATCTTCCCTCATAAATTGACAGTGGCGTTCGGAACCGCCCGTCAACGGGAAATTAAGACATCTTAACCTCATGTTTACCATAGAAGCTGAATGGTTGCCCTGCGTTGGGCCAACCCCGCTGCGGCAACACGGATTCGGTTTTGTCAATCGGCGATCATCCTCACACTGGTCCGACACCCGCAGGGAGTTGACGCGCCGATGGAGACCAGACGTGACCCATTCGACCCGGTGAACGCCGGTCGCACCCGGCGGAATCCTTCTGCGCTCGGCCATCTCAGCGACAAGCTCTCGGCAATCGAAGATCGGCTCGGCATGCGGGAGGTCCGCCCAGCCAACCCGCCCTTCGGCAGAAGCCGCACCGCAAGCGATCTGGACGAGTTGCGCGAGCAGCTTCGCGACGAACTGCGCAAGACCATCGCGGAGGAATTTCACGGCCTGCGCCAGCGGCTGGGCTCGGTCGTGGACGATGTCCATGCCGGCCGAACCCAGGATGTATCGCAGGAACTGTCGCGCCTGAACGAGGCAGTGGCTGATCTTTCCTCGCTTGGCGAAACGCAAGGGGTGGACACGCTTCGTCAAGAAATGACCGAGATGAAACTTCGGCTCGACGAACTGGCGCGCGAGGAGACCCTTCGCGAGGCGTCCACCCAGTGGAATCATATGGACAAGCGCTGGTCGAATTTCGAACGTCAAATGAACCGGGACGCCGAATCGCGCAGTGCCAATGACAGGGCCCTGTCGCGCCTTCAAAAGCGGATCGAAACCATCGGCGACAGCGTCTCCAACCTTCCGCAGTCCCACTCGATCGGAGCGCTTCAGGACGATATCCGCTCTCTGATCGATACCGTCCACAAACGAGCCGGAAGCGGGCTGTCACAGGACGCAGTCGAAACCATCGATGCGCGCCTCGACGAATTGTCACGTGCGCTGGTGTCCGCGCAATCCAAACCGGCGCAGGTCGATACCGGACCGCTGGAGCGGATCGAGGCGCGCCTCGCTTCGCTGGCCAAGACTGTCACGCCATCGCGGACCATCAGTTCGGAAGCCACTGAAATCACGAAGCGTATGGAAGCGCTGACCGAGCGCGTCGAAACGCTGGCAGGACGATCCGAAGCAGCCGATAGCGCGATCGAACGTATCGCTCATCAGCTCGGTACGCTGACGACGCATTTGGAAAAGGCGCCGCCGCCAATCGATCTGTCACCGATTCTGTCGGCTGTCGAATCTCGGATTGAGGGCGTCGTCGCCTCGATGGAGCGCACCCATCGCGACGCGAGGGACCATTCCGAGGCCATGTTCCGCGAACTCGATGCGAAATTCGAGAATGCTAGCCGCGCCACGTCAAACGGCTTTGCCAATGAAACCACCGAGCGCGCTCTTGGCGAGATCGAGGAGCGGTTGTCACGCATCACCGAACGGATGAATTCGGAGGCCGAGCAGAGCGAAACCGAACGGCAAGCCCTACTACAGACGCTGGACGAACGGTTCAATGCACTGTCCGACCGGATGCATGAATCGATCAGCGATGTCAGTTCGACGGGCCGTGAGAGCTTCGACGCTCTGCAAAGCCGCCTGTCCGCCCTGAGCGAGCAGGTCGAAAGCGGCGGAAGCGGCGGGACCGACACGGCGCATTCGGAAGCCATCACCAATCTGGAGCATCAGATCGCCGAGCTTTCGGCCTATCTCTCCGGAGCGGAAGGCCGCAACAACGCCGTTGCTGAACTGGCGCCGCGGTTGAACGAGATCGAAGAGGGTCTTCAGCGCAGCCAGGACGATATGATGGATGCGGCGCGGCGGGCGGTGGAGAACACGCTGCGCACGATGCAGACCGGAAACCCTGCATCCAGCGAAGCGATGAGCAGCCTTAGCGCCGATCTGCGGACGCTGGAAGAACTCTCCCGGCGCACGGAAAACCGCAATGCGCGGACCTTCGAAGCCATTCACGAGACGATGCTGAAGATCGTCGATCGACTTGCGGTGATCGAGGAAGGCAGTCTCGGTGCAAGCGTCGCCCGTCAAGACGAAGACGCACCATTGGCTGCGTCTGACAACCGGGCCGAGACGCAGTCGGAACGGATCAAATTCGACGGGACAGCGACCCCTGCGCTCAGCGAAACGGCGCTTGGGACCATCGAAGCACTGAAGCCCGATCCGGAAACCGTAAGCGATGGGCCCGACGACGCCGCGTTTCTACGAGAATTCGTCCAGGCGGATGGCGACAGTTTCAATTTGCCAGCGGCCATGGACAGACCGCTTCAGCCGGAACCGGAGCCGGAGCCCGAGCTTCCGGACGAACCCATGGAGCCCGGTTCGGGCGCGCCCGATCTTGACGTCGTGATCGGCAAGATCCACGCCGAGCGCAACGAGGCGGTTGTTGAAGACGATTACCCCAACCACGCCAGAAACGCCAAGGCGGACTTCGTCGCGGCTGCGCGCCGGGCGGCCCAGGCAGCCGCAGCGGATACCGACAGCGACATCGGTGGCGACAACATCAAATCTGGTGGTCGCGGCGGCCTTCTGGGTCGGCTTAGAATGCCGCTCATACTCATTGCGCTGCTGACGATCCTTCTCTTCGGCGGGTGGCAGCTTTTCAACATCTTCTATGCAGCGCCGCCCTCTTCCCCCCCGGTCCAACCCGCCGCAACCGCAGTGGAACCGGCCGTCGACGAAACGATGCCAGCCGATGCTTCCGCCGAAGCGGAAGACGCGCTCCTCAATGAGGCTAATGCGCCGGCCGTTCCCGAAGCGGAAGCACCGGTTGCGGCCGATCAGCCCGCCGGCGAAGTCAATAGCGCCGAACAGCCCCCGACCGAAACCACGCCCGACATGCCGGACGAGGCGGCTCTTACGACACCTGCGGCCAATGACGGGGTGCCGGCATCGAGCGAACGTTCCATCGCCTTCGGCAATGCCGCGCTTCAGGCGACTGTTGCGGAGGGTAATCCCGCGGCTTGGTACGAGGTCGGCGTCCGCTACGCGGAAGGGCGTGGTGTCGAAGCCGATATGGCCAAGGCGGCCGAGTGGTTCGCGGCGAGCGCGGAAGCCGGCTACGTTCCGGCGCAGTACCGAACGGCTCTGTCTTACGAAAAAGCGATGGGCGTCGAACGGGACGCTCAGAGCGCATTGGCCTGGTATACGAAAGCTGCCGATGCCGGAAACGCCAGCGCCATGCACAATCTTGGCGTTCTCTTCGCCCAGGGCGCTGTTGGCGCACCGGATAATCAGCAGGCGCGCAAATGGTTCATGGATGCGGCAGAATACGGCGTTCGCGATAGCCAGTTCAATCTGGGTATTCTGAACGCACGTGGCGTCGGCGCACCGCAGGATCTCGTGCAAAGTTACAAATGGTTCGCGCTGGCCGCCAAAAATGGCGATACCGATGCGGGCGAAAAGCGCGACGAAGTCGCTCAGGCCCTGCGGCCGGAGCAGCTGGAGCGTGCACGCGGCACGGTGGAGCTTTGGAAGCCAAAGGCGCTGGATCCGGCGGTTAACGATCACCTTCCCGACCCTGCCTGGGTCGACGCCAAGACAGACGACACCACGGCCAGCGTCGATATGAAGAAGGCCATTCTGAATATTCAGGGCATTCTGAACAATCAGGGCTACGACGCCGGACGCCCCGACGGCATCATGGGCGGGAAAACCACGGCGGCGATCCGTGCGTTTCAGGCCGACAAGGGCCTGCCGGTCAACGGCCTTGTCGATGAAAACCTCGTCAAGGCTCTGCTGACCGCCAATATGACCGGGCAGGTTGACGCGGCTGCCAAGACGATCAATTAGGCGGCATAAGAGCGGGCCAAAGCATCGAAGCCCGCATCCATAACGATTGGAGCCGCGCCGTGCAGATCGTCATTCATCACAATCCGTCCTGTGGCACGTCACGCAATGTGGTGGCCATGGTGCGCGAGGCCGGCTTCGAGCCGGTTATCGTCGAATATCTGAAGACCGGCTGGTCCAAACCGCAGCTTCAGGCACTCTTCGCGGCGGCCGGAATCAAGCCGCATGAAGCTTTGCGCGTGAAGGGAACCGACGCCGAAGAACGCGGCCTCGACGATGCAGGTGTCGACGACGATACGCTGCTCGACGCGATGGTGGACAATCCGATTCTCGTCAACCGGCCGATCGTCTGCTCGTCGCGCGGCGTACGGCTGTGCCGACCCAGCGAGACAGTGCTTGATCTTCTGCCGTCCGGGGCGCTGGAACGCTTCGTCAAGGAAGATGGCGAAGAAGTCCAACAGACGGGTGGCTGACGGAATGCCACGTCCCATCGACCGATCCGGCGAGCGACAGAGGGGCGTTTCATGCCTGATCTGAGCGATCTGCCCAATATCGATCCTGCGCATTTTCCGGTGATCGATTTCTCGCACTACGCTTCGGCCAATGATGACAGGCACCCGCCCCGCATTCTCATTCTCTACGGCTCGCTGCGCGACCGCTCCTATTCGCGCTTCTCGGCGGAGGAGGCCGAACGGCTGCTTACCGCCATGGGCGCCGATGTGCGCATCTTCGATCCGACAGGTCTGCCGGCGCCGGATTCCGTCGAGCCCGATCACCCGAAGGTTGCCGAACTTCGTGATCTCGCCTTCTGGAGTGAGGGCATGGTGTGGAGTACGCCGGAACGACATGGCGCGATGACGGGTATCATGAAGACCCAGATCGACTGGCTGCCGCTTTCGCTCGGGGGCGTTCGTCCCACACAGGGACGCGCCCTTGCCCTGATGCAGGTCTGCGGGGGCAGCCAAAGCTTTAACGCCGTCAATCAGTTGCGTATTCTCGGCCGATGGATGCGCATGGTGACCATCCCAAACCAGTCTTCTGTCGCGAAGGCGTGGGACGAATTCGACGATAACGGACGGATGAAGCCGTCACCCTATTACAACCGCATCGTCGATGTGATGGAAGAGCTCGTCAAATTCACGCTCATGGTCCGCGGCCGCGACGCCATCCTGACGAACCGCTATTCCGAGCGGGTCGAAAGCGCAGCGGCGCTATCGGCGCGCGTCAATCAACCAAAACTATAAGTCGTGGGCCAGAGCGTTTGACACCGGTCGTCTGGGAGCGCATCAAGATGGCCGGTGGGGCGGGTAAACCGTTGTTTTTCGATCTGGCCGAGGTGGCGTGAGCATCTACCTTCCCATTGCGGAGATTTCCGTCAACATCCTCGTTCTGGTCCTGATGGGCGGCGCGGTCGGTTTTCTGTCGGGTCTTTTCGGGGTGGGCGGCGGCTTCCTGATCACCCCGCTTCTGATCTTCTACAACATTCCGCCGAGCGTCGCCGTGGCCACCGGCGCCAACCAGGTCATCGCTTCCTCCTTTTCCGGAATGCTCGCCCATCTGAAGCGCGGCACAGTGGATGTGAAGCTCGGCCTGTTTCTTCTGGCGGGCGGTGTCATCGGGGCGTTTATCGGCACGCAGGTCTTCCGCATTCTACGAGAGCAGGGTCAGCTCGATCTAGTCGTTTCGCTCCTCTACGTCGTCTTTCTGGGCATTATCGGCGGGCTGATGCTGACCGAAAGCCTGAAGGCGTTGCGCCGCTCTCGCGGTGGCAAGAAGGTGCCGATGCGTCGGGCCGGCGAGCACAATTGGGTTCACGGTCTGCCGCTGAAGATGCGCTTTCGCCAGAGCCGTATCTTCGTGTCGATCATCCCCGTTATCGGGCTGGGCCTCTTCGTCGGGTTCCTGTCCGCCATCATGGGCGTCGGTGGCGGTTTCATCATGGTGCCGGCCATGATCTATCTGCTGAAGGTGCCGACCAATGTCGTCATCGGCACGTCGCTCTTCCAGATCGTTTTTACGTCCGCCTTCACCACGGTCAGCCATGCCGTGACAAACCAGACGGTCGATATCGTGCTTGCTGTGACGCTGATGGCCGGTGGCGTTGCCGGCGCGCAGTATGGCGCGCTCGTCGGGCAGAAGCTGCGTGGCGAACAGTTGCGGGCGCTTCTGGCGCTGCTGGTTCTGCTGGTCGGGCTGCGACTCGGCTTCGATCTCGTGGTCACGCCGGACGATCTCTTCTCCGTCGCTACGGGAGGCGCTTGATCGATGATCCGCCTCGTCGCATTGCTGATCTGGCTGCTTGCGCCCGGCATCGCCCTTGCCCAGTCGAATGTCCCGGACGTCATTGGTCCGCAACCGAAGATCCAGATCGGACTTTCCACCGATACGATCTTCATCACATCAGACTTCACCGGCGCCGTGCTGACCGTCTTCGGAGCGGTGACGAACACTTCGGGCAGCCCGGAGGCCACCGACAGCGCCTATACGATCGCCGTAACGCTGGAAGGGCCGCGCGAGAAGGCGGTTGTCCGCAAGAAAAGCCGCGTCTTCGGCATCTGGGTCAACACACATTCCGAAGAGTTGAAGAATGTCCCGCTCTCCTATTCCATCGCGACGTCCAGTCGGATCGGCGGGCCGGCAGGCAACACTGTTCTCACCGATCTCGGCATCGGCGTGGAGGCCATAGCCGCCGGAACCCTGCAGAAGGAAGCCGAGCTGGCCGATTTCGTCGAAGCGCTGCGCCGACAGCGTATCGAAAGCGGTCTTTATACGCAGAATGACGATGCCGTTCAGTTTCTCTCCGGACCGCTTTTCCGCGCCAGCCTCAGCCTGCCAGCCGAGATCCCCGTGGGCCTTCACGTAGTCGAAGCCTTCATGTTCGCCAATGGCAAGCTGATCGACCAGGTGTCGCTGCCGCTGCGTATCGCCAAGAGCGACTGGGAGCAGACTATCAGCCGGGCGGCGCGGAACAATTCGCTGATCTATGGGCTTCTGGCGGTCATTCTGGCCGTCGTGACCGGATGGCTCGGACGGATCGTCTTCAAACGGGACTGATACGCACTATGTTGCCGCCGGGGGCGAGCCGGCGCGGAGACCGATCCATGGATAAGACCGAACTCGACGAACAGAACGCCGCGACCGCCCATCTGCTGGTGTTCGGCGGCTATCTGCCGTTTCTTGTTCTCACACTCTTCTTCCTGTTCCCCGACATCGCGCCACTGACCCGTTCGGGCAGCCTGATCATGTTGATCGGTTACGGCGCGGTCATCCTGTCCTTTCTCGGCGGCATAAGATGGGGCTTTGCCACGGCGCGAAACGACCAAGCCTCGGCGCGGGAACTTCTGACCTCGGTCGTGCCCTCGCTGATCGCCTGGATGTGCCTGACGCTACCGAGCGCGCCGGCGCTTTTTCTGTTGGCCGTAACTTTCGTCTGGCACTTTTTCTGGGATCGCCGCCACGCGGAACGGCACGATCTGCCGGCATGGTTTTTGCCGCTTCGCCTACGTGTGACCGTCGCCGTCGCGCCGACGCTGTTGATCGCGGCGATCGCGGTTCTGCTCTAGGCAGCCCAAATGTCAGAGATCATCAGTCCGTGACGAGGTGCTGGCCGCGCACACAGAAGACGCGCTCCTCGCCGAGCATGAAGGCGCAGAAGCGCGACCAGTCGAAGAGACCCGCATAGGCCGTGTGGCGAACATTGAGGCTGCCGGCATAGGCGCCGAAGGCCGGCAGGATCATGCGACTGCCATCGGAGGCGAAGCACGGCGCGCGAACCGCCCTGCCCCGCTGCACGATACGCGCGCCCGGATGCAGATGGCCGGCGACCTCGCCTTCCGCGGCACCGGCTAGCGGCTCGTGTCGGAACAGCAGATTGCCGGCTGCCAGCGACGCCATCGACCGGCCGGGCAGCCCTTCCGGCGGGGCCGGATCGTGATTGCCGGCGATCCAGATCCAGTCGCGGCCTTCCATCAGACCGTGAAGCGTCTGCCGGTCATCGGTACTCATGCGGCCCGCGCCGCCATCGTCGTGAAAGCTGTCGCCGAGCGCGACCACCCGGCCCGGCCGCCAGTAATCGATCGCCGCGTCGAGACGCTTCAAAGTCTCTCCCGTATCGTAGGGCGGCAGCATCATGCCGCGCCGGGCGAAGCTCGATCCCTTCTCCAGATGAAGGTCGGCAACAACGAGCGTATCCATTTCCGGCAGCATCATCACGCCGGAACGATCGAGCAGCACGAGATGGCCCGCCAGCCGGTGCGGCGCGACGCCCGTCATCTCAAGTTCGTCCTTCCGAAGGGGCCTGCCCAATGCCGAACGCCTCCATCTCCAGTTCTTCGGCTAGCTCGGAAAGAAGAGGATCCGTGCCACCGGCGACATGCTCGCGGCCGATCTCCATCATGATGGGTACGGCCAGCGGCGATATCCGATCCAGCGGTTTATGCATGATTCGCCCCCTGATGCGGGAGAGCATTTCAGCGACGCGCCGCACATCGAGGAGGCCGGTCGCGGCATCCTGCCGCGTCGCCTTCAGGACGATGTGGTCCGGCTCGTGGGTGCGCAGCACGTCATAGATGAGATCGGTCGAGACCGTGACCTGGCGCCCGCTCTTTTCCTGTCCGGGGTGACGCTTGTCGATCAGCCCGGCGATCAGGGCGCAGTTGCGGAAAGTGCGCTTGAGCATGAAACTCTCGTCGAGCCAGGCTTCCAGATCGTCGCCCAGCATGTCCTCGTCGAACAGCGCGGCGAGATCGAGTTCGCCACTTTCGATCATCGCCGTCAGATCGCCATGCGCCCAGATGCAGAGCGTGTAGTCGGACGCGACGAATCCCAACGGGCGGGCACCGGCGCGCGCCATGCGGCGGGTCAGCAACATGCCGAGCGTCTGGTGCGCCAGACGGCCCTCGAAGGCGTAGGCGACGAGATAATGACGCTTGCCGCGCGGAAATGTCTCGATCAGAAGCCGGTCCGGCGGCGGAATGACACTGCGCTCCTCCTGCAGGCGCAGCCAGTCTGAGACCTGATCGGGCAGGTCCGCCCAGCGCTCGGGATCGGCCAGCATGGCGCGCACCACCTCGGCCAGATAGGTCGTTAGCGGAAACTTGCTGCCGCCATAGGCCGGAATGCGCGGGTCTTCCGATTCGGCGTCGGTCACCAGGCATTCCTGTTCGACGATTGCCTCGAAACGCACCGTCCGCCCGGCGAAGATGAAGGTGTCGCCCGCCGTCAGGCTTTCCAGAAACGCCTCCTCGATCTTTCCGAGCACGAGGCCGCCGCGCACCGGGCCGCGCCGCCGCGCCTTCACCAGGCGGATCGTCATCGGATTGGCTTCGACGATGGTGCCGACATTAATGCGGTATTGCTGGGCGGTACGCGGGTTGGCGACGCGCCACAGCCCTTCCTTCGTGCGTCTGATCTTCGCGTAGCGATCATAGGCGCGGAGCGCATAGCCGCCGGTTGCGACGAAATCGACCGCCTGTTCGAAAAGCTCCCAGTCGAGACGGCTATAGGGGGCGGCGGATGTGATCTCATCATAAAGCGCGGCGGCATCGAACGGGTCGGCGCAGGCCATGCCCAGAATATGCTGGCATAGCACGTCCAGCGAGCCGTCGCTGAGCGCCGGCGTGTCCTGATGGCCGAGATAATTCGCTTCGAGCGCCGCTTCGCATTCCATCACCTCGAAACGGTTGGCCGGCACAAGGATCGCCTCGGACGGCTCGTCCATCCGGTGGTTGGACCGGCCGATCCGCTGGGCCAGACGGCTGGCGCCCTTCGGCGCGCCGACATGGACCACCAGATCGACATCGCCCCAGTCGATCCCGAGATCGAGCGTGGACGTGGCCACAATCGCGCGAAGGCTGCCGGCCTGCATCGCGGCCTCGACGCGGCGGCGCTGGCCGACATCGAGCGAGCCGTGATGCAGCGCGATGGGCAGGCTGTCCTCATTGGTCTTCCAGAGTTCGGCGAAGAGCGATTCCGCCTGGCTGCGGGTGTTGACGAAGAGGATCGTCGTTTTGTGTCGTTTGATCGCCTCCATCACCTCGGGCAGCGCGTATTTGGCTGAGTGGCCGGCCCAGGGCACGCGATCGTCCGATTGCAGGATCTGGATATTCGGCTTGGCCCCGCCGGCCACTTCGATGATCTCGCTCATCGGCGGCGGATCGCTGCCGTCCTGCCCGACAAGCCAGCGGCGCAGGTCGTCCGGCCAGGCGACGGTGGCCGACAGGCCGATGGTTTGCAGGTCCGGGTTGATCTTTCGGAGCCGCGCCAGGCCGAGCGACAGCAGATGGCCGCGCTTGCTCGTCACCAGCGAATGCAGTTCGTCGAGCACGACAAAGCGCAAATCGCCGAAAAAATGAGCGCTGTCAGCGTGGCTGAGGAGCAGCGCCAGTTGCTCCGGCGTCGTCAGCAGAATATCGGGCGGGTTGCTTTTCTGGCGTTTGCGTTTCGAGGCGGGGGTATCGCCGGTGCGGGTCTGGATATCGACCGGAAGGCCGATGCCCTCCACCGGCGTCCTCAGATTGCGTTCGATATCTGTCGCAAGCGCCTTCAGCGGGGAAATGTAGAGCGTGTGAATGCCCTTCGCGTCCGGCGAACCGGGTTTCCGTCTGCCGCGCTCATGCAGATCGACCAGCGAGGGCAGGAAGCCGGCCAGCGTCTTGCCGGCCCCGGTCGGGGCGATCAGCAGAACCGATTTGCCGGCCTGCGCACGGGCGAGCAGATCGAGCTGATGGGTGCGCGGCGACCAGCCCCGACCGGCGAACCAGCGCAGAAAGGGTTCCGGCAGATGCGCCGAAGCGCGCTTCTCTTTCGTCGTGATCGGCTTCTGTTCCACCGACGTGAGATAGGCAACGCATCGGTGCGTGGAAAGCGCTTGCGTCTCAACCTTAACCGATTGCGATGCTGTGCTCTTCCAAACGCAGGATCGAAAGGCGCTGCGCAGCGCCGATCTCACCGTCCAGCAGCTCGTTCATCGTCGGAGCGATCAGCTTGCCCGGCTCGCGAAACGGATTGGCGAAGGCGTAGATGAAAAAGAGGATAACGCCGGAATAGAGGCCGAAGACACCGAGCAGGAAGAGATGGCTCCTTGTGGGCCGGAAGACGTAATAGGGGATCGCCAGAAGGATCACCCCGATGATGGCCGGTCCCCAGAACAGGCTTGAATAATTGTCGCTGGCCGCTGCCTCCCGCTGTTGCCGAAACGACGCGATCTGTTTGGACCGGTCCAGCATGGTTTGCTGCAGGAAGCGCTGCCGCTCGTTCTCCGACTCCAGATTGAGGAGGTTTTCATAGACGTTCTCCCACCGCCGCCAGCCGGCCAGGAGAAGGCCGTCGCCATCGCCGAGACTGCCAAGTTCATCGGTCGCGGCAATCTGTAGATAGTCGGCCAGACCGGCCTGCACCGTCTCGACCTCCGCTCCGCCGAAGCGGCGCATATCGTTGAAGATGTCGGCGATCGCGACCGCCTCATTGGTCAGGATCTGGCGGACGGTTTTGTAGTCGTCCAGTTCCTGGGCGTAAACCAGCGCCAAGATCAGCCCATGCAGGGCGGCGATCCGAAACCCAATGGAAGATGCGGCATCGGCCGTCTTGTCGTCCTGTTCCGGCATGAAGCGCCGCGCCAAGGCGTAGGTAGTAAGGACGAGCGCGACCGCCGCCGCCAAAAAAAGCAAACCGGTCAGCAGAGAAACAAGCAGTCCCATTCTGTCGCGAAGCCTCCTGCCGCTGTTCCGGACCGGACAGTGACAGGCAATGCGGCCTCGTCCAAGCCCCCAATCGGCGCGACCGAGGCTGAGCTGGCTGTGCTGTCAGGCCGTCCGCCCCTGTCCCACGCGATCGGGCACCCGCGACTGGCGGGCGATGGCGTCCACCTCGACGCCCATGCGCCGGGCGATGCGGGCCCGCGCCGACAGGAGCCTAGGATCGTCCGGCCGCAGACCAAGGGTCGTCATGAATTCGGCGCGGCTCCTCTCGCGCAGTTCGTCGGCGCTGATGGCCGTGCCGAAGAGATGATCGACCACCTCACCGCCGGGCGTCACATGGTAGTTTTTCGTGAAATCGCGGAAATGGTGCTGCGCGTGGGAACTTGCCGCCTTCTGCTCGATCCATGAGCGCTTGACCGGCAGATGCGAGACCATGTGGAACCATTCATAGGCAAGGAAGGTGGCGACGCCGCCGACCAGCACCAGCGCCGAGGCATGGACGAAGGGCGACGGCACGCCCAGGAGCGTCATGACGCCCCAAAAGACACAGAGATTGAGCAGCGCCATCGGGATAGCGAACCAGACCGGTACGAACAGAAGCCGTTCGGCGCTCGGAAAATCGTGATGGCCGTAATGCGCTTCGTAGAGGACATCGAACCAGAACTGCGAACGCGGCGGCGGCAGATGGAAGACGAAGCGGTGAATCAGATATTCATTGGTCATCTGTGCCGCGATGCCGAGCGGGATGACGGTCAGCAGCGTCCATGTGAAATGCGTCGCGACGATGCCGGCGCCGATGGCGAACAGCACCAGCATGGCGACAACGCCATGATGCGAGAGCAAAAGCCCGATCCGCTTCTTCATATCGTCTCGCTCCTCCCCTTCGGAGCCAGAGCGGCCGCCCAGCCAGCCGCCACAGGCTACTGGAAAGAATAACCGCGATCCGGACCCATGTCATCACCTTTACGTAAAGGTCAGAGGGGCCGGGTTACTGCGCGACATAGCGGTCGTTGCGGTGATTGATGGCGAGCGCGAGATTCAGCACCACGGCGCCGATGACGGAATAGAGAACCGCAATCGGCGAGGCCACGGTAAAGGCCAGCGCCAGGACCAGAAGATCGACGGCAAGCTGCGTAAAACCGGCACGCCAGCCGAATCTGTCCTGCAGATAGAGCGCCAGAATGCCGGCACCGCCAAGACTTGCCCGATGGCGGAACAGGGCCAGCAGGCCGAACCCGATCAGCAGCCCCGCGACGATGGCGCCTGTTAATGGCTCGATCTCACCGAACTGCAAGAGGCGCGGCTGTAACCATGTCAGCACGGACAGAAGGCCGACAGCAAGGAAGGTCTTGATCGTGAACGCCCATCCCAGCTGCGAGATGGCCAGCGCGTAAAATGGCAGGTTCAGCATGAAATAGACCAGCCCGACATTGAAATCGGTGGCGTAGGAGATGACGAGCGCCAGACCGGCGGTGGAACCGGTCAGGAAGCCGAGATGGGCGAGGATCGCGACGCCGATGGCCGCCATCACGCAACCGGTGAAGATGCCCTGCGCATCCTCCGCCGGCGTATGATTCGTCGCGGTGGCGTGCCAATCGCCGAAACGTCGTGCCATCGAACGGTTCCCTTCCTGCGTCCCGCCGCAGGTTTATGACGCAGCGCACAATCATGCCAGCCGATTGTTCGAACGTTCGGTATTCCCATATTGCATGAGATGCGCGCATCCGACCTGCTCCATACGCGGCCCGAAGGCCTTTACTGCCCGCCCGGCGATTTCTTCATCGACCCCGTGCAGCCAGTGGAGCGCGCGCTCATCACCCATGGCCACGCCGACCATGCCCGGCCCGGCCATACCAAGGTTCTGTCGAGCGACCAGACACTCGACATCATGGCCATTCGCTATGGCGAGGATTTCTGTGTGGAGCGGCAGATCGCGCCGCTAGGAGAGACGCTGGACCTGAACGGTGTCCAGATCACGTTCCGGCCCGCCGGCCACGTTCTCGGCTCCTGCCAGATTGTGGTTGAGAAGGACGGCACACGCATCGTCGCTTCGGGCGATTACAAGCGCCGGCAGGATCCGACTTGCCTGCCGTTCGAGGTCGTGCCCTGCGATGTCTTCATAACCGAGGCGACCTTCGCGCTGCCGGTCTTCCGCCATCCCGATACCACAGAGGAAATCGCCCGGCTGATCGAAAGCGTCCGCCGGTTTCCCGAGCGGGCGCATGTGGTCGGCGCCTATGCGCTCGGCAAGGCGCAGCGCGTCATCAAGATGCTGCGCGATGGCGGCCACGACGCACCGATCTACATTCACGGCGCCATGCAGAAACTCTGCGACTATTACGTCAGCCAGGGGATCGACCTTGGCGAGTTGCGGCCCGCCACAATCGACCGCAAGCAGAAAGACCAGTTCGCCGGTGCGATCATCGTCGGTCCGCCCAGCGCTTTTGCCGACCGCTGGGCACGGCGCTTTCCCGATCCGGTCGCCTGTTTCGCGTCGGGCTGGATGCGCATTCGCCAACGCGCTCGTCAGCGTGGCGTCGAACTGCCGCTCATCCTGTCGGATCACTCCGACTGGGACGAACTGTGCGAGACGATTCACGAGACCGGCTGCTCGGAAGTCTGGGTGACGCATGGTCGCGAGGAAGCGCTAGTCCGCTGGTGCGAACTTCAGGGCATCAAGGCCCGCCCGCTCCATCTGGTCGGTTATGAGGACGAGAACGAATGAGACGATCTATCGCCTATGTCGCTCTGTCGCTAAGCGTCGCAATCATTGCTTCGCCGCTTTCGGCACAATCCCTTCCCGAGCCGACCGTCAATATCGAAGCGCTGGCGCTGCGGATCGAGGCCGCCTGCCTGGAAGCTGCGCAACCCATCGAGGATGCAACCGTCGCGCTCGACGCGACGGGCGATGCCACCCGCGCCTATGCCATGATCGAGGGTGTCCGCGAGAACGGCGTCCGCCAGACGCGCATCTGCCTTTACGACAAGGCGAGCGACACGGTCGTCCTGTCTGCGCCGCTCAAAGCGGCGGCGACCGGTCCCGCCCGGCCCGCAACCGCTGATGCCGAGGCCGACACTGCATCGCCGGATCCAACGGAAGATCTCGTTTTTTCGGGCGAGCCTTTCCCGTTGACGGCGGAGGATCGCGCCGAACTGCTGGCCCTGCCCAACCGGGTGCGGGCGACGCTCGCGGATCTGCAGGCTGGCGGCTGGACGCCGGGCGGTCTCGCCGAAACCGTTCTGAGCGGCCTGCGGGGCGGCTCCACCCGGCTCAGCGCCGTGCGCCCCGGCCGCTACGAATGCAATGTGGTCTGGTACGGCTTTCTGGAGAATACGCGGCAATATATCGGCACCCATCGCTGCCGCGTGGAGCGCGACCGGCTCGGCGATCTCGTGATCCTCAAGCTGACAGGACAGAACCTCAATGCGACGCTTTTGGAGTTCAACGATGGCGATGTGGCGTTTGCCGGGCGCAGCGCGCCTTCGGGCAGCCTGGCGCAGCCCTACGATCCGGATCGGCCGGTCGACCGGTTCAATCCCAATTTCGGCAATGTCGTCGGCCGGGTCGTGACCGATGGGCGGCGCATCTATCTCATCGACATCAACCAGCGCGGCATGACCGAGCCGGACCCGACCTATTTCCAGGTGATCGAGCTGGTGCCGTAAGGGATGGAGAAGCGGGCATGAAACCGTTCGCCGAACTTCTCGACCGGCTCGTCCTAACGCCATCGCGCAATGGCAAGATCCGGCTTCTGGTCGACTATTTCGGCGCGACGCCCGATCCCGACCGCGGCTACGCGCTGGCGGCCATCACGCGCGATCTCGACATTCCAGGCGTCAAACCCGGCATTTTGCGCGCGCTCATCACGGAGCGGATGGATGAGGTTCTGTTCGGCTATTCCTACGACTATGTCGGCGATCTGGCCGAAACGGTCTCTCTGGTCTGGCCGGAGCCGGAAGAGCCGGTGCGCGCCAATCGCGACCCCTCACTTAGCGAGGTCGTGGAAACATTTCTCGAAACAACGCGATCCGATGGGCCGGCGGTTCTGACCGACCTCCTCGACCGGCTGGATTCGTCCGGGCGCTACGCGGCGATCAAGCTCTTTACCGGCGGCATGCGGATCGGCGTCTCGGCCCGGCTCGCCAAACAGGCGCTGGCGCAATTCGGCGACAAGGATGTCACCGAGATCGAGGAGATGTGGCACGGCCTCGAGCTGCCCTATGAAGACCTCTTCGCCTGGCTGGAAGGGCGCGCCGACAAGCCGGAGCATGGCGCGCTGGCGCTGTTCCGCCCCGTCATGCTGGCAACCGCGCTGGAAGAGCCGGATTACGATAAAATCGTACCGGAGACCTACGCGGCGGAGTGGAAGTGGGACGGCATCCGCGTGCAGCTCGTCGCCGAAGGCGAGCGGCGACGGGTCTATTCACGGACGGGCGACGATATCGGCCACAGCTTTCCCGATCTGCTGGAAGCGATGGATTTCGAAGGATCGATCGATGGCGAACTGCTTGTCGGCCATCCCGAAAGCCATGACGATCAGCAGGCTGTCGGCACGTTTTCCGACCTGCAGCAGCGGCTCAACCGCAAGACGGTTTCGGCCAAGCTGATGAAGAGCCATCCGGTGTTCGTGCGGGCCTACGATCTTCTCTCCGAAGGTGAAGAGGATTTGCGCGCCCTGCCCTTTACGGAGCGACGCAGGAAGCTGGAGGCGTTCATCGCCAGGCTCGATCCATCACGGTTCGATATTTCCGACCAGATCGCCTTCGCCGATTGGGGCGAACTGAACGATTTGCGCGAAAACCCGCCTCATCCGATCATCGAGGGGGTGATGATAAAGCGGCACGAAAGCGCCTATGTGCCGGGCCGGCCCAAGGGCGAATGGTTCAAATGGAAGCGCGATCCGTTCACCGTCGACGCAGTGCTGATGTATGCCCAGCGCGGCCATGGCAAACGGTCGAGCTTCTATTCGGACTACACATTCGGCGTCTGGACACTGGATGAGGAGGATCGACAGATTCTGGTGCCGGTCGGCAAGGCTTATTTCGGCTTTACCGACGCCGAGCTGAAGCAGATCGACAAATATGTCCGCGACAATACGGTCGACCGTTTCGGTCCGGTGCGGTCGGTCAAGGCGACACCGGAAAGCGGCCTTGTTCTGGAAATCGCCTTCGAGGGGCTGCAATCGTCGAGCCGGCACAAGAGCGGCGTCGCCATGCGCTTTCCGCGCGTGTCACGCCTGCGTTGGGACAAGCCGAGCGCCGAAGCGGACACGCTCGACAATCTGAAGCGCCTGCTCGATGAAAATCGCGGCAAGGCGTCGCGCGTCAGGCCCGCCTGACAGGGCGGTTTACGTGTCGCCGACCAACAGAACCACACTGAGCAGATCGATCTCACTGCCGCTATCGGGCACGGCGATCCGGATCTGACCCTCGCCATCGGGCGACCCATCGCCCATCGTGCCGGCGAACAGAAGATCGCCCGCTGTCGCCTCCACCTGGTAGCGACGGTTGCCGCAATCACCGAGACCGGCGAAATCGCAGGAAACGAGGAGGGACGCCCCGTTCTCGGCCTTTGAGCTGGCCCGCACCGCCACGGTGAATGGCAGGCCGGAAAGCTCGGAAAGCTGCGTCTCGCTGATCGGAACGATGAGTGCGTCGTCCTCGGAACCACCGCCGGTTACGCGCAGCGCCATCGCCTGGCCCGTTTCGACAATCGAGGTCTCAAGATTGCCCTGTGTTCTGGGCTCCGAACGGTCTCCAGCATCGTAAAGCACGAACTGCGTCCGATCGTCGGTCGCGCCGCCAAGCCGTGCTTCAGGCGTGTAATCCTCGCCCGGTTCGGTCTCCTGCAGGAACTGTTCGAGCACGAATTCGTAATCGGCGTTGGAAATCATCCAGAAACCGACCCCCAGGATACCGAAAACGACGAGAGTCGATATCAACAGAAGCCAGACAAAGGGCTTGCGCCGCGGCCGACCATCGCTTTCCCGATCCCGATTCTTCCGGCGGCTCCCACGCGATCTACGCGTTCCTGCGACCGGCTCGCGCTCTGCGACACCGTCACGAACCGGATCGGGATAGATTTCGGCTTCGCTGCGGGGTTCACTCGCCAGGCTATGCGGATCGTCGAGCGATGGCTCCCGGCGCCCGGTGGCCGGCGACTGTCGCTTATCGGGTTCAACGGTGGCGGTCCATTGCTGCGAGGCGGTCATATCGACATGGCTCTCCGGCAGATCGAATGCCGGCTCGGCGCGCTCTTTGGCTGGCTCCTCGGGCGCCACAGCCGGCCTTTCTTCGGCCGGGAGATAATCCCGTTCTATTTCTGCCATCGCGTCGGCCAGGCGCTGACGACGCGCCTCCCGCATGGCCGGATCGGTTACGCCCTCCTTGTCCAGCGCGCTTTCAAGCGCGTGCTGCGCGGATTGATACACACGTTCCCGGTGGGCCGGATCGGCCGCGTTGCCCTTTGCGAGAGCCGTTCTGATGGCCTTGCCGATCGCGTCCAAGCCAATCCTCCAGTTTCATTCCCAACCAATATTTGCTGGAGGCGCAGGTATAAACAAGATTGAGCGACCCAGATAGGGCTACGCTCCGGACCGTTTGACGGGTTCAGCCATCCAGATCGCCCCGGTTGCGCCAGGCTAGACGAAGGGCGGCTGCGATCTCGGTCAGGCTGGAGTCTAGATCGACATCTTCATCCCACGGATTGAGCCCGAGCGCCGCATAGACATTGGCGAACGCCGTCTGCAGATCGGCATAGGCGACATCGAAGCGGCTGGACGCGACGAGCGTGTTCATCTCTTCGCGAATCAACGTCTGCTGCGATTGGGTCGATGCCGCCATACCCGCTTGCATCTGCCGTAGGATCTGGCGCTGAATATCCAGAAATTCCGCCGTATCGATCGCTTCGCGCCGCAGATGGGCATAGCGGGCCTTGGCGACATAGACCTGGGTAACGATGGCCATCGTCAACGCCTTTTCCTGCGCGGTCAAAAGCTTGCGATCGGCCTTCACCATGTTTCGCCGCGCGGGATAATGGAAGAGTTTCATCGCGTTCCAGCCAACACGGGTGCCCAGCAGCGCCCAGTTGGAATTGTAGAGAAGGTCGTTGCTATCATAGGCGATGCCCGCCGTGAGCGAGGCTGTCGGCAGCGCTTGCAGAAGGGCGGCCCTGGTTTCGGCCTCGTTGATCCGTTCCTTATAGAGGATTTCGCGGAATTCGGAGCGATTGGTCATCGCGATACGCAACAGGGCGTCGATATCCTGAAGCTGCGTGTCGAGATCGACGATGGTGCGTTTGGGTTCGATAATCTTGTATGGCGTACCCGGCTTCAGGCCCATCAGACCGGCGAGTTCGAGTTTCGCGGTCGTGAGCTGACGTTCCAGCTGACCGATCTCGCGACGAATATCGACCAGTTCACGTTCATAGGTCAGTGTCGCGAGCGGCGACGTCTGGCCGCTGGAACGAAGCCGGCGATTGTCGGCCAGTGTTTCTTCGACGCGGCCTTCCAGCCGATTGAACCCGTCGAGCAGTTGGTCGGCGGACAACGCCTTCCAATAGGCGGTGCGAACCTCCTCGACGATCCGGACGATGACACGGCGGCGCAGTTCCTCCGCTATCAGCGCCTTGTCCGCCGCCTGTTTGGCGCGAATGTAGGACAGGCCGAAATCCAGAACGTTGTAGCTGAACTTGAGATCGGCGGAGAGATTGTTCTTTTCGGCGCTCGTCGTCGGCTCGGCCGAGAGGGAATTGCTGAAGATCGAGCGCGAATAGGAGGCGTTCTCATTGCTGCGCGCGTCGTAACCGGCGCTCGCCATCAATTTGGGTAGCATGCCGGTTGTCGCAGACGCCATTTCCTTTTGCGCCAGCGCGATCCGCATGATTTCGACGCGGTGATCGAGATTGTATTTCAGCGCGCGCGCCATGGCCTCGTAAAGACCGATCGGCCCGTCGATCGGCTCCTGATCGATGTCGATCGACGCTAGATTTCGGTCGGCCGCCGCCTCGATCTGCAGGAAGGAAAGCGGTTCCGTTGTTACCGAACAGCCCGACACCACGATGGCCGCGGCAAGTGTCGGTCCGGTGATCCGCAGACCGAACGGACGGTACGCAGTGTTTGTCTTACGCATAACTCATACAACCCCAAATTGCGACTCCGTTCGATACTCCCGGAACAGAGCCTTTTCCCCTTAGCGCTCCAGCGCTTGCAGCAGAGCATCGTGATCGGCGTCCGCCCGGTCGCGGTCAAAGGCCAGTTGGTCCGATAGCGGCCTGTCCGCGAGCGCGGTCTCTCCGATCTGGCCAAGGCTGATATCGCCTGTTGTCTGGTCGACGCGCACCGGCAGGCTGAAAACCCTTCCATCCTGCATTGCGGCCTTGACGACGATGGAATTGGCGCCCTGCTCATGACCGGAAGCGATGGCGATCAGATTGGTGTCCGTTTGCCGGATCCAGGCCGGCAGATTCTGTCCGGTGCCGTCGGTCGCCGACCACTGCGTGACTGGACCGAGCAGTTCGACATAGACCGTATCGCGCCAGACCAACGAACGGACGGTCAGCTTGTCGGCCGGTCCGCCGCCCGTCGCAACGTCCGCTTCGGCACCGCGATAGAGGGCGGCGTCGCCCTCGCTCAAATCTCGCTGCCGTTGGAGAAGGGCTTCCAGGAACGTTTGGTTGCCATCGACGACATCCAGGATGCCGAGCGTCTTGCCGGATGAAAGTTCGAGACCGCCATCGGCATCGGCGCCCGGATCGTCCGGATCTTCGGGGGGCTTTCCGGCTCCATCGCCATCGACTTCAATCAGGATGGTCAGGACGGCGGTGTCCGTTCCGCCCTGCCCGTCATCAATGCGATAAGCAATTGCCAGTTCGCTGCTCGTTCCAGGCGGCAAGTCGCCGGCCTTCGCATTGGGAACGAACTGCCACGAGCCGTCGGCCGCCATCGTAAGTTCGCCATAAGCGAGACTGACGGCTGCCGATCCGCTGGCCGGCATATCGATCGGCGCGAATGGCAGATTTGTGGTCGGATCGATCAGCGGCTTGCCACTTGCGGGATCGACCGGAACGATCTGAGTGACGATCAGCGGGTCCGCGTCGGGAGGACCGTCGCGATCCGGCCCATCGGCGTCGGTGATGACATTGCCGCTTTGAACGACAACCGCGTCACCGGACGAGCTGTTATCGGCGGCGATGGGCGGCACGTTTGAGACATCGTAGACCACCCAGGTGGAGAAGGAAGCGCCATGGCTGTCCGTCACGGTCAGCGGAATGCTGTAGATGCCGGGCCTCAGCGGATCGGTGCCGCTCTGGCTCGCATCCGGCGAGATCGTCCCGGTGATGGTCGTACCGTCGAAGCTGAGCCCGTCCGGCAGCGCCGCTTCGTCGATGGTAAAGGTCAGCGTATCGCCGCGATCCGGATCGCTTGCGAAGGGCGTGAGGTCGAGCGCCGGCGCGGTTTGCCCATCGAGCAGCGATTGAACTGGAATATAGGCTGTCGGATCGCCGGGCGTGCCGCCACTCGGGTCGCGCGGTTCCGGCGGCTGATTCTCGCCGACCACGACGACTGTCACCGTTGCGATGCTCGCCCCGCCTTCGCCATCGCTCAATCGGTAGGTGAAGGACGTTGTCACGCTGTCGCCCTTCGGCAGACTAGTAAAATCGCCATTGGTATCGAAAGAAAACGTGCCGTTCGCCGCGACGGTGAAAAGACCGCCACCGGTACCGGCAAAGCTCGTTCCGATCAGGCTTTCGTTCCCATCGATGGCAGCGAGCGTCAGCGGCGCATCGCCATCGGGATCGGTGTCGACGCCATTGCCGGTATCGCCGGTGATCAGATTGATACTGCCAGCACCCTGATCGGTCACGACGAGCGTATCGTCCGTTGCGATCGGATCGGGATTGCCGATCTTGTAGAGGAAGCTCTGGGCGGCCGTTTCACCTGCTTTGTCCGTCGCCGTGACGGTCACGCTGTAGAGCCCGTCGGTAGGCGCGCCGGCATTGCCGGTCTGCGAGGCATTCGCCGCCAATGTGCCGGAAAGAACTCCGGTCGCCGGATCGATGACGAGCCCCGGCGGCAGCCCGGTCCCCGAAAAGATGAGGCTGTCGCCGCTGTCGATATCCGCGAAGAAAACGGACAGATCGACCGGTGCGACGGTTTCGCTGTCCCAACCGATACGGTCCGCGATGTCTCCATTGGTGGTCGGGCTGTCATTTGCGCCCTGGACGGTCACCTCAACGAGGGTTGCGCTGCTGGCGCCATCCGCATCGGTGATCCGGTAGGTCACCCAGCTTACCGCGCTCTGGCCATCGCTCAGGTGCTGGAAATCGCCATTGCCGTCGAAAGTGAAGCCGCCGTCCGGTTGGATCGTAAACAGCCCGCCGCCGCTACCTGCAATCGTCTGTCCGACATGAGACGCATCGCCGGCAACGGCCGTCACGGAAAGCGGATCGCCATCCGGATCGGCATCGGCGCCACCACCATTGTCCGCCATGACGTTGCCAGCCAGTACGCCGTCATCTTCGCTGATCGTGAAGCGGTCGGCGGTCGCCACGGGTTCGGGATTGGTGACGACGATATCGAACGTATCCGTCGCGGTTGCGCCACCTTGGTCGGTCGCCGTTACCATGACCGTGTAGGTGCCGGGCGGATTGCCGGTTCTGTTGGTCTGCTGGCTGGCATCGATGGGAATGGACGCGTTATTGCTGACGAGTCCGGTCGTCACATCGATGGCCAGCCAGTTGGGCGCGTCGGCGCCGAGCGAATAGGTCAGCGCCCCGTCATCCACATCGGTGAAGACGGCCGCGACAGAGATCGTGCCGATACCGTCGGCGTCCACGGCAAGCTGATCGTCGATCGGCGACACGAGAACCGGCGGGTCGTTCCGCCCCTGCACCTCTATGAACGCCTTGGCGGTGGGTGAATCGGTGGTGTCGTCATCGACCGACACATGAATTTGGCGGGTCGTGGTATCCGGATCGTCGCTCGTGTTCGTGAAACGGACGGCCTCAAGCACGTCCTGATAGATGGATTTGGACGCCGAACCCGTAATGAGCATGTCGGTGGAAGTGGAGGACGGGTCGATCGAAAGAGCCAAAGGCAACACGCCGCTGAAAAGCAGCGCATCGCCATCGGCCGCATTGGTCAGCGTGACCCGAAGACTGGTTATTTCCGCATCGTCGACATCCACGATCGACACCCCGCCGGTCGGATGGCCGACGCTTACGGGGTCGTCGCCCTCAACGAAGACGCCGCGATAATCGATACCGATCACCGTCCGATCGCCGGGGTCGAGATCGACGACGGGCTTGTCTTCCACAGGCACGACATCGATCGCGGTGGTGACGATCGGCGAAAACGCGCCAGTCTTGTCCTGGATCTGCAGGGAGATAAGGCGCTGCGTATCGCTCGGATCTTCGGAATCGGCGCGGAACCGGATATGCTGCAATGCCTCCGCCCACTGCGCATTTGTCGCATCGCCGGACAGGTAGAAGGTGATCGTACCGGCGCCCAGGCTTCGATAGGCGCCGATGCCGAGCGAATTGGGGATCGAAACCTCCAGCTTGTCGGTCGACTCGGCATTGGTAAGCGTAACGATGGCGTGTGCAACGCCGCTATCGGCTGTGATCCGGATATCGGAATCGCTCACTGCGACCGGGTCGCCATTCTCATAATAGGTCGCGACATAAAGGCCCGACGCGTCGGTGCCGCTGCCATCGGCGTCGACGACGATTTCTGGTTGCGATGCCGGCGCACTGAATGCGCCGAGCGCGTTCAGCAGAGCGGTGTCGCCATGCGACCCGGCAGGGCCGGAACCGTCACCCGCATCGTGCAATGCTACCGCTGTTTCCGCCATGGCCGCATCGAGAAGAATGCGCGGCTCCAGCGCCAGCGGCTTCTCCTCCAACCACAAATCTTCGGTCAGGCCACCGATAGGCCGCTTCGTCCAGAACATCGTGCCAGCCACCCCTTCGAGCCACGGTTTCCATGGAGGCAGACTGGCAAACGAACCTTAACAAAACGTATTTTAATTGTATTTTCTGTTTATACTCTCTATGGTTGTATTTCTCCAGTGGCGACGAGGAACACTCGTTGCGATCGGCTCCGATCCCAGGGGAATGCATTTTGCCGCTTGAAACCGACGAAACATCCGTCTATCACGCCGCACATTCGCGCCGTGCGCTGCGCCGGGCCGGATAGCCGCTTTAGCTCAGTTGGTAGAGCATCGCATTCGTAATGCGGAGGTCGCGTGTTCGAGTCACGCAAGCGGCACCATCTCCGCCACTCTGCTGCTACTCCGTTCGATACCCGTTCGCCAGGTCGTTGCGGACGCCCTTTCAGAACATCCTTGCCGGCAACCATGTCGCCAGTGCCGGAAGCGCCCAGATCAGCGCCACGCCGATGGCCTGTAGCAGGATGAAGGGCATCACGCCGCGATAGATGTCGCCCGTCGTCACGCTGGCGGGCGCGACCCCGCGCAGATAGAACAGCGAAAACCCGAAAGGCGGCGTCAGGAACGATGTCTGCAGGTTGATGGCAAGGATGATGCCCAGCCAGATCGGGTCGTGGCCCAGCAGGATGAGCGTTGGCGTGACGAGCGGCAGTACGATCACAGAAATCTCGACGAAGTCCAGAAAGAACCCCATCACGAACACCACGAGCATGGTGACGAGCAATGCCCCCGTTGCGCCGCCCGGCAGGTTCTGCAGCCAGTGAGCCACCCGCTCCTCGCCCCCGAGGCCGATGAAAACGAGCGAGAACATGCCGGCGGCCAGAATCGTCGCGAAGATCATGGCCGTCATCGTCATGGTCGAGGTCAGCGCATCCTGAACCATCCGGGCGCGCATCGCTCCGCGCAGGGCTGCGGCAATGCCCGCAAAGCCGACGGTGGCGAGCAGAATGTAGATCCCGCCGGCGATCAGGGCGATCAGGCCGAGGTCGTTGCGTTGCAAGCGCACCGGAAACATTCCCGCGGCCAGGGCGAGCGCGATAAGCGCGCAGGCGCCCGTGAGGATCAGGTAACGCCATTGGCCGATCCGAACCCCTGCCATCAGAAGTGCACCGATCGCCCCGACGGCAGCCGCTTCGGTGGGCGTCGCGATTCCGGCGAGGATGGATCCCAGAACAGCGAAGATCAGCAGAACGGGCGGCACGATCGCGCTGAGAATTTCCGAGCGGGACGGCCGCTGCAGCTCCTCGGCCGCCGGAGGCATGTCCTGTGGGCGTACAAGGCCACGCAGCAGGATGTAGACGAGATAGAGCGCCACAAGCAGCAGGCCCGGCACCAGCGCCGCGGCGAAGAACTGGCCGACGGACAGCGTCTCGACCGTGAACTTTCCCTGCTCGTACTGCGCCTGCTGATAGGCATTCGACATCACGTCGGCAAGGATGATGAGAAGGGTGGAAGGCGGGATGATCTGTCCGAGCGTTCCTGCCGTGCAGACGATGCCGGACGCCATACGCGTGTCGTAACCGTTGCGCAGCATGGTCGGCAGCGCAATCATGCCCATTGCCACAACGGTCGCGCCGACAATGCCCGTCGAGGCGGCAAGAAGCGCGCCCACCAGCACCACCGAAATGCCGAGACCGCCGCGCAACTGCCCGAACGCGCGGCCCATCGTGTCCAGAAGGTCTTCGGCGATCCGGCTCTTTTCGAGAAGCGCGCCCATAAGGACGAAGAGCGGAATGGCGATGAGGACCTGGTTGGAGATCAGTCCGAAGACGCGCTGGCCGAACGCGCCCAGAAGCGAGATGTCCATCACGCCGAGCGCCCATCCGAGATAGGCGAAGAGAACCGCGACGCCCGCAATGGCAAAGGCGACCGGAAACCCGGAGAGCACCGCGACGATCAGCGCGCCGAACATCATCAGATCGAGATAGGCGCTCATGCCTCGAACTCCTCGGCGACCAGCCGCACGAGGATCGCCAGCGACTGTAGCGTCACCAGAATGCAGAACGCGGGGATGAGCGATTTCAACAGGAAGACCGCCTCGATCCCGCCAACGGAGATCGGGCCTTCAAGAATTTTCCATGAATTGCGGACGGATGGCCATGACCACCAAAACAAGGCGGCCATTGCCGGCAGGAGAAGAAGGAGGTGCCCGGCAATGTCGATCCTTCGGCGCGCCGCCAGCGACAGGTCGGCATAGAACACATCGACCCGGACGTGGCGGTCGACCAGCAGCGTATAGCCCGCCGCCAGCATGAAAAGGGCGCCGTGCAGATAGAGGACGCTTTCCTGCGCGGCGATGGAATTGACGCCGAAGACGTACCGGCCGACGACGATGGCGAACTGCACCAGCACCATCAGCAGCGCCAGCCAGCGCAGCGTCAGGCCCAGCCATCGGTTCATCGCATCGATAAGCTGCGCAAAGCGCCGCATGGCCTATCCTTTTCGGGACGATGGCGCGCGATCGAACATTCCCGACCGCGCGCCATTGGCTTCAGTAGCCGAACACGTCGGCGCGGGCGTTCATCTGCCCATTGTCGGCGTAGGTCATGTAGCCACCCACACTGTCACGATACGCCACGAAGCTCTCGGTGATGCGGCGCACCAGCTCATCCTCGTTCTCGCGCAGTTCGCCGATCACCTCCTTGGCAGCAGCTCCCATGGTGTCGAGCACATCCTGCGGGAACATGCGAACCTGCACGCCGTCCTCCTCGACCAGCTTCTTCAGCGCGATGGCATGTTTGGTGGTGTATTCCGTCCAGACCGCATTGTAGAGGCTTTCGCAGGCAAGCTGCACGACCTGTTTCAGGTCGTCCGGCAAATCCTCGAATGCGGCGGCGTTGACACCGCATTCCTCCGCCGAAGACGGCTCGCCGACGCCGGGCCAGTAATAATTCTTGGCCACTTGCTGATAGCCGAGCGCGCTGTCGGTCCACGGACCGATGAATTCGCCGGCATCCAGTGCGCCGGTCTGCAGCGCCTGGAACATGGCGGGGCCGCTCATCGCCTCCGAGGCCATTCCGATCCGCGCGCACATTTCGGAAGCCAGGCCGGTGGTGCGGAATTTCAGCCCTTTCAGATCTTCCGCCGAATTGATCTCGGTGCGGAACCAGCCACCCCATTGCGGGCCCGAATTTCCGCAGAGGAACGGCTTGATGCCGAACCGGCCATACATCTCGTCGTAGAGGGCCTGACCGCCGCCATGGGCCAACCAGCCGACCTGTTCATCGGCGCGCAGGCCGAAGGGCTGCGATCCGAAGAGCAGAATACCCTTCGACTTCGACCCCCAATAGGCGGGAACAGCGTGATAGAGTTCCGCCGTGCCTTCGCTGACCGCATCGAAGACGCCGTTGCCCGGCACCAACTCGCCGGAGGCAAAGAGCTTCACCTCGATCCGACCGCCGGAGAGCGTGGTGATACGGTCCGCCAGCATCTGGGCGGCGACACCAGGACCCGGCAGATTCTTCGGCCATGCCGTGACCATTTTCCACTGGCGGATATCCTGCGCGATCGCCGGCGTCGCCAGCGGCGCTGCCAGGCCGGCCGCGCCGACCGTGAGAAATTTCCGTCTTTCCATGGTATCGCTCCTTGTTGAATTCGGTTTCAGTTTCCAAGAATGCCCGGCAACCTCAAGCCATGCTCCTCCGCGCAGGCGATCGCCGTTTCGTATCCGGCATCGGCGTGTCGCCAGACGCCCGATGCCGGGTCGTTCCACAGCACCCGTTCCAGACGCCGCGCCGCCTCCGGTGTGCCATCGGCGACGATCACAACCCCGGCATGCTGGCTGAAGCCCATGCCGACGCCGCCACCGTGATGCAGGCTGACCCATGTCGCGCCGGACGCGGTGTTCACCAGCGCGTTCAGAAGAGGCCAGTCGCTAACCGCGTCCGAACCATCCTTCATCGATTCCGTTTCCCGGTTGGGGCTGGCGACCGATCCGCTATCGAGGTGATCGCGGCCGATCACCACCGGCGCCTTCAACTCGCCGCTGGCGACCATTTCGTTGAACTTCAGCCCGGCGCGATGCCGGTCGCCGAGGCCGATCCAGCAGATGCGCGCCGGCAGACCCTGAAAGCTGATGCGCTCGCGCGCCATGTCGAGCCAGGTGTGCAGCTTCTCATTGTCAGGAAACAGCTCCTTCATCGCCTGGTCGGTCTTGTAGATATCCTCCGGGTCGCCCGATAGCGCGCACCAGCGGAACGGGCCGATCCCCTCGCAGAAGAGCGGGCGAATATAGGCGGGCACGAAACCGGGGAAGGCGAAGGCGTTTTCCAGCCCCTCCTCCTTGGCGACCTGGCGGATATTGTTACCGTAATCGAGCGTCGGCACGCCATCGTTCCAGAAGTCGACCATCGCTTTGACGTGCACCTTCATTGAGGCGCGCGCGGCTTTTTCGACGGCTTTCGGATCGCTTTCGCGACGGTCGCGCCATTGCGCCATCGTCCAGCCCTGCGGCAAATAACCGTTCACCGGGTCGTGGGCGCTGGTCTGGTCGGTGACGATATCGGGACGAACACCCCGCCTATGAATTTCCGGGAAGATGTCGGCGGCGTTGCCGAGTAGCGCAACGGATTTGGCCTCTCCCGCTTCGGTCCAGCGCGCGATCATCTCCAGCGCCTCATCGAGGCTTTCAGCCTTTTCGTCGACATACCGGGTGCGTAACCGGAAATCGATGCTGTCGGGATTGCACTCCACCGCGAGGCAGCAGGCCCCAGCCATCACTGCCGCCAAAGGCTGGGCGCCGCCCATGCCGCCAAGGCCGCCCGTCAGGATCCATTTGCCCTTCAGGTCGCCATCATAGTGTTGCCGGCCGGCCTCGGCGAAAGTCTCGTAGGTGCCCTGAACTATGCCTTGGCTGCCGATATAGATCCACGATCCGGCCGTCATCTGGCCGTACATCATCAGACCCTTGCGATCGAGCTCGTTGAAATGGTCCCAGTTGGCCCAATGCGGCACGATGTTGGAATTGGCGATCAGCACGCGGGGCGCATCCGGATGCGTTTTGACGATGGCGACGGGCTTGCCAGACTGCACCACGAGGGTCTCGTCCGCTTCCAGATCCTTCAGCCCCGCCACGATGCGGTCGAAATCGCTCCATGTCCGAGCCGCACGGCCAATTCCCCCATACACGACCAGTTCATGTGGGTTCTCGGCAACATCGGGATGCAGATTGTTCATCAACATGCGCATCGCCGCTTCGGTCAGCCAGCTCTTGGCCGTGATTTCGGAGCCGGTCGGTGGAAAAACATCGCGCTGATTGTGTCGGGGGTCGATCATTCCGGTCTCCAGCAGATCAAACTATCGAGTATTGTTCTGAGATGGGCGCGCAGCCGGTCCGCCGGCCGGGGCAAATAGGTCCAGGGTGCGCTTTCGAGCATGTAGGTCGATTGCGCCAACTCCATCTGGATCGCATGAACCCGGTCGGCGGGACGACCGTAATGGCGGGTCGTCCAGCCGCCCTTGAAGCGGCCATTGACGATCGAGCTGTAGCCCTCGGCCTTTTGGCATATTCCGGCGACAGCCTTTTGGATGCCGGCCGCACACGTCGTTCCGCCATCGGTTCCAATGTTGAAGTCCGGCAGTTTTCCGTCGAACAGGAAGGGAATGCGCGAACGGATCGAGTGGCAGTCATAGAGGATTGCGAAACCGTGGCGCGCGTTCACCCGCTCCAGTTCCGCTGCCAGCGCGGCGTGATAGGACGCATGATAAGCCAACCGGCGGCGCTCGACTTCCACCTCGTTCGGTGCGCGGCCATCACGATAGATGGGTTCACCGTCGAAATCGGTGAGCGGACAAAGCCCGGTCGTGTTCTGGCCGGGATAGAGGCTCGCGCCGGACGGATCGCGGTTAACGTCGATCACGTAGCGGTGGACCGTCGTGCGTACGGTGGTCACGCCATCGACGAGGCCATCGTAGAGCTCGTGAATATGCCAGTCCGTATCGGCCAGCTTCCGGCCGGTTTCGTTCAGCGCGTCCGCCACATCGGCGGGCAGATCGGTGCCTGTATGCGGCAGGCCCAGCACGAGCGGGCTGTCACCACGGGACAGTTCGACAATGCTCATAGCGCCAGTTCCAGCCCGGCGGCCTGCGACAGCGCATCGTCGCGAACAAGGCGCGCGGCGGCCTCGATATCGGGCGCCAGGTACCGGTCGTCGGTCAGCGATGGAACATGGCTCCGCAGGGCCTCGATCACCCCCCGCAAGGCCGATGAGGTGAGAAGCGGCGCACGCGCCTCGATACCCTGGCTGGCGCAAAGCGCCTCGACGCCAAGAATAACCGACAAATTGGCGTTCATCCGAGCCAGGCGGCGCGCACCATGGGCCGCCATGCTGACATGATCCTCCTGGTTGGCCGAGGTGGGCGTGCTGTCGGTCGAGCAGGGATTGGCCAGATGCTTGTTCTCGCTCATAAGAGCCGCGGTTGTCACCTCGGCGATCATGAAGCCGGAATTCAGCCCTGGTTGCGGCGTCAGAAATGGCGGCAGATCGAAACTCAGTGCCGGATCGACCATCAGCGCCACCCGACGCTGCGCGATTGCGCCGATCTCCGCCAAAGCCAGCGCGATCTGATCGGCAGCGAAGGCCACCGGCTCGGCGTGGAAATTGCCGCCGGAGAAAATCCCGGCCTCGGTCACCAGCGGATTGTCCGTAACCGCGTTCGCCTCGATCTCCAGCGTGCGGCCGGCAAAACGCAGGAGGTCCAGCGCTGCGCCCACCACCTGCGGCTGGCAGCGGATGCAGTAAGGATCCTGAACGCGGGTGTCGCCTTCCCGATGGCTTTCCCGGATCGCGCTGCCCGCCATCAGTTCAGCCATCGCGCCGGCCACGTCGATCTGGCCCGGTTGACCGCGCAGACGGTGGATTTCCGGCCGCAATGGCTGGGTCGATCCCATGATCGCGTCGGTCGAAAGACAGGACGTCACCACCGAGGCCCGCAGCATCCGCCCGCCATCGAAAAGCGCCGCCAGCGCGCAGGCCGTCGAAAATTGCGTGCCATTGATGAGCGCCAGCCCTTCTTTCGGACCGAGCACGACTGGCGAAAGCCCGCAACGCGCCAGCGCAGCCTCGCCTGGCATGCGCTCACCGTCGACTATCGCCTCGCCCTGTCCGATCATCACGGCGGCCAGGTGGGCCAGCGGCGCCAGATCGCCCGATGCGCCCACCGAACCCTGCGACGGGATGACCGGCGTCACGCCCTTGGCCAGAAGACCTTCGATCAGCGCGCAAATTTCCCAGCGAACGCCCGATGCACCACGACCGAGCGACAGAAGTTTGAGTACCATCATCAGCCGGGTCGTATCGGCTTCGAGTGGCTCGCCTACGCCGCAGCAATGGCTGAGGATCAGGTTGCACTGCAATGTTTCGGTATCCTCCGGCGCGATGCGCACCGAGGAAAGCTTGCCGAAACCGGTATTGACGCCATAGACCGGCGCGTCGCCCTGCGCGGCGTCGCGCACCCGTTCCGCTGCAATATCGACCGCATTTCGCGCCGCCGGATCGAGCGTGGCGCTATTTCCGCGCCAGGCCTGTTCGAGCATGACGAGCGTGGTTTCGCCCGGAACGAGAACAAGGCTCATATGCTGCCTCCGAAGATAGGGCGGTGAAGCGGATTGATGCCGATGCCGTATGACAGTTCGGCCGGATCGGTGACGTCCCAAACGGCGAGATCGGCGCGCTTGCCGATGGCGATCTCGCCGCAATCGTCCAATCCCAATGCGCGCGCGGCGTTCTTCGTCGTACCCGCGAGCGCCTCGGCGGGCGTCAGGCCGAACAGCGTGCAGGCCATGTTCATTGCCAGCAATACCGAGCCCATGGGAGACGAGCCGGGATTCCAATCGGTTGCGACCGCGATCGGCACGCCGTGATTGCGAAACGCAGCGACGGGCGGTTTCTGCGCCTCATGCAGCGTATAGAACGCGCCTGGCAGCAGGACCGCGACACTGCCGGCTTGCGCCAGCGCTTGCGCATCGGCTCCCGTCGCATATTCCACATGATCCGCGGATAGCGCGCCATACTGCGCTGCGAGCGCCGCACCGCCCAGGTTCGAAAGCTGTTCGGCATGAAGCTTGACGGGCAGACCCAGCGCCCTGGCGCGGTCGAAGACACGGGCGATCTGCGCCGGGTCGAACGCGATCCCTTCACAGAAGCCATCCACCGCATCGACGAGACCTTCGGCATGAGCGGCGTCGAGCGCGGGCAAGCAAATCTCGTCGATATAGATGTCCGGATCCATGCCCTTTGGCGCGGCATGGGCACCGAGAAACGAGGTCACGACTCGAACCGGACGCTGCACCGCGATCTGACGTGCGACCCGCAGCATCTTCAGTTCGGTCTCGGTATCGAGCCCATAGCCCGACTTCACCTCGATGACGGCAACGCCTTGTGCAATAAGTGCATCTGCGCGGTTGAGCGCGCTCGCCAGCAACTCCGCTTCCGACGCCTCCCGCGTCGCAGCGACCGTCGAGACGATGCCGCCGCCGGCACGGGCGATCTCTTCGTAGCTCGCCCCCTCCAGCCGCATTTCGAATTCGCGGGCACGATTGCCGCCATGGACAATATGGGTGTGACAGTCGATCAGGGCCGGAGTGACCAGACGCCCGTCCATTGCCGAACGTTCCGCCGTTGCGAAGGTCTGCGGCAGGTCGGCCTCTCTGCCCACCCAGCTGATACGCATGTCTTCGATGACGATGGCCGCATCATGCACGAGGCCATAGCCTTCGCCCGCCATCGTTGCAGCCGTGACCTGCGTGATCAGTCGAGTTCCGGGCATCGCCACCTCTTGATTGTCGGCACTTCCACTCATAATAAGTAGCTACTTATTATGTCAACATAGGCTGTGCGATGCAAACCCTCCACGCAAGACAGGCCCTGATGCCCGATGGATGGGCCAGTGACGTTGCTATCGAAATCAAAGAAGGGCGGATCGTCTCGGTAGAGCCAGGCGCCGCCCCACGCGGCATGGCCGTCGATCTTCTGCTACCCGCCCCGGTCAACCTTCACAGCCACGCTTTTCAACGGGCTATGGCGGGGCTGACGGAAACGCGCGGCCCCGATCCGCGCGATACGTTCTGGACGTGGCGGCATTTGATGTATCGCTTCCTGGACCGGTTGACGCCCGATCATGTCGAAGCCATCGCCGCGCTGGTCTTTATGGAAATGCTGGAGGCCGGTTATGCCAGCGTTGCCGAGTTCCACTATCTGCATCACGATGTTGGCGGCGCGGCCTATGCCGATCCGGCCGAGATGGCCGCAAGGATCGTATCGGCGGCGCAAGCGACCGGCATCGGCCTTACGCTGCTTCCCGTGCTCTACACTTTTGGTGGCTGCGACCGGCGGCCCCTGCAGGGCGGCCAGCAGCGCTTCGGCAACGACGTGGAAGAGTTCGTGGCGCTGCACGAGGCCAGCGCGGCGCATCTTTGTCGCGGTCCGGCGGATTTTGCCATTGGCGTGGCGCCGCATTCGCTCCGGGCGGTCGATCCGACGAGCCTGACCGACATCCTTTCCCTGGGCGACGGGCCACTGCACATGCACCTTGCCGAGCAGGTAGCGGAGGTCGAGGAAATCGAAGCGCATCTCGGCAGGCGCCCCGTCGAATGGCTGCTCGATCAACACGATGTGGACGAGCGCTGGTGTCTGATCCACTGCACGCAAATGACGCAGGCGGAAACGGCTGCGCTGGCGAAAACCGGGGCCGTCGCGGGGCTCTGTCCGATTACCGAGTCCAATCTCGGCGATGGCATCTTCAACGGCACCGCCTTCGCCGAAGCCAGCGGCCGCTTCGGTATCGGCTCCGATTCAAATGTCCATATCGCGCTGTTCGAAGAGCTGTGCACGCTGGACTACTCGCAGCGTCTGCGCGACCGCAGCCGCGCCGCCATGGCGGTGCCTGGCCGCTCTGCCGGGCGCGTGCTTTTCGAAAGCGCCTCGAAAGGAGGCTCTCAGGCCGCGGGACGCGATTGCGGGCGGATCGCGCCGGGCGAATGGGCCGATCTGATCGGCCTCAAAACGTCGAATGAATGGGTATGCGACCGGACCGGCGATGCCGCGCTCGACAGCCTGATCTTCGGCGGGCGGGGCCGCGACTGCATTCGCCACGTCTGGAGCGCCGGCCGCCATGTGGTAAAGGACGGGCATCACCATTCTAAAGACACAATCGTCCGCCGTTTCCGCACAGTCATGGCGGAACTTGGACAGGATATCTGATGCAGGCCGGTCGCCTCAGTTGGAAAGACGTGCGCGAAGCGATCCACGAATGGATCCTGTCGGGGCGTTACGGGCCTGGCGACAAATTGCCTCGCGATGCCGATATCGCGGTCGAACTGGCCTGCGCCCGGTCAACGGTCCAACGCGCCATGCAGGACCTGTCGGACAGCGGCATCGTAGAGCGCCGGCGCAAGGGCGGCACACGAGTCCGCCAAGACCCGGTCGTCCGTGCGACGCTGGACATTCCCATCACCCGACGCGAAATCGAGGATCGCGGCGGCCTCTATGACTACCGGCTCATCGAACGGTCGTTCGGCAAGCCGCCGCGCGCTGTCCGGATCGCAATGAACCTTTCTGATGCGCCAGACATGCTACGCATCGAGGCGCTGCATCTGTGCGACGGCCGCCCTTACATTTTCGAAGACAGATGGGTTTGCACCACCACCGCTCCGAACATTCTCAAGGTCGATCTCAGCCGGGACAGCGCCAATGAATGGCTCGTCCGGAACGCGCCCTATACCCGCTTCGAGGTGAAGTTCTTCGCGCTGAACGCCGACCAGCGCACCGCCGAACTGATGGCGACCACGCCGCGAAGCGCTCTTCTGGCTATCGAGCGCACCACCTGGCTCGACGACAGGCCGATCACCCATGTCACAGCCATCGCAGCGCCGGGATACCGCCTTCTGAGTCGTAGTTGAACTGCGCTTCTTTCATGCGCTTCCCGGCTCGCATCGGACCAAAGCGATGCGCTCAGATCGCCGCGGCGCGGCTCTTCTCGATATAGATTTCGCGCAACCGCCGGGCCACCGGGCCGGGCTCTCCATCGCCGATGGCCATGCCGTCCATCTCGATCACCGGGCTGACGAAACTGCTGGCCGAGGTCGAGAACGCTTCGCGCGCGCCCCGGACTTCATCGAGAGTGAACGGCCGCTCCTCCACCTTGATCTGAAGCTCCCGGGCGCATTGGAGCACCGCCTGCCGGGTGATGCCCGACAGGATCTCCGGGGAAAGGTGACGCGTGACGATCGTGCCATCAGCGGTCACGATATAGGCGTTGTTGGACGATCCTTCCGTGACATGGCCGTCGCGAACAAGCCAGACATCGTCTGCGCCCCCGGCATGCGCGCGGCTTTTCGCCCAGGATGCGTAGAGAAGCTGCGTCGTCTTGATATCGCTGCGCCGCCAGCGGAGATCGTCGACCGACCGGACTTTCTGCCCACGCTCGGCGAGCGGGCTGTCGATCAGCGATTTCTCTTGCGTGAACAGGACGAGGTTCGGCCGCGTATCGGCCTCGGGGAAAAGAAAGTCACGATCCGCCGCGCCGCGCGTGACCTGCAGATAGATCATCCCTTCCACCAGATCGTTTTCGGAAAGGAGCCGTCGGTGGATGTCGAGCAGTTCATCGTCCGAGACCGGCGCGGCCATATCCAGTTCGCCGAGCGAGCGGGACAGCCGCGCCATGTGTCCGGGAAAGTCGATCAGCTTGCCGTCCAGGACGGACGTCACTTCGTAAACGGCATCGGCAAACAGAAAACCCCGGTCGAAGACCGAAATTGTCGCTTCGTTTTCGGGAACATAGTCACCATTCACATAGACCGTTCGCATGAAGCACCTTTTGTGATCGATTCGGATTCGAAAATGCTGCTCGCCCTGGCTGGAAGCCGGACCACAAAGGTCGGCATGCCCCCTATCCGATCCATGACGAATGGCACGCTTTGTAGATGATCCGCTCCAATTATCAACGCTGCAGAGTATGGCCTTTCGAACCGAATCGATTGAACGGAAAGAGCCGGGCGAAACCGGGGCGTCCGCATCTGTCACTCCGCCAAAACCCGGCCTACCTTAGGCCAAGAAGTCCTTGGCGGATCGCGGATGCTGGTTTAGGTGCTAATTATGAGCAGCAAACGACTCGATGTTCACAATTCGACCATCCCGCAGGTCTGCGTGGCATGCGAAGCCCGGCACCGTGGTGTCTGTGGAACGCTCAACCCGTCGCAACTGGTGAAACTCTCCAAGACGACGAGCAAGCATATTTTCGCGGCCGACGAGGAGCTCATCCCGGCCGGAGGCGAGATTCGGCATTACTCCAATATTCTTTCGGGCGTCGTCAAACTGACGCGTCTCATGGCCGATGGCCGCCAACAGATCGTCGGGCTGCAATTCGCGCCGGATTTTCTGGGTCGCCCGTTCCGCAGTTCGAGCGATATTTCCGCCGAAGCGGCGACAGAAGTGCAGGTCTGTTCCTTTCCAAGAGCGACACTCGAGGAACTGGTGCGCGAGTCGCCGGAACTGGAACACATGCTTCATCAGCAGGCGCTGAAGGAGCTGGACGAAGCGCGCGAGTGGATCCTCACGCTCGGCCGCAAGACTGCTGCGGAAAAGGTGGCGAGCTTCCTTTACCTCATTGCCAGCCATATCGACCCGGAACGTTCGATCGACGTCGGACCGATCCAGTTCGAACTGCCGTTGAAACGAGCCGATATCGCCGATTTTCTCGGCCTGACCATCGAAACGGTCAGTCGGCAGATCACCAAGCTGCGCAAGAGCGGGATCATCGAACTTGAAGGCACACGCATCGTCACCGTGCCGTCGATGACCGTGCTCCAGCGCGCATCGGCGGCCGACATTATCTAGGCATGTTCGTTCACACGGCCTGCGAATAGCGAGCGGTCTCGCTTGGCGTGCGATAGGCATCCATCCAAGACGCGACGATCCGGGCGAAGGGCCGCGCATCCGGCGGAACTGTCACGATCGTGTCATCCATGGCGGCAAGCGCGAAATCGTCGTCCGCCACCTGGCCCTTCATCAGTTCCGCCAGCGACCAGGCCGGCTCGCCGAACCGGTCGGCCAGCGCCGAAAAATCAAGCCGGAAATCACAAAGCAGCCGTTCGATGGCATAGGCCCGCATCCGGTCGTCGGCGGACAGCGCATAGCCCTTGCAGGCAGTCGTTTCGCCATTCTCCACCGCCGCGCGGTAATTGTTGGTTGGCACGATATTCTGGATGTACCCACCCGGATATTTCGAAATGGCGGAAGCGCCGAAGCCGACAAGGACTGGAGCCGTATCGGCGGTATAGCCCTGGAAGTTGCGTTGCAAATGCCCATCACGCGCCGCGACAGCCAAACTGTCGCCCGGCAGCGCGAAATGGTCGAAGCCGATAGTCTCATAGCCCGCTTCGACCAGAAGGCGCGCGGCGATATCGGCCTGCTTCAGACGCTCATAACGCCCCGGCAGATCGCTATCGGCGATCATGCGCTGATGGGTTTTCGCCCATGGCACATGCGCATAGCCGAACAGCGCCACGCGCTCCGGCTGCAATTCGATCACCTGTTCGATCGTCCGCACCAGCCGTGCACTCGTCTGCCGAGGCAGGCCGTAAAGCGCGTCGATGTTGAGCGTGCAATTCATGCGATGGCGTAGCGCATCGGCCACCGACGCCGTGGATTCGAAGCTTTGCGGCCGGTTGATCGCGGCCTGAACATCGGCGTCGAAGTCCTGCACCCCGATGGATGCGCGGGTGAGCCCAAGAGCCTCAAGCCCGTCCAGAGTGTCCTCGGCCACATCGGACGGATCGATTTCCACGGCGATTTCCGCGTCCATCCGAACGTCGAAGACCGAACGGATGACATAGCCGATCCGCGCCATGTCATCGCTCTTCAGCAGGCTCGGCGACCCGCCGCCCAGATGAAGGGCCGTCAGCGTGGGGCGGGCTCCAGCCTTCTCGCCGAAGACCTCGATCTCCCGGACCAGCGTGTCGACATAGGCGCGCACGGGCTCATAGCGCTTGGTCTGCTTGGTGTGGCAGCCGCAGAACCAGCATAGGCGGTCGCAATACGGAATGTGCAGATAGACCGAGACCGCCGCGCTGTCGCGGCAGGCCGCCATCAGGTCGCCGACAAGCGCCGCGCCGGCCGTGGCGTCGAAATGCGGCGCGGTCGGGTAGCTGGTATAGCGTGGGGTGGTTTCGCCATGGACGGCGAGTAGTGCGTCGAGATCCCTCATGAGGCGGCTCGCATTTCCTGTCGTAGAATAGGGATCAAATGGTCCCGTTCGAAGGCAAGGTGACGGCGAAGCCCCTCGAAGAATCCGCGCAGCATATAGCCCAGGGCCTCGGCGTCGAGACGTCCGCGGCCGGCAACGTGGTCGCGCAGCGCCTCTGCCAGTTCATCGGCATAGGATTCGTCGGCCACATGCTCCAGTCCAAGTCGCGCCAGGGTTTCCTCATGGTCGGGCGAGACCCGCCGCCACAGTGGAAAGACATGCCGTTCCTCGAACCGGTGTGCATCGGCAATGGCGGCCGGCAGGGCGCGGGCGATGTGCAGATAGGTCTGCCGGTTCGGCTCGCCGGCCAGTTCATCGGCCACCAGTTCCAGATTGTCGCACAGCAGCTCCAGAAGACGATGCTGCTGCAGCATCCCCTCGATCACCAGCTCCAGACTGGCGATCGCCTGGGTCGGCAAACGTGTCAGCGATGGCGACGCGCCTCGCGGCGGGTTGCCCTCAATCGGCTCGTTCACGGCCCAACTCCCTCGCATTCTCTTTCATGCAGTTTTCCTTAACCGCGCTCACATCTCCTTGATTCAGATCAAGGCTTGTATGCGCTGCGTGCCTTACCGATCCCGCTGACGGGGAAGGTCTGTTCCTGACCCGGATGGGGATAAGTTAAAGAAGGAGTGCGCAGCATGCGCAATCAGGTGGAAGCCATTCTTGTCGGCGTGGGGGCAGTGCTTGCACTTGTGCTTGCCGGCCTAGCGGCCGATGAGGGAATGCGGGTGCATGCATGGGTGCTATTCGGCGTTCTCGCCATAGCGACCTGGTTCCTGCTTCGACGTGTGGATTTCTCGAAAGCGAAAGCCATTCCGCTGAAAGCCGATGTCGCAACGACCGAGCCGTTCTACAACGATACGGTCGTCCGATACGGCGTCATCGCAACATCGATGTGGGGCATTGTCGGCTTTCTGGTCGGCATCGTCATCGCACTCCAGCTCGCCTTTCCCGATCTGAATATCGAGCCCTGGTTCAACTTCGGCCGCATGCGTCCCCTGCATACATCGGCCGTGATCTTCGCCTTTGGCGGCAGCGCCCTCATCACAACCAGCTTCTATATCGTTCAAAGGACGACGCGAGCGTCGCTCTTCGGCGGTTCGCTCGCCTGGTTCGTGTTCTGGGGCTATCAGCTCTTCATCGTTCTTGCGGCAACCGGCTATCTGCTCGGCATCACGCAGAGCAAGGAATATGCCGAGCCGGAATGGTATGTCGATCTGTGGCTGACCATTGTCTGGGTCGCCTATCTCGTCGTGTTCGTGGGCACGCTGGTAAAGCGCAAGGAGCCGCACATCTACGTGGCGAACTGGTTCTTCCTGTCGTTCATCGTGACCGTCGCCATGCTGCATGTCGTGAACGGCCTGACCATGCCGGTCAGCCTGCTGGGCGCCAAGAGCTACAGCGCCTTCTCGGGCGTTCAGGATGCACTGACCCAGTGGTGGTACGGGCATAATGCCGTCGGCTTCTTCCTGACAGCCGGCTTCCTCGGCATGATGTACTACTTCATTCCGAAGCAGGCCAATCGGCCGGTTTATTCCTACCGCCTGTCGATCATCCACTTCTGGAGCCTGATCTTCCTCTACATCTGGGCGGGTCCGCACCATCTGCACTTCACCGCGCTGCCCGACTGGGCGCAGACGCTCGGCATGGTGTTCTCGATCATGCTCTGGATGCCCAGCTGGGGCGGCATGATCAACGGTCTGATGACGCTGGCGGGCGCATGGGACAAGCTGCGCACCGATCCGATCCTGCGTATGCTCGCCATGAGCGTTGCCTTCTACGGCATGTCGACCTTCGAAGGCCCGATGCTCTCCATCAAGAGCGTGAACGGCCTGTCGCACTACACCGACTGGACCATCGGTCACGTTCATTCCGGCGCTCTGGGCTGGAACGGCATGATCACCTTCGGCGCGCTCTACTATCTGACGCCGAAACTATGGGGCCGCAGCCGCCTCTACTCGCTGCGTCTGGTCAACTGGCACTTCTGGCTAGCCACGCTCGGCATCGTCATCTACGCCGCCGTCATGTGGGTGTCCGGCATCATGCAGGGCCTGATGTGGCGCGAAGTCGGGCCGGACGGGTTCCTCGCCTACTCCTTCGTGGAAACGGTGCAGGCGATGCATCCCTACTATGTGGCCCGCGCTTTCGCCGGTGTGCTGTTCCTCGCCGGGGGTCTGATCATGGCCTTCAACCTTTACCAGACCATTCGTGGCCGTCTTCGCGACGAAGCGCCCATGGGTCAAAGCGTCGTCGAAGGCGCTGCGACACCGGCAGAATGACGGGGATTTGACCAATGACTGACAAGCATCCGAAAAAAGAAAACAAGGCGCTCGAGGGCGCCTTGCCAGAGGCGAAGGCCGATCCCGTCGCCCGTGGCCTGCTGGCCAATCACGGCAAGATCGAACGCAATGCCTCTCTTCTCCTGGCTCTGAGCCTTGGAGTGGTCACCATTGGCGGCATCGTCGAAATCGCGCCGCTGTTCTGGCTGGAAAACACGATCGAGGAGGTGGAAGGCGTTCGTCCCTATTCGCCTCTCGAACTGGCCGGACGCAACATCTACATCCGCGAAGGCTGCTACGTCTGCCACAGTCAGATGATCCGCCCCTTCCGCGACGAGGTGGAGCGCTACGGCCATTACAGCCTGGCGGCCGAAAGCATCTACGACCATCCGTTCCAGTGGGGATCGAAGCGCACCGGGCCTGATCTGGCCCGGGTGGGCGGCCGCTATTCCAATGAGTGGCACGTGCAGCACATGATCGAGCCGCGCGATGTCGTGCCGGAAAGCATCATGCCGTCCTATTCGTTCCTGGCCAATGCGGACCTGGTCGTGGAAGACCCTGCCGCACATCTGGTGGCCAACCGCCGCGTTGGCGTGCCCTATGATGAAGCGATGGTCGAGAACGCCATGGCCGATCTGACGGCGCAGGCCGATCCCGATGCGGACTGGTCCGGCCTTCTGGAACGTTATCCCAAGGCGGTCACGGGCGATTTCGACGGCGATCCGACAAGGCTGACGGAGATGGACGCGCTGATCGCCTATCTGCAGATGCTCGGCACGCTCGTCGACTTCTCCACCGAGACCCCGCAGCAGGCGGCAGCGGTGGAAGAAGAGGAGGCCGGCTGATGGAGTTCTCCTACGACGCCATGCGCCAATTCGCCGATAGCTGGGGGCTGCTCGGCATGATGGCCTTCTTCTTCACCGTAATCGTTATGGTTCTTTGGCCCGGTGCCCGCTCGAAAGCCGAGGACGCAGCGCAGATACCCTTCAAAGAGGACTAACCGATGAGCACCGAGAACAGGGACCCGCACGACCGCGAAGTCGACGACGTCACCGGTACGGAAACGACCGGTCACGAATGGGACGGGATCAAGGAGCTGAACACGCCCATGCCGCGCTGGTGGCTATGGACCTTCTATGCCACGATCGCCTTCAGCCTCGTCTATACCATTCTCTATCCGGCATGGCCGCTGGTGAACACCGCCACGACGGGCCTTCTGAACTGGTCGTCGCGTGGCGATCTTTCGGTGGCCATGGCCGCGCAGACCGAAGCCAATGCCGACCGCTTCAACGCGATCGAAACCAAGTCGATCGAAGAGATCGCCAATGACGATCAGCTCCGTCCCTTCGCCATTGCCGGCGGACGCGCCGCATTCAAGGTTAACTGCGTACAGTGCCACGGCGCCGGCGCGGAAGGCGGCGCGGGCTATCCGAACCTGAACGACGATGTTTGGCTCTGGGGCGGCACGCTGGAAGCGATCCAGACGACGCTCAATCACGGCATCCGTTATGAACAGGACGACGATACGCGCATTTCCGAAATGCCGGCCTATGGCGACGGCATCCTCGAAAATGACGAGATCCGCGATGTCGCATGGTATGTGCGCAAACTGTCCGGCCAGGAGTTCGACGCCGAAGCCGCCGAGCGCGGCGAAGTGACCTATGTCGACAATTGTGCGGCCTGCCACGCCGATAATGGCGAAGGCATGGACGATCTCGGAGCACCGGCCCTGAACGACGCGCTCTGGCTCTATGGCGGCAGCCATGAAGAGATCGTCTCGCAGGTCCGGCAGCCGAAACACGGCGTCATGCCGGGCTGGCTGGATCGGTTGGGCGACACCACCGTCAAGCAGCTGACCGTCTACGTCCACTCCCTGGGCGGCGGCGAATAAAAGAAACGCGATTGTTTCTTCGACCCCTTTTCAGGATCGGGAGGAAGAACGGCGGGGGCCACTGGCCCCCGCCGTTTCTGTTTGGGTTACGAAGGTCCGGAGGACCTGTGCGGGTGACGTTTCATTCGCCCGGTTTGACCACTGTATCGGCCACCGCCGCATTTTCGGACTTGCCGTGTCGGGTCCAGATCGTGCCGTCGATGCGGCCCTGCAGTTCGGGATAATCGTCATTGTCGAACAGCGGCTCGATGCCCTTCGCACGCTGGGCAAAGTAGTCCTTCGTCAGCTTCACCACCGTGCCGGAGAGCGCCAGGATCGCGATCAGATTGACCGTCGCCATCAGACCCATCGACGCGTCGGCGAAGTTGAAGACGGTTGAAACCGCCTGTACCGAGCCCCATACGACCATGCCGATCACGGCGAGCCGCATGACAAGAAGACCGCCACGGCTGGCCAGGCCCAGATAGGTCAGCGCATTCTCGGCATAGGAGTAGTTGCCGATGATCGAGGTGAACGCGAAGAAGAAGATCGCGATGGCCACGAAATAGGTGCCGGTCTCACCGATATGGTCGGCAAGCGCCATCTGCGTCAATTCGGTGCCAGTCGTGCCGCCCGGCTCGTAGACGCCCGACAGAAGGATCATGAAGGCCGTCGCCGTACAGATCAGAAGCGTATCGATGAAAACGCCGAGCCCCTGAACCAGCCCCTGCGAAGAAGGGTGGTGCGGAACGGGCGTTGCGACCGCCGCGATGTTCGGCGCCGAGCCCATGCCCGCCTCGTTGGAAAACAGGCCGCGCTTGACGCCATTCAGCATGGCGGCCATCACACCGCCCGCAACACCCCCGGTTGCCTCCTCGAAGCCGAATGCATTGCCGATGATCTGCATGAACACCGCCGGCACTTCGGCGATATTGACGATGATGACGAACAGGGCGACGGCCAGATAGGCGATCGCCATGAACGGCACCACGATTTCGGCCACGCGGGCGATGGAGCGGATGCCGCCGAAGATCACGATGCCGGCAAGGGCCGCGACCGCAAGACCGACCCAGAGCTTGGGAATGCCGAGACCGGCTTCCATGGCATCGGCGATCGAATTGGCCTGAACCGCCTGGAAGATCAGCCCGAAGGACAGGATCAGCGCCACCGAGAAGATGACGGCCGCCCAGTTCTGCCGCAGACCGCGGGAGATATAGAAAGCAGGGCCGCCGCGATAATCGCCGTCCTCGTTACGGATCTTGTAGAGCTGCGCCAGTGTGGATTCCGCATAGGCCGTCGCCATGCCGACCAGGGCGACCATCCACATCCAGAAGATGGCGCCCGGTCCGCCGAGCGTCAACGCGACCGCGACGCCTGCAAGATTACCGGTGCCGACCCGGCTCGCGAGACTGACCGTCAACGCCTGAAGCGGCGTAATACCGGAACTGTCGGTTTGGCCCGACGCGAAGATCACCCGGAAGAATTCGGGAAAATGGCGGAGCTGGAGAAAGCCGAGACGCAGTGTGAAGAAGAGCCCCACTGCCAACAGGCCGTATATCAGAACATAGCCCCAGAAGATGTTGTTCAGAAAATCGATGATTGCAGTCATGAATGCTGTCCCCTCACCTGAAATGGCAGAGCGTGTGGTCGCCCAGCCGGTACGTCGCAAGACAATCCGGCTCGTCTTCTCCCGTTCTTGGGATAGGTTTGGCCAGACGACGACCATAAATCGAAAGGGCGAATGCGCAAGCCGCGACGCAGCCACAAGTCCCTGACTTTACATGCAATTTTAGGCATATTTAATAATCGACGCAGTTCGGAGTTGATATCGATCAAGGCGGCCGACGATAAGTGTAGGCATGGGATGAGAAAATTGCCGACTCATGCCGATTGCCAGGAGTGAAGATGTCGAGTGTTTCCGAACCGACCCGTCCGCCTCAGGAGGTTGGCCGTCATGATGTCGAGCCCGTCAATGCAGACCCGTCGGACAAGCCGCTCTATGAAGGGCGCAAGAAAATTTTCCCGAAACGGGCCAATGGGCGTTTCCGGCAGTTGAAATGGATCATCATGGCGGTGACGCTCGGCATCTATTATCTGACGCCGTGGCTGCGCTGGGATCGCGGCGAATACGCCCCCGATCAGGCCGTGCTCATCGACATGGCGAATCGCCGCTTTTACTTCTTCATGGTGGAAATCTGGCCACAGGAATTCTTCTTCGTCGCCGGCCTGCTCGTCATGGCGGGGATCGGGCTGTTTCTCGTGACATCGATCGCAGGGCGCGCCTGGTGCGGCTATACCTGTCCGCAGACCGTCTGGACCGATCTCTTCCTGGTGATCGAGCGTTTCATCGAAGGCGATCGCAATGCGCGCATCCGCCTGGAAGACGCGCCCTGGACGTTCGGCAAGATCGCCAAGCGGGTTTCCAAACACGCCATTTGGATCGTCATCGCGGTTGCGACGGGCGGTGCGTGGATCTTCTATTTCGCCGATGCGCCGACGCTTGCGGACCAGTTCATCCACGGCGAGGCGCCGACCGTCGCCTATATGACCGTCGCCGTTCTGACCGCGACGACCTACGTTTTCGGCGGGCTGATGCGCGAACAGGTCTGCATCTATATGTGCCCCTGGCCTCGTATTCAGGCTGCGATGCTCGACGAGGAAAGCCTGACCGTCACCTATAATGACTGGCGGGGCGAGCCGCGCGGTCGCGGCAAGAAGAGGAAAGCGGCCGCTGGCGTTAAAACCGGCGATTGCGTGGATTGCAACGCGTGCGTCGTCGTCTGCCCCATGGGTATCGATATTCGCGACGGACAGCAGATGGCCTGCATCACCTGTGCGCTCTGCATCGATGCATGCGACGATGTGATGGACAAGCTCGGCCGTGACCGTGGCCTTATCTCCTACGCCACCCTCGCCGATTACAACACCAACATGGCCATGGCGACCGAGCCGGGCACGGGTCGGATCGATCCGGACCGGGTGCATACGGATGATGGCCATGTGAAGGAGGGCTTCAGAAACTTCCGCTGGGCGCACCTGCTACGGCCGCGCACCTTTATTTATACGGGACTGTGGGCGGCGATCGGCATTGCCATGCTGTTCGCCCTCGGTCTGCGCGACCGGCTGGAGGTGAATGTCCTCCACGACCGCAACCCGGTCTTCACGCGCCTGTCCGATGGTTCGGTTCAGAACGGCTATACGATCAAGATCTTGAACATGAAGCCGGAACCGCGCACCATACGCCTTGGCATTGAAGGGCTCGAAGGCGGAACCATTTCGGTGAACGAGATCAATGACGAGCCGGCGCGCAGTGTTGCTGTGCCGGTCGACCCGGACAAGCTGCGGCAGTTGAAGGTCTACGTGACCGTTCCGCGCGACCAGCTACCCGACGAAACGGCGCGTTTCACTTTCAGCGTCGATGACCAGACCGACCAGGAGCACGACGAATATCGTGCCCGGTTCGAAGTACCGGAGGATTAAAATGGCCCAGTCCGTTTTCCGTGGCGGCCCCTTTACGGGGCGGCACATGCTGATGGTGATGATCGCCTTTTTCGGCGTCGTCATTTCCGTCAATCTGACACTTGCCTTTCTTGCATCGAAAAGCTGGACCGGCCTGGTGGTCAAAAATTCCTACGTCGCCAGCCAGAATTTCGAGAAGGAGCGGGCCCTGCAGGCCGCGCAGATCGCACGCGGCTGGAAGATCGGCGCCAATGTCGATGACGGCTTTCTCACCGTTACGCTCAAGGATGGTGACGGCAAGGCGGTCGAACGCGCCACGGTCACGGCGGCTCTTACCGGCGTGATGTATGACCGCGACGACCAGATTGTCGAACTACCGCCGCTCTCATCGGGCGGCTATGGCCGCCAGGTCAAGCTCCATGCCGGTGAATGGGTGGCCAAGCTGGCCGTCGACGCGGAAGGAACCGAACCCTGGCAGGGTTCGATCCGCTTCTCCGTTCCGCAAGGCGAGGTGGGGACCGACTGATGAGTTGTTGCGCGCCTGCACTGGACGCTCGTAGCGGATCGCAGGATCTGCTGGCCGACGCTGCGCGCGCGCAACGCCTGACCGAATGGCTCCATGCCGTGCGGCAGGACAATGAGGGCATTGGGCGTCTCGTCCTGTCGGTACCGGAGATGCATTGCGGCGCCTGCATCGCGGCGCTGGAGGGCGGGCTTTCCAGTCTCGAAGGCATTCATACGGTTCGCGCCAATCTGACGCTGCGCCGCCTTATTGTGACCTTTGACAACGATGAGCCGGACATACTCGACACCATCGAGCGCGCGGTTCAGCGCCTCGGCTATGACGCCTCTCCCGTCGATCTCGGCGATCTGGATGCCGAACGCGACCGCCAGGAGGCGCGCAAGCTTCTCATCGCGCTTGCCGTCGCCGGTTTCGCCACCGCCAACATCATGCTGCTCAGCGTCTCGGTCTGGAGTGGAGCCGCGGATTCGACGCAGCATCTGTTCCATTTCATATCGCTGCTGATCGCCGTGCCGGCCGTCGCATTTTCTGGCCGTCCTTTCTTCATGTCGGCGCTTACGGCCGTTCGGGCCGGGCGCGTGAACATGGACGTGCCGATTGCGCTGGCGCTGATCCTCTCGCTCGGCATGAGCATCGCGCGAACCATCGTCGGCGAAGGGCATATCTATTTCGATGCCGCCGTGATGCTGACCTTCTTTCTGCTGATCGGCCGCTATCTCGACCAGCGTATGCGCGAACGGGCTCGCAGCGCCGTCATTTCGCTGACCCGTATGGCGCCGAAAGGCGCGCGGCTGGTTAGCGAGAACGGCCAGGCCGAGTGGGTGCCTGCCGATGAATTGCGGCCCGGCCATATCGTGCGACTGACGACCGGCGAAAGGCTCGCCGTCGATGCGGTGGTTCTGTCGGGCGAAGGCACGGTCGACCGCTCACTCGTGACCGGCGAAGCGGAACCGGTGGCCGCAGCGCCCGGCACCCGGCTGGAAGCCGGTGTTCTGGCCCTGTCCACACCGTTCGATCTGCGCGTCGAGAAAGCCGCCAATGAGAGCTTCCTCTCCGAGATCGCCACCATGATGGAAGCCGCCGAGCAGGGACGCGGTGAAACCGCCTCGCTCACCGACCGGCTGGCCGGCCTCTATGCCCCTGTCGTTCACGCTCTGGCGGCGCTGACCTTCGTTGGCTGGATGCTTTGGTCGACCGATATCTGGATGTCGCTCGATACGGCCGTCGCGGTTCTCATCGTCACCTGCCCCTGCGCGCTTGGCCTGGCGGTGCCGGTCGTGCACGTCATCGCGGCAGCGCGGCTGTTCGAATCCGGCATTCTGATGCGCAATGGCGACGCGCTGGAACGCCTCGCCGAAGCCGATCATGTCGTGTTCGACAAGACCGGCACACTGACCACGGGCCGTCCACGCGTTGTCGAATGCGCGCTTGCGACCACGCGGGAACGCTATGCAGCATCGGAACTGGCACAACATTCATCGCACCCGGCGGCGCTGGCCGTCGCCGATTATCTGCCCGACCCCGCGACACCATCGGCCGAGGCCATTCGCGAAGAACCGGCAGCGGGCATCGAAGCGCGGTTCGACGGACGCCTTGCCCGGCTCGGCCGCGCCGACTGGGTTGCGGAGATCGCAGACCGACCTGCTGACGCAGCAGCGCTGAGAAGCGGGCTGGCCTTCGCTTTCGAAGGAGACCCGCTGCGGCCGATCGAACTTGCGGAAAGCCTGCGTCCTCAAGCAGTCAGGACGGTCGAAGCCATTGGCGACCGCGGCCTGCCGGTCGAACTGTTGTCCGGCGACGGCCCCCGCGCGGTCTCCGCCATCGCCGAACGTCTGGGCATTGCCGACAGGCGCGCCGAGTGCCGGCCGGCCGACAAGCTGGCGCGGCTCGATGCACTGCGTGAAAATGGCGCTCATGTGCTGATGGTGGGTGACGGGCTGAACGATGCGCCCAGTCTTGCCGGCGCGCATGTCTCCTTCGCGCCGGGTTCGGCCTGCGATGTCGGACGTCTTGCCGCCGATTTTGTCTTTACCCGGCAAGATCTTGGCGCCGTGGACAACGCACTGACGCTCGCTCATCAGGCGCGGCGGCTGGTTCGTCAGAACCTGACGCTGGCTATCTGCTACAATGTGCTTGCCGTGCCGCTCGCGATGGCCGGCCTCGTCACACCCCTTATCGCCGCGCTTCTGATGAGCGGATCGTCGATCCTCGTCGTCGGCAACGCACTGCGTCTGTCATCCGGCGAGCGCGGGTCTGCTTCCCACCAGGGGTTGAACGACGCGGCGAACCCCACCGCGCAGCAGGGCTTCGCCGGATGAACGTCATTCTGCTCCTTCTGCCAATCGCACTGATGCTGGGCTTCGCCGGCCTGGTCGCTTTTGTGTGGTCGCTCCGCAGTGGGCAGTTCGACGATCTCGACGGTGCGGCCTGGCGGGTGCTGGACGACGACACGCAGGACCGCGAATAGGCTGGCGGCCCGGATCGAGACCCCGTGTGCGAAGCGGACGGTCGCGAAGGCGCTCGCGCGTTCCTAGGCCAGGCAGGCCAAACGTAAAGAAAATTTTTCCAACTTTTTCACTTGCCACGGTCGCGCTTTAACGCTCCCATACGGGTCGGTAGGATGCCGTGATCGAACCGACGATTGCGGGCATGGGTATCGGAACGGTTGGGAGGCCGATCCGATCATTTAGCAGGATCTGGGAGGAGCCGGCCGCGAATGACGGGTTATGTTATCGAGACCCGAAATCTCACGAAGTCCTTCAAGGGCTTTACTGCAGTAGACGATGTGTCGCTGCAGGTGGCGGAGGGAACCATCCACGCTCTGATCGGGCCGAATGGCGCCGGAAAGAGCACCATGTTCAACCTGATCACCAAATTTCTGCAGCCCAGCAGCGGAACCATTCTGCTGAATGGCGAGAACATAACGAAGCGCAAGCCTGCCGAGATCGCCCGCATGGGGGCGGTGCGGAGTTTCCAGATCTCGTCGGTCTTTCCGCATTTGACGCTGTTGGAGAATATTCGTGTCGCGTTGCAGCGGAAGATGCACAATTCCTATCATTTCTGGAAATCGGAAAAGGGGCTCGACGTTCTGAACGACGAAGCCCGCTCCATCCTTGCGACGGTCGGGCTAGACGACGCCGAGCGCAATCTGGCGACCGAACTGCCCTACGGGCGCAAGCGGCTTCTCGAACTGGCGACAACGCTGGCGCTGGAGCCGCAAGTCATGCTGCTGGACGAGCCGATGGCCGGCATGGGCACGGGCGACGTTCAGCGCGTCGCCGACATTATCCGTCGTGTCGCGGAAGGGCGGACCGTTCTCATGGTGGAGCACAATCTCAGCGTTGTGGCGGACCTGTCCGACACGATCACCGTCCTGCAACGCGGCGCCGTTCTTGCTGAAGGCACGTATGACGAGGTGAGCCGGAACCCCGAAGTGATCTCCGCCTATATGGGGGCCGCCCATCATGACTGAGTCGCTTCTAAGCGTCGAAGGCCTGGAAGCCTGGTATGACGAAAGCCACATCCTGCATGGCATGAACTTCACCGTCGGCAAGGGTGAGATCGTCACGCTTCTTGGCCGCAACGGCGCCGGCAAGACCACGACGATGCGATCGATCATGGGTCTCGTGCGCAAACGGACCGGATCGGTCCGGTTCGGCGCGGTGGAGACGATCGGCCTGTCTGCCAACCAGATCGCCCGGGCCGGGATCGCCTTCTGCCCGGAGGAGCGCGGCATCTTCTCCTCGCTCACGGTCAAGGAGAACCTGATGCTTCCGCCCGTGGTCGCCGAGGGCGGCATGAGCGTGGAACGCGTTTACGAGCTCTTTCCCATTCTGAAGGCGCGCGGGGCCAGCCAGGGCACCAAGCTTTCCGGCGGCGAACAGCAGATGCTGGCCATAGCGCGAATCCTGCGGACAGGCGCGCATCTGCTTCTTCTCGACGAACCGACGGAAGGGCTTGCCCCGGTCATCGTCGAACAGATCGGCCAGATCATCGAGAAGCTGAAGGAGGAAGGCTTCACAATTCTTCTGGTCGAACAGAACTTCCGCTTCGCCGAAGCCGTCGGTGACCGCCACCACATCGTGGAGCACGGACAGGTCATCGACAGTTTCGAGCGGCATGAGGTGGAAGCCAACAGAGAAAAGATAACAGGCTATCTCGGCGTTTGAACCGGGACGAAACCCTTGGGAGGATTACCATGAAACTCTTCAAAACCATGCTTCTGGCCGGCGCGGCGACTGCTCTTGCTGCCCCTGCCCTCGCGCAGGACGGCGGCGGTGTTTCCGACGACGCCGTCAAGATCGGCATGCTGCTCGACATGTCCGGCCCTTATTCCGCGCTGGACGGTCAGGGCTCGGTCGTCGCCGTGCAGATGGCGATCGACGAAATGGGCGGCGAAATCGACGGCAAGACGATCGAACTGATGACCGCCGATCACCAGAACAAGGCCGATATCGGCTCCAACCTGGCGCGGCAGTGGTCGGACCAGAACAATATCGATCTCATTCTCGGCGGCGCCAATTCCGGCGTCGGCATCGCGCTGCAGGAAGTCACCAGCGAAAAGAACATCGCCTATATCAACAACGGTGCGGCAACGGCGGCGCTCACCAATGAGAACTGCGCGCCGGAAACCGGCCTTCACTGGACCTACGACACCGACGCGCTGGCCAACGGCACAGCCGTCGCCATGGTGAAGGAAGGCAATGATAGCTGGTACTTCATCACCGCTGACTACGCCTTCGGCCACAAGCTGGAGGAGAACGCCATGGAGGCCGTCAAGGCGAATGGCGGCACGGTGACCGGCAATGTGCGCGCGCCCTTCCCGACGCAGGATTTCTCCTCCTTCCTTCTCCAGGCGCAGGGTTCCGGCGCCAAGGTGATCGGCCTTGCCAATGCCGGCACCGATACGCAGAACTCGGTCAAGCAGGCGCAGGAATTCGGCATCGTGCAGGGCGGCCAGAAAGTGGCTTCGCTTCTCCTCTTCCTCACCGATGTTGAAGCGCTCGGTCTCGACGCCGCGCAGGGCCTTACCCTCACCACCGGTTTCTACTGGGATCAGGACGACAAGGCCCGCGAGTGGAGCGCCAAGTTCGAAGAGAAGCATGGCGCCAAGCCGACAATGGTGCAGGCGGGCATGTATTCTTCCGCTTTGAACTATCTCAAGGCGGTCAAGGAAACCGGCACGGACGAAGCGAAGGCCGTCGTAGCCAAGCTGAAGGAAATGCCGATCGAGGATGCGTTCTCGCGCAATGGCCGGGTGCGTGAAGACGGGCTGATGGTCCACGACATGTTCCTCGCGCAGGTCAAGACGCCCGACGAGAGCGAAGGAAAGTGGGACTATTACAACATCGTCCGCACCATTCCGGGCGACGACGCCTTCCGCTCGCTGGAAGACGGCAGCTGCGCAGCCGTCAAGGGCTGAACTCCGACAAGCGGTCGAGCGGCCAATAGCCGCTCGACCGGCATCGTGCGTCCCGGCGTAGACAAGGACTCAGAATGGCGTTCTTCGACATCCCGCTACCGGTCTTCATGGGTCAGCTTCTTATCGGGCTGATCAATGGCGCGTTCTACGCCGTCCTCAGTCTTGGGCTGGCGTTGATCTTCGGCCTTCTGAACATCGTCAATTTCGCCCACGGCGCGCTCTATATGGTCGGCGCGTTCGTCGCCTTCCTTCTGCTGGACATTGCTGGGATCGGCTACTGGCCGGCCTTGTTGCTAGCGCCTGTCATTGTCGGCCTGTTCGGTATCGTAATCGAACGGCTTCTGCTGCGCCCGCTTGCAGAACTCGACCATCTCTATGGCCTGCTGCTGACCTTCGGCCTGGCGCTGCTGCTGGAGGGCGCGTTCCGCCATTTCTACGGCGTATCGGGTGAGCGCTACGCCATCCCCGACGCCCTGCAAGGGGTTTTCAATCTCGGTTTCATGTTCCTGCCCGTCTACCGGGCCTGGGTCATCGTCGCGTCCCTGATCGTCTGCATCGCCACCTGGCTTCTCATCGAGAAGACGCGGCTCGGCGCGACCATGCGCGCGGCGGTGGAGAATGCCGATCTGGTACGCGCCTTCGGCGTCAACGTACCGCTTCTCGTCACGGTCACATACGGCTTCGGCGTCGCACTCGCCGCCTTTGCCGGCGTTCTCGCCGCGCCGATCTATTCGGTCAATCCGCTCATGGGATCCAACATCATCATCGTGGTGTTCGCCATCGTCGTGATCGGCGGGCTGGGCTCGATCAAGGGCGCGATCGTGTCCGGCTTTCTGCTGGGCGTCTGCGAAGGCCTCACCCGGGTCTTCTGGCCGGAGGCCTCCAACATCGTCATCTTCGTGGTCATGGCCATCGTCCTGATCGTCCGGCCCGCAGGCCTCTTCGGAAAGGCGGCATAAGATCATGAGCCAGAGCAATCCGCATTCAGCCGGCGAACTGTCGCATCTCGCGGACGAAGAGAGCGAGCACCGCACCCCGCTGCTGGCCGATCTGCGCCTATGGGCGGTGATCGGGATCGCCTTTCTTCTGATTGCGCCGCACTTCATCTATCCGGTCATGATCGCCAAGGTGCTGTGCTTTGCGCTCTTTGCCGCCGCCTTCAATCTCCTGCTCGGTTTCGCCGGCCTCCTGTCCTTCGGCCACGCCGCATTTTTCGGCTTTTCGGCCTATGTCACCGGCTATTGCCTGCAAACGCTCGGCTTCACGGCCGAGCTGGGCATTTTGGCCGGCACGGCCACGGGCGCTTTGCTCGGCCTTCTCATTGGCGCGCTCGCCATTCGCCGCCAAGGCATCTATTTCGCCATGATCACGCTGGCGCTGTCGCAGATGGTCTATTTCGTCTGCCTGCAAGCGCCATTTACCGGTGGCGAAGACGGGTTGCAGGGCGTGCCGCGCCGGCCGCTCTTCGGCGTCGTCGACATGACGAGCAACATCAATGTCTATTATCTGGTGCTGGCCATTTTCTGTTTCGGCATCTTCATCATCTATCGCACGGTCCATTCGCCCTTCGGCCAGGTTCTGAAATCGATCCGCGAGAACGAGGACCGGGCAATCTCGCTCGGCTACGATGCTGACCGCTACAAGCTGCTCGCCTTCGTGCTGTCGGCGGCGCTGGCGGGTCTGGCCGGCTCCACCAAGGTCATGATCTTCCAGCTTGCTTCGCTGACCGACGTGCAATGGCAGATGAGCGGCGAAGTGGTTCTCATGGCGGTGCTGGGCGGGATCGGCACCATGCTCGGACCGATACTCGGCGCGACCATCATCATCACGCTGCAGAACGAGCTGGCGCAGATCGGCTCGCTCACCACCATTGTCCAGGGCGCGGTCTTCGTGGTCTGCGTGCTGTTGTTCCGCCGGGGCATCGTCGGCGAATTGTCGCATCGCTGGAACCGCTGGCGCGGCCGTTCGGACGAGACGACCGGTGAGGAACCTCGAACAGCTTCCAAAGGTTAAAGGCCGTCGCGCATCCAGCACCGTTCCGAACGCGAAACGGCATAGTGCTGCGGCTCCGCAGCATACGCCGCCAATCCGGCGATTGCTGGAGATGCGTGGGCCACGACATGAATCGGGATCAACGACAACCAGGCCGAATGGGGCGCTTTGTCATCGAATGATCGGGCGAAATCCGACCCCTGCAGGAACGGCAGAATGGCCGGGGCGATGCCGCCGGTGATGTAGGCCCCGCCCCGCGCCCCGTAGATCAGGGCCAGATCGCCGGCGACCCGACCGAGATAGGTGACGAAATGACGAATGGTCTGGACGGCCAGCGGATCGTCGCCGGCACCGGCGGCGTCCGTCACGGCTTCGGGCGTGGCGTGAAGCGGGGTTTCACCACGGCGGGCGGCCATGGCACGGTACAGTGTCAGAAGGCCGCGCCCGCACAAAACGGATTCGCCCGATACACGCGATCCGACCTGTTGGTGCAGATACGGCCAGAGCGCCAGATCGTCTTCGGTGCGCGGACCGAGATCGACATGACCGCCCTCACCCGGTACGGGAACCCATAGGTTCGGAAGATCGAGCAGCCCCCCGACGCCAAGGCCGGTGCCGGGACCGAGAACGATACGCGGTGCGCCGACAACAGGCGATCCTTGGCGTAGGGTCGTCCAGGCATCGTCCGGCAGGGCCGCAGCGGCCAGCGCCTGACCCTCGAAATCGTTGACCGCCATGATGACGGACAGATCGAGCCGCGCCATCACGGTCTGAACGTCGATCACCCAGGGACAGTTGGTCAGCGGAATGCGGTGGCCCAGCACCGGCCCGGCCACGGCGAACAGGGCCGAAGCTGGTGGCGCACCTTCCCAGCCCTCGAGAGCTGCAATCAGCGCCTCTTCGATACTGTCGAAGGCCGCAGTCCGCTGGGCCGGCAGGCGGATAAAGGGTTCCGTTGCCGAGGGCACGATAGCGAACCGCGCATTGGTGCCACCGACATCGCCGACAATGACTGGAAATGGCAACGCCTCGCCAGCCATCGCTCCGACCGGGCCACTCTGGGAAAGCGCCGCGGTCTGCATTTTTGAATTGTTCATTGACGGATGTCCGGGTTTGCGCTGGCGGCGTGTTCGTCTGTCCGTTCGTCGTCCAGACGGATCGGGTACCAGTAGCGGGCATGGTCGGCATCGCGGTCGATGCGCACGAAATTGCCAGCAAAGACCCGATAGGGCGCGCTCCATTCGCCATCCGGCCATTTGACCCGCACCTGAGCCCGTTCGGCAGTGCCCGTGCCCACATGCACGAAGCCGAGATGGCCGGAAGCATGGCCGCCGCCGACCGAGACGCGGCGCGTGACGGTCTCGTTTCCGATGCGGACGGAAACGAGCGCGCCGATGGCGTCCGCGTTCGACCCCGACTGGCGCAATTCGACGGCGATCCAGTTGCCCATCGGCACGGGATTCCTCTCTTCGGACGACCGGGCGCCGAGATTGCGAAAAATGGCAGCCGGCGCCTGGCGGTTCACGACGATGAGGTCGAGCATGCCGTCCATATTCAGATCGACAATGGCCCCGCCCCGCCCCCGGGTCGGCTGCGCCAGCCCCGCCGGCTCGCCCGCCTCGACAAACCGGCCGTCAAACGTGCCGAGCAGCAGATTATCGGGGTCGAACCGGGCGAAATCGGGCATCTGCTGAACATTGCCCTTGGCGATGAAGAGATCGGTCCGGCCGTCATTGTTCATATCGGCGAATTCGGCGTGCCACCCGGTGGAGGGTTTGATGTCATCGCCGGTATAGGGCCGCTGCGCCATCGCGCCCTTCTCCACGGCGATGTCCCGATAGACGGGACGGTCGTCCTCGGCTTCGTCGTCCAGCGTCTGCAGTTTGGTATCGCCCATGGATGTGAGGGCGTATTCGGGTTTGCCATCGGCATCAAGGTCGGTTTCGGCAATTCCCATGCCCCAGATCGTGACCGTGCGCCAACCATCCGACGACCGGTAGGGTCGCGCCGGACGGCCGGGATCGACGCGCCAGAGCTCTTCCTGCCCGCCGCGATAATATTGCCGGTCATTGGTGATGCGCAGCGAGGGCGTGCCAGAACCGTTCCAGTCGGTGAACAGCATCGACAGGGCGCAGTATCCGGGCGTCATGGCCTGGGGTTCGGAGTAGTCGGGCAGGCTGCCCTCGTCTTTGCCCGGCCGGATCAGGACGTTGTCATGGCAGGTGCCGAAGGGCGAGCCGGGGGCGCTGCGATCGACATAATTTCCGAAGGCCAGCGTCGGGAAGCGCTGGCCCTTTTCGAAGGTCGCGGAAAAGGCCGTGCTCCATTCGCGTCCGCCATCGAAGCCGAACGCCCGGTTGGCCTTTTCAAACCCACAGGCGCCATCGCCCTTAAGGATGATGTTCTCGCCGACCCGCAAGACAACCAGATCCTTATGGCCATCGCCATCGATGTCGAGCGGATAAAGACCCGTCACCTTGCTGCGAGCCTCGGCGGGAAACGCGCTGTCCTTCTGCGCGAAGCGCAGCGCCTCGCCCGGCATGGAGCGGTTGACATAAAGCGCCGCATCGTTGGTGCCGCCGGCCATCGCCAGATCGGGGAAGCGGTCGCCATTGCAGTCGAACGCCGCGACGCCGCCGCCGACGAAATATTCCCACGGGCCGTCATAGACATGCTCGACGCCCGCCGCGAGCGCCTCGTTCTGCAAGGCCGGCACGTCCATCGTCAGCGCTGCCGGTTCGGCGGCGTGCGAAGGCGACACGAAAAGCGCCGCTGCGAGCATGGTCAGGCATCGTCTCACGGGATCACCAATGTTCGCAGAAAGCCGATCAGATCGGCGCGTTCCTTTTCGGAATGCTCCAAATAGGCATCGCGCGAGGCGCGGGCATCGCCGCCATGCGCCTCTATCGCCTCATGAAGCGTCGTCATGTCGCCGCGATGGCCGTAAGGCGCAGTGGAGCCTACGCCCCACAATTCGGTCGTCTGGAAGACATCGCGATCGACGAAGCGCTGGGCCAGAAGTTCGTTGCCGAACCCGTCCACCTGCCGGTCGGCAATGCGGTGGCGCTTCAGATCGCCATACAGCGGCACCATGATCTGCCCCTTGTCGTTGCGGGGCAAATCCATTGCCGCTTCGATCAGATCGTAGCGGCGGTCGGTGCCCTCGCCGGGACGTATCGTGCCGGCTGCATCGACCGGGCCGGGATCGGCGAAGGTCAGGCTGTCGATCGGCAAGGCAGGCCGGTGGCACGACGCGCAGCCAATCTCGCCGAACAGCCGCTCGCCATTGGCCACCCGTTCCGCATTGCCCGCATCCAGATCGTCGAGGCGTCCTGGCGCCGGAAGATGGGCCTGCCAGGCGACAAGCGCGGCGATTTCCGCTTCGCCGATCTCGTCGTCGAACCCGTCGCCATCGAAATCGGCTTCGCCCGTCCAGCGCGCGCCGAAGCGTTCCGTCGCCTGCATCCCGTGATGGTGGTTCGCGGCATTGATGCTGAACTGGCGCAGCGATGTCATCACGCCCTTATGGGCGAAGGGGCGGATGACCAGATCGGTGTCGACGCCCTCCACCTCCGAAAGATCGACCATACCGTCCGGCTCGGCGATGATGGTTCCGAAGCCGACGCCTTTCGTGGCGAGCGATTTGCGCATCGTCCGGCCGGTCCGCCTGGCTTCGACCAGAGCGGCGCGTCGGATCGCCTGAAGATCGGCGGTCATCTCGCGCGCGAGCAGTTCGATCAGCCCGGCGCCGAACAGATGGTTGGTGTTGCGCTCATTGGAGAATTGCGGATCGGTGGTGTCGAAATCCGCCTGGTTGAAGCCTTCGGACACGAAGACATTGGCAGAAAAGTCGCCGGCGCCGCCAATCTTCGGATCGCGGTGGCAGGAGGCGCAGCTATTGGCGTCCATCCCAGCGAGGCGCTGGAAGGCGGCTGGCGCCTCCCGCTTGCGCTTGGTCGGGACGATGGCCTGCGTCGCCATGCGGCGACCCGCCCCGTCCGCACTCGTGAAGCGGGCCGTGAAGAGCGTTTCGCCCATATCGCGGAAGACCTGAAGCTTCTGCCCGGACAGCGTGCCGGCGAATGCGCCATCCTCGACCCGCTCGATCCGCGCACGCTCGTCGAAGAGGTCAGCGGACCAAGCAGCGGAGCCTAGGGAGAGCAAAAGCGACAGGGCGAGAGCGGATGTGAATTTCATGCCGCCTCTCCTCCCGCCGCCTTGTCAATCGGCGGCGGGCTGGCGAGCAGGGTCCGGTCGAGCGCCGTCAGTCCCGACAGCGCCGCGCCGCGATGAACGAGCGGACCGGGATCGGGCCGGCCGTCGATCACCAGATCGTCGGCGACGGCTTTGCCGGCCAGGGTCTTGCGAAGCGTGGCGCGGATCGATTGCGTCAGCCGTTCGCGAAGCACGTCGTCAAGGCCGACGATCATCAGCGGAAACGGATCGACCAGGCTGAAGATCGCGGCTAGCCCGTAACCGACCGCCTCGCCGGCTTCCGACAGAGCCGCCACGGCGTCTGCATTGCCGGCGGCGGCCTGTTCGCCGATCGACGCCAGTTCCCGCACTTCGCCGATCGGCACCGGCGCGGTGCGGCAGGATAGTCCGGCAGCGCGGCGGGCCATGGCGTAATCGCCGGCATAGGCTTCAACGCAGCCGTAATTGCCGCATCGGCACAGCGCGCCATCCGGATGCACCGGAATATGGCCGAACTCGACGCCGGACGACGCCAGCCCGTTGACCAGTTGCCCACGAAGTCGCAGCGCCATGCCGACCCCGCGCGACAGCAGCAGCGTGCCGAAATCGCTGCCCCCGGCGAAACCTTCGCCATGCAGAGCCTCGGCCATCAGATCGCAATCGTTCCAGAGCCGGACCGGTACGTCCAAAACCTTCTCCAGACGGGCGGAGACCGGGACGTCGCGTATGCTGAGCGAAGGCGCCCATTGAATGGTCGTACCCTCAAGGTCGATCACCCCGGCCACGCCGATGACCACACCCTGCAACGGGCCGGCGCGCGCCCCGGCCGCCGCCAGCGCACGGTCCACCAGACCGTTCATCGCTTCGATCAGCGTGTCTTCTGTCAGCTCCAGCGTCAGGCAGTTCGTGTTTTCGGCATGGAGCACCTCGCCGCGATAATCCACCAGCCTTATTCCAAGGCTGCCGAACTGCAGGGACAGACAGGCAAGAGACGCAGCGGACGAAGCGGGCGTCAGCGTAACACGGGGTCGCCCGCGTGTTGACCCGGCGCGCCTTGCTTCGTCACCATTCGCCGTCACCACGAGGCCTTCGTCGATCAATTCGCCGGTAATGGTCGATATGCTGGCCGCCGACAGCGCCGTATCACGCGCCAGTTCGTTGCGGCTGGCCTGTCCCGCACGACGCAAGGCGGCAAGGACGCGCGCACGGTTCAGACGGCGCATATCATCCGGGCGCGTGGCGACGGGCCGGCTTGCCATCGAAAACTCCTCCACTTCGCTGCTGCAGCAAATAATGTTTGCAATGCAACAGCTTACGAAACTCCCAATTCCTTCTTGACACATGCGAAACGATCCGTCACGCTTTTTTTCGAGGCTTGAAATAAAGCTTCATCGGAGGCCGGCTTGTGCCGGTGTGTGACCTGCGCATGGCGCATTGGGAGGAACAGATGAAGATATTTACAACGGCGCTGCTGGCTGGCGCTGCTCTCGGCATGGCGTTTGCCGGGCCAGCTCTCGCAGAGGGCAAGAGGATCGGCGTGTCATGGTCGAACTTTCAGGAGGAGCGCTGGAAGACCGACGAAGCGGCGATGAAGGAAGCGATCGAAGCGGCGGGCGACAGCTATGTCTCGGCCGATGCGCAGGCTTCGGCATCCAAGCAGATCACCGATGTCGAGGCGCTGCTGTCTCAGGGCGTCGATGCGCTTATTATCCTAGCCATGGACAAGGACGCCATCGGGCCGGCCATCGAACAGGCCGCCAATGAAGGCGTGCCGGTTGTCGGTTACGATCGGCTGATCGAGGACGACCGCGCTTTCTATCTGACTTTCGACAATAAGGGCGTCGGACGCATCATCGCCGAGGAAGTGACGAAGGTGCAGCCGGAGGGCAACTTCGCGATCATCAAGGGCGACAAGGGCGATCCGAACGCGACGTTCCTTCTCGAAGGCATGATGGAAGTGATCGGCGGCGACGTCGAAGGCGGCAAGATCAACATTGCCTGCGAGACCTTCACCGATGGCTGGAAGCCGGACAATGCCCAGAAGAACATGGAGCAGTGCCTGACCTCCCAGAATAACGAGATCGACGCGGTGCTGGCCGAAAATGACGGCATGGCGGGCGGCGTCATCGCCGCACTCTCCGCGCAGGGTATGGACGGAGCAACCCCGGTCGGCGGACAGGATGGCGATCTGGCTGCCCTGAACCGCGTGGCGCGTGGCACGCAGACGGTCTCGGTGTGGAAAAACAGCCGCGATCTCGGCAAGAAGGCCGCTGAAATCGCGTCCGCTCTCGCAGACGGCAAGACGATGGAAGAGATCGAAGGCGCCGAAAAGTGGAGCGGCGGTGAGAAGGGCGTCGAGATGAACGCCATCTTCCTGGAGCCGACGCCGATCACCAAGGAGACGCTGGATAAGGCCATCGACGCCGGCCACATCTCCAAGGAGCAGGCCTGCGAAGGTGCGCAGGACGACGTTCCGGCCTGTCAGGGCTGACGAAACGCCATGAAGGGCCGTCCTAGACAGGGCGGCCCTTTCGCATCCGGAACGGCTCGCCACAACGACCGGCGCAGCCTTCTTTCCAGAATGACCCGCTTCGGTCCGCATTGGCGGGCTGCGACCTGAAAGGCGGTCCGCATGAGCGACAGCAGCTATGAAGAAGGCCGGCCGAGCGAGCGCGCCGCGCCGCAGCCGAAGGAACCGGCAATCACGGAGGAGCGCTCTTCCGGCGCAGCCCGGCCGAATGCCGGCCCCATTGCCCGCGAGAAATCCGGTCCGGTCGGCAATTTCCTTCACGCGACCGAGATCGACCAGCGGCTGCTCGGCATGGTCGGCGCCCTGGTCCTCATCTGGCTCGGCTTCCACTTCTATGGGGAGTTCGCAAACGGGTTCGGCGCATTCCTGACCTCGCGCAATCTCTGGAACCTGACGGTTCAGACCGCCTCCATCGGCGTCATGGCGACGGGCATGGTGCTCGTCATCGTGACCCGGCATATCGACCTTTCGGTCGGCTCCATGCTCGGCCTCTGCGCCATGGTGATGGGCCTTATGCAGGCCCGGTGGCTACCGGAACTGGTCGGGCTCGGCTGGGGCGGCACATGGATCGTCGCCATCATGGCCGGACTTCTGGCCGGTGCGCTGGTCGGCGCGCTGCACGGTTTCCTGATCGCCTATGGGCAGATCCCGAGTTTCATCGTCACGCTGGGCGGCCTTCTGGTCTGGCGCGGGGTCGCCTATCTCATGGCGCGCGGCGAGACGATCAGCCCACTCGATCCGACCTTCAACCTGCTGGGCGGCGGCCCCTACGGCTCCATCGGCTCTTTCTGGAGCTGGGCGCTCGGCATCGTCGCCTGCCTCGCCATTGGCTGGGCGCTCTATAATGGTCGGAACCAGCGCAAGCGCTTCGGTTTTCCCACACGCCCGGTCTGGGCGGAAATCTTCGTCGGCGCGCTGGGCTGCCTTCTTGTGATCGGCTTCGTCATGATCGTCAACGCCTATGGCTGGCCGCGCGGCATCGTGCGCCAATATGCGGCGAGCGAAGGGATCGAAGTGCCAGAAGGCGGAATATTTATCAGCCACGGCTTCGCCATTCCGGTGCTGATCCTGATCGCCGTGGGTCTGTTCATGACGTTCCTGACGACACGGACGCGGTTCGGCCGCTATGTCTTCGCCATTGGCGGCAATCCGGAGGCGGCCGAACTCGCCGGCATCAATGTGCGCTTCATGACGGTGAAGATCTTTGCGCTAATGGGTACGCTCGCCGGCATCGCTGCGGTGATTTCGTCGGCGCGGCTCAATTCGGCGACCAACTCGCTCGGCACGCTGGACGAACTCTACGTCATCGCCTCGGCGGTCATCGGCGGCACGTCGCTCGCCGGCGGCATCGGCACGATCTACGGGGCGATCATCGGCGCGCTTCTCATGCAGAGCCTGCAGACAGGCATGGTGCTCATCGGCTTCGACAGCGCCGTTCAGCAGATCGTCGTCGGCGGCGTTCTGGTCCTCGCCGTCTTCCTCGACACCATCTATCGCCGCCGGGCCAAATAAGGGAGGTCGCCATGACCGAGACACGAACCGACACCTCGCGACTGCCCGAACACGTGCCTGCCGAACCCCTGACCGCGCGACGTGGGGAGCCTGGCGCCACACCGCTGATCGACATGCAGGATATTTCGATCGCGTTCGGCGGGATCAAGGCGGTGGATCATGCCTCCATCGACCTTTATCCGGGCGAGGTCGTCGCGCTGCTCGGCCATAATGGCGCGGGCAAATCGACGCTGATCAAGATCCTCTCCGGGGCGTATTCGCGCGATAGCGGCGACATTTTCGTCCGCGGTGAAACGGCGACGATCGAGAACCCGCGCGATGCGAAGAAATACGGCATCGAGACGATCTACCAGACGCTCGCTCTGGCCGACAATGTCGACGCCGCCGCCAATCTCTTTCTCGGTCGGGAAATCATGAGCGGCTGGGGTACGCTGGACGATGGCGCGATGGAGGCCGAAGCGCGGCGGGTGATGGGCCGGCTGAACCCCAATTTCCAGCGCTTCAAGGACCCTGTGAAGAGTCTCTCCGGCGGGCAGCGGCAATCGGTCGCCATCGCCCGCGCGATCCTCTTCAATGCACGCATCCTGATCATGGACGAGCCGACCGCCGCGCTCGGCCCACAGGAAACCGCGCAGGTCGGCGAGTTGATCAAGCAGCTCAAGGCCGACGGGATCGGCATCTTTCTCATCAGCCACGACATTCACGACGTGTTCGACCTTGCCGACCGGGTGGTGGTGATGAAGAACGGCCAGATCGTGGGATCGGCGGCAACCAGCGACGTCACCGATGACGAGGTGCTCGGCATGATCATTCTGGGCAAGTGTCCGCCCGGCGCGACGCCCGGCCCCGGAGCGACCGTCGATGACAGCATCAACTGACGTCGCCCCTTAGTTCCGATAAGGCACCATCGCCATTGCCAGGGGTGGGCCGGGTCCCGATAGTGCGCTATCTGCCAAATGAACAGGCTATCGCGGAGGACGGCATTTGGCCGATACGGACTGGGTCGACGACGTAAACAGCTTCTGGTTCGAAGAATTCGGACCCAAAGACTGGTTCTCCGGCAGCGAAACGCTGGATAAGTCCATCTGGGACCGGTTCCTGCCGCTTCATGAGAGATTGGCCGACACGGTTCCGCCTCTGGCCAAAGCCGAGCCCAAAGCGGCGCTTGCCGCCATTCTCGTGCTCGATCAGTTTCCCCGGAACATGTTCCGCGGCACCGCCCGCGCTTTTGCGAGCGATGCCCTTGCGCTCGACCTGTCGCGCCATGCCGTCGCACAGGGTTTCGACCGGTCGCTGAACAAGCAGGGCCGACAGTTTCTCTACATGCCGCTCATGCATTCGGAGACGCTTGCCGATCAGGACCGTTCGGTGGAATGTTTCAAGGCGCTCGGCTCGGATGAAGGGTTGCGCTTCGCGGAGGAGCATAGGGAAATCATCGGACGGTTCGGCCGTTTTCCCCATCGCAACGAGGTGCTCGGTCGGGAGAGCACGGAGGCGGAACGCGTCTTTCTCGCCGAGGCCGACAGTTATGGACAGTAGACGCTCCGTGGCGGGAGGGCATGAAGCGAAACGAACATACGCAACCGTGGGGAAAGGTGCTGACAGTTGCTCCAGTTGACGTTTACGTTAAACGTCTGAAAATAGTGATGACGGACGAAACTTGTGGAGGATTCAATGACAGATAAACCCTGGCTGACCCATTATCCGGACACGGTTCCCGCCGAGATAGAACCGCTGCGCTATCGGTCGCTGGGTGAATTGCTGTATCAGTCCTGCAAGAAATGGGGCGACCGGCCAGCCTTTACCTGCCTCGGCACGACCATCACCTTTTCAGAGATTGCCCGCCAGGCAGAAGCGCTGGCCGCCTATTTACAGTCGCTCGGGCTGGAAAAAGGTGCTCGCGTGGCCGTCATGATGCCCAATGTGCTGCAATATCCGATCGCCGTCACCGCCATCCTGCGCGCAGGTTATACGGTCGTTGGCGTGAACCCGCTCTATACGCCTCGCGAACTCGAGCATCAGCTCAACGATAGCGGCGCGGAGGCGATCGTCATTCTGGAGAATTTCGCCGCGTCTTTGGAGAAAATCAAAGGCAAGACCGGCGTCAAGCATGTGATCCTCGCCACGATGGGCGACCTGCTGGGCGTCAAGGGCTATGTCGTCAATTTCGTGGTACGCCGCGTCAAGAAGATGGTGCCGAGTTATTCGCTGGACAGCTTCATTCGTTTCAACGACGCGGTCAGCAGCGGCAAGGATAAGACTTTCACCGACCCTGGAACCGGGCCCGAGGATATCGCCTTCCTGCAGTATACGGGCGGCACGACAGGTGTTTCCAAGGGCGCGATCCTGCTCCATCGCAACATCCTGGCCAATATGGAGCAGAACCGCATATGGGTGGCCGCGGCCTTCCCGGAAGGACGCGAACCCGGCACGATGATGGTCTGCCCGTTGCCGCTCTACCATATCTACGCGCTGACGGTGAATTTGCTGAACGGTATCGAGGAGGGTCAGCACAACCTGCTCATCCCGAACCCGCGCGACATTCCGGCATTCGTCAAAGCGCTCAAGGGCCAACCCTTCCAGGCTTTCGTCGGGCTGAACACTCTTTTTGTCGCTCTCATGAACAACAAGGATTTTCGGGAGCTCGACTTCTCGAATCTCAAGCTTACACTTGGCGGCGGCATGTCGGTACAGCGCCCGGTGGCCGAACGTTGGGAAGAGCTGACAGGCGTGACCATCCACGAAGGCTACGGCCTTTCGGAAACCTCGCCGGTCGCGACATCCAACCCGCTGGACGCCAAAGAATTTTCCGGAACGATCGGCGTGCCTCTCCCCTCAACCGACGTCAAACTTCTGTCCGATGACGGGCAGGAAGTCGCACAGGGCGAGGTGGGCGAGATCGCCATTTTCGGCCCGCAGGTTATGGCCGGCTATTGGAACCGCCCGGACGAGACGGCCAATGTGATGACGGATGACGGCTATTTCAGAACCGGCGACATGGCGTTCATGGATGAGCGCGGCTACTTCAAAATCGTCGACCGCAAGAAGGACATGATCCTCGTCTCCGGCTTCAACGTCTACCCGAACGAGATCGAGGAGGTCGTCGCCGGCCACCCCGATATTCTCGAAGCCGCCGCCATTGGCGTGCCGGACGAGAAGAGCGGCGAGGTGCCCAAGCTCTTCGTCGTGCGCAAGGAAGGCTCGACCATCGACGAGACGGAAATCCTGAAATATTGCCGCGAGAATCTGACGGGCTACAAGCGGCCGCGCAAGATCGAGTTCCGCGACGAGCTGCCCAAATCGCCGGTCGGGAAGATCCTGCGTAAGGATCTGCGTCCGGACTGACCCCTTACCAAAAATGACATCGGGCCAGGCAGGGTGCACCCCTGTCTGGCCCGATGCCGTTTGTCTTACGCTTCAGCCGCCGCGCGGATCCGTTTGACCAGATTGGCCGTCGACCCATCGCGTTCGTCGACGCCTTCGCCGGTTCGCAGAACCGGTAGAAGAGCCGTCGCCAGCTCCTTGCCGAGTTCCACGCCCCACTGGTCGAAGGAATTGATGCCGAAGAGCGCGCCTTCGACGAAAACCCGATGCTCATAGAGGCCGATGAGGCGACCAAGCGCGAAGGGCGTCAGCAGGTCCTGAATCAGAGTGATCGATGGGCGATCGCCGGGAAAGACCCGATGCGGAGCGACAGCAGCGGCATGCTCCTCGGTCATTCCGGCGGCATAGGCCTGCTCCAGAGCCTCGTCGAAAGTCCGCCCCCGCATCAGTGCTTCGGCCTGCGCCAGACCATTGGCCAGCAGCAATTCGTGATGAGCCTCCAGATCCGGCTCGTGGCCGCGTGCCGAAAGGATGAACTCGACCGGTATAATGTCCGTACCCTGATGCAGAAGCTGGAAGAAGGCATGCTGACCATTGGTGCCCGGCTCGCCCCAGACGACCGGGCCGGTCTCGGTCAAGGCGGGTCGGCCATTGCGTTTCACAGCCTTGCCATTGCTCTCCATATCGAGCTGCTGGAGATAGGCTGGAAGCCGTGAAAGCCGCTGTTCGTAAGGGATAACCGCGCGCGATGTATAGCCGCAGATGACGCGGTGCCACCAACCGATCAAACCCAGCAGCATCGGCATGTTCTGTCGCGGCTCGGCATGGCGGAAATGCTCGTCCATCGCATGGGCGCCGTCGAGGAAGGCGCGGAAATTCTTCGGACCGACGGCCAGCATGACCGACAGGCCGATAGCGGACCAGACCGAATAACGGCCGCCCACCCAGTCCCAGAAGCCGAAGACGTTCTCTTCGGCAATCCCGAAATCGGCAACTTTGTCCAGAGCGGTCGATACGGCCACGAAATGGCGGCCCGTCGCCTCCCTGCCCAGCATGTCCGTCAGCCAATCGCGCGCGGTCTTCGCATTGGTCATGGTCTCGATGGTGGTGAAGGTCTTGGAGGCAACGATGAAAAGGGTCGTGGCAGGCGTCAGCCGCGCCAGCGTGTCGGCCATATCGGCGCCGTCGACATTGGAAACGAAATGGCAGCGCGGTCCGTCATGATAGGGGATCAGCGCGCCTGTCACCATGGCAGGGCCGAGATCCGATCCGCCGATACCGATATTGACGATGTCGGTGATAGGCTGGCCCGTCTGGCCTCTATGCTCGCCGGAGCGGACCCGTTCGGCAAACGTCGTCATGCGGTCCAGCACGTCGTGAATGCCAGCCATGACGTCTTCACCACCCACGGCGAAATCGGCATCGGCAGGCGCGCGCAGGGCCGTGTGCAGGACGGCGCGTTTTTCTGTCGTGTTGATCGGCTCGCCGGCGAACATGGCGTCGCGCATCTCACGAACGCCCATAGCGTCGGCCAAGCGGATCAACTTCTCGATCGTCGCCTCGTCCACTGCGCATTTGCTGTAATCGAGCAGCAGATCGTCCAGCGAAAGCGAAAAGCTATCGAAGCGATTCCGATCGATAGCGAAGGCCTGGCGCATGTCCATTTCCGGGCGCGCCTGGTGGTAATCTTCCAGCGCGGCAATGGCGGCGCGCCAGGCTTCAAGGTCTTTCATGCGTCACTCCGTTCCGCCAGGACGATTGCGGACTTCGATTATTTCCGTGTCTCGTGACCGGCCGATGCGGCAGCCGTCTGTGCCTCATCCGGGCAAATACGGCCATCCTCATCGTCATTTTGCGGCGCACCATTGGAATGCTCTGCCGGCTTTTCGTCAAGTTCGGCGACCACCTGTCCGAAGGAAAGGAAGGCGAACAGAACCGTTCCGCCAATCACATTGCCGATCAACGCGGGAACGATGAACCCGAATACGACCTCGAAGAAGCCGCTATAGCCACCGAAGGCTAGATACCATGCCTCCGCCGAACCGGCGATAACATGGGAGAACTTGCCGAGCGCGATGATGTAGGTGATCAGGAAGATCACATGCAGCTCGAACCCACGCGAACTGGGCAGAAGCCACGCCACCCCGGCGATCAGAAAGCCGGCGCATATGCCGCGCATGATGGTTTCGACGAAGCCTGGCTCCATGGCGCGCATCGAAATCTCGCGGATCGCTTCCAGCGTTTCGGGTCCGGCTGGGGGATAGAAGGTGAACCAAAGCGCGAAAATGGCTGTGCCGACCAGATTGCCGAGGAAAACGATGGTCCAAAGGCGGGCGACGGCGAAGAGGTTGTTGGCGGTCGGCTTGGCCATGACCGGAAGCACCGCGGTGATCGTACTTTCGGTGAAAAGCTGCTGACGGGCCAGGATGACGAAGATGAAGCCGGTTGTGTATCCCATCGCTTCGATGAGATGCGCCCAGTCCGTATCGGGAAGCGCCTGGCGCAGATATGCCTCTGTCAGGATCGACAGGGTAATAACGATTCCGGCGGCGATCGAGGAAAAGACGAGGCTCTTGGTCGGCCGTTCCAGTTCGTGATCGCCGGAGCGGCGCACCACTTCGTAGACGACGGCGGCCCGCATCGGGCCACGCCACTCCGCCTTCTCGATCTCGTACTTGGTCAACGAAGCGGCCGTATGGCGCTCGGTGCCATCGTCGAGCAGGGTTCTTTTGGTGTTGGCCGGGTCGTGTCTCATGGAGTCGTTCTATCTCCGTTTCGTCTGATCGAAGGCAGATACCGCCGCCCGGCCAAGCTGCAAGACCGCCACCCAAGACCTTTTGGCATATGGACGGTCGGTTGTCGGCTCCTCTATGAGCGGGATGTCGACCAGTGAGAGGAGAACCGCAATGGCTGTCGAAATAGAAGGCGAGGAGACGATCAACGCGCCCGTCGCAACCGTATGGGCAGCGCTGAACGATCCGAATGTCCTGAAAGAGTGCATTCCGGGATGCGACGAACTGAACAAGACATCCGACACGGAAATGGAAGCCAAGGTGACGCTGAAGATCGGTCCGATCAAATCGACCTTCAGCGGTCAGGTCGAACTGAAAAACATCAATGCGCCCACATCCTATACGATCGAGGGCAAGGGAGATGGCGGCATTGCCGGTTTCGCCAAGGGCGGCGCCGACGTCGAATTGCACGAGCATGAAGGCGGCACATTGCTGAAATACAAGGCCAAGGCCGATGTCGGTGGCAAGATGGCGATGATGGGTAGCCGGCTCATCCAATCCACCAGCAAGAAGCTCGCCGGGCAGTTCTTCTCCTGCATGAACGCGAAAATCTCCGATGGCTACCAGCCGCCGGAACCCAATATCGGCTGATCGGCAATTCGCCTTGCAATTGAAGGTCGGCATGTCGTGCCGGCCTCTTTTCGTTGTGGGGAAAGGCTATTCGAAAACGATGGCCGGCCCTTCGTTGCCCTGCGCGCCGACGCCTTCGACCTCTTCCACCAAACGCTGTGCGATCTGCCGGTAGATCGTCGATTCGGCACCATCCGGATCGCCGACGAGAACCGGCTTTCCGGCATCGGAGGTTTCGCGGATCGCCATCTGCAACGGCACCTCGCCAAGAAACGGCACGCCCAGCTTTTCCGCTTCCGCCTTCGCGCCGCCATGGCCGAAGATGGAATGGCTGGCCCCACAATCGGGGCAGACGAACAGGCTCATATTTTCAATGATGCCGAGCACGGGAACTTCGACCTTCCGGAACATGTTCAAGCCCTTGCGCGCATCCAGAAGCGCCAGATCCTGCGGAGTGGAGACGATCACCGCCCCGGCCATCGGCACCTGTTGGGCCAATGACAATTGCACGTCGCCGGTTCCCGGCGGCATATCGACGATGAGCATGTCGAGTTCGCCCCATGCGACGCCGCGCAGCATCTGCGTCAAGGCCTGCGTCACCATCGGCCCGCGCCAGACCATAGGCGTATCCTCGCCGACCATGAGACCCATGCTTATGGCCTTGATGCCGTAACTCTCCATCGGCTTCATCATCTTGTCGCCTGCCATTTCAGGCTTGCCGGACAGGCCGAGAAGGCGCGGAATGGAGGGGCCATAAACATCGGCATCCAGAACGCCGACCGACAGGCCGTGCTGCTGCAAGGCGAGCGCCAGATTGACAGCCGTCGTGCTCTTGCCGACACCGCCTTTGCCGGACGCGACCGCGACGATGGAACCGATACCGGGAACGGCAATGGTCTGGCGACCGGCCGGGCCGCGTTGCGCTGCCGGACCGGGCGTCGGCCGAGCCGGGCCCGCCGGGGATGGGGGCGCCGTGCCCTGCCCATTTTTTCGCTCGGCGGTCAGCGCAACCGTCGCCTTTTGCACGCCCGGCATTTTCTGAACGGTTTCTTCCGCCGCCTTGCGCAGCGGCTCCAGCCGGTCGGCCAGATCGGCCGGAACGGTCAGGGAGAAAAAGACCTTGCCCTTGGCGATGAAGATGTCGGAGACCATGCCCTCGGAAACGATGTCGCTCTTTCCGCCCGGCGCGGCGATAGAGCGCAATTGATCGCGAATGGCCTCGGCGCTCGGTTCGCTCATGTCTTTCCCTTTTTGCTTTCCGAAGAGGCGCGATAGCATGTTCGTCCTTTCTCAGGCGGTCAGATGCAGCGGCAATTGGCGCGCAATCATGTCGATCAGGGCAACTTTCTCGAAGCCCTCGCCCGTGTCGATCATCGCATTGCCGTCCTTGTCCAGTCGCATGGCAGGCCGGCTGCTCTCGCCATCGGTATAGGCTGTCCATGCCGAGCGGATCGGTTCGAAACCGCGATTCTGCCACTCGGCCAGCCGACGCTGCATGGCGGCCGCCAAATGCTGTAAGACGGCCGTCCGGTCCGTCGCGATCCCTTCCGATGCAAGGGCCGTGAGCTCTCGCCGTTTCAAGGCCGGAAGCCGTTCGGTGAACTTGCCCGACAAGCGAATGTGAAGTCCGATCACAAGCCAGTCCGGATAGTCCTCTGCCTCTTCCTGACCGGACAGCCCGCCAATGGCGACGCGCGCCACTTCGCGCGCTCCGAGACAGACACTGAACGGCCAGATTATCGTCGGTCGTTGCGCTGCTGAGAGTGCATGCAGGCTTTCCGCAACAGCCAGTTGCGCCAGAGGAAGCGCCTGTGCCGCCTCCACGGCCGATCGGTCGGAGTCCAGAAGGATCGCGCAGGACGCCATGCCGTGCCGTCGGCTATAGAGAAAATCGCCTGGCTCGGCCTTCTGGCATCGGGCAAGGCGGCAGGCTTCGTCTAACGCCATCTTTTCACGATCGACCGCCAGAGCACGGAAGCCCTCGGGTAAGCGGGGATCGGGAAGGCTCATGTCGGCGCTCCGGTCGTGGTCAGGCGGCAGGCATTCATGGTGTAGGGATTTCGCGAGTCCGGAACAAGGCGTAAGACCCGACGAAAGTCTGTCAGACCAACTGGAAACCGGCATCCTCAATATCGAGGAAGGTCGCCGCGAGATCGCCGACGGCACGGTAGAAATCCGCCTTATCCGATGTGCTCACATCGCGAAGGAAAAAGGGCATCCAGATCATGATGTGGTCCCGAAAGATTCGGCGCTGCTCCATAACCGCCAGACGGTCGCAGCCAAACCGGCCATCGATGAGCCCCGCCATCATCTCGAAGAGGGTGCCAGCATGGTCGGGCGCCCGTTCGGCGACCGGACGCTGCTCGATGCCAAGGCGCGCCATGAGCGCCGGCAGACAATCGGCCCCGGACGGACCGGTCCGTCCCTTCAAATAGGCCGATGCGCGCGGCTCAAGCACACCATCCGGACCGAACAACCCCTGATATTCATCATGGACCTGCCGGGGCGTGGCCGTGCCGGCGCATTCGGCCAGACGGCCGGTCGCCCGGCCCATGGCGCTGTCATCGCGCGATAGTCCGCGCAGACGCTCAAGCATCTTGCGATCGGGTGGCTGAAGAAAGAGATCGGACACCAACGCATAGATCAGGCAGCGAAGCTTGTCTTCGACCGGCAGTTCTTTTTCGTCTCGCTTGGGCAGGGCCATAGGGGCTCGGTCTCCATTCTGCCAACGGAGAGTAGGCGAGGACAGGCCTGCGGCAAGGTCGTCGGCAACCGGGCGGTCTCAGGCAACCAGCGCCATGGCCGTGCGTTCGACCTTGCGTAACCGATCTTAACTTCGACAATCGAACGAGTGCTTCCATGACAAAATTCGCCGTTTCAGCCTCGATGCTCGGCCTGGCCGGCATGGCGATTCTAGCCGGCCCCGCTGTAGCGGACCCGCCCGCCGATGCGCGTCCGCTCAGTCAGATCGCCCAGGCACTGGAAAAGGTGCCTGGCTATCTCTTCCTGCAGGAGTTGAAATGTGACGAGAATGCCGGAGCCTGGACCGCGATCTATCGCACCGTCAATGGCATGGACAAGCACATCCTGGTCCACGCGCAGACCGGTGCGATCAGCGAGCCTGCACCGTCCGGCGCGGGTGACGATCCAAAGCCCAACGGCTTGGAATGAAATGAAAAAGCCGCCCTTGCGGGGCGGCCCTTCCCATCGTCGAAACAGCTGCGATCTCAGCCCTTATAGACGTCGACAATCCGGTTGAGCAGCGCCACCGCCTCACTCTTCTCGCGCTGGAAGGAGTTGCGGCCGACGATGGAGCCGAAGCCGCCGCCGGCATTGATCTGGGTGATCTCTTCGACCAATGCGTCCGCATCTTTCGCGCCGCCGCCGGAGAAGACCACCACGCGCTTATTGTTGAAGGAAGCCTGCATGACATGGCTGATCCGCTCGGCGAGCGTATCCTGTTTGATGTCCTTGTAGGACTTCTCGGCATCTTTCAGATCGACGCCCTTTTCCGGCGGCTTGACCTTGATGATCGTCGCGCCCATCAGCGCCGCCATGTGCGCCGCGTAGGCCACGATGTCGAGCGCCGTTTCGCCCTTCTTAGAGACCTTGCCGCCGCGCGGATAGGACCAGACGACCGTCATCAGACCCTTGGCCTTGGCCTCGCGGGTCAACTCGGCCAGGTCTTCCTGCATCGTGAAGCAGTTGTCCGAGCCCGGATAGATGGTGAAGCCGATACCGATGCAGCCGAGGCGCAGCGCGTCGTCCACCGAGCCGAGAACGGCCTGATCCGGCACGCTGTCCGACAGCGAGTTGGCCGAATTGACCTTGAGGATCAGCGGCACTTCGCCGGCGAAGGTGTCGGCGCCCTGCTCCAGGCTGCCGAGCGGCGCCGCATAGGCGGACAGGCCGGCATCGATGGCGAGCTGATAGAGATAATGAGGGTCGTAGGCTGCCGGGTTCGGCGCAAAGGAGCGTGCCGGACCGTGCTCATAGCCCTGATCGACCGGCAGAATGACCAGCTTGCCCGTGCCGCCCAGTTTGCCGTGCATCAGAAGGCGAGCCAGATTGGTCTTAACGCCAGGGTTCTCGCCTTCATACCAGGAGAGGATTTCCTTTACGCGCGGAGTGACGTTCATGGCTGCATATCCTTCTTCGGGGCTCGGAATAGTGGGGCGTACCTACCCAATTACCCCCGTATCTGTCACGCAAAAACAGGGCAAATGCACGGCTTTTGGCGGGGCGGCATCCAGATGGCCGGAACTTCGGCAACTCAATCGATTTGATCGCGTCCGACAACCTGCCGTTGGGTGACGCGCCGATTGAGCGCGCGGATGGAACCGACTGCCCGGCCCGGCCTTTTTCTGGACGTATTCCAAATTGCTGAGACCAAAGGAACTTTCCGTGACGTCATTGACTATTAACGGCAAGGCCGTCGAATTGGAGGTGGATCCGCGAACCACCCTGCTCGACGCGCTGCGAGAACATCTGAAGCTGACGGGCTCCAAAAAGGGTTGCGACCACGGCCAGTGCGGCGCGTGCACCGTTCTGCTGGACGGCGAGCGCGTCAATTCCTGCCTCGTCCTCTTCGCTGGCTGCGATGGCCAGGACGTCACGACGATCGAAGGCCTGAAGGATGGCGACGAACTCGGCGCGATGCAGCGCGCTTTCGTGTCGCACGACGCCTTTCAGTGCGGCTATTGCACGCCCGGCCAGATCTGCTCCGCCGTCGCCACGCTCAAGGAAGTGGAACGCGGCGATGCATCGGCTGTCACCGCCGACGATGGCGATATTCATCTGACCCGCCTGGAGGTGCAGGAACGGATGAGCGGCAATATCTGCCGCTGCGGGGCGTATAACAACATCGTCGATGCGGTGATGGAAACCGGTGGCGCGGCCTTACAGACGGAGGCCGCAGAATGAAACCGATCGAATATATCCGTCCCGACAGCGCCGATGCCGCGCTCGATGCGATCCGCGCCGAGAATGCCAAATTCATCGGAGGCGGCACCAACCTGCTCGACCTGATGAAGCTCGAAGTCGAAACGCCTGACGCGCTGGTCGATGTCCATCGTCTCGACATGGGAGGCTTTTCCGACACGGATGGAAACGGCCTTCGGATCGGCGCGGAGGTTACGAACACGACGCTCGCCAACAATTCCAGGGTGCGGAAAGACTACCGAGTCCTGTCCGAAGCACTGCTATCCGGCGCAACGGTGCAGCTTCGAAACCGGGCGACGACCGGCGGCAATTTTCTGCAGCGGACCCGCTGCTATTACTTCATGGACACCACCCGCCCCTGCAACAAGAGGGAGCCGGGTTCCGGTTGTGCCGCGCTCAACGGGCCGAGCCGCATTCACGCTATCTTGGGCACGTCTGCCCATTGCATCGCGACCCATCCGTCCGACATGGCCGTCGCCATGGCGGCGCTGGATGCGAAAATCCATACGCGCAAGGCGGATGGCGCAAGCCGCACCGTCGCCGCGACCGAATTGCACCGCTTGCCGGGCGATACCCCACAGATCGATACGGTTCTGGAAGATGGCGAACTGATCGAAGCGGTCACCTTGCCGGCCCCGCTCGGCGGCACGCATCTTTATCGCAAGGTTCGCGACCGCTCGTCCTACGCATTCGCTCTGGTCTCGGCCGCCATCGTCCTGAGGATCGCGGACGGCAAGATCGAGACGACCCGCCTTGCTCTCGGCGGTGTGGCGCACAAACCCTGGCGGGCAGAAAAGGCTGAGGCGCGGCTCGCCGGCCAAGCGCCAACGGAAGAAAATTTCCAAGCGGCCGCCGAGGCCGAACTGGCCGATGCGCGCGCCGAAGGCAGTCACGCCTTCAAGATCGAACTGGCTAAACGGACAATCGTCGCCGCACTTCGTGAAGCGGCCGATCGGGAGAATGCGGCATGAACGACATCATCAAAGGCAAATGGATCGGCAAACCGCTCGACCGCGTCGACGGCCCGCTCAAGGTTTCCGGCGCTGCGACCTATGCCGCCGAACACGACATCGATGCCGCGATCGGCTTCATCGTCGAGGCGACCATCGCGAAGGGAACAATCGCATCCATCGAAACGGCCAATGCGGAAGCGGCCAAAGGCGTGATCGCTGTCCTTACCTACGAAAACGCGCCGAAAATGGCTCCCTGGGGCGATGGGGCGGACGACCGGTTCGAGCAAAGCCATGGCGTTCTCGTCGACGGCACGATCCGCCATTATGGCCAACCGGTCGCGCTGGTCATTGCCGAAACGCTGGAACAGGCGCGTCATGCGGCGAGCCTCGTGGCCGTGACCTATGACGAACAGGCGCCTGCGCTGGGCGTCGATCGCGCGGACAGCGAATTGGCGGAGGGCCTCGATGGCGGGTTCGAACCGACCAATCGGCGCGGTGATTTCGACCGGGCCTGGGCCGAAAGCGATCTGACGGTGGATCTCAACTATACGACACCGCATATGATTCCGGCGGCTATGGAGCCGCATAGCGCCATTGCCGAATGGGACGGGGAGCGCCTGACCGTACGCAATTCGCTTCAGGTCATCGCGTCCGGCGTGGCTTGCCTTGCCAATACATTCGGTATCGATGAAGAGAATATTCGCGTTCTGTCGCCCTATATCGGGGGTGGGTTCGGCTCCAAGCTCGGACAGCACTACGACACCATTCTCGCCGCGGCGGGCGCCAAGAAGTTGAACCGCCCGGTGAAGGTGGTACAGACGCGCCGCAATCTGTTCCACGCCGGGCCGCATCGGGCCCGAATCGAACAGCGCATTCGTCTCGGCGCGACCAGGGACGGCACGCTCAAGGCCGTCAATTTCGAAACATGGTCGACGCAAGCCATCGGCTATTTCTACACCGAAGGACCGATGGCCTCGGCGGCCAGTGCCTATCGTTGCGATGCGCTGCACTGGACCGGCAAGACCCGCCAGGCGAACGAGACGCTGAACGATTCCATGCGCGCGCCGGGCGAGGCGCTGGGCGGCGTCACCTTCGAAGCGGCGATTGACGAACTCGCCGAGAAGGTCGGCATGGACCCGCTGGAATTCCGCTTGAAGAACGAACCGACGGAGGACCCGGCAAGCGGCAAGCCCTTTGCGACACGCGATCTGGTGGAATGCATGAAGCGTGGGGCGGACGAATTCGGCTGGGCAGACCGGCCGAAAGAGCCGCGTTCGCGCCGGGAAGGTCGCAAGCTGATCGGGTACGGCATGGCCAGCGCCATTCGCGGCAATATGATGCAGGAAGGATCGTGCCGGATCGATCTTTCGGCGGGCGGCCATCTGACCGTCAAGATGGACATGACGGATATCGGCACGGGCACCTATACGATCCTGACGCAGATCGCTGCCGAAGCGCTCGGCCTCCATCCCGACGACATCACGGTCGATCTGGCCGATTCCGACAATCCCGCCACTGCCGGTTCCGGCGGATCGTTCGGTGCGGGAACCTCGGGCTCAGCTCTGTGGAACGCATGCATCGCACTACGTGAGAAGCTGGCTAGGGCTGGTGGTTTCAACATCGACCCCGACGAGATCGACTTCGACGAAGGTACGATGCAGGCTGGCGACAGAGCCGTTGCGCTCGCAGACGTTTTGAAGGACAGCGACGGTTTTTCGGCTGAAGGCAGCATCAAGCCGGGTGAAGAGCACGAGGATTACGTCCAGAATTCATACGGCGCGCATTTCTGCGAAGTTGCCGTGGACATGGACAGTTGCGAGATCGAAGTGCGTCGCTTCGTCTCTGTCTTTTCCGCGGGCCGTATTCTGAACCGCAAGACGGCTCATAGCCAGTGTCTCGGCGGCCTGGTCTGGGGCATTGGCGGCGCCATCCGCGAAGAACTCTGGATGGATGAGCGGACCGGCGGCTACGTCAATCGCGACCTCGCCGAATATCACGTGGCAGTGAACCGTGACGTTCCGAAGTGCGACATCATCTTCCTGGAGAACCCCGACCCCAAATCGAACCCGATCGGGACCAAGGGGATCGGCGAACTGGCGCTTTGCGGTGCGGGTGGGGCCGTCGTCAACGCGATCTACAATGCTACCGGCAAGCGGGTCTATGATCTGCCCGTCACGCTGGACAAGCTGCTGTAAAGGGTAATCAACGGCGCCGTTCCCGGTCAAAAAAGGATGGCGCCGTTCATTCCTGTGATGACAACGGCGTTGGCAGCGCGTCTATTCCCACTTCGTGCTCTTACCGAGCGACAAGTGTGGCCTACTTTCCGGAGTTGGCCCTTTCGGCCTCGACGGATCGCAAATGAACTACCAATCCCCTTCGCCCCACACGGACGCTCGCGAAAGCAGGGCGGAACGAGGCAGACAACTGGGCGAGCTTACCCCGCCTATTCGCGACAAGTTCCTCTCCGACGATGAATTCGGGGCGACCGGCGAGCGTCTTGCCAGTCGGGCCGAAGCGCCGCTGCAATCCTTTCGAACCTTCGACTTCCGCGGCCGCGAACGCGACAATGAAAAGGTCATCGAGACCTGCTACGAGGCGACCGCCCATGCGGCCAAGGAAGGTTATCCGATTTCGCCAGCGGCGGAGTGGCTGCTCGACAACCATCATCTGGTGGAAGCCAATCTCCGGCAGGTGCGGCGCGACCTGCCCATCAAGTTCTACGATCAACTGCCCAATACCAGCGTGGAGGGCGCCGACCAGAAAGTGCCGCGTGTTCTGGCGCTTGCATGGACCTATGTCGCTCACACCAACAGCGTTTTTTCCAGTCACACGCTCACTGCCATCACCGAGGGATTTCAAAGCGTCGAAACGCTGAAGATCGGTGAAATCTGGGCTATCCCGGCCTTTCTGCGCTTTGTTCTGTTGGAGAATCTCCGACGTGTTTCGGAGCGGGTGCAACATGGCCGCGAATTGCGGCAGAAAGCCAATGCGCTGGCCGACCGCATGCTGGCGGCGGAAACGGACAAGGAAGCCGAGCAGGAGTTCGGCCAGGCCCTGGCGGACATGTCCGAGCATTCCTTTTCGGCCCAACTCCTCTACCGTCTTCGCGACGGCTCAGATCGCGCTCAGACCGTCCTTCGCTGGCTCGAAGACGCTTTCGAACAGGAGGGGGTGGAAGCAGAAGAAATGCTGATTGCGCAGCAGAACAGCATTTCTTCGGCCAATGTGATCGTCGGCAATATCATCAGTTCGCTGCGCGCCATCGACGATATGGACTGGATTACGTGGTTCGAAAGTCTTTCCGCCGTCGACCGCCGGCTGCGAGCCAGCACTGATTTCGGACTGCTCGATCCGCGCTCGCGTAATCGTTATCGCGAGCGGATCGAAACGCTCGCCCGCCGGTCGAAGACATCGGAAATGGAGGTGACCGATACGGTCATCGAGATGGCGCGGCAAGGGGCCGACCAGCCCGATCCTCTGATCGTGGGCAATATAGGTTATTATCTGCTCGGAAACGGTATCGAGGCGCTGCGCGATCGGGTCGGCTATCGCCGCCGTCCTCGCGAACGCGTGCGTCTGCTGTTCTCGCGACTTGGCTGGCTCGGCATCGCCCTGCCGGTGGCGATCCTGACGGCGATCATTCTGGCTGTCGCAGCCATGGCCATCGGCGCGATCGAAGGCGCGGGCGCAGCGGTCATTCTTATGGTCCTGCTCGCCCTGCCGGCTTCCGAGGCGGCAATGGGCATCTTCAACATGCTCTCGTCCTATATGGTGCGGCCCTATCACATGCCGGGCTATGAATATCGCGACGGCATTCCACGCGACGCGCGGACGCTGGTCGTGGTTCCCTGCATGATCGGCGATCGCGACACGATCGACGAACTCGTCCGTAATCTGGAAGTCCACTATCTCAGCAACCCGTCGGGCGAGACCTATTTCGCGCTTCTTTCCGACTGGCCGGATGCCGTTGCGGAGGAGCGTCCGGAAGACCGCGAGCTTCTGGACTACGCGCAGCGGACCATCGATACATTGGCGGAGACCTACGCCCATACGGGCAGGCGGCGTTTCTTTCTTCTGCATCGCCGTCGCGTCTATGAAGAGGTCGACGATGTATGGATGGGATGGGAGCGCAAGCGCGGCAAGCTGGAAGAGCTCTTCGACCTGATCCGCGGTGAGACGCACACTACCTACCTGACGCCTGCCCATGCCCTGCCGGAAGATATCGCTTTCGTCCTTACCCTCGATTCAGATACGCGCTTGCCACGCGACATGGTCGCCAAGCTCGTCGGCAAGATGGCCCATCCGCTCAACGCGCCCATCAACGACCCGGATTCCAATCGCGTAACAGGCGGTTACGGCATCCTTCAGCCGCGGATCACACCATCCCTGACAACCGGCGAAGAGGCCTCCGCCTTCCAGCGAATGTTCTCCTCCAATCGCGGTCTCGATCCTTACGTCTTTGCCGTTTCCGACACTTATCAGGATGTCTTTCGGGAGGGCAGCTTCACCGGCAAGGGCCTGATCCATGTCGATGCTTTCCGCCAGGCCATGGCGGAGCGGATCGAAGACAATACCGTCCTGTCGCATGACCTTCTGGAGGGTGCCCTCGCCCGCTCGGCGCTCGTCACCGATGTCGAATTCGTGGAGGATTTTCCGACCAAATATTCGGTCGAGGTGGGACGGCAGCACCGCTGGATACGCGGCGACTGGCAGCTTCTGCCCTTCATTTTCGGCGGAGACCCGGATGTCACGCCGCTTAACCGGTTCAAGATGGTGGACAATCTGCGGCGCTCGATCCTGCCGGTCGCCTGGGTTCTGGCGTCGATTGCGGGCTGGACGAAATTCGGGGTCTGGCCTGCGCTGGTCTGGCAGCTCGTCCTGATCGCCATGCTTATCATCTCGCCGCTGATCTCCATGTTCATGGGTTTTCTGTCGCCGCCGGTCGGCGTCACCGTGCGTTCCCACCTGCGGACCTATGGTTGGGAGCTTCTGACGCTGCTCGGTCAGACGGGGCTACGCGTCGCCTTCATGGCGCACACCGCGTGGTACGCCGCCGACGCCGTAGGCCGAACGCTTTACCGCCTTTTCGTGTCGCGCCGCCAGCTTCTGGAATGGAAGACCGCCGCACAGATGCAGAAGAGCGCGGCCGGCTCTCCCCTCGCCTATCTGGAGCTGATGTGGCCTTCATCGGCCATCGCCGCGATCGGCTTCATACTCGCGATCGCCTACGGCAATGACAGCGCCTTGGTCGCCCTACCCGTCACGGTCGCATGGTTCCTTGCTCCGCTCATCGCCTGGCAGGTCTCGCGCTCGGCGGAAACGGACGATCGCTTCTTCGTCTCAAGGGACGAGCAACGGGCGCTGCGCCGCATAGCCCGCAGGACCTGGCGTTATTTCGAGACCTATGTCAGCGAAGAGCACAATCACCTGCCCCCCGACAATTTTCAGGAAGACCCCGAGCCGGTGATCGCGGCGCGCACATCGCCAACCAATATCGGCCTCTATTTGATCTCGACCGTTTCGGCCCGCGATCTCGGCTGGATCGGCTTCGAGGAGATGCTGAGCCGGATCGAGGCGACGCTGATCACCCTCCGGCGGATGGAGAAGCACCGGGGCCATCTCTACAACTGGTACGACACCAAGAACCTGCAGCCTCTGCCGCCGCGCTATATTTCCGCGGTCGACAGCGGCAATCTGGCCGGTCATCTCATTGTCGTCTCGTCGGCGCTGCGAGAAGCCGCGGCAGCGCCTGCGGCCTTCATGCATGCCGATGTCGAGGGCATTCGCGACACGGCAACCATCGTCGCCGAAGTTCTGGAAGACATTCCCAACGATCGCCGGACGATCCGACCTCTTCGCGCACGCATTCAGGAACGGCTGGACAGCTTTGTCACAGCGCTCGACCGGGGCGCCGCCGTCACCTCGGTCAAGGCCACGGGCCTGATGACGGTCGCTCAGGAAATCGAGCGTCTGGCGCTCGACATCGACCTCGAAGTGGACAGCGATAACAGCCGGCGTCTGGTCTGCTGGTCCAGCGCGCTCATCCGGACCTGCGAGGCCCATTTCAACGATCCCGGCACGAGCCGCGAGGTCATGGACCGTCTGCGGCGACGTCTGATCGATGTGTCCGAAACCGCGCGCGGCATCGCGTTCGACATGGAATTCGGCTTTCTGATGAACAGGAAGCGGCGGCTGCTTTCCATCGGCTACCGTGTCGAAGAAGGCGAACTGGACGATTCCTGCTACGATCTTCTGGCTTCGGAAGCCCGCCTGACCAGCCTTTTTGCCATCGCCAAGGGCGACCTGCCAAACGAGCACTGGTTCCGGCTCGGGCGACCCGTGGTTCCGGTCTCCGGCCGTGCGACGCTGGCCTCATGGTCGGGGTCGATGTTCGAATATCTGATGCCGCCGCTCGTCATGCATGAGCGGCAGGGAGGCCTTCTCTACCAGACCAACCGAATGGTCGTGCGGGTGCAACAGCGCTATGCGCGCGAATTGGGCGTGCCATGGGGCATTTCGGAATCGGCCTATAATGCGCGCGACCATTTGCTGACCTATCAATATTCCAATTTCGGCGTGCCTTCGCTCGGCCTGAAGCGGGATCTTGCCCGCAACGCCGTTATCGCGCCCTATGCCACGATGCTCGCCTGTCAGGTCGCTCCCAGCGACGCCATCCGCAACATGGACCGGCTGCGCAAGATCGGCGCGCAGGGTGCGTACGGCTTCTACGAATCCGTCGATTTCACGCCCTCGCGCCTGCCAAAGGGCGAAAAATGCGCCGTCATTCGCGCCTATTTCGCACACCATCAGGGCATGAGCATCTGTGCTGCGGCCAATGTCGTGACATCCGGCAGGTTGCGTGAACTGTTCCATTCCGATCCGGTGATCGAGGCGGCCGAACTGCTGCTGCAGGAGCGCGCGCCGCGCACCGTCGCACCCGTATCCCGGTCCGAAGAGGTTATGCGCCAGAAGCGCAATGGCGGAGCGCTCGCCGCGCCGGCCATGCAGATTTACGACGAGCCCGCATTGCTGGACCGCCGCACGCAGTTGCTGTCGAACGGCCACTACAACGTCATGGTCACGGCGACAGGCGCAGGCTATTCGCGATGGAACGGCCTTGCCATCACGCGTTGGCGGCCAGATCCTGTGGAGGATAGCTGGGGCCAGTACATCTTCCTACGCGACGTCGCGACCGGCCAATGGTGGAGCACGACCAGCCAGCCGCGCAGTGCGCCCGACGAACGGTCCGTTGCGGTGTTCACCGATTCACAGGCCGAGTTCCGCAAGCGCGTCGGGACCATCCAGTCCCATCTGGACATTCTGGTCACGACCGAAGGCGACGGCGAAGGCCGCCGCCTCACCCTCGCCAATACCGGCAGCGCGGACCGGCTGATCGAGGTGACCTCCTTTGCCGAACTGGTTCTCTCAGCCGATCAGGCCGACATGGCCCACCCGGCCTTTTCGAAGATGTTCGTGCGCACCGAGATCGACCCGGCGGGCGACGCGATCATCGCCACGCGCAACAAACGCACGCTCGGCGAACCGGATATTCACGTCGCCCACCTCATCACCGAGACCGCCGGGCAAAAGCGCGCCACGCAATTCGAAACCGATCGCCGCGCCTTTATCGGCAGGGAACGAGGTTTGTCATCGGCAAGGGCATTCGACCCCGGCGCAGAACTGAGCGGTTCGGTCGGATTCACGCTCGATCCGATCATGTCGTTGCGGCGGATCGTTCGTATTCCGGCTGGCAAGAAGGCGACCGTCACATTCTGGACGCTCGCGGCGGCCGACCGCGAAACGCTGAATGACCGGATCATCCATTATCGGCACACCGAAACCTTCAACCATGAGAGCCAGCTGGCCTGGACGCGCAGCCAGGTTCAGCTGCGGCACATCAATATTACGAGCGAAGACGCAGAGACGTTCCAGCGGCTGGCCCGTTACCTCATCTATCCCGATATGGATTTCCGCATCGGCGACGAAGCAGTCCGCGACGGGCTGGCGAGCCAGAGCGCGCTGTGGCCGCTCGGCATTTCCGGCGACCATCCGATCTTCGTACTGCGCACCGATGATGAGAACGATCTCAAGATCGTCAGCGAAGCGCTCGCCATGCAGGAATATCTGCGGAGCCGGGGCCATGTGTTCGATCTCGTCATTCTGAACGAGCGGGCAACCTCCTATGCGCAGGACATGCAGCAGGCGGTCGATATTCTCTGCGACAATGCCCGTCATCGCGGACTGTCGGATGCATCGCGCGCTCACATTTTTGCCGTTCGTCGCGATCTGGTGGACGAGACCGCCTATAACGCGCTTCTCGCTGCGTCGCGGATCACACTACACACCCGCAATGGGCGGCTGTCCCAGCAACTGGCACGGCTCGAAGGCGAAGCCGAGGAACAAACGCCGGCGCCGCTCTTTCCGATCCAGCGTGAAGAATCGTTGCCGACGGCCATTCCCCATCCGGCGACGGTGGCCAAAACCGGCGACGATCTTCTCTTCTGGAACGGTGTGGGCGGCTTCGACCCTGAAACCGGCGAATATGTCGTGCGGCTTACCGGGACCGAGCGGACGCCGCAGCCGTGGATCAACGTCATTTCGGGCAAGGATTTCGGGTTCCACGTTTCCGCCGGCGGCGCGGCATTCACATGGAGCATCAATTCACGCGACTACCAGTTGACGCCGTGGAGCAACGATCCCGTTTTGAACCGACCGGGCGAGGCGCTTTACATCCGCGATCTGGAAAGCGGCATTACGCTGACGCCATTTGGCGCCCTGGCTGGCGCGGCATCGGAACCCTACGAAGCCCGCCATGGTACGGGCTACTCGACGTTCCGTTCGGCAGGCGGCGGCCTGCGGCTGACCGCGACCATGGCAATGGCGTATGGACGCAACGCCAAGGTGACACGGCTGCACATCGCAAACGAATTCGACCGTCCCCGCAAGCTTCGGCTCTACGCCTTCGCTGAATGGGTCCTCGGTAACAATGGCAATCAGTCCGCGCCCTTCATTGTCTCCCAATTCGACGATTCATCCGGCGTTCTCAGCGCGACCAACCCCTACTCCGTCGATTTCTCCGGGCGGCACGCCTTTTTTGCGCTCTCCACGCCGGTTTCGTCCCACACCGCTTCGCGGCGCTGCTTCATCGGTCGGCAATCGGTCCGGTATCCGCAGGCGGTAGCCGAAGGCGCGGCGCTGGACGATTCGATCGCGATCGGTGGCGACCCCTGTGCCGCACTGGCCTCCGATATCGAGGTGCCGGCAGACGGATCGGTGGAGGTGCTTGTCATTCTCGGCGATGGCGACTCGGCCGAAGACGCTTCATCCATGGCGAACGCCTTGCGAGAAGAGGGTTTCGACCAACAACTCGCGGCGGCCAGAGACGAGTGGGATGCGTTTCTCGGCACGTTGCAGGTCGAGACCCCCGACCCGGCCATGAATATTATGGTCAATCGCTGGCTGCCCTACCAGGCGCTCGCCTGCCGCATCCGTGCCCGCTCGGCTTTCTACCAGGCCTCCGGGGCCTACGGGTTCCGCGATCAGTTGCAGGACACCTCGGCGCTGCTGCTGCAGGACCCGTCCTATGCAAAGGCGCAGATCCTGAACGCAGCGGGCCGCCAGTTCCCGGAAGGCGACGTGCAGCACTGGTGGCTGCCGCGCACCGGCGCGGGCGTTCGCACCATGATCTCCGACGATGTGGTGTGGCTCGGCTATCTCACGGCCCACTATGTGCGGGTGACGGGCGATACGGACTTTCTCGACACCAAGCTGCCGTTCATCGACGGTCCGGAACTGGAGCCGGGCCAGCATGATGCTTTCTATACGCCGGAGGTGCTGGATGGCGACGTCTCGCTCTACGAACACTGCGCCCGGGCGCTTGATCTCGGCTGCGCACGGCGCGGCGAGAACGGCCTGCCGCTGATCCTCGGCGGCGACTGGAACGACGGCATGAACCGCGTCGGTGAAGAGGGTCACGGCACCTCGGTCTGGCTCGGCTGGTTCATGGCGGGCGGACTGTCGGCGATGATTCCGCTGGCCGACGCAAGGGGTGACGAAGCGCGCGTCGAACGCTGGTCGGCGCGGCGCGATGAATTGCGAACAGCCCTTCAAAAGGAGGGTTGGGACGGCGAATGGTACCGACGCGGTTCGTTCGACGATGGTACGCCGCTCGGCAGCCATACGTCCGACGAATGCCAGATCGACACCATCGCGCAGAGCTGGAGCGTCTTGTCCGGAGAAGGCGATCCGGAGCGTAGCCACCAGGCGCTCGACAAGGTGCTGGACATCCTGACCGACGACGAGGTGAAGATCATCAAACTCTTCACTCCGCCCTTCCAGCACACGGACAAGAACCCCGGCTACATCAAGGGCTACCCGCCCGGCGTCCGCGAAAATGGCGGCCAGTACACCCATGGCGCCATCTGGACAGCCTATGCACTGGCGGAACTGGGCCGGCCGGACGATGCGTGGAAAGCCTATTCGCATCTCCTGCCGATCAATCATGCGCTGGACGAGGAAGCGATGCAACGCTACCGCGTCGAGCCCTATGTCGTCGCCGCCGACATCTATGGCGAAGAGGACCGGCGCGGCCGTGGCGGCTGGACCTGGTACACCGGTTCCGCAGGCTGGCTCTACCGATGCTCGGTCGAGGCCATTCTCGGCATTCGGCGGCAGGGCGGGCGGCTATTCGTGAAGCCGGCCATGCCGAGCCATTGGGACCGCTATGCCGCCACACTCAACCAGAGTGGCGCGACCTACCGGATTGAGGCCGAACGTGTGGACGGGCAAATCGTCGTCCGCGTGAACGGTGAAACGGAAGCGACTAAGGGTGAAGGTTTTGCCTTGAACTGAGGCAGGCATGGTCCTTCCATGGGCAAGCGAGCGGACCGGCCCTATGTGACGGCGAACGCGGCCCGATTCCGGTTGGGCATTCATGGATAATTGAGGGAGATATTACATGCGAACCATTCAACGGCTGGACAGCGACGATGCGCAACTTCTGATCGAAGGTGCAGCGGCCGAGGCCGACTCCATGGGCGTGCCGATGTGCATCGCAATCACCGACGAAGGCGGCAATCTGCTGGCCTTCAAGCGGATGGACGGCGGCAAGGTGACGTCGATCACCATCGCCATCGACAAGAGCTTCACCGCATCGGGCGCGCAGAAGGCGACACATGAATATGGCGAAGCGAGCCAGCCCGGCGCGCCGGCCTACGGCATTTTCGCCGGCATTGGCGGGCGGCTGATGGTCGTCGGCGGCGGCCTTCCGGTCAAGGTCGACGGCGCGGTTGTCGGCGGCATTGGCATCTCGTCCGGCACACCGGCGCAGGACCGGCAATGCGCCGAGGCCGGCATCAAACACCTGATGGAAAAGAAGGGCTATTCCGAATGACGCTCTACCGCCTCGGCGACCGCAGCCCCGAGCTTGCCGACGAGACCGTTTTCGTCGCGCCAGGCGCGCAGGTGATGGGAAACGTCATTCTGGGCGCGCAGGTTGGCATCTGGTTCAACGCGGTCCTGCGCGGCGACAATGAACCGATCACCATCGGCGCTCGCACCAATATCCAGGATCTGACGATGATCCACACCGATCCGGGCGCGCCGGTGACGATCGGCGAAGGCTGCACCATCGGCCACAAGGCAATCATTCATGGCTGCACGATCGGCGACAATTCGCTGATCGGCATGGGCGCCACCGTGCTGAACCGCGCGAGGATCGGCAAGAACTGCCTGATCGGAGCCGGCGCGCTTATCACCGAAGGCAAGGAGATTCCCGATGGCAGCCTTGTCGTCGGCGCGCCCGGCAAGGTGATCCGACAGCTCGACGAAGGCGCGATCTCGGCGCTGCGCATGAGCGCCGAGAACTACGTACAGAATGCCGCGCGTTTTCTAGCCGACCTTCAGGCGCTCGACTGAGCCTCAGTGCGCGCCGGAAAAGGAGCCGGTGCGCACATCGTAGTCGACGGCGAGTCCGTAATCGGGGTCGTCGTCCTCTTCGACCAGAAGCTGGCCCGCCCGGTTCAGTAGGCGGTGACAGTCACGCGAGAGGTGGCGCAGGCTGACACGCTTGCCCTGTTGTTCGTATTTCGCGGCGACATCCTCGATTGCCTGTAGCGCCGACTGGTCGACCACGCGCGAATTGGCGAAATCGATCACCACCTCCTCCGGATCGCCCTTCGGGTCGAACAGTTCGCTGAACCCGTCGGTCGATCCGAAGAAGAGCGGCCCTTCGATGGAATAAACCTTCTGGCCCTTGTGGTTGAGCCGGCTCGTGGCGTGAATGCGCTTGGCGTTGTTCCAGGCGAAGACCAGCGCCGAGACGATCACGCCGACAACTACGGCGACCGCAAGGTCGGCCATGACGGTGACGGCGGTCACCAGAACGATCACGAAGCTGTCGGAAAGCGGGATCTTCCGCATGATAAGGAGCGACCGCCAGGCGAAGGTGCCGATCACGACCATGAACATCACGCCGACCAGGGCCGCGAGCGGGATGATCTCGATCAGCGGCGCGGCGAACAGAATGAAACTGAGCAGGAACAGCGCCGCCGAAATGCCGGAGAGGCGCGTCCGCCCGCCCGAGCGTACATTGATCATGGACTGGCCGATCATGGCGCAGCCGCCCATGCCGCCGAAGAAACCCGTGATGGTGTTGGCTGCGCCCTGCGCCAGGCATTCCTGCGAGGCGCCGCCGCGTTCCTCGACGATCTCGCCGACGAGATTGAGCGTCAGCAGCGACTCGATCAGGCCGATAGCCGCCAGAATCACCGCGTAAGGCAGGATGATCGTGAAGGTCTCCCAGTTCAGCGGCACCATCGGCAGGTGGAACTGCGGCAGGCCCCCCTCGATGGAGGCCAGATCGCCGACGCGGGGCGTATCGAGACCGAAGACGATGACCAGGCCTGCCACGATGGCAATGCCGGCAAGCGGGGCGGGGATCGGCGATTTCAGCTTCGGCACCACCCAGATCAGCACCATTGTTAGCACGACGAGACCCAGCATCAGCGCCAGTTCCCAGCCTTGCATCCAGGCATGGCCGCCATTGGCCTCGGCGGTGCGGAACTGACCGAGCTGCGCCAGGCCGATCACGATGGCCAAGCCGTTGACGAAGCCGAGCATGACGGGCGTCGGCACGAGGCGGATGAATTTGCCGAGCCGGAAAGCGCCGGCAAGGAGTTGAAGGATGCCCATCAGGACCACGGTGGCGAAAAGGTATTCGACGCCATGTAGCGCGACGAGCGACACCATGACGACCGCCAGCGCCCCGGTCGCACCGGAGATCATGCCTGGGCGGCCGCCGAAGACGGCCGTGATCAGGCCGACAATGAAGGCGGCGTAGAGACCGACCAGCGGGGCGACCCCCGCCACGAAGGCGAAGGCCACCGCTTCGGGAACGAGAGCCAGCGCCACGGTCAGACCGGCCATGATCTCGCGGCTGAAATCGGCGGGCGTGAACCGGTCCGCCTCCGGCCCGCGTTTCAGGAAGGATGGGCGCGCAACCAATGTGGCGAGCGTCGACTTTGTCACGAGGCGGCTCCGGAGAAACGAAGATGAAGGGATTTGCGCCGGTTTAGCCGCTGCGGCATCCGACCGCAAGGCTGCTGCCGGATAGCAGCCTTGCAGAAGGGTTCGGCCCTGTGGCCCGGTATGCACCGGAGCACATAAGCGGATTGCGCGCATTTCGATTGCGCCGGCGATCCGCCGGCTCTAGCCTTGCACAAACCTTGCGCGGCAGGACAGCACCCTCATGAACAGACACACCGGAATGAACGATCTGAGCGCCGTCATCGAAGCGGATCGCGCTCACGTCTGGCACCATCTGACCCAGCACAAGCCCTACGAGACCGTCGATCCCAAGGTCATGGTCGAAGGCAAGGGCATGAAGATCTGGGACGCGACCGGCAAGGAGCATCTCGATGCGGTGTCGGGCGGGGTGTGGACCGTCAATATCGGCTATGGCCGCGAAAGCATGGCCGATGTCATCCGCGACCAGCTTCTGAAGCTCAACTATTATGCCGGTGCGGCCGGCTCGGTACCGGGCGCCCTGTTCGCCGAAAAGCTGATCGGCAAGATGCCGGGCATGAGCCGCGTCTACTATTCCAATTCGGGCTCGGAGGCCAATGAGAAGGCCTTCAAGATGATCCGTCAGATCGCCCACCGCCAGCATGGCGGCCGGAAATGGAAGATCCTCTATCGCGAGCGCGACTATCACGGCACGACCTTCGGCGCGCTGTCCGCCGGCGGCCAGGCTCAGCGCAACGCGCAGTACGGGCCGTTCCTGCCCGGCTTCGTGGAGGTGCCGCACTGCCTGGAATATCGCAGCCAGTGGGGCGATGTGGACGATTATGGCGAGCGCGCCGCCGACGCCATCGAAGAGGTCATTCTGCGCGAGGGGCCGGATACGGTCGGCGGGCTGTGCCTCGAACCCATCACCGCCGGCGGCGGGGTCATCGTGCCGCCAGCCGGTTACTGGGAGCGCGTGCAGCAGATCTGCGAGAAATACGACATTCTGCTGCATATCGACGAGGTGGTCTGCGGCGTCGGGCGCACCGGCGAATGGTTCGGCTACCAGCATTACGGCGTCAAGCCTGACTTCGTGACCATGGCCAAGGGCGTGGCGTCCGGCTACGCGGCGATCTCGTGCACGGTGACGACGGAAGCGGTGTTCGACCAGTTCAAGGACGATCCCGACGATCCGATGGGCTTCTTCCGCGACATCTCCACCTTCGGCGGCTGCACCTCCGGGCCGGCGGCGGCGCTGGAGAACATGCGCATCGTCGAGGAGGAAGGGCTGCTGGACAACAGCACGAAGATGGGCGAGCGGCTGCTCGGCAATCTGAACGCGCTGATGGAAAAGCACGCCGTCATCGGCGATGTGCGGGGCAAGGGGCTGTTCTGCGGTGCCGAACTGGTCGCCGACCGCAAGACGAAAGAGCCGGCGCCGGAGGCCAAGGTCAAGGCGGTGGCCGCCGACTGCATGGAACAGGGCGTCATCATCGGCGCGCAGAACCGGTCTCTGGCCGATGGCATGAACAATGCGCTGCTGTTCAGCCCGGCCCTGATCGCCACGGAAAGCGACATAGACGCCATCACCGAGGCGGTGGACGGCGCGCTCGGCCGCGTGTTCGGTTAGGCCACATTTTTAACAAGACGGTGCGTCGACCGGGAGACCGATCCGGTCCGATAATCGAAGTGAACGAATGGCGATGCTGAAGATCCTGCTGATGCTTGCGGTCGTGCTGATGGCGACAATCGTGTCGTCGGCCGATACCGGTTCGGCCCTGCGGGGCGCGATTGTCAGCACTGCCATCGCGCATGACGTATCGGACGACGATCGCGGCCAGTTGCCGGACATGACGCCATGCGACGCTGGCGATTGCGCCTCTTCCGACCCTCATTGCGCCTTTCATTGCGCCCTGCCGGCAGTTGGTTTCCTTCTCAGCGAGGAACGGGCTGACGAGACCTTATGGCTCGCTCTCGGCAAACCCTGCCGCTCAGTCCTGCCGCCCGGCCTTCTGCGCCCTCCGATCCCTGTCTGATGAGACGCGGCGTCCTGCCGCATTGCGATCCGTTGCGGATCGAAACGATCATCGAACAAGGACAACGACCATGAAAACCATTCGCATTCTTCTGCCGCTCACCATCGCGGCGGCCGCCCTCGCCCTGCCGCTTTCGACCGGCGCCATGGCGGAAGAAACGACGACATCGACCAAAACCCCGACCATGCATGTGGTGAAGAGCCCGACCTGCGGCTGCTGCACCGCCTGGGCCGATTCGGCCCGCGATGAAGGCTTCGAAGTCACCATCGAGCATCAGGACGACTATGAGAAGATGAAGGCCGATGCCGGCGTGCCGGGTCATCTGCAGTCATGCCACACCGCGACCGTGGCCGGCTACGTCGTCGAAGGGCATGTACTGTTCGCCGCCGTGCGAAAACTGCTGTCCGAACGGCCCGATATCAAAGGCATCGCCGTGCCGGGCATGCCCGCCGGCTCGCCCGGCATGGGCGACGATCCGAAAGCGGTGTTCGATGTCATGGCGTTCGGCGGAAAGGCCGGTGAACAACGCCTCTATTACAAGGCCGGCCGGTAGAAAAGCCCATGCCTCTCTCTCCGACGCCGACCATAGCGTCGGGGAGAGAAGAGCGCTCAGAGCCTCCGCCACCGTTGATCGGGCAAAGGCGCATAGAACCCCATCCGCATAATCTAAACTGTAACGATCAAGAATAAGTCCCCTTCGTTGCAAATGGAAAAAATTTGACCTTTCGGTAAAAAATGCGAAGCTGCCCTCTTAAGAGCGATCGTCTGGAGGGTCTTCATGAGTGCCGAACAAAACAGTGGAACGATTTCCGCGGGCCGGCTCAGCCCCGAAGAGCTGCGCGAAAACTTCTGCGATCTTCACCCCGCGCTCAGTGTTCATGAGGCGGCGGTCGAAGCTGACCGGTGCTATTTCTGCTACGACGCGCCCTGCGTGAATGCCTGCCCGACCGGCATCGACATTCCTCTCTTCATCCGCCAGATCGCCGCCGACAATCCGAACGGCGCGGCGAAGACCATTTTCGACGCCAATATTTTCGGCGCGATGTGCGCCCGCGTCTGCCCCACCGAGACGCTCTGCGAAGAGGTCTGCGTGCGCCAGGTCGCCGAGGACAAGCCGGTACGGATCGGGATGCTGCAGCGCTCTGCCACCGATCATTTTATGGAGACGGTAAGCGAACACCCGTTCGAGCGCGCGGCGGAGACCGGCAAGCGCATTGCGGTGGTCGGCGCCGGCCCGGCCGGCCTTTCCTGCGCGCACCGCCTCGCCATGCACGGCCATAGGGTCACCGTCTTCGAGGCGCGTCCAAAGCCGGGCGGGCTGAACGAATACGGCATCGCCGCCTACAAGGCGACCGATGACATCGCCCAGGCTGAGGTGCAGTGGCTGCTCGGCATCGGTGGCATCACCATCGAGACCGGCAAGGCGCTCGGCCGCGACATCCATCTGAAGAGCCTCGCCGCCGATTACGATGCGGTCTTCCTCGGCATGGGGCTTGCCGGCGTCAACGCGCTGACGGCGGAGGGCGCGGACAGTGCCGGCTCGTCCGATGCGGTCGGCTGGATCGCCGATCTGCGTCAGACGACCGATCTCTCCGAGGTGCCCGTCGGCGACAGGGTTGTCGTCATCGGCGGGGGCATGACGGCGATCGACGCCGCCGTTCAGGCCAAGAATCTCGGTGCCGGCGAAGTCACGATCGCCTATCGCCGCGGCAAGGATGCGATGAGCGCTTCGGACTATGAGCAGGAGGTCGCGGCAACGCGCGGCGTTCACCTTCGCTACAATCTGCAGCCCAAGCGTATTCACGCGGACAATGGCGATGTCACCGGCATCACCTTCGAGAGGACCGCTTCGGACGGCAATAGCAGGCTGAGCGCCACCGGCGAAGAGGTGACGCTGGAAGCGGATCAGATCTTCAAGGCCATCGGACAGAACTTCGTGCCCGACAGCGTGTCCGCCGAGGGTGCGGCGCTCGATCTCGATGGTGGGCGCATCGTGGTCGATGACGAGCGCCGGACCTCGATGAACATGGTCTGGGCGGGCGGCGACTGTATCGCCGGCGGCGAAGACCTCACCGTCGTCGCGGTCGAAGACGGCAAGATCGCTGCGGAAAGCATCCACGCGGCGCTTGGCGCTTGAACGGGAGACACATCATGGCTGACCTTTCCACCAATTTCCTCGGCATCAAGTCGCCCAATCCGTTCTGGCTGGCTTCGGCCCCACCGACGGACAAGCAATATAACGTCGAACGCGCCTTCGCCGCCGGCTGGGGCGGCGTGGTCTGGAAGACGCTCGGCGAAGCCGGCCCACCCGTCGTCAATGTCAACGGACCCCGCTACGGCGCCATCCATGGCGCGGATCGTCGGCTCCTCGGCCTCAACAATATCGAGCTCATCACCGACCGCGACCTGGAGGTCAATCTCCGCGAGATGACGGAGACCAAGAAGAACTGGCCGAATCGCGTCATCATCGCCTCGCTCATGGTGCCGTGCGAGGAAGGCGCCTGGAAGGCGATCCTCAAACGCGTCGAAGAGACCGGCTGCGATGGGGTCGAACTGAATTTCGGTTGCCCGCACGGCATGAGCGAGCGCGGCATGGGATCGGCCGTCGGCCAGGTTCCCGAATATATCGAGATGGTCGCGCGCTGGTGCAAGGAGAACACCGATCTGCCGGTGATCGTGAAGCTGACGCCGAACATCACGGATATCCGCAAACCGGCCGAAGCGGCCAAGCGCGGCGGGGCGGACGCTGTCAGCCTCATCAACACGATCAATTCGATCACCGCGATCGATCTGGACAATTTCGCGCCGGAGCCGACTATTGACGGCAAGGGCAGCCATGGCGGCTATTGCGGACCGGCGGTCAAGCCCATCGCGCTCTCCATGGTGTCCGAGATCGCCCGCAATCCGGCAACGCACGGCCTGCCGATCTCCGGCATTGGCGGCATCACCACATGGCGCGACGCGGCGGAGTTCATCGCGCTCGGTTGCGGCACGGTGCAGGTCTGCACCGCCGCGATGACCTACGGCTTCCATATCGTGCAGGAAATGATCGCCGGTCTCTCCAACTATATGGACGAGAAGGGCTATGCCTCCATCGAGGACTTTCGCGGCGCGGCGGTGCCGAACGTCACGGACTGGCAGTATCTCAACCTCAATTACGTCACCAAGGCCCGGATCGATCAGGACCTCTGCATCAAATGCGGGCGCTGCCACATCGCCTGCGAGGACACCTCGCACCAGGCGATCACCCATCTGGTCGATGGCGTCCGCCATTTCGAGGTGATCGACGAGGAATGCGTCGGCTGCAATCTGTGCGTCAATGTCTGCCCGGTGGAGAACTGCATCACCATGGAGCAGATTGCCGGCATCGATCCGCGCACCGGCAAACCGGCCGACGCGGATTACGCCAACTGGACGACGCATCCGAACAACCCGGCCGCGCCGAAAGAAGCGGCGGAGTAGGACTTCTCTTCCAGGATACGAGAAATGCCGGCCCCAGGGAGCCGGCATTTCGCTTTCTTCGCCTCTGGCGCCGGGGAGCCTCGGAAAAAGGCGCCCCGATCTCCCGACCTTACTGGTCGGAGAGGTCTTTCTTGTTGCCGTCCTCGACCAGCACGTCGCCCGAGGGGCGCGGCGTATCGGCGGTCTCGGCCGGAAGGACAGGATAGACGATCTCCGGCATCTTGCCGGTGAGCGAGTTGAGGAACGCGACGATCTGATCGGTCTCTCCGTCCGTCATCTCTTCGCCGAGCTGCGACTCCGCCATGATCTGAACGGCCGTCTTCAGATCCCAGACCTTGCCCGAATGGAAGTAGGGCGCGGTCAGCGCGATGTTGCGCAGCGGCGCGGCACGGAAGACATATTCGTCGTCGGCGGTTTCGGTCACCGCGAACCGGCCCTTGTCGCCTTCGGGCAGGACATCGGCGCCCGGCTTTTCGACCAGGCCGAACGGGTAGTAATCGTGTCCGCCAACATTCACGCCGTTGTGGCACGATGCGCAGCCCTTATCCATGAAGAGCTTCAGACCGGCCTGCTCCGCTTCGCCGAGCGCGGCGTCATCGCCGTTGAGCCAGGCGTCGAAGGGCGCCGGCGTGATCAACGTGGCTTCGAAGGCCTCGATGGCCTTGGCGAAATTGTCGAAGGTGACCGGATCGTCCTCACCCGGGAAGGACGCCTCGAACCATTCGACATATTGGGGCATCGAATTGAGCATCTGAGTGACGTTGGCCGGGGTGTTGGCCATTTCGACACCGGCCTGCACCGGCCCTTTGGCCTGCGCCTTCAGATCCTCGGCCCGGCCATCCCAGAACTGCGCTCCGTTGAAGACGGCGTTCAGCGCCGTGGGGGCGTTGCGCGGCCCTTTCTGCCAGCCATGCCCGATGGAGGTTTCGAGGTTGTCGTCGCCACCGGTCGCCAGATTGTGACAGGAATTGCACGAAAAGACGCCGGAGGCCGAGACGCGCGGGTCGAAGAAGAGCGCCTTGCCGAGTTCGATTTTCTCCGGCGTGATGGGGTTGTCGACCTGGGCAGGCACCGTCGCGGGCACCGGGTCGAATGTCTCGAGGGCGGTATCGCGCAATTCGTTGGCCTGCGCCAGACCGCCTTGTGCGAAGAGCAACGCCGTGGTGGCAAGAACTGCTTGTTTAAGTGATGTCATCGATCATCTCCAAGCGTTTTGTCGCAGGCGCCGAGCCTGCACCGGACGAACCGAAAAGTCCGCCGATCGAAGCGTATTTCGTAGCCGGAACAGAGCCTTGATTAAGATCAAGAAAATTGCATATGTCGCTCTTCGCGATGATAGGCGAAGGCGGCGATCCAGAGGGCGTTTTCCGACGGCTCTGCCCTGCCGGCCGTTCAAGGTGGCCGGACTCCTGCGTTCAGCGGATGATGGAACGATCAGCCGTTCAGCTGGCCAGTTGGCAACGGCGCGGCCGACCCTTCGCGACCAAGTCTTGTTCAACGCCCCGATCTTCTGCCACCTTATAGCGGTTGCGCCCTTCGCGTTTGGCCCAATAGAGCGCCTGGTCAGCGTAGTTCAGCACATGATCCGCCGAGGTATCGGACCCGCCATTCTTGAAAGCCAAGCCCACGCTTACCGTGACAACCCCGCCAATGCCGTGCGGATGATGGATCGAAAGCGATCCGATGGCTCGGATCAGGCCTTCGACAAAACGAAACGCTTCACTTCGCTGAACATGGCGAAGGGCCACGGCAAACTCCTCCCCCCCATAACGAGCGGCGAACATACTGTCGCCGGACGCCGCGGCCTTCAGCACCGTGCCGATCTGCTTCAGACACTCGTCGCCGGCCTGATGACCGAGACTGTCATTGAACTCCTTGAAATGATCCAGGTCGATCATCATCACGGTTACCGGATCGCCGCTGGCGAACCAGTCGGTGAAGATGTCGTCCAGCGCTCGGCGGTTCGGCAGCCCGGTGAGCGCGTCCGTCCGCGCCATATCGCGCAGATTGAGGCCCTCCCTTTCGGCTCTTTCGGCCCGGCGCTCCGCCGACATCGTATTAAGGTAATCCTGCCGTCTGCGAGACTGAAACAGGTAGTTTCCGTAAAGCGAAAAGAGGCAGGCGGTGGCCAGTTGGAGCAGAAGGGCGCTCTGCAAGCCCAAAGAAACGTCGGATCGCAGGTACAATGCGCCGGACGCTGCCGCGAAGGCGACGGAGGTAAAAATCACTGCGTGAGGAAACCTCAGCACAGCCATCATATTGGCAAAGACGATGGCCAGGCTGAACTCGCCAAAAGCATGCAGTGACATGGGCGAGGCACTGATGTGGAAAAGCACGATGGTTAACGCCAGTGCGCCTGCACAGCCGGCCAGCAGCGCCCGCTCCCTCCAAGCAGCGCCGATCCGCCCTGTCATCCAGTAAATGAAGAGACCGAAGGGCGTCAGGACCAAGGTTCGCAGCACCGCCGGAACCAGGCCCAAATCCGGCAGAAGGATCGCGTCGACGAGATTGTAGCAATTGTAGAGCAGGAGCGCGATCAGGATCGTCAGACGCAAATGGGCGATGCGTTCGACGGCGTGGTCCTCTTCATATCGCAGCGCGATCTGCGGCGGAAAACACAACCATGCGTCGAGCTTGTAATCGTCGTCGCCGATCGGTTCGTTCACTGCCTTTACGTTCAAATACCCCAAGATCGACCTCTTACTGCCCCAAAGAAATCCGCTCACCTAAAGTAAGAAGTATCGCTTTCAGTTCTGTTAAGGCCTCGCAACGCCCGAGCTTGTCGAAGGAGAACGGGGATAGCGCCGGCTCCGCGCATTCGGGCGCACCCGCCGGAGATGAACAGGACGTCGGCGCTCTAGCGCGGGGCGATGCCCTTCAGCACGATGCTCAGCACCGCCTGCGCCGCCTGGTCGTGAAAGCCGGGTTTGCCCGCCTGCTTGCCGAGAACGGCGCGGATCTGCACGTCGAAATCGGCATAATGCTGCGTCGTCGCCCAGATGGTGAAGATCAGATGATAGGGGTCGATGGGCGCGAGCCGGCCCTCGTCAACCCAGCGCCGGATCGTTCCGGCCTTCCGCTTCACCAGCTCGCGTAGATCGTTTTCCAGGAAGCTGGCAATATGAGGTGCGCCAGCCAGAATTTCGCCAGCGAACAGGCGTGAGGCCTCCGGCTGGGCAACCGAAAGCGCCATCTTGGCGGTGATGTAGCGGCGCAGTTCCTCGACCGGATCGCCATCCGGGTCGAGCGCGTCGAGCGGCATCAGCCAGTCCTTCAGCACCTGTTCGAGCACCGCGACGTAGATGTCCTGCTTGCGCGGGAAATAGTAGAGCAGGTTCGGCTTGCTCATGCCGGCGCGCTCGGCGATCTCGTCTAGCCTGGCGCCGCGCAGGCCGTGCCTGGCAAAGACTTCGCGCCCCGCCGCCAGAATGGCTTCGCGGTTGCGGTTCTGAATGCGCGTTCGCCCTTCCGGGTCGCCGGACCGATCGGGTAAGCCACTCAAAACCTGTCACCTGCGGTCAGGATTGCCGGTAAATTGTGCAGTGCAGAAATGTGCCTATCCTCGTTGCATGAAACGCTTGACCACCCCTTGTCCATTCCATAGCCTTCGATTTTGACCAAACAGTCAAGTTTTGACTGACACCATTGCCGGAGGGGATCGAGATGAGCTTGCAGTCCAATATGCGGATCGACGCGGACCGGCTCTGGGACTCGATCCACGAAATGGCGGAGATCGGGCTCGGCGTCGCGGGCGGCAACAACCGCCAGACGCTGACCGATGACGACGCCAAAGGGCGCGCGCTGTTCCAGCGATGGTGCAAGGATGCCGGCCTGACGATCGGCGTCGATCAGATGGGCACCATGTTCGCGATGCGTGCGGGGACGGACCCTGACGCCCTGCCCGTCTATGTCGGCAGCCATCTCGACACGCAGCCGACCGGCGGGCGCTATGATGGCGTTCTCGGCGTGCTCGGGGCCCTGGAGGTGGTGCGTACGCTGAACGATCTCAACATCCAGACCAGGCATCCCATCGTCGTCACCAACTGGACCAATGAGGAAGGCACGCGTTTCGCGCCGGCCATGATGGCGTCGGGCGTCTTTGCCGGCGTGCTCGACATGGAAGATGTCTACCAGCACACCGACGCGCAGGGCAAAACATTCGGCGAGGAGCTGGAGCGGATCGGCTGGAAGGGTGATGAAGAGGTCGGCGCGCGCAAGATGCACGCCTTCTTCGAACTGCATATCGAGCAGGGCCCGATCCTCGAAGCCGAGGGCAAGGATATCGGGGTCGTCACGCACGGCCAGGGGTTGCGCTGGATTCAGTGCACGGTGACCGGCAAGGAGAGCCATACCGGCTCCACGCCGATGCCGATGCGCAAGAACGCCGGGCGCGGCCTCGCGCGGATCACCGAGCTGGTCCACGAGATCGCCATGAAGCACCAGCCGAACGCCGTCGGCGCGATCGGCCATGTCGACGTCTATCCCAATTCGCGCAACATCATCCCCGGCAAGGTCGTCTTTACCGTCGATTTCCGCTCGCATCTTATGGAGATCATCGAGGCGATGCTGGGAGAGTTCTACGAGAAGGCGCCGAAGCTGTGCGAGGAGATCGGCGTTCAGTTCGAGAGCGAGGTGGTCGGCCAGTTCGACCCGCCGGCCTTCGACGAGGATTGCGTTGCCGCGATCCGCAATGCGGCGGAGACGCTCGGCTATTCGCACCGCGACATCGTTTCGGGCGCAGGGCACGATGCCTGCTGGGTCAACAAGCTCTATCCCACCGCCATGGTGATGTGCCCCTGCGTCGACGGGCTCTCGCACAATGAGGCGGAAGAGATATCGAAGGAATGGGCGCAGGCCGGCGCGGACGTGCTGCTCCACGCGGTGGTGGAGACCGCGGAGGTGGTGGGGTGAGGCTCGCCATCGGCTTTCTTACCGCAATAGCCATGGCGGCGTCTGCTGCCAATGCGCGGGAGGCAATCAAGCCTAGTCTGTCTGATGCTGGCATACTTGCATACTGGAAGCTGGAATGTCAGGCGCGTTCTGACTTGGTCGTCAAAGCCGATGTCGAGCAGTCACTGAAAGCATTGATGGATCGGTCCATCGATGCGATGGACCCCAGTGAGGTGGACAGCAAATTTCGATCTGGGGCATGGCAGCTGTTATTGGCCGGCCCGCAGAGAAGCTGCCCGATAATTGCCGGACTCTACGGACCAGACGGCACCTATAAGTCCGGCTGGCTCGAACTGAATGCGAAGAAGGCAGCCTGGCTCCGCGCGGCGGCCTCTCCTATAAAATCCAAGAAACCTGACCAGCAATCTACTAGGCCCAAAGTTCAGAGACAGTCCGAAGAGAACGAAAAGGCATGTGCCAGCATGACCAAGTTCCTTGCTGCCGGCGATCGACTGCTCACGAAACTTCTCGCGGACGAAAGGGTCTGGATACGCTTGGGCTCAGAGTATCACGCATCATTTTTGGAGCTACAAAATCTGGCGGCCAAAGCCATGGCTGCGACCTGGAAAGCCCATTGGATTTCCATCGACTCGTGGTTCCCTGCGATGGGATCAATTAATTCCTACGCCAACAATGATTTTCGACGTGCCATGTCACCTAGAGTTCTAGCCAATTTCATTACGACCCAACCTGACCGGTATGGGCTATCGTCTCAGGCACTTCAGAGAATGGCGGCTGAAAATGCCTGGATACCAGGTGAATTTTTGAAAAATTGCGAGCACAGCGAGAAGAGACCATGACCACCACACTCATTCGCAATGGCACGGTCGTCACGGCCGATCTGACCTACAAGGCCGATGTGCGCGTCGAGAACGGCAGGATCGCCGAGATCGGCCCGAACCTCTCCGCCGATGGCGCGACCGAACTGGACGCGAGCGGCTGCTACGTCATGCCGGGCGGCATCGATCCGCATGTCCATCTCGAAATGCCGTTCATGGGCACCTATTCCTCCGATGATTTCGAGAGCGGCACGCGAGCGGGCCTTGCAGGCGGCACCACGATGGTGGTCGATTTCTGTCTGCCGGAGCCGGGCCAGTCGCTGCTGGAAGCGCTGAAGCGCTGGGACAACAAATCCACCCGCGCCAATTGCGACTATTCCTTCCACATGGCCGTCACCTGGTGGGACAAGCAGGTGTGGGACGAGATGGAAACCGTGGTGAAGGATCACGGCATCAACACCTTCAAGCACTTCATGGCCTATAAGGGCGCGCTGATGGTGAACGATGACGAGATGTTCGCCTCGTTCCAGCGCTGCGCCGCGCTCGGCGCGCTGCCGCTCGTCCATGCCGAGAATGGCGATGTCGTCGCGACGCTGCAGCAGAAACTGCTGGCCGAAGGCAATGACGGACCGGAGGGCCATGCCTATTCGCGCCCGCCGGAGGTCGAGGGCGAAGCCACCAACCGCGCCATCATGATCGCCGATATGGCGGGCGTGCCGCTCTATGTCGTCCACACCTCCTGCGAGCAGGCCCATGAGGCGATCCGCCGCGCGCGCCAGAAGGGGATGCGCGTCTATGGCGAGCCGCTGATCCAGCATCTGACGCTCGATGAGAGCGAATATTTCAACGCGGACTGGGACCATTCGGCGCGCCGCGTCATGAGCCCGCCCTTCCGCAACAAGCAGCACCAGGATTCGCTGTGGGCCGGCCTGCAGTCCGGCTCGCTCTCCGTCGTCGCGACCGACCATTGCGCCTTCACCACCGAGCAGAAGCGCACCGGCGTCGGCGATTTCACCAAGATCCCGAACGGCACGGGCGGGCTGGAGGATCGGATGCCGATGCTCTGGACCCATGGCGTCGGCACTGGCCGTCTGACGCCCAACGAATTCGTCGCCGTCACCTCCACCAATATCGCCAAGATCCTCAACATCTATCCGAAGAAGGGCGCGATCCTGGTCGGCGCGGACGCCGATATCGTCGTCTTCGATCCGGAAAAGGAGAAGACAATCTCCGCCGACAGCCAGCAATCGGCGATCGATTACAACGTCTTCGAGGGCAAGAAGGTGAAGGGCCTGCCGCGCTACGTGCTCACCCGCGGCAAGCTCGTCATCGACGATGGCGCGGTGAAGACCGAGGAAGGGCATGGCAAATTCGTCAAGCGCGAGCCGTTCCAGGCGGTCAACAAGGCACTCTCGACCTGGAAGGAACTGGTCGCGCCGAGGAAGGTCGAACGCAGCGGCATCCCGGCGAGCGGGGTGTAATGACGTTGACCACGACCAAGCCCCCCTCTCCGCCGCGCTTCGCGCGACACCTCTCCCCTGAGGGGCGAGGGGGGAGCGTTCTTCATCCCTCTCGAACCATACCGACCGGTGCGCGAAAGCGGGCGCGTGGGATGCGCAGAAAACCAACCGAAGCAGAATGGTTGCTTTGGATCGAAATTCGAAAGGAGCGGCTGAACGGTTATCGCTTCGCCCGGCAGGTTCCGCTCGGACGGTACATCGCCGATTTCGTTTGCCGGAAAGAAAGGTTGATCGTGGAAGTCGATGGCAGCCAACACGCAGCAAGCGCCCGCGACGCGGTTCGTACTGACTGGCTCAACAGTAACGGCTACGCGGTTCTGCGTTTCTGGAACGATGAGGTTCTGCGACAACGCCGTCTCGTTCTAGACACAATTCTCGCTGCGCTTGAAAACCGACTGCCACCCAGCGATTTCCATGCGCCGGCCCACCCTCTCCCCCAGGGGGAGAGGTGCCGAGCGCAGCAAGGCGGAGAGGGGGTGCGGCGATGACGGTCCTTGAAGCCTCGCCGGCAATCGGAACGGAAGTGCAGCTGTCATCCGAACCCGTCATCGAAACCCGTAACCTCGACCTCGTCTTTCAGACAGCCGATGCGCCGGTGCATGCGCTGTCGGACATCGACCTGACGATCGGAAAGGGGGAGTTCGTTTCGCTAATCGGCCCCTCGGGCTGCGGCAAGACGACGCTGCTGCGCGTCATCGCGGATCTTGAACAGCCGACCGGCGGCACGATCTCCGTCAACGGCATGACGCCGCACGAGGCGCGCGAAAACCGCGCCTATGGCTACGTCTTCCAGCATTCGGCGCTGTTTCCCTGGCGAACCATCGCCAAGAATATTGCCCTGCCACTGGAGGTGATGGGCATTGATAAGGCCGAGCGCGACCGCCGCGTCGAGGAGAACCTCGCCCTCGTCGACCTGAAGGGCTTCGGCAGGAAATTTCCCTGGCAGCTTTCCGGCGGCATGCAGCAGCGCGCCTCCATTGCCCGCGCGCTCGCCGTCCAGCCCGACATGCTGCTGATGGACGAGCCCTTCGGCGCGCTGGACGAGATCGTCCGCGACCATCTCAATGAGCAGCTTCTGAAGCTCTGGGCGCGCACGAAAAAGACTGTCGTCTTCGTCACGCATTCCATTCCGGAGGCCGTTTTCCTCTCCACCCGCATCGTGGTGATGAGCCCCCGCCCCGGCCGCATTCACGAGATCATCGATTGCGATCTCGGCGAGGATCGCCCGCTCGATATTCGCGAGACGCCGGAATTTCTTGCTATCGCCCAGCGCGTGCGCGACGGGCTCAGAGCCGGACACGCCTATGATGAGTGATCCGCGCCAATCCTCCACCCTTGAGGGGGAGGTGGCCGCGAAGCGGCCGGAGGGGGTCGGCGGCGAATGGCCCGGCCTGTCTTCGTTCTCGCTTCTGACAGAAGCGAACGCCGGATCACGTTCGACAACCCCACCCGCCCCTTTCGGGGCACCCTCCCCTCAGGGGGGAGGGAAAGGTGGCGCCTTCGCCCGGGAGCCGCGGCTATGAGGCTCGGGGCGTTCGTCACCCTTTTGCGCGTGCGCGCGCTGCCCGTCATCGCAGTGCTGCTCGGCATTCTGGTCCTCTGGTATCTCGGCGCGGTGTGGCTGAACGCGGCCTTCGCCTACGATGCCGCGGCGCGCAGCGGCACCGAGCTTTCCTTCTCCGAAATGATCGCCCAGACCATGAGCCAGAAGCGGCCGGTGCTGCCCGCGCCGCATCAGGTCGCCGCCGAGATGTGGAAGACGATCGTCGAGATCGCGCCGACCTCCAAGCGCAGCCTGCTCTACCATTCCGGCATCACGCTCTCTTCCACCCTGCTCGGCTTCGTGCTCGGCACGGCGCTCGGCATCGCGCTCGCCATCGGCATCGTCCATTCGCGCGTCCTCGACCGCAGCCTGATGCCGTGGATCATCACGTCGCAGACCATCCCGATCCTAGCCATCGCGCCGATGATCATCGTTATCTTCGCCAGCCAGGGCATTACCGGGCTGCTGCCCAAGGCGTTCATCTCGATGTATCTGTCGTTCTTTCCCGTGGCCGTCGGCATGGTGAAGGGGCTGCGCTCGCCGGACGCGATGCATCTGGACCTCATGCGCACCTACAGTTCCAGCAAGCTGCAAACCCTTCTGAAGCTGCGCCTGCCCGCCGCCATGCCGTTCCTGTTCGCCTCCATGAAGGTGGGCGTTGCGATCAGCCTGGTCGGGGCGATCATCGGCGAACTGCCGACCGGCGCGGTGGCCGGGCTCGGCGCCCGCCTCCTCGCCGGCTCCTATTACGGCCAGACGGTGCAGATCTGGAGCGCGCTGATGACCGCCGCAATCCTCGCGGCCGTTCTCGTGATCCTGATCGACATCGCATCGCGCGCGGTCACGGCTCGGATGGGAGCGCGGCCATGAGCGCGACCGCAATCCTCTGGACCGGACTGCTCGTCTGGGCGCTGACCTTCGCGGCCAATATGAGCCTCTCGCGCATCGAGGCGAAGGGCGGGGTGCGGCGGTCGATCAATCTCCTGATCCCGATCCTGTTCGGCATCGGCCTCCTGGCGCTCTGGGAAGGGCTGACGCGCGGACTCGGCGTGCCCACCGTCATCCTGCCGCCGCCCAGCATGATCTGGGACCAGATCACCTCGTCCGTGCCGATCCTGTGGGCCGATTTCAAGCAGACCTATCTGAAAGCGGTTCTCGCCGGCTATGCGATGGGCTGCGGCGCGGGGTTCGTCGTCGCCATCCTCGTGGACCGTTCGCCGTTCCTGCGCGCCGGCCTCCTGCCCGTTGGCAATCTGGTCTCGGCCCTGCCGATCATCGGCATCGCGCCGATCATGGTCATGTGGTTCGGCTTCGACTGGCCGTCCAAGGCGGCGGTCGTCGTCGTCATGACCTTCTTTCCGATGCTGGTGAACACGCTGGCCGGACTGACGGCGGCGGGGCGCATGGAGCGCGACCTGATGGCGACCTATGCCGCCTCCTACTGGCAGACGCTGTTCTCGCTGCGCCTGCCGGCGGCCATGCCGTTCATCTTCAACGCGCTGAAGATCAATTCCACGCTGGCGCTGATCGGCGCCATCGTCGCCGAATTCTTCGGCACGCCCATTGTCGGCATGGGGTTCCGCATCTCCACGGAGGTCGGGCGCATGAATGTCGACATGGTCTGGGCGGAGATTTTCGTTGCCGCCATCGCCGGATCGCTATCCTATGGATTACTGGCGCTCGCCGAGCGGGCGGTGACATTCTGGCATCCCTCCAACCGTCGGGCGCGCGCATGACGGGATCGGAGCAATAGGGCGAGCGGCGGGCCTGCAACCGGCGCATGGAACGACAAGAACAGGAGCGCATGATGAAGACGACTTTCGCCACGCTGGCCCTTTCGGCCACCATCGCCCTCGGCGCGGGCCACTCCGCCCTCGCCCAGGATATGGACCAGCTGACGCTGCAGCTGAAATGGGTGACGCAGGGCCAGTTCGCCGGCTACTACGTCGCCAAGGACAAGGGCTTTTACGAAGCCGTCAATCTGGACGTCGAGATCAAGCCGGGCGGCCCCGACATCGCGCCGCCCCAGGTGATTGCGGGCGGCGGGGCGGATGTCGTCGTCGACTGGATGCCGTCGGCTCTGGCCAGCCGCGAAAAGGGTGTGGCGCTCGTCAATATCGCCCAGCCCTTCAAGCGTTCCGGCATGATGCTGACCTGCAGGAAGGAAACCGGAATCGAGAGCCCGGACGACTTCAAGGGCAAGACGCTCGGCGTCTGGTTCTTCGGCAATGAATATCCGTTCCTCGCCTGGATGAGCAAGCTCGGCATCCCGACCGAAGGCGGCGAAGAGGGTGTCGAAGTGCTGAAGCAGGGCTTCAATGTCGACCCGCTGATCCAGAAGCAGGCCGACTGCATCTCCACCATGACCTATAATGAGTACTGGCAGGTGATCGACGCCGGCTACACCGAGGACGATCTGGTCGTCTTCAACTATACCGACCAGGGCGTCGCGACGCTGGAAGACGGGCTCTACGTGCTGGAGGAAGACCTCGCCGATCCGGCGATGGTGGACAAATATGCCCGCTTCGTTGCCGCCTCGATGAAGGGCTGGGAGTATGCCCGCGGGAACCCCGACGAGGCCGCCGAAATCGTTCTGGAAAACGACGCCACCGGCGCCCAGACCGAAGAGCACCAGAAGCGGATGGTTGGCGAGATCAACAAGCTGACGGAAGGCTCGGACGGCACGCTCGATGTGGCGGCCGCCGAAAGCACGGTCGAAACGCTTCTGTCCGGCGGTTCGGACCCGGTCATCACCAAAGCGCCGGAAGGCGCCTGGACGGATGTTGTCACCGAAAAGGCCAAAGAGGTCGAAATGAAGTGAGCCATCGCCGGTGAGCGGACACGCTCATGGCAGCCATGCTGAAGGGAGGCGGGTCCGGTGGGCCCGCCTCTTTCGTGACGGCGATGAAATTTCTTGCCGCCAGCGCTTGCAAAGCGGAGCGAGCGGCTTTAGGTAGCCGCTCACGGCAGCGCTGGCGACGCCCGCTGCCCTTTGCCTTTATTGGCATGCGCGCTCGTAGCTCAGCTGGATAGAGCACCAGACTACGAATCTGGGGGTCGGGAGTTCGAATCTTCCCGAGCGCGCCATTTTTCACAAGATCGATTAACGGTTCCGCTTCGCCCTGTATTGGCAGTCGCCATTCTTCCTTCGTTCCAATCGCTTGTTGAATCCTTACCGGTGCGTCCACATTCGCTTCCTAGTAGACAGCGGAGCCCTTGCGGGCCCCGCTGCAAGTATTGCCATCAATGCAGGCCCCAAGCGAGATTCGATATCGCGGGGACCGATAATCCGTCAGCCCATGGAGGCTGGCGGGGCCGGCGGCGGCGCGTCGCCGCCCTGCGGATTGCAGGCCGCGACACCAGCCGCCAGGACCAGTATGGCTGCCGCCGATGCAAATCGTCGTAGTTGCATTCCAATTCCCTTCCATTGCCTTTTTGGCGAGATGAAAGACGGCCTCCGGCGATCCAATCGCGAATGCCGAAAATGGGGGCATGGCACCTGCCAGTCCGTTCCAGCCAGCAAGCATTGACATTTTCGGATCGCCGTCACGCCGGAGACCGCCAACCGTGCGTTACTTCGGCATCAGGGGCGATGCTTCGAACTCTTCGCGCGAGAGAGTGCCGCTGCCATCGGTGTCGTACTGCGCCATGGCTTCCGGCGTCATGTCGGGCGCGATGGCGGCGACCTCGGCGGCGCTGAGATCGCCGCTGCCGTCCACATCCGCGGCGGTAAAGACATCCTGAGCGAACGCGGCAGGCACCGCCAGAAAGGCGGTCGTAGCGACAATGCTTGCGAATTTCTTCATCATGATTTGTCTCCTTCGGTTGATCGTTCAAACTAAATGAAAGAATACAATTCTTTCTCACCCCAATAGCTAACAATAGTTGGCAAAATGAGGTTTTATAACTTGAACGAATAAAACGCTAGACTTGATTCGCGGCTGGAATTTGTCTCAAAAAGGATGAATCTGCGGTCATTTCTGTCCGAATACTGTAATGTTTCGTGATCGATTTTTCGAAAACACTGCGGCTGGATGCGTTCATCAACGTTGCGCAATTCGTCGCCACTGCCAGGTTTTGGGCGGCCTGGAACCTGTCCCTTCGACGCATAGCGTCATGAAACAGCGTCGCCTCATTGATCGGATGAACGACGCAATTGCCTCGCGGAGAGTCAAATTTTGGCCATACTGCTTCAACGTCTTCGCAATCATTTGGGCGCGACCGCGCGATCAGGTGCTCTCGTCACGGGAGCGCCTCGAATGATGACCACCGCTTTTCTCTTGTCTTGCCCGTCCTTCGCCGGATAAAACGCAGGTGCGGTCGCTGATGGCCGCATCGTTCTCAGGGCGGGGCGAAATTCCCCACCGGCGGTAAGCAGGCTCGCCTGCAAGCCCGCGAGCGCCCCTGCCACCCGGCGGGGGGTCAGCAGATCTGGTGCAACTCCAGAGCCGACGGTCACAGTCCGGATGGAAGAGAACGGGAAAGTGGCGTGGCGGGCCGAAAGGTTCGCGCGCGCCGTTGTCCTGTCTGCCTTGGGTTATGAGCGCTGATAAAGGACAACGCCATGACTCGCCTGCTTTCCCGCCTCGACCCGGCCATTGCCGGCCCCCTTCTCATCATCCTTGCCGGCGCGCTTTTCGCCCTCGTCAACACGCTGCTGCAATATGGCGCGATGGTGCAGGGCATCGCGCCGTCGCGGCTGGCCTTCTGGCAATATCTGATCGCTTTCCTCTGCACTGTGCCGCTACTGTTCGGCAAAGGCCGGAGCGTCCTTCGGACACAGCAATTGCCGATGCATGTTCTGCGCGTCGCGACGGCGGCGGCAGGCGTTCAGCTCTGGGCGATGAGCCTTGCCCATGTGCCGATCTGGCAGGCCATTGCGCTGATCATGCTGTCGCCCTTCTTCGTCACGCTTGGCGCGCATCTTTTCCTGAAAGAAGTCGCGACGCTGGAACGCTGGGCGGCCGTCACGGTCGGCTTCGCCGGCGGCATGATCATCCTGGCGCCTTGGTCGGACGGGTTCAGCGCCTACGCGCTCTATCCAGTCGGCGCAGCCCTGCTCTGGGCAATTTCATCGCTTCTGACCAAGCGGATGACGAGGACGGAGAACGCCAGGACGCTGACGGTCTATCTGCTGCTTCTGCTGACCCCGCTCAACGGGCTTATCGCCTTTCGAGACGGGTTGGCGCTGGATACCGGTTCGGCGGGGCTCATTCTGTTCGCCGCCGGGGTTCTGACGGCCCTGGCGCAATACGCACTGGCGCGTTCCTACAGCATAGCGGACGCGGCCTATCTGCAACCGTTCGACCATGTGAAGCTGCCGCTCAATGTCGGCCTCGGCCTGGCCGCTTTCGGCTTCGTGCCGCCGGGTTCCATGTGGGTCGGTTCGCTTCTGATCGTCGGCGCGTCATTCTTCCTGCTGCAACGCGAGGCAAAGCTCGACGCAATCAAAGCCGACTAAGACGTGGCGCGGTCGACCGATCCATCCGGACGACCCTCCCGGCGTGCCTGGAGCTGAATGGGCGCGTCCGGCAGTTCAATGCGGAAGCAAGTGTAGCCGCCACGGCTTTCGACCAGTTCCAGCTGGCCGCCATGGGCGCGCACAAGCTCATGTGCGATGGCGAGACCCAGACCGGTGCCGCCCGTTCGCGCGGAGCCGTGAAAGGCGGTGAAGAGGTTTTCGAGCGCCTTTCGCGGCAGGCCCGGCCCCGTGTCGGATATGGCGATGAAGGCAACGGCGCCCTCACGGCGCGCCGAAACGGTGAGGCGGCGGACGAGCCCGGGTCGGTCGGCTTCGTTCGACATGGCCTGCAATGCGTTACGACACAGATTGTTGATGATGCGGAAGAGCTGTTCGGCATCGGCGTCGACCTCGAAAACGGGGGCGATCTCGTTGCGGAACTCGACCGATTCGGCCTCGATCTCGGCGACATGGCGGACCTCCTCCACCAAAGCGTGCAGGTTGAGGCGACGACGATCCGGCGCGCGCTCGCGCGTCTTGCCATATTCCAGGATATTGGTGGTGTAGGCGATCGCTCGGTCCATGGTTTCCACCAGACGCGGTCCGAATTTCTGCACCATGGGATCGGACGAACGCTCCAGCCGCTCCGTCAGGATCTGCGCCACCGTCAGAATGTTGCGCATGTCGTGGTTGATCTTGGAGACCGCCAGCCCGAGATCGGCCAGACGGCGCTGCTGCGCCAGCGCGTCCGTCAGGCGAAGCTGCATGGCATTCAACTGATCCTCCGCCACGCCGATCTCATCGTCGCGGCCGCTCGGTTTGAGAACCCGCGAACGGTCGTCCGGATCCTCGCTATAGGCGATCATCGATTTCGTCATGCGGCGGATCGGCGCGATGAAAAGGCGCATGATCACAAAGAAGACCATGCTGGCCGTAATCGCGGAAACCAACAGAGACAGAAGCGCGATATTGCGCGAATAGGTGATGAGTCCGTCGCGCAACGGCCCCTCCGGCACGACAATTTCGTATGTCTTGCTGCGGTCGCCATCGACCGTGCCGTAAACGCGCAGAATACGTTCACTGTCGGATAAGAGCGTCTTGAGCGTTTCGGGAATGGCGGCGATTGGCCGACGCGCTTCCTTCATATCGATGGATGCATCGACCGTCAGCATTTCGTCGGGGCCTGCAATTACCCGGCTGATGGTGTCGTCATGCACGGCGATGAAGCGAACGCCCGTATCGCGCAGGATGCGCTCGCGCGAGCTGTCGGTGACCGGGCCCTCGGCGGTTTCGAGCAGGACCCGGCCGGCCGCAGCGGCAGCGCTCAGCTTGTCGCCCAGCCAATTGGCGCGGAAATTGGCGGCTGATGGCGGAAAGATCAGGATTTCCGCCAGTAGCACGAAACCGGCGGTGAAGAGGAGCAACTTGCCCGATAGCGCGCGGCTGAGTGGAACCTGCGCCGCAGCGGACAGGTTCGCCGCCTTGCGTTTCGGCTCGCCGCGCGCCGGCGATGACGTATCGCGATCCGGGCCAGCGGAGACCTCGGCGTCCACAGAACGCGATCCTGTTGCCGGAGCCTCTCCCGCCTGCGCCAATTCGTCTGGCCGCGGTTCGCGCATTGCTTCGTGCCGGTCGTCCATCATCCCTCACATCGGACGTTCCGGTCAGTTTAACCGAACCGGCGAAGAAAGGCGATCAGCTTGCGGATGCGCGGGTCGCGCGCCATCGCTGAATAGTAGTCGGTCGCCGCTCGCTTGCCGATTTCGCCGCGGGTCGGATAGGGCGGCACGTAGCCCGTTACGTCGGACGGCTTCATGCCTTTCTGAATGGCGAGGCACCAGAAGCCGATCATCTCGTCGGCTGCATCGCCGAATATATGGACACCGACGATCTTTCCACCGGCGATAACCAGTTTGACATGGCCTTCGGTCTTTCTCTCGGCGCGGGCGCGGTCGTTCTCAGCCAGGGGAAAGCGGCGAATATCGATCTTGCCGTGCTTCTGCCGCGCATCCTCTTCGGTCATGCCGATCTGGGCCAGCGGCGGGTCGCAATAGGTCACGGCGGGTTGGATGTCGGCGTTCATCTTCGCCGGCAGCCGGAACAGAAGCGGCCGCATGATCAGGCCGGCCTGATAGCCGGCCGTATGGGTGAAGGCCGGCCCACCGGACACGTCGCCGACGGCATAGACGCGCTTGTTGGTCTTGCTTCGCAACCCGCCATCGACATCGATGCCGGTGCGGCGATCGAAGGCCACATTGCCCGCTTCCAGGTCGAGCGAATCGGTGTTCAGCTTGCGCCCGGTCGCAACCAGAAGATGAGTTCCGGTAACCGACTGCGCTTCGTCGCCTTTGCCCGTGGTCACGGTGATCGCGCCGGCCTCGCCGGATACGGAGGAGACCATCGCGCCCTCGCGAATATCAATGCCTTCGGCGCGGAGCGATTCCAGCGCCAGTTGCGACATTTCGCGGTCGGCGCGGCCCATCGCCTTTTGCGCCTCGAAAACGGTGACCTTGCTGCCGAGGCGATGGAAGGCCTGCGCCATCTCGATGCCGATCGGACCGCCGCCGAGCACCAGCAGATGGTCGGGCCGCTCGGTCAGGTCGAACAGGATTTCGTTGGTGAGATAGGGGACGCCGTCCAGGCCCGGAATGGGCGGCACCGCCGGGCGCGAGCCGGTGGCGATGACGAAGCGCCGCGCCCTGATCCGCTTGCCGTCCACCTCGACCGTCTTATTGTCGACGAAACGGCCCGCGCCCTCGATCACATTGACGCCCATCGCCGTGTAGCGGGGGATGCCGTCATGTGGCGCGATGGACGCGATCACGCCCTTCACATGCGCCATGACGGCCCTGAAATCGACGTCAGGTTCGACATTGGCGATACCGAAGCGCGACGCGCCATGGCGCATTTCGTGGGCGGTGCGGGCCGCGGCGATCAGCGCCTTGCTCGGTACGCAGCCGACATTGAGGCAATCGCCGCCCATCTTGTCGCGTTCGATCAGAACCGTCGGCACACCGAAGGCTGCGGCGGCAGCGGCAACGCTCAAGCCGCCGGAGCCCGCGCCGATGACGCAAATGTCTGTCTCGATGAGATCCGTTGCAGGCATGAAAATGACTCACATGTTTGAAAAGGTTCAGGCGGCGGGCTGAGTTTTCAGCCGACGATGACGGGCGACCAGCGTGCCCAGTAGCGCAACTGCCGAAAGCGCGCCGAAGGCGATCAGAAGTTCGGTGGTGATCAGGTCGCCCACGCCGATTTCCCGACCCGCTTCGGCAGCGCTCATCAAGGTCGCGTCCAGCCCCGCACCGAGCCAGGCATAGGCGAAGCAGCCCGGCAGGATACCGATGGCGGTGGCCAAGACGTAGGTGCGCAGCGGCACGTTGAAGAAGGCCGGCGCGATATTGATGACGAAAAAGGGAAAGACCGGCGCAAGGCGCAGCGCCAGAAGATAGCCGAAGGCGTCGCTTTCGAAGCCCTTGGCGAATTTGTCGGCCGCGCCGCCGAGTTTCTTGCGCAACGTCCCGGCCATCGCGCCGCGCGCGGCTAGAAAGAGCGCCGTTGCGCCGAGCGTTGCTCCTACGGCGATCACGATGCCGCCGACGAACCAGCCGAACAGGATGCCGCCGAAAATGGAAAGAACGGAGGCGGCCGGAAAGGAGATTGCGACGGCGAGCGCGTAGATCAGCCCGTAGCCGAGCGGCGCCAATATGGGCCAGTTCTCCACGAAGCCGTTCAGCGTGTCGCGATAGTCGGCGAGCGCGGAGAGCGACACGTAGCGATGCAGGCCGAAAAAGTAGGCCAGAGCCAGGGCCGCGACGATCAAGACGATGGGGATGAAGCGGCCAAGCCCCTTCTTCGTGCCGGCGCTACCGCCCTCGGCGCGGCTGTCGTCGGCCTTGCCCTCTGTTTCCACTTCGATCATCTGTTTTCCTTCGGGACGCGCCTGGCATACATTCCCCTGTATTCTAGGGCCGCAAACCGTTCGTTACAGGCAAGGACGATCACGACGCCTCACAGCTTCGTGAGACCATCTGGCCGTGCGGACCGCATTGACAGCGCAATGCGGCTTGCCTATAGCAGCGCCACGTTCGGGGCCGCTGTTCCGGGTGCTTCTACGCGCGCCCTTCCGCTCCCTGTTCCACAACCGGTAAAACATACCCAAGAAGGGCCGCACACCGCGGCAGTCAAACAAATGAAGCGCACCTATCAACCATCCAAACTGGTCCGGAAGCGCCGTCACGGTTTCCGGTCCCGCATGGCGACCAAGGCCGGTCGCGCCGTCATCGCACGCCGCCGTTCGCGTGGCCGTAAGCGTCTGTCGGCGTAAGCCGAACGATCGAGGCGGGTGACCATGAGCGGCCGCAATGGCCAGAACCCGCCTGAAACGATGAAGCGGCGGCGGGAGTTTCTCGCCGCACGCCGAGGAGTTAAGGGGCGCGGACCTTACTTCCTTCTGGAAATGCTGGATCGGAAGGACGATCTTCCGCCGCGTGCCGGCTTCACGGTAACGCGCCGATCCGGCAATGCCGTTATTCGCAACCGTATCCGCCGCCGCCTGAAGGAAGCGCTTCGCATCCATGCGGCAGATGCCATGGCCCCTGGCCATGATTATGTATTCGTCGGCCGACCCGACAGCCTGGCCGTCGACTTCGAGACCCTGGCGCGCGAGATGAAGCGACGCATCAGTCGAACGGGACGACATGGAACAGCAACGTAACTTCCTGATCACCATTGTCCTGTCCGTCGTGATTCTGGCAGGCTGGCAGTATTTCTACATGGGGCCGAAGATCGAGGCCGAGCGTGCCCGTGTGGAGGCTCAGCAGAGCACGACGCCCGCGGCAACGCCCGGTCAGACCGGCGGCGCACAAGGCAATATGCCCGCCTCATCATCCGAAACGGCCGTGGCGCCGGGCAGCACCGAGGTTCCCGGCGCGACGCAGCAGACCCGTGAACAGGCGGTTTCAACCGGTGGCCGTGTGCCGATCGACACGCCATCCCTTGCCGGATCGATCAATCTGACCGGCGCACGGCTCGACGATCTGAGGCTGAAGAATTATCGCGTCTCGGTGGACAAGTCGTCGCCGGCCGTCGAACTGCTCAATCCGGCATCGCTTGAGAAAGGCTGGTTCGCTGAACTCGGCTTTGTCGGCGGCAGCGATTTGGGCGAGTTGCCAAACGGGACGACCCAGTGGCAGCTGGCCGAGGGCGAGACGTTGACGGTCAACCAGCCGGTCACGCTTCGCTACACAAACGATGCCGGACTGACCTTCGAGCGCAGGATCGCGGTCGATGAGAACTACATGTTCACCGTGGCCGATACGATCCGCAACGAGACGGGTCGATCGGTCGCGCTGCAGCCCTATGGTCGAACCACGCGCTTCAACAAGCCCCAAGGCACATCGGTCTACGTTCTTCACGAAGGGCTGATCGGCGTAACGGGCGAAGACGGTCTGATGGAGGTCGACTATGACGATCTGGAAGATGACGGCAATCTAACGCCGGGCCGCTCTTCGGATGGCTGGCTGGGCATCACCGACAAATACTGGGCCGTCGCACTGATCCCCGAAACCAATGACGGGTCGTTCCAGCCGCGCTACGCCTATTTCTCCAATGGCCGGCCCTCCTATCAGGCCGATTATCTTTCCGATGCCGTTGCCGTTCCGGCGGGCGGCGAAACAACAGTGACGAACCGCGTGTTCGCCGGCGCCAAGGTCTCCCAGCAGATCGACGGTTATGAGGAAGAATACGAGATTCGGCAGTTCGACCTGCTGATCGACTGGGGCTGGTTCTACTTCATCACGCGTCCGATGTTCTGGCTGATCGACAGCCTCTTCAAACTGTTCGGCAATTTCGGTCTGGCCATTCTGGGCGCAACCGTGGTGGTCAAGCTCATCTTCTTCCCGCTCGCCAATATGAGCTACGCTTCCATGGCGCGGATGAAGAAGCTGCAGCCCAAAATGCTGGAGATCCGGGAGAAGCATAAAGACGACAAGATGAAGCAGCAGCAGGCGACGATGGAGCTGTACAAGACCGAGAAGGTCAATCCGGCCGCCGGCTGCCTGCCCATGCTGGTTCAGATCCCGGTCTTCTTCGCGCTCTACAAAGTGCTCTACGTCACCATTGAAATGCGCCACGCGCCGTTCTTCGGCTGGATTCAGGATCTGTCCGCGCCGGACCCGACATCGCTGTTCAACCTGTTCGGCCTGCTGCCCTATGAGGTGCCGACCTTCCTGCTGATCGGAATCTGGCCGCTGATCATGGGCGTGACGATGTTCCTGCAGATGCAGATGAACCCGGCGCCGCCCGATCCGACGCAGGCCATGATCTTCAAATGGATGCCGATCGTCTTCACCTTCATGATGGCAGGTTTTCCGGCCGGGCTCGTGATCTACTGGGCCTGGAACAACACGCTCTCGATCCTCCAGCAGGGCGCAATCATGAAGCGTCAGGGCGTGAAGATCGAATTGTGGGACAATCTGAAGGGTTTGTTCACCCGCAAGAAGAGCGAAAACCCGGCGGAATAGACCGCGCGGATACAAGACAGGAGCCGATGCCATGGAAAAGTGAAACCCGCGATCCGCCGCTTCGCCTTCGCGCGAATGCGGGATCGCGCTTGATCGAGCCCTTTCCCGAACGGCAATATCGAGGTTCACGCCATGCACGGCCCCTCTCCCGACACGCTCTATCCCCTGCCCGGCTTTCCGCGCGCGGTTTTTCTGAAGAATTTCATCACCCGACCGAATATCGAAGTCGGCGACTACAGCTATTATGACGATCCGGACGGCGCGGAGCGCTTCGAGGATCGCAATGTGCTGCACCACTTCGACTTTTACGGCGACAGACTCGTCATCGGCCGGTTCGTGGCCATCGCTTCGGGCGCACGCTTCATCATGAACGGCGCCAACCACGCGATGGGCGGGTTCTCGACCTATCCGTTCAATATCTTCCAGCAAGGCTGGGAGGCAGGCTTCGATCCCGATAGCTGGGCCGGACAGAGCCGCGGCGACACGCTTGTCGGCAATGATGTGTGGATCGGAATGAACAGCACGATCATGCCGGGCGTTACCATTGGCGATGGCGCGATTGTCGCGACCAACTGCACGGTCGTCTCCGACGTGCCGCCCTATGCCATCGTCGGCGGCAATCCGGCGAAGGTACTGCGGATGCGGTTCGACCAGCAGACCGTGCAACGCTTGCTCGCCATTGCATGGTGGAATTGGCCGACCGAACGCATTACAGCGGCGTTAGATGCCATAAGGGGCGCCGATCTCGATGCGCTCGAAGCCTTTGCGGAGAATGCGACATGACCGATCGTGGACAGACGGCACCCGAAGGCTCGGACGAGCTGGACCCGGCTTCGGTCGCCGAGGCGCGTGCGCTCTTCCTTCGGCCGTGGCAGTTCATCAAGGGCGTACCGTCCATGGAGTTCCTTCCGCCGGAGGGGCCGGCGGAAATCGCTTTTGCGGGTCGCTCCAATGTCGGCAAATCGTCGCTCATCAATGCGCTTCTGGCGCAGAAGGGGCTGGCGCGGACCTCCAACACGCCGGGCCGGACGCAGGAGTTGAACTATTTCGTGCCCGCCGGCCATAGCGGCGAAATGAGCGATCTGCCGGAAATGGCGGTGGTCGACATGCCCGGTTACGGCTTCGCCCAAGCGCCCAAGGAGGTGGTCGATCGCTGGACCGAGCTCGTTTTCGACTATCTGCGTGGCCGGGTGACTCTGAAGCGCGTCTATGTGCTGATCGATGCGCGCCACGGGCTGAAGAAGAACGACACAGAGGTTCTCGACCTGCTCGACAAAGCCGCCGTCTCCTATCAGATCGTTCTGACGAAAGCCGACAAGATCAAGCCGCCGGCAGCGGAAAAGCTGCGGCACCAGACGCTACAGGCCATTTCAAAGCGGGCCGCCGCCTTTCCCGACGTGCTGCTGACATCGTCGGAAAAGGGTCATGGTCTGGACGCCGTTCGGGCCGCGGTTCTGACCGCTATCGAGCGCTGAGAGGGCTCAGCCCGTTACCGGCGCGCCGCCATCGGACGGACGGAACACCAGCGCGACGCCATTGATGCAGTGGCGCTTGCCGGTCGGTTCAGGGCCATCGTCGAAAACGTGGCCGAGATGGCCGCCGCAGCGCGAGCAATGCTCTTCGGTGCGCGTCATGAAGAGGGTGTTGTCTTCCCTGAAGCCGACATTGCCCTCGATCTCGCGGAAGAAGCTCGGCCAGCCCGTGCCGCTGTCGAATTTCGTTTCGGATTCGAACACGGCCTGGTCGCATCCGGCACAGTGATAAGTGCCCTTCGCCTTCACTTCCAGAAGCGGGCTCGTAAAGGGCCGTTCGGTCCCTTCCTCGCGAAGCACGTCGTATTGTATCTCGGTGAGTTGCTCACGCCATTGCGCCTCGGTCTTCGTGACCGGGAAATCGCCCTTGTCGGCGCGTGCGCCGAGACCAAAAAAAGCTCCGGTCACGAGTGCCGTACCGCCGGCGAGAAGAAAACGTCTGTTCATGTCGATCTCCGTACCGTCTGATCGCTTGCCCGGTCGGGCTCATCGATCTCTCCCTTCAATATACGGAGGGGGTGGCCGATTTGTTTCAGCGATCCCGCACCGTCAAACAGAAAGCGGCCTGCCGTGTCGCCAGTTTGGCGCCAGTCGGCAGACCGCCCTTGGCCATCGGATGATGGCCCATCACAGCCGCATGCCCCTACGACTGTGATGTCTCAGGTCTTACTTACTGTTTGGGAAGCAGGACCGTATCGATGACGTGAACGACGCCATTGGACTGCTTGACGTCAGCCGTCACGACCGTCGCCACATTGCCGTTCTCGTCCGTCAGCGTGATGTTGTCGCCATCCATCTTGGCGCTCAACGTGCACGGGCCGAGCGTTTTGACGGGATGGTCGCCATTGTCGTCGGCAATCATCTTGCCAATGGCGTCGGACATCGCATTGGCGCCGACGACATGACATTTCAGGATGTCGCCAAGCATGGCCTTGTTCTCGTCCATCATCACCGTATCGACAGTGCCGTCAGGCAGCTTTTCGAAGGCTTCGTTGGTGGGCGCGAAAACGGTGAAGGGGCCTTCGCCGGAAAGCGTTTCGGCGAGTTCCGCCTGACCGACCGCCGCGACGAGCGTGGAAAGGTTCGGAGCGTTGGACGCATTTTCGACGATGGTCTTGTCGGCCATCATGTCGGCGCCGCCGACCTGGGGGTTGGCCATTTTGTGATCGTCGGCAAATGCCGGGGCGGCAAATGCAAGAGCGGTTCCGAGAAGGGCGTATTTGAAGAGTTTCATGTGGGTGTTTCCTCCCTGAGGGGATTTTTGGGGTTGGGGGACGTATGAACGGACCCGATCCGCCAAGCGGCCCGACCGTTCGCAACCAGAGACGGGAGGAGCCGGAAAAGAGTTTCGGATTATTTTCGAAATTTGTTTCAGATGCCGTGGACGGGTCCGGTGGCGATGACCGGACCGGTTGGCAGACCGGTCGGCGAGCCGCCGCTCGGCTCGTGGCTCACCGCCAGGGTCGCGTCGTTGGTCATGAGGTCGGCATGGGCCTTCGGCATGACCATGTGGGCGACATCGTCTTCCGGCAGGACACCAAGGGAAACCGGATCGGCGCCATCATGGATGACCCAGATCTCGTAGACGCCCCTGTTCGGAGCGCCACCGGAGATGCGCGTGAAGTTGAGCGTGCTGGATCGACCTTCCCAAAGCGCGACATAGCCGGTGTCGCTATCGTGCGGCTCGAGCGACGCGACCATGCGTCCCGCTTCCTCGACTAGTTCGGTTTCGGGCGTCTGTTCCGCAACCTCTGCCGGACGATCAGCTGGCCAGAATTGCGCCAGAGGCACGGTAAGAAGCGCGAGCGAGGCCACCGCCAGACCGCTGACCAACCCGCCAATAAAGGGCAGCCAGCGACCGGATCGACGGTGAGATGTCGCGACGGAGCCGCCGGCGGCCTGGAAAAGGCGGCGATCGACGGACGCCTTGACCGATGTCGGAGGATCGATCTCGCCGTAAACCGAATTCATGGCGGACAGGCGGGCCGCCCATGCATCGGCCATATCGGCCAGCGCGCGGTCGTGCTCCATCGCTTCGACGAAGGCCGCACGCTCGTCTGCGGACAATGTGCCGAGCACATATTCCGCGGCGCGCGGGTCGCCAAAAGCGTCGTTCCAGTCCTGGTCGGTCTGCCGGCTCATGCTTCCAGGCAATGCCTCAACTTCAACAGGCTGCGCCGCAGCCAGGTCCTCATCGTGTTCAGCGGCACGTCGAAACGATCCGCCAATTCGGCGTAGCTCGCGCCGTCAACATACGCGCTACGAACGGCCTGTGCACGATCGACTTCGAGCTCGTCCATGCATTCGTCGATCCGGTCGCCCTCCGATGAGAGAACGGCCAGCCGTTCGGGATCCAGTTCGTCGCTGGCTATGTCGAAGGCCGCTTCGATGTCCTTGGTCGGCGCGCGGCGCGCGCGGATCCGATCGATCGAATGATTGCGGGCCACCGTACAGAGCCAGCCGACCGCATGTTGGGAGGAGATCGCAAAGCGGTCTGCCCGTGTCCAGATCCGGACAAAGACCTCCTGCAATGCTTCCTCCGCCTCGGCGCGGTCCTTCAGAATACGGATGCAAATGGCAAAGAGTTTCGGAGATATCGCCGCGTAGAGGCGGTCGAAGGCCTGACGATCCTTGAGCGATACACGGACGATCAGCTTTGCCACCTCTTCAGATGTCAGCTCTGCCGTCACGATCGCTTTCTCCTACCCTGTTCGAACTAACGCACGAAAATCGGGCAAAGCAAAGCCAAATCAAGACCGGATTGACGCAGAAGTCGGTTTTCCTTCGCCTGCTTGCCTAGTTTCCAGCGGCTCGCTAGAAACCGCGACCGACCATTCCCCCCAACGGACGTATTTCCATGACTCTTTCCGATCTCAAAAACGCAGAGGAACAGGCGCACCTTCTGGCGCAGGCGCTGCCTTACATGCAGCGCTACGAGAACAAGACGGTCGTGGTGAAATATGGCGGTCACGCCATGGGCGACGAACAGCTCGGCCAGGCCTTCGCCCGCGATGTGGCGCTTCTGAAGCAGAGCGGCATCAACCCGGTCGTGGTTCATGGCGGGGGCCCGCAGATCGCCCGCATGCTCAAGACGATGGGCATTGAAAGCCGGTTCGAAGGCGGGCTGCGCGTCACCGACAAGCGGACGGTCGAGATCGTCGAAATGGTGCTGGCCGGTTCGATCAACAAGGACATCGTCCGCATGATCAATGCAGAAGGCGAATGGGCGATCGGCCTTTGCGGCAAGGACGGCAATATGGTCTTTGCCGAAAAGGCGAAGAAAACCGTGCGTGATCCCGACAGCAATATCGAACGCGTGCTCGATCTCGGTTTCGTCGGCGAGCCGGTGGAAGTCGACCGCACATTGCTCGATCTTCTGGCCCAGTCCGAGATGATCCCGGTCATCGCACCGGTGGCGCCAGGCCGGGACGGCCATACCTACAACATCAATGCCGACACGTTCGCCGGCGCCATTGCCGGCTCGCTGGAAGCGGAGCGGCTGCTCTTCCTGACCGACGTGCCGGGCGTTCTGGACGCCGATGGCCAGCTGATCGAGGAACTGACAGTCGCCGAGTGCCGCGAGCTGATCGAAAACGGCGTTGTCACCGGCGGCATGATCCCGAAGATCGAAACCTGCATCCACGCCATCGAACGGGGCGTGCAGGGCGTCGTGATCGTCAACGGCAAGGCGGCGCACTCCGTCCTGCTCGAACTTCTCACCTCGCATGGCGCAGGTACGCTGATCGTGCCGTAGGCCTACCGCGTTATCAGAAGCACGACGATGCCGGTGACGATGAAGATGCAGCCGATCACCTCGCGCGCGGTAACGCGCTCGCGGAAGATCAGGACGGTCGAGGCGAATGTGAACAGCATCTCGATCTGCGCGAGAGACTTTACCAGCGCCGCCTGCTGAAGGGTCATCGCCGCGAACCAGCCGAAGCTCGCCAGGGCCCCGACAAGCCCCACCAGCATGGACGGTTTCCAGGCTCGCGCCACGGCGGCAAATTCGTGGCGCTCGCGCAGCGCCATCCAGATCGCCATTGTCACAGTCTGAAGGGCGATGGCCCACAGCAGGACGAACGAGGCCTGGATCATGAAATCGGGGCTCGGCAAGGACGGCTCAATGCTGAGCGAAGCGGCACGGTAGCCGACGGCGGCGACGCCGAAGAAGAGACCAGATGCCAGACCGATGCCGGCCGTCGGTGTAAACAGCCCCGTCACAAGGCCGCCAATGGTGAAGGCGGATCGCGCCAGCGAAATGAGCATCACACCGAAGACTGTGAGAGCGACGGCCGCCCATCCACCCGGGCCGAATCCTTCGCCCAGAAACAGAATGCCAAAGAGCGCGGCCTGGGCCGGCTCCGTCCGGCTATAGGCCGTGCCGACCGCGAAGTTCCGATAGGAGAACAGATGGACCAGCAGCGCCTGGGCAATGATCTGCGCCATGGCCGCGACAACCACCCAGCCGAGGAACGTCATATTCGGCGAGGGCGCGGCGTGGCCGACAAGGCGCAGAAGCGCGTAGAGCGTCGCGGCGACCGGGAGGCCGAAGCCAAAGCGCACGAAGGTCGCGCCGGTCGTGCCCATCCGCCCCTTCAGATATTTTTGCAGGGACGAGCGGATGTTCTGCAGGAACGCGCTGCCGACGGTGATAACGATCCAGATAGGCATGATCTGCTATGGCCGCCGGAAGCGCGCCATGCAAGGGCTGGTCCCGACGGGCGATCTGTCACATATAGCGCCGATGGATTCGCTCGCGCCCGCCTTCGCCCATGTCACCGAATGGGTTTTCGACCTCGACAACACGCTCTATCCCGCCTCGGCCGATCTGTTCAGCCAGATCGACAGCCGCATGACGCAATGGATAGCCGACTATCTAAACGTCGACAGGGATGAGGCGTTCCGCGTTCAGAAAGCGCTCTATCGGGAGCATGGCACAACGCTTCGCGGCCTGATCGAACGCCATAATGTCGATGCCGACGACTTTCTCGCCTTCGTTCACGATATCGATTATTCGCCGCTGACGCCGGACCTCGCTCTCGGCAAAGCGATCGAGGCGCTGCCGGGTCGGCGCTTCATTTTCACCAATGGCGACCGGCCCCATGCCGAACGCACGGCACGGGCGCTCGGCATTCTCGACCACTTCGACGATATTTTCGACATTGTCGCCGCCGATATGGCGCCGAAGCCGGGCCAGGCGCCCTACGATGCGTTTCTGGCAGCGCACGGGGTTCATCCCCGAAAGGCCGCGATGTTCGAAGATATGGCGCGCAATCTCACGGTACCGAAAGCGCTCGGCATGGTGACGGTGCTCGTCGAAGCACCGCAACAGCCGAAGTTCAAGCAGGATTGGGAAAACGAGAAAGGCGGCGAGATCGATTTTGTGACATCCGATCTCGGCGCGTTTCTGACGCAGCTCGCCGCCGCGCTCTGATCCGTCACGTCAGGCCGAACACTGCATCGCCCTCGGTGTCCGCATTACAAGGCCGGCGCTTCTATCAGGCGCGGCGGCGCGGGTCGTGTTCGGCATATTCCGCGAGAGAGGCGCTTTTCCTATGCGCCTTGGCCACCGATTCGTCGTCAGACTTAAAGCGGCCGTCTTCCTTCAGCGGCTTCTTCAGCTTGTGGATGTCGGATGCATCGTTGTTGCGATCCTTGCGCTGGTTTTCGCGCATCATCTCGTCGTCGCTGGACGTGGTCGACATGTTCTGCCCTCAATGTCTCATCGTGTTTGACGAATAACGGAACCGTCTATTGGCTGGTTCCATCTGCAACCATCATTCGTCGCCGTTTTCCGTCTCGTCAAGTTTATAGAAGCGCACGATTTCCGCCCATGCTTCATCGGCGGTATCGACATAGGTGATGAGGTCGGGATCGTCCGGTGAGATCGTGCCCTGCTCCGCCAGGAACTGCGTATTGATCGCCTTTTCCCAGAAGGACTTTCCGAAAAGAATGACCGGCACGCGCTCCATCCGGCCAGTCTGGATCAAGGTCAGCGTCTCGAACACCTCGTCCATCGTGCCGAACCCGCCCGGGAACACGGTGACGGCCTTGGCCCGCATGATGAAGTGCATTTTGCGGATCGCGAAATAGTGGAAATTGAAGCAGAGATCCGGCGTGACATAGACGTTCGGCGCCTGTTCGTGCGGCAGGACGATGTTGAGGCCGATGGACGGCGCACCGACATCGTGCGCGCCGCGATTGCCCGCCTCCATCACGCCCGGACCGCCGCCGGTCACGACGACGAACTCCTGAAAGTCGGACAGCCGCGCATGTTCGGAGCAAAGCTGGGCGAACCGACGCGCTTCGGCATAGATCACCGACAGTTCGGTCAGATTCTTCTTCTGGGTCTCGTTCTTCGCCGCCCATGCCTCACCGCCCGGCTCGGGAATACGCGCGCCGCCGAACATGATGACGGTGGAGGCTATCCCGTATTCGGTCAGCAGCATTTCAGGCTTCAGCAGTTCGAGTTGCAGGCGTACGGGCCGCAGATCGCGCTGCGTCATGAAATCCTCGTCCGCCCAGGCGAGACGATAGGCCGGCGCTTCGGTCTGCGGCGTGGACGGCACGCTGCGCGCGCGGGGCAGATCCTCGCTGGAATGCGGCAGCGGGTTCCACCCATCGCGTTTCCGCCCGCTCATCACCTTCCTGACGGTTGCGTGCGGCACGTCGGTCTTGTCGTTCATGCAGTCTGCCTTTCTCCACAATGACGCTCTTGGCGCAGCGGCCTTTGCGGATTGACCGCGTAAAGCGCTTTCGCATAGGGTCCGCCCGATTTTCCCGAGCTGGTTTCACTTGCCTTGGTGCAGGGCCAGCGCCTCAATAGTCAAGCGGAGACATTGACCATGGCAAGCCATGATCGCGATGCGCTGGAACGCATCATCGAAAACGCATTCGACGAGCGAGACGGCGTCACGGCCGCAACCAAGGGCGAAGTGCGCGATGCGGTCGGCGAGGCGCTGAACCTGCTCGACAAGGGCCATGCCCGCGTCGCATCGCGCGGGGAAAACGGCCAATGGACCGTTCATCAATGGCTGAAGAAGGCCGTGCTGCTGTCGTTCCGACTCAATCCGATGGAGATTATCTCTGGCGGGCCGGACGACGCGAAATGGTGGGACAAGGTGCCGAGCAAGTTCGACGCCTGGGGCGCTCAGGAATTCGAGCGCGGCGGATTTCGCGCGGTTCCGGGCGCTATCGTCCGCCACTCCGCCCATATCGGCAAGGGCGTGGTGCTGATGCCGTCCTTCGTCAATCTGGGCGCCTATGTCGATGAAGGCACCATGGTCGACACCTGGTCGACCGTCGGTTCCTGCGCGCAGATCGGCAAGAACGTGCATCTGTCCGGCGGTGTCGGAATCGGCGGTGTGCTGGAGCCGCTCCAGGCCGGCCCGACCATCATCGAGGACAATTGCTTCATCGGCGCGCGCTCCGAGGTGGTCGAGGGCTGCATCGTCCGCGAAGGCGCGGTGCTCGGCATGGGCGTCTATATCGGCAAGTCCACCAAGATCGTCGACCGCGAGACCGGCGAAATCCATATGGGCGAAGTGCCGCCCTATTCGGTCGTCGTGTCCGGCTCGATGCCCGGCAAGGCGCTGCCCGGCAAGGATTACGGCCCGAGCCTCTATTGCGCGGTGATCGTCAAGAAGGTGGACGAACAGACCCGCAGCAAGACATCGATCAACGATTTGCTGCGCGACTGATTGACTGACAGCGAAGGGCTCGTCCACCCTCTCCACGCATGATCGATCAAGAGAACTGAACGATGTTCCGCAATCTTTTTCGTTTTACCGGCCGGGCGTCGCGAAAGACCTTCTGGCTGACGCAGCTTTTCATCATCGGCGTCAGCGTCGTCGTCGGGCTTGCCGTCGGTGTCTTCGCTGGCGTCGGCAGCGTTTTTCTAGGCGACGGTCAGCCGACCTCCACCGCTACGCTCTTCGGAGGCGGGCTCATTGCAATCGTCATGATCGCACTCAACATCGTCGTCTTCATCATTTCACTGGCCGTCTCGGCGCGACGCCTTCACGATCTGAACCGTTCGGCGTGGTGGCTGGTGGGCTTCTTCGCGGCTAGCGTCCTGCTGTCCGCTCTGGGCTATGCGGGAATGGACGTGCAAACCGGCGACAATATGCCGTCCGCTCTGTTCGGCGTTCTCAATCTGCTGATTGGCATCGGCGCCATTGTTTATCTCGGCTTCATCCGCGGCACGGACGGTCCCAACCGATACGGTCCCGACCCGCGCGCCAAGTCTTTTTAGGGGACGCCGAAAGCGAAAAGGCGGGCCGCATGCCCCACCATGCGGTCCGCCTTTTCTCCCCCGATACGACCTCGCGCCCCCATGCGCGCCAGCCGTCTCACGAAACTCTGTCTGTTTTATCCCGATCCGGCCTGTGCCGACAAGGGTGCAGCAACCAGCGGCTGCATTAAAGCGTATCAATATCGCTCTGACATTCGCGCGCGCCATCAATAGAGAGGTGCGCCGCTGGCCAGAGCACCTAAGCAATCAATCGGACCAAAATGGGGCGGTTGCGCAATTGGACGATTGGTTCCAGCTGTTGGAAAAATTTTTTTCTCCCGAACGCCCCGCCCGCAACACCTGTGGCAGAAGCTCTTGCGAGGCACTGGCACTGCGCGTAGCTAGAGCCAATGCCGATAAAACCATCAGATCCCATTGCCCTTCTTTCCGCCCTGATCCGGTGCCCGTCCGTTACGCCGGACGAGGCCGGTGCGCTGGATCTGGTGCAGGCCGTTCTCGAGCAGCACGCCTTCGATGTAAAACGACTGCCGTTTCAGACAGACGGCCAGCCGCGGATCGACAATCTCTACGCCACAATCGGGACGGACGGCCCGCACCTTCTCTTTGCCGGCCATACCGATGTGGTGCCGCCTGGCGATGAGAACGCCTGGTCGTCGCCGCCTTTCGACGCGGTCATTCGCGATGGTGCGATGGTCGGACGCGGTGCGGTCGACATGAAGGGGGGCATTGCCGCCTTTCTGGCCGCCTATGCGCGCTGCGTCGAAACGAACGGTCCCCTTCCAGGCCGCGTCAGCCTTCTGATCACCGGCGATGAAGAAGGCCCGGCACTCGATGGGACGCTCCGCGTGCTGCAATGGCTCTCGGAGCACGATGTGCGCTTCGACGCCTGCCTTGTCGGCGAGCCGACCAACCCGAACGCCGTTGGCGACATGATCAAGATCGGCCGGCGCGGCAGCCATACCGGCAGGTTGACCGTGCACGGTACGCAGGGACACGTCGCCTATCCGCATCTGGCCGACAATCCGATCCGCGCGCTCGTGCCCATGCTGGACGCCCTGATGAACCCGCCGCTCGATGAGGGTTCGGAACGCTTTCAACCCTCCAATCTCGAAATCACCACCATCGATGTCGGCAATCCGGCAACGAATGTCATTCCGGCGGAAGCAAACGCTGTCTTCAATGTCCGCTTCAATGATCACTGGTCGGCCGCGACGCTTGTTGCCGAGATCGAAAAGCGTTTAGCGACCGCCGCCGCTAATGCGGCCCGGCCCGGCGATGCGCCTATCGACTGGTCGGTGAAATGGGCGCCGCGCGTGTCCGAAGTCTTCGTCACGCATGACGAAAAACTCGTCGGAACGCTCGCCAAGGCAGTCGAGACCGTGACCGGCCGAACGCCGGAGCTTTCCACTTCGGGCGGAACGTCCGATGCGCGGTTCATCAAGGACCATTGCCCCGTCGTCGAATTCGGGCTGGTCGGTCAGACGATGCATAAAATCGACGAACGGGTTCCGCTGGCCGATCTGGAAAGGCTGACCGCCATATATGAGCGTTTCATTGCGGGCTGGTTCGGTTTGGAGAGCGATCGGTGAAAGAGGTGACTGCACACCAGCTTCAGACTGTCTGGCTGATGATGAGGACGATGCAGTCCGGCCTGCTCGGCCAGATGGACCTGTCATCGTCAGGGGTCAAGCGATCGTTCTACGCCATCGTGGTCGCAGCGCCTTCGCTTGCGATCGGCTGGGTGGGAACGTCGCGGCTCGTGCTCGGCCAGGGCGCGACAGCGGATCAGATGATCCGCCTCGTCTCCGGGCTGGCAATGGCCGACCTGGTGAGCTGGCTTTTGCCGCTTGCCGTCTTCGCTCCGCTTCTGACGATGCTGGGCCTCGGATCGCGATACCCTGCCTTCATCATCGCCACCAACTGGGCGGGGGCCATTTTCGCCTTCATCGCGCTGCCCATCGGTATCGGCCGGATCTTCGCACCGACCGCCACCGAATTCGACATGCTCATCATTCTCACCATTCTGGTGGTGACGTGTACGCTTTACTGGCGGCTGCTCCGGGCCGTTCTAGGCGTCAGCGGCGGACAGGCGGCTGCCTTCGTTCTGGTCAGTTTTCTGACAGGCATATTAAGCGGCTATGTCGCCGCTTCCCTGCTCGGCCTGCCGCTCGATTAATCCTTAGCGCGCGTTCGACGGGTAAGCGACCGAAGATAGATAGAGGCCGCAAGCCGGCGCTACCGGGCCGCAGGCCTTGCGGTCCTGCGCTTCCAGAGCGTCCTGAAGATCGTCGGCGGACCATTTTCCCTCCCCCACAAGCTTCAGCGAACCGGCCAGCGAGCGGACTTGGTTATGCAGGAAGGACCGGGCCGCCGCATGGATATGGATCTCCTGCGCATCGATCCGCTCGGCCCATAATTCGTCCAGCGTTCTGATCGGCGATTTCGCCTGGCAGTCGGCGGCGCGAAACGTCGTGAAATCATGGGTGCCGAGCAGGCGCTTTGCTGCCGCGTTCATCTGCTCGACATCCAGTTCGCCCTTGCGCACCCACCAAGCGCGCTCACGCTCCACCGTCAGTGGCGCGCGACGATTGACGATCCGGTAGAGATAGCGACGGCCGGTCGCCGAAAAGCGTGCCGAGAACGTGTCGGAAGCCGTTTCGCAGTCCAACAGGGCGATGCGCTCGTCAGCCTGAACCAGCAGCGCGTTGATGGCCTCCATCACGCGGAAGGGCGAGCGACGGCCACCGACGGGAAGGTCGAAATGGATGACCTGCGCCAGCGCATGAACGCCGGTATCGGTTCGCCCGGCCGCCGTCAGACGCAGATCGACGCCAGAAAACTTCAGGATCGCCTCTTCGATGGCCTGCTGGACGGTGTGACCATTGGCCTGGCGTTGAAACCCCTTATAGGGCGTGCCGTCATATTCGACCGTCGCGCGGTAGCGCTGCGTCGTCTGGCGATCCGTCATGGAAAGCGGTCGCCGACAGAGACCGGACTGCCGCGCACGAAATCCTCGACGTCGAGCGGTTTGCCGCCGGCCTTCTGCAAACGCTCCAAGGCGACAGAGCCACGACCGCAGGCGACAGTCAGCGGTTCGGCCACGACCGTGCCCGGTGCGGCATCCTCATCGCCGTCGGCCGCGACCGGAGAGGCTTTCAAGACCTTCACGCGCTCGGCCTTGCCACCGATCTCCATCTCGCACCAGGCGCCGGGAAAGGGCGCAAGGCCGCGAATGTGATCGTGAACTCCCTGCGCGGTCGCCGTCCAGTCGATGCGGGTTTCGCTTTTGTCGATCTTTCTGGCGTAGGTCACACCCTCGGCCGGTTGCTCGGTGAGCGTCAACGTGCCGGCTTCCAGAGCGGCCATCGCGTCCACCATCAGCAGCGCGCCCGCTTCGGCCAGCCGGTCGTGCAGGTCTCCGGCGTTCATATCGTCGCCAATCGGAATGCGGGTTTCCATAGCCACCGGGCCGGTATCGAGACCGGCCTCCATCTTCATCACCATCATCGCCGTTTCGGTATCGCCGGCCATGAGGGCCCGCTGGATGGGCGCCGCGCCACGCCAGCGCGGCAGGGCGGAAGCATGACCGTTGAAGCAGCCGTGGCGCGGTGCATCGAGGATCGGCTGCGGCAGCAGCAGCCCATAGGCGACGACCACGGCGACATCGGCATTCAGCGCAGCAAAGGCCTGCTGCTCGTCCGTACCCTTCAAGCTGACCGGATGGCGCACGGGAAGGCCAAGTTCTTCGGCGACGCGGTGCACGGGCGATGGCGTCAGTTCGAGACCGCGCCGACCGGCTGGGCGCGGCGGCTGGGTATAGACGGCACGAATATCGTGGCTGGCCTCATGCAAGGCACGCAAGGTCGGCACGGAGAAATCCGGTGTGCCCATGAAAATGATGGAAAGCGCCATGGCTGTTCGGCTCGCTAAGGGTTGCGGTCAGAGAAGGCGCGTGCCGCCGCGTTCCTTCGCCAGCTTCTTGAACTTCTTGATCACCATATCGCGCTTCAACCGCGAGATATGATCGATGAACAGCACGCCGTCGAGATGGTCGATCTCGTGCTGCAGGCACGTCGCCATCAGCCCGTCCGCCTCGATCGTCTGCTTTTCGCCTTCCAGATCGCGATATTCGACCGTCACCGTCGCCGGGCGTTCGACTTCGGCGAAATAATCCGGGATCGACAGACAGCCCTCTTCGTAGGTGCCCGGCTCGTCGCCCAGTGCGACAATCCTTGGATTGACGAAGATGTGAGGATCGGGCTCGTCGTCTTCCTTGGCAAGGTCGATGGTGATGAGTCGGATCGGCTCAGCGATCTGGATGGCTGCCAGGCCGATACCGGGCGCCTCATACATCGTCGCCAGCATATCGTCAGCGAGTTTGCGCACATCATCGTTGATCTGCTCGACGGGTCTGGAGACCTGCCGGAGGATCGGATCGGGAAGAACGACGAGGGGACGCTTGGAGCCAGTCATGCGGCGGTTTCTACGCAGGGCACGCGTGATGTCAACTCATCGATGCGTAAGGGTTCGGCAAGAATGTTTCTGATCTGTTCTTGCCGAGCGCGGACGAGTCTGGCACTCTCGATGCATGGAAACCGGACTTTCCCTGTCGATGCCGATCATGCTGCCGTTCGGCCTGACGCTTCCGCTGTGGATGGCCGTTGGTGTGCTCCTCATCGTTGCGCTTCTGATCGGTCGGTTCACGGCTGGCCGGCAGAACCTGTCGCGGGTCGAACAGCAACAGGCGGAGCTCGCGGGCCGGCTCGGCGCGCTGGCCGATCATCTGGGTGAACGGCAGGAGGCATTCGATGCCCGCCTTGCACGGCGGCTGGAACACCTGTCGGGCCGCCTGGGTGAAAGCCTGACACGGCAGAACCGCGCTACACAAACCAATCTGACCGAATTGTCCGAACGGCTGGCCGTCATCGACAGCGCCCAGCGCAATATTGGCGAACTGGCCGGCGAGATGATGGGGCTGCAGGCCATCCTCACCGACAAGCAGACCCGTGGCCTGTTCGGCGAGCGGCGGATGGAAGCCATTTTGCACGATGCGCTGCCGGTCGGCACGTTCGACCTGCAGACAAAACTTCCGTCGGGCGTTCGCCCCGACGCGCTAGTCCGGCTACCGGGGGGAGCCCCGCCGCTCGTGATCGACGCGAAATTTCCGCTGGAGGCCTGGCGCACCATGGGGGAAGCGGATGACGACCTTGCCCGCGACGCCGCCCGGAAACGCTTTCGTCGCGATATGGCCGTCCATATCGATGCCGTCGGCGAGAAATATGTGCAGCCCGGCGAAACGCAGGATTTCGCCTTTCTCTTCGTGCCGTCCGAAAGCGTTTTCGCCGATCTGCACGAGCATTTCGGCCCGGTGCTCGAACGGGCCTCGCGGCGGCGGGTCATGCTTGTCTCGCCCTCGCTGCTGATGCTGGCGCTCGGCATCGTCCATTCCATGCGACGCGACGAGGCCATGGCCCGGGAGGCGCACCGCATACAGGCCGAAGTTGCCGCGCTGATGGAGGAGATCGGCGCGGTCGATGCGCTGATCGCAAAGCTGCAGTCGCATTTCGGTCACAGCCAGAAGGATGTCGATGCACTGGCGCGGGCCGTCGGAAAGCTCAGCCGACGCGGCAATGCCATCGCGTCCGTCGAACTGGCCGATCGGGACGAGGCCCCCTCACCGATGGCGGCGGAGTAGTTTCCCAATCGTCATCTGGCCGCAGCGCCCGCTCGACATATCTGCTTCGGCGAATGTAATGATCCTGCTTCCGGGAGATGGAAATGAAAGAAGAAAAGCTGGACAATGGTGTGTTCGAGCACTGGACCGTCGACGAACTGGCCGAGGCGTTCGCGGACCGATCCATCGTGCTGATCGATGTGCGCACGCCACAGGAATATCTGTTCGAACATATCGAAGGTGCGTTGAATGCACCGATGGCATTCGTCGACGGGGCCGATCTGCCGAGCCAGGAGGGCAAGCGGATCGTTCTCCATTGCGGCTCCGGCCTGCGCTCCGAGCGTGTTGCCAAGCAGTATCTCGCCAAGCTCGGTGGACGGATCGCCCATCTCGACGGCGGCTTCGCCAAATGGAAGGACGCCAAGCGCCCCTATATCGGCACCGATATGGGAACCGGCAATCCGAAAAAGGTCGATCCGTCGGCCTGATATCAAAATCTGTTACTGGGTAGCGCCGCGAACGGGGTCGGGCCGCCCCGGCCGAACCGATGAATTGCGGGAGCGGTCCCTAACGCAGCCGTCCCATCATCGCCTTCGTCGGGAAGCAGGTGGCGCGCTCGCCATTGCGCTCCTGCCAAGAGCCGATCTCGCGGCGCGTCTTGAAGCCGGGCAGGCCGTCCGCGCCGCCGACATCCTTACCTTCGCGTTCGAGCGCGCGCTGCATCACGGCGATGTCCGAGCGGTAGAGCCCGCCGACGGCGCCCCAACCCGCCGCGAAATCGCCCACGCCATACTGGATGCGGTCACCGACATGGCCGACGAAAAGCGCGTAGAGATCGCTCTCATTGTAGTCCTTGATGACGTAAAAATTCGGCGTCACCAGAAAGGCCGGACCGTTGCGCCCCGCCGGCAGCATCAGGAACATCTCGCCCCTGCGCTCGACATCGGGAAAGGGCTTGCCGGAGACGCGAGCAATTCCCATCGCCTCCCAATCAGCGAGCGGGCGGCCGCGATCCGGCCCCTCCAGCGTGCAGGACACATTGGCCGGCAGCGCGATCTCGTAGCCCCAGTCGCGGCCCGGCACCCAACCGAAATGGCGCAGATAATTGCCGATCGAGGCAATCGTGTCGGCTTCCGACCGCCAGATGTCTGCGCGGCCGTCGCCATCGCCGTCCGCTGCGTGATTCAGAAAGTTCGTGGGCATGAATTGCGGCTGGCCAAGCGCGCCAGCCCAAGAACTCTTCATCGCCGCTTCCGGCGCATGGCCGGCCTCGGCGATCTGCAAAGCAGCGATCAGTTCACGACGGAAATAATCGGCCCGCGTCGCCATGAAGCCCTTGGTGCCGAGCACCTCGAAGACATTATGCGGAATCGCTACGCGTCCATAACCGCTCTCTCGACCCCAAATGGCAAGGATGATGCGCCCCGGCACGCCAGTAGTCCGCTCCACTGCGGCCAGCGTTCGGGCATGGGTTTTGGCCATCTGCCGTCCGACCGCCGTGGCGCCATCGACAGAACCGCGGTTGAAATATTTGCCGGGTGAGCCGAACTCGGCCTGGCGCTGTTTCTTGGGTGTCTGCCGCCTGCTACCTGGCGGCACGAGGTCCGGCAGTTTCCAGTTCAGCGAGACGCCGCGAAAAGCGGATTCGAAGGCCTGGCGCGAAACGCCCTTCGCCCGCGCCGCTGGCCAGATGTCCGATTGCAACCACGATTGGAACTGACGCTCCACGGCGGTGCGATCCTGAGCGCTGGCTCCACCGGCAAATAAGATGGCCCCGACAAGAAGGCCAATCGCCCGGATCGGGACCATCCTCATCATCATGCAGGCTTCGCCCCTTCGGCGGCGTAGCGCTGAACCAGCTGCATCATCTCCTCCATCTGCGGAAACCGTTCGAAGGAATGCGGCGCGCCGGTTTCGGCGAAGGGCAGTTTCTCTGCCGTCTGTGTCTCGACGAAAGGCGCGAACCAGGATGGATCGTCGAGCATGGTCGCGCGCAGATTGACAAAACCCATCTCCGGCGGAAATTCGGTAAAGATCCAGCTATGGCATTTCGGGCAAAAATTGTGGGTATACCCGCCCTCGCCTTCCGCCTCGCGCGTGTCGCGGGCAGGCCCATCGACGGCGAATCCGTCAGTTGGCACGGCCATGGAGCACGAATAGGCGCTCGCGCTCATCTTCTGGCAACCCCGGCAATGGCAGGCCATGGTCAGCAGCGGCTGCGCCGAGATCGTCATCTCCACCGCGCCGCAACGGCAATGGGCTTTCCAGGGCAGTTTCCAGTCGGTAGTCATGGTCATCTCCTTCGATTCTCAATGCAGACTATCGCGGGAGAGGGACCGATGGAATCCTAGAACTTCGTGCGGCTCTTCAGCGCGGCGGCCAGTGTTCCATCGTCCAAATAGTCTAGTTCGCCCCCGACGGGCACGCCATGGGCCAGGCGCGTCACGGTCAGGTCGAAGCCCGACAGCCGGTCGGTGATATAATGTGCGGTGGTCTGTCCCTCGACCGTCGCATTGACCGCCAGAATGACTTCCGAGACCCCGCCCGCCTGGACGCGATCAATCAGCGAAGCGATCGACAGATCGTCCGGCCCAATGCCATCGAGCGGTGACAGGACGCCGCCGAGCACATGGTAGAGGACGTTCGACATGGCGGCCGCACGTTCCAGCGCCCAGAGGTCGGCGACCTCTTCGACCACGATGATCGTGCCGGTCTGCCGGCGCGGATCGGCGCAGATGGCGCAGGGATCGGACGTATCGGCGTTGCCGCAAATGGAGCAGACCACGACGCGCTCATGGACCAGCGCCAGCGCTTCGGCGAGCGGCCCCATCAATTGATCTTTTTTCTTGATCATCTGCAGCGCGGCGCGGCGCGCCGAACGCGGACCAAGTCCCGGCACACGCGCCAGGAGCTGGATCAATTTTTCAATTTCAGGGCCGGCAATGCGTCGTCCGCTCATGGAACTGTCCTGCAGGAAGCGCTATGATTCGCCAAGCACCAGAGGCGAAATGAGGGGCTCATGGGAGTGGATGTGGCAATCGAAGTGGCCGGTGTCGAGGACCGGGACGCTTTGGAATCATTGATCGGCCGTTGCTATGCGGAGGTCTATCCCGGCTGGTACGAGCCGGACATTCTGGAAAACGCTCTGCCGGCCATGCTGCGGATCGACACACGGCTGCTGGAAAGCGGGCGTTATTTCAAGGCGCTGTCCGATGGGCGCATTGTCGGATGCGGCGGTTGGAGCCATGCCACGCCCGGCACGGGGGACCGGGTGGCGGCGACCGGCCATGTGCGCCATTTCGCCACCGAGCCTGGCCAGATGCGCACCGGCGTCGGCAGCGCCATTCTGGCGCGTTGCGTGGAAGACGCGATGGAAGCGGGCATGACGCGGCTTCAGTGCTTTTCCTCGCTGCCGGCCGAAGCGTTCTACGAACGACACGGCTTCGATCGGGTGCAGGAGGTGACGGTCATGCTCGGCGAAAGCACGCCCTTCCCGGCGATCCTGATGCAGCGGGTGCTGGTCTAGAACGAAGGTTTCCCGTTCCTAGCCGAACGGGAACTTGCCGCCGCCCATGCCAGGCGGCAGGCCTAGGCCGGCGGTCATGGACTGGGTCTTTTCGGCCATGGCCGTTTCCAGCTTCATGCGGGCATCGGCGTGGGCGGCCACGATCAGGTCCTCTAGGATCTCGCCCTCGCCCTCCTTCATCAGGGAGGGATCAATCGAGAGGCCCTTCAGATCGCCCTTGCCACTCAGCGTGACCGAAACCAAACCGCCGCCGGACGCGCCGGCCACTTCCATGGCTTCGACCTCTTCCTGAAGCTCGGCCATCCTGGCCTGCATTTCCTTGGCCTTGCTCATCAGGCCCATCAGGTCCTTCATTGCGTTACGCTCCGTTTCACTGGTCTCTTCGTCTGGCAGATAGAGAACCGGCCATCGATCCGCCAGTGCGGCACACCGACTAGGTCTCGAAATCGTCCTCATCGTCGAAACCGGCATCGATTGCCGCCTGCGCGGCGGCATCGGCGTCGATTTCGTCCAGTTCGTCGGCCAGTTCGCTTTCGGGCATTCGCACATCGACGATCCTGGCGCCAGGAAAGCTCTTCAGAATGGCGGCAACCGTCGGGTCCAGCGCGGCTTCGTCCAGGGCACTTTCGCGGGCGGACTGTTCCTCCTCGGCCAGCGTCCGGCCGCCACCCTCGCGGCTGGTGGATATGGTCCAGCGCTCACCCAGCCATTCGTGCAGCTTGTTCTGCATATCGAAGACGAGGGTGGCCGGTGCGCCGGCATCGAGTTGCACGGAAATGCGGCCCGGCCCGAAGGAAACGGGGCGGACGAAACGCTTTACATTGCCACGAAAAACGGGATCACGGCGCGTTTCGGCCAATTTCACGATGTCGGCGAGCGAGGCGAGCGGGGTGAATTTCCGCTCCTCTTCCGGGTCCGGTTGCGCGATGAGTTCCTGCCGCGGGGTCGGCGCGGGCTGACTGGCGACAAGGCGCATCGTCGGGGCCGGCCGCGCTTCGGCCTGAGCGGTCGCCGGCTGGCCGGACGCCACCGCACCGCCGCCCCCCGCCATGGCCCGCGCACCGCCGCCGCCATTGCCACCCAAGGAAGATGAGCCAGACGCGCCATTCTCGGCAGCGGCCTGCGCCATGCGGATGGCGTCGTCCAGATTGGGAAGGTCGGCAGCATGAGCGATGCGGATCAGCACCATCTCGGCAGCCGCGACGGGTCGAAAGGCGCTCTGCGCCTCGGCGATCCCCTTCAGCAGCATCTGCCATGCGCGGCTCATGGCGCGCACACTCATGCGCTGGGCGAAGGCGGTGCCGCGCTCGCGCTCCTCTTCCGAAAGAGAAGCGTCGTCGGCGGCCTCCGGCACGAAGCGCAGGCGGGTGACCAGATGAGTGAACTCGGCCAGATCGGTCAGAATCACCGCCGGGTCGGCGCCGGAATCGTACTGGCTTCGGAACTCGCCGAGCGCCGTCGGCAGATCGCCGCTCATCAGATGTTCGAACAGATCGATGATACGCGCGCGGTCGGCAAGGCCCAGCATGGAGCGCACGGTCTCCGCCTCCACCGTGCCGGCAGCGTGCGCAATCGCCTGATCGAGAATGGAGAGGCTGTCGCGGACCGAACCTTCCGCCGCCCGCGCCACCATGGCGAGCGCCTGGGGCTCGATTTCGACCTTTTCCAGCGCGGCGATCTTTTCCAGGTGCCGGACCAGCGTACCGGCATCGACGCGGCGCAGGTCGAAGCGCTGCGTACGCGACAGGATCGTCACCGGCACTTTGCGAATCTCTGTCGTCGCGAAAACGAATTTGACGTGGGGGGGCGGCTCCTCCAGCGTTTTCAGCAGCCCGTTAAAGGCTGCCGTCGACAGCATGTGCACTTCATCGATGATGAAGACCTTGTAGCGTGCGGAGACCGGCACGTAGCGCACCTGCTCGATGATCTCGCGAATATCGTCGATGCCGGTGTGCGAGGCGGCGTCCATCTCGATCACATCGACATGCCGGCCTTCCATGATGGCCTGGCAATGCACGCCCATTTCCGGCAATTCGATGGAGGGCTTATCGACCGTCTCCGTCTCGTAATTCAATGCGCGAGCGAGGATGCGGGCGGTCGTCGTCTTGCCGACGCCGCGCACGCCGGTGAGCATCCACGCCTGTGCGATTCGTCCGGTCTTGAACGCATTGGTGAGCGTACGGACCATCGGCTCCTGGCCGATCAGGTCGGAGAAGTCGCGCGGGCGGTATTTGCGTGCCAGAACACGGTAGTTCTCATCCTGGCCGGTCTGCTGACTCAATTCCGGCAGGTCACTCATCGCTTCGGCCAATTCCTCTTTGCTGCGGCGGCCATCAAATGGACCGGGCCGTCCGCCGTCAAGAGCACGGAGGTCGGGTATGTGATCATTACCTGAAACGAAAGGGAAAGAACGGTGGGAGACTGGCACGATGACCCGCGCCGGAACCTCGTTAGGGCTGCTTCCTCTCGGACCTGACCCGGTTGGCGAGTGGTGCGTCCACCACCAGCCTCCCGAGGTCCATATCAGCAATCCGCAGGAGGTTTGCAAGTTCGCACAGGCGATTTCGCCGACAAAAAGCGTTTTGCCATGATGGACGCCTTGCATCCGACCCATAGTTCACGCTTCAATGCCACGCGAAGAGGGGACCGTTCATGCTGACTTTCAACCGGCACAGCAGCTTTGAGATCGACCGGACGCTCGAGGCCGACAGCCATCCGATCTGCTGGCTCGGCCTTTGCGAATTGCGGCTGATCGACGATAAGCGCTGGCCATGGGTCGTTCTCATCCCCCAGCGGAACGGCATGACCGAACTGCATGAACTGACACCACTCGACCAGACCATGATGACGTTCGAAGCCAATGAAGTGGCGGAAGCGCTCTGCGCGATGAGCGATTGCGACAAGATCAATCGCGGCGCGCTCGGTAATATCGTCTCCCAGCTCCACTACCACATCATCGCCAGAAATGCGGGCGACCCGAACTGGCCCGGCCCGGTATGGGGCTACGGTGTCCGGGAGCCGTACGAACCGCAGGAACGCCTCGCCTTTTGTGAAAAACTCAAACAGCGACTGACTCAGAATTGAGCCTTCTTCCTGACACTTTCTGGCCGGCTTCGGAAGCGAGCCGGCAGACCGGCTTTTCGCGCAATCCGATCGAGCGGCGTTCGGAGTACCGGACGCCGGAGATCGTGGTTGAGGCGCTGGACGATCCGGATGCCCTTACTCTCGTCTTCAACCATGAGGGCCGGCTGCTTTTCGATCCCTTGGGTTCGCCCTGGCAATCACGCGATCGGACTGGCCAACTGGCGCCGGAGGGCCATACGCAGCACCTCCTTCTGGGCTGGGCTGGCGGGACGCCGCGCCATGCGGTTCAGACGCCCGAAGGCGCTGACGATCCGGCCGAGCCCTACAAGGCCATCGACGTCCGCTCCCTTTACGCGCAGGGACTGCTTTCGCCCGAAGACGAAGGCGCGGTCGGTCAGGCGCGCTCGCTTCTCAACTGGCACGGCACGCATGGCCATTGCAGCGCCTGCGGCAGCCGGACCGAAATCCTCGGCGGCGGTATAAAACGCGCCTGCACGTCCTGCCGGCGCGAAGTCTTTCCGCGCATCGATCCAGTTGCGATCATGCTCGTCACGGACGGTGAGCGGGCGCTTCTGGGCCGCAGCGCGCATTTTCCGGAGGGGATGTATTCGTGCCTGGCCGGATTCGTCGAGCACGGCGAAACGCTGGAAGATACGGTGCGACGCGAAGTCCTTGAGGAATCCGGTATCGCGGTCGGTGCGGTCCGTTATCACGCCAGCCAACCATGGCCGATGCCGCACACGCTCATGATGGGCTTTTTCGGCGAGGCGCTCTCGTCGGAGATTCGCTTCGATGAAGCCGAACTGGCCGATTGCCGCTGGTTCGAGCGCGACGAAGTGAACGAGGTTCTGGCGCGCCGGCCTGCCTATCAACGCAGCGAGCCCGCACCACCCGGTCAAGCTTCCGCACCGCCACGTGGGGCGATCGCCGCGCGGCTGATAGCCGACTGGGTCGATCTCACCGTGCCAAAAAGCTGAAGGCCGAAGCGCAACTACACAGGAAGCGTATCGTTCTCTTCCAGACCGAGGCCAGCCATCAGATCCTTGCGGCTCGGGTGCGCCTTGTAGACGCCCAGAATGTTCAACTCGTCGGAGAAGAAGTCGAGTTCTTCCAGCGCTAAGGCGACATTCTCATCGTCCGGATGGCCTTCGATATCGGCGTAGAACTGGGTGGCGAAGAAACGGCCGTTGAGCTGATAGCTCTCCAGTTTGGTCATGTTGACGCCATTGGTCGCGAACCCGCCCATCGCCTTGTAGAGTGCCGCCGGAATGTTGCGCACCCGAAAGACGAATGTCGTCATAATAGCCGCATCGTCCTGTCGCTCGACCGCCTCTCCATCCGCCGAAAGAACGACGAAGCGGGTCACATTGTTATGCGTGTCCTCAACATCGCGCGCCAGAATATCGAGACCGTAAAGCTCGGCCGCCAGGGCCGGCGCGAGTGCGGCACGGTTTCGCTCGCCACTGTCGCGCACTTCGCGCGCAGCGCCTGCCGTATCTCCGGCAACCATGGGCGTCCAGCCATTCGTCCGGATGATGTTGCGGCACTGACCAAGCGCGTGGATATGGCTGTGAACGGTTCGAATGTCTTCCATCGATGTACCCGGCAGCGCCATCAGCTGGAACCGGATCGGCAGAAACCACTCGCCGACGATCTGCAACCGCGAATTGGGCAGGAGGTGATGAATATCGGCCACGCGACCGGCAATCGTGTTTTCGATGGGAATCATGGCGAGATCGGCAGCACCACTCTCCACCGCCTGAAACGCTTCCTCGAAGGTCGGGCAGGGAACGGGCTCCATATTCGGATACATTTCCCGGCACGCCTTGTCGGAATTGGCTCCCTTTTCGCCCTGGAACGAAATGCGGCCCTGTCTCTGATCCATCCGCCCTACCCTCTGCCAGCGTCTGCCATGCGGCGGCGGGCTTCGGCCAGATCGGCCGGCGTGTCAACGCCAAGCGGCATATCGTCCACGATGGCGGCGTCGATTCGCATTCCCGCCTCGAGAGCGCGCAGCTGCTCCAGCCTCTCGCGCTCTTCCAGCGGCGAGGGCGGCATGCCGACGAACCGCGCCAGCGCTTCGCGGCGATAGGCATAGAGCCCGATATGATGATAGCGCGGCCCCTCCCCCCAAGGCGCGGTGGCGCGCGTGAAATAGAGTGCCCGCAGGCGCGTGTCGCTCATCGGGCTGCCGACGATCTTCACGACGTTCGGATTGTCCATTTCAGCCGCATCGGTGATACGCGCGCCAAGCGTGCCTATCGCGACGTCGCCATCATCGAGCAGATCGACGGCGCTCCGTACGATGGCGGGATCGAGGGTCGGCAGATCGCCCTGAACGTTGACGACGATCTCGACCTTGCGCTTCGGGTCGAGCCTCTCGAGAGCCTCGAAGATGCGGTCGGAGCCGGACGGGTGATCGACGGCGGTCATCACGGCCTCGAACCCGGCACTCTCGACTGCGGTACGAATATCGTCGTCGTCGGTGGCCACGACGACCCGGCCTAGCCCGGCGGCTGCGGTGCGTTCGGCGACATGAACGATCATGGGCCGACCGCAAATATCGGCAAGCGGCTTGCCCGGCAGACGATTCGCGGCAAGGCGCGCCGGTATCAGAGCCATGGATGTCATATCGAGCAACCTTTCCACAAGGTGAGCGCGCCTTCGACCAATGTCGGCGCGGCGCGGTCCTTATATGTGTTGCAAGGGGCAGGCAAAAGACATAGTTTCCGCCGCGAACCGGGCCGGGGCGGTCCGGAACAAGCCCAACCGGCTTGCTCGCAATGCCTTTCGGGGGAACGATCGGAAGGGTTGGCGGTATCGGACCGCGTGATCTGTTGCGGGAACGACCTTCTAGGAGCCTGGAGTTTCATGGACTCTTTTGAACTGAACAAGATCGTCGGTGGCCTTCTGGCCGCAGTGTTTGTCGTTTTCTCGATCGGCCTGATATCGGACGCCATCTTCCATGAAGAAGTGCCGGAGCAGGCAGGCTTTGCCATCGAGGTGGCCGAAGAGGCAGAAAGCGGAGCCGCTGGCGGCGGCGAAGCCGAGACCGTTTCCATCGCAACGCTTATGGCGAGCGCAGACCCGGCCGCCGGCGAGAGCGTGTTCAAGAAATGCGCATCGTGCCACTCGATCGATGAGGGTGGGGCCAACAAGGTCGGTCCGAACCTCTACGGCGTTGTCGGCGGCGCCATCGCCGCCAAGGACGGGTTTTCTTACTCCGAAGCGATGAATACTTATGCCGGCGAAGTCGGCGAGTGGGATTTCGAACCGCTCAACGCGTTTCTTCTGAAGCCCAAGGATGAAGTGCCGGGAACGGCCATGGGCTTTGCCGGGCTGAAAAAGGATTCCGACCGCGCCAATCTCATCGCCTGGATGAACGAGCAGTCGTCCAGCCCCAAGCCGCTGCCTGAGCCGGAGGCAGAGGAAGATGCTGCTGGTGAAGAAGCCGGTGCAAAGGCCGAAGGCGCGATGGAGGCCGAGGCCCAGCCTCAGGCCGAGAGCGCGGCACCCGCCGATGGCGCGGGCGATCCGGCGGGCGCCACACCTGCCGAAACCACCACCGACGCGGCTCCGTCTTCGGAAACCGGACCTGCCGATCAGGCGCCGACCGCAGTCGAGGGCACCGGCGAAGCGCTGAACGAAACCGAGCCGACGACGAGTGGCGACGAGGCTGGCACTGAGGACGCGACGTCGACCGACAATACCGCTCCTCAAACCGAGAGCGCCGCACCGACAGGAACCGAGAGCGAAGCTCCCGCAGAGCCCGACGCGGACACGACGACCGGCAGCGGTTCCTCAACCGATACGCCCGCTGCGACCGAGGGCGAAACGTTGACCGAAGAAGAGCTTCTGCGACGGCAACAGGCCAACTGAGCGGATGCATTTGCGGCCGATGACAGCGGCTACCTTTCCGCTTTGTCATGCAGACACCATGAAAAAGCCGGCTTCTGGCCGGCTTTTTTGTTGCCATTGGACCCGTCTGCCCTCCCTTATTGCTGGTGTCGAAGACCGATCGGACACCGTTCCAAAGGGAACGGCGGCGGATTTCATGGTCAGGGAGTGAATGCATGACGGAACGACGGCAGCGTGAAAACGGCCATATCGGCGACCGCATGACGAGGATGATGCTTGATCGCCGAGCGCTGCTGATGGCCGGAGGATGCGGCCTCGCCTCTTTGGCCGCATTCGGCCTGCCATCGGTCGTGAAAGCACAGGCCGTGGCCATTCCCGATCCGAAACTCCCGGCCGCCGACATTCGCGAAGCGCTGCCATGGCATCACGCCACGACCCTTCTGGGCGAAGCGAAGTATCCGGAAGGCTTCGAACGGTTCGACTACGTCAACCCGAACGCGCCAAAGGGCGGGATCGTGCGGCAGGGCTCGCTCGGCAGTTTCGACAGCTTCAATCCCATCATCCCGAAGGGCGAGGTCGGCGCCGGACTTGGCCTGATGTATGAGACGCTCTTCATGCGGGCGCTCGATGAGGCGGACGTCTCGGCCATGTACGGCCTTCTGGCCACTGCCATCAAATATCCGGAGGACTTCTCCTGGGTATCGCTGAAGCTGAACCCGAAGGCGAGATGGCACGATGGCGAACCGGTCAAGGTCAGCGACGTTGTCTGGAGTCTTGCCAAGCTGACGGAACTCAATCCGCTTTATAAGTTCTACTTTGCCAACGTTGTCGAAGCAGTCGAGAGCGCGCCAGGCGAGGTGACCTTTCTCTTCAACGAGCGCGGCAATCGGGAACTGCCGCATATTGTCAGCGAGATTCTGGTTCTGCCGCAACATTGGTGGGAAGGCGAAGACGCCAATGGCGAAACCCGCGACATCACGGCGACCACGCTAAAGCCCCCGCTTGGAAGCGGCCCCTACCGTATCGGCGCTTTCAGCGCGGGCCAGTCGATCACCTATGAGAAGGTCGAGGATTACTGGGGCGAAGACCTGCCGGTAAATGTCGGTTCCAACAATTTCGACCGGATCCGTTATGAGTATTTCCGCGACAGTGTCGCGATGATTCAGGCGCTCAAGGCTGGCGATCTGGATTTCCGCGCCGAAAATAGCGCGACAACCTGGACGACAGCCTATACCGACAATCTTTTTCCGGCGCGGCGGAAGGGCTATGTCGATCTGATGACTGTGCCCGACAAGGCCTCCGGCGTGATGCAGGCCTTCGTGCCGAACATGCGACGCAGGAAATTTCAGGACCCGCTGGTCCGGCGCGCGATCAATTACGCCTTCGATTTCGAGACGCTGAACCGCACCATCTACCAAAACCTCTATCTGCGGCCGGAAAGCTATTTCTCGGGCACCGAACTGGCCTCTTCGGGCCTACCCGAAGGCATGGAACTGGACATCCTCGAGGAGCACCGCGACAAGCTGCCCGAAACGGTCTTCAACGAGGTCTACACCAATCCAATAGGCGGTTCGAACAGCGCGATGCGCAAGAACCTCCGCATGGCGCTCGACCTCTTCAAGAAGGCCGGATACGAACTGCGCGACCGCCGCCTTGTCGATACGCAGACCGGCGAGCCGTTCACGTTCGAAATCCTCTATGCCACCGAAGCTTCGTCGCGGTCGATCATTCCACTACAGCAGTCACTCCGACGTATCGGCGTCGATGTCTCGCTGCGGCAGATGGAGCCGAACGCCTATCTGGAACGACGGCGCAATTTCGATTACGACATGATCATCGCCGCCTGGGGCCAATCCCTTTCTCCCGGCAATGAACAGCGCGAGATGTGGGGTAGCGGATCGAAGGATTCGCCGGGTTCGCGAAATTTTGCCGGTATTTCAGACCCCGGCATCGACGCGCTGATCGACGAAGTGATCTTTTCGGAGACCCGCGAGCACCTGGTCGCTGCCACAAAGGCGCTCGACCGCGCGCTTCTGCATCACCACTACGTCATTCCGCAAATCTACTATCCGTATGACCGGCTCGTCGTCTGGAAACGGATCACCGGCCCTGATCCACTGCCGGAGTTCTCCGTCGGCTTTCCTACCGTTTGGTGGGAAGACAAGGAATGGGCAAGGATCATTGCCGCCGGGCTGGACGATCTGCCCGAACCGCCGGAGCCGCCGACGGATGGCTGATTTTGACATGTCCGGTGCCAATCGCCGCTCCGTGCTAGCCGGCGCTGTGGCATTGGCCGCAGCGCCTCTTCTGCCACGTCGCCTCTTTGCCGAAACGCCGCGAGGCGTATCGCTCCACGGTCTGTCGGCGTTCGGCGAACTGAAATACGGGCCGGATTTCACGCATTTCGACTACGCCAACCCCGAGGCGCCAAAGGGCGGGCGCATCTCGTTTCAGGCGCCGAACTGGATCGGCAACCAAAGTTCCAGCGGCTTCGACACGCTGAACATGTTCGTGCTGCGCGGCATCGGCGCGCCCCGGCTCGAACTGACCTATGACAGCCTGATGACACCGGCTCCGGTCCATACGATGGCGGGTGCGCTCGACGAGCCGGATTCCGTCTACGGTCTGCTCGCCGAAAGCGTCACGGTCGAGGACGACGGGAAGCGGTACCGTTTCAAATTGCGACCGGAAGCCCGGTTCCATGATGGAACGCGGGTGACGGCAGCCGACGTCGCGGACAGCTACGAACGATGGCAGGATTCGTCGACGCACCCTTATTTCTCCTCATCGCTCGTGCAATTGGCTGGCATCGAGGCCAAGGGCGACGACGAAGTCGACCTTGTTTTCTCCGGCGTACAGAATGAACGGATGATCCTTTCGGCGGCGGCCATGCCCGTCGTCTCGAAAGCCTTTTGGGACAACCATCCTTATGACGGGTCCCAACTGGTCGCGCCGCTCGGCAGCGGCCCCTATCGCGTCGGTCGAATGCGGGCCGGTACGTTCATCGAATATGACCGCGTGCGCGATTACTGGGCCGCCGATCTGTCGGTCCGCCGCGGGCTCTACCACTTCGACACCATCCGGCTGGAGACGTTCCGCGACCACGCGCCGGCCTTCGAGAGCTTCAAGAAGGGCGAGACCCTCTATCGCGAGGAGTTTTCCGCGCAACGCTGGGCACAACAATACGATTTTCCGGCCCTGAACGATGGCCGTGTGATCAAGCGCGAAGTGCCCCAGGAGGAAGTCGGCGGCTTCCAGGGCATAGCGATCAACCGACGGCGCGAGAAGTTCGACGATCTTCGCACACGTCAGGCGCTCGACCTCTGCTTCGATTTCGAATGGATGAACCGGCAACTCTTCTTCGGCCAATATGAGCGGACGATTTCCTATTTCCACGGTTCGGAGTTTGCCGCGGAGGGAGCGGCCAGCGATGCGGAGCGCGCCTTACTGGAGCCTTTCGCTGCCAAATTGCCGGACGGTATTTTCGAGACTCCGCCAATGCCGACCGCTTCCGATGGTTCGGGGCAGGATCGCTCCAAGCTTCGGGAGGCGGCGCGCCTTCTCGCTGAGGCCGGCTGGCAACGGGGTAGTGACGGTCTGGTGATCGGCGACGATGGGCGGCCGCTCTCGGTCGAATTGCTGACCGACCAACAGGGCCTGGTCCGCATCATGCAGCCTTACAGTCAGACCCTACGGCGTATCGGCGTCGACGCTTCGGTCCGGCTGATCGAGCCAACCCTCTATGAACGGCGCGTCCGCGACTATGATTTCGACATGGCGATGCAGAACCTCAATCATGGCGCTACGCCGAACGACGACGGCATCGGGCAGATCTTCGGTAGCCGTGCGGCGACAGCCAAGGGCACACGCAATTTGGCCGGCACATCCAGCCCGGCGGTCGATGCGATAATCGAGGCAGCAGGAAAGGCGAAGAGCCGCGACGATTTGCGAGCCGCGCTCCGCGCGCTCGACCGGATCATGCGCCATCGGCAGGACTGGGTTCTGAACTGGTCCTCGCCCACGCACCGCATTTCCCATTGGGATGTCTTCGGCTATGGGGAAAAGCCGCCTTACGGTTTCGCGGTCGAAGCCCTATGGTGGTGGGATGAGGCGAAGGCCCAGAAAATCGGCATTTCGCATTCGAACGGGTCGAGCCTTAAGGCTGGCGGAAAAGACGGAGAATAAAGGCAGGCATGGGAGCTTATATTCTGCGGCGTCTGCTGCTGATGATCCCGACACTTTTCGGAATCATTGCCGTGGCATTCGCCGTGGTGCAATTCGCGCCCGGCGGGCCGGTGGAACAGGTCATCGCCCGTGTGACCGGCCAGGCCGACGGAGCGATGGACCGCCTCTCCGGCGGCGGCGGCGATATGGCCGGGGGCAGCCAGAGCTTCGACGGCGGGGGCGATGTCGGGGGGAAATACCGTGGCGCCCAAGGCCTCGATCCGGAATTTATCGCCGATCTGGAACGACAGTTCGGCTTCGACAAGCCGTGGTATGAGCGGTTCGCCGGCATGCTCTGGGATTATGTGCGCTTCGATTTCGGCGAGAGCTATTTCCGCGACGTGAAGGTCATCGACCTGATCATCGAGAAAATGCCGGTTTCCGTCTCGCTCGGGCTGTGGCTGACACTCATATCCTACGCCATCTCGATTCCGCTCGGCATCCGCAAGGCGGTGAAGGACGGCACGACCTTCGATACATGGACAAGCGCGATCGTCATCGTCGGCTACGCCATTCCCGGCTTTCTGTTCGCCGTGCTGCTGGTCGTGCTGTTCGCCGGCGGATCGTTTCTCGATCTCTTCCCCCTGCGCGGGCTGACATCGGACAATTGGGACCAGCTTTCCTGGCCGATGAAGATCGTCGATTATTTCTGGCACCTCACCCTGCCGCTGACGGCCATGGTGCTCAGCGCATTCGCCACCACGACGCTGCTGACAAAAAACAGTTTTCTGGACGAGATACGAAAACAATATGTCACCACCGCACGAGCCAAAGGGCTCACCGAACGCCAGGTGCTCTACGGCCATGTGTTCCGCAACGCGATGCTCATCATCGTGGCCGGTTTTCCGGGCGCCTTCATCAGCGCGTTCTTCACCGGTTCGCTGCTGATCGAACAGATTTTCTCGCTCGATGGGCTGGGCCTGCTCGGCTATGAGAGCATTCTGAACCGCGACTACCCGGTCGTCTTCGCCAATCTCTTCATCTTCAGCCTGATCGGCCTGCTCGTCAGCCTGATCTCCGACCTCACCTATACCTGGGTCGACCCCCGTATCGATTTCGAGCGGAGGGACGTGGCATGACCGATACCGATCTAGTCTATGAGGAAGTCGAGAAGGCCCGCGCCGCCCAGCGGCCGTTTCTGTCGCCGCTCAATCAGCGGCGATGGCAGAATTTCAAGGCCAACCGGCGCGGCTACTGGTCGCTCTGGATCTTCCTGGTTCTGTTCGTGCTATCGCTCGGCGCTGAACTGATCGCCAATGACCGGCCGATCATGGCGTCCTATCAGGGCGAACTGCTCTTTCCCGTCGTGATCGACTATCCGGAGGAGAAGTTCGGCGGTTTCTACGCCGAGACCGACTATCGGGATCCCTTCATCGCCGAGGAGATCGAAGCCAATGGCTGGATGGTCTGGCCGCCCATCCGCTACAGCTACCAGACGGTGAATCGCGAAATTCCCGAAGGCACACCGGCCAAACCGTCCTGGCTCTATGACGAAGAGACGCGTTGCAAGCTCTACCCGAACGGGGTGGACGATACGCAGTGCCGGCTCGGCAACTGGAACTGGCTCGGCACCGACAATCAGGGCCGCGACGTGCTCGCCCGCTCGATCTACGGCTTCCGCATCTCGGTTCTGTTCGGGCTGATCCTGACGCTTTTCTCCGGCGTGATCGGCGTCGGCGCCGGCGCCGTTCAGGGCTATTATGGCGGCTGGATCGACCTCATCTTCCAGCGCTTCATCGAAATCTGGACGTCGATTCCCGTTCTCTATCTGCTGCTGATCATTGCCGCCGTGCTGCCGCCGGGCTTCTGGATCCTGCTCGGGATCATGCTGCTGTTCTCATGGGTGGCCTTTGTCGGCGTCGTGCGGGCCGAATTTCTGCGCGCGCGCAATTTTGAATATGTGAATGCGGCGCGGGCGCTCGGCGTCTCCAACCGCACCATCATGTGGCGGCACCTGCTGCCCAACGCCATGGTCGCCACGCTGACCTTCCTGCCCTTCATCCTGAACGGCTCGATCACCACGCTGACCAGCCTCGACTTCCTCGGCTTCGGCCTGCCGCCCGGCTCGCCATCGCTCGGCGAAATGCTGGCGCAGGGCAAGCAATATCCGGGTTCGCCCTGGCTGGGCCTGTCCGGCTTCGCGGTCATCTCCATCATGCTATCGCTGCTGATCTTTATCGGCGAAGCGACGCGCGATGCCTTCGATCCGCGCAGGACGTTCAAATGAGAAGAGAAATGACCGCCCCCCTCCTCTCCATCCGCGATCTGTCCGTCGCCTTCCATCAGGGCGGCAAGACCTCCATCGCGGTCGATCATGTGAGCTTCGACATCGGCCAGGGCGAGACCGTCGCGCTGGTCGGCGAATCCGGCTCCGGCAAGAGCGTGACCGCCAATTCGGTGTTGAAACTCCTGCCCTACCCGTCGGCCAGCCATCCCTCGGGTGAAATCCTGTTCGAGGGCACCGATCTGCTGACGGCGAAGGAGCCGCACCTCCGGCAAGTCCGGGGTGACGACATTTCCATGATTTTCCAGGAGCCGATGACCTCGCTCAATCCGCTCCATACGATCGAGCGGCAGATCGGCGAGACGCTGACGCTGCATCAGGGCATGGGCGACAAGCAGGCCGCCGAACGGACGCTCGAACTGCTGCATCAGGTGGGCATTCGCGAGCCGGAAAAGCGTCTCGACGCCTATCCGCATCAGCTGAGCGGCGGCCAGCGGCAGCGCGTTATGATCGCCATGGCGCTCGCCAACAAGCCGAAACTGCTGATCGCCGACGAGCCGACCACGGCGCTCGATGTGACCGTGCAGGCGCAGATCCTCGAACTGCTCGCCGATCTGAAAGAGAAGCAGGGCATGAGCATGCTGTTCATCACCCACGATCTCGGCATCGTGCGAAAGATCGCCGACCGAGTCTGCGTGATGACGGATGGCAAGATCGTGGAAACAGGGCCAACGCGAGCGATTTTCGAAGACCCGCAGCACGCCTATACGCAGCACCTTCTCGCCGCCGAGCCGAAGGGCCGACCGCCCAAGGCCGATCCGACCGCCAAGACGGTCATGAAAGGCGATGACATCAAGGTCTGGTTTCCGATCAAGGAAGGCTTCTTCCGCAAGACCGTCGATCACGTAAAGGCGGTGGACGGGATCGACGTGACGGTCAAGGCCGGCCAGACGCTCGGCATTGTCGGCGAATCCGGCTCCGGCAAGACCACGCTCGGCCTGGCGCTGGCGCGCATGATCCGCTCCGACGGCACGATCGATTTTGGCGGCACCCGCATTTCCGATTACGGCTTCAAGCAGATGAAGCCGCTGCGCTCGGACCTGCAGATCGTGTTCCAGGACCCCTATGGCTCCCTGTCGCCGCGCATGAGCGTGTCCGACATCATCGAGGAAGGGATGAAAATCCACTTTCCGAAGCTCAGTCGCGAGGAACGCGACGCAAAGGTCGTCGCCGTGCTGGAAGAGGTGGGGCTCGACCCCGCCACCCGCTTCCGCTATCCGCACGAATTTTCCGGCGGCCAGCGCCAGCGCATCGCCATCGCCCGCGCCATGGTGCTGGAGCCCCGCTTCGTGATGCTGGACGAGCCGACCAGCGCGCTCGACATGAGCGTGCAGGCGCAGGTGGTCGATCTCCTGCGCGACCTGCAGAAGAAGCACAACCTCGCCTATCTCTTCATCAGCCACGATCTGAAGGTGATCCGGGCGCTGTCGAACGAGGTCGTCGTGATGCGCTTCGGCAAGGTGGTGGAATATGGCCCCGCCGAAGAGATCTTCGAGAACCCGAAGACCGATTACACCAAGGCGCTGCTTGCCGCCGCCTTCGACATCCGCACCACCGACGCCGCGGTCGTCAACGAATGAGCGACGGCACGCCCGAAGGCGACCGCGCGGCGGCAACGACGATCGCCGGCGAGACCGTTCTGCATGAAGGCTACCGGACGCTCGCCCGCTATCGCAACCGCCATGCCGAGCCGGACGGCTCGCGGAGCGATGAGGAAACGCGCGACCTTCTGATGGCGGGCCGCGTGGTCGGTGTCATCGCGCACGATCCGGCGGCGGACAAACTCGTCCTGATCCGCCAGTATCGGCTGGCCGCGCATCTGGCGACCGGAAAGGGCGATCTGGTCGAACTGGTCGCCGGCGGCGTCGAGGACGGCGAAGACGCCGAAACGAGCGTCCGCCGCGAATTGAAGGAAGAGACCGGGCTGGACGCCACGCGCATCGTCCATCTCTTCGATGCCATGCCGACGCCGGGCATCTGCACCGAACTGGCGCATTTCTATTACGCCGAGGTCGATGCGTCGAAACTGCCCGACCGCGCCGGCGAGGACGAGCACGAAGCGACCTTCCCCTTCGCGCTACCGATCGATGAGGCCATCGCGCTGATCGACAGCGGCGCCTGCGTCAACGGGTTCCTGATGCTGGGACTGCACTGGTTCGCGCGGAAGCGGGCCGTCTGATCGCTGTCGCCCCATTCAGGACGGCGATTGCCTTTCCCAAAAGTACGGGAAGCAAACGTCTACCAGCTGCAATAGAACACTATGAAAATCTAAAGTTGGTTGCCGGAAGATTTCGGTCAACTTCTTCATTCGACCGTCGGATCGTATCCTTTGGGCGTCAAAAGCGATGGGCCGGCGCAACCATTGTGTATGGTCTGCTCGCCAGTTCCTGACACGAAAAATCGAGATGCATCTTTGTTGTTGAGATCCGGCGTGGACTGAAGATAGGAGATCACTTGACAGTTATTCTGGTTCTTCGACGTTGGACCAACACCGACGGCCACCGGGAAGATCGGATCAGGATTCCGAATTTCGTAGCCTCCCATTTCGATTAGGCGGCCGCGCTCCTCTGTAAAGGTATTTACTATGACGGAGAGATTAGCATCCGTTAAACCGTGCTCATCTTTAAGAAAACTTACCTCGCATATGCGAGCCACCTTTCCGTTTCCTCTCGGATATTCACGTTCACGAATGACGAATTCGCTTCCGGGTCTTCCCCAGCTCTGTTCTTCGTACTCGTAACCCGGCAGTACGATATACTCTCCTACCTTGAAAGGTGCCTTTATTCGTGTTCTCAGGCCGAGATTATCGAGGCCGTTTGCATCGACTGCCGTGCCAGTCTCTATAGCGATACGGCACCGGGACCAGAGATCAAACCAATCCTGCGACAGGTCTTCAGATGCGCAGGTCGGCTGAGATTGAAAACAAGCTACGAGAGTCCCAACAAGGACCATTCTCGACGTCATGAAACAGGAACGATCATAGATATAGATGCTTCTGTTCTAGCTCAAAAAATTTCCCTTTTCATTGTATCAACAGAGGTCGCTACCTGAAAGACCGCTTTCGGCCTATCGCACTTGCAAGCGGACGTTCTCCTTACCGCTCATAACTCGCCATCAGGCGCTTGGCCTCAAACCCTCCGCCGTCCCGTCACTTCACCATACGCCTTTCCGATCCGCTCAACGGCATCGGTGAGCGGCTCCTTCACCACGGCCATGGCGTAGCCGGAGGCATGGAGTAGCGTTTGCTCGTCAGCCATGATGCCGACATGGCCCTTCCAGAAGACCAGATCGCCGCGGCGCAGCAGCCGTTCCTGCTGCAATTCCATGCCGATCTCCGCTGCCTGCATGTCGCTGTCGCGCGGCGCGCTCCTGCTGGCGAGACGCAGGGCAAGCTGGACGAGACCCGAACAGTCGATCCCGAGGGCCGAATTGCCGCCCCACAGATAGGGCGTTTCGATCAGGCGTTCGGCGATAGCGACGTAATCGTCGGCCAGCGGCGCGCCGAGCGGCGTCAGATGCCGGTGGAAGACCGCCTCGCCCGTCGACAGAATGAAGTAGCGATTGCCGCGCTGCTCCACCTCGTCCGTGACCGTCACCTCCGAACCGAGCGACAGGGTGCGCATGGGCTTGCTGCGTAGTTCCGGCTGCCCATAGGCAAAGGTGCGCACCGCGCTGACCAGATGGGTCGGCTGCGGATCGGCGGGACCGAGCGCGCGCTCCCCGACATAGCCGACATAGCCATCGCGCGCGCTCTGGACCCAGGCCCAGCCGCCCTGCCGTTCGAACACAAGGACCGGCTCGCCCAGCAGAAGCTGGCTGCCGATGGGCGTGTCGTGGCCCCGGCCCGCGCGCAGATCGGCGACGGGATCAATGCAGCGCGCCTCTTCGCCGGCGACGAAACGGTTTGCCGTCACCTGCCCTTCCAGCCGCGCATCGGCCAGATCGTCGCGAAAGGCGTTGCGGCGCGGATCGAGGTTCATCCGTTCGCTCCGAAGCGCTGGCGCAACACGCGATCGATGGCGCGGATGCCCATCGCCTCGCCGCCGACCGGCGCCCATGGCTTGGCGAATTTCGTCCAGCCGTAAATGTCGAAATGCGCCCAGCTTTCGGCCCGCTCCACGAATTTTTGCAGGAACAGCGCGGCGGTGATCGCGCCGGCGAAACCGTCGGTCGTCACATTGTTGGTGTCCGCGACCTTGCTGGACAGGCGCTCGGCATAGGGCGCGTAGAGCGGCAAACGCCAGAGCGGATCGGCGGTCCTGGCTGAGGCGTCGGCAAGATCGGCGGCCAGCGCCTCGTCATCGGTGAAGAAGGGCGGCAGTTCCGGGCCGAGGGCGACCCGCGCCGCGCCGGTCAGCGTCGCCATATCGATCAGCATTTGCGGCTCTTCCTCGTCAGCCAGCGCCAGCGCATCGGCCAGCACCAGCCGGCCCTCGGCGTCGGTGTTGCCGATCTCGACCGTGATGCCCTTTCGGCTCGGCAGGATGTCGGACGGGCGAAACGCATCGGCTGAAATGGAATTTTCGACGGCGGGGATAAGGACGCGAAGACGCACCGGCAGTTTCGCCGCCATGATCATCGACGCCAGGCCGATGACGTTCGCCGCGCCGCCCATATCCTTCTTCATAAGCAGCATGGAAGCCGCCGGCTTGATGTCGAGGCCGCCCGTGTCGAAACAGACGCCCTTGCCGACCAGCGTCACCTTCGGTGCATCCTCTTCGCCCCATGTCAGGTCGAGCAGGCGCGGCGCTTCGGCGCTCGCGCGCCCCACCGCGTGGATCATCGGGAAATTACGGTCGAGCAGCGCATCGCCGGTGATGACCTGGACGACCGCGCCATATTTTTCGCCGAGCTGGCGAACGACCCGTTCCAACGCCTCCGGGCCCATATCGTTGGTTGGCGTGTTGATCAGATCGCGCGCCAGCGCACAGCCCTGCGCGATCCGCTCGATCTCGTCGCGATCCGTCCCCGCCGGGCAAGCGAGCCCGATCCGGCGGCTAGGCTTCTTGCCATAGGCCGTGAAGGCGTAACCGCCAAGGACGGCGCCGAGCGTGCCAAGGTCCGCATGGGCTGGCGCGCCTTCGAAATGCCAGTCGCCCTCCGGCAGCGCTTTGCCTAACTCACCGGCGTAAAGCGCGTCCTCCGGCTTAGCGCCCAACGCGATGACGGCGCTTTCGACATCACCATCGGCGTCCGGCACCAGCAGAACCGCGCCAGCCTTTGCTTTGTAGTCCGTTGCCATCATCCATGCGCGCGCACGGTCCGACAGTCCGGCGCTATCCCCTTTCGATTCGCCGATGCAGTAAACGGGCCGGGAGCCAGCCTTCGGCTGGGCGAACAGTTCGACGGGCATTGCGGTACGATCCTTCGGCTGATGCGGTCGGGTGTTTCGGTAAGAGGCATTAACGGGACGTTAGGGTTAACAGAATACTTCTGGATGCGAAAAGCGGCCATTTGTCGCTACCGATCCCGCCCGAAGGTGCTTCATGGTTCACATTCACAAGCCTTTCCGCGCATTTCTCGCCTGCAGCGTTGCCGCGCTTCTTCTGACCGGTGCTACCGGTTGCGCCAACAAGCCGGGTCGCTCGGCCAGCAAATCGATGTCGAGCAGCATGACGCAGTCGCAGGTCGGCACCACAGCGCGGACGATCGGCGCACAATATGTACGCGATACGAAGGACCGGGAAACGGCCCTGCGCTACGCTGCGGCGCTGCGCATGGAAGGCCGCAACGAACAGTCTCTTGCGGTGATGCGCAAAACCGTGATCCTGCACCCCAACGATCGCGGCGTGCAGGCGGAATACGCCAAGGCGCTCGCCGCAAACGGCAAGTTCGACCAGGCGCTGCCGGCGCTCCGACGCGCCCAGACGCCGGAATATCCGAACTGGCGGCTGATCTCCGCCGAGGCGGCAATCGTCGATCAGCTGGGTCAGCATGACGAAGCGCGGAACCTCTACCGCAAGGCGCTCGATCTTGCGCCAAACGAATCGTCGATCCATTCCAATCTCGGCATGAGCTACATTCTGACAGGCGAACTGGCCACGGCCGAAACCCATATGAAGCGGGCCGCGAGCCTGCCGGGCGCCGATAGCCGGGTGCGGCAGAACTATGCGCTCGTCGTCGGGCTGCAGGGCCGCTTCGACGAGGCGCACGCCATTGCCCGGCGCGAATTGTCGCAGGCCGATGCCGACGCCAATGTCGCCTATCTGCAATCGATGCTGAAGCAGCAGAACAGCTGGAGCGAACTGGCGGCGGAGGATGCCGATCCGAACCACGACGCTACCGCGACGAATTGAGCGCGAGCGCCACTCTCCTGACCCGACATGAGAAAAGCCCGCCGGATTCGGCGGGCTTTTTCGTGTTGCTCGAGTTCGCCGCCGGCAAAGTGGGCCGGCGGCAAGCCCGGGCCCGACCGCTCCCTCACATATTGCGCGAGATTTCCATGCCGGCGGGTGTCAGGATGACGATGAAAAGCACGGGCAGGAAGAACAGGATCATCGGCACCGTCAGCTTGGGCGGCAGGGCTGCCGCCTTCTTCTCGGCTTCGTTCATACGGTGGTCGCGGCTTTCCTTGGCCAGAACGCGCAAGGCCTGGCCAATCGGCGTACCGTAGCGTTCCGACTGGATCAGCGCCTGGCAGACGCTCTTGACCGGTTCGAGCTGGGTACGGGTCGCCAGATTATCATAAGCCGTCCGCCGATCTTCCAGATAGGACAGTTCGGCCGTGGTCAGCATGAGTTCCTCGGCCAGCTCGAGCGACTGGGCGCCGATCTCCTCAGCGACACGACGGAAAGCCGCCTCGATGGAAATGCCGGATTCTACACAGATCAGGAGAAGATCGAGCGCGTCGGGCCATGCCTTGCGAATCGAATCGGCCCGCTTCTGCGCCTTGTTCTTCATGAAGAGTACGGGAAGGTAGAAGCCGAAATAGGTGACGCCCAGCATCACGGCGATCCGCACCATCAGCGTTTGGTCCTTCAACAGACCGAAGCCGAAAATATAGAGAGCGGACGCTGCCAGGAAGCCGAATGGCAGGACCAGACGGAAAAACAGGAAGCGCGTGACCGGCGCCTGTCCACGGTAGCCCGCCGCGCGAATCATTTTCATCGTCGCGTCGTCGACGAGGGCGGCGCGCAGGTCGAGCTTGTCGACGATCCGCGTCATCTTGGTGTTCTGGGTCTCACGCAAACCCACGCTGCGCCGCTCTGAGGATTCCACGGCCAGCCTTGCGCGCTGCTGGGCACGCAATTCTTCCCGCTCCAGCGCCATCGTTTTCATCCGCTTCTTCATCGGATCGGCGCCGAGCTGCGGCAATAGCGCAAACAGGGTCGCGAAAACCGCCAGCGCCGTTAAAAGCGAGAACAGGAATGTGGGGTCGAGAAGATCGTCGAAATTCAGCATCGCTCTAGACCTCGAAATTCATCATTTTTTTCATGACGAAGATGCCCATCGCCATCATCACGGCCGCGACTGCGAGCGCCATATGGCCGGTCGGATCGGTAAAGAGAGGCATGATGTATCCCGGCGAGATCATGAAGATCAGCACAGCGACGATGATGGGCAGGGAGCCGATAATATAGGCGGAGGCCTTGGCTTCCATGGAGAGCGCCTGGACCTTGGCCTTCATTTTCTTGCGGTCGCGCAAGACGGTGGCCAGATTGCCGATCGCCTCTGAAAGATTGCCGCCGGCCTGCGCCTGAATCTGAATGACGATGCCAAAGAAATTGGCTTCCGGACACGGCATGGTTTCCGGCATTTTCGCAATGGCTTCGGGCAGCGACAGGCCGACATTCATTCGTTCGATGACCCTGCGGAATTCGCCTTTTACGGGCTCCGGCGCTTCGGCGGCGATCAAATGCACACAGTCCGGCAGCGGAAGGCCGGACCTTACGCCACGAGCGATCACTTCCAGCGCATCGGCGAAACGATCGAGAAACTGCTTGATCCGCCTGCCTCTCTGCCAGCTCACATACCACCGCGGCAGGCCGAAACCGGCCGCCAGCAATATGCCAGGCAGAAGATAGACCGGCACGAGCTGAAACAAATAGATAAGGACGGCCAGGACAATGCCGATGGCGATCGACACCAGATGGATCGTCACGAGCGACGTCTTGATGCCAGCCTGCTTCATCATCTGCTTCATGGGCGGCTTCTTCTTGGCGCCAACACCCTTTGCCCTGCTCTTTTCCTCCAGCTGATCGATGGTTTCCTGAATGGATTTGCGCCGGCGGGCAGCGTCACTGACCTTGTCTCGGCGCGCCCTCACGACCGAATGGTCCGTTTCCTGCCGCTTCACGCGATCAAACCGCCGATCGGCCTTCTTTTCCTTCTCGATCCGGTTGAAGAGAAGCGCATAGGCCACGCCGCCGGCCGACAGGCCGACAAGGGCGATCAAGGCGATCAGGTTGAGCGGTAATCCGAACATCTAGACCTCGCTCCGGCCCTTTTCGAGGCCCTCGAGGGCCTCCGCCAGGCTCGCTTCCTCGCCGTAATAGCGTGCGCGGTCCCAAAAGCCGGGGCGACCGATGCCGCAACCGACATGTTCGCCAAGAATTCTGCCGTGCGAATCCTCGCCCTTGATTTCGTATTTCAGAAGATCCTGCGTGATGATAACGTCACCTTCCATACCCAGCACCTCGGTGATCTGGGTAATGCGACGCGACCCGTCCCGCATACGTGCGGCCTGCACGACGACATCGACCGAACCGACGATGATCTCGCGGACCGTTTTCTGCGGCAACGCCCAGCCGCCCATGGCGATCATCGATTCCATCCGGTTGAGGCATTCGCGCGGCGTGTTGGCATGGATGGTGCCCATCGACCCGTCGTGGCCGGTATTCATCGCCTGCAGAAGGTCGAACACTTCGGGGCCACGCACCTCACCCACGATGATCCGTTCGGGGCGCATGCGCAGGCAGTTCTTGACGAGATCGGTCATCGTCACCTGCCCTTCACCTTCCAGATTGGGCGGGCGGGTTTCCAGACGCACCACGTGCGGCTGCTGAAGCTGCAGTTCCGCCGAGTCCTCGCAAGTAATGATGCGCTCATTGGTGTCGATGTAACGCGTCAGGCAATTCAGAAGCGTCGTCTTGCCCGAGCCCGTGCCACCGGAAATGATGGTGTTGCAGCGCACACGACCGATGATCTGAAGGATGCGCGCGCCGTTCGGTGAAATGGATCCGAAACGGACCAGTTCCTCCAGCGTCAGCTTGTCCTTCTTGAACTTACGAATGGTGAGCGCCGCGCCATCGATGGCAAGCGGCGGGGCGATCACGTTGACGCGGCTGCCATCCATGAGGCGGGCGTCGCAGATGGGCGAGCTTTCATCGACCCGGCGGCCGACCTGGCTGACGATCCGCTGGCAGATGTTGAGAAGCTGCTGATTGTCGCGGAACTGGATGTCGGTGCGCTCGGTCTTGCCCTCGACTTCAATGAACACATCCTTGGCGCCATTGACCATGATGTCGGCAATATCGTCGCGCGCCAGCAATGGCTCCAGCGGACCGAAACCCAGAACGTCGTTGCAGATATCCTCAAGCAGGTCCTCCTGCTCGGCAATGCTCATCGCGAAATTCTTGATCGCGATAATATCGTTGACGATATCGCGGATCTCCTCGCGCGCCGCATCGGCGTCGAGGCGCGCAAGCTGCGACAGATCGATCGTGTCGATCAGTGCTGAAAAAACCTGGCTCTTGGTGTCGTAATAGGATTCGTTGCGGGGCGATGGCCGGCGCGCCGGCTTCGCTGTCGGCAAAGCCGGTTTGGATTCGGGCGCCATCTGAGGCGCCGCCTTCTCCGCCGGTCGCTCCTTCGTCAGCGTATCACCGGGCGATGCTTGAAAATCCAAGCCTTTCCGCCTTGTCGTCTCCGCTGCCTTCTTGCCGAACATTTACGTACCACCCTAGGGTCGAAAGGCTTACTGGCCCTTCAGCTTCTTCAAAATCGACTGCAACATGCCGGCGGATCCGGCTTTCAGCTCGCGGCGACCGGTCAGAACGCGGGCCACCTCATTGATTTTCTGGACCACGGCATGGTCCGGCGTCATTTCTTCCAACATCTGGCCATTGGTGGCGGCGGTGCCGAAGAGGTGCGGGTCGAACGGAATGACGGCCAGCGGCTTGATACCCAGCGGCTCGACAAAATCGTCCGGGTCGATTTCCGGGCGTTTGGGCATGCCGGCCTGGTTGATGATGAGGTGAGGCGGCGGGTCGTTCGGCCGCAGGCGCTTCATCGTATCGATAATGTTCTTTGCATTGCGCAGATTGGTGAGTTCCGGCGTCGCCACGATGACGATCTCATCGGCTTCGGCGAGCGTGCGTCGCGTCCAGGCATGCCAGCTATGGGGCACGTCGAGAACGACGATCGGGGTCGTCGCCTGCATGACCTCGACGATGGATGCGAAAGCCGTCTCGTCGAAATCGTAAACGCGCTCGAGTGTCGACGGCGCAGCCAGCAGCGACAGCCGATCCGAGCATTTCGACAGCAGCCGATCCAGATAAGTCTCGTCCACGCGTTCCGGCGCGAAGACCGCCTCGGCGATGCCCTGGGCAGGATCCTGATCGAAATTGATGTTGGCCGTACCGAAGGCCAAGTCCATATCGGCGATGACGACATCGTTCTCGAACAGGTTGGTAACGGCCCAACCGACATTGTGCGCAATGGTCGAAGCACCCACACCGCCCTTTGCCCCGACAAAGGCGATGGTGCGTCCGAGCGGAGCCTCGTTTTCGGCGGAGTAGATGCTTTCAATAGCCGCGATCAAATCAGCGAGCGAAACCGGCGCAACCATATATTCGGAAATGCCGCTACGCATCATTTCGCGGTAGAGCGCGACGTCGTTGAAGTGGCCGATAACGACGACACGGGTGGATGAGTCGCAAACCTCCGCCAGATTGGCGAGCTGCTTCATGATATATTCCGGCTCGACCCGCGTTTCGACGATCAGCAGATTGGGCGTGGTGTTCTGGGCATAGTGTTCCGTCGCCGCGCGAACCCCGCCCCCATGCACGGTCACATGGGCTCTTGCCATTCTACGATCTTCCGCCGCTCGCTCGATCGGGCGCTGAACGCCGGCGGAATCGCACCACGCATGGATCGTGATGCGGGGGATCGGCCGGGCATTCTCCAGCTTTTCCCTATCGCTGCCGGATAATGCAGCGTCATCGTCCTCGGGACCAAGCTGAGTGTGGATTGGCTCTACAGACATTGTCGGCTCCAAAAGGCGGTTCTGATACGCATCATTCACCGCGATAGGTATCGATTGCGTTTGCACGCGCTTCGACATCGGGCGGCGTCATCCGGCGGGGGCCGAGCAGGTCCGTCGGATTATCGAGCATCGCGGCAATATTGGCCTGGGTGGAACAACCGAAATCGCGATAACGACGGTTCTCGCTATTATCGATCATGTTTTCCGAATAATCGCCGCAGACCGGAGCGATCGCGCCCAGACCCGTTCGAAGAAGGATGAGCTTGGACTGATGCGGCGTGGCCGGCGTATAATCATAGGCCGCCATCATGGCCGATGGCACGCCGATGCGGGTCAAAGACTGCACCATGTCGCCCGCCACCGCCTCCGCTGCGTATGAATTGGGCATTCCCTTCGGGATCAGGATCTGAAAGCCGCCGCCGGCGCGGGGGTCCCATCCGGTGGCGAAGCCTTCGATGACTTCGCGCTGCTCGTAGGTCAGTGCGGTAGCACCGGCCAGAACTGGAAACTCCAGCTTGGTGGTCTTTGCGCCCAGACGGATTGGATGATTGATCTCGACCTGGTCCTTGATCGCGCCCGTCACGACCCTGTCGCGATGCAGCTTGCCGCAGCCGGCAAGGCTTCCCGCCAGCGCCAGAGCGATGCTGCCTTTGATCAGCAGCCCAAAGGCGTTGTGCGACCGTTCATGCCGTCTCGTCGTCGTGATCATGGCGGAACGCCCCTTACTTGTAGATATAACCGACATTGCCGCGCCAGGCCGGCAGACTGCTTTTCTTGCGCGCCACGCCGTAGAGGCGGTTCACGCGGCCAAGGAAATTCTGAGGACCGTCCGCCGCGGGCTCGAAGCCGTGGTCCGGTCGCTGAATCTGGTCGGGGCTGGTCTGGCGAACAAGGAACGGCCGCACGATCACGACCAGTTCCGTCTCCGTGCGCTCGTAACTGCGCTCACGGAACAGCGTGCCGAAGATCGGGATACGACCGAGGCCAGGCACCCGGTTCTGATCGATCGAGAACTGATCGCGGATCAGGCCGGCCATCATCATCGTGCCACCCGACGACATTTCCACTTCCGTGGAAGCGCTGCGTGTCTTGCGTTGCTGAACCGTGGCGTTGGCCCCTGCTTCGATCGTCAGTTCATTGGTCGGTTCGTTCAGTTCCGTCTCGATCTGAAGGGCGATACGGCCCTCGGCCAAGACCGTCGGCGTGAAATTCAACGTCACGCCATATTCAACGGACGAGGTAGAGGAATCATCGGCGCCGACAGACGTGACCGTACCTTCCGCGCCCACCTGAAACGAAGCGCGGCGCCCCGATACCGCCACCAGTGTGGGTTCGGCGACCGTGCGCATCACGCCGTTCTGTTCCAGTGCGTTGAGCGTCGATTCCAGTTCATAGCCGCCAATCGTGCCCTTTCCGCCCAGGGTCAGCTTGCCGGCTGTGGACTTGCCGGTGAGGCTAAAAGCGTTCGACCCCGTCGCGCTGTCGAGAGAAAGGTTGACGCCAAGATCCTTCAATGCGCGCCGCGTCACTTCCGCGACGGTGACCCGCAGCAGAACCTGATCCTGGCCGACCAGTTGCAGCAGGTTGACGATAGACGATCGACGCGCCTCCGTAACGGCGTTGACGTTCTGGCCAACCTCCTGGGTGCCGGTCGCTTCACCACCGGTTACGTAGATTGTCGCCAGTTCCTCGGCCTTGGCTGCATCCAGAGGCGAGCGGACCGTACCGGTCAGAACCACATTGTCGTTGATGATTTCGGCATCGATGTTGGCGGTCGGGAGAAAACGGCGAAGATACTGTACCAGGCCGGACACGTCGCGCTCGATGACGAGATCGAAGGATGCGATCTGCTCGCCCCCGGTGCCGAACACGAAGACGTTGGTGCGCCCAACCTCCTTGCCGAAGAAGTAGATGCGCCGCGACGAACGCGTAACCGCGTCGGCAACGTCCGGATTGGCCACCAGAATATCGGTGGCGTCGGACGGCAGATCGACGACGATGGACTTGTCCAGTCCCAGCTTCACTTCCTGATCGGTGGAGGTGGACAGGATATTCACGCCCTGGCTCACGGCCGGCAACGTGGACGGCATCAGGCCCATGTTGGCGGCCATTAGAACGACGGCGGCACGCCGGAACCAGGCAGCGATGCGCTTCATGACATTCTTTCCTTGCAACTCAAGCTGGATCATCATTCTGACGACTGGCCTCCCTTGATGAGGCGCACCGTTTTGGACTGACGGTCATCGCGTTCGCCAACGGGCGGCAGCGGCGGGCGCATACCGACATCCTTGACGGATCGCAGGACCAGGGAAATCTGGTCGTATGTCTGCTGAGCGACGGTCACGAGTTCGACCTCGTCCGGCGAAAGTTCGAGCGTGGCGGTCTGACCGATACTGGTCTGGGGACCGGAAGGGCCCTGCTTGAAGAACTGATCGATCGCCAGCACACGAACATTTTCAAGAATAATGTCGGTTCTGATGGTGCCGTCTTCGGCCTTCTTGATGCCCATCAGATCGACGTAGTCGTTGGGAAGGACAAAGCCGCCACCCGTGCTCTCGCTGGAGACACGGACTGCCAGGGCGCGCATGCCCTTTGGCAGGACTGCACTCATGTAGTTCTTGCCGTAGCCGACCAGCCGGTTTTTTCGGACCGGCTCACCGGCAGTAAGGGGCAGGCGTACGGTGGTTCCGACCAGATTGTCGATCGCGTTCGGCTCTTTGCCTTTGACGACATAGCTCGGATCGACGACCTCGGCGGGCCAGTCCTGCCAGCGCATCTTTTCCGCGACCAGCGCCTCGCCGATACCAATCGGCTCCACCATCACCAGCACTTCTTCCACAGTAACGGGTGGAGGAGCCGGAGCAGCGGTTTGCCGGACCTGGGGCTGAGGGGCCGGCGCAGGCGTATCGATAAACCCCTTGGCCAGAATTCCCGCACCGATGGCGGCAACCAGAGCGACGGCCAAAACGATGATCTGAGACGACTTCATACCGATTCCTTCTCAAGGGCTTTCGGCCCCGTTGATGGGAATCTGCGTCCGCAATCGTTAGATTACGGTTAATCAATCGCAATCAGACATACTTAATAAAATGCAAAACAGTCGCGCAGTTCAGGTCGCAGCCAGGCGTTCGATCACGAATTGGGCCATCGGCGAGTGCGGGAAGACGACCAGACCGGCAAAACCCAGCGCCAAACCGTAGGGAACGCCACTTTGCTTATCTTCGAGGTAGGCCGGCATCTGCTGGTTCACGCCCAGGATCCGCCCGGCAAAAAATCGAACCGTTTCGTTGGAACGGAAAACAAGAACGCCCATCGTGACGGCGCCGCCTGCCAGACTGGCGGTCAGCAGATAGTAAAGAAGGGGGTCGCCCCAGCCCATCCAGAGCGCCGTCGCCGCGATGAGTTTGGCATCGCCGCCACCCATCGTTCCGAAGGCGAAGAGCGCGAAAGTGACCGTCAGAACTGCAAGGAAAACGGCAAGATGAAGGCCGATAGCGGGCCAGCTCATCCCGGTGCTAAGAGCGAGCATAAGAAAACTGGCAATAAGAAGCAGGGAGACCCGGTTGGCGATCGTCATCGACAGGCTGTCGCTGATCGCCGCCCAGATCATACAAAACGGAAAGACGACCAATATAACCGCTTCGATCATTGCCTCAGCCTCGATCTACCGTGGATTCGACATGCTGGAATCATTAACGGAGGCGGATCGTCAGACCCGCCTGCCGTGAAATTTATCCGGCCCGAGTACCGGGCCTGTCACTCGGCTACTTAATTTTAGAAGCGATGGTGCTGAACTTCGACGACAGGTTGGTACCCACTGCGGAGACAGCGCCGATAATGGCGACGGCGATAAGTGCGGCGATCAAGCCGTATTCGATAGCGGTTGCACCGGATTCGTCTTTGGCGAAACGAGCAATAAGCTTGTTCATTGTAATAGCTCCTGGTTCAGGTTGCACAGCACGTCCGTCAACATTGTCTGCCCGTTGATCGGATGCGGCAAATCTACCGCGCACCCGTTTCATGCTCGTTAGCAAAGATGGTTAATCGAATTTATGTTGTGAAAACCGTGCCGTATCGCCGGCGCACCCGACGAGCGGCCTCGCGTTCTGTGCGCGTTTACCGGCGCTTTTGGCCTTAACCGATAATTCACCAAAACAGCCTATTCTTGCTCCTGACCCACCTCGCTCAGGATGATGCATCATGCGCTTTGCGCTTCTCGCCTCCATCACGACAACCGCACTGTTCGTCGTCGCAGGTATTCCCGCTCACGCGGCGGACGGTATTGCCATCGACCGCGGCAATGCCCGGATCGTCAAGCTGGTGGAACCGGCGGAGACCGTCATAGTGGGTGAGCCAAGCATCGCCGATGTTACGGTGAAGGATTCGCGCACGCTCGTTCTGACCGGGCGCACCTATGGCAGCACCAATCTCGTCGTCTTCAACGCAGCAGGCGAACCTATTGTCGATCAGCCCATCGTCGTGAGCCGGCAGGGCAAGGGTTCGGTTCGCCTCTACAGACGCAACGATGTGGAAATGATGACCTGCCTGCCGGTCTGCGAGAAGGATACGATCGGCGGTGAATCGGTTGGCGAAGAATAGATAAGATGCGCCCTGCCAAAGCCGGAAATCGTATCGTTCCCGGCAACACTTCCTGAAGACTCTTAGCCTACACTCGCCTGGATACCAATCCGACGAGACCGACAGCTATGCGCTCCAGATATCGATCTTCCTGCTATTTGTGGCGGCATCCGATCCGGTTCTGGCGCAAACGCGACGGCGCGACGGCCGTCGAGTTCTCGTTATTGCTCATACCGTTCCTGGTCCTTATCTTCTCAATCATCGAAGTGTCCCTGGGGTTTGCTTCCGGCCAGTTGCTCGCCAATGGCAGCGAGAAGGTGGTGCGGCAGATCCGAACCGGGCAGCAGACGGCTGTGACCGAAAGCTGGGTCAAGACGGAAATCTGCAAATCGCTGTCCATGCTGGCCGGGACCGATTGCAAGAACAAGATCTCGATCTACCTCCAAAGCCAGGGCAGCTTCTCGTCGGCAGCGTCTGCTTCGCAAATTTCCCTTCTCAGCGATGGTTCGATCGATACGGCTGGCTGGGGCATCAGCGCAGGGGGCGCATCTTCCATTCATACGCTGAAGACGGTGTATCCACGGCCGACGATGATCAATCTCCTCGCGCTCCTGGCGCCAAACGCCAAGATGGAATTTTTCTATACCGCGACCTGGCGGAACGAGCCCTACTGATGATGGATCGCCCTACCACCTCGAAGGATCGTTCGTCGATGTTCCCGACCCTTGCATCGCATGCTGGCTCCATCACCCGCCGTTTCCGCCGCGACGATCGCGGTGTCGCGGCGACGGAGTTCGCCATCATCGCGCCTTTCCTACTCGTAGCCTATCTCGGCTCCGTCGAACTGGCCGCGGGAATCGACGCAGCCAAGAAGGTCAGCCGCTCGGCCGGCGTCGTGGCCGATCTCGTCACACAAGGCGACACCTACACCGCCTCCGAGCTTGGCGAACTGATCGATATCGGCATGGCCAACATCCAGCCCTACAGCCGCTCGAACCCGATGATCGCCCTTTACGGCATCGAAATGGACGATAGCAGCGGCACCGTTCGGGCCAAGGTGGCCTGGTCGATCGCCAAGACCAAGGGCAGCTCGCTCGGCCAACCGGTCGCCGCCGGAACGATCCTGTCCGACGTGCCAGCCAATCTGTTGGTCAAAGACACGTTTCTCGTTCGCGCCGTCACCGATCTAAGCTACAAATCGTTATCGCTGGGCGCTACGGAGTTCACCGGCAATCTCGATGGCATCGCCATGTCCGACACGGCCAATTACCGACCGCGCTACGAAGACGAAATCGTCTGTTCGAACTGCGCCGCGCTACCAATGAAGCCATAGGGCCTATTGCACCGCTCATGCGCAGCATTATCTGGGGTACCGTTCGTCTTCACCGTTGAGACAGGTAGCCGTCCGCGCCATGCCCGAACTGCCGGAAGTGGAAACCGTTCGCCGCGGCCTGGCCCCGTTTCTGGAAGGGGCGGTGATTAGCCGGTTCGAGGCGAGGCGGCCCGATCTGCGTTTTGCCCTGCCAACCGGCATCGAAAATGCCTGCAAGGATCGAGTCATCGTCGGCCTCGGTCGCCGGGCCAAATATCTGCTCTTCCATCTCGACAACGACACGACCCTGATAAGCCATCTGGGCATGAGCGGTTCCTGGCGTATCGAGGCAAACGGCGTATCGCAGCAGACGGCCGATACCTATCATCCGCGCGGCAAGGCGGGTCTTCACGATCATCTCGTGCTGGACATTGCACGTGCAGGCCAGCCAACAGGCCGCATCATCTATAACGACCCGCGGCGGTTCGGCTTTCTGCTCCGTTCGCGCACGAGCGAACTGGACCGACATCCGGCATTGGCCGGCCTCGGCATCGAGCCGCTGGGAAACGCGCTTGGCGGAGACGTGTTGGCCGAACTGCTCCATGGCCGCACCGCACCGCTTAAAGCCGCCCTGCTGGATCAACGGCTGATCGCCGGGCTCGGCAATATCTATGTCTGCGAAGCGCTGTGGCAGTCGCGCCTTTCACCGCGCCGTCGCGCAGGCTCCATCGTTCGCAAGAATGGCGGCGCTACCCAACGCACGGACCGGCTGGCCGGCGCCATTCGAGCCGTTCTGGCCGAGGCGGTGGAGGCCGGCGGGTCGTCTCTGCGCGATCATATTCGCGCCGATGGAACGCTTGGCTATTTCCAGCACCGGTTCAAGGTTTACGATCGCGAGGGCGAAGCATGTCCACGGGGCGATTGCGACGGCGTCGTAAGGCGGATCGTCCAGAGCGGCCGTTCGACCTTTCACTGCCCGAAATGTCAGCGTTGAACATTACGCGGCAGCGAAAAGACAGGCCGAAGATTTCGCCATTTTTCCTTGACGGAGCGGCGGGCCGTGGCTAAAAGCGCCACGACCCTGGCGGCCCGAAACGGCCGCCTGCTTTGTTTCGCCACCCGTAGACGGGTCGAGAACCCAGACACGCAAGGATGTTCGCTTATGGCCAATACGCCGTCGGCCAAGAAGGCCACCCGCAAGATCGCTGCACGGACTGCGATCAACAAGTCCCGACGCACCCGCATGCGCACCTATGTCCGCAAGGTCGAGGAAGCAATCGCTTCGGGCGATAAGGACGCCGCGCAGGAAGCCCTTCGGCTGGCGCAGCCGCAGATCATGCGGGCTGCCAATCGCGGTATCATTCATAAGAACACGGCTTCGCGGAAAGTTTCGCGGCTGTCGCATCGCATCAAGACGATCGGCGCCTAAGCCGCATCCGGCGATCTGGCGCACTACAACCTAGTGCTGAAAACATTGTGGCAGGCCCGTTGCATTCGCAGCGGGCCTTTTTTCATTGACGCAAGGAATTGGTTCATATGTCCGCTCCGATATGGCCTACACTGCCTACGTATTAGTCAAAGCGTCGCCATGTACGCCACCAACAACATTACTTTACGAAACCCTTGGCCCGCTTATGTTCTTTCCTCTTCGATTTTCTGTTAGAAAACATACATTTAGAATTTTCTATCCACAGTTTTTCCAGAGCTCCTCTGGCGAAATCAGGCCGCCCTTGGAGTCAACCTAAAAGATATTATTTTTTTTACGGATCGGGCTCGTTCGGCCTTCATGACGATAAGGTAACAGAATCCCAATGCCTTAGTCGCGGTTCGAACAGGATGCGCACCCTATGGTTGTATCCACTGATCGAACACCCCCATTTGAGGCTTGTAAGAGTGAGCCGCCTTTCTGTAGAGTACGGCAATGGAGAGGGGGACACGTCTCCCACCCAAAACGAACATCTCGAGCCACTCTCGTTCTGAGACTGTCAGCACTGGCTGATGGCCGTGGCGTAGCTATGTCGAAGCGGGTGATGCGCGTCCTTTGCGGTATTCTGGGGTAGGATATTGTGACCATTGAACTTCCGGGTTTCTCCGGTTTTGCGGAGGAACTCGACGAACGGACTTCATCCGTGCCGCCATTGGCGGACCGGACATGGTGGGGCTATGCCTCGCCGACTGGGAAAATGGCGGCCTGAACGAAGCCATCTGCGCATGGGCGCGGCGGCGGCACGTTCAGGATCGACGGCGGACAAAAGCGAGGTAAGACAGTGAGACAAGTGGATCGGCATAAGGGCGCCCACAAAAAAGGGGCAGCCCTACCCGATGGCGGAACGACGCCAGACGATAGCGATATTTCACCCGCTCTCCTGGAAATGTTCGAACGTGTCCGCCAGCGGCTTCGATCCGCACTCGGTCAGGAAGTGTTCAGTTCGTGGTTCGGCCGCATGATGCTGATGGAAGTCAGCGGCCCGATCATCCGCCTTTCCGTGCCCACGACATTCCTGCGCTCGTGGATCAACAGCCACTATCTCGATACGCTGCTCGAGATATGGAAAGAAGAGCGCCCGGAAACGCTCAAGGTCGAGGTTCTGGTCCGCAGCGCAACCCGCATGCCGCGCGCCACGGTGGTCTCCGCCGAGTTCGGGAACGAGGCGGCCGGCGAAAAACGTCCAAGCCGCGCTCCGACGGCCAAACCTTCGGCCGCACCGCCACGCGCCAGCAAGCTGCCCGATATTCGCCATGGCATATTCGGCTCGCCGCTCGATCCGCGTTTCACCTTCGAGAGCTTCGTCGAGGGGCCGAGCAACCGCGTTGCGCACGCGGCAGCCTGCGCAGTTTCGGAAGCCGGCGGGGGAGCGGTCCGGTTCAATCCGCTCTATATCCACGCATCGGTCGGCCTCGGCAAAACCCATCTTCTGCAGGCCATTGCCGACGAAGCCATCCGCAAGAACAGCAATGCCCGCGTGGTCTATCTGACGGCCGAATATTTCATGTGGCGGTTCGCCACGGCCATCCGCGACAACAACGCCCTTTCCTTCAAGGAGCAATTGCGCGACATCGACCTGCTGATCATCGACGACATGCAGTTCCTGCAGGGAAAGACGATCCAGAACGAGTTCTGCCATCTGATCAACACGCTGCTCGACAGCGCCAAGCAGGTTGTGGTGGCTGCTGACCGGCCCGCCGGCGAACTGGAATCTCTGGAAGAGCGCGTGCGCTCGCGCCTCAATGGCGGCGTCATTCTGGAAATGGGCCGGCCTGACGATTCCATGCGACTGCGCATGCTGCGCGGCAAACTGGAATCGGCACAAAACGACGATCCGTCGCTGGTGGTCTCCGAGGAGGTTCTGGAACATATCGCCCATACCGTGACCGGATCGGGCCGCGAGTTGGAGGGCGCTTTCAACCAGCTTCTGTTCCGCCAGAGCCTGGAGCCGGAAATGACCATCGAGAAAGTCGATGAGTTTCTGTCGCATATCTACAAGCAAGGCGAGCCGAAGCGTATCCGCATCGAGGACATTCAACGCGTCGTCGCCAAGCACTATAATGTGTCCAAGACCGAATTGCTGAGCAACCGACGCACCCGCACCGTCGTTCTGCCGCGGCAGATCGCCATGTTCCTGTCGAAGATTCTGACGCTGCGCAGCCTGCCAGAAATCGGCCGCCGCTTCGGCGGGAAGGACCACACCACGGTGCTTCATGCGGTCCGCAAGATCGAAGGCCTCATCGAGAACGACAAGAAGCTGGCGCAGGAAGTCGAACTTCTGAAGCGGCTCATCAACGAACAGGCCTGAACGAAGCGAGTCTAGTGTTTCTAGGCGGACCGGCACGTTTCCACAGGCCCCGGCAAGCGAAGCGGCAAATGTGCCGTTTCGCTTGCCTTTGCACCCCGAAAGATGCTCCTTTGCAGGACTGACCGGCGGCCTTAGGCGGTGCGCCGGCTCTTTTGTCGGTTCTGGTCTTTTTTCAAGGGAAGTAACGTCGCCATGCGTGTCACACTCGAGCGCTCCAATCTGCTGAAGTCTCTCGGCCATGTGCATCGTGTGGTCGAGCGACGGAACACCATTCCGATCCTTTCCAACGTGCTGCTCTCAGCCGATGGCGGCAATCTTCAATTGAAGGCCACGGACCTGGATCTCGAAGTCACCGAAGCGGTGCCAGCGACGATCGACGTGGCCGGCGGTACCACCGTTCCTGCCCATCTTCTCCACGACATCGTTCGCAAGCTGCCCGATGGCGCGGAAGTCGATCTGAAGATGGATGAGGACGGGCGCGCCATGAGTGTGGCGTCGGGCCGCTCATCCTTCCGCCTGCAATGCCTGCCGCAGGGCGACTTCCCGGCGCTGACGGCCGGACAGTTTTCCCATCAGTTCGACGTTGCCGCCGCCGAGTTGAAGCGACTGATCGACAAGACGCAGTTCGCGATCTCCACGGAAGAGACCCGCTACTACCTGAACGGCATCTATCTGCATGCCATCGAGAGCGATGGCGACCTGATGCTGCGGGCCGTGGCCACGGACGGACATCGGCTCGCCCGCACGCAGATGGCGGCGCCCGCCGGTTCGGAAGGCATGCCGGGCATCATCGTGCCGCGCAAGACCGTGGCGGAACTGCAGAAGCTGCTCGACCTGCCGGAAGAAGCCACGGTGAAGGTGGAACTGTCGGACACGAAAATCCGCTTTACCGCCGGCGAGGTGGTGCTGACCAGCAAGCTGATCGACGGCACCTTCCCCGACTATCAGCGTGTTATTCCGACCGGTAACGACAAGCGCCTCGTTCTGGAGCGCGACCGGTTCGCCGCCGCCGTCGACCGCGTGTCGACCATCTCTTCGGAACGTGGACGCGCGGTGAAGCTCTCTGTCGGCGACGAGCAGATCGTGCTGACCGTCAACAATCCCGATAGCGGCAGCGCCACCGAGGAGTTGCAGGCCGGCTACGAGTCCGAGCCGATGGATATCGGTTTCAATGCAAAATATCTGCTCGACGTCACCGCGCAGTTGACCGGCGACGAAGCTGTGTTCCTGCTGGCCGACGCCGGCTCGCCAACCCTTATCACCGATGAGGACGACAAGCAGACCCTCTACGTGCTGATGCCGATGCGTGTCTGACCGGCGATCCGGTGGATGAAGTCCGACAATCGGCCGACGCCGTCCCGCCAGTCTCGATCACGGCGTTGCGGCTGACGAATTTTCGCAGCCATAGCGAACTGTCGTTGCGGCTCGACCGTCGCCATGTCGTGCTGTTCGGCGAAAACGGAGCGGGCAAGACCAACATTCTGGAAGCCGTCTCGCTGCTGTCGCCCGGACGCGGTTTTCGCCGCGCGACCTATGCCGACATGGCGGCAAAGGGTGCCAGTGGTTTCGCCATCCATGCCAGTCTAGACGGCCCCGTTGGCCCAGCTGAGATCGGAACGGGTACGATTGCCGGAGGCGCTTTTGGATCGGCGAGCGCCAATGGCGAAGGCGGACGGCGCGTTCGCATCAACGGCGCCAGCGAGCCGGCCGAAGCGATGGCGGAATGGCTCCGCGTCGTCTGGCTTCTCCCTTCGATGGACGGGCTGTTCTCCGGCGGCGCCTCGGACCGGCGGCGCTTCCTCGACCGGATGGTGCTGGCGATCGACCCGTCGCATGGACGGCGGGCGCTGGCCTATGAGAAGGCGATGCGTCAACGGAACCGACTCTTCGCCGACGATGTGCGCGACGATCTCTGGTATGAGAGCGTGGAAGCGGAACTGGCGGAAGCCGGCCTGCCGATCCTCGAAGCCCGGCAACGTCTGGTCAGCGTATTACAGGCGCAGATCGACCGCCTGCCCGAACCCTCGCCTTTTCCGAAGTCTGACCTGACGCTTCTGCCCGGCTTCGAGGATGACGTGCCGGAGACGATCGATGCCTATCGCGAGGCGCTGGCCGCTGGCCGCTATCGCGACCGGGCGGCGGGCCGTGCGCTGGTCGGCCCGCACCGCGCCGACCTCATGGTCCAACACCGGCCAAAGGCGATGGCGGCCCGACTGTGTTCGACGGGCGAACAGAAAGCGCTCCTCATCGGTCTCGTCCTGGCCCATGCGCGCCTGACCGCGGCCCAGACCGAAATGACGCCGATCCTGCTGCTCGACGAGGTGGCGGCGCATCTCGATGCCGGACGGCGGGCCGCGCTCTTCGACATTCTCGACGAACTCGGCAGCCAGGCCTGGATGACAGGCACGGATGGCCATCTCTTTGCCGACCTTGCGGATCGCGCGCAGTTCTTCCATCTGTCGTCGGAAGGCGTGCGTCCTGTCGATGCGCCGCCCTCGATGGAGACCGACCGATGAACGATTCCGCGCTCAGCGCCGACGAATTGCGGCGTTACGCCCGCCATATCGTGCTGCCGGAGATCGGCGGGGCGGGCCAGCAGAAGATGAAGGCGGCGCGCGTGCTGGTGATCGGCGCGGGCGGTCTCGGCGCGCCGGTCCTGCTTTACCTGGCCGCAGCAGGCGTCGGCACGCTCGGCGTGATCGACGACGATGCGGTTTCGCTGTCCAACCTCCAGCGGCAGGTGATCCATTCGACCGATGCGATCGGAGAGGCGAAGGTCGAAAGCGCCGCCGATGCGCTGGCGCGGGTCAATCCGCATGTCCGGGTCGAGACGTACGCCATGCGGCTGACGGCGGAAAATGCCGCCGATCTGATCGGCCGACACGACATCGTCGTCGATGGTTCGGACAATTTCGAGACGCGCTATCTGCTGGCCGATCTGTGTGCATCCCACAAGGTGACGCTCGTGACCGGCGCGGTCGGGCGCTTCGATGGATCGCTGACGGTGCTGCAACCGTGGACGGAAAATGCGGACGGGCGGCCCAACCCGACCTATCGCGATCTCTTTCCCGAACCGCCCGCGCCCGGAACGGTGCCGTCCTGCGCGGAAGCGGGCGTGATCGGCGCGCTGACCGGCGTGATCGGCACGCTCCAGGCGATGGAGGTCATCAAGCTGATCACCGGGGCGGGCGAACCGCTGATCGGACGACTCCTCCTCTATGACAGCCTCGCCGCCCGGTTCGAGACGATCCGCTATCGCGGGAAGCGGGTCGCATGAAGATGAAACGATGGCACCCTTCAATACAGAAAGGCGGTGTCTTCGACTGAGCTGAACTGTCTGCTATGCGGACAAATTGGGCTTTCGCCGCGGTTGCACCAAAGTCGGCTTTGGGCGAGTATTCAGCATGATTTCCTACATCACTGTCGGTGCAGATGACATTGCCCGCGCGAAACGGTTTTACTCCGCGTTCCTGCCGGCCCTCGATTACGAGTTGGAGGAGGGGTCCGAAGGCCTGAGCTATGTGCTGCCCAAACAACCGGGTCAGTCTGCCGCCCTACCGGATATATACGTAAAACCACCCTTCGATGGACGTCCTGCCTCGGCTGGGAACGGCGTCATGATCGCATTCGAGGCTCGCAGTCAAAAGCAGGTTCGCGACCTTCACTCCGCCGCGATTGCCGCAGGCGGCTCCGACGAGGGTCAGCCGGGCTTCCGTGACGCGTACGGACCTCATTTTTATGTCGGCTACATTCGCGACCCTCAAGGTAACAAGATCGCACTGTTCTCCAACGATCCGAACGAAGCTGGGCGAGACGGATAGCTCGGGCTGCATGGGCGGCAAAAGCCGTTCGCCACATCGCAGAAGATCGGCATGATGGGCTCCGAGCGGGTATCTGAACCCGCATCTGGATTGATGATGCGCGACACCGCCGGCGTTTCCTGCGGGCGCTCTTGCGCCTGCTCGTACCGGCCTGGGCGGCTTACCGCCGAGACGGCAGCACGCGGTCCGGCGGGCGGTGGCCGTCGAAGACGACGCGGATATTGATCAGAACGCGCTCGCCCATCTCGATGCGGCTCTCCAGCGTGGCCGATCCCATATGGGGCAGCAGGGTGATGCGATGCTCGCGGCAGAGGTCCAGCAGACGCGGATTGACGTGCGGCATCTTGTTGAAGACATCGAGCGCCGCGCCGGCGATCCGGCGTTTGTCGACGGCGTCGATCAGAGCGGCCTCATCCACGATCCCGCCGCGCGAGACGTTGACGAAATAGGCTTCGCGTTTCAGCAGACCGAGCCGGCGCGCATCGATCATGTGGCGCGTTTGCGGCGTCAGCGGCGCATGGATCGTCACGATATCCATCCGCGCCAGCATGTCGTCCAGATCGTCCCAATAGGTTGCGTTCAGTTCGGCCTGGGTCTGGTCGGCAACGGGCGTGCGGTTGTGATAGTGGATCGACAGGCCGAAGGCCTTGGCCCGCCGCGCCACCGCCGTGCCGATGCGACCCATGCCGACAATGCCGAGTTTCTTGCCGAAAATCCGCCGGCCGAGCATCCAGTTGGGCGACCAGCCCTTCCATTCGCCGTTCATGTCCAGCAGGGCCTGACTGCCCTCCACAAGACGGCGCGGCACCGCAACGATGAGCGCCATGGTCATATCGGCGGTGTCTTCGGTCAGCACACCGGGCGTATTCGTCACGATGATGCCGGCGCGGTTGGCGGCCTCCACATCGATATGTTCGGTGCCGGCGCCGAAATTGGCGATCATGCGCAACTGATCGCCCGCCGAGCGGATCAGATCGGCGTCGATCCGGTCGGTGAGGGTCGGCACGAGCACGTCCGCTGTCTTCACCGCGTCCAGCAAGGCTTCCTGCGGCAGGGCTTGGTCGTCCGGATTCGGAACAAGATCGAACAGTTCACCCATGCGCTGCTCGACCGGAACGGGGAGTTTCCGGGTAAGAACAACACGGGGTTTGGTCATGGGAGCCCTTCCTCGCCAAAATTTTCAGCGTTCGATAAAGTCACTCTTAACCCTGTCGGCGCAGGATGGCAGGAGTGAATGCTTCGTCTCGTCCCTCCCTTAGCAGTGGGTCGGAAGGAAGCAAAGTATCGACCGGATCGCTGGCTATCCCCCGTGCCGTTCCGGTCGAATATCCAGATTAGGTCTGAACCCATGAACCGCCAGATACGCGCCGCCCTACCGCTTCTCGCCCCGATCTTCATCTGGGTTTTCATCCTGTGTCTTCCGGCCGGACAGGTCCGCGCGCAGGACATTACCGGATCCATCGAGACCGGGGCTTCGGGTCTGCCGCTTCCCCGCTTCGCCTCGCTGAAGTCCTCGCGCATCAATATGCGGGCCGGGCCGGGGCGCGACTATCGGGTCGAATGGAACTACCGCAAGGCCGGCCTGCCGATGGAGATCATCCAGGAATACGACAATTGGCGGAAGGTTCGCGATGCGAGCGGCGATGAAGGCTGGATCCACGTCTCGCTTCTGACCGGCAAGCGGACCGGCGTTGCCGCGCCCTGGCAGAAGGACGCGCTACTTCCACTGCGCAAGCGCCCAACGCCCGATGCCCCGCTGATCGCGCAGGTCGAGGCCGGCGCTGTCGGTGAGGTCATCTCATGCGACGGCCAATGGTGTGTCGTCGACTATGACGATCACGAAGGCTATATGCGCCAGGCGCAGCTCTGGGGCGTCTATCCCAGCGAACAGATTCGCGACTGATCACGATCGGGCGTCGGCCAGATGAAGTGAGCGAGGAACGGCGGCTTTTCCCATGGGGTTGAGACTCCGAGACCTTTCGCCCAGCCACCGATACGTGTAATCCGGGCAAAACGACCGGAAACCGTGCAGTGAGGGGCACTGCCCGGAGCCGTGTCAGGGAGATGAGTGCCGAACGATGAGCGAACGCAAATCCAGCTACGATTACGAAGACCTTCTTGCCTGCGCACGCGGGGAACTGTTCGGACCCGGAAACGCGCAACTGCCAGCTCCGCCCATGCTGATGTTCGACCGCATCACACGAGTATCCGAAGATGGCGGCGCCCATGGCAAGGGCCAGATTCGTGCCGAACTCGACGTCAAACCCGACCTCTGGTTCTTCCCCTGCCACTTCATCGGCAATGAAATCATGCCGGGTTGCCTCGGGCTGGACGCTATGTGGCAGCTGACCGGCTTCTACCTTGGCTGGCTCGGCCTGCCCGGCTACGGCATGGCGATCTCGACCGGTGAAGTGAAGTTCAAGGGCATGGTGACGCCCAAGACCAAGCTGGTCGAATATGGCGTCGATTTCAAACGCGTCATGAAGGGCCGGCTCAATCTCGGCATCGCCGATGGCTGGCTGAAAGCCGATGGCGAGCAGATCTATAGCGCAACGGATTTGAAGGTCGCCCTTTCGAAAGAAAAGGCTGGCGCCTAAATCCTATTCAGGGCCTATCGTCCCTACAGCACACACAATCTCCGCGATGGAAGGGAGAGCCCCCATGAAACGAGTCGTTGTAACCGGAATGGGCATCGTGTCGTCGATCGGCGACGATGCGGAGGCGGTCGCCGCCTCGCTTCGGGACGCAAAGAGCGGCATCAGCTTTGCCGAGCCGTTCTCCGAACACGGCTTCCGCAGCCAGGTCTGGGGCATGCCGTCGCTTGATCCGGCCGAGCAGATCGACCGGCGCGCCATGCGCTTTCTGCATCGTGGCGGGGCGTGGAACCATGTCGCGATGAAGCAGGCCATCGCCGATGCCGGCCTCGAGGAAGGCGGAATCACCGATCCGCGGATCGGCATCATCATGGGATCGGGCGGACCGTCCACGGAGATCGTCGTCGACGCCGCCGACATCACTCGTGAAAAGGGATCGCCCAAGCGCATCGGGCCGTTCGCGGTACCGAAAGCCATGAGCAGCACTGCTTCGGCGACGCTCGCCACCTGGTTCAAAATCCACGGCGTGAACTATTCGATCAGTTCGGCCTGCTCGACCTCGGCGCATTGCATCGGCAACGCCTATGAACTGATCCAGTGGGGCAAGCAGGACATGATCTTCGCCGGCGGGCATGAGGATCTGCACTGGACCTCGTCAAACATCTTCGACGCCATGGGCGCGATGAGCAGCAAATACAACGATACGCCAGCCGAAGCGTCGCGGGCCTATGACGCCGACCGCGACGGTTTCGTGATCGCCGGCGGTGCCGGTGTGCTGGTTCTGGAAGAGCTGGAGCGGGCCAGGGCGCGTGGCGCGACGATCTATGCCGAGATCGTCGGCTATGGCGCGACATCGGATGGCTACGACATGGTTGCGCCGTCCGGCGAAGGCGCGATCCGCTGCATGAGGATGGCGCTGGAGACCGTTGATGCGAAGGTGGACTACATCAATACGCATGGCACCTCGACGCCGGTCGGCGACCAGAAGGAAATCGGCGCCATTCGCGAGGTCTTCGGCGATGACATGCCGCATATCGGCTCGACCAAGAGTCTGACCGGCCATAGCCTCGGCGGAGCGGGCGTTCAGGAGGCGATCTACAGCCTGCTTATGATGAAAAACGACTTCATGGCGGAGAGCGCACATATCGAGACACTCGATCCGGAGTTCGAAGGCGTGCCGATTCTGACCGAACGGCGGGACGGCGCATTCGATGTCGCTCTTTCCAACTCTTTCGGGTTCGGCGGCACCAACGCCACGCTCGTCTTCCAGCGCTATCAGGATTGAGGGAGCCCGACGTGGACGGAATCATGAAGGGAAAGCGCGGCCTCATCATGGGCATCGCGAACCGGAACTCGATCGCCTACGGCATCGCCAAGACGCTTAGGGCGCAGGGCGCCGACATTGCGGTGACCTATCAGGGCGAAGCGTTCGGAAAGCGGGTCAAGCCGCTCGCCGAGGATCTCGGCGTCGAACTCATGATCGACTGCGACGTTGAGAATATCGATTCCGTCGATGCAGCTTTTGCGACACTGAAGGAAAAATGGGGCAGCATCGACTTTCTTGTCCATGCGATCGGTTTTTCCGACAAGAGCGAATTGAAGGGCCTCTATGCCGACACCACGCGGGAAAATTTCTCCCGCACCATGGTGATCTCGTGCTTCTCATTCACCGAAGTCACCAAACGGGCGGCGGCCATCATGCCAAATGGCGGATCGATCCTGACACTGACCTATGCAGGGTCGGTGCGCGTCATGCCCAATTACAATGTCATGGGCGTCGCCAAGGCCGCCCTCGAAGCGTCGGTGCGTTATCTCGCCGCCGATTACGGCCAGGACAATATCCGCGTCAACGCCATCTCCGCCGGTCCGGTGCGCACCCTTGCGGGCGCCGGTATTGCCGATGCGCGCGCCATGTTCAGCCATCAGGCCAGCAATTCGCCGCTTCGTCGCACCGTTACGCTCGACGAGCTCGGCGGCTCGGCGCTCTATCTTCTGTCCGAGCTTTCCGGCGGCGTGACCGGCGAAATTCACTATGTCGATAGTGGTTTCAACATCACCTCCATGCCCCGGCTCGATAATCTGCAGAAAGCGGAATAACGGGTCGAACGAACATCAGGGCAAATGGCGTTTCGTTAACGCCTGAACACCTTGTTTCCCGGGGTCGGCGGCGTCTGTTCCTTTGAGAAGAATTTGAACTTTATTCCTTCATTAACCTGATTTTCTGACTTGGCTTTAATTCCTGTCGGTGCAGATTTGCGGTGAACCCACCGGAATCAGTCTCAATGAAAAAAATACAAAATCCAAAACGAAGCAGAGCTGTCCGGCTCGCAACCCTCGGTTCACTCGGGGTCGCAGCCGTTAGCGGTACGGTCTATTTTTCCCGTATGTTCACCGATGCGTCATCCTTCGTTGCGATGGATGTCTATGTCGCTTCGGTGGCGGCCCTGTGTGCGCTGTGCGCCATGTTTGCCGCTTTGTCATTCTTTGCCGGCGTCGATGAATCGGAAGATTACGTCTTTCAGGAAACGCATATCGACAAGCTGACCGGCTTTCATACCCGCGTCGCCATGATCGGCCATATCGCCCAGGCCATGGCAAAGGTTCTGAAAAGCGGAAAGGCGCAGTTTCTGATCGATGTGGACATCGACCGTTTCAAGCAGATCAACGATCAGATCGGCTTCGAGGAAGGCGATGAGCTGATCGTGGCCGCTGGCCAGCGGATGCGCGACTTCTTCGGCGAGGACGCCAAGATCGGACGGATGGGCGCTGGCGAATTCGCTGTGATCCTGGAAGACGATGTCGACGATTTCGAGAATATGCTCGATCGGCTGATCGAACTTCTCATGGAGCCCTACCGGCTGAAGACCCACCACCAGAGCGTGACTTTTTCCGCAGGCGTGGTCGCCATGCCGAAGGACGGTCGCGACCCCCTGCAACTGGTACGGCGCGCCAATCTGGCCCTGCAGCGTGCACGGGCCGAAGGCGTTGGCGGCTGGACCTGTTTCGAAAGCGAAATGGGCCGCGTCGCCGACTACCGCCACTGGGTGGAAAGCGAACTGACCGACGCCATCGATCGCGGCGATTTCGTGCTCTATTACCAGCCGCAGCTTTCGTTGGAGGGCGAGCGAATCGTCGGCTATGAGGCGCTGATCCGCTGGCAGCATCCGCAGCGCGGCATCATTCCGCCCAATGAGTTCATTCCCGTGGCTGAAGAAAGCGGCATGATTTTGCAGATCGGCAAATGGGCGCTGCATCAAGGCTGCCACGATGCACGGCTGCTGCCGGACGATACCTATGTTGCAATCAATCTCTCGCCCGTTCAGTTCAGCGACCGCAACCTGACCGACACCGTTCGCCAGGCGCTTGAGGAATCGGGGCTGCCCGCGCATCGGCTGGAACTGGAAATCACCGAAACGGCCATGACGATGGATCGGATCGAAGCCCGCAAGGTCATGGCTGCGCTCGCCGATATGGGCGTGCAGATCGCCATCGACGATTTCGGCACCGGCTATTCCAACCTCAGCTATCTGATGGATTTCACCTTCCACAAGCTGAAGATCGACCGTTCCTTCGTCTGCCGCCTTCAGGACGACGATACGACCGGTGCCGTTATCTCCACGATCGTCGGCCTGTCACGCGCTCTTGGGGCCGAGACGCTGGCCGAAGGCGTGGAGACCGCCGATCAGGCCACCTTGCTGCGGGCTGCGGGTTGCGATTCGGTTCAGGGCTTCCACTATGCGCGTCCGGCGCCGCTCTCAACCTTCGTCTCCGCCAATGATGCGGATGCGCGTCTTCTGCCGCGGGCCGTCGGCGCGACCTATCACTGACGAGCAGCGACCGGCCGCGCTGCCTCGATCACCTTATAGATCGGCGTTTCCGCCAGAAGCCTTGCCGTTGCGAACCTCCGGTCGATCACCCCTTCATAGGGAAGCTGCCTGTTGGCGACGAGGAACAGCCGCCCGCCGGGCTTGAGACAGGACGCCGCCCGTTCAATGATTGCCGCGCCAAGCGCCGGTTCCGCCGCGCGGCCGGTGTGAAAGGGCGGGTTCATTACGATGGTATCGAAGCGGCCCTCGACCGGCTCGTGGGCCAGGTCGCGCCAGTGATAGGCGATAATAGCTCGAGTGCCCGTGAGATTGCGCTTGGCCGCTTCCAGCGACGCCCAATCCGCCTCGAACAGATCCAGCGAAGCGAGTGCTGGACAGCGCTTCAGAGCGGCAGCCGACAAATAGCCCCAACCTGCACAGAAATCGGCGACGGCGCCGTCTAGATCGGACGGTAAATGCTGTGCGAGAAGGGCGGAGCCGGCATCCACACGTTCGGCGCTGAACCCGCCGGGTGCCGTCACGAAACCAGCCGCCGACGGCTCTTCTTCCGGATGAAAGGCCGCGATCAGAGCCGTGCGAACCGCGTTGTCGACCCTCAACCACATGACGATACCATGATGTTTCGGCAACGATTGCAGGTCGTCGGTGAGACGCGACAACGCCTTGCGGATCGCCCCTGCCCCGTCGGTCTTTCCGCCGGCCGCGACGATCGTTCCGCCTTCGGCGCACACTCTGGCAGCGGTGGACAGCATCTGTTCGTTCCATCGGCGGTGGCGCGACAGGCAGACGATCACGATGTCGAATGATCCGTCGTTTGCGATCTCAGCGGAATCAGGAACGACGTTCAGTCCGTGCTGCGTCAGCTTCAGATAATCCGGGCGGAAGCCCTGAACCGCCAGCAGATCGTTCGTCAGCCCGTCAGGTAGCTGAAGATCGCCTGGCGGTGCGAGTAAAAGGACGCGGGCGGACGCGTCTGCCGAAAGCGTGTCATGCGAAAATGGCCGAGCGATCAGTTTGGACAGATCGCGGCCTGCACCCCCACTAGACATTCGACAGCCCTCTTAAGTCAGTAATCTTGATCAATGCGTCATAACAATTCGTTTGATTGAATCACGTCGAAGACCGATCTTCCTGTGACAGGACAGGAGAGATCACCATGCTGTTTCATTCCATCGACAACGCCGCCCGTCATCGAGCTTCCTTCTACGAACGGGCACGGACGTGGACAATAGAGAAGCGCCGGCAGAAACTTCGCCGCGATTCCATTTCAACTCTTCTCAATGTGGACGACAACATCCTGCGCGATGTTGTCGGAGTCAGCGGCGACGACATCCGGCGAGCGGTCGCGATGCCGCTCGACGTCGATGCGGCGAAAATGATCCGGCTGATGCAAAAGCGGATTTTCTAGAATCCGCCGGTCCGGCCGGGTCACAGAAAAAGGGGGCGCCGGTAAAGCGCCCCCTTTTCGTCATTCGTCCGGTTTAACGCGCAGATTATTCCGCGGCGTCTTCCCGCTTCTTCTCAGCTTTCGGCTTTTCCTTGCCGCTCTCCTGGTCGACGACCTTCATGGAAAGGCGGACCTTACCCCGTTCGTCGAAGCCCATCAGCTTGACGAAGACCTTCTCGCCTTCCTTGACGACATCGGTGGTCTTGCCGACGCGCTCCTCGGCGAGCTGGCTGATATGAACAAGGCCGTCGCGCGGGCCGAAGAAGTTCACGAAAGCACCGAAATCGGCGGTCTTGACGACCGTTCCTTCGTAGATCTCGCCAACTTCCGGCTCGGCCGTGATGGAGTGAATCCACTTCTTGGCCGCTTCGATCTCCTTGCCGTTCGACGAGGCGATCTTGATGGTGCCGTCATCCTCGATGTTGATCTTGGCGCCGGTCTTCTCGACGATCTCGCGGATCACCTTGCCGCCCGTGCCGATCACGTCACGGATCTTGTCGGTCGGAATGGTCATCACTTCGATGCGCGGAGCGAATTCGCCCACCTGCGAACGGCCTTCGCTGATCGCGTTCGCCATCTCATCCAGAATGTGCAGGCGACCGTCCTTGGCCTGAGCCAGCGCGATCTTCATGATTTCCTCGGTGATACCATCGATCTTGATGTCCATCTGCAGCGAGGTGATGCCTTCGGCCGTACCGGCGACCTTGAAGTCCATATCGCCAAGATGATCCTCATCGCCGAGAATATCGGACAGGACAGCGTAACGATCCTCTTCCTTGATGAGCCCCATCGCGATGCCCGCGACCGGCGACGAAAGCGGTACGCCCGCATCCATCAGCGCCAGCGAGGTGCCGCAGACGGTCGCCATGGAAGACGATCCATTGGATTCGGTGATCTCGGAGACCACGCGCAGCGTGTAGGGGAACTGCTCCTGCTCAGGCAGCAGCGGGTGCACGGCGCGCCATGCCAGCTTGCCGTGGCCGATCTCGCGACGGCCGGGTGAACCCATGCGACCGGTCTCGCCGACGCTGTAGGGTGGGAAGTTGTAATGGAGCATGAAGCGCTCCTTGTAGGTGCCGGTCAGCGCGTCGACGAACTGTTCGTCCTCGCCGGTGCCAAGCGTGGCAACCACGACAGCCTGGGTCTCGCCGCGAGTGAACACGGCCGAGCCGTGGGTGCGCGGGAAGACGCCAACTTCGGAAACAATCGGGCGAACGGTCTGCAGATCGCGGCCATCGATGCGGCTGCCATCGTCCAGAATGTTCCAACGCACGACGCGGGCCTGAAGCGCCTTGAAGGCGTCGGCAATCTGCTGCGGGCTATAGGCACCGGATTCGTCGCTGTCCTCGGCGGGCAGATACTTTTCCTTGACCTTCGCCTTGGCGGCGTCGACGGCCTTGTAGCGCTCACCCTTGTCTGTGATGCGATAAGCGGCGCGCAGATCGTCCTCGATGAAGGACAGCATCTCGTTTTCAAGCGCGGAATTGTCCGGCGCATTGTGCTCGCGCGGCTCCTTGGCAGCGACTTCGGCCAGCTTAATGATCGCATCGATCACCGGCTGGAACTCCTTGTGACCGAACATGACGGCGCCGAGCATTGTCTCTTCGTCGAGCTGGTCGGCTTCCGATTCCACCATCAGGACGGCGTCGTTGGTACCGGCAACGATCAGGTCGAGATCGCTCTCTTCCATTTCGTCGATATGCGGGTTGAGAACGTATTCGCCGTCGATGTAGCCGACGCGCGCGCCGCCGATCGGGCCCATGAAGGGCACGCCGGAGAGGGTCAGCGCGGCAGAAGCGGCGACGAGCGCCAGAATATCCGGATTGTTCTCAAGATCGTGCTGGAGAACGGTCAGGACGACCTGCGTGTCGTTCTTGTAACCGTCGGCGAAGAGCGGGCGAATCGGACGGTCGATCAGACGCGAGGTGAGCGTCTCGTTCTCGCTCGGACGGCCTTCGCGCTTGAAGAAGCCGCCCGGGATCTTGCCGGCGGCGAACGCCTTTTCCTGGTAGTTCACGGTCAACGGGAAGAAGTCGAAGCCCGGCTTCGGTTCCTTGGCGGACACGATGGTGGCGAGGACGACGCTCTCGCCATAGGTAGCGACGACGGCGCCATCGGCCTGACGTGCGACCTTGCCGGTTTCCAGGATGAGAGGGCGGCCGCCCCACTCGATTTCGACCTTGTGGTGTTCAAACATACGATATGTCTTTCATCTTGCTTTGGCCGCGCCCCAGCGCGCTTCATGCTGCGCCAGATGCGGCCTTCTTGCGGTGCTTCTTAGGCTGGCCACGGGCAAGACGGCAGGAGGCTTCGTTTCGATCGGCCGGCAATGCCGGCGGAAGCATCCTGCAATCCTGCCCCGTGACAGGCCTTCGGATGGTCGTTGACGCGGCGCGGACGCCGCGCATCTTCTCCAATATGAGAACGGCCCCGGCGCTAAGGAAGCGGGGGCCGTTTCACACGCCTTAGCGGCGGATGCCGAGGCTCTGGATGAGCTTGCGGTAACGCTCCTCATCCTTCTTCTTGACGTAGTCCAGCAGGCTGCGGCGGGTCGAGACGAGCTTTAGCAGACCACGGCGGGAATGGTTATCCTTCTTGTGGCCCTTGAAGTGCTCGGTCAGATTGGTGATGCGCTCGGTCAGGATCGCGACCTGCACTTCGGGCGAACCGGTGTCGCCTTCGGCGGTTGCGTATTCCTTGATCAGTTCGGCCTTACGCTCGGCAGTGATCGACATCGGATTGTCCTTTCAAAATCAGGAGGATCGGGACGCCCTTCGCCGGGATGTCGTCCAGCGTGGGCCATGACAAATAGCCGGAGAGGATCGAACCTCACCGGCCAATGGCGTGCCTATAGGCCATTTGTGGCGGAAATGGAAGCCGCGGCGTCAACAACCGCTTTTGACGTAGGCATCCGGCACAGCCTCACGCCAGGCGATGGATTCTGCGGCGCCACGAGACGAATAGGGACCATCCATTACGCAGTAGAACCCGTTGCGGAAATTGGGATACTAGTTGGTATCGATGACGCGCGTGCCGGCGCCGCCGCCCACACCCGGTCCGCCAAGCTGATCGAGGAAGGATCTGGCCGCTCTTTGGCTGCGACCGCAACGCAGAACGATGAACCAGCCGCAGGCCTGGACCTTTGTCACAGGTCGCTCGCTGCGCATTGGCGGTTCGATGTGAATCGAAACCGCCAAGGCTGGCAGAGCCGGCAGGGCCAGCCCGGCGGACAGAACGGTTCGCAAAAAAAGCTTTCCGGACATTCGTGCAACCTCCCCAATTGCATCGGCGCTTTCGGCCAACGCTGGTCAGACTCGGGATTGCGGGCCCTAGCGGTCAATTCGCCGACGGCCGTCCTCACGAGAAGTTGACAAGCGTTCATTGCGCTTCAATTGCCGCCCAGCCAGCCCTTTCGCCGGAAAAACCAGAGCAGGCCGAGCGCGATGACCAGCATCAGGCCAAGCGCCGTCGGGTAGCCGAAATAGAAGCTCAGTTCCGGCATGTTCCAGGGCGACACGTCCGGATCGAAATTCATGCCCCAAAGCCCCGCGAGGAAGCCCAGCGGGATGAAGATGGTCGAGACGATGGTTAGAAGGTTCACCACCTCGTTGGTGCGCGCCGAGGCCAGGCTCATATGCAGTTCGATCAGGCCCGTCAGCGTGTCTCGGTGGGTTTCGCTCATCTCCAGAAGCTGGATCGCGTGGTCCTGCGTGTCGGTCAGAAAGCGCCTCGTGTCGTCCGACAGAATATCGTTGTCTGTGCGGACCAGCGTGGCGATCGCATCGCGCAGCGGCCACAAAATCCGCAGCAGATGGCGGACCTCGCGACGCAGCTCGTACATACGCGTCAGCTGTTCCTGTTCGGCGGAATGCAGAACCTCTTCCTCGATCCGGTCGATCTCTTCGCTACGGGTTTCCAGAAGCGGGAAGTAGCCATCGACAATCGCGTCGATCAGAGCGTAGGCCAGGTAGTCCGCGCCACGGCCGAACAGACGCTTGCCGCCGGCATCGATGCGCTTTCGGACCGGATCGAAAACGTCGCCCGGCCGCTCCTGAAAGGTAATGACGAAATCGCGGCTGAAGAAGATGGTGATCTGTTCGCGCGCCCGATCGTCGTGAGTATCGAGCATCGGAAGGACCACGAAGAGATGGTCATCGTGAAATTCCGCTTTCGGTCGCTGGCCGACATTCAGCACATCCTCCAGCGCCAGAGGGTGGAACCCGAACCGCCGGCCGATCTCCTCGATCAGCCCGGCCTGCGCCAGCCCCGTGCAGTCCAGCCACAGTTTCGACCAGCCGCTCTTCAGCCGGTCCACATCGGAGAGCGTGACACCGTCATGGATTTCGTGACGGCCATCTTCGCCCAGCAGACGAAGCGTGAGGCGTGGCGGATGCGCGTCGGGATCGGCGATCAGCGTACCGGGCGGTGCGCCGACCGGGGCACGGCGGGATTTCGTTCTCTGCTTTCTGCGGCGGCTGCGCTTCGGCTTGTCGTCAACCGTTTCGGACAGTTCGGCCATGGCGGTGTCCCCTCGCAATGCGCTATCGATAAGAAAGAAAGCGCGAAGGCAGTGAAAGAAAAGGCCAGACCCGACGATCAGCTATGGGTGAAGACGCGCTTCGGCTGAAACTGACCGGCTTCGATCGCCCCAAGCGCGACCAGCCGGCCCCGATTGGTGACGAAAGCCTCTTCCGCTTCGGCCGGGGCGTCGCGTCCCCGGATGATGACCGCATTGCCGAGGCGCACGCGCGTCGCCGCATCGTCGTTCAGCGCGACATGCGGCAGGTCTTCAAGCGCGGCGGCCGTCGCGATCAGCAGATCGTCTAGCGCGGCGAAGCGTTCGATGCGCGGGCGCTCTGCCGGCTCCTCGCCGCGTTCGCGCGCGGCCTCATCGGCCGCAACCGCTGCGGCAACCTCGTCATCGCCGGTCTTCCGTGCGGCTTCGAGAGCTTCGAGCGTGACGAAATCCTCTTCCACGAAGGGGGCGACCTCGATCCGGCGCAATTCGCTGATATGGCCGTAGCAGCCAAGCTGGCGACCCATGTCGCGGGCAAGAGAACGGACATAGGTACCCTTGCCGCATTCGACCTCGAAGACGGTTCGGCCCGCCGCCTCGTCCATTTCGATAATGTCGAGCTTGTCGATCTCGACCTCCCGGGCCGGAATCTCCATCACCTCGCCGCCGCGCGCGACGTCGTAGGCGCGTTCGCCGCCGATCTTGATGGCCGAGAACTGCGGCGGCACCTGCATGATGACGCCGGTATAGTCGTCAAGAATGGCCTCGAGCGCCTCCCGCGAAGGCCGTGCTTCCGATGTTTCGGTCACTTCGCCTTCCAGATCGTCGGTGGACCGTTCCTCACCCCAACTCACCGTGAAGCGGTAGACTTTGATGCCGTCCATAACGAAGGGCACGGTCTTCGTCGCCTCACCCAGCGCGATCGGCAACATGCCGGATGCCAGCGGGTCGAGCGTACCGGCATGGCCGGCCTTTTCGGCATTGAACAGCCATTTGATCTTTGAGACGGCTTCTGTGGAGCCCATGCCGAAAGGCTTGTCGAGAATGACCCAGCCACTGACCGGGCGGCCCTTCTTCTTGCGCTGACGCGGCCCCTTGCCTTTCGGTTTGCCGCCGCGCCGGTTGCGGCCGTCGTCGCTCATTCGTCATTCTCCCGGTCGCCTTCATCGAACCGGTCGAGATCACGCGCCACCTCCGGGCTGCGCAATACATTGTCGATGCGGCTGAAATTGTCGAAGCTGGTATCGATACGAAACCGGAAGTCCGGCATGTATTTCATGTGTTTTAGCGCGGTTGAGACACGCTTTCGAATGAAGCTGCGATGGCGCGCGAGCGCTTTGACGATCTCGTCACCCTTGTCGCTGCCCATCGGCGTAATGAAGACGGTGCCGATTTTCAGATCGGGGCTCATCGCCACTTCGGAAACGGAGATCACCGCGCCATCCAGAACGGGATCGGAAATTTCCCCGCGTTGCAGCATTTCAGCGATGGCGTGACGAACCTGTTCGCCGACACGCAATTGCCGCTGGCTGGGGCCCTTGGAACGATCGAAACGGGACATGGACGGCCTTCCTTTCAGGATGGCGACAGGACGGGATGGAACCGGCCCGACAGGAAATGAGGCGGCGCTATAGCGAAGCTGGCCCGCTTTGGCCAGTCCCCTTTTTTCTTCCTTATTGAATCGCCGACTTTTATGGCTGCTAGGCCAAAATATCGGCCGCCTGCTCAAACGTCAGCCGCGGCAGGCGCTCATGCTTTGCGGGAGTCATATGACCGAGATTGCAGAGCCAGCTCGACCGCCAATTGCCACGCTTCTCATCGTCCCTGAAGAACTCCGCATCGACGCCATCGGCATCGAACCCGCCCATCGGGCCGCAATCGAGCCCAAGGCCTCGCGCTGCAAGGATCAAATAAGCGCCCTGAAGGCTGGAATTGAGAACGACATGGTTCTGAAATTTCTCAGGGTTGTCCGAAAGATTCTCAAACCGTGTCGGCTTTGGCGGAAACAGAATCGACATCGCCTTAGGGAATGCCGTGTCGTAGGCCACGACCACGGTCCAGGGCGCCTTCTCCGTCTTTTCCTTGTTGCCATCGCTCATATGCGGAATGAGCCGCGCTTTCGCTTCCGACCCGCGGGCGATGAAGAGGAAACGCGCCGGACAGGAATTGCTGGAAGTCGGGCCGAATTTCAACAGATCGTAAAGTTCGCGGATCGTCTCTTCCGACACGTCCTCGTCAGTGAAGCCCTGCGCAGTGCGGGCATCGCGGAAAAGGAGGTCGAAGTCGGCATCGGCTAGGCGCTCGGTCATCATCGGGTTCCGGTATCGGTTGAACGGTTCAGGAAGACCTATCGCCCAGCCTCGCAAAGGGAACGCCACGAACAAAGAAAAGGCGGGACCTTTCGGCCCCGCCCTGTCGATTGTCTGCTGTCGCGGTATCGGTCAGAGCGAGCGCGCGACCTCTTCGACCGTGAAGCATTCGATGACATCCTTTTCACGAATGTCCTCGTAATTTTCGAAGGCCATGCCGCATTCCTGCCCGGACTGCACCTCGGACACTTCATCCTTGAAGCGCTTCAGCGTCTTCAGCTTGCCGGTGTGGATGACGACATTATCACGCAGCAGGCGCACGCCGGCGCCGCGCTCAACGCGCCCTTCGGTTACGCGGCAACCGGCCACCTTGCCGACCTTGGTGATGTTGAAGACTTCCAGTATCTCGGCGTAGCCGATGAAGGTCTCGCGCATCTCCGGCGAAAGAAGGCCGCTCATGGCCGCTTTCACATCGTCCACCAGATCGTAGATGATGTTGTAATAGCGAATTTCCGTACCGTTCTGCTCGGAGGCATCGCGCGCCTGCTTGTTGGCGCGGACATTGAAGGCGATGATCGCGGCGTTGGACGCTTCGGCCAGGCTTATGTCGCTCTCGGTGATGGCGCCGGCGCCAGCATGGACGACGCGCACCTGCACCTCGTCATTGCCGACTTTTTCCAGCGCACCGATGATCGCTTCGGCCGAACCCTGCACATCGGCCTTGATGAGCAGCGGGAACTCCGTGATCTGGTTGGCCTGCGCCTGCGCCATCATCTGTTCGAGCGAGCCGCGCGAACCAGCCTGACGGGCCACCTGCTTTTCACGCGCCAAACGCTGACGATAATCGGAGATTTCACGGGCACGCGCCTCGTTCTCCACCACGGCAAGCCGGTCGCCGGCCTGCGGCGTACCTGACAGACCCAGCAGTTCCACCGGCATGGAAGGGCCGGCTTCCTTAAGTTGCTCACCGGTGCTGTCGACGAGCGCACGGACACGGCCCCATTCATTGCCGGCCACAACGATATCGCCGGTCCGCAGCGTGCCGGCCTGCACCAGAACGGTCGCGACCGAGCCACGGCCCTTGTCGAGCTGCGCTTCGACCACCGAGCCCTCTGCCGGCCGATCCGGGTTGGCCTTCAGATCGAGCAATTCGGACTGCAGCAGGATGGCCTCGAGAAGGCCATCGAGATTGGTCTTCTTGGTCGCCGACACCTCGACGTCCAGAACCTCACCGCCCATGCTTTCCACGAAAACCTCGTGCTGCAGCAATTCGGTGCGCACCTTGCTGGCGTCCGCTGCGGGTTTGTCGATCTTGTTGATCGCAACGATGATCGGCACACCCGCCGCCTTGGCATGATTGATGGATTCGATGGTTTGCGGCATCACGCTATCATCGGCCGCGACCACCAGAATGGCGATATCGGTGACTTCGGCGCCACGGGCGCGCATCGCCGTAAAGGCCGCGTGGCCGGGCGTATCGATGAAGGTGATCTTCTGACCGTCCTTCTCGACCTGATAGGCGCCGATATGCTGGGTGATGCCACCAGCTTCCCCGGACACCACATTGGCTTCGCGGATCGCATCCAGCAGCGATGTCTTGCCGTGATCGACATGGCCCATAATGGTCACGACGGGCGGACGGCTCTGCATGTCCTCTTCCCGATCTTCCACATCGTGGAGGCCAAGTTCGATGTCGCTTTCGGAAACGCGCTTGACGGTATGACCCATCTCGGTCGCGATCAGTTCGGCGGTGTCGGCGTCGATGATATCGCCGGGCTTGAGCATCTGGCCCTGCTGCATCATCAGCTTGACCACGTCGACGGCGCGTTCGGCCATGCGCTGGGCCAGATCCTGCACGGAAATGGTCTCGGGCACGGTCACTTCGCGCATCACCTTTTCGCGCGGGCCGCTGGACTGACCGCCACGCCGCGCCTTTTCCTGACGGCGGCGCATCGAGGAGAGCGAGCGGCTGCGGCCCTCATCATCGTTCAGGGCGCGGTTCAATGTCAGCTTGCCGGAACGGCGACGATTGTCGTCCGCACGCGGTTTGGCCGGGCGTGCGGCTTCGTTCTCGCGAGCCTTGGTTTCCTTGCGCTGCGGGGTCGCCTGCCGCCCTGCGGACCGCTCCTCGACCGGCGCATCGATCGCCTTGGCTTCCTTGCGGGCCACATCGTCGACACGCTTGCCGCCGCGCTTTTCCTCGACCACGGCCTTCGCCTCGGCCTCGGCCTGCAGACGGGCGGCTTCCTCGGCAGCCTTGCGTTCTGCTTCGGCGCGTTCGGCCTCACGCTTGGCATCTTCCTCAGCCAGGCGCTTGGCTTCCTGAGCCGCCGCCTCACGCTCAACGGATTCACGGGCCTTGGCTTCTTCAAGCGCGCGGGCGCGAGCTTCCATCTCGGCGCTGGACAGCCGTCCGCCGCCACCCTTCGCTACTGCCGGTCGCCTGGGCTGGGGCGCTGCGGCCGGGGCCTGGCGCTGCTGCGGCGGAGCCTTTGCCTCGACCTTCGGTTCAGGGGCTGCGGGCGCTGCCGCGTCCGCCTGCCGGTCTTCGGGCCGTGTGAACTTGCGCTTCTTCGTTTCAACGACGACGGCCTTGCTGCGGCCATGGCTGAAATTCTGCCGCACCGTACCAGCCTGATTGCCGGAGGGACGCAAGCCGAGCTTCGGCCGGACCTTGAGGGTCGTCTTATCGTCGTTCTTGTCGTCGCTCATTCCGTATCCTTCATTGCGGCTTCGTCCGCAGTTCCTTCGTGCTCCGCCGGTCCCTGCCGGTAGAGCGCCAGCGCCAACACGCGCTCGAATGCCGCCTGCCCGGCCGGATGACCAAGCACGGCAGCATGTATCACACTTCCCGCCCCCAATGCCAAACCCAATTGTTCGGCATCGAAAAGTCGGTAAACCGGGATGTCCGGGCCACCAAGATGGCGGGTTGCCGTGGCCGCCTGCTCCACCTTGCGCAGACCGTCCTGCGCACCATCGGTCGCATGAAGCACACAGGCCGCCTCGCCGGAGCGAATCTTCGCATCCACCTTTGCCGCACCGATAACGGCCCGACCGCTCTTGCGCGCCAGACCCAGCGCGCCAAGCGCACGTTCGGCCAGCAACCGGTCGACCCGATCCGCCAGATCCGGCGGCACCGCGACATCGGTCTTCAGGGCGCGGGAAAAGGCGCGGCGCTTTACCGCTTCTTCTATATATCGGCGCTCGGCGCGTACCCAGCAACCCCTACCAGGCAGAGAAGCTTTCAGATCCGGAACGAGCGAGCCATCCGGGCCCGCGACGAAACGCAACAGCGCGTTACCGCGCTCCGCCTTCGCTCGCGTCACAATGCATGTGCGGGTGGCCATCGCTTCCAATCGACTTCTCCCCGACGCCAATCATGGCGTCAGACGCTCGCTTCTTCGGCCTCGGCTTCGGCGCCAGCGTCGCCTTCGGCCTCTTCCTCTTCGGTCACCCAGCCAACGGCCTGGCGGGCATGCATGATCATCGCCTCGGCCTCTTCGGCGCTCACGCCGAAATCGGAGAGTGTGCCCTCATAGATGATCGTTTCGCCGTCCTTGCGTTCACGCCAGCCGGTCAGATCGTCGACAGCATAACCGGCGAAGTCTTCCATCGTCTTCACTTCATCTTTTTCACCGACGGCAACCATCATCGCCGAGGTCAGGCCGGGAATGTCACGCAGTTCGTCCTCGACGCCCAGTTCGCGGCGCTTTTCGTCCAGTTCGCCTTCGATCCGCTCGAGATATTCGCGGGCACGGGTCTGGATTTCCTCCGCCGTCTCGGCATCGAAGCCGTCAATCTCCGAAATTTCTTCCGGTTCGACATAGGCCACTTCCTCGATGGACGTGAAGCCTTCGGACGCAAGCACCTGGCCAACCATCTCGTCGACGTCGAGCGCTTCCATGAAGAGTTCGGAGCGTTCCTGGAACTCCGCCTGGCGGCGTTCGCTCTCCTTCTCTTCGGTGAGAATATCGATCGCCCATCCGGTCAGTTGGCTGGCGAGACGCACATTCTGACCGCGGCGGCCGATGGCCAGGCTCTGCTGGTCGTCCGGCACCACAACTTCGATGCGGTTGGCGTCCTCGTCGAGAACGACCTTGGCGACTTCCGCCGGCTGTAGTGCATTAACGATGAAGGAGGCCGCGTCGGGCGACCATGGAATGATGTCGATCTTTTCGCCGGACAGTTCGCCGACAACGGCCTGAACACGGCTACCGCGCATACCGACGCAGGCGCCGACGGGATCGATGGAGGAATCGCGACTGATGACCGCAATCTTGGCGCGGCTGCCCGGATCGCGCGCCACGGCGCGAATCTCGATGATGCCGTCATAGATTTCCGGCACTTCCATCTGGAAGAGCTTGGCCATGAATTGCGGATGGCTGCGCGACAGGAAGACCTGCGGGCCACGCTGCTCGCGGCGCACATCGTAGACATAGGCGCGAATACGGTCGCCATATTTGTAGAGTTCGCGCGGGATACCCTCGTCGCGACGGATGATGCCCTCGCCCCGGCCGAGATCGACGATGACATTGCCGTATTCGACGCGTTTAACCGATCCGTTGACGATCTCGCCGACGCGATCCTTGTATTCTTCAAACTGACGGTCGCGCTCGGCTTCGCGCACCTTCTGCACGATGACCTGCTTGGCCGACTGGGCGGCGATCCGTCCGAAATCCATCGGCGGCAGCTGCTCGGCAATGAACATGCCGACTTCCGCGTCCGGCTGACGCTCGCGTGCATCGCCGAGCTGGATCTGGGTGTGGTAGTCCTCAACGTCTTCGACCACTTCGAGCAGACGCTGCAGCTTGATCTCGCCCGATTGCGGGTTGATCTCGGTACGAATGTTCGTTTCCTGGCCGTATCGGGCGCGGGCCGCCTTGGAAATAGCGTCCGCCATCGCCTCGATGACGATCCGGCGATCGATGTTCTTTTCACGGGCGACCGCGTCGGCGATCTGCACCAGCTCCAGTCTGTTCGCACTGACAGCCATGGGTGTTTCTCCTGATGTCATCGCCGGCAACCGCGCCTGTTTGCGCTCCGGCGGTCGAAATCTCAATCCTCCGCCGAACCGGCGGTATCGTCGTTGTCGTTGTCGCTATCGAGGCCCTTCTTCAAAGCCTTGCGCACCGCCCGTTCCTTGGCCAGAGCGTCGCGGATCAGATCGTCCGTCAGTATAAGCCTGGCATCGGAAAGCGTGTCGAAGGGAATGGCGACTTCCACTTCATCGCCATAGCCGAGCGTGTCGCGCTTCAAGGTGAAGCCGTCATCGGTGACAGCCTCGATATAACCGCGGAACTTGCGGCGACCCGACAGGATCACGCTCGTTTCGATCTTCGCCAGATGACCCTGCCAATTGCGGAAATCGCTTTTGGCGATCAACGGCCGGTCGATGCCTGGCGACGAGACTTCCAGATGGTAAGCGCCTTCGATCGGATCGTCGACATCGAGCGCCGGCGAAATGGCGCGCGACAGCTCTTCGCAATCCTCCACACTCATCGTGCCGTTGGTCTTCTCGGCGAAGATCTGAAGCGTCTTGCCGTTCTGGCCGGTGATCCGCACCCGCACGAGACGGAAATCCAGCGTCTGCATGACCGGTTCGATAATCGCGGCGACATGCGCCTCGACACCTGTTTCGTGAATGATGCGATCATCCGACCCGGACAAAGCGCGCTCCGTTCTCTTCAAAAAAGGAAGCCGGTAATAAAAAAGAGCGGGACCTGGGGGACCCACTCTCCGTCTGACCGACCAAGAAGTTGACCTCCCTATACGCCCGCGATCCGTCATTTGCAAGACCGCTGACGCCCGCGGAAAAAGCGATCCAGCCCAGTCAGATGCGCTCGAACGCCAGATAGGCGGGCGGGCGTCCTTCGCGGATGGCCTTGGCTTCGTAGCGTGTGCCCGGCCAGCCATCATAGGGCGTGCGCCAGTGCTGCGGGCCGTCGGCGCGCCATTCGAAGGCGTCATGCCGGCGACAGTGCTGGAGCGTCCAGTTCACATAGGTATCGATGTCGGAGGCGAACCGAAAGACCCCGCCCGGCTTTAGAACGCGGGCGAAACGGTCGAGATTGGCGTCGTTGACAAACCGGCGCTTCCAATGGCGCTTTTTCGGCCAGGGGTCGGGATAAAGAAGATCGATGCCGGCAAGCGAATCGTCCGGCAGCCAGTCGAGCAGCCAGGTGGCGTCATCGTCGTAAAGGCGCAGATTGGGTCGGTCCTCGGCGTCCAGCGCCATCGCCATCTTGGCGAATCCGTTGACGAAGGGCTCCACACCGATGAAGCCGATCTGGGCGAAGCGGCCGCTTTCATAATGCAGGCGCTCGCCGCCGCCGAACCCAATTTCCAAACGCACCGCCTCAACCGGCACGGAGAACAGGTCGCGCAGATCAGCGGGAGCCGGTTCAGACAGATCGATAAGGCGCCCGCGTCTCGCACGGTCAAGCGCCGCGGCCTGTTTCGGTCGAAGGGTCTTTCCCTTGCGCCGGCCGAAAAAGGCGTCGGTCGTCCGGCTCGCTCTGGGTTTGTCGTCCGACATGGCAGAAAGACTTCAGGTTCGGATGCGAATCAGGCGCCCTGCCGGATCGCGTCCTTCAGAGCTTTCTTCAGATCGGTCTTTTCCCAGGAGAACGAGCCGCCGCGACCCGGCTTCCTGCCGAAATGACCGTAGGCCGCCGTCTGGGCGTAAATCGGCTTGTTCAAGTCGAGATGTTTGCGGATACCGGTCGGCGACAGGTCCATAACCTCCCGAACGGCCTTCTCGACGGCTTCGGCGGTGACGCGGCCCGTGCCATGCAGATCGACATAGACGGAAAGCGGCTGGGCCACGCCGATCGCATAGGATAGCTGAAGCGTGCAGCGTCCCGCCAGTCCGGCAGCCACCACGTTCTTAGCGAGGTAACGGGCGGCATAAGCGGCCGAACGGTCCACTTTCGTGGTGTCCTTGCCGGAAAACGCGCCGCCGCCATGAGGCGCCATGCCTCCATAGGTATCGACAATGATCTTGCGGCCGGTCAGGCCGGCATCGCCGTCCGGGCCGCCAATGACGAATTTGCCGGTCGGGTTGATATACCAGTTGCAGTCGTCGGCAATGGCCAGGCCGCCTTCTTCGAGCGCCTCGCGGATGTATGGCTCGACAACCTTGCGAACCTTTTTGTTGTCCCAGCTTTCATCCATGTGCTGGGTCGACAGGACGATCTGGGTCGCCTCCTTCGGCTTGCCGTCCACATAGCGCACGGTCACCTGGCTCTTGGCGTCCGGCCCAAGCTTGGCGGCATCGCCTTCGCCGGCATGGCGCGCTTCTGCCAGAAGCTGAAGGATACGGTGCGAATACCAGATCGGCGCAGGCATAAGATCGGGCGTCTCATCGCAGGCGTAGCCGAACATGATGCCCTGGTCGCCAGCGCCTTCTTCGCCCTGGCGATCTGCAGCATTGTCAACGCCTTGCGCAATATCGGCGCTCTGGCTGTGCAGGAGAATATCGATCTTGCAGGTTTTCCAGTGGAAGCCGTCCTGCTCATAGCCGATATCTCGGATCGCGCGGCGGGCGGCCGAACGGAACCGTGTGGGATTGATGACGTCCCGGCCGTTCTTGTCCTTCTTCATCAGGGTCGGCGGCAGGCGTACTTCGCCGGCGATCACAACGCGATTGGTCGTGGTCAGCGTTTCGCAGGCGACACGAACCGTCCAGGGATCAACGCCGGTCTTGCGCGCTTCCTTGTAGATCAGATCGACGATTTCATCAGAGATGCGGTCACAGACCTTATCGGGATGACCTTCGGACACCGATTCGCTGGTGAAGTGATAATTCTGTCGTAGCACGATTGGTTTACCTGTTGTCGATCAGCGGGACCGGGCGGAATCGCCCTTCATTTGCGGGAAAGGTCGCGCGGCCTTGTGCCAATCGAACAGAGCAGGGTCAAGCGTGTTCGGCGTCGCTCGTAGAGAAAACCCGCGTCCAGGTTGCGGGCGCAGCAGATCGGCGTTCAGTTCTCTTCCATCTCGCCCAGCGAACGGACCAGATCGATGATCCGGCGGCGCACCTTCGGGTCGCCGATCTTGATGAAGGCGCGGTTGAGTTGCAGACCTTCCGTGGAATTGAGGAAATCCACGACGTAATTGGCGTTGCCGACTTCGGCAAAACCGCCGTTCTTCGCCTCGCCATTTCCAGGCGCGCCTTCGAAGAAGAACGACACCGGCACCTGCAGGATATCGCTGATCGCCTGTAGCCGGCTGGCGCCAACACGGTTGGTGCCTTTTTCGTATTTCTGGATCTGCTGAAAGGTGATTCCGAGATTGTCGCCAAGTTTCTCCTGGCTCATACTCACCATATTGCGCCGCAAACGAATACGACTGCCAACGTGGACATCGATCGGATTCGGCTTCTTCTTTACATCCGCCATCTTTTCCTCATCGAGCGCCTCGGGGGGCATGGCGCCCGGGTCCGGACCGATCTGCAACCGCAAATCGCGTCGCGTGAGAACAACCCCTCGAATGTTTGGATAAATTGCCTAGACCAATCGGTCAATCCAAAGCACGGCGGGATGGAAGCGTGAGCAATAGAGCCAATATCCAAAACACAACCATAAGGGATATTCCGATTGTAGACCTTGATCGCATAGGTTGCAAGTCCGGTGAACGCGGCACATCGATATCGAGCATTGCCGAAGTGCCAAGCGCAAGGCCGGAAAGAACGCGTCCGCGGGCATCGATGACGCCGGAAATCCCGCTATTTGCTGCACGGATCATCGGGCGTGCGGCCAGCACGGCGCGATATTGCGCCAGACGGAAATGCTGAGCCGGTCCGGGCGTATCACCGAACCATGCATCGTTCGTAACATTGAGAATCAGCTCTGCATCGCCCTCCAGTTCCGCCGCTTCCTGTGGAAAGATGGTTTCGTAACAGATCAGCGGAAGAATGGCCGGCAGACCCGGCAACTCTATCAGTTCATGGCGTGCGCCAGCCTCGAAACCGCCGGGCAGGACTGCCAGTTCCGTCAAGCCAAAGCGCGACAGAAGATCGGCCAGCGGCAAATATTCACCGAGCGGAACGAGGTGCACCTTGTCGGCGCCGCCGATGATCGTGCCGGTGTCGTCGATGCCCAGCACGGCGTTCGTATATCGGGTCGCAGCGCCCTCGCCGTAGGCTCGCACCGATCCGGTCAGCAGAGTCTGGCCGGGTTGCAGCACACGGGCAATCGCCAGCAATGCCAAAGGCTGGCGCGTCAGCACCCAGGGCGTAGCCGTTTCCGGCCAGACAATCAGTTGCGGCAGTTCGCCATTCTCGACCGGCGCCTCCGTCAGTTCGAGATGGCGTTCGAAAATTGCCGTTCGCGTATCGTCGTCCCACTTTTCGGTCTGGGCGATAGCAGGCTGCACGATCCGCACGGCAAGACGATCATTCTCATTGTCCGGGCCAGCACTATCGGGTGCGATAATCAGACGCCAAGCGCCAAAGCCAATCTGAGAAGCGATAAGAAGAACCAGAAGCGACAGGCCCGCCCGTCGCCAGCGCGGCCCGGCCAGCAGCACAGGCAAGCCGAAAACGAAGGTCGCCAAGACATTCATACCGACCATGCCGACAAAGGGCAGAGGTTGCATCAGAAGCGGTACCGGCATAGCGGCGGCGGCCACCGGCGCCCATGGGAAGCCCGTAAACAGAAACGTGCGCAACCATTCCATCATGCCGAAACTGGCGGCGAGGGCGAAGACGCGACCGAGATCGTCGGCCCAGACCACCCGCGCCAGTGCTGCCGCCGCACCATAAAAGCAGGCCAGAATCGCCGGCAGAACGATCACGCCGATCGGCACCATCCATGCATGCAGATCCGCCTCGACGAAAAATGCCGCGCCAACCCACCAGAGCGTTGCGGCAAACCAGCCGAAACCGAACCAGAACCCGATGGAGAATGCCGGCATGATCCGCGCACTGAACGCGCCGCCACCGTCGGCAACGCCGTCCAGTAGAAGGATAAGTACCGGAAAGCTGATGAAGCAGACGAAAGGGAAGTCATATGGGGCCTGAGCGAAGCTTCCAAGCGCACCGACAAACAGCGCCAGACCGTGGCGCCGCCAACCTGACAGCAGAACGATGCGTCCGGCCAAGTCCTCCAGCATCGCGCGCGCCGCCCCTTTTTTCGAATCGCACCCTCGATCCGGTGGTATCAGATCGCGTCGGTCGATAAAATTGCGGGATCCTGCCGCGATCAGCTTCGAACGCCGCCGGGGAGCATCCGGTACGGAGCGGCTTCGCGAAGGAAACTCACAACCGGCTGTTACTCGGTTCCGCCTTCGGGTAGGACCGGAGCGCTGTCGCCACTGCGCGATACGCGACGCCGCCGGTCGGCCCGCAACTGGATGATGCGAACGCGTTTGATGCGACGCGGATCGGCATCGATGACGTGGAATTCCCAACCCGGCACCGCCTGCACGACCTCGCCGCGCGCCGGCACGCGGCCGAGCGCGTTGAACAGAAGGCCGCCAACCGTGTCGACATCCTCCAGCATTTCTTCGTCGGCCACGAAATCTTCGCCGATTTCCTCCGCGACATTCTCAATCTCAGCTTTGGCGTCCACGATGAAGACGCCCTCGGCGCGCTTGCTGATCAGCGGTTCTTCGTCATCGTCGTGCTCGTCCTCGATCTCGCCGAACACGACTTCGACAATGTCCTCCAGCGAAACCAGTCCGTCCGTGCCGCCATATTCATCGATGACGAGCGCCATCTGAATGCGCGCGGCCTGCATTTTCGCCATCAGATCGCCGGCGAGCATCGAGGCAGGCACGAACAGGACGGGGCGGATAAGGCCGAGATCGGAGAGCGGTTTGGCCAAATCGATACGGGTCAGGTTCATGTCGGCCAGTTCTGCCAGCGCATCGATCTGGCCATCGGCCTGCTTGGCCGCCGGCCCCTCGCGGCCACAGGAGCGGCGCGTCACATGGGCCAGCACGTCGCGGATATGAATCATGCCGCGCGGATCGTCCAGCGTATCGGCATAGGCCGGCATGCGCGAACGCCCCGATGTTTCCAGAAGGACCATCAACTCGCCGAGCGTGGTGCCGATTTCGACGCCTTCGATATCGCCACGCGGGATCATAACATCCTCGACCCGAACCTCGCGAAGGCGCAGAATATTGTTCAGCATCGCCTTTTCGGTTGGCGAGAAGCTCTCCGTGTCACTGTCGGAGGATTCCAGCGCCTCGGCCAGATCGGCGCGGAGGCTGCCCGGTCGACGCGCGCCGAAAAGGCGTTGCAGAAAACCGGGGCCGTCCTCGCCTGCCGCAGACGCCTGCTGGTCGGCCGGCTCAACTTCCGATTGTCGGCCCTCGTCGTTTTCGTCAGCCATTTCGTCAGGTCCGTTCACTGAAGCCACCATCATCGTCACGCTTATCCAGGCCGGTGCGGTAGGGGTCGGCAATGCCGAGCCCTTCGAGGATCGCGGTTTCCAGTCCCTCCATAGCGTCGGCGTCTTGGTCCGTTTCGTGATCCCAGCCGGCAAGATGCAGAAAGCCGTGGACGACGAGATGGGTCAGATGATCGTCGAAGGTTCTGCCGGCCTCGGTCGCCTCTTTCGCAACGACGCCATGGGCGATGACAATATCGCCCAACATGGGCGGGAGCGCTTCGCCCGGCATCAGATCAAAGGCGGGAAAGGACAGCACGTTGGTGGGTCGGTCCTTGCCGCGCCACTGCCGGTTCAGAGCGTGTACCGCTTCATTATCCGTGAGCACGATGGAAAGTTCGCAGCTTCCCGCCGCGGTCTGCAGACGCGTTTCGCGCATGACCGCCGCAACGGCCCGCGCCGCCAGCGCTTCTCGTCGATCAGGCTGGCCCCAGCCATCGCTATCGATGGAAAGCAGAAGATCGATCCCGCCACTCGCGGGACTGGGAGGGTGCTCGTCGTCTGCGGGCAATCGGGTCGGTTCAGGCATCGGATGGCCCTTCATCGCCATCTTCCGGTTTGGTGACCGACGAGCGCGCAACCGTCCGCTTCTCGCCTTCACGCTCATAGGCGCGCACGATTTCCGCCACGAGCGGATGACGAACCACATCGACATCGCGAAAGCGCACCTTCACGATACCAGGAACCTCACCCAGCACACGCAGCGCTTCGACCAGACCGCTATGGGTGCCGCGCGGCAGGTCGATCTGGCTGGGATCGCCGGTCACGATCATCCGGCCGCCTTCGCCAAGGCGCGTCAGGAACATCTTCATCTGCATGGACGTGGTGTTCTGCGCTTCGTCCAGGATGACGCAGGCATGGGCGAGCGTGCGGCCGCGCATGAAGGCGAGCGGGGCAATTTCGATCACGCCGGCGGTCAGCGCACGTTCCACCTTGTCGGCGGGCATCATGTCGTAGAGCGCGTCGTAGAGCGGACGGAGATAGGGATCGACCTTTTCCTTCATGTCACCCGGCAGGAAACCGAGCCGCTCGCCGGCCTCGACAGCCGGGCGCGAAAGAATGATCCGTTCGACGATGCCGCGCTCCAGCAGCATCGCGGCGTGGGCGACGGCCAGATAGGTCTTGCCGGTACCCGCCGGCCCGATGCCGAACACCAGTTCGGCCCGGTCGAGCGCGCGCATGTAGGCGTCCTGATTAGGCGAGCGGGCATAGATCGTCTTCTTGCGGGTGGAAATCTGCGCTGCAGCGACCCGGCTGCCGGCAATGTTCGGCAGGTCGAGCTGGTCGTCGGCGGCCACCGCCATGCGAATCGCCCCGTCGACATCGGAAGGGGCAAGTTCCGCGCCCTTTTCCAGCAGATCGTAGAGAAAATCGAGCGCGCGGCGCGCCTGCTCCGCGCCCTCCGATCCGCCGCGAATCGTCACTTCGTTGCCCGTGGCCCGCAGATCGACCTGAAGGGCGCGTTCGATACGCGCCAGATTCTGATCGAACTGGCCGAACAGCCGACTGGCAAGATTGTTGTCGTCGAAGGCAAGTACAAGATGAGCCATGTCCGACGCGCCGGAGGGCGCGGGCTTCACCGGTGAGACGTGACTCAAGCTGCGCTCCTTCGCTTCGGCTCGATCTTTCTGCGACTCACAAGCGCGGACCACGCTTGTGGGCTCCACCTTCTCATGAGACTCGCTTTTGCCTCATATGGGAAGAGGCAGGCACGGCAAAAAGGGAGTTAGGCCCAGCTTCCGTGACCGTCACGGTTACGAGATCGCCAATTTCACCGATTGGCTGGTCGATCACGACCGATTGCAGCCAGGGCGAACGGCCGATGAGCTGGCCAGGTTTGCGACCGGGCTTTTCCAGCAGAATATCCATCGTCTCGCCGATCTTCGAGCGACCGAAGGCGATCTGCTGCTCCGTCAGAAGCGCCTGCAGGCGCTGAAGGCGCTCATCCTTGACAGCTTCGGGCACATGGTCGGGCAGTTCCGCACCGGGCGTGCCGGGTCGCGGCGAATATTTGAAGCTGAAGGCCTGAGCGTGTCCGATGTCGCGCACGAGCCGAAGCGTCTCCTCAAAATCGGTGTCTGTTTCGCCGGGAAAACCGACAATGAAGTCACCGGAAATCGCGATGTCCGGTCGCGCGGCGCGGATGCGCGCGATCACGGCGCGGTATTCGTCCGCCGTGTGCTTCCTGTTCATCGCCTTCAGGATGCGGTCGGAGCCGGACTGCACCGGCAGATGCAGATAAGGCATTAGCACTGGCAGATCGCGATGGGCCGCGATCAGATCGTCATCCATGTCGCGCGGATGCGAGGTGGTATAACGCAGCCGTTCCAGACCCGGCAGTTCGGCAAGGGTCCGCAAAAGGCCGCCAAGGCCGATGGGCGATCCCGCCGCGTCTTCGCCATGCCAGGCATTAACGTTCTGGCCAAGAAGGGTGATCTCGCGGACACCGGCTTCGGTCAGGCCGCGCGCTTCTTCGACCAGCCGGGCAAGCGGGCGGGAGACCTCCGCGCCGCGCGTATAGGGCACGACGCAGAAGGTGCAGAATTTGTCGCAGCCTTCCTGGACAGTAAGAAACGCGGTGACGCCACGCTTGCGCGTCACCTTCGGCTTCGCCATCGGCAGATGATCGAACTTGTCCTCGGCGGGAAAATCCGTCTCGACCACGGTTTCGCCGGCACGGGCGCGGCGGACCGCTTCGCCGATCCGGTGATAGGTCTGCGGACCGATCACCATATCGACGGCCTTCTGGCGACGGACGATCTCCGGCCCTTCGGCCTGCGCCACGCAGCCGGTGACGCCGATCAGGAATTCGCGGCCATCGGCGCGCTTTTCCTGCTTCATGTCGCGCAGCCGGCCCAGTTCCGAATAGACCTTCTCGGCCGCCTTCTCGCGGATATGGCAGGTGTTCAGCAGAACGAGGTCGGCCTCGTCTGCGCTGTCGACCGGCCGGTAACCTTCGGCGGCGAGCGCATCGCCCATACGCTGGCTGTCATAGACATTCATCTGGCAGCCATACGTCTTGACAAAAACGCGTTTGGCCGGGGCAACTGAACCTGCGCCATCGCCGGCATCCCGGTCAGTGCTGGCATCCACCGGATCGCTGTCGATGAGATTTTCGGTCACGCGCCACTCTTTTTCGCATTCATTCAAGCGCGGCTCCATAACGCTCTTTTGCGGCAAAAGGGAGTCCCCTTCCGCCCCGCGCCCCGACTCTCAGCCCTGTGTCAGGCCACGTTCCAGAAGAGCGGCGATGTCGCCTTCGGCGCGGCGGGTCAGGTGTTTGCGGTCGGTCCCATGGCCGGCTTCGAAATGATCTCCGAAAATGAGGCGAACGGTCATGGGCGGGCCGAAAAGCACCGAAGTCAGGTGCGGCGCAAAGTCCTCATCGTCGATCCAAGCCGCGTAGTTTCTCCGCTCGTCCGCGTCCATTGGCGCACCACCCCGGCGAACATAGGCAAGCGCGGCGGTCTGGATCGTCATCGCCGTGTCCTCGCTCGGCAGCGCCAGCCGTACGGCGCCGAGCAGCGACGATTTGAAGGGCTTCAATTGCGTGCCTGCTGCCGTCGTGCCTTCCGGGAAAAGGATGACCGGTTCGCCGCCCCGCAGTCGATCTCCGATCTCACGCGTCTGTTCGCCGACTTTCCTCGGATCGTCCCGTTTGACGAAAATACTGCGGGTAAATCTCGTCAGGAACCCGATGGCCGGCCAGTCTTCCATATCCGCCTTGGCGACGAAGCAGCCCGGCACCGTGGCGCCGAGAACCAGAATGTCGGTCCAGGAGACATGGTTGGCGAGCAGCAGAAGCGGCCGGCCCCGTGTCGGCCCGCCTTCCCGGATCACACGAAGGCCGACGACGCGCAGCGCAAAGCGGTACCAGAGCTGCGTCATCGCGTAGCGGTGCGATGGCACGGGCGAGCGTGTCAGAACGACATGGACAAGCCCCATCGGAAGAAGAGCGGCAACCAGAAGTGGGCCGAGCACGGCTGCACGAATAACGGAGCGCCGACGTCGCGGGCGATGCGGAGCGCGCGGTTCGCCGGGTTCGTGCTGTTCTTCTGCACTGGTATTCGTGTTAAGCTCGTCATTGTCCGGCATTGCCGTCCGGTCCATCAAATTTCCCGCCTCATGATAAGCGCGTTCGAAGGCGAGCCATCGGCGTCGCGATAATAGCCCGAACGCTCACCAACCTTACGAAAGCCCAGACGACGATAAAGACCGATTGCGCCGTCATTGTTCTCGTCGACCTCAAGAAACAGCGCCTTGACCCGGTCTTTGTGAAGCTGGCGCATGACCTCATCCATCAGTGCCCAGCCGACACCGCCTCTTCTGCGAAAACGATCGACGGCAATGGACAAAATCTCAGCTTCGTCCGCCGCGATCTGGGCGATGGCGAACCCCTCGATTTGCCCGTTCGCGAACCCCTCGCGAATGGCGACCACCGCCTTTGTGTTCGGTCGGTCGATAATCCGCTCGATCTCGTCCTCGCTCCAGCCCTGCGCGAAGGATTGCGCATGGATCCGCGCCATGGCCGGCACGTCCTCGGGCGCCGCAGGAATGACCTGCCGCTCGCGCCGGCCTATTCCGGGAATAAAGGGCGTCAGGATCGGCCAGAACATCAGCCCGCGCTCCCTTCCACCTTCCGTGCGATCCGCGCGGCGGCGGAGGGCGGCTTGGCATCCGCGCCCCGGAGATAAAGTGGCTCGGGTGCGTCATTCGGCTCCCGGTGCCGCCCAAGCACGGCGATGGTCTCGATGGCGCCGGTGCGGCTGTCGGGCAGCGCATCCGCCGTGAGCCCAAGCGATGCGATCCCATCGCCAACAAGTCGCAGATCGTTCAGCGGAAGATCGCTGCGTCCCTCGGCGAAACGGCCATAAGGCAGCCTGCACGGCTGCATCACACAGTTTCCGTTCGCATCGAACGCAGCGGCATAGACCTCGTCCCGTCCCGCATCGATCGCAGCCAGAATGGGAACGGCCCCGAGTTTGAGGCGCGCTTCTGCCGCCAAAGCTTCGAGGGTCGTCACGCCCACCGCTGGAATGGACAGCGCCAGCGCCAGGCCGCGCGCTGCGGCGATGGCGGTTCTGACGCCTGTGAAGGAGCCCGGACCGATACTCACCGCGATCTTCGTCAGGTCGCCTTTGGCAAGGCCTGCCTCCGCCAGAATGTCGGCGATCATGGGAACGAGCCGTTCGGCATGACCGGTGCGCCGTTCTTCCAACCGCTCGGCCAAGACCGTGCCGTCCGCGCCGACAAGGGCAACGGCGCAGGACGACGATGCGGTGTCGAGCGCGAGCAGAACCATGATTTCCAGCTAAGCGATCCTGCCTGACGGAGCAAGCCGAACGCCCGTTCCATCGACGCTCCGCCTCGCCAAACATGGATTAAGCGATTTTCGATTGGCGACGCGGAACGGGAAAGCGGGCGGAACATTTGTCCCGTCGAAAGACCGGCAAACGCGTGTCAAACGGGCGCGGCGGCACGGTGGACGGAGCGGTTTTCCCGTTTTCTCGCTCCGGCATCAACGAATTGGCAGACGAGCACCTGTCCCGTCCGCGTTCGCCGGTCTTTCGACCACCATAATCTCCGGTCGTTTCCCCGGCGTTATTTTCGACCGCCGCTTTGGGCGGGGCGCGAATAATGATACATCGCGGCCATGAAATGTGCCCCGTTTCTTTTCCTTCCGCTTTTTCTGGCGGGCTGTACCACTATGCCGGGTGATCTCGCCGAACCCGTTCGCGCCCAAGCCTTCGCCGAAACGAAACTAGCGATCTGCTCCGGCTATGGCTGCACGTTCAAGGACGGTTTTGCGCCAGGCGCGGCCGACCGTAGCCGGCTGAAGGCCATCATGGCGCGGGGCGCTGCTTCGCCCAAAGCCGAGCGCCGTGCGATCCGCCGCGCCATCGCGTTGATGGAACGTAGCGCGCAGCAACAATCCCGCTTCGACATAGATGTCCCGCTTTCGCTGCAACGCCACGCCAACCGGCGCGGCCAGATGGACTGTTTCGACGAATCGACGAATACGCGCACCTATCTGCGCTGGCTGCATAAGGCCGGTATGATGCGGCACCACAGGCCCTCCCGCACAATCGCCCAGCGCGGCTATCTGCTCGATGGGCGCTATCCGCATAAGACGGCCGTGATCCAGGACGATAACGGATTGGCTTGGGCTGTCGATAGCTGGCGCGGCCGAAACGGTCAGCCGCCTGAGATCATGCCGATATCGCGCTGGGAAAACAGCAGTAGCAGCGATTTCGCCTACGATCCGTCGACTTGACCGCACCTTGTCCGGAATAAAAAAGAAAAGCCGGCGAAGTGTCCTCCGCCGGCTGCTATCATCTGCATCTTTCGACGACTATGCCGCGTGTTTTTCCTTGGCCTCGCGCCGACGGGCATGCAGCACCGGCTCGGTATAGCCGTTCGGCTGCTCGGTGCCCTTGAAGACCAGATCACAGGCCGCCTGGAAGGCAACGCTGTCGTCGAAATTTCCGGCCATCGGGCGATAGTTCGGATCGCCCTCGTTCTGCCGGTCGACCACCGCGGCCATCTCCTTCATCACGTCCATCACCTTGTCTTCGGTAACGACACCGTGGCGCAGCCAGTTGGCGATGTGCTGGGACGAGATGCGCAGCGTCGCGCGGTCTTCCATCAGGCCGACATCATTGATGTCCGGCACCTTGGAGCAGCCGACGCCCTGATCGACCCAGCGGACGACGTAGCCGAGAATGCCTTGCGCATTGTTGCGCAGTTCGGCCGTTTTGTCCTCCTCCGTCCAGTTGGGGCGCGGCGCGACGGGAACAGAGAGAATATCGTCGAGGCTGGCGCGCTCGCGGCTCTTCAACTCTTCCTGCACCTCTTCGACATCGACCGTATGATAATGCGTCGCGTGCAATGTCGCAGCGGTCGGGCTCGGCACCCATGCCGTGTTGGCGCCGGCCTTCGGATGGCCGATCTTCTGCTCCAGCATGTCGGCCATCAGATCGGGCATGGCCCACATGCCCTTGCCGATTTGGGCGTGGCCCTTCAGGCCGCATTCCAGACCGATATCGACGTTCCAGTCTTCGTAAGCCTTGATCCAGGGCGCGCCCTTCATGTCAGCCTTCCGGATCATCGGGCCGGCCTCCATCGAGGTGTGCATCTCGTCGCCGGTTCGGTCGAGGAAGCCGGTATTGATGAAAACGACGCGATCTTTCGCCGCGCGGATGCACTCCTTCAGATTGACAGTGGTGCGGCGCTCCTCGTCCATGATTCCCATCTTGATCGTGCCCGTCGCCATGCCGAGCAACTTCTCGACCCGGGTGAAGATCTCCACGGCGAAGGCGACCTCGTCCGGGCCGTGCATTTTCGGCTTCACCACATACATGGAGCCTTCGCGGCTGTTCATGCGGCGGCCGTTCGGCCCGACATCCTGCAACGCGCCAAGCGCCGTCATCGCCGCGTCCATCAGCCCTTCGAACACCTCGTTCCCTTCGGCATCGAGGATCGCCGGATTGGTCATCAGGTGGCCGACATTGCGCACCAGCATCAGCGCGCGACCCTTCAGCACCAGTTCGGAGCCGTCCGGCGCGGTGAATTTCTTGTCGGCGTTCAGTTCGCGCGTGACGGTCTCGCCGCCCTTTTCGAAGCTCTCCTTGAGCGTGCCGTCCATCAGCCCGAGCCAGTTTTCATAGACGTGGGTCTTGTCGGCGGCATCGACCGCGGCGACGGAATCCTCGCAGTCCATGATCGAGGTCAGCGCGCTCTCCAGTTCGACATCGGCGATGCCGGCCGGATCGTCCTTGCCGATCTGGTGGTTGCGATCGATATGGATCAGCGCGTGCAGGCCGTTATTGACCAGCGCCACGGTAGACGGCTCGCCGCCTTCCTCCGAGAAACCGGCCAGATCCTCCTCATAGCGCAACGTCTTGTCGCCATCATGGGTACGGACGGACAGCTTGCCATCCTCGATGGCGACGCCGGTCGCATCGGCCCAAAGCGCGTCTTCCAGCGGGAAGGTGCGGTCGAGAAACTCCTTGGCCCAGGCGATGACGCGCGCGCCGCGCTCGGCATCGTAGCCGCTACCGGATGGCAGATCGCCCAGCGCATCGGTGCCGTAAAGCGCGTCATAGAGCGAGCCCCAGCGCGCATTGGCGGCGTTCAGCGCATAGCGCGCATTGTCGACAGGCACGACGAGTTGCGGGCCGGCGACCGTTGCGATCTCCGGATCGACATTGCTGGTCTCAACGGAGAACTTGTCGCCTTCCGGCACCAGATAGCCGATCTCCTTCAGGAAGGATTTGTAGGCTTCGAGATCGGTCGGCGCGCCGTTTTCCCTGTACCAGCCATCGATCTTCTCCTGCATCTCATCGCGAACCTCAAGCAGTTCGCGATTCTTCGGCGTCAGATCGGCGACGATCGATGCGAAGCCCTCGAAGAAAGCCTCTTCCTCCACACCGGAATTCTTCAGCGCCTTCTCGACGATGAAATCGTGCAGCGCCTTGTCGAACTGCAATCCGTTGCGGGTGACGCGGTCGTTCATAATGATCCTCCGGGCATGTTGCTGGCGTGTCGGTTCGTTCAGCCGACAGATGGCCTTCCTGCCAGCGCATTCAACATGCCGCGCCGAACCGGTCAATTCCGGCAAAGGTGCAAATCACTTTTGCTCTATTGGAACAGGTCAGGCAGGCGCGTCTCAATCGCCGGCGGCGATGGCCGTGCCGGCGGCATGGGCCGACGCCCAGGCCCACTGGAAATTGTAGCCGCCGAGCCAGCCCGTCACATCGACCACCTCGCCGACGAAATAAAGACCCGGCACCGCCTTCGCTTCCATCGTGCGCGAGGAGAGCGCGTCGGTATCGACACCGCCCAGCGTCACCTCGGCCGTCCGCCAGCCTTCCGTGCCGGCGGGCACGATGTCCCATTCATTGGCGGCGGCGTCGAGCCGGTCGAGACTTTTCCTGCCCTGTTCCGCCAGACGCCCGGCCACACCGGCGCGGGCGCAGACGGCGCCGGCCAGCCGCTCCGGCAGCAGCGTCGCCAGGGCGGTCTCCACCGTCTTTCTGCCATCGCCGGCTCTGGCCTTGTCCTTCAGCGCCCCGGCCAGCGACACGCCCGGCGCCAGCGACAGGCGCACCGTCTCGCCCTCGCGCCAATAGGACGAGGCCTGCAGGATGGCGGGGCCGGACAGGCCGCGATGGGTGAAGAGGATCGCTTCGTCGAAGGCGGCTTCGCGTGCGCCCCGGCCCGCAACCACCCGGCCCGCCACCGAGACGCCGGCCAGCGCCTTCGCCTCTTCATGCAGCGCGCCGGTCAGCGTGAAGGGCACCAGCGCCGGGCGCGGTTCGACGACCGGCAGGCCGAACTGACGCGCCAGATCGTAGCCGAAGCCGCTGGCGCCCATCTTCGGAATCGATTTGCCGCCCGTCGCGACCACCAGATTGGCGCAGGACAGCGTCTGCCGCCGCCCGTCGCGCTCGACGGTCACGGCAAAGCCCTGATCGGTCTTCTCGACTTCAATGATCGCGGTGTTCAGCCATAGGTCGGCACCGGCGCGCGCCATCTCGTCCAGCAGCATGGCCACAATCTGTTTCGCCGAATCATCGCAGAACAACTGGCCGAGCGTCTTTTCGTGCCAGGCAATGCCGTGCCGTTCGACCAGCGCGATGAAATCCGCCGGCGTGTAGCGGGCAAGCGCGCTCTTGGCGAAATGCGGATTGGCGGAGAGGAAGTGCTTCGGCGCGGTGCGCGTATTGGTGAAATTGCAGCGCCCGCCGCCGGAAATGCGGATCTTCTCGCCCGGCGCCTTCGCATGGTCGATGACCAGCGTGGAACGCCCCTGCCCCGCCACATAGGCCGCGCAGTGCAGCCCCGCGGCGCCGGCACCGAGGATGATGGTGTGGTGGTGGGTCAGATTGAATTTTCTACGAGCCTTCTCAGACATAATCCCAATTCGGACACGTTATGATCAAAGTAGGACACATTATTTTGAAACGAGCTTCGAAGGTAGAACCCAGGAACGGAGCTTTGCTTAGGAAGCTGAACTTGACTAAGCACTTTTCTTTGAAATTGAGCCTTAGTTTCGCTGCTTCTATGCGCTATGTGATTACGTATTGCGGCAGAGCGGGCTAAGGCATTTTTGTGCTGCTGTGCAATTGTCGAAAATGGCCCGCCGTCTTTTAGAAAAATGCGAGCGGTATTTTCTAAATTCTCGACAGGTAGCAGCTGAATATAGCCATTACGGCCTCTTAGAATTTTAAGGGCATCGGCGCGATTTCGACACTGTACTAGACTACGTCGACGTCCAGCAGCACACGACGGCATCATCATGTTTGTGACGAACAAGCCAAGGAGATCGGTCTCAAACTCAGCAAATATCCTTAAAAAGGATAGCTCATATATCGCCTCAAGCTCCGTGATAGGTACGCTGTTTCGATTAAATAAACCTATCTGACGATTGAGCAACTTTCTGGTTGAAGCCAATCGACTTTTAAAACTTTGAAAATGACCATCAAGCGACATTTTCAAACAAAAAATTAGAGACTTCTTGGCGATTGCTTTTCCGATTGAAACGCGTTTCAGTAGCTATAGCTACTTTCGATGGAAGATCTTCACGTCGATTCAGTCTCTCGAAAAGACGAAAAATCTCCCTCACCCTCGCAGGAGTAATTTCAATATTGCTTTTAATTAATCTATCTATCAATACAAATAGGTGGAAAAACATGTTTTTATTGGAGATTGAGCTGCTATCGATACTTCGTCCAAAATTTCGATCAATAATATCCATTATCTCATAGAATAATTCTATGTGATCATCTCCATCTTTGTATTTATCGTCATTCTTTCTATAAAAATCATCTATATTTTTTTTGGTCTGCTCAAATATCCCCTGAGAGAGATACATGAGCAATATACTCGTAAATTCAACCTCCAACATTCTTGCTATATCATTCTCACTGAAAACTCTCCACTCTCTCCATCTTCCTAACTGATCATACGAAATGCCGTAGCTGGCTTCTTTGAAGTCCCCGAAAAACTCCGCGTTTCGGAGCTCCTGATCATTGAGCTTCGATCCCGTGGAGTTCATCCTTGCGAAAACGCCCAGTACGTCGGCGTCACTAGTATCCAACGGCAGCACGTGGACACTAAATTTATAGGAAAGAAGAGATTTTCTTTGGCCCTCTCTGAGGTCGGAAAATTTCCTATTAGCCAGCTCCGTATTGTGCTTTTTTAAAACTGTAAAATAATCGCTTGTTTCTACATCATCTAACAAATCAATATCTACATATGATATAATCGTACGCAGTCTCTGCTGCCCGTCAACAACCTCCCTAATCGTTGCTAACGAGTCGATATCTGTCTGCTCTCGCAAAAATATTATTGGAACCGGCATTCCACGATAAAGAGTATCGATCAGATACGATTTCTGGACGGGCTTCCAAACCGATCGTCGTTGAAAACTCGGGCTCAAAATGAGAGATTTACTTCTTTTCCAGCTTAAGAAATCGCCTATAGTATAGGTAGTTTGTTGAATATCCCACTGTTTCATCTTTTCTGGAAACTCCAAGCATTTATGCCATCATAGGGACTCATGCGGCGAAAATAGTATGGGCCAATACCGCTGTCTTTGCCATTCGCAGAGATCAGACCCTAGCATAGGAAACGAATAATCTTGGCTATTGCGCTGATGGCTGTCAAATTGGATCTCTCCGAGGCCTGTCTCAGTGGTGACTAGTCCATCCGGTTTGGCAAGAACCGCACATATCGATCACCTTTCGGACAGTAATCGTCCAGCCGATCAACTGTCCATCTTCAGGGCCTGAATAAACGCTTCCTGAGGGATTTCGACGCGGCCGAACTGGCGCATCTTCTTCTTGCCCTCCTTCTGCTTCTCCAGAAGCTTGCGCTTGCGGGTCGCGTCGCCGCCATAGCATTTGGCGGTCACGTCCTTGCGCATGGCGCTGAGCGTCTCGCGGGCGATCACCTTGCCGCCAATGGCTGCCTGGATCGGAATCTTGAAGAGGTGGCGGGGGATCAGTTCCTTCAGCTTCTCGCACATGCCGCGGCCGCGCCGCTCGGCCTGGCTGCGATGGACGAGCATCGAGAGCGCATCCACCGGTTCCTCATTGACGAGGACGCTCATCTTGACGAGATCGCCCTGCCGGTAGTCGCTGAGCTGGTAGTCGAAGCTGGCATAGCCCTTGGAAATGCTCTTCAGCCGGTCGTAGAAATCGAACACCACCTCGTTCAACGGCAGGTCGTAGACCACCATGGCACGGCTGCCGACATAGGAGAGGTCCTGCTGGATGCCGCGCCGCTCCTGGCATAGCGTGAGAATCGGGCCGAGATAATCGTCCGGCGTCATGATGGAGGCGCGAATCCACGGCTCCTTGATGTGGTCGATCTTGACCACGTCCGGCATGTCGGCGGGGTTGTGCAGTTCGATCTCGCTGCCGTCAGTCATGGAGAGCTGATAGACCACGGATGGCGCGGTCGCGATCAGTTCGAGGTCGAATTCGCGCGACAGGCGCTCCTGAATGATCTCCAGATGCAGGAGGCCGAGAAAGCCGCAGCGAAAGCCGAAGCCGAGCGCGGCGGAGGTTTCCATCTCATAGCTGAAGGAGGCGTCGTTCAGCCGCAGCCTGCCGACGGCCGCGCGCAGATCTTCGAAATCAGCCGCATCGACCGGGAAGAGGCCGCAGAAGACGACCGGTTGAGCCGGCTTGAAGCCCGGCAGCATCTCGGCGGTCGGCTTCTTGTCCTCGGTGATGGTGTCGCCGACGCGGGTGTCCGCCACTTCCTTGATGGACGCGGTGATAACGCCGATCTCGCCGGGGCCGAGTTCGCCCGTCAGCACCATTTTGGGCGTCAGCACGCCGACGCGCTCGACCGGATATTTCGCGCCCGTGCCCATCATGCGGATGGTCTGGCCCTTCTTCAGCCGGCCGTCGATGATGCGGACAAGGACGATCACGCCGAGATAGGCGTCGTACCAGCTATCGACGAGCATGGCTTTCAGCGGCGCGTTGGGGTCGCCTTGCTTCGGCGCGGGCAGGCGATGGACGATGGCTTCCAGCACATCCGGAATGCCCATGCCGGATTTGGCGCTGATCGGAATGGCGTCGGACGCATCGATGCCGATCACCTCCTCGATCTGCTCCTTGATGCGGTCCGGCTCGGCGGCGGGCAGATCGATCTTGTTGAGGACGGTCACCAGCTCGTGGTCGTTATCGATCGCCTGATAGACATTGGCCAGCGTCTGCGCCTCGACCCCCTGGCTGGCGTCGACGACGAGAAGGGAGCCCTCGCAGGCGGCGAGCGAGCGGGAGACCTCGTAGGCAAAATCGACATGGCCGGGCGTGTCGATCAGGTTCAGAACGTAATGCTCGCCATCCTTAGCCGTGTATTCCAGGCGAACGGTATTGGCCTTGATGGTGATGCCGCGCTCGCGCTCGATATCCATGGAATCGAGGACCTGATCCTTCATCTCCCGCTCTTCCAGCGAGCCGGTCGACTGAATCAGCCGATCAGCGAGCGTGGACTTGCCATGGTCGATATGGGCGACGATGGAAAAGTTGCGGATATGGGAAAGCGGTGTCTCGGTCATGGGCGCTCATATAGAGGCGTTCGCGCCCGCACGGAAGCGCCAAAAACGCCGACAGGTCGACCGCCCGTTCGCGGTCCGTGACATGGCGGCGATCGTACCGCTTGATGCTATGGATGCCGCGCCCTACTTACCGCGAATTGTTGCGGGACGCGACCGCTACCCGAGGGTGCAATGACACTGACGTTTACGACACAGCGTGACATGCTGGATCGGTCGGCGGACAAGCCAGCCGTCCGGCTTCGCATGGCGCTGCGCCATGAAACGCGGGAAGCGCACCAGGCGCTCGACGATCTCATGAGCACGTTTGTGTTGGACGATCCGACGGACTACGCGCGGTTTCTGACCGTGCATGACATGGTTTTGCCGGCAGCCGAACGGGCTCTCGAGGAGAGCGGGATCGCGCGGGACTTGCCGGACTGGCCCCGCCGTCGCCGGCGCGCCGCCCTTCATGACGATCTGGCTGAACTGTCGGACCGCCCGCAACGCCCGGCCCTTCAACCATCGTTCGATTTTTCTTCGCAGGCCGCACGGCTCGGCGCGGCCTATGTGCTGGAGGGCTCGCGAATGGGCGCACGCATGCTTGTCGACAAGGTACCCGAGGGCGATTCGCGCTTTCCGACGCGCTTCCTGCGCCATGGCGAGGGCGAACGGCTCTGGCCCGGTTTTATCCAGATGCTGGACACGGCCGACGGCGCGGGCCTACAGCAGGAACGCGCCATAGCCGAGGCCGAGCATATGTTCGATAGCTACCGACGCGCTGCCGAAGCGCTCCTGAAAGCGGAAAGTCTCAAGACAGTTTTATGAGCGATTATTTCGATGCGGATCAGCCCGCCGTTGACCTGACGAACTGCGACCGCGAACCGATTCACCTCCTGGGCCGGGTGCAGAGCTTCGGCTTTCTGATCGCCGTATCGTCGGACTGGATCGTCAGCCACGTATCGGAAAACATCGGCGCATTCCTCGATATCGATCCGGATTCGCTGATTGGCGAGCCGCTGGCGCGCCATTTTCCGCAAAGCGTCATCGACGTGGTACGCAACCGCCTGCAAAGCTTCGTCAATCGCAGCTCGCGCGAGCGGCTGCGCGACGTTCCGTTCGAGGATCAGAACCGCTCATTCGACATGACGGTTCATGTGATCGAAGAGACCGGCACCATCGTTCTGGAAATGGAGCCCGCACGACCGTCGGATATGGCCGAAGAAGAGCTGCTGTTGGTCCGCAATGCGCTGCCGCGCCTTTCCCGCCACGATTCCCATCGCCGTTTATGCCAGGATGCGGCCCGATATCTTCAGTTCATCACCGGATTCGACCGGGTGATGGTCTATCAGTTTCTGCAGGACGGCGCGGGCGAGGTCATCGCCGAAGCCCGGCAGAGCCGCCTCGATCCGTTTCTCGGCCTGCGCTATCCGGCAAGCGACATCCCCAAACAGGCGCGCGCCCTCTATGTGCGCCAGCCGATCCGCGTCATCGCCGATTCCTCCGAGGAGGGCATGCCGGTTCTGCCCAAGAGGACGATCGACGGGCGCCCCATCGATCTTTCCTCGTCGATCCTCCGAAGCGTGTCGCCCATTCATCTGGAATATCTGCGCAATATGAACGTCGCGGCGTCGATGAGCATTTCCATCATTATCGACGGCAAGCTCTGGGGCCTGTTCGCCTGCCATCACGATTCACCAATGGTGGCCGATCATGTGAAGCGCGGCGTTGCAGAAATGTTCAGCGAACTGTTCTCGCTGATGCTCTCGAACCGTTTGAACGAAGAGGAAAGGCGCTCCGACGAGGAGGTTCAGCGACTGACCAACACCTTCTCGGCATCCGTATCGCCCGATAGCGACCCGATCGAAAGCATGTTTCCGGTGCTGAAAGCGATTTCCAAACTGCTTTCAGCGGACGGGTTCGCGGTGGTCCTCGACAATGACCGGCGAACGTCCGGCCTCACACCCGAGCCCGGCGATCTTCAGAAGATTACCCGTTTTCTCAACACCGCTTCGGCCCATACGATCTTTTCCACCCACAAGATGGGCGAGGTCTTCTTCGACAATGACGGCGTGGAACGCAAACCGGCCGGACTTCTGGCGATTCCGATCAGCCGCAGCCCACGCGACTACATTATCTTCTTTCGCCGCGAGATCGTAAAAACCGTCACCTGGGCCGGCAATCCGGACAAGCCGGTGAAGGCCGGGCCGAATGGTGAACGCCTGACGCCGCGAGAGAGCTTTGCCTCCTGGCAGCAGGAACAACGCGGCTTGAGTGAAGTCTGGTCCAATAAGGATCTGCGCATTGCCGAGCAGCTGCGCCTCGTTATCCTCGAAGCCGTTCTGCGGTTCACAGACGAGGTCGCGCGCGAAAGGAAAGTGGCGCAGGAACGGCAGGAACTGCTGATCGCCGAACTGAACCACCGCGTCCGCAACATCCTATCGCTGGTCAAGGGGATCGTCAGTCAGAGCCGCGGCACCAATCTGTCCGTGGACGATTACATCGGTATTCTGGACACGCGCATCCAGTCCCTCGCCCGCGCGCACGACCAGATCACCAAACAGAACTGGTCGGCGGCCTCCTTTCACCGGATGGTCGAAGTCGAAGCGGCAAGCTATCTGGGAGAAAGCAAGGAACGGGTCCGCATTGTCGGCGACGATTGCCTCCTGGAGCCAGAGGCCTTCGCCACCCTTGCCCTCGTAATTCACGAGATGGTGACCAATAGCGCGAAGTATGGGGCGCTGTCGGCCTCGGCGGGCCATGTCGACATTACCACCAGGATGGAAGAGAACGGCTTTTACTCGATCGACTGGCTCGAGCGGGGAGGTCCGGCCGTCAAGGCGCCGGAACGGCGAGGCTTCGGCTCTACGATCGTCGAACGGTCCATTCCATACGAGCTGAAGGGCCAGGCAACCGTCGATTTCGAACTCGCCGGCCTGCATGCCAGGTTCGAACTGCCGCCGCGACATGTGAAGCCGGCACCGGTTCAAGCGAAGAAAGAGCAAGCCAAAAAGAACGAGAAGGCGACGGCAGCCAAGAACGATGCCCCTCTCGAAGCGGCGTACGCGCCCAGTCGCTTTCTCGTGGCCGAGGATAATCTTATTCTGGCGATGGAGCTTGAGGATCTTCTGCTGGAAAGCGGTGCGGAGAGTGTCGACGTCGCCAGCAATCTTTCGGATGCGAAAGCCATTGCCTCCAAGTCCGAGCTGGACTTCGCCATACTGGACGTCAATCTCGGTTCGGCGACGAGCTTTCCTATTGGCGAGATTCTCGCCGAGCGCGGCATCCCGTTCGGATTTGCGACGGGCTATGGCGAGGAACTGAAAGTCCCGGAATCGCTCGGCGAACGGTGTTGCATCTCAAAACCCTACGATCGCGACACGGTTCGCGGTCTCATCCGCGACGTTCTGGAACTGCACCGCCGGCAGACAGAATAGGCGCCAGGGGTACTGTTCCCGCGCTCAGGTCTCGGTCCGGGCCGTCAGGACAATCTTACCGATATGGTCGCCCTGCTCCATCCAGCGATGGGCGGCTGCGGCCTCGTCCAGGGCGAAGGTTCTGTCGATCAGGGGCCGCACCTTGCCGGCCTCCATCAGGGGCCAGACCTTCTCGTGCAGTTCCTTCGCCAGCGCCGTCTTGAAGGCGTTGGAACGCGGGCGCAGGGTCGAGCCGGTGTGAGTGAGCCGCTTTCTCATCAGGACGGACAGATCGATTTCCTGCTTGGCGCCGCCAAGCGTCGCGATCTGCACGATCCGCCCATTGACGGCCGCCAGCCTGTGATTGCGCGGCGCATAATTACCGCCGACCATGTCGAGGATCAGGTCGATGCCTTCGCCACCGGTCGCCTCCTGCAGAACGTCGACAAAATCGTCGGTTTTGTAATCGACGCAGCGCTCTGCACCGAGTTCTTCGGCCGCGCGGCACTTGTCGGCGCTTCCCGCCGTCGCAAAGGGTCGCGCGCCGAACGCCTTGGCCAGTTGAAGGGCGATGGTGCCGATCCCGCTCGTGCCGCCATGAACGAGAAAAGTCTCGCCCTCGGTCAGTCGACCGCGCTGGAAGACATTGTGCCAGACCGTGAAAACCGTCTCGGGAATCGCCGCGGCTTCGATCATGGAAAGGCCGTTCGGCACGGGAAGGCAGTGCCCCGCCGGCACGGCGACGTAACCGGCATACCCACCACCCGGTGTCAACGCACAGACTGCATCGCCCACGGCAAGACCGTCGACATTATCGCCGAGACTGGCGATCCGACCGGATACTTCCAGACCGGGCAGGTCGGAAGCATCTTTCGGCGGCGGGTAGAGGCCCTTTCGCTGGAAGACGTCAGGCCGATTGACCCCCGCCGCTTCAACTGCAACCAGAACCTCACCCTCACGAAGGGTCGGTAAAGGCCGGCGAACCCGCTGCAGAACATCCGGCCCGCCCGGTTCGCTGATTTCGATAGCTGTCATCTCGTGCGGCAGTTCGGCCATGTGGGGCTCTCCGATTGGCGGGTCGCCTTACCATCTGGTTCGAAGATGCGGCTTGAAAAGAGCCGATCGCCGCGGAGGCGCAAACGATAAGGGCGGATCGATGACGATCCGCCCCCGGAAGCGCAAGGCTTCGAAAACTCGAACGACCGATAAGGTCGTTACATTTCGGTACTAGTGGCGAACAGGCGGAGACAGACGCATGATCTCGTCTTTGAGAGCGAGTTTCTTTCGCTTCAGCCGGGCAATTTCAAGGTCATCTTTGGCCGGAGCAATCTGCAAACTCTCGATCTGCTGATCCAGATCACCATGCTTGCGCTGAAGCTGGGCGAGATGAGACTCTAGAGACATTAGCATTCCTCCGTTCGGTTTGTTGTTGAAGCGCCGATTGGCGACATATCTCATGTAGGCACGCGCCAGCGAGGCTTCAAAGTGCAGTGTGCCGTATAGATCGATTCCTGTCGAATGCTGTCTGACAGCATTTCAAAGAGAGTGTGAATGTGATAGGGAAAGTGCCTGCTTTTCAGGGAATTGGCCCTTAAAGGAATGCCCCTCATGTCCGATCAGGAGCAGGCTGAACTGCGCCTCCAACTCGCCCGTCTCAAACAGGAACACGCCGATTTCGATGCGGCCATCGATGCGATGAACCAGACCGGCTGCGATGCGCTTCGAATTCAGCGCATGAAGAAGAAGAAGCTGGTCATCAAAGACAAGATCAGCCAGTTGGAAGACGGCACGCTCCCCGACATCATCGCGTGAGCACGGACCGCACGAAAAGAACAGGATCTCAAAGATGAGCGCACCGGGAACGGACGCCGCCATGGCTCCGAAAGTCGCTATCATCATGGGCAGCCAATCCGACTGGCCCACCATGAAACATGCGACCGCCATTCTCGACGAACTGGCCATCCCGCACGAGGCGCGAATTGTCTCGGCCCACCGTACGCCCGATCGCATGCGGGATTTTGCCTGCTCGGCGCGGCAGAACGGGTTTCACGTTATCATCGCCGGCGCTGGCGGCGCGGCGCATTTGCCGGGTATGGTAGCTGCCTGGACCAGCCTTCCCGTCCTCGGCGTACCGGTTCAGTCGGCAGCGCTATCGGGTCAGGATTCGCTGCTGTCGATCGTTCAGATGCCAGCGGGCGTTCCGGTCGGAACACTTGCGATCGGCAAGGCCGGCGCGTCGAATGCCGCGCTTCTTGCCGCCTCGATCCTTTCCGTCTCGGACGGGCAAATTGCCGAGCGGCTCGACGCATGGCGCAAGGCACGGACCGGAGCGGTTGCCGAACGGCCGAGTGACGACGCATGACCAGGACGCCCCTTTTACCCGGATCGACCATCGGCATTCTGGGCGGCGGACAGCTCGGACGGATGCTGGCCATGGCAGCAGCCCGTCTCGGCTATAGCTGCATCGTGCTGGAAAAGGATGGCTGTCCGACCCGCGACGTCTGCGTCGATCATATCGATGCCGCCTATGACGACCCCGATGCATTGGCAGCTCTCGCCGAACGAGCGGACGTCGTGACTTACGAGTTCGAGAACGTGCCAATCGCCACGGTGGAGCGCTTGACGCGGGACGTTCCAGTCTATCCGCCGGCAATGGCTCTGTCCTGTAGTCAGGACCGCCTGGCAGAGAAGCGTTTTATCAACGAGACCGGCATCGGCACCGCGCCCTTTCTGCCGGTCGACGGCGACCGCGACATTGCCGAAGCGCTGAAGCGGTTCGGTGGCAAAGGCGTTCTGAAAACCCGGCGCATGGGTTATGACGGCAAGGGCCAGCGCGTCTTCGACGGACAGGGACCGGCCGATACCACAGGTATCTTCGAAGCGATGGGCGGGGTGCCGCTCATCATGGAAGGCTTCATCGATTTCGCCTGCGAGATCTCGATCATCGCGACGCGCAGCCAGAGCGGCGAGATCGCGCTTTACGATCCTGCCCGCAACGATCATGCCGAGGGCATTCTTCGGCGCTCCACGGTGCCGTCGGGTGCGGCATCATCCGTCGAGGATAAGGCCCGGAACGCTGCGCGCAAAATCGTCGAGGCGCTGGACTATGTCGGCGTCCTTGGCATCGAATTCTTCGTCACCGCGAACGACGAACTGCTGGTCAACGAAATCGCGCCGCGCGTCCATAATTCGGGCCACTGGACCGAGGCGGCCTGTGGCATCAGCCAGTTCGAGCAGCATGTCCGCGCCATTGCAGGCCTGCCGCTCGGCAGCACGGCCCGGCACAGCGATTGCGTCATGGAGAACCTGATCGGCGACGAGATCGCGGGGCTGCCGAAGATTGCCGAAAAGGCCAATGCCGTTCTGCATCATTATGGCAAACGGCAGGCCCGCCCTGGCCGCAAAATGGGACATGTCACCTATCTGTCGCCACGCACCAAACCCTGATCGTTGTCGATATGGAGGCGAGCGGACACGAAGCCGGCGACTTTCCAGGCGCAAAGAGCGATAAGGATTCCCGCATAGCCATCCACCGCATAGTGCCAGCCGAGCAGCACCGATCCGAACAGGATCGTCGCCAAAAAGGCGAGCCCTGCCATGCGTCCCAGCCAGCCTGACGGCCAGGCGAAAAGCGCGATCAGTGTCGCGGTGGCGACGTGGAGGGACGGAAAAGCGCTGATGGGCGAAGCATTGACGCCACCGGCATAGCTTTCCCAAAGCATGTTCTGGGTGGAAAGCGCGTAGAGGTTATGGGTCAGATCTATGGCGCCAAGACGGGCCATGAGAAGCGCGTAATCGCCGCCGAAACCCAGACGCCCATAAAAGCAGGGACCGGCGGACGAAAACACGGAAGCGATCAGGACGCCGCCGATAAGCCAACTTGCCATGAAAGCGAACAGAAAGCGGAAACGGTTTTCGAGCCCGCCGCGACCGATACCGATGGCCAGAACCACGCCTATAATGACGAAGTACCAGAGATTATAGATGAAATTGACGATCTGGACGGCGAGCGGCCAATCGTAGACAGGCCGCAGCCATTCATGCGGCAGGCGAGCGAAATGCAGCCAGCGCTCCAGATGCATGAAGCTCTCGTCCCAGGCGAAGCCACCAATCGCCGCCAGCCCCTTCAGCTCGCCGAATCCGATCGCGAAAAGGATGAAGATCGCCGCTGTTCTGGCAAACTGCATAAGACGAGCGGCATCGAAGAGGAAGCCGAACAGCGTGGTCAGGATATCACGGGCCGGCGTTTTGCTGCGGCGGCGCGCCGCGTCGATGAACAATATGAAGCTGACGACCGCAAATGCGAGCAGGCCCAGCAGCGCCAGATCCTCGAGAACGGAGGTGACAACGCCCATATCCGTCCGCCGTCCGGAGAACACGCCCACCGCTTGGCCGACAAGGGCGGTACCGAGGGCGATAATGAGAAGCGTTCCGTCGCCTGCCGGAAGGGCCGAACGCCTTGGCGCAGCCGAACGGAGGGCGGGTTTGCTGGTATCGGCAAAAAGGCTCATCGGCCCCGATTTCCCTTCCCGTGAAGGCGTGACGCCGGCATTCTCGACTATCGACATTGCTGTTCGGTAAAGACGCACCATCCGTCTTGACGGAACCGCCCCGCCCTACAAATTCCGGGAGGGTTCATGCCGGGAGACAATCGATGATCGAGCGCATATTCGGCGGCTCTCGCCGCCGGTTCGACAGCCTGTCCGAGAAAGAAATTCTGGCTCTCGCCATCTCTTCGGAAGAAGAGGACGGGCGCATCTATCGAAACTATGCCGACGGGCTGCGTGCCGAGTTTCCGGCCAGCGCAACCGTCTTCGAAAACATGGCCCGCGAGGAGGACGATCACCGACGCCGGCTGATCGAACTCTTCAAGACGAAGTTCGGCGATACGGTGCCATTGATCCGGCGCGAGCACGTCTCTGGTTTCTATCAGCGCAAGCCGGACTGGCTTGTTCGCCCGCTTGGACTGGAAAAGGTTCGGGGACAGGCGACCGATATGGAGCGGCAGGCCCAGCGCTTCTACGAGCAGGCGGCCCAACGGACCTCCGACATTGATATCCGCAAACTCCTTGGCGACCTTGCAGCCGCAGAAGCGCAGCACGGCCAGCGCGCCGAGGAACTGGCCCAAGAACACCTCGGACCGGAGGCGCGGGAGACAGAAGACGAGGCCGAACGGCGGCAGTTCATCCTGACCTATGTCCAACCGGGGCTCGCCGGCCTCATGGACGGTTCGGTCTCCACCCTTGCCCCGATCTTTGCCGCCGCCTTCGCCACACAGGATACGTGGCAGACGTTTCTCGTCGGTCTCGCCGCCTCGGTCGGCGCCGGCATCTCGATGGGCTTCACCGAGGTCGCGAGCGACGATGGCGTCATTTCAGGACGCGGCTCGCCGATCAAACGCGGTTTTGCGACCGGCATCATGACGACGGTAGGCGGGCTCGGCCACGCTCTGCCTTACCTCATTCCCCATTTCTGGACGGCAACGATCACCGCCATGGTCATCGTGGTGATCGAACTTTTCGTCATCGCCTGGATTCAACGGCGCTATATGGAAACGCCCTGGAGCCGGGCGCTCTTCCAGGTCGTCCTCGGCGGCGCGCTGGTCTTTGCCGCAGGCATGTTGATCGGCACGGCCTGAGCGTCTGCTTCCCGACCAATAGCGGGCCCTTTACGAAGCGGACCTCAGGCGCTTTCCAGTTCGCGATCCCGGACAAGAAACCGGTCTGCGATGGCCGAGATGAAGTCGGGCAATTCCCGATTGCCCGCCGACGTTACGATCTGCCGATCGCTTCGCGGCCCGCTTTCGCGAACGAAAGCGCCTGCATTGCGCAGATCGTTGCGGATGGTTCTCGTGCCGGTCACTATGCGTCCGCGAACGATGCCGGCTTCGCTCAGCAGGATGGGCGCGTGGCCACAGGCGGCGACAACTCGCCCGCCAGCATGGAACCGGGCGATGAAATTGATGGCGAACCGCTCGCCCTTCAACGCATCGACGGCGATGAGTCCCGGCGGAATAACGAGCATGTCGAAATCGGTGCGAACCACTTCGTCGAGCACCATATCGACGTGTTCTTCCTTGCTCCAACCGTCCTTGGACCATCCTCTGATCCGCCGATCGGCAAGCGACAGAAGGCGCACTTCCGCGCCCTCGAGGCGCAATTCATCACGAATGGCATGAAGCGCCGGCGCGTCGAAGCCATCCGTCGTCAATATGCCAATACGACAAGTGTCGAGTTTCATCGGGCGTCCCTTCCCATGTTCTATTCGGGGAGAACGCCTCAGATCGGCTTCCGTTCTTTCCGTTCAGGAGAAAGCGAGACGCGTTTCTCGCATCATGCCGAGCCGGTCGACCCGAACCCGCCGGCGCCCCTTTTCGTTTCGGTCGCGGTCCGACGCTCTTCCATCGTCGCGCGGATGACCGGGGCAACGACAAGCTGCGCGATCCGCATCCCGCGTTCGATGGTGACGCTTTCGGTGCCGAGATTGACGAGCAGCACCTTCACCTCACCGCGATAATCCCAGTCGATGGTGCCCGGTGTGTTGAGGCAGGTAATGCCCTGTTTCAATGCGAGACCAGAACGCGGGCGCACCTGCACCTCGAACCCTTCCGGGATTTCCAAAACGAGACCGGTCGGGATGGCCATGCGCTGCATCGGGGCGAGCGTTACCGGTTGGTCTTCGGGCAAGGCCGCGCGGACATCCATGCCAGCCGCCCCTTCGGTCGCGTAGGATGGCAGGTCGAGCCCTTCGCCATGCGGCAGGCGGACAATCCCGATGGTCGGCACGCCGGACGCCATCAGACGAGCACCGCCTGTTCCACGCGTCGTTCGGAACCGAACAGCCGCAGATAGTCCTGCACCACGGCCTCGTCCCCCGTCGCCTTGTTGGGATTGTCTGACAGCTTGACGGCCGGCCGGCCCACCGCCTCTGTGACCTTGATGACGATGCTGAGCGCGCGCAGCCGCTCGTTCTCGGTCGGCGCCATGCCGACGAAATCATTGGTCAGATTGGTGCCCCAGCCGAAGGCCATACGCACGCGGCCGTCGAAATGGCGATACGTCTTCTCGATGGTCTCGACATCGAGCCCGTCGGAAAAGATGAGAATGCGGTCTTGCGGATCGATGCCCTTTTGCCGCCACCAGTCGATGATGCGTTCGCCGCCCTCGATAGGCGGTGCGCTATCGGGGCGAAAGCCGGTCCAGTCGGCGACCCAATCCGGCGCGTTTTTTAGAAAGCTTTCCGTGCCGAACGCGTCGGGCAGGACGATCAGCAGATTGCCGCCATAGAGCGTGTTCCAGTCTTCCAGCACCCGATAGGGCGAAAGCAGCCGCTCCGCGTCGCTGCCGGCCAGCGCCGCATAGACCATCGGCAGTTCGTGCGCATTGGTGCCGACCGCTTCGAGGTCTGTATCCATGGCCAGCTTGACGTTCGACGTGCCGGTGAAATTCTCGCCGATGCCCTCCTTCAACGCCTCGACGCACCAGCGCTGCCAGAGGAAGGAGTGCCGACGCCGCGTGCCGAAATCGGAAATGCGGAGGTTTTCCAAATGGCGGAGCCGCTCGGTCTTTTCCCACATGCGCGCCTTGGCCCGTGCGTAGAGAACGTCGAGATGGAACCGGCCCATGCCGGCCATCGCCTGGCGGCTGCGCAGCTCCATCAGGATAGCCAATGCCGGGATTTCCCACATGGACACTTCGCACCACGGCCCGGAGAAGCTCAGTTCGAACTGGCCGTCGCGCACCGACAGATCGTAGTCCGGCAGGCGGAAACCGGCGAACCATTCCAGAAAGTCCGGCTCGAAGATTTGGGTCTTGCCGTAGAAAGTGTTGCCGGCGAGCCAGATGCGCTCCTTTTTCGACAGCATGACGGTGCGCGCATGATCGAGCTGTTCGCGCAGCACCGCCTCGTCGATCTCGTCGGCGAGGCGGATCCCGGGTTTGCGATTGATGAGCGAGAAGGTCACCGGCAGGTCGCGGTGCATCTTCCAGATCATCTGCAGCATCAGCAGCTTGTAGAAATCCGTATCGAGGAGCGACCGGACGATCGGATCGAGCTTCCATGTGTGATCGTGAACGCGCTTGGCGAGGTCGGTGATCGGGGTTGCCATGATTGTCTCCGGTCAGGCGAAGGTGACGCCTGCCTCCTCCATTGCCTGTCGCATCCGCCCCTTCGACCCGTCCAGATCGATCGACGCCGTCGCCTGCTCGACCACGCGTGCGGAAAAACCGTAGCGGCGCGCATCGAGCGCCGACCACGCCACGCAATAATCGAACGCCAGCCCGCACAGGACGAGATCGGTGATCTGCCGCTCGCGCAGATAGAAGGCAAGGCCCGTCGGCGTCTGCCGGTCGTTCTCGCGGAAGGCGGAGTAACTGTCGATCTCCGCGCGGAAACCCTTGCGGAGCACGAGTTCGGTCTTGGTCCATTCGAGACCGGCGTGAAACGCCGCGCCTTCGGACCCTTGAAGACAATGATCCGGCCAGAGCGTCTGTTCGCCATAGGGCCTCGCGACCGTCTCAAAGGGCGCCTTGCCTTCGTGCTGGCTGGCGAAGGAGGAATGGCCCGCCGGGTGCCAGTCCTGCGTCAGGATCACATGATCGTAACCGGCAATGAGGCTGTTCACGACCGGCACGATGGACGTCGCACCGTCCACGGCGAGCGCGCCGCCCTCGCAGAAATCGTTCTGCATATCGATAACCAGAAGTGCCGTCTTGCCGTCCATGGCGGCCCCTTTCTTCTCCGTCCCACGTCTAGTGGAGCAGCCCGATCAAGAAAAGGGGTCCCGACAAACAGGCCGGACTGCGGCCATTATCAGCGGTCGCCCATCATGAACTCGCCCTTGACCAACCAGGACAGGCCGAAGGCGATCACGGCGACGGCTTCGGCGGCAAGAATCACGAAGCGATCCGCCATATCCTCCGCCGGGCACCGCGCCACCGTAGTGAACTCATAGGCGATGATGCCGAGGCAGATGAAGATCGTCAGGCCGGCCGCGATATAGACGGCATTGCGGCGGCGCTTCATCGGCGTTTTCGCACCTGACGATCGGGTAAAGAGGAAAAGGCTCATCACGCCTAGTGCCGCCAAAAAAACGGCCGCGGCGACGACGTGAATCTGAGCCGACGCGCCCGCGCTCCAGAAATCGAGGCAATTGTTCTCCGATGTCGGAAACAATGCCACCGCATAGGCGGAGACGCCGGCGATGGTGGTGACGATATCGTCCATCTGCTCATAGCGATATGTGATTAGAAAGGTGCCGATAGCGAACAGCGTGCCGACGAAAATGTCGCGGAGATCGCCGTGATAATAGCTGCTGAGCGTCGGCCGAAACGTCATATCGATGAACAGGCCGCCACCAATCAGGACGAGCGGAAGGAGCAGGCCGAGCCAGCCGACGAGGCGGCGCAGGCGCATATAGTTCATCAGTCGCGGATCGCTGCCAGTCATGCCCGTCTCTCCTTCCGACAAAGGGAGACGGACGGCCCGGTAAAGTCAATCGGAAGAGTGATTTATCCGCAGCTCCGTCCGTCAATCGGGCAATTCAGGCGTCCTCCGCCGCGACTTCCAGCGCGGCGATGTCGAATTTCGTCATGGCGAACATGGCGTTCATGACGCGGCTTCTCTGACCGGGATCGCCATTCATCAGTTCAACGAAACGGCGCGGAACGATCTGCCAGGGAATATCGAACCGGTCGCGGCACCAGCCGCATTGCACTTCCTTGCCGCCTTCGGTGAGCGCGTTCCACAGCCGATCCGTCTCGGCCTGATCGTCCGTCAAGACTGATATCGAAGCGTATTCGTTGCGCGGCATCGCCATACCGCCATTCATCGCCTGATAGGGCGTGCCGGCGAGCGTGAAGTCGACCATCATGACATCGCCTGTCGTGATGGGCATCTCGTCGGGCATTCCGCCGGGCACATGCGCGACGTTCTCGATGCGGCTGCCGTGCAGCAGCGAAACATAGAAATTCGCCGCCTCTTCGGCGTCGCCGTTGAACCACAGACAGGTGCGCACTTTCGAAGTCATCGGCTTGGCCATCTCATGCTTCCAGAACGGGTTCGAAGCCGCCCCAGAACATCCGCTTTCCATCGAAGGGCATGTCCTGCGGCATCATCGACGGATCGTCCATCATCTTCTGCCAGGCCGCGTCGCGTGTTTCCTTGTCCGGCCATTTGATCCAGGAGAAGACCACCGCTTCGTCATCCTGTCGCTTCGTCGCCAGCGAGAAGGAGGTGGTTTCGCCTTCCGGCACATCGTCGCCCCAGCACTCGACGATCTCGAGCGCGCCGTATTCACGGAACAGTTTGGCGGCCTCCTCGGCATGCGCGATATAGCTGGCCCTGTTTTCGGTTGGCACCGGGGCCACGAAACCGTCGATATAAGCCATGGTCTTTCCTCCTGATTTCAATTCGCTGATGATTTGGGACGGCGCCCGAACAGCAGTTCGACATAGCGCCTCAGATGACCGACGCTTTCGCGTGCGCGCTCCGGCCCGCCATCGGCCTTGGCGATGATGAAGGCGCCCTGCAGGACCGCCTGGGTGTGAAGCGCAAGACTGTCGGCCGTCCAGTCCGCATCGGGGCAGGACCGGCTCTTCGCCGCTTCGATATCGGCGGTCAGCGTTTGCGCATGATCGAAAATCGAGGCCCTGGCGGCGTCGCGAATGGTCGGCGCGGACAGATGCGTTTCCTGCGCCAGCGTGCCCGCAAAACAGGTGAATTCGTCGGTCTGCCCGCCAATGATGTCACGGCGGAAATCGATATAGGCCAGCACCCGATCCAGCGGATCGTCCGGGAGGTGATAGGGCGCAGCTTCGAAGAGCTGGCCCGTCACCTCGCTCCAGCGCATGGCGGCGGCCACGGCCATCTCTTCCTTGCTGCTGAAGTGGTGGAAGAAGCCGCCCTTGGTGACGCCGGCGCAGGACGCCACCTCGTCCACCCGCGTCGCCGCGTAACCCTTCTGCCGAACGGAGGCGATGGCTGCATCGAGTATGCGCATTCTCGCCTCCTGTCCCTTTGCGTAGCCCTTGTGGCGCTGCGTCGTCTGTTCACTCATGTAGAATACATACCAACCGGTTGGTATTTTTGTCAACAGTCCAAGTTAGGGCGGCGGTAACCCGGCTTTGCCATCCTTCGCTGCAGTTGCAGCAGGACATGTCATGGGCCGGCCTCTTACTCATTCCCGCTTTCACTTTTGCCGACACCTGTTCGGTGCCTGCAGGGTGCCTGTCGCGACAGCCACTTTTCTGGCGGCGGCGCTCGTCGCGTCGTGCGGCGTCGCACCCCGTCAGGCGACACCCGAAGAAGTCGCCCTGGTGTCCTCGGCGGGCAGCGATCTTTATCAGCCGCGCAGCATGACGCGTTGCGAGGGCAAAGGCCGCAGGAACTGCGTGGTGGACGGCGATACGCTCTGGATCGGTGGCGAGAAAATGCGCCTCACCGGCATTGATGCGCCCGAACTGAAATATCGCTGCATCAAGGAGGCGGCACTGGCGCGCAAGGCGACCTGGTCGCTCGTCGAGATGGTAGACAACCAGCCTCTCGCGGTGCGCCGCCAGGGAACCGACCAATACGGGCGAACGCTGGCCAGATTGGCCAACGTCAACGGTGACATTGGCAAGCAGATGATCGCGCGTGGCGTTGCGGCCCCGTGGCGCGGACGACGCTACCCCGCTTCGTTCTGGTGCGGCTAGTCGGCGACCCACCGCGTTGACTTCGGCCCGGGCGCTTGCCACATGGCGGGCAAAGCTCACGCGGAACACCATTCATGGCCGATACATTGGAAGACAAGGTCGCGCGGCGGCGCACCTTCGCCATCATCTCGCACCCGGACGCGGGCAAGACCACGCTGACCGAAAAGCTGCTGCTGTTCGGCGGCGCGATCCAGCTCGCCGGCGAGGTCAAGGCCAAGAAGAACCGGCAGAGTAGCCGCTCCGACTGGATGAAGATCGAGAAGGAGCGCGGCATCTCGGTCGTCACCTCGGTCATGACGTTCGAATATGAGGATCACGTCTTCAACCTGCTGGACACGCCCGGCCACGAAGACTTCGCCGACGACACCTACCGAACGCTTACGGCGGTCGATTCCGCCATCATGGTGATCGACGCCGCCAAGGGTATCGAGCCGCGCACGCTGAAACTGTTCGAGGTCTGCCGGCTGCGCGACATTCCCATCATCACCTTCGTCAACAAGATGGACCGCGAGGCGCGCGACAATTTCGAGATTCTCGACGAGATCGAGGAGAAGCTGGCGCTTGATACCGCACCGATCACCTGGCCGATCGGTCAGGGCAAGAGTTTCTGCGGCACCTATCACCTGGCCGAAAGCGCGGTGCGCCACGGCGATGACGAGACGGAGCGCACCAAGGTCAACGGTCCGCAGGCCGATGCCGCCGCCGGCATGCTGCCGGACAACGAACAGGAGGGCTTCGTCGAGGGCGTGGAACTGGCGGCCGAGGCCTGCCGGCCGTTCGACATGCAGGCGTTTCGCGAGGGCCATCTGACGCCGGTCTTCTTCGGCTCGGCGCTGAAGAATTACGGCGTGCGCGACCTGATCCATGCGCTGATGGACTATGCCCCCGCCCCCCGCGCGCAGGAAGCGGAGAACCGCCATGTCGAGGCGACCGAGAAAGGCATGAGCGCCTTCGTCTTCAAGATTCAGGCCAATATGGACCCGAACCATCGCGACCGCATCGCCTTCGTCCGCGTCTGCTCCGGCACGCTGGCGCGCGGCATGAAGGCCAAGCTGGTGCGCACCGGCAAGGCCATGCCGCTCTCCGCGCCGCAATTCTTCTTCGCCAGTCAGCGGCATCTGGCCGAGGAAGCCTATGCGGGCGACGTCGTCGGCATTCCGAACCACGGCACACTGCGCATCGGCGACACGCTGACCGATGGCGAGGACATCGTCTTTCGCGGCGTGCCGAATTTCGCCCCGGAAATCCTGCGCCGCGTGTCGCTGAAGGATGCGATGAAGGCCAAGAAGCTGAAGGAGGCGCTTGCCCAGATGGCGGAGGAAGGCGTCGTCCAGCTCTTCACGCCGGAAGACGGCTCGCCGGCAATCGTCGGCGTTGTCGGCGCGCTGCAGATCGACGTTCTGGCCGAGAGGCTCAACCAGGAATATTCGCTGCCGGTCGGCTTCGAACAGGCCCGCTTTGCCGTTGCGCGCTGGATCTCCGCGCCGAGCCCGCAGGAGCTGCGCGATTTCATGGAAGCCCATCGCGGCGAGATGACGCGCGATCTGGATGGCGATCCGGTCTATATGGCGCCGAACGCCTTCTCGCTGAACTATGAGGCCGAGCGCTGGCCGAAGATCGAGTTCGCGACGGTCAAGGACTATCAGATCGGCGCGAAAAAGGCGGCTTGAGCGTGTAGCCAGGCGAACCGGCAACATATTCCGCCGGAGTGGCTGCAAAGCGAAATCGGTGCTCCGTCATGGCTTTTAATCGCCAAGCGAATCCCTAAATCGGGAGTGCCCACACCCTATATGTTTTCAACAACACCAATTGCCAAAGGAGCCATTATGAGCCTCCGTATCAACGACACGATCGAGAACCTGGAAGTCGAGACCGATCAGGGCACCTTCAAGCTGCATGACTGGATCGGCGACAGCTGGGCCATCATCTTCAGCCATCCGAAGGATTTCACGCCGGTCTGCACGACCGAGTTCGGCGCGGTCGCGCAACTTGCCGATGAATGGGAAAAACGCGGCACGAAGGTGCTCGGCGTCTCCGTCGACAGCGCCGACGATCACGTCAAATGGAAAGGCGACATCGAAAAGGTGGGCGGCGCGAAAGCCGGCTTCCCGATCGTCGCCGACACCGACCTGAAGGTCGCCAAAGCCTTCGACATGCTGCCGGCCGAGGCCTATCTGCCCGATGGCCGCACGCCGAACGATACGGCGACGGTTCGTACGGTCTACATTATCGGGCCGGACAAGAAGCTGAAGCTCTCCATGACCTATCCGATGAATGTCGGCCGCAACTTCGCCGAAGTCTTGCGCGCGCTGGACGGCCTGCAGACGGCGGCCAAACACACGGTCGCGACGCCAGCCAACTGGAATGTCGGCGAGGACGTCATCATTCCGGCGACGGTGTCCGATGAAGACGCCAAGGCGAAATTCGGCGAATTCGATACGGTGCTGCCCTATCTGCGCAAGACCAAGCAGCCGACTGCCTGACCGAGGCGACAAAACACCGAGTGAGAAAGGGCCGACACAGCAATGCGCCGGCCCTTTTCGCTATCCGGCATGGAACGAGAGCGGCGTCTCACGTGTTAGTCGAACAACCATTTCGAACACACCGAAGGAAGGTTCATTTCATGGCGATCGATAATCTCAAGGACGTGTATGTCGACCAGTTGCAGGACATTTTCAGCGCCTGCCACCAGTCCAAGAAGGCGACGGAAGAGCTCAAGGGCGCGGCAAACGATTCGGAACTGAAGGATGCGCTGGATGCCGGCGTAAAAGGCATCCAATCGGGCATGGATACGCTGCGCGAAATCATCGAAGGCCACGGTGCCGACCCGAAGGGCGAACACTGCAAGGGCATGGAGGGGCTTGTCGAAGAGGCCCGCTCGCACGGCATCAAGGAAGACATCAGCGATCCTGATGCGCGCGACGCCATGATCATCACGCAGTATCAGCGCATGGCGCATTACGCCATCGCAGGCTACGGTTGCCTTGTCGCCTTTGCGCGCCGGCTGGAACTCGATGGCGAAGCCGAAAAGCTGCAGGATTGCCTGAACGAAACCTATGAAGGCGATCGCCACATGACGGACCTCGCCATGGGCGGGATCAACAAAGCAGCCGTCTGAACCACTCCCGATCGACAGTATTACCGAAGGCCGGCGATTTATCTCGCCGGCTTTTTCACTTTGATAACCGTATCTAAAGCCGGTGGCGACGCAAACTTTCCTTTAGGGTCTTTTCGGTAATCTGTAAGGCTTAACGTTTTTCGGGTTTTCCATCGGTGCCGCAGATATGATCGAACGCTTTACGACGCTCATCGGCCATCACGATATTCCCACGCTTCTGCTTGCCATCCTGATCTGTACCGCCGGTTCCATACTGTTCGTGCAGCTTCTTGGCCGGGCGCGCCGGACGGATGGGCTTCAGCGCGTGATCTGGACATTCTATTCCGGCCTGGTCGGCGGCGGCACGGTCTGGACCACGCATTTCATCGCCATGCTGGCCTGGCGACGTGATCTGCTGCTCGGTTTCGATCCCATTCTGACCGGTAGCTCGCTCGTCGTCGCCGTTCTCGTCACGGCGCTCGGCGCTCATATCGTCGCCATCGGGGCGGAGCGACGCTGGGTCGAGTTCGGAGGCCTTATCATCGGACTTGGCATCGCCTCCATGCACTTTCTTGGCATGGCCGGCATCAACCTGTGTGCCGATCTGACGGCCAATCCCGGCGGTATCGTTTTGGCGATCCTCCTTGCAGCCGGATTCAGTGTGCTCGCGGTGCATCGACTTGCCCGGCCGATCACCCGCTTCTGCCGGTTCGGCGGCGCGCTCTCCTTCGCGCTCGCGATCCTCCTTCTGCACCTGACGGGCATCGGAGCGCTCGACGTGGAGATCGACCAGGCTCTGCTGGCGATGGGCAAGTCGTTTTCGCCCTACCTGATGGTCGAGGCCATTATCGCTGTCATGGTGCTGATCCTGATGACGGCGGGCGGCGCCTATCTCAACGATAGCCGCCACAAGGAAGAAACGAACCGGCGCTACCGCCATATGGCGATGCACGACTCGCTCACCGGCCTGCCAAATCGCCCGCAGATTCAGGAGCACCTCGTGGCGACGCTCGAGGATGTGGAGCACGAGGATAGCTGGGTGGCCGTGCTGTCACTCGATCTCGACCGGTTCAAGGAAATCAACGACGTTCACGGTCACGCGGCAGGCGACGAAGTCTTGCGCACCCTCGCTGATCGTTTTGCCACTCTGCAGGATGACCACGTCATGATCGGCCGGTTCGGGGGTGACGAGTTCCTTGCCGTGATCGGACCGGTCTGGCGCAAGGGCAGGATTCACACTCTGGCCGAGAGACTGTTGGCGGAAGTCCGCAAGCCGATGCCATGGCAGGGCCATGAGCTCAGCGTCGGCATCAGTATCGGCATGGCGCGCTTTCCCGAGGACGGTTCAAACGCCGAACAGTTGCTCGATCGCGCCGACCTGGCGATGTACCGAGCCAAGGAAAACGGCAAAAACCGTATCGAGCGCTACGAAGCAGGCATGGAGGAATCCAATCGCTCCCGCGCGGCGCTGGCAATGGATCTCCGCAACGCGATCGGCAATGACGAATTCGAAATCTACTATCAGCTGCAGAACGATACCGTGACGGGCAAAGCGCTGGGCGCGGAGGCGCTTTTGCGCTGGCACCATCCCGAACGCGGCATGGTCCCGCCCTCGGAGTTCATTCCCATCAGCGAGGATACCGGGCTAATTACGCAGATCGGCGAAATGGTGCTGCGGCGGGCCTGCCACGACGCCGCTGCCTGGCCGAACCGGATGCGGCTTGCGGTCAATGTCGCGCCGAAACAGCTTCTGGACGACAAATTCATTCGCATCGTGCAGGAAGCCCTCCTCGAAAGCGGACTTTCGCCCGACCGGTTGGAACTGGAGATCACCGAAAGCAGTATCATCGCCGACCAACAGCATGCGCTGCACGTCATCCGCCAGTTGAAAGCCTTTGGCGTACGGATCGCGATGGACGATTACGGAACCGGTTATTCCTCATTGTCCACGCTGCACAATTTTCCGTTCGATAAGATCAAGATCGACCGGTCCTTCATTGCGGACCTGCCCGGCAACGACCATTCGGCAGCCATCGTGCGCGCCACCCTCATTCTGGGCAAGGCGCTCAAGATCCCGATTCTCGCGGAAGGAGTCGAAACGGAAGAGCACATTGCTTTCCTGAAAAACGAGGGCTGCCAGGAACTGCAGGGCTTCTTTTTCGGAAAACCGATGCGGCTCAACCGTCTGAATGAGCATTTCGGCGAATTAACACAGGACGGATCGGCACAGGAGAACGACTGCGAGCTTCGTTCCGCCGAAATGAAGCCGGTTCCGGCCCGCGGGGTGGCCTAAGTCTGCGCGGTTAGGCCGGAAAGGACGATGCGACCTCGTCGCGCAGCCATTTGGAAAAAGCTGTCATCGCAGCATTCGGTCGCCGTCTTTCCGAGCGGAGGAGCCAATAGGCAAGGCCTGTCGGCTGACAGCCAGGGAACGGCGCAACGAGCTGCCCTGCCGCGATCGCATCCTGCGCCAGAAACTGCCATGCCAACATGACGCCCTGGCCGGCGATCGCCGCCTCCAGACAGAGCGCGCCATCGGAGAATGTGTATCCTTCGGGAAGGTCCTCTTCCTTCATGTCGAACTGGTCCAGCCAGACTTGCCATGGAATGACGGAGTTCACGTCCCGCAGGATCGGCACCGCCATCAGGTCGGCAGGCGCCTTCAACGTCTTCGCATGGTCCGGCGAACAGACAGGAAAGACCTGCTGCGGCGCCAGAAAGGTCGCCGCAACATCGGGGTAATCGCCATTGCCGACGCGGATGGCCAGATCGACATCGGATGCGTCGAGGTCGACAAGCATCGTCGTCGCTTCCACGCGCACCCGGATATCGGAATGAAGGCGCGAGAACTGGGCAAGACGCGGCACCAGCCATTTCGATGCGAAATTCGGCGCGACGGACAGGGTGAGGACCGATTCGTCCCGCCTACGCGCGGCCAAAAGTGCCTGATCGAGATAGCCGAACCCCTCGGTCAGTTGCGGCAGAAATTTCTCGCCGAACGGCGTCGGAAGCATACCGGTAGCGGACCGCTCGAAAATACGATGGCCGAGCTGCCTTTCCAGACCGATCAAATGCTGGCTGATCGCACCCGGCGTGACGCCGATTTCGGTAGCAGCTCCCTTCAGCGAACCGGTTCGTCCGACCGCTTCGGCTGCCCGCAAGGCGTTAAGATGGACACGACTGAGTTCGCTCATTCAGTTTTTCTATACAATGGGCGAGGGAACTTCCATTGAATAGGAGGTCTGGTACGCCGTATTTATGACGATCAGATTGATATCAGGTCAATGCGGTATGTCATGTCGGAAACTATCTTCCAGAAAATCTACAGACACATCCTCGGCGTGGGAGATCGCAACGATGCATCGTCCCACGCGGCGCTCATGGCTATGACACCCGATGAACTGGCGGATCTGCCGATGAGCCCCTGGGTAGATCTCCGTGCGCTGGCAGAGACCGAATTTACGCCGCTCGGCGCAATCAGCCCATCGCCCGCGGCGCATCCAGCACGCCGCGTCCCCGCCACGCATCCGTCTGCCAGAGATGGTCGAGCGCGCTGCGATAGTCCGGAAAGCGGAAGCGATAACCCGCCTGGCGGAGTTTCGCGTTGCTGACGCGCTTGTTGTCGCCATAGAAGCTTCGCGCCATCGGCGAAAGATCGGCACTTTCGAAGTCGATGGCGGGCGGTGGTTCGACACCCATGAGCGAGGCAGCATAGTCGATGACGTCCTGGGGCGGGGCCGGTTCGTCATCGGTCACGTTCCATGCGCCATCCGCTTTCAACCTCATGACATGCGCGGTCGCGCCGGCAATGTCGTCGACATGGATGCGGTTGAAGACCTGGCCCGGCTTGATGATTCGTCGCGCCTTGCCTTCGGCCAGTTTGACCATCTGGTTGCGGCCCGGCCCGTAAATGCCGGCCAGACGAAGGATCGCCACGGGAAGGTCGAGCTCTTCGCCCAAGGCGGACCACCCGTCTTCAGCCGCGATACGCTCGTGGCCGCGCTTCTTGCTGGCCAGACGACGCGCGGTTTCGTCGATCCATCCACCCTCCGCGTCTCCATAGACACCGATGGTCGAGAAATAACCGATCCATTGCAGCGACGGCATATGGTGACGAATGGTATCGCCGACGGCCTTCAGCACCGGATCGCCCTTTGCGTCCGGCGCGACGGAGATCAGAAGATGGGTGACGTTGCCGAGCGGGAGCGAGCCGACATCATCATCGCGACCACCGAAGCGGAACGGCTCGATGCCGTAGTCGGGAAGGGTCTGCAATTGCGCATCGGAGCGCGAGGTGCCGCCGATCCATTCCGCCTCGTTCGCCAGTTCCGTGGCGACGCCGCGCGCACTGTAGCCGGCCCCAAAGAGAAAGAGTTTCACGCCGCACCGGCCCCCTTTTCGCCATCCACAAGGGCCGTACGCCATTCGGCCCGCACTTCGTCATTCTCTTCGGTGGCGGCGCGATGCTGATGGCACGAGAGCGCCTGCCGGTCCAGCCGCGAAAGGGCCCAGACTGCCATGGCGCGCACCTGCGACGACGGGTCGTCGAGCAGTTTCGTCACTTTCGGCACCAGCGCGGGATCTTTACTATTGCCGGTGGCGATCAACACGTTTCGAACAAACCGGTCCCGGCCGATCCGCTTGATCGGCGAGCCGGGGAAGAAAGCCCGGAAGCTGACATCGTCCATCGTAAGGAAATCGGTCAGCGGCGGCGCCGTCAGATCGTGCCGGGCGGCGAGCTTCGCCTCTTTGGTTTCGCTGGCGAATTTGTTCCACGGACAGACGGCGAGGCAGTCGTCGCAGCCATAGATGCGATTGCCCATCTTTTCTCGGAAGGAAAGCGGGATCACACCGTCATGCTCGATGGTGAGGTAGGAGATACAACGCCGCGCATCGAGCCGATAGGGTGCGGGAAACGCATCGGTCGGGCAGATGTCGAGACAGGCGCGGCAGGAGCCGCAATGGTCGCTCTCCGGCTCGTCGCGTGGCAGATCGAGGGTGGTCAGAATCGCGCCGAGAAACAACCACGAACCATGGCTCCGGCTGACCAGATTGGTGTGCTTGCCCTGCCAGCCGAGGCCGGCCGCTTCTGCCAGCGGCTTTTCCATCAAAGGCGCGGTATCGACAAAGACCTTCACCTCGCTGTTATCGTCCTCGTTTATCTGCCGCGCACGGGCCAGCAGTTTCGAGGCCAGCGTTTTCAGCCGACCCTTTATGAGATCGTGATAATCGCGGTGACGTGCATAGACGGAGATATTGGCCCGGTCCCGCTGTTCCAAAAGCGGCAACGGATCGTGGTCCGGTCCATAATTGAGGCTGAGCATGACGACCGAGCGGACATCCGACCACAGCGCGGAAGGATGAGCGCGGCGCTCGGCCGTTTCCGCCATCCAGCCCATTGTTCCGTGATGACCCTCGGCCACGAAGCGCGCCAGCCGTTCCGCCGCTTGCGGGATCGCATCGGGTGCCGTGATCGCGACGCCGTCGAAGCCGAGCGCGTCGGCTTCCCGCCTCAGAAAGGCGCCGAGCCGACCGGCTCTTTCGGTTCCGCTAGAAATCGGGGTCCGCATAATGGGCGGAGGGCGGCAATCCGCGCACTCGCTCCTGCAGAAGGGGCCGGAAGGAGGGCCGACTTTTCACGCGAGCATACCAGTCGCGCGCCGCATCGTGACCCGACCAGTCCAGCTCGCCGAGATAATCCAGAATGGAGAGCGTCGCACCAGCGGCGAGATCGGCGATGGAAAGCCGGTCGCCAGCCAGCCAGTTTCGGCTGCCGGCCAGATAATTGGTGTATTTCAGATGCTGCTTGATGTTGTTGCGCGCAGCGCGCAGCGCCCCGGCATCGGGCGATCCTCCGCCTTTGTCGGTCGGCATGAGCGGGCGCGTCACCCGTTCGCGGACCATGTGGCGGGTCACCTCGTTTTCGCATTTTTCCAGATACCACAGCGTCAGCCGCCGCGCCTCGGCCCGACCGAACACATCTTCCGGCATCAGCCGGTTTTCGCGCGCCATACTGCCGCGCGTCTCATCCAGATATTCAAGGATCGGGATCGTGCCCGCAACCGGCTGATCGGCCTCGGCCAGCAGAACCGGGACCGATCCGGCCGGGTTAAGCTGAAGGAACTCACGCCGACGCACCCAGGGCAGTTCCTCGATCAGCGTGAACGGCACCGCATATTCGGAGAGGAGCAGGCGGGTGAAGCGGCTGCCCGCATTCATGGGATAGTGAAAAAGGGTCAGCATCGCTCACGCATCAGGGCTACGCATGGCCATCGTTATCCCGCACCGTTAAAGGGTATCCCAAAGTGCGATTCGATTGGCCATCGGGTGTTCCGGCTATAGAGGCTAACAGTTAAGCGCACAAGAATTAGCAACGTGTGAAGGACCAAGCGGCCGTGGGTGAACAGACGATTCTGGAAGCGCTGGTTCTGGGCATTCTGGAGGGGCTGACGGAGTTTCTGCCGGTCTCCTCGACGGGGCATATTCTCCTTGCCGGCCACTTCATGGGCTTCGAATCGACCGGCAAGGTGTTCGAGATCGTCATTCAGCTCGGCGCAATCCTGGCGATCGTGATGCTCTATTTCAGCCGGCTTCTCAATCTGGCGGTCACGCTGCCGAGCAGCGAGCGCTCACGCCATTTCGTGACCGGCATCCTGTTGGCGTTCCTGCCGGCGGCCGTGATCGGCGTTCTGGCGCATGACTTCATCAAGACGGTGCTGTTCGAGACACCCATGGTGATCTGTGTGGCGCTGATCGTCGGCGGCGTGGTGCTTCTCTTCGTCGACCGGCTCGTCAAGGCTCCACGCTATGACGATGTGATGGATTATCCGCTCTGGCTGTGCCTTGCCATCGGCTTTTTCCAATGCCTTGCCATGATCCCGGGCACCTCGCGCTCCGGTTCCACCATCGTCGGCTCGCTTCTTTTGGGTGCGGACAAGAGAAGCGCGGCGGAGTTCAGCTTTTTCCTCGCCATGCCGACCATGACCGGCGCGGTCGCCTACGACCTCTTCAAGAACCGGGATGTGCTGTCGGGTGCCGATACCTCGATTATCGCCGTCGGCTTTATTGCGGCCTTCATTGTCGCCGCGTTGGTGGTGAAGGCCCTGCTCGCCTATGTCAGCCGCTACGGCTATGGCCTGTTCGGCTGGTGGCGCATCATGGTCGGCGCTGCGGGGCTGGCCGGGCTGCTACTGGTGGGATGAGTCGGGCCTTCAGACGGGGCCGTGGCCGCGGTTGAACTCACCTTCAGGCCGGTAGCGCCAGATATAGGACGGGATGACGGCACGTATCGTGTGCGGCACGATGCCCAACCCTTCGAGCGTCCGGCCATCGCTCTTCGCCTCGTCGGAGACGATATTGTCATTGTCCAACTGCTTGACCTGATCGGAGGTGATCGGGGCCAGACCGAAGGGGATCAGATCGCCGACCGCGCCCATCATGCTGGCAATCGGCTTCGGAAGCGTCAGGAGAAGACGTTTGCGGTCGACCTGATCCAGAACGATTTCCATCAGTTCCTTGAAGGTGAAGACCTCCGGGCCGCCCAGTTCATAGACCGTGCCGCCCTGCAGTTCGCCGGCAACGCTGCGCGCGACCACTTCCGCGACATCGGCGACGTAAACCGGCTGGAACTTCGTGTCGCCGCCGGCGATCAGCGGCAAAGCCGGGCTGAAGCGCGACATCTCGGCGAAACGATTGAAGAAGCTGTCTTCGGGCCCAAAAATGATGGAGGGTCGCAGGATGACGGCATCCGGCACCGCGTCCAGAACCGCCTGCTCGCCCTTCGCCTTGGCCCGTGCATAGGCGCTTGTGCTGTCGTCATCGGCGCCGATGGCCGAAACGAAGGTGACGCCCGCCCCGACCTGCGCCGCCGCCCGCGCAACGGACGCCGCGCCTTCGTGCTGGATCGCGTCGAATGTCTGCTTGCCGCCTTCCATCAGAATGCCGACGAGATTGACCACATGGTCAGCGCCCTGGCAGACGCGCGCCACCGCCTCATCGTCGCGAATATTGGCTTTGACCGCCACGATCTGACCGACATCGCCCAGCGGCTGCAGATGATGGGCAGTGTTGGGGTTGCGACATGCCACGCGAATGCGGAACCCGCGCCTAGCCAATGCCTGCACGACATGCCGGCCCAGAAAGCCGGAGCCGCCAAAAACGGTGACAAGAGTGGGGTCTGACGGGTAGCGGGTCATGTTCGATCTCTGGACTGGACTGGGCCTTCCGGCCCATTTCATTCGCTCTTCCCTGCCGATTTAGCGGTTTTGGCGCAAAGCGCAACGCGAAGCACGATTTTGCGTCAGCTTTCCAGCGGAGTCGTATCCAAAGACCGCCTGTCATTATCGGCGCGGGCGGCGCGTTCACCAAAGAGCCATGTTGCCAGCGCGCCCGCAATAATGGCGCCGACGATCTGGCACAGGATGAATAGCGGCACGTCGACCGGGCGGATACCGGCGAATGTATCGGAAAAGGCGCGGGCGATGGCGACCGCCGGATTGGCGAAGCTGGTGGAGGCGGTGAACCAGTAGGCGGCGGTGATGTAGAGGCCGACGAGCCATGGGACACTGTCCGGGCGAAACCGGATGCCGCCGAGGATGAAAAAGACCAGGCCGAATGTCGCGACGATCTCGGCCAGCCATTGGCCTATGCCGGACCGGACGGTCGTGGAGGCTTGCAGGATCGACAGATCGAACATGCCGTGGGCAATCAGCGTGCCGACGACGCCACCGGCGATCTGCGCGGCCATGTAGGCGCCGGCGACGCGAAGAGAGGATTCCTTGCGGAGCAGGAAGGCGAGCGTCACCGCTGGATTGAAGTGGGCGCCGGAAATCGGGCCCAGAACGGTAATGAGGACGACCAGAATCGCCCCTGTAGGCAAGGTGTTTCCGAGAAGCGCCAAGGCGGTATCGTCGGTCAGATTGTCGGCCATGATGCCGGAGCCAACAACCGTGCCGACCAGCATAGCGGTGCCGAGCGCTTCGGCGATCAGGCGTTGCGGAAGGCCGAAATGCACGCTCATGCTACCGCGCTCCGCCATTCCCGGTCATTTCTTATCGCCACTACCGGCATCCGTTCGGCCCCTGCCCCGCTTCCATTCATTATCGTATGGCGGCGTCGATAGTCTCAACCGTGTAACAGAATGATGACATGGCGATCGGATCGCAATCAGTCGATTCCGTTGGCGCGCTGGATGGTGCGGATGTAGTTCGTGATCTTGCCAACGTCGCTTTCGCTGACGCCCTTGACCGGCGGCATGTTGCCGAACTGCCAGTGATGCGCGCGCACGCCGTTGAGAGCGGCAAGAATAAAAGCCTGATCGCCATGATGGCTCGGCTCGTAGATGCGATGAACGAGCGGCGGCCCCTGTTCCGAACCCGCAGCGTTGGCACCATGGCAGGTCGCGCAATTGGCGTCGAACAGAGCCTTGCCGGCCAGCTGCTCGGTCGAGAAATCGGGTATGGACAGTTGCAGGCCGGCCTCGTTCCGCTCCGCAACCGCGTCCGGCGCATCGCCGCGGAACAGGACGAACCAGGCGGTCGCAACGGCGGCCAGCAAAGCAATTGCGATGAAGGCGCTTTTCCTATCCATTCGCTACGCTTCGTCTGCCGGAAAGATCGTCGATGATCGGGCAGTCGGGGCGATCATTGCCCTTGCAGCGCTTGACCAGATCGCCCAGCGTGTCGCGCATCGCCGCCAGTTCCTCGATCTTCCGGTTGATCCGGTTCATGTGTTCGCTCGCGACCGCCTTCACATCGGCGCTGGCGCGGCTGCGATCCTCATAGAGCGACAGTAAAATCCGGCAATCTTCGATGGAAAAACCGAGCGAACGGGCTCTTCCGAGAAAAGCCAGCTTGTGGCCATCGGCCTCGCTGAAGTCGCGATAGCCATTGGTGCTGCGGGCCGGCCGGATCAGGCCGATCTCTTCGTAATAACGGATCGTCTTGGGCGGCAGGCCGCTAGCCGCCGAAACATCACTTATATTCATCGGGCACCTCCGAACATTGCGAGGATAAAGCTTCCAGCGGCAGGAAGGTCAACGGGGAGGTTTCGACAGAATGCCGTTTGGCCCGCCTTACGTCTCCATCGAAGATGGCCTTGACCTTCCAGTGACTGGAAGAGTTATCGTCCCGACAAATCGAGACAGGATCTTCCCATGACTGACACCACCCATCACCATTCCGGCCACAGCTGCTGCGGGGCAAAAACCGATCCCCAATCTGCCGCGTCAGCCGATCAAGCGACCGACCCGGTCTGCGGGATGTCGGTGACGATCAAGCCGGATGCCCGCAGCTACGACTATGACGGCACGACCTATTATTTCTGTTCGGAAGGATGCCGCACCAAGTTCCGGGCCGATCCCTATTTCTATCTGTCCGGCAATGCGGAGATCGTCAGAAACCGCCCACAGGTCGGCGTGCAGTACACCTGCCCGATGCATCCGGAGATCATTCGCGACGAACCGGCCGCCTGCCCGCTTTGCGGCATGGCGCTGGAGCCGATGGTGCCGTCCGACGAGCCGAGCGAGGAACTGGTCGATTTCAGCCGGCGCATGTGGATCAGCGCCGCGGCGGCCATTCCGCTGCTGATCCTGACCATGGGGCCGATGGTCGGCCTGCCGGTCCGGGAATGGATCGGCGAACGCCTGGCCGTTTATCTTGAGTTCGTGCTCGCAACGCCTGTCGTTCTCTGGGCAGCGCTTCCCTTTTTCCAGCGCGGCATCGATTCGATCCGCAATGCTTCGCCCAATATGTGGACGCTGATCGCCATCGGCGTCGGCGCGGCCTATCTCTATTCGCTGGTCGCGACCTTCCTGCCGGGCGTGCTGCCCGAACAATATCGGGAGGGTGGCGTGGCCGGCACCTATTTCGAGGCCGCCGTCGTTATCATCGCGCTGGTGTTTTTGGGCCAGGTCCTGGAACTGCGCGCCCGCGAACGGACCGGCGACGCGATCCGCGCTCTCATGGATCTGGCGCCGAAGACCGCCCGGCGCATCCTGCCAGACGGTTCGGAATACGATGCGCCGCTCGACAATATCGTCGAAGGCGACCGCCTGCGGGTGCGTCCGGGCGAAAGCGTGCCGGTCGATGGCGAGATCGAGGATGGCCGCTCATCCGTCGATGAAAGCATGATGACCGGCGAATCGGTGCCCGTCGAAAAGATAGAGGGCGACCGCGTGACCGGCGGCACGATGAACAAGAACGGCACATTCGTCATGCGGGCCACACAGGTCGGCTCCGACACTGTGCTCTCGCAGATCGTCGGCATGGTCTCTTCGGCCCGGCTGTCCAAGGCGCCGATTCAGGGCCTCGCCGACAAGGTGGCCGCCTATTTCGTGCCAACCGTCGTTGCGGTGGCGGTGCTGGCTTTCGCCATCTGGCTGTTCGTCGGCCCCTCGCCGTCTCTGGTCTTCGCCATGGCGGCGGCGGTCTCGGTCCTGATCATCGCCTGCCCCTGCGCGCTGGGTCTGGCCACGCCCATTTCGATCACCACGGCTGCGGGCCGCGGCGCGCAGGCGGGCGTTCTCGTCAAGGATGCCGAGGCGCTGGAACGGATGGCCGCCGTCGATACGCTGATCGTCGACAAGACCGGCACGCTGACCGAGGGCAAGCCGAAACTGACCGATGTGGTGGCGCTTGGCGAGCTTGGCGAGGACGCGGTGCTGTCGGTCGCCGCGGCGCTGGAGCGCGGTTCGGAGCACCCGCTGGCCGAGGCCATTCTCGAAGGCGGCGTGGCGCGCGGCGTGGACAAGCAGAACGCGGAGGGGTTCGAAGCCGTCACCGGCAAGGGCGTCACCGGCACGGTCGCCGGTCGCAAGACAGCGCTCGGAAACGCCGCCCTCATGGCCGACCTCGGCGTCGATGCGCTCAATGCGGAATCGGCCGCCGACGCACTGCGGACGGACGGCAAAACCGTCATGTTCGTCGCCGTCAACGACGAACTGGCAGGCCTCGTCGCTGTGGCCGATCCGATCAAGGCGAGCACCGAAGGCGCGATTGCCGATCTGCACCGCCAGGGCCTTCGCATCATCATGGCGACCGGCGACGATGAGCGGACGGCGCAGGCCGTCGCATCCAAGCTCGGCATTGACGAGGTCCGCGCCGGCATTCTGCCGGCGGGCAAGAAGGCGTTGGTGGACGAGCTTCACGCGGCGGGAGCGAGCGTCGCCATGGCGGGAGACGGCGTCAACGATGCGCCCGCGCTGGCTGCCGCCAATGTCGGGATCGCCATGGGTACGGGCGCCGATGTGGCGGTCGAAAGCGCAGGCATCACGCTGCTCGGCGGCGATCTGACGGGGATCGTCCGGGCGCGGACACTGGCCCTGGCGACCATCCGCAATATCAAGCAGAACCTGTTCTTCGCCTTCTTCTACAATGCGGCGGGCGTGCCGATCGCGGCCGGCATCCTCTATCCGATCTTCGGCATCGTGCTCTCGCCGATGATCGCCGCGGCGGCGATGTCGCTGTCCTCGGTCTCGGTCATCACCAATGCGCTGCGGCTGCGGCGGATCGATCTGTAGGCGAAAAATGAAAAAGGCGGCGCTAGCGCCGCCATCATCATGCGTTCGACGAAGAGGAACTGGTGGAGCCAAGGGGAGTCGAACCCCTGACCTCTACAATGCCATTGTAGCGCTCTCCCAACTGAGCTATGGCCCCACGCTTCGCCCGTCAAAGCGGACGTTCCTGAATGATGGCGCGATCGTCTGACAGCGCCATCCGGGATGGCGGGCTTCTATCCGTCCCCGCCCCAACGATCAAGTGGCAAGAACCGCCGTGGGCGAGATTTTTTCGTCCACTGGCGCCGATCGCCTAGCTGTCGTCTTCGTCGTCCCCGCCGACTGCGATGATATCGGACACGTCGTCATCGTCGTCGTCATCATCGTCATCGCCCAGGAAGGGGTCGTCATCGTCGTCGCCCAGATCGATGTCTTCGGCATCCAGATCGACGTCGGCATCGGCGGCTTTCGGCTTGGCCTTGCCGGTTTCCTCTTCGTCGTCATCGGCGTCTTCAAGGCTGACCAGCGCGGTATCGTCCTCGTCTTCCGTCTCGGTCTCCGCTTCCGTCTCGGTGACCTCTTCGGCCGGCGCTTCCGACTTCTTCACGGCAACGGTGGTTGCCGTTTCCTCGAAGAAGGAGAGCGGGTAGGTCTTGCCCGTATAGGGCGAGACGACGGGATCCTTGTTCAGATCGTAGAACTTCTTGCCGGTTTCGGGGCAAGTGCGCTTGGTGCCGAGTTCGGTTTTTGCCACGGTTCCAGATTTCCTCATCTATCGCGCTGCCGGTCGGCGCGCCTTGGCCGGTCTTTGCGTCAGATCGCCTGTTTGCGGGCCTGCCCATAGCGTCGGTCGGAAAGCCTGTCAAAGGGCCATCGCACGGAAAGCGCGCATCGGGCGGATGACCATTTCACAAAGCCGTGCTAAGCGCACGCCGCCCCCTTCGCTGAAAAGCATCGGCCAACCGATTGAAAAGACGTTCTCATGAGCCATTCCAGCATTCCCTCTCCAGCGACCGCGCATAAAAGCGAAAACCTTTCCGGGACAATCCGGGTTCCGGGCGACAAATCCATTTCTCATCGCTCACTGATGTTCGGCGGCCTGGCATCCGGCGAAACCGTCATCTCCGGTCTGCTGGAGGGCGAAGATGTTCTGGCGACGGGTCGAGCCATGGCGGCGATGGGCGCGAAGATCGGCCGCGATGGCGAAAAATGGCGGGTCGCGGGCACCGGCAATGGCGCATTGCTGGAGCCGGCGGATGCGCTCGATTTCGGCAATGCGGGCACGGGCTGTCGGCTGACCATGGGCCTCGTCGGCCCCTATCACATGACCACGCGCTTTACCGGCGATGCCTCTCTTTCCCGGCGGCCAATGAAGCGGGTTCTCGATCCGCTGCGGCAGATGGGCGTCGCGGTCGAGGCGATGGAAGGCGACCGCCTGCCGGTCACGTTGCGTGGGCCGAAGGCCCCGGCGCCGATCACCTACCGCGTGCCGGTCGCCTCGGCGCAGGTCAAAAGCGCCGTGCTGCTGGCCGGGCTGAACATTGCCGGCACGACCACGGTGATCGAGCCGGTCATGACCCGCGATCATACCGAGAAGATGCTGGCCGGTTTCGGCGCCCAGCTGGATGTGGAAGAGGACGCATCGGGGGTTCGGACAATCCGCCTGGAAGGCCAGCCGGACCTTAAAGGCCGCACCATCGACGTGCCGGGCGATCCGTCTTCGGCGGCCTTTCCGCTGGTTGCCGGGCTGATCGTGCCCGGCGCCGACATCACCATCGAAAACGTGCTGATGAACCCGACCCGCACAGGCATAATTCTGACCCTTCAGGAGATGGGCGGACAGGTCGACATCGTGAACTGGCGCGATGCGGGCGGCGAGGATGTCGCCGATCTTCGCGTGCGCTATTCGGAGTTGAAGGGCATCACCGTGCCGCCGGAGCGCGCGCCTTCCATGATCGACGAATATCCGGTTCTGGCCGTCGCGGCCGCTTTTGCCGAAGGCGAAACGGTTATGGATGGCCTGGAAGAATTGCGCGTCAAGGAGAGCGACCGGCTGGCCGCCGTTGCGCGGGGCCTTGAGGCCAACGGAATCGACTGCACGGAAACGGAAGCCTGCCTGACGATCCGGGGCACGCCCAGCGGCAAGGGGCTCGGCAGCGGCACGGTCGAGACCCATCTCGACCATCGCATCGCCATGGCGTTCCTGACACTGGGCCTCGCTACAGAGAAGCCGGTGGAGATCGACGATTCCACCATGATCGCGACGAGCTTCCCGCAATTCTTCGATCTGATGGGACAGTTGGGCGCGAAGATCGAGCGGACTGGAGCAGCAAGCCAGTGAGCCGCACGATCGAGTTCTGGTACGATCTGATCTCCCCCTACAGCTACGCCGCCTTCGGGCGGATCGCAGAACTGCCCGAAGACGTGGAGTTGCGTCCGCGCGCTCTGCTCTTCGGTGCGGTCCTCGCCCATTACCGCCATCTCGGCCCGGCCGAACTGGCGCCGAAGCGGCTCTTCACCTATCGCCAGGCGGTCCATCTCATTGCTTCGCTCGGCCTGCCGGTATCGTTTCCGCCCCGCCATCCTTTCAATCCGCTCGGAGCGAACCGCCTTCTGGCCGGTGCCCATGACGGTGCCGGCGCGACACTCGACGAGGTTCGCTCGGCCTTTACGTTCGTTTTCGGCCATGGCGGCGCGGTCGATACGGTGGAAGGGCTTGCGGCGCTCACCGAGCATCTCGGTCTCGAACCGGAACTGGCGACGATGCAGCAAAGCAAGGATCGGTTGAAGGCGAATACGCAGGAGGCCATCGAAGCTGGCGTCTTCGGCGTGCCTACGTTCGTGCCTCTCGACGATAAAGGCCGACGAGGACCCGTTTTCTGGGGCGTCGACGGCATGGATCTGCTGATCGACTGGCTGGACGATCCGATGCTGTTCGAAAAGCAACCTTATGTCGGGCTTGAAACGATCGAGGTCGGCGTTCGGCGTGAGCGCTCATGATGGAGAAAACCACTCAATGAAAGAACGCGAACCCTTCACCATCGCCATTGACGGCCCGGCGGCATCCGGAAAGGGCACGCTGTCGCGGCGGCTGGCGGCGCATTACGGGCTGCGCCATCTTGATACGGGCCTGACCTATCGGGCGGTCGCCAAGGCGTTACTCGACCGCGGCGTGTCGCTCGACGACGAAGCGGAAGCGGTGGAGGCTGCCCACACGCTCGACCTTTCGGCAATGGACCGGATGGTCCTTGCGGCGCACGGAATCGGCGAAGCAGCCTCGAAAGTCGCGGTGATGACCGACGTCCGCAAGGCGCTGGTGGAACGCCAGCGCGCCTTTGCCGCCGAAGGGCTCGGCGCGGTGCTCGACGGCCGCGACATCGGAACGGTGGTTCTGCCGAACGCCGATGTCAAACTCTATGTCACCGCTTCACCGGCCGTGCGGGCCGAACGCCGTTATCACGAGATCCTGCGCGATGGCGGCGTTGCCGACCGGGCTGCGATCCTCACCGATATCGAACGACGCGATGCGCGGGATATGGGGCGGGCCGATTCGCCGCTGCGCCCTGCCGAAGACGCGCACTTGCTGGATACGAGCGAAATGGGTATAGAAGCGGCGTTCAACGCGGCCCGCGCGCTGATCAACAGCAAGCGGGACGCCTGACGCAAACTATGCCCGTCCGCATCCTCCGCGCCGGATTGGCCGCCTGCCAATAGCTGAAATGGCAGGTCGGTTCACATGGTTTTCGAACAGCATGTTCGACAGACCGGGATCGCGAAGACGGGCTTTTGAAACACGAACCACCGGCGCAGAACGGGCAGGCGATGCGGCATTAGCCGCAAATTCCGACGCCGCCCGCTGGAGACTTCTTATCAAATGAGTGAAATGAATCCGTCGCGCGACGATTTCGCCGCCATGCTCGAACAGACCGAAGCGTCTGGCGATTTCGCAGCCGAAGGCAATGTTGTCGAGGGCCTCGTCACGGCCATCGAAAAGGACATGGCCGTCATCGATGTCGGCTTGAAGGTCGAAGGCCGCGTGCCGATCCGCGAATTCGGCGTCAAGAACGGCGAACCGACCCTGAAGGTCGGCGATACGGTCGAAGTCTATGTCGAGCGCATCGAGAACGCGCTGGGCGACGCGGTGATCAGCCGCGACAAGGCTCGTCGCGAGGAAGCCTGGATCCGTCTTGAAAAGAAATTCGAGGCCGGCGAAAAGGTCGAAGGCCAGATCTTCAACCAGGTCAAGGGCGGCTTCACCGTCGATCTGGACGGCGCCGTCGCCTTCCTGCCGCGTTCGCAGGTGGACATTCGTCCGATCCGCGATGTCGGCCCGCTGATGCACACCCCGCAGCCCTTCGAAATCCTGAAGATGGACAAGCGCCGCGGCAATATCGTGGTGTCGCGCCGGACCGTGCTCGAAGAGAGCCGTGCGGAGCAGCGCTCGGAGATCGTCCAGAACCTCGAAGAGGGTCAGACGGTCGAGGGTGTGGTCAAGAACATCACCGATTACGGCGCATTCGTCGATCTCGGTGGCATTGACGGCCTGCTGCACGTGACCGACATGGCATGGCGCCGCGTCAACCATCCGTCCGAGATCGTTCAGATCGGTCAGACGGTGAATGTGCAGATCATCCGCATCAACCAGGAAACGCACCGCATCAGCCTGGGCATGAAGCAGCTTGAGGCCGATCCGTGGGACGGCATCGGCGGCAAGTACCCGCTCGGCAAGAAGGTCAGCGGCACGGTCACGAACATCACCGATTACGGCGCGTTCGTGGAGCTGGAGCCGGGCATCGAAGGCCTGATCCACGTCTCCGAGATGAGCTGGACCAAGAAGAACGTCCACCCCGGCAAGATTCTGTCGACGACGCAGGATGTCGATGTGGTCATTCTCGAGGTCGATCCGGTCAAGCGCCGTATCTCGCTTGGCCTGAAGCAGACGCTGGAAAACCCGTGGGATGCGTTCGCGCAGAACTTCCCGGTCGGCGCGACCGTCACCGGCGAGGTCAAGAACAAGACCGAGTTCGGCCTGTTCATCGGTCTCGAAGGCGATGTGGACGGCATGGTGCACCTCTCCGACCTCTCCTGGGATCGCCCGGGCGAGCAGGTCATCGACGAATATGAGAAGGGCGACGAAGTGTCGGCCCAGGTTCTCGACGTCGATGTCGACAAGGAGCGCATCAGCCTCGGCATCAAGCAGCTTGGCCGCGATGCTGTCGGCGAAGCCGCCGCTTCGGGCGAACTGCGCAAGGGCGCCGTCGTCACCTGCGAAGTGACGGCCGTGACCGATGGCGGTCTGGAAGTGAAACTCGTCGATCACGATGTCGACAGCTTCATTCGCCGCGCCGATCTGTCCCGCGACCGCGGCGAGCAGCGCCCCGAGCGTTTCTCGGTCGGTCAGAAGGTCGATGGTCGCATCACGCAGTTCGACAAGAAGAACCGTCGCATTTCCGTGTCCATCAAGGCGCTGGAAATTGCCGAAGAGAAGGAAGCCGTCGCTCAGTACGGATCGTCCGACTCCGGCGCGTCGCTCGGCGATATTCTTGGCGCTGCGCTCAAGGAACGCGGCAGCGACGACGAATAAGCGTCCTCGTTCGCCATCATGCTATTGGGAAGGCCCGGCGCGCTGCCGGGCCTTTTCTTTGACCCGGTCATGCCGGCGGGACCCTCGACGAAACAACCGTCAAGACAGGCATGATTGCAATAAATGTGATGAATTGTGACCGCACCCAATAGTTGTGGCGGCTGACGTTGGGTGATAGCCAAACATGTCCTATTGCGGTCGAATTTCTTCGTTATCGCGCTTCTTATAGGGACCCATTCGAATAACTGGAAACGCCTGACTATGGCCAATGCCGGACGCGCCCTTGTTTTCGCTGCTTGTTTGCTTTTTGTCCCCACATGGGTCGTTCAGACCGTGCAGGCGGCTGATATTTCGGTCCGCGCCCGCGCCGGCATGAATGTCCGCTCCGGACCGGGCGTGGATTTCAGCCGCGTCGGCTCCATGGTCGAAAACGCCCGCGGCGTTCTCCTGGAGTGTACGCCTCTTGGCCGCTGGTGTCGCGTGCGCACGGATGAGGCGACTGGCTGGATCGCCGGCTCCTTCCTGATCGTCGATGGCGGAGAACTGGCCGGCGCGCGCGTTCGCGACGTGATCGAACGCATCAGTTTCTCCGATGCCAACGCCAGCGATGCGCGAACCGCTTCGACCGAGCGCAAAACCGAGGGCAGCGTCCCCGCAGAGAAAGCGGCCGGCGCCGTCTCGCAGGGCGTCTGCTTCTTTTCCGAATATGATAATGCGGGCGACGCGGACTGTTACGAAAAACCGGGCGAAGCCATCACGCTGGGACGGTCATGGAACGACCGCATCTCCTCGGTCGTGATCGCCGAGGGCTACTCGGTTACCGTCTGCGACAATTACGGGCTGACCGGTCGCTGCGAAGTCTTCGATACCTCCGTGAACCGGATGCCGGCCGCGCTGAACGGGCGCATTTCTTCGTGGCGAATCGAAAAGGCCCGCTGACGCAATTCGCGCCGGCATTGCATCGCCCCCTTTCCTCTCTTAGGAGCAGTTCGATATATGGCTGTCTACGTGGATGAAAGAGCTTACCGCCCGTGCCCGACCGACCGATCACACCGCTTCTTGACCGTATAGCCACCCCATCCGATCTGAAGGGGCTGAGCGACGACGAGTTGTCGCGGCTGGCGCATGAGCTACGTCAGGAAACCATCTCGGCGGTTTCCGAGACCGGCGGTCATCTCGGCGCATCGCTTGGCGTCGTCGAAATGACGGTGGCGCTTCACGCCGTGTTCGACACGCCGCGCGACAAGCTGGTCTGGGATGTCGGTCACCAGACCTACCCGCACAAGATACTCACGGGACGGCGCGACCGGATCCGCACGCTGCGGCAGGAAGACGGCCTGTCCGGTTTCACCAAGCGCAGCGAGAGCGAATACGATCCGTTCGGTGCGGCGCACTCCTCCACCTCGATTTCTGCGGCGCTCGGCTTTGCTGCCGGCCGCGATTTCGGCATGGAGACGGGCGACGCCATCGCAGTGATAGGCGATGGCGCAATGAGCGCCGGCATGGCCTATGAAGCGCTGAACAATGCGGGCCATCTCGGCAAGCGGCTGATCGTGATCCTTAACGACAATGAGATGAGCATCGCGCCGCCGGTGGGCGCGATGAGCCGCTACCTTTCGCGGCTTTACGCCGGCAAGCCGCTTCAAGATGTCCGTTCGCTCGCCAAGGGCGCCGTGTCGCTGCTTCCGCCACCGCTCCGCGAGGGGGCCGAGCGGGCGAAACATCTCGTCAAGGGAATGGTGGTCGGTGGCACGCTGTTCGAGGAACTTGGTTTCTCCTATGCCGGGCCGATCGACGGCCACGATATTCACGCTCTTCTGGCCGTTCTTCGGGCAGTCAAAGCGCGGGCGACGGGCCCGGTTCTGATCCATGCGATCACAAAGAAGGGCAAGGGATATGCGCCCGCCGAAGCGTCCGCCGATAAGTATCACGGCGTCGCAAAATTCGACGTGCCGTCCGGCAAACAGTTCAAGGCGAAGAGCAACGCCCCGTCCTATACGCGCGTCTTCGCCGACAGCCTGATCCGGCAGGCGGAGGCCGACCGGCGGATCTGCGCGGTCACGGCCGCTATGCCGTCCGGCACCGGCCTCGACGTGTTCGGCCAACGCTTTCCGTCCCGAACCTTCGACGTCGGTATTGCCGAGCAGCACGCCGTGACCTTCTGTGCCGCGCTGGCCGCCAGCGGTATGAGACCGTTCTGCGCGATCTACTCGACCTTTCTGCAGCGCGGCTATGACCAGATCGTCCACGATGTCGCGTTGCAATCGCTACCGGTGCGCTTCGCCATCGACCGGGCCGGGCTGGTCGGCGCCGACGGCGCGACGCATGCCGGCTCGTTCGATCTCGCCTATCTTGGCAACCTGCCCGGTTTCACCATCATGGCGCCATCCGATGAAGCGGAACTGCGGCATATGGTCGCCACCGCCGCGACCATCGATGACGGGCCGTCCGCCATTCGTTTCGCGCGCGGCGAGGGTGTCGGCGTCGACATGCCCGAAACTGGCGAGGTGCTACCGATCGGCAAAGGCCGGATCGTTCGCGAAGGCGGCAAGGTCGCCATTCTCTCGCTCGGAACACGGCTTGCCGAAGCCCTTAGGGCTGCCGAGGATCTGGAGACAAAAGGCCTGTCGGTCACCGTGGCCGACGCGCGGTTCGCAAAGCCGCTCGATACCGACCTGATCTTCCGGCTTGCCCGCGAACATGAGGTTCTACTGAGCGTCGAGGAAGGTGCAATCGGCGGTTTTGGCAGCCATGTTACGCAAGCCCTTCTCAATGAAGGCCATCTCGACGGTGGTTTGAAATTCCGGTCCCTTACCCTGCCGGACCAATTCATCGATCATGCCTCGCCAAAGCGGATGTACGACCAGGCCGGTCTCAATGCCGCGCATATGGTCGAAACCATCCTTGGCATGCTGGGCGTTGCGTCTCTGTCGGGCACAAATTAGGTCAGGCGGCCAGCACCGCGGGGATCAGAGAATTGGGCACTGCGCAATGAATATTCTATCGGGTCAATACCCCGTTCCTGGCCGACTTGTATGCACCAAAAGCCAGCCACTTGATGCGATGACCAGAACCATCGCATCGCGCTCTCAATGCCGTGCGAAAGCACGGTTCAGCTGGCCTTCCGCAGCTCGCTATGTTTCTTCAGGACACGCTGGCCGTCTTCCTGTTCGATCATATAGGCGGGGTTGTCTTCGGATGCGTCCCGCGTCACCTCGTTTCCATCGATCTGGCGGCTGACCTTCTCGGTGAACTTCTCCTGAATTTTGCCCTTCGCGGTGCCGTTGCCCCAGTCCCATTCCACCTTCGTATTGGCAGCGTAATCTTTTGACATGTGCTGATCCCTTGCTCTGTTAGAATGGCGGCTCAACCCATTTGGCAGGCAATCGGTTCCCTGCAACAAAACCTGCCGGGCGGGCGTTGTGACCACATAATTTCAGCACCAATGATGAAAGGGACGAACGATGCCGGAATATCAATTTGAAGTGGGCGTAGTGCCGTATGACCGCGATGTCGGCGACGATGGCGATGCGCCCGGTATCAGCCAGGAGATTACGGTCGACGATCTGGAAGGCATCGCTTTTTCCAACCAACCGCGCGACCAGAGACTGCGCCGCCTGCGCGAGATGCATAGCGAGATCTACAGCCGCCAGAGCGCCGATCGCGGCCATGATTTCGACGGTCTGCTCAATGAAGTCGAACGGCTGATCGCCGAGATCGACGTCGACGGCGACACCGATACCGGCGTCTTCGCCGCAATGAGCGGCGACGAGAACCTTTCGACCATGTCGCCGGACGAACGCGAGGACATGCTGGACAGGGACTGATCATGGCAAAAGATCACGGGCCGTCCGTCAAAGACGATGAGGTCTATGAGGAACTGCGCAAGAAGGGCTATTCCAAGCAAAAGTCCGCCGCGATCGCCAACGCCCAGGCAAATGACGATATGGAGCCATCCAGGAAGGGCGGCCAGGCACCGCCCTATGAGGACTGGACCAAAGACGATTTATACCGCCGCACCCAGGAACTCGACATTGCCGGTCGCTCCGATATGTCCAAGAGCGAACTGATCGAGGTGTTGCGCGACAACTAGATCAAACCGGCCGGCCCGGTATTTTTGCGCCGTGGCCGGCCAGCGCTTTCATTGTCCGTCGACCATGTGCGAACCAACCGTTTTATCCAGGAGATTTTCATGCCGAAAAGCACCAACCCCGCCACTGGCCAGACGTTCGAGGACATCGCCGGTCACGACGACGATTTCGTCCAGCGGGCTTTGGAAAACGCCGATCGGGCCTATGCGGAATGGCGACTGACTTCGTTCGACGAGCGGGCCGTCATCCTGCGCAGGGTGGCAGACATTCTGGAAGCCGGTCAGGACAAGTATGGCCGACTGGCAACATTGGAAATGGGAAAGCGGTTCGAGGAGGCAAAGGCCGAGGTCAAGAAATGCGCGTCGGTCTGCCGCTACTACGCCGACCATGCCGAGGAATTTCTTGCCGACAAAAGCCATGACAGCGATGCGGAAAAAACGCTCGTCAGCTATCAGCCGATCGGTCTCGTGCTTGCCGTCATGCCGTGGAACTTTCCGTTCTGGCAGCTTTTCCGCTTTGCCGCGCCGAACCTGATGGCCGGTAATGTGGGCATTTTGAAACACGCCAGCAATGTGCCGCAATGCGCCATGGCAATCGAGCAAATTTTCACCGAAGCCGGGCTGCCGCAAGGTTGCTTCCAGACCCTTCTGATCGGCTCGGACAAGATCGAAGCCATGATCGACGATGAACGGGTAAAGGCCGTCACCCTGACGGGTTCGGAGCCCGCCGGTGCCGCCGTTGCCAGCCAAGCCGCCAGGCAGATCAAGAAAGCGGTTCTCGAACTCGGCGGCTCTGACGCCTTCATCGTCATGCCAAGCGCCGATATCGATGCGGCCATCGCCACCGGCATCAAGGCGCGGCTTCAGAACAATGGGCAGAGCTGCATCGCCGCCAAGCGCTTCATCGTTCACGAAGATGTCTACGATCGGGTGCTTTCCGGTTTCAAGGAGAAGTTCGAGGCCATGTCGCTCGGCGATCCGATGGACGGCGACAACGATCTCGGACCGCTGGCGACCAAATCCATTCGCGACGAGCTGGCCGACCAAGTGGATCAGAGCGTGAAGGACGGCGCAACACTCGTGACCGGCGGCAAGGTGCCGGAGCGCGATGGCTGGTTCTACCCGCCGACCATTCTCGCCGACATTCCGAAGGATGCGCCAGCCTATATGGAAGAGTTTTTCGGCCCGGTGGCGCTTTTCTTCAAGGTGAAGGATATCGACGAGGCCATCGAGATCGCCAATGCCACGACCTTCGGCCTGTCATCGGCGGCGTTCACCAAGGATGGCGGGGAGCAGAAACGTTTCATCCGCGATCTTGTGGCCGGTGGCACGTTCATCAATCGGATGACGGCGTCCGATCCGCGCGTGCCATTCGGCGGCGTGAAACATTCCGGCTATGGGCGCGAACTTTCCGCGGAAGGCATTCACGAATTCGTAAATATCAAAACCGTCGCGGTGGACGATCCGGCCTTTTGATGGCGCTGTAGCCACGAAACGCGTAAAGAAAAAGGGCGATGGTCGAACCATCGCCCTTCAGTTCCCAACAGTGACAGGACCGTCTTCGATCAGTTGGCGACCGCGTTGGCCGTGGTTCCCGCAGCGGCCTGTGTGGCGTCGACCGTATTAGCCGTATCCTTGCCGAGGCCGCGAATCGTGTTGCCGCAACCCGCAAGCGATGGGGCGATGAAAGCGACAAGTGCGGCAACGAAAATAACGTTCTTCATGATGGAATTCCCTCTAACAATCACACAGAGGAAAACCGCCACGCCCGAACTTGTTCCCATGCACGGCAAAATTTTTGTCTTCTCTAAATCAGCAAGGCCGGTAAAACCGATTTCGGCGGTCGGCCAGGCTAATCCTCCACACCACTATCCAGCGCCAACGGCCGAATCCTTCTCTCATCTTCCGTCAGGGGTTGAAGCCGTTCCGAAGCGGTAAGCGCGCTATTCGGTTCCGGCACGGAACGATCCGTGGCGGGGCGTGGACCGGCAACCCCGCATCCGCTGACCGCCAATAGAGAAACCGCCAGGACGATGCCGGCGCGAAAAGGCAACGCCCAACAGCGCAGCCGCCGTGCGGCATCGCGGTTCAATGCGCTTCGTCCCAGTTCGACGCGGCCTGCGCATCGACCTGCAGCGGCACGGCCATGTCGACCGCCGGCATGGCGGCGTTCTCCATGACTTCCTGGATAAGGGGTATAGCCGCGTCCGCCTGGTCCTTCGGCAGTTCGAAGATCAATTCGTCGTGCACCTGCAATAGCATCTTCGCATCCAGCTTCGCCTCTTCCAGCACCCCATCCATGCGGATCATGGCGCGGCGTATGATATCCGCCGCCGAGCCCTGAATCGGCGCATTGATCGCCGCGCGCTCGTTGAAGGCGCGAACCGAATGGTTCGACGATCTGATGTCGGGGTAGTAGGCGCGGCGGCCGAACAGCGTCTCGACATAACCATGCTCGCGGGCGAACGCCTTGGTGCTGTCCATATAATCGCGAATGCCGGGAAAGCGCTCGAAATAGCGCTTGATATATTCGCCCGCCTCGCCGCGTTCGATGGAAAGCTGATTGGCCAGACCGAAGGCCGATATGCCGTAGATGATGCCGAAATTGATGGCCTTGGCGCGACGGCGCACCTCGCTCGGCATCCCTTCCACCGGCACGCCGAACATCTCGCTCGCAGTCATGGCGTGAATGTCGATGCCGTCGGCGAAAGCCTGCCGGAGCTGCGGAATGTCGGCGATATGCGCCAGGATTCGTAGCTCGATCTGGCTGTAATCCGCCGAGATCAGGACATTGCCCGGTTCGGCGATGAAGGCCGTCCGTATCTTTCGGCCCTCGCTCGTTCGGATTGGAATGTTCTGCAGGTTCGGCTCGGAGGACGACAGCCGGCCAGTGGTGGTCGCCGCCATCTGATAGGATGTATGGACGCGCCTGGTTTCGGGGTGGATGTAGCCCGGCAGCGCGTCGGTATAGGTGCTCTTCAGCTTGGTCAGCTGGCGCCAGTCGACGATGCGGCGCGGCAGGGGATGGCCTTCGGCGGCAAGATCTTCGAGCACCCGCGCACTGGTCGACCACTGGCCGGTCTTGGTCTTGCTGCCGCCCGGCAGGCCCATCCGCCCGAAGAGAATATCGCCGAGCTGCTTGGGCGAGCCGATATTGAAGCTTTCGCCGGCCATCTCGTAGATCTCGGCCTCGATTCCGGCGGCCTGCTGGCCGAACTCGCCGGACAGGCGCGACAGGATCTGCCGGTCGATCGAAACGCCCGCCTCTTCCATCTTCGCGATCACCGGCACGAGCGGGCGTTCCAGACGCTCGTAAACCGAGACCACGCCCTCGGCCACCAGACGTGGCTTCATGGCGAGCCAGAGGCGCAGCGTGATGTCGGCATCCTCGGCGGCGTAGTGGGTCGCCTTGTCGATCGGCACGCGGTCGAAGGTGATGGCGCTTTTGCCGCTGCCGCAAACCTCCTTGTAGGGAATGGGCTTGTGGCCGAGCCAGCGGTCGGCCAGCGGATCCATGCCGTGACCGCCCTGATTGCCGGCGGTTCGGCCCGCCTCGATCACGTAGGAGATCAGCATGGTGTCGTCGAAATTGACAAGCGGCAGGCCGTAGCGCGCCGTCACCAGCATGTCGAACTTGATGTTCTGGCCGATCTTCAGGCAGGCAGGATCCGCCAGAAGATCGCGCAGCGCGTCCAGCGCTTCCTTTTCCGGGATCTGTCCGTCGGAAAGGCTGCTTGCGCCAAGGAGATCGCCTTCGCCCTCCCGGTGACAAAGCGGCACATAGCAGGCGCGACCCGGCTCGACTGCCAGCGAAAACCCACACAACGTCGCCTGCATCGGATCGAGGCTATCCGTCTCGGTGTCGAAGGCGACGTGGCCTCGCTCTCGCGCTTCCGCGATCCATTCGCGCAGGTGTTGGATATTGCCGACCGTCTCGTATTTTTCGTGATCGAAGGCGATGTCGCGAATTTCTGCGGCGCGGCTCTCGGCGAAAGCCTGCGGCGTCATGCCGTCAGCAGACGACCCCGGCAGCACGTCATCCTTCGATGGCCCCTCGCCCGGATCGAGATCGGGGCCCCGCGCCTCTTCCCATTCGACGGGCACCTCCGCCGCCTCGATGGAAGCGGCATCCGCCTCAGTCTGCTCGGCGACGCGCCTGGTCAGCGAGGTAAACTGCATCGCCTTCAGAAAGCCGATCAGTTTCGGCCCGTCGAGTTCGTCCAGCGTCAGCGCGTCGAGCGGCAGTTCCAGATCGACATCGTCGCGCAGCGTCACCAGTTCACGGGAAAGACGCGCATTGTCGGCATGCTCAATCAGGTTTTCGCGGCGCTTCTTCTGCTTGATCGTGTCCGCTTTGGCCAGAAGCGTATCCAGATCGCCGAACTCTTCCAAAAGCTGGGCCGCGGTCTTCGGGCCGATGCCCGGCACGCCCGGCACATTGTCGATGGAATCGCCGGTCAGCGCCTGCAGATCGATCATCTTTTCCGGCGGCACGCCGAATTTTTCGATCACCTCGTCGACGCCGATCTCCTTGTCCTTCATCGGATCGTACATGCCGACAGTGGGACCGACGAGTTGCATCAGATCCTTGTCGGACGAGATGACGGTGGTATCGCCGCCCGCTTCGCAGGCGAGACGGCAATAGGTCGCGATAATGTCGTCGGCCTCGAACCCTTCCTGCTCGATGCAAGCGACATCGAAGGCGCGCGTTGCTTCGCGGATCAGGCCGAATTGCGGCACCAGATCGTCCGGCGGCGCAGAGCGGTTGGCCTTGTACTCGTCGTACAGATCGTTGCGGAACGTCTTTGAAGAATAGTCGAAGATAACCGCGAAATGGGTCGGCGTGATGCCCATTTCCGTGTCGCGCGCATTGCGCAGCAGCTTCCAAAGCATGTTGCAGAAACCGGACACCGCGCCGATGGGCAGGCCGTCCGATTTGCGCGTCAGCGGCGGCAAAGCGTGATAGGCGCGGAAGATGTAGGCCGAGCCGTCGACGAGAAAGAGATGATCGCCTTTTTTCATGGTCGAAACGCTTAGCGCGGCGCAGGCGACTCGTCCATCGCACAGTTGCAGCTGCCGGCTTGCTAGACCGCCGTTTTGCGTCGGCTTTGCGTATATTACCGAAGCTTAATGCTTCTGCCCTTGTTTTGCCCGTTTCCAATTATCAATTGTCTATGGTCGGCGACGTTAGAGCGCCACCGTCCGGATCAAGAGACCTGTCCCCCGTCTCCCGGACGACACGACGGAAGATCGCGTCCCCCTCTCGCTGATCTCCGCTCAGTAGAACGCCGCCGTGGCACCCCTCCGCCACGGCGGCTTTTCTCTGCCTATCTTTGGCGCACATCTTTTTATGGTTCGGCATTTGCCCCACCGCGTCGCGCGCCCTACCGTTGCGCGCAAACAAACCGCAACGGATCCCTTCATGTCCTCTTTCGATTCCATCCTCTCCCGTCTCGACGACCGTCTGGATGGCGCACTCGATCACCTCAAGGCGCTGATCGCCATTCCCTCCATTTCCACCGATCCGGACTATGCGGGGGCCTGTCGTCAGGCGGCGGAATGGCTGCGACAGGATCTTGAAGAAATCGGCTTTCGTGCTTCCGTACGCGAGACGCCCGGCCATCCGATGGTGGTCGCTCATCATGACGGGCCCGGCCCCGATGCGCCTCACGCTCTTTTCTACGGCCATTACGATGTGCAGCCGGTCGACCCGCTCGACGAATGGGATGCCGATCCGTTCGAGTCGGAGATTATCGAACGAAATGGCCGCAATATCGTGACCGGTCGGGGCGCAGCGGACGATAAAGGCCAGTTGATGACCTTCGTCGAAGCCTGCCGCGCCATGATTGCCGAAACCGGCACCCTGCCCTGCCGCGTGACGATCCTTTTCGAAGGCGAGGAGGAAAGCGGCTCGCCTTCGCTGCTGCCCTTCATCGAAGCGAACAAGGATGAGTTGAAGGCCGATTTCGCGCTCGTCTGCGACACCAATATGTGGGACGCCGATACGCCCGCCATTTCCGGCGGCCTGCGCGGTCTTGTCGGCGAGGAGGTAACGATCCATGCCGCCGATCGCGATCTGCATTCGGGCTATTATGGCGGGGCGGCGGCCAATCCGCTGACTGTCCTTTCGCGTATCCTCGGCGATCTCCACGACGAGACGGGGCGTGTCACGATCCCGAACTTCTACGATGGCGTGAATGAGACGCCCGATGCCATAAAGGCGAGTTGGCAGAAACTGGAACGCTCCGCCGAAGGTTTCCTGAAGGAGATCGGTCTGTCGGAACCCTTCGGTGAAGAAGGCCGGTCCATCATGGAACTGACATGGGCGCGACCGACCGCCGAGGTGAACGGCATTGTCGGCGGTTATACGGGCGAAGGGTTCAAGACGGTTATTCCGGCGAAGGCGACGGCGAAGGTCTCCTTCCGTCTCGTGCACGACCAGGACCCGGCGGCGATCCGAAAGAACTTCCGGGCCTTCGTCGAAGAGCGCCTGCCGAAGGATTGCACGGCCGAGTTTCATGAGCATGGCGGCTCGCCGGCGGTGCAGCTTCCTTACGAATCGGGACTTCTCACCAAAGCCAAACAGGCGCTGACGGAAGAATGGGGCGTCGAGGCGCCGATCATCGGCATGGGCGGCTCGATCCCGATCGTCGGCACGTTCCAGACCGAGCTCGGCATGGACAGCCTTCTGGTCGGGTTCGGTCTGGCAGACGACCGCATTCATTCGCCCAACGAGAAATACGAACTGAAAAGCTTCCACAAAGGGATGCGATCATGGGCGCGCATCCTGACCGCGCTCGGCCAAAAGGCCGGGGAGAGCGCATAGCGGACGCTAGGCCAATCTGCGCCGTGCCGCTAAGAGAGGCACGACCTTTCCGACACAGGATGAACAATGACCACGATCCGCGCCCATAAAGGCGATCTGCCCGACCTCTCGAACTACGATGTAGAGGCGGTGGCGATCGACACCGAAACGCTAGGGCTCGATCCCCATCGCGACCGGCTCTGCGTGGTGCAGCTTTCGCCAGGTGACGGAACGGCCGACATCGTGCAGATCGCGAAGGGCCAGAGTTCCGCGCCGAATATCGAAAAGCTTCTGGCGGACAAGGCCATCACCAAGCTGTTCCATTTCGGCCGGTTCGACATCGCCGTTCTCTATCACGCCTTCGGTGTGCTGGCCGAACCGGTCTGGTGCACCAAGATCGCCAGTCGGCTGGTGCGGACCTATACGGACCGGCACGGGCTGAAGAATCTCTGCGAGGAACTGATCGACGTTTCGCTTTCCAAGCAGCAGCAGTCGAGCGACTGGGGTGCGGACGAGCTTTCGACCGCGCAGTTGGAATACGCCGCCTCGGACGTGCTCTACCTGCACCGCCTGCAGCAGAAATTGCAGGAGCGGCTGGTCCGGGACGAGCGGATGGCGATGGCGGAGGCCTGTTTCGATTTCCTCCCGATGCGCGCGCAGCTCGATCTGGCCGGCTGGCCGGAAACCGATATTTTCGCCCATAGCTAAGCGACCGGCGCATTTGCGAAATCCTTAGCGGCCCGTTAATTCGCCGCATTTATCCTGCTTTCGACCCAACGGGGACATGATCGACGAAAGCGGGGCAAACCGGGCATGGCCGGACGCAAGAAAAAACTGCGCATCGAACCGAGGCTGGACGGACCGGCGACACCACGCAAACGGAGTGGCCAGACCGTGCCGGCATCCTCGCGACGGAAGCCTTCCACGAAGGGTCGCAAGCGCGCCCCCGCCCGCAAGCGCCGCGGTCTTTTCGGCGGCGCGCTCTACTGGTCGCTCACGCTGTCGCTCTGGATGGCGATCGGTCTTGGCGTCGTCTTCGGTTACTACGCGCTGAAAATGCCGCCGACGAGCGAATGGGCCATTCCCGACCGGCCGCCCAATGTGCGAATCGTCTCCGTCGATGGCGAACTGGTCGCCAATCGCGGCATGACCGGCGGCGAAGCCATCGGCATCGAGGATATGAGCCCGTTCATCCCGCAGGCGGTGATCGCCATCGAGGACCGGCGCTTCTACCACCATTTTGGCATCGACCCGATCGGCATCACCCGCGCCGTGTTCAACAAGGTTGCCAAGGGCGGGCGCACGCGGGGCGCATCGACGCTGACGCAGCAGCTTGCGAAGAACCTCTTCCTGTCGCCCGAGCGCTCCATCGAGCGCAAGGCGCAGGAAGCGATGATGGCGCTCTGGCTGGAGCGCAAATATTCCAAGGACGCCATCCTGCAGATGTATCTGAACCGGGTCTATTTCGGTTCGGGCGCGTATGGCGTGGAAGCCGCATCGCGCCGCTATTTCGGCAAGAGCGCGCGGGAAGTGACCGTCGATGAAGCGGCGCTTCTCGCCGGACTTCTGAAGGCGCCCTCGGCCCTGTCCCCCGCCAAGGCGCCGGACAAGGCGAAGGCCCGTGCCGAGGTCGTGCTGGCGGCGATGAAGGATCAGGGCATGTTGACGGACAGCCAGTTCGTCACCGCCATGAGCGCGCCGGTCACGCGCGCCGCCGCCCATTGGAACGGCTCGGAGCATTATGTCGCCGACCATGTAATGGACGAACTGCCGGGGCTGATCGGCGATGTGCGCGACGATCTCATCGTCTATACGACGATCGACCTGACGCTGCAGCGCATGGGCGAGAAGGCGATCCGCGGGCGAATCGCCGAAAACGGCCGCGAAAAGAATTTCAGCCAGGGCGCGCTCGTTTCGCTGGATGGCTCCGGCGCGGTTCGTGCGCTTGTCGGCGGACGCGATTACGCACAGAGCCAGTTCGACCGCGCGACCGAAGCACGCCGGCAACCGGGCTCGACCTTCAAGCCCTTCGTCTATCTGACCGCCATTGAGAATGGCTGGCGGCCGGAATCGCGCGTCACCGACGCGCCGGTCCGCTACGGCAAATGGGCTCCGGAAAATTACGGCGGCAAATATTTTGGCGAAGTCACGCTGGCCGAGGCATTGCGGCGCTCGCTCAACTCCGTGGCGGCGCAACTCATCATGGCGGTCACGCCGGAAAGGGTGGTCGATACCGCCATGAAAATGGGGATCGAAAGCCCGCTATCGATCAACGCATCGCTCGCCCTCGGCACCTCGGAAGTCACCCCGCTGGAACTGGCCTCGGCCTATGTCCCCTTTTCCAATGGCGGCTACCGGCCAATGCTGCACATGATCGACCGGGTCGAAGACCGGAACGGCAAGGTCGTCTACCAGTTTGAAGGGAACGCGCCGCGCGTTCTCTCCAACGAGGCGCTCGGCATGATGAACTTCATGATGAACGGCACAATCGAGGCGGGCACCGGACGCAACGCCGCCTTCGGCTGGCCCGCCGCCGGCAAGACCGGCACCACGAACAAGAGCCGCGACGCATGGTTCGTCGGTTACACATCCAATCTCGTCACCGCCGTCTGGTTCGGCAATGACGATGGCGCGCCGATGAAGAACGTCACCGGCGGCTCTATGCCTGCCAAAGCCTGGAAACAGTTCATGACAACCGCCCATCAGGGCCTGCGCAAGCGGCCACTTCCGGGCCATTTCACCCCGTCGCTTTTGCCGGACGGCGTGATCGCCAGTCATGATCGCCGGCCTGTCGGCGCCATCGAAACGCGCCAGCATTTCGACGAGACGGACGCCCGGATCCGGGACATCATTTCCGGCGGACAGAAGCGCAGCGACGCGCCGCGTCCGCAAGCGGGAGTGGGCGATAAGGTTATCGGACGGGTGAAAGAGCGAACGGGCGGTTTTCTGGACCGGCTTTTCGGGCAGTAAGCACAGCGGAGAACTTCGTTTCTCGCCAACATTGGAATTGAGAAGGGCGGGCCGCCGAGAGGCAGCCCACCCCATCCCAATTCGCACTGGCAATCCGCGTTATTTCTGCAGGATTTCCTCGATCTCATGAATCGGATGGTTGGCCAGTTCCTTGTCCACCTCGCCGACGATCCGGTCGGAGACCTCCTTGTGATATTCCTTGCGCATATCGCCAAGAACCTGCGGCGGCGCAGCGACGATCAGCCGTTCGATCTTGCCATTATGCGCCATCTTGTAGAGGCGGTCCGCAATGGCGCGCGCGAAGCGTTCCTTGCCGAGACGCTGCCAATCCGTGTCCTCGACCGCACTGCGCTGCGCCCCACCGGCGCCACCGTCATTAAACCGGCCGGGGCGATTGGCGGCCTGCTCACGGTTCGGCGGATTGTCCTGCTCCATCTCGCGGAAAACGTCGAGATTGGGATAGGTTGCATCGCCCTCATTGCGCAGGAAAAGCGCCTTCTCACCGTCGGCAATCACGACGATGTCGCCATGCTTCATTCGAAAATCGGCCATTCAAAACTCCCTTCAATACAATAAATTAAGACATTCAAACCGGGTCAGGCCGTATCGGCCTCATCGCCCTTGGTCACGCGTGTGGCGCCGGCAGGGCGCTCGAAAGCCCGTTTTTCCTCGTCTTCCTTGGCGATCTTCCTTGCGGGCTGGCCACCGGCCGTTCCCTGCTGATCCGGCGTCTCGCCATGCCCGAACGATTCCGGCGTTTCAAGCCGGGTCTGACGTTCGCCCTTTTCTTCAAGCATCTGCCTGGTTTCGCCTGCCATCTGCGATTTCCTTTCGTGATGATTTGTTCGGAAGCTCAACGCGAAGCGCGCCGTCAGCGTTCCGTTCCGAAAGCGCGGAATAGCTTTGCCGAGTTTCGCCGCTTCATGAAAAAGCGGTTGCCTCCGTCCCTACCGAAGACATCGCCATTTCTTTAGAACGACAGGGCATCGGCCCATCTTTACCGGCATCGTGGCGCGGACCCTCTTCGCGCCGTTGACGAAAGAGAAGACGGAGCTAGGCATGGCCCTGAAAGTGCTGACCGCAAACCGGCTGAAGGACGGCGAAGTCGTCTATTACAATCACGCCGAGGGCTGGACGCCGACCTTCGCCGGCGCATCGATCGCGCGGGATACCGAGACGGTGGAGACCCTTCAGAAGACGGGGGCAGCCGCCGCTGCGCGCAACGAGGTCGTCGATGTGAATCTGATCGACGTCATGCACGATGGCGACGACATCAAGCCGCTGCGCCTGCGGGAGATCATCCGCGCGTCCGGCCCGACGACCCATCCCCAATTCGCCCGCTGAAACGAGATCACCATGTATCGTTACGATGAATTCGACGCTGCCTTCGTTGCCGCCCGGACCAAAGAGTTTTCGGGACAGGTTGAGCGGCGGCTTTCCGGCGAACTGACCGAAGACCAGTTCAAGCCGCTGCGGCTGATGAACGGCGTCTATCTGCAGCTTCATGCCTACATGCTGCGCGTCGCCATTCCCTATGGCACGCTGAACAGCCGGCAGATGCGGAAGCTTGCCCATATCGCGCGGACCTACGACCGCGGTTACGGGCACTTCACCACGCGCCAGAACATCCAGTTCAACTGGCCGAAGCTCTCCGACATTCCGGCGATCCTGGAAGAACTGGCAGAGGTCGAGATGCACGCCATCCAGACCTCTGGAAACTGCATCAGGAACGTAACCTCCGACCAGTTCGCCGGCGCCGCCGCCGACGAGGTCGCCGACCCACGCCCCTATGCCGAAATCCTCCGGCAATGGTCGACCGTCCACCCGGAATTCAGCTATCTGCCTCGCAAGTTCAAGATCGCGGTGACTGGCGCAGAGGACGACCGCGCAGCCATCCAGTTCCACGATATCGGCCTGCAGTTGAAGGCGAACGAGGCCGGTGAGATCGGTTTTGTCGTCTATGTCGGCGGCGGCCAGGGCCGGACGCCCGTCATCGCCAAACTGATCGCGGATTTCGTGCCGGAAGAGCACCTACTCTCCTATGTCACCGCGATTTTGCGGGTCTACAATCTGCATGGCCGGCGCGACAACAAATACAAGGCGCGCATCAAGATCCTCGTCAACGAGATGGGTACGGACGTCTTCCGTAGCGAAGTCGAAGCCGAATGGTCGCATCTGAAGGATGGCGAACTGACGCTGCCGGACGCGGATATCGGAGCGATCCAGGCTTATTTCGCGCCACCGGCGCTGCCGGACCGCGCCGAGGGTGTTGTGACCGAGATCGCCGCGCGCAAACGCCTGCCCGGTTTCGACGAGTGGCGTCGGCAGAACGTCGCGGCACACCGTCATCCCGACTATGCGGTCGTCACCGTTTCGCTCAAAGGCATCGGCGATATTCCGGGCGACGCAACAGCCGATCAGATGGACGCCATCGCCGATCTTGCCGAGCGCTACTCCTCGGACGAATTGCGCGTGACGCATGAGCAGAATCTGGTGCTGCCGCATGTCGCACGCGCCGATCTGCCGGCGGTGTTCGAGGCGCTCGAAGAGATCGGTCTCGCCACGGCCAATGCCGGTCTTGCCACCGACATCATCGCCTGCCCCGGCCTCGATTACTGCGCGCTTGCCAATGCGCGGTCGATCCCCGTGGCGCAGGACATCTCGAACCGCCTTGCCGACCGCCAGCAGCAGATCGGCGAGTTGAAGATCAAGATTTCCGGCTGCATCAATGCCTGCGGGCACCACCATGTCGGCCATATCGGCATTCTGGGCGTAGAGAAGAAGGGCACGGAACTCTACCAGGTGACGCTCGGCGGATCGGCCGACCAGAACGCGGCCATTGGCGACATTATCGGCCGTGGCTTTTCGTTCGAAGAAATCGGCGGCGCCATCGAGACCATTGTCGACACCTATCTGGCCGAGCGGCTAGGACAGGAAGAAACCTTCCTGTCCTATCTACACCGCGCTGGGTCCGCACCGTTCAAGGAGGCGCTTTATGGCCCTTCATCGAAAGCAGCCTGAGACCTTTCCCACGATCGAGGAGAAGGCGGCATGGCTGGACGAGACCTATGGCCATCTATCGGCTGGCGAGATCGTCCGGGTTTCCATCGAGACGCTCTTTCCTGGGGCCATCGGCACGGTTTCCTCTTTCGGCGCGGATTCCGCGGCGCTGTTGAAGCTGATCGCCGATGTCGATCCCGCGACGCCCGTCGCCTTTCTGGATACGGGCCAGCATTTTGGCGAGACGCTCGGCTATCGCGACGATCTGGCCGTCGATCTGGGGCTCACCAATCTGCAGATCGTCCATCCGAAAGCCGATGCGCTTGGCCGTTTCGATCCGGCCAACGATCTGCACAAGAGCGACACCGACCAATGCTGCGATATTCGCAAGGTCGAGCCGATGGCGCGCGCCGTCGCGCCGTTCGATGCCTGGTTCACGGGGCGCAAGCGCTACCAGAGCGCCCAGCGCGCCGAGATGCCGGTCTTCGAAGCCGTCGGGCCGCGTATCCGCATCAACCCGCTGGCGCGCTGGACGACTGAAGATCAGGCCAACTTCATGCGCGCCAACGATCTGCGCGAAAACCCACTGGTCGCGTTCGGCTATCTGTCCATTGGCTGTTTTCCCTGCACTCAACCATCCAGTGACGGTGATGAGCGGTCGGGCCGGTGGGCCGGGCAGGCCAAAACGGAATGCGGAATTCATCTGGACGGGCTCGTCGCAATCGACGGCCAAGGAGACGCCATGAACGAGAGCAAGACGAAAATCTGGAATGGCGAAACCTTCATCGACGATGAATGGATCGAGGCTGAAACGGTAGCCGATCTTGCGCCGTCTCGCCCATCGATCCTGCCCGTTGCCGAATGGCAGGCGCTCGGCGATGAAGGCCGACAGGCTCACGGCGCGCCCATCGGCGTCCGGCTGGAGCCGGGCGACGATATCGCGGCCATTATCGAAGCGCTGGACGACCTGCCGATCGTTGCGCTTTCCTTTCCCGCCTATACGGACGGGCGCAGCTATTCGAAAGCCGTGCGTCTGCGTCGCGCCGGCTATGACGGGCCAATCCGCGCCGTGGGCGATGTGCTTTACGATCAGGTCGATCATATGATCCGCACAGGCTTTTCGGAACTTGTCATCACGAATGCGCCGACGATCGCCAAGCTGGAGCGCGCCGAGTTGCCGGGCATCGATCATCGTTATCAGCCTTCGCTGGATGAAGAGCAAAAGACCAACCGTTTTACATGGCGGCGCCACGCCGCCTAAAGCCCTGCCTGGCCGGTGAACAGACCGGCACGCTGCTTGCCGGCCGAACGCACTGGAATATCTCTTCGCTCTGATTTCGAAGTTGGAGCAGCAATCGATGAGCAAGGCGGTCGACGATTACGTCAAGAGCTTCATGAAGGGGCTGGAAAAACGAAACCCCGCGCAGACGGAGTTTTATCAGGCCGTTCGCGAAGTCGCCTGTTCCGTCGCACCGGTCTATCTGGACCGCAAGGACTGGGTGCAGGACCAGCTTCTGGAACGATTGACCGAGCCGGATCGCGTCGTCTCCTTCCGCGTGCCATGGGAAACCGATGACGGGCTGATCCGCGCCAACCGGGCCTGGCGGGTGCAGTTCAACCACGCCATCGGACCGTATAAGGGCGGGCTTCGCTTTTCCGACACCGTGACGGAAAGCGTGCTGAAGTTTCTCGGCTTCGAGCAGACCTTCAAGAATGCGTTGACGGGTTTGCCCATGGGCGGGGCGAAAGGCGGCTCCAATTTCAATCCGAAAGACAAGAGTGAGCGCGAGATCATGCGCTTCTGCCAGTCGCTGATGAACGAGTTGCATCGTCATATCGGCGAGGACATCGACGTACCGGCGGGTGATATCGGCGTCGGTTCTCGCGAGATCAGCTATCTGTTCGGCCAATACGTCAAGATCAACAATCGCTGGGCAGGCGTTCTAACCGGCAAGGGCACCTGCTTCGGCGGGTCGGCGATACGGACGGAAGCCACCGGCTGGGGCGTGGTCTACTTCCTGCGCGCCATGCTGCAGCGAATCGGCGAGGACATCGAGGGTCGGACGTTCTGCATTTCCGGGGCCGGCAATGTCGCGACCCATGCGGCGGAAAAGGTGCTCGATCTGAACGGCAAGGTTCTGAGCCTCTCCGACTCCACCGGCACGCTCTATTTCAAGGACGGGCTGCGCCAGGACGATATCGACGCCATACGGACGCTGAAATCCGAGAAGGGCAGTCTTGGCGATTATGACGGCAAAGGCACGTTCCGAAAAGGTAAAACGCCCTGGTCGATCAAATGCAACGTCGCCCTGCCCTGTGCGACGCAGAACGAGCTGGGCGAAGATGACGCCGAGACGCTGATCGAGAACGGCGTCACCGCCATTGTCGAGGGCGCGAATATGCCTCTGACTGCCAAGGCGCTCGAACAGGTGCGCAAGGCGAAGATCCTCTACGCGCCGGGCAAGGCCTCCAATGCCGGCGGCGTTGCCGTATCGGGCCTGGAGCAGACGCAGAACGCCATGCGCATGTCGTGGTCGAGCGAGGAGGTCGACCGTCGCCTCGTTTCCATCATGGAAGAGATGCATGGCCGCTGCCTTGAGCACGGCATGAAGGACGACCATGTCGATTATGTCGACGGCGCGAATATTGCAGCGTTCCTTAAGGTCGCCGCCGCCTTGAAGAGCTACGGCGTCTGGTAGCGCACGTCTCGTATCTGCGTGCAAAGTCCGTTCAGCGGCGCGGACCTTTGACGGTCAGGTTGTCGATCAACCGCACGCCACCCAGAAAGGCTGCGCCGACGAGCCGTCCGTCGCGGTCGCGCTCGTCCATCGGCTGCAAATCTTCCGCACCGACGAGAGCCAGGTAATCGATCTTCTCGAAGCCGTCTTCGAGGATCGCAGCCTGGGTGCGGTTGAGCGTGCCGGCGATATCTGCTCCGCCCTCTATGGCATCCACGGCGTTGGTCATCGCTCTATAAAGCGCAGACGCCTTCCTGCGGTCGTCGGCCGATAACCGACTATTGCGCGATGAAAGCGCCAGGCCGTCCTTTTCACGGACGGTCGGCGCACCGATGATCTCCACATCCATATCGAGATCGCGCACCATGCGGCGCAGCACGGCGAGCTGTTGGAAATCCTTTTCGCCGAACACAGCCGAATGCGGCCGGACCTGATTGAAGAGTTTGCAGACCACCGTCGCCACTCCGGCGAAATGACCGGGCCGATGCGCGCCTTCCAGCGGGATGGCCGGCCCCTCGACCACAATACTGGTGGCGAAGCCAGAGGGATAAAGCTCTTCGGTCGCGGGTGCATAAAGCATATGCGCGCCCAGTTCGGTCACCAGTTCGCGGTCGGTGTCCTCGGTGCGGGGGTAATTGGCCAGATCCGTCCGGTCGTTGAACTGCTTGGGGTTGACGAACAGGCTGACAATCACCCGGTCGGCGTCTTTCTGCGCAAGCCGCACAAGGCTGGCATGGCCTTCATGGAGCGCGCCCATCGTCGGCACGAGGCCGACGCGCAGGCCGTCCGCCTTCCACGCCGCGACATGGCGGCGCAATTCATCGATCTGGCGAACCAGCAATATCGGTTGCTTGTCGGTCATGGCTCAGTTCTTCGCTGTCTTCGAAGCCGGCGCCCGATCGCCAAAGAGGTGTTCGGGACCGGGGAAGCGCCGGGCGCGCACGTCGGAAGCGTAAGAGGAAATCGCTTCGCGTCCGGCAACGGCCCAATCGCCGTAGCGCTTGACGAATTTCGGTTTGAAATCCTCGAACAGACCCAGCATGTCGTCGGTGACGAGAATCTGGCCGTCGCATCTGGGCGACGCGCCAATGCCGATGGTTGGAATATCGATCGTTTCAGTGACCGTCTCGGCGATGGAAGCCGTGACCTTTTCCAGCACGACTGAAAAAGCGCCAGCTTCGGCCACGGCCTTCGCGTCGTCCAGAAGCTTTTCGGCGGCATCGCCCCGGCCCTGCACCTTGTAGCCGCCAACCGTGTTGATGGCCTGTGGCAGAAGGCCGATATGCGCCATGACAGGAATGCCGCGCTCGGTCAGAAAGCGGATCGTCTCGGCCTGCACGGCGCCGCCTTCCAGCTTGACCGCGCCGGCTTCGCCTTCCGTCATCAGGCGGGCAGCGCTCTCGAACGCCTGTTGCGGCCCGGCCTCGTAAGCGCCGAAGGGTAAATCGACCACCATGAGCGGTCGTGTCAGGCCACGCCTCACCGCACGCGCATGCATGAGCATCATGTCCATCGTCACGCCGACCGTGGAGGGCAGGCCATGCACCACGACGCCGAGCGAATCACCGACCAGCACCAGTTCGCAATGCTCGTCCATCAAACGCGCAATGGGTGTGGTATAGGCCGTCAGACAGACGATCGGCTCGCCGCCCTTCATCGCCTGAATATCCGGCGGCGTCAGGCTTTTCATGGTCCCGGTCGCGCTCATGGCCCGTGGCCTCCCTCTTCTCGGCCGCAATCGATATGGCGGCGGGGCACCGTTAGCATTTTTCGGCCCGGTGGCCATAGTCATGCCGCTTTGCACAAATCGGCGTATTTACCGCTTCGCAAAGTGGATAGGGCACAATGACCGTCGAACACGCGACGAAAGGCCGGTTGCATGGAGCCATCGATCACTGCCTCGGTCGAGACCGAACACGATTACGAGGAGACCGCCGGGCTGGCCACCATCGCCTTTGGCCGGCAGGCGGACCCGTTCGATCCGGCGCGGTTTGCATGGTTTTACGAGCGCGCCTTTTCGGAAGGCGCCACGGTCGTGCGCCTAACCGATGAGCGGACCGGCCAGAAGATCGGGCAGATCGCCATGGTCAACCATGCCATTGCGACACCGGGCGGGATCGAGCGCGCCAGCGCGCTGGTCGATCTTTTCATCCTTCCGGATTATCGCGGCGGCGCGCGCCTGCAGACGCTCTACGATACGGTCGGCGAGCAATTTCAAGCCCAATCGATCCGCTTCGGCCTCGGTATGCCCAACAAGAAAGCGCTGCCGGTCAATGAACGTTTCTTCCAATTGATGGCCTATCGTCGACTGGATCTGCGCGGCGGTCTCCAGCCACCGGCTTTGCGTAACAAGGTCCGAATTAGCGAGGAAGTGACCGGGGCCGGTGCGGAGCGCATCACCGAACTGTTCGCTCCCTTCGCGACGTCGCCCAGCGAAACCGGCCTCATCTGGGACGGGTCGCGAATGGCAGCGCGACTGGCCAATCCCGGCCAGCACTACGGTTTTCACGCCACGGACAATCTGGCGCTGATCTCATCGCCGCGCCGGTTCAAAAATGTTCCCGTGACGCTTCTGATCGGCTTCTTCGTCCGGCAGGGGGCCCGACCACGGAAGCGCGATATCAAGGCCCTCGTAACGAGCGCGACAGCGTTGTGGCGTCGCCCCGCCTTCATCTATGCCGGCCTTCACCGGTCCCTTCCCGCTCTGCCCGGCTGGCCGTTCCCCGAGCGGCTGCGCTTTTCGCCCATGGTCCTACAATTGCGTGATTTCGCATCGGAACGCGAACCGCTCGATCTCGACCGGTTCCAGCTCATCGATTTCGATTTCGGATGATGAAACAGTCCGCCCGCCATTTCGCCATTCGCGCCGCCCTCGAAGCCATCGCCGCGACGAATCCCCGCGCAATCGTCCGTCGCATGGCCGCCCATAGCGTGATCTTCACGCTTCATCACGTGCGTCCGGCCTCGGACGAAACCTTCGCGCCCAATGCAGGCCTGTCCGTGCGGCCGGATTTTCTGGACGAGGCCATCGAAGAATGCACTGCCTGCGACTTCACGCCCATTCGGCTTTCGGACCTGCCGGCGCGTCTGGCCGCCGAACCCCATGGCCGCTTCGTCGCCTTCACGCTCGACGATGGCTGCCGTGACAATCGCGATCACGCCGCGCCGGTCTTTCGCCGCCATGGCGTGCCTTACACGCTGTTCGTGACGAAGGGTTTCGCCCAGCGTACACAGACCATGTGGTGGGAGACGGCCGAGGCCGCGATCCGGCAGGTCGAACGCTGGGTTCTCGATGGCGAAGCGATGGACTGCTCGACGCTGGCGGATAAAACCGCCGCCTTCCGCCGGACCGCAGCCCTTGTCGACGGTTCCGAGGACGAGACCCGGGCCGTCACCGCCGTGGAAGCCGCAGCGCAGGCGGCAGGCGTCGATGGCAAAGAGATCGTCAAGCGCGAAGCCATGGACGAAGCGGAACTGACAACGCTTTCCAAGGATGATCCATTCGTCGAGTTCGGCGTCCACACGCTGACGCATTCGGCACTGGCGAAGCTGCCGGATAAAACCATGCGGCGGGAAATCGATCAGTCCATCGATTGGATCACGGAGCTGACCGGCAAGCGCCCCGTCAGCGTCGCCTATCCCTACGGCCATCCCTGGGCATGCGGCAGCCGCGAAGCTGCGGCGGCCGACGAAGCGGGTTTGTCAGTCGGCGTCACGACGCAGCCCGGCAAGATCGTCGTCGCGCCCGCCGCACCGCTGCTCCTGCCGCGCGTCTCGCTGAACGGCCTCTATCAGGAACCGCGCTTCGTCCGCGCCTTCCTTTCCGGCCGATTGCTGAAAACCGCCTGAGCCCGGCGCTCAGACGTCCAGATTGGCGACCGAGAGCGCGTTTTCCTGAATGAAGTCGCGGCGCGGCTCCACATCGTCGCCCATCAGGCGGGCGAACAGGCTGTCGGCATCGTTGGCGTCGTTCACCTTGACCTGAAGCAGCGAACGGGCCGCAGGATCCAACGTGGTCTCCCAGAGCTGGTCGGAATTCATCTCGCCAAGGCCCTTATAGCGCTGCATCTGAATGCCCTTGCGACCGGCGGCGAAAATGGCGTCCAGAAGAGCGAGGGGACCGGGGATGCTGACGCCGTTCTCCTTGCGTCGCAGTTGCGGCATCTTCGTATAGATCGGCGCCAGCCTTTCATGGAAACGGTGCAAAGCGCGCGCATCGGCCGAATTGATCAGCGCCGCATCCAGGTGGACGACCTCTTTGACACCACGCACGGTGCGCTCGAACATGTAACCGCCCGACTGTGGTGCATTGGGATCGTTGGTCGGCGACACACGCCCGGTCCAGCCCCGCTCCGTCTCGTCGGCAATCATGTCGAGCCGCTCTGCCATATGGTCGGCCGTGGCCTGCGCCTCGCCGCTATTGAGGATGGTCGGATCGAGAGCGCCGGCGATCACCGCCTGCTCGACCACGGAATGGTCGTAGCGGCTGTGCAGACCGGCCATCAGACTGCGAACGGATATCGCATCCTCGATCACGACGCGGAAATCGCCGCCCATGCGCGTTTCGCCATCGGCAAGGACAAGCGAGGCGTCTTCCAGGCCGCTATCGATCAGATAATTCTCGAAGGCCGGCTCGTCTTTCAGATAGACCGCACTCTTTCCCCGGCTCACCTTGTAGAGAGGCGGCTGGGCGATGAAGAGATGGCCGCGCTCGATCAGCTCCGGCATCTGCCGGAAGAAGAAGGTCAGCAGCAGGGTGCGAATGTGCGCGCCATCGACGTCGGCATCGGTCATGATGATGATCTTGTGGTAGCGCAGCTTGTCGGCATTGAACTCTTCGCGACCGATACCGGTGCCGAGCGCGGTGATCAGCGTGCCGATCTGGTCGGACGAGATCATCCGGTCGAAGCGGGCCCGCTCGACATTCAAAACCTTGCCGCGTAGCGGCAGGATCGCCTGGTTCTTGCGCGAGCGGCCGGATTTTGCCGAGCCGCCGGCGCTATCGCCCTCGACGATGAAGATTTCGGATTTCGCCGGATCGCGTTCCTGGCAGTCCGCCAGCTTGCCCGGCAGCGAGGTGATGTCGAGCGCGCCCTTGCGCCGCGTCAATTCACGCGCCTTGCGGGCCGCCTCGCGGGCGGCAGCGGCTTCCACCACCTTGCCGATCAGCGCCTTGGCTTCATTCGGGTGCTCTTCCAACCAGGTGCCCAGCGCCTCGTTGACGAGGCCTTCGACCACCGGGCGGACTTCGGAACTGACCAGCTTGTCCTTGGTCTGGGACGAGAATTTCGGATCGGGCACCTTCACCGAAAGAACCGCTGTCATTCCCTCACGGCAATCATCGCCGGTCAGGCTCACCTTCTCGCGCTTCATCATGCCGGATCGTTCCGCGTAGCCGGTGACCTGACGGGTCAGTGCGCCGCGGAAGCCGGCGAGATGGGCACCGCCATCGCGCTGCGGAATGTTGTTGGTGAAGCAAAGGACGTTCTCGTGATAGCTGTCGTTCCACCAGAGCGACAGTTCCACGGTGATACCGTCGCGCTCGCCCACAATGTGGATCGGATCGTCCACCAGCGGCTTCTTTGCGCGGTCGAGATAGCGGACGAATTCGATGAGGCCGCCCTCATACCAGAGTTCGACCTTCTTCTCGTCGGCATGGCGCTTGTCGATCAGGACAATGCGCACGCCCGAATTGAGGAAGGCCAACTCGCGCAGACGGTGCTCCAGCGTGCCGAAATCGAATTCGGTCTTGGTGAACGTCTCCTCGGAAGGAAGGAAGGTGATCTCAGAGCCTGAGCGCCCCTCATAGGTGAAGGGTTGGCGATCTTCCACATAGGTGCCTGTCACTTCGAGCGGCGCATCGGCAACGCCGTGCGTGAAGGTCATCTCGTTTGTCTTGCCGTCGCGATTGATGCGCAGCTTTAGGTATTTGCTGAGCGCGTTGACGACGGAAACACCGACGCCGTGCAGACCACCTGAGACCTTGTAGGAGTTCTGATCGAATTTTCCGCCGGCATGGAGCTGGGTCATAATGACCTCGGCGGCGGAAACCCCTTCTTCCTTGTGGATATCGGTGGGAATGCCGCGCCCATTGTCGATGACGGTGCAGGAACCGTCCGCGTTGAGCTGCACCGTGACAAGGTCGGCATGGCCGGCGAGCGATTCATCGATCGCGTTGTCCACCACCTCATAGACCATGTGATGGAGACCCGAGCCGTCATCGGTGTCGCCAATATACATGCCGGGGCGCTTGCGCACCGCATCCAAACCTTTGAGAACAGTGATGGAATCGGCGCCATACTGGCCACCTTCATTCCGTTCCGCCGCCGCTTCGCTCATACAGACTCCACATTGAAGAGGGCCGGGACGACGCGGCTTTCGCCAGCCGTTCGAATCGCCCGTCTAAATCCTTTTGAATATAGGCTTTCCGGCACCAAAAACCAAACGGCAGGCCGGCTTTGCGCACCCGTGCCGACGACCTTCGGTTGTGCGGTTTGCGCCTGCCCCTACATGACAGAAAGACACCGGTTTCGCCAAGCGACAGGAAAGACCCGCCATGGACGCCGAGCCTGCCCCCTTCATTCCGCCCGCGCCGCAGCCGCGCACCTCGCCGCCCAGCTTTCTGGAGATGCTGCGCACTGTCTATCGCAACCCGATCGCGCTGTGGGGCGAGCCCTCCTATAATCAGCCCTATGTCCACATCACCAAGGGCATCGGCGCGCCGATGGTGGTCGCCAACGATCCGGCGCTCATCCGCCACATCCTCGTCGACAACGTCAAGAACTACCGCATGGCGAAGGTGCGTCAGCTCATTTTGCGCCCGATCCTGCGCGACGGCCTGCTGACGGCGGAAGGCGAAACCTGGAAGCGTGGACGCAAGGCAATGGCGCCGGTTTTCACACCGCGCCACATTCGCGGCTTCGCTCAGCCGATGAAGACGGTCGCCGAGCGTTTCGTGCAGAAATACGAAGAGCCAGCGGAACGTGGCGATCCGGTCGAGATTGCGCACGACATGACGCAGATCACCTACGAAATTCTGGCAGAAACGCTGTTCTCCAACGAGATCGCCGGCGTGCCGGACGAGTTCGGCGACAAGGTCGACCGGCTTTTGCACACGATGGGCCGGGTCGATCCGCTCGACCTTCTGGCCGCGCCGGAGTTCATTCCAAGACTGACACGCATTCGAGGCCGCAAGACGCTGCGCTATTTCCGCGGCATCGTTCGCGAGACCATGGATATGCGACGCGAAAGGCTGGAACGGGGTGAGGATGCGCCGGAGGATTTTCTGACGCTTCTGTTGCGCGCCATGGGGCCGAACGGGCTGTCGGAAGAAGAGGTGGAAGACAACATCATCACTTTCATCGGCGCGGGCCACGAAACTACGGCGCGGGCGCTCGCCTGGACGCTCTACTGCCTGTCGCAGGCGCCCGCCGAGCGCGCGAAGGTCGAGGAGGAAGTCGACCGGGTGGTGGCCGACATTGCCGACCCCTACGATTGGCTCGACGCCATGCCGATCACGCGGGCCGCCTTCGAAGAGACGATGCGCCTCTATCCGCCAGCGCCATCGATCAACCGCGAATCGATCGAGGCCGATGAATGGCGCGATCTCAAAATGGCGGCGGGGACGACCATCCTCGTCATGCCGTGGACCCTTCACCGCCACCGCCTCTATTGGGATCAACCCGAAGCTTTCATGCCCTCCCGCTTTCTGCCGGAGAACCGCGAACGGATCGACCGCTATCAGTATCTACCCTTCGGAGCGGGTCCGCGCGTGTGCATCGGCGCGACCTTCGCCATGCAGGAAGCGGCCATCGCGCTCGGCGTCATGCTGTCGCGATACCGGTTCGATCTGGCAGAGGGTGCGCCCCACCCCTTTCCCGTGCAGAAGCTGACTGTACAGCCGCAGAACGGCATCCGTATGCGTGTCGCCCGGCGCTAGGCGGCCCTGCCAGAACCGAAACAGCCTGAAATGTGGCAGCGGCATGTTCTTCTGATGACGGCGGAACCAAGGGTCGTGGGCTTTGTTGTTGAGGCGACGGGACACTTAATAGGAGTTTTAAGATGACCAATTTGAAAGCGATTTTGCTTGGAACCGCCGGCGCCATTGCCCTGACCGGCGCCGCCATGGCCCAAACCACTGCCAGTGCCACTACCGAACTGAACGTTCGCTCCGGCCCCGGCCCGAACTTTGAAGTGATCGGCGCGATTCCGGCCGACGGTCAGGTCACGGTCAATGGCTGCACCGAAACCGGCAATTGGTGCCAGGTGACCATGGATGGCACGACCGGCTGGTCCTATGCCCAGTATCTGACCAGCGACTATGAAGGCCAGCGCGTCGTCGTCGTCGAGCAGCGTGAGGCGCTCAACGTCCCCGTGACCACCTATGACGGCGCAGAAGCCACTGGCGTCGTGACGGGTGCAGCTGGCGGCGCAGTCGCCGGCGCGCTTATCGGCGGGCCCGTTGGCGCCGCTATCGGCGGTGTGGCCGGCGCAGCGATCGGTGGCGGCACGGGCGACGCTCTCAGCCCCGACGACCGCGTGGTCACCTATGTTCGCGACAATCAGGTCGACCCCGTCTATCTGGATGGTGAAGTCGTCGTCGGCGCAGGCGTACCGGATACAGTTCAGCTTCGCGAGATCCCGGACTACGAATATCAGTACGCCTATGTGAACGGTCAGCCGGTTCTTATCGAGCCGTCCAGCCGTCAGATCGTCTACGTCGTCCGCTAAAAAGCGACAAGACGATTCCCGTAAGGGACGGGAGGCCTGCCGGAAACGGCAGGCCTTTTTTCGTCGATCAGCGCAATATAACTATAATAGCCAGGCGATCCGGAGCAGGCGTAAACTTTACGCGCGGTTGGCGTCCGGCGACGGCAGGCCCGCCAGTTGCGTTCCCGTCACGCCGGTATCGGCGCCATCGTCCCGACCATAAGGCCAGGTGCCATCATCGCTCGTACCATAGGGCTTCCCGGTCTGGACCGGCTTTTCGTTTTCCAGCCGGTTCACCTCCTGCTTACGACGCCTTGCAAGTCGGCGGTAACGGCCCTGCCGCATCCATGACACGAAGCCGCCGATCATCATGCCGAGAATCAACGCCGCCAGAAGCCAGATGAACAGCGGCAGCGACACGCTAAGCCCCTCATTGCCCGTCTGTAGAACATCGAGCGTCAGCGGCACGGACTGACGATTCACAACCGCCAGCGCTACGAGAATGATGGCGAGCGGGGCCAGGACGACGAAGGTGATAATACGGGAAATCATCAAGAATGTCCGTTTCGAGGAGTTCGGTTCATGGCGCGAAGATAGGCACCGATGCCCAAGGGGTCCAGCACGATGTGGCGGCACCACGCGAAAATCGGGTGGCGCGACGATGGACCTATCTGCCATTGTCGGCGAAACGAAACCCGAATGGTTCCAGCAATCATGACCCTCGCCGCTCTCAACATCGTTTACGGCTCTCCGGCCAGCCACAACGGTTCGGCAGACTTCGCCATCATCGAAAAGGTGATCGGCCATATCAGTGAGCGCCATCGCGATCAGCCCGGTCTGAACGAGCTGGCTGCGATGACCGGGCAGAGCCCCGACGGGCTGATCCGTCTCTTTCGGCGGTGGGCGGGCTTGACGCCGAAAGCGTTTCTTCAGGCGGTGACGCTGGATCATGCCCGACGTCTGCTGGTGGACGGGGCCGACCTTCTGGATGCCAGTCTCGAACTGGGCCTATCATCGCCGGGGCGGCTGCACGACCTCTTCGTCACGCATGAGGCCATGAGCCCCGGCGAATGGAAGGCCAAGGGCGCAGGGCTCCAGATCTTCCATGGCTGGCACGACAGCCCGTTCGGGCCGGCTTTGTTCATGGTGACGGAACGTGGCCTTTGCGGGCTGGCCTTCGCCGATGAGCCGGACGATCCCGTGACGTTCGATGACATGGCCCGGCGCTGGCCGGACGCGACCTACAGCCACGCCCCTGGCCGCACCGCGCCCTATGTGGCCCGCATCTTCGATCCCGCCGAATGGCGCGCCGACCGGCCCCTGCGCATCGTCCTCATCGGATCGGACTTTCGCATCCGGGTCTGGGAGGAGCTTCTTCGCCTGAAACCGGGCCGCGGCACGACCTATGGTGCGATCGCCCAGTCGCTAGGCGACAAGAAGGCCGCGCGCGCCGTCGGCGCTGCGGTCGGCGCCAATCCCATATCCTTCGTCGTTCCGTGCCATCGCGCGCTCGGCGCCGGCGGAAAGCTCACAGGCTATCACTGGGGCTTGACGCGCAAGCGCGCCATTCTTGGATGGGAGGCCGGCCTGCCGTCACGCGGCGACTGACGCTGACGCGCGCGCCTTTCCTGAGAAACCTCGCGCGCCACATAGACGGCATGACGCAGAAGATCGTAATCCATGAACGGCATGGGGCGTTGCTGGACGCTGAAGAGGTCGGAACGGTTTTCCGCCTTCTCAGCGAAAATCTGCCAGGACGAACCCACAATGCAAAAGGCCCGAAGGGTCAGCGCACACCGTTCCGCTCGGCCATCGCCTGCCTGCTTTCAGCGCAGAGCCGGGATGCCAATACGGCCAAAGCCACTGAAGCGCTGTTTGCACTGGCCGACACGCCCGAAACGATCCTGGAACTCGGTGACGACGAGATCCGCGAGGCCATTCGCCCCGCCGGCCTTTACAACATGAAGACCAAACGCATCCGGGCTTTATGCGAAACACTGCTGGTGGAGTTCGGCGGCACCGTACCACGCACCCGTGCCGAACTGATGCGCCTGCCTGGCATCGGGCGCAAATGCGCCGATATCGTCATGCATTTCGTCTTCGACGAGGCGGTAATCGCCGTCGATACCCATGTCGAGCGCGTCTGCCGGCGAACGGGTCTGGCGCAGGGCGTCAACGCGGGGAAGATTGCCGAGAATCTGGCTGGCCGCGCGCCGGACTGGGCGCTGGACGAAGGTCATTTCTGGCTGATCCAGCATGGCAAGCGCACCTGCATTGCCCGCGCGCCGAAATGTCCGTCCTGCCCCGTCGAACGGCATTGTCTGGCGCGCCGAACCGCCTGAGCCTCAAGCGCTGCACGGAAAGACGTTGGTCGATCGTCAGCTTGTATCGGTCCGATCACGCCCCCATATTCCTGATGAAGCAGAGCCACGCCAATCAGGGTGGCCCGCACGACAATGTCGCTCAATCGAGGACAAACGACGATGACACGGATGACCCCGTTTTCCAGCCCGCTCTTTCTGGGCTTCGAACAGATGGAAAAGACCATCGAACGTCTGGCGAAGTCCGCCGATGGTTACCCGCCCTACAATATCGAGCGTATTCGCGACGATGAGGGGCAGACGGTTCGGCTCAGGATCACGCTGGCGGTCGCCGGCTTTCAGGAAGCCGATCTCGATGTCACGACGGAAGAAAACCAGCTGATCGTGCGCGGCCAGCAGGGCGAAGAACCTGAACGGGAATTCATTCATCGTGGCATTGCCGCACGTCAGTTCCAGAAGAATTTCCTTCTGGCCGACGGTATGCGGGTTCTGAGCGCCGCACTGCGAAACGGCCTTCTATCGATCGATCTAGACCGTCCGGAGGCGGAGCGCCTCGTTCAGAAGATCGATATTCGTACTGTCGAATAGCCGGATTTGTACGATCTGCGCCCCGATCTGGGACGCATCGTCAAAATCGTTACCTTTCATTAACGGCTCAAGAGGACGATTGGACCCGGCAAGGGGAGGTCGTTCTCAGCAGGAGGCTGACCATGACTGACATGCAGAATGCAAATGTTTCACCCGAACAATTCGCTCATCTGGGCGAAGGCGCGATCGGTTACATCCGCAAGATTTCATCCGACGATTTCATGGCGGCGTGGCCGGGTGTCGCCGAAATGCCCTCCGGTATCGATATCTGGGCACTCTTCGCAGCCGACGGCGCGCCAATTCTGCTGACGGATGAGCGCTCCACGGCGATTGCCGCGGCGAGCGAGAAGGAATTGACGGCGGTTTCACTGCAATAGCAGCAGGGGCCGTTTACAGAACGAATCGAGCCGCACTGGCGCAAAGGCCGATGCGGCTCGATTCGTTTTTGGGGAATCGCTTCGGTTCAGGCGGCTTCCTGCGCCGGTGACGTCAGAATCTCGTAAATCGCGGCGGCGTCATACATGCCACGGATCTGCTTCATCGTATCGGACCGGCGGAGAACGCGCGCGATGCGCGACAGCGCCTTCAAATGGTCGGCTCCTGCATCTTCCGGCGCCAGCAGCATGAAGGCGATATCGACCGGCTGTTCGTCGATCGCATCGAACTCCACAGGCTGATCGACCGTTGCAAAAACGCCTTGCAGACGGTCCAGGCCGGCCAGCTTGCCATGAGGGATGGCCAAGCCGTTGCCAGCGCCGGTGGAACCGAGCCGCTCACGCTGCAGCACGGTATCGAAGATGTCCCGCTCCGGCAGCCCGGTCAGTTCCGCGGCGCGGCCTGCCATCAGTTGCAAGAGCTGTTTCTTCGACTTGGCTCTCAGCGCCGGCAGAATCGCCCGGGCGCTCAGTAGATCGGAAAGTTCCATCCCGCCCCTTTCGACTTGCCGTTTCACACCGATGCGGAAAGGCAAATCCTACTTCTTCTTCGCCGGCGATCAGTTGCCGGGATTGATTCCGGCCGGATCGATCCAGCCGATATTTCCGTCTTCGCGCCGATAGACCACGTTGACATGATCGCTGGAGGCATTGCGGAACACGAAGACCGGACTGTCCTTGGTATCCAGTTCCACCACGGCGTCGGCGACGCTCATCACGCGCAGAGACAGCGACGATTCGGCAACAATAGCGGGTGCGTAATCCTCGGCGACCTCGTCCTGCTCCTCGGGCAACGCGCTCATTATGCGGTATGCCGCATCGAACGCCTGATCCTGCCCATTGTCGCGATGGCTCTTGAGCTTGCGCTTGTAGCGGCGAAGCCGCTTTTCCACTTTGTCGGCCGCCGCGTCGAACGAAGCCTGCGCATCGTGCCCCTTGGCGCCGGCCTGGAACACCATGCTGGTATCCAGGTGAATCCGAATGTCGGTTTCAAATCCGCTGCCGGATTTTTCGACCACCACATTTCCCGAGAAGCCGCCATCGAAATATTTCTCGAGGGCTTCGGAGATCCGCTCGTCGATCCGCGTCCGGAAAGCTTCACCGATATCCATATGTTTGCCGGAAATGCGCAGGGTCATGTAAAAAGTCCTCGTTGAAAATCATATCGTGCTGGCAAGAGAATCTACTCTTCCGAAGCGACCGCACAAGGCGTTGACATCGACAACCAGATCATGGGTGGCTGAGTCTGACGGCGGCCTGACAGCATCGTGCCGATGGGCGGGCGGAATATTGGGGTGCGGCCCGGAAGTCAAGCTTTGCAAAGAAATAGCGGCTGCCGCTTAAAGGCACGCCGCCTGGGCAAGCGCCTTCTTTTCACGCCGGCGCTGGACGGAGGACGCAATATTCATCGCCTCGCGATATTTTGCGACGGTGCGGCGGGCGATCTCGATGCCTTCCTGTTGCAGACGTCCGACAATCTGATCGTCGGAAAAAACCGCATCCACCGCCTCGGATTCCACCAGTTGGCGAATGCGATGACGCACCGCTTCGGCCGAATGGCTCTGGCCGCCTTCCACCGCAGCGAGAGCCGCGGTGAAGAAATATCGCATTTCGAACGTGCCGCGCGGCGTCAGTAGATATTTGTTGCTGGTGACACGGCTGACCGTCGATTCATGCATTCCGATCGCATCGGCCACGGTTTTCAGATTGAGCGGGCGAAGCTCCGAGACGCCATGCACCAGAAAGGCGTCCTGACGGCGGATGATCTCGCTTGCGACCTTCAGGATCGTCTTGGCGCGCTGATCCAGGCTGCGAGTCAGCCATTGCGCATTGGCCAGGCACTCCGAAACGAACGCCTTCTCCTTATTGTCCGACGAAGCGGCGCTGACGCGGGCGACATAGGCCTGGTCGACAAGCACGCGCGGTAGCGCCTCACCGTTCAACTCAACCTGCCAGGAGCCGTCGGCTGCCGGCGTCACCACAACGTCCGGAACGATCGCATCGGTAAAAGCCCGGTTGAGTTGGACGCCGGGCCGGGGGTCGAGCCGTCGAATTTCGGAAAGCATGTCGATCAGATCGTCTTCGCCCACGCCACAGATCGTACGAAGCGCGATAAAATCACGACGCGCCAGAAGGTCCAGATTATCGATCAACGCCGCCATGGCCGGATCGAGCCTGTCTTTTACCGAAAGCTGGGCCGACAGGCATTCGGCGAGTGTGCGGGCGAAAATGCCGGTCGGTTCGAAACGCTGGCAAACGGCCAGAACGGCTTGGACATCTTCCCGTTCGGCGCCGAGCCGCAACGCCACCTCGTCCAGATCGGCACGAAGATAACCGCATTCATCCAGCAGATCGGCCAGTTCGCTGGCAATCAGCCTGTCGCCCGCCGTTCGGAACGAAAGAGCGATCTGCTCGGCAATACGATCGTCCAGCCCGACAGGCGCGGCGGCAAAAGCATCCAGGTCGTTGAGATCGGCTCCCGATAACGGCACGCCGCTGCCGGCGCTTTTCCACTGACCTGTCAGATCGGGCGATAGAGCCGGCGCGCGGCCTGGATCGTCGGGGAAGACATTATGAAGAGAGGTGTCCATGGCAGATGCCATAGCCGCGCTATCGGCCTCCACCAGAAGAGCGAGCGGGCTGTCGACAATCTCGTCCGGCAGCACATCCGGCTCGCTAGCCAGCCTGGCGCCGGTGTCGCTCTCGCCCCTCTCGATCAGCGGATTGCGTTCGACTTCCTCATCGATGAACCGGTCCAACTCCGCCTGGCCGAACTGCAACAGACGGATCGACTGCATCAATTGCGGCGTCATCACCAGAGACTGGCTCTGTCGCAACTGTAGACGCGCGGAAAGACTCATGAACGCTACCCCTTGATACCGCCGAAATGGCAGTCCGGCCCTCGCTCTTCTGCCGTAGCGGGTGGCGTGCCAAATTGAACTGGCATGAGGCTTGCTTGTCAAGCGTCGTGGGTGAACAATACCATCAAAGGGTAAAATTCTCGCCGAGATAGAGACGCCGCACTTCGGGATTGTCGACGATCTGCTGCGGCGTGCCGTGTGTGAGGACGCGGCCTTCATGGATGATGTAGGCCCGATCGATCAGGCCGAGCATCTCGCGAACGCTGTGATCGGTGATGAGCACGCCGATACCTCGCGCCTTGAGATGACGCACGAGTTCCTGAATATCGGCGACGGCAATCGGATCGACGCCCGCGAAGGGCTCATCAAGCAGCATGAAACGCGGACGGCTGGCCAGCGCCCGGGCAATTTCCAGTCGGCGGCGTTCGCCGCCCGACAATGCCGTTGCCTGGCTCTTGCGCAGATGCGCGATGCCGAACTCCGACAAGAGTTCATCGAGCCTTTCCTGCCGAGCCGAGCGATCCCTTTCGACCAGCTCGAGCACGCCCATAATATTGTCTTCGACCGTGAGGCCGCGAAAGATCGAGGCTTCCTGCGGCAGATAACCGATGCCGAGCCGGGCCCGCCGATACATTGGAAGGGTGGTGATGTCGTAGCCGTCGAGCTCGACCGAACCTTCGTCGACCGGCACCAGGCCTGTCACCATGTAGAATGTCGTGGTCTTGCCCGCGCCGTTGGGTCCGAGAAGACCGACAACCTCGCCGGTTCGCAGGCCGAAGGATGCACCCGAGACGACCTCGCGGCCGCCATAACGCTTATGCACCGCCCTTGCGATCAGCGTATCGGCAAGCCGCTTCTGATCGTCTTCGGACGGAACGTAAAATGTCTCGGTCGCATCGGTGCGGGGCAATTTTGGAATACGCATCGGTGAGGCCCGTTCCTCACTGACTGTCGGGAGAGATGACCATGCGAACCCGGCTGCCGCGACACGGCTCCAGCTTCGCCCGGCCGGTTTCGGTCTGCACGGTGAGCGCGCAGCCGGTCAGAACGTTGTCGCCATCGGACAGGACGACGCGCTTGCCCGTCAGGCGCAGAACGTTGGTCCGCATATCGAAGCTGCCTTCGTCCCCCGTCGCGGTCTGCGTGCCGGAGTTAACATAGACCTTGCCACCGACTTCGATGCGGTCGATGTCGGAAGACGATTGCCCGGTTGTCGAGGCTGGCTCCGCCTCGGCCTTCGCGGAATCGGCCCCGGCTTCCTTCTCATTGCTGTAAAACACCTTCATGAAGCTGGAGCGCATCTGCGTCTCCTTCTGCGTCACCACGACATTGCCGGTGAAGATCGCCGTGTTTTCCTTGTCGAACACCTCGAGCTGATCGCTCTCGATCTGGATAGGCTGGCCGCCTTCCAGCTTGAAATTGGTGTCCTGGCTCTGCTCCTGAGCGATAGCAGGGGCGACCATCATGGCCATAAGGCCGATAGCAGAAAGGCCGTTGCGAACACCGGCCCGCACAGATTTATCCATTGTCTGGTTCCTTCGAAGAGGGATCCGTTGTCACCGTTTCGGTCACCGGCTTCACATCGTTCGGCACCAGGCGCATTTGCACCGCACCTTTGAAAAGAGCCGTTCGATTCCGACTGTCGATGCGGACGCTGTTGGCCGTGAGAGTGGTTGTCTTCGTCGTCAACCTTACCGGCTTGTCGCTGGTGAAGCTACCCGCAAGAAGATCGATCCGCCCTTCCTTCACATGAGCGGTTTCGCCCGCCGTCGTTTCCAGATCGAGCGGCGAGAGAAAATCGAGATACTGATTTTCCGCATCGTAGAAGCCGGAATCGGATTCGAAGGCGACGCGGTTGTCCGATCCGAAAGGCAATTCGCCGGACAGGTTGCGCAATTCCAGGCGGTTCAGGTCGTCAGGCGATTGCAGCGCGCTCTCGGCGGTTATGCTGTAGGGCTGATCGGCGCTGTTTCGCCCTTCCACCTTCGGGGCGCCCATGACCACGCGGCCATCTTCCAGATCGTTGTTGTCGAGCTCGGGCACCGGAATAGCAAGCGTTGCAAGCACCGTCGCCAGAATGCCGAAGGCCAGAACGGCTCCTGCGCCGAACAGAAGCACATCGCGCACCCGGCGCACACGTCGGCTGTGACGGTGGGCCTGGCCGACCCGATCCCTCATCAGTTCCGTGGTTTTCGCACCGTCTGGCAGTTGCACATCGCTCATGAATCGTTCTCCTGCCCCGACAAAATGGCAAAGGCAAGCAGAAGGCTGAAATCGATGGCTCTTGAATCTCCGGCAAATCGCACAGATTCCAGTCCAGTCCATCGCGACGAAGCAGAGCGGAAGCGGAGAGAAGCCATGAGTGCATCCGATGTGGAGGAGATAGTCGCGCGCCGCCAGCAAAGGCGAAAACTCGGGCGCTGGCGGATCGCGGCCATAGTCTTCGCCCTCATCGCGATCGGCGCTCTTGTATGGCGGGTCGCTGGCCCTGGCAGCGAGATGTCGCTGAACGCGCAGATCGCCAAGGTCAAAATCGAAGGCACGATCACCGAAGATACCGATCTGCTCGACCGGCTGGACCGCATTGCCTCCACCGACAGCGTCAAAGGCGTCGTTCTCATGATCGATTCGCCCGGCGGAACGTCGGTTGGTGGCGAAGCGATACACGATGCTGTCCGAAAAATCGCCGACAAGAAACCCGTCGTCGCACAGGTCGGCACGCTGGCTGCCTCCGCCGGATACATGATCGCGGTCGCCGCCGATCACATCGTGGCGCGCCAGAGTTCTATCGTCGGCTCGATCGGCGTCCTGGTACAATATCCCAATGTCGAACGAGGGCTCGACATGATCGGCATCGAAATGGACGCGGTGAAAAGTTCTCCTCTGAAGGCCGAACCGTCGCCCTTCAATCCCACCACGCCCGCCGAACGCGAGGTGCTGCGGCGTGTGGTGGACGATATCTACGAATGGTTCGTCGGGCTCGTTGCCGCGCGGCGTCCGCTGTCTGTCGACGAGACGCGCCGATTGGCCGATGGATCGGTGTATTCGGGCCGTCAGGCCATCGCCAACAAGCTTGTCGATGCGCTCGGCGGCGAAGACGCCGCGATCGAATGGCTGGAAAGCAAGGGAGTGGAAAAGGATCTCGCCATTGTCGAATGGAAGCCGAAGGACGAGTACAGATTCCTCGGCGTGCCGCTCGGCATGGCAGGCGAAGGCCCGCTCGATGTGCTGGACCGGCTTCCGCTACCCCTTATCGGTCAATGGTTTAAGCGACAGCTGATGCTTGACGGTGTCATGGCTGTCTGGCAACCTTCCCGAACCGGGGGGTAAGGGACTTGCGATACGTCCGGAAAACCGGAGGGAGTGTCATCGAACATGATAAAATCTGAGCTCGTGCAGACGATAGCCAATCGCAATCCTCACCTCTTCCAACGGGATGTGGACCGCATCGTCAATGTGGTCCTGGAGGAAATCTCGCAGGCGCTGATCCAGGGCGACCGTGTGGAACTGCGCGGGTTCGGCGCGTTCTCCGTGAAGAACCGGCCAGCGCGCACCGGGCGGAACCCACGAACGGGCGAGACCGTGGAGGTCGAGGAAAAATGGGTGCCGTTCTTCAAGGCGGGCAAGGAATTGCGTGAAAGGCTCAACGCCGAGAAGAATTGATGGCGGCAGGCGCTTCAGCCTGCTTCCACCGATCTTCGGAACGAGGTTACTTTCCCTTCACCGTAGCCAGCGCGTAGCCGAATTCGCTGGCGAAGCTATCCCGGTCGTCCGGGTTGAGAAAATGGCCGATCGGCAAATGCCGCGCACGGTCTTTCAATGCCATCTCGGTAATACCGATATCCGGTTTTCTTTGCACGGCGAAACGCGTCCAGAACGGATTGAACCGGTGCTCCGCCACCCGGCCGGAAGGGGCATATTGGCGCACCGCAATATCATGCCGCCAGACCGTCACCTCTTCGCGCGCCCGCGCCGCCCGGTAATTCAACCGGAAGGCGATGTAGAGAATGACCAGGTCGAGACCGAAAAAGCCGAAGACCGGCCACGCTCCCAAAGACCAGAAATAAAGGCCGATCCCCAGCCACAGAAAGGCGACCGTGCCCATCAGGATCGCAAAGCCGGTGCGACCGAGCGAGCGATGGGGCGTCAGAACCGCATCGAAAATCGGCGCGCCGGCATCGTCCAGTCCATCATCTCTCTTTTCAGCCATCGGGCGGGGTTCCTTTTCACGGCCATCTTTCGATCCGGCAAGGACGGCATTATAGGCCATCATCATGGCAACGAAAAAAAGCATAAAAGCGGCGGACAAACCGTCCGGCAGAGCGAAACGGAGGTCCCGACGCTCCGCCTATACCAAAGCGCAGATCGAAGAGATCTTCCGGCGTTTTTCCCTGCAACGACCTGAGCCGAAGGGCGAGCTGGCCCATACCAACCCGTTCACGCTGGTTGTCGCCGTGGCGCTGTCTGCGCAGGCTACGGATGTGGGCGTGAACCGCGCAACGACCGATCTTTTTGCAATCGCCGACACGCCAGAAAAGATGCTGTCCCTCGGCGAAGAAGGCGTCGGCCGCCATATCCGCACAATCGGCCTTTGGCGCAACAAGGCGAAAAACGTAATCGCGCTATCGCAAAAACTCATCGACGATTTCGGCGGTGTCGTGCCTCAGACCCGGGAGGAGCTCGTGACGCTGCCCGGCGTCGGGCGCAAGACGGCGAATGTCGTCCTCAGCATGACGTTCGGCCAGAAGACGCTGGCTGTCGATACGCATATTCTGCGGCTCGCCAACCGCCTCAAGCTGGCCCCGGGCAAGACACCCGATGCGGTGGAGCAGAACCTGCTGGCGATCATTCCCGACCATTATCTCTACCATGCCCATCACTGGCTGATTTTGCACGGGCGCTATGTCTGCAAAGCCCGAAAGCCCGATTGCGAAGCCTGCATCATCGCCGATCTCTGCAAGGCCGATGAGAAGACGACCGACAGTGCCGCGCCGCTCGTCGAAATCGCCGACCAGAAGATCGGCTGACGACGATCAGGCCGGCAGTGCCTCGCTTTGCACCGCAGGCGGCAGGGCGTATTCGGCATCGCGCCGGCTCAGCTTCAGATGCAGATGCACCATCAGCGCCGCCGCGAAGAGCGGCGTCAGAAGGTTGAGCAGAGGCACCGACAGCATCGCGGCGATGGGCAGGCCGGCCAGAAAGACCGTCATGCCATGGCGCTTTCGAAAGACCTTCGCCTCAGCTTCGGACCGGTAGCGCAGCGCGGCAAATTCGAAGAATTCACGGCTGAGCAGGTAGGCATTGACGGCGAAGAAAGCGAAGAGATTGACGAAGGGCACGAACAGGAGCAGCAATGCCAGCAGATTGCCGAGGATGACCACGCCAAGGAATTTCACGCTCAGCCAGAAGCCGGCGATCATGGGCACAGGCTTGCCCCGCCGCACAGCCGGATAATCCTCCCGTTCGATCACCTCGGCAGCATCGTCCAGAAAAAGTGAAGCGATGATGGCGCTGGCCGGCGCGATCAGAAGGCCGAGCACGATGGCGAATACGATGGCGAATAAGATGGATGTCGTCACTTGTAGCCAGCCCTCCCACTGTGTCTCACCTTCCCATAAGGCGTCCACCCAGGGCAGCGCGGCCCATTCGAACAGTTCGCGCAGGCCGAACCACGTCGCCAGCAGGGCCAGCAACGTCAAACCGATGGACTTGAAGAAAACGCCGCGAAACTCCGGCGAGAAAAGGCGAAAAAAGGCGGCAGTCGTTGCGGTCAAAATCATGGAGGTGCGGATCGCCTTTTTCTACTGTGAAGTGAACACGGTGAAGTCGAGGTATGGTGCCGCGGGCCAGGCTTCAAGCAAACGCTGCGCCAACATGTCGGGCTTTGCCGATTGAGGGCTTTGCAATTCGTCGGTTTGCCCGCTATGCGGAAGCAACTTTCCCATCATGACGGATAGACGAATGAGCAACGGACCCACCCATCACGTGCTATGCATCGGCAATGCGATGGTCGATATGCTGGCGACCTGCGACGACGCCTTTCTGGACGAGCACGAGATTATCAAGGGCGCGATGAACCTCGTCGACGCCGAACGTTCGGCGCGCCTATACGATGCGATGGGGCCGTCGGAGACGATGAGCGGCGGATCGGCCGGCAACACTGCCGCGGCCATAGCCGCGCTTGGCGGATCGGTCGCCTATATCGGCAAGGTGGCGGACGATCAGCTTGGCACGATCTTCGAGCATGACATCCGCGCGCTCGGCGCGACTTTCGAAACGGAGCCCTTGCAGAACGGCGATCCCACCGCGCGTTGTATGATCTTCGTCACACCGGATGGCGAGCGTTCGATGAACACTTATCTCGGCGCCTGTACCGAGCTGACGGAAGCAGATATCGACGAAGACATCGTCAGCGATTGCGACATCACCTATTTCGAGGGCTACCTCTGGGATCCGCCGCAGGCCAAGGCAGCGATCCGCAAGGCAGCGGACATCGCCCACAAGCATGGCCGAAAGGTTGCCATCAGCCTTTCCGATCCCTTCTGCGTGGACCGGTATCGCGAGGAGTTTCTCGATCTGCTGCGCAGCCGCACGGTCGACATCGTGTTCGCCAATGAAACGGAACTTCAGTCCCTCTATCAGGACGATGATTTCGACAGCGCGCTGGAGCAGCTCGGCAAGGACTGCCTGCTGGCGACCGTCACACGTGGACCAAGCGGCTCGGTCGTCATTCGGGACGGGCAGCGACACGATGTGCCGGCTTTCATGGCAGCGATTCGACGCGACACCACCGGGGCCGGCGATCTCTATGCGGCCGGTTTCCTGCACGGATTAACCAATGGCATGGCGCTGGAGGAAAGTGCCGCGCTCGGCAATTTCTGCGCCGGCGTCATCATCGAGCAGATGGGCCCGCGACCACCCGTGAACCTGGCCGAACTGGCGCACGAGGCCGGCAAACTCTAGAGCGAGCTTCGGCCATTCGCTCACGATCGCGCATGGCCATTTGCCGAATCGTCAAAAAAGAGCCGGACGTTGCCGCCCGGCCCCTTCGCTCCCCAGCAGAACTGCGGATCGGTCTATTTTCGGATCAGAACTTGTACGACACGCGCGCACGCACCGTATGGAGATCGACATCGGCGTCGGTGTCGTCGAACTCACCGAAATTGTGGTACATGTAGTCGGAACCAACGACGATATTGTCAGTGGCAGCAAAGTCCAGCCCGGCTCCGACTTCCAGAGCGCCATCGCTCACATCGCCATCCGTATCGCTGTCACCCCAGGCATGGGCGTAACCGACCGTACCGCTGATGAGAACGCGGTCGACAGCGACACCGGCCTTCAGCTTGGCGCGAGCGATCACGTCGATGTCGAGATCTTCCCCGTCAATGCCACTGGCGTCGACATCGAACTCCGGACCGACGACGAAAGAACCGTACTGCATCAGGTAACCAGCGTGGACACCGCCGACAATGCCGCTCGGATCGTCGCCCGGATCGGCTTCGGCAAAGCCGTAACCGACCTGTGCACCGGCATAGCCACCGTCCCAGCCGAAGCGCTCCGGCGCGACGTCATAGGCCGGCGCGGGCGTCGGTGCGGAATAATCGATGGCGTCGGCAGCCATAACAGGCGTTGCCATTAAGGCGAACGCCGTGGTTGCGAGAAGAATCTTCATTTGGGGACCTCGTTACTCGTTTACGCTTACTCAAAAAGCGACGACCGATCGTCGCGGCGTGACGGGATAATGGGCCGCAATGGCGAACCGTTCCAGCCCATTGCGCAAGTAAAAGATCGAAGAGGCGGGATGGGCAGACCGGAACGATCGGCAAATGCTAAAAAACCTAAAGTTTTAAATGGTTTGTAGCATTAAACCTTTGTTCACCATCAATAATCTTTGTCGCTGGCGGCATCTTCGCTAAAGAAAAAGCGGCCCGCAGAGGCCGCTTTTCAAGGTAAATACGGGATTAACGATCAGGCATCGCGCGTCGCCATCTCGTCAGGCGGGCCTGGCTCGGCACTATCCTCCTGACCGGATCCTGTGTCGCCTGCAGGCGCTGCTTTCGGACCGCCCTTCGAAACGCCGACCATGGCCGGGCGCAGAACGCGCTCGCCAATGCGGTAACCGGCTTGAACGACCTGCACGACCGTATTGTTGGGCATGTCGGGATTGGGCACTTCGAACATCGCCTGATGGAAGTTCGGGTCGAAACGTTCGCCTTCCGGCTCCAGCTTGACGACACCGTGGCGCTGCAACGCGCCATGCATGGATTTCTGCGTCAGTTCCACGCCCTCGATCAGCGCGGCAAAACCAGGATCGCCATTTTTGCGGGCGTCCTCAGGAATCGCTTCCAGCGCACGGGTCAGATTGTCCGCGACGCCCAGCATGTCGCGGGCGAAATTGGCGATGGAGAAGCTCTTGGCATCGGCGACCTCCCGCTGCGAACGGCGGCGAACATTCTCCGCCTCGGCTGCGGTGCGAAGCAGCTTGTCGCGCAGTTCCTCGACTTCCTTGCCAAGTTCCATCAGCGCGGCGTTGGCCTGTTCGGCCTGATCGGCGGTGTATTCGCCGGAAGCGTCGGGCTTCGCGCCGTTCGCCTCGTCCATGGCTTCGATGGGATTGTCTTCGGCGTTCATCGATCCTCGTTCCATTCTGCGGCGGTCCATGCGACCGCTTTGATGTGTCGTGCCCGATATCGAGACAGCGGGCCCGCAAATCAACCCCTTACGCAAGGAATAGAGAAATGCCCTTACCGGCAACAGGCTGCGGGCATTCAGCTGCGCGAAAGCATCTTGCTGATGACTTGGGCCGTATAGTCTACGACCGGTACGACCTGCCGGTAGTTCAGCCGCGTTGGTCCGATCACCCCAAGCGCGCCGACGACCCGGTTGGCGCCATCGCGATAGGGCGCGACGACCAGCGACGAACCGGACAGCGAGAACAGGCGGTTCTCGGAGCCGATGAAGATGCGCACACCCGACCCTTCTTCCGCCAGATCGAGAAGCTGAACCAGATTCTCCTTGCGCTCCAGATCGTCGAACAGATGGCGCATGATCGAAAGGTCGTGCTCGTCCTGCAGGGTGCCCAGCAGATTGGAGCGGCCACGCACGATCAGGCGGGTGCCGTCGTCCTGGCCCTCGCCCCAGATGGCCAGCCCGCGGCGCACCAGATCGGCCGACAGGCTGTCGATCTCCTGGCGCATCTCTTCCAGCCGCAACGTCATCTCTTCACGGGCTTCGGCCAGGGTGCGACCACGAACATTGTGATTCAGGAAGTTGGCTGCTTCTGTCAGTTGGCTCGGCGTCACGCCTGCCGGCAGATCGACGATCCGGTTTTCGACCTCGCCACCTTCGGCAACGAGGATCGCCAGCGCCTTGCCCGGCTCCAGCATCACGAATTCGACGTGCTTGAGCGCGATTTCCGCCTTGCCGGCGACCACGAGGCCTGCGCCATGAGTCAAACCGGACAGAAGCTGGCTCGCTTCCGTCAGCATGGAATCCATGGTGGCGTTGCGGCCTGCATCCAGCACCTGCCGGTCGATGGACTGGCGATCCTCCTCGCCAAGACCGCCCAGTTCCATGAAAGCGTCGACGAAAAAGCGAAGCCCGCCCTCGGTCGGCATCCGCCCGGCGGATGTGTGCGGCGAATAGATAAGGCCGAGATATTCCAGATCGCTCATCACATTGCGGACGGTGGCCGCCGACAGCGCATTGGGCAGCATCCGCGCAAGATTGCGGCTGCCGAGCGGCTCGCCGGTATCGAGATAGGACTCCACGATCAGTCGGAAGATTTCACGCGAGCGCCCGTCCAGACCGCCGCCTGAAGCGTCGTCAGCGATGTTGAGAACGGGTCGTCGAGGCGCCATGCCATGGAATATAGGCGAGGGAGCAGCCGGGAAAAAGCCGTCTTCCGCCCTTTCCCCCCTCGATCCACACCGCTAGAAGGCGCGCAACAACGAACCCAGAGGATCGATATATGCGCCCTTCCAGCCGAACGCCCGACCAGATGCGAGCCGTTTCCTTCGAACGCGGCGTCTCCAAACATGCGGAGGGCTCGTGTCTCGTCAAGTTCGGCGATACGCATGTGCTTTGTACGGCGAGCCTCGAAGAGCGGGTACCGCCATGGATGCGCAATAGCGGCAAAGGCTGGGTTACGGCGGAATACGGCATGCTGCCCCGCGCCACGGGCGACCGCATGCGCCGCGAGGCCTCCGCCGGCAAACAGGGCGGCCGAACACTTGAAATCCAGCGCCTGATCGGCCGTTCGCTACGCGCCATCTGCAATCTGCAGAAGCTGGGCGAAAACCAGATCACCGTCGATTGCGACGTGATCCAGGCCGATGGCGGCACCCGCACCGCATCGATCACCGGCGGATTCGTGGCCATGATGGACTGCCTACTGTGGATGCAGGAGCGCGGCATGGTACGCGCCTCCGACGTCGCGACCGATCATGTTGCGGCGATTTCCTGCGGCCTCTACAATGGCGCTGCCGTGACCGATCTCGATTACGACGAGGATTCCTCGGCGCAGGCCGATGCCAATTTCGTGATGACCGGTTCCGGCGGGATCGTCGAGATTCAGGGCACCGCCGAAGGCGATCCGTTTACCGAAGAACAGTTCGCGCAATTGTTCGGCCTTGCCCGCCAATCCATTGCCGAACTCGTCAAACTGCAGAAGGAGGCGCTGGCGCGCTGAAGCCGATGGCCGATCCGATTGCCCTTTCGCGCGGCGACACGCTGGTTCTTGCCACACATAATGCCGGCAAGCTGGCCGAGATCACCGATCTGCTTGCGCCCTACGACATTACGGTCAGGGGCGCGGCGGAACTCGGCCTGCCGGAACCGGAGGAAACCGGTGACACGTTCGAAAAGAACAGCGCGCTGAAGGCCCTCGCCGCGGCGGAAGCGACCGGTCATATCGCGCTTTCGGACGATAGCGGATTGTGCGTGGCCGCTCTGGGCGGCGCGCCGGGGGTCTATACCGCGGACTGGGCCGAAAAGGAGGACGGGTCGGGCCGCGACTTCGCCATGGCAATGCAGAAGGTGGAAACGGCCCTGAAAGAATCGGAGGCGAGAAGCCCGGACGAGCGCCGCGCCCAGTTCGTTTGTATGCTTTGCCTTGCCAGTCCCGACGGGCGGACGGAATTCTTCCCCGGCATGGTCGAAGGCGCGCTGGTCTGGCCGCCACGCGGCGAAAACGGGTTCGGCTACGATCCGGTCTTTCAGCCGGAAGGCCATGACCGCACCTTCGGCGAAATGGACAAGTCGGAGAAAAAGGGTCAGACCCGCCAGGGCGATGCGGGACGGGCCGATCTCGGTCTGTCGCACCGTGCCCGCGCCCTAACAGCCTTCCTCGCCGCCAAGCTGCCGACGCAAGCCGGATGAGCGCGTCCGCCGATCTTGCCTTGCGCACACCTTCGCCGATCAATGGCGACGATGGCGCGCCCGGCTTCGGCATCTATCTGCATTGGCCGTTCTGTGCGGCCAAATGCCCCTATTGCGACTTCAACAGCCATGTCCGCCATGCGCCGCCCGATCAGGCGCGCTTCGCCGCCGCTTTTGCGCGTGAGCTTGCCACCATGCGGGAGGCAACCGGCCCGCGGGAGGTGACATCGGTTTTCATCGGCGGGGGCACGCCCTCGCTGATGGCGGTGGAAACCGTCGCGGCCGTTCTGGAGGCGGCGGACCGCCAATACGGGCTGCCGGACGGCATCGAAATCACCATGGAGGCCAATCCGCAAAGCGCCGAGGCGGACCGCTTCGCCGGCTATCGCGCCACGGGTGTGAACCGGCTGTCGCTCGGCGTGCAGAGTCTCATCGACACCGATCTGCGGTTTCTCGGCCGTCTGCACGACGTCACCGAAGCGCGAGCGGCCATTGAACTGGCGCGCACCATTTTTCCGCGCCTTTCCTTCGACCTGATCTATGCTCGCCCCGGCCAGACGCTGGAAGGCTGGACGACGGAGCTGAACGCGGCAATCGATCTGGCTGCCGATCATTTGTCGCTCTACCAGCTCACCATCGAGGACGGCACCGCCTTCAAGCGTCTTCACGACGCCAGGAAGTTCCGGCTGCCGGAGGACGGGCTCGCCGCCGATCTCTACGCCCTCACCCAGGAAATCACGACCACGCGCGGGCTGCCGGCCTATGAGGTGTCCAACCACGCCATGCCTGGCGCGGAGAGCCGGCACAACCTGACCTATTGGCGCTATGGCGAATATGTCGGCGTCGGACCCGGCGCCCATGGCCGGTTCCGTTTCGAGAACGGCCGCCGCGTGACCATGGCCGAACGCCATCCCGAACGCTGGCTGGAGCAGGTCGAGCGCGTTGGGCACGGCACCGCCGAGATCGAACAGCTGACCGAATACGAACAGGCCGACGAGATGCTGCTGATGGGCCTGCGGCTGACCGAGGGGCTGGATCTGGCCTGTTATGAAGCGATCGCCGGGCGGGATCTCGCGCCCGAAAGGCTGACGCTGCTGATCGACGAAGGCTTCGTCGAGCCGCTCGGCAACAGCCGAATCCGCGCCACCCGCGCCGGCATGGTGGTCCTTGACGCGGTGGTTGCCGATCTGGCGGCGTGATGGCGATTGCCTCCATCGCATCGCTTTGCGACAAGCAGTCATGAGCAATGCCCAAATCAGGGCCGATGCCGGTCCTAACCCGAAAGACAGCCGTCGCTACCTGATCGGCGGGCACAGCTTCTCTGCCCCGCTCCTGCCGGCTGCGCTGCATCTGGTGGCGACGCCCATCGGCAATCTGTCCGACATCACGATCCGGGCGCTGGAAGTGCTTGCCGCGGCGGACATCATCGCCTGTGAAGACACCCGCACCAGCCGCGTGCTGCTGCAACGCTACGGCATCACCGGAAAGCTTGCCGCCTATCACGAACACAATGCGGCAAGCGCCGGGGCGAAGCTGATCGCCGCGATTGCGGACGGGCAAAGCGTCGCGCTGATCTCGGATGCCGGCACGCCGCTTCTGTCCGATCCCGGCTACCGGCTCGTCGACGAAGCGGTGGAGGCGGGCATTGCCATCGTGCCGATTCCGGGCCCATCCGCTGCTCTGGCGGCGCTGACCGCCTCGGGCCTGCCAACTGATGCCTTCTTCTTCGCCGGGTTCCTGCCTTCGAAGGCCAAGGCCCGCGCCGACCGGCTGGCGGAGATCGCCGCCATTCCCGGCAGTCTCGTCGTCTACGAATCGCCGCGTCGCCTATCGGAAAGTCTCGCGACCATGACCGAAGCATTGGGCGGCGACCGGCCAGCCTGTGTCGGCCGCGAATTGACCAAGACGTTCGAGGAATTTCGGCGCGGCTCGCTCGCACACCTTGCCGGGCATTACGCCGAAGCCGGTGCACCGAAAGGCGAATGCGTGGTCTGCGTCGGCCCGCCCCTGCCGGTCGCTGCGCCGGAGGGAGAGGTGCTGGACACCCTGCTGCGCGACCTCTCCGACGAATTGCCGGCGGGTAAGGCGGCCGCCGAAGCGGCGCGGCAGACCGGCCTTGCCAAAAGCGATCTCTACAAGCGGATCGTCGAACTGAAGGCCGGCAATGGCTAGGGCGCGGCAACGCCATGGGTTGAAGGCGAAAAGAGGTTTCCTAAAGCGCGGCGCGCGCGGCGAGACGCTGGCGGCCTGGTTCCTACGCCTGAAGGGCTACCGCATTCTCGGCCGCAATGTCCGCACGCCGCTCGGCGAGATCGACATCGTCGCCAAACGCGGCGACGTGATCGCCATCGTCGAAGTCAAGGCGCGGCCGACACTGTACGAGGCAATGGAGGCCGTGACACCGACCGCTCAGCGCCGGATCGCCAACGCTGCCGACCTTTGGCTTGCCAAACGGCGCGACGCCCGGAAGCTGTCGATCCGCTTCGATATTATCGCGGTGGTCGGGCGGAGATGGCCCATTCACATCCAGAATGCATGGCATGGTTGATTTAGATATTAGTAAAATTGATACCCGATCCGCGAAGAGCGTTGAAAAATACGCTAATCGATTATATTTGTTGCCAAAGTGTGGATCGTCTGTGGATAAGCAAAGGCCCATCTGCGGTTGATTCCGGTGGATCGCATCGATTGACCGAACTTTTCGTTCACCCAATAAGCTCCTCCTGTTCACCCGTGAAACCGCGTTGCGACCCCACTTTGCCTATGGCACAAGCTCGGCCCATGACATCTGTTCCGCCTGGTAACAAATCGCGGCGCGGCAACAACGTTCGAGGCATGGCATCATGAGCGCGCGCGATACCAATCGGCGAAAACGAAACCCGGCGCGCGGGCCAGTTGGTTCCAAGTCTGATCCGGAGAGGAAGGCGAGCCGCCAACGCAGAAACGACGATTCCTCAGCGGCGAAGAAGCCCGACGCGACCATGCAGCCTCACCTTCCCCGACCGCCGGGCAATCTGCCTGCCGAGACACTGCCGCTCATTCTCGAAGTGAAAGGCGATACTGACTACGCGCTGCTGGATTCGGGCGACGGGCAGAAGCTGGAGCGATACGGCCCCTACCGCATCGTCCGCCCGGAGGGACAGGCGCTTTGGAGGCCGGCATTGCGGCAGGCCGAATGGGATGCAGCAAACGCCATCTTCACCGGCGACACCGATGAGGAAGGCATGGGGCGCTGGCGCTTTCCGAAGATGCCTCTTGGCGAGACCTGGCCGATGAAACATGACGGGATCGATTTTCTCGGCCGCTTCACCTCCTTCCGCCATGTCGGCGTCTTTCCCGAACAGGCGACGCATTGGCGACATATGGCCGGGCTCATCGAGAACGCCGGCCGGCCGATCAAGGTGCTGAACCTCTTCGGCTATACCGGCCTGGCATCGCTCGTCGCCGCACGCGCCGGAGCGGAAGTCACCCATGTCGACGCCAGCAGGAAGGCGGTTGGCTGGGCGCGCGAGAACCAGCTTCTGGCGGGACTGGACGACAAACCGATCCGCTGGATCGTCGAGGACGCCATGAAATTCGTCGAGCGCGAGGGCCGGCGTGGCAACAGCTATGACATCGTCCTGCTCGATCCGCCCGCTTTCGGACGCGGGCCAAAGGGCGAAGTCTGGCAATTGTTCGAGAGCCTGCCCGCCATGGTCGCCGGATGCCGGGCGATCCTCTCGGACAAACCGCTTGCGATGGTCCTGACCGCCTATTCGATCCGCGCCTCCTTCTACGCGATCCATGCCCTGATGCGCGAGCGGATGGCCGGCATGGGCGGACGCGTCGAATCCGGCGAACTCATCATCCGCGAACACGGTGAGGATGCCGGCGGACGGGCCATCTCGACCTCGCTGTTCTCCCGATGGGTGCCGGCATGAACGAGGCGGCGAAGGGGCCGGGCCGGCCGGGGCGCGTCAAGGAGATCACGGCGCTCACCAATCCGACGATCAAGGCGATCCGGGGCCTCGACCGCAAGCGCAACCGCGAGGCGGAGAACAGCTTCCTCGCCGAAGGGCAGAAGCTGGTGATCGATGCGCTCGATCTCGGCTGGACGGTCAAGACCCTGATCTACGCCAAGAATGCGCGCGACCATGCCGGCGTCGCCGATCTGGCCGCCAGGGTCGTGGCGCGGGGCGGCGACGTGCTGGAAGTCTCCGAAAAGGTGCTTGGCGCGATCACCCGGCGCGACAATCCGCAAATGGTAGTGGGCGTCTTTGCCATCAAATGGGTCAACCCGGATAAGTTGCCGCGCGACGACGACACGGTGTGCGTGGTTCTCGACCGGGTGCGCGATCCCGGCAATCTCGGCACGATCATCCGAACCGCCGATGCGGCGGGCGCAGCGGGCGTCATCCTCGTCGGCGACTGCGTCGATCCGTTTTCCATCGAGACGGTCCGCGCGACCATGGGCTCGCTTTTCGCCGTGCCCGTCGCGCGGATGAGCGAAGAGGCGTTTCTGTCGTTCCGGAACGACTGGCCCGGCAAGCTGATCGGCACGCATCTGGAGGGATCGGTCGATTACCGCACCATTGGCTGGGCGGAGAGCGAGCCGCTGCTTCTGCTTATGGGCAATGAAAGCCAAGGGCTTCCCGATACGCTGGCGAAAAGCTGCGACATACTGGCGCGTATCCCGCAGGCCGGGCGGGCCGACAGTCTCAATCTCGCCGTCGCGACCGGGCTGATGCTGTTCGAGGCGCGTCGCCACGGCCTTTCCATCGAGGATCACCCATGAACGAGCGTCCGCAGTCCGCGCCGCAGAATACCCGCAGCGACGAGATGAAGGCTTTCGGCTGGGCCGTGTTTCTCATCTTCGCCCTCGTAGTGATCGACCAGACCGTGAAGATCTGGGTCGAAGCCTATATGGAATATCATCAGGAGATCGAGCTTTTGCCGGTCTTCTCGCTGTTCCGGACACATAATACGGGCGTCGCCTTTTCCATGCTCTCCGATGTCGGACCGGGCCTGCTTACCCTTCTCTCACTGGCGATCTCGGCCTTCGTTCTCTGGCTGTTGTGGAAGACGCCGCGCGATCATCGCGTCGCCCGTCTCGGCTATATGCTCATCATCGCCGGCGCGCTCGGCAATCTCATCGACCGCGTCACTCTCGGCTATGTCGTCGACTATTTTCTTTTTCATACCGAAAGCTGGTCGTTCGCCGTCTTCAATCTCGCGGACGCCTTCATCACGGTCGGCGCGATGCTGGCCGTTCTTCAGGAAATTCTGATCTGGCGGGCATCGCCACGAAAACCCTCCTAGGATCAGGTCCGATTTGACTGGCGCGGCGCCGACCGCAAATAGACGTTCATCAACAAGTAGCCGATCCGGGAGGGACCGCATGGCCGACGAATTCAAAGCAATCCTCATCACCAGGGGCGACGGCGACGAGCAGACCGTCGAGGTCACGACCATCGGCGAGGACGATCTGATGGAGGGCGACGTCACCGTGCGTGTCGAGGCCACCACCGTCAATTACAAGGACGGGCTGGCCATCACCGGGAAGAGCCCGGTCGTTCGCCGCTTCCCGATGGTGCCGGGAATCGATTTTGCCGGCACGGTGGAGACGAGCGACCATGCCGACTGGAAGCCCGGCGACAAGGTGATCCTGAACGGCTGGGGCACGGGCGAGACCCATCTCGGCGCCTATGCCGAGAAAAGCCGCGTGAAGGGCGACTGGCTGGTCGCTCTACCCGAAGGTCTGTCGGTCAAGGACGCCATGGCGATCGGCACCGCCGGCTACACCGCCATGCTGTCGGTGCTCGGGCTGGAAGATGCCGGCTGCAAGCCCGACGATGGCCCGGTCCTTGTGACCGGTGCGACAGGCGGCGTCGGCTCCGTCGCCGTCTCCATTCTTTCGAAGCTCGGCTGGCACGTCATTGCCGCCACCGGCAGTCCAGAGAAGCGCGCCGACTATCTGAAGGGTCTCGGCGCATCCGAGATCATCGACCGCACGGAACTGAGCGAGAAGGGCCGCCCGCTTGGCAAGGAGCGCTGGGCTGCCGCCGTCGATGCGGTCGGCAGCCATACGCTCGCCAATGTGCTGGCGCAGACAAAGCATGGTGGGACCGTCACATGCTGCGGCCTTGCGCAGGGTTTCGACCTGCCGACCACCGTGATGCCCTTCATCCTTCGCGGCATCGCGTTGAAGGGCATCGATTCGGTGATGGCGCCCAAGGCGCTGCGCGAGCGCGCCTGGCAACGCCTCGCTACCGATCTCGACAGAGAAAAGCTGCAGTCGATCACCACCGAAATCGGCTTCGACGACCTCATCCCCTATGCGCGCCAGATCATCGAAAGCGGCATCCAGGGACGCGTCGTCGCGACCTTCTGACAAATTCGAGGCAAAAGCGACAAAAACGCCCGATCGTTAAAATGCGAACGATCGGGCGAAGTGTTCGGCAAAACTCCTGCGGTAGCGTCCTCGACATGACGACCGAAACCGCTCTTTCCCTGCCGCCCGTCCATGAAGCGTCCGATGCGCCGTCGCACGAAACCGTGACACCGCCGCCATTGCTGGACGACAAGTTCAAACCGGATCTGGAAATCGACGAGCCGACGCTGAAGGAAAGGCTTTGGCAGGCCGGGTTCCTTGTGCTTGCGCTGGCCGTTTTCGGCGCCGCTGCGATCTTTGCAGTCGGCGACGCCGGGCGCACGGCCGCGGCCGTCCTGGGTTTTGCCGCCTGCCTCTTCTTCCTTGCCGGAATGACCGATACGGGCCTTTCCAAACGGCTCAAACTGAACCGCGCCTTCCTTCTGGCGCGAGCCCGCAATGCCGAAGCGCGTCAGCTGTCGTTTCTCCGGCTATCCGAGGCGGCGGGCGATCTGTGCATTCAACGCGACGACAAGGGCACGATCCTTTGGGCCAACCAGAAATTTGCCGAGCTGTTCGGCCTTTCTCATTGCGATGCGTTGAAGGGCTGTACGCTACGCGAACTCGGCTTTGGCGGTTCACTCGAAACGGACGACCGGAGCGAAATCACACTTCTGACCAATGGGGAATATCGCTGGTTCGCCTTCACCGATCAAAAGGATGAAAAAACCGGTATTCACCAGTCGATCGCGCGGGACATCACGGCGCATCGCAAGGCGGAACAGGCGCTGATCGACGCACGCGAAAAGGCCGACGCGGCCAACCGGGCCAAAGGTCGTTTCCTTGCAACCGTCAGCCATGAGATCCGCACACCGATGAACGGCATTTCCGGTATGTCGAAGCTGCTCGCCGACACGACGCTGACCGACGAGCAGCGCACCTATGTGAACGCCATCGATGGATCGGCGGATGCTTTGATGGTGCTGATCGAGGATCTGCTCGATTTCTCCAAGATCGAAGCGGGCAAGCTGACCATCGACGAAGCGCCGACCGATCTACGCGAACTGACCGAAAGCGTCGCCGAGCTGCTGGCAAGCCGCCATGCCGATAAAGGCATCGTCATCAATGCCCGCACGGCCCGCAACGTGCCGAAGACCGTTCCCGCCGACGCGGGCAAGCTGCGCCAGGTTCTGCTCAATCTCGTCGGCAACGCGGTCAAATTCACCGAGAAGGGCGGCGTGACCATCGACGTCGCCATCGCGCCGACCGATGATGGCAGGGGACGCCTGACCGTCGCCGTGCAGGATACCGGTCCCGGTCTCAAGCCCGCCGATCAGGCCAAAATCTTCGGTGAGTTCGAACAGGCCGACAATTCGGAGACCCGCCGTCACGGCGGCGCCGGTCTCGGTCTCGCTATCTCAAAACGCATCATCGCCGCTATGGGCGGGACGATCACGCTTAAAAGCAAGCTTGGCAAGGGGTCGACCTTTACCATCGAAATCCCGGTCGACAGTGCGCCGGTCGATGCGGCTCCGCAACGGTTCGAGGGCCATTGCGTCGTGCTGCTTACCGATCCGGTCGAAGGCGATATTCTGCGCCGCATGCTGGAAGACGAAGGCGCAAGCGTCGTCTGCGTCGGCTCGCGCGACGATGCGGCAGCGCAACTCGAAGCGACCGGTGGCCTGCTGCTCATGGCGGCGGCCCGGCAGACCGAAGACGATGCGGGCGACCGGCTTTCGGCCTGGCTGAGCACCGACAAGACCGGGGCCATCACGCTGATCGACGCGATCGACCGCGGCCGTTTGTCGACGCTTCGCGAGGCCGGATTCGACCACTATCTTGCACGCCCGGTGCGCGGCCAGACATTGCTTCGCATCGCACGCACCGCGCTCGATGAGCGATCGGAAGCCAAAGCGCCAGCTCCTGCTCCGGTCGCGGCGAAAAAAGGCGGAACGCCCAAACTGGTGCCGAACGGTCAGAGCGGCCGGCGCGTTCTGGTGGCCGAGGACAACCCCGTCAACGCCCTTCTGGTCCGTTCCGCACTTGCCAAGGGTGGTCATCTTGCCGAAATCGTCGGAACCGGCCGTGGCGCTGTTGAGGCAATCCGATCCGGCGAACAGTTCGATCTGGTGCTGCTCGATCTCCACATGCCGGAAATGGGCGGGATGGAAGCGCTCGATCTCATCCGCCAGTCCGAAGAGGCCAATGGCCAGCCTGCCATGCCGATCCATGTGCTGACTGCGGACACGCAGGAGGAAACCGTGAGCATCGCGATGCAGCGCGGAGCCAATGGCGTGGTCCACAAGCCGATCAACCCGGTCGACCTCGTTGCGCTGGTGGAGCGCGCCACGGCATAGGGGTAGCATCTGCTCTTTTCCCCGATCGACCCCTGTCATAGACTTGTCGTGCAAGCGTATTAGTCAGGCCGCGACAGAGCGGTGGAGGATGACATGGCTGTTGGCGTTTCCCGGATACGGAAAATCATCGATCCGCGTCAGATCGTCCCATCGCCGTTTCGGGTATTTCCGCTCCGTTGGAAGGAAGCGCGCGGCGCAACTGTGCCGGCGGCACCGAAGAACCTTTTGCATGAAGCATCGATACCGCCGATCCTCGGACATAGTGGCAGCCTCATGGTGCGCCTGGCAACAAACCCGTCCGAGGTCGAGGCGGCCCAGCGCTTGCGGTCGACAGTATTCGATACGGCGGAAAGGCGGACAAGCGCCGCGACCGACCCGATCGATCGGGATATGTTCGACCACTATTGCGATCATCTTATCGTTCTGGACGAAGCGGCGGGCGGCTCTCTCATGAACCAGATCGTCGGAACCTACCGCCTTCTGTCGCCGGAGGCTGCGCTCAAGGCTGGCCGCTTCTATTCCAGCGCCGAGTTCGACCTGCCGGCGCTCATGGCGCGCCATCCGAACCGCCGTTTTCTGGAACTCGGCCGCTCCTGCGTTTTGCCGGCCTATCGCGGCAAGAGGATCATCGACCTGCTTTGGCAAGGCATCTGGACCTACTGCCTGACCCATCGGATCGATACGATGATCGGCTGTGCTTCCTTTGCCGGCACGGTGCCGGCGGCTCACGCCGAGGCGCTCTCCTTCCTGGCCCATCATGCGCCGGCCGACCGGGCGTTTGCCTGCCCGGCCGTTGCCGGACGCGGCATCCCGACCGACATGATGCCGGCCGAAGCGCTCGCGACCAAGAGAGCACTGGCGGCCATGCCGCCGCTCGTGAAGGGCTATCTGCGTGTCGGCGCAACCTTCGGTCACGAAGCCGTCATCGACGAGGATTTCGGCACGGTGGATGTTCTGACGATCCTGCCCGTCGAGCGGATCGCCGGACGCTATCTCAACCATTTCACGCCGAAGGCGAAACCTGCCGCGCCAGCGCTCGCGGCCTGAAGCCGGCCTTTATTTCGCGAGGCTCTTCTTGAGACGGTAAAGCGCGTCCAGCGCTTCGCGCGGCGTCAGATCGTCGGGCTCGATCCCGTCCAACATTTCGGCAATCGCGTTCTGACCGGGATTGATGGCGGCCTTTGCTCTACCTTCGGTCTCCACCTGGCGGACGGCAGCAGAAAAGAGCGGCAGATCGTCAACCAGTTTCGCTGCGCCGGAGCCGGACGTGCCTTCCGCCTCGAGCCGGTCGAGCACCGTCTTGGCACGCGCCAGAACGCTTTTCGGCAGGCCAGCGAGCCGCGCGACCTGAACGCCGTAGGACCGGTCCGCCGCGCCCTTGCCGACCTGGTGGAGGAAGATCACCTCGCCTTCCATCTCCTTGACCCGCATCGTGACATTGGCGAGCCGGGAGAGGGTTTCGGCAAGCGCCGTCATTTCGTGGAAATGGGTCGCGAAAATTGCCCGACAGCGATTGGTCTCGTGCAGGTGCTCGGCCGTCGCCCAGGCGATGGAGAGCCCGTCGAAGGTCGAGGTGCCGCGGCCGATCTCGTCGAGGATGACGAGCGAACGTTCGCCGGCCTGGTTCAGGATCGCCGCCGTCTCGACCATCTCGACCATGAAGGTCGAGCGCCCGCGCGCCAGATCGTCGGACGCGCCAACGCGCGAGAACAGCCTGTCGACAATGCCGATATGCGCCGCCGTCGCCGGCACATGGCTGCCCATCTGCGCCAGGATTGCGATGAGGGCGTTCTGGCGCAGAAAAGTACTCTTGCCGCCCATATTCGGGCCGGTCAGCAGCCAGAGCGCACCGGCATTTGCGCCCTCGGGCGGTGACAACAAGCAATCGTTGGCGATGAAGGCGTCGCCCTGCTGGGCGCGAAGCGCGGCCTCGACGACGGGGTGGCGGCCGCATTCCACCTCGAAGGTCAGGCTTTCGTCGATTGTTGGCGCGCTCCAGTTTTCCGCCTCTGCCAGTTGGGCGAGCCCTACCGAAACATCGATCACGGCAAGGGCGTCGGCGCCGGCCCGCAGCGCATCCGTTTCTTCGAGGACGGCGGCGGTAAGCCGTTCGAAGATGGCGGTCTCGATCATGAGCGCCTTGCCGCCCGCATCGGCGATACGGCTTTCCAGTTCGGCCAGTTCGGTCGTGGTAAAGCGCATGGCGTTGGCCATCGTCTGGCGATGGATGAAGCGCGCCTTTGCGTCGCCTTCCGTCAGTTTCACGCCATGGCTCGACGGCACCTCAATATAATAGCCGAGCATATTGTTGTGCCGGATCTTGAGCGCCTTGATCGCCGTTTCGGCGGCGAGGTCTGCCTGCATCGCCGCGATCACACGGCGGCTGTCGGAGGCAAGAGAGCGCTGGGCGTCCAGTTCCTCGTCGAACCCTTCCGCCACGAAGCCGCCATCGCGGGCCAGAAGCGGCAGATCGTACGCCAGCGCTTTGCCAAGAAGGCGTGCGAGGTTCGGTGGTAGCGCGCGCAGCGCCTTCTCGGCCGTTTCGAGCTCTTCGGGCAGCGCCGCCTCGCCGAGCCGTTCGACCAGCGCGGCGGTCGCCTCCAGCGCGGTGCGGATTGCGCCGATATCGCGCGGACCGCCGCGTCCGAGCGACAGGCGCGACAGGGCGCGCATCATGTCCGGCAGACCGCGCAGAACAGTGCGCAGCTCATCGCACAAGGCGCTTTCCTGGCGCAGAAACGTCACCGAGCGCTGTCGCCTGACGATCCGGTCGGGATCGGTCAGCGGCGCGGCCAAGCGCTCGGCCAGAAGGCGCGCGCCAGGGCCGGTCACCGTCCGGTCGATCACCTTCAGGAGGCTACCGTCGCGGCTGCCGGCAGAAGTCCGCGTCAGTTCGAGGCTTGCCCGCGTCGCCGCATCGATGAAGAGCGTGGAGGCGCCCTCCTCACGCTGCGGCGGCGACAGCGGCACGCGCGCGCCAAGTTGGGTCTTCTCCACCCAGGCGACCACACCGCCCATGGCACTCAGTTCGGCGCGGGAAAACTGGCCGAACCCGTCAAGCGTCGAGACGGAGAGAGCGCGGCAAATGCGCTCGCCGGCGGACGCGCTGTCGAAGAGAGCTGCGGGCTGTGGATTGGCGGTTCGGCCAAGCGCATCCCAGACCGGTCGGAATGCGGCGTCTTCGAACAGGCTCTGCGGAACCAGAATCTCGCGTGGATCGATTCGTAAAATGTCCGACAGAAGCCGGTCCGACCCGCTCATCGCGGTGCGGAACGCGCCGGTGGAGATGTCGATCCAGGCGAGAGCCGGATCGGCCTCACCCTTCACCCGCCCAACGGCAAGAAGCCAGTTCGGCTCGCCGGGCTCCAGAATATTCTCTTCGGTGATCGTGCCCGGCGTGACGAGCCGCGTCACATCGCGCCGCACCAGTGTCTTGCCGCCGCGCTTCTTCGCTTCGGCCGGATCCTCGACCTGCTCACACACCGCGACGCGGTGGCCGGCGGCGATCAGTTTCTGCAGATAGTCGTTGGCGGCATGAACCGGTACGCCGGCCATCGGAATGTCGCGGCCCAGATGCTGGCCCCGCTTGGTCAGGGTGATGCCGAGCGTCCGCGCGGCGATTTCGGCATCGCCGAAGAACAATTCGTAGAAATCACCCATGCGGTAGAAGAGCAGGCTGTCGGCATTGGCGGCCTTGATCTCGATGAACTGCTCGATCATCGGCGTCGCCGAGGCACGGCTGTCCGGCGAGACAAGCTCATTAAGGTTCATGCTCGCTTGCGGTTCTGCCATAAGGGGTTAACACTCTTTTGAGACCGACGGCCAAAGGGGGAGGCGCCGTCGGCGCGTAACACCTATGCCGATCATGGATTTGCATGTCCAGAGATCGGACTTGGCCAGTACGTCAACAATGACAGGGAGGACACATGACGAAGCGGAACGGAGAAGACGGCCCCTCGATCACCGAGCAGGAAGCCCTGGACTTTCACGCCTTGCCAAAGCCGGGCAAGCTGGAAATCTCGCCGACCAAGGCGATGGCGACCCAGCGCGACCTGTCGCTGGCCTATTCGCCGGGCGTCGCCGTTCCCGTCATGGCCATCGCGGAGACACCCGGCCGCGCCTTCGACTATACGGCGCGCGGCAATATGGTGGCCGTTATCTCCAATGGCACCGCCATTCTGGGCCTTGGCAATCTCGGCGCTCTGGCTTCCAAACCGGTAATGGAGGGCAAGGCGGTCCTCTTCAAACGCTTCGCCGACGTCGATTCGATCGATCTGGAGGTCGATACCGAGGATGTCGACGAATTCATCAATTGCGTGCGCCATCTCGGTCCCTCCTTCGGCGGCATCAATCTGGAGGACATCAAGGCGCCGGACTGCTTCATCATCGAACAGCGCCTGCGCGAACTGATGGATATCCCCGTCTTCCACGACGATCAGCACGGCACCGCCATCATCGCCGCCGCCGGACTCATCAACGCGCTTCATCTGACGGGGCGGAAGATGGAGGATGCGCGCCTCGTGGTGAACGGTGCGGGCGCGGCGGCCATCGCCTGCGTCGAACTGGTCAAGGCGATGGGTTTCACGCCGGACAATGTCATCATGTGCGACACCAAGGGCGTGATCTACAAGGGCCGTGAAAACGGCATGAACCAGTGGAAGAGCGCTCATGCCGCCGAGACGGACTTGCGCACGCTCGAAGAAGCAATGGAAGGCGCGGACGCCGTCTTCGGCCTGTCGGTCAAGGGCGCGTTCAGCGACAAGATGATCGCATCGATGGCCCCTCAGCCGATCATCTTCGCCATGGCCAATCCCGACCCCGAAATCACGCCCGAAGAGGTCAGGCGCATTCGCGACGATGCGGTGATGGCGACGGGACGTTCGGACTATCCCAACCAGGTCAACAATGTCCTCGGCTTTCCCTACATCTTCCGCGGCGCGCTCGATGTGCGGGCCCGCACGATCAATGAGGACATGAAGGTCGCCGCCGCCCAGGCGCTCGCCGAACTCGCCCGCGAGGACGTGCCGGACGATGTGGCAGCCGCCTATCGGGGGGCCCGTCCGCGCTTCGGGCGCAATTACATCATTCCCGTACCGTTCGATCCGCGCCTCATCTCCTCCATTCCGCTGGCCGTCGCCAAGGCGGCCATGGATAGCGGCGTCGCCCAGCAGCCCATCGTCGATCTGGAGAAATACGCCCAGAACCTTCAGGGCCGGCGCGATCCGATCGCCTCGACCCTGCAGCGCATCTATGAGCGGGTGCGGAGGCAGCCCAAGCGGATCGTCTTTGCCGAGGGCGAGGAAGAACAGGTGATGCGGGCCGCCATCTCCTACGTCAACCAGCGGCTCGGCACTGCCATTCTCCTCGGTCGCGAGGACCGGATCGACGAGATGGCCAAACAGAACGGCATCGATCTCAACCGGCAGGGCATCGAGATCGTCAATGCCAGGAAGTCCGAACGGGTCGACGCCTATGTCGAGCATCTCTATTCCCGCCTGCAGCGAAACGGCTATCTGCAGCGCGACGCCCTGCGCATGATCAACAATGACCGCAACCATTTCGCCGCCTCCATGGTCGCGCTCGGCGATGCGGACGGCATGGTCTCGGGCGTCACGCGCAACTATTCCACCGTGCTGGAGGACGTCCGGCGCGTCATCGATACCATGCCGGGCCATCGCATGATCGGCGTTTCCATCGCGCTGTGCCGGGGGCGGACCGTGGTTATCGCCGATACCGCGGTTCACGAAATGCCGGACGCCGAAGCGCTAGCCGATATTGCCGAGGAGGCCGCCGGGGTCGCCCGCCGTCTCGGCTATGAGCCGCATGTCGCCATGCTTGCCTATTCCACCTTCGGCCAGCCGCCGGGCGAACGCAGCGACAAGGTGCAGCAGGCGGTCCGTATCCTGGAACGGCGCGGCGTCGATTTCGAGTTCGACGGCGAGATGGCCGCCGATGTGGCGCTCAATGCCGATCTGATGGCGCAATATCCGTTCGTGCGGCTGTCACGGCCGGCCAATGTGCTCGTCATGCCGGCCTTCCACTCAGCGTCGATCGCGACCAAGATGCTGCAGGAACTGGGCGGCTCTACCGTGATCGGCCCGCTGCTCGTCGGGCTGGAAAAAAGCGTTCAGGTTGTCTCGCTCGGGGCCAAGGATTCCGACATCGTCAATATGGCGGCCATCGCCGCCTATAACGCGACGAATTGAGGGTGTTGGAAGTGAAGGGCGAAACCGGTTAGGACATATTCGAACCGTCCCGCCCTTCACCGTCCACCACGATGCCTGCCGGAGTTTCCATGCGTCATCCCGCCCTGAAGCTTGCCGAGGTGATCGACGCCGATACTCTCCGGGACAAACTAACGGCGCTGACCCATGAGCGCGACGGCGACGGCTCCGATCCGGCGATCCGCATGCAGGTTCTGGCGATCCTGAAAGCGGAGCTTACCGCGGGGCGCAAACGCATCGAAACCATGCTGCTGGAGGATCGCAGCGGCACGGCCTGCACGCGCCGGCTGTCGCACCAGATGGACGAGATCATCCGGCTCATCCACGATTTCGCCATCGCTCATGTCTACCGCGGCGCCAATCTCAGCCGTGGCGAGAAGATGGCGATCGTCGCTACCGGCGGTTATGGCCGCGACGCGCTGGCGCCGGGTTCCGATGTCGATCTTCTGTTCCTGCTGCCGCACAAGCAGACGGCGCGGATCGAACAGATCGTCGAATACATCCTCTACATTCTCTGGGATCTGGGCCTGAAAGTCGGGCACGCGACGCGCAATATCAATGAATGCATCCGCCTTGCCAAAAGCGACGTGACCATCGCCACCGCCATGCTGGAAGCGCGTTTCATATGGGGCGAGCGGCCGCTCTTCGACACGCTTGAACAGCGCTTCGTCGACGATGTCGAGAAGGCCGGCGGACGTGATTTCACCACCGCCAAGATGGCCGAGCGGGACAGCCGGCACGAGCGGCACGACAATTCCCGCTACAAGGTCGAGCCGAACATCAAGGACGGCAAAGGCGGGCTGCGCGATCTCCAGACCCTCTACTGGATCGGCAAATTCGTCTATCGGGTGGACCATTCGCGCCAGCTCGTCGGCAAGGGCGTCTTCACCCAGCGCGAATACAACCAGTTCCAGCGCTGCGACGACTTCCTGTGGGCCGTCCGCTGCCATCTGCATTTCGTGGCCGGCAAGGCGGAAGACCGCCTCGGATTCGATTTCCAGCCGGAGATCGCCGAGCGCCTCGACTATCAGAGCAAGCCCGGCCTGTCTGGCGTCGAGCGCTTCATGAAGCACTATTTCCTTGTCGCCAAACAGGTCGGCGATCTGACGCGCATCTTCTGCGCCGCGCTCGAACTGGAGCAGGCCAAAACCGCGCCGGGCCTCGCCGCGGGGCTGGTTCGCCCGTTCACCCGTCGGCGCAAGGCCGTGAAAGGCTATCCCGATTTCGTGATCGAGAATGGCCGCCTGAACGTCGCCGATGCCGATGTGTTCGAACGCGACAATCTGAACCTCATTCGCCTGTTCTGGCTCGGCGACCGTGAAGAGCTGGAATATCATCCCGATGCGCTTAGCCTCGTGACGCGCTCGCTCAAGCTGGTCGACCGCGATCTCCGGCGCAACCCGGACGGCAACGAGATGTTCATGGCCATCCTGACCAGCCGGCGCGATCCCGAAATCCAGCTTCGGCGGATGAACGAGACAGGCCTGCTCGGCCGCCTCATCCAGGACTTCCGCAAGGTCGTCGCGATGATGCAGTTCAACATGTACCACCACTTCACGGTGGATGAGCATCTGCTGCGCTGTATCGCCAATCTGGCGGAGATCGAAAAGGGCCACCTGGCCGACGAGCACCCTTACGCCACCGATTTCTGCAAGGATCTTTCCGATACGCAGCGGCGCATTCTCTATGTCGCCCTTCTGCTGCACGATATCGCCAAGGGGCGTCCCGAAGACCACTCCATTGCCGGCGCGCGTGTCGCCAAGCGCCTTTGTCCGCATATGGGTCTGACCAAATCGGAAACCGCGACGGTCGCCTGGCTGGTGCGCGAGCATCTGACCATGAGCATGGTGGCGCAAAGTCGCGATCTCAATGACCGCAAGACCATCGAGGATTTCGCCGATACGGTTCAGTCGGTCGACCGGCTCAAACTGCTGCTGATCCTGACCGTCTGCGACATTCGCGGCGTCGGGCCGGGCGTCTGGAACGCCTGGAAGGGCCAGTTGATCCGTCAGCTTCACACCGAAACCGAACTGCTGCTGACCGGCGGCTTTTCCGGAGCCAGCCGGGCCACGCGGATCGAGGCGGCGCGCCAGGGCCTGAAGGAAAGCCTCGCCGAATGGCCGCAGGACGACCGCGAAGCCTATGTGGAACTGCACTATCCCGCTTATCTTCTGGCCGTCGACCACGAAGCGCAACTGCGCCATGCGGACTTTATCCGCAACGCCACCCGCTCGGGCGAGCAACTGGCGCTCGATTACCGCACGCTTGCTTTTGAAGGCATGACCGAAATCACCGTTCTGGCTTTCGACCATCCCCGCCTGCTGTCGATCATCGCCGCGGCGTGTGCCGCCTCCGGCGCCAATATCGTCGACGCCCAGATCTTTACCACCACGGACGGACGGGCGCTCGATACGATCCGCATCGCCCGCGAATTCGACGCCGATGAGGACGAATTGCGCCGGGCACGGGCGATCGGACGCACCATCGCGGCGGTGCTGAAGGGCGAAGCGCATATTCCGCAATTGAAGAAGCGCAGCAAAGGCCGCCGCAAGGTGCGCGCCTTCTCGATCCAGCCGGAAGTGTCGGTGGACAATTCGCTGTCCAACGAGTTTTCGGTCATCGCCGTGGAAGGGCTGGACCGTACGGGGCTTCTGTCCGACCTCACCCACGCGCTGTCGGACCTCAATCTCGACATCGCTTCGGCGCACATCACCACATTCGGCGAAAGGGTGGTCGATACGTTTTACGTGACGGATTTGACCGGCGCGCAGATCGAATCGCCAGCAAGGCAAAAGCGCATTGTCGAACGGCTCTGCGGCATTCTCGATCCCGATGCCGACGAACGGGCGGCAGCGTGAACCGATGATCGAGGCAGAGCAGTGAGAGACGGCCGCCCATGAGCCTCATCCGCAAATTCGCTTCGGTCGGCGGCGCGACCATGCTGAGCCGGGTGCTCGGCTTCGCCCGCGAGGCGCTGATGGCAGCGACGCTCGGCGCCGGCAATTATGCCGACGTCTTCTTTGCCGCCTTCCGTTTCCCGAACCTGTTCCGTCGCCTCTTCGCCGAGGGCGCGTTCAATGCGGCCTTCGTGCCCCTCTTCGCCCGCCATTACGAGGGCGAAGGCCGAAAGGATGCCGAGCGCTTCTCGACCGAAGTGTTCAACGTGCTCTTCTCGGTCCTGCTGGTGCTGACCATCGCAATGGAACTGGCGATGCCGGTTCTGGTGGCGACAATCATCGCGCCGGGCTTCGCCGACACGCCGGACAAGTTCGACGCGACCGTCACGCTGTCGATGATCATGTTCCCCTATCTGATGTGCATGAGCCTGGCGGCGATGATGGCCGGCATTCTCAATTCGCTGCAGCGCTATTTCGTCGCGGCGATTGCGCCGGTCTTTCTGAACGTCATCCTCATCGGCGTTCTCGGCTGGGCGCTTTATCGCGACACCCCGCCCGCCGATGTCGCGTTCTGGCTGAGCTGGGGCGTTCTGGCGGCGGGGCTCCTGCAACTGGCCATCGTTACCGTCGGCGCGCGAAGGTCCGGGATCCGCGTGACCTTTCGGGTGCCGAAGCTGACGCCGAACGTCAAACGCCTGCTGATCCTGGCCGGGCCGGCGGCGATCACCGGCGGCGTCACGCAGATCAATCTGGTGATCGGCCAGATCATCGCTTCGCAGAAGGATGGCGCGATCTCCGTGCTACAATACGCCGACCGTGTCTATCAATTGCCACTCGGCATTGTCGGTATCGCAGTCGGCGTCGTTCTGTTGCCGGAACTGGCGCGTGCGCTGCGCGGCGAACGGGCCGAGGAAGCGACCCATCTGCAAAGCCGATCGGTCGAGTTCACGCTGGCGCTGACCCTGCCGGCGGCGGCCGCCATTCTCGTCATCAGCCCGGAGATCGTCCGGCTTCTGTACGAACGCGGCGCCTTCACCGCGGACACCACCGGGACCGTCTCGGGCGTTCTGGCGATCTTCGGCATCGGTCTGCCGGCTTTCGTCCTCATCAAGTGTTTCCAGCCGGCCTTTTTTGCGCGGGAAGACACGCGCACGCCGATGTTGTTCTCGATGATTTCGGTCGCCATCAATGTCGCGCTTGCGCTGACACTCTTTCCGCTTTTCGAAGAGCGCGGCATCGCGACCGCAGAGATCGTCGCCGGCTGGACCAATGCGCTCGGCCTTCTGACTGTTCTTCTCTGGCGCGGACACTGGCAGCCGGACCGCCTCCTACTGAGCCGCCTGCCGCGCCTGCTCTTCGCCGCAGCGATCATGGGCGGCGCGCTGTGGTACATCTCCGGCTGGACGGATCAGTGGTTCGGCGCCGAGGCCTTCACCGCCAAGCTCGTGACGATGCTGCTGCTGGCGGCTGTCGCCTTCGTTCTTTATTTCGGCCTCGCCTACGCCATTGGCGGGCTCGACCGTAATGAACTGCGTCAGGCGCTGCGCCGGAAGAAGGGCGAAAAGCCGGGCGACGAAACCCCGCCGGACATGCTGGCTTGATCGGCGCGGCCCGCTCTGCCACAAGGCCCGCCGACCCGATCTCCTTCCTATTGCGGACGCACCGTTCATGACCGACAGTTTCAAACCCCTCGTCTTTTCCGGCGTGCAGCCGACCGGCAGCCTGACGCTCGGCAATTATCTCGGCGCGATCCGCAAATTCGTGGCGCTTCAGGACAATCACGACTGCATGTATTGCGTGGTCGATCTACACTCGCTTACCGCGCGGCTCGTCCATGACGATCTGGCCGACCAGACCCGCGCCATCGCCGCGGCGTTCATCGCCGCCGGGATCGATCCGCACAGGCACATCGTCTTCAACCAGAGCCGCGTGCCGGGCCATGCGGAACTGGCCTGGATCTTCAACTGCGTGGCGCGGATCGGCTGGATGAACCGGATGACCCAGTTCAAGGACAAGGCCGGCAAGGACCGTGAGAATGCTTCACTCGGCCTGCTTGCCTATCCGTCGCTGATGGCCGCCGACATCATGCTCTACCGGGCCACCCATGTGCCGGTGGGCGACGATCAGAAACAGCATCTGGAACTGGCGCGCGACATCGCGATCAAGTTCAACAACGACTTTTCGGAGCGTATCGAGCAGGCCGGCCTTTCCGTGCCTGTCACGATGGGCGAGGAGAAGGTCAATGCCTATTTCCCCATTGTCGAGCCGCTGATCGAAGGTCCGGCCCCGCGCGTGATGAGCCTGCGCGACGGGACCAAGAAAATGAGCAAGTCCGATCCGTCGGATAATTCCCGCATCAACATGACCGACGATGCGGAGACGATCGCCAAAAAAATTCGCAAGGCGAAAACCGATCCCGACGGGCTACCCACCGAGGTGGACGGCCTCAAGGGGCGGGCTGAAGCGGACAATCTGGTCGGCATCTTCGCCGCGCTTTCCGACCGCTCCAAAGCCGATGTACTGGGCGAATTCGGCGGCCGGCAATTCTCCGAGTTCAAGCCGGCGCTTTCCGAACTGGCGGTGAGCGTGCTGTCGCCTATTGGCGAAGAGATGCGTCGGCTGATGGCCGATCCCGGTCACCTGGACGCCATTTTGTGGAACGGCGCCGAACAGGCCAATGGAATGGCCGAAAAGACGCTGGACGATGTGCGGCAGATCGTCGGCTTCGTATGATCGTATGAAGCGCTTGCCACGGTCGCGGCCGGCATGGTTAGGATAATGGTTGCCGGCCCGCTCCTGCCGGTCTCGCGAGAGGGACATGCATGGAAGAAATACCGGAACGGTTGAGCCGCAAGGCCGGTCGTAAACGCAAATTCCTTGCGATTATCGACGACACACCCGAATGCGAGCGCGCCGTGACCTATGCCGCCTATCGCGCGCAGGCGACCTCCGGCACGCTGAAGCTTCTTTACGTCATCCAGCCGGAACCCGGCGAATTCGCCCATTGGCTTGGCGTCGAGGAAAAGATGCGCGAAGAGGCGATGGATGAGGCGGAGCGGCGCCTCTCCCGTTTTCGCGATGCGATCGCCCGCCGGCTCGGCGTGGCTCCCGAAATCGAGATTCGGGAAGGCAAATATGCCGAGCAGATCCACGAACTGATCCGCGAAGACCCGGAGATCGTCATTCTCGTTCTGGCGACGTCGGCCTCTTCGGAAGGCCCGGGGCCTCTGGTGTCGTCTATCGCCGGACGCAGCGCCGCCTTTCCGATCCCCGTCACCGTCGTGCCAGGCAATCTTTCGGACGAAGATATCGAGACCCTTGCTTGACCGGAACGGGCCGCGCCCAAGCGAAAGAACTTGAAGGCACGCGGGCGCGACGCTACATTTAGAACAATTCTAAAGACACATTCGGCTTGCCGAAGAAAGCGTGAAATCATGTTCATTCAAACCGAAACCACACCGAACCCCGCCACGCTGAAATTTCTGCCCGGAGAGATCGTGATCGGCGAAGGCACGGCCGAGTTCAAGGATGTGGAAGACGCCGCGTCCCATTCGCCCCTCGCCGCGCGCCTTTTCGATGTGCCAGGCGTGACCGGCGTGTTCTTCGGCTATGATTTCGTGACCGTGACCAAGGATGACGATACCGCCTGGCAGCACATCAAGCCGGCCATTCTCGGCGCGATCATGGAGCATTTCATGTCCGGCGATCCGGTCATGGCGGCGGCGTCGAAGGCGATGGGCCAGCGTGCCGATGGCGAAGAATTCTTCGACAAGGCCGATGCGCCGCTTGTCGAGCAGATCAAGGAACTGCTCGACACCCGCGTACGGCCCGCGGTGGCGCAGGATGGCGGCGATATCACCTTTCGCGGCTTCCGGGACGGCGTCGTCTATCTGAACATGAAGGGCGCTTGTGCCGGCTGCCCGTCCTCGACGGCCACGCTGAAGCACGGCATCCAAAACCTGCTCCGGCATTTCGTTCCGGAAGTGCAGGAAGTCGAACAGGTCATCTAACCGCCGACTTTTATCGGGTCTGCATCCGACCGGCGTCCGTTGTGGACGCCGGTTTTTTTTGGCGGCGATACAAAGGCGCCTGCCAGAAAAACGGAAGGCCGGGTGTCCCCCGACCCCGGCCTTCCGGGCGCGGCCCCTCGGCGCGCCACCCCTCTGGAGGGGATCTGGATTAGAGGACGATGACCTTGGCCCCCACTTCGGCACGTTCGTAGAGATCGATCACGTCCTGATTGATCATGCGAATGCAGCCCGATGAGACGTTGCCGCCAATGGACCAGTATTCCGGCGAGCCGTGCAGGCGATAACCCGTGTCGCCGCGCTTGTTGTGAAGGTAGAGCGCGCGAGCGCCGAGCGGGTTGGAGAGGCCTGGCGGTTGGCCATTGCGCCATTTGGCGGTGCGCGGATCGCGCTTGATCATCTCGGGCGGCGGCGTCCAGGTAAAGCCTTCGCGTCCGACGCCGATGCCGTAGCGCATCGCCTTGCCGCCATCCATCACGAAATAGAGATATTTCGCCTTGGTATCGACGACGATGGTGCCTGGCTTTTCCGCCGTGTCGTAGCGCACCAGCGCGCGGTGATATTTCTTCGCCACCTTGCCGGGCGGGATCCGGGGCACGGTGTAGGATGCGTCCTTTACCGGCAGATAAGACATGCTGTAGGTGCGCAGCGTACTGCCGCTGGTACATCCTGCCAGCATCGCGAGCGCCAGACCGGCACCCAGAAGAACGCGCATTCTCGGCATGGTCGTCCTCAGTTTGTCGGGCCGTCGGAAACCGGCCGCCACATTTCCGTCACAAGCTATCTCTCATGCCTTCTTGGTTAGCAACAGGTTAACGAAACGGCATTTGTTCGTCTTGCCGCCTCGATGAGGTGCCGTTGCAGCGATGCAACGGCTGCGTTGCACGGTCCACATCGGCCTTTTCTGTCAACATCGTTCATGGCATGTTCCATTCATGAGTGTCGGGTCACCCCTCCGATTCGCCCATCCCCTGGCGGATGGTCGGCAATCTGATCGTGCCATGCTCGTGCGGCGGGGCGTCCAGCGCCTGTGCGTCGATCTTGGCGCCGTGGCGCTTCCCGAAGTCATGCTGAAGGGCGGCCGCCGCGCCGATCTTCTGGTGATGACCGCCCGGAACGAATTCTGGATCGTCGAGATCAAGACGAGCTTGGAGGATCTGCGCGCCGACACCAAATGGCCGGACTACCGCGCCCATTGCGACCGGCTCTTCTTTGCCACCCACCCGGCGGTGCCGGCGGACATCTTTCCGGACGATGCCGGCTTCATTCTTTCGGACGGATACGGCGCCGAAATCCTCGGCGAAGCGCCGGCCCATCCGCTGGCCGGGGCGACGCGCAAGGCGCTGCTGCAGCGTTTCGCGCGGCTCGCCACCCGGCGACTCATGCTGGCCGAGATGGCCGGGCTCGACGTGCCCGGACTGGACGAGGATGCGGGCTAGCGGCGATATCAAGCAAAAGCTCAGGCGCGTCCGGGTTGGGCGAGGACCACCAGGTTCCGGTCGGGATCGTGCAGTCGGACGAGGCTCGTCGTGTCCGCCGGTTCGATGGCGGATGGTTCCAGACCTGCGTTAGCAAGCCGTGAGTGCTCCGTTCTCAAATCGCTGACGATGAGTGTCAGCGTCCCCTTGCCGGCATTGGGCGCGTTCCGGAACAATTGAAAACCGGCAGTGTCTGCATGATGCCATTCGGCGAGCCCATCCATTGGCCTTGCATCGGGCGTCCGCTCGAACAGATGCTCGAACCAAACGATGCTTCGCTCAAGATCGCTGCACGACAATTGAGCGTAGACTTTCTCAATCGGCATCTTCTTTCCTCCGGGTGTTCCAGGCCAACGCCAGCCTTGAAGGGCAGTTCCCATTCGTCGACATCGATCAACGATTGGTGCAATCGGCGTTGATGCTACCAAAAGTTGCGCATTGCATCCGATTCGGATCACCCCTTCCGACGCTTTGCCCGTGCCGTCGGTGCGGCATTGGCCGGGTCGTCGGGCCATTCGTGCTTGGGGTAGCGACCGCGCATATCGGCGCGGACATCGGCCCACGACCCGGCCCAGAAGCCCGGCAGTTCGGTGGTCGTCTGGATGGGCCGGTGGGCCGGCGACAGAAGCTCAAGCAAAAGCGGTGTGCCGCCGCCAATCGTCGGATGGTCGGTCAGCCCGAACAGTTCCTGCACGCGGATGGCCAAAACCGGCCCCCGTTCCGGCTCATAGCGGATCGGCAGGCGGTTGCCGGTCGGCGCCTCGAAATGGGTCGGGGCGTCTTCGTCGATCTTCCGATGCAGATCGAACGGCACGCGGCTGCGCAAGGCGTCTGAGAGCTTACCGGATAGCGGGTCGAGCCGGCCGGCCCCATCGAGAAACGGGCCGAGCCAGTCGTCCAACTCAGCCAGAAGCGTGGGTTCGTCCATGGCCGGCCAGGGCGCGCCGACGGTGTCGTGCAGCCAGCGCAGACGGGCCAGCAGGCTTTCGGTCCTGTCGGTGAAGGGCAGGATGGAGAGCCCCGCTTGACGAACGGCCGACAGAAGCGCGGCGTCCGCTTCCGGCCCTTTCTCGATGGTGAGGGGCTGCTCGCTTAGCGCAATCGCGCCGATGGCGGTAATGCGCCGGCCCTTCAAACGGCGCGTCTCTGGATCAAAGGACGCTTCCACCCGGTGTTCGATCCGGTCCGTCATGGCATCGCGCACCGTTGCCTCGTCGAGCGCGGCCGCGGCAACGATGCGGCCCTGCCGCGCCTGCCCGGTCATATCGGCGACGACCAGCCATTCCTCGCCGGCCAGTGGGTCGGTCTCGTCGAGCGCCGCACCGCGCCCATTGGCCAGGATGTAGCGGCCGTGGCCGCCCCGCCGGCGGGCCAGACGATCCGGATAGGCCAGAAGCAGAAGCTCGCCGACCGACATGCCCGATGCCTCGCGACGCCCTGCGCCGGCGCTCTTCGCCAGACGGTCGGCAAGAGCGCGAGCGGATTTGGCGCGCGACGAATTATCGCGTTCGAAGCCGGAGAGGCGACGTTCCAGATCGGCCGCCATGCCGCCGAGCCCGCGTTCGGTCAGCAGAATCGCCAGTTTGGCGGCGCGTTTCACTTCGCTATGTTGTGCGGCCTCTGCGATCATGAAGGCGAGGCGCACTGGCAGCGCCAGTTTGCGCATCGCATGGCCGCTCGCCGTGATGGCGCCGGCCTCGTCCAGCGCGCCCAACAGGGCGAGCAACTTATGCGCTTCGTTCAGCGCCGGTTCGGGCGGCGGGTCGAGAAAGGGCAGCTTGCGCGGATCGATGACGCCGAAGGCGGCGCTGTCGAGCAGGAGGCGGGAGAGGTCGGCCTCCATGATCTCCGGCGTTCCATGGGCGATGAGCGCGGCGGTCTGCGGCTCGGCCCAAAGGCGGATCGCGACGCCCGGCCGGGTGCGGCCCGCGCGGCCGGCCCGCTGGTCGATGCTCGCGCGCGAGGCGCGAACCGTTTCAAGGCGCGTCACACCGCTGCCGGGCTCGTATTTCGGCACACGCGCCAGCCCTGAATCGATCACCACGCGTACGCCATCGATGGTGACCGAAGTCTCGGCGATGGGTGTTGCCAGCACGATCTTGCGGCGTCCATCCGGCGCGGGGCGAATGGCGGCGTCCTGGTCCTTACCCTGAAGGCCGCCATGCAGCGCCATGATGTCGACGCGCTCGGCCATCGCGGATGGGATCGCCTCGTGGAGGCGCTCCTCGACCCGGCGAATCTCGGCTTGGCCCGGCAGGAAGGCAAGGATCGAGCCCTCCTCCTCCGCCAGCGCCGCGCGGATCGCGGAGGTCATCACGTCCTCGATCCGCTGATCCGCCTTGCGCGGGCGATAGCGAATATCGACCGGAAAGGCGCGGCCAAGACTTTCGATCACGGGCGCATTGCCGAGCAGTTCGGCGACGCCCGCCGTATCCAGTGTCGCGCTCATCACCAGCAGCCGCAGATCGGGCCGCAGCGCGCCGGCAACATCCAATGCGAGGGCCAGGCCGAAATCGGCATCGAGACTACGCTCATGATATTCGTCGAACAGGACAGCGGCGATGCCTTTCAGTTCGGGATCGTCCAGGATCATCGCGGCGAAAACACCCTCTGTGACGACGAGAATGCGCGTCGCCGGTCCGGTGCGATTGTCCATCCGCATGGCGTAGCCGACCGTCTCACCGACCTCTTCGCCCAGGATCGCCGCCATGCGCCGCGCTGCCGCGCGGGCCGCCAGGCGCCTCGGCTCCAGCAGAACGATGGTGCCGTCGCCGCGCCAGCCGGCAGCCAGAAGCGCGAGCGGCACCAGGGTCGTCTTGCCGGCCCCGGGCGGGGCGACCAGGACGGCGCTGCTCCTCTCGTCCAGCGCCTGCAGAAGCTTCGGCACGGCTTCCCGAACCGGCAAGTCCGGCAGATCATCAAGCGCAGGCGCATGCGTTGTCATGCGATCCCCGGCTCGCCGATCGTGACGACCGGTCCGCGCGCTGCTTCCGCGTCGACCTTGTCGTGTGTAACCAGAATGGCGGGAATGCCCGCCTGGCGGATCGCACCGAAGGTCAAATCGCGCATCGCGGTTCGCAGATCGGCATCGAGGCTGGAGAAGGGCTCGTCCAGTAGCATGGCGTCGGGTCGTGACAGAAGTGTCCGCGCCAGCGCCACCCGCGCCTTCTGGCCGCCGGACAGCGTCGCGGGGTCGCGTTTCTCGATGTCCGGCAAACCGATCTGTCGCAGCACCCGGCGAACTTCCTCCTGCCGCGTCTGCCGACCACGGACCGCACTCGGCAAAGCGAAGGCAAGGTTCTGCCCGACATTCATATGTGGAAAAAGAAGCGCGTCCTGAAACAGAAGCCCGCAATGGCGGTCCGAGGCCGGTCTGCCGTCAATCTTCCGTCCCCCGAGCCAGACTTCGCCGCGGGCGGTGAACGCCGGATCGAGGAAACCGCCAATATAGGCCAGCAGGCTGGACTTGCCGGAACCGGACGGCCCCATAACGGTCAGGATCTCGCCCGGCGCGACGGTGTGCTCCAGCTGCAGCAGAGCCTGGCCGTTCAGTGCAATCCGTACGGCGCGCAGATCGAGGCTCGCATCCGCTTTTGCGCCTTGCCGCGCCCCATTGTCCAAGATCGCTCTCTCCTATGCCGCCATGGCCCTGCGGTTTCGCCATAGCAAGGCGGGCAGGATGGCGGCAATGGCGAAGAGGATCAGCGGCGGCAGCGTCTGCAGCAGCGCATAGACGGCGATGGTCCGACGATTGTCGCCGGCGGCCAACGCCACGGCTTCGGTGGTGAGCGTCGGCAGACGGCCCGCGCCGATCAGAACGGTCGAGAGGTACTGGCCGACCGAGACCGCGAAACCGATGGCGAACGCGGCAAGCAGCGCGTTCATCATCATGGGCAGCCGCACTCGGAAAAACGCGCGCAATCGGGAAGCGCCGAGCGCGGTGGCGACACGCTCATAGCGCGGATCGAAGGCCGCCCAGGCATCCTGCATCGTGATCATGAGATAGGGCAGCACGAAAATCAGATGCGACAGAATCAGCGCCGCATAGGAGCCGTCCGTTCCGGTGCGGATCGCCAGAAACTGCAGCCCGAAGAGAAAGCCAACCTGCGGCAGCAGCAAGGGCAGCCACATCACGCCTTGGGACAGGACGCTCGCCGGCCGTCCCACAGGGCGCGTCGCAAGGCGAAGCACCACCAACACCATTCCGATGAAAGCCGAGGCGAAGGCGGCGATCAGCGTGGTGGCGAGCGGTCCGCCAAGGCGTGGCCATGCCGTTCGCCAGCTACGCAGCGTCCAGTCCTGTGGCAGCGTATCTGGAAACGGCCAGAAGCCGGCACAGCACCATAAAAACAGTGCCAGGAACCCCGCGATCAGGAAAGACGCCGTTGCGACGGGCAGGCCGATAGCGACTGCGCGGGGGATGCGATCTCTAGCCAGCCGCAAACCTCTTTCCCGCATCACGCCAAGAATGGTCGCGCCGACCCGCTCCAGGCCGACCCAAAGCAGAATGGCAGCGAGTGTTACGGCGAGTTGCAGGATCGCGCCCGCGCTTGCGGTGAAGCGTAGAGAAAGGTCCGGATCGACCATCCACTGCGCCAGCCGGACCGAAAGCGGTGCCGGCAGGTTCGGTCCGAGAATCAGGGCGACGTCGATGACGGAGGAGGAAAAGGCGATCACCGCGAGAACGCCGAGTCGTATCTGCCGGTAGAGCGGTTGCCATTGCAGGAAAACAAAACCGGTCATACGACCGTAGCCCAGCGAAGCGGCAAGCTGGCGGCTGCGCGCCACCGGCATCTGCGGCAGTGCGGCGAGGATCAGCAGGATCAAGAACGGCGTTTCCTTCAGCACCAGCCCCGCGATCAGAGACAGTCCCGCCGGATCGCCGACGATCAAGACGTCCGGGGGGCGCTGCAGGCCGGTCGCCCATGGTGAAAGGAAGCGCAGGATCAGGCCCGATGGAACGATGAGGAAAGCGAAGGCGAAGGCCGCCGCGGCATGGGGAATTGCGAGAAGCGGCGCGAGCAGACGGCGCATCCGCTCGAAGACCGGCGTACCGGCCGCGGCGGCGGTAAAGGCGCCGGCCAGTCCGAGCGAGATCAGCGCGGCGGCCAGTCCCGTCACCAGCGACAGGCGGATGCTGTCATTCAGGCCCGGTGTCGCCAGCAGATCGTGGAAGGGTTCGAGCGACAGGGTCCGACCGCCGAGCGCGGGTAGATAGCCGAAGGCCGGCAGAACCGTACCCGCCAGCCCTGCCAGAACCGGCAGTGCGATTACGGCCAGGGCCAGTCCCGACGAAATGAGCAGAAGCGGCGCCCTCTGTCGCAAGGCGCTCAGCCGCCGACCACGTAGCGCTTTTCCCACTCCGCTTCGAGCCGATCCTGCCAACTGCCATGCGGTTCGACCAGAACCGGTCCGGTCTCAGCCGGCGACGGAGTCGCCACCCCCAGCGGCAGGGCCCCGAACGCCTTGCGATCGTCTTCTGGCAGGCTGGCAACGTCGAGCACGGTCGGGTCGCCCCATATTTCGGGGTTCTCCTTTCTGATCTGCGCTTCGGGCGAGATCAGGAAATTGGCAAGCAGGAGCGCGCCTTCGCGATTGGCCGCATTGAAGGGCACCGCCACGAAATGGCTGTTGCCGAGGGTGCCGCCGGGAAAGGGAAGCGGGCGCACCGTTTCGGGCAACTCACCGGCGGCGATCCCCGATGAAGCCTCGCCCGGATTGAATGCGAAGAGGATATCGATCTCGCCATCGGCAAGGAGCGCCTTCATCGCCGGATAGTTCTCCGGGTGGCGCTGGCCGCTGCGCCAGAGATTTGGCCGCATCTCGTCCAGCATGGCGAACATCGCTTTCGTGGCGGCGGGAAATGTCTCGTCGGTCGCCGGCTGGGACAAGTCGATATCCTTCGGCGCGGTTTCCGCCAGAAGCTGTTTCAGAAAAGTCGAGCCGACGAAATCGGGCGGTGCGGGATAGGTGAAACGTCCCGGATTGTCCTTAAGCCAGGCGGCAATTTCTTTCGCCGAAGCAGGAAGGTCCGCCGCTGCCGTCCGTGCCGTGTCGTGCCAGAAGGTCAGCTTGGCCATGCCCCAGGGCGATTCCAGCCCGTCGGTCGCTACCGTAAAATCCGTCACGACGGTCGGCTTGCCTTCCACGTCGACATATTCCCAGTTGGGCAGCGCCGTCGCCCAGCCGGGCGTCTCCAGAAGGCCGCGCTCCTTCATGGCGACGAAGTTCTCGCCATTGATCCAGATGAGGTCGACCGATCCGTCATCGATCCTGCCCGCCGCCTTTTCGGCGATGACGCGCGAGACGGCCTCGGCGGTGTCGGACAGACGCACATGGTTCACGGAAACGCCGTAAAGCGCCTCCATTCGGTCGCCGACCCAGTCGATATAGGCGTTGATGTTTTCCGCCCCGCCCCACGCATTCCATTGCACGGTCTGGCCTTTGGCCGCCTCTTCGATCGCCGGCCAGTCGGTGACGGAAGGTGCCTTATTTTCCGCCAAAGCGGGGTTCAGGTTCGCTACCAAGCCAACAAGAAAAAGGGCGGTGGAGAGCCAGGCTTTTCCAACTGTCATCACAGTGTTTCGTCTTTCCTGTTGTCATTGCGAAGGGTTTCGGGGCTGCCCTTCATGCCATGATACGTATTCATCGGATCGTCCCCATGCATCTAAACATTCCCCTTATTGCCGGAACCCTCAAGATCAAAACCATTCAATATATGCGCCGCTGCGAACTGGAGCGTCAGGTGCCGACACGCCAGATCGGCTCGCTCTACTTCATCTGGTGGCGCAAGGGCCTCAGTCCCCGTGCTTTTCACGACCATTGATCCGCCACGCATTGACACGGGCCGCGCTTGGCGCGATCGGCCTCTCTTCCATCTCCAGTAACGGGCGGAGGCCGCTTCTTATTACAACGACCTTGCAAAATGCCGCCGGACGATACGTTGCCAGTCGCGGAACGGCAGACAAGTGAGCGGAGCGGGTTTTCCCGCGCCGCCAAACAGCGTATGCAGCCGACCGACTGAATATTGGCAGTCCGGGCCGAAGAGCGCGGACCGCAGCTTTGTCTGGAGCGATTGCACGCGATGAAACTGACCCTGTCCTGGCTGAAGGATCATCTGGAAACGGACGCCGATCTTTCCACCATCTGCGAGCGGCTGACCATGATCGGTCTGGAGGTCGAGGATGTCGACGACCGGGCGAGCCTGAAACCCTTCACCATCGCCCGTGTGATCGAGGCGGGACGCCACCCCGATGCCGACAAGCTTCAGGTACTGAAAGTCGATACCGGCCAGGGAGAGCCGCTGCAGGTGGTTTGCGGCGCACCCAATGCACGCGCCGGCCTAGTAGGCGTTCTGGCACGACCGGGCAGCTATATTCCGGGCCTCGACACCACCATTGGCAAGGGCAATATTCGCGGCGTAGAGAGCTTCGGCATGATGTGCTCGGAGCGCGAGCTGGAACTGTCGGACGAGCATGAGGGCATCATCGACCTGCCGGAAGATGCGCCGGTCGGCCAGAGTTACGCCGAATGGGCGGGTCTCGCCGACCCCGTCATCGAAATTAATCTGACGCCGAACCGGCCAGACTGCACCGGCGTCTCCGGCATCGCGCGCGATCTGGCGGCCTCCGGTCTCGGAACGCTGAAGACGCCGCCCGTCCCCTCCATCGTCGGCGAAGGCGCATGCCCGACAGGCCTTACCATCGAAGCATCAGACCTTTGCCCCGGCTTCGCTTTGCGTCTGGTGCGCGGCGTCAGGAACGGCGCATCGCCCGACTGGATGCAGCGCCGGCTGAACGCGATCGGCCTTCGCCCGATCAACGCGCTCGTCGACATCACCAATTACGTCACCTTCGACCGAGGCCGCCCGCTACATGTGTTCGATGCGGCCAAGGTGAAGGGCGACCTTACCGTCCGCCGCGCAAAGGATGGCGAGGCGGTCGAAGCACTCGACGAGCGGACCTATGAGTTGAATGACGGCATCTGTGTCATTGCCGACGAAAACGGCGTGGAAAGCATTGCCGGAGTGATGGGCGGCGAGGCCTCCGGTTGCGATGAAACCACCACGGACGTCCTGATCGAATCGGCGCTCTGGGACCCAGCGAACATCGCACGCACGGGACGCGATCTCGGCATCATTACCGATGCGCGCTACCGCTTTGAGCGTGGCGTCGACCCTACCTTCATGGAGCCCGGTCTCGATCTGGCGACGCAATTCGTCACGGATATTTGTGGCGGCACACCGAGCGAGAAGATCATTGCCGGCTATGAGGAGCCTGAACGCCGGCAGATCGCCTTTCCGCCAAGCGAGGTGAAGCGGCTCACCGGCATTGACATATCGAAGGACGAAAGTCTTTCCATCCTTTCGCGCCTCGGTTTCGATAGGATGGATGACGGGGACGGGACCGCACGGATCAGCGTGCCGAACTGGCGGCCCGATATCGACGGCAAGGCCGATCTCGTCGAAGAGGTCATTCGCATTCATGGCGTCGACGAGATCGAGCCGGCGCCGCTTCCGGCCCATGGCGCGGTTGGCGGCCCCATTCTGACGCCGCTACAGAACCGCACCCGCGCCGCCAAACGCGCGCTTGCAGCGCGCGGCATGATGGAAGCGGTCACATGGTCGTTCATTCCGGCCGATCACGCCAAGCTGTTCGGCGGAGGCGATCAACGCCTGAAGCTCGCCAATCCGATCGCCGCCGATATGAGCGACATGCGGCCGTCGCTACTTCCGGGCCTGCTTGCCGCAGCCGGGCGAAACGCCAAGCGCGGCTATGGCGACGTCGCTCTCTTCGAGGTCTCGGGCACCTATGAAGACGACACGCCGAAAGGCCAGCGCCGCGTTGCCGGCGGCGTGCGCACCGGCAGCGCCCATATGGATGGATTTGGGCGGCACTGGTCCGGCGCCTTGGCGCCGGTCGGCGTGTTCGACGCAAAATCCGATGCGCTTGCCGTTCTCGAAGCCATCGGCGCGCCGGTCGACAAGCTGATGATCATGCAGGGCGCGCCCGACTGGTATCATCCCGGTCGGTCCGGCACCCTGCGACTCGGGCCGAAGACCGTTCTGGCCAGTTTCGGCGAATTTCATCCACGCGTGCTGGACGCGCTGGATGTCTCCGGCCCGGTCTGCGGCTTCGAAGTCTTCGTCGATGCCCTGCCCGCGCCGAAGAAGAAGGCGACCCGCACCAAGCCGAAGCTGGAACTGTCGCCGTTCCAAGCCGTCTCGCGGGACTTCGCCTTCATCGTCGACAAGACCGTGCCGGCCGGCGAGATCGTCAAGGCAACGGCTGCCGCCGATCGCGGGCTCATCTCCGATGTGAGGGTGTTCGACGTGTTCGAAGGCGCTTCGCTCGGCGAGGACAAGAAATCGATTGCGGTGGCGGTGACGATCCAGCCTCTGCAGCGAACGCTGACCGACGAGGATTTCGAAACGCTGTCCTCGACGATTATCGCCAATGTCGCCAAACAGACCGGCGGTATTCTTCGCGGTTAAGAACCGCGAAGAGCCGGGGGCAACGCATCATTAAGCACAATGGCCTAGTTTCGTCATCATAGCGTCGTTTTCGTTGCGAATATGCCGCACGACGCTGCCGATGATTTGCAAATTGGTCTCATCCGGTCGACTTGACGATCATCTAATGTTTTATCTGTGCAGTCGATGGGGCGTTCGTCGGTGGAGAAATCATGCGACATTTTATATTCGGCATAGGCCTTTCGATCCTTATGATGGCAACGGCCCCTTTGCGCGCCGCCGACATATTGGAGCCGAGCCTCGATACGGGCGCGATGCCGAAGGCCATTTCGGACACATCGCTTCTCGTCTTCGCCGGCCGCTCGATCGAGGGTCATGTCTGGCAACGGGATTCCTTGCCATTCGTCGCGGATTTCGGCGGACAGGTGCAGATCGGGGCGGCCGTGGCCCATACCCCCTACGACCTGCCCCTTGGCCTGGTGGTCGGCGGCGAGATCGGTGCTTCGGTTCGTATCGACAATGACGATTTCGGGCCGTCGGGCACGTCCGGCGAACTCTGGGCCGGCCCGACCATCCGCCATAAGGGCCTTCCCATCGGTCCCATCCTCATCAAACCGGCCTTTACCTTCGGCCTGACGGCGGTGACGGGCTCCTACGGTCTGGAGCGGCGGCGCGAAATCGAGGAAGACGGCGATGCGACGCTCCTCTACTTCATGGCGCCGGAAATCGCCGTTTCGCTGAAATCGATGCCGAACATCGATTTCGTCTACAGGGCGCAGCACCGCTCGGGCGGCAAGAACATCTTCTTCCTGCCGGCCATCGGCAATATGGGCGACACGACCAACGCCAACACATTCGGCGTGCGGGTCCATTTCTGACCGATACGCGCTCATTGGCGCTGTCACGTCTGGCGACTGATCCTACGCTGCCCGTTCATCGCTGGCCGCCTTGCCCGGCCTTTGTGCCCTATGGCGAAAAGGGCCATCGTAAACTTCGGTTGCAAGGCCGTCATGTGCGCGCTTTGCGTCCCGTTTCAGACGAGTGATGGCAGTCATCAGAGGATCGACATTGTCGACGCTCCGCCCGGCGGGCACCGTCAGCATGGCGATCGAACACTGCAAAAGCGGGAACTGGCGGCGATTGCCATATCGGTCCATACCCACAATATGGCCTCGGTCGCGATCTTCGGATCGGTAGAGGCTCGCCGCGTTGGTGGCGAATCTTTGCCTCAGAAGCTGCAGTTCGGCAGCCAGTTCTTCCGGTAGGATATCTTCGGCGCCAAGAAAGAAATCGTCACCGCCGACATGGCCGATCATGTAGCGTGGATCGAGGAATTGCTTCTTGAGCAAGTCGGCGAAAAGCGAAATCGCCCGATCGCCCTCTCGAAACGAGTAATTGTCGTTGAACGGCTTGAAATTGTCGAAGTCGAGATAGCAAAAGTGACGGGATCGGTCTGCAGAGTCGGCCTGCTTCTCGCAATATTTGCTGATCGTCGCATTGCCGGGCAGATTCGATAGTGGATTCTGGTCCCTGGCAGTTTCCAGGCGTCGGTCGTTTATGATCTCCAGAAGCGATCGGGCCGACAGGAAGCCTGCATAGGCCATATTGTCGGTCAGAATAATGCCATCTGCGCCATCCCAATAGGCAAACACGTCCAAAATCGCATCGGCCGACGAGCCGATTTCCGCGATTGGGCAAGGCCTTATGAAATGCGTGAGGCTTCGGCTGCATGAACTGTTGAGCAGCAGGTCGCGTCCATAGGGCGAATAGGTGAATTCCTTCAGGTCGATCTCGCGCACGAGGCCCTTGGCTTCGCCGGCGGCATCGAGAACGGGAAAGACCGACTGCTTCTCGGAATAGCGGAACGCTTCGAACACTTCGCTCATGCGGTCCGTCTGGTTGACCGTGCTGAGCTGCTCGATACGGTCGTGAACAATATTGGCGGACCGCGCGGGACCCGCCATCTCCTTTTGAAGCGTCAGCCGAAGATGCGGATAGCTCACATGACCGTCGTCAAAATCGAGGCGCGGCGGGCAGACAAAATAGCCCTGAACGAGATCGCAGCCCAGCCGCCAGCATCGCCGGTATTCCTCCTCGGTCTCCACCCCTTCGGCGACAATGCGACTGCCCAGAACATGGGCCAGGCTGACCAGCGTCGATACGAACAGTTCCTTTCGATTGTCGGCCATCATACCGGTCACGAAAAACCGGTCGATCTTGATGAATTCGGGATGGTATTCGTACAGAACCTTGAGCTCGGACATGCCCCGGCCGAAATCGTCGATGGCAAACCGAATGCCGTGTTCGCGGTGATCGGCGATCGTCTGCCGAATATTGGCATCGTTGGTGTAGTCATAGGTTTCGGAGAATTCCAGACAGAGCGCCGAGGGCTCGAACCTGTATTTGTGCAGCAGCCTTGCCGTGCAATCCGCCAGGCTGGTCGTGCCCTCAAGGGCGCGACCATCGAGATTGAAGAAAAGCTTGACCTCCTCATAACCGGCCGTGGCGGTTAGTTTCTTCAGTGCTTTTTCCAGGAGGATCAGGTGAAGGGCATCGGCCTGCCCCAAGCGATATGCCATGTCGAGGACGCTTTCGATCGATGCGAACCCCATCTTATCGTATCCGCGCATCAGCGCTTCGTAGCTGTATAGCGAGCCGCTTCTCATCGAAACGATGGGCTGTAGCGCCATGTCGAGACCATGCCATGCACGCGCAAGAAACCCGTCGATGGTCCAACGCGGTTGGTCGGCGGTTGGTTGTGACGGTATGTCTGGCGCGGTCTGCATTGGAACCTCTATATTCTGGGCGGTCGCGCCAATTTAAGACGGCAAAACTAAACTCGCATAAAGATCAATGCCGTAAAAAGCAGAATATTCAATAACTTAGAATTTTGGTGAAGAGGTAATAAATCACAGAATTGTGACAGCTCGCCAAAGGAGCGCCGACCTGTTTCACTGATCGGTTCACGGCGCGTCTAAGCTAAGGGTCCTCGCCTTAACGACACCTGCCGAAAGGAGACGGTCATGTTCCGCTGGGGCATTCTATCGACAGCCAAGATCGGGCGCGAGCACGTCATTCCGGCGATCTGCGCTGCGGACAATTGCGTGTTGAGCACCATCGCCAGCCGCGACGAAGGCGCAGCGTGGGCTCTCGCCGACCGGTTCGGCGCGCCGCACGCCTTCGGCTCCTATGACGCGCTTTTGGACAGCGATAAGATCGACGGGGTTTATATTCCGCTGCCGACCTCCATGCATGTGGAATGGGCCGAAAAGGCTGCCCGCGCCGGCAAGCATGTGCTGTGCGAAAAGCCCATCGCACTGAAGGCTTGCGAGATCGACCGGTTGATTTCCGCACGCGATGAGACCGGCGTTCTGATCTCCGAAGCCTTCATGGTCACCTACCATCCGCAATGGCACAAGGTGCGCGATCTCATCGCCGACGACGCCATCGGCAAGTTGCGGCAGGTCGATGCGGCCTTCACCTATTTCAACAAGGATGCGGACAATATGCGCAACCGGCCGGAGCTCGGCGGCGGCGTCATTCCCGACATCGCGGTCTATCCCACGGTCACGACCCGCTTCGCCACAGGGGCGGAACCGCAGCGAATCAGCGCAAGCGTCGACTTCGATCCGGAGTTCGGCACGGATCGCTATGCGTCCGTCCGGGCCGATTATGGCGCATTCGAGCAGAGCTTCTATGTTTCGACGCAGATGGCGCATCGCCAGACAATCGCCTTTCATGGGGACGACGGCTTCATCGAAGTGACCGCGCCATGGAACTCCAATCTCTATGAGGGCGACGAGGTGCGCCTGCACGACCGCTCGCATTCCCGCATGGAAGTGTTCCGCTATAGCGGCGTCGACCAGTACCGGCTGGAAGTCGAGACCTTTGCAACGGCCATCGAGACGGGCGACCGCTCGCCCATTTTCAGTCTGGAGGATTCGGTCAGGAACCAGAAGGCGATCGACGCCATCTATCGCGCAGGCGAGGATGGCGGTTGGGTGGATGTGTGAAAAGCCGGCGCGTCCGCTGCGGACCGCCCGTTCACATTTCCGTGATCTTCCCGCCGGCCATCGCTTGCGACCACCGGCCTTGCTCCTTATATGCGCTGCGAACGGCGCAAATCGCTTCCGCTGAACGGTTTTCGCTTCGCACTTTCAATCGGAACGGGGACTGCCACGGAACGCCATAACGGGTCCCGGCAGTCTGCTAAACGGAGATAAGAATGGCTAAAGTTATTGGTATCGACCTCGGCACCACCAATTCCTGCGTCGCCGTCATGGACGGCAAGGAAGCCAAGGTCATCGAGAATTCCGAAGGCGCGCGCACCACGCCTTCCATGGTTGCCTTCACCGAGGATGGCGAACGCCTTGTCGGCCAGCCGGCCAAGCGCCAGGCGGTCACGAACCCGGAAGGCACGCTCTTTGCGGTCAAGCGCCTGATCGGCCGCCCCTATTCCGACCCGACGGTCGAAAAAGACAAGAAGCTGGTCCCCTACGCCATCGTCGAAGGCAGCAATGGCGACGCCTGGGTGAAAGCCGGCGGCAAGGACCACTCCCCCTCGCAGATTTCCGCGATGATCCTTCAGAAGATGAAGGAAACCGCTGAGGCCTATCTCGGCGAGAAGGTCGAGCAGGCGGTTATCACCGTTCCGGCTTACTTCAACGACGCCCAGCGCCAGGCCACCAAGGATGCCGGCAAGATCGCCGGTCTCGAAGTGCTGCGCATCATCAACGAGCCGACGGCTGCCGCCCTCGCCTACGGTCTCGACAAGAAGGACGGCAAGACCATCGCCGTTTACGATCTTGGCGGCGGCACGTTCGACGTCTCCATCCTGGAGATCGGCGACGGCGTGTTCGAGGTGAAGTCGACCAATGGCGACACTTTCCTCGGCGGCGAAGACTTCGACATGAGGCTCGTCGAATATCTTGCCGACGAGTTCAAGAAGGATCAGGGCATCGATCTGCGCAACGACAAGCTGGCCTTGCAGCGCCTGAAAGAGGCCGCGGAGAAGGCCAAGATCGAACTGTCATCGTCTTCGCAGACCGAGATCAACCTGCCCTTCATCACCGCCGACCAGTCCGGCCCGAAGCACCTGACCATGAAGCTGACACGGGCGAAGTTCGAAAGCCTCGTCGAGAGCCTCGTCAAGCGTACCGTGGAGCCGATGAAGGCCGCGCTGAAGGATGCCGGCCTCACCGCCAACGAGCTGGACGAAGTCGTTCTCGTCGGCGGCATGACCCGTATGCCGAAGGTTCAGGAAACGGTGAAGCAGTTCTTCGGCAAGGAGCCGCATAAGGGTGTGAACCCCGATGAGGTGGTCGCCATGGGCGCCGCCATCCAAGCCGGCGTGCTGCAGGGCGATGTCAAGGATGTGCTGCTGCTCGACGTCACGCCCCTGTCGCTCGGCATCGAGACACTGGGCGGTGTGTTCACCCGCCTGATCGAACGCAACACCACGATCCCGACCAAGAAGAGCCAGACCTTCTCCACCGCTGAAGACAATCAGAATGCGGTGACGATCCGGGTCTTCCAGGGCGAGCGCGAGATGGCGGCCGACAACAAGATCCTCGGCCAGTTCGATCTCGTGGGTCTTCCGCCCGCACCGCGCGGCGTGCCGCAGATCGAGGTGACCTTCGACATCGACGCGAACGGCATCGTGCAGGTTTCCGCGAAGGACAAGGGCACCGGCAAGGAACAGCAGATCCGCATCCAGGCCTCCGGCGGCCTTTCGGACGACGATATCGAGAAGATGGTCGCCGATGCCGAATCGAACGCCGAAGCCGACAAGAAGCGGCGTGCGGCGGTCGAGGCCCGCAACCAGGCCGAGGCGCTGATCCATTCCACGGAGCAGAGCCTGAAGGACTACGGCGACAAGGTCTCCGAAGAGGACAAGACGGCCATCGAGACGGCCAAGTCCGATCTGCAGGCCGAACTCGACAATGAGGACGCCGATCCGGACGCCATCACGGCGAAGACGCAGACATTGGCCGAAGCTTCGATGAAGCTTGGACAGGCGATGTACGAAGCCAGCCAGACCGAAGCCGCCGCAGCAGATGCGCAGGCGGATGGCGCATCCGAAGGCAGCGAGAGCGATGATGTCGTCGATGCCGAATATGAGGAGATCGACGAGGATGGCGACGAGAAGAAGAGCGCCTGATCGTCCTTACAATGCATTGTAAACGAAAGCCCCGGCTGGAGACAGCCGGGGCTTTTTGTTGTAGGGGTTGTCATGGCATATGAACCAAATCCCGACGAAATGGACGATCCGGCCAAGCTCCGGACCCTTATCCAGAACGCATCGCGGCTCGGCCGCGACGATCTCGTCTTTCGCTGTCAGATGCAGCTAGCCCGCCTTGCCTCGCCTGAAAGTGACGATGCGCTGGAATGTGAGTTCTGGCAGGCCGTGCACATGGCCGAGGAGTTGCGGACGACAAAACCCGGGCGCACGAGTCGCCTGTCTCGAGCCAAGCAGAAGCACAAGCGCGACGGCGCCAGGAAATGCATTGCCGATGTCGCCACGAGCCCCGATTTGAGCGACGACTTTCGCGTTCTCAGCGATGGCGGTCATCCCGAACTGACCTTCGAATCGATCCTGCTACGCCACTCCGATCAATTCACGGCGGAAGAGGCAGAGCAGGTTCGCGAGAAGCTGGGCCGCGAGGGCATAAAACTGGACGATCCGGTGGGATAAGACCGGCATAAACGCTGCAAGCAATATGCCGGTCTCGTCGTTCTTCTGAACGTGCCGCAGAATTGGCGACACTAACCGTTGGCCAGCCGCCGCAACTTCTCCACCGCCGTATCGGACGATTCGCCATAGGCGATCGTGCCCTTGAAGCGGCCCTGCGAGTCGATCAGCAGGACCGAAGCGGTGTGGTCCATCGTGTAATCGCCATCCTCGAGCGGCACTTTTCTGGCGTAAATCCGCCAGGCCTTCTTCAGCTCGGCGACCTTTTCGGGATCGCCGGTGATGCCGGTGATGCGGTCTGTGAAGTTCTCGACATAGGACTTCATCATCTCCGGCGTATCGCGTTCCGGGTCGACCGTGACGAAGAAGGCGCGAATGCTCTCGCCGTCTTCACCCAGCCTGTCGAGCCAGTTCGCCATTTCATAGAGCGTGGTCGGGCAAACCTCCGGGCAATGGGTAAAGCCGAAGAAAATAGCGGCGGGCTGCCCTTCCAGCGACTTTTCGGTGATCGGATCGCCATTGTGATCGATCAGTTCGAAAGGTGCGCCCATTTTCGTATCGGCAATCATGGAACGCTCCGAACCGCCGAAAACCGATTGATAGACGAGCGCGCCGGCAATGGCCACGATCAGCAGACCGACTATCGTCCAGCTGACGATACGGAGCGTTCTCATTGTCAGTGCTCCTTATGTTCGGCGGCGTGACCGGAATCGCCGCTCATGGCAAACGGAACCACCGGCACGTCCATGGTGAGGGCGCCGGCCTTCTCGAACTCCACCGTCAGCGTCCGCGTCTCGCCTTCCTTCAGCGTGTCCCGCATGCCCATCAGCATCAGATGGTAGCTGCCCGGTTTCAATTCGACCTCCTCACCGGGCGCGATCTCCAACCCGTCCGCCAGCGGGCGCATCTTCATCACGCCGTCTTCCACGGCCATTTCATGGATTTCGACCCGGTCGGAAAAGTCGACCGAACCGCCGATCAGCCGGTCGGCTTCCCCACCCTTATTCTCCACCGTCAGATAGCCGGCGGCGACCTTGGCGTTGGGCGGCGTGGCGCGAAGCCGCGCATGCTCCACTTCCAGATTGCCAATGGTGTGCTTTTTCATTTCCACCATCCCGTCCGACATCTTGTCGGCTTCGGCCATGGCAGAAACGGGCATGATTGCGAGCGCCGCAACAGCGGCCAGAATCGTTCTTTTCATCATTCTATCCTTTTGACGCCTGTCGAGAGGCGTGTCCTTGCATTTCGTCAAACAGGACCGGCTTTGCCGGCTCTAGATGCGAATGGGCGGACCGCGGGCGAAAAAGGCTTTGGATGGAGAGAATGCCGGCGCGGCCTTCTGGTGGACCAGACGCGGTTTCGTCAGAGGCGCGGCGATGACCGGCGCTTTGCCGGACATCGGCGGCAGACCGGCGATCTTTGCGAAGGCGCAGACGAAACAGTGAAGCTGCGACGCATGGCCGGGCGCATCATCATCGCCGGCCAAACCACCGCGACAGATGACCGGCAGGGTTCCATCCGGCAGGGCGTAGTTCGCCAGTTCCACAGCCTGGGCGCGACCGTCCGCAGTGGCGGATGCGCGAACGGCCGAACCGAAGCCGAGACCGACCACCAGAATGGCGGCCAGTAGCAGGGCCAGGCCCTGGCGTATCGTCGGCGAGCGTCGCAATCGGCCGGTCATGCCGCGCTTATATTGTGAGACGATCCGGAAATCCATCCCGATCCGCCCATGGCAACAACAACGCTGTTTCAGCCAGACGAATTTGTCCTGTTTACCACCATGCGAAGTTTCCGTTTCGCGGATAACTCCGACGCGCTAAATGGGCCACTCCGTTTCCGTCGCCGGATCGTTCTATGACCATTGCCGCATCAGCGCCGAAGCCGACCATATACCACGCTTTTGCAGTCTGGCGGTTTGTCGCGGCGCTGATCGTCATGATGTACCATTTCGTTCATCTATCCGATGACTGGCGCATCTGGGTGCCATGGCTGGAAAACATGATGCCGCTGCTTGACCTGTTCTTCATGGTCTCCGGCTTTCTGATCTATGAGCGCTATCGGCACCAGCTCGGCAATCTGAAGTCGTTCGGCACCTTTCTTTATAAACGGCTGGCGCGGCTCTATCCGCTTCATCTGATCACCACGACGTTCTTTGTTCTGCTCGGTCTCGGCTGGGAGGCCGGCCTGATCCGCGCCGAGAATGGGCCCTACCTGTTCGACTGGAGCGCGCTGCCGGCCAATCTGCTGCTATTGCAGGCGTGGGGCACTACCGAATGGCTCAGCTTCAATTTTCCATCCTGGTCGCTCTCGGCAGAGTGGCTCTGCTATCTTCTGATGCCGCTCGTCGTTTTCATCGCCGCGCGGAACGGCATTCCAGGGCTGATCTTCGGCGCCGTGATCGCCTATCTGCTGGCACTGTTCGTCATCGCACAGGGCTGGTCCGCGGCCCAGTCCATTGCGGAAATGAAAAGCTGGGGCGCGTTGCGGGGCCTCGGCAGCTTTTTCATCGGCGCCGCACTCGTTCGTTTCGTTGAAATCTCCACCTTTCGCATGCGATCCCATCTGGTCGGCCAGTTCGCCATGGGCATCACGGTCTGGCTTATGTTCCAACCAGTTGCCTATGGCTATATTCTGGCCGCGCTCGGCGGAACGCTCTGGCTTGCCGCGCTTGCCGAACGCGATAATCCGGACGGCATGGCCTGGCTGCGTCCAGGTCTGCCCCTCTTCGCCGTCAGTTTCGGCATCTATCTGTGGCACCCCATTCTGGAAGCCTTCTTTCTCAAGGGCGTCTGGCGGATCATCGAACCGATCGTGGATTTCCGGATCGACTGGCTCTTCATCCCTGCCGCTCTCGGAACCATCATCGTTGCGCTGGTCAGCCACGCCCTTCTCGAAAAGCCGACCGGAGACTGGCTGATCGACCGGCTTCGCGGACGTAAAACCCGCCATGCACTGGCGGCCCGGACCGCCCTGATGGAGGGTGGCCGCTGAACGCGGCGGCAATCTCCCCCTTTCATCCTGGGCCAAGCCCCATTACATAGGCAACGCTGCCGCTGCGGCGCTTCGATGCGCTCCGGCAGATATTGCCCGCCTATGCCGTTTCAGGGACCGATCGCCAAGCATGGCCACCAAACACGACTATTACGAGCTTCTCGGCGTTGGACGCGAAGCGGACGAGAAGGCTTTGAAGAGCGCATTCCGCAAGGCCGCCATGAAATGGCACCCGGACCGCAATCCGGGCGATGCCGGGGCCGAGCACAAGTTCAAGGAACTCAACGAAGCCTATGACGTGCTTCGTGACCCGCAAAAGCGTGCCGCCTACGACCGGTTCGGCCACGCCGCCTTCGAAAATGGCGGCATGGGCGGCGGTGGACGCGGCGGCTTCGGCGGCGGCGGCTTCTCCGACATTTTCGAAGATATTTTCGGCGATATGATGGGCGGCGGTCGATCCCGCCGGGCCGGCGGTCGCGAACGTGGCGCCGATCTGCGTTACAATATGGAAATCAGCCTGGAAGAAGCCTTTATCGGCAAGACGGCCCAGATCCACGTGCCGACTTCGCGCAGCTGCGAGGAATGCGATGGCACCGGAGCGGCTCCCGGCAGCCAGCCGACCACCTGCCCGATGTGTAATGGCATGGGCCAGGTTCGCGCCGCTCAGGGCTTTTTCTCCATTCAACGTACATGCCCGCAATGCCACGGACGTGGAACGGTGGTGTCCGATCCCTGTAAAAACTGTAGCGGCGACGGACGCATCCAGGAGGAACGCTCGCTCTCGGTCAACATTCCAGCGGGGATCGAGGACGGCACACGCATCCGTCTGGCAAGCGAAGGCGAAGCGGGGCTTCGGGGCGGCCCGTCCGGCGATCTTTACATCTTCGTTTCCATCACTCCGCACGAATTTTTCCAGCGCGACGGCGCCGATCTCTATTGCCGGGTTCCGATCTCCATGGCGACGGCGGCCCTTGGCGGCCAGTTCGATGTCGGCACGCTCGACGGCAGCCAGGCGCGCGTCAAGGTTCCCGAAGGCACACAAAACGGCAAGCAGTTCCGCCTGAAGGGCAAAGGCATGCCGGTTTTGCGCGAAACCGTTGTCGGCGACCTCTATATCCAGGTCGCAGTGGAGACACCGCAGAAGCTGAACAAGCGTCAGCGCGAATTGCTGCAGGAATTTGCGGACATCTCCGAAGCCGAGAATTCGCCGCAAAGCACTGGTTTCTTCAACCGTATGAAGGATTTTTTCGAATCCTTCGGGGAATAGGCCAGAACCATCGTTACCGATGAGATCCATGAAGATGAGGATGGAAACTTCCGCTGACCGGATCGTTCGGTTAAAAAAGATGATATTCCGCGCATAGCGGTTGCGATCAAGGGACGCATGTTCATGTCACAAGCTGTACGAAAACCCCAGAAGCGGGCCCGCTTCAATGAGGAAATCCGCTTCATCAAGGGGTGGCTGGCTGATGTGAAGGCGGTTGGCGCCATCCTGCCCACCTCGTCCGTCACCGCGCGCATCATGGCATCGGTCGTGGATGTCTCCAGCGGGTTGCCTGTACTGGAACTGGGGCCGGGCACCGGCGTGATCACAAAGGCGATTCTGGAGCGTGGCGTTGCGCCCGACCAACTCTACAGCATCGAATATTCCAAGGATTTCGCCGACCATCTGAAAATCGAGTTTCCCGACGTCAACATCATTCAGGGCGATGCGTTCGATCTCGATACGACGCTGGGCGCGAAGAAGGATCAAGTCTTCGATTGCGTCATCTGCGCCGTGCCGCTGATCTACATTCCGGTCGAGCAGCGCGCCGGACTGATCGAGGATCTGCTGGACCGGGTCAAGCCGGGCCGTCCGGTCATTCAGATCACCTACGCGCCAAAATCTCCGGTTCCGCCCGGTAGCGGCAATTTCGAAGTGGTCCACTACGATTACGTGCTGCGAAACGTGCCGCCCGCCAATCTGTTCGTCTATCGCCGGCCGGCCTGACCGGCTGATCGTCCTTTCCTCGGTGACGCTTTCTTGACCGGCATCCGCCAGCCCGTATCCGCCCGCGACCGCCTCATTGTCGGACTGGACGTGCCGACAGTGGACGAGGCACGCCGGATCGCCGAGGAAACGCGCGGAATGGTCGGTCTCTACAAGATCGGCCATCAACTGGCCTTTACCGGCGGGCTCGACCTGGCGCGCGACCTGATCGAACGCGGGGAGAAGGTCTTTCTGGACCTCAAGCTGCTGGATATCGACAATACGGTGGAGAAGGGCGTGGCGTCGGTCGCCTCGCTCGGCATATCCATGCTGACCGTCCATGCCTATCCGAAGGCGATGGCGGCCGCAGTGCGTGCAGCGGCCGGTTCCGAACTGACGCTGCTCGGCGTTAGCGTGCTGACTTCGATGGACACGGCCGATCTGGCCGAGGCCGGCTATCGCGAAACCGCCGAAGAACTCGTTGGGCGCCGCGCGAAACAGGCGATGGAAGCCGGTATGGGCGGTCTTGTCTGTTCCGGCCTTGAAGCGGCGGCAGTCCGCGCCATTGTCGGCCCGGATATGGCCATTGTAACGCCGGGCATTCGGCCAAACGGGTCGGCATCGGGCGATCAAAAGCGGGTCATGACGCCTGGCGAGGCAATAAAAGCCGGCGCCAGCCACCTCGTCGTCGCACGGCCGATCCTCGGGGCGGACGACCGGCGGGCCGCCTGCGAGACCATCATGGCGGCTATTGGCGACGCCTTATAGGCGGACAGCTCGCGGGCTGCCGGCCTGGCATTCCCGGTGGCTGTGGATTGTTGCAGGGCAGCCAATCCACCGACCCGTCAAAGCGAAAGCAGTTTCACACAAGGCCCTGTTGCCATAATGTCGCGAGATTCGCTGCGTTGCCAACCGCCTGTTGCATTGCAACCGACACTCTTTAGTGTTGCTCGACCTCGGACGGACCACTCAGCAGGAGGATTAGGGGATGGGGATGCTATATCACGTCTATGAGTGGCAGCGCGCGGCGCTGGGACCGGCCAGGGTCATGGCGGACGCCACCCGAATGACCTTTTCCAACCCTTTGAACCCCTTCTCGCGCAACGCGCTCGGACGCTCGATAGCCGCCTCGGCCGAACTGTTCGAACGCATGACGCGACGCTACGAAAAGCCCGCTTTCGGCCTTTCGGAGACGGTGGTCGACGGTCAGACCGTGGCTGTTTCGGAAGAAATTGTCTGGCAGCATCCGTTCTGCAATCTTCTGCATTTCCACCGCGACCTGCCCGACACCGCCGATAAGGGGCCACGTTTCCTGCTCGTCGCGCCCATGAGCGGCCATTACGCCACGCTCCTGCGCGGCACGGTCGAGGCCATGCTACCGCATGGCGACATATTCATAACCGACTGGATCGATGCTCGCGACGTTCCGCTTTCCGATGGCGGCTTCAACCTCGACAGCTATGTCGACTATGTCATGTCCATGCTGCGCCACCTCGGCCCCGACACCCATATCATTGCCGTCTGCCAGCCCTCCGTGCCGGTCTTCGCGGCCGTGGCGCGGATGAACGAGGAAGGCGACGAAGCGGCGCCGTCATCGATGATTCTGATGGGCGGGCCGATGGATACGCGCCTGTCCCCCACCGCCGTGAACGATCTGGCCGCAGAGAAGGGCATCGCCTGGTTCCGCGACAATGTCATCATGACCGTGCCATGGCCGCATCCCGGCGCCGGGCGCAAGGTCTATCCGGGTTTCATGCAGCTATCCGGCTTCATGACCATGAATCTGGACCGGCACGTTATCGCGCATAAGGACTATTTCCTTCACCTCGTGCAGAACGATGGCGACAGCGCCGAAAAGCATCGCGATTTCTACGATGAGTATCTTGCGGTCATGGACATGACGGCGGAATTCTACCTGCAGACCGTCGAAAACGTCTTCATCCGCCACGACCTGCCGCTCGGCCAGATGCGTCACCGCGACCAGAAAGTCGATCCCTCGGCTATTACCAAAACGGCGATCTTTACGATCGAGGGCGAGAAGGACGATATCACCGGCCATGGCCAGACCAAGGCCGCGCTTGCCTGGTGCACCGGCCTGCCAGCGTCCATGAAGCAGCACTACACCCAACCCAATGTGGGACATTACGGCGTCTTCAACGGATCGCGCTTTCGCAAGCACATTGTCCCCAGGATCGTACAGTTCGCCAAGGATCATGGCGCAGGCTGAATAGCGCCACTTCGACATATATCCATCGAAATCAATCACTTATATGTTCATTGCGAAACTGACGTTTCGTTAGGACATTTTTTACCTTAACCAATTCTTACGTCATTTCGTCCCGAACGATTGACCGCTCGCCCAGCCAGTCCTTAACATTCGGTTAAGGTTTGGCGGAAGGACAGTTGCGATGCGGAAGGGTAAGGGCGCGGGGCTTCTCGCCGGACTGGCTGCAGGTTTCGCCGTTACGATCACCAGCGGCATGGGCGCGGCGGCCAGTTCGAACATGTGGACGGGCTCGACGACCTCGCAACCGATCGGCCATTACGAGTTCTGTGTCGCCAATCCCGCCGAGTGCGACGTCAAGAGCCGGGACAAAGGCCCTTTTATTCTAACTTCGCAGATCTGGCAGCGCGTGACGGAGATCAATCGCCAGATCAACCGCGCCATCGCGCCGATGAACGATGTCGACCTCTACGGCCGGGAGGAGCTCTGGACCTTTCCGAGCGGGGCAGGCGATTGCGAAGATTACGTGCTGGAAAAGCAGCGCTCGCTCGCCGCGATGGGCATCCCGTATTCGGACTTGCTGATCACCGTGGTGCGCAAACCCGATGGCGAAGGCCATGCCGTACTGACCTTCCGCACCGATCACGGCGATTTCATTCTAGACAATCTGCGCGACGAGGTCCGTTCCTGGGCGCAGACGCCCTATCGTTTTCTGAAGCGACAATCGAGCGTCCATTCCGGCCGCTGGGTGAGCCTGCGAAGCGGCAATGAAATCTTCGTCGGCTCGGTCGAGCCAAGCCGTTAGGCCCGTCTGTCCTCGTCAACGTCAGTCGAACGCCAATGACCCGTCCGATCAGGCGGCCTGCGCGAGGCGATCGCCGGCCATTCGAAAGGACAGCGCTTCGGCGAGATGAATACGGCCCGTGCTTTCCATGCCGTCCAGATCCGCCAGTGTTCGTGCGACCTTGAGAACCCTGTGATAACCGCGGGCCGAAAGCGCCATTTTTTCCGCCGCGTCCCGCAACAACGCTCCTGCCGCCGCATCGCAACGCGCCACTTTTTCGATGACGGAAGATCCGCAGACAGCGTTGGTCGTGGCGGTTGGCAGGCCAAGCTCGATAAAACGCGCATTCTGGATCGCCCGCGCTTCGGCGACGCGCTCGGCAACGATAGCCGAAGGTTCGGCGTCCGAAGGAGCGATCAGATCCGCTGCGGTAACCGCCGGCACTTCGATCTTCATATCGATCCGGTCCAGAAGCGGGCCGGACAGGCGCGCCTGATAATCGCTGACGCAACGCGGTCCGCGCGCGCAGCGATGGCCGGGTTCGCCCGCCATGCCGCAGCGGCACGGATTCATCGCCGTAATCAGTTGGATACGCGCCGGATAGGTGACGCGATGATTGGCCCTGGCGATGATGCATTCGCCGTTTTCGAGCGGTTGGCGTAGGCTGTCCAGCACGGTCGGATGAAATTCCGGCAATTCGTCCAGAAACAGAACGCCATTGTGGGCGAGCGAGACCTCGCCCGGCCTTGCGCGACTGCCGCCGCCGACCATCGCCGCCATGGATGCCGAATGGTGCGGCGCCCGAAAGGGCCGCCTTTCGCTGAGCTGACCGCCGGCGAGTTCTCCGGCAATGGAGGCGACCATCGACACTTCCAGCAGTTCGCGAGGCGACAGCGGCGGCAGGATCGAAGGCAAACGGGCGGCCAGCATGGATTTGCCGGAACCGGGCGGGCCCACCATCAAAAGGTTATGGCCGCCGGCAGCGGCGATTTCTAGAGCACGCTTGGCCGTTTCCTGCCCGCGCACATCCGCCAGATCCGGCAGGCTTCCAGCCATCTGCCGCCGGGCGGGCTGCGGGCGGGTAAGAACCTGCGTGCCACGGAAATGATTGGCGATGGCGATCAGGCTGCGCGGTGCGAGAATATCCATCTCCTCACCGGCCCAGGCCGCTTCGCCGCCGCTTGCCGCAGGGCAGATCAGCCCTCTTCCCTGCGCATTGGCGCCAATCGCCGCTGGCAGGGCGCCGGCAACCGGCGCGATGGTTCCGTCCAGCGACAATTCGCCTAGAACGGTATATCCATCCAGCGCATCGGCCGGAATAGCGCCCATTGCCGCCATCAGGCCGAGGGCAATCGGCAGATCGTAATGGCTACCCTCCTTCGGCAGGTCTGCCGGGGCGAGATTGACGGTTACGCGCTTCACCGGCATGGACAAACCGGACGCATGAAGCGCCGCCTGGACCCGCTCTCGGCTTTCCGCGACGGCCTTGTCCGGCAGGCCGACGATCTGCATGTTCATCTTTCCGGGCGCGACCATGACCTGCACGCAGACGGGAACGGCTTCGACCCCCTGAAACGACACGGTATGAATGGTAGCAACCATTGCCTGATCCTCTGTACCCGACCTGCCCTAAGGCAAGCATGGTTTTGCGTACAGATCAAGAACGTTCGATGAACTTTTCATTCCGCCCGGGCAGGCTTGCAACCAGGCGGACCGTATCGCCACGAAGGCAGGCCGTTATCTGGCCATATGGGACAATCGGCTTTCCACCGCGTCCCAGAAGAGTTCGGCAATGTCCTGGCCGCCAAACCGTTTCACTTCACGAATGCCGGTCGGGCTGGTCACATTGATCTCGGTCAGAACGTCGCCGATAACGTCGATACCGACCAGTGTGAAGCCGCGTTCGCGCAGGGATGGTCCGATGCGTTCGCAAATTTCGCGATCACGGTCGGTCAGTTCGATCGGCTCGGCCCGGCCGCCGACATGCATATTGGAGCGCGAATCCGTTTCAGCCGGAACGCGGTTGATGGCGCCAACGGGCTCGCCTTCGATCAGGATGATGCGCTTGTCGCCCTGTCGCACGGCGGGCAGGTAGCGCTGGACGATATAGGGTTCGCGGCTCATCTGCTCGAAGAGCTCGATCAGGGAGGTGAGGTTCCTGTCATCGTGACGCAGATGGAAGATACCGGCGCCGCCATTGCCGTAAAGCGGCTTCAGGATGATGTCGCCATGGCGCTTCCGAAAGTCGAGAACGGCTTTGCGGTCCCGGGTGATGAGTGTTTCTGGCATCAGGTCGGGGAAATCGGCGACGAAAATCTTCTCCGGCGAATTGCGCACCCAGGCCGGATCGTTCACCACCAGCGTGTCGGGATGAATCCGCTCCAGAAGGTGGGTGGTCGTGATGTAGTTCATGTCGAAGGGTGGGTCCTGACGCAGCAGGATGGCATCCATATCGGCCAGATCGATACGCTTTTCCTCGCCGAGATCGAAATGGTCGCCCTCCTCATCGCGAAGAACGAGCGGCTGTGCACGCGCAAGGAGGCGACCTTCGTCAAGGCTCATCGCATCCGGCTCATAGTGCCAAAGCTCATATTCGCGCTGCTGCGCGGCCAGGCCGAGGGCGAATGTGGTGTCGCCGGCAATATGGAGACCCGAAACATGATCCATCTGGATCGCGACACGCAACGTCATAAACTCATCCCCGCACTGCCATTCGATAGGCGGGACATAACGCGTTCGACCGGTGGGAGAAAGAGGCTGGTCCGTCGGATCAATCCGACAGATTACGTCAACGTTTTGGCAATTCGAGTGCAATAGGATGATATTCGGATCGACCGAAAGCCCCTTATGCGACCAGAAGCACGAACAGACTGTTCCGATACGGCCGAGTTCCTATCCACAGACAGTTTGACGGGGCTGGGCAACCGCCAGCGTTTTTTCCGAAAACTTGCCACCATGATCGAGGCTCATGCTGCCGATCCGGTGCCCTTCGCCATCACTCTGTTCAATATTGACGGGTTCAAGCCGATCAACGATCTGTTCGGGCGGTGCGCTGGCGATACGATCCTCGCACAGATCGCTCTGCGACTGCATAGCGCACTGGAAGAAGAGGCCACCGTCTGCCGCCTGGGCGGCGACGAATTTGCCATTCTCCACCCTTCCCTTTTTACCGAACAGGCCGTGCGCGTCGAGGTGCAACTCCTTCTGGAACTGGTTTCCGCGCCTTACGACATAGGCGGTCGATCCGTCCGTATCTCCTGCTCCGCGGGCAGCGCGATCTACGAGGACGCGGAGGACGACTGGGAGGTTTTCTTCGAAAAGGCGGAAAGCGCGCTGTATCACGCCAAACGGCAAGGTTGCGGTTCACTGCTCATCCATACGTGCCAGATGGAAGAGGCCATGCGGCGGCGCACGCAGATCGAACAGGCGCTGCGCCGCGCCGTATCGGCCGGTGAGATCGAGCCATTCTTCCAGCCCATCGTCGACTTGCGAACCGGAGAGCCCATCGGCTTTGAGTGCCTGGCGCGCTGGACCGATCCCGATTTCGGATCGGTGCCGCCATCGGTGTTCATTCCGATCGCCGAGGAGCGCGGGCTCATCGAATTGCTGACGCAATTGCTGCTGGAGAAGGCCTGCATTGCTGCCCGAGACTGGCCGCGCCGCATGTTTTTGTCCTTCAACCTCTCGCCCACGCAACTGGTCGACCCGGAGACGACCCGCCTGGTTCTGTCGATCATCGTGGCAACCCGGTTCGATCCGCGTCGCCTCGAGATCGAGATTACAGAAACCGGTGTCATGTCGGATCCGGCCTGCGCCAAGCAGATCGTCTCGCAGTTCCGCGATGTCGGCATTCATATCTCGCTGGACGATTTCGGCACTGGACAATCGTCTCTCGGTCGCCTGCGCGACTTTCATTTCGACAAGCTGAAGATCGACCGGTCCTTCGTTTCCGTCGTCCTGGAAGACCGACCGAGCGAACATATCGTCAAGGCCATTCTGGCGCTTTGCGACGGGCTGGATATCGATGTTATCGCGGAGGGTATCGAATCGCGCGAACAGGCGGAGAAGCTGGTGGAACTCGGCTGTCAGGGCGGACAGGGCTATTATTTCGGCACGCCGGCCGATGCAGCCTCGACAGTGGCGCTTCTGCAGCGGCTCTCCCGACGGTCCGACCTGAAAGACGATGCGCGAGAAGCCACTCTCATGGCGTCCTGACCAATAAAAACGGCGACCCAAGCGGGTCGCCGTCTATCCGTCGTCTCCGAAGAGGAAGGCCCGCTCAGGCCTTGCTGTAGCAAACCGAGGTGTGACCCGAGCGGATGAAACCGAGTTTGGAGGCCGCGCCCTTCGACAGATCGAGAACCCGGCCATGCGCATAGGGTCCTCGATCGTTGATGCGCACGACAATGGAGCGGCCATTGCGCTTGTTGGTGACCTTGACCTTGGTGCCGAGCGGCAGGGTCTTGTGAGCGGCGGTCATGGCGTTCTGATTGAACCGTTCACCCGATGCCGTCTTCTTGCCGTGAAATCCCGGCCCGTACCAGGAAGCCTTGCCACAGCTTGCTGCGGCCGGCGCAGCAAAGGACAACGCAAGCACGGCAGCAGCCGCAGCGGTAAAAATCGTCTTTTTCATATTCTGTGCCCCATGAACGACCGAAAACAGCGGCGGGCTATTGGCCCGCGGCACGGCACGCCCCATCCCCGAGGCCTTGTGCCGCAATGTTTTCCGGTGTGTTAAACTGCGCCGCTTCTCGAAGGCGGATCGGGCAACAATGTGATGGTTCCACGACGATTGCAGGGTCTTTTATGGGCGGATGTTCGATGTCGCACCTGAAGATCGTTCAGATGTTTACTCACCTACAAGCACGATATTGGCAGACCACCATACCTACGTCTTGTCGTCCTCCACATCGGCTATTTTGGAGATCGAGCGACTGATTTCAGACAGGACCCCGACAACGATACCGACCGCAACCATCAGAAGACCTTCATCGATATAATCGCCTGCAGTTCCGTTTCCGAGGTATCGTTTCACCAATTGCTGATTGTCCGTGTAGGCAACAGTAAAAGCTACTGAACACAGAAATATTCCTGCGAAGAATGCAAGATATGCAACAACGCTTGCTGCCTTTGTAAAGAACATTGAAATTTCCTAGTCATAGGAACGGGTTCTTTCGAGGCGCCCATGCGCAAAAAACCCGGCCGAAGCCGGGTCATGGTGCAGTTGAAGAGAATAACATAGAAATTTCAACGCTGTCCAAGGTTTTTGAGGAGCTAGAGAACTGGGAGCTTTGCCTTCGCTCCGACCCGGCGGTGAGGCAGAAGCTTCTGGCATTTGATGAAGCGGCGAAGCTCAGCGAACGGAGAGACCGACCTGAGCGAAAGTCCACTTTGCCCGTCCGGAGGCCGTCGCTATGAGCGTCCTCGCTCCTGCTTTCGGTTCTGCCAGCTCGAACCCTGCGGCAGGTGTATCGGACGAGCCAGACAATCGCCCTCGTCACAAGACGACGCGTGATTGCCCGCGTGTCACCGTCCGGTTCTCTCGTGATGATTACGAGCGTCTGCGGCAACTGGCTGACGGCATGGCGCTGAGCGTCTATCTCCGCGCTCTGGCGCTGAACGAAGAGTTGCCGCGTCGTCGTCCTCGCTCATACGCCTCCATCGCCGACAAGGCGGCCGTCGCCCAGCTTCTCGGCCTGCTCGGCCAATCGCGCATCGCCAACAACCTCAACCAGCTTGCCTACCACGCAAATGTCGGAAGCCTGGCGATGGATGATCGGACACGGGAGCAGATTGACGAGGCTTACGATACCGTCCTGTTGATGCGGACGACGCTGATGCGGGCTTTGGGCTATCGGGAATGATCCTAAAGGGCAACCAGCGTGCCCACGGGCGGGAACTGGCGCTGCATCTTCTCAATGTGGAGGACAATGAGCATGCCGTGATCCACGATCTGCGCGGGTTTCTCGCCGATGATCTGATTGGAGCCTTCAAGGAAGCCGAGGCGATCTCGCACGGTACCAAGTGCCGGCAATATCTGTTTTCGCTCAGCCTCAGCCCGCCGAAGTCGGCAAAGGTCTCGATTGCCGAATTCGAGGCAGCAATTGCCGGTATCGAGCGGCGGCTCGGCTTGACCGGCCAGCCGCGCGCCGTCGTCTTCCATGAGAAGAAGGGCCGCCGCCACGCCCATTGTGTCTGGTCACGGATTGATGTCGGACAGATGCGGGCAATCAACCTTCCGCACTTCAAGCTGAGATTGACCGATATCTCACGGGAACTCTATCGCGAGCATGGATGGGACATGCCAGTCGGTCTCCTGAACGCCGAAGACCGCGACGAGATAACCTATTCCCATGCCGAAGCCGGACAGGCCAAACGCGTCAAGCGTGATCCGACCGCGCTGAAGGCGATGTTCAAGGCATGCTGGGACGCATCGGATTCCCGTCAGGCCTTCGCGGCGGCGCTCGGTGAACATGGCTTCTGCCTAGCACGTGGCGACCGGCGCGGCTTCGTCGCCGTCGATGCGGATGGAGAAGTCTATTCACTGTCACGCTGGTGTGGCGTGAAGGCAAAGGAATTGCGGGCGCAGTTCGGACCGCAAGACGATCTGCCGACCGTCGATGAAGCCATCGCACGCCTCAAACGCGATGGTGTTCGCATCACCAAGGAAGCGGAGGACGCCCTCCCCGATGCGTTCGAGATGCGACGGGCTGAACTCGTCGAGCGACAACGGAGTGAACGAGAGGCGCTTGCCGACAGTCAGGAGCAACGGCGCATTGCCGAAACCAGAGAACGCAATGACCGCCTGCCGACCGGTCTCCGTGCCGTCTGGGCGCGCTTGTCAGGCCAGCTTGATCGTCTGCGGGACCAACTCGCCGAAGACGCGAAGGCCTGTGAGGAACGTGACCGCACCGAAACCCAGACTTTGATCGACAGGCATATTGTCGAACGCCGCGCGCTCGAACAGACATTTGATCGGTCCAGCCTCGCCATTGAGTTGGAGAGAGCCTTCTTCGACATCGGGCAAAGTCCTGACCTTCGGATCTACCAACCCGATCCGCTTCAGCCGCTCGTCCTGCCGCCGGAAGATACGCCGGTCACCATGGCACAGATCAGAAGCCGTCCCGAGCGCATCCTCGATGTCCTCTCCGAAAAAAAGGCCAGCTTCACCCGAAACGAGATCGTCATCGCCCTTGCCGATGTCTTCGATGATCCGATGCGATTGCGTGCAGCCGTCGACACTGCCCTCCGATCGCCAGAGCTTGTTCCGGTTGAAGGCACCGAATCACAATCCTTCACGACGCGGAACTACGAAACGGCGCGGTCAGCCCTGCAGAAGCGATGTAATGCATTGGCCGGTTCCGGCGGCTTCGGCGTCAATGCTCGGCATATCGATCGCGCCATCGCCAAGGAAAATACTCGTCTTAAAAAGCGTGTCGGTGCACAGCTCAGCGATGAACAGGTTGCGGCCATCCGCCATGTCCTGAAGCCGAACCAGCTCTCTGCGGTCGTCGGCCTGGCGGGCGCTGGGAAGAGCACGCTTCTCTCCGTAGCGCGCGAAGCTTGGGAACGGCAGGGCTATCGCGTGCATGGGGCCGCTCTTGCAGGCAAGGCGGCGGACAGCCTGCAAACCGCATCGGGTATTCCATCAAGAACGCTGGCCTCGCTCGAAGCGAGCTGGAAGAGCGGATATGAACCAGTTGGCCATGGCGATATCGTCGTCATCGACGAAGCGGGCATGGTCGGAACACGGCAGCTCAACCGTATCGCAAGCGCATTGCATGAACGCGGCTGCAAGCTCGTTCTTATCGGGGATCCGGATCAACTCCAGCCCATCGAAGCCGGAACGCCTTTCAAAGCCATCGTCAATGATGTCGGCGCGGCGCGCCTCACCGAGATCCGGCGGCAAAGCCCTCAATGGCAACGCGAAGCGTCACAAGCGCTCGCATCAGGTAGCATCGAAACCGCGATGCAGGCCTACGCTGAGCATGGCGCTGTCCGAACCGAACGCGACCGTGACCACGCCATTGCAACTCTGGTCGCGGACTACATGGCCGATCGTAGCGAGCATGGCGTATCCGCTTCACGGTTGGCGCTCGCGCATCGGCGGAAGGATGTCCACGCCCTCAACCAAGCGATCAAGTCAGCGCTGCGTGAGACGGAGGGTCCGAAGCCGGAAACGCTGTTCGACACCGACCACGGCCCACGCGCTTTTGCCGAAGGCGACCGTATTCTCTTCACCCGTAACGATGCCACGCTCAATGTCCGAAACGGCATGCTCGGAACGTTGGTAAAGGTTGGCAACCGGCAGCTGACGATCACCCTCGACCCGGATGAGAACGGGCAGTGCCGCTCGCTCACCTTCTCGCCGAGCGCGTTCCCCTCCATCGACCATGGCTTTGCTGTGACCATCCACCGATCACAGGGCTGCACCGTGGACCGCAGCTTCGTTCTCTCAAGCACGAATATGGATGAGCATCTTACCTACGTCGCCATGACGCGGCACAAAGATGTAGCAAGATTTTATACCGCGCCAGATATCACGCGAAAAATCGAGCAAACGAGAAGTCACCAGATAAGCACTCAAAACATCCCTATGGCTTCACCGAAACGCAGAATGTCTTAGGATGGTGGGGCTTCTAATTCAAAATCCGGTTTGCGCCCTGCCTCTGCTTATTCTGGAAACCGCCGCGTTCCTCGGAAGCTTTCTCGTGCACATAACCTCGAAGCGGATCGTGTTCTCGCTCTTGAGCATGATCTGGCTACTTTGCGGGCACGCCGCGGTCGATGCATAGATCGACCGAGCGTCATCATTAGGCGGCCCTTCTCCGAATTTGTAAGCTAGTGCCTATTAACTATCGAATAGGGTCTCGCATGGCGACGTATTTGTAATCCGCCTAGTTGACCAGTCGTTCGAACAACGGCTGCCATTGCGGACCAGACCCCTTGCCGCGAGAATGAAGCAGCGGCAGGCTGTTGTTGGGAACGCTGGAGGGGAACACTATGCTCAACGCTTGGTCACCGTAGCCCAGTGGCGCGTTCCTATAAATAGTTGCGCCGATGTCAGTTGCGACCGTCTTCGCTCTATCTCGCTCGTCGGGTGTCGCAAAAATCCCCTTGTCGCCTGCAAATAGGTTGTCTGCCGCACTGATGATCTCGCCGGCTCGGAAATCGATGCTAGAATACTCCAGTTCAGATAGCGCCTGGAGTATGTATTTTTGGCCTTCGTCTGTAGCCAAAAGTGCAAAGACGAATAAAAGAGAACCTCCGGCGGATAACGAAGCCAAATTTTTGTCGTGGAATTTTTTCATGTTCGCGGCAAGTGACTGTCCAGTGCCCACCATGTCGTCAACCACCACTATCACTTTGGGGACGCCGTGCTGTTCAATGTGTCGCTGATATGCTTCCTGGAAACTTGATGGCGGCAGGATTGCCGTCGTCGAAATAAGATTCTCCTCTGCATAAAGCGAAGCGTACTTTTGCCCGCTCTTCCCTTCGCCGTCCACGTAGGTAATCACAATGTCGTTGCGCCTTTCGGTCAACTTCTTTCGAACCGGGGCCTCAACAAGCCCGAGCACTGTCAAATTGGCGCTTCTTATCCGCTGAAGCACGTCCGCCTCAGAGAGGAAACGTGTTGCCTTAAGAATCGTGAATAATGCCCGCTGTTCGTGGTTACCCGGCCGCTGATTCAGCCATGCGCGCACCTCTTCCGGCCCAATATGTTTACCTCGATAGGTCGGCCAATTCTTTGTTAGTTCGACCAATTCTTCAGACAAGACGCGCGCTGCATCCTCAGCGCGTTGCGCATCCGCCGCCAGATCCTGTGAAAGCGCGTCCGCGGCGAGCCTCGTAAGACCCACATCGACGAGCCACAATTGGAAGATGGGCAGGACAGTGCGGTAACTGCCATTTTCCTCCACTAGCACCTCCCGGCTTACAAAGTCAGCCAGCACTCTCGTCAATTCAGCTTCGTTTATATCGGATGCGCTCCTGCGCTCGTATATGTTTGCAATTGTTGCCGGCACATCCGACCTGAAACACCGCGCGAGTGCGGCCAAAACGCGTTTGCGTTTGAGGACTATCGGCTCGCGCTCTTCCATTGGAGCGTGTATGCCATCTTGCCAAAGATGCGCGAACAGATTGTCGTCGAGGCGCGATATTTCTAAATTGACCGCCTCACGGACTTCTTCCCCTGTAATGTCGATGTCGCGCTCCCTAAGAGCGCGCGCGAAGACTTTTGAGCAAATGATCTTGCTAAAGTACGGATTACCGTTGGTGAGATCATAAACCTCAGCGATGGCGTCTGGATGCCATTCCAGGAACCCGGCCGAAGGTTCGCAAACCAGTCTAATATAGTCGTCCCACTCAGTCGCGCGGTTGAAATAGGTAAGGTTGACGCGAGAGAACTTGTTCAACCTTTGCCCCTGGCGGTCCATGACGAAGGGCATGTTCTCGCCTCCGACTAGCAATAGGCAGATGTTGCTCGTAGTCGTCAGCGCTCTGATGTTGCCGAACACAGTATCGGCGAGGTTGCCTTGGAGATAGAGGTCCTGCGGCATCTCGTCGAATTCGTCGACGATGATCACGAAGCGCCTGTCGGGGTCGCTGGCTTTCGCCGCGGCAGAGAGTTTCATCAACGGCGATAGAGAACCGTCGTATGATCCTCGCGGCACCGCCGCGTTGCCCGGCAACTCGCCGACGATGAATTCTTCGATCTGTTCCCCGAGTTGGCGAAGTGAGACGCGTGGATCTTCGTGTGCTATCTGGCCCCAAAGAATGTAGTGCCAGGAAAGCTTGCCTTTTGGATCTCGCAACCCCGCCTGATCCGCTGCAGCGGTTGCAAGCGAGGTCTTGCCGACACGCTTCTGACCGGTGATGTAAGAGGGCTCCATCGGACTTCGTACCATTCGGGCTACAAGCGTCTGCACCTGCTCCTGCCGACCAACGAAGTCTTCGCCTTCCGCCGGGCCAGTGCTGTAGGGATCGGCATAGGTGTAGGCTTCCCAATTGATTCCAGACTTCTGCGCGAGGACGCGCACTTCGAAAAGAGCGTCCTGCCGCTCAGAAGTACCGACCTCTCCCCATTCGATGCCCAGCATCACAGAAGCCGAGTGGCAAGCATCGATTATGGACACGTCGAGCGCCACCGAAAATTTGCCGGGCGACACGTTGCCGAGAGCAATTTCCTCGTTGAGGAAAAGAACCTGCGTACTTTCGCTGGCGACGCTGACGCGCACATTCATCGCAGCGCCACGACCATCGCTGCGAAACGGCACCAGGATTCGTAGTTCGCGCCCCTCTTCCATCAATGGATAGCGTTTCGGTAAATCCTCACCTATCCAGTCTTGGGCAACGACAGCTGTAAACCGGCCTCGAAGGGAGTGGGTGAACTCGTGGAGGCGTTCCGATGCGCACTGTAGCCACGGCTCAAGATATTCGACCGTGACGAAAGATGGATATTGCGTCGCCAAGCGCCGAGCGTCATCGATCGCGCGCTCGCATGCACCCAGATCCGCGGCGAGCGTAGACGATACCTTCGAAACGTCTTCCAAACCCGAGTAGACGGATATTACCGCATCCTTGACCTCCGAGAGATGATAGGCGCCACCAAACTCGAGGAGGCGGCCGTGACTGAGTGCGCCTAGAATCTTCTTTTTCGCCTCGATCATAGAAGTGAGCGTTGTATATGAAACGCGAAATGGCGCGAGTTGAGTATTCACCCAAGCCATCGCCCCGCGTAGCAAGTCCAACTTCTCGAATGTCTGCTTCTTCTTCCCCATTCCAAGGAAATCGGTAAATCCCGGAAGGCCTCTTTCCACCAAGGAAACGATGTTGCGTGCGAGATTGTTCTCAAGGTTATCCTGAACGAGTCCGTCGACCGCAAGCGCCCGAAGAACTACCGTTGATGCGACCGGCGACGCGTTGTGTTGGCTCGCGAGTATTTCCACCGCGTCTCCAAGTGAACCACTCATTGACGATCCGGCGAGTCCGAAAAGGAGCCTCCGCAGGGCGGTTCGAGCAATAGTGTTATCGGATCCATCCAGCATCCGATTTTCGAAGTCGTTTAGTGCGTTCTGCAATTCGAAACTGTCCATGTACGCACGTTACTTTGCACGATTCCGTATGGAAAGAGTGGGAAGAAGACATGCCGGAATGATAATCGGCAGCAGGAGATATGTGATCAGCGCCAATCCTCACTTTCAGAATTGTCACAACGCAGCCGTCGTCGATTTCCGATTTAGATCAGCTGCGGTCATTCGACCTCAATCGAAGGGCAGAAATGAGCCGGTAGCACCGGTGTGGCTGGTATAGAACAATGTCTGCTTCTGACTGGTTGATGCCGGCGAGCCGAGTGTCTTTTTACAGCCCCAGCGGCACCGTCGGCTCTACGTAATCGCGATCTTGAGTTTGCGACAATGATAACTTGCTACGGCCCGCTTGGCCCCAGTACATCTGGACCGACCGAGATAACCGCCTTCACTCCATCGAGTGCAGCAGTTGGCGCACTCGGCGTCTCCGGCTCGTAACCCGGCAATTGCCGCGCAACGGCTTCAGGCATTGTCTCTTCGAGTTCGGTGTCGAGTTCGTCGAGCTCGTCCTTGGTGAAGCCTTCGGCGCCGGATAGTTCGCGCGCTTCGTCGAGTTTGTCCTGGAATTCGATAAGCTGTTGGCGTTCCTGCAGCAGATGCTGGCGCTCAGTGTAGACCGGCTCGTATTCTTCCCAAGTTGGTGATGCGCCGGAGATGGCGTCTGCGTCGATTTCGCCGTGACCAAGCTTCTCGCCGTTTTCGTCATAGATGGCGCTGCGGTCTTCGGTACGGAAGACGCGGCGGCCATCCTCCATGACATGGGCTCGGTCGAGCAGGTCGTTCATTTCGTTCTGAACGGCATCAAGCTGTTCATTGTTGGCGATGAGCGCTTGCACTGTTGCTTCGTCATACTCATCCAGCTTCACCTGAAACGCCTCGATCTCCTCCATCGTCGCCAGCACGACCGAGATAGCAAGGTCGAAGAAATCGGCGTCCGCCTCGTCAGCCTGCTTTTCATTACGCATTCGTTTGTCGCGCTGAGCCTCGAATTTTTTGAGGTGATCGGCCTTGATCCACGCACTGGTGAGGCTCGGGCTGCTCTGTTTCAGGAAGGGGCTGGCGATCGACTGCATCTAGGCCCCGCAATCTTTCTTGATGAGTGTATGGACAAGAGCGCCGACCGGCTTGTCCGGATGCCGTTCCAGCCATGCGATAAGTCGCCTGGAATTCGCCTTGGCATCATCGCCATAGTTCCAGTCATAGATGCAGGCCATGCCGGTCCGGTCGGGCTTGTCCTGCAGCCAGCGCGCATAGGCCAGTCCCTCGACGACACCATTGATGTAGCTGGTGCTCTGCTCCGGCGTCATCTTGTCCAGGACATCGCCCGCCGATTGGGCGTTCGCCTGTGTTCCTGCCAGGAGCGACAGAGCCAGGCCAAGCGCCTGACTGCGACCGGATGAGAGACGTGGAAGATGGGGCATAAAGGGTGGTTTTTGTCATACTATCGTAACCGCCCCAAATTTGTATCGCTGCTCTGGAATTTGGTACAATATCAATAGGTTCGAGATTGCGGATTGGCCGCAAAACGAGCCCGGCAGGCACGACAGGAAAGGACCGATTCTGTCAATCGGCGGGCGGTTCCCGCCTCGCCTGTAACATACTGATATAAATACGATTTATGAAGATTGGATATCTCAGGGTCAGCACCGAGGAGCAAAACCCGGACCGGCAAATCGATGCGCTCTCGCCGCTCTGTGACAAGCTTTACATTGAAAAGCTCTCGGCGGTGGCCGCCAGGCGTCCCGTCTTCGATGCCGTGATGGCTGGCTTGCGGCCCGGCGATACGCTGATCGTCTGGGATCTCGACCGCGCCTTTCGTTCGACCGTCGATGCCATTCTGCAGGAAGAGCGGTTGCGAAAGCTCGGCATCGGTTTCGAGATCGTCTCGCTCAAGCTCGACACGGCGGAGCCCGCCGGCGAATTCGCCTATTCGGTGATGGCAGCAGCGGCGCAATATGAGCGCCGGATGATCTCCAAGCGAACGAAGGAAGGGCTGGAGGCAGCGGTCAGGCGCGGCGTGGTTCTCGGTCGCAGGCCTAAGCTCACCGAGATGCAAATCCGGAAAGCCCGTGAACAGCTTGCGTCCGGCGCGAGCAGCAAGGCGGAGATGGCCGCGCTGTTTGGTGTTCATCCTCGGACGCTGTCCCGCGCGCTGGCGCAGTTCGGAAGCAGCGCGACGTCCTGACCGACTGACGCTTCGAAGGGATTGGCGGGCCGGACGCCCTTCGTCTCCGCGACATTCATGAGAAAAGACCGCCCGCTTTCAGCCAGCCCATCACAGCGAGTGGGCCTATCGCTTCTGCATCTTCAGATGCAGGAGTTCGCTATGACCATCCCGGACATCCCCCAGACAGACGACCCGGAATTCGAGACCGCGCTCACCGCTCTCGTTCGATCCGCGGCGATGATCGACGATGCGCTTATCCTGATGAGCTGTGTCGGTCTCGATTTAGACCAACTGATGTCCCGTCATGGCGAGGCCATCATCCTGGCGCGGACCGTCATCAATGCCTGGCGCGACCATATGGGCGTTGATGACTGAAAAATCGCGGCCGATGCACACAGGGCATCGGTCGCGACCTGAAAATGACAGCCGTGCCCCCGGCGCGTCTCGCGACGGCCGTCCGAGAGAATGCGAAGCGTTCGACAAGCCGCCCATGTCGGTCCCGACATGGGCGGCGTTTTTTTAACAGTCTCAGAACAGTTCCAACTGCCGGGAGCGGGCAAAATAGTCCTGCCAGCGCTTCGATTGCGCCTCCTCGTCCAGCCAGTCGCGCACCAGCGCTGCGACCTCATCCATTCCGGACGCTTCGTCCGTGGCGAAGAAATGCGACCGGTAGCCGGTTTCCGTCATGGGCAGCGGTTCGCCATCCGCCGCTCGGATTTCCAGATGCGCCATCTCCTGGAAATAGTGAGGCTGATAGGAAAGCCGGATAGACCGGCCCTCCCATTCGATAGTCGTCTCCTGTGGGGTCTTGGTCATAGCCGCCTCCCCTTAAGCCGCGTCGCGGTCATCGCCGCTCTGGTTTGCGTCGGTCGAAGCATTCTGCCGCTGGCGGAAACGCGCCACGCCATGCAAGCGTCTCTCCGCAAGGTCGCAATAGGCCTGTTCCAGTTCAATGCCGATATAGCGCCGTCCGGTCAGGGCTGCGGCCACCGCCGTAGTGCCGGAACCGAGAAACGGGTCGAGGATGACATCGCCCGGCTTGGAAAACGCCTTTATCAGCGGCGCAATAATCTCGACGGACTTTTCCGTCGGATGAAACCGGTTGCCGGAATAAACCCACTTCTGCACGTCCGCAAAGGGTTCGGGGGGCGGCTTCGGCCAGCCCTTGGCCAGCACATAGGCCGATTCATGCCGGTAGGCCGTCTGTCCTTTCGAGGATGCATAGTCTTTCGTCCAGACGATATGGCCGACAATCCGGAATCCAGCCTTCGCCCATGCCGCCGTAAACTCCGGCAGTGCCGTCCAACCGCAAAAGCACAGGCAAAGCGTGTTCGGCTTCAAGACGCGATAGAGTTCATCGAAAACCGGCAGGACGGCTTCCGCATTGGCGTCATTGGCAACGCTCCGGCCTTTCCTGTCGCGGTAGTTCACAAGGTAAGGCGGGTCGGTCACGACCAAATCGACACTGCTGTCCGGCAGGTCCTTCAATCGGTCTTTGGAATCGCCGCATAAAATGGTGTTGTTCATCATCATCTCGCTTTCTGTTTGGGTTGAAAGCAGCGAAGCCAAAAAGAAGACCTCGCGCTTGAACCCTTGCCCAGCGGCGAGCGTCCAAAACGAAACCAATGAAGAAGCCGGCCGACCAAAGTCGGCCGACCGGACTTTGGGCGTGAGATCACCTCCGGCGACGGGTCAACAATTTTTGTGGGGGACCGCCTAGCCGTGCCCCGAAACCGGAACGGGTCGGCCGGCACCGCTCGCGGGTAAAAAATGTTGACCCGCAGCAGAGCATCGGCGGATGTGATGCAAGCTGGAAGAATGGGTTCCAAGCGGGCGGCACGACCGCGCAGACAAACATGCAGCGGCGAGCCTGCCGCTTCATCTCTTAACCGTCAGGGATGGAAGCCGTATGGCCGAGACAGCCACTCCTGGCTCGGTTCACGACAGCCCGGCGCGCCAAAGGCCGCGGACGGAAGATAAGATTGGAAATAGCATTCAAAATGGCGTCGAGAATTTGGGACAAAGGTCGGAAAAGGGCCGACTGCGGACAGTCGGCTTTTTCAGTATGGGGTTCTGAAGCGGACCTAATTTTTCGCACGTATCAATCTAGCGCAAAACGTTGCCTTACCTTGGCGTCGTCAGCCACTCAGCGATAGCGCTGGCCGTGCGGAATGCGTTCTGTTCTGCTCGGTCATCGTCTGCAAGGTGAGCGAGTACGTCACGCAGGGCACCTGGAATGCGATCGCTAAGGGCGGCGACCCGGTCAATTGAGGGTCGGTAAGTGGCATTCTGCTCGCCTCGCGGCACCGCATGATCGGCGTCTAGCAGCTTCAGAGCGATCGCAACGTCTCGCGCTGCCCCACCAAATGCGCCGAGGACGACCAGCGGCTTGCCTAGTTCAAGCGTGACGATCGCCTCTTCCACTATACCCGGCATCGCACCCTGATACGTGTCTCCAGGATCGGAAAGCACGCCCATTTTTCCTCCCATAACGACTCGAGCGTCAACGCGCGACGACATCATGCGCCGCGTTGTGCGGTAGCCTTCGGCCGCGTTTCGCGGCGCAACTGCGGCGAACCACTTACTGAGCTGCATGTCGTTTGACACGACTTCATCGCCTAGCCGAATGCCACCCCCGCCCGGCCGCACCGGAACGAACGCTTCGCCGCGCGCGATCTCCGTCGTGACGACGCCCCGTCCTTCGTTCAAGACAGCTAGAAGATCGGCGTAGCGCGTGCCCCTTGCGACCGGCTCGGGAACGAAGTGGCGGAACGGGGTCTCTCTCGACCCCGCGTAGGCGCCGGCGAGATGGCGAAAAATCTTGAATGTGTAACCCTCAGGTTTAAGGTGGCCCGCATAGGCGATTTCCGCCCCAGCGCGGACGAGTGCGGTACAGGTCGAAAGCAGCGCCCTGTCGACCTCGCGCTGCGGGAACCCGAGGCGGGCCCGGTCGGGAGCGTCGCCGATCGAAATCGCAACAATACGCCCTTCCAGCTCGCTCACGTGATCTCTCCCAACGTAAACATCCTCGTCGCAGGCGACGTTGTGCTGAGAGCCCTACGCAGCAGGTCCGCCTCGATGTTCCCTAGAGGCGGGTCCGGATAGACAATCTTGCCCGGCAGGCTGTCGCGGTGAAGGAGGTCAAAGAGTTCCGGTGGACGCGGAAGCACCAGGGTGTCGTGCGGGGAGGCTTCGCTGGCCTGCTTCTCGAACAGGTCACAGCGCAGACCTTCTGACAAAGCCTCCACCAGTAGCGGCTCGATCCACGCCGATCCGCCAGGGTCTGGATTCACCCTCACACGCGGTAAGTTGGCTCCGTAAGGGAACGTACGGCTGATCCTTCGCCCCCCGATGTCGACGAGTACAATCGGGCGGCGTCGGCGCTTCGCTTCGGTGAGTTCGAATACGCACCAGGGGCGGGAGTCGTAGACGTCGGAAACAATCGCCAAGAGCGTGCCTCGTCCGACTTCTCGGCGGAACCGCTCGCGATAGTCCTCGCCCGGCATGAGCTCGGTCGCGTCGTAGAAAGTCTCCAGCGGCAGACCATCTCGGGAGTCATTGATGAAATCGACGATCGCTCGGGCGCTGCGGTCCCCGTCGAGCTTCGCATGGCTGACGAATATCGGTTCTCGATCGGTCCTGCCACTGAGCCGACGGATATGGTCGCGCACACAGACCAACAGGACGAGCATCAGACGCCTGTCACGCGCTTCATCGTCCGCAAATCCGCCCCAGCCTCCCCGGCGTTGATACTGGATGTTTTCGGACATATCCGCCTCGAGCGGCGGCTCGCCGGTGCTGCTACCGAACGGGACGTAGAGGTCCTGTTTGCCGCGTGCGCCGATGGCGGCGCGCACTTCCGCGGTCCATGAGTTCCAGGCATGGCGCCGATCGTGCATTTCCTCGTCGTGGAGAAGGATTATGGCGTTATGGCGCGCCCGATTCAGGTCAACAACCCTTGGCACGTCGGTGCCGTCCGACCACGGCACGCTTGCGAAGCGCACCGGTACGCGGTGGGCGACGCCGTCCCGTTCCATGCCGATACCGTCGAAGTGCCGAGAAATGCGTTCTGCAATCCGGGCGCCTTCACCCGAGCGATGATCCCAAACCACATGCAATCTTAGAAGATCTATCACTCAAGAGATCCCTGTGAGTTGGCACTTGGAAAGGTGGGCCCAATGCGGAGAACATGGGTTAGAGTGGGGCGGCCGCAAAGGTACACTTAGCCATCGCTGCGAATATGCAGCGACGCCCGATAGACTACAATCTAAATGCAGCCAAACCCATCTACCTGCTCGGTCGGCCCTTAGCGAAGCCAGCGCGGCGCCTTCGACTTGCCGGAAACGCAGACGGCGCCGGTCTCCGATTCTTGGGTCAGGCAGTTTGCTCGCCCGTGAACATATGAAGTACAATGGATTGAACCCTCGATTCTAGGACCTACATCTAGATTGTATCAGTTGACGGGAACAGAACATGGCCAATCGTCGTCACGTCTTCATCAGCCATCACCATGCCGATGACGCCCGCGTGACTGGCCTCACCGTTATGCTGGCGCGGGCCGGCTACGAGATCCGCAACAGCTCCATCCGGGCCAAGCCTGAAAACCAGCGTCGGTTGGATGAAAAGCGTGTTCCGGAACGTACGCTCAAGCGCCTGCTGCGCATGAAGATGTCATGGGCGTCGACGGTCGTCGTGCTCATCGGCAAGGACACGCACAAGAGGCCGTGGGTCAACTGGGAAATCAATAAGGCCAACGAGCTCGGCAAGCGGATCGTCGGCATCTACGAACGAGGCGGCACTGAGAACGATATTCCCCAGGCTTTCGCTGACTATGGCGATGCGCTGGTCAGCTGGAATTCCGCAAACGTCATCGACGCGATCGAAGGCAAGGACGTTCCCTTCGAAAAGCCTGACGGTTCGCTGCGGCAGGATGGGGACCGTATTCCGCGTAACGGCTGCGCCGCCTGATGCCGAGCGTCTACGTCTATGCGGTGAGCTACGACCTCGGGTTTGCACCGAACCCGTTTGGTGGGCTCTGTACGCTCGCCTGCTGCAAACCAAAGATCCGCGGCTTGGCGCAGGAGGGCGACTGGATCGTCGGCCTGACCGGCCACAAGACCGCTCCCGCCCTTCGCTGTGTCTTCGCCATGGTGGTGACCGGCGACACGAACTTCGACGAATACTGGGCCAATCCTGACTACCGCTCCCGTCGACCCGTCCGGAACGGAACGCCGAAAAAGCACGTCGGCGACAACATCTACCATCGCGATGCGCCGGACGCACCTTGGATCCAGGAAGATTCAGTCCACAGCAGACCGGACGGCACGCAGTGCCCCTTGAACACCGCCCACGACACCCGGATCGAACGGGTGCTGCTGTCTGAAAGATTCGTATATTTCGGAGAAGCCGCCGAGGCCGTTCCGCAGCCGATCCTCGATGCTCTCGGCTATGTGCGCAATGCGAGGGACTATCGCCGTTTCGACCACGTCACCGCAAAGCCCCTGCTAGACTGGCTTGCACCGCAGATGGCGGTGCATCCGAATCACGTCGTCGCTCCGCCAATCGATTTCGCGTCCAGCGCCAAGCGCTACTCGTCGACGAAGCAGCGCATGATCTGATCTGCGGCTTGAGACCTTGGCTGCGCCGGTCTTTTCCTTAGCCTTCGGCAAGTCTACGCTCGATCTACCCGGCCGATTCGCTGTGCCTTCGACCGTGCGCGGATCGACGTGGCGGATAACGCTGAGACCGATATGCCTTCCTACCGCAACATCAGCCTTGCTCTAGTCGGAAGCGCCCGCGACCTCCTGCGCGACGGCGCCGACGTCGTCGTAAGGCAGCGGGCGACAAAGGAACTGGTGGCACGGAATACCCGCATCGAACGTCCGCTGGAACGCTATCTGTCCGTGCCGATCCGGAACAACGACGTGGTGGCCCAGTTCGCCGAAAGCATATGGGTGCTGGCTGGCCGCGACGACATCGCCTGGCTGACGAGATATTTGCCTCGGGCGCCGCAGTTCTCGGACGACGGCGCCGTATGGCGCGGAGCCTACGGTCCCAGGCTGCGGAACTGGCAAGGTGTCGATCAGATCGACGCCGTCAGGAGGCTGCTGCTAGCGGACCGCTCCAGCCGCCAGGCGGTCATGTCCATCTTCGACCCCGCTCGCGACTATGGGCCTTCCAAGGACATACCCTGCAACAACTGGATAAGCTGGATCATTCGGGAGGACCGTCTCCATATGTCCGCCGCCCTCCGCAGCAACGACGTCTGGTGGGGCTTCTCGGGCGTCAATGCCTTCGAGTGGAGCATGCTCCACGAGATGCTGGCATTCTGGGTCGGGGCAGAAGTGGGCCAGGCCGACTACCACGCCATGTCATTCCACCTGTACTCAGACCACTACGCGCGCGCCGAAAGGGCGGCTGCAGGCTTCCATGGCCTGTCGCCCTATGATTTCGGCGTCGAACGGGCGGCATTCGCTACCCCCTGGGAGAGGTTCGGCCCCGCGGCTGAACGCTGGTTCGAGCTTGAAGCCCGAATATCCGCTCGACCGGATGCAGAGATAGGGAGCTTCGGCGCGGTCGACGACCCGTTGCTCGACAGTGGACTGACGCTGATCCACGTCGCGTCGGGACACACTCACTGGAGCGCCGAGCGGCTGGCGGCCACGCTGGCAGCCTTACCCGCCGCGGATTGGGTTGTCGCACTCTACGACCGGCTTGCACCGCACTATCCCGGACTGACCGACGCGGTGCCTCAGGGCCCGATCGCGGACTTTTTCGCTGCCCGCATACGCGGCAGCTCTGACATGATCGACCACGTTAGGGCCGCCATCAAGAGGCTCCACACCGAAAAGGACCGCGCCTACGGCGGGGCCTGGAAGAAGCGCGGCGAGCGGGTCAGCATCCAACCTAACATCGCCCGAAAAGTCGACCGCCTGCACACGCTGGCGGAAACTGGGGCAGGACTTGAGGGAGAGTCCGCCCTTGATACGGCGGTCGACCTGGTCGTCTACGTCGAAAAGTATCGGCTGTACCTAGCACAGCAGCTTCCTCCGGGGGGCCTGCTGTCCCTAGATGCAGCCGTAACCCTCGAGGGAGAGGAGGCAGGCTTCGGCCACCTGATCGATACGATGGACCTTGCGCCCCGCACCCGCCCCCTCGCGGATACCGTGGCGGATCTGAACGACGCCTTCGACGCCTGCTGGAAGGGTGCCGAAAACGGGGAGCCCGTCGAAAGTCGGCTTGCGCGGGCCAACGCCCTTTCTGGGTACGCGGCCGAACTGCTGGCCCTTCTTGTCCACGGCGACAGGCAGACACTCGCCGCCTTCCTTCGTAACTGGAGCCCGGCATGAACCCGGAAGACCTCGCCAAACTCAGGATCAGGCTGCGCGATGCCGTCGTGGAACACGGGCCGGGTGCGCGCGTCGCGGTCGCAGGCTGGTCGCCCGCCGCCTTCGAGATCGCAGCCGATGCCGTGTTCTCGTCCGGAGGCGCGGAAGCGATCGGTATTTTTACCGGCGAAGGTGGCGGCGAGGTCCGCCCGCTCCGGGAGTTGGGTGCGTCTACCCCAGACATCATCGTGGTCGCGGAGGACGCGGGGAAGGAAGCCATCCTCGACACGATCGCCACTTCGGTGCCGGCCGGAACCAAGATCTTGATCGGCGGCTTCGCCCACTTCGAGTTCCGCGACCCGGCGTTCGAGGCAATACGCCGCGACCTGTTCATTCCCTCTTTCGCCAACGGATACCGGCACTGTCTCGTCCACATCTACCAGTGCCTCTCCAACGCGCGACGACGAGGCCTTGAGGGTGCCGTGGCGGAATTCGGAATGTTCAAGGGTGGAACCACCATGCTGATCTCCCGCTTCATCGAGGCGCTCGGTGCGGACTGGAAGGTCTACGGCTTCGACACGTTCGACGGCTTCCCCGCCAAGCGCAGTCCGCTCGACATGTACAGGCATCCCGACTGCGTCTTTCTCGACGTAGACATGGTGCGCGCGGTGTTCGCTGGACGAAACGTCGAAATCGTCGAAGGCGACGTTGTGGAGACGGTGTCCCGGCTTGCCGAAGAGGATCTGGTCCTTTCTTTCGTGGATACCGACAATTTCACGTCCGCTGAGGCGATCATCCGTGTCATAGCTGAGAGGACCGTAGTCGGGGGGGCCGTCGTCTTCGACCACTGGACCGGGCACGACCGGCATATCGACACGATAGGCGAGCGAATGGCCGCTAGGACACTTGCAGCAGACGGACGATACTTCAACCTGCACGGCACCGGCGTTTTCTTGAGGCAGATATGAACCAGTCCCCAACCCATTTCGTAAGGCAAGAGCCTCCCAAGATGCGCGAGGGGGTCTACGAGCTCTACTGGACGTTTGCTTCGCGGCGCCAGGCCGCCTTCGAGGCAAGGCTGGCAGGACGAAGCCGTCCCTGGACCGACGACCCAATTCTGCAGGTCTACAAGTTCTGCAACGTCTTCAGGGCAAGCGATCGCGTGTCCCAGTACATGATCAGGGACGTAGCCTATGGCGCCGATCCGGAAACCGATGCGCACGACCGGGTGTTCCAGATCACCGCCTTCCGTACCTTCAGCAACATCGCGACTTGGGAGTCTTTAACCCGCGAGCTGGGCGGTGCACCGCGGCTCGACCACCTGCGTTCGGGCGAATTCGAGACGGCGCTCGACCGCACCAAGGCGCGGAACGGTGGCCTCTATACTGGCGCCTTCATCCTCTGCGCCAATAAGGCCTTCGGCTTCGACGAAAAACACCGCAACCACGTCGCGTTGTTCAGACATATGTTCCTTGAGCATGCCTGCGCAGAACGGGTACTGCAGGCTCCCTCGCTCCGCTCGGTAGTCGAACTGCTGCAGGGATTTCCGCTGATGGGCCCCTTTATGGCTTATCAGACCGCAATCGACCTCAACTATTCCGAGCTGCTGGATTTCGACGAGAACGACTACACCCAGGCGGGGCCCGGCGCTCTCCGCGGCCTCAAGAAGGCCTTCGTCGATCTGGGCGATATGACGCCGGCGGATGCAATCCTTTGGATGACGGACCGGCAGGAAGATGAATTCCGGCGCCTCGACCTCCCCTTCGGAGGGCTCTTCGGCCGCCCCCTTCATGGCATCGACTGCCAGGGCCTGTTCTGCGAACTCGACAAGTACTGTCGGGAGGCCGTTCCCGAACTCGCAACCGCCCGAAGCAGGATCAAGGCCAAGTATTCCGGATCGTCGGGCAACATCGACCTGTTCTTCCCGCCTAAATGGCGACTCGCTTCTCCCGGTACGCTGCCAGCGGTGGCGGACGACGCAGTGGAAGGTCTGGGTAGACGTCGCCTCCATGGAACGTCAGCGGCGGTCCGTAATGACCGCAGCGCTTTCGCACTGCGCGACCTATTCGCATAGGCAGGCGTTGGATAAACACCTGCATGGAGCGGACGATTTACGCGGAGGTTAGGTGTTCAGAATTCTTGCACTCGACGGCGGCGGCATCAAGGGTACGTTCACCGCTGCTATCCTGACCGAACTCGAGCGGCAGACCGGCTGCCGCTTGGCAGACCACTTCGATCTCATGGTCGGCACCTCAACGGGCGGAATACTAGCGCTCGGTCTCGCTTTGGGCATCGAGGCATCTGCCCTGCTCGACCTCTATGTAAAGCGCGGCGCCGACATATTCCCCTCTCTCGGGTTTCTCGGAGCGCAGCGCGGCATGCTGCGCCAGCTGTTCAGGCCGAAGCTCCGGCAGGAGGAGCTCAGGACCGTGCTGGCCGAATATATCGGCGAGAAGCGTTTGGGAGATGCCGCGGTGCCGCTGGTCATCGCCAGCTACGAAGCCGTGCGGGGAAGGCCATACCTCTTCAAGACTCCGCACCATCCCAACCACTCCCGCGACTACCGGGCCTCGGCCGTTGACGTCGCCCTGGCGACCTCTGCGGCACCCACATTCTTCAGAGCCGCGGCGGTAGCGGCGCGCAAGGGTGAAAGCTACTTCGACGGCGGCGTCTGGGCGAACTCGCCCACGATGGTGGGAATTGCGGAGGCAGTCGCCTTCTTCGGCGTTCCGCTGTCGGAAATTGAGTTGCTCAGCATCGGCACCACGGACGAAGTACGCAGCTTTTCTCATATGCGCGAGGCCGGCATGCTGAAGTGGAACGTTGGTCTAGTCGACATCCTAATGAGCGCCCAGGCCGACGCCGCGCGAGCCCAGTCCGCGCTGCTGCTCGACGACCGCATGCTGCGCATCGATATGGTAAGGCCTTCAGGGGCCTACAGTCTCGACCGTGCGGATGCGCAGACAATTGGCGAACTAGCCGCGCTGGGCGAAGGCAAGGCGGCGGAGAGGCAGGTAGTGGAACAGGTGAAGGCGCGTTTCCTGAACGGGCAGCGGGCCGAGCGCTATACGCCCGTTCACTCCTAACGCCGCTGGCTGGCGGTCGCCGCATTCGCTGGCAATGCATGTTCTAACTTGCACACGAAAAGTCACTAACCGTTCCCCTTATGTACTAGGCTAGCAGCTTTCGGGCTTTCGCCGCAGCTTTGCGAACGCCCAATATGGCGCGTCTTGCCGACTGGCAGCTCCCGATCCCATCGCTGCCATTGGCTGAAACCATGCCAGATTTCGAAATCAGCAGTATGTCGACGAGCACTTCGCCGGCCGTTTGGCACTTCCACCAAGAGCTTGGTGGCTCACGGCGCGTCCTCAAGCCTCCTAGTCTAAATCGCCGCCACCGCTGCGCACGATCCTGTCCACGACGACTTGCATGATAATCGGATAGGGCACGCTCTCCTCTTCGATCATCCGCAGACGCTCGTCGCGCAACAAGGACCCGGCCTCCCACCGGGACCGCTCCCGCTCTCTGACTTCCCCCAGGATCGTGCTCTCGGCATCAAGAGCAGACGCGGAGGCTTCGCTCAGAAGATAGGCGGCCGCCCCGCCGGTACTTACGAGGGCGAACAAAGGGCGCTTAGGGAAACGCTTCGAGAATGCCATCGCCAGAGCCAAGCTCTGCTTGCCTCCTCCAATGCAGACAAGGGCGACCGGATCCTCCAGCTCCAGGAGGTCGAACTCGGCCGCGCCAGTCGATAGCCGTCGCGTGGCCGCCAATCCAATGCGATCGAGAAGCTCCTCGTCCTGCCTCTCCCTCTCCGACAGATCGATCTGTCCATAGAGACGCACCTTGGGTCGTCGCGACACTGCTTCGAGGCCACGCTCGGCAAAACTTGGCTCTTGGTATTCGCCCGCCACCATGGCGACCAGATGCCCAACCGCCGAACCGCCGTGCACCGCGAGCTCGCCCCTCTCCGCCAGGACGGCACGGGTCAGGCTGGCGACCGCCTGGTCGATGCCCCATTGCCCAAGCCTAGATTTCTTGAAGCTAATCGTTTCGCTGGCAGACGACGCGGTGACGCAGACTGTGCGACCTTTCAGTTGTGCTCCTTGCCACATCGTCACAACAGCCCTTGAACCATGCGGTGTGCTGCCATCGCCATTGACCCCTCGTCGACCAGCTCGATGTCGCACAGATTGGTCAGCCAGTCGTGCTGCTGCTGGCGCGACCGCTCCATCAACTGCGACAATCCGATTATGACGCTGCGGGTGGGCGCGGCACTGGCGGTATGTGCACGGTGATAGTCTGGCAATTCAGGGGGTCTGGGTGTCAGCCAGGTCGCGTAGGTCATCCCACCGGCGTGCAAGCGGTACGAACCGTCGGCTCCTCTGAGCGGAGCGGGGCCGCCGGCCATGGCGACGGCTTGCTCGAAGGACTGCTCGAGCGCAACGCGACGACGAAGGATCGCTCTGTCGTGCTCATGGCGGATGAACCGCTGCGCTGACTGGAGAGGGACCTCGTCAATGGTGCCATCCGTCCTGATCTCCGAGCCGAGCAGCAAGCGGCGCAGGGCTGGGTCGATGCCCGGGTCCTGCGGCGCTCCGTCGAAATTAAGGGCGATGATGCCAATGCCGCACGCCTTTGCCTGCGCGATCTCGAACGCTACCCAGGGCGACTGTGCGGAGTTCGAGGACTCGAGGACTAGGAGCAACGCTTTGTCGCCGAGCTCCTGCATCAGGCGAGCCTGGAAGTCCACGCCAGGGGCGATCCTGAAGTGATCGAGGAAGACGTCGAACCCATCGTGGGAAAGGGCGTCGAAGAGCTGTATCGCCGCGGCTGCCGTGTCGATCTGGCGATAGCTTATGAAGATCCGTGGGCTGGCCGTGATCCCACCGGCCTGCAGGACGGCAGGAAGGGCTTCGTCCTCCTGCCCGCTCCAGAAAACGGCGTTGATCGCGTCGAGCGGCGACGGCAGCAGCCTCTTGGACGATACACGCGCCTTTTCCGGCAGCACCGGCAGGATGGAGAAGGTATTGTCGCTTCCGATCCACAACGCCAGGGGGTCCATGCTCTTCGGCGCAGGGGTGCGGTCATCGCCCACGAGCACCAGGAGCTTGTGGCAATCATGCTCGCCGCAGGCATGACACATGTGGGACCATCCTCCGCACGGCGGCTCGACCGGGATGGCGTGTACACCTGATCGCAGCTCCCGCAGCAAGGCGACGGAGAGCGCTTCCATGGAACGCGCGGCGGCGGTGGACCCGACGTGGCAGAACTCGATGAGCATCGACGTCGGCATGGCAAGCCCGGTAAAGGTCTCGCATTGCTTCACGCCGCCGATCTCAGTGCGCACCACGAGTTGTATGTCTTGGAGCAAAGGCATGCCGGCACCACGATCTTTCGTACTCTCCAGCCGTAGCCCAAGCGCACGACGTTGTCCAAGGCGGTGAAGGAACTCAGCGGTACAGTGATGTCCGCTTTTTAGCACACTCGAAGGTTAGTTAAACGACCGCAATGGCGGCGCGAAGCTGTCGTGCATCAACGGCGAGCTATAGGGATGAAACGGGAGAGCGCAGCGTCTCCCTTTCCAAGGTGGTGGGGTCTGCCCCCACACATCTTGCGTACGATAAATTTGAACTGCCCCCGCCCGACCAGAAACCTCGTCATAGCCATGGAGGCTTAGGAATTTCCTTAGGTATATTCTTATGTCGAAATTGAGATCATCACCGACGGCGGTCTTCGCCGCGGTTGGTCCGCCGCTGAGAAGCTGCGGATTGTTGAGGAGAAACTGGAGGAAAGCAGCGGCGTAATATTAGTCTCCCTCTAACGATCGCTCCACTTCATAAATTTTAGCAAGAAGATCTAAAAATGCTTGAGGAACCGTTTCATTTTTCATGATAGCGTCATGCATCTTTGAATACGCGCTCCATTTCTTCGTAGGGCATAGACTTATTATATGAAGAAATATTTCATCATAAAAAGAGAAAAGACCTGTTTCAGGTTCATATTCTTTGAAAAAACAGAAATCGTTCATCAAATCCAACGTCTCAAGTACCCACAAATCGCTGAAGGTAACATCAAATTTCTCAAGTAAAAATATCTTGCGCCAATATTCAGATATAAAAAACGAATTGAAATGCTCACTTTCTTCAAATACCGCTAAAGATAAAAGAAGTGTTCTCTGCTCAAATGATAATACAGCATTAATAGAAGACTCTATGCTATATCGCACCAAAGTACGTTGTTTTTCTTGGTAGCCAATGACCGTTAATTTTGGATCGTCCCATCCGTCGATGTGACCGGACTCCAAAAAAACCTCAAACCGTTCAAATATTTTATCAACTGAAAAATTTTCTCTCTGTAGATACTTGAATTTCCTGTTGGCCATAGCCAGTAGCAGAGGCCATCCATTGAAGCGTCTGCAGATAGATTGGAGCCGTTTCGTTTCGGCGATCGATAGTTTTTTGACGCCGTGGCTCACGAGGCTTTGAGCCGCTTCCGTTGAAAGGCCACGCACCCTGACTGAAGTAGATCCGAGGAGCCTCTTGTTTCTGGTTGTAAACAGCACAGTGATGTGAGCAGGCACCCCTTTCATCCACCTGTACTGGCTCTCAATCCACAGACCGTCCGCTATGATCAGTACCTTGTCATCGTTCTCGGGGAGCTGACTACAGAATTCCTGGACCGATCCTATCGAACGCTCGCTCTCATTTGATTCGCTGTATTGCGCGATCAGCATCTGGCTGACAGCTTCTTCTTCGCTAATGAACCGCGGATCTGAGGTGCCGCCGCCTCGCTCAATTATCCCAAATTCTAGCCAGTAAATACCGCCCGGAAACACCTTGCGGATTTCGGGATCCAAACAGATCTCTTCGGCGATGGCGGTCTTGCCATAGCCGCCCGCACCGTGAACGGCTACAGTATGCGAGACCGAGTTGCTGGTCCCTTCTAGCAAAGCAGACTTGACGTCTTTGAACTCGGGCCGGCCGCGTTGGTATGAGTCCGCTAGTTCAATTTTTTCAGGAAATGTCGGACGAAGTGGTAGCTCTCGTTCGTCCACCCACTTGAAAACGGGCGTGTGGTACTTCTCCGCGAAGGTCTTACCGTCCGGGAAGACAAACCGATCGATCGCGTTCGCGAATTTGAGCCTCTCCAGTTCGCCGTGCAAACGAAAGTGAACCGCAAACGCATATTCGGGTTGAGTGGTACCTTTTTCTAGGTCTTTGATCCTTTGAATGTTGAGGTTCCTGACCGTCGCCCAGTCGTCTCCAACGTCGTCCTCAATATCCTTGATCCACGCCTGCCAGTTGTCGTCCATCTTTTCGGCGCGCGGGCCGTACCGAGCTTTCTTGAACTCCGCGGCCTGCTCCCCAACCGCGATGAGATATTCATTCTTTCTAACGATGTTATCGTTTTTGGTGAGCGCGTCGTTTATTCGTTCAACGAATTTCTTGTATTTGACGAGCGCTTTGAGCTTCATCGAAAATGATCTCCGGCTGTCGATTGAACGGTTACATATCTAAGATCCTGGTAGTTGTAGCAGTCTAGGGGTGGCGCTGCGGGAGTCCAAGTTGAGATCCGATATCGGGGCTTATGATCTCACCGGTATCAGCGTCGCGGACAATTCGACTTGGTCCTAGGGAGCGGTCGCGTGCCTCGCCGTGATGATGGAATCTCTCGATGACGTGGACCCCGTTCTCAGGATTGATATGGATGACGGACGGGCCGGCCTCCCGGTGCCATTCATCTAGATGGTGCCATTCCATACGATCGGGACGACCTTCATCGTCATAACCGATCTCCGATGGCGAGCCATCTGGAGGGCTTTCGAGCATCCCATTCAATGAGATGCGCCGAATAACAGGCAACCCTGTCTTGCGATTGTATATCGTCTCAGTGACGTAAAGATCTTCTCCCTCGTTCGCTTCAAGCACAGCTTACTATAATTTAAATCGATTTAAATTGCAAATTTTTGTTTTCTTATACGATTCTCGGTTTTCCCGACTTTTCCCCGATGTTGTTGGGAAGCCAACGGCCTTTTTCTCCGCAATGAACGCAGGTGACGGACGGCAAACTCCGCTCCGTCTCATTGGGTTGGCCAACCTGGAATAGTAGCAAGCGGTGAAGGCGGACGCGTCTTCTCCGTTCCAGGAGAAGACAATGACAAATTGGAGAAACGAGCTTGCGCTCAATCATGGACGCATTTTTTTGCCTGACGGTCATTGGGTGACTTTCGAAGAACCAACGAAAAAGACGTGGGATGGCGATATCTGGTGCGATCCGAAGGAGGAGATAGATGAGCCTCTCTACGAACAGGGTCTGGCCCGCTTCATGGAGTCGGTCGTTGCGGCAGGTCATTGCGGCCGGTCGGGAACCCAGCGGTTCAACTTCGTTCACCAGCACCTGACCGACCGGGCGAAAGGCGATCTGTTCGACTGGACCGAGCACTTCATCGATCGCGAAGTGCGGTCGCATCGTCCCGAAGACGAGGTGACCATCTGCGATGCGTTCGGCAAGGCTCCGAGGCGGACGATGAACCGGCTGAAGGAGCGTGTCGAAACGCCGCGCGAGACAAGCCTGCAGGAAGGTATGCTGTGGCGCATCTGCTATCTGTCAATCGCCAGGAAGTGCTTCCTCGCACGCATCGGCTATCCCGAGTTCTGTGAGCGCCAGGTCTCGTAGCGAACGGATGGTCTGAATGATCGTCACGGCCGGGCCGATACCTTATCGGCCCGGCTTCTTTTGCCGACCGCCCGCCTCTTTTATAGTCTCAGGGCTACAGGACCGTGCTGGCCGTCAGCTTCCCTCCGAAAAGTTTGGCAAGTTGAATCCGCCCGGTCTCCGCCAGCACATCTCTCCGTCATCCGTCAGTTTGAGCGCACCGGTCGCCACGCGCGACGCCGGTACGTACCCAAACTTTGAAGGCTGAAGCTCAATGGCGACACGAAAGACCCGCAGACCCGGCCAGCCGCCGGGCATCCGAAAACCAACCCGTAGAAGCCCACATTACCTTAGCGGCGCGGAAAACATCGAATATTCCATCCGGGATATGATCTCACCGCTTCTCGATACCGCGCAGACCGTGGCGGACGAGGACGAGGCGCGCGAGCTTGTGGCGGACATCGCAACAGCGAGCTTCAAGGGCCGCTTCGGCGAGATGGCGGATCTGCAGACCAGGAAAGAGCTCGCCACGCGCGAGGTCGACCACGCCGCGAAGCATCTCCTGCAGTTGCGCAAAAAGGCTGAGCACACGCCGAAATGGCTGCAGGCCTCGCAAATCAACGACAATCGGGACGAAGGCGGGCAGGTCGAACTGACCTATTCCAAATGGCAGTTCCGGCATCGCATCGAAGCGTTGCTGCTTATCCTGATGATGCTGGTGACGTTCATTGCCTCCTACGTCACCGCCTACAGCAATCTCATGGGCACCGGCAGTCCGGTCTTCATCGAGACGCCTGTTGCCTACTTCATGGCAGCCATGGCGCCGCTTGCCGGCTTCTGCCTGAAGCTGTTCGGCAATGTCTTCCGAAGCGATCGCGGCCATCATCGCTTCACGATTGTTCTTTTCTCGATGGCAGTCATCCTCGCCGCCGCTTGGGCGCTGCTGTTCGCCAAGCTTTATCACGGCCTCAGCACGGACGGCATCGGCACCGGGCTGTTCGACGAGCCAACGCTCTGGGATAGCTGGCGCGATACGATTTTCATTAGTGTGACTTTACTCACCGAAATCACGCTCAGCGCAGCTCTGGCGTCCCGTCTCGATCGTATCGCCCGCATCTATTCGCCGGACTTTTGGCACCGCAACCCGGAGAGCCTGACGCTGGAGCAGGATCTTAAGGACGCGAAGCGCGATGTCGACGCTCTGACCGACCGGCTCGCCAAGCTAAGCCGCGAATTCGCCCCTTACGAAAACGCCCTCGACCTGCAGGTCCGCATCGCACAGCTCGCGCTGAGCTCCCGCCGCTCGCGCGCCCAGAACACGTCCCTCATCTAAGGAGAACGACCATGACCTTTTCCCATCGCAAGCTCACTTCCTTCGCAGCGGCGCTTCTGGCGTCCTCGACGCTGGTCGCAACACCGGCATCCTCACGCGAAGCCGTCATCGGCCTGTCGCCGCTGCAGGCATCGGACGATCTGAAAGCCCAGGCCGAACGCGTGATCATGTATCTCGCCGAGACCGTTGAGCCTGGCGAAACCGCTCTCGTCTTCGATGCGTTGGATGTCGAACTGATCGGCAGCTTCTCCGTGCCGGAGGGCGAAGCCTACGCCAATCCGAAGGCGAAGCTGCAGGCCAACCGTCAGCTGTTCGCGGCTTTCAAGCACTTCTTCGAAGGGGCAAACCCCGATGCAGACAGGCCCGCCGCAATCGACTTGCCGAAACTCCTGCGGACCATCCGCGAACATTATCCGTCCGACAATGAACGCAGCATCATCCTCCTCGGCTCGCCGGTCCATGACGATCCGCTGGCCCCGAGCTATTCGATGGAAGGCGGCCGAGTGCCATATGATGGGCTGGTCGCGGCAGAGGCCAATGTCTCAGCCTACAGCACGGGCGGCCTGCCAGGGTCACTGGACGATGATGCCGTCCTGTTTGGCATCGTGCCGGCGGCCAAGGGCTGGCAGGCCTCGCTCAACCACGAATACCACGTCGAGCGCTTCTGGAGCGTGTCGGTCGAAGCGCATGGCGGCACCATGAGATATTTCGGTGAGGACATCGAGACGCTCTTCAGGCTCGCGAATGAAGATGGTGAACCGACGGCGCATCCGCAGCCGCTGGTACCGACCGACAAGCTGGAGATGATCCGCTTCTTCCCGGACAAAGGTCGCGACGCCAAGACGGAAGCACCATCAGAGAGTGCGCCAAACCGCACGGACATCGATTGGCACTATGCCGAGAACGTCCGCGTCCGGGCGAGCTGGGATTGCCTCGCATGCGATCTCGATCTGCATGTCCGATCACACCCGCAGGCCGAAGTCCTCTTCTACGGCCGCTCATCGACCGCAGAGGGCCAACTCTTCAAGGATGTTCGGCGCGGCATGACCAATGGCTTCGAGACCGTGGTCCTGAACGATGCCGTCGACCTCGCCGAAATGCTGATCGCCATCAACTTCTATGCCGGCGACGCGACCGACGGCCCGGTGGCGGTTGAAATTGAACTGTCGGTTGGCGACCGGAGCTTCACGAAAACCGTCGAGCTGAAAGCGCAGTCCGGCAATGGTGGAGTTGGGCGAAGCGCGATACTTGAAAGAGGGAGCGCGCCAAACCGTCACTGGATTGTTCTGAGTGCTCTAGAGCTTACCAAGAAATAATAACCCGTGAGCATGGCTTCTAAGAGCGCTGTGGCGGGCATCGTTCGGTAAAGATTTGTCCCGTTTTTTTTCCAGAGCCCGATCCGCTGCAACGTCTGCATTGAGCCAAAAGGTAACGTTGCACCCATAAAAGGAAAGAACCCAGCGGAGACGCACTTAAAAGTGGTTTGAAGCCAGCCACATTCCCAAATCAGCTTCGATCGGATTCAAGGTAGCTTTTGCTACCGTGGCGCGTTTGTTGATGGGAGATGTCGAGTGAGTGTTCTTTGAGCCGTTTCTGGCTGCGGTTCGATGCCGCAGCGATCGCCCGATCGCCGGGTATTGAACGCGATTTTCTGAATTGCGCCAACCGGATCACCATGGCGCGACCTGACCGAGGAGTTCGGCAAATGGTCGAGTGTCTATCGGCAGCACCATTATCCGGGCCCACCATTTGACAGCTGGCGCAAAAGGCGAACACAGAAAGAAGGTTCTGGCCGTTTAAAAGATAGCCTCACGACCAAGATCCACCTTATTGCCAACGCTAACGGACTGCCTGCCCGGGCGGAGATAAGTGGCGGCGAAATGTCTGAATCAAGAGGGATCGACGCGCTCGGCGATGATGATCTTCCCGAAGCTAAGGTTTTTAGCGCGGACCGTGGTTACGATAGCGACTATATTCGCCATGTCATCGAGCGGCGCGGGGGCGCACCAGTCATCCCCGGCAAGATCAAGAAACCGATCCTCGTCAACGTCATCACCTACGCCCTAAGGAACCGCGTCGAGCGCTGCTTCAACAAGCTCAAATGTCACCGTCTTCTAGCAACGCACTACGACAAAACCGCTGCCAGTTACCTCGACTTAATTTTGTCAAAAATAACCTAGTACAGTCGCAATTAAAGTTGCAGGACCTGCTTAATCACGCCAGGCTCCATTCGCGGCTTGGAACTGATAGTCACGGGTGATTTCCTCAAAACGATTTAGGTTGGGCAGTATGATGCTCTCCCGGTATGCAGCGATATGAGTGTCCTCTTCTGGATGATGAAAAGTCGACAACAGGTTGAACGTAGTAGGATGTAGTTCGTACAAATGTCTAACTAGCTGCAACTGATCGAGCGCTCCAGCTATGAGGCTATGATTGTCAGCACACGCGTGATCCATGCCCTGCAATACAGACCATACGGCGCCGTTGGCGCGAATACGCCCGGAAGGGTGAGAAACCCAAGAAGCAAGGCTTTCCGGCGACGCGGTGTGTTTTTTGTCTAGCCATGCCCATATGATCCCGTTTAGCGTTGTAGCTAAGATGAGCCACAGATAGAGTCGCCGTGGCGTTTGCAATGTGCTTCCATACCACCTATTGAAAAAAAGAAAGGCAGTAGAAATCAAGAAACGCATACTGACTTCATCAGCTCGCATTTCCGATATCACCTTGAAGGCGCTGCCCCGGGCCAACTTGCCAAAATTTTCACCCGCTTCCGAGATGTTTTGGTCTGTGTTGGTCAGTCCATAATGGCCATCAAATGCATGGCCTAGTTCATGTAGTAGCACGGCAACAAGCATCATTTCTGTAAGTATTGAGGCCGGTTGCTTCACTTCCGGATTTTCTTGGACAAATCTGTTTCGCTGAAGGTTGTATAACGGCAAGCTATTAAAGCTTAACCAGTTCATTCCGATCGGCTCCGCGAAGTCCATCCAGGGTGTTATACTCTTGATTCTTGGCTGTCCCAGCAAAACCTTATAAAGCGTAGGATAGCTGAAGCATGCAAATGCCATTTCCTGTGCAGCTACGAACAAGCCCATATCGCAGACCAGTAGGTACCGGTGCCTATCAAGAGGTATGCAATAGGCGTTAATATCCATTTGGTCGACAAATATTGTTCTGATTGAAAGCATTTCATCAAATGCATTTCGAGTTTGTTGACCCAGCGTTCCCGCTATCGCATCAATAACTTCAAGAGCACTGGACCGAGCACTATCAGCAGGAATATCAGTGGAAATGGAAAATCCAAATTTGTCGCAACACGCCTGTATCTCTGCGTCGGTTATCACTTGGATTCGTCCCCACATAGGGTGTGCAAGCCGCGGTGCGCCCAATATGCTGACGCTGCAAATGCGGCCTTCTCGCCGTCGCTATCTAGGTCAAATATGGCGAATCCTTTCACCACCGCATAAACCGCGGCGAATATCATGATCAGGTCTTTTTCGCTTTGATCCAGAAGAAATTCCACTGCACTCGCGGAACAAATTGCCTTGCGCAGGCCCTCAGGTGGCGACGTTAACCATTTCCGACCGGCAGCTTTTTTCTCTGCGTCACTACTCTCCCTCGCAGCTGCGCGTTTCGCGGCAAAGTAATCCCCAACGATGAGTTCAATTTGTTGATCCTCTAAGTCTAGAATAGACATTGCACAATCCCGCTGTTGTTTCGCATACCTGGCCAAGCCTAGCTGCCAACCATATCACTTTGATGGCGTAGTATGAGTGATACTAGAAAACGATAGACCATGACTTTGCAAGCAGGTCGAACAGCAACTTCCTTCCGTACAGCTGGAGTCCGAGAAATTTCGCGAATATTTTGCTATTTTGAAATCAAGCACATCAAGCCGTGCCCCACGCTACCCAGCCAATACTTTTCGCCGAACTGTGTCGAACAATCCGCCCGGTCTTCGCCCGTAACCACCCATCATAACCGCTAATCCGAAGGCTCCATCTCACTTGAGCGGAGCCTTTCATGCCTTTCGACATCACCTCACTTCCGGTCTCCGGCGGCGTTCTCGTCGCGGGAGCCGCTTGGGCTGGACTATCGGCCTTCGTGCTTGGCCCGCTGGTCGCGGAGCGGAGCGCCGAGACTATTGGCTGGATGCCGCAATGCGAGCGCCTGGTCGCCGACGACATTATGGAAAGCGGGGTAGAGCCTGAGCTGCAACTCATGCTCGGCTGTCACGATGTGCTCGGAGTGTTGCCACCCGAACACCGCCAGATTCTGGAGACGTTCGGCCTGGATATGGCTTGCGAGATGGTCGATGCGGCGAACGATCAAAAGAAGCGGCTTGCAGACCTAAAGCGGCAAAAGCTGGAGCGCGCGGTCGCGCAGGCCGGATCAAAATGCGCCTGTGCGGTCTCCCATATGACGGTGTCGAAGCGATGGGACTTTGCCGTCGCCGCCGGCAGCGCACGAACCGTCATGCCGTCCTCGGTCGCCAATATTGGCGCTTCGCTGCTGGGATCTCTGGCAAGCCCGTCCTGCGCAAACCTCATCAAGGCGGAGGGGTGAGCCATGATTATCGGTTCCGTCTTCGTTGATGCGGATGTCGTCCAGACCCATCGCGACAGCTATCTGGTCGCCGGGCTGAGTGTCATCTCCGTCCGCCGTCCCTTCCTGCCGCTTTGCCTTGTGATGGCCGCCGGGTTCGGCGGCTTCGGCTTTGCCTTCTTCGATTTGCTGCGGCCCGGCGAACAGCTGGCGATCGCCGGTCTTTGTATCGCGGCCCTGCTGACCGGCTGGCAGCTTGGGCAGCTGCAATTGCTGAGCCGCGATTTGCGCGGCTCAGAACTGACTGGCGCGGTCTATGGGACCTATGGCCATCTGAACCGGCTGCGTAAGGAAATCGTTGCCGCGAAGCGCATCGCCCGGATGGGAGATGCGCCATGAGCCGGCGTGGTCCCACCCTACGCGCGATCCTGCGCATCAACGGGCAGCTCCTGGCGTCCGCGCTTCTGTCGCTGCTTGCTCTGTGGCTCTGGTCGAACACCTCCGTTCTTTGGTGGGGATTGGGCCTGCTGGCCGTGTTCTGCGCCTTCGGCGCCATTTCCGCGCTTATAACCGCGCTCGGGCTGATCCGGCGCACCATCATGCGTGACCGCGAAATCGCCGCCTATGAGCGGAAGGGCGGCGCGCCCCAATCCGACCGGCTGGTCTCGTCCGAGGCTTTGCGGAAGAAGGGGCTGATCCGGTGAGCTGGCCCTTCGGACAATCAGGCGGGTCCGCTTCCAAGGGCGCGATCGATCCGGAAGGCCGGCGTCTTCTCGGCACAACCTTCGAAGGCGAGCCGATCTTCGCGCCGAAAGGTCATTCGCTACTTCTGAGCGCAAACGGTGGAGGAAAGACCACGTCGGGCGCGATGCCTTGGCTCTATTCTCTGCTATCCTCGTCCAACAGACCAGCTGTCCTCGCCTTCGACAGTAAGGATGGCGAGATGGCCCATCAGGCCGCGCCGATGATCGCCGGGCTCGGTATTCCGGTCGCGGTTCTCGACGATATGGGCGTGATGGGACCGGACTGTCCTTATCGCGTATCGCTCAATCCGCTCGGCGGCGTCGTGGCGGCCCATCGCCACCATGGCATGGATCTCGTCTTCGCCTCCGAGAACGCCAACCAGGCGTTCATCGCCGATCCGCCGGACGATGCCCGGAACCAGTATTTTAGGGATCAGCCCCGAACACTCATCGAGTTCGTGACCTTTGCGCTCCTCAAGCGCAATCCAAGGCTTGCGACGCCCGGCGGCGTCTGGGCTCTGATCGCCAATCCGGAGCTGCTGCTGAAGGTCGCCGCCGTCGAAGCCGATGAGGGCGACGAGATGCTGAAGGCGCTCGCCATGGACGTCATCGGCATGGCGCAGCATGAGCATTGGCCGCAGCACCGCGCCGCCGCGCTGAAGGCGCTCCGGATCTTCGCCGCCGGCACGCGCCTGCATGAAGCCGGCCTCGACGCGACGACCACCCATGCGGAGTTGATCCGCCAGCGTGCCGTCATTTTCTTATGCGGCCCGCAGGCCTTCATGAGCCGGATCGGCGCCTATTACGCGCTGCATATCCTCGCCTTCAACGATGCGTTGTACGTCGGCGCCGGGCCGCTGGCGATGATCGCAGACGAGTTCACCAATGCGCCGCTGAAGCCTTTGGTGGAAGCCCTGACGACATTGCGCGCCTATGGCGGCGAATTCCATATGATCGCGCAATCGCGCTCGGAGATCGAGCGGCGCTTCGGTCGCCTGGAAACCCAGACCATCGAAGAGAATGCCATCGTCAAGCAATGGTTCGGCTTCTCCTCTTTCGAAGAGGCGGAACGGGTCTCCAAGGCAATGGGCGAAGCGATGGTCGTCTCGTCAAGCCTTTCGACCGACGATCAGGAACTGCGCCTTCAGAGCAGCTACCAGACCGGCAAGGAAGCGATGATGAGTCCGGCGGCGCTGATGGCGATGCCGGAGAACGAGTTTCTGTACCACATCAAGTGTCTCGGCTTCGGCCGTGGGTTGAAGACGCCGATGCAGACCATCGCGCCTTATTGCCACCGGATCGGCCCAAACCCGCTGGAGGGCGGGATTTTGCCGCCCGATCCGAAGATCACGCTTCGCACACCGAACACGGAGACGGTCCGATGATGACCATTCGCTATCTCGCGCTGTTCCTGTGGCTCGCCGTCCCGGCGGCCGCCTATGGCGTTTATGCGGCCATCGGCCTGCCGCATATGATCGTCGGCTACACCTTCGAGAACAATGGCGCGCCCTTCGACCTGACGGTGAAGCGCCATTACGTCACCTGCACCTTTATCGGCCCCTATGGCGCCCACACCCGTCCGGCGGAAGACGGACGATGCGCGTGGGTCCGGTTCTTCAAAAGCAAGGAGGCCGCTCAATGAATGGAGCGCAGCGAATAGGCCGCCAATGGCTCCGGGATGGTGTGTTTGAGACCAAGGATTCGTGTGAGTTCGATACGCGCCAGTTCCTTCAGTCCACCGAGGACATCTGCGGTCGGCACCAGTCCCCTGGCGATCTGGCTGTCGCAATCGCCGCGGTCCGGCAACATCAGATTGTAGGGCGCAACCGCCTCCCAGAAGGCGAGGTAGTCGAGCGGTGCGAGCCACTCGCGCAATTCCTGAATGTCTTCGAATACGGCCATATCGACAGAATACCAAATCGCTTGATTGGAAAGCAATTTTTGCTGTCACAGGAGGCTTTGCCATGCCGCCCAGCATAGGGGAGCAGCTGAGGGCGACCTTCGATCTCGCCGTCCGGCGCCATGAGGCGAAGGTGCTGACGGATCCGCGGGACTGGGCAAGGGTCACGGACATCACAAACCGCCACAGAACCGCCCGCGAGGACATCGAGCGGCTCTATCTTGAAGAGTATGATCAGCGTGTCGAACGGGCGCTCGCGGACATCAACGATGAAGGGGCGAATAAGACCTACGACCATCCCGTACCAGAGGGTGCGGATGACGCGGCGAGTGGCGAGACAGGTACGGTCCAGGCCCGCCGCCGGGTGAAGCAGGAGCACGAACAGACGCTGCTGCAGATCGACCGCACCGAAGAGGCCGAAATCGCCGATCTCCTGGACGATGCCAGGAGCCGCAATGCGGTCAAGGATGTGGCGCGCGATCATTTTTACGACGTCGCGGACCGGCGAAAGCTCCCCGACCGGCGCGCGCCGAACAGAAGCTAGTCAGAAAGGACAGGATGATGGCCGACAATGACCGCAATGCCCATGACGAAGCCCGGAACAGCTTTACCGGCCGGACGCTGACCGACAGCCAGTTCGAAGAGGCCTGGCTGGTCTCGCAGATCATCGAGCGGGAAATCCACAAGACCGGCTCCTTCCGCGAGCCGCTGACCGATTATGCGCATGCCTTCTCACGATCCGAACGCTTCGATGCGGTCAGGGGCGAGACCATCATCCGCGATATCTTCAAGGCGCGCACCGGGGAAACCATGAACCAGTTGCGCGAGACGCTCCTGCAGCGCGAAGTCCATTCGACGGAAGCGATGGAAAATGACGCGCTCGAACAGGCGCGCTCGGTCACGGAGCGGATCAGGCAGGGCGACACGATGCCCTTCTACCGCGCCTATGATCTCGCGGCCGTCGAGATGGCGAACGAATACGGCATCACCGAACAGGGCGCGAAATCCCTCATGAAGGAAACCTATAGGCTTTCCGAGGGCCGCGATCTCTATGAGGTCGGCAAGGAGATGGAAGCGGAATATCACACGCCGGTCCGTGAAGCCGAGCGGGCCGAACGCGCCATCGTCGCCGAACAGAAGCGCAGCAATCGAACGCCGGAACAGTGACGGCGCCGCCCGTGGCAGTTTCCATAAGATAACGCGTTGGTATATAAGAATAAAATCCTTGACACCGTCTCTGCGCCCCGCTACGATGTTCTCTTTTTGTTTGCACCCGAAAAGGAGAGCGACAACGCATAAGACAAGGAGTTGATATGAAGACCGCACCCCCACAAGAACCACCGAAACGACCGGGCCAGTCCGGCCCACCCCCTGAACAGACCATTGAGGCCAGAACCCCGCCGACGCTGACCATCGACTGGGATCGCTATGCCGCCCATCTCGACGATTGGGACGGCACCGACGAAGAGAAGCAGGAATTCCTCGAAACGCTGTTCGCGATCATCGCCGGCTTCGTCGATCTCGGCTTTCGGCTGCATCCGCTGCAGCAATGCGAGGATATCGATACCGATGCCGTGCCGGACCCATCATCCGAGCCCTGTGGGCCAAATGAGGAATTGCGTCGGATCATCGCCACCGAGATGCTAGACTCGGACATGCTCTCGTCCATCGCCCCATCCGACCTGCCCACCGACCATGCGAGCGCGCCCGCCGCCGATGGAGGCCGCCATGAGTGACGTGATGCCGACAAAGGCGGTCATCTATTGCCGCGTGTCGTCCAAAGGCCAGCAATCGGACGGACACGGGCTGGAAAGCCAGGAGACACGCTGCCGCCAGCACGCGGCCGCGAAGGGGCTCGAAGTCGCCGCCGTCTTTCCCGACACGATCACCGGCGGCATCGACTTCATGAAACGGCCCGGCATGAAGGCGCTGCTCGCCTTCCTCGACGCCCAGCCGGACGAGCGCTTTACCGTCATCTTCGACGATCTGAAGCGCTTTGCCCGCGATACGCGCTTCCATCTCGATCTGCGCGATGCGTTCCGGGCGCGGCAAGCGACGATCGAATGCCTCAACTTCAAGCTCGACGATACGCCCGAGGGTGAGTTCATCGAAACCATCATCGCCGCCCAGGGCGCGCTGGAGCGAAAGCAGAATGGCCGACAGGTCGCCCAGAAGATGCGCGCTCGGATGGAAAACGGCTACTGGATCCACAATCCGCCTGTCGGCTATGCGTACAAGACCGTGAAAGGCCATGGAAAGCTGCTCGTCGCGAACGAGCCACTCGCATCCATCGTTCGCGATGCCTTCGAGGGTTACGCCGCAGGCCGGTTCCAGTCTCAGGCGGAAATCAAACGCTTCTTCGAGACCTTCCCGGAGTTCCCGCGCAACAGGGCGGGCAAGATCACCCAGCAGCGGGTCACCGATATCCTGACCCAGCCGCTCTATACCGGCCATATCTGCAGCGAGACCTATGGCCTCGACTGGCTCAAGGGCCATCATGAGCCGCTGATCTCCATCGCCACCTTCGACAAGGTCCAGGAGCGCCGGAACGGCATCGCCAAGCTCCCCGCCCGAAAGAACATCGGCAATGACTTCGTCCTGCGCGGCTTCGTCCATTGCGCCGAGTGCCAAAAGCCGCTGCGCAGTTCCTGGACGACGGGCTCGACCAAGCGCTATCCCTATTATCTCTGCCAAACCAAGGGCTGCGGCAGCTACGGCAAGTCCATCGCCCGCGACAAGATCGAGGGCGATGTCGCCGATATCGTCAAATCCATGCAGCCGACACGAAAGCTGTTCGACCTCGCCGTGATGATGTTCCGCGACACATGGGAGCATCGCGCATCGCTCGCCGCGGACATCGTCAAATCCACCGAGAATCAGCTCCGCCACACCGAGAAGCAGATCGAGGGCCTGCTGACGCGTATTCTCGACGCGACCAACCCGACCGTCGTCCGCGCTTATGAAGACAGAATCGCCGGCCTTGAGCGCGACAAGCTGAAGCTCCGCGAAACCATGGCCCATCACGTCCCCGAAGCCGGAACGTTCGACCAGATGCTAGAACTGTCGCTCCGCTTCCTCGCAAACCCGTGGAAAATCTGGCAATCCGGCAATATCACCATGCGCCGGACCGTCCTGAGACTGGCCTTTGCCGAGCCGCTCAACTACCACCGGAACGAGGGGCCTAGAACCCCGAAAACCACCTTGCCGTTCAAAGCCTTAGCAGGGGTTTTGGGGCAGGATATGAGATATGGTGCCCAGGAGAGGACTCGAACCTCCACACCCTTGCGAGTACCAGCACCTGAAGCTGGCGCGTCTACCAATTCCGCCACCTGGGCAATGTCGTATGGTCGTGCGCATCTAGACGGCAGCCGATGCGGTGTCAACGTTCAAATCGCCACTTTTAAAGCGAAGCGCCTTTCGAACCGCATCGGTCTTTTGCCGGACCCGTCCGCCGGCTATTTCGACGACAGCGTTTCGCTTGCCGTCACGCGCGTATCGGCCCCAAGCTCATAGATCAGCGGTACGCCCGTGGCGATCTCGAAACCGACGATCTCATCGCGGTTCAGCCGGTTCAGCACCATGCAGATGGAACGCAGCGAATTGCCATGCGCAGCGACGATCACATTCTTTCCGGCCATCACCTCCGGCAGAATGTCGGTGACGAAATAGGGCAGCGTCCGCGCCAGCGTGTCCTTGAGGCTTTCACCGCCGGGCGGCGGCACGTCGTAGCTGCGACGCCAGATGTGAACTTGCTCCTCACCCCACTTGTCGCGCGCATCGTCCTTGTTGAGACCCGCCAGATCGCCATAGTCACGCTCGTTCAGCGCCAGATCCCTTCGGGTCTCCAGATCGGTCTGGCCGAGCTCTTTCAGGATGAGGCTCAAAGTGCGCTGCGCCCGCGACAGTTCCGACGTGAAGGCCAGATCGAAGGAAAGGCCCTTATCCTTCAGCGCCACGCCCGCCGCTTTGGCCTCGGTCACACCCTTTTCGGTCAGATCCGGGTCTTTCCAGCCGGTGAAGAGATTCTTGAGATTCCATTCGCTTTGGCCGTGACGAACGAGAACGAGAGTGCCGGGCATAGTCGAGTTTCCTTGATTTCGAATTGCATTCAGAACCGGTGAGGCGCGCTACGATCTAAGCCCCAGAACGTCGATCATGGAATAGAGGCCGGGCGGGCGGCCATGGGCCCATAACGCCGCCGCCACTGCGCCGCGAGCGAAAATCGCCCGGTCTTCGGCATGGTGCGACAGAGTAATCCGTTCGCCCGCCCCGGCCATGATAACCGAATGATCGCCCACCACCGAGCCGCCCCGGAGCGTGGCGAAGCCAATCGCGCCGTCGGGCCGTGGGCCGGTCTGGCCATCGCGGCCGCGCACGGCATGGTCGGCCAGCACGATACCGCGCCCCTCTGCTGCCGCTTCGCCAAGAAGAAGCGCCGTGCCGGACGGGGCGTCGACCTTGTGCCTATGGTGCATTTCGAGCACTTCGATGTCGAAACTCTCCGGCAGCGCCTTCGCCGCCTGGCGCACAAGCTCCGCCAGAAGATTGACGCCAAGGCTCATATTGCCGCTCTTCACGATGGTGGCGCGTTGCGCGGCGGTCTGCAACGCATCTTCGTGCTGCGTTTCGAAGCCGGTCGTTCCAATCACATGAACGCGGCCCGCTTCTGCCAGGGCGCCGGCAAAACCTGTCGTCGCATCGGGCGCGGTGAAGTCCAGCAGTCCGTCGGACGTTGCGATGGCCTCGTCGAGGTCGTCGGTGATCGGCACGCCGTTCCGGCCGAGACCGGTCCGTTCGCCGGAATCGGCGCCGATGGCGTCCGCGCCCTCACGTTCGAAAGCAGCCGCCAGCACCACATCGTCCCGCTCGGCGATGGCGCGGATCAGAGCAGCGCCCATCCGTCCCCCGGCGCCGGCCACGGCCAGTCTCATTGGTTCCAAGCCCGTTCTCCTATTCGGCGGCGTCACTGGCCAGGTCGAGGGCCGGACCCTCACGCATCTGGCGATAACGGCGATAAAGACCGTTCGGCACCGCCATCAACTCGGCATGAGCGCCCTGTTCGACGACCCGGCCATCTTCCATGACCGCGATACGGTCGGCATTCTGCACGGTCGACAGACGGTGGGCCACGACGATTGTGGTGCGGCCCTTCATCACCTGTTCCAGCGCGTCCTGCACGCGCTTTTCCGATTCATTGTCGAGCGCGCTGGTGGCCTCATCCAGCAGCAGGATGGGCGTATTGCGGACGATGGCCCGCGCGATGGAAAGGCGCTGGCGCTGTCCGCCGGAAAGCGACGTTCCGTTTTCACCGAGCGGCGTGTCGTACCCTTCCGGAAGCCCCGAGATGAACTCGTCAGCATTGGCGAGGCGGGCGGCTTCGCGCACCTCCTCGTCGGTGGCGTCGGGACGGCCATGGCGGATATTGTCGGCCACCGAGCCTTCGAAGAGATAAGGGTGCTGGCTGACATAGGCGATCGAACTGCGCAGCGAGGATTTCGTCACTTCGGCCACGCTCTGACCATCGATGAGAATGCGGCCCCCATCCAGATCGAAGAAGCGTAGAAGGAGGGTGATCAGGGTGGACTTGCCCGCGCCGGAGCGACCGATGATCGCAACGGTGTCGCCCGCGGGAACATCCAGTGTCAGCCCTTTCAGGACCGGTCTTTCCTTCCCGTAGCCGAACCAGACATCTTCGAAACGAATATGACCTTCGCGGACCACCAGATCGAAGCTGCCGACCGCATCCCTTTGCGCCGGTTCCAGATCGAGAAGCTCGTAGACCATACGCGCGTTGACGATCGCCTTTTCCAGGACGATCTGGCTCTTGGCGAGCTTCTTGGCCGGCTCGTAGGCGAGAAGCATGGCGGCGATGAAGGAGGCCATCGAGCCAGGCGGTACGCCGGCCGCGATCGACCGCGTAGCGGTGAACCAGACGGCAATGGCGATAGCCGCGCCGATGATAAGATCGGTGATGGGCGAAGCGCGCTCGCTGATCCGCGCGACCTTGTTGGCCTGGCGCTCGACTTTGTCGTTCAACTGATGGAACTGCTCGCGCAGACGCGGTTCCATGGTGAAGGCCTTGACCACAGCAATGCCCTGAACCGTCTCCTGAATGGTGCCGAAAAGGCTGGAGACGGTGCCGACATTGCGGCGCACTTCCTTGCGCAGCCGTCTCATCAGCCGGTTGAGAAGGAAGAAGAGGACCGGGCCGACAAGAAGAACGGCGACCGTCAGGCCAGGCTCCTGATAGACCATCACACCGACCAGCCCGAGCAGCGTGATAATGTCGCGCGAAACAGTGACAAGCGCGGTGTTCAGAACCGACCGGATGCCATTGATATTGGTGTTGATGCGCGCGGTCAGCGTCCCGGAACGGTCCGACATGTGAAAGCGCATGTCGAGGGCCAGAAGGTGCGCGAAGATCCGCCTCTGATAGCGGGCGACGACATTGTTGCCGACACGCGCCAGCAGGATCGCCTGAAAATAGCCGGCGAGCGAGCGGACGGCGAAGGCAGCGAAGATGGCCGCAGCGATGATCGGGATGAGCGCGGTGTTTTCGCGCACGAAGATTTCGTCCACCACATCCTTGACGATGAAGGCGAGAAAGGCGGTCGCGCCGGATGCCAGCGCCAGGCAGAGGCCGGCCAGAAGGTAGGTCCGCAGATGATGGCGGAAATTCTCGGCGAAGATGCGTTTCAGCACGGCCAGGCTGGCCGTTTCGCCAAGACCGCTTTCTCGTCGCTTCGCCTGCATGGTGTTTGCGCTGCGCTTTCTCATCGGGCCGTATCGGTGCGGGCGCTTCTAACGCCTGCTATGGCATTTGGCCATAGGGCGGCCCGTCACGGGAGCCGATACGTTACCGATCCGGCCGGCGCCGGGGCAGCGGCGGAATTGGCATTGCCATTGCGGCGGTCGCCGCCGAGTAGATGGCCTGCCCGGGCGACTTCGGCTGTGCGGCAAGCACGGCGCGGCAGGCTTTCGGCAGGGCCGCCACGGTCATGATGTCGCGCGCTTTCGGCTTGGGCTTCACACCGGGCTTCGGCGGCTGCCAGGGCTGCCTGGTGAACCACCAGCCCATCGCCTCGCCGCAGCCATCGCCGCGGCCCGTGCCTTTTTGCGGTTTGCATTGCGGCGAACCGGACTGGCAGCGCAGACGGACATGGAAGTGGTAATTGTGCCCCCAGAAAGGGCGCACCTTGTTCAACCATGCACGGTCGCGCCCTGCCGTCTCGCACAGTTTCTTCTTGATCGAGGGATGAACCAGAATGCGCTGCACTTCGGAATAGGACGCCGCGCGTTTGATGACGGCGGCATGGGTCGGGGTCCAGACCCTTTCGTTGACCGGACGCGGCTCTCGCGCCTTCGTCACCAGCATATCGGTCGCGGAAAGGGTTTCGCGTTCGCGAACGCTCAAGCGGCGATCCGGCATCGGCGTCAGCCAGATATCGGCATCGAGCCCGACCTGGTGACTGGCGTGGCCACTCAGCATCGGCCCGCCGCGCGGTTGCGAGATGTCCCCGACCAGAAGGCCCGGCCATCCATCCCTCGCCGCCTCGCGGGAGAGTTTCTGCAAAAGGCCGATCATGGCCGGATGGCCCCAGCGGCGATTGCGGCTCGGCCGCATGACCTGCCAGTTCGGCCCGTCCATGGCGAGGCCGAGCCCGCCCGCAAAGCAACCCTTGGAATAGAAGCCGTAAGTGGCGGGCCTCATATCCGCCGGCAGTTCCTTGGCGCCGAACAGATCCTTGGCGAGCGATGCGGCCGAACCCGGCGACGCCAGAGCCACGGCCAGGACGACTGCGCAAAATATTGATCGGATCATGCCGGCGGTTCCATCCATCGTGCCCGAATCGAGCCGCCAGCATAGCACTGCCCGGCTCCAGACCCTATTCGGGACCGAAGGCGGCCGATACTCCGAAGCCATCAGGAAAGGCCCACCGCCCCCTCGCGGATGAAATTGCCGGAGCGCAGATCCTGCATGGCCTGCATGATCTCCTCGCGGGTGTTCATCACGATCGGGCCGTGCCAGGCCACCGGCTCCTGGATCGGCTTGCCGGTCACGAGCAGAAAGCGGACGCCTTCATCACCAGCCTGCACGACGATCTCGTCGCCCGTATCGAACACGACGAGGGTGCGGTCGCCGCTCATGTCGCGCAGGTGAATTTCCTTGCCATCCACCTCCTTTTCGACCAGCACGCCAACCGGCTTGCTAGCGTCGCGGAAGGTGGCCGAACCCTCGAAAATATAGGCGAAGGCCGAGCGGTAGGTGTCTATCGGCAGGACCTTGCGGACACCGGGCGGAACGGAAATGTCGAGATATTGCGGATCGGCGGCGATGCCGTCGACCGGCCCGCTCTTGCCCCAGAACGAGCCGCTGACGATACGCACGGCCGTGCCGTCATCGTCGATTTCGACAGGAATGTCGCCGCTCGTGATATCCTGATAGCGCGGCGTCGTCATCTTCTGGTCGCGCGGCAGGTTGGCCCAGAGCTGGAAGCCGTGCATCCGCCCGGCCTTATCGCCCTTCGGCATTTCCTGATGCATGATGCCGGAGCCGGCCGTCATCCATTGCACATCGCCCGCTCCAAGGCTGCCATTGTTACCGAGGCTGTCGGCATGATCGACGATGCCCGCCAGGACATAGGTGATGGTTTCGATGCCGCGATGCGGATGCCAGGGAAAGCCCGCCGAATAGAGCCTCGGATCGTCGTTGCGGAAATCGTCCATCATCAGGAACGGATCGGTCAGCGACGGGTCGCCGAAGCCGAAAACACGTTCGAGCTGAACGCCGGCGCCCTCCATATGGGTCGTGGTGCCGGACATGGTCTTGACGGGTCGGATGGACATGGCGCTGTTCTCCTGCGCAATTGGTCTCGACCATGATCTGGGTGTTGCAGGCCAGCGCAACAATCGCCCTTTCGTTGACGAACTGTTCGCCTTTGAAGCCAAAGGATGCAGGCGGACCTCAGATCAGCACGGCCCAGAGGGTTACGAGTGACAGGGTTAGCACAACGACCGATACAAGAAACACCGTGCCGTTCCAGCTCGTACCCACCCGAACCGGCGTAATGTGGCCCATCTTGGCGATCAGCATGGTGGTCGCGGTGAAGGGCGATGTCAGCCCCGTCAGCGCCCAGCCGGAGACGATGGCCAGCACGATCAGCACTGCCGGAATGCCGAGCTGTTCGGGTGCTGGCAAGAGCGGCGCAAAGAGCGCAACGGAAAGGATGGGGTTCATGCCGATCTGACCGGCAAGCGGCACGAACAGCATGATCGCAAACAGCAGAAGCGGTATCGGCACCGCCGATAGATCGATCCCCATCGCCGCAATCCAGGGCTTGGCCAGGATACCGCCGACCGCGCCGATGAAGCCGGCCATGATGAGGAGAACCAGCTCGGAGCGGTAGGCCGGCAGATCGCGCATGACGAGATTGCCGAGCCGGCCTTGAAGGTCGGACACGCCGGCGCCGCCATGGCCGAAGGCTTCGATGGCCAGCCATGCCAAAGCGACGAGCGGCACGAACACCATGACGATGGCCGCCATGCGCAACCCGGTCAGCACCTCCAGCAGGCCGACGCCGCCGAAGATGATCAGAAGCAGCACGACAAGCGGCAGCAGATCGGCGAAAGCGCCTTCGGCGGCGCGCGTCTGCGGTCGCGGGCCCGTCAGTTTCGGCTTGATGAGCGTGTCGTGCGCCCAGCCGATCGCGGTGAACACCACCATGTGGAAGATGGCGAGCGGGACGGTCGCGGCCCAGCTCGCACCCGGCACGATTCCCGTGGTAATCACCATCGAAAAGGCAAGCGGCGACCAGAAGATGGAGGCGCAGAAGCCGCGCTGGATGGCGACCAGCATTCGCCTGTTGCGAATGGCCGCAACATCCGGATCGGTCTCTTCCGCCACCATGCGTTCGACCATCGTACCGAGAAGCTGGATCGCGCCGTAATTCAGGATCAGCGCGAAGAGATGGCCGCCCGTCGTCAGCGCCAAATAGCGCTTGCCCGGTGGGCGGCTGGCAAGATAGCGCCCGCAGCGATGAATGGCGGGCGAATGAGCTGCTGGAATGCGCAAGGTCGCCAAGGCGACGAAGAAGGCGCAGATGAAATTGGCCTGCACGACCCCACGCGACAAAATAGCCACCCAGTCCGGACGCGTCGCGACCGCAACGATAGCAAGCGCAACGCCGATGGCAACGAAGGCAAGACGCGTCCAGGCCAGTTTCGGCAGGGATAAAATTAGATAGATTAGTACCACGCCGCCAGCGGCCGCAGCCGCGGGTTCAAAGCCGGTCCACTCATAAAGAGCGGCGAAGGCCGTTGCGGCCAGAAGAAGGCAGCCGATCAACACGCAACGGGTCCGCTTGGGCAAGGCATGAACGCTTCTAGCCATATTGAGCCGCGGAAGGAAAGCGCCCTTGCCCGGAACGGACCGGCCGGGATGAGCGTTGGACCTGTCAGTTTGCAGACCCATTCATTTTCAGGAGTATCATTATGGCCGCCGAACACCCTTACGCCGCAGACAACGATGCGCAGGAAGACATGATCATCAACCCGCTGGGCGTGGCGGCCAGTGAGGATTTGTCGATCGAGGAGAAGCTCGACCGGCTCGTCGCCATGAAGCAGGCTGTCGGCCAGCGCGGTGCGGACGGCACGCTCGATCCTGGCCTGGTCTCACGTCAGATGCAGGATATCGACGTCGCCATGGCGCGGGTTCAGAGCCAATCCGATCCAGCCGACACCAGGGGCGGCGACCGCCGCCCGGACGCTTGAAACCCTCCCACCGGCAAAGCGCCGACGAAATCGGCCTATCGATCAGGCGGATAGCTGTTCCGCAATGGCGAGGACGAGCCGCTCCGCCACTTCGTCCTTGCTCATCTCCGGCCAGGTTTCCACACCCTTTGCGGTGGCGAGCGCGACGCGGTTGCGTTCGCCACCCATCACGCCGCCTGCCCCGCCGATCCCGCTATCATGGCTGACATCGTTTGCGACGACCATGTCTGCGCCTTTGCGGATGCGCTTTTCCTCGGCATAGGCTTCGACGTTTTGCGTTTCGGCGGCAAAGCCGACGATGAGTGCGGGCCGCATGTTTTCATGCCGGGCGATGGAAGCGAGAATGTCAGGATTTTCTGTCAGTTTCAGCTTGGTCAGCCCGCCTTCGGTCTTCTTGGTCTTCTGCTCGGCGATCCGGCTGGCGCGGTAATCGGCGACGGCGGCGACGAAAATTGCCACATCGGCGGGCAGTACCTCTTCGACCGCGGCCTTCATTTCCAGCGCGGTTTGCACGCGCACCACGTCCACGCCCTGCGGATCGGGCAGCGTCACCGGCCCCGAAACCAGCGTGACCTTCGCGCCGGCGCGGGCGCAGGCAGCGGCGATGGCGTGGCCCTGGCGGCCCGAAGACCGGTTTGCGATGTAGCGGACCGGATCGATCGGCTCGTGGGTCGGGCCGGAGGTGATCACCACATGGCGGCCGGCCAGAGGTCTATCGCCGACCAGTGGCGAGAACATACGCGCCGCCTCTTCGGCGATGGCGAGCGGCTCGGCCATCCGGCCCGGCCCCGCTTCGCCGCTTTCTGCCATTTCGCCGGTTTTCGGGCCGATGAGATGGCAGCCATCCACTTTGAGTTGCTCAACATTTCGTTGCGTCGCCGGATGCGACCACATGGCCGGATTCATGGCCGGGGCAAGAAGCACGGGTGCGCGGGTCGCGAGCAGCACCGCGCCGGCCAGATCGTCGGCGATCCCCTGGACCATTTTCGCCATGCGGTCGGCGGTCGCCGGTGCGACGATCACCAGATCAGCCGAACGGGCCAGCCGGATATGGCCGACATCGATTTCCGTCTGCCGGTCCCATAGATCGGTGTAACAGTGCCCGCCGGACAGCGCCGCCGCCGCCATCGGCGTCACGAATTGCTGGGCGGCCTCGGTCAGCACCACGCGAACCGCCGCGCCGCGCTCGCGAAGACGGCGGATCAGATCGAGCGATTTGTAGGCGGCGATGCCGCCACTGATAATAAGGAGAACGGTCCTGCCGGTCAGTTCGGTTCCGCTCAACGCGGAGGACTCCGTACCGCCATCGACGAGCGGCAGTGAGGCCTTGATCTCGCCAGCTTCGCCGTCCGCGCCGCCATCTTCCGATGCCAGATCGCGCAGCACCGTGCGCAGCTCCTCCTCGACCGAACGGCCATTGCCGGCGGCCCGCATGCGGATCGCCTGTTTGACCTCGTCCTCGATATTGCGGATCGTGATGCTAGCCATGGTCGCTCCTTCGCCAGAAAGAAGCGATAATGGCAGTGTGCAATCAGTGCAATCATTTCTGTTGCGGGAGGTTAATGATGAGCGTTTTGGCAAGGCTGGCGCTGGGCGCCATCATCGGTCTGTTCGCGGGTGCGCCCGGCGCATGGGCCACCGGCGAGATCGCATGCCGTGGCATCGAGGATGAGGAGGTGCGCGTCTCGCTCGGTTTCGGCACTCTGCCGGTCCTCAGCGTGATTTCGGCGCGGATCGAAACGCCGGACGGCGCCTACCAGCTGCGCGGCGGCGAGGACGCCACCGAGATCCGGTTTGGCGACGGCGCATTCCTGCAGGATGGGCTGATCGCCCGTTTCACCGACGACATCATCAACGAGGTGATCGCCGAATTGCGTATCGTCAATATGGAGGATGGGCGCGACCTCGCCTCGGTGGGCCTACTGCGCCTTCCGAACGAGGGCGCCGTTTATGCGTTGATCTGCGAAGGGCCTTGAGCCCAGGCATCGGGCGCACTAAGCTCGAACCTTCATTGCAAAGTAAGAAAACAACCTCGTGCTCGAGCGCCCTGCTCTTCTTGTGATCGATCTTACTGTGGATTTCCTTTCTTCGTGGAAACCCAGCCGACGAGACTTGCTCATCGCAAGAACCAATGCTCTCGTTCACCTTTTTCGCGAGCGCAAAAGACCGGTCATCTGGGTCCGTCAGGAATTCAAATCTGATCTCAGCGATGCGTTTCTGGAAATGCGGGACAAGAAATTGCGTATCAACATAGCCGGGACAGCCGGAGCAGATCTCCATCCCGATCTCGAAAAGCACTTCGAAGACACCGTGATCGTAAAGAAGCGCTACAGCCCATTCTATGGTACCGATCTCGACATCCTGCTTTCAAAGCAAGCTATCCGTTCCCTCGTCATCGCTGGCATAAATACTCACGCATGCGTGCGCATGGCCGCGATTGATGCCTATCAGCGTGACATGCGTGTTGTGCTGGCTAGGGAGGCGATCGGTTCATACGATCAAGGTCACGCCAAAACGACCACTGACTACCTCGATGGAAAGATCGCCCATGTCCTTGATACGAAAAAAATTTATTTCTTGATGTCTTAACACTCAGCTGACCTGAATGGCGATCCAGACCGCCGATGCGGCAATGAGCCAGAGTGCCGCACGGCCCCAGCGCGTGTGCCGGGCTTCGGCTTTGCCGATCTCTTCAGCCGTCTGCGGATCGAAGCGCAGGCCGTTCTCGATCATGGAATCCATTTCGAGCGATAGTCGCTCGGCGCGCTCGGCCAGCGCCGGCGCCTGCCTCAGAAGTCCGAGCCCTGCCTGAACGCCGGTCCTCGCATCGGTCAGAAGGGCCTGGGGTCCGAGCTGTTCGGTCAGATATTCACGAACCACCGGTTCGGCGGCCTGCCACATATTGAAATGCGGATCGAGCGACCGGGCCACGCCCTCGACCGTCACCATCGTCTTTTGCAGCATGATCAGCTGCGGCTGGGTTTCCATGTCGAACAGTTCCGTCACCTCGAACAGGAGCGTAAGGAGCTTGGCCATGGAAATGGTCTCGGCGCTCTGGCCGTGGATCGGCTCGCCGATGGCGCGGATGGCCTGGGCGAAGCTTGCCGGGTCGTGCCGCTTGGGCACATAGCCGGCCTCGAAATGCACATCGGCGACGCGGCGATAATCGCGGGTTATGAAGCCGTAGAGAATATCGGCCAGGAACCGTCGTTCACGAAGGCCGAGCCGGCCCGAAATGCCGAGATCGACCGCCACGATCGTACCGTCCGGCTCCACGAAGAGATTGCCCGGATGCATGTCGGCGTGGAAGAAGCCGTCGCGCATGGCGTGGCGTAGAAAAGACTGGATCAGACAAACGGCGAGCGCCGACATGTCGAGGCCGCTGGCGCGTAGCGCCTCCACATTCGACAGTTTGATGCCGTCGATCCACTCCATGGTCACGACGTCGCGCCCGGTTCGTTCCCAGTCCACGGCGGGCGTGCGAAAGCCTGGGTCGTCGAGCGTATTTTCTCCCAGTTCCGACAGCGCGGCTGCTTCCAGCCGCAGATCCATCTCGATCCGGGTGGTCTGCGCCAGCGTTCGTGCGATTTCGACCGGGCGCAGGCGGCGCGTGTTCGGAACGAAACGCTCCTGCATCCGGGCGGCCAGAAAGAAGCTTTCCAGATCGTTGAAGAAGCGGCGGCGCACGCCGGGCCGTATCACCTTTACGGCTACCTTGTGATGGCGACCGTCCGGGCCGAGGATCACCGCCGGATGAACCTGCGCGATTGATGCGGCGGCCACCGGCTCGTGGAGCTTGACGAACACATCGTCGCAGGGTCGGCCGATCGATTCCTCGACGGCATGACGGGAATCCGTGATCGAGAAGGTCTCCATCCTGTCGTGCAGAACGGACAGATCCTCGGCGAGATCGGCGCCCACAATATCGGGTCGGGTCGCCAGAAACTGGCCGAGTTTGACATAGGACGGTCCGAGCCGTTCGATAGCACGCGAAATACGGGTGGCACGATCCTGCACCCGCGCACGCGGACGCGCCAGCCACCGGCCGATCCGCCAGACGAAGCGCGGCATCCCCTCGAGCTGATCGCCAGGCAGAGCCGCCACCACACCTTCGCGGGCAAAGATCCACCCTGCCCGCATCAGCCTGAACTGCGCGCCAATCGCCGTCACGCGGCCAACTCCTTCGCCATGGTCCTGATCCTAGATCTTCCAGCCAGAGTGACAGGCGGCGATGCCGCCGGAATAGTCGCGCCAGGCGACGCGCTCGAAACCGGCCTGTTCGATCATGGCCGCGAACTCGCTCTGACGTGGAAATTTGCGGATGCTTTCCACCAGATATTGATAGGGTTCCGCTTCGCCGGTCACCATCCTGCCGATCTGGGGAATGACGCGGAAGGACCATTGTTCGTAGACCTTCTCCAGAAACGGCATGTCGACTTCCGAGAATTCCAGACAGAGGAAGCGACCGCCCGGCTTCAGCACCCGATAGGCTTCGGTGAGAGCCCGATCGATATGCGGCACGTTGCGAATGCCGAAGGCGATCGTATAGGCGTCGAACGTATCGTCCTCGAAGGGCAACGCCTCCGCATTGGCCTCGACGAATGTCAGCCGATCCAGAAGACCGGCCTTGCCCGCCCGTTCCGCGCCGACATCGAGCATTGACCCGTTAATGTCGAGCACCGTCACCTGAGCGTTGCCGCGCGAGGCATCGACAATGCGAAAGGCGATGTCGCCGGTGCCGCCAGCCACGTCGAGCGACGACCAGCCCGGCCGTTTTCCCGGCTGAAGCCAGGCCACCATCGCGCTCTTCCAAGCGCGATGCATGCCCATGCTCATCAGGTCGTTCATCAGATCGTAGCGACGGGCGACGGTGTGAAAAACCGTATCGACCTTCGCCTGTTTCTCGTCTTCGCCGACCCTTTGGAATCCGTAGGAGGTTTCCATACCGCCGGCGGCGGTTGTGCGATCTGTCGACATGATATCCTTTCCGAAGAGTGTTCTTCCCGGATCGATTGGCTGGCGCATAACAGATCGGCTACGGCAAGGCGAGATCAGTCAGGCTGTTCCTGCCGATATATGCAACTGGACGCACTGCTTTAACCGTCGTTGAAGACCCATCGGCTAAAATGAAGGTCCGCCGATCGATTTCCAGGTCCCGACATGCTTTTTCGAATGGTTCTTCCTGCTGCCGCCATCGCGCTTCTGATCGCTTATGCCGGGCCGAAGATCATCGAACGGCAGCTCGACCGGATTTCATCGGAAAAAGAGGTGGCGGACCCCTTGGAAGCCACGGCTTCTGTAGCGTCCATCGAACCTACCTCGCCGCAGCCGATACTGGATGGCTGGGATCGTCAATACGTCATGACGGCCGACGCCGGCGGCCATTTTCGCGGAACCTTCATTCTGAACGGCAAGCCGTTTCAGGCGATGGTCGATACGGGCGCGACACATGTCGCCATCAACCAGTCCATGGCACGGCAGGTCGGGCTCAACCTGATCCCGGCCGATTTTACCCACGAGGTGCAGACCGCCAATGGACGCGCCAAAGTGGCGCTCGCCGAGTTGCACAGCGTTCAGATCGGTCCCATCCGCCGGGAGCGCGTGTCCGTTCTCGTGACGCCCGACAGCGCGCTTTCGACGCCGCTGATCGGCATGAGCTTTCTGAAGCAGTTGAAGTTCGAGATCGCGAAGGGCCGCCTCGCCTTCCAGGGATAAAGCCCGGGCAACAGTCTTCAACCGATATCGGCCACGGCCTGGCGCATGATCGCGGAAAGCCGCGCGCCGCCCTGTTTGGCCACCCGCTGCGTCTGTTCGTGCGACAGCGGCTCGGTCTGCATGCCGGCGCCCAGATTGGTGATCATCGACATGGCGCCGACCCGCAATCCGTAAAATCGCGAGAGGATCACTTCGGGCACGGTCGACATGCCGACCGCATCGGCGCCGATATGGCGCGCCATGCGAATCTCGGCGGGCGTTTCGAAGGACGGGCCACTGAACCAGCAATAGACGCCTTTGTGGATCGGCTCGCCGACCTTGGCGGCGGCAGCGGCGATGGTTCGGCTCAGTGCAGGGTCGTAGGCGTGCGACATATCGATGAAGCCGTCGCCGCCGGCGCGACCGATCAAGGGGTTCGGCCCAAGGGCGATATGATCCTCGATCAGCATGACGCTGGCCGGACCCATCGTTTCGTGAACGGAGCCGGCGGCATTGGTGAGCAGCAGCGTTTCGATGCCGAGACCGGCCAGCGATTCCAAAGCGCCAGCCATCGCCGCCGGATCGCCGCTTTCGTAATAATGCGAACGACCCGCCAGCATAAGAATCGAGCGACCGGCGAACTCGCCAGCCACCACTTCGCCGGCATGACCCGGCACGGTCGAGACCGGAAAAGCCGGCAGATCGGCATAGGGAATGCGGATCGCATCCACCACCTCCGAGGCCAGCGGCCCGAGACCCGATCCGAGAACCATGGCCAGCGTCGGCGTTCGTCCTTCCAGACGTTCGATCAGAATATCCACCGTCCGTTTCGCCATGCGATGCTTCCTCTATTGCCTTGGGCGCAGTTTGCGGCATTCCGTGATGGCTGCAAGCGCGATTTTCGCCGCAAGCTCGACAGTCCACCGTTCGGCTGCCAAGTTCCGCGAGGATCAGGGCTGAAGGACAGGCAGGAACCCCAGGACGATGCGTTTATGAACGAGATCGGGACAAGCGGCGCAAGCAGGCGAACCAGGCGGGGCGGGCGCGCCGATTACCGTATCTTTCGAACACTGACCACACGCTGGTCCGACAATGACGTCTATGGCCATATGAACAATGTCGTTCACTACGCGCTGTTCGACACCGCAGTGAATGGCTGGCTGATCGAAAAGCAGGTTCTCGATCCGCTTAAGGGCGCGAATATCGGTCTGGTCGTCGAAACCGGTTGCCGCTATTTCGCCGAGCTTGCGTTTCCCGATGCGGTGACGGCCGGCATTCGCGTGGCGCGTGTCGGCACGTCCTCGGTGCGCTATGAGGTCGGGCTCTTTCGAGGAGAAACCGACGAGCCGGCCGCCGAAGGCCATTTCGTTCACGTCTATGTGGACCGGCTCACCCGTCGCCCGGCATCGCTCGCCGACGATTTGCGAACGCTGCTTCAAACCGCTCTCGCGGAGGAAGAACCATTATGAGCGATGCGGAGACCATCGCCGATCTGCAAAGCCGGATCGCCGAACTGGAGCGCGAGTTGGAGACGCTGAACGGCGTCGTAACCGATCAGGCGACGACCATTGCAGCCGTGGAAAAGCGCATGGCGGCGCTCATCGAACGATTTCTGGCGGTGGAAGAGCAGGCGGGCGGCGACGTGCCCATCGACAGGCCGCCGCACTGGTAGGCGAAAGGCGACTACTGCGCCGCTGTCGCTTCCACGCCTGTCGGGGCCGGGCATGAGACGCCCGTGCCCGCAAGGCCGCAATAGCCGTTCGGCACCTTTTGCAGATATTGCTGGTGATCGGCCTCGGCGTAGAAAAACTCCGGCGCCTGCCGAATCTCCGTCGTAATCCTGCCCTTGCGGCCCGCACCGGCCAGCGCGGCCTGATAATCGTCCCGGCTTTGCAACGCCGCCTCGTGCTGCGCGTCGGACGTCGTGTAAATCGCCGAGCGGTAGGTCGTGCCAATATCGTTGCCCTGCCGCATGCCCTGGGTCGGATCATGCTCTTCCCAGAACAGCTTCAGAAGCGACTCATAGGAAACCTTCGCCGGATCGAACACGACTTTCACGATCTCGGCATGGCCTGTCTGCCCGGTGGTCGTCTCATGATAGGTCGGGTTAGGCGTATAGCCACCGGCGTAGCCAACGGCGGTCGAAATCACGCCCGGCGTCTTCCAGAACAGCCGCTCGGCGCCCCAGAAGCAGCCCATGCCGAAATAGGCGGTTTCGGTGCCGGCATCGAACGGCCCCTTGAGCGGCGTGCCGAAGACGGCGTGGGTTTCGGCCGTCTTCATCGGCTCGTCGCGTCCGCGAAGCGCATTGGCCGGTTCCGGCATATCGGTTTTCTTCTTCAGCATGTCGGACAGAAAGAACATCGTTTGCCTCCCGGAAAGATCGCTAGGTGCCCGACGTCAGACCGGCGCGGCGAAGCCGCGCTCTCGTCGGCGCTTGTGTCCGATCATATAGGAGAGAAGGGCCATGATTGCGAAGAGAACGGCGCCCGGCACCGACAGCACTGCCGACGCCAACCACCAAAGCGATGCGTCGATGCCCTGAAGGCTGTCCCGCAGACCAAGCGTCAAGCGCGGCAGGGCAGCCTGCATCGATTCGAGCAGCGGCGTCATCACGATGGCCGAAGCCGCAACCGACCGGCTGATATCGATCACTGCGAGAATGATGGCGATGGCCAAAAGAAAAAGCGACAAAGCGCGAAAGACAAAACGGATCATTGCGGTTCGATAGCTCGTCGATGGAACGAATGGTGATGCCCCTCATAAGACGGCACGAGCGGGCCGTCCATGTATCCGGCGCATTTGCATCTGCTGCATCTGCGCGTGCCTGCCGCCGGATGTTGGAGAAGGGCGGCAAGGACCCTCTCGGCGGCAAGGTTGAAAAGGGCACGCCGACGCAGCAAATAAGCCCTTGCCCTCGCGATGGTTCTGGCTATAGTCCGCGCCGCCTGCAAAGGCTTACGGTCCGCCAGCGAATTTCGATTCCGGCCGACCGGATTCCCCGGTGAGGTGGCCGAGTGGTTGAAGGCGCACGCCTGGAACGCGTGTATACGGGAAACCGTATCGAGGGTTCGAATCCCTCTCTCACCGCCATTTGCGTTTCTGTCACACCCCGACAACGAAATTCTCTCCAAGCCTCGTCCATACGGCGGTCAGGCCAATAGGAGCCGCCCGACGCCGAGATTTGGCAGAGCGCTTTTGCGAAAAAGTGCGCGGCCATAAACGTTCCGCCCCCGGATCGATTGAGGCTTGGAAGGCTTTCCCATCCCACCAGTCTCAAGATAGTATACCTTTGACGACGCGATGCCTGACGGCGGTTCCTGCCATGCAGTCACGGTAAATCGAGCCAGACATGCGTATGATTCTGATTCTTCTGCCCGTGCTGACGGCCGCCATGCTTGCAGGCCTGCTCGGCTGGCGGCAGTTCGACCGTCGCGCGGATCGTATCGAAACCGATCGCCTGATCGGGTTGCAGCCAGCCCATCCCGACATGTTTTCTGCTGCCATGGTCGCCAATCTTCCGGAGCCCGCGCGGCGCTTTCTCACCTTCGCCATCGCCGAGGGCACGCCGCTCTATACGGTCGCCCGGATCGAGATGGAAGGACAGTTCGGCATGGGCGACAAAGAGAAGCCGGGCTATCAGCCGATGCGCGCAACACAGGTGATCGCCGCTCCCGAAGGCTTTGTCTGGGCGATGTCGGGCGGATCGGGGACGATGCGCATGTCGGGCTCCGACAGCGGCACCTGGACGCGGTTCTGGCTCTTCGGCCTGTTGCCGGTCGCTCGGGCAGGCGGCACAGCCGATCATGTCCGTTCGGCCTTCGGGCGCTACGTCTCCGAAGCGGTGTTCTGGACACCGGCTGCCGTCCTTCCCGGTCCGAACGTCACCTGGGAGCCTCTGTCAGAAAATGCCGCCCGCGTGACGATGCGGCACGGCGATCTGGAGCAAGCCGTCGATATCGTCATCGACGATGATGGCAAACCGCTATACGTCTCCTTCATGCGCTGGACCGATGCAAACCCGGACAAGATGCATCGCCTGCAGCCGTTCGGCGGCTATCTTTCCGCATTCCGCGACTTCGAGGGCTTTACCGTGCCGACACATATAGAGGCGGGCAACATGTTCGGGACCGAGGATTACTTTCCCTTTTTCATCGCAGATGTAACCGAAGTCCGCTTTCCCTGGCCCGGCTCCTAGTCGGCGCCTGCATAGAAAATTTGGCGGATTGCCGCGGCACACGGGTGAGCAGCCGGTCGGCCAGACTTTCCGCACCACCTGCCCGCGGGTCTGCGCCCGGCGCGTGGCCGTTCGCTGGACGTCAGATTCAACACTTCTCCAGAACTCTCCGCCATCCTTCCTTGCGCCTGACGTCTCGGGGCCGTTTCGGCAAATAATTGTCATTGGTCAAGGAAGCGATCCGCCCGATCGACGATATTGCCCGGCGCAAACTGGCGGAGAATCGTATCAATGACAAGGGCACTGAAGACATTGCGGCGAGGCCGTCTCCAGATCTGGCTGGCCGCACTGGTTTTCCTGGCTGCTCCGGGCGCCCAGACCGCGAAGGCCGATTCGATATCGGTGGATCAGATCACCGATTTGTCGGCCAAGGGCGCGCGAACGATGTTCCGTTTCGCGCCAGAACTTGTCCGAATCGACGCGGGCGGCACTATCGAAATCCGCAATTCCGTCCGCGGCCATACGGTGCATTCGATACCGGAACTTTGGCCCGCCGACGCACCGCCGGTCGCGATTTCGTATCGCCCCAGCGCAGTCGTCCGATTCACAGAATCGGGGCTTTACGGGCTGACCTGCAAGCGACATGGCGTTTACGGCATGGTGATGCTGGTTCTCGTCGGCGATGCCGAATCGCCGGACGATCTGAACGACCGCATCGAAGCTGCAAAGCTGTCGGACGACGCCAGGCAGAAACTGAAATCCATCGCGGCGGGCGGAGGTCTGCTGGACTGACCGGTCCAGGCAGAAAACGGCGCCACTCCCAATCTGGAAGAGTGGCACCGATCGAATGCGTTCGTCGCGTGACGCGCCGTTTCAAGCCATAAGACGGATCGGCCGGCCGGGCGCGATACGGCTCGCGGCCGCGACGATCGCGTCGGCATCGATTCCGAAATGGCGGTAGAGATCGCCGATGGTGCCGGTCTGGCCGAAATGCTCCACCCCGAGCGGCACAGTGCGATGGCCGGCGACGGCGCCGAGCCAGGACAAGGTTGCCGGATGGCCGTCGATCACCGTGATGAGAGTGCAGTGCGAAGGCAGCCGACCGAGCAGCCGTTCGGCAAGGCTTTCCGCGGCGGCCTGCCCCCTCGCCCGCGCGCGGCGCGCGGCCGTCCAGCCGGCATTCAGCCGGTCGGCAGACGTCACCGCCAAAACGCCGATGTCGCGGCGGTCTCCGGCGATCCGGCCAGCCGCCTCGATAGCCTGATCGGCCACCGTGCCCTGATAGGCGATCACGACTTCGGCATTGTGCCCCGGTTCACGCAGCCAATAGGCCCCATCGATGACACCCTGTTCGAAAGCCGCGTCGTCACGGTGGTGGGGCTGTTCCATTGGCCGTGTCGACAGCCGCAGATAGACCGATCCGCCAGTCTCGTCGCGCAGCCAGGTGCGCTCGTCCGGATCGCCCTCGCCGTCACGCTGGAGATAGTCGAAAGACCAGTCCATGATGATGGAGAGTTCGTCGAGAAAAGCCGGCTCGAACGCCGCCAGCCCGTCCTGCGCCATGCCGATCAGCGGTGTGCCGATCGACTGATGCGCCCCGCCTTCGGGCGCGAGTGTCACGCCGGACGGTGTGCCGACCAAAAGGAAGCGTGCATCCTGATAGCAGGCGTAGTTCAGCGCATCGAGGCCACGCGCGACAAAGGGGTCGTAAACCGTGCCGACGGGAATCAGCCGTTCGCCGAACAGGCTGTGGCTGAGGCCCGCCGCGCCCAGCATCAGCATCAGGTTCATCTCGGCAATGCCGAGTTCGATATGCTGGCCGTTCGGCGAGAAGGCCCATTTCTGCGCGGAGGGAATGCGTTCGTCGCGGAACGTGTCGGCGCGCGCGTCACGGGCAAAGAGACCTCGCCGGTTCACCCATCCGCCAAGATTGGTCGAGACCGTGACGTCGGGCGAGCAGGTCAGGATCCGGTCGGCGAGCGGCCCGCCCTGCCGGGCGATCTGATCGAGAATCTTGCCGAAGCCGGCCTGAGTGGACAGAACCTTGTCGTTCAGCGTCACCCGTTCCGGGCAAGACAGCGCCGGGGCAGCGTAGCGGCGCGCGCCCTTGGCGAAAAACGGGACATCGTTGAGAAAGCCTCGCAGCTTCGCCTCGTCCGATACAGCGGCGAACGGCTGCCACTCTTCGCCCTCCGGCACGGCCATGGCCGTCTGGAACTCGGCCATCTGGGCGGGCGTCATCAGGCCGGCATGGTTATCCTTATGGCCGGCAAGCGGCGTACCCCATCCCTTGACGGTGTAAGCCAGAAACACGGTCGGGGTGTCGTCGGATTTCGCTTCGTCGAATGCTTCGCAGAGACTTTGCAGGCAGTGTCCGCCGAGATTTTCCATCAGCCGGGCCAGTTCGGCATCGTCCCGCCGGTCGATCAGGGCGCGGGCTTCGCTGTCCTCGCCGAAATCCTCTATCAGGCGTTTGCGCCAGGCTGCGCCGCCCTGAAAGGTCAGGGCCGAGTAGAGCGCATTGGGGCAGTCGTCGATCCAATTGCGCAGCGCCTCGCCGCCCGGCTCGTCAAAGGCAGCGCGTTGCAGCGCACCGTATTTCAGGCGCACCACCCTCCAGCCAAAGGCGGAGAAGATCGCCTCGATGCGCCCGAACAGGCCTTCGCGCACCACGCCATCCAGGCTCTGGCGGTTGTAGTCGATCACCCACCAGACATTGCGCAGATCGTGCTTCCAGCCTTCCTGCAGGGCTTCGTAAATATTGCCTTCGTCCAGTTCGGCATCGCCGATCAGCGCGACCATGCGGCCGAGCGGCGCTTCGCGACCGTGACCTTCGAGATAGTCCTGGACCATGGATGCAAAGGAGGTAATGGCAACGCCGAGCCCGACGGAGCCGGTGGAGAAATCGACATCGTCGACATCCTTGGTGCGCGACGGATAGCTCTGCACGCCGCCATAGCCGCGAAAATTCTGCATCTTTTCCAAGGGCATATTGCCCATCAGATAGTGGATGGCATGGAAGACGGGGCCGGCATGCGGTTTCACCGCAATACGATCCTCTGGCCGCAAGGCGTGGAAATAGAGCGCCGTCAGGATCGCCGCCATGGACGCGGATGACGCCTGATGGCCGCCGACCTTGACGTCACCCTCATCCTTGTCCCGCAGATGATTGGCGTTGTGGATCGTCCAGCAGGACAGCCACAGCAACCGCCGATGCAGCGTTTCGAGGTGATCGATATCAAGCTCAGTCATCGCGCTCTTTCTCCCATGGCGTCTGTTCTGTTTACGCGGCGGAGGCCGCCGCCGGCGCGTCCAGCGCCCGGGTCAAATCCGCCAGAATGTCCTCAACCTCTTCCAGCCCGACCGAAAGGCGGATCAGCCCTTCGGAAATGTCATGCGCGGCGCGCTCTTCAGGGGTGTAGGTCGAATGCGTCATGCTGGCGGGATGCTGGATAAGACTTTCGGTATCGCCAAGGCTGACCGCCCGACGGATCAATTGCAGGCGGTTCATCATGGCCGCCGCGGCAGAAAACCCGTCTTTCAGTTCAAATGCAATCATCGCTCCGAAACCCGGCATCTGACGCGTGGCCAGTTCGTGCTGCGAAAAGGTTTCCAGGCCAGGATAATGTACTTCGCCGATCGCCGGATGATCGGCCAGCGCCCGCGCAATCGTCATCGCGTTCTGGCAGTGCCGCTCCATGCGCAATTTCAGCGTTTTGAGGCCGCGCAGGACCAGCATGGCGTTGAATGGCGCCATGACCGCGCCTGTCATGTCCTTCATGCCGACAATGCGCGCTTCACCGATCTGCTCGGCCCGCCCGACCGCGATACCGCCGACGAGATCGCCATGGCCGCCCATATATTTTGTGGCCGAATGGACGACGATATCGGCGCCCAGTTCGATCGGGCGGGTTAGCACGGGCGTCGCATAGGTGTTGTCGACGACGACCATGGCGCCGGCCTCATGGGCGATGGCCGAGACCGCTTCGATATCGACAAGGCGCATATTCGGATTGGCAGGCGTTTCGAAATAGACCATGCGCGTTTTCGGCCCCATGGCCGCGCGCACTGCGTCGTGGTCCTTCAGGTCCACATGCGTAACTGTGACGCCCCATTTCGCCAGTCCGTGACGCATGAAGGCGAAGGTGCAGCCGTAAAGCGTCTTGTCGGTCACGATCTCATCGCCCGGCGACAGGAAGGTCCAGAGGACTGAGGTGATGGCGCCCATGCCGGACGACAGGGCAAGCCCCGCTTCGGCGCCTTCCAGATCTGCAACGCGTCGTTCGAGCAGATCGAGTGTCGGGTTGGAGATGCGCGAATAAAAGTGACCGGTGCGCTCGCCGGAAAACAGTGCGGCGCCATGCTCGACGGAATCGAATGCGAAGGTCGAGGTCAGATGCAGCGGCGGCGTCAGCGCGCCTTCATGGTCGGATGGCTGATAGCCGAGGTGAATGGCGCGGGTGGCGAAACCGTTCGAATGGTTCGGGTTCATGACAAGGCTCCTGCGAAATGAATTGTTGGCATGATCGCACAAAGCGCGTGGCATTTATCGTTAAATCATGCCAGCATAGATCTTCGAATTGGCATAACAGGCAGGAATATGGCTTCGGAACGTTCCATAGATTCCAAGGACCGGCAGATCGTCCGTGCGCTCCAACAGGACGGGCGGCTCAGCAATATCGATCTGGCGGAGCGGGTGAACCTGTCGCCCTCGCCCTGCCTGCGGCGGGTCCGACTGCTGGAAGAGGGCGGCGTCATCCAGGGCTATAGCGCGGTCGTCGATCCGAAGGCGGTCGGTCTTCGCATCACCGCTTTCATCCGCATCACGCTGGCGCGGCACGACCGGGAGGCCGTCGGCCGTTTCGAAGCGCAGGTTCAGACCATCGATGAAATCCTCGACTGCCATCTTCTGACAGGCGAAGCCGACTATCTGCTGCGCGTCATGGTCGCCGATCTCGATGCCTATGAGGATTTCGTGCGCGAGAGGCTACACGGTATCACCGGCATCAGTTCGATCACCACGAGCCTCGTTTTTGGTACCGTCAAGGCCTCGCGGGCGATGCCCATCTGACGGGACGGATCATCGCTCGGCAAAAGGCAATGGCGGCTCTTGCCGGAGCCGCCATTGCTTCACTCGGTCCCGCCTAATCCGATCCGGGACCTGTTGCATACTCGAGAAGCCAGCTGTCGCTAGAACTCGGCCCATTCCGCGTCGGCAGCGACAGCAGCCGAGCCCTTCGAGGAAAACGCGCCCGTCAGTTTATCGACGAGCTTTCGCGCCGGCGAAGCCTGCTGCTTCGCCTTGTCCTCATCGCTTGCATTGGTGGCGCGCGGAGCCCTCGAGGCGGGTTTCGTTCCACCGAACGCCTCTGCGGGCCTGCCGGACGATCCGTCTGAAAGGCTGAATTCGCCGATCATGCGTGTCAGACTGTTGGCGTCGCCGGCCAGACTATGAGACACGGCGGTCGTCTCTTCGACCATGGCGGCGTTCTGCTGCGTTACCTCGTCGATCTGCCCGACAGCGCTATTGATCTCCTGAACGCCGGTAAGCTGTTCGTTCGAAGCGGTCGCGATAGCGGAGATGCGCCCGTCGATCTCGGTGACGTGCTCTGCGATCTTCTCCAGAGCATCGCGCGTCGCACGGACGAGTTCACCACCATTGGCCACCCGCTCGCCGGACTTCGTGATCAGTTCCTTGATCTCCTTGGCGGCGACAGTGGTGCGCTGCGCCAGTTCCCGCACTTCCTGCGCGACCACGGCGAAGCCCTGCCCCGCCTCGCCGGCGCGCGCAGCTTCGACACCGGCATTCAGCGCCAGCAGATTGGTCTGGAAGGCGATGTCCTCAATCACGTCGATGATCGAGGCGATCTCCTTGCTCGCGGTTTCGATGTCCGCCATGGCGGTCGCTGCGCGCTGGACCACATCCGCCGACGTATCGGTATCGGTCTTGGCCAGTTTGGCTATCGACGTCATTTCACCGGCTCCGCGCGAACTTTCGCCGATGGTCGCCGTGATTTCTTCGAGCGCCGCCGATGTTTCTTCCAGTGCTGCTGCCTGCTGTTCGGTGCGCCGCGAAAGATCATCCGTTGCCGAACGCACTTCCTGCGCGTTGGAATCAAGCGTGGAGGAGATGTCGCGAATGCCGCCAAGGGTCTGGTTCAGCTTCTCCACCGAGCTGTTGAAGTTCAAACGCAGGCCGTCCAGATTCTCCATGAAAGGCCGGTCCAGCCGAACGGTCAGATTGCCATCGGCCAAAGCGGTCAGACCGCCCCCCAGGGCGTCGACGGCTTCCTGCATCCGCGCGGTTTCCTCCGCCTTGGCTGCCTCGCGTTCGGCGCGTTCCTTTTCGGAAAGGGACCGATTGTCCTCCGCCTCGGCCTCCAGACGCGCCTTGTCGATAGCCGCATCGCGGAACACGGCGACCGAGCGCGCCATGTCACCGATTTCGTCCCTGCGGTCCTGTTCCGGCTCGATGCGCGTATCGCCATCGGCCAGATCCTTCATCTGCCCGACCAGCAGGGCAATGGGCCGGGACAGGCTTCTGGCGAACATGACGGCAAGTGCGATTGCGATTGCCAGCACAGCCAGCGCGATCATGGCAATGGTATTGCGCAGCGACGCGATCCCCTTGAGAATCTCCGCGTCGTCCATGATTGCACCGACGGTCCAGCGGGCATTGGCGAACGGCACTTCCGCCAAAGCGATATCGGCGTGCATGTCGCGATAGCCATCGAATTCCGCCGTCACGATATTATCCGGTGACAGTTCCTCGATTCCCGGCACATTCAGGCGGACCTTCAGCGTCTCATCCACTTCGGTCTTCATCGAGTCGGTCAGGATCATGCCGTCGGCCTTGATGAGAAGGGTCTCGCCCGTTTCGCCAAGGCCAGTCGTTCCCGACAACAGGGCAGCGATCTTTTCAACCGGCAATTGAAGGGCGAGTACGCCGACCTTCTGGCCTTCGAAGTCGACGATAGGGGTCGCCATGAAGGTCGCAGGCGCACCGTCGGAGGGGCCGTAGGGTGCAAAATCGTCGAAGGCGAACTTGTTATTCGTCTCCAGTTCCATCGCCGCGCGATAAGCCCGTCCGAGGCCGGAGCTGGCCCATTCCCCTTCGATGAGATTGGTCGAGAAATCACGTTCCTTGAACACGGAGTAGACGACGTCGCCTTCCTTGTTGAAGAGGAAGATGTCGTAATAGCCGTGATCCTTCAGGTGCTCGCGAAATCCCGGATGATACTTCCTGTGAAGCGAATCGTACTGATCGCCGCTTTCTGCAAAGAGCAATTCGTCCTTCTGGCCGACCGCGTTAGGATTGCCGGTGATGTAGCGGTCCTGAAGAATGGCCTTCGGATCATCGCCGACCTGAACCCAGCTGCTGCTGAAATATTTGACGGCATTGATGGTATCGCGGTTCGCCGACAGGCCCTTCAAATCGAGGCGAACCGCCTCGAGATAACTCTGCAGCTGATTGCGGCGACCATCGGCGATCGCACTCAGCCGATCAAAGGATTTCTCCTTCAGAGCCGATGACGATATGACGATGGCGGCTCCGCTGACGGCGACAATGGCGAACAGGGTAAGCAGGGTCGCAGCGATCGCAAGACGCGCGCCGATACGAAATCGTGAGAGCATGACGACACTCGCAGAAGTTGTTGCCATCATGGCTTCGGGACCGGCTTTCATGCCGATTTCAGGCACCCAACATTTCACCATCGAGCTTAATCGAGTGTTAATCCTGTCGCGGAATTCGTTCAGGTGACGACAAAATATCTAGACCGACCGGTCTTACAACCATTTATTTTCTATAAACAATTGCCATTTTTCAATTGATCGCCAATGCGTTACGCGCCGCTTTACCGAAGAGCCGCTTCGATCCGCGCTCGATAGGATGCCAGTACGTTCAATCTTCAGACGATCGTCTGCGCACAGCCCTACGAGAAGAGGCGCCCTCTCGGAAAAGTTGTTCCGTTCGCCATGTCTTTCGAATCCGTTCCCGCCTTACGAGGGCACGACGGTCGTCCTCGCCGGACATCATCGGCGGCGGTACTCCTTGACATCGCCGGTCTTATGACGCATCTGAGCGCCGTACCGCGCTGCCGCGTGAGTAAGCCGCGCCTTCAGATTTCTTTGTCGGGCGCATCGGTACACTTTCCCAGATCCCCATCACGCAGGGTTCTTACGGTCGAGCCGCAACGCACAGGATTCCCCTGTGACTGCCGAGGCTTCGCCGCACCCTCGCGTGCCGTAAACCATCACGGCACATCACACCGGATTCGTGTGCGCAATAATGCGTGCGCATTCCGCAAAGGATATGATTTGACTGATTTTACTTCGCTCGGCCTCGCTCCCGCGCTGGTCAAGACCCTTCAGCATTCCGGTTTTACCGAGCCGACGCCGATCCAGAGCCAGGCCATTCCGCTGGCGCTCGAAGGCCATGATATTATGGGCCTCGCCCAGACCGGCACCGGCAAGACGCTGGCCTTCGGCCTGCCACTGATGGACAAGCTGTTGCGCATTCATGGTAAGCCGGAGAGCAAGTCGGTCCGCGCCCTTGTTCTGGCGCCGACCCGCGAACTGGTTAACCAGATCGCCGAGAGTCTTCGGGCCTACACGAAATCCACGCCGATCAAGATCAACACCGTTGTCGGCGGCCAGTCGATCGGCCGCCAGATCGGCATGCTGAACCGTGGCAGCGACATCGTGGTCGCCACGCCCGGCCGCCTCATAGATCTGATGGAGCGCAATGCGGTGCGGCTCGACACCGTGCGCTTCCTCGTGCTCGACGAAGCGGACCAGATGCTCGATCTCGGTTTTATCCATGCGCTGCGAAAGATTGCCGCGAAGCTGGGCCAGCCGCGGCAGACCATGCTGTTTTCGGCGACCATGCCGAAGCAGATGGAAGAGATCAGCCGCGCCTATCTGAAGGATCCGAAGCGTGTGCAGGTTTCCGTGTCCGGCAAGGCCGCCGACAAGGTAACCCAGAGCGTGCACTTTCTGGACAAGCGTCAGAAGCCGGCGACGCTTCGCCAGATTCTCTCCGCCAATCCCGATGCGTCCTCCATCGTCTTCGCCCGCACCAAGCACGGCGCGGAAAAGCTGATGAAGCAGCTTGTGGCCGACGGCTACAATGCCGCCTCGATCCATGGCAACAAGAGTCAGGGCCAGCGCGACCGCGCCATCCGTGCATTCCGCGGCGGCGAAACCAATGTTCTGGTCGCGACCGATGTGGCCGCCCGTGGCATCGACATTCCGGGCGTGACTTACGTCATCAATTACGAACTGCCCGATACGCCGGAAAACTATGTGCACCGGATCGGCCGAACGGCCCGCGCCGGCCGCGAAGGCGAGGCCATCGCTCTTTGCTCATCCGACGAGATCGGCCAGCTTCGTCAGATCGAAAAGGTCATGAAGGCGTCCATTCCGCTCGCCGAAGGGTCCGCCCCGGAGCCCGCGCCCACTTCCACCGGTAAGCCGGCTGGACGCGGTGGCCCGAAGAAGGGCGGCAAGCCGCGCCATCGTGGCGACCGGCAGCAGCCGCGTTCGGAGCAGCAGCGTCCGCCGAACAGGAAGCCGCGCCGCACGCGCCGCAGCCGCGCCGCGTAACGAAACCGAAGCCAGCCGGCGGGTTCATCCCGCCGGCTGGACGACCGCTTTGTCAGACGATGGGCCCTGCCGACCGGTTGGGCTATGGTTGGTACGCCAGCCACATTAGAAGCTGTAGGGCAATTGACCGCGACGGTTCGGCTCCACCGTCAGCCGTCGCTTGAGTGGCGGTACGGCACGCTGATGACAATCGACCCGTTCGCAAATCCGGCACGACACGCCGATCGGTTCGAACGCCGTATCCCGCACTAAATCGAGATCGTCGGCATAGACGAGATGGCCTGCATGTTCGATCTCGCATCCAAGTGACAGCGCGTAGGTCTGCACCGGCGCGAAAAAGCCGGCCGACGGTTTGGTCACCACGGTTGCAAGGCACAGATAGCGGCGGCCATCCGGCGTCTCGGCAAGCTGGCGCAGAATGTCATTGGGGTTTTCGAAGGCGCGGTGCACGTTCCAGAGCGGACAGGCGCTGCCGAAACGGGCAAATTGCAGCTTGGCGGCGCTGTGCCGTTTGGTGATGTTGCCAGCCCGGTCGACCCGCGCGAAGAAGAACGGAATGCCCTGCCGCCCGGGCCGCTGCATCGTAGACAGGCGGTGCGCGACCTGTTCGATACTCGCGCCGAACCGCTCGGCCAGCAGATCGAGATCGTGGCGCAATTCCTGCGCTGCGGTAAGGAAGCGCTCATAGGGCAGCAGCACCGCTCCGGCAAAATAATTGGCAAGCCCGATACGGCACACCGCAGCGGCGTCCTGCGAGCGGAAATCGGCACGCTCGACGACCGGGTCAATCAGCTCGCGATAGGCAACCAATCCGATCTGGTGGGCAATCTGAAAGGCGTTCGTTGCCGCACCGGAACGCGAATGAAGACGCAATAGGCGGCTTTTCTCATCGTAATGCCGCAGTGTGAACGGACCGCCGGCCGCGGTCTCGACGATCACGCGGATCCCGCATTGCCGCGCTGCATAATCGGCCAGCGGCATCAGCCGGTCGCGTCCCATTCCATCGAGTTGACCGGCCAGCGCTTCACCCGCCCGATCCAGCTCGTCGATGTAATTGCCGATATAGTGGAAGAAATCCCGAACTTCCTCGTAGGGCGATGGCTCGACCAGAGCGCCCCGGCGTTCGATCGTATCGTCCAGCGCGGCAAGGCGCTCGCCCGACTGGCGCAATGAGCGATGAAGCGAAAGCACCGCATGGGCAACCGCCGGCGCATTCTGCACCACTAGCTGGATGTCCTGCGACGCTGGCGGCTGGCCGTCGAAGGCCGGATCGGCGAAGGCTTCCGCCAGATCGGCGAGCAAGCGATCCTCATCGCCGCCAGCGAAATCGCGCATCTCCACCGAGAACTTGTCCGCCAGCGCCAACAGAACCGGCGCGGTGATATGGCGCTGATTGTTTTCCAGCTGATTGAGATAGCTCGTCGAAATGCCAAGACGCGTGGCAAAGGCCGCCTGTGTCAGGCCATGTTCCTGGCGAACCGTGCGGATCTTTCGTCCGACAAAGATCTTCCTGTCACGCATGTTTGCAAATTCGCTTTTTGCTGTTTGCAAAATTTCTATTTTCGCAACGCCACAATTTCAAGCCTGTTCTGCCACGATCCTTCGGCCTAGGCGGAAAGCAAGGGAGACTCACATATGCTGGAAATCATCGATCAACTTGAAAAGCGACGGGGCGAAGCGCGGCTCGGCGGCGGGCAGAAGCGCATCGACGCGCAGCACGGCAAGGGCAAGCTGACCGCGCGCGAGCGGCTCGACGTGCTGCTCGACGAAGGTTCCTTCGAGGAATACGACACGTTCAAGACGCATCGCTGTACCGATTTCGGCATGGAAACCCAGCAATATCCGGGCGACGGCGTCGTGACCGGCTGGGGCACGATCAGCGGCCGGCCCGTCTATGTCTTCTCGCAGGATTTCACCGTCTTCGGCGGCTCGCTCTCCGAGACCCATGCGGAGAAAATCTGCAAGGTGATGGATCTGGCTGTGCAGAACGGCGTGCCGCTCATCGGCCTCAACGATTCAGGCGGCGCGCGCATTCAGGAGGGCGTCGCCTCGCTCGGTGGCTATGCCGAAGTGTTCTGGCGGAACGTGCAGGCGTCTGGCGTGATCCCGCAAATCTCCGTCATCATGGGGCCATGCGCGGGCGGAGCGGTCTATTCGCCGGCCATGACCGACTTCATCTATATGGTGGAGGACTCCTCCTACATGTTCGTCACCGGCCCGGACGTGGTGAAGACGGTGACCAACGAGATCGTCACCGCCGAGGAGCTGGGCGGGGCCTCGACCCACACGAAGAAGAGTTCGGTCGCCGATGGCGCGTTCGAAAACGATGTCGAAGCGCTGATGGAAATCCGCCGGCTGTTCGACTTCCTGCCGCTCTCCCAGCGCGAGAAGCCGCCGGTCTACGCGACCGAGGACGATCCGCAGCGCCTGGAGATGAGCCTCGACACGCTCATCCCGGACAATGCCAACAAGCCGTACGATATGGGCGAGGTGATCCGCAAAGTCGCCGATGAGGGCGAGTTCTTCGAAGTGCAGAAGAACCATGCCGGCAGCATTCTGATCGGCTTTATCCGTCTGAACGGCTCGACCGTCGGCATCGTCGCCAATCAACCCATGGTGCTCGCCGGCGTGCTCGATATCGACAGCGCCAAGAAGGCGGGCCGCTTCGTCCGCTTCTGCGACGCCTTCAACATTCCGATCTTGACCTTTGTCGACGTGCCCGGCTTCCTGCCCGGCACGGCGCAGGAATATGGCGGCATCATCAAGCATGGCGCGAAACTCCTCTTCGCCTATGCCGAGGCGACCGTGCCGAAGGTGACGGTCATCACGCGCAAGGCCTATGGCGGCGCTTATGACGTGATGGCGTCAAAGCATATTCGCGCCGATGTGAACTATGCCTGGCCGACCGCGCAGATCGCGGTGATGGGCGCCAAGGGCGCGGCCGAAATCCTCTACCGCTCGGAACTGGGCGATCCGGAGAAGATCGCGGCGCGCACGAAGGAATATGAGGACCGCTTCGCCAATCCGTTCATCGCGGCGCAGCGCGGCTTCATCGACGAGGTGATCATGCCGCACTCGACCCGCCGCCGCATCATCCGGGCTCTGGAGATCCTGAAGACCAAGCAGGTCGAAGGCCCGACCAAGAAGCACGACAACATTCCGCTGTGATGAGTGACGAAGCAAAAAAATCGAACATCAACGTCGACCTCGGCCTCAGCGCTCGAGCCGAAATCAAGGGCGAAGTCCCATCCACCAGTATGGGCAGATTAGTTGATGCGCTCACGGATGCGATCCGGCCATTTACTGAGGCTCGTGGCCTAAGAGCTGATCAGGTTCGGCTACAGAGAGAAGATGTTCTCATCAAGATCGCGGAAAGAGCTCGCTCCCGAATGGCTAAGGAATCTGAGCGAGTTTCGCCGATCCCCCTAAGAGTGCTACAGCCGATACTGGAAAAGGCGTCCCTAACTGATCCGGATGACGAGCCCCTAGTAGAAACATGGGCGAACATCCTTCGATCAGCCTCGAAGAACGAACGGGCCAATCATATAATTTTCGCTGACATTTTATCTAAAGTAGATGTCTCTCACCTTGAATTGCTAAAATGTATTTGCAAGCCCAACGAAGGGGGTGCCGCAGACGCTTGCTTAGATTTACAAAGTGATCTCCGCACATTTTTGCCAGATCTAGTGCGTGATTCGACGCAAAAGGCCTCGCGTGGAGAACGTTCAGGCGACATCGCCGATAGTATGAGAGAAGATATCAGAAAGATTGTCGATCGGCGAGGCTCGGCCTTAGTAGCAGCGGGCGCCAATATTCGAACGCGAGATGAGGATAGATATTTTGAACTAGCAACTGGATTTCATATCGATAAATTTCCAGAAGATTTGGGTTTTGCCCTCGAAAGTTTAAACATCTTGAGAATAGCCGAATTCGATGAGGGTATCATAGGAAAAACTTCTATCTGGCTAACCGCTTACCAAATGACATTGTTCGGCCTGCAATTCTTTTATGCTGGGTATGATGGAACTGATATTTATAGATAAATCGATCATCGCTCGAACTGTTGGGAGGCTGATAACAGTTCTCATACCAATCTATCCGATCAGGTTCAATTATGCCCAAGCTTCCTGAAATGACCAAGCATCGCGGTTTTCCGTCCGGCCTGCCCGGCACGGGGCTTCAGTTCACCATTAGGCGCGCCAATCCGAAGGGCGTGGCGAAACTGTTTTCCAAGCGCCGGACGGCGGATCGGCCGGCCATCGAGAAGCTGGCCGATACCGCCTTTCTGCACGCCATCTGGCGTCATTTCGGCACTGAACCGTTCGAGCGCGGCAATCTGGATGCGGGCCGTCTCAGCTGGGTCTTCGGCCAGGAAATCGTGCCGGCCGAGCACCCGTTCGATCCGGCCTCCTATCAGGCGCTTCTCCGGCTCGACGAGCCACTGGCGCGATCCACCCACCCCGAAGCCTTTGAGGATGTTCTGACAGTATGAGCAACAAGCCTTTCACAAAAATCCTCATCGCCAATCGCGGAGAGATCGCCTGCCGGGTCATCAAGTCGGCGAAAAAGATGGGCATCGCGACGGTCGCGGTCTATTCCGACGCCGACCGCGACGCCGTGCATGTCCAGATGGCCGACGAAGCGGTGCATATCGGCCCGCCGCAGGCCAACCAGTCCTATCTGGTGCAGGACAAGATCATCGAAGCGTGCAAGTCGACGGGCGCGCAGGCCGTCCATCCCGGCTATGGCTTCCTGTCGGAGAACGCCAAATTCTGCGAGACGCTGGAAGCGGCCGGCATCATCTTCATCGGCCCCAAGCCGAAGGCCATTGAGGCGATGGGCGACAAGATCACGTCCAAGAAGCTGGCTCAGGAGGCCGGCGTTTCGACCGTGCCGGGCCATATGGGCCTGATCGAGGATGCGGCGGAAGCGGCGAAGATCGCCGCCGAAATCGGCTATCCCGTGATGATCAAGGCAAGTGCCGGCGGCGGCGGCAAGGGCATGCGCATCGCCTGGAACGATGACGAGGCGCGCGAAGGGTTCGAGCGGTCCAAATCGGAAGCGGCCTCCTCCTTCGGCGACGACCGCATTTTCATCGAAAAGTTCATCGAAGAGCCGCGCCATATCGAGATCCAGGTGCTGGCCGACAGCCACGGCAACACGCTCTATCTGAACGAGCGCGAATGCTCGATCCAGCGGCGCAATCAGAAGGTGATCGAGGAAGCGCCCTCGGCCTTCCTCGACGAAGAGACGCGCCGGGCCATGGGGCAGCAGTCGGTCGCGCTGGCAAAGGCGGTCGATTATGAGAGCGCTGGCACGGTGGAGTTCATCGTCGACAAGGACCGGAACTTCTACTTCCTGGAGATGAACACCCGCCTGCAGGTGGAGCATCCTGTGACGGAGCTGATCACCGGCGTCGATCTGGTTGAACAGATGATCCGTGTCGCAGCCGGCGAGAGGCTGGCGCTCACGCAGGACGATATCGGCATCGATGGCTGGGCGGTCGAAAGCCGGCTCTATGCCGAAGACCCGTACCGTAATTTCCTGCCCTCGATCGGCCGGCTGACCGCTTACGCGCCGCCGCCGGAAGGCCCGATTGGCGAACGCAGCGAGGGCGATCCCGTCTTCGAGGGTCCCGGCGGCTCAGCCATTGGCGGCGGTAAACCGGTTATCCGCAACGATACGGGCGTGACGGAAGGCTCGGAAATCTCGATGTTCTACGACCCGATGGTCGCGAAACTCTGCACATGGGCGCCGACGCGCGAAGAGGCGACCGACGCCATGGGCGACGCGCTCGACAGCTTCGTCGTGGACGGGATCGGCCACAATATCCCGTTCCTGTCGGCCATCATGGCGCATCCGAAATGGCGCTCCGGCGACATCACCACCAAATTCATCGAAGAGGAATATCCGGACGGGTTCGAAGGCGCCGAACCGCGCCAGAACGATCTGCGCGATCTCGCCATTGCCGCCGCCCTGATCCGCCGGCGCTCGGCCCGCGAACCGCTCGGTGAGACCACCGGCGGCAATCTGCATGTCGGCGGCGTACCGAAGGTGCTGGAAGTGTTCCTCGGCGATGAGCGCATCGCGGTCGAGGCCGAACCGGTCGATGGCGGCTTTGCGGTCACGGCCGATGGCGACGATCTCGGCACGGTGACGCTGGACTGGCGACGCGGCGTGGCGCTGGCGCGGCTGACCATCGATGGCACGGTTCGCTCGATCCGGGTCGACCCCGTCAGCGCCGGCTATCGGCTCCGCCATCGCGGTCTCGATCTTGTCGCCAAGGTCTATTCGCCGCGCGTCGCCGAACTTGCCGCGCTGATGCCGGTCAAGGAAGCGCCCGATACCTCGAACCTTCTGCTCTGTCCGATGCCGGGGCTGATTGTCTCGCTGATGGTGAAGGAGGGCGAAACCGTCCAGGCCGGTCAGGCGCTCGCCATCGTCGAAGCGATGAAGATGGAGAACGTGCTGCGCGCCGAACGTCAGGCGACGGTCAAACGGCTCGCGGTCGAGGAAGGCGACAGCCTGGCCGTCGACGAAACGATCATGGAGTTCGAAACGACCGCCTGAACCGGTCCGCCCGTTCTATTCGATACCCGAATCGTCCTTGCGCAATTTGCGCAGGGTCTGCGGTTCGTCGACGCCGTCCCGCCGCTTGATCACGGCGACATCGCCGGCCGATTCGATCGTCAGCGCCTCGACCTCGGAAAGATCGGCCACATCGTTCTGCCGCAGAAGCATGTCGATCTCCTCCTCGACCATCTGCTCCTTGCGCATATTGTCGCGTTGCATCTCTCCCTTCCGAACGAGCACCACCGGCGGCGATTTCAGCAGTTCGCGCACCCACTCGGATTTCAGGGCCGCCTGCGACAGCAGCCAGTCGATTGCGACGACGACGGCCATGGCGAGGCATCCCTCGACCACCGTGACATCCTTCAGAACGATCATGGAGGCCAGGATCGATCCGACCGTGAAGGTCAGGATCATGTCATACATGTTGAACTTGGCGACCGTGCGCTTGCCGGCCAGGCGCAGCAGGAAGATCAGCCAGGCAAAGCCGATGATCGCCGAAATGAGAATGCCGAGCGGGCCGGGATCGTTGTCATACCACATGCAATCTGCTCCTTATGCGGACTGCAAATCGCCCCGCAATGGGAAAAGGCCACCCCGGCCCGATCAAACAATTGTCAAGCGCGGAAGCCCGGCGCCTTGAAGAGCGCGCCCTTCGCCCAGGCATGCATGGCCCGATAAACCATCAGCGCGATGATGGCGAAGACGGTGTGAATGGCAAAAAGCGCCAGCCAGGAGAGATCGTTACCGCCGAAGAAGAGCCGCGCCAGAACGGACGGCACGACGATGCCGACCAGAAGCGAGAGGATCGCCGCGATGGATTTCGGCAGCGCCTTATAAAGAAACGGAAAGCTCGCCGTGACAGCAATGGCGACGACATAGCGCCCCCACATCACCATCAGGTCCTGAAAGGCCGCGCCGTCGGTGAAAATCGAGACGACCAGATTGGTCGCGACCGCGCCCAGAACGCCACCGGCGCCGATGGCAATAAAATCCGTGGCGATCATTCGTTTGGCGGCCATGACGCCCTTCCCTCTTCCACCCGTGACGATACACGAAATATCGGGCGGGTTCCGGCAAGGTAAAGGGCGCTATGCGCTGGTTTTACCGGTCGATCGTCGTCCTGTCGTGGCGCGGCAGATCGTCGTGAAGATCGAGCCAAACAATCCTCTCCGGATAGAAGGCATGGACCGTCGGCGCAAAGCGGTCCGGCGTCTCGAGCACGGCCGTGTAGAAATAGGTGCGTCCGTCCAGCCGCGCGTCCCGGTAGCCAATGGGCGAGCCGCAGGTGTCGCAGAAGAACCGGGTCACGGGCGGCTCGCCATATCGGCCGGAGGGCTCGCCGCGCCAGACGATCTCGCTGTCATGAACGCCGACAAAGGCGACCCCCGGCGCACCGGTCGCCCGGCGGCAATCCTCGCAATGGCAGTAGCTTGTAAAATGCGGCTCCGCCGTCAGTTCGAAGCTAACCGCGCCACAACGGCAGCGGCCGTTCGCGACCGACGTCAAGTTCGGCTCAGCCCGCCGAACAGGGTCGGCATGTCGAGCGGGCGGAAACCGTAATGGGCGAGCCAGCGCACATCGGCGTTGAAGTAGTCGCGCAGGTCCGGCATGCCGTATTTCAGCGTGGCGATGCGGTCGATGCCCATGCCCCATGCGAAGCCCTGATAGACGTCCGGGTCGAGACCGGCCATGCGCAGCACGTTCGGGTGCACCATGCCGCAGCCGAGAATTTCCATCCAATCGTCACCCTCGCCGAAGCGCACCTCTCCTGGCGTCGAACGGTCGCATTGGATATCGACCTCGAGGCTCGGCTCGGTGAAGGGGAAGAAGGACGGCCGGAAGCGCATCGCCACCTGATCGACCTCGAAGAAGGCCTTGCAGAACTCGCCCAGCACCCATTTCAGATTGGCCATATTGGCGCTCTCGTCGATTACCAGCCCCTCGACCTGATGGAACATGGGCGAGTGGGTGGCGTCGCTGTCCTGCCGATAGGTCTTGCCGGGAATGACAATGCGGATCGGCGGCTTCTGCTCTTCCATCGTTCGGATCTGCACGGGCGAGGTATGGGTGCGCAGCAGCTTCCTCTCGCCATTCTCGTCTGGCGGGAAGAAGAAGGTGTCGTGCATCTCGCGGGCCGGATGGCCTTCGGGGAAGTTCAGCGCCGTGAAGTTGTAGTAGTCGGTCTCGATGTCCGGACCTTCGGCGATGGCGAAGCCGAGATCGGCGAAAATGGCGGTGATCTCGTCGATCACCTGGCTGATGGGGTGAATACGGCCGACCTCCGCCGGTGAGGCATGCACCGGCAGGGTCACGTCGACCGTCTCGGATGCCAGCCGCGCCTCGATCGCCGCATCGCGCAAAAGACCCCGGCGCGCCATGATCGCATCGTTGATTTCGGTCTTGAGTGCGTTCAGCGCCGGACCGGCGCTCTTGCGCTCGTCCGGCGTCATCTTGCCGAGACCCTTGAGCAGTTCGGAGACGCGCCCCTTCTTGCCGAGCGCCGAGACGCGCACTTCTTCCAGCGCCGGCTCGTCCGCCGCCGCCTCCACCGAAGCGATGATTTCGTCGCGAAGCGCTGCGTAGTCGTCCATGAATTCGTCCATTGCTTACGGTGCCGGGCGGGTGGCCGGCGCGAAAAACCCGCGAACAGCCGAGCCATTCGCGGGTTTGTCCTGTCAGAAAGCGTAGCGCGGTTCAAGCCGCGCCGGCCGCCTCACCGACGCTTACGCGCCGACGGCGCGCTCATATTCGTTGGCGTTGCCGTCCTTGAGGTAGGACAACGCATCCTTGGCCTGGGCAACGACCGCAGCGAACGCATCGGGCTCGTGGATCGCCATGTCGGACAGAACCTTGCGGTCCATCTCGATGCCGGCCTTGTTCAGACCGTCGATCAGGCGGCTGTAGGACAGGCCGTGCTCGCGCGCGGCGGCGTTCAGGCGCTGGACCCAAAGCGCGCGGAAATTGCGCTTCTTGGTGCGGCGGTCGCGCGTCGCATACTGCATGGACCGTTCGACGGCCTGCTTGGCGATGCGGATGGTGTTCTTGCGACGACCATAGAAACCCTTGGCGGCCTTGATGGTCTTCTTGTGCTTGGCGTGCGACGTCACGCCTCTTTTCACGCGGGCCATATTCGTTCTCCTGCGTCAGTGTTTTCGGGAAAGGGATCAGCGATTGTACGGCATGAAGATCTTGACGAGCTTGGCATCCGGCTCGCTCAGCACCATCGTGCCGCGCGCATCGCGAATGAAGTCGTTCGACCGTTTGATCATGCCATGGCGCTTGCCGGCAGCCTGCGCCTTCACCTTGCCCCGTGCAGTCATCTTGAACCGCTTCTTGCAGGACGATTTCGTCTTCATCTTGGGCATTTTGCTCTCCTTTAATGGTGGGTGCGGCAATGTTCATCCACTGCCGGCCCTCAAAGCCGACCCGAAAGCGACGAACGATCGGGTTTAGCATTTCGAACCGCCACGGCATGCCCTGCCGGACGGCTCCGAACGCGGGCTCATAACGCGTGTTCGAGCCAGACGCAAGGCAAAATAGGCGGCGACAGCGCGCCGCGATCACCGGTCTTTTCATTCGATGCCGCGCTGCAAAAATAGTCTGGAACAACGCGGCCCACACCGCGTTTTGCTGTATCAACCAGTTCGATGTGATTTGAGTAATGGCAACAGCAACCCACCCATCTTTCGGCAATAGAAAAGCCGTGCTGATCGTCGAGGATGAACCGCTCCTTCTGATGGATGCGTCCGATATGGTCGCCGATGCGGGATATGAGCCTATCGAAGCCACCAGCGTGAGCGAGGCGCTCGCTATTCTTCGCCAGCGGGACGATATCGCCATCCTGTTTACCGATATCAATCTGGCCGGCAGTTCCGACGGGCTGGAGCTTGCCCGCGAAGTGACGCGCCGTTGGCCACCCATTGCGGTGATCGTCGCATCCGGTCGCCATTTTCTGGAGCCGTCCGCGCTACCGGGACGCGCCCGCTTCATGGCCAAACCCTATCTGCCATCAGACTTCAATCGAATGCTTGCCGATCTGACGCCTATGGCCATGTAATGTCGTCGTCTGATACCGCCGATGACAGCCATGCGGGTCGGGCAGGCAGCTTCTTTTCAGCAAGCGCCGAACGCGACAATGGCGACGGCCCTGCCAAAGGCTACCCCGTCCATGGGCCAAACGCTTCCGTCGAAGAACAGCTATCGCTGGTGCTCGAAGCCTCTCGCGTCATTGGATGGTGGGATTGGGACGTTCCGAACGATCGGCTTTATGCGGGTCGACAATTCGCCAATCTCTACGGCGTCGATCCCCTAGATGCGGAGCGCGGCGAACATCTTGCCAGCTTCATGGAGGGAGTCGACCCGCGCGACCGCGACCGGATCGCCAAAGCCGTCCAAAAAGCCGTCGATTGCTGCGGGCCGTTCCTCGAAGAGTATCGCATCGTTCGGCAAGATCACGACCATCGGCGACCGATATGGGTGATGGCGAGCGGCCATTGCTACGGCGATGAGGATGGCTCTGCGGTCCGTTTTCCCGGCGTCATCATGGAGATCACGAAGCGCAAGACGTCCGATATGCGCAAACAGGCCCTGATCGAACTTGGCGACAGGCTCCGCGACCTTCCCGACATGCAATGTATCGTCCGGGCAGCCGCAACCATTCTGGCCGATCTGCTATCGCCCGGTCGTGCGGGATTCGGCATTGTTGATAATGCTGCGAAGACCGTCTTCATTCCAACGGACTGGCACCGCGCCGACATGGAGAGCGTCGCCGGCACATATGATTTCAGCAGCTATGGCCCCGTTATCGAGGAACTGACGGCCGACAGGCTGGTGTTCATCGAGAATGTCGAGAAGGATGCCCGGACGGCAGGTTCAAAAGATGCTCTTGCGGATCTTGGCATCGTCGCCCTCCTCAACGTACCCATTGTGGAGCATGGCAAGCTGGTACTGGTTGCATTCGCCCATAATGACGGGCCCGTCGACTGGGATACGCACGATCTCAACTTCGTCCATGCCGTGGCCGACCGTGTTCAGGTTGCCCTTGCCCGGCTGCGAGCGGAAAACCGGCAGGAAATGCTGAACCGCGAACTTTCTCACCGGCTGAAGAACTCGCTGGCCATGGCGCAATCCATCGTGTCGCAGTCATTGCGCTCGGCCAGTGATCTGAAGACGGTAAAAGAGGATGTCGGACGACGCCTTTCGGTGCTGGGACGCGCGCATGAGATTCTTCTAAGCGGCTCTTCGGAAGAGGCCGATATTGCGATGGTCGCTCGAAACGCGCTGCTGCCATACCAGGAAGACCAGAAGCGCATCCACACCGAGGGTCCGCGAATTGCGCTTTCGGGACCGGCCGCGCTGTCACTGTCGCTGATCCTCCACGAACTGGCGACGAACGCGTTGAAGCATGGGTCTCTCAGCAATCCGGACGGCCATGTCGAACTTTGCTGGCGTAAAGAGGCATCCCCGAAGCCGCGCATGATTCTGCGGTGGACGGAGAAGGGCGGGCCTGCCGCCGCAGAACCGACCCGGCTCGGTTTCGGATCGCGCCTTATCCGCTACGGTATTACCGGTGCGACGGACCAGTCCATCTCGATGGACTACGCTCAAGAAGGGCTCGTCTGCGAATTGTCCGTCGCCATGGCCGAGATCACCGTGGACATGCCGGCCGATCCGACGACGGAGGTTCCTGCGGCGACGCCATCGTCCACCTGAACACGACGCACCGTCACCTTATCGAACGCCAGCCCGCTATCGTCAAACGCGGTGCGGAACCTTATCTGCCGGCATCATCAGACCTTTTCACGTCAATGAAGGATTCATTCATGGCCTCCACGCCATCACAGACGCTTTTTCAGCCTCACAAACTGGGCGATCTCATCGTGCCGAACCGTGTGTTCATGGCGCCGCTGACACGCAACCGAGCCCATGATGACGGAACGCCCTGGGAGGTGACCGCCACCTACTATGCCCAGCGCGCTTCCGCTGGCCTCATCGTTTCGGAGGCGACCCAGATCAACCCACTCGGCAAGGGCTACATCAAGACGCCCGGCATCTACACCGAGAGCCACGTCAAGGCATGGAAGGCCATTACCGATGCCGTTCACGCCGCTGGCGGACGCATCTACTGCCAACTCTGGCATGTCGGCCGCATCCGCCACGTGGACATCGAACCGAAGGGCGAACAGCCGGTGGCGCCCAGCGCCGCCCGGGCCGATGCGAAGACCTTCACCCATAACGGTTTCGAGGACGTGTCCGAGCCTCGCGCGCTATCGCTTGAAGAAATCGACCGGCTTGTCGAAGACTACGCCAACGCAACGCGTTGTGCGATGGAAGCCGGCTTCGACGGTGTTGAGATCCATTCGGCCAATGGCTATCTTCTGGACCAGTTTCTCCATACCGACTCGAACCGGCGGGAGGACGAGTATGGCGGCTCGATCGAAGACCGGTGCCGGCTGACACTTCGCGTCACCGACCGTGTCATTCAGGAAATCGGATCGAACAAAGTCGGCATCCGGCTGTCGCCGCTCGGCGAAGCCAACGATGTCGAAGAGGATGATCCGGTCTCGCTTTATTCTCATCTGGTGGCCGAACTGGACAAGCGCGAACTGGCCTATCTGCATTTCGTGGAGAGCTTTGCCGGGGCCGACCGGTCGAAGGAAAACGCCGAGATTCTACAGTCGATCCGCAAGCACTGGAACGGCTTCTATGTCGCCAATGGCGCGTACGACGTGGACCACGCAGCGAAATATGTCGATGAGGGCTGGTGCCATGCCGTGGCCGTCGGCCGCGACTTCCTGGCCAATCCGGACCTGCCGAGCCGCTGGCTGACCGGCGCGGCGTTGAACGAGCCCGATCAGGACACGTTCTATGGCGGGACGGAAAAGGGCTATACGGATTACCCCTTCGCCACACTCGGCCGCGACTAAGCGTTCAAGTAGCAAAGGCCGCCGGCATGAACGTCGGCGGCCTTTGTTTCATTTCAGCGCGCCATCAGGCCGCATGACGGCTGGAAACGCCGTCCAGATCGTCCTCGACCTCGGTATTCAGTTCAACACGGAAACGCGCGACAGCCTGTGCCAAGCCCTCGCTCTGGCCAGTCAAAGCCAGCGTCGCCGCGGTGGCCTCTTCCGACATAGCGGCATTCTGCTGGGTCACCTGATCGAGTTGGACGAGCGCTTCGTTCACCCGCTTCAGACCTGCGGCCTGCTCGCGGGAGAAGGCGGAAATGCCCTCCACGAGACCACTCATATCTCCCATACCATGAACGATGCGCTGTAGGGCGTCGCCAGTCTGGCGGACCAGCACCACCCCATCGTCGACCTGGCTGGATGAAACGGAGATCAGGCCCTTGATCTGCTTTGCCGCTTCGGCCGAACGCTGAGCCAGTTCGCGAACCTCCTGGGCGACAACGGCAAAGCCCAGACCCTTCTCGCCGGCCCTGGCGGCTTCGACGCCGGCATTGAGCGCAAGCAGATTGGTCTGGAAAGCGATCTCGTCGATCACACCGATAATATCCGAAATCTGTTTCGACGACTGCTCGATATCACCCATCGCAGACACGGCTCGCGAGACGATTTCACCACTCTCCTCCGCATCCGACTTCGCCTTGCTCATCGTGTTCGCTGCATCCTGCGCCCCGCGAGCGGCCTCGTCCACTTTGGCGGTGATCTCGGAGACGGTGGACGTGGTCTGTTCCAGCGTTGCGGCCTGCTTCTCCGTGCGGCTGGACAGGTCCGACGATGCGTTGGCAATTTCGGACATGCCCGATTTCAGCTTCGTGATGCCGCCGGAAACGTCGGCGATGGCCTCTTCGAGCTGGCCAACGGCGGCGTCGAAATCCTTGCCGAGGCGCTGATAGGCTGCCGGTAGATCATCGCCCACGCGGATCGTCAGATCGCCCTCCGCCAGGCGACGAAGGGCGAGACCGAGACAATCGGCCGCAACGGCGAGTTCCTGTGCCGAACGATCCCGCTCTTCGGAGCCGCGCTGGCGTTCCTTGTCGGCTGCTGCGCGCTGGCTGACGGCTTCGCCCTCCAGGCGAACCCGCTCATGTCCGGACTGACGTAGCAGTTCCAGCGCACGGCCGATCGTACCGATCTCGTCCTTCCGCCCACCGCACGGAACGGAAGAGTCCAGATCGCCACTTGTCAGTCCGTCAATGCGTTCCGCCACGGCGCGCAATGGCCGTGTCACCTGCCGGTTCACGACAGCGCCGATAACGCCGATGGTGATCAGAGCGGCGAGGCTGCCGACCAGAACGATGCTCCAGAACACGGTCATGGTCTGGGCTGCCATGAGCTCGGTGCCCCAACCGATAACGATATGGCCGAATACCTCATCGTCGCCCTCCTTGGTAACAGGAGAGGCGGTGATCATGAGATCGCCCGTGGTGAACGGTTCGCCGGACGCCATAATTGCCGCCGACGAGGCTTGAAAGGCGTCAAGCGCCTGTGTGGCCAGCGTTCCATCAGCCGGGTAGCTCGCCACGACCGTCCCATCCGGCGCGATGGCGACCACGGTCAGGATTTCCGATTCCTCGGTGATGAGCGGCTGATAGGTGTTCGATACCACATCCGCCTTCTGCCAGCGCATGGCGCCGGACACGCTCGATGCAAGCTGGTCGGTCACCACATTGCGCATCAAGCCCTGGGAATGTTCGTAGCCGTCGCGGACGATCGGGTAGTTGACGAGAGCCGTCACCAGGGCGCCGAGGGCGCAGACGACCGTGATGGTGCCGAGGATTTTCGCCAACAGGCTCCGGCGGAACGAAACCTCCCCGCCCGTTTCGTCCTGTTCACTTCCGCTTTTCAAATCGCTCATGCCCCACCTTTTCATGCAACTACCCGGTCGTCCGGACCTTTACTCAGAGATTGTCGACATTAATGCCAACGGTCACCGCGCCGATCGCTTCGCCCGACTGGGGATCGACAACGGTCTTGGAAACCTGTGACTGAAGCGTCTGCGAGGATTCATCCTCTTCGATCTCGTCGACGAAAACGGCATCCGCGCCGGCGCCGAAGCTCTTCTCGAACTTGGCTTCGTCGCCCTGCCAATAGTCCGAGGTCACGTCGCTCTGGCCGACATTCAGGCCCTTATTGTCCATCACGAAAACTTCGCTGATAAGACCGCCGGACTCCTCCTTGCGCTCCTTGAGGAACGCCGACAATTCATTGGTCAGGACCTCATCGATCATCGGCTTGCTGGATGCGCCGGTCTCTTCGCGCCATTTGCCGTCCATTGCGTCGATATCGGCCTGGGTGATACCGGCATGCGCCGCATTCTGGGCCTTCACCGCCTCGATCACGACCGGATCATCGAGCCAGCCATCGACGTTATCCGCCACATAAGCCTTGACAGGCGCGACGTGGGGGCCTTCCGCCGAAGCGATGGCCGGAAGGCCGATTGCGAAGACGGTTGTCAGAAGAGCGATGGAGATGCGGTTCATGGGGTGTCCTTTACTCACAATGGATATTCGGTTGGCTGTCGGGCATGACCCGTTGCTTGAGCGGCGCGATCGGTTTTCGCTCGCCGGGCGTTCGCGAATGCGAGCCGATACCGGCGTAGCCATCGGGCAACGGCCTCTAAGATCGTCGAACTTGAAGAGAGACATGCCGCGAAGCGGCTATCGAGACTGGGCTTCATGCCGCAGTGCGCAGGCACAACTTCCGTGTACCTGATCGGCACAATGGATATAGAAAGTTGAAATAGCACTAATGCCATGGCGCACCGCGCATCGACGGTGCGTTCGGCCCAACCGCCCAAACGAAAAGACCCGCCACGCTGCGCGCGGCGGGTCTTCGAACGTTCTCTTCGGCATTTCCGCCTAGCGCGGGGCCAGCACCATCATCATCTGACGGCCTTCCAGCTTGGGCTCGGCTTCGACCTTTGCGATCTCGACCGTGTCTTCCTTCACCCGGTTCAGCAATTCCATGCCGAGTTCCTGGTGCGCCATTTCGCGGCCGCGGAAGCGCAGCGTGACCTTGACCTTGTCGCCATTCTCGAAGAAGCGTCGCGCCGCCTTCATCTTCACATCGTAATCATGGGTGTCGATGTTCGGGCGCATCTTCACTTCCTTGATCTCGATGGTCTTCTGCTTCTTGCGCGCCTCAGACTTCTTCTTCTGCTGCTGATATTTCAGCCGGCCGAGATCCTGAATCTTGCAGACGGGCGGCTTGGCGTTGGTCTGCACCTCGACAAGGTCGAGGCCAGCCTCTTGCGCCATGCGGATTGCGTCTTCGGTGGGGACTTCCCCGCGATTTTCACCTTCGGCATCAATGACAATGACGGTGGGAACGCGGATTTCCTGGTTTGCGCGCGGGCCCTCTTTGGTGGGGGGTGGCGCTCGAAAAGGTCTGCGAATGGTCGTGGTCTCCTGAACCATTGAACTTACGAATTGCGTGCCGCCGGGCCGCGCCGAAGCGCATGCCATGACGACCTCTACCCATATAGGGATTGCCGATTGCCATGACGACGGTGGCTCTCCATAACACGGCCCGGACAGTATTTCACCCCAAAAGCGGAAGCGAGGGAATCGGCATATGTCGAAAGAGAGCGGTCAACTTTCCTTTGACGAGGTCGCCATCGCATGGCGGCGGGTCACGGGCGCATCGCCCACTTTCGTCTGGCTGGGCGGTTTCCGCTCCGACATGATGGGCACGAAGGCCCAGGCCATTTCCGACTATTGCGGGACGACCGGCCGCGCCTTCCTGCGCTTCGACTATTCCGGCCACGGCGAATCCGGCGGCGCGTTCGAGGACGGCACGATCTCCAAATGGCTTTCCGAAACACTGGCGGTGCTGGACGAACTGACCGATGGCCCGCTTATTCTCGTCGGCTCGTCCATGGGCGGCTGGATTGCCTTGCGCGCCGTGCAGGAGATGGCCGCTGCGAACAGGAGCGGCCGCATCGCAGGACTGATTTTGCTGGCGCCCGCGCCGGACTTCACGGCGCGGATGCTGGAGCATGAACTGACCGGCGAGGAAAAAGCGGTACTCGAAAAGACCGGCCGCCACGAAGTGCCGACACCTTACGGCCCCGATCCCAATGTCTTCACCAGAGCGCTGTTCGACGATGGGGAGAAGAACCGCGTGCTGACCGGCCCGATCGATACGCACTGCCCCGTCCATATCATTCAGGGCATGAACGATCCCGATGTACCCTGGCAGACGGCACAGGATCTGATGGAACGGCTGCCGTCCGACGATGTGACGCTCACCTATGTGAAGGATGGCGATCATCGGCTGTCGCGAGAGCAGGATATCGCGCTTCTGCTACGGGTTTGCGACATCATGGTCGAGCAAGTCGAAAACCCGTAATCGGCAAGTTCCCATCCGATTTCGGTCTGCGAAATCTTGAATCGGATTTCGTCAATTCCCACCTTTCAAGGCATAGAGGCCGCGTCCCCCGACATTCCGTTTTTGTGCGGCCACCCATGTGAAAGGATGGCTTTCGATGAAAACCAATGCCCTGATCCGTCCGGCCTGGACGCCCGCAACCATCGCGCTCATGATTATCGGCTTCATGCTGTGGTGGCCGCTCGGCCTCGCCATGCTCGCCTTCATTCTGTGGGGCGACCGGCTGGAAGCCTTCAGGACCGACGTCAACGGCGCGACCGACCGCGTCTTTGCCGGCTGCCGCCGCGCAGCCCGCGCCGCAGCGGCGCCCTCCACGGGCAATGTCGCTTTCGACGCCTGGCGCGACGAAGAGCTGAAGCGTCTGTCGGAAGAGCGCCGCAAGCTCGACGAGATGCGCAGCGAGTTCGATTCCCACATGCGCGAACTGCGCATGGCCCGCGACAGGGAGGAGTTCGATTCCTTCATGGCGGCGCGCCGCGAGCGCAAGACCGTCGAGCATGAGAAGGACGACAAGGCCGGCGAACTGCCAGGCGGCGCCTTCGCCAGCTAAATGCTGCCCGACATCAAGGAATGATAGGGGCCGGGTTCAAACGAACCCGGCCCTTCTTGTTCTTGGTTTGAGTGACACGGTGAGCATATGGACGAACCCGGACGTTTCACGATTTTCGTTATCCGAGCGGTTCTCGATGTCATAATCTACGTCATCGTTTCGAAGGTCTGGCGGGGCATTCAGAAACTCTTCTGGGTGCTGCTCACCTTCGACATCAGATATTTCCGGCGCGAGGCCAATGTCGGCCGCCCCAGCGACAGGGTGGTTGCATGGTCCAAGGTCCTGCCATTCGTGATCACGACCGCCCTTTTTCTGGCCGCGCTCCTGATGCGGACCGCAAATGGCTGAGCTGACACAAAAAGCTGTCAGTTCCCGTTAACCTCCTGGAACCGAATCGCTTTATTGTGCACGGCATGGTTGCCGCATCGCCCCTCCTCTTTCAGCGCCGCTCGTCCTCCCAGACGAAGGAAGAACGTCTGCATCCCGTCGGCGAACGGGCGCTGCCGCTCGCCATTCATCGGAACCCGCGCGCCCGACGACTGATCCTGCGCATCGTGCCGGGTGGCCGGGCGCTTCGAGTGACGGCGCCGCCGCAGGTCTCCGAAAAGGACATCGACGCCTTTCTGGCGCGCAATGCCGGCTGGCTCGAAGAGCGATTGGACCGCCACGGCGGCTGTACGCTCGGCATTGGCGGCGAGCTTGCCTTTCGCGGGCGGACCTACAGTATCGCCCATTCCGGGAAGTTGCGGGGTCTGCCGGCATTGACCGGTAACGATACGTCCGCGCCGACGATCCTCGTTCATGGTCCCGAAACGGCGCTCCGCAAGCGCATCGGCGAGTTCCTACGCCGCGAGGCCGAAGCGATGATGGTGCCGCTGGCCCATCGCCACGCCGCGACGCTCGGTCGGTCGATCAAGACCGTGCGCTTTCGCGATACGCGTAGCCGCTGGGGCAGCTGCACGGCGGACGGCACGCTGTCCTTCTCCTGGCGGATCATGATGGCGCCGGATTTCGTGATCGACTATTTGGTCTGCCACGAGGTTGCGCATCTGGCGGAGATGAATCACGGGCCCCGCTTCTGGGCGCTGTGCCGCGAACTATGTCCTCGGGTCGACGAAGCGAAAGCCTGGCTGAAAGAGCATGGCGGACGGCTCCAGGCCGTCGATTTCAGCGGCGGTTGATCGCCGCGCGTTGACCATGACGCGCGGTTCTGGCAGCCATGCAAGCTGTTTTCTTGCACTGCAATGGACAAAAGCATAGATTGGACGACGCGCATTCGTTCGATAGGACGAGTGCGTTTCTCTTGTTCAAGGGTCGGAGCACAAATCGATGGACGTAAAGATCTGCGGGTTGGGCACCGAGCAGACGGTGGATGTCGCAATCGCATCCGGTGCCAGCCATGTCGGCTTCGTTTTTTATCCGCTGTCGCCGCGCCATGTCGGCCCGTCTCATGCCGGACAGCTGGCCAAACGCGCCAAGGATCAGCGCATCAAGGTCGTTGCCGTCACGGTCGACGCCGGCGACGGCATGCTGGACGCGATCATCGAAGCTATCTCGCCCGACATGCTCCAGCTTCATGGCAAGGAAGAGCCGTGGCGCATCGACGAGATCAAGGATCGCTACGGCCTGCCCGTCATGAAGGCGATTTCCCTGGAAGGCGCCGATGATCTGGCCATGATCGACGAATATGCCGATGTGGCCGACCGCCTGCTGTTCGACGCGAAAGCGCCGAAGGGTTCTGCCCTGCCGGGCGGCAATGGCGTTTCGTTCGACTGGTCCATCCTGAGGGACGTCAAGGGCGACTGGTTCCTGTCCGGCGGGCTGTCGCCGGAAAATGTGGGCGCGGCGCTGGAAGTCTGCAACCCCGGCGGTCTCGACGTGTCGTCTGCGCTGGAAAGCGCGCCTGGCGTCAAGGACCCGGACCGCATTCGCGCCTTCTTCGCCGCCATCCGCGAGGCCGAAGCGGCTTAAGACGCGGTCCCTTTCGCTTGTTGTGAAAAGGATGGGCAGGCGAGGCTTCGCCGGGCCGATGCCGTATCTGAGCGCCGGCGGTTTTTTTCATCGCCGGCGGCGCGTCACCGTTCAGGCATGGATCCTCGGATCGAGTCCGAGGATGACGAAGCTCATAAGGTATCGCTTGATTCTGCACCGTCCCAGTACGGCTTTGCATTCGACTGTTCCGTGACAGGCGAACCCAAAAAGGCACGGTCGTCATCCTCGGACTCGATCCGAGGATCCATGCCCGCAACACCCGACCTCAGCACGACGAAGAAGAAACAGCCCGTTTCTCCGTTTGAAGGAGATCGGAAAACCCGGCGTTCGTTTCTAGTGGGCCGAAACGGCCAGATGCCTTCCATCCAAGCGGTGCGTCGCCCTTGTGACTCCCTCCAGGCAGCGACCGCATGTTGTTGCCCCCTACCCCGGCTTTCGCTAGAACGCGCCTTTAGCCTGCCGCGAAGTTGCGGCAGGGTGATCGCATAACCGTTTCCAGTGAAAGTCCGCGCCCCGTGAATTCTCCCCAGACGCCCAATTCCTTTCGCGCCATGCCCGATCCCGAGGGCATGTTCGGCATCTTCGGCGGGCGCTTCGTCGCCGAAACGCTGATGCCCCTGATTCTGGATCTGCAAGCGGAGTGGGATAAGGCGAAAACGGACCCGGATTTCCAGGCCGAGTTGCAGCATCTCAACGCCCATTATACGGGCCGGCCCTCGCCGCTCTATTTCGCCGAGCGGCTGACGGAGCATCTCGGCGGTGCGAAGATCTATTTCAAGCGCGACGAGTTGAACCATACGGGCAGCCACAAGATCAACAATTGCCTCGGCCAGATCCTGCTCGCCAAGCGTATGGGCAAGACGCGCATCATCGCCGAAACGGGCGCTGGCCAGCATGGTGTCGCCTCGGCCACCGTCGCGGCGCGGTTCGGTTTTCCTTGCGAGGTCTATATGGGCGCGACCGATGTGGAGCGGCAGGCGCCCAACGTCTTCCGCATGAAACTGCTCGGCGCGAAGGTCCACCCGGTCACTGCCGGCCACGGGACGCTGAAGGATGCCATGAACGAGGCGTTGCGCGACTGGGTGACCAATGTCGACGACACCTATTATCTGATCGGCACCGCCGCCGGCCCGCACCCCTATCCGGAGATGGTCCGTGATTTCCAGAGCGTGATCGGGACCGAAACGAAGGAGCAGATGCTGGCCGCCGAAGGGCGTCTGCCGGACATGCTGGTCGCGGCGGTCGGCGGCGGGTCGAACGCCATCGGCCTTTTCCATCCCTTCCTCGACGATGAGAGCGTCGAAATCGTCGGCGTGGAAGCTGGCGGCAAGGGGCTCGATGGCGAAGAGCATTGCGCTTCGCTCACCGCCGGATCGCCGGGCGTGCTGCATGGCAACCGCACCTATCTGCTGCAGAATGGCGACGGGCAGATCACCGAAGGCCACTCCATCTCCGCCGGCCTCGACTATCCCGGCATCGGGCCGGAGCATAGCTGGCTGAAGGAAACCGGCCGCGTCGAATATGTGCCGATCATGGACAATGAGGCGCTGGAGGCGTTTCAGCTTCTGACCCGGCTGGAGGGTATCATTCCGGCGCTGGAGCCAAGCCACGCGCTGGCCGAGATCGTCAAGCGCGCGCCGACGATGGACAAGGACCAGATCATCGTGATGAATCTGTGCGGCCGGGGCGACAAGGACGTCTTCACCGTCGGCAAGATGCTGGGGTTCGATCTGTCATGATCGAGGTTCACGTCACCACCCATTCGCGCGACACTGCGCTGAAGCTGGCGAAAGACGCTCTTGGCGAACGGCTCGCGGCCTGCGCCAATATTGTCGACCAGATCACCTCTCTCTACTGGTGGGAAGGGCAGATCGAGCACGACAAGGAATCGCTCGTCATCTTCAAGACGAGCAAGGCCCGCGCCGACGAACTGACCGCCTTCATCATCGCCAATCATGGCTACGATCTGCCCGCGATCATCCGCCACGAAGAGGTCATCCCGACGCCGGAATACCGGCGCTGGGTGCATCAGGAAACGAAAGCCGACCAATGAGCCAGACCCGCATCGACCGCCGCTTCGTCAAATTGCGCGAAGAGGGCCGGCCCGCACTCGTGACCTATTTCATGGCAGGCGATCCCGACATCGAAACCTCCAATGCGGTGATTGCCGCGCTGACGAAGAGCGGCGCCGATATCATCGAACTCGGCATGCCCTTTTCCGACCCGATGGCGGACGGACCGACCATTCAGACGGCAGGCCAAAGGGCGCTTGCCGGTGGGCAGACGCTGCCGAAGACACTGGATGTCGCGCGGCAGTTCCGCAAGAGCGACGACGAGACCCCCATCGTTCTGATGGGGTATTACAATCCGATCTACGTCTATGGCGTGGAGCGGTTTCTGGCCGACGCCAAAGCTGCCGGCATCGATGGGCTGATCGTTGTCGACCTTCCACCTGAGATGGACGAGGAACTGTGCATCCCGGCCCGCCAGGCGGGCCTCAACTTCATCCGCCTCGCCACGCCGACGACGGATGAGAAGCGGCTGCCGAAAGTGCTCACCAACACCTCCGGCTTCGTCTACTACGTCTCGATGACGGGCATTACCGGCTCCAGCCTTGCCACCGATACGCGCGGTGTCAGCGAAGCGGTCGCGCGCATCAAGGCGCATACGGATCTGCCGGTCTGCGTCGGCTTCGGCGTCAAGACCGAAGAGCAGGCGCGGGCCATCGGCGTTGCGGCGGATGGAGTCGTGGTCGGCTCGGCCATCGTTTCCGCCATCGCCGCCGCAAACTCGCCCGAAGGCGCCGCCGACGCCGTATCGACGCTTGTCGGCAGCCTCGCGCGGGGCTGTGCGGCGGCGCGCATACCCGTCGGCGCTTAATCCATTCGAACTGGGGCGGCATGTTTGTCATTGGCATCGGCCAGTCCTACGTGTGACACTAGCAGCGATCGCTCGACCGTCGCCAGGAGCCGGATCAACCGGAGGCAAGACCATGAACTGGATTACCAATTACGTCCGCCCGCGCATCAATTCGATGTTCGGCAAGCGCGACATTCCAGACAATCTGTGGATCAAATGTCCGGAGACGGGCGAGATGGTCTTCCACAAAGAGCTGGAAGACAATTTCTGGGTCATTCCCTCTTCCGGCTATCACATGAAAATTCCGGTCGATGCCCGGCTGAAGAGCTTTCTGGACGATCAGTGGTATGAACGACTGAAACTGCCCTCCGTGCCGCAGGACCCGCTGAAGTTCCGCGATGTGAAGCGTTACACGGACCGGCTCAAGGAATACCGCAACAAGACCGGGCTGGACGATTCGGTGGTCGTCGCGCTCGGTTCACTGGAAGATCTTCCCGTGGTGGTCGCCTGCCACGACTTCACCTTCATGGGCGGCTCGCTCGGCATGGCCGCTGGCGAAGCCATCGTGACCGGCATCATGAAGGCCATCGAGTTCAACCGGCCCTTCATCATGTTCGCAGCGTCGGGTGGCGCGCGGATGCAGGAAGGCATTCTGTCGCTGATGCAATTGCCGCGCACCACGGCGGCGGTCGACATGCTGCGCGAGAAGGGCCTGCCCTATATCGTCGTGCTGACCAATCCGACGACCGGCGGCGTCTCGGCCTCCTACGCCATGCTTGGCGACATCCACATCGCAGAACCCGGCGCGGTGATCGGCTTTGCCGGCAAGCGCGTTATCGAACAGACCATTCGCGAGAAGCTGCCCGACGATTTCCAGACCGCGGAATATCTGAAAGCCCATGGCATGCTCGATATGGTGGTGCCGCGCCACGAATTGCGCCCAACCATCAGCCGCATCCTGCGTATCCTGCTCAAAATGCCGCCCTCGGCGGATCGAGCCGCGATCGAGACGGATGTGCAGGACGATGCCGCTTCTGCTACAACAACCGAAAAGCCAGCGGCGGATCAGCCGGCGGCGGCTTGAGGTGAGCGACGTCAACACCGGCCCGAACCGGACGGAAGACCGCACCGAACGGGCGATCGCACATTTGATGGGCCTGCATCCGAAAGGGTTCGACCTGTCGCTCGATCGGATTGGCCGGCTGATGGACCGGCTGGACAATCCGCATCTGCATCTGCCGCCGGTCATCCATATTGCCGGGACGAACGGCAAGGGCAGCACATCCGCCTTCTGCCGCGCTCTGCTTGAAGAAGCAGGACTGGCCTGTCACGTCCATACCTCGCCCCATCTGGTGCGCTGGCACGAGCGTTTCCGCCTTGGCGGACGTGGCGGAAGCCGGCTTGTCGACGACGATACGCTGGCCGACGCGCTCGACAGGGTGGCCGACGCCAACCGGGGCGAGCACATCACCGTTTTCGAACTGCTGACCGCCACCATGTTCGTGCTGTTCGCCGAACACCCCGCCGATGTCGCCGTGATCGAGGTCGGTCTTGGCGGGCGGTTCGACGCCACCAACATTATCCAGCGCCCGGCGACCAGCCTGATCATGCCGATCGCGCTGGACCACACGGCGTGGCTTGGCGACAAGGTCGAACTGGTCGCAGCGGAGAAAGCCGGCATCATCAAGCCCGGCTGCCCTGTCGTCATCGGCGCGCAGATGCAGGATGCCGCCCGCGACGTGCTGGTCGAGACGGCGGAGCGGCTGGAATGCCCGACCAGCGTCTACGGTCAGGATTTCGTGGCGTTTCCCGATCAGGGCCGCTTCGTCTATCAGGACGGCGACGTGCTGTTCGACCTCGCCATGCCCCGACTTCTCGGTCGCCACCAGCTTGCCAACGCCGCCGCCGCCATCGCCGCCGTGCGCAGCGCCGGTTTCGACATCGGCCACGGCGCTGCCGATCGCGCCATGCAGAGCGTGCAATGGCCTGCCCGAATGCAGCGCCTGTCGCGCGGAGCGCTGGTCGATCTGGCCCCGGCCAACAGCGAAATCTGGCTGGATGGCGGGCACAATCCGGCGGCCGGACAGGCCATTGCCGAAGAACTCGCCGCCCGCAACGAGATCGACGACCGGCCCGTCTTCATGATCGCCGGCATGATCGACACCAAGGACCAGACCAATTTTTTCCGTCAGTTCGCCGGGCTGGTGAAGCGCGTCTTCACCGTGCCGGTGCCGCAGACCGAAGCCTCCGTGCCCAATGACGAACTGGCGGTGAAGGCCAATGAGGCGGGCCTGCCGGCCGAACCGATCCATTCGGTCGCCAATGCGCTGCGCCTTCTGGCCGACAATCAGGAGACGGACGATCTGTCGCCGCGCATCCTGATCTGCGGCTCGCTCTATCTGGCCGGCGCGGTGCTGAAGGAAAACGGGACCGTGCCGGAATAAGCGGGCGTTACGTTATCAGGGGCAGATTGGGGTCCGACGCCTGACGAGGCGTTCCAGCGTTATGCCGCGAATGCGTGCTTTGAGCCCAAACTATCGCGGCGCAAACGCTCTGCTAGAAACCTGAACAGAGTTTCCCGAGGGGTCTTTGGCATTGGCAAAGACGTAGCCATCCGCCTGATGGATTTTGCCGAACGTCAGCCCGTCGCCCTTGGCGGCCTCGCAAAATGCCGCAACGTCTTCGACATCAAACACGAGCTTTACAAGGGCCTGCCCTTCCTTCTGCTTGGCTGACGCAGGATGGAGAAGGATCGAAACGCCAGCGGCTCCGGGTTTCAGTTCTATGATGCGGTCGCCTTCGGCTCGGTGAAGCGAAAAGCCGAAGTGCTTGTAGTAAAACTCTGCCATCTGCTCGATTTTGTTGGTGTAGATCACCAATCGCCCGAGTGCGGACATATCTGCGGCCCTTGGACTGATACCTTTGGGCAAGCATAGAACAAAAGACCACGCCATGTCAGCTTTGTCCGCATAGCCGCCGTCGCTCCACCCGACCGTTTAACACTTCCGACCTTCGTATCCCTCACCCATCCGGATCGGGAATCGTCAGCGCTTTTTGGCTGGCGGGGCGGTCCATACAGGTTTCGAGCCAGCGCGTGACGTTTTTCGCCTCGGTCAGGCCCAGCTCGTCGCCAGCCTTGTAGAAGTCGCGGACGCCCCGCACCCACGGCCAGATCGCAATGTCGGCGATGGAATAGGCGTCGCCGACCAGCCAGGTCTTGCCCTCCAGCGCCTCGTCCAGAACGCCCATCAGCCGGCGGCTTTCGTTCGTGTAACGGGTGCGCGGGTCTTTCTCGCCGAGATCGGTCCTGTCGGCATCCTTGTACTGGCCGAACTGGCCGAACATCGGCCCGATGCCGCCCATCTGGAACATCAGCCACTGGAGGACGGGGTAGCGCTCGTCATCATTGCCGCCCAGGAACGATCCGGTCTTCTCCGCCAGATAAATCAGGATAGCGCCGCTCTCGAACAGCGGTAGCGGCTTTCCGTCCGGCCCGTTCGGATCGATGATGGCCGGGATCTTGTTGTTCGGATTGAGCGAGAGAAATTCTTCGCTCTTCTGCTCGCCATTCAGGCGCACCAGATGCGGCTCATAGTCCAGCCCCGTCTCTTCCAGCATGGCCGACACCTTGATGCCGTTCGGCGTCGGGAAGGAATAGAGCTGGATCGCAGCAGGGTTCTGCGCCGGCCATCTGGCGGTAATCGGGAAGGCGGAAAGAGCGGTCATGAAGCATCCTTGCGACGGGTCGTTGGCACCGACAGATAGGGACCCGGGGTTGGCGTACAACATCGAGAGTGTTGCAGCACCGCCGCGCTTCGGCGACAGATTGTTCAATCCGCCTGGCGCATAGCAGCAAAGGACTGGCTTCCTATTCGATCCGACGTCACAACCGGAAAAACGGATAGGAACGGTTCTGTGAGAACGCATACGACGCTGGGCGCGATCTTTCTTTCCCTGCTGCTGCTGGCGGGCTGCCAATCCGCCTACAAACCAGACGGCGATTATTATTTCTCCACGGTCGAGGTTGCGAAGACCACGGCAAACGGCTCCCCCGCCATTGCCGCCATGACGCGGGACGATCTGCTCCGCGCCGTCGGCGGACGGCCGGAACAAGGCGCTCCGAAGCGGCTCGATGTCACGATCACCGACGTTCATTTCAAGAACCCGGTGCTGTCGCTCATCGTCGGAGACGGCAACCGGATGGCGAGCACGGCGTCGATCCGCGACGCGGCGACAGGGAAGACCGAGTGGGAGCAGAAATTCGTGACCACGGACAAGACCAGTTACATTCTGAACGGCGTGGCCGGCATCGCGGTATCGGCGCTGCAGAACAAGCGGAACGTCGAGGCGAAGATGGCGCGTGGCGCGGCCGAGCAAATCGGCGGCAAGGCGCTCGGCGGCAAGAGCGTTCGGCTCGCGGATACAAAGCCGGTGAACACGACGCTCCCGTCCGAAGGTTCGTCCCCGTTGCGGAGGCCAACAGATGACGCACCCGACGCGGCAGGCGACCCGGTATCCTGACACGCGATAGGATTGACGGGCACACCCGCCCTCCGACCCGCCGGGCCGGTCAACCGGCTTTCGTCACCCGGCGAAGGGTCAGGTTCAGCCGCCCGCCATCCTTCAGGAGGGACGAGGTGCCGGGCAGGATGCGGTCGACGCCATGCCGCGCCATCCTTCCCTCGCCGCCGAGTATTACGATGTCGCCACTGGCAAGGCGGAACGAGCAGGTGCGTCCGCCATCCGCCGGGCCCACCCGGAAGACCGCGGTATCGCCGAGGGAGATGGACAGGACGGGAGCTACCAGATTTTCTTCATCCTTGTCCTGATGCAGGCCCATCCGAGCCGGGCCATCGTAGAAATTGACGAGGCAGGCTTCGGGCGGGTCTGGCCAGTCGGAATGGGTCCGCCATAGATCGAGCAGCATGTCGGGCATGGCCGGCCATGGCTCACCGGTCACCGGATGGGTCGGCTGGTAGCGGTAGCCATGCTCCTTGTCCGTTACCCAGCCGAGCAGCCCGCAATTGGTCATGCGCACGCTCATCGCCTTGCCCGTTCTCGGCATGCGGGGCGTATAGAGCGGCGCTTTTGCCACGACAGCCCTGATCTCTTTCAAAAGATCGGTCTGCGCGCTTTTGTCGAGCGCTTCGGGAATGTAGCGAACGCCATCGGGAAGGGTTGTCATGCTCTGCCAAATGCGGACGGTGCCTGCCAGGGCCGGGACCCTGAACCCGTCTAAATGGCTGCTTCGTGCAGCTTGGCAACCGGCCCGGTCTTCTTGAGAAGCGGCAGGAGCGTCGTGATACAGGCGTAGAACGGCCCAACGTCCCGGCGGATCCGCGAATAGACGATCGCCCCTTCCAGCACCATCAGAACGGTCAGCGCGACCTCCTCCGCCCGATCGATCTCGTGGGACCGGAGATAGGCCGAGTAACAGGCGACGATTTCGCGATTGCAGTCCAGCAAAGTCTGCGTCACTTCGGCCTCGGCCTCGCCAAGGCCGGTTGCGAGCGTCGACAGAACCACGCCTTCGGTGAAATCGGTGTCGATAAGCCATTCGCAGCATTTGTCGCAAAGAAACGTCAGATGATCGATCGGCGGCATATTCTGTTCTTTCGCCAGTTCGAACAGCTGCAATATTCTGGCGGTAAGCGAGCGGACCGCCACACAGGCCAGGTCCGGCTTGCCTTTCGGGAAGTGATGATAGAGCGAACCTTTCGGCGCATTGGCCCGCGCCAGAATCTCGGCAACGCCGGTTGCGTGGTAGCCGCGCCGCTTGAAGAGCATGAGAGCGGCATTGAGAATACGCTCGCGTGTTTTTTCTGGCATGAGACGGTGCTCTTTTTCTGTCCTGCGCCGGTGATGCGTTGTTCTCGCGCTGTGCCGGCCGTGAGCCTGAAGCTAAGCGCCGGTACCAGCATATTCGACTATCGATATGTATATTAGCCACTCTTTTCGTGGCGTGCCGCGGTCCAGAAGGAGCATTGACCTATCCTTTTGGATAGGCAGCTATCAGCCGCCGGGTGGCTGGCGGAGCTTCTTGATCTCGCCGCGCTGGGTCTTGGCCTTCAAACGCCGCTCGATGGAGCCTCTGGTGGGTTTCGTCTTGCGCCGTCTCTTCGGGGGCGGTGCCGACGCCTCCCACAAGAGATCGGCCAGCCGTTGCCGTGCGGCGATACGGTTGGCTTCCTGGCGGCGCTCTTCCTGTGCCTCGATCACCAGTTCGCCATCCTTCGTCGCTCGATTGCCGGCCAGCTCAAGGAGCCGGCGTTTCGTGCGTTCATCGAGCTTGGCGGCGTGGGCGGGCATGAGACGCAGTTGCACGGCAGTCGCGTTCTTGTTGACGTTCTGGCCACCGGGGCCGGATGCGGCGACGAACTTCTCGCTCAGTTCGTGCGGGAAGACGATATTGCCCCGCTGGCCACGCAGCGGATCGTCTATGGAACGGATGGTCGGAGCGCGCGCCATGGCGTCTATTTGCCTCAAACCGCTAAAATGAAAAGGCCCGGCCCTATCTCTCGGGCCGGGCCTAAATTCATCGAGCGCTGGCTACCGCTATTCGGCGGCCATGCGAACCGTCGGCGCGGCATCGTTCACGGCGGCATCGACATGGGGCGCGAATTTGCGGAAGTTCTCGCGGAACATCTCCACCAGCTTGACCGCCTGGCTGTCATAGGCTTCCGGATCGGGCCATGTGCCACGTGGATCGAGCAGGCTGTCGTCCACGCCCGACAGCGAAACCGGCACTTCGAAACCGAAGAACGGATCGATGCGGAACTCCGCATCGTTGAGCGATCCATCCAGTGCGGCCGACAGAAGCGCGCGCGTCGCCTTGATCGGCATACGGTTGCCGACACCGTAGGCACCGCCCGTCCAGCCGGTATTGACGAGCCAGCAGGTCACACCGTGCTCGGCGATCTTCTTGCGCAGCAGATTGCCGTATTCGCTCGGATGACGCGGCATGAATGGTGCGCCGAAGCAGGTGGAGAACGTCGCTTCAGGCTCGGTCACACCCTTCTCGGTGCCGGCCACCTTGGCCGTGTAACCGGACAGGAAGGTGTACATCGCCTGCTCGGGCGTCAGGCGAGCGATGGGCGGCATCACGCCGAAGGCGTCCGCTGTCAGCATGATGATGTTTTTCGGGTTGCCGGCCTGGCCCGTCTCGCTCGCATTTGGAATGAAATGCAGCGGATAGGCGCAGCGCGTGTTCTCCGTCAGCGATGCATCGTCGAAATCGGGCGTGCGCGTATCGTCCAGAACGACGTTTTCGAGCACCGTGCCGAAACGCTGCGTAGTGGCGTAGATCTCCGGTTCGGCCTCGGCCGACAAGCGGATGGTCTTGGCGTAGCAGCCGCCTTCGAAATTGAAGACGCCGTCATCGCTCCAGCCATGCTCATCGTCTCCGATCAGCGTGCGCCTGGGGTCGGCGGAGAGCGTCGTCTTACCGGTGCCGGACAGGCCGAAGAACACAGCCGTGTCACCGGACGGGCCGACATTGGCCGAGCAGTGCATCGGCATGACATTCTTTTCCGGCAGGAGGTAGTTGAGAGCGGTGAAGACGCTTTTCTTCATTTCGCCGGCATAGGAGGTGCCGCCGATCAACACGATCTTGCGGTCCAGATCGCAGGCAACCACGGTTTCGGTCCGGCAGCCATGACGCTCCGGATCGGCACGGAAGCTCGGCAGATCGACGATCAGCATGTCGGTTTCGAAGGTCGGGAGGTCGCTGCGGTCCGGGCGGATCAGAAGATTGCGGATGAAGAGATTGTGCCAGGCATACTCCGTAACCACGCGGACATTGAGCTTGTGGCGCTCATCGGCCCCGCCGGTCAGGTCCTGGACAAAGAGCTCCTTGTCCACCAGATGCGCCTTGAAATCGTCGAAGAGGGTCTCGAAAGCCTGCGGCGACATGGGTTTGTTGTTGTCCCACCAGATCTTGTCTTCATTATCTGCCGTGCGGACGACGAATTTGTCCTTGGCGGAACGGCCCGTGTGCTGGCCCGTCTCGGCGACCAGCGCGCCGCCGCTCGTCAGCGTGGCTTCGCCGCGACGGACGGCCTCTTCGTAAAGCTCGGCCTCGCTGAGATTGTATGCAACCGATACTGCGCCCGTCAGGCCCTGGCTCTCGATCGGCTTGTTGAACGTTCCGGTCGTCGTCATTGCACTGATCCATTTGCTAGCCGCTGGCGGCATTTTCTCCATACCGCGTCTGCGAATGCAAACGGGCGATAGCGCCCGCTACTGGCAAACTCCTGCGGTCATTTCAAATATTTAATCGATTAGCGATGACGGAAAACACCTTAATCGATTAACGCCGTCTTTCGAGCCGCAAGTGCCCTGCGCGCTTGGCATTCGCGCCTCTTGCGCGCTTTCATCCATAGGCCCGCGGGCACCCGGCAGATTGGCAATAAGCACCGGCGGCAGGTCCCTGCCCCTGTTCGCCGCCACATTTTGTACCACATTCGTCCGGCATGCCGCTGGTCCGTCCACAGACCGGGACATCCGAACGAACGCTACGGAAAGGTTCGACATGACGACCATTGCACTCGTCGATGACGACCGGAACATCCTGACCTCCGTTTCCATCGCCCTGGAATCGGAAGGCTACAAGGTCGAAACCTATACGGATGGCGCTTCCGCGCTGGACGGCCTGCAGGACCGGCCGCCCCATCTGGCCATTTTCGACATCAAGATGCCGCGTATGGACGGCATGGAGCTTCTACGCCGGTTGCGCCAGAAATCCGATCTGCCCGTCATCTTCCTGACTTCCAAGGATGACGAGATCGATGAGTTGTTCGGCTTGAAAATGGGCGCCGACGATTTCATCAAGAAACCCTTCAGCCAACGTCTGCTGGTGGAGCGGGTCAAGGCGGTCCTTCGCCGGGCCAGCGCGCGCGAAGCCGCCGCTGCCGGCAAGGTCGGGCCGGATGCGGCCTCCTCCATGGAGCGCGGGCAACTGGTGATGGATCAGGAGCGGCACACCTGCACATGGAAGAACGAGCCCGTCACGCTGACGGTCACCGAATTTCTCATCCTTCACGCATTGGCCCAGCGTCCGGGTGTCGTGAAAAGCCGTGACGCGCTGATGGATGCGGCCTATGATGAACAGGTCTATGTCGACGACCGGACGATCGACAGCCACATCAAGCGGCTGCGCAAGAAGTTCAAAGCTGTCGACGACGAGTTCGACATGATCGAGACCCTTTATGGCGTCGGCTATCGTTTCAGAGAAGTCTAGCGCGAAAGACCCTTCCCCAGCCGCGAATGCGGCGAATGATGGCGCGCCGCAAAGTCCGTCCCGGGCGCGCGCCATGCGGTCGGCTGCGCCGGCGCCGCTGCGCCGGCACTGGCGCAATCTGCCTTTCAACGCCCTGCGCTTTACAAGGCGGGCCACCCGTTATCTGGTCCTCTCCTCCATTACCCGGCGGATTCTCTTTCTCAATCTCGTGGGGCTCGGGGTCCTTGTCGTCGGCATTCTCTATCTCAACCAGTATCGTGAAGGACTGATCGAAGCGAAGGTCGAGAGTCTTTCAACCCAGGCGCGCATCATTGCCGGCGCGATCGCCGCATCCGCTACGGTGGAAACCGATTCGCTTCAGATCGATCCGGAAAAACTGCTGGAACTTCAGGCGGGGCAGTCCATCGTTCCCTCATCGGACGGGCTGGACAGCCTCGTCTTCCCGATCAATCCCGAACGCGTTGCGCCGGTGCTGCGGCGGCTCATTTCGCCGACCCGCACGCGGGCCAGGGTCTACGACCGCGACGGCAACATCCTTCTGGATTCGCAGCAATTCTATTCGCGCGGTCAGATCCTGCGTTACGACCTGCCCAAGCTGGAGCCGGCGGTTCCCACCGTGTTCGACCGGCTGGAAGCGTATTTCCTCAGCCTGTTCGGACGCGACTACATCTCGCTCGATCATGAAGAGCCGGGCATTTCGGGATCCAACTATTCGGAGGTCACCGCTTCGCTGACCGGCGAGCCACGCAGCGTTGTCCGCCGCAATACCGAAGGCGAGACGATCATCGCCGTCGCCGTGCCGATCCAGCGTTTCCGCGCCGTGCTGGGCGCGCTCCAGCTGTCCACCATAGGTGGCGATATAGACGAGATCATCCGCTCCGAACGGACCGCCATTCTGGCGGTGTTCGGCGTCGCTGCGGCCGTGACGATCTTCCTGTCGGTGTTGCTGGCTTCCACCATCGCCAAGCCGCTGCGGCGGCTTTCGGCTGCGGCGGTCCGCGTGAAACGCGGCCTGAAAGAGCGCCAGGAGATCCCGGATTTCTCCGATCGTGGCGATGAGATCGGCAATCTGTCCGGCTCGCTGCGGTCGATGACAGAAGCGCTCTACAACAGGATAGAGGCGATCGAACGGTTTGCCGCCGATGTCGCCCATGAGTTGAAAAACCCGCTGACGAGCCTGCGCAGCGCAGTGGAGACGCTGCCGCTCGCCAAAAACGAAGCCTCCCGGCAACGACTGCTCGAAGTGATTGAGCATGATGTGCGGCGGCTGGACCGGTTGATCACCGATATCTCGGATGCGTCCCGGCTGGACGCCGAACTGGCGCGTGTGGACACCGAACCCGTGGATCTGCGCAAGCTGCTTTCCGACATTGTCGAAGTGGATCGGCAGACCGCCAAGGTGCACAGCAATGCCAAACTGTCGCTGACGATGGATGACGACCATCGCGGCAAACGGGCCTTTGTCGTGTCGGGTCACGATCTGCGGCTCGGACAGGTTTTCTCCAATCTGATCGGCAATGCCCGTTCCTTCGTGCCGGACCGAAACGGCGCCATCTCCATCGAACTGTTCCGGCGCAACAACCGCGTGATGATCTGGGTCGAGGATAACGGGCCTGGCATTGGCGGCGAGGATATCGAGCGGATCTTCGAACGGTTTTACACCGATCGTCCGGAAGGCGAAGCCTTCGGGCAGAATTCCGGGCTTGGGCTCTCGATCTCCCGGCAGATCGTCGAAGCCCATGGCGGTCAACTGACAGCGCAGAACATCGCCGATGAAGATGCGCCGAACGGCATTGCAGGCGCGCGTTTCATCATCGACCTGCCCGCCCGCCACTGACAGCCACCGGCATCCGGTTGCAACCGTATGGGTCGCATGACCGATCACTGTGCTGCTTTGAACACTTCTTCAGCATTTCGCCCTTAAAATCGTCATTTCGCGCTTGCGTTCAGGTCAGAGGACGACAAGATAGATTAAGTGTAACAGTGTGTGACTTCTCAAGGACGACACGAATGCTGCATTGCCGAAACAGCGAGGAAGAACGAGCATGATCGGTCTTGTGCTGGTGACGCATGGCCGTCTTGCCGAAGAGTTTCGGCAGGCCGTCGAGCATGTCGTCGGCCCGCAAGATCAGTTCTCCACGGTGTGCATCGGCCCCGAAGACGATATGGAGCAGCGCCGCCGCGAGATCATCGAAGCCGTCAGCAAGACCGATAGCGGCAGCGGGGTCGTCATTGTCACGGACATGTTCGGCGGGACGCCATCAAACCTCGCCATATCTGTGATGGATGAGGGCCGGGTCGAAGTCATTGCCGGCATGAACCTTCCCATGTTGATCAAGCTGTCCTCGGTACGTGGCAGCGTGGCCATGAAGACAGCGCTCGAAGACGCCCAGACGGCCGGCAAAAAATACATCAACGTCGCCAGTCAGATCCTCGCAAAATGAACGAGCTGGCGACCGATAACGGCATCGTGCGCCGGCTCACCATCTGCAACAAACGCGGGCTTCATGCCCGGGCCTCGGCCAAATTCGTGCAAACCATCGCGGCCTTCGACGCCAAGGTGCTGGTCGAACGCGACGGCCTGACGGTCGATGGCACATCGATCCTCGATTTGATGATGCTGGCCGCCGCCGACGGTGCGGTTATCACCGTGTCCACCAGCGGGCCCCAAGCAGCCGAAGCGATGGATGCGCTTGAAATGCTCGTCGCAGATCGGTTCGGCGAAGCCGTCTAAAGGCTTCTTACGGGCATAAAGTTTTCCTTATATGATGTTGCGACCCCTCCGCTGCTCTGATATGGCGTACGCCATGTCACGGCATCCGATGGACGCCGCTTCCCCCTTTACGAGCTTTCAGGAGCGCTTCATGGCCCAGGACTATGTGATCGCCGATATCGGTCTGGCCGATTACGGACGCAAGGAAATCGAAATCGCCGAAACCGAAATGCCAGGCCTGATGGCCTGCCGAGAGGAGTTCGGCGCAGACAAACCGCTATCGGGCGCCCGCATCACCGGTTCGCTGCATATGACGATCCAGACCGCCGTTCTGATCGAGACGTTGACGGCGCTCGGCGCCGAGGTCCGCTGGGCTTCCTGCAACATCTTCTCCACGCAGGACCACGCCGCGGCCGCCATTGCTGCGACCGGCGTTCCGGTTTTCGCGGTCAAGGGCGAAACGCTGGAAGATTATTGGGGCTACACCGACGCCATCTTCAACTGGCCCGACGGCGAACCTTCCAACATGATCCTCGATGATGGCGGCGATGCTTCCATGTACATCATCCTGGGTGCGCGCGCCGAGGCGGGCGAAGACGTTCTGTCCAGTCCCGGTTCGGAGGAAGAGGAGGTTCTCTTCGCTCAGATCAAGAAGCGGATGGAGCAGAGCCCAGGCTTCTTCACCCGCCAGCGCGCCGCCATCCAGGGCGTCACCGAAGAAACCACCACCGGCGTCAACCGGCTCTATCAGCTTCAGAAGGCCGGGCTTCTTCCGTTCCCGGCGATCAACGTCAATGACAGCGTGACGAAGAGCAAGTTCGACAACAAATATGGCTGCAAGGAATCGCTGGTGGACGGCATTCGTCGCGCCACCGACGTTATGATGGCCGGCAAGGTCGCCGTGGTGTGCGGCTATGGCGATGTCGGCAAGGGCTCGGCCGCGTCGCTTCGTGGCGCCGGCGCGCGCGTCAAAGTGACCGAGGTCGATCCGATCTGCGCCCTTCAGGCCGCAATGGACGGCTTCGAGGTGGTCACGCTGGAGGATGTCGCGCCGACCGCCGACATCTTCATCACCACGACCGGCAATAAGGACGTCATCCGCGTGGAGCACATGCGCGCGATGAAGGACATGGCCATTGTCGGCAATATCGGCCACTTCGACAATGAAATTCAGATTGCGGGTCTGCGCAACATGAAGTGGACCAACGTCAAGCCGCAGGTCGACATGATCGAGATGCCGAGCGGCAACCGCATGATCCTGCTGTCGGAAGGCCGCCTTCTCAATCTCGGCAATGCGACCGGCCACCCTTCATTCGTCATGAGCGCGTCCTTCACCAACCAGGTGCTGGCGCAGATCGAACTGTGGACCAAGGCCGATCAGTACAAGAACGAAGTCTATGTGCTGCCTAAACGCCTCGACGAGCATGTCGCCCGGCTGCATCTGGCCAAACTGAGCGCCGAACTGACACGGCTTTCGGATGAACAGGCCAGCTATATCGGCGTGTCGCCGGAAGGGCCTTACAAGCCGGAGCATTACCGCTACTGAGCCGGTTTTCCGAACCGGACGAAAAGGCCCGCTTCCAGCGAAGGGAAGCGGGCCTTTTGTTTTGCCTATCGCAGTCGGGCGATCAGAACTCGTCCCATTCATCCGCACCGTCGGTTCCGGTTGCGGCGAGCTTCAGCGTGACGGGCGCAACCGGCGCTTCCTGCTTGCGCTGGGCAAAAGCGTGCGGGGTCGCCTTCTTCAACTGATCGCGCAGGGCGTGATCCTTTGAGCGACTGGCAGCCGGTGCATCCTGCATGGCGCGCGACTGGCTGGTCTTGAACCGCGTGATCTCGTGCGACAGCTCGTTCGCCTGCTGCATGAGCTGGTCGGTCGCAGCCGTCGATTCCTCGGCCATCGCGGCATTGTGCTGCGTGACGTTGTCCAGCTCGTTGACGGCGGAATTGACCTGTTGCAAACCGGCGGCCTGCTCCTGGGCGGATAGCGAAATGGATGAGACCACTTCATTGATCTCCTTGACGCCCTTGACGATCCGCTCCAGCGCTTCGCCGGTCTGGTTGACCAGCTTGACGCCCTCATCCACCTGACCGGTCGAGGTCGAAATCAGATCCTTGATCTGCTTGGCGGCATCGGTACAGCGCTGCGCCAGAACGCGAACCTCGGAGGCCACGACCGCGAAACCCCGTCCGGCCTCGCCGGCGCGGGCCGCTTCGACGCCGGCGTTGAGCGCCAGCAGGTTGGTCTGGAACGCCAGATCGTCGATCACGCCGATAATCTCGGAGATCTGCTTGGACGATTTCTCGATATCGCCCATGGCGGAGACGGCGCGCGAGACGACTTCTCCGCCCTTTTCCGCATCCGCACCAGCCTTGGCCATCGTATCGGACGCCTGAACCGCGCCCTCCGCCGTACGGTTCACCGTTTCGGTGATTTCGGTTACCGCTGCGGCCGTCTGCTGAAGCGTGGTCGCCTGGCTTTCGGTCCGGGTCGACAGATCCTTCGAGGCTCCGGCGATCTCGTTGGTGCCGGTCTTCAGCTGTGTGACACCGCGCAAGACATTCTCGATCGTTTCTTCCAGCTGAGACACCGCCATATCGAAATCACGGCCGAGGCTTTGCAGGTTCTCCGGCAGATGTTCGGAGACGCGAACCGTCAGATCGCCATCGGCAAGCTTGTGCAGCGCCTCACCAAGGGCGACGGTCGCTCCGCTCAGTTCGGATGCGGCCTCTTCGCGTTCCTCATCACGGCGGGCGCGGTCGGTCTCGCTCGTCTGGCGAACGTCCAAGGCTTCCTTTTCAGCCTGCAGCTTCTTGATGTCGTTCTGCTGGAAGACCTCGATCGCGCGGGCCAGCTTGCCGATCTCGTTGGTGGCGTCGCGATAGGGTACATCGACATCGTGATTGCCGTCAGCGATTTCCGATGCCGTATCGGTCAAGTGAGGAATGGGCCTGAGGAGCATCCGCGAAAGAAGCGCCATGGTAAGAACCGCACCCATCAGAACAAGAAGAGAGACGATCAGAAGCGGCTTGGCGACCTCGGTGAAGAGGCTGTCGATCTGCGCCTTGTCGATACCGGCGTAGAGAATGCCATTGATCTGCCCATCCGGGCTGTAGATGGGCGAATAGACTGTGTAATACGGCGTGCCGAGGACGATCGCCTCGCCGGTGTAGACCTCGCCGCGCATGATGACCGGATAGACGGTGCCGTTCTGGCCCAACTGCGTGCCGACTGCCCGATCGCCGTCCGGCTTGACGATATTGGTGCTCTTGCGCCAGAAATCTTTGGTTGCGTCGTCCCATTTGAACAGCGTCACGGTTTCGCCCGTCACCTGGCCGATCTCATCGATCAGGGCGTGATCGGTGAATGTTTCGGGAATATCCGCCATTACGATTCGCTGGATGTCGCCATGGGCATCGGTCGAAATTTCCACGCCGTCGAGATCGCGGCTTATGATGGCCGCAGCAGTGCGCAGGCTGATCTCGTGCCGTTCATTCGCCTGGGAAACGATCTGCCCCTGAATGCTGGAAAAAACTGCAATTGCGACGGCTCCAAGAGCGATCGTGACCACGCAGGCTGTCGCCAGGGAAACAATTCTCGCCAGGCCGAATTTTAGGTGAGGCTTCATTTTAGGGTACTCTCCGGTGCATCAACTGAGAGCAACCCTTGCGCGTATTCCGTGTAAATTTAATTAAATACGTTGTTTTTGCCGAGCCCTGAATCGCCTTCCGTAACGGTCCCGTCCGAACCGCCAGGCGACGCTTAACCTTTTGTGCGCGCTTTGTTGCACTTTTCGCGAATCCACCCCTCGGCTATGCTGTGATTCGGCTTCACCGTGCGGGGTCCGGTGCCGGTCAGGGGCAGTGCGGCACTGAATACCCAGCGAGGGTGAGGGAAGATATCCGGCGGAGCGGCTCGCCGGAGCATGTATTCTTCGTGTTGCGTATGTTCGCGCCACCGGGCGAGCGGGCCGTCCGACAGCCGGTTAAGAGGGGTTCAAGGGTGCCATACGAGGATGGCGGACAGCACGCAGCCGATGGTTGTCGGCTCATGCCGCTGCGCATATGCGGCGGCGGCTTCGCCATGGGCGGGGCCGCTCTGATGGTTCTGGCTACGACGGAACAGGCCGAAGCGGCCATTCTGGCAGATCTGTCGACCGCCAATGTGATCATGACGGCCATTCTGGCCGGTGTGCTGGGCGCCGCCTTTCTGCTGACCTTCTGGATGATCCGCGAGCGCGGACGGGCCGATGCGCTGAACGAGGAACTGCGCAACCGCGTTTCGGATCTTGCGTCGGCTCTGCAACGCAATGAAAGTCTTCTCAATCTGCGGGATCAGCGACTGGTCATCTGGGCGCGTCAGGAAGAGGGCCGGGCCGAACTGGTCGGCCACCTGCCGCCAGATTGCGGCGCGCCGCATGAACGGTCGGCCTTTCTCGCCTTTGGACGATGGCTGACCGGACGCACCGCCGCCGAACTGGAAACGGCGATCATCGCCCTCCGCGACAATGGCGAGCCCTTCGACATGATCGCCGCCAGCCGGAACGGTACGCTGATCGAGGTGATTGGCCGACTGACCCCACACCACAGCATCGTGCGCTTCCTGTCGGTTTCGGCCATGCGGGCGGAGCATGTGGCGCTGAAGGCGGAGCATGACGAAACCCGCAAATCGCTGCATCTGTTGCAGGAGCTGGCGGAGGCCGCGCCGCTGCCGGTCTGGATGCGCGATGGCGATGGAACGCTGGTCTACGTCAACCCGGCTTATGGCCGCCTGACGGGTCTGGATCGCGAGAAGAATCCGGCGGAGCCCCCCGTCGAACTGCTCGACAATGCGGCACTCGAAATGTTCAACCGCCGGCATGGCGCTGAAACGCGAACCCGCCAGGAGATGGGCCTTGTCGTTGCCGGCGACAAGCGCCAGCTCGACATCACCTCCGTTCGAACCGCCGAGGGCGGGGCCGGTCTCGCCGTCGACCGTACGGAGACGCTGGCCCTGCGGGACGAGCTGGAGCGGATGGCACAGAGCCATGCCCTCACCCTCGACCGACTGAGTACCGCCATCGCCATTTTCGACCGCGACGAAAAGCTCCGTTTCTACAATCAGGCTTTTCAAAGCCTGTTCGGAATGGATACGCCCTTTCTGGAAAGCGCGCCGTCCAACACGCTTCTGCTCGATCGCCTGCGACAGGAGCGCGTTCTGGCGGAACAGCCGGAATGGCGGCGCTGGAAAGACAATATTCTTTCCGCCTACCGGGCCATCGAAAGTCAGGAGCACTGGTGGCACCTGCCCGACGGACGGACGATTCGCGTGATCGCCAATCCGCAACCGAAGGGCGGGGTCACCTGGATCTTCGAGAATTTGACGGAGCAGATGGCGCTGCAGAGCCGTTATACGCAGGCCATGCGCGTACAGGGCGAGACCCTCGAAAACCTTGCCGAAGGCGTCGTTGTGTTCGGGCCTGACGGCAAGATCCGGTTGGCCAATCCCGCCTTTACCAGCCTGTGGAGCCTGCCCGCCGATCTCGTCAAGGAAGGCGTCCATATCAGCGCGGTGCGCGCCGCCGCCGATGCCGAACATGGCGAGACGCCCTGGGCCGGTCTTCTATCGCTCGTCACCGGCTTCGACGAGAGCCGTTCGACAAGGCAGGGAACGACGGAGCTTTCCGACGGAATGATCCTCGGCTGGACAGCAGCGCCGCTGCCAGCCGGACAGTTCATGGTGACATTCGTCGACCAGACCGACTCCGTCCGTGTCGCCCGAGCGCTCAAGGACAAGAACGAAGCGCTGCAGCGGGCCGACCAGCTGAAGAACGATTTCGTCCAGCACGTTTCTTACGAATTGCGCAGCCCGCTGACCAATATTATCGGCTTCACCGACCTCCTGGCCACCGGCATGGCCGGACCACTCACCGAGATGCAGGGCGAATATATCGATCATATTTCCACTTCATCGGCCACATTGCTGACGATTGTGAACGACATCCTGGATCTTGCGACGGTGGATGCCGGCATGATGCAGCTGGAGATCGAAGAGGTGGATGTGCCGGCCCTTCTGGAGCAAAGCGGAACGGCGATTGCGCCGCGTCTGGACGAAGACGATCTGGGCCTCGTCATCGTGTCGAACCACGCGCCCGCGCAGATCAACGCCGATCCGGAACGGCTTCGGCAGGTCCTTCAGAACCTCCTCAGCAATGCCGCCAATCACGCGCCGGCGGGCAGCACGATCGAACTATCCTGCCGTCAGACGTCGAATGCCGTGGAGTTCTCGGTTCATGATGACGGACCGGGCGTCGATCCGGCCGTACTGGCCCACGTGTTCAAGCGCTTCCAAACGGGCGGACGGGCGGGCCAGAAGCATGGCGCCGGCCTAGGTCTCGCCATCGTCAAAAGTCTCGTCGAACTGCATGATGGCGAAGTGCGCGTCGAAACCGGCCCCGAACAGGGCACGACGGTAACGTGCCGCCTGCCCTACTCAGCCTCCGGCCTAACCCACGCTGCGGAATGAGCGCCGTCGTACCGACATTTCGAGCCGGTGAGAATAACGGGCCGGAGAGCTTTGCCATCGCCCTGCCGACCGAGGCGGCAACGGTGCGTCTGGCCGAGGATCTGGCGCTGTGCCTCGAACCGGGCGATCTCGTGGCCTTGTCGGGCGATCTGGGAGCCGGCAAATCCTTTCTCGCAAGAGCGCTCCTTCGAGCCCTTGCCGATGACGATTCCCTCGATGTGCCGAGTCCCACCTTCACGCTTGTTCAACATTATAACGGGCGTCTGCCGGTCGCCCATTACGATCTCTACCGGCTGGACGAGGAAGGAGAGCTGGATGAGCTGGGTCTCGACGAATGGCTGGAAGACGGCGCCGCGCTGGTCGAATGGCCGGAGCGCGGCGGCAAATCCTTGCCGCGTGCCGCGCTGGCCATCCAGATAGCCATCGAAGGAACCGGCAGGCAGGCTGTTTTGACCGCAACACCGGACTTTGCGCCGAAGCTGGAGCGAAGCCTTGGCATTCGCAGCTTCCTCAACGCAGGCGGGCGCAAGAGCGCCAAGCGCAGGTTTTTCTGCGGCGACGCCTCCACGCGATCCTACGAGTCGATCCGCCTCGACGGCGAGGAAACGGTTCTGATGAATGCTCCCGCCCAACCGGACGGGTCGCCGCTCGCCGACTATGGCGTGCCCTACAGCCAGGTGGCGCATCTGGCGGAAAATGTGCGCGCCTTCGTGGCCATTGCCGGCGAATTGCGCCGCTTCGGGCTTGCCGCACCCGCCATCTTTCAAAGCGATCTCGATGCGGGGCTCCTTCTGATCGAGCATCTTGGAACGGATGGTATTCGCAGCGCCGGCCCTTCTGGCGGGGAGCCCGTCGCCGAGCGCTACCTCGCAAGCGCGCAAATGCTGGCCCATCTGCATGCCCAGCCCGTGAGCCGGACAATCGCGCTTGATAAGGGCCACCCGTATGAGATTGCCGATTACGACCGCCGCGCCATGGTCGTGGAGATCGATCTATTGCCGCAGTGGTACATGTCCTACAGATTGCCTCAGGCCGACGCCAGCTCCTTCGCGGCAGCCTATCACAAGGCATGGGAAGCGGTCCTGAACGCCCTTTCGAAAGCCGAGAAGGGCCTCGTTCTGCGCGATTTCCATTCTCCGAACATCATATGGCGGCCGGACCGCGAGGGTCTGGGCCGGATCGGCCTCATCGATTTTCAGGATGCGGTGATCGGCCCCCTCGCCTACGATGTTGCGTCCCTTGCACAGGACGCGCGGGTGACGGTGCCGCCCGAACTGGAGCGCGCCATCATCGACGCCTATTGCGCGGCCCGCGGTCCAGACTTTGACCGGAACCGGTTCGAAACCGCCTATGCGATCACCGCCGCACAGCGCAACAGCAAGATCGCCGGCATTTTCGTTCGGCTCGACCGGCGCGACGGAAAATCGGGCTATCTGACCCATCTGCCGCGTATCGAAGCCTATCTGCGACGAAACCTGGCTCATGACGCGCTCGCCCCGCTCCGTCATATCTACGCCGAAATCGGCCTGTCGGTGAACGGCTCATGAGCGTTTCAACGCCCGCTCACGCCATCGTCCTGGCCGCTGGCCTCGGCAAGCGGATGCGCCCTCTGACCGAGACGCGGCCCAAACCGCTGGTCGAAGTGGCGGGCCGCAGCCTTCTGGACCGTGGACTCGACATGCTGGCCGCGGCGGGCGTGGAGCGCTGCGCCGTCAATGTCCATTATCTGCCGGACCAGATCATCGATCATCTGAACCGCCGGGGCGACATGGCATTCGTCGTTTCGGACGAGCGGGACCGTCTGCTCGATTCCGCCGGCGGGATCATCAAGGCCCTACCGCTGATCGACGATGCGCCTTTCTACCTGCTCAATTCCGATACGTTCTGGATCGACGCCGGAACGCCTGCTTTGTCGCTGCTGAGCCAGCGGTTCGATCCGGCGAGGATGGATATGGCGCTTCTTCTTGCCGACAGTCAGACCGCTACGGGTCATAGCGGCGGCCTGGATTTCGCCATGACCCCGGACGGCCGGCTTCTTCGCGCCGGCGCTGACGAAGCCGCCGACCTGCCAGCCTATATTTATGCCGGCGCGGCCATCGTGTCGCCAGCCATCTTCGCCGATGCCAAAGCCGAGCCGCACTCGCTCAACCTCTACTTCGACCGCGCCATTGAAGCGGGCCGCCTGTTCGGTGCCGTCCTGCAAGGGCGCTGGATTACGGTCGGCACGCCCGACGCCATTCCCCCGGCGGAAGAAGCCGTCACGGGTTCGGACAGCAAGGCGGCGCGCCGGGCCATCGGCTGAGTGCCCGCTTCGAACGGTTGTTGCAAGGATCGTGGATAGCGGGCCGAAAAGCACTCCGCGTCTGGTCCCCGCCGCCGTCACGTCCTAAGCATGAGGTCCGGCGAAGGATATGAGGCGAGGCATGGCGAACAGGGTTTTCACCATCGATGCCGGGCTGCCCTTTCTGCCGACGCTCGCCGAAGCGCTTTATGACGGCAGGCTGACGGGAGAGCCGCTCGACCCGACCGATCCGCTCGCACTGTCTGGCGTGACCCTGTTTCTGCCCACCCGGCGTGCAGCGCGTTCGCTGCGTGCCTATCTGCTCGAACGCGCCAATGGCAAGCCGGTCATGATGCCGGTCATCCGCACGCTCGGCGATCCGGATGAAGATGCAGGCCCGATCGTCGAAGGCGGTGCTCACGCGCTCGATCTGAAGCCGCCGGTCGATCCGATGCATCGAACGCTGATGCTGGCGCCGCTGGTGCAGAGTTGGCGCAAGCGGATCGCCGCTGAAGCTGCACAGCGCGGCGGACCGGCCGCACCCGTTCCGGCGACGCTGGCCGACGCCATTCATTTGGCCGGCGATCTCGGACGGCTGATCGACGAGGTCGAAACCGAGGGACTGGAGTGGGAACGGTTTCGCGACATCGTCCCGGAGGATCTAGCGGACTGGTGGCAGATCACCCTGCAATTCCTCACCATCGTCACCGAAGCCTGGCCTGCTTATCTGGAAGAGAAAGGCCGCTCCAATCCGGCCGATCATACCAACCGGATGCTCGATGCGCTGGCGGCGCGGCTCGTTGCAGCGCCGCCGCCAGGCCCGGTCATCGCAGCCGGGTCGACCGGCACGAACCCTGTTACGCGCCGGCTACTCGCCTCCATCGCCTCGCTGCCGAACGGTGCAGTGGTGCTACCGGGTCTCGACCGCCAACTCGACGACGACGCATGGTCGCTTCTTGCGACCGTTTCTGTCACGCCCGCGCTGCACGGCCACCCGCAGCAGGCGCTCGCAACCCTGATGCGCGCACTCGATACATCTCCGGAAGCCATCCGCCCGCTCGGCGAGACGGACAGGGCGCTTCATGCGCGCGGGCAGCTCGTATCGCTCGCCATGATTCCCGCGCCGCTGACCGACCGGTGGAAGGATCGCGAAGCGGACGCGGCCGGCTGGCTTGTCGCCGGTGCGCTCGACGACGTTTCGCTGATCGAGGCGGCAAGCGAACAGGAAGAGGCCATGGCCATCGCGATGGCGCTTCGGGCCGCGATCGAAGAACCAGACCATCAGGCCGCACTGATTACGCCGGACCGAGCTCTGGCGCGGCGTGTCTCGTCGGAACTGCTGCGGTTCGGCGTGGTCGCCAATGATTCCGGCGGCACGCCGCTCGAAACCACCCCGCCGGCCACGCTTCTGCTCCTTGCGGCGGAATGCGCGATGCGTCCGGGCGACGTGCTGCCGCTTCTGGCCCTTCTGAAACACCCGCTTCTGCGCCTTGGCGAAGCGCGCGCCCAGATGCGCGAAATGGCGGAGTTCTTCGAGCTTCTGCATTTGCGCGGCACGACGGCGCGGCCCGATGTCGCCCGACTGAACGATCTGCTCGACGAGATCGATGAGCGGCGGATGGACCACAAACACGAACGGCCGGACAAGCGCTACGAGGCCAGGCGGACCAGCGCCGGGCTTCCCTTCGCCGACGATGTGCTCGGCTTCAAGCTACAGGAAGCGTTCGAGCCGCTTACGGAGCTGCGCAACAGCAAAACCGTATCGCTGCACGATCTGCTGGTCGCGGCCGTCCGCGTCTTCGAAGCGCTTGGGCGCCAGAAGAGCGGCGCGCTCGACGTGCTTTACGAGGGTGAGAACGGCGCCATGCTGGCAGACAAGCTGCGCCGGCTCGTCGCCGAGAACAGCCAATTGCCAATCCAGCCCAGCGAATGGCCCGACGTTCTTGCTGCCCTCTTGGCCGGCGAAACAGTCAAACCGGCAGTCGGCGCAGACCAGCGCGTCTTCATCTGGGGGCAGTTGGAGAGCCGGCTGCAAGCGGTCGATACCGTTATTCTGGGCGCTCTGAACGAGAAAAGCTGGCCGGCCGCCGCGCGGGCCGACCGGTTCCTGTCACGCAGTATGCAGACCGAACTTTCGCTTCTGCCGCCGGAGCGGCGGATCGGCCTCGCCGCCCATGACTTTCAGCAGGCCATGGGTCATCCCCGGGTGATCCTGTCGCGGTCGGCCAAGGCCGATGGTGCACCGACCGTGCCGTCGCGCTGGCTGCAAAGGCTGGCCGTACTGGCCGGCGAGCCGGCCGCGGAAACCATGCGCAGACGCGGCGCCGCCTATCTCCGCTGGGGCGAGACGCTTGATCGATGCGGTTCGGAAGCGCCCGCCAGGCGCCCCTGCCCCGTTCCTCCGCTGGACGCACGGCCGACCGGCTTTTCGGTCACACAGATCGAGCGGCTGCGCCGCGATCCCTATGCGATCTACGCCGAGCGCGTTCTCGGCCTGCGTGCCCTACCCGAACTGATGCGCGATCACGATGCGCGCGACCGGGGCACGCTCTTTCACGCCATTCTGGAAGCCTTCGTCAAAGCGGAGGTCGACCCGTTCGCGGCGCAGGCCCCTGCCCAGCTGGAAGCCATCGGCCGAAAACTGTTCGCCGCCGAGAACCTGCCGGCCGATATCCATGCCGTCTGGTGGCCGCGCTTTGCGGCCATGGTGCCGCATGTGGTGGCGCTCGAACAGGAACGGCGGGCGCGCATTGTCCGCTCGCATGTGGAGGCGGTTGCAGAAGAGACGCCCATCGGCGAGACCGCCTGCACATTGCGCGGCACCGCCGACCGGATTGACGAAACGGTTTCGGGCAATGCTGATCTGATCGACTACAAGACGGGCGAGCCGCCTTCGGCCGCCGATGTTCGGGCGCTCACCGCCTCGCAATTGCCGCTCGAGGCGGCGCTTCTGAAACGCGGCGCCTTTGCCGAGCCTGGCGCGATGACGCCCGGCGATCTCCTCTATATCAAACTGGGTGCAAGAGGGGAGGTGACGCCGAAAAGCGCGCTTACCCAACGCGGTTCGGCGGTGGCAGGCGCGTCCGAGTTGGCCGATGAAGCCTGGGAGCGGCTGGTCGAACAGATGCGCTTCTACCGCGACCCCGCCAATGGCTATCTCGCCAGGCTGCTGCCCTTCCGCCCGGACGAGGCGCTGGGCGATTACGATCACCTTGCCCGCACGCTCGAATGGAGCGCCGGCGCCGATGGCGAGGGCGACTGACCATGCGTGGCGATTGGGACATTACCGCCTCGACCGTCGAGAGCCAGCGCAAGGCGGCCGATCCGGCGCTGTCGGCATGGGTGTCGGCCAATGCCGGCTCCGGCAAGACGCATGTGCTGGCCAATCGCGTGGTGCGCCTGCTTCTCGATGGCGTCGCGCCGAACCGCATATTGTGCCTGACCTATACCAAGGCGGCGGCCGCCAATATGAGCAGCCGCGTCTTCGATCTTCTGGGCGGCTGGACACACCTGGACGACACGACTCTCGCCACGGCGATCGAAGCCATGGAAGGCGCGCCGCCCGATACGGAACGGCTTGGCCGCGCCCGGCGGCTCTTCGCCGAAGCGCTGGAGACCCCGGGCGGACTGAAGATCCAGACCATTCACGCCTTTTGCGAGGCGGTGCTGCATCAGTTCCCGCTCGAAGCCGGCATTGCCGGCCATTTCGAGATGATGGATACCGCCATGGAGGCGGCGCTGCTGGCCAATGCTCGCCAGAGGCTTCTGGCCCGCGCGACGGCAGGGGACGATCCGGCGCTTTTCGGCGCTTTCGATCACGTAATCGCGCGGGCCGGCGAAACCGGTCTCGACCGGCTGCTGAGCGATATCGTGCGCAAACGCGATGAGCTGACGCCGATACTTGGCGCGCGCGCGGACGCGATGGCGCATTTGCGCAACCATCTGGGCATTGCGGACGGGGCGACGGCACAAACCATCGCAGGCGACGTTCTTCCGCTTCCGGGCCTCGACGACACGTTCCTCACAGCCATCGAGGCCGGCCTTTCGGAGAAGGGAACCGGGACAGCGGAGAAGCTCTGCGCGGGCCTGCGTCATGCCTATGCGCTCGACGATCCGATAATTCGCCTCGACGCGCTGGCCGCCGCGCTTCTGACCGGCAAGGGCGAACCGTTCAAGGAAGGTTCGCTGGTGACCAAGGTCATGCGGCCGATCTTCGGCGACGACGGCTATGAACGCTATCTCGAAGCCTGCCGCCATGTTCTGAAGGCGGAAGCGGCGATCAACACGCTCGACCTGCTCGATGCGACCGATGCCGCGCTGACGCTCGCCGAGGCGCTCCTCGACCAGTATGAGCGATCCAAGATCGCCCGGGGCCTGCTCGATTTCTCGGATCTTCTGACCCGCACGGCCGATCTCCTGACCCGCAACCGCGCCGCCGCCTGGGTGCAGTACAAGCTCGACAGGGGTATCGATCACCTTCTGATCGACGAGGCGCAGGATACCAGCCCGCGTCAGTGGCAGGTGATCGAGGCGCTGGCGGCGGAGTTCTTCGCTGGCGAGGGCGCGATGGAAGGGCGGAGCCGGACCGTCTTCGCCGTCGGCGACGAGAAGCAGTCCATCTATTCGTTCCAAGGGGCGCGCCCCGGCGCGTTTTCCGATGCCGGACGGCGGTTCGGCAAGCGGATCGCCGGCGCGCAAAAGCCGTTCGCCGAGGTAAAGCTGCGCCAGAGCTTCCGCTCGACGCCGGATATTCTTTCCGCTGTGGACCGCACCTTCGCCACGCCCGATTCCCGGCGTGGGCTGACACACGACGACGAGCCCGTCGAACATGAAACGGTGCGCGCCGTTCATCCCGGCGATGTCGAACTCTGGTCCTATCTCGCCGCGGAGCAGGCCGAGGCGCCGGCGCGATGGATCGAGGGGCTCGATCCGTCCGCCGCCCCTGCCGCGCAGCTGGCAGATGAGGTCGCCTCCCAGATCGCTCTCTGGATGAAGGGCGGCGAGAAACTGGCAGGCAAGGATCGCCCGATGCGGGCCGGCGACGTGCTGGTGCTGGTGCGAAAGCGCGACCGCTTCATCCACGCACTGGCCCGCGCCCTCAAACAGCGGAACGTGCCGGTGGCGGGCACGGACCGGTTGCATCTGTCCGATCATATCGCCGTGCAGGATCTCACCGCCATCGGTCGTTTCGTGCAGCAGCCCAATGACGATCTGGCGCTGGCGGGCCTCCTTAAGAGCCCGTTGTTCGATCTGACCGACGACGATCTGATGGCGCTGCTTCTGCCGCGCGATACGCGTTCGCTCTGGCAGCGTCTGCGGCAGACCGCCGACACAAATGCGCGCTTCGCAACGGCGGCCGAACAATTGCAAAGCTGGCGCGACGAGGCCGGCTATCGTCGCCCGGCCGATTTCTTCGGCGCGGTGCTGGGCCGCGATGGCGGGCGGCGAAAGCTGGCCGCGCGACTCGGATCGGAAGCCGGCGAGGTGATCGACGAATTCCAGCGCTTCGTCATGGCGCAGGAAAGGCTGGGACTCACCGATCTGGAACGCATCGTCGACGCGCTCAGCCATTCGGCGCCAGAGATCAAGCGCGAAATGGAACAGGGCCGCGACGAGGTGCGGATCATGACGGTCCACGCCTCCAAAGGTCTCGAAGCACCGATCGTCTTTCTGGTCGATAGCGGCGGCGCACCCTCCCATCACGCTCATCTGGCCGAACTGATGAAACTGCCACTCCCTGCCAGCAGGCATGGCCCCGCCGCCGACACCTTTTTATGGCGTGCGCCGGAACTCGGTCGGGAACCGCAGATAGATGAATTGAAGACCTTGGCGCTCGCTGCGCAGGAGGAAGAGTATCGCAGGCTTCTCTATGTCGGCATGACGCGGGCGGAAGATCGCCTCATCGTCTGCGGCTATCGCGGCAGGACCGAGCCAAAACAGCCGACATGGCTCCATCTTGTGCAGGAAGGGCTCCAAGCCGATGACGGTGGCAAGCCGGTAACCGGTCACCCCGTCGTGACCGCACGCGAAGTGCTGCACTATTCACCGAGCGATCATCCCCCGGTTCCGTTGGCGGCGCAGCGCGACGGCGGACCGAGGACCGAGCCATCCGGCCTGCCCTTCGATCCGAAAGAACAATTGCCGGCACCCGACCCGGCCCCGCGTCCGCTATCGCCCTCCGGCGCGGGTGGCTTGCTGGAAAGCGCCGTGGAAACCGCGCAGACGGAAGCGGCGATCGGTGTTTCGCCGGTTCTCGGAGCGGACCAAGAGCCGGTCGCCTGGCCGATCCGCAAGGGCCTTGCGGTTCACCGCCTTCTCGAACTCATGGCGGACACTCCCACAACCGAGCGAAACGCCGCCGCCGCACGCTGGCTGAGGGGGCGTGAGTTCACGGCAGCCGAGCAGGCCGCCATCGGCACCGATGTGCTGTCCACCCTCGCCCATCCGGATCTTACCGCGGCGTTCGCGCCGGGATCGCGCGCAGAGGTTTCCGTAGCCGGAACTCTCGATATCAAAGGCAAGCGACGCGCCGTCTCCGGTATTATCGACCGGCTGGCCGTTTCGGACAGCGAGGTGCTGATCGTCGACTTCAAGACCAATGCCGCGATCCCCCGTAACGAAGACGAGGTACCGGACGAATACGCTTTGCAGATGGCGCTCTACCGATCCCTCCTCCGTCCGCTTTATCCCGACCGGCCCATCCGATGCTGCCTGGTTTTCACCGGTGGGCCGCAGCTGATCGTTCTGTCCGACGCACATCTTACGAGTGCCGGCAACCGGATCGGACTGGCCGGATAGGCGGAGGACCATGAGAGATCCCGCTCGAGCCTTGACCTTGATGGTGCGGAAGGCCACATCTGGACCGACACGATAAGGAGATGCCCAAAATGGCTACGAAGACGGTAACCAATTCCAGCTTCGAAAGTGATGTTCTGAAGGCCGACGGCCCGGTGGTAGTGGATTTCTGGGCCGAATGGTGCGGCCCATGCAAAATGATCTCGCCGGCGCTGGAAGAAATTTCGGCAGAAATGGACGGCAAGGTGACCATCGCCAAGGTCAATATCGACGAAAATCCGGAGATCGCCGCGCAGTACGGCGTGCGCTCCATCCCCACACTGATGCTGTTCAAGGATGGCGAAGTGGCGGATATGAAAGTTGGCGCAGCGCCGAAGACCGCTCTGTCGAGCTGGATTTCCGGCAACGCCTGATCGGCGATGGCGATGAATGAAAACCCGGTCGCGAAAGCGGCCGGTTTTTTCATGGTCAGTCGTAATTCTCTGCCAGCGCGATCATGTGCCGGCGGCCGAGGCGCAGTCGGCCGCGCCTGCGATCGCTCTGGAATTCCGGCGCACGGGCAATCATCTTGAATGCAGGGATGCGGCGTTTGACGAACTGGCGCTGCCTCTCCGGGTCCGATGGCGCGCCCAACGTGATCAGCGCGTCCCAAGCGATGGTGACCATCATGCGATTGCCATTATCCTCCATGCGGAAGATATAGCCTTCGGACGTTTCCGTGAGCAAAATCTCGTCGGCATGTCCTGCAACGGCCATCGCTTTTCCTGCGCCTTTCTGTGTCCGAATTGTAGGATCGGCTTAAGGCGGAGGACGTAAGCAACAGGACAATTTGCATGGTGCAAATTTACTCAAATCCAAACGGAAAAGCGGCGGCGCATCAATGATGCACCGCCGCTTTTCCATTGTAGGATAGTAAGCTCAGGCGACGTGGCGCGCCAGAGCGCACTGGCTCCAAAGGCTGGAGAGCGAAGCCACGAGATGAGCGATGTCGGCATCGGTGTGCAGCGGGGTCGGCGTGATACGCAGCCGTTCGGCGCCGCGGGCCACCGTTGGATAATTGATCGGCTGGACGTAAACGCCATGCTGATCCATCAGAATGTCGCTGATCCATTTGCATTTCTTGGCATCGCGGACCATCACCGGCACGATATGCGACGGATTGTCGAGCCAGGGAATGCCGGCTCGGGTCAGACCCAGACGCACCTTCGCGACGTTGTCCTTGTGGCGGCGACGCTCCATCTCACTCTTTTTCAGATGGCGAATGGAAGCCAGCGCGCCAGCCGCCAGCGTGGGTGGCAGGGCCGTGGTGAAGATGAAACCGGAGGAGAAGGAGCGGATCCAGTCGATCAACGCCGTCGAGCCGGTGATGTAGCCGCCCATCACGCCGAACGCCTTGCCGAGCGTGCCCTCGATGATCGTCAGGCGATCCATGATGCCTTCACGCTCGGCAACGCCACCGCCGCGCGGACCGTACATGCCGACCGCATGAACTTCGTCGAGATAGGTCATGGCGCCGAATTCATCGGCAATGTCGCAGATCGCTTCGATGGGGGCGATATCGCCATCCATGGAATAGACGCTTTCGAAGGCGACGATCTTCGGCGCATCGGGATCGGCCGCAGCGAGCTTGGCGCGCAGATCGTCCAGATCGTTGTGCTTCCAGATAACCTTGCGGGCGCGCGAATGGCGAATACCCTCTATCATGGATGCGTGGTTCATTTCGTCGGAGAAGACCATCACGTCCGGTATACGTCCAAGAAGCGTGCCCAGCGTGGCCCAGTTGGAAACATAGCCCGAGGTGAAAAGCAGTGCGGCTTCCTTGCCGTGCAGATCGGCCAGTTCGCGCTCGAGCAGCACGTGATAATGGTTCGTGCCGGAAATATTGCGTGTGCCGCCAGCGCCGGCGCCGCATTTGTCGATGGCCTCATGCATGGCGGCGGTCACGATCGCGCTTTGTCCCATGCCGAGATAATCGTTGGAGCACCAGACGGTGACATCCTGCGTGTCCGTGCCGTCAACGTGGTGATGGGCCTTCGGGAACGAGCCTGCCCGGCGTTCGAGGTCAGCGAACACACGGTAGTTGCCGTCTTCTTTCAGCTTTTCGAGGTCGGCTCGAAAAAGGCGCTCAAAATCCATTTCTGTTCTCCCCGCCCCTATTCGGTCGGCATATCGCATTTCATTGAGGAACGATCAAAACCATCTAGCCTTATGGCAAAACACCGACTGGAATCCAACCCTTTGCGGCGGTTTTCGTCCTTGCCCCTTCGGCTGCTACGCCGCCTGGATCGCCCATTCAAGCAGATTGCGAACGCGTTTCGTTTGACCTTGGTCAATCGGGCTGGCGAAAAAGACCCGGAACGGCCATCTTCGTCCGATAACCCCCGGCACCCTGCAGGAGATGTCGCCCATGCGCCCAATCGCGCGCATCGATACCGTACTTGTCGCGATTCTGGCCCCGCTCCTCCGTTGGGCGGTCGTCGGTATGCAGGTGGGTCTTTACGCGACCGCCGTGCTCGCAGGCATTCTCGCCTATGGCAGTTTCGTCGCCCAACGCGTCTATCCCTTCATAGAAACGCTCCTGCACTTCTCGCTGGCGCTGCTGATGGCGACGGCGGTTCCTCTCCTGTTCGATATTTCGGTGAAGCGTCTGCGGCGGCGGGCCGCTGAGAGCGAGCGGGTTTTCTGGCCGGCCGTTCTGACGATCCTGCTGTCGACCTGCGCGGTCGGCGCGGTATTCTGCCTGCCGCTTCTGGAACCACTGTACGATGCGGGCCGCGCCGTCATAAGCGATACGCTGGACGGTCGCCTCCGAAGCCAAGATCCGGCACGGATGCCGCTCTCGGCGCTGATGACTTTCCTGTCCTTCAGCTTCTTCCTTCTGGTCGGTCTGCTGCTCTCGCTCCGCCACAGCTTCGCATTGATGGCCGATCTGAATACGCCGGACGAACCCGTTTTCGAAGCGCCGACCGCTCGAGAGGATGATGAGGAGGTCGCAGCGCCTATCGCCCCCCCAAAGGCGATGCCGACCAGGCAGCCGCCCTCGCCCTGGAGTCCGGATATCGGCCAGGCCGATGTCGATACAAAAGCCGAAAACAGCCCGGCCGACCGAAGCGCCCTATAAAGCGGCGCCAACGAAAAACGCGCATCCGAATAGGGATGCGCGCTCTATTTTGCTTTTTCACATCAAAGATCGAGAACCGGATCAGTCCTTCTTGATCTTTTCCTCAATGTCACCGGTTGTCTCCTGAACCTGGCCACCGGCCTTCTCCAGCTTACCTTCGGCTTCCATCTTCTCGTTGTCAGTCACCTTGCCGGCGACTTCCTTGACGGTGCCCTTGGCCTGATGGCCCAGACCTTCGCGCTGATTCTCATTCGTCATCAGTCGTCTCCTTCCGAGGCGTGCCGCATCATGACGGCGATTGCCTGCATTTCGTATCGTTCAATCAACGCGTGACCCGATCAGCGGTTCCTATGCCGCCTTCTTGGGAGGCGGTCCAACATCGTCTTTTTCCTTGGCGTCTTCTGTCGGCGCCCGCTCCTCGTCCTGGGCGGGCGATGCGAGGAAATTGCCGAAGCTCGACATGGATTCGATGTTGTCGCTCATCACTTTGAGGATGACCAGAATCGGCACGGCCATGAGAGCGCCGGCAAAACCCCACATCCAGCCCCAGATAACCACCGAAACGAATACCGCCACGACGTTCATTTCCAAACGGCGGCCAAGCAGCAGCGGGGTGACGATATTGCCTTCGATCGCGGTCATTGCGTAGTAGATCAGCGGCACACCGAAGGCCATGCCGAGCGTCGGGAACTCGGCAATCGCCGTCAATCCGATCGCAAAAGCGCCGATCACCGCACCGATATAGGGCAGGAAGTTCAGCAAGGCCGCGATCGTGCCCCAAAGAAACGGATTGCTCATTCCGTAAAACCACAGGCTTACGCCCACGGCGATGCCGAGACCGATATTGATCATGGTGATCGTAAGCAGATAGCGCGAAACGACCTTCTCGACGTCGTAGAGAATACGTACGGCAATCTTCTTGTCCGTCAGGGTCGGCGCCATCTTCACGATGCCCTCGTAGAAGAGCTTGCCATTCGACAGAATGAACAGGGACAGGAACATCGCAATGGCGATCTGGCCGACCGTGCCGGCGACGGAAGATGCCAGTCCGGTAAAAACCGGTGGGCCATCGACCACGACCTTTTCCTGGCCGTTGGCGGACTGGCCCGTGACCTCGGCGGCCTCCTCGCTGACACGCTGCAGGGATTGCAGATGGGTCTGCAGGCTCGACAGCTTTTCGGTAAGCGAAGCCTTGATCTGCGGCGCGGAATTGACGAGATCCGTAAACGGGCCACTCAAGGAATAGAGCAATAGCGCCACCAGCATGCCGAAGCCGGTCATGACCAGAAGCGCGCTGAACCATTCCGGAATGCCGATACGCCGACCGAGGCGGACCAGCGGGCTCAGCGTAAACGCTACCAGAATGCCGAGCATAAGCGGCATGATGACGTCCTGAGCAAAATAGATGACCTGAGCGACGAGAATCAGAAAGATGCCGAAGAGCAGCTTGCGGATCTTTGGAAGGTGAATTTCGAAAGGGGTCGGTTCTGCGCTCATCGGTTGGGCATTTCCATCTATGGGATGGCGTTGCAACGTCCCCACAGCCGTCTCGTTCCCCTGCCATACGGAACGGACTAGAAAACCCGAACGCTCAGACGACCCAGAAGAAGGCCCTGCCTTCACTGCATTCCGCGCCTCGTCCGATTGCGGCGATCGCTCCAATCATCGCTCCGCGGCGGCCCAGAATATCGTCGGCCAGTGCAATCATCGCAGCGTTGGGCGTGGCTTCGGGCGAATGGGCGCGCAGACTGTTCGCCAGCCGTTTTTCGTCCCCCGGCAGTTGGCGGTCGCAGGCGATGATGTAGGCTGCCGCGGGCGATCGGCTGACGCCGGCGAAACAGTTCAGCGAAAGCGCCTCACCGTCGGCGAGCGCCTGCCGACCGACCTGCAGGATCGTCACCACATCGCGCGCCAAGGGCATCTGCAGACCGGCACGTTCTTCCGCAATGTCGTTGAAAACCAGTCGGGTCACCTGGCAATCGCGTGCCAGCAGCTTCTCCGGCGCGGCTTCGGCCTGGCTCCCCATCATCAGCACATGGCGCACTTCATAATGGCGGACCGCTTCTTCCAGCTTGCGCCGCGGGCAGACAATCAGCGGCGACCGGCCATATCCGGCCTTCTTCGCAAGGTCGGTTCCTTCCGCCATTCCAGCGCCCTTCACTTCGGTCTTCCGACGACCGTGGCGTCATTTCTCGCACGGTGTTGACCAGCCGTCGATGGGTGGGCAGAGAAAAGCCATGACCGAACTCCGTCCTTCCCTCGACGATTCCCTTATGCCGATGGCTGGCCAAAGAGATGTTGTCGTACTCGTCTGCAGCACTTGCAAGAAGCCCGACAGCGCCGACGGCGATAACAGTTCGGGCGCCATGCTGGCCGACGCCGCCGTTCAGGCGATAGGCGCCGAACCGCCTGTCAACCGAATCAAGGTTCAGGCTGTAGAGTGTCTTGGCAATTGCAAGCGCGGCTGTTCCGCGGCGATCCTGTCGCCGGGCGACTGGCACTATGTTTTCGGCAATCTTGATGCCGGCAGCGCCGGCGATCTTCTGGTGGGCGCGCGTCTGATGGGAAGTGTGGCCGAAGGACCCCTGCCCTGGCGTGGCCGACCGTCCTCCCTAAAGACAGGTATGATCGCCCGTATTCCGCCGATAGCGGAAACAGGGTCCTGAGACTTTTCAGCCGACTGACCATCAAACTTACCGCGCTATCCGGGGATACATTTCGCTTATCAGGTCATTGCCGCTTGCTATCGGCGTCAAATACCGTCACAATTGAACGGCTTTTGGAGGAATAGCAAAGCTAAGTCTTTTTTCCGGAAGCATGAAATTGCCATGCGGGAGAGATCGGTCGAGCACTTTATCGTGTTTGGATCGGCGCCGAAGGAGCAACCGCCCCCGGAAACTCTCAGGCAACGGGACCGTGTGGCAAGGGTCGGAACTCCGAAGAGTGGTCGTGTCTGAAAGACGCGGCCCGCCGAAGGAGCAAGTCGGGGCGGGCATGGTGCCAGCCTTGGCGAATCTCTCAGGTTCGATACGGGAGGGGGCACGCGGCCGGAACGATCCGGCAAGGAGATACGCGTGCCTAACAGACAATCCTCATCTTCGTCCGTTGCCGTCATCGGTGGCGGAATCACGGGTGTTACCACCGCCTACGCTCTCGCCAGCCATGGTCATGATGTGACGCTTTTCGAGCGGCATGCCTATGCAGCCATGGAAACGAGCTATGCCAATGGCGGCCAGCTTTCGGCGTCCAATGCCGAGGTCTGGAACCAGCTTTCGACGGTCGGCAAGGGCATCAAATGGATGCTGCAGCCCGGCGCGCCACTGCTGGTGAACCCGACGCCGACCTGGCATAAAATGTCATGGATGGCAGAATTTCTACGCCATATTCCCGAGTACGAAAACAACACCGTCGCGACGGTGCGGCTGGCTATTGAAGCGCGCAAGCACCTCTTCCGCATGGCGGATGAAGAGAATATCGACTTCGACTGCGTCAAGCGGGGCATTCTGCATGTCTACAAGACGCAGGCCGAACTCGATCATGCAAAGGATGTGACCGGCCTTCTCAATCGCGGCGGTCTTCAGCGCCAGCAGGTCGGTCCGGCCGAAATCCGCCAGATCGAACCGAGCCTGCATGGACGCTTCATCGGCGGCTACTTCACCGAATCCGACTTTACCGGAGACGTTCACAAATTCACCAACGGTCTGGCGAAGGCATGCGTCCGCAAGGGTGTCACCATGCGGATGCAAACCGAAATCGCGGATATCAAGACCGGGCCGGATGGCGTGGCCGTCAGCTATCGCGATATCGATAGCGGCAAGGCAATCGCGACGCACCGGTTCGACAATGTGGTGATCTGCGCCGGCGTCGGCTCGCGCAAGCTGGCCGCCATGGTCGGCGACCGGGTCAATGTCTATCCGGTGAAGGGCTATTCGATCACGGTGCGGATGAACACCGACGACGACCGCGCCGCCGCGCCTTGGGTCAGCCTTCTGGACGACGACGCCAAGATCGTGACGTCGCGCCTTGGACCGGACCGCTACCGCGTGGCGGGCACGGCGGAGTTCAATGGCGAGAATCGCGATATTCGCGATGCCCGCATCCGCCCGCTGGTCGACTGGGTGCGGCGTCACCATCCGGGTCTTTCGACGCGCGACGTGCAGCCCTGGGCCGGCCTGCGGCCGATGATGCCGAACATGATGCCGCGCGTGATGGCCGGCAAGCGCCCGGGCGTCTTCTACAATACCGGGCACGGCCATCTCGGCTGGACGCTTTCGGCGGCAACGGCGGAACTCGTCGCCGGTCTCGTCGCCGATCGCGCCGAGACGAAGGCCGGATCGGTCTCCGCCCCTCGTCCGGCCATGAAGGCGACTGCACCATCCTTCGCGCTCGATACATAGGGGTTCGTCCGGCGCCGGCTTTGGCCCTGATGGCTTGACTCCGGTGCCGATCCCACCAATCTAGGCGATGTTCTCAGGGCGGGGTGAAACTCCCCACCGGCGGTGATGAGCGATGGGCCACAAGTCCGGAGCGACGAGCCCGCGAGCGCCTTTGCCAAAAGGTGAAGGGTCAGCAGATCCGGTGCGATCCCGGAGCCGACGGTCATAGTCCGGATGAAAGAGGACGGGAAATGGCAGCGGAACGGCGCGTCGGTTCGATAGACCGATGGAAGTGCCCGGTCGGCGGCCCAGTCCCGAAATGCGCCCTGGTTCACTGTGCTCGAACCCAAGGGATACGCAGATGAATCAGATGACCCACCCCGAAAAAGGCAATCGCCGCGTTGCCATTATCCGTGCCCGCTGGCACGCAGACATTGTCGACCAGGCCGTCGAGAGCTGCCAGTCCGATCTGGAGGCTGAAAGCTACGACGTCGATGTTTTCGACGTGCCCGGCGCGCTCGAAATACCGCTCACCGCCCAGAAGCTGGCAAAGACCGGGCGCTATGACGGCGTCGTCGCCATCGCCTTCATCGTCAATGGCGGCATCTATCACAATAATTACGTATCGACCTCGGTGTCCGACGCCATGATGCGGGTCAGCCTCGACACGGACACGCCGGTCTTCTCGGTTGCGCTGACACCGCATAATTACCAGGAAGTCGAGCCGCTCAACGACTTCTTCGTCAGGCATTTCGTCAAGAAGGGCCATGAGGCCGCCAGCGCGGTGAAGGAAACGCTGGACCTCTATGCGCGCATCGAGGCCGGTGAAACCGCCAAGGTCTGACGTCTTTCTACAAAAAAGACCGCCCTCAAAGGCGGTCTTTTCCAATTCCGTTCAGTCGGACCCGGCTGTGATGCCGTCCTAGCCGACAAAGGCGCGTTCGATCACGAATTCGCCCGGTTGGGCATTGGAGCCTTCGGTTAGCCCGGCTTCTTCCAGAAGCGCCTTGGTCTCCTGAAGCATTTCCATGGAGCCGCAGATCATGCCGCGATCGACCGCCTTGTCGAATGGCTCGACGCCGAGATCGGCGAAGAGTTCACCGGAGCGGATCAGATTGGTGATGCGCCCCATCTTGCCGTAATTTTCGCGCGTCGTCGTCGCGTAGAAGCGCAGCTTGGACGTGTCGCACAATTCATTGAGCAGTTCGTCCGACTTGATGCTTTCAACCAGATCGAGGCCAAACTTCAACTCGTCCACCTGGCGGCAGGTCTGGGTCAGGATGAGTTCGTCGAACTTGGCATAGCTTTCCGGGTCGCGGATCAGCGAAGCGAAGGGCGCGATGCCCGTTCCCGTCGAGAACATCCAGAGCCGCTTGCCGGGGATCAGCGCATCATGCACCAGCGTGCCGGTGGGTTTCGGCCGCATCAGCACCGTATCGCCCGGTTCGATCTGCTGCAGATGCTGTGTGAGGGGGCCTTCCGGCACCTTGATGGAAAAGAATTCCAGATCGTCCGCCCAGTTCGGCGAAGCGATGGAATAGGCGCGGTAGATCGGCTTTTCGCCGACCATCAGGCCGATCATGACGAACTCGCCGGAGCGAAAGCGGAAGCTGGCCGGCCTGGTCGTGCGAAAGTGGAACAGCCGGTCGGTATAATGCGTCACCTCGGTAACGGTAAGGCCAAGAGCGCCCTTCGGCAGTTCTGTCGGTGCGGCTTCGAATTCAGTCATTGCGATCGTCATCTTTTCTTCGACCTTTGCATCCGCCCAAACCCACGGAAGCCAGACGCCTCCTGTTGCCGGTTCCTATGCCATGGATATGCACCAATCGAAGGGAACCGCTTTGCGCGGGATCAAGGCGCGGAGAAAAATTCTCCTGCGAAAGAGGACCTCTTCCATGCCGCCTCCTCGCTCTGTTGGCAAGTCTGCGATTGTCTTCCTGACGGCGATGGCGCACCAGGGCCGGCCCCGACAATGCGATGCGACAAAAAGACAACACCTATACTGATCTTATAGTCCAAGCGCCAAGACAAGCTGCGTTTATCGCCCAGAATGCGAAATAGCTGTTAAGATGACATTCGAGTGGGACGCGATTCGCTCGGCAAACAGAAGTGTCATGCCTGAGTGCCGCCGTCACCATATGGAGGCTTACTGATCGGTCCTCCTCCCAAGCCGATCAGTTAAACTGTGGCCGGTGATCCGAAAGGATACCGGCCTCTTTTTTGTCTACGATTGTCCATGGATCGCATCGCTGCGCCAATCGTTTCATTGGAAGAGATGGAATGGGAGACCGGACGATGCGCGCCAGCCAGGCAGTATGGATCGCCGCTGCTCTTCTATCCGGCGTGCCGAATTCGGCCCTTGCCCAATTCACGATAGACAGTCCCGTAATCCTTTCGCCGAAACCCAGTCTCACCGGTCCCCGCTACGCCGCGCCGGATCGTCTGGATCGCGACCGGCGTTTCGATCCCAACGCCACGCCGGAAAAAGGCGTTTCGAACTATGCCGACCGCGATTTTCTCGAAGAAAACATCTCGCCCTTTCTCCGCTGGGGCGCGGAGCGGCAGAAGCTGAACGATCCTCGCGGCCAGCGTTTGCCGCGTCCGAGCGTACCGACCTTCGATACACGATAGGCGTAGGACGTCGCATAACGGGCGTGTTGCTGGTGGATCGGAACCGGGCATCGAGCCATCGAAGTCTTTTCCTGCCAGCCGAACCCGTCTAAGGCTCGATCCGTTCGCCTGATGGAGCCGTCATGCAAGATCGCCTCGAAATGCTGATTGCCCTTGTTCGGGAAGAGCATTTCGGTCGGGCAGCCGAAGCGCTCGGCATCACCCAGCCCAGCCTCTCCTTCGGCATTCGCGCATTGGAGGACCGACTCGGCGCGCCGCTCGTGCGGCGCGGCTCGCGCTATCAGGGGCTGACGGCGGAGGGCGAGCGCGTCTATGAGCGTGCATTGCGCATCGTCGCCGAAACGCGCGCGCTGCGCGACGATGTGCGCGGATCGGCTGGTGAACTGAGTGGGCTCGTCCGCTTCGGCGTCGTGCCGACGGCGTTGCCGCTGGCAGCCGAGCTTGTTGCCCGGACGCAGGGCAAGCATCCGGGACTTCGTTTCCGCATCCTCTCGCGGACCGCTTCGGAGATCGCCGAAGGGCTGGAACGGCTCGAACTGGAGGCCGGCCTGTCCTACACGATGGGTTTGGAAGACCGGCCCTTAAAGGTTCATCCGATCCATGCCGAGCATTCCTGTCTTCTGGTCCATGAGGACCATGAACTGGCGTCCCGTAAAAGCGTGGGTTGGGCCGATGTGGGTGCGGCCGCCCCATGTCTCCTGACGCCCGGCATGACCAATCGCGCCATTGTGGAGGCACGACTGCGCGAAGCCGGCATCACGCCGTCGCCGAGCGTGGACAGCAATTCCATCATGGCTCTGGTCACGCTGGTGGCGCTGGGCGGCCATTCTCTGGTTCTGCCAGAACGGCTCGCCGGCGCCATCGCCGGCGCGGGGCCCATCCGCCGTATCGCGATCAAGGATCGTCAGTCCACCACAAGCGATCCGCAGATCGCCCTTCTGCTACCCAGCCGGCACAAGCTGCCCGGATCGCTGGTCGCGCTCCGCGAAGCCGCAAATCGACTGGCTGCGGTATGATCGATTCTCTCTATCATACGACGGGCACTTGCGATTGAAATACGGCGTGATGAAGCGTAATATGTGGTTCGTTCCGTAGGCCTCCGACAAGCGCCAACCGGTCGCGGATGGGAGGATGGATGACGATATTACCGGACACCTCCGTTGCGTCCCGCGTTCAGGCGATTGTCTCCGAACACGCCGATCTGGACGGGCCGCTGCTGCCGATCCTTCACCGGGTTCAGTCCGAATATGGCTATGTGCCGGAAAGCGCGATACGCCCGCTGGCCGATGCACTCAATATCAGCCGCGCGGACGTCCACGGCGTCGTCAGCTTCTACCACGACTTTCACACTGCGCCGCGCGGCAGGCACGTCGTGAAGATCTGCCGCGCGGAAGCCTGCCAGGCGCGGGGTGGGCAGGCGCTCGAGGATCATATTCGCAAGGTGCTGCGGCTGAACTGGAACGAAACCTCATCCGATGGCGCGATCACGCTGGAGCCGGTTTATTGCCTGGGCCTTTGCGCATGCGGTCCGGCAGCGCTGATCGACGAGCGTCCCGTCGCGAAGCTGACCGGCGAGAAGGTCGAGCGTCTCGTACGGGAGATGGTCTGATGGGTTTATCGATGAATGGCGTCACTCGGATTTTCGTGCCGGGCGATATGGCGGCGCGGGCGTTGGGCGCGGACGATGTGGCAAGGGCGATTTCACGTGAATCCGACGAGCGCGGCCTCGATATCCGCGTCACACGGAATGGCAGTCGCGGCATGGTCTTTCACGAGCCGCTGGTGGAAATCGAACGAGACGGCGTTCGCTACGGTTTCGGCGCGATGGAAGCATCCGACGTCGCGGCTCTCTTCAACGATCCCGACACCCACCCCAAGGCGCTCGGCCCGGTCGACGATCTGGACTGGATGAAGCGTCAGACCCGCCTCACCTACGCAAGGTGCGGAGTAATCGACCCGCTCGACCTCGACGAGTACGAAGCCTTTGGCGGCCTGGCAGGGCTGCGTGCCGCGCTGAAGCGGGCGCCACAGCGGATCATCGACGAGGTGAAGGCCTCCGGCTTGCGCGGGCGCGGCGGGGCGGGCTTTCCGACCGGCATCAAATGGCAGACGGTTCACGATGCCGAAGCGCGCCAAAAATACATCGTCTGCAACGCCGATGAGGGCGATAGCGGCACCTTCGCCGACCGGATGCTGATGGAGGGCGACCCGTTCTGCCTGATCGAAGGCATGGCGATCGCCGGGCTCGCGGTCGGCGCGACCAAGGGCTACATCTATCTGCGCAGCGAATATCCCGACGCCATCCGGATGATGGACGCTGCCACCATAATTGCGCGGCAGAACGGGCTTCTGGGCGCGGACATTCTCGGATCGGGCAAGACCTTCGATCTGGAAATTCGCGTCGGTGCGGGCGCTTATGTCTGCGGCGAGGAAACCGCGCTTCTCAACAGCCTGGAAGGAAAGCGCGGCGTGGTGCGCGCCAAACCGCCATTGCCGGCGCTGGAAGGGTTCTTCGGCCAACCGACCGTCGTCAACAATGTGATCAGCCTTGCCGCCGTGCCGTTCATTCTGGCGGAAGGCGGAGAAGCTTATGCGGCGCATGGCATCGGCCGTTCGCGGGGCACGATCCCGCTGCAGATCGCCGGGAACGTCAAATATGGCGGGTTGTTCGAAGCGGCTTTCGGCATGACGCTCGGCGAGATCGTGAACAAGATCGGCGGCGGTACCGCTTCGGGCAAACCCGTTCGCGCCGTGCAGGTGGGTGGGCCGCTCGGCGCGTATTTTCCGCCGGACCTTTTCGACACGCCCTTCGGCTATGAGGACTTCTCGTCGAAAGAGGGGCTGATCGGCCATGCCGGCATCACCGTCTTCGACGACAGCGTCGATATGGGCCGGATGGCGCGCTTCGCCATGGAGTTCTGCGCCATCGAAAGCTGCGGCAAATGCACGCCCTGCCGGATCGGCGCGGTGCGCGGCGTCGAGACCATCGACCGTATCCGCGATGGCGATGCGGGCGCGATGGCCCTTCTCACCGATCTCTGCGACACGATGAAAGCCGGCTCGCTCTGCGCGCTCGGCGGCTTCACGCCCTATCCGGTGATGAGCGCGCTCAACCATTTTCCGGAAGACTTTCTACCCGAGGGCCATAAGGAGGCCGCGGAATGACGATTCCCCTTTCGCTCACCGAAGATCACGGCACGAAGCTGGCCAAGGCCGAAGCGATGGTGACGCTTACCGTCGACGGCGTGGATGTGACCGTCCCTGCCGGCACATCGATCATGCGCGCGGCGTCGGAAGCGGCGATCAATGTGCCGAAGCTTTGCGCGACCGACATGCTGGACGCGTTCGGTTCGTGTCGGCTCTGCCTCGTCGAGATCGAAGGGCGGCCCGGTACGCCGGCCTCCTGCACCGCACCGGCGGCCGAAGGCATGGTGGTCAGGACGCAGACCGAGCGGCTGAAAAAGCTCCGACGCGGCGTGATGGAGCTCTACATCTCCGATCACCCGCTGGACTGCCTGACCTGCGCCGCCAATGGCGATTGCGAGTTGCAGGACATGGCCGGCGCGGTCGGCCTGCGTGATGTCCGCTACGATACGGTTGCGGAGAAGGAGAACCATTTCTCCGTCCGCAACACCAGCGGCGAGAACAACCCGTTCTACCTGCCGAAGGATCAGTCGAACCCCTATTTCGATTACGATCCCAGCAAATGCATCGTCTGCTCGCGCTGCGTGCGGGCCTGCGAAGAGGTGCAGGGCACCTTCGCGCTCACCATCGCCGGGCGCGGCTGGGACAGCCGGGTGTCCGCCGGCGCCGCCTTCGACGATTTCCTGTCGTCCGAATGCGTTTCCTGCGGGGCCTGCGTGCAGGCCTGCCCGACCGCCACGCTGGTCGAGAAGAGCGTGGTCGAGACCGGCACGCCGGAGCGCAGCGTCGTGACGACCTGCGCCTATTGCGGCGTCGGCTGCTCGTTCGAAGCGCAGATGCGCGGCGACGAGCTGGTGCGCATGGTGCCTTACAAGGACGGCAAGGCCAATCGCGGCCATTCCTGCGTCAAGGGCCGCTTCGCCTACGGCTATGCCGAGCACAAGGACCGCATCCTGTCGCCGATGATCCGCGAGCGGATCGACGAGCCGTGGCGCGAGGTCTCGTGGGATGAAGCGCTCGCCTTCGCCGCCGACCGCCTGAAAGCCATTCAGGAAGAGAAGGGGCGGCGCTCCATCGGCGTCATCACGTCGAGCCGCTGCACCAATGAGGAAACCTATCTGGTGCAGAAACTGGCCCGCGCCGTCTTCCGCAACAACAATACCGATACCTGCGCTCGCGTCTGCCATTCGCCGACCGGCTACGGCCTCGGTCAGACCTACGGCACCTCCGCCGGCACGCAGGATTTCGATTCGGTCGAAAACGCCGATGTGGTGCTCGTGATCGGCGCCAATCCGACAGACGGCCATCCGGTGTTTGCAAGCCGGCTGAAGAAACGGCTGCGCGAGGGCGCCAAACTGATCGTCGTCGATCCGCGTCGCATCGATCTGGTGCGAATGCCGCATGTCGAGGCGGCGCATCACCTGCCGCTGCGGCCCGGCACCAATGTCGCGGTCGTCACGGCCATGGCGCATGTGATCGTGACGGAGGGCCTGCACGACCAGGCCTATATCACCGAGCGCTGCGATACCGAGGCCTTCGCCGACTATGTCGAGTTCGTCAGCGATCCCCGCCATTCGCCGGAAGCCGTCGAAGAGCTGACAGGCGTACCGGCCGCCGAGTTGCGCGCCGCCGCGCGGCTCTATGCGACGGGCGGCAATGGCGCGATCTATTACGGGCTCGGCGTGACCGAACACAGCCAGGGTTCGACCACCGTCATCGGCATCGCCAATCTCGCCATGCTGACCGGCAATGTCGGCAAGGTCGGCGCCGGGGTGAACCCGCTGCGCGGCCAGAACAATGTGCAGGGCTCCTGCGATATGGGTTCGTTCCCGCATGAACTGCCGGGCTACCGGCACGTCAAGAACGCCGATGTGCGGGCTATCTATGAAGAGCAATGGGGCGTCGAAATCGATCCCGAGCCAGGTCTGCGCATCCCGAACATGTTCGATGCCGCGCTCGACGGCTCATTTGGCGGCCTCTACTGCCAGGGCGAGGACATCGTGCAATCCGACCCCGACACCAAGCATGTCGTCGCGGCGCTTTCCGCCATGGAGTGCGTGATCGTCCACGATCTCTTCCTGAACGAGACCTCGAACTACGCCCATGTCTTCCTGCCAGGTTCGTCCTTCCTGGAAAAGGACGGCACCTTCACCAATGCGGAGCGGCGCATCAATCGTGTGCGCAAGGTCATGGCGCCGAAAGCCGATTACGCCGACTGGGAAGTCACGCAGATGCTCGCCAATGCGATGGGAGCCAACTGGACCTATCGCCATCCGAGCGAAATCATGGCGGAAGTCGCGGCGACCACGCCCTCTTTCGCCGGTGTGACCTACGATCTTCTAGATGAGAAAGGCTCGGTGCAGTGGCCCTGCAACGAAGCGCGCCCGGAAGGCACGCCCATGATGCATGTCGATGGATTTGTGCGCGGCAAGGGCCGGTTTATCCGCACCGACTATGTCGCGACGGAAGAGAAATCGGGTCCGCGTTTTCCGCTACTGCTTACGACCGGCCGTATTCTCAGCCAGTACAATGTCGGCGCGCAGACACGGCGCACCGCCAACACTGTCTGGCACGACCGGGATGTCCTCGAAATCCACCCGCACGATGCGGAGAACCGCGGCATCTACGAAGGCGACTGGGTGCGCCTCTCGTCTCGCGCCGGCGAGACGACGTTGCGCGCGACGATCACGGACCGGGTTTCCCCCGGCGTGGTCTATACCACCTTCCACCACCCCGACACGCAGGCCAATGTGGTGACGACCGATAATTCCGACTGGGCAACCAACTGCCCGGAATATAAGGTGACTGCGGTTCAGGTCGCGCCTTCCAACGGCCCGTCCGAATGGCAGGAAGACTATTCGGATCATTCGGAATCGTCGCGGCGCATCATTCAGGCGGCTGAATAAGTGACGATGGAAAGCTGGCGCAGCAGGCAGAGCATGGGCTTCGAAGCCGGCAAAGCGGTTGCGCCACGCCGGCACGATCTGCCCGAAGAGGTGGCGATCGCACTGACCTGCAACGGCACGACGCAGGCCGTGATGATGGGCACGCCCGCCGATCTGAACGATTTCGCCACCGGTTTTCTGCTGACCGAGGGTCTGGCGCAACCGGACGAGATCGAAGCGATCGAGCCGATCGAAACAGAGCACGGTCTCGACCTTCAGATCCGGCTTGTCGGAGACGCAGAGGCTAGGCTGGCGAAACGCCGGCGTTCGATGGCCGGTCCGGTCGGTTGCGGTCTTTGCGGCATCGAGAGCCTCGAAGCGGCGATGGCGGCCTCGCCATCGGTCGGCGCTATCGCAGGACCGGCATTCTCACCTGAAGATGTTTCGCGGGCCATTGCGCTGCTGCCGACCTTCCAGCCGCTCCACGATGCGACGCTGGCGGTCCACGGCGCAGCCTTCTACACGCCCGAAGGCGGTATTGCCCTCGCACGGGAGGATGTCGGCCGCCATAACGCGCTCGACAAGCTGGTCGGTGCCCTCATCGCCAACAATTGCGATCCAGCGTTGGGGGCGATCCTGATCACCTCGCGTGTTTCGATCGACATGGTGCAGAAGGTGCTGCGCGCCGGCGCGCCCATTCTCATCGCCGTCTCCGCGCCGACGGCTTCGGCACTCGATCTGGCGGAGCGCCATGGCCTGACGGTGGTCGGCCTCGCAAAGGGATCGCGCTTCGAAATCTTCACTCATCCGGAGCGCATCCGGTCCGATGACGCCACGCAGAAAGCGCCGTCCCATGCAGCCCGATAAGCTTGTCCGCATGGCCAATCAGATCAGCCTGTTCATGGAAAGCAAGCCGAAAGACGAGGCGCTGGCGGGACTTGCGGCGCATATCAACGATTTCTGGGATCCGCGCATGCGGCGGCAGTTTGTCGATGCAATGGCGGCCGATCCCGATCTGCCGGCCCGCGAACTCGTGCGCCAGGCGACGCCTCTGATCCGAATGGCCGGAGAGGACGGGCAAAAGCCGTCCGCTCCTGCTTCGCCACCCGGTTCCGAACCGATCAATCCGGCCCATCGCGGCTGAACCCGTGGCCGGCCCGGAACAAATATTAGGCTCCGCTATTTGATTTCGATCAAGGCATGGAGACTGGCCTAAAGGCCACTAGTTATCGTCGGGACATCATCTACTATCAAAACAAGAACGACATTTCTTGAGGGAACCCATCATGATCAAACTTCTCACGGCGATTGCGCTATCTACAGGCGCGCTGGTCGCGACCGCACAGGCGCAGGATCTGACGGGAGACGCCGCAGCGGGCGAAAAAGTGTTCAACCGCTGCAAGGCTTGCCATGCCGTCGGCGAAGGCGCCAAGAACAAGGTCGGACCGGAACTGAACGACATTTTCGGCCGGGTGCCCGGCGAGATCGAAGGTTTCAAATATTCCGACGCCATGACCGAGTATGGCAAGGAGCATGTCTGGGATGTCGAAACCCTGACCGCCTATCTGGCCGCGCCGCGCAAGGTCGTGAAAGGCACCAAGATGGCCTTTGCCGGCCTCAAGAAGGAAGAGCAGATCGACGACGTGCTTGCCTATCTGGCCACTTTCGATCCGGATGGCGCCAAGGTCGGGGAATAAGTCCTCCAGCAATCTGAACGAACAAAGCCGCGCCGTCCCAGCTTAATCAGTTGGTGACGGCGCAGCTTTATGATCCGGCCCGTGTGGTAAAAGAGCATGCGGAGCCGAGACATGGGCAGACACGTTCTGGTAACCGGCGGCGCCGGCTATATCGGTAGCCATGCCGCGAATGCCCTCATCGATCGTGGCGATGACGTCACTGTGATCGACCGGCTTTCGACCGGGTTCGACTGGCTGGTGCCGCCCGCCGCCGATCTGGTCGTCGCCGATATTGGCGACACGGGCACGCTGGCCAACCTGCTTTCCGATGGACGGTTCGATGCGATCCTGCATTTCGCTGGCTCCATCGTGGTGCCGGAATCCGTCGCCGATCCCCTCACCTATTACGAGAACAACACCGTCAAATCGCGTGGGCTGATCGAATGCGCGGTGCGAGCCGGCGTACCGCATTTCATCTTCTCATCGACTGCGGCGGTCTATGGATCGGTCGGCGCCGACCCCGTTACCGAGGATGCGCCGCTGCGGCCCGAATCGCCCTACGGTTTCAGCAAGCTGATGACGGAGATAATGCTGGCCGACGCAGCGGCAGCGCATTCGATCCGCTACGGCGTCCTGCGCTATTTCAACGTTGCCGGCGCCGATCCGAAGGGCCGAACCGGTCAGTCCACCAAGGGCGCGACACATCTGATCAAGGTCGCGGCAGAGGCCGCCAGCGGAAAACGCGACGGTATCGAGATTTTCGGCGAGGATTATCCCACGCCGGACGGCACCTGCGTTCGCGATTATATCCACGTCACCGATCTGGTTGCGGCCCATATCCTGGCTCTCGACCGGCTGCGGGAGGGGGGCGACAGCCTGACCGCCAATCTCGGCTACGGGCACGGTTTTTCCGTACGTCAGGTGCTCGATACGGTCGACAGCGTGGCAGGCGGGCCGATCCGCCGGACGATGGGGCCACGTCGGCCGGGCGATGCGGCAAGCATCGTCGCCGATCCGTCGAAAGCCCGGAGCGAACTGAACTGGCAGCCAAAACATGACGACCTGACCGGTATCGTCGAAGATGCGCTGCGCTGGGAGCGCCATCTGCAGACCCGCAATGATAGTGCCGGCTGAACGCTTCACGCCCGCCGGCACGTCTTGCTTCAGGCCGCCTCGGCTCCAGCCCGCTGCAACATTCCGAAGAGATCGCGCGGATCGTCCGGATCGGCCAGAAGATCGAGCTGGACGCAATAATCGGTGCCGGCGGTCTTTTCGAGTACGAAACGCAGGGCGCTGAAATCCTCGATGGCAAAGCCGACACTGTCGAACAGGGTGATCTGCGCGTCGCCCTTCCGGCCGTCCGCTTCACCCCGCATGACCTGCCAAAGCTCGGTGACGGGATGGTCCTCATCCAGCTGCTGGATCTCCCCCTCAATGCGGGTCTGCGGTGGAAACTCGACGAAGATGTCCGAGCGCAAGAGGATGTCGCGCTGCAATTCGGTCTTGCCGGGACAGTCGCCGCCAATCGCGTTGATGTGAATCCCGGCGCCCACCATGTTGTCGGTCAGGATCGTCGCATATTGCTTGTCGGCGGTGCAGGTCGTGATGATCTGCGCACCCTCGACGGCCGCTTGCGATGTCCGGCAGGCCGTAACGTCGAACCCGACGGCGCGAAGATTGGCTTCCGCCTTCTTGGTCGCGGCCGGATCGACATCGTAGAGCCGTACCGTTTCGATGCCGCATAGCGCACGAAACGCAAGGGCCTGGAATTCGCATTGCGCGCCATTGCCGATCAACGCCATGGTCGTGGCGTTCTTCGGCGCGAGATACCGGCCGACCAGAGCCGACGTCGCGGCGGTGCGCAGCGCCGTCAAAACCGTCATTTCTGTGAAGAGCAGCGGATAGCCCGTCGCGACCGAGGAAAAGACGCCGAAGGCGGTGACGGTCTGGTAGCCCTCGCGCGTGTTCTTAGGATGGCCGTTGACGTATTTGAAACCGTAATGGGCGGTATCGGCCACGGGCATCAGCTCGATGACGCCCTCGCGCGAATGGCTGGCGACCCGCGCGATCTTGTCGAATTCCGGCCAGCGCTTGAAGTCGGCCTCGATATAGTCGGCCAGCTCTCGCATGAAGGCCTCCGCGCCGACATCGTTGACGAGCCGCATCATGTTCTCGACACTGACAAAGGGGACATGCGCCAGTTCGGACGGTTCCAGAATGCTCATCGCATGCTCCTCGTCGGGCGGTCGAAGATATGGCGGCCGAACAGGCTGGCCGCGAGGTCGGTCATGAGTTCGGCGGTGCGTCCGCGCTCATCCAAGAAGGGATTGAGTTCGACCAGATCCAGCGAACGGACAAGACCGCTATCGTGGAGAGTCTCCATGATCAGATGCGCTTCGCGGAACGTCGCCCCGCCCGGAACCGTCGTGCCGACCGCCGGCGCGATCGCGGGATCAAGGAAATCGACATCCAGGCTGACATGAAGGACGCCATTCGCGGCGACCACGCGGTCCAGAAAGGCGCGGAGCGGGGTCAGAACGCCCATCTCGTCAATGGCGCGCATGTCATAGGCTTCAAAACCATCGGAGGTGATGCGCCGACGCTCGGCATCATCGACCGAGCGCAGTCCCATAAAGCAAACCTGTTCCGGGGGAACCGGCACGGCGAGCGGCGGATAGGCCTCGCAATCGGGCCGGCCCGTGAAATAGGCGACCGAGGTGCCGTGCAGATGGCCGCTCTCGGTGCTCTGCAAGGTGTGCAGGTCGGGATGCGCATCGAGCCAGAGGACGAAGAGCGGCCGGTCGCCCTGCGCCGCATGGCGCGCCAGACCGGCAACCGATCCCGCCGACATGGAGTGATCGCCGCCCAGAAAGATCGGAAAGTTGAAACGTTCGGCGGCGTCGAACGCCGCCTTTTCGACCGTCTCGATCCAGGCGCTGGTCTCCGCCAGGCGTTTGATCGCGCCGTTCGAATGGTCCTTCGGCTGCGGATCGCCGATGGAAAGGTCCCCAAGATCGGTAACTGTCCATCCAAGTCCTGTCAGCGCAGCAGCGAGGCCGGCCGTTCGCAGACTTGCCGGACCCATCAGACATCCCGGTTGCGATGCGCCGGCCTGCACCGGCGCGCCAATCAAAGCGCATGTTCGTTCCATCTCGACCTCTCACGAAGGAAAGCGGCCATCATGCCGGGTTTCGTCGATATTTTGCTATATTAATTTGCTCAAAACACCGGCTTGTTTTATCGTTTCGTCGGCGGTTTCGAACAGAATGGTTAGATCATGCGCGAGTTGAACGATGTCGACCGCAACCTGCTTTCAGCGCTCAGAAGCAATAGCAGGGCGTCGATCACCGAGTTGTCCCATACGATCGGCGTGTCGCGCGCTACCGTGAAGTCACGGTTGGAAGCGCTCGTGAACGAGGGGCGTATCCGCCGCTTCACCATCGAGACCGATGTCGATGTGGAGGGCGAAGTGAAGGCGATCACCATGATCGAACTTCAAGGCGAAATGTCGCGCGCGGTGATCCGTACGCTGCGCCGCATCCCTGAAATCTCGGTGATCCATTCCACGAACGGGCTGTGGGATCTGGTGGTGGAAATCAAGACGGACAGTTTGGTACGCTTCGACGGGGTGTTACGGGAAATACGGGAAATACCCGGCGTCACCAACAGCCAGACCAGCCTGCTTCTAGCGCCGGTCGTGGGTTAGGAACACTCATCTCATGCCCCATGAAAGGACGAATCGCATGGACCGGTTCACTGGTGGCTGCCTCTGCGGCGATGTGCGGATAGCAGCGACGGGGCAGCCCGATCGCGTTGGAATCTGCCATTGTCTGGATTGCCGTAAACATCACGGCGCGCTCTTCTATGCCGCCGCCATCTTCCCGGAAGACGCCGTGACAGTGGAAGGCGAGGTCCGCGACTATGAGGGACGATTCTTCTGCCCGCGCTGCGGCTCGTCCGTCTTTGCACGCAGCGGCGATGAGGTCGAACTCCATCTCGGTTCGCTCGATGCGCCCGATCAATTTACACCCAGTTATGAAAGCTGGACCGTCCGGCGCGAAGGCTGGCTGCCGCCTTTTCCCGTCAACCACCGCTATGAGCGCGACCGCGATGAAAGCGGAGCAAAAGAGGGCTAGGGTTCGAGCGGCCCCTCACCCTTGACCGAAAGGTCGGCGCCCTCGATCTGCGCCACGGCGACGAGCCCGTCGACAAAGCTGCGCGCCTGCCGCGCCCAGTCGGCGCGCTCCATGGCGCTCGCCACCGCCTCCCTGACGGCTTCGAAGGGCAGCACCCGGCCCTGGGCGATCGCGTCCATGCGAATGACGTGAAAGCCGTGCCGGGTCTCCACGGGCTTCGGCGCGACCTCGCCATCGCCCAGATGGCGCAGCGCCGCCTCGAATTCCGGCACCGTGTCGCCGGGACCGAGCTGGCCGAGCGCGCCGCCGGACGTTTTGGAGCCGCAATCGCTCTGAACCGCCGCGACCGAAGCGAAGCTTTTCGGATCGTCCTCCACCGTGGCGAGGATGTGCATCGCGCGATCGAACGCCTTTCGCCGGTCCTGCGGATCGTTCGAGGCGCATGCGCACAGAATGTGCGACACCTCCCAGAGGGGCGGGCTGCGAAAGCGATCCGGATTCTTCTGCCATTCCGCCCGGACCTCGTCCGGCGTCGGTTCCGGCACGTCGATCACCTGGTCGAGAAGGCCCCGGATCAGGGCCTCATCCTCCGTTTCGAAGCGGCCGGGACCGACCTGCCGGCAATCGGCCTCGATACCCCGCGCGCGCGCCTCCTGAAGGAGCAGAGTGCGGATCGCCACGGCATTGGCCGCCTTGCGCCATGCCATGGCGGCCTTTGCCCTCGGCGCATTCTGGTTCTGGGTCTCGGCGGCAATGGCGGTGTGCGGAACACGTTCGCCATTGATCACGAGGTCCTGAAAGAGAGGCGCTTCCATCGCTCTCACTCCGCCGGCTGGCGGGCCGCATCGCGCATATGCGCATCCGCTGCCGCGCGGGCCGAGGCCCGGCTTCGCCGCGAACGGACCAGCTGGTAGCCGGGCCGCAGCAGATAGCGGAACGGCACGGCCAGACCGGACCAGATATGCACCAGCCGCGTGAACGGGAAGAGCGCCACGATCACCAGGCCCAGCAGGATGTGGAACTTGTAGAGCCAGTGGACGGAGACAACGTCGGTCCAGGCGTTCAGCTCCAGTGTGACAACGCTCTGGCTCCAGGTCATGAACCGCACCATCTCGCCGCCATCCATGTGCTCCATGGTCAGGATGATCGTGCCGAGGCCGACGAAGAGCTGAATCCAGATCAACACGAGGATCAGAATGTCGGCAAAGCTGGAAGTGGCGCGGATGCGCGGATCGATAAGGCGACGGTGCAGCAGCATGGTCGCACCTATCAGCGAGACGATGCCGAACGCCCCGCCCAGCAAAACCGCGAACCATTGCTTCAGGCCGTATGGCACGCCGAGCAGGTCCAGGACCCAGATCGGCGTGAAGAGGCCGATCAGATGGCCGAAGAAGACGACCAGGATGCCGACATGGAAAAGGATCGATCCCCAGACGAGCTGTTTTCGCCGAAGAAGCTGGCTGGATGACGATTTCCACGTGAACGGATCGCGCTCATAGCGTGCTATCGAACCGATGATCAGCACCGTCAGCGCCACATAGGGCATGATGCCGAAGATGAAGAAGTCGAGGTTGAAGTTGGAAAAGAACATGATGCGTTCTCCCTATTCGGCCGCGGAATGCGGAGCGGGCGTTGCGAGGGCGTCCATCCGCGCGAGCATCTCGCGCGCCTGGGGGCAGCCGGCGCCAGGGTCGGGGCCGAAACGGACCTCGGCTTCTTCCCAGACCTCGTCGAGCGCCTCCAGATCGGCCGGATCGACATCCGGCTGCGCCATCAGTTCGGCCACGGCCTGCCGATCGATGCTGGCTTCCGAAAGCTGCACCAGCGCAGCGAAGACGGACGCATAGGCGCTTTCGCGCCGGACGAGGCGCTCGTTCAGCGCCTCGAAGATGTGCGCCGCATCGGCCAGCACCGCGCGGGCTTCCGCCCATGGACGGGTCGCCAGGAACTCCAGAAGCACCGGCAGATGGTCCGGCAGCTCCGATGTCGCGGGGTCGAACCCGCCCTCGCGATAGGTCTCGACCAGGGAGACCATCGCGCCGCCCCGGTCACGACTTTCGCCGTGAACGTGTTCGAAAAGGTTCAGCGACAGGGTGCGCGAGCGGTCGAAGAGCATCACGTAGCGCTCTTCGAGATCGTAGATGTCGTCCGCCTCCATTTCGCCGATGAGCGGGCGCAGATCGCGCCGCGCCGCCGCCGTCAGCCGCGTATCGGAGGCCAGCACCGCGCCGACCTCCGCCATGGCGCCCTGCAATTCGCGGGTCGGATAGCTGAGGACAAGCGAGAGCGCTTTGAGTGTGCGGTCCATCACGCCACCTCCTTGGGCATTTTGAGCGGCCGTTTGGCCGAGCCGAAGAGCGAAGTCTTCGACGTGCCGGTCGAGCAGCCATTGCCATCGGTAAAGCCGCATCCGCCGCGCAGATCGTAGGCATCCTCGACCTGCTCGCGATGGGTGGTCGGGATAACGAAGCGATCCTCGTAATCGGCCAGCGCCATGATCTTGTACATGTCCTCGATGGTGCGCCCATCGAGACCGACGCGGGTGGCGATCGCCTCGTCGGTGACGCCCTCCACGTTGCGGGACCGCATGTAGGCGCGCATGGCCAGCATCCGCTCCAGCGCCGTGACGATCGGCGCTTCGTCGCCCGCCGTCAGCATGTTGGCGAGGTAGCGGACGGGGATGCGCAGATTGCGGACGTCCGGCATGGCGCCATTCATGCCGATCGCGCCCGCCTCGGCGGCGTTCTGGATCGGCGACAAGGGTGGCACGTACCAGACCATCGGCAGCGTACGGTACTCCGGATGCAGCGGGAAGGCGATCTTCCAATCCATCGCCATCTTCCAGATCGGGCTTTCCTGGGCGGCCTTGATCCAGTTCTCGGCGATGCCCTCGGCGCGCGCCTGGCGGATCACCTCCGGATCGTTCGGGTCGAGGAAGACGCCGAGCTGGGCGTCGTAGAGGTCCTGCTTCTCCTCCATATTGGCCGCCGCCTCGATCTTGTCGGCGTCGTAGAGCATGACGCCGATATAGCGGATGCGCCCGACACAGGTCTCCGAACAGACGGTCGGGTTGCCGCTCTCGATCCGCGGATAGCAGAGCGTGCACTTCTCCGACTTGTTGGTCGACCAGTTGTAATAGACCTTCTTGTAGGGGCAGCCTGACACGCACATGCGCCAGCCGCGGCACTTCTCCTGATCGATCAGGACGATGCCGTCCTCCTCGCGCTTGTAGATCGCTCCGGAGGGGCAGGACGCCGCGCAGGCCGGGTTGAGGCAGTGCTCGCACAGCCGCGGCAGATACATCATGAAGGTGTTTTCGTACTCGCCGTAGATCTCCTTTTGGATGCCCTCGAAATTGTAGTCTTCGGAGCGCTTGGAGAATTCGCCGCCGAGAATCTCTTCCCAGTTCGGACCCTTCTCGATCTTTTCGATCCGTTCGCCGGTGATCTTGGAGCGGGGGCGCGCCGTCGGGAATGCCTCCATTTCCGGGGCCGACTTCAGATGGTCGTAGTCGAAGTCGAACGGCTCATAATAGTCGTCGATCTGCGGCAAATCCGGGTTGGCGAAGATATTGGCGAGGATGCGCCATTTGCCGCCCTGTTTGGGGTGCAGCTTGCCCGATGCGGAGCGTTCCCAGCCGCCGTTCCAGCGCTTCTGGTTTTCCCAATCGGTCGGATAGCCGGTGCCGGGCTTGGACTCCACATTGTTGAACCAGGCATATTCGACGCCGTCGCGGCTGGTCCAGACGTTCTTGCATGTGACGGAGCAGGTGTGACAGCCGATGCATTTATCGAGATTCAGCACCATGCCGATCTGTGCGCGGATTTTCATTCTGCCGCCTCCTTTGCGGGCGCTGTCCATGCCTTTTCGGCATCGAGCCAGTCGACCTTTTTCATTTTCCTGACAACGACGAACTCGTCCCGGTTCGAGCCGACGGTTCCGTAGTAGTTGAAGCCGTAGGATTGCTGGGCGTAGCCGCCGATCATGTGCGTCGGCTTCGGCACGGCCCGGGTCACCGAGTTGTGAATGCCGCCGCGATGGCCGGTCTTCTCGGAACCGGGCGTGTTCACGATCTTCTCCTGGGCATGATACATGAACGTCGTGCCGTCCTTGATCCGCTGGGAGACGACCGCACGGGCGGTCAGCGCGCCATTGGTGTTGTAAAGCTCCACCCAGTCATTATCGACGATGCCTGCCGATTTCGCGTCGTTCTCGCTGACCCAGATGACCGGGCCGCCGCGGTTGAGCGTCAGCATCAGCAGATTGTCGGTATAGGTGGAGTGGATGCCCCATTTCTGGTGCGGCGTGATGAAGTTCAGCACCAGGCTGTCGCCTTCGTCCTGAACGTCGGCCGTGATGGTCTTCAGATCGACCGGCGGGCGGTACGACATGAAGCCCTCGCCGAAGGCCCGCATCCACAGATGGTCCTGATAGAGCTGCTGGCGGCCCGACAATGTGCGCCATGGGATCAGCTCGTGCACATTTGTATAGCCGGCATTGTAACTGACCTTCTCGCTCTCGATGCCCGACCAGGTGGGCGAAGAGATGATCTTGCGCGGCTGTGCGGCGATGTCGCGGAAGCGGATCTTGTTGTGATGCTCGCCCGCCGCCAGATGGGCGTGTTCGCGCCCTGTGGCCTTCTCCAGCGATTCCCAGGCCTTGACGGCGACCTCGCCATTGGTTTCGGGCGCCAGCATCAGCACTACTTCGCAGGCGTCGATCGCCGTTTCGATCTTCGGCCGACCGGCGGCGGCGCCATCGCGCTGCACGCCGTTCAGCGCCGCCAGATTGTCGACCTCGTCCTGCGTGTTCCAGGAAATTCCCTTGCCGCCATTGCCGAGCTTGTCCATCAGCGGGCCGAGCGCGGTGAAGCGGTCGTAGATGGCGGTGTAGTCCCGTTCCACCGGAACATAGGCCGGCGCGGTCTTTCCGGGGATCAGGTCGCATTCGCCCTTCTTCCAGTCCTTCACCTGGTCCTGCGCGATCTCGGCAGGGGTGTCGTGGAGGATCGGCAGCGCAACGACGTCGGTCTCCTTGCCGAGATAGCCCGGAACGATCTCCTGGAACTTCCTGGCGATGGATTTGAAGATCTCCCAGTCGGACCGGCTTTCGTAAGCGGGATCGACCGCCGCCTGCAGCGGGTGGATGAAGGGATGCATGTCGGAGGTGTTGAGGTCGTCCTTCTCGTACCAGCTGGCCGTCGGCAGGACGATGTCAGAATAGACCGCCGTGGTCGACATGCGGAAGTCGATCGTGACGAGCAGGTCGAGCTTGCCGCGCGGGGCCTCCTCGTGCCACTTCGCCTCCTTCGGCAGCGTCCGCCCTTCCTCGCCGACATCCTTGCCCATCACACCGTGATCGGCGCCGAGCAGGTGCTTGAGGAAATATTCATGGCCCTTGCCGGACGAGCCGAGCAGGTTGGAGCGCCAGACGAACAGGTTGCGCGGCCAGTTCGCCGGATCGTCCGGGTCCTCGCACGACATTTCCAGATCGCCGGATTTCAGGTTCTCGACGATGTAGGCGGGCACTTCCTTGTCGGCGGCCTTGGCGGCCTTCACCACCTCCAGCGGGTTGGTCTTCAGCTGCGGCGCGGACGGCAGCCAGCCCATCCGCTCGGCGCGGATATTGTAGTCGATGAGGCTGATGTCCCAGTCGCCCTCCGGCGCCGTCGGCGAGAGGATTTCACTGGCTGTCAGCGTCTCGTAGCGCCACTGGTCGGTGTGCGCGTACCAGGCCGAGGTCGAGTTCATGTGGCGCGGCGGACGGCCCCAGTCCAAAGCGAAAGCCAGCGGCTGCCAGCCGGTTTGCGGACGCAGCTTTTCCTGGCCGACATAATGCGCCCAACCGCCGCCGGACTGGCCGACGCAACCGCACATCACCAGCATGTTGATGACGCCGCGATAGTTCATGTCCATGTGGAACCAGTGGTTCATGGCCGCGCCGATGATGATCATCGACTTGCCCTGCGTCTTCTCCGCATTGTCGGCGAATTCGCGGGCGACATGGATGATCTTGTCGGCGGAGACGCCGGTGATCTTCTCGGCCCAGGCGGGCGTGCCGGGCATGTCGTCGGCGTAGTCCGACGTCACCCAATGGCCGCCGAGGCCACGATCCAGCCCGTAATTGGCGGCGAAGAGATCGAAGACGGTGGCGACCAGAACCTCGCCCTTTCCGGCCTTGATCTTCTTGACCGGGATGTTGCGGGTCAGAACCTCCGGATGGTCGATATCGGTGGCGAACTGGCCAAATGCCTGGCCGCCGAAATAGGGGAAGTCGACGCCGACGACGTCGTCATGGTCCTCTTCGAGGATCAGCGACATCTTCAGATTGGTGTCGGCGTCCTGGGCCCGTTCCTCGAGGTTCCATTCGCCGTCCTCGCCCCAGCGATAGCCGATCGAGCCGTTCGGCGCGACGAGGCCCTTGGAGACTTCGTCGAAGGCGACGGTCTTCCATTCGGGATTGTTCTCTTCGCCGAGCTTGCCGTCCAGATCGTCGGCGCGGAGGAACCGTCCCGGCACGTAGTGGCCGTTCTTGCGCTCCAGCCGCACCAGCATCGGGAAGTCGGAATAGCGGCGCGTATAATCCTCGAAATAGGCGCATTGGCGGTCGAGATGGAACTCGCGCAGGATCACGTGGCCGAAGGCCATGGCCAGCGCCGCATCGGTGCCCTGTTTGGCGTTCAGCCAGACATCGCCGAACTTGGCCGCTTCAGAATAGTCCGGGCAGATGACAGCGGATTTGGTGCCCTTGTAACGGGCCTCGGTGTAGAAATGGGCGTCCGGCGTGCGGGTCTGCGGCACGTTGGAGCCCCAGAGCAGCAGATAGCCGGCATTGTACCAGTCGGCCGATTCCGGCACGTCGGTCTGCTCGCCCCACGTCATGGGCGAAGCCGGCGGAAGGTCGCAATACCAGTCGTAGAACGACATGCAGACGCCGCCCAGAAGGCTGAGATAGCGCGAGCCGGCCGCATAGCTGATCATCGACATAGCCGGGATCGGCGAGAAGCCGAACACGCGGTCGGGGCCGTAAGTCTTCGCGGTATAAGCGTTGGCGGCGGCGGTGATCTCGGTCGCCTCGTCCCAGGTGGCGCGCACGAAGCCGCCCTTGCCACGGGTCTCCACATAGGAGGCGCGCAGGATCGGATCGTTCTGGATCGCCGTCCAGGCTTCAATCGGGCCCATCGTCTGCCGCATCTTGCGCCAGACCTTCATGAGGCGGCCGCGCACCAGCGGGTTCTTCACGCGGTTGGCCGAATAGAGATACCAGCTGTAGCTGGCGCCACGGGCGCAGCCGCGCGGCTCGTGATTGGGCAGATCGGCGCGGGTGCGCGGATAGTCGGTCTGCTGGGTTTCCCAGGTCACGATCCCGGATTTGACGTAGATCTTCCAGCTGCACGACCCGGTGCAGTTCACGCCATGGGTCGAGCGCACGACCTTGTCGTGGCGCCAGCGGTTTCTGTAGGTGTCTTCCCAGTCGCGGCTTTCATTCGTGACCTGGCCGTGACCGTCGGAGAACCGTTCCACTTCCTTGGACTTCAGAAAGTTCAGTCTGTCGAGAAGGTGACTCATCGCGTTGTTCCTCGCCGAGTTTTCTTGTTGAGGGCACGCGCCGAGCGGTCGGCGCGTGCCAGCCGTCGCTTACGGGTTTTTGATGTATGCGCCGGGTCGCAGGTAGAACCACCAGTTGATGGCGATGCAGAGCACGTAGAAGGCGGCGAAACCGTAGAGCGCGTATTCCGGTGTTCCGGCGCTCATCTGCTCGCCGAAGACCTTCGGGATGATGAAGGCGCCATAGGCGGCGACAGCGGCAGTCCATCCGAGCACCGGACCGGCCTGCTCGCGATCGAAGGCAACGGCGATGGTCCGGAAGGTCGAGCCATTGCCGATACCCGTCGCGGCGAACAGGATCAGGAACAGAGCCAGGAAGGGCAGGAAGTACTGCTCGGGCGTTGCCGATGCGTAGGCCGCCTGGATGAAGTAGGCCACGCCGAGCGCCGAGGCGACCATGACGATGGAGATCCACTGCGTCACGCGCGCGCCGCCGAGCTTGTCGGCCATCATGCCGCCGATCGGCCGGATCAGCGCGCCGATGAACGGGCCCATCCAGGCGTACATCAGGGCCGACGGTCCGTTCGGGTTGACGGTATCATGCGTCAGCGCGCCATCGACCATCAGATGCTGGAAGCCGAACACCACCTTGATGGTCAGTGCGAGCGCCGCCGAGTAGCCGATGAAGGAGCCGAACGTCATGGTGTAGATGACGGTCATCGCCCAGGTGTGCTTGTTGCCGAAGATCCTGTACTGGCGGGTCAGGTTCTGGCCGACCTGGCCGGGGATCAGCTTGAGCAGCAGAACCGTAGCGGCGATGACCAGCGGCAGGACGATCCACTTCGATACGTTCCAGCCGGAGCCGCCCGTGCCTTCCGGCAGCATCAGCCAAAGACCGGCGGAAGCCGTCACGAAACCGATCGCGAGCATGAAGGCGATGATGCCGAAAGCGCCGATCGGGCTGCCGATATTGGGCGAGACATGCTCATCGCGAATATTGTTCATGCCGAACCAGCCGGCGACGGCCAGCGGGATCAGGAAGACCAGCCAGATATAGCCGGCATTCTGAATCCAGGTGGTGGTGCCGGCCGGGATCTTGCCGATCAGCGTGCCGCTGGTGTTCTGCAGGATCAGGCCCTCGCCGCCGAAAATGCCGAGCGTCATGACCAGCGGGATGACGATCTGCATGGTCGTCACGCCGAAATTGCCGAGGCCGGCATTCATGCCCAGCGAATAGCCCTGCATCTTCTTGGGAAAGAAGAACGAAATGTTCGACATGGAGGAGGAGAAGTTGCCGCCGCCAATGCCGGACAGGAGCGCCAGAAGCTGGAACTGCCAGAGCGGCGTATCGGGGTCGGAGAGCGCCAGCCCCGTAAAGAAGGCCGGGATCATCAGCAGCGCGGTGGTGAAGAAGATCGTGTTGCGCCCGCCGGCAATGCGAATGAAGAAGGTGGACGGAATGCGCAGTGTCGCGCCGGTCAGACCGGCAATGGCCGTCAGGGTGAAGAGCTGAGCCTTTTCGAACGGAAAGCCCAGATTGATCATCTGAACGGTGATGATGCCCCAGTAGAGCCAGACCGCAAAACCGCAGAGCAGGCTCGGAATGGAAATCCAGAGGTTGCGCCGGGCAATGGCTTTGCCCTCGCTTTGCCAGAAGGCTTCGTCCTCCGGATTCCAGTTTCTTAGATCTTGTCCCACCATTTGTCTCCTGATTGGTATTACCGGGCAGTACGCCGCGCCCCGGTGCGGGGCGCGGCCGCCTCGTCATTGCGCGGGGATGGAAGCGTTCCGGTTGCGCTTTTCGATAAGGGCAAGCGCTTCTTCCAGTTCACCCATGGACTTGTCGGCGCGGGCGCGAAGCGTCTCGATATTGGCCTCGACGAAGTTCGCCTTCTCTTCTTCCTCCTGTTCGGGGCTGAACCGGACGAGGAAGGCGAGGAAGGAAGCGACCGTCACGATGATGCCGAGGATGAAGAAGGCTTCGGACCAGTCGATCACGTTCTTGAAGAGGAAGCCCGCCAGGACCGCGCCGGCATTGCCGCCCGCGCCGACCACGCCGGCCACCGCGCCGAGCGCCTTCTTGTTGATGAAGGGAACGACGGAGTAGGTCGCGCCCTCCGCCATCTGCGTGAAGAGCGAGAAGACAATCAGCGCCGGCAGAGCCAGGAAGAGGACGTGCATCTGGCTGAAGACCATCAGCGCACAGCCTTCGAAGAAGATGCACATGAACAGCCAGAACGCCCGGCCCCTAAGTCCCCAGAGCGAGCCGAAATTGTCGCCGAAAATTCCGCCCAGCGTGCGGGCGAACAGGTTCATCAGACCGAAGGACGCGGCGACGAAGCCTGCCGTTACAAGTGTCAGGTCGAAATAGTCCATGAAATAGAGCGCAGCGACGTTGTTCACCGTGAGCTCAATGCCGAAGCAGGCGCCATAGATGACGAACAGCACCCAGACCCGGCCATCCTTCAGGGCGTGCATGTAGTTGCCGGTGACCTTCTTCTTGGCCTCCAGCTTTCCCTGCGCACGCAGATCGTCGAAATTGCCGTCGGGCGCGTCCTGCGTCAGGAAGTAATATCCGATGCCGATCAGGAAGATGATGGTGCCGACGACGATCATCGACAGGCGCCAACCGACCGCTTCGGAAAAGCCGAAGCCAACGACCATGACCGAAAAGAGCAGCGGCATGACGAACTGTGTGACGCCGCCGCCGAGATTGCCCCAGCCGGCGCTTGTCGCATTGGCCTGGCCGACCACATTGGGCGCGAACATGACTGAGGTGTGGTACTGCGTGATCACGAAGGACGCGCCGATGCAGCCGATCAGCACACGGAAAAGCAGGAACGTCTCGAAGGTCTGCGCAAGTCCGATGCCCATGACCGGCAGCGAGCCGAGGATGAGCAGCCAGGTATAGGATTTGCGCGGGCCGATCCGGTCGCAGAGCCAGCCGATGAACAGCCGTGCGAAGATCGTCATCGACACCGAACCGATGATCGCCCAGCCGATCTGATCGGGTGTCAGTTTCAGTTCGTCGCGCACGACGCTCATTAGCGGTGCGATGCCGAACCAGGCGAAAAAGCAGGAGAAGAACGCAAACCACGTCATGTGGAAGGTTCTGATCTGCACCATCTTCACATTGAGGAAGTTGGACCACAGTGCCGTGGCTTTGTTTTGCAATTCCATAACGGTCCCTCCGCCATTGGCAGCGAAAAGAGGCTGCCTTATTGGAATGGGGAGGGAATGCGCACTCTCCGGTTGCGGTCAGTTGATCTGGGTCAAGAAACCGCGAAAAGGGTAGTGAAATAATTGGGTTAGCAAGAAATTTCGTGCCTCTCCTTGACACCTTTCAACCGTTTGAACGTTGCATGTCAATTGGCGCCTTGATATATATCAAGCTAAGATCCGACAATTATCAACCTAAGCGCGAAAGCTGTTTCGACGATGATCGACACCTATCGTAAAGACATTCGCGGCCTCGACCTCTTCGCGGACATGGAGCCGGAGAGCTTCGACGCGCTCATGCGCGGCGCCTATGTGCAGAGCTTTCCGCCTCAGATCCAGTTGATCAGCGAGGGCGAAGCGCCCGACTTCCTGCATGTGGTCCTGTCCGGCTCGGTCGATTTGTTCTCGACATGGAACGGTCGTGAAACCAGCATGGCGACACTCTATCCCATCTCGACCTTCATCCTTGCGGCATCGGTCAAGAACGCGCCTTATCTGATGTCGGCGCGTACGCTGGAGCGCAGCCGTATCGCTCTGCTGCCGTCAGAGGATGTGCGGGCGATCTTCGACACCGACAATTCGTTCGCGCGCACCATCGTGACGGAGCTTGCCCAATGCTACCGCTCCGTCGTCAAGAACACCAAGGACCTGAAGCTGCGGACGTCGCTGGAGCGGCTGGCCAATTATCTGCTGCGCCAGCGCAGGCGGACCGGCAGCGACGAATTCGATCTGCGGATGGAAAAGCGCCGGCTGGCCTCGTTTCTCGGCATGACGCCGGAAAACCTCAGCCGCGCCTTCAAAGGTCTCGAACCCTATGGCGTCAAGGTGAAGGGTAGCCATATCGCGATCACCAATCCGGACGATCTGCTGCAATTCGCAAAGCCCGATCCACTGATCGACGATTATTCGATCTGACGAGACCCGCCGGAGCAGCCTGACCTGGTCCCGCTCCCACCAGCCGATCCCATTCGGAGGCAGCCATTGCCGGCGCGGATACAATGCCTGCGGTTGCGACGGAACAGGCGCATGTTTCTCATCGTACCGGCTCTTCTTCCGAAACCCTTGTGTGCTGATGCTCGGTGAGCCCAACACCATTCCGATGGCGATTGCCCGATGTCGGGCATCTCTGCCATGGCCCTGTCGCCGATGGGCGTTCTGGCGGACGCAGGAAGCGCCGGGAGAATGGTCGCGGCACCTTTGTAGTCGCTGACCTAAACCTTCGGTGAGCAGCATGATGACCGGTCGTCCGATCTGGTCGCAGAGCGCATGGAGCTTCGAGTTCAGACCGCCTCTGGTTCGCCCGATACGTCTGGGAACCCCCTCCCCGTTTTTTAAGGCTGGCGGCAGTGCGGTGCGCCTTGAGATGCGTCGCGTCGACCACCAGCTCGTCCGGCTCGACCGACCCATCGCCAAAGCACGCAGACGCCTGCCTGCAGTTTCGCTGCAGCCGAACGTGACGGACCCGCTCGAGATCGAGCGGCTGGTTCTGGAGCTGAAGATCCATGCCGGCATCCACACCTTTCCCAATCATGCACCCGGGTCGCGATACCTGCCGCTCTTTAGGGAGAAGCAGATTCTCTGCCGCGACCGGCGAAATGAAATCGGTTCTGCCTGGGGAGATGTCCTACAAGACACTGTTCGAATGCGTTCTGCCGGCCGGTTCGCGATCCTCACGCGCCCAGGCGTTGATCGAGGAGATCATCACCAGGCCGCCAATCACGCCGTGGGTCGGTCCGAGACGCCGTAAAGGTCGACCGCAGCGCGGTCAGCCATCGCACATCTGCAAAAAACGTCGCCTTACATCTCTTTGTCACCCGACTGTCACGGAGCCGCACTAGTCCGGCATCGATTTCGGAAAGGGGATGGCCATGCTTGACGGTGCGGGAACAGACGCAAGACGAAGAGACCGGTTTGCGGTTCTGGCGCGCTGCGATTTCACCGAACTGGAGCAGAGATTCCGCACGCTGGATCTCGATCCGGACGTCACCTTCCTGCGGCCGGTCGAAACCGGCCTCGTCATGCTGCGTGGCCGCGCGGGCGGTACGGGAGCAGCCTTCAATATTGGTGAAGCGACAGTCACCCGCGCATCCGTCAGGCTTGGCGACGGGCGTATCGGCCATTCGGTGGCTCTCGGTCGCGACCGGAAACGGGCAACGCTCGCTGCGGTTGTCGACGCGCTCGCCAGCGATGCCGATGAGGAAATCCGCGTCGAGGAAGCGATCATTGCGCCATTGCGCCGTGCGCTGAGCGAAGCAGACCGCCACGAGGTCGAACGGGTCGCGGCCACCAAGGTCGACTTCTTCACCATGGTGCGCGGGGAAGACGAATGAGCCTTTCACCCCATCACGATACGAACGCGTCTACGCTTTCCGGCGGGTTTTTCGATCCGGTTCGTCAGGCCCAGCAGGCCTTTCATGCGCTGATGAACGCTCTGGCGCGGCCCGGAACGGTTCAGCCTATCGAGGCGGTCGAAGCGCCGGCGGCACTGCCCCGCCTCTTCGGGACCATCGCCTGTACCCTGCTCGACCCCGACACCCGGCTGTTCCTCGATCCAATGCTGGCTGGCGATCCGCATGTCGCCGAATGGATGACCTTCCAGACCGGCACGGCTATCGTCGGCCATGAATCGGAGGCCATGTTCGGCATGATTTCCGATAGCCGCGAGGTCGAGCTGGCCGCGTTCTGCGCCGGCGATCAGGCCTATCCGGACCGCTCGACCACGTTGTGCCTGTCCGTGTCGTCGTTTTCCGGCGGTAAAGCGCTGCGCTGCACCGGCCCGGGCATCGAGACCAGCCACACTATCGCGCCCGCCGGTCTGCCGGCAGATTTCGCCGAGCAATGGGCCGCCAATCACGTGCTCTTTCCGCGCGGCGTCGATCTGTTCCTCAGCTGCGAGGGCGAAGGCGTGATCGGCCTGCCGCGCTCCATCCAGATCGCTTCGGAGACCTGATCATGTATGTCGCCGTCAAGGGTGGCGAAACCGCCATCGACAACGCCCACCGTCTCCTCGCCGAGAAGCGCCGTGGCGACCGCCGCCTGCCCGCACTGACGCTGGGTCAGATCGCTGAACAGCTTGCCCTTTCCGTCGCGCGCGTCATGGCCGAAGGCGCGCTTTACGACACCCAGCTCGCAGCGCTCGCCGTAAAGCAGGCGCGAGGCGATCTGATCGAGGCGATCTTCCTCCTGCGCGCCTATCGCACGACCTTGCCACGGCTTTACGACAGCGTGCCGGTCGATACCGGCGCGATGCTGATCGAGCGGCGCATCTCGGCCTGCTTCAAGGATCTGCCGGGCGGGCAGCTTCTCGGCCCGACCTTCGACTACACCCATCGGCTGCTCGATCCCAACCTCGTCGGCGAGGAAGAGCAGACGACCGATCTGCAGACCGGTCCGGTGGGCGACGCCGTCGTCCGCGTCTCCGACCTTCTGGCCAATGACGATCTGATCGAGGGCGAAGAGCCTGTCACGAACGGGCATGGCGTGGAGCCGGAGCCGGGCGACATGACGCGCGAGCCGCTCTCCTATCCGCTAACGCGCGAGCAGCGATTGCAGGCCCTGGCGCGCGGCGATGAGGGCTTTCTGCTCGCGCTCGGCTATTCGACCCAGCGCGGCTATGGCCGCAACCATCCCTTCGCCGGCGAAATCCGTATCGGAGCGGTGGAGGTGGAGATCGATCTGCCGGAGCTGGGCCACGCGGTGCCGATCGGCCGCGTGCAACTGACGGAATGCCAGATGGTCAACCAGTTTCGCGGCTCGTCCGAGATGCCGCCGCAATTCACCCGCGGCTACGGCCTCGTCTTCGGCCAGAGCGAACGCAAGGCGATGAGCATGGCGCTGGTGGACCGGGCGCTGCGGGCGCGCGAATTCGAGGAAGACATCATCGCACCGGCGCAGGACGAGGAATTCGTCGTCAGCCATTGCGACAATGTACAGGCGACCGGTTTCGTCGAGCATCTCAAACTGCCGCACTATGTCGATTTCCAGTCCGAACTGCAGCTCATCCGCACGCTCCGCAAGGAATGGGCGGACGGTGCCGGGACGGACGACGACGAGGATACGGGCTTCTCGCAGGAGGCAGCGGAATGAGCACGATCCTCGATCTGATGGCGGAGCAGCCCTCCAGCGACCTGGCGCATTACAATTTCGCCTATCTGGACGAACAGACCAAGCGGATGATCCGCCGCGCGATCCTCAAGGCCATCGCCGTGCCGGGCTATCAGGTGCCGTTCGGCAGCCGCGAGATGCCGATGCCCTATGGCTGGGGCACCGGCGGCGTGCAGGTGACGGCTTCGATCCTCGGGGCCGAAGACGTGCTGAAGGTGATCGACCAGGGCGCGGACGATACGACCAATGCCGTCTCCATCCGCAAATTCTTCGAGCATGTCGCCGGCGTGAAGACCACGACCAGCACCGAAGAGGCGACGGTGATCCAGACGCGGCACCGCATTCCGGAGCGGCCTCTGGAGCCCGGACAGACGATCGTCTTCCAAGTGCCGATCCCCGAGCCTCTGCGCTTTCTGGAGCCGCGCGAGACCGAAACGCGGGCCATGCACGCGCTCGAGGAATACGGGCTGATGCATGTGAAGCTCTACGAGGACATCGCCCGTCACGGCCACATCGCGACGACCTATGCCTATCCGGTCAAGGTCGCCGGCCGCTATGTGATGGACCCCTCGCCGACCCCGAAATTCGACAATCCGAAGATGCACCGGAACGCCGCCCTGCAGCTTTATGGCGCCGGCCGCGAAGCGCGCATCTATGCGATCCCGCCCTATACCGAGGTCGTCAGCCTCGACTTCGAGGATCACCCTTTCGAGGTGAACCGGTTCGATCGGCCCTGCGCGCTCTGCGGCGCGGAGAACGTCTATCTCGACGAGGTCGTCACCGACGATGCCGGCGGGCGCATGTTCGTCTGTTCGGACACCGACAATTGCGAGAGCCGCCGCGCCGACGGCCATGTGGGCGAAATGGGCGTACCGGCGGCGGAGGCAGCGGAATGAGCCTTGCGCAAACGCTTCCGCTGGAAGACGCCCTGCAGTGCCGGCAGGCGGGCGCGGACGATGCGGCCGCGCTTCTGCGGCTGATCGGCCAGCCCGACTACAATGGCGAGGCGATGGACGAGGCGGGCGCCCGCCGGGTGCTGGACGCCATGGCCGCCTACCCGTTCTACCGCGCCTATCTGTTCGAGGATGCGCTGGGCGTGGCAGGCATGGTGTGCCTCATCGTGATGGACAATCTGGGCCACAGGGGCGCGCCCGTGGCGCTGGTGGAGAATGTCATCGTCGCCGAGGACCGCCAGGGACAGGGCCTCGGCCGCGCCATGATCGCCGAAATGGCGACACTGGCCGAACGTCAGGGCGCCTACAAGCTGATCCTCGCCACCTCCATGAAGCGCGAGGGCGCGCATGGCTTTTACGAGCGGCTCGGTTTCGAGCGCTACGGCTATTCCTACGGCCTGCCGCTGCAATTGGAGGACGAGGCATGAACCAGCAGCTCTCGACGGATGAAAGGGCCCGCATGGCGGCTCATGACGGCCCGCTGCTCAGCGTGCGCGACCTGACCAAGCGCTACGGGCAGCGCATCGGCTGCGACGACATCTCCTTCGATGTGTGGCCGGGCGAAGTGCTGGCCATCGTCGGCGAAAGCGGTTCGGGCAAGACGACGCTGCTGAACTGCATCTCGACCCGCCTGCCGGCCACGTCGGGCACGGTGACCTACCAGATGCGCGACGGTCAGCCCCGCAATCTCTTCGAAATGGAAGAGGCGGAACGGCGGCACCTGCTGCGCACCGACTGGGGCTTCGTGCATCAGAACCCGGCCGACGGGCTACGCATGACGGTCTCCGCCGGCGCCAATGTCGGCGAGCGGCTGATGGCCGTCGGCAACCGGCATTACGGTCAGATCCGCGAAACCGCCACGGACTGGCTGTCGCGGGTGGAGATCATGGCCGAGCGGATCGACGATCAGCCGCGCGCCTTTTCCGGCGGCATGCGCCAGCGGCTTCAAATCGCACGCAATCTCGTCACCGCGCCGCGTCTGGTCTTTATGGACGAGCCGACCGGCGGGCTGGACGTCTCGGTGCAGGCGCGGCTGCTCGACCTGTTGCGCGGCCTCGTCGCCGATCTCGGCCTCGCCGTCATCATCGTGACGCACGATCTCGCCGTGGCGCGGCTTCTGTCCGACCGCATCATGGTGATGAAAGACGGCCATGTGATCGAAACGGGGCTGACGGATCGCGTCCTCGACGATCCGCAGGCGCCCTACACCCAGCTTCTCGTCTCTTCCATCCTGCAGGTCTGACCCGTGATCACCATACCCACCGAGCAGCAGCCGCTCATCGTCCGCGATCTGGCCAAAAGCTTCACCATGCATCTGCAGGGCGGTCGTTCTCTGCCGGTGCTCGCCAATGCCGGCTTCGCTCTGAAGGCAGGCGAATGCGCCGTGCTCGCCGGGCCCTCCGGCGTCGGCAAAAGCTCCATCCTCAAGATGATCTACGGCAATTACGCCGTGAACAGCGGCTCCATCGCTGTCTGGCACGAAGGCGCCGTGATCGATCTGGCCACGGCCGAGCCGCGCGCCGTCATGGCCGTGCGCAAGCGGACCATCGGCTATGTCAGCCAGTTCCTGTCCGTGGTGCCCCGCGTCTCGACGCGCGACATCGTCGCCGAACCGATGATCGCCCGCGGCATCGACAGGCAGGAAGCCCGCGAGCGCGCCGAAACGCTGCTGGCGCGTCTCAACCTGCCGTCGCGCCTGTTCGACCTGCCGCCCGCCACCTTCTCGGGCGGCGAACAGCAGCGCGTGAACATCGCCCGCGGGTTCTCGACCAACCATCCGATCCTGCTGCTCGACGAGCCGACCGCCTCGCTCGACAGCGCCAATCGCGATGTGGTCCTCGAGATTATTTCGGAGAAGAAGGCCGAAGGCGTGGCCCTCCTCGGCATCTTCCACGATCTCGATACGCGCGAACGGGTCGCCGATCATTTGATCGACGTTTCGGCCTTCGCGCCGGCGCAAGCCGCCTGATCCAGTGGCTAAACTCTCCGAAGCGCCGCTGATCCATGAGACGGCGACGGTGGAGCAGTCCACGCTGGGCCGCTACACCGAAGTCGCCGAGCGCTGCCGCATCTCGGAGACCGAGATGGGCGACTACTCCTACATCATGCAGGATGGCGGCGTCTGGTGCGCCCGGATCGGCAAGTTCGCCAACATCGCCGCCGCGGTGCGCATCAATGCGACCAATCATCCAACATGGCGGCCGACGCTGCATCATTTCACCTACCGCGCCGGCGACTACTGGGACAGCGAGACGAACGAAGACGCGTTCTTCGAATGGCGGCGCGAGCACGCGGTGACGATTGGACACGATGTGTGGATCGGCCATGGCGCGACCGTTCTGCCGGGCGTGACGGTCGGCGACGGGGCCGCCATCGGCGCGGGCGCTGTCGTCAGCCGCGATGTGGCGCCCTACGCGATTGTCGGCGGGGTGCCGGCCAGGCCGATCCGCCAGCGGTTTTCGGCCGAAATCGCCGAGCGGTTTCAGGCTCTGGCCTGGTGGGACTGGGATCATGACCGGCTGCGCGAGACCCTCGGCGATTTCCGTCGACTGGGGGCTGAAGAATTCCTGGAAAAACACGAGGGCTGAGCCGATGAGCAGCGCGTTTGTCATGAGACTGTTAACTAGCCTGCCTAGGGTCCGGCTCAACGAAAACGGAGGCCCGACGTGCTGACGATTGAAGGCGTGACGAAACGGTTCGGCGAGGCGGTTGCCGTCGACAAGGTCGAGCTGAACATTCCCGAAGGCCAGATGGTGGGAATCATCGGCCGCTCGGGCGCCGGAAAATCGACGCTGCTGCGGATGATCAACCGGCTGATCGACCCTTCGGAAGGCAATATCCTCTTCGACGGCACCGACATAACAGCCCTGAAAGGCAGCGCCCTGCGACGCTGGAATCGCGACTGCGCGATGATCTTTCAGCAGTTCAATCTGGTGCCCCGCCTCGACGTGCTGACCAATGTCCTTCTGGGTCGCCTGAACCACAAATCGACTTTCGCCAGCCTTGCCGGTCTCTATTCGCGCGAGGAACGGCTGATGGCGATAGCCATGCTGGAGCGGCTGGGCGTCGTCCAGAGCGCGCTTCAGCCCGCCGGCACCTTGTCCGGCGGCCAGCAGCAGCGCGTCGCCATCGCCCGCGCCATGATGCAGGAGCCGCGCGTGGTGCTTGCCGACGAGCCCATCGCCTCGCTCGATCCGATGAACGCCAAGGTGGTGATGGACAGCCTCGCCGACATCAACAAGCGCGACGGCATCACGGTCGTGACCAATCTGCACACGCTGGATACGGCGCGCACCTATTGCGAACGCATCATCGGCATGTTCGAGGGCCGGGTCGTCTTCGACGGCACGCCCGCCGAACTGACCGCTGCCGAGGCGCGGCGTCTGTATGGCGTGCAGAACGAAGGCTTCTCCGAAGCGATGACGTCCACATCGCTGTCGGCGGATGAGGACGAACGGCCCGCCCCTATGCGGCCCCTTCCAGGAAACCGCGCCGATACGCAGCTTGCCGAGGAGCGAGCCAGAGCGCTCGCCTGACGCCTTATTTCCTTTAGCGTTTCCGTTTCGCTGCATGCCGGACCGGGCGGCGTGGACGGTGCATCCAAAAAAAACCGGTTCGTCCTACGGAGTGTCACAATGATCCGGAATCTTCTGCTCGCCTCGGTCGCCGCCTTTTCGGTGGGCCTGGCTGCTTCTGCCCAGGCAGAGGAAAACGCCAATGCGGATACCAAGGTGTTTCGCATCGGCATTATCGGCGGCGAAAACGAAGCCGACCGCATTCGCAATTTTCAGTGCATGATCGACCAGCTTCCCGAAGCCATCGGCGTCGAAGAAGTCAAACTCTTCCCGGCGGCCGACTATGACGGCACCATCCAGGGTCTTCTCGGCGGCACGCTCGACTATGCCGAACTCGGCGCATCGGGCTATGCGAAGATCCATCTGACTGATCCGGATGCAGCCGAGCCGATCCTCACGACCGTCCAGACCGACGGTTCGACCGGCTATCACTCGGTCATGGTCGCCCGCAAGGATAGCGGTATCGAGTCGCTGGAAGACATGAAGGGCAAGAAGCTCGGCTTCGCCGACCCGGACTCCACCTCCGGCTTCCTTGTGCCGTCCGTCACCCTGCCGGAAGCCGTCGGCGCGCCGATCAACGAATATTTTGCCGAGACCGGCTTCGGCGGCGGCCATGAGAACCTGGTTCTGGAAGTCGTCAAGGGCACGTTCGACGCCGGCACGACCTGGGCGTCGGGCGTCGGCGATTTCGAAGACGGCTACACCTCCGGCAACCTCCACAAGATGGTCGAGAAGGGCATTCTCGACATGGACGATCTGGTCGAGCTCTGGAAGAGCCCGCTCATTCCGAACGGCCCGATCGTCGTCCGCTCATCCATGTCCGACGACATGAAGACCAAGTTCAAGGACTTCATGATGGCCCTGCCGGAGAACGATCCGGAGTGCTTCTCCGCCATCCAGGGCGGCGATTACAAGAGCTATACGGAAGTCAATTCGGACTTCTACAAGCCGATCATCGACGCGCGCCGCTCCACCATCGGCGGCTGATCGACGCATAACCCGAAACGCCATCGCCAGCCATTGCGGCTGGCGATGGTCTTTGCGTGGTATGCCGCCTGCCGGCGACCACCGATACAGGCGTTCCATGACCGCTTCATCCACCATTCGCCCGGCAGACGCGACCGGACACAGGCGGGCCGACGGCCCACTCGTGGACCGTTGGGAAAGCGAGATCCGCAAGCGCCGCCTCTATACCGCGCTGACCGTCGGGCTGATCGCGCTGCTGACATTGGCATCGCTGATCTTCGCCAACGAGACCAATGCCGGCAAATTCTTCGACCGGCTGCCATATTTCTTCGATTTCTTCGGCGATCTGGTGCCACGCGATGCGCTCGAACCGGTTCGCGCCCTGTTCGACCTGCCCTCGCCCTACGACAATGGCAGCTTCAAATACGACTACCCGATGGGACGGCACGACTTTATCGGTACGCTCTACATCCCGGAATATTTCATGGCGATGCTGGAGACACTGAACATCGCCATCCTGTCCACGCTGATCGGCTTTACCTTCGGCTTTCTTCTCTGCTTTCTCGCCTCGCGCAATCTGGTTCGCAATTTCTGGCTCCGCGGCACGGTGCGCCGCCTGATGGAACTGCTGCGCGCCTTCCCCGAAATCGTCATTGCCGGCTTCTTCGTCGCGATCATGAGCCTCGGGCCGATTCCGGCAATCGCCGCCGTCGCCATCCATACGATCGGCGCGCTCGGCAAGCTGTTCTTCGAAACCGTCGAGAATGCGGACATGAAGGCCGATGAGGGGTTGCGAGCCGCCGGCGCAAGCTGGGTCGAGCGCGTCCGCTTCGGCATCGTGCCGCAGGTCATACCCAATTTCATGAGCTACACCTTGCTGCGGCTGGAGATCAATGTACGCGCCTCGACCATCATCGGCGCGGTCGGCGGCGGCGGCATCGGCGAATTGCTGCGCCTTTCGATCTCGCGCGGCCACGAGGCCAAGACGCTCGCCATCGTCTTCCTGCTGTTCTGCACGATCGTCGCCGTCGACCAGTTTTCCGCCTGGCTTCGTCGCCGCCTGATCGGCGATCAGGCCTTTGCGGTTGCGTAAGGAGACGGTGCAATGACCGCCATCGACTATCAATCCCTTGCCGAACGCCATGGCGATCTGCTGCGCGCCCGTCCGCTCAAACGGGTAGCGCCATTCATCGTTCTGGCGGCTGTCATTCTCTATTCGGTCTATTGCTGGTGGTTCTTCGCCATCGGCGAGACGCTGCGGCGTGTCGACCTGTCCATTGCCGGCAACTATCTTGCCGATTGGGTGTCCTATGAAGCGCGGCCGGATATCGACATCGACCCCGATGGCGCAATGCAGATCACCTTTCCGCGCTTTTCGCCGCTCGGAAGGAACCCCGCGCCGGATTGGATCACCGTCAAGCGTGGCACGATGGAGCGGTCGACGGGCGGAGCATCGGCAGCTGATGGTTCGGCAGCGACTGAAACATCGGCGGAAACGGAGCTTCCGCTGACGGGCTTCATGGGCACGGGCGCGCAGCTGGGCACGACGACGACCGGCCCCGACGAGACCGCCATCCCGCCCGTGGAAGGCACGGAAACCATCGAGACCGTGATGTCAGCGCGTGTCGAATTTGGCGGCGCCGGCACGGTCGATGTGACGCCCGACCGCGTGACCGTCACACGCGAAGGCGAGACGCTGACGCTCGCTATCGAACCGGACGTCGCAGTGCGGCCGCAGAGCGCATTGCCGGAATGGGCTTCTCAGAAATATGAGGACGGCAAGGTGATCGTCCGGTTCGGCTTCGACGGTCGGGCGGAGATTCGGGACGATGCGGTGAAGATCCGCCGCCGGTTCCTCGGTTGGGAAAACTTCCTGTTCGACATCAATTCGCCCTTCTTCGGCATGAGCGCCGGCGAGGTCGTCACGGCCATTGCGGGCGGCGAGCGCCTCGATCCGTCCCGCTCGAACCTTTCGCTGGCGTGGAACAATATTCTCTACAATGCCAGCTGGCAGCACTACGACGTCTGGATCAAGCTACTGCAGACCATCGTCATGGCCTTTGTCGGCACGCTCTTCGCCGCGATCATCGCCTTTCCGCTCGCCTTCATCGCCGCGCGGAACATCACCCGCAACACGCTCGCCAATCAGGCCACCAAGCGGTTCTTCGACTTCCTGCGCTCGGTCGACATGTTCATCTGGGCGCTGTTCTTCACCCGCGCCTTCGGGCCCGGCCCGCTCGCCGGCATCTCGGCGATCTTCTTCACCGATACGGGCACGCTCGGCAAACTCTATTCGGAGAGCCTGGAGAATATCGACAACCGCCAGCGCGAGGGCGTCCGCTCCGTCGGCGCTTCGCCCAGCCTCGTTCAACGGTTCGGTGTGCTGCCACAGATTCTACCGGTCTTTGCCAGCCATGCGCTCTATTTCTGGGAAAGCAACACCCGCTCGGCGACCATTATCGGCGCGGTCGGCGCCGGCGGTATCGGCCTGAAACTCTGGGAGGCGATGCGCACCAATCAGGATTGGGAGAATGTCGCCTATATGGTGCTTCTGATTCTCATCACGGTCTATCTGTTCGATCGCATCTCCACGACGCTGCGCATGCGTCTGATGCGGCAAAGCTAAAACGGTATCATGCGATACGCGATTTATTTCACGCCCCCGCGGAACCATCCGCTGACACTCGCCGCATCGGACTGGCTCGGCCGCGATGCCTTCTCGCACGACGCCGATACCGAATGGATGCCGCACGAGCGCGGCGTTCTGTCTGTCGATGAATGGCGGTCGCTGACTCAGGAACCTCGCCGCTACGGTTTTCACGGCACCATCGTCGCGCCGTTCCGCCTCTCCGAACAGCAGAGGGAAGACGCGCTGTTCGATGCATTCGACGCTTTCTGCGCAAGCCATTCGGGTTTTGCGGTCACGCTGGAAGTAGCGGCCCTCGGTAATTTTCTGGCCTTGTTGCCCGTCAATTCGCTGTCGGCGCTCAGCCGGCTCGCGCGCCAGGCCGTGGAAACCTTCGACGATTTCCGTGCGCCGCTGACCGAGGTCGAACGTGCGCGACGCAAGCCCGAAGCCCTGACGGACAACCAGCGCGCCATGCTGGACCGCCACGGCTATCCCTATACGATGGACGAATTTCGCTTTCACATGACGCTGACCGACCGGATCGACGACACCGGGCTGCGCAACGAGGTGCGTGCCCTGTTGGAAGAGCGGTTGGGTAATTCCATCGCCGAGCCGGTTCTCTTCGAAGACCTGGCGATCTTCATGCAGCCGGCGCCGGACCAGCCCTTCCAGGTCGTCAGACAAATGAAGCTTGGCAGCGAAGCCAAAAGGAGACAGGCACCGTGACCGGTGAACAGATCTACACCAATGCGGCCATCATTCGCCGCGACGCCGTCGTTCATGGCACGCTCGTCGTGCGTGACGGCGCAATCGCCGAGATCGCCGAAGGACGCAGCGAAAAGGGCATCGATTGCGAGGGCGATTATCTCCTGCCCGGCCTGATCGAACTGCACACCGACCATCTGGAGGGGCACTACTCGCCCCGTCCCGGTGTGCGGTGGGACAGGACCGCCGCGATCCAGGCCCACGATGCGCAGGTCGCCGCATCCGGCATCACCACCGTCTTCGACTGCCTGCGCCTCGGCTCCGACGAGGAAGGCGGCTTCGAGGTCGGCGAGATGCGCGCCATGGCGGACGCGCTGAAGGGCGCACAGACGGACGGACGGCTGCGTGCCGATCACCACATCCATCTGCGCTGCGAAGTGTCCGCCCCGGACGTGCTCGATCATTTCGAGCCGTTTCAGCATGAGGCGATGGTGCGCCTGGCCTCGCTGATGGATCACGCGCCCGGCCAGCGGCAGTTCCAGACCATGGAGCAGTACATTCTCTATTATAAGACCAAGAAGGGTATGAGCGACGACGCGTTCGACCGCTTCGTGGAAAAGCGGCGGCACAATTCCGCGACCCATGCCGACCGACACCGGCGCATCCTCGCCGAGCGCTGCGCCGAGCGGAATATCACCCTGGCGAGCCATGACGATGCGACCGCCGAACATGTGGCGGAAGCGTGCGATCTCGGCACGCGGCTGGCTGAATTTCCGACCTCTCTTGAGGCGGCTCGCTCCTCTCACGAGACCGGGATGAGCGTTTTGATGGGTGCGCCCAATGTGGTGCGCGGCAAAAGCCATTCCGGCAATATCGCCGCAACCGATCTTGCCGATGCGGGCGTCCTCGACGTTCTGTCTTCCGATTACGTGCCGATCAGCCTGATTACCGCACCCTTCGTCCTGCACGATCGCGGCATGGCGCTGTCGGACGCCATCGCCTTGGTGACGGCGACGCCGGCCAGAGCCGTCAGCCTTGACGATCGAGGCGAAATGCAGCCTGGCAAGCGCGCCGATTTCATCCGGGTGCGCCGCACGGGTGAAGGCGACATGCCCTTGGTGCGCAGCGTCTGGCGTCAGGGCGCTCGGGTGGCTTGATGCCGCCGCCGCCCTGCACAACCGAACGGGCTGGCGGATGCCTCATTCCGATTGTCGGGCCGAGCGGCGTCGGCAAGGATACGTTGATCGAAAAAGCGCGCCGAGCGTTCGGCGATCGGCACGATATCATGTTCGTGCGACGCACGATCACGCGGCCCGCCGATGCCGGCGGTGAAGACCACGAAGCCGTCGACCAGGCAACATTCCAACGTCGGCTCGCCGATGGGGCGTTTGCGGTTCACTGGCGGGCGCACGGGCTCTCATACGGCATTCCGAATTCCGTTCGCGACCATGTCGAAGCCGGCGGTCTTGCTGTCGTCAATGGATCGCGGCATGCCATGCCCGCTATTGCCAGGGCGTTTCCAGTTCTGCATGTGGTCGAGATCACCGCCGATCCGGCAATTCTCGCCCGCCGGCTAGCGGTACGGGGACGAGAGACAGCCGAGATGATCGCGGCGCGTCTGCGCCGTCCCCGGGCGGGCGCACCGGGCCTGCCATTGCCGACCGAGATCGACAATTCCGGTTCCCCAGAAGAAGCCGCCGCGCGCCTTGTCGCCCTTATCGGCAAGCTGGCGACCGGCGACTGAACGGTTTGTCCGGCTCGCCGCCTGCCATCAGAAGTCAAAGACAAGGGTCTTGTGGTGCACTCGGGCAGGACCGACTGTTCGTCCCGCTCCTGACCGTTCGAACCGGCACGGTTCCGATTAATTGATATCAAGCCGCAATTGTCTCGTTCCTGCCTCCCCTATTCTTACCAGTGGAACGGAACAAAAGGGGACAAGAGTTGATGGCGTCTGTTTCGCAGTCCTTGCGATCGCCCATGGACATTGTGCATATCGCATTACAGGGCTGCCTTCGCCTCGGTACCGTCGATTACGGTGTGACGTCCGATACGGGTGGCCATATTCGTTATCTTCAGGAACTGGTTGGCGCGCTCGATGGCGACGATCGCGTCCGGCGGCAGACCATCGTGACGCGCGGCTTCGACCGTCCCGACCTCGGATCGGACTACGCCCGGCCAGCCGAACAGCAGGGCGCCGTCGATCTTGTCCGCCTCTTCGATGGCGACAACCGTTATTTGCCGAAGGAAGAACTGTGGCGGCGGCATGAAGGCCTGGTGGCCGCCTTTCTCGATTATCTGCGAGGGCTGGAAAGACAGCCCGATCTTATTCACGCCCATTACGCCGACGCCGGCATCCTCGCCATCGCGGCCAAGAAAACCTTCGGTATTCCCTACATCTTCACCGCCCATTCGCTTGCCGAGGTGAAACGCGGGACGCTGAAAGGCGAGCCCTCTTCGCCAGCTTGCCGGACGGTGATCGAAACGATCGACCGCCGCTCCCGGATCGAAAACGAGGTTCTGGAGAAAGCGGACCTGGTTATTACATCGTCCCGCGACGAAGCGGAAAACCAGCTCGGTCTCTATTCCGGCGTTCGGCCCGAGCGAATCCGCGTGCATCCTCCCGGTTGCGATCTTGCGGCATTTGAGGCGCATACGGAGCAACCCGTTCGGCATTTCTGCGGCATCGAACGCTTCTTGCGCGAGCCGGATAAGCCCTGCCTTCTTGCCATCGCCCGGCCCGTGCGCAAGAAAAACCTCTCCGCGCTGATCGACGCCTACGGCAATAGCCCCGAACTTCAGAACGCCTGCAATCTGGTGATCGTCGCGGGCACACGGACCGACCTTTCCGAGCTGGAAGACGAGAACCGCGAGGTCATCGAGGATTTGATCCTTCGGATCGACCGCTACGACCTTTGGGGCAAGGTCGCCCTGCCGAAACGGCACCTCGTGGGCGATGTGCCGAACATCTACGCCTGGGCGCGGGAGCGGCGGGGCATCTTCGTCAATCCGGCCCTGAACGAGCCTTTCGGCTTGACGCTTCTGGAAGCGGCGGCATCGGGCCTGCCGGTGGTGGCGACCAATCAGGGCGGGCCGAACGACATTCTGGAGCGGTGCGGCAATGGGGTCCTCATCGACCCGAACAAGCCGGACGATCTGGCGCGCGACGCGCTCGATCTTCTGCAGAACGCGGAGAAATGGGATAGGCTGGCGCAAACCGGGCAGCGCAAGGTTCGTTATTACGACTGGGACCGCCACGCGCGCGACTATCTGGACGATGCACGGCTTATCGTTTCCGCCCACCATCTTCGGGCCAGCGACCCGCCGCTTCAGGGTGAGATCTTTCTTCTATCGGATATCGACAACACGCTGGCAGGCAGCACCGCGGCGCTCGGACGGTTTCAGAGCTTTCTGGAAAGACAGCCCGATATTCTTTTTGGAATCGCAACGGGGCGGTCGCTGCACGCCGCGCTCGCCATTCTGAAGGAAATCGCCGCGCCCATCCCGCGAATTCTCGTGACCTCGGTCGGCTCGGAGATCTACTACACCACGAGCGCCTCCTGGCTGCTTCGCCACGACGACGCCTTCGCGCGCCATATCGACCGGGACTGGGATCGGTCCGCCATCGCGGCCTTCATGACGCGGCAACCGGACGTGATGCCACAGGGGCCGATGGAGCAGCGACGTTTCAAGCTTAGCTATTTCGCCGATTTTTCCGCTGACGATGTGGACGCGCTGCGAGCACGGCTGAAAGCGCAAGGGCTCAACGCGAGCGTCGTTTATTCGCATGGGCGTTATCTGGACATCCTGCCGGTGCGGGCAGGCAAGGGAAAAGCACTGCGCTGGCTCGCCCGACAGTTCGGCATCGGCCACGCCGCCACCTTCGCCGCCGGCGACAGCGGCAACGATGTCGATATGCTGCTGGCCGCGGGAACCGGACTGGTCGTCGGCAATCACGACCAGGAAATCGCCCATTTGACGAGCCAACCCCATATTCGCTTCTGCAAGGCGCATTATGCGGGCGCAATCGTGGAGGGCATGGAGATCAGCCTCGCTTCGCTGCCGAACATGGCCACTCAACCCAGACTGACAACGAATTCGGAGGCTACGGCCGGTGTTATCTCTTCTTACGCTCGTACGCGGGCGCCGGGCGCAGCTGGCCAATCTGCTGAAGGGCGTAGCAGCTCAGAAGGTGGCGCCGGACGAGGTAGTGATCGCCAGGATGGACGCCGACCCGATTGATCTCGGCGGCTATGAAGGGCCCCCGGTCCGGATCGTCGATGTAGAGGGCGCGGAGGATTCTCTACCGCTTGCCAAAGCGCGGAACGACGCCGCTGCTTCTGCAACCGGCGATCTGCTTGTCTTTCTCGATATTGACTGCATCCCCTCACCCAGCCTGGTCGCGAGCTACCGCCAAGCGCTTGGCCGGGAGGATGGCTGCTTCATGGGTGAAGTGCGCTATCTGGCAATCGTTCCTCCAGCTGGAGAGCCGCTCGACATGGCGAAGCTCGATCGCCTGTCGTCCCGCCACGTTGCCAAGTCCGCACCGCCTACGGCCAATTACGTGATCGAGCCCGATCATGGCGAATTATGGGGACTCTCTTTCGCGCTTACCCATGCCGCTTTCGACCGAGCTGGCGGATTCGACGAGCGCTTCGACGGTTATGGCGGCGAGGAGACTGATTTTGCGATGAGCCTAAAACGGGCGGATATCCCTCTTTACCGCCTGGCCAATGCCTGCGCCTATCATCAGTACCATCCAATCCATATTCCACCGCTTCAGCATTTCGATAGCATCCTATCCAATGCGGAGCGGTTCCGGGAGAAGCACGGGCGGTGGTGTATGGATTACTGGCTCGGCCAGTTCGCAGAAAAGGGATTGATCGAATGGTCGACCGCCACCGACCGGATCGTCCGGCTGCGCCAGCCGACGGCGGATGAGGTTGCCAGGAGCTGCGCGCCCGATGGCACACTTTACAGCTAGGATCATTCGGTCATGAAGATCGCACAGGTTGCGCCCCTCTGGTTTCCCGTTCCGCCGATCGATCACGGTGGAACCGAGCGGGTCGTCCACGATCTGACGAACGCCCTTGTCGATCTTGGCCATGAGGTGACGCTTTTCGCGGCGGACGGGTCGAAGACGAATGCGCGACTGATACCCCAAGGCCCGGCGATCGCGTCGATACCCGATGCCCCGCCCTCCATGCCGAGCGCGGCGGAATGCGTGATGCTCGATCGCGTGGCGGCGATGGCCGACGCATTCGACATTATCCACTGCCACACCGAACTCTATCACGCGGCGGTTCTGCATCCTTATCGGCACAAGCTCTGCATGACGATCCACTGGCGTGCGGACGAAGCGGACCGGAAGGCCTATTTCTCCCATTTCGACGATCTGGCCGTGATTGCGATCTCGAAGAGCCAGCAGGGGCAGTTGCCGCCATCCAACCGCGCCGGCCTCGTCCATCACGGCATTCCAGGAAATCGCCTCGCCTTCGAACCGTCGGAAGAAGGGCGCCTTGCCTTTCTGGGTCGCATGACCGACCAGAAGCGCCCCGACCGGGCTATTGCGATCGCACAGGCGGCAGGCCTTCCGCTCGACCTTGCCGGCACGGTCGATGTCGGCAATCCCAGCTATTTCGAAAGCCATGTGACGCCGCATCTTTCCGAGACGATCCGTTATGTCGGACCAGTCAACGAGACCGGCAAGCAGGCGCTGCTCGGTGGGGCGACCGCTCTTCTGTTTCCCATCGACTGGCCGGAACCGTTCGGCCTGGTCATGATCGAGGCCATGGCTTGCGGCACGCCGGTCATCGCCTGGCGGAACGGCGCAGCGCCCGAAATCGTGGAAGACGGCGTGACCGGTTTTGTCGTGGAGACGGTGGACGAAGCGGTCGAAGCCGTTCGCAAGGCGCGGCAACTCGACCGCGCCACGATCCGAAAGCGTTTCGAAGAGCGCTTCACCGCGCCCGTCATGGCGGAAAACTATCTGGCGGCGTATCGGCGCCTGATCGAAGGCTCCGCGCGGTCGGCCGGATCATGAGGGTTCCGTCCGATGTGCCGACATGCTGGCCGAACGCCGATCCGTTCTGCGAGCTGGATACGGCTCGTTCCATCGCGATTGTCGGCAACCGCCCCGACGATTTCGGCGAAGGTGAGTTCATCGACGCTGCCGACCGTATCTATCGCTTCAACAACGCTTTCGGGTTCGGTGGGCAGACCGGCCATCGTATAAGCGACCTCGTGGTCGTCAATTATGGTGGGGCGATGGCCGAATGGCTCGATGAAGCCACGCTTGAACAAAGCCCTGCATTCGCCGCCGCGCAGCGCATCATTCTTCCCATCCATCCGGACAAGGACCATGCGGTCGTGCCGCCGCTGACTGCTGGCGAATGGGCCGAGCTCGACGGACCGCCGCTGACCGAACGCGCCATTCGCCGCTTCTCGCATCGTGGCAAGAGGGTTCGGTTGCTGCCGGCAACCTGTTTCATCTCGGCCGCCACCGCCATCGGCATAGAGCCTCTTCGCCGCAACTCCCCCGCTCCCAGTTCCGGCTATCTGCTGGTCAGCGCCATTCTGGAAAGGACCCATCCCGACCAGACCGTCACCATTCATGGGTTCGGATTCGAAGGCTGGAACGGTCATGATTTCGACGCCGAACGGCGATGGTTCGCGCGTCAGGCGAGCGCAGGTCGGCTGATCTACGCGCCATCCTCCAGCATCGAACGGTAGATTGCGAGCGTGGCCGCGCCGAGAGCCTCGCGCGTCAAAGTCGCCGCGTGATCGATTCCCGCTTCCCGAAAATCTGCCTGTCTTGCGGGATCGAGCGCCGTGACAATGGCGTCGGCAAGGGCGGTGTCGTCACAGCGTTCGGCCAGGACGCCGCAGGGCACGGCTGCGAGGAAGGCCCGTGCGCTAGGATCCTCGCGACAGGCGATGAGGGGCCGACCGAATGCAGCCGCTTCCCGATAGACGATGCCGTAACTCTCGTATCGCGACGGCGCGACCACAGCGGCAACCGACCCCAGCAATCGGCGGATCGTCCGGTCGTCCGCACGGCCATGCCAGACGATGTGTTTGGCCGTGTCTTCCGGCAGATCGTCTCGTACACGTTGCCATTCATCGTCGCTCAGCCCGACCAGATGAAGCGTGAGCGGCGGCTCGCCGCGCTCCGCGCGCTTCCGGTTCGCCAGAGGCATGGCCGCCATCAACGCATCGAACCCCTTCCGGCGTTCGGCCCGACCGATGAACAGCAGAGCGGCGGCGTCCGGTGCGGGCTTCGATCGTGCGCCCTCGGCAATGAGGTCGTCGGCAAGCGACAGGCCGACCACGCGATGGTTCGGATCGTCGGGCGGCAGGCCATAGAGGTCGACGATCGTCTGCCGGTGCGGCCTCGTGTTGCTGATAAGGGCATCGGACCGCCGCGCCGTCTGCCGTTCCAGCCGGTGCGCGTACCAATTGTCGATCCTGTTGCGCGGCGAAGGCTGCGCTTCGAAGGCATCGGCCGCCGGCGTGGAATTGCGAACCAGTAACGGCACCGATCCGCCCGTAAGAAAAGCCGCCGGCGCATACCAGTTGGTCGCCTCGATCACATCAAACGGCGTTTGCCTGTGGGCCCGCCGAAACGCCGATGCGAACGCCGCCGGCGCGACAAGATGGCCGATAGCCGCACGTTTTCGCAGGAAGGCCGGTAAACCCGTTTTCGCAGGCGCGCAGCCGATCATCCGCCCGAATGCGGTCTCTTCGGTTCCAGACCGGTCTGCCGAAAAAACGGTCACTTCCGCTCCATGTCCGGCTAGCCCGTGTGCGATCTCGCTCGCCGCACGGCCAAGGCCGGTCGGTTCCGGCGGGAAGTCCCAACTGAGAAGCGCGACACGCATGGTCAGGCCGTGGACCAGAACGGCAAGCGAAGAGCAAGGAGATCGGCATTGCGATCGGCGCTTTGGCCGAGTTGCGCATAGGCCCGGTGCCGCGCCTCGATCCGTTCGCCGCTCAGGAAATGATCGAGCGCCCCGGTCAGAGCAATCGTCGTGCGCGGCCATTCATTGCAGGCATCGGGCCGCTCGTGGACGGCTCCGACGAAGCGGACGTGATTGCGGATCAGACGGTACTGCGTGTCCGGGAAAAGGCTGGCCATCTGTCCATCGACAAGATTGCGCCGTGGGAAGCCGACTGCGTCGATACCGTCCTGCCTGGCCAGTTTCGCCAGCGGCCGCATCGTTGCGAGAAGCGAGTGATCCGGCCATTCGTCTATGTCGAGATGAAAAGCCCAGCCGGTCTTAACAATGGCCTGTGCCGCATTGCGCTGACCGGCAAAATCGCCATCGATGCGCCGCTCCAGAACGGTCATCGCTTCATCGTCCGCCAGCCGGACCGGGCCGGCGGTCGTATCCTCCAGAACGATGACGATCTGGTCGAAACAGAAACGGAGATCCCGCACGCGAACGAGAAGATCGGATGTGACCCTCGGGGCGAGCATGACAAGCGCAATCGTCTCCTCCGCCGCCTGGACCCGTTGAAACGGAATGATCTCGGCGGGCGGGCGATAGTCGGCGTGGCCGGATGGCCGGTGCTTCGTTCGCAGCCATACATGCTGCTCGCTTGCCGCAATGCGCGCCGTATAGGCATCCATATAATGCGAGCTGTCTCCGAGCCGTCCTTCCGGCAGAACGCGCCGTCCGAGCGTAGCCGCTTCGCCAAGGTCGCGGTTCGCCGTATCAGCCTCCCATCTGCCCGACTTACATCGCGCACCGCAAAAGTCGCATATCGTCCAGCCGCCTTGAACGGGACGATGCGCTGCATTCGGTGCGGAACACACCGCGCAACGGCCTGGCAATCGGGGAAAGAGCCGCTTCATCGCAGCGAAATTAGAACCCTGTGGCTCGTGGCCAATAAGCGGCTTCACTTGATAAAGATTGATCGCTTCGCGCTTTGTTCGGCAAGGCTGCGTTCTAGATGACTCTCCCAGGACATTTCCCTGTTTCGAGTTTCATCATGCCGTCCGACATCCATGCCCTGCCATCGAACGAGATAGCCGATCGGAGGCCGATCGGCTTCTTCGTCCATCATCAGGGGCGCGGCCACGCCAAACGCTGCGAGGCGATCATCCGGCACCTGCCGGACCGGCCGATCACCATCTTCACCGCCGATCCGTCGATCATCTCGCTCGAGCAGGACAATGTGTCCGTCGTTCGCCTGCCGGAGATGATCGCGCAGCCATCACGCACCCATGCGCTGCACGAACAGGTCGCACCGAGGATCATGCATTGCGCGCCGCTTGGCGTCCGCGCCCAGACCGAACATATGGGCATCATGGCCAAATGGATGATGGAGGCGGATCCGGCGCTGATGTTCATCGACGTCTCTGCGGAGATCGCCATGCTCTGCCGGATCCTGAGCATACCGGCGGTCAAGGTGCGGATGCATGGCGACCGGAACGATGCGGGTCATCTGGGCGCCTATGATTGCTGCGTGGCGATGTTCGCTCCTTACGCGGAAGCATTGGAACAGCCCGACTACCCCCGCGAATGCCACCGGCGAACCTTCTATTCGGGTGGGTTGTGCACCACAACCGACGCCGTACCGGCGAAGAAGGAGGCGAGGCGGACCTTAGGATTGGCGGAGGATCGGGAGATCGTTCTCGTCCTGTCGGGCGGCGGTGGAGCCGGCGCGCCGTTGGCGCCACTCACCATGGCGGCCCGCGCCAGGCGGGACGCGCTCTGGCTGACGGTCGGGCCGGTCAGCCGCGAAGGCCATGAGACCGAGTTTCACAATCTGCAGGAATGCGGTTGGGTACAGCGGCCGCTCGACTACATTGCCGCCGCCGATATTGTCATCGCATCGGCGGGCGACAACACCGTCCATGAGATCGCACGGGTCGGGCGGCCCTTTCTGTGCATTCCAGAATGGCGCTATTTCGATGAGCAGCGGATCAAGGCCGAGCAGATCGAACGCCTCGGAGCCGGTGCGGCGGCCATGGTCTGGCCTGGCAGCACCGATCAGTGGCTCGCGGCACTGGAGAAGGCGCGTCAGACCGACATCGAAGCGCAGAAGAAGCTGTTTTCAGCCGATGCCGCCGAGCGCAGCGCTGAATGGCTCAACCGGCTGATCGACCGCCTTTGGCAGGGCGACGGCCAATTGCACGACGACGAAACCGTTCTAAACGGCATCGCGGCGCAATAAGGCGTTACGAAACCGCCTCGCCGCTCCAGATTCGTGCCAGCGCCTGATCGTCCAGATAGAGGTAGGACGGCTCGAACTCGGCAAGTTTCCAAAGCTCCTTCAGATCGGCGATCTCGACCGTGCCGTCCTTGAAATAGGCGACTTCGCGCTCGCGCAGTTCGCGCAGAACGCGATTGGTATGGATCGCCGTGATGCCGACCACTTCAGCGATATCGGTCTGTTTGAGAGCCAGATCGAATGTCGACTTATCGGCAATGCCAATGCCGACTAACCGTGCGTGGCATTCGGCGAAGAAATGCGCAACGCGCGCCACGGCGCGCAGTGTGCCGATCCGCCAGATCCACTGGCGGTGAACGGCCGCGTCCAGAAGGGTGGCGAACCAGAGCTTCCGCGTAAGGTCGGGATGGTCGTATTGAAGCTGGCGAAGGTCGGCATGTTTGAAAACGGCCAGCGTGACATCGCTGAGCGCGCCGACATCGTGATCGAGATATTTCAGCGGATAAGCGTGAAGGTCGAGAAAGTCGCCGGGGAAATGCAATGACAGGAGCTGTCGGCGTCCTTTCCGGTCATCGCGCTGGCGGCTGACGATTCCGCTCATGCACAGAAGCGAAATGTCCAGTTCCTCATTGCGCCGGACGATAGTCGAGCGGGCTTCGATCTCTCGCTTCTCGAAGACCAGATCGGAGAGGATCGCCTTTTCCTCATCCGTCAATTGTCCGTGCGAACGGCCTTCGAGGAGATACGGGCTGATGGCGTGCCCGGACGATGGCAGCCCCGTCGCCCCGATAGGGCTATTCGATGAGTGGTTTGACACGAGCCGCCTCTTCTATCGCACCCGACACCAATGGAATAGATGACGAATTAAAGCGGCGAAACAGGCATTCAAGCTGTAACCGTGACAGAGGAGACGTTTAAAGCCCCGGCCCATCCTTCGAGGACAAGAAAGAGCTTTACCCCCGCGATGACGGCAGGAAAGATACAAAGACAGCATCTCTTTTGGAGACAACCAGCTGGACCATGCTGTTTGGGACTATCGCGCGGATCATCGTGGCTGTTCTTCTAGAATATTCGATTTCGGCAGCGGCGCAAAAAGCCCGCCTCAGCTTTCTGGAACGTCGGCATCGCCGTGGCGATCTGCGGCGTACTGTTTGGCCAGGGCAGGCTCTCTTTAGCGGCGGGAAAGCCGCGCCCGCAGCATGATCCGAGCCGATTCAGCTTATGCCGCGCAGTACCAGACGTGCTTGACGGTCATATAATTGTCCAGTCCTTCGGAGCCGCCTTCGCGCCCGTAACCGCTTGACTTCACCCCACCGAACGGTGTTTCCGGCATGGATGCTTCCAGCGTGTTGATCGACAGGTTGCCGACTTCGACTTCGTCCACCAGACGGTCGATATAGTCGGCGCGATTGGTGAATGCGTAGCCGGCAAGACCGTAAGGAACCGAATTGGCCTTCTCGATCGCATCGTCCAGAGACCGAACCGAATTGATGACCGCCAACGGGCCGAACGGCTCTTCCTGCATGATCCGCGCATCGTCCGGCGCGTTCAGCACGACCGTGGGCTGAAGGAAGTAGCCCTCATTGCCATGCCGCGCGCCGCCGGTGGCGATAGTCGCGCCCTTCTGCCGCGCATCCTCGATAAGCTCGGTCAGAGCGGGCAGCCGCCGGCTATTGGCCAGCGGACCCATCTCGACTCCTTCATCCAGACCGTTGCCGACAACCGTCGCGGCCGCGCGGGAAACGAAGGCCGAAGCGAACGTATCGAACAGGCTTTCATGAACGAAGAAGCGGGTCGGCGAGGTGCAGACCTGTCCGGCATTGCGCATCTTGCGAACTGCGCCAGCCTGGCCTGCGTCCTGCGCGCCGGCATCCTCGCAGACGATGACCGGCGCATGTCCGCCAAGCTCCATCAGAACCGATGTCATATTTTCGGAGGCCATCGTCGTCAGATGCCGCCCGATGGCGGTCGAACCGGTAAAGGCGACGAGACGGACGGGGTCCTGCGGAATGAGATGGGCGGATATCGCCGCCGGATCGCCGAAGACGAGGTTCAGAACGCCGCGTGGCAAACCGGCATCCTCAAAGGCTTTGGCGATGTGAATAGCCCCGGCGGGGGTCTCTTCGGCCGCTTTCAGAATGACGGAGCAGCCCGCCGCCAAGGCGCCGCCGATCTTCCGGGCGGGCTGGCTCATGGGAAAGTTCCATGGCGCGAAAGCCGCGACAACGCCGATAGGCTGGTGATGAACGGCAAATTTCTGCCCCTTCGGGGCGGGAATGATCCGGCCATATGTGCGCATCGCCTCGCCGGCGTCCCATTCGAAGAACTCTGCGCCGCGAATAACTTCGAGCCGGGCCTGTGCGAGCGGCTTTCCCTGTTCGAGCGTGATGGCCTGGGCGATAGTCTCCTGGCGTTCGCGCATCAGCCGGGCGGCGCGTAGAATGATGTCGGCGCGATCTCGCGGCGACGTCCGGCTCCATATCCGAAGGCCCGCCTGCGCGGCGGTCAGCGCGTCGTCCAGATCGCTCGTCTGCGCACATGGCAAACGGCCGATCACAGCCTCGGTCGCCGGATTGACCACCGGCATATCCGTAGCCGAGCCGCGCCATTCGCCTGCGATGTAGAGCTTCAGTTCAGGGTACATTACGCCGACGCCTCCTTGATCCAGCGTCTCCAAATCAGGCAAGTGCGCCCATCACTTCAAGTGAATTAGCCGAATACCGATATCGATTCGACGAATACCAGCCCATCGCCGGACACGGCTCTCCGCACCCGACTGTCAAAACCAGGGACATGGCGGCGATCCCGCGACGCTAGCGTTGCGCGGCAGCAGTATGGAGCGCCTGCCGGAAGGCGAGTCCAGCCGGCGAAAGGCTGCCATCGGTTCGATAGGAAATACCGATGGGTCCCCGCCCGAATGGCACAGCCCAGTCGAGCCGCGACAGATTGCCGTTTTCGATGTCCTGCGAGACCACTTCCGCCGGCATGAGACCAATCAGATCGCGCATCTGCAGGAGCGATCGGGTCGGCAGATAGGAGACCGACTCGATGGCGAGTTGAGGCTGGTATTGCCCTTCATTGACGAAGAACTGGTTGATCTGACGCCGCAATGTGGTCTCGAGCGGCGGGAGGATCCAACCGAACGGCTTGATCTGATCGAAGGACAGCGCCGCCTTCCCGGCCAACGGGTGCTGGTTGCCGACCACGGCGAGAACACGATCTTCGAACAGAATTTCCTGCGTGATCTTGTCGCGATGGCGATGCGACGGCAAACGCCCCACCACCATGTCGATCTCGCCTGAAAGCAGGGCCGGCATCAGTACCTCATTGGTGCCCTCATTGATCTTGATCGCGACTTTCGGCCGTTCGGTCAGCAGACTGTCGATCGCCGCGGGCAGCAGGCTCGTGGATGCGGCAAGCAGAGTGCCGACCACCACCCGACCGCTATTGCCTTCATTGAGATCGTCGAGCTCCTGCGCGGCGTTCGACACCTGCGCGAAGATAAGCTTGCCATGACGGATCAGGGTCTGACCGAAAACGGTCGGAATCACGCCCCGGTTCGTGCGGCTGAACAGCTTCACCTCGAAATCGAGTTCGAGATCCTGAATCATCTTGGTGGCGGCAGGCTGGGAAATGCCGAGCTCGCGCGCCGCGCTCTGTATATTGCCATGATCGCCCACGGCAACGAGCAGGCGCAGCTGGCGCAATTTAAGCCGGGTCAGGGCGCGGTCGACAATACGGGAATGCCTGGCGATCATAAGCGCTACTATATGGCGATCGGCTGGAATGTCTGTTCCAGCTTGCTGACGGCGCTCATCGCCGCGAGAGCCGAACTGCGCGGATTGTTCGGCAAAGAGCGGCCCTTGATCTCAAAACGCAGACTTCCGAACTCCCCCTCCGCCTCGATCTGGTGGATATTCTCCGTAATGTCGGCGTCCGCGATCAATTGGACTTCCGTTGCGTCGAACCCGACCCCGGCCAGCGCGACGGCCGCCGCGACATTGGCGTTCTTCGGGTAGGCCAGCGCCGCCTCGCGGGCCGTGCCCTTGAAATGCGGCCATGCGCCGCTTTGAAGCCGGTCCAGATCCAGCGACGCCTCCGCCGGCGATCCCTTCCATCCGCCCGGCGGCTTGCGTCCGGTATAGGTCACGCGGTCCAGCCGACCGATACGGGCAGCCTGAAGGCAATCAAGCGCGCCGATGGCGCCGCTGGCAAGATGTAGCCGTGCCTTGCCGTGGCGCGCGGCCGCCTCCAGCTCTTCGTGCAACCTGATGTCGGCCAGCGCCCCGACCGAAACGGTAATGAGACTGATCCCACTGGCCAGAATGTCGGGACCGTAATAGGCGAGTGCGGTATGACCGGCGCAGTCGATCACCGCATCCAGATCGTCCGGCAGATCCTGAACGGCCGCGACCTGGAGCGGCTGACCCCGCTCGATACTTCTTTCACGCAGCAGAACTGCGCCCACCACATGGCCACGCTCTTCGAGAGCGGTGCTCACATAATGCGCGATCGCACCTTTTCCGATCAGGCCCAGTTTCATCGTCACATCTCTCTTTTCGCAATGAAGTAGCCTGAATTGAAAGGAGTTTGGTATCGAAATTTTTGATAGCCAGTTTTCGTCTTTCGCATTGGCTGCGGCGGCCGGACGCGCCCTTTTAGGCGGCTTTCACGAATAGCTGGCCAGGAAGGTACTGACAGATGAAATACAAGGCTCTCGATGCGAAAGAGTATGCGCGCGAGAACATGAAGGGGATCTGGGCCGCCGCGCTCAACCCGTTCGACGGCGATCTGGCTCTCGACGAACAGGCGCTGCGATCCAACATCCGCCACTGGATCGACGAACTGGACATTCAGGGCCTGTTCATCGCTGGCAAGCAGGGCGAGTTCTTCTCCATGAGCCTGGAGGAACGCAAACGCAATTTCGAGATCGCGGTGGACGAATGCGCCGGAAAGGCCGGGGTGATCGTCTCCGTCTCGGACCAGAATATGAACACGGCCATGGAACTGGCCCTGCATGCGCAGGATTGCGGCGCCGACTATATCGTGCTGCACGCGCCGGTGCTGAGCTTCGTTCAGGATCGCGGCGAAGTTCTCTACCGCTACTACAAAGCATTTTGCGACGAACTCGACATCGGCATCGCCATGTGGAGCCATCCCGATAGCGGCTACGTCATGCAGCCGGAGGAATGCGCGCGCATTGCCGAGCTGCCCAACATCGTGGCGATCAAATATTCGGTGCCTCGCCCGATGTATGTGGAACTGTCGCGTATGGTCGGCGATCGGATTTTGGTGTCGACCTCTTCGGAAGACGAATGGCTCGACAATATCGAGGAGCTTGGATGGCAGCTCTACCTCTGCTCATCGCCCCCCTATCTGCTGCAATCGGCCAAGGACAAGCGGATGGACGCCTATACGCAGCTGGCCTTCGCCGGCCAGTTCGAGGAGGCCCGTAAAATCCGCGACAGTCTGGAACCGGTCCGCGAAGCCATCAAGCGTGCGCGCCCTGCCGATAAGCCGCAGGCTTTCGGAAAATACTGGCAGAGCCTCCTGGGCCAGGCCGGCGGGCGGGTGCGCGCGCCCATGCTGGAACTGACCGACGCCGAAAAGACGCTAATCGGCGAGGAATTCGGCCGGTGCGGCCTCAAGGTCTGATCGTTTGGCCCGGGACGCTTCGATATAACCAATTCCGATACCGACTTCGCCAATAGAGCTTTGCGGTCATGGGCGAAATCCCGGAAGTTTTCATCGACGGAGACACACCCATGACAAAACTCAAAGCTTTCAACTTTCAGGCCTGGATCGATGAGCACCGCCATCTTCTGAAGCCGCCGGTCGGCAACCAGCAGATCTGGGAAGATGCCGACCTTATGGTCACGGTGGTTGGCGGGCCGAACAAGAGAACCGATTATCACGACGATCCGGTCGAGGAATTCTTCTATCAGCTCGAAGGCAATATGGTGCTGAAGATCTATGACGGAGAAGAGTTCTACGACGTGCCGATCCGCGAAGGCGAAATCTTTCTTCTGCCACCGCATGTCCGCCACTCGCCGCAGCGGCCCGAGAAAGGCTCCATCGGTCTGGTTGTCGAACCCAAGCGTCAGCCCGGCGAACTGGATGCCATCGAATGGTACTGTTTCGAATGCAGCTCTCTCGTCCATCGCGCAGAAATGCAGTTGAAATCCATTGTCGATGACCTGCCTCCCGTTTACGAACAGTTCTATGCATCGGAAGATCAAAGAACGTGCCCGAACTGTAAAACGGTGCATCCTGGAAAAGAACCGCCCGAAGGCTGGGTAACTGTCTGAAACCATAACGCATGTAACGCAATGGACCGACCGGGGACGATAATGACACGATTTGCAAAACTTCTCGTATCGACTGCCATTCTGGCCACGACGGCTTTTTCGGCCCATGCCGAAGATTTCCGTCTGGGCCTGATCACGCCGCCGCCGCACATCTGGACCAAGGCGGCCGAGGCCTTCGGCGCCGAACTGGCCGAAAAGAGCGATGGCGCGCACAGCGTATCGGTCTTTCCCGCACGACAACTGGGCAATGAAGCCGAAATGCTGCAGCAGCTTCAGACCGGCGCGCTGGATATGGCGTTCATGACCGTCGCCGAAGTGTCCAACAGGGTGCCCGACCTCGGTGCGTTCTATGCGCCCTATATGGCCAAAGACATCGAACATGCCGGCCGTATCCTGCGTTCAGACGTCGCAGCATCGTTGCTCGAACCGCTGCCCGGCCAGGTCGGCGTGGTCGGTGTCGGCTACGGCATGGCGGGTCTGCGGCAGATCGTCAGCCGTGGAGACGTGGACAGCGCTGACGATCTGAGCGGCCTGAAGCTGCGGATCACCCCTTTCGCGCCTATTCTCGATTTCTACAACGCCCTCGGCGCGGCCCCGACGCCGATGCCGCTCCCCGCCGTCTACGATGCGCTCGCCAATGGGCAGGTCGATGCGATCGACATGGATGCCGAACTGATCTGGGTGTTGAAATATTACGAACACGCCGACACGATCCTGCAATCGGATCACATGATGTTCCCGATGGTGGGGCTGGTCTCGGCCAAGGTCTGGTCCCAGCTTTCCGAAGAGGATCGCGCCATGATCCGGGAACTGATGGCCAAGCATGTCGACACCACGATCGACAGCTACATCGCCAAGGAGGCGGACTGGCTGAAACAGATCGAAGGCACCGGCAAGACCTATACCAAGGTCGACGCATCCTTCTTCGGCGACGCCATCGAGAAATGGAACGCGATCTGGTCCGAAAAAGCCTCCTCCCTGGCCGATTTGCGCTCCGTCGCCAAGGATACCGAGTAAACTTCGCGACGGGGGCCTGTCGATGCGCAGGTCGAGCCTTCTTTGTTTCTGTAAGGATCGGTCATGCTATATCGGCTCTCGGCAGCCTGGGCGAAGATTGAACTTGGATGCGCCGCGTTTCTGGCGCTCGGCGTCACGGTATTGATCCTCCTCAATGTCGTGACGCGAACCGCCGGCAACGCTCTGTTCTGGGTTGACGAACTGGCCATCTACGCCATGGCCTGGATGACCTTTCTTGGTGCATCCGCTTCCCTTCATTACCGCACGGCCGTCGCCATAACGCTTTTGCCGGATGCGGTACCGCCGCGAGCGCGGGCCGTTATTCTGAAGACGGTGGATGCGATGGTTTTCGCCTTCGCCCTCATGATGGTCTGGTTCTGCTGGCGCTGGTTCATGCCGCTCGAACTGTTCAGGGCCGGGCTTGACACGATCGCTTTCCAAGGCACGACCTTCAACTTCATCTACGCGGAACCGACCTCGACCCTCGGCGTACCGAAATATCTCTTCTGGCTGGTAATGTGGCTGTTCGCGCTGGGCGCGACACTGCACTCCGCCGTGCATTTGCTGCGTCCGCCGCTAAGCGAGCCCGGCGCATGAGCCCGATCGTCTTTTTCGTCGCGCTGTTCGCCTCGGTTCCCGTCGCGATCGTTCTGGCGATCACCGCGATCTGGTACATCTGGGAAAGCGGCAATACGATTCTGTTCGACAGCTTCGCGCAGAAGATCTTCGGCGGCGTGGAGAACTACGGTCTCCTGGCCATCCCGCTCTTCATGCTCACGGGCGAACTGATGAATGAAGGCGGCATGACGCGCCGCCTGATCCGTATGGCGCAGGCTTTCGTCGGCGGCTTCCGGGGCGGCCTCGCCTATATCAACCTTCTGGCCAACACCTTCATGGCCGCCATAATCGGCTCGGCGACCGCGCAGATCGCCGTCATGGCCCGCGCTATGGTGCCGGCCATGGAGAAGGAAGGTTACGACAAGGGGTTCGCGGCGGCCACAACTGCCGCCGGCGGACTGCTTGCGCCGGTCATTCCGCCCTCGATGATGTTCGTCATCTACGGCGTTCTGGCGCAGGTGCCGATTGGCGAGATGTTCATTGCCGGCATCATTCCCGGCCTTCTGCTCGTGATCGCTTTCGCTCTCGTCATCACGCTGATCGGCTGGAGCCGGGAGTTTCCCAAGGGCGAATGGATGCCCTACAGACAAGCAGGCCGCGCCGTGCTGGAAGCGCTGCCCGCGCTTCTTATTCCGCTCGCCATTATCGGCGGCATTCTGCTTGGCATCGCCACGCCCACCGAATCGGCGGCGATCGCTTCGCTCATCGCCTTCATCGTCGGCTGGCTCGCCTATCGCGATCTGAAACCCAGTCATCTGGGGGCGATTTTCCGTCGAACGGCCGCAAACGCCTCGATGGTCATCTTCATGATCGCGGCGGCGAACGTCTTTGGCTGGGTGATCATCTACGAAGAGGTGCCGCAGAAGCTGGCAGCGCTCATCACCTCGATCACCGCCGATCCGTTCATGTTCCTTCTGATCGTGAACCTGGCTTTGCTGCTGGTGGGTATGGTGATCGACGGGATCGCGGCAGTCATCCTCATCACGCCGATCCTGCTGCCGATCGCGACGGGTTCCTACGATATCAGCCCCTACCAGTTCGGCGTCGTAATCTGCCTCAACCTGGTTCTGGGCCTCCTGACCCCGCCCGTCGGCATCGGCCTCTATATCGCCTCGTCCATGAGCGGGACGTCTCCGACCGCCATTCTTCGGGCGATCTGGCCGTTCCTTCTGGCGGTCGCGATCGTTCTCGTGCTGCTGAGCTATTTCGAGGTGCTTTCGACCGCCTTGATCTAAGCTCGGGTGCAATTGCACCACCGCCCACGCCTTAGAACGTATCGGCCAAAAGGCCGGATCGTTGCTCTTACCGTGGGCAGCGGTGCTTTTACGACAACATCAAGCGGACTGCATAAGCAGTGCCTTTCCCAGCCAGCCATCGTCATCGACGGCCCGCGCCAGCGTCGCGGCGACATCGCCGCGAGCAGCCTCGGCTTTCGGGTCCACCTCGTCGCCAAGAAGAATGTCGCGCGTGCCGTCTTCATCGGTCAGTCGCACCGGGCGGAGAATCGCATAAGGCAGCCCGGACGCCTTCAGATGTTCGTCGGCCTCATGCTTGGCATTGAGGTAATGGGCCAGTTCGGATTGCGGATCAGGGTCGTCGGCCCCTACCGAACTCAGCATTACGAAACGCTTCACCCCTTCCTTCGCCGCCAGATCGATCAGACGCTTGGCGCCATCGCGATCGACCTTGTCCGTCATTTCCGGACCGGTGTCGCCGCCCGATCCAGCGGCAAAGACGACCGTGTCGCAGCCTTTGCAGACCCCGTCCTGCAGATCCGTGAGATCGCCTCTGCGAAGGGTGACGTCCTCCGGCAGGCCGTTGGTGTCGGAACCGTCGCGGACAAGTGCGATGGGACTGTGGCCATTTGCGATCAGTTCTCCGATCAATCGTTTTCCGGTATTGCCGGTCGCTCCTGCAACTAGAATGTTCATCGAATTTCCTTTTCTACGGTTCGTTCTGGCGTCTCTCAGCACCTTTGATCAGGGCAGAAAGATCGCCTTGGCATTGGTGAATTCCTTCATGCCGAAACCGCCATGCTCGCGGCCGTAACCGGAATTCTTCACGCCGCCGAACGGCATATTGGGGTCTGCCGCGCCAAAATTGTTGATCCGCACCATGCCCGTATCGAAATGGTCGCGGGCCAGCCGGATGGCCTTGTCTTCGTCGCGAGTGAAGATACCGCCACCAAGGCCATAACGGCTGTCATTGGCTATGCGCATGGCGTCTTCGTCGTCGCGGGCCTTTATGATCGAGGCTACCGGACCGAAGAGTTCGTCATCATAGGCGGGCGTGCCGGGCTGACAGTTGGCCAGCACCGTAGCCGGATAGTACTGGCCGGGCCCGTCCTGCGGATCGCCGCCGCAGAGCAGGTCGGCGCCGCCATCGAGACTTTCTTGGACCTGCTCGACCAGCGTGTCGAACTGATCCTTACTCGATACGGGGCCGAGCTGGGTCTCGTCCGCCGTCGGGTCGCCGATCCTGACCGCCTTCATCTGGGCGACGAAGCCTTCGACGAAAGCGTCGTAAACCGCTTCGGTCACGACGAAACGCTTGGCCGAAACGCAGGTTTCGCCATTGTTGAACAGCCGCCCCATGACACAGGTCTTCACAGCCAGTTCGATGTCGGCATCTTCGAGAACGAGAAAGGCGTCGTTGGAGCCCAGTTCGAGAACGGTCTTTTTGAGGTTCTTGCTGGCCAACTGGCCGATGTGACGACCCGCAGCGTCGCTACCCGTCATGGTCACGCCGCGGATCAGATCGTGTTCGATGATTCTGTCGGAAGTGTCGTGGTCGATCACAAGCACGTCGAACAGGCCTTCGGGCAAACCGGCTTCACGGCAAATTTCCAGCAGTTTGAGACCGCTGCCGGTGCAAATGCTGGCATGTTTAAGGATAACGCCGTTGCCAGCCATGAGATTGGCCGCCAGAACCCGGACCGGCTGATAGATCGGGAAATTCCAGGGCTGGATGGAGTAGATCACGCCGATGGGCGCATGGGTAACAATGCCGCGCTTCTTGCCGCCCTCATAGGTGCGTTCCTCGTCCGCGAGGACCTTCGGCCCCTGATTGGCGCTGTATTCGAAGATCTGGGCGCAAAGCTCGACCTCCATTCTGCCATCGCGCAGCAGCTTGCCCGTTTCGTGCGTCATCAGCGCGGACAGCGCTTCGGCGTTGTCGCGCAGCCCCTTTGCAATGGCTTGCAGATAGGGCGCACGCTCGTCATGAGATTTGAGCCGCCAGTCGCGAAACGCCATGTGAGAGGCTTCGATCCTAGCGAAGGCCTCATCCTCGCCCATCAACTCGTAGGTTTCCAGCTTTTCGTCGGTGGCAGGATTGACCGTGGTAATCGATGTCATTGAAAAATCCCCTTTTGAAATGCGAGGAAAAAAATGGGGCGCAGCGCTTGGCCGCGCCCCTGCACTTAGCTGAGCAAAGCCAGTATTTCGCGCGCCGCTTCAGCGGACGAAGCAGGGTTCTGGCCCGTTACGAGCTTGCCATCGCGCAGCACGAAGCTGGCCCAGTCGTCGCCGCGGGCATAGTCGCCGCCTTTCTCCTTCAGCATGTCTTCGACCAGGAAGGGCACCACATCGGTCAGACCTGCGGCTTCTTCCTCGCTATTGGTGAAACCAGTGACCTTGCGGCCTTTCACGAGGGGAGCACCCGACGCAGCTGTGACATGACGGAACACCGCCGGTGCGTGGCACACGGCCCCCACCGGACGATCGCTGGATGCGAACGCCTCGATCAGGCGGCGGCTGTCGGCGTCTTCCGCGAGATCCCAAAGCGGTCCGTGTCCGCCGGGGTAGAAGATCGCATCGAAGCTGGTGGCGTCGACATCGGCCAGACGCTCCGTCGTCGCCAGATGCTGCTTTGCCTCTTCATCGCCCTTGAACCGCTCGGTTGCCTCGGTCTGGTTGTCCGGCTCATCGCTGGTCGGATCGATGGGCGGCTGACCGCCTTTGGGAGATGCAAGCGTGATATCCGCGCCGGCATCCTTGAAGACATAATAGGGCGCGGCGAATTCTTCGAGCCAGAAGCCGGTCTTCTTGCCGGTATCGCCGAGTTCGTCATGCGAAGTCAGAACCATCAGAATTTTCATAATATCTTCCTTTACTTGTCACTTTACTTGTCAGAAATGCGGATAACCCGCTTGCCGAAGTTCTCGCCTTTCAAGAGACCAATGAACGCTTCAGGCGCGCTCTCCAGTCCGTCGATCACCTCTTCGCGATATTTGACCTGACCGCTTTCGACCCATTGCTGCATCTGCTTGGCGAAATCCGGGTAGAGATGGCCGAAATCGTCGAAGATGATGAAGCCGCGCATGGTGATCTTCTTGCGCAGGATCTGGCCCATCAGCCATCCCATACGGTCCGGCCCTTCCGGCAGCGCGGTGGCGTTGTACTGCGACACCAGCCCGCATAGCGGAACGCGCGCATTGGCATTCAGAAGCGGCAGAATGGCGTCGAATACCCTGCCGCCGACATTTTCGAAGTAAACGTCGACACCGTCCGGGCAGGCGTCCTTCAATCGGTCGGCAAAATCATCGGCCTTGTGATCGATGCAGGCATCGAAGCCCAGCTCATCGACCGCGTAGGCGCATTTTTCGGCGCCGCCGGCAATGCCCACAACACGGCAACCGAGAATCTTACCGATCTGACCGACGGTGGCGCCGACGGGACCCGTCGCCGCAGCCACGGCGATGGTCTCGCCTTTCTTCGGCTGGCCGATCTCCATCAATCCTGCCCAGGCTGTGAAACCCGGCATGCCGAGAATGCCCAAGGCCCACGAGGGGTGATCGATGCCGCCGAGCTTTTGCAGTCCCTGCCCGTCGGAAAGCGCGTAATCCTGCCACCCGTTGAAGGACAGAACCAGATCCCCGCCCTCAAAACCTTCGACATTCGAGGTGACGACTTCGGCGACGGTGCCGCCGACCATGACGCCGCCGATCTCCACCGGGGCTGCATAGGACGGCGCGTCGGACATGCGTCCACGCATGTAGGGATCGAGCGAGAGATAGAGTGTGCGAAGGAGCATCTGCCCTTCGCCAGGTTCAGGCACGGCGGAGGTTTCAAGCCGCAGCGTATCTTCGGTCGGCTCGCCCTTCGGCCGCTCCGCCAGCACGAGCTGACGGTTCGTATCGTTTGTCTGTGTCATGTCTATGCTCCTTACGCAGCCGCGTTCAAAATACGGCGGGCGTCTTCCGGGGTGATGGCGCCATGCTCGCCCATCTCGGTCATGCCATGGTCCTTGAGCGCGGAAACGATATGATCGATGCCAGCTTCGCCGACGCCGTAATCGGCCAGTCGGGTCTCTATGCCCATGGTTTCGAAGAAATCGCGCGTCGCGGCGATGGCCGCATCAATTCGCGTGGCGTCTTCGCCCTCGTTGATGTTCCAGACATTGGCGGCATATTGCAGCAGCTTGCCCGTCTTCCGGTCGCGCTGGTCGTCCATCAGCGCGGGGAGTACGACCGCGAGCGTGCGCGCATGGTCGGTGTCGTTGAGGGCGGTGATCTCATGGCCAATCATGTGGCTCGACCAGTCCTGCGGCACACCGGCACCGATCAGGCCGTTAAGCGCCAAGGTCGCGGTCCACATCAGATTGGCGCGAACCTCGTAGTTCTTCGGATCCCTGAGCGCTCTCGGGCCGAGATCGATAAGGGTGCGCAGAAGGGTCTCCGCAAAACCGTCCTGCACACGGGCGTCGACCGGGTAGGTCAGATACTGCTCGATGATATGCACGAAGGCGTCCGCAACGCCGTTGGCGATCTGACGCTCCGGGAGAGTGAAGGTCACTTCGGGATCGAGAACAGAGAATTGCGGATAGCAATGCGCGTTCATGAAGGCGAGCTTCGCCCCCTTCTCCTCATTGGTAATGACCGAGCCCGGGTTCATCTCCGAACCTGTCGCCGGGATCGTCAGGACAGTGCCAAAGGGAGCGGCCTTGCCGACAACCGAACCATGGGAGGTCAGAATCTCCCAGGCATCGCCGTCATGATACATCGCGGCGGCAATGAATTTCGTGGCGTCGATCACCGACCCGCCACCAACGGCAAGCAGGAAATCGACGTCGTTCTGCCGGGCGGTATCGACCGCTTTCATCGCCGTGGCGTAACGCGGGTTCGGCTCGATACCTCCAAACTCCGTGATCGTGCGTTCGCCCAGCGCCGTGCGAACCTGGTCGAGAACGCCGGTCCGCTCGGCACTGCCGCCGCCGTAGAGGATCAGCACGCGAGCATTGTCCGGTACATGATCGTCCAGATCGGCAATGCGTCCTTTGCCGAAGAGGATACGCGTCGGGTTGTGATAGGTGAAATTCTTCATGTTCAAACGTCTTTCGTGTCGATGTGGAGGCGAACCTCGATATTGCCTCGGGTCGCATGGGAGTACGGGCAGACCTCATGGGTCGCCTCTACGAGTTTGCGGGCGTCGTCATCGGCCATTCCGGGCAGATGCGCGGTGATGTCGAGATCGAGCGCATAGCCGCCGTCCTGACGCTGGCCGATCCCGACCTCGACGGTGCTGGAAGCGTCTTTCGCGGAGAGACCGAGCTTTTTGGCGACAAGCTCCATGGCACTGTCGAAGCAGGCGGCATAACCCAGCGCGAACAGCTGTTCGGGGTTCACACCCGTCTCGCCGCTATCTGGGCGAACCATATTGACGGCAAAGCTTCCATCATCGAGCCGGGACTCGCCGGATCGGCCACCTCTGGCGGTCGCGGCGGTTCGATAAAAGATCTTCATGGCATATTCCTTCCTAAAATTAGACCGGTCGTCTACAACCTTGCAAAATTTTTTATCCCGCAGGGATTCTCTCGCGCGTGTCCTTCATTGCAGCGACAAGGGGAGCATCGCTACGCGACAGGCTGGCCACGAGGCTGGCGCCCAGCCATTGATTGTAGATCGACCAGGCCAAGGCGTCGGGATGTGCAATGAACGCAACGCTTCCGTCTTCGTTCCCTTGTCGCAGGGTCAAGGCCAGGCGATCGACGATCCGCGATACGCCACTTTTCAGGATGTCGCTCATCGTATCGGAAAGGTCCGCAACTTCAGCCGCCAGTTTCACGACCAGACAACGATCCTGAAGGTTCGAGCTGACCTGATTGCGATGCCAGTCCGCGAAATAGGCCAGAAACCGCTCCCGCCCATTCATGCCCGGATGATCCAAGGATGCGGCCAGTCGGGTCTGATAATCGTCGACGAAGGCCTTCAGAAGCGCGCAGCCATAGGCTTCCTTCGACGAGAAGTAATGGTAGAACGAACCTTTCGGAACGCCGGCCTCGGTCAGGAGTTCGCTCAGTCCCACACCGGTATAGCCGCGTTGCGCCGTCAGACGTCGCCCGACCTGGAGAATGTGGCTGCGTGTATCGGTCTGCTGATCCATGACTGCCATATAGGTGGTGTAGACCGATCGTCTAGAGGGCGCGTCTGCGGTTTGGCATATTTTGTTAGATCGATGCTCGACTCTTTCGGCCTGACATCGTCCCGGCCTGCGAGCCAATGGGCCGCTCCGTCTGTCGATCCGCAGCGTTTTGGCGCTACGCCGGCAGAAGAAAACGCTTGTCGCTGTGCCCCATATTTCATAGATTAGAGGTTCCTGGAATGGAGCTTTTATGTCCCGGTAAAGTGGGGAGGCGCAACGGCCCTCCCGATGCAGATTCGACGACGATCAAGGCGGCCGAGCATGTTTCGGCGCCCGCGTTGATTTGCGACCTCAGCTCATACCGACACTTTACGACCGCGCCTGGTTCGCGGTGCAGACGTGAAAGCGACCCATCATGCCACGGGACTATTCCGCATTGTTTCCCCTACAGAGCCGCACGGCCAGTACGCCACGGCCACCCTCGACCATTGAAGCACTTGGCTGGAAACCCTTCTTCGCCAGTCAGATCAGCGCCGATGAATTTATCCGCACACCACCGGTTCGCGTCGTCGAAGTGCATCGCGGCGCGCTTCACGTTCTCGGCAACGAAGTCGATGAAACCATTCCCCCGCTTCCCGATACGACGACCGGCGACTGGGTGCTGCTCGACCGCGAGCGCCATAAATCGAGCCGCGTTCTTGAGCGCACCAGCGTAATCAAGCGACGTGCGCCGGGAACGGATCGGCAGGTTCAGTTGATCGCCGCCAATATCGACACGATCTTCATCGTTTCGTCCTGCAATCAGGACTTCAACATCGCCCGCCTCGAACGTTACGTCGCCATTGCATTCGAGGCCGACGTCACGCCTGTCGTCGTCCTGACCAAGGCCGATCTGGTCGGCGATACCGCCGATTATGCGGCAATGGCGCAGACCATCTCGGAATTGGTTCCGGTCGTGACCCTCGATGCTCGCGGCGATGAGCCAAGAGTAAAGCTGGCCGAATGGTGCCGTCCGGGTCAGACCGTTGCGTTTCTGGGCTCGTCGGGTGTCGGTAAGTCGACGCTCACCAACGCCTTGGCCGACACGCAAGCCATTGCCACGCAACCCATTCGCGAAGATGACGCCAAGGGCCGCCATACGACCACACGGCGGCAATTGCACATGGTGCCCGGTGGCTGCGTCGTACTCGACACCCCAGGCACGCGCGAATTGCAGCTGACCGAGGCCGCAAGCGGTATCGACAGCGTATTCGCCGACCTTCACGACCTGGCGGCCCGGTGCCGTTTCAACGACTGCCAACATCTGTCGGAGCCCGGTTGCGCGGTGCGGGAGGCCATCGAAGATGGAGCGATCGATCCGGTACGGTTGGAACGCTGGCGCAAGCTCAGGGCGGAAGAGGCGTTCAATACCGCAAGCCTTGCCGAGCGCAGGTCGAGAGACAAGGCCTTCGGCAAGATGGTCCGCCGGGTGATGAAAGCGAAGGACTCGGAAGGAAGACGGTAATGGCCGGAATCGACGGACCCACCCCTTCCACGAACCGGCGCACATGAAATCACCCGGTTCGACAGCAGTGGCCCGCTTTGGCAAGGCGACCGGTATGATCGGCCCGACGATCCTCGTTCACACGGCCCGGTCGCTGCTCGGTCCGCCAGCCTGGGAAAACAGCGCTTTCGCCTAGGGATGGAAAAGCGTTCCGACCGCAAAGGCAATCGCCGCGGCCGTCCCGCCGATCAGAAGGGTTTCGGCGGCGGTCCACCATGAGGAGCGGAGCGACCACAGTCCGCGGATGGCGCCGATCGCGACGAAGACGATGAAAGTCATCACCCACGACACGGTAAAGGCATTTGCCAGCCCGAAGACGAAGGGGAGAAGCGGGACCAGCCCTGCAACCAGGAAAGCGCCGAATGTCGCAAGCGCGGCGCGTATCGGCGCCGGCGCCACAGGCGAGACGCCATATTCGTCGACGAGCATCATGTCGATCCACGCCGTTTCGCGGCTCGAAATGGCGTCGACCGCCTGTTCGAGCGGCTCGCCGGACAGCCCCTTTGCGGCGAGGATCTGCCGCAATTCCTCGCGCTCGCCCTCAGGTGCCCTGGCAATATGGTCCGCCTCGACGGCGCGCAGCCGCGCCACTTCCTCCGATTCCGCCCGCGTGCCCGCGTAATTGCCGGCCGCCATGGAGAAGCCGTCGGCGACGATATTGGCCGCGCCAAGTGCGATGATGACCTTTGGCGAGAAACCGGCGCCCTGAACTCCCGCGACGATGGCAAGCGTCGTAACGGCGCCGTCGATGCCGCCATAGATGAAATCCTTCAGATGGCTCGGCGTTTTTGCATCGGCAATCCTTCTCGCAATTCCTTCATGCGAGTGATCGTGAAGCGGTACGAGCGATTTGCGTTTCATGAATGGGGCCTCTGCGACTTGCGGCGGATTGCGACGGCCTTGACGAGTTCGGGCACGACGATGAGCGGTAGCGCCAGCAGGCCGATGGTCGTCCAGTGTTCGAGCGATAACGGAACGGTCTTCAGAAGCGCCTGCAAAGGCGCCCAATAGACAGCCGCCACCTGCAGGCAAAGGCTGACGGAGAAAGCGATGATAAGGACACGGTTGGAAAGCCAGCCAATGCTTGTCACCGGACGCCGGAGCGAGCGGAACGCGAAAACGCTGACCTTTTCGAAAACCAGCATGGCCGTGAATGCCGCGGTGCGCGCCAGATCGGCGCCGAAAGGCAGCAGGCTGTAGAAAATCCAGAGCGACGCCGCTGCGGTATATGAGCCGAAGAGGACGATGAGTGCGAGACCGTTCATGCCGAGGATCGGCTCATCGGCGGCGCGAGGCGGCCGATCCATCAGGTCCGGCTCCTCCTTCTCCAGCCCCAGCGCGACGGCCGTTACCCCGTCGGTCACCAGGTTCATCCAGAGGATCTGCGTGGCCAGAAAGATCAGCGGTCCGCCGATAAGGAGATTGACGACGATGGCGATGACCTCACCAGCATTCGACGACAGCAGATAACGAACGAATTTGCGAACGTTTTCGAATTGCCGGCGCCCCTCGCCGATCGCCTTGACGATCGTTGAGAAATTGTCGTCGAGAAGGATCAGATCCGCGGCGCTTTTCGACACCTCGGTTCCGCGAATGCCCATTGCGATGCCGATATCCGCCTGCTTGAGGGCCGGGGCGTCGTTGACGCCATCTCCCGTCATGGCAACGATTTTGCCATTCGTCTGCAGCGCCTTGACGATACGCAGCTTGTGCTCCGGGCGGGTCCGCGCAAAGAGGACGTCGCCTGTCAGGCGCGCGGCCAGCTCTTCATCGTCCAGACCGTCGATCTCCGCGCCCTCGATCACGTCGGGTGTGCCCAGCCCGATCTGGCAGGCGATGGCCGACGCGGTGACCGCCCCGTCGCCGGTAATCATCACGACCCGTATTCCCGACGCCCGCGCCAGATCGAGCGCGGCCTTCACTTCGACCCGTGGCGGGTCGATCATGCCGACGAGGCCGAGAAAAGAGAGCCGCTCTTCGGCCATATCGCCCGGCGCGGCATTTCGCACGGCAAGGGCCAGCACCCGCAGTCCCCGCCCCGCCATGCGGGCGTAGGATTGCAGAGCCGCATCGCGCGTCGTGCCATCCAGCGGCTGCGGGCCCGCACCGGTCATCACGTCGGTGCAGCGCTCCAGAATGGTTTCCGGCGCGCCCTTAACGAAGAGACGAACCGCCTCGCCATCCTGAGCCAGAACGCTCATCCGTTTGCGTTCGCTGCTGAACGGATTTTCGGCTAGGCGTTCAGCCTGATGGATGGGAGGCGACCATCCCTTGAACGCCAGCGTCACGAGCGCGCCTTCCGTCGGCTCGCCGATCATCTGCCAGGCCGGGCCGTCCTTCTGCAGGACGGCATGGTTGCAGACGAGTCCGGTCTTTAGAAGCGCGGCAAGGACCGGGTCGTCCCCGGCGCGCACCGGCTGTCGGTCGGTTTCGATACGTCCGGTGGGATCGTACCCCTCGCCTGTCACGACATAGGTCCGCTCTGCCGTCCAGACCTCGGTCGCCGTCATCTGGTTTTCCGTCAGCGTTCCGGTCTTGTCCGTACAGATGACCGAGGCCGCGCCCAGCGTCTCGACGGCCTGCAGCCGGCGTGCCAACGCCTTCTTGCGCGCCATCGCCGAGGCGCCCAGCGCCAGAGTGATCGTCACGACGGCGGGAAGACCCTCGGGCACCATGGCGACCGCAAGCGATAGGCCCGTCATGAACATTTCGAAAAGCGGACGACCGACGGCCATACCGATCGCGACGACCACGCCTGCAATGGCGATCGCACCGATCCCGATCTTCTGGGCCAGACGACCGAGACGGCGCTGAAGATTGGTTCGTTTTTCGCTGAGCTGTCCGGTCAATCGGGCGATGTTGCCGAATTGCGTGGCCTGGCCGGTAGCGGTCACGAGGCCTTGCGCCCGACCTTTCACAAGCGCTGTTCCGGCGAATATCCTGCTGTCGTCGCCTTCGGCATTTTCCGACTTTTCGACCGGTAGCGATTCGCCCGTCAGGGCGCTTTCGTCGACGCTGACATTCGTTGCCGCAGTGATCCAGATATCGGCGGGGACGGCGGCGCCTGTCGCAAGTATCACCAGATCGCCTGGCAGTAGCTCACGGGCGGCAATCTCCTGCTCGCGACCGTCCCTGACCACGATGGCCGTCGGCGACAGCATGGACCGCAAGGCATCGAGCGCGGTTTCGGCGCGCCATTCCTGAACAAAACCGATCACCGCATTGAGGATGAGGACGAGACCGATCGCCAGGGCATCGACCCGTTCACCGAGGAAGAAGGCGATGGCCGCAGCAATGACGAGAATTAGAACGAGCGTGCCCCGAAACTGCCTCAGGAAAACCCCTAGAGGCCCCGGTAATGGCGGGCGCGGCAGTTCATTCCAGCCATATTGGCCGCGCATCTTCTCAATCTGGTCGGAGGTCAAGCCATCGGAGGACTGTCGATCCAATGCCGTCACGCGCGTTTTCAAAGGTTCCGTTCCTTCCAAGTCTGATTGGCAATCGGCCGCGCCGGTTTCGTCATGTAAAATCAGTCTCGCCGTGGTTGACCGGGCGTCTAGAGAGCCGTTCTAGGCACGATCAGCGCGCCGTCGGTCAGATCTTCACGAGGATGCTCGACCACACGATCCCCGGGTGAAAGCCCCGATATGGCGACAGCGAAGCGCGCATTCCGGCGGCCTAGCTCGATCGGCACACGCGACACCCGGTCGCCGTCGGCCTTGAAGACCGCCCAGTCATCGTCAACCCGAAAGGTGGCGCTGAGCGGCACGAGAACCGCGTTTTCCTCTTCGTGGATCACGACGCGCAGATAGGCGGCGAAGCCGTGACCCAACTGTTCACGTGTTTCGGGCGGCGCCAGAAGATCGAACACCGCATCGACGCGCTGCTCTTCGATACCGAGCGCCGAGACCTTGGTCCGGCCAGCGGGCTCGATACGGGACAGGCGCGCCTCCAGCGGCTCTCCGCCCCATCGTTCCACGCGCGCGCGGGCGTTATCCGGCAGGCGCACGGCGTCCGACGAAAGAAGATCGGCGACCAGTTCGATCTGCGCCGCATCGCCGATCGTCAGCAGGCGCTGGCCCGCCGTGACGGGCCGCGCGCTGACATGGTCGATCTCGAGCACGACGCCATCGGCAGGCGCGACAATCGGAACGCAGCAGACTTCGGCGCCATTGCCCGGTTCTGCCTCGACCAGTGCCGCCCTGGCGCGTTGCAACCCACTTTTCGCCTGGTCGATACGCGCCCTCTCCGCCTCCAGCGCCGCCTCGGTCACAGCCAGCTGCTGCTGGATGTCTTCCAGCCGCGATGCCGATACCACACCACGCTTCGCCAAAGTGTTCGTCCGCTCGAATTTCAGTCGGGCGTAGGAATGAACTTCCAGGGCCTCGGCCAAGCCGGTCTGAGCCACGGAGAGGGTCGCTTCGGCCTCGCGAACCGCCGCCTCGGCCTGTAACCGCGTGCGCGCATCGAGCAGTCCGGGCGCCGAAGGCTCGACCCGCGAGACCACAGTCTCCCCCGCCACGACCGGGTCGCCCACCCGCACGGGCGAACGCATCGCCATGCCCGAGATCGGTGTGGAGACTTCGAAGATTTCAGCCACGCGGGTGGTGCCGTCGACATCCACGGTAATCTCGAACTTTCCTGTTTCGACCGTGTGCAGATCGACCGGGATCGGCTCTGGCCGGAACGTCAGGAACAGAAGCCCGCCGACCACACCGGCGCCGATCAGGCCAAGAACGATATTTCTGCGCGCATGGGCCATGGGTTCACTCTCTGGTTTTCATGACGGAAACGAGGTCAATGCGATCGAGTCGCCGGCGGACGACAAGGACGGAGGCCATCGCTGCTCCGAGGACGATAAGGCTGGCGGAGGAGAAGGTGGAAACCTTCAGAACCATTGGGATCGCGTAGAGATCGCTCGTGAAGCTATCGGTCATCAGCTTGGCGACCGCCCAGCCGATCCACCAGCCGAGCGGCTGCGCGATCAGGGCGAGCAGCATGATTTCGCCCATCAGGATGTAGGCGACCTCGCCACGGGTGAAGCCGAGAATCCGCAGGCTGGCCAGCTCCCGAGCGCGTTCGGAAAGTTGGATGCGCGCGCCATTGTAAGCGACGCCGACCGTGATCAATATACCGAGCAAAGCGTAGACCATTGTGGAAACAAGGATATTCTCGCTGATCGTTTCCTCGAAACCCCTGCGGTTCTCGACCATCATCGCCCGGCCGCCGAGCCGCGGCAGTTCCTTGAGCGCGGCCTGGAACGCCGCGTTGCGGGCGGGATCGACCGTCACATTGATGACCGAGACCTGCGGCGCCTGCTGGAAGAGGCGATCGGCGGTCTCTTGGTCCATATAGGCGCCCAGGCCGAAATATTGCGTGACAAGCCGCGTGACCGGCAGATCGTAGGCGCCCTTCCGGTTGCCCAGAAATTCGACCTCGACCATGTCGCCGACCGCGAGACCGAGCTGCGCCGCCAGCCGCTCGGACAGCATGATTCCACCCGGCGGCGCATCGACGATCTCGCCTTCGGCGGAGACGATACGGCTCAGATCGTTGCCCGGCCGCCGGGCCTCGATGACCGCACGTTTCTGCCGGTGCTCGTGGCGCAGAATCACGGGCAGATATTGCTGGCCCTCGACCTGCAGGACGCCGGGCAGGCGCGCGGCGTCCTCGAGGGCGCTTTCGTCCATGGTGTCGTTGAAGAACAGCACGACATGCTGCCGGTTCGACTGGTGAAAGCCGGTATCGATGATCAGATCGAGGGAATCGGGAAAGAAGTTGGACGATACCAGAATGGCGACGGCCAGCGACAGGCCGAGCACGCTCATCGCTGCACGCACGGGCCATCGGATCAGACTTCGAAGGATCATCATCGTCGGCTGGCTGACATGCATCCGACGAAGAGCGACGTCGATCCAGTTGCGCCTGAACCGGGGCGGCGCCGTTGGCGACATCGCCGTGGCGGGCGCGAGCCGTGCCGCGCTCCATGCCGCCCGCGCCGCCCCGGCGCTGGCTGCGAACAGCCCCAGCAGGCCGGAAACGACATAGGCGTTCCAGGACACCGTGTAGATCAGATAGGGAAATTTCAGGAAGTCCGCGTAGAGCCGCGCCAGCCCGTAGCTCAGCCAGCTGCCGACCGCGTAACCCAGCGCGACGCCGCAGACCGCCACGAGCCCGGCCAGCAGAAGATAATGAAAGAGGATTGCGATATCGGAGTAGCCGAGCGCCTTCAGCAGACCGATCTCGGCCCGTTCGAGCGCGACGATCCGTCCGATCACCATGTTCACCAGAAATATTGTGATCCCCAAAAAGACGGGCGGCAGGATGTAAGCCAGTGCGCGAAGCTGTGTGATCTCGGCATCGATGAAGGCGTTCGACGTCTGCTCGTCACGTCCGATCGCACCCCAGCTTCCATAAGGCTCCAGCAGCTGGTCCAGCATGTCGATGATCGGCTTTGGCCGGGCGCTGGGGCGCAGCTTGACGGCCAGATTGTCGAACGCGCCCGTCCGGTCCAATAGCGCGGCCAGCGCGCGTTCGGGCATCCAGACGATCCCGTAATCCTCGTCGTCGGGAATCAGGCTGCCCGGCCCGATCGTATAGATGAATTCCGGCGACAGCGCCCAGCCAACGACGGTCAAATCGCGTTTGACGCCGTTGAGCGTTGCGGTGAACCGGTCGCCCGGCCACAGATCGTTCGCCTCGGCAAAGGGTGCGTTCAATACGACCTCGCCGGTCGATTGCGGATCGGGCCATTGGCCGCGGCGCAGCGTCGGCCGGTTCAGGACCGGGCCAGCAGGCGCGAGCGAGGCCACATAGGCAACCGTCGTGTCGATCTTTCCGGGAATGTCGAGCGTCGTGAATGTGGTGACCCGTGCTTCGACTGCCTCGATTCCGTCGATCCGGCGGATGATCTCGACGAACGAGATCGGTACGCTGCGCGCATCGACGAAGATATCGGCAAACCGGTTGCGCTCGTAATAGGTCTTGCGGGTGTCCTCCAGCGCCGCCGACATGCCAAAGGACATGAGAAGCACCGCAACGCCGGCTGCCAGAACCAGCGAGATCGCCAGAAATTGGGGCCAGAGCCGTATGAAGTCGCGAAGGAGTTTCCGGTCGAGCGCTTCCACCGTCGTCACCAGTCGATCTCGGCCGGTTCAAGCCGTTCGTCATTGATCTCGGTATTGGCAATTCGGCCGTCCTGAAACCAGATGACCCGGTGCGCCATCTTTCGGATCTCTGCAGCGTGTGTGATCACGACGGTCGAGGTTCCCAACTCCTCATTCAGGTGTTTCAGGACCTCGAGAACCTGAATGCCGGTCTTGCTGTCGAGCGCCCCGGTCGGCTCGTCGCAGAGCAGCACTTCGGGCCGTTTCGCAACGGCGCGAGCAATCGCGACACGCTGCTGCTCGCCGCCCGACAGTTGCGCGGGGAAGTGATCGAGCCGGTGCGACAGGCCGACACGCTCCAGCGCTTCTTCCGGCGTCATCGGGTCGCGCGCGACATCGGTGACGAGCTGGACGTTCTCCCGCGCCGTCAGACTGGGCACCAGATTGTAAAACTGGAAAACAAAACCGACATGGTCGCGGCGGAAGCGCGTCAGGCCGCGGTCGCCCAAATCGGTCAGTTCCAGATCGTGGAACCAGACACGCCCGTCCGTTGCGTGATCGAGCCCGCCCAGAATGTTCAGAAGGGTCGATTTGCCGCTACCGGACGGGCCGAGCAGCACGGCCAGTTCACCGGAGAACAGTTCCAGATCAACCCCGGCAAGAGCGAAAACCTTCACCTCGCCCGTCTGGTAAACCTTCGTCAGGTTGTCGGTTCTGAAAACGAGTTCTTGGCCAGACATCGCATGCGCTCCTTTCGGGGTCCAATTTAAGTTCGCCATGCGGTATCGAGATTGAGCCATATCAATTACGCCGCACCTTTGCCGTGCGAGTGCTCCGGCCGCCATGACCACACCTTGGTCCCGATGCCCGACATTCTGCTGTCACACCGGGACGATACGGGGCGACCACGCAGCGACAGATGGGCTTACCGATGAAACAGATGCCGACCGTTCCGGCCGCCGACCGCCACCCCCTGACACCGCTGTTCGACCCCCGCTCCATCGCCGTTTTCGGCGCAAGCGAACGGTCCGGCAGCGTAGGCGCCCAGGTTTTCAGGAAGCTGGCGGCATCCGGCTTCGCGGGCAAGGTCTACCCGGTGAACACCCGGCACAAGACGGTGATGGGCCACCGCTGCCTCCCATCGATCAGCAAAGCGGGACAGCCTGTCGATCTCGCGGTGATCTGCACCCCCGCCAAAACAGTGCCAGCGATCCTCAAGGATTGCGCGGCGCACGGAACGAAGCACGTTATCGTGCTTTCGGCCGGTTTCGGTGAGGCCGATAGCGGAACGGCAATGCGCGACGAGTTGCTCGCCATCGCTCAGAAGTCCGGCATTCGCGTGCTCGGCCCCAATTGCGTGGGTCTCGTGCGCCCATGGCTGGATCTCGACGCCACCTTCCTGCGCACCACGGCTCCGAAGGGCTCGCTCGCCATCGTGTCGCAATCGGGCGCGCTGTGCTCGGCCATTTCCGACTGGGCAGAGCCGAACCATCTCGGGCTGTCCGCGCTCGTGTCGCTCGGCAACGGGCTGGATATCGGCTTCGGCGATGTGGTGGATTTCCTGGCAGACGATCCGAAGACCAAGGCGATCCTTCTCTATGTCGAAGGCGTGCGCAACGGCCCCGCCTTCGTGTCCGCCCTGCGCTATGCGACCTGGCACAAGCCCGTCGTCGTTCTCAAGGCCGGACGCAGCGCGGACGCTTCACGCGCCGCGGCAACGCATACGGGCGCGCTGATGGGCAATGACGACGTCTTCAACGCCGCGCTCGAACGCACTGGCGCGGTGCGCGCGATGACCTTCGCCCAGCTCTTTGCCGCCGCGGAAATTCTATCGTTCGGGCAGAAGGTTCGCGGAAACCGTCTTGCCATCGTGACCAATGGCGGCGGGGCCGGCGTTCTTGCTTCGGACCGCGCCAGCGAACTGGACCTGGCGCTTCCATCGCCGACGGACGAAACCGTCGCAAAGCTCGACGGGGTTCTGCCGGAGCACTGGTCGCGGAGCAACCCGGTCGACGTCATCGGCGATGCCACCGCGCCGCAATTCGGCGCAGCGGTTGCTGCCTGCCTCGAGGACGACACCTTCGACGGCGTTTTGGCGATGCTCACGCCACAGGCGATGACCGACCCCGAAGCCTGCGCCGACCATGTGATCGCTGCTGCACGCGCCGCACCGGGAAAGCCGGTTCTGGCCTGCTGGATGGGTCATACGTCCGTGGTTACTGCGCGCTCGAAACTGTCGCAGGCCGGCATTGCCGATTTTACCACACCCGAAGGCGCAGTCGACGCTTTCTCGATCCTTGCCCAGCACAAGAGGCAGCACGATCTGGCGCTCGAGGTTCCGCGTCCGCGCCATATGCCGGAGCACGACATTGCCGGCGCCCAAGCGATCATCGACGGCGCGAGGGCATCCAATCGAAATTCGCTGTCGCAGATCGAGGCCAAGGACCTGCTCTCGATCTTCGGTATCCCCACCGACAAATCCCATTTCGCCAAAACCGAAGAAGCGCTGGAGAGCGCTGTCGCATCGGTGGGTTTCCCCTGCGCCATCAAGATCCACTCGCCCGATATTTCGCACAAGTCCGACGTCGACGGCGTGCATCTCGATATCCAGTCGCTCGACGAGGCGAAGACCGTGTTTCGTGAGATGACGGCGCGCACGGCGCGGTTGAGACCGCAGGCGCGGATCCAAGGCGTGGCCGTCGAACCCATGGCGCGGATCCGTGATGCGCGGGAACTCTTTGTGGGCGTCACACGCGATCCGGTATTCGGTGCGGCCATCGCTTTCGGGCTCGGAGGCACACAGATCGAAGTGCTGCGCGACCGTTCGGTGAGCCTGCCGCCGCTGACCGAAGTTCTGGCCAGGCGCATGATTCGTAAAACCCGCGCCGACCGACTTCTCGACGAGTTTCGAAATCTACAGGCCGCCGATAGAGATGCGATCGTCGATGTTCTGATCTGCATCTCCGATATGGTAAGCGCCCTGCCCGAGATCGGCGAGCTCGACATCAACCCGCTTCTCGCCGGACCGGAAGGTGTGCTGGCGATCGACGCCCGAATCGTCCTGACCGATCCCGCCGATGCCGGTCCGCATCTCGCCGTCGCACCCTACCCGACGCATGTCGACCTGCGCGAAACGCTGCGCGACGGTTCGGTGATTCACATCCGGCCCATTCATCCGGAGGATGCGGATCAGGAGCGCGACTTCGTGGCCAATCTGTCGCCCAATGCCCGCCGCCTCCGGTTTTTCGGCAGCAGCCGCGGCTTGACGGCCGAACAGCTTGCTCGTTTCACGCAGGTCGACTTCCAGCGTGAATTCGCCATCGTGGCGCTGGCAGAGAACGGCGAAGACGAGCAGCAGGTCGGGGTGGCGCGCTTCCATGTGAATGCCGGTGGCTACTCCGCCAATTTCGCTATTGTCGTCAGTGACGCCTGGCAGCGAAAAGGCATAGCACGCCGCCTCATGGGTGAACTGGTCCGGGAGGCCAGGCGTCGAGGCATAAAGAAGCTGCGCGGCATAGTCCTTCGGGAGAACGAAGCCATGCTCGATCTGGTTCGCGCGCTTGGCTTCACCGTGGAGAAACAGCCGGACGATCCGGACGTCTATGCGATCGAATTCGATCTGACCGAAAACTGATCCGAACGGCGCTCATCCGACTGCAAACGTATTGCCGATTGCCTCGAAGATCGAGACAGACGAAGTCGACGACGTGGGCGACATCGTGTCGAGCAGGGAGGCATTGCGTTCGGCGGCGCCGGGCTCGAGCTGTTCAAGCACCGCATGGGCGGCGGCGCGGGAGTCTTGTAAAGGAAGGGGTATCGTCGGTCGTACAACATCCCTAATATCTGCGCTCCACGCATCAAGATGACATCGTTTGCCGGAGAGTTTTGCAGAAATGCGCGATCTTGACTGGAACCTGATCCGTGACTTTCTGGCGGTCGCGCGGCTCGGCAGTCTCAGTCGGGCTGGGGCGCGGGCATACCGGAATGCCTCGACGATCGGGCGGCGGATCGCCCTTCTGGAAGATCAACTCGGCGTCACGCTCTTCGCCAAATCGAAGACCGGTTATTTGCTGACGGATGACGGGGAAGAGTTGCTTGCGAGGGCCGAGCGCATGGAAGAGGCGGCCAATGCGGTGGAAAGGGGTGCGGCCGACAGGCAGGCCGTGTCGGGTCACGTCACCCTGGCGACGGCGGAGAATCTGGCCAACATGCTCATCCTGCCGGACCTGCCGCGTCTCGTGGCGACCCATCCATCGCTGGTACCAGAGGTCATAACGGATATCCGCTCTGCGAATCTGAACCGGCGCGAGGCGGATCTGGCCCTGCGGCTGACACGGCCGACACAAGGCAACGTCGTCATCCGCAAGATTGGGGTGCAGCGTTACGGAGTCTATGGCCGACCGGACATTGTGCGCGAAGCGGAGAAGACGGGCCCGAGGCGCATCGTGACATGGTCGGAGACGTATGCCGATCTTCCCGCAGCCCAATGGGCGGCCGGGGTGCTGCAGGGAATGTCCCCCGCTCTGGTGACATCGAGCCTTTATGCCCAATATGTCGCCGTCCGCGCCGGCATGGGGCTCGCAATGCTGCCGTGCTTCATGGGCGACCGGGCCAAGGACCTCGTCAGGTTGAACTCTGACGCCGACGCCGTGTCCCAGGATCTTTGGCTTGTCCTGCATGCTGATCTTGCGGCTTCGGCCCGGGTGCGCGCCGTTGCGGAATTCGTGTTCGATATCGTGGAACGTAACCGCGCCTTTCTGGAGGGTACGGGCTCCCGCTATCTTTAAAAGGCAGGCTCACGCCGAAGCGTGGCGCAGCATAGTCTTCTCCGCAATGTCGGGACCGGTCAGCTCCGCCACTGGCCGACCGTTTGCGAGTACGACGACCCGATCGGCGAGACGTTCGAGCTCGGGCAGGTCGGAGGAGACGAGGATAACAGCCACGCCGTCGGCAGCGGCTTTCCGAACAAGCCCATAAATCTCTGCCTTTGCATCGACATCGACCCCATGAGTTGGCTCGTCGAGAAGCAGGAGCCGCGATCCGACCGTCAGGGATCGGGCGATGATCGCCTTTTGCTGGTTACCGCCCGAGAGCGATCCGATGCCCGCGCTCGGTCCGATTGCCCGGATGCCAAGACGCGCGATCATCTCGCCGCCACGGCGATGGTCGATCCTGCGGGACAGCAGCGGAACCCCTCTGAACAAACGCGATCGCCGCATCGAAGCCGCGGTGATGTTACCGGCAAGATCGAACGGGGCGATAATCCCAAGGCCCCGACGATCCTCAGGGACGATCGAGACGCCGGCGGCAACGGCCGCGCGCGGGGACCGCAGCTCGATACGCTCGTCCGTCTCCCGCAGCGTGACCGTCGACCGCCCAAGGCCCATGATTTGCTCGAACAATTCGGTCCGTCCGGCTCCTGCAAGACCCGTAAGGCCGAGAACCTCACCGCGCCGGACGGCCAATTCGAATGGCTCTCCGGTGGCGAATGGGTCGAGATTTTCGAGCGTCAGCCTTGCCCCTAAAGGCGCCGCTGCGGAGACAGAAGACTTCTGTGCAAGCGATTGGCCGGCGATGATCGAAATCAGACGCTCGCCGCGACAGGTGTCGATCGGACCGTCCGCGACCAAATGCCCGTCCCGCAAGACGACGACACGGTCGCACAGCATGTCGACCTCCTGCATCCGATGGGTGATGTAAAGGATCGCCCGGCCCTCCCCGCGCAAGACCCGCAAGAGGTCGTGCAGGCGCGCGATCTCCGGTTCGTTGAGAGAGGCTGTCGGCTCATCGAGGATCAGGATACGGGCATCCTTGCGCAATGCCCGGGCAATCATGACGAGGCGACGGTCGGCAACGCTCAGATCCGCAAGCCGCGACCGCGGATCGGTGGCGAGGCCGACGCGGTCGAGAGCAGCTCGCGCGAGGGCATCGCGTCTTGCACCGTCGATAAACTGGCCCGCGCGTCGTGGCAGATCGCCGAGCAACACATTTTCCGCGACAGTCGCACGTGGCAGGTCCGACAGCTCCTGATGGACGACGGCAACTCCGGCGGCGGCCGCGTCGGACGTTTTCGAAAAGCGAACAGGTCGACCGTCCACCATGATGCATCCGACACTCGGCGATTCAGCGCCCGCGATAAGTCGGATCAGCGTACTCTTGCCGGCTCCGTTCTTTCCCATGATGCCGGTGATCTCGCCGGCATTAAACCAAAGGCTGGTCGGGTGGAGCGCAACAGTCCCCGGGTAGCTCTTGCCGAGACCACGGACTTCAAGAAGCGCGGTCATCGACGCTCCTTCCGCCCTAGGCGGCTTAAAAGAACGGCGCCGATCAGAAGAGCCCCTTGCACCAGCGAGATCGCGCCCGTCGACAATTGGACCATTGTGAGCCCGGTCTGGACAATCCCGATGAAGAAGACGGCAAGCACCGTTCCGAAGGCGGTGAAACGGCCGTCGGATGAGGCGGTCGAACCCAGGAACGCCGCTGCATATGCCGGCAGCAGAAAGGCCTGACCCGCGTTGGAGAAGGCCGACGCCGTCTGGGCCGTCAGGAGGATGCCGGCAATCGCGGCCCCGAGGCCCGCGATCACGAAACCGGCTATTCGGAGAGCCGAAACGGGGAGGCCCGCCAGGATCGCCGCCTCCGGGTTCTCTCCCGCCGCATACATGCCGCGTCCCCATTCCGTGTGCCACAGAAGCGCATGAACGCATATGGCGATCAGGCCGGCGATCCAGACCTGAAGGTTCAGGCCAAGGACCTCCGATTGGCCGAGCGCGATGTATCCTTGCGCAATGCCGGTGTAGATTGTGCGCTGATCGGTCATGAGAAATTCGACACCCGTCAGCACCGAAGCCATGCCGAGCGTGATGATCAGAGAGTTTGCGCCCAGGCGCACCACCATCGCGCCAGTGAGAAGTCCGGCCGCAGCACCTGCGGCGAGACCGAGGACGATCGCCACGGGCCATGGCGTCCCGAAAAACGACATCGCGCAGACGGCAAGTGCCCCTCCGAGCCCGATGGCCGATCCCAACGACAGGTCGATCTCTCCCATGGCGAGCACCACGGTCAGGCCGAGCGCAGCGACCAGCATCGGCGCGGCGAGGGTCAGCACGGCGGTCGCATTGCGCCATGTGAGAAACGCATCGGGCCGGAGCGAGCCGAACAGGGCGACGGCCAGGAGGATCGCGATGGGTAGGGCATATCGCTGCAAGATCCCGATCACGCGCGAGAGCGCGGGTGTGGAGCCGGCGAGCGCCGGCCCCCGGGTCTCCACGGTTGTCATCCACCCACTCCGAACTCGGCGTTCCACTTCGCCTCGAAGAAGGCGACGAAGTCGTCGGCAGGCTGGACGTATTCGCCTTCCGGTGGGAGTTTGTCGCGCGTGATCAGCGCTGCTTCAGTCAGGTCGATGCCGTAGACCTCCTTGCCCGACAGGTAAGCGTCGGGGTCGAGCTCATGGCCACGAGCGAAATGCTGGGCGAGCTGGTCGATCGCGACGTAGCTCGGTGCGTCAAGTCGCATCGTAGCTATCGCATCGACCTGCCCGCGCCGGACGGCTTCGAGATTAACGAGATCGTCGAGATACCCCACAATGAGGGGCCGCTCGGGGTAATCGGCACCGCCAAAACGCTGCGCCACCAGCTGGCCCATCACCGGAACGGTGTAGTTTGCCGTGCCGAGCAGGGCGTCGACTTCGGGGTAAGCCGTTAGCTGGCTGGTGACTGACTGACGTGCATCCGCGATCTGGTTGGCCAGATCGCTCACATGCTCGTCGACCACCGTCACGCCCGTGCCTTCGAGGTCGGCATACAGATCATCGGAGCGCTGCTTCCCGGCCCAAACCTGACTGAAGGTCGAGATCGCAATTTCGGGATCGGGATCGCCGCGCTCGGGCAGCCGATCGAGCAGGTAAGCATGGAGAAGGTCGGACATTTCTGTCTCGAGCGGCGCGTATTGGGCCGTGACGAGTTCGCTCGGGGTCGTGCCGCCGCCCATTGTCACCCACGGAACGCCCGCTTCCCGTGCGCGGCGCAGTTGAGCGGTCACGGGTCCGGGCTCGATGGCGACGGTGACGATAGCGTCCACGCCCTGGGCCAAGAAGCTGTCCGCGCAGGAGGCCATCCGGCGCGGATCGCCGAGGCTATCGCAAGTCACCGTTTTCCAGCCCAGGTGAGTAGCGGCCTGGCGCGCGCCTTCGGCGATGCGGAAGGCCACCTCAGCCTGCGCGTTAAGCTGCAGCACACCGATGGTCTTGGCCGGCAGGTCCACAGCAGGACCGGCTGCATTGGCTCCCAGCGCCTTGACGTCGCTTTGTGCATGCGCCCCGGTCGTCGCCAAGGCCAGCAAGGCCGTGCCGCATGCCAGACGCAACCGTTTCGTCGAGATGTCGATGGCCATATCAGATCCTCCCCAGATCGTTGGTAGTGGTTTGCCAAAGGGCGCGCTCGCGTGAGACAAGAGCGTGCGTGCCCAGAATTTCATTAATCCCGTCGAAGCCGCCGCAATGCTGCGCTTTGCCTCCCACGAGCGTGCGTAGCGTCGCCTCCACCGCCGCCGTGGCCGCAAGCAGGCCCTCGATCGGGTGGATCACAGCAGCGATGCCAATCGTCTGGAGGGCCTTGTGATCAAGGGCAGGCCCGCTGCCCGTCGGCGCCGCGTTGAAGACAACAGGGGCCGATGCGTTCTCAGCAATCGTCCGGACCTCTTCAGCGCTTCTCGGCGCATCGACCAGGACTGCGACCACGCCGGTCTTGTGAAAGGCCTCCGCGCGCCAGAGCGCCTCGTCCAGCCCCTCGGGCCCCAATGCGTCCGTGCGCCCGATAATCTCGACGCCGGCCTTCCGCCCCGCCGCCACCGCAGTGGCAATCCGGGCGATGGCCTCGTCGCGAGACACCACCATCTTCCCGTCCAGATGTCCGCAACGCTTGGGCGCAACCTGGTCCTCGATGTGAACAGCCGACACGCCGATCCGTCCCAGACGATGGATCGTGCGTTCGACGTTGAGAAGACCGCCATGGCCGGCGTCGCCATCGGCCACAACCGGTTTGCCGCCCGCCGCCTCGACAATCCGCACAAGGGCACCGGATATTTCTTCGAACGACAGAAGTCCGAGATCGGGCAGGCCCGCCACCGCGGCGGTAGCAAAACCGCCGCAGTAGACGGCTTCCGCCTTGCTGCCGGCGATCAGCTTTGCCGTCAGACCGTCATGGGCTCCCGGCAGGACGAGCAGCCCGGCGGACGTGTCCGCCAAGCGTTCCGATAGCCAAGCCATCGGATCACCCGATCGAGAACGGGTCGCGCGTCGCGCCGGTCAATTCCACCCAGACGGATTTGGTCTCGGTATACTGCTTCATGGCGTCGAAGCCGTTCTCCCGGCCCATGCCAGAATGGCCGAACCCGCCAAACGGAACATTTGGGGCGACGACGCGGTAGGCATTGATCCATACCGTGCCCGCGCGCAGACGGTGGGCGACGCGGTGACCGCGCTGACCCGACCGGGTCCAGACGCCGGCAGCCAGGCCGAAACGCGTATCGTTGCCGAGGCGAACCGCCTCGTCCTCTGTTTCAAAGGTGAGGACGGAAAGGACGGGCCCGAAGATCTCGTCCCGAACGACCTCCATATCCGGGTCCACATCGACAACGATCGTCGGTTCGATGAAGTAGCCGTCGTGATCGGGACTCGCGCGACCGCCCCAGGCGAAGGTAGCGCCCGCCTCGCGGGCCCGGTTGAGGATGCCGAGCACCTTTTCGAACTGCGGCTTTGTCGCCATCGGACCCATTTCGGTGGCCGCGTCCATCGGATCGCCCATGACGATTGTCCGCGCCCGCGCGGCAACACGCTCGATCAACGCGTCTCTCACAGCAGCGTGTACCAGAAGGCGCGAGCCGGCCATGCAGGTCTGTCCCGTCGCCCCGAAAATGCCCGCGATCACACCGTTGGCCGCCGCTTCGAGGTCGGCGTCCTCGAAGACGATGTTCGGGGACTTTCCGCCAAGTTCGAGCGAGACCCGAGTAAAGTTCTCTGCCGCCGCGTGAAGAACCTTGCGTCCAGTGGTGTCAGATCCGGTGAAAGCGGCTTTGTCGATGCCCGGATGCGCGGTCAGGGCAGCGCCTGCGGCAGGTCCGCCCGTAACGACGTTGAACACCCCTTTCGGAAAGCCCGCGCGATCAAACAACTTGGCGAATTCCAGCGTGGAAACGGGGGTATGCTCGGATGGCTTGACCACAAAGGTGCACCCCGCCGCGAGCGCCGGGGCCAGCTTGAAGCCCAAGAGCAGGATCGGTGAGTTCCACGGCGTCACCGCGCCCACGACGCCCACAGGCTCATAGCGGGTGTAGATCATGAAGTTCGGCCGTTCCGAAGGCAGCACCTCTCCGGACAGCTTGTCGGCCGCGCCGCCAAAATAGCGAAACCATTCAGACAGGTAGCTGGCTTGCGCGCCCATCTCCTTCAGAAGCTTGCCATTGTCGGTGCTCTCGACCTCGGCAAGCCAGGCGGCGTTCTCGGTGATCAGATCGGCCAGCTTCTGGAGCAACCGACCGCGGTCCCGGGCACTCATGGAACCCCACTCGCCATCGAACGCGGCGCGCGCGGCCTTCACAGCCCGATCGACCTCCGCCTCGGTCGCGTCGGCGACCTTGGCCCAAACCTCACCCGTATAGGGGTTCACGCTATCCAATAAAGCGTTCCCCTGGGACGGAACCCATTCGCCCCCAATATACAAACCATACGCGTCGCCGCGCGTCGCGATAGTGTCCAACATGCGCTCCTCCCAAAGCATTGTCCGGGAAGTTTTACATTTGCGTATGGCAGGCAGTTAGAAGAAATCACGCCAATAGGTTTTGCGCAGGACGCATGACATGGTCAATAAATGATGACCCGAACCCGTAAGCTTGCGAGAAAATTTATAGAAATGGCCGCATTGCAGGCTTCATCCACATCGTTGATGCTGCGATATTGCCGGTGCGACGCCCGTCAATGGAACCGAATGCGCGCATCTGTCGAACCATATACGGTTCACGCATTTACAGTTTCATCGCGGCGGGACCCTCTCTTCCTGTCGTGAATTGAAGCACCTCCGACAATCTGCAACTCCATGGCACCGGACGTCCGGGTGCGCTCCAAGACCCTCAATACGCCTCGGGTCGCTCTGGCGCTGGCATCGGGCAGTCTTCTTCCCTTCGATAACTCAACAATCAAGAGCGCGGTGAAGAGGTCGCCAGTCCCGCAAGGCCGGATCGACAGGCGGGGAGAGACAGTTCGATGAAGATCGTTCGGAGCGTGAACGATCGTCTCGATATCTCCCTTGGGCGTATCGTCCAGAACGCAGCCAGTGACGACAACCTCGTCCGTTCCCTGTGCGCGTAACTTCCATGCGGCATCTTTCAGGTCATCGGCGGAGCGGCACCTCTTCCCGGCCAGCAGTTCCAGTTCGTACTGGTTCGGCGTGATGTGGGAGGCCATTGGAACGAGCCGGTCGCGAAAAAGCTCCGGCAATCCATTCGCCACAAAGACACCGAGATCATCGTCACCCATCACTGGATCGCAGACATATCGGATCGCCGGATTGCGCTGTCGCGCGCGCACCACGAATTCGGCGACGACCGCGCCGATCTCCGGCGAACCGAGGAAACCGGTGACGATGAAGGACGCGGTTTCGAGCAGTCCGCGCTCCTCGATGCCGCGAAGAAGGTCGGCAACCAGATCCGGGTCGAGCACCCGGCCGCGAGCGGTCGGGTAATGCGGATGGTTCGACAATAGCGTTGTCGGAACCGCGGTCACCGTCAGGCCGGCGGCCTGCATGGGAAACACCGCTGCGCTGTTCCCCACACACCCATAAGCAACCTGGCTCTGGATCGAGATCACATGCAAAGAGGTCGTCCCCCTCTTCGGCAAGACCGTCCCGTCGCCTGCGCCGCGGGACAGACAGTTCGGACCCGCCGGTCGACAGTAGTGCTTCTCTGCCGCATGCCGCTATCTTTCGACCGGAAAGGACCGCGTCAGGTCTTCGACACGGGCCCTTGTCTCGTCCACGTTCAGGTTTCCGCCGCGAAGCCCTTCCAGAACGTCGAGAATGAGCTCGCCGATCTTGTGAAATTCGTCGACACCGAAACCCCGGGATGTGCCGGCGGGCGTGCCGAGACGGATACCTGAGGTGACCTGGGGGCTCTCGGTATCGAACGGCACGGCGTTCTTGTTGGCGGTAAGATTGCAATGTCCCAGTGCTTCGGTGGCCTCCTTTCCGGTCAGGCCGAAGGAGCGGAGGTCGACGAGCACCAGATGGCAGTCGGTGCCACCGGTGACGAGCCGCAAGCCACCTGCCTGCAATGTCTTGGCCAATGCCTGAGCATTTGCCAGGACCGCGTGCGAATAGTCCCGGAAGCGATCGTCCAGCGCCTCGCCAAAAGCGACGGCCTTGGCGGCGATCACATGCATGAGCGGACCGCCCTGCGTGCCGGGAAAGACAGCCTTGTCGATACGTCTGGCAAGATCCGGGTCGTTCGTCAGGATCAGGCCGCCGCGCGGCCCGCGCAAAGTCTTGTGGGTCGTGGATGTGACGATGTGAGCGTGCGGCAAGGGATCGGGATAGAGGCCCGTCGCGATCAGCCCGGCATAATGGGCGATGTCGGCCACCAAATAGGCTCCGACCGAATCGGCCACTTCACGCATCCGGGCGAAATCGATCTTGCGCGGATAGGCCGAGCCGCCCGCGAAAATCAGGCGCGGCCTTACTTTCCTGGCCACCCGCTCCATCTCGTCATAGTCGATCAGTTCGTCGTCGCGCCGGACCCTGTAGGCCGAAACCTTGAACCAGCGCCCCGATAGGCTGACGGGGGAACCATGGGTGAGATGGCCTCCACAGGCGAGATCGAGACCCATGATCCGGTCGTCCGGCGCAAGAAGAGCGAAGAGGACAGAAATATTGGCATTGGCGCCGGAATGCGGTTGGACATTCGCATGGGCTGCCCCGAAAAGCGCGCAAGCACGGTCGAGCGCAATTCGCTCCACCATATCACTCGGCTCACAACCGCCATAATATCGGCGGCCCGGATAACCTTCGGCATATTTGTTGGTCAGGATGGAGCCCTGCGCCATGCGGACATCGCGACTGACGATGTTTTCCGAAGCAATCAATTCGATATGATCTTGTTGCCGCCCGCCTTCCAGACGCAGGGCAGCGCTCACTTCGGCATCCGACACCGCGCCGCCGTAAGGAAGGTTCGTTTCGTATCGACCGACTGGCTGGTGCATTTCATTCCAATCCACTTTTCTCACTGTTTCGGACGCATCAAAGGGTTCAGCCTGCGGCGCGGACCTTGCCCGTCAGCCGCCGCGACCAATCCTCGACCTTCCGGTTCTTCAGCCGCTGACTTGCATAGCGCCGCCAACTCTCCGGCAGATGCGGAAGCGCCGCCATTGCGGTGAGTTCGTCATAGTTCAGCGTATCGACGTAAAGCGTGCGCCAGAGCCGGCGCAGCGGCCATTCCGGGGAGCGGCGATCGATGAGGCGCAATTCGACGCCGGGAGCGACGCGACCCTCTTCGAGCACCCGATAATACCAACCGGTACGTCCGCTCTTCTGCACGCGCTTCGCCATGTCGGATACGCCGAACCGGGTGTTGAGCTTCCAGCAGGGCTGTCGTCCCTGCGAAACCTCGATCACGGCGTCGCCGAAGCGGAAAATGTCGCCGATGGCGACAGTGTTCTCGTCCATAGAGAGGGTGGAGATGTTTTCGCCGAATGCGCCCGGTGCATGAAGGACAGGACTGTTACCGACCTCCATTCGCCAGGCCGCATAGTGGTCGAAGGCGTAGTGATGAAGGGCCTTGTCCGCGCCGCCATGATGTTTGCGATCGCCCTGCGCATCGCCCTCCAGACCGTCTTTCCTCAGAAACACGGCACGTTCGACCGGATGCTTGTCGATCCCGCTCGGGACCGCATCTTCGCCAAGCGGCGCGACCTGTCCGACCAGCAGCATATTGACCGGGACAATCATTCCGTCAGTCCCTTCAGCCATTCCATCAGCATCTTACGGGCGCCATCCCGAAGGGTCGGGCCCATCTTCTCGGCCTGTTCACGCAGTTCGCGCGGATCCTTGCCCGCCATCGCCAGCTCGGCTGCGTGCCCGACGAGCCAGCGTTCCACGCCGGCACAGGCATCGACTTCCGGGTGAAATTGCAAGGCGAGAACGTTGGAGCCGAGCGCAAACGCCTGATTTTGGCAGACCGGTGTCGACGCCAGGCAGGCCGCAGTGTCGGGAATCTGGAATGCGTCTCCATGCCAGTGCAGGACCGGCACACTGGCCAGGTGCCGCAGCGGGCCGTTTCTGCCCGCCTCCGTCAGCGACAGCTCGGAAAAGCCGATCTCCTTCTCACCCATCGAGGCGACCTTCGCTCCCAATGCGGCAGCGATCTGCTGGGCGCCGAGGCATAGGCCGAGCGTCGGCCTGTTCTCCGCCAGCCGGGCGCGCAGCAGATCGAGCTCCTCGGTCAGAAACGGGTAGAAATCCGCCTGGCCGACGCCCACCGGTCCGCCCAGAACGATCATCAATTCGGGACGAAGGGGATCGAGCGTCCGCAGGTCGTGAACGCCGAGATCGTAGTAATGAACCCTGTAGCCCGCGCTCGACAGAACCGCTTCGAAGGTTCCGAGATCCTCGAAATGGACATGCCGGATGGCGACCGCTGTTTTGACCATCAATCGACCTCACAACCGCCCGGTCAGCGTAGCGCCGACAGATCGACGCCGTGATTGATGTGATAGGCAGAACCATCGATGACGAGTGCGGGAACGGATTTGACGCCGGCCCTCTCGGCTTCGTCAATGCGGTCCTTCTGCTCGCCGAGATGGACCACTTCGACACTGTATCTGTCGCCGTCCAGCGCATCGACAAAGCGGCGCTCCGCTTCGACGCATACGGGGCAGCCGGCATGATAGAAAACCGCTTTGTCAGCCATTTGGCAAACTCCTTGCTATGGGCCGCGGCAAGAGGGTCGCGCGCGGGAATGTCAGGAAAATCTACAGCCGAACCGGCCTCTCCATAAGAGCCAGTTAGAGAAAAGCAGATAGGCCGGATTGGATCGTATCGATGATGCTTCGCGCAACCGGTATCGAACATTCATGCGCCCGCCACGAAGTGCCGCACGTCAGCCGAAGAAGTTGATGTCCGACGCGGCCATACATCGACCAGTGCCTCGATCAGATGCGTTTCGTCGGCGTCAGTATGTTGCGGCGTCGGCGTGATACGCAGGCGTTCCGTGCCCCGAGGAACTGTTGGATGGTTGATCGGCTGCACATAGATGCCGTGCCGCTCCAGCAAGCTGTCGCTGAGGCGCTTGGCAAGCACGGCGTCACCGACCATCAGAGGAAGGATGTGGCTCGGCGACGGCAGAATCGGCAGATCGCATTCGAGCATTCGCATCTTCACCGATGCGACCCGTCGCTGAAGGGCCGCGCGTTCATTGCCACATTGTTTCAGGTGACGAATAGCCGCGCGTATGCCTGCCACCACAGCGGGCGGCAGCGCGGTGCTGAAGATGAACCCCGGTGCGAAACTCCGGACGAAATCAACGGATGCGGCATCTCCGGCAATGTAACCGCCGATCGCGCCGAACCCTTTGCTGAGCGTACCCTGAATGAGATCGACCCGATGCATCACACCGTCGCGTTCGGCAACACCGCCGCCGCGCTCGCCATAGAGGCCGACGGCATGAACCTCGTCGAGATAGGTCATCGCGCCATGCTTTTCGGCGACGTCCAGCATCGCCTCCAACGGTGCGAAGTCTCCGTCCATCGAGTAGCAGCTCTCGAAGCAGACGAGTTTGGGCCGCCCCGGTCCGATCCGCTGCATCTGCCTGTCGAGATCCAATGGATCGTTATGAGCAAAGACCACCTTGTCGACGCCCGACCGGCGTATGCCTTCGATCATCGAGGCATGGTTGAGAGCGTCGGAGAAGACGACGCAGTTCGGCACGAGCCGCGCGATCGTCGACAGGGCCGCATCGTTCGCGACATAGCCGGAGGTGAAAACAAGCGCAGCCTCCTTGCCGTGCAGATCGGCAAGCTCGGCCTCCAAAAGAACGTGCTCGTGACTTGTGCCGGAGATATTGCGGGTTCCGCCAGCTCCGGCGCCGTAGCGATCGGTGGCCGCGTGAATGGCCGAGAGCACTCTGGGATGACGGCTCATGCCAAGATAATCGTTGGAGCACCAGATCGTCACCTCCCGACCGAGGCGGTGATCGAAAGCCTGCAAGGCTCCGCCGGCTGTGCGCAAGCGCGCCGTCAGCCCATCATTCTTTTTTGGTTCGGGCTTTTGTCCGGGTGAACGGCGCTCGAGATCCGCAAAGATTCGATAGCCGCCTTCCTGGCGAAGCTGCGTCAGTCGTTCCTGGAAAAAGTCTCCAAACTCAAAGCGGATCATCTACGGGCTATCTCTATGCAGGGGTTTGACGCGACGAAAGCGGTGACGCGGCCGTTAGGCCCTTCAGCAAGGTTGCTTGGGGTGCGTTCTGTGGAATATCACTATCCGGCCTATCGAAAAGGGCCGGTTAGGAGAACTGCAATGGGCCGGATCAGACGGGGAAGCGCGATCATGATCGAAGTGATCGACGACGCCACCCAACCTCTCTTCATCAATCTGGCGCGGTCCATCACCGGCGAGATCGAGCGCGGACGGCTGAAGCCGGGGGACGCATTGCCAGGCACCCGAACACTGGCGAAAACCTTGAAACTGCATCGAAACACGGTGGATGCCGCTTATCAGGAATTGATGATGCAGGGCTGGCTGGTCGCCAGGTCGTCGCGCGGCACTTTCGTTGCCAACGACCTTCCCGAAGGCCAGACATTGTCGGGGAAAAAGCCGCCTGTGAGAAAGGCGAACCGGTCCGAAAAGACCGCGACCGAGCGGCCGCTTCTGCGCCTGTCCGATGGTGTGCCGGACGCGCGACTATTACCCAATGTCGCCTTGGCGCGCGCTTTTCGCCGGACACTGACATCGTCGGCCTTTCTTTCGAATGCGGGCTATGGCGATCCGCGTGGCTGCCAGGCCCTGAGAGCGTCTCTTGCGGAATATCTCATGGAGGAAAGAGGGCTTGCCCCTTCGCCGGACGATGTTCTGGTGACGCGCGGCAGCCAGATGGCCTTGTTTCTCGCCGCCAGCGCGACCCTCGAACCGGGCCAAGCCATCGCTGTCGAACAGCCCGGCTACCCGCTTGCCTGGTCCGCCTTTCGCGCCGCGAACGCGCGTGTCATTCCGGTCCCGGTGGATATCCAGGGCCTCTGCGTGGATCGCCTTGCCGACCTTGCGAAAAACGAACCGGCCCTGAAAGCGGTCTATCTCACGCCGCACCATCAATATCCGACAACCGTGACAATGGGAGCGGGCCGCCGGCTGAAGCTTCTGCAGATCGCCAGGCAATACGGGCTCACGATCCTCGAGGACGATTACGATCACGAATACCGTTTCGAGGGGCGGCCCGTCCTTTCGCTGGCGGCGCGCGCAGGTACCGATACCCGGGTGATCTATATCGGTTCCCTGTCCAAGCTGCTCGCCCCTGCTCTCAGGATCGGGTATGCCATTGCCAGCCCGGCCATGATCGAAAGAATGGCCGATCGGCGCGAAGCGATCGACCGTCAGGGCGATGTGCCGCTCGAGCAGGCGCTCGCCAACCTCATCGACGATGGCGAATTGCGACGCCACGCCCGCAAGGCGCGGCGCATCTACAGGTCCCGGCGCGATTATCTGGCCGATGAACTCCTACGCCGACTGAACGATGCGGTCTCTTTCGATGTACCGGCGGGCGGTCTGGCCATATGGCTGCGCGTGGCGAACGGGCTGAGCGCTGAAACCTGGGCGAACAACGCCGCACAGGCCGGTCTGGCCATTGCGCCGGGGCTCCGTTTCGTTCTGGATACGCAACACGCTCCCGAGGCCTTTCGGATCGGCTATGCAAGCCTGGATGAAGGCGATCTGCGCCGCGCCGTCGATATTCTCGCTCGGACAAGGCCCTGAAAGGTGGCACCAGACATGTCGTTCGCGCCCAATTATCGCGCCATCCACCTGTTCCTCACGGTCGCCAGCGAAGGCACGTTCTCCGCGGCGGCCGACCGCCTGGGCATGTCGCAACCCAGTCTGAGCCAGCAGATCGCAAAGCTGGAAAAGGAATTGGGGCAGCTTCTGTTTCACCGTGGCGGGCGCCGGCTGAGCCTCACTCCTACGGGACAAACACTGAAGCAAACGATCGGTGCCGCGTTCGGCCAGATCGATCAGGCATGGTCCGAAGTCCGTTCGCAGACGTCGGCCGTCGACAGCCTGGTCCTGGCTTCGGTCCATACGCTTTTCACCTATTTCCTGCCGGAACTGTTGCCGAGCTACCTGGAAACGGCTCCCCACGTCAGACCGGATCTTCGCGCCAGAAGTTCGGCGGACGTGGTCGCGCTCGCACGGGGACGTACGGTCGATGTCGGCTTCGTTTACGATACGCAGAATCTGCACGACGATCTGGCAAGCGAAATGCTCTTTCGCGAAGACATCGTGGCCGTCTTCCACCCATCGGCGCCCTGGGCGGATCAGCTTCGTCAAACGAAGCGGCTCGCCACGAACATCCCTGTCATCGCCTTCCAGAACGGCTATGCCATCCGCTCCCTTCTCAATCGCGCCACACGTGAAAACCCGCTGCATATCCGGGCCGAAGTGGACAGCGTCAATCTCACCCTTCGTCTGGCCGAAGCACAATATGGCGTAGCGCTCATGCCAAAAGGGGTGGCGGTCGGTCGCGCCGCCGGGCTTGGTCTGATCCACGCCGAACTCGAATATCCGCGCTTGAAGCGGCACGTCGTGGCCATCTGGCGCAACGATGAGCAGTTGCGTCCGCACGCCAGAGATTTCCTCGACCATTGCAAACGCGAATGGCCGGCTAAATCATAGGCTAAGACTATACCTGATATTGATAAAATGAATTGAAGCGACGAACGCTCCCGCTGTATGCCTTTGGTGACAGGGAGGGAACGTCATGAAAGCTATTCGAGCGAGCCTCAACACAAGCCGGCGCAATGTTCTGATGGGTGGCTCGGCCGCCGCATTGGTCGGGTTGCTTGGGGCGCCCCGCGGCCTACGGGCTGCCGAAGGATCGGAATACGTTCTTTCGACGGCGTCGACCGGCGGAACATTCTATCCGGTCGGCGTCGCCATCGCGACATTGACGCAGGTTCGGCTGGCCCCCGAAACCGGCATCCGGCTCAACGCCATCAACTCTGCCGGCTCCGGAGAGAATGTCTATCTGCTGAAGCGCAACGAAGCCCAATTTGCCATCATGCAATCGGTCTTCGGCCATTTTGCCCGCACTGGCAGCGGCGCACTCTCCGAACTGGAGCCGCAGCGCGATATTCGCGCCATCTCCATGCTCTGGAACAATGTCGAGCATCCCGTCATCCGCAACGATTTCGTCGACACTGGTACGATAGACGACCTCGCCGCCCTCAAGGGACACCCGGTTTCGTTCGGTCGGCCCAATTCGGGAACCATCGGATCGAACACGGTGATGCTGAACAATCTCGGCTACGATCTGGACAGCGATTTCGATCTGACGAGTCTAAGCTATAATGCGACGGTCGACGCCTTCATGAACGGTCAGATCGACGGTGCGATCATAGGCGGCGGTGTTCCCGTCGGCGCGGTCACCCGCCTCATGGCGTCCGCAGGCAGCGAAATCTCGCTTCTGTCATACACCGAGGATCAGATTGCCAAGGCGAATGCGGACCTGGGTATCTGGTCCCCCTATGTGATCCTGGCCGGCACCTATCCGGGTCAGTCGCAAGACCATATGACGATGGCCACGCCCAACCTGCTGACGTGCCGCAGCGATGTGCCGGACGAGCACGTCTATCGGATCGTCAAGACCATGTATGAAAACCTGCCATTTCTTCAGGCGATCCATGGCGCGACCAAAGAGATGGCGCTTGAAAACGCCATCCAGGGTTCCCCGCTTCCGATCCATCCCGGCGCCGTCAGCTTCTATCGCGAGGCGGGTGTGGACGTGCCTCAATCGCTTCTCGCGGACTGAGCTGGATTTGCAGCGACATGAACGCGATCAAGCCCGAAGGCTTCGATGCCCGGACATTGGGTTGTGCGGCGGTCTCCCTTCTGCATTTGTGGCTCAACCTGTTCGCGGTGCCACCGCTGCAGCAACTGGCGGCCCTGCATTTTGCCGCATTGGCCCTCGTACTGCTTCTGGTCGCGAGGCCCAAGACCCGGTGGGCATGGCTGGTCGTCAGCCTGGTGACGCTCGCGCCGGCCCTGGCAGCCCTTGTTCTCGTCGCCCGCCAGAGCGCATTCTATGCACGGGGAATGAACTTCGACACCTGGGAGCTTGTCTGCGTCGGGCTCGTTATTCTGGGCGGCATTGAGTTCGCGCGCCGTAGCGGCCCGATCGTCGCCGTCGTCATAGCGCTGTTTCTCAGCTACGCGCTCTTCTGGGGCAAGTTTATCGACGGGCCGCTCGGCTTTCCGGGATTGAGCATCGAGACGGTGCTGTTTCGGAGCGTTTATACCGATGAGGGAATGTTCGGCAGCATTGCCGGCATATCGGCCAGCTTCGTCTTCATGTTCGTTCTGTTCGGGGCGTTCCTCATGCGCTCGGGCGCTGGCGAGTTCATTGTCGATATTGCCAAGGTGACTTCCCGCCGAATGGTCGGTGGACCAGGCTTCGTCGCGATCGGCGCATCGGCGCTGACCGGAACAGTTTCAGGATCGGCCGTCGCAAACACGGTCAGCACGGGTGTCGTCACTATCCCGCTCATGAAACGCAGCGGCTTTTCTCCGCAATTTGCAGCCGCGGTGGAAGCCAGCGCATCGACCGGCGGGCAGCTCATGCCGCCCGTCATGGGCGCCGGCGCTTTCCTGATCGCCAGCTACACGCAGACCTCCTACGCCAATATCGTGCTGCTCAGTCTCGTGCCCGCCCTCCTCTTCTTCCTCTCGCTGGCGCTCAATGTTCGCATCGAAGCAAAGCGGATCGGTCTGGAAACGGGTGAGGACGTGCTCCAGGACGAACAGAACGCCTGGGACATCGTCAGGAAACGCGGCGTATCGTTCCTGATCCCCGTCTGCGGTGTCGTCGTGATGCTCGCGCTGGGCTATACGCCGGTCTACGCTGCGGGCCTTGCGATCGGCCTCGTCATCGCCACGTCGTGGCTGACGGACCGGCCGATGGGTCCGCGCCGGATTTTGCTGGCGCTATCGGAGGGGTCGCGAAACGCGGCGCTGACCGGCCTGTTGCTCGTCGCGATCGGTCTTGTCGTCAATGTCATAGCGATGACGGGCCTCGGCGCGACCTTTTCGCTGCTCGTCGTCGACTGGGCCGGCGGCAATCTGCTGCTCGCCCTTCTGCTCATCGCCATAGCGTCCCTCGTTCTGGGAATGGGCCTGCCGGTCACCGCCGCCTATGTGGTTCTGGCCACATTGAGCGCTCCCGCATTGGCGCAGATCGTTTCACTGGAGGCGATTATCCAGCCGCTCGCCACGGGCGATATTTCGGACGCCCTGCAACCCGTTCTGCTTTTGCTCGATCCCCAATCGGCGTCCATCGGCAAGGGAGAAGCGGCTGCGCGCGTCTTCCTGAACGAACTCCCTCAGGAATCGCGAGCGTTGCTTGTCGACCAAGCGGTCGATCCCGCGACGATGGCTGCCATTCTCGTTGCCGCTAATCTGGCGATTTTCTGGCTCAGCCAGGACAGCAATGTCACGCCGCCGGTTTGCCTCACCGCCTATGCGGCGGCGGCTATTGCCAACAGTCCGCCGCTGCGCACCGGCATGATCGCCTGGCGGATCGCCAAGTCGATCTACGTTCTGCCGATTGCCTTTTTCACCACACCGATCTTGAGTGGAGAGCTCATCGGCGCTCTCACCGGCGGCGCGATCACACTGATTTCTCTTGCCGCGCTATCGGTGTCGGTCGAGGGGTTCTTCGAGCGCGAGGTACCGTTCGTTCTGCGGCCGTTGCTCGGCATTGCCGGCCTTGCGTGCCTGCTTGGCGATGACCCGCTTTGGCGGAGCGGCGCAATGATCCTGGCGATCACCATTCTCGCATGGCTTGTGGCCTCGGCTGTTCGGCGCCGTCCCAATGCCTTTCCCCCTACCCCACAGGAACTCCAATAAATGTCTCAAGCTGTCATTGAGTACTATTTCTGGCCGTCGTCCGACTGGTCCTTTCTGGGCCATCGCCGCCTTCGGGACCTTGCAAGGCGACTGAACGCAACCGTGGCATACAAGCCTGTGCGCAGCGGGTCCCTCCTCCAGGCCACCGGCGGGCTGCCGCTGATGCAGCGATCGCAGCAACGGCAGGCCTATCGAATGGTTGAACTTGAGAGATGGGCGCAGGCGCTGGGCTCCGACCTGATCCCGCAACCGCAGCATTTTCCGGTCGACAATGAAAATGCCCTGCGGTTGCTCGCCGGCGCCATTCTCCAAAATCACGATATCGGCGATCTGGCCGAGGCTGTGATGCGCGCGCTCTGGATCGAAGACCGGAATATTGCGGACATGGCGACGCTGCAGGACATTGCCTCCATGTTCAAATATTCCGGCGAGCAGGTGCAGCACTGGATTGGAAGCGCGGAGTCCGGCTCCCTCATCGACGACAACACACAGGCAGCGATCGAGGCCGGCGTCTTCGGTGCGCCCAGCTATGTCGTTGAGGGTGAGATTTTCTGGGGGCAGGACCGGTTGCCGCAATTGGAGAAACGGCTTGCCAGTGATCGCGCCACCGATGACACCAGTCTGACCTGGCGCGGACGTCTTGAAGGCATCTACATCGCAGAAGCGGCAGGGGTGGAAATGGAAACTCTGTCCAGCGCGCGGCTGGTCGAGGGCGTCGGTCTTGAAGGCGACAGATACGCGCTGGGCAATGGATACTACTCCGGAAAGCCGCATCCCGACCGCCAGGTGACGCTGATCGAACAGGAAACGCTCGAAGCGATCGAGCGGGATCACGGCATCACGATCGAACCGCATGAGACACGCCGCAACCTCGTGACAGTCGGCGTTCCCCTGAACCACCTTGTCGGCAAACGCTTCCGCGTCGGTTCCGTGGAGCTTTACGGCGGACGCCTCAACGTGCCCTGCAAATATCTGGAACGCCTGCTCGACCGCCCCGTCTTCGATCCCCTGATCAATCGGTCCGGCCTGAACTGTCAGATCGTCAAGGGTGGCACGATTGCAAGGGGCGACACGATCGCACCGCTCTTCTGAGGGTCCCTCATGGCAATGAAGCTTCTGCAGAAGACCGTGGTGGAAGCGGTCAGTCGCGAAACCGACCGTGTGCGCGCGGTGACGCTGCGACACGCCTATCGCCCGCAGCTGCAGCCCTTTGAGGCTGGCGCGCATGTCACCGTGCACCTGCCGAACGGGATCAGGCGGCCCTATTCCCTCTGCAGCGACCCTGGCGATCCGACCACATACCGGATCGGGGTTCTGCTGGAGGCCGAAAGCCGCGGTGGCGGGATTGGCGTTCATGCTCTTCGTCCCGGCGATGAATTGTTCGTCACCTATCCGGCAAACCAGTTTCAACTCACCGCAGAGCCGGGTCACTCCGTGCTGATCGCCGGCGGCATTGGGATCACGCCGATCCTCGCGATGATCTACGAATGCGTTCGCTACGAGCGTAGCTTCGAGTTGCACTACTGCGGGCGTACCCTGCAGGACATGGCCTTTCTGGAGGAAATCCGGACGCTTTGTCCTGCCGATCGTCTCTTTCTCTATGCTGATGAGGATCCCACGGCTCCACGGCGGCTTGATTTTGAAGAGCTTCTCACAGGCATGTCCGAAACGACGCATGCATATTGCTGCGGGCCAGCCGGCATGCTGGAAGCGTACCAGCGAACTGCTGTTTCCCTGGCAATTTCGGCCGAACGCATTCACTTCGAGCAGTTCTCGGCTCTCGCCGCGTCCGACAATCGATTCGGACCCGCATTCCAGATCGAAATCAGCAAAACTGGCGAAACCTTCGAAGTGTCGGAGCAGCAGACGGCGCTCGAGGCCCTGCATGAGCACGGCATCGACGTGCCGTTTTCCTGCGAAGGCGGCATATGTGGCGAATGCCGGACTGAGCTGCTTTCAGGCGACGTCGATCACCGCGACAAAGTGCTTGGCGAGGACGAACGCCAACGCGCCTTCATGCCGTGTGTTTCGAGGGGCAGACGGCGGATCGTTATTGACCCATAAGTTTTGCGCCGGTTGCTGAGCCATGGCCGTGCTGCCGCCCGAAATGATGGGGAGGTTCCGTGCAGGTCCGCCAAATCGTCTTTAATCGTAGCCAAGCGACCGAACAGCAGCCGACCTTGTTGGGCAATCATGAGGATGCAAATCGCGATCTGATCCACTTGCTGATTCGAACATTTGGCCTTCGCCTAAGGAGACGCAACGAGCTTTGCGGACAACAGATCCTCGCATCCGTACCGCTTGATCGCTGAGTCCAGCGCTTTGCCATAGTCGGCTTGTGCGCCTTGAAGGCGCGCTCGGCCCGTTTCGGTCAGGACCGTGTAGACGCCACGCTTGTCGTCCGGACAAAGATCGCGAACTGTAAGCTCCGCGCGTTCCAGACGCTCCACCAACCGCGAGATGGAACTTTGATTCAATCCCAAATACGCAGCCAGTTCCTGCATGCGCAGTTCGGAATCGGGCGAACGCGCGAGCACCTGAAGCGCCCGGTATTCCGAAAGTCCCAACCTATGCTTTTCCTGCATGGCTTTGCCGACAGCCACCTCGATTTGGCCGACCGCCTGAACCAGCTTGAGCCATGCATCGCTTCTCTTGGACATGCTGAATAGGAACTCCTGACGGGCAATGTCTCTCATATGTATGTCCATGCAACAATCCCGTCATGCTTGTCCGGCGTCAGCACTGATGGGACCAAATTGGCTTAACTGAGAGCGGAGGGTTTCTGGTTTATCGTAGCCTTTCAAAGGAGCGCAGATGAGACAGAAATCCGGGATAGGGAAAGCGCCTGCGGAACAGGTCATCAAGGACATCCGCCGCGCGACCCGCAAGCAGTATGGCGGGGAGGAGAAGAGCCGCATTGTGCTTGAAGGCCTTCGCGGGGAGGAGTCGATCGCGGCGCTTTGCCGGCGCGAGGGGATCGCCGAGAGCCTTTATTACAACTGGTCGAAGGAGGTCTTGGAAGCCGGCAAGAAGCGGCTTGCCGGCGACACGGCGCGCGCCGCAACCAGCGACGAGGTGAAGGTGCTGCGCAAGGAGGCGCGCGATCTTAAGGAGGTCGTCGCCGAGCAGGCGCTGAAACTGCGGCTGCGCAAAAAAAGCATGATCGCGGATGGGGGCGACGACGAATGAGATACCCCGCATCCGATAAGGCGGAGATCATCCGCCTGGTCGAGAGCTCGCATCTGTCGACGCGGCGCACGTTGCAGAAGTTCGGTATTCCGCGATCGACCTTCAACCGCTGGTATGACCGCTTCCTTGCCGGCGGCGTCGACGCTCTGGAGGATCGCAGCCCCCGTCCGAGCCGGGTCTGGAACCGCATCCCCGATGAGGTCCGCGACCAGATCATCGAGCTGGCGCTGAACGAACCGGAGCTGTCGCTGCGGGAACTGGCGGTCACCTTCACCGACACGAAGGGCTACTTCGTCTCAGAATCCTCGGCCTATCGCCTGCTCAAGGCCCACGACCTGATCACCAGCCCGGCCTTCGTCGTTATCAAGGCCGCCGACGAGTTCCACGACAAGACCACAGCGCCCAACCAGCTGTGGCAGACCGACTTCACCTATTTGAAGGTCATCGGCTGGGTTGGTTCTATCTGTCGACGGTACTCGACGATTTCTCCCGCTACATCATCGCCTGGAAGCTGTGTACCACAATGAAGGCCGGGGACGTCACCGACACGCTGACCCTGGCACTCACGGCATCAGGCTGTGACAGCGCCAGGGTGCTGCACAAGCCGAAGCTGCTCAGTGACAACGGCCCGTCCTACATCGCCGCCGAACTCGCCGAGTGGATCGACGCCAACGGCATGAGCCATGTCCGCGGAGCGCCACTTCACCCGCAGACCCAAGGTAAGATCGAGCGTTGGCATCAGACGCTCAAGAACCGCATCCTGCTCGAAAACTACTTCCTGCCGGGCGATCTCGAGCGGCAGGTCGCGGCGTTCGTCGATCATTACAACCACCGCCGATACCACGAGAGCATCGGCAATCTCACTCCCGCCGATTGGCCTGCGATTTCTGAACTGCTAGCCTGGCCGAACTGGCCTCCTTCGACGACCACGAGTTGCGGTTGGCCTGCGATTTCTGAACTGCTAGCCTCGGCGACCAAATCGGTCGACGCACGGAGTGGTTGCGGTTGGCCTGCGATTTCTGAACTGCTAGCCTTCTTGCAAGAAAGCCTGCCGCCCGCGCAGCGTTGCGGTTGGCCTGCGATTTCTGAACTGCTAGCCTGGTAGAGGCGGGCTATCGCGCAACCGGCTCGTTGCGGTTGGCCTGCGATTTCTGAACTGCTAGCCTCGATAATGGCTTGGGCATGGGCCGCCTTGTGTTGCGGTTGGCCTGCGATTTCTGAACTGCTAGCCTGCAATGCAGATCGCATCTTCTCGACTGCACGTTGCGGTTGGCCTGCGATTTCTGAACTGCTAGCCTGGACAGCTCCGACAAGTCCACCCCCTTCCTGTTGCGGTTGGCCTGCGATTTCTGAACTGCTAGCCTCACCTCATGCGGCGGCACCTTGCCATACCAGTTGCGGTTGGCCTGCGATTTCTGAACTGCTAGCCTGCTCCTTCTCATTCCCATATTCGCCCGCGAGTTGCGGTTGGCCTGCGATTTCTGAACTGCTAGCCTTCGGCCCGGCAGATGGCGGCCTTGTTTGCAGTTGCGGTTGGCCTGCGATTTCTGAACTGCTAGCCTCCAGCATAACGCGATCGGTTATTCGTTTTCGTTGCGGTTGGCCTGCGATTTCTGAACTGCTAGCCTCATCGATCGCGATGACATGTCAGGGACGGTGTTGCGGTTGGCCTGCGATTTCTGAACTGCTAGCCTGGATGTTTCCCCAAGCCCCTGTTTTCACACAGGGCTTGGGGTTTCATTCTGGCGCAGAACAAGTCAGAGCCGCTAGAACAGGGCGATTTGCTCTGGATTTTTCCGACGTGCACGGCGACTTTGATCGCTGAATCTGACGATGTTTTCATATTGCCGGTCCGTAAATTGGAAGATGAAGACATCCCCGCGTTCCGGAAGATTGGATTCGATCCGCCGGGAATAGGTATCAAACTGATCCTGCCCGTTGACCAGCCGAAGATAGTTCGAAAGCTGGCTCATCTCAAAGCCCTGATCGAGCAGAAACTGGCGGAATTTCGTGGCTTGCGCTCGGTGCTTTCTTGTATCCACCGGCAAATCAAAGGTTACGAGCATCCACATCAGCCTGTAAGCGGACATATAGGACAGTTGCGTCCGCTCTCCCCGTTTCTGCGTGTACAGCGTGGTCATGCAGCTTTACTTCGGTGCGCCAAACCCGTCAGCGTCAGCGGATCCGGTGGCACCGGCAGATCGAGACCCTTTGCCTCGTCGCAGAACGAGGCCGCCAATTGCTGTGCAAGACGTGTCGCGTGCACGTGAAGCGGGCTCATGCCGTGCGGCGCGGGCAGATCCAGTGCCATCAATGCCGCCAAGGCGGTCTTGGCTTCGGGCGACACCTCCGCGCAGCCATCTCGCACAAGATTGTAAACGGCACGATCGACCAGCGGGCGATACGGCTCCATGAGATCATCGGCAAGCGCGAACGCATTGCCGCGATTGGTATGATGAAGGCCGATCGAAGGATGAAGCCCCGCGGCACACACGGCCCGGCAGATCGTCGCGCGGAGCACCGTGTAGCCGTAGTTGAGCAGTGAATTGGTACCTTCCGCGGCCCGGTCGCGACGGAAATCCTTCCCCATCAACGCCTGCCAGTAACGCCGCGCGGCCTGCGCTTCCACATTGTCCGGGTCGCCGGAACGCACCTTTCGCATAAGCCTGTCGAACGCGCCGGATTCCACGCCGACAGAGGCCAGGACGGCACCCTGCATGCGTATTTTCGCAACAACGATATCGCGCCATATGCGCTTGGCCTTCGGACGTGGTGCGCTTGCCTGAGCATTGAGCCTTGCGCCCTGCAGATGGTTTCCCTCCAGCGGCCAGATACAAGCCACCGGCATATGGTTCTGAGAGCAGAGAACAACGGGTACTGCCCGTTCGGAAAGACGGACGAACACCGTGTTGGACCATGTCAGCCCATGGGCATGGGCAATGACGCCTCCGATATCGTCGAGTGCGATACGTCCGACTTCCTCACGATCCTTGGAGACCGTGAGAAAGCCGCGGTGGACGGCCACATACAAGCCGTCGGTGGAAAGATCGACCACGCGCAACATGTTCGCAATCTACCACCGTGGCGTACTGCGCGCCCTGCCGAGCTTAACTCTTGGTTAACCGCCGCGGTTCTCCCACCAGGGGCCAGGGTCGAACACCTGACCAATCTCGTCGATACGGACCTGGCGCGGCCGGTATTTCTTCAGCGGGTTCGGCATGGGTCGGAGCGGTTTGTACGTCTTCTCCCTTTCACGCTTGTCGAGTTCACCTGCTTCATTGTGCGGATCGAGATAAAGCTGCTTGTTGCGCTGATCGAACTTGCGGACGATTGCGATGATGCGCCTCCCACTATCGGGGTCGTTGTAGGCGACCATGTCGCCCTTTTTCAGGCTCATGATCTTGCGGGCATTGTGATGCGCCTGTCGCATCCGCGGAACGAAGTCCGGTCGATGAGCATCGAATGTCGTCACGACTTCGGCTTGCCATCGGCCGTCGGGCATTTCCCAGACCTCGTAGCGGTCGTTGCCGCCGGGTAGATAGCCTTTGCGGTGTTCCCCGCCCGGGCCATGCTCGATCCACACAGGGCTTTCGACTTCGGCGATCCGCACATGGCGGATGCCCTTGAACTTCGAGTCGTTGTTTACAAAGTCCAGTACGGCCTCCTCGAAGGCTTTGCCTTCCAAGCCGCGCGTGGCTTGCCACAACCGGTCGCGAAGTTCGCTATGTCCATGTTCGTTGGCGCGGATCTTCATGATGTCAGCCGGCTTCCTGATGTCGGTGATCAGAATACGGCGCACGACGAGATCGTTGCCTTTCCCGTCCTTTTCGCCGGTCAGGCCGTAGGCAGTATCATTGTGCAGCTTGCCGGCGGTCTGCCCGCGTCCATTGGCGTAACCGGCGCGGCTGACCGTGCCATGATCCGGCTTGTGGCTGACCGTGATGTCATTGACGGCTGCGCGCACATCCTCTCGAAAACTCTCCCACGGCGGCGCGATCTTCTCCACGACCCGTTCCGCGCCTTTCTCTTCCGCCTGAGCAGCAGCCGTCGCCAGCTTCTGGATCAACGCCCGCGAGGTGCAGGCGATGACGATGGCGTCGATGGCGTGGTGACGGTGGTCGAGACGGTTCTTATGCCTGGTCAAGTCAATATCGACGAGGTTGTGGTCCGGGAGCAGCTCGTTGAGGCTCCAATACCGGCGCAGCATCTCCGTCATGCGTCCAGGCAGCGCGCGCACACGGGCATGGCGTCTGAAGACCCCATCGAGGTCCGGCTCCTCGTAGTCATAGAGGTGAGCGAGATAGGTCAGCGCCAAGCGCGAGATATACTGCATATCGGTCAGTTGCCGGGCGAGGAACCCTTCCTCCGCGCCGAAACGGTCCATGGCATCCTCGGCAAAACGCCACTGCTTGTTTTTCGGCAACGTGGTTGCGCGGGCGAGAATATCTGGATAGCGCCCGCGCCATTGCGGCACGTCGGCCGGGGCGCGGTTCTTCTTTTCGCGGTTGCAGGCGGTGCAGCACAGCACCTTGTTCGCCTGACTGTCGTCCAGCGTCTTCGAATAGGGCAGGATATGATCGATGTCGGTCTCGGCGCTCAACACCATGGCCGCCGACAACGGTTTGCCGCAATAGACGCAAGGACGGTTGAGCGGCTGGTCGGCATTGATCTCCTCCCACAGCTTCAGCCGCAGTCGGTTGTAACCGGTATCAGCCGCCTTGTGGGTATCGGTCAGTTCAGCAGAACGCCGCCGTGCTTCCTTCGTGTTTTTCCCGATGCGCTTGTTGACCGCCTCGCGCTGCCTGTCATTCAGCTTCAGCTCGCGGCCGACCTCGATGGCGATGCGGTCCGGCTTGCCATGCTTGGCGATCAGCGCATTGACGATGCGTCGCAACTGGTTGAGCGCGATATGCACGGTCGGATTGGTAATGCGGCCCATGCGCTCGTCGTAAGGATCGTCGGCCTCGCCGGTTCCCGGCGGAATGTGGCGTTCCAGCACCTCCTGGTATTTCGGCAGATAGGCAGTGCCCCTGCGGTTGGGATCCGCCTCGGAGTTGGTGCGGCCATAGATTTTTTTCGCGGCAGCAGCCTCGGTGATGACGTGGCCGTTCTCGTCGGTGTCGTTCTCCATTGCGTCGATAAGCGCCGCCAACGCCGTAGGCCCAAGGCGGCCGAAGCCATCTGGCACCGGCATGCCAACCACCGCCTTGGCCTGTGTCTCGTCCAGCCCGGCTTCCAGTTGCAGCCAGCGAACGAGTTCCTTGTAGTCCGCTTCCGTGCGCAACTTGTCGGTGATCGCGGCCTGGTCTTCCACCGTTATGTCCGCCCAGCGATTGCCGAAGCACTCCGGGCGCGACATGCGGAAATAGATGACGTCGCCTTCCAAGTCGGAGCGGTTGTCGGTCTCCTTGTTAAAGCGCGCTTCCTTGCCAAGGCCGAGTTGCTTCTTCAGCTTGGAGAACGGTATCTTGCCTTGTTTATTGAGGTCGGTGCGCAGTGCTAGCACCAGCGCGTCACGCTGATCCGGCCTCAACTTAATATGCTGCTGGTCCTCGCCGACGATTTCCAGTTCGTTGACTTCTTTTAGCAGCCTAAATTTCTGGAATAAGGGATGCGCCTTGGGCAGCCGGGTTTCCTTCGTATTGTAAGAGCATTTGCCCGCCAGAACCGGCTTCAGCGGGCGCTGGAAAAAAACGGCTTCGCGGATGTCGGCGATAACGCCGTCGCCCAGCAGTTTCGGGTGGAAGCGCTTCTGGGTCTGCATGATCCTGTCGAACTCGCGCTCAAGCGCCGCACGCGAAGGATAGAAGTCGTAACCCTTACCATCGGCAGTCATGCGCGCGCGCACCGACAGACCCTGTTCACGACGCATATGCAGCCACTCACCGAAAGTCCGCGCTTCGTTCTCAATCATCTGTGCTTCCAGGGCATTGATGGCGGTCGCGATCTTGCCTTGTTCGGGATCGTTGCGGTCGGTCTTTCGATTGGATTTGAAGCCACGGCGCTGGTTGAGGTGAAATATCGCACGTCCGATCTCGTGCGGCGTGAGCGCTGTGTCGAGCGCCCGGGCACGCAGGGCATAAACCGATTCCGACAAGTCGCCGCCCTTGCGGTCCTCATGATCGCGCACGAGCTTTTCGCGCGCTTCGCCGTCAACCGGCATCAAGCCGTATTGTGTCAGGAGATCGAGCAGCCGCCGCCGGCGTTTCAGGTAGCGATCGCGGCGTCGCCGCGCACCGCGCGCCTCGCGCCTGGCAACGGCCAGTGAGGCTTTCGACTGCGGATCGCGCCCCGCCATTTCAGCCTGCGAGAAAATCCGCACGCCGCTGTCAACGATACGACCTTCGTTGCCCTGGCCCGGCTCGCCGCGTGTTTCGATAACCGCCCAGCCGAGCGAATTGGTTCCGAGGTCAAATCCCCAGGTTGTATGATAATCGGCCATCGTCCCCTACTTCAAAATAATTCCTTACATGCTCCACGTGCTGACACATCGCTTAAGCAATGACATTCTGCTTTTGCGAATCGGTCTTGGTGTCAGCACTTTTGATTTGCTCCAAAAGCGCTGGCTACACAGAAAGATCAACTGTGGCGCAAACTCGGTTCGCCGCGCGTCGCGCAATTACGTTACCCTCTTACTTGATGCGTTCAAGTAAAGTGGAGCGTGTAGTTGCGGTTGGCCTGCGATTTCTGAACCCGGGCGGAAAGGAGGGGCTTCGGCCTCTACTTTTTGTTTGATTTCTGTGGCCTGCGGAGCTATATGGAGTTTGTTCAGAAATCGCAGTCCAGCCGTTAACAAGCTGAGATATGCACCAGATAAGGCGCTCGCTCCGGCGAGCGCTTTTTTCTTGGGCAACTACAGTTTGGACGCAAGAACGCGCAGCCGAGCGCCTTGGACATGACGACTTTAGACCCCTGTAAGCAAAGGCTGCTCCCCCTATGGTGGCACCTTCAGCCCGTATGGGTGAAGGGCAGCTTTGCGGGTAGAACTTATAGGTTTTGAACGACTAATATGGCGGCGCGAAGCTGCCGTTCTATGAGGATAGCGCGAACGTCCGCTACTGGGGCAGGACAAGCTATGCCGGAATGTCCTCGATGGGAGCGCTTAGCTGACTGGCAGGTCCTCCGAGAAATGATTAATCGGCTCGGGGGCCGCCGTTAAGCAGACGGAACGTCTGTCGATGTGTTTGACATTAAGCCGACGCCTCTGCGGCCCTTTCGAATGTATCAATTAAAATTCCGCAGGCCTTTTTTACGCCAGAGCAAATGTAACCGATTTGGCGTTATAGAATCTTCTTGAATACAACTAAGGAGTGCTGGACTTGGCATCTGGCGCGCGCTTATTTTCCTATTCTAGAGGTGTGGCCGCCAGAGGGAAAAGCGGTTCAAGGTTTTTTGTCTTGAAGGGTGAAACTATGAAGAGCGCTGGTCGACTGTCAGGGACTCGCTCATATTTTGCAGTAGTTCGTTCGTGAGCGGTTAGAACCAGCATGGCCGTACGAAATCTCTTGCTCATTTTTTCGGTTCTTGTCGTGGGCGGCCTCTTGACATGGAGATATGGATTGACCGCTCACGGTGAGCGAAACCATCAGGTTCTCGACCTCACATGTAATGCCGACTGTTCTTTGATCTCATTCAGCGTGCTGAAAGGCGGTGAGGTGAGGTCGTTCCTCTACGATTCACGAAAGGAACTGCTGCAGGAGATTATCGTCGAGGGAGAGGGCAGTCTCAACCAGATTAATCTCTTTCCGGATCCAGTAGCTCTCGTCGGGCAGCGGATCGTCGAGGTGGACTTGGAGGGCAATCGTTTCCATCCAATTTACGAAGGTGAGAGGGCGGTCTTCTATCCCACGAAAGTGGGCAAAGAAATCTATTTTAGCGAGCAGCTGTCCGAACCAAGCAGGACATCGCGCAATCCCAACCAGCGGCGAGCTCTCTTCAAGTTCGACGTTGTCACGGGCGAGCGAAAAAGGCTTCTTCCCGGCATTCTCGCCTATCAAATTGGACGGCCCTTCTTGGCCAACCAATGCATTGCAATTAAGCTGGGTATTCCTTTCGGGGAACAGTGGCCGCCTAGCAAGATGATTGAACGGTCCTCGTCAGAACCCTGGCAGCGCAACTTGAGTTTCTGCTTCTCACAAGAAGATATTGTCAAAGACATCGATCCGTATCAATTGATTTCATATCAATTGATTTCAAATTTAAAAAGTGTCGAGAGAAGCTCTGTCGATAAAAATCTCAAATATGCTGTGATTTATTCGATTGATTCAGGCCCGAAGTGGCGTGTAATTCGACTGGGCTCAGAGAATAATTCGACGACTTTGAGCGAATCGCCTAAAGAACTGTTTTTTATGGCTCCGACAACTAATAAGGTCGTCGGCCTCAAGCCTATCGGTTCAAAATTCGAGATCGTTGAGTGTTCACTTGATTTGCCGTGTCGCCTCTTGGTTGCAACAGATCTGAGCGAGGCCACCAAACGCTTCTTTACGAGGGCTTATCAATGAGTATCAATTGGAACGTGAAGGTGCAAATTCCTGGCCATCTGATTTGGATACCGACCTACGGCAACTACGGAGGCCCCGGATATTCCGGTGGGGAAGTCCACCCAGAGCTACTCGACTTTGGAGCAACCCTGAAGGATGCACTAGACGTGCTCTTCTATAATCATGATAAGAGATATCAAAATCCTGACACTCACGCCCGCGCTCAGGCAGATCTGGATCTACTACGAGCGATCTCGAGTCTGCCTAACGACGAGTTCCCTACATGGGGAGCTCAAGCATATGCAGCCGCCTGTATCCCTCTTTTTCTGCTTTAAATAGAATACTCTTATGGAAAGGGTAATCTCCTATCCTCGGCAGAAAAGGATGCCCTATGAGGAACAGCAAAGGATCTACTTCTCCATGCCGAAATTGGAGATGTATTTAACATATACGATAATCTAACACTTTTATAAATTGGATAATTGATACGACTCCGTCTCTTGGTCCTGACCTTATATAACAGTGTTTGAAAATCTGGTATCCAGGCATTAAGATCGACTTCCCCTTCGGCTGGCCGCCTTCGCCTCCGATGCCGCCGCTCGATCCGTTTGTGATCGACCTAGACGGTGACGGTATCGAACTGATTTCCGTCGAGGCGTCCAATGCCCACTTTGACTTTATGGATGATGGTTTCGCAGAGCGCACCGGCCGGCTGAGCGGTGATGATGGCTTTCTACTCGCTGACGCCAATGGCAACGGCGTCGTGGATGGGATCGGTGAACTGTTCGGCTCGGCGACCGAAGACGGTTTCACCGAACTGGGGCGGGCCGACAGCAATGGCGATGGCTTGATCGATGCCAACGATGCGATCTTTTCCTCGTTGCGAATCTGGCAGGATTTGAATGGCGACGGTGTCGCGACGTCCGACGAGATCAGCACGCTGTCCGACCACGGTATCGTTTCGATCGGCGTTGATGGGACGCGTGTGTCCGAATATCTCGTGGGCAACGAAATCCGCTATGAGGGCGATGTCAAGCTGAGCGACGGCACCAGCCTTGATAGCGGCGCGGTCTTCTTCGCGCGAAATACGACATTATCGAAATGGATTGCGCCGGAAGGTTTTGCCGTTGATCCGGCGACCAACGACCTTCCGAACATTAAGGGATATGGCGAACTGAAAGATCTCAACGCCGCAATGTCCCTCGATTCCGGGCTCAGGGCGGCAGTGGAAGCTCTTGTTGATGACGCGGCCGGCCTTTCAGCCCTACCCGCGAAATACCGATGGCAAGCAAGAATGCTGAATAAGCGCGGTTTCGACCACGGTATCACCGGAACGCCAGAGCGAGTCTGAGCCATTCTTCAGCATGCCGCAACACCCCGCCTATTAACGCGAATTTCCTACGTAAGCATCTACGCATTGCAGCAGGCCCAAGTTAAGTCTTTGATCTACCATGGTACTGCACGATAGGGTACGCTAGACCGCGCTACTCATCTGAAAAACAGTGCTTTTCAGAATCATGAATCGGCAAGCTCCCCATAGCGACATGGTTTCCGCCGAGCACTCACCTTATGAACTCCAACAGGATGGCGCGAAACAGGTCCGGCTTTTCCAGATGGAGCGCATGGGATGCGCAGGGCACCACGCTGAGGTCGACATTCGGTATGCCCCGCCAGAGCGTTTCGATCTGCGGCCATCGGTAGGAGCGGTCGGAATCGCCCCAGATCACGAGCGTCGGCATGGACAGCGCGCCCAGCGCTTGGCGACCGTCCCAGGCCGCCATGGCGTCCAGCGCGGCCAACGCCGCCTGCGGATTGGCCCGTTCGCCGATCTCGACCAGCCTGCCGTAACCGCGGGCCCGTTCGCCATCCTTGAACCAGGTCGCTCCGATCCGGGCGATGGTCTTGGCCACGCCATCGCGCTGCACACGCTGGCGGGATACGGCGATCGGCTCGAAGCGATCCGGCATCAGCCCGACCGGGCCGGTGCCGTAGAGGATCAGCTTGCGAACGGCCTTCGGACGCGTCGCCGCGATTTCCTGCGCGATCATGCCGCCCATGGAGTGGCCCAGCAGGGTGAAGGTGTCGATCCCCAACTCGTCCAGAAGCTTCGTGATGGCCCGCGCCATCCCGCTGATCGTCGCCTCGCCGGGCCGGTCGGCGGCGGCGCCGAAGCCGGGCAGATCGGGCGCGATCACATCGTAGGAGCGGCTGAACCATTCGATCTCGCGCTCCCACTGGGCGGCGCCGCCGAGATAGCCGTGCACGAGGACAAGCGTCGGACCCCGTCCTGCCCGCAGATAAGGCAGTGTTTCCATCAGCGCATCTGCTCCGGCAGCCAGAGCGCCACATCGGGAGCGAAGATCAGGATGGTGATCAGCAGGATCATCGCGCCGATGAAGGGCAGGCAGCCGATGATCACATCGCCGATGGATACCTTGTCCCGACTTATCGCCTGTATGACGTAGAGATTGAGCCCCACTGGCGGCGTCAGCACCGCGATCTCCATCGTGATGGTGTAGACCACGCCGAACCAGATGAGGTCGAAACCGGCCGCGCTCATCAGCGGATAGATCGTTGGCAGGGTGATGAAGGTCATCGAGACCGGCTCGAGGAACATGCCCAGAATGATGTAGAACACCAGCACGATCGCGAGAACGGTATAGGGCGACAGGTCGAAGGACAGAAATAGCTCGGTGAACTGCTGCGGCACGCGATAATAGGTCAGAACGAAGCCGAAGAGCACGCCGGCCGAGAGCAGAAGGCCGAGATAACCCATGGTGCGCATGGTGGCGAAGATCGAGGCCTTGAAGCCCTGCCAGGTCAGCCCGCCGACCCAATAGGCCAGAATTACCGTGAGGAGCGCGGCGACGGCGGCCGCCTCGGTCGGCGTGGCGATGCCGGCATAGATGGCCACGGTGATGACGAGGCCGATGAGCACGACCGGTCCGACCGTGCTGAGGATCAGCAGCATCGGCATCTTCTCGGCATGTTCGCTGCTCGGAATATCCTGCGGCTTCAGCATACCCCAGACCAGAACGACGATGACGAAGCACGAGACCAGAATGATGCCGGGGATGACGCCGGCGATGAACAGATCGCCAATGCTCTGATCGGTCACGATGCCGTAGAACAGCAGGATCAGGCTGGGCGGGATCAGCACCGACAAGGTGCCGCCGGCGGCCAGAACGCCGCTCGACAGCCGCCTGCCATAGCCAAGGCGCAGCATTTCGGGCAGGGCGACGCCGCCGATGGTGAGCGCGCCGACCATGGAAGAGCCGCAGACCGCGCCGAACCCGGCGCTGGCGCCGATGGAGCCGTAGGCGGCCGAGCCCTTGATGCGCACACCCTGGTGCAGGAACTGATAGAGGTTCGGGCCGATATTGGATTTGCCGATCAGCTCCCCCAGGAAGACGAAGAGCGGCACGGCCAGAAGAATATAGTCGATCCATACGCCCCAGAGCTTCAGCTCGGACGAGACGATCGAGGTTTCCCACCCCTGGATCTGCCAGAGGAACGGCAGCGAGGCGGCGGCCAGGGCGAAGGGGATGGGCAGGCCGATGGTGATGAACAGCATCAGCAGGCCCAGAAGGCCAAGGCCCACGACATACCATTCCATCAGAGGTCTCCCGACGGTGCAGGGTTTCGAACGAGACGGATCAGCCGCAGCGTCGCGTAGATCGAGAACATCACGAGCGCGAAGGCGCCCGGGCCCCAGAAGAGAAAACGGGGCCAATGCAGGATCTCGGACGCGACGCCCGAATTGAACGAACGGATCGTGGCGCTGACGCCGGCATAGGCGAAGAAGGCGCCGACGCCGACCATGAGGATGTGATTGACGATGTCGAACACGCGGCGCAGGCCGGGCCGCAGCTGATCGGTCAGCATCGTGACCTTCGGAAAGGCATCCTCGCGCAGGGCGTAGGCGAGCCCGGCAAAAGCGACCGGGAAGAGGAGAAGAGCCGTCGCTTCGGTCACCATCCGGTCCGGCCGCCCCAGCCCGTACCGGACGAAGACGCCGTAGGAAATCCAGACCATCTGCACCAGGACCAGAGCGGCGCCCGCACCGGCCAGCCACACGACCACCCGCTCGACCGCGCGGATCAAGCGATCGATTCCGTCATCCATGACACGTCTCCAGAATTTCAACGGAAGGTCGGTGGCCCCGGCATGGGGGTGGGAAGCAGGGCCACCGGAAGCGCCGCAATCAGGGCGTGTGGCTGGCCAGAAGCGTCCGAATGCTGTTGGCCAGATCGTCACCGCAGGCCTTGTCGACCTCGGACTTCCACTTGTCGGTGACAGTGGCCAGAAGCGCGGCCGTCTGTTCGGCGGAGAGGTTCGTTTCGGTGCCGCCTTCGGCGACCGCGGCGGCCACCTGCTCGTCGACCCAGCCTTCGTAGCGCGGCTGCAGCCAGGCTTCGGTCTCGGCGGCCGCTTCGGAAAGCGCGGTCTGCTCGTCCGGCGTCAGCGCGTCGAACTTGGACTTGTTCATCATGTAGATGATGTTGCCGTAGAAGAGGTTGGCGTTGATCATGTGCGGCATGACGTTCCACAGCTTCCAGGAGCTGTAGGTGGCGACGCCCATATTGATGCCGTCGACGACACCGCGCTCGGCCGACTGGAACACTTCCTTGGGCGCCACGAAGACCGGCTCACCGCCCCACGTCTCGATCATCATGCTGACCAGCGGCCCGATGGAGCGGACCAGCTTGCCGTCCAGCTTGCCGATGTCCTCGATCGGATCGTCGAACCACCACTCCTGATCGTAGGAATAGTTGGAGTTGAGCAGCGGCACGAGGCCGGCTTCGGCGGCTTCGTCGCGGATCAGATCGGCATAGGCCGAGTCGAGACCGACCTGATCTTCCAGGCTCACCTGCGCGGGATAGAGAGAGGTGACCGCATAGCAGGGCAGGCGGTTGTCGGCATTGATCCAGCTGATGTCCGATACGCCGCCCTGAACGGCGTCGACGCCTTCGGACCAGCCATGCAGCGTGGCCGATGGAAAGACGTCGACCTTGACCGATCCGCCGGTCTTCTCGGCAACGAGCTTGGCGAAATGCGTGAAACCCTCATAGCGGATATCGGATTCGTTCACATAGGTGCTCAGCCGCAGGGTCGTTTCGGCCGATGCAGCGCCTGCGATGGTGCTGCCGGCCAGCGCAAATGCGAGCGTCGCGGCGGTTTTTCTCGGAAAAGTCATCTGTTCCTCCCAAAGGTCTGCGGAGCCTCCCTGACGAAATCCCCATCGCCAGTCCCCGGCAGTTCGGCCTCGATGCGGCATTTGCGCCAATGAAGCTGATCGAATTGTTAGCGAGCCGCCTTCGCCTATTGCCAACTCAAATATTTCATCAAACTATGCAGGTCTTGCATAGATCAGGCAATTCAGCCGTTTGAGGCGAAAGAGGCAGCGGAAATGGACATCAACTGGCTGCGCGATTTCACCTGTCTTGCGCGAACGCTGAACTTCACGCGCGCCGCCGAAGAGCGGAACATCACGCAGTCGGCGTTCAGTCGGCGCATCAAATCGCTGGAAAACTGGCTCGGAACGCCCCTGATCAAGCGCTCGACCTATCCGGTGCAGCTGTCGGAGGCTGGACAGCAATTCCTGCCCGTCGCGCTGGAGACCATTTCAAACCTGACCGACGTGCGGCAGACCCTGCGCGCCCAGCAGCAGGGAATAACGGCCTTTCAGCGCTTTGCCGTCCTGCACACCATCTCCGTCAATTATCTGACCCGACGGATCGCAGAATTCGAGCATCTGATCCCCAATCTGCGGGTGCGCGTCTATTCCGACAATCTGCGCACCTGCTGCCAGCTGCTGTCGGACGGCACCTGCGATTTCCTGCTCTATTACCGCCACCAGGACGTTCAGCCCGTCTTCGAGGAGGTGCAGTTCGCCCGCAAGGACATCGGCGTCGAACGGATGCTTCCCGTCGCCCAGAGCGCGGCCGCCACGGAGGGCGGCTGGTCGCTGGACGCGCCCGTCAGCGCGATTCCGTATCTCGGTTACGATCCCAGCAGCTTCCTCGGTACGGTGGTCGATCAGACCATTGGCGGGCGCACGCCGCCGCTGACGCTGCGCTACATGGACGCGCTGACCGAAGCCATCAAGCGCCGCATGCTGTCCGGCAGCGGGATCGCCTGGCTGCCGGAAGGCGCGGTCGCCGCGGAGATGGAAGCGGGCGAGGTCCAATGCGTCGGCGGCCCGGACTGGCAGGCCAGCCTGACACTGTCGCTCTTCTGTTCGTACGACCGGCTGGACGAGACCGGCCGAAAGGTCTGGAACGCGCTATAGGGGCGGCGAAAGGGGGCCGATCGATTCAAGACGGCGCCAGATCTCGTCGGTACGAGCGCCGGACGGCCGGGTCAGACGTCTCATTCTGATCTGCAGCGGATGGGTCGGCAGTTCGTCCAACTGATGCAGGCGCTCATCCGCCAAATGTTTCCTGACCAGGCTGAAGGGCAGCCACGCCACCCCCATGCCCTGCAGCGCATATTCGCAGGCGGCGAGCGTCAGCGCCGTTTCCGCCTTGGGAACGAAGCTGCTCCGTTCCGGCAGGAACGGTGCGATATGATGATCGAAGACCGCCCGGAAGAAGATGCCGCCCGGATAGCTGATGACGGGAATGGTCGGGGCGTCCCGTTCCGCCAGCAGGGACGTCGCGCAGACGGGGACGAACCGGTCGATGCCCAGATCCACCACTTCGAAGCTGTCGGTCCTGCCGGAATCGGCCATGCCCTGGCTCTCATAGGTCACGATGAAATCGGCCTCGCCCGAGGCGAGCAGCAGAAGGCATTCATCGTTGTTGCCGGACCGGACCCGAACGGAGACGCCATCCATGCTGGTCAGTTCGGCGACGATGCGGGGCGAGATCGTCGTGGCCAGCGCGTGCTGACATGCAAAGACGATCCGCCGGTCGCCATGCTCGGCGGACAGGCGCAATTCCTGCTGAAGCCGTCGCAGCCTGGCGCTGATCTCCCGCAGTTCCGGCTCCAGCGCGCGCACGCCGGGCCGCACCTCGACCGGTTTTCGCGAGCGGTCGAACAGGCTGGTTCCGATGCGATCCTCGATCATGCGCACGCGCCGGGTGAAGGCCGACTGCGTCAGAAACCGTCGCTCGGCCGCGCGGGCGAGCGAACCGGTGTCGATGACGGCCAGAATATCGTCGATCCAGTCCAGATGCATGGCGGGAGGATAGGCGTCCGCTCTAAAAATGCAAGATTCGCATAATCTTTCGTGAAATTTGCATTAGCCTGCTGAAAATCCGGGCAGTAAGTTTCCTGAAATCGAATTAGGAGCCCTCCGATGCATCTCGCCCGCTATCCTCGCCGTTTCATCGCCCACCTTCCGACGCCGCTCGAGCGTCTCGACCGGCTGACGGCCGAACTCGGCGGGCCGGAGATCTGGATCAAGCGCGACGACTGCACGGGGCTGTCCACCGGCGGCAACAAGACCCGCAAGCTGGAGTTCCTGATGGCCGAGGCCGAGCTTCAGGGCGCCGAGATCGTGATGACGCAGGGCGCGACGCAATCGAACCACGCCCGCCAGACCGCGGCCTTCGCCGCGAAGCTGGGCATGCAGTGCCATATCCTGCTGGAAGACCGCACCCAGTCCAACAACGCCAATTACAATCACAATGGCAATGTGTTGCTGGACCATCTGCATGGCGCGACCACCGAGAAGCGGCCGGGCGGGCTCGACATGAATGCGGAGATGGAAAGGCTCGCCGAGCAGATGCGCGCCGACGGCAAGAAGGTCTACACGATCCCTGGCGGCGGCTCGAACCCGACGGGCGCGCTCGGCTATGTCAATTGCGCGTTCGAACTGGTCGGCCAGGCCAATGATCGCGGCCTGAAGATCGACCATATCGTCCATGCGACCGGCAGCGCCGGCACCCAGGCCGGCCTGATCGTCGGCCTGAAGGCGATCAATGCGCAAATTCCGCTTCTCGGCATCGGCGTGCGCGCGCCCAAGCCGAAGCAGGAGGAAAACGTCTACAATCTGGCCGTCGCCACCGCCGAGAAGCTCGGCTGTCCGGGCGTGGTCCAGCGCGAGGACGTGGTCGCCAATACCGATTATGTCGGCGAAGGCTACGGCATTCCGACCGAGAGCGGCATCGAGGCCATCCGGATGTTCGCGGAACTGGAAGCGATCCTGCTCGATCCGGTCTATTCGGCCAAGGGCGCGGCCGGCTTCATCGACCTGATCCGCAAGGGGCACTTCAAGAAGAGCGAGCGGGTCGTGTTCCTGCATACGGGCGGCTCGGTGGCCCTGTTCGGCTACGATTTCGCCTTCGATCACAGCGCCCGCTGGGTCGCCTGAGCGGTCCGCCAACGCCCATTCGGCGCCGCCGGCCCGGCCGGGGCGCCCAACCGCAGGAAAAGCCGATGGTATCGTCGATCCGGACGCGCTGGAACAGCCATTTTGGCGGCGTTCTTCTGGTTGCCGTGATCGCCGCCGCGGCGACTTTCCTGTCGGAGCATTACGGCGCGCCGGCCATGCTGTTCGCCTTGCTGATCGGCATGGCCTTCCATTTCCTGAACGACGATCCGGCCTTCGCGCCGGGGCTTGAATTCTCCGCCAAGACCCTTCTTCGCCTCGGCGTCGGGCTTCTGGGCCTGCGGCTGACCGTTAGCGATGTGGAGAGCGTCGGGTTCACGGCGGTGGCCGCCGTCGTCGGTTTCGTGCTTGCCACGCTTGCCTGCGGCGCGGTGCTGGCCTTTCTGTTCGGCCGCCGGCTGGCCTTCGGCCTTCTGGCGGGCGGAAGCGTGGCGATCTGCGGCGCATCCGCCGCGCTCGCCATTTCTTCGGTACTGCCGGCGCGGGCCGAACGCGAGCACGATACGCTCTTCGTGGTGATCGGTGTCACGGCGCTGTCGACGGTCGCCATGATCGCCTATCCGATCCTCTTCCGCTCCATCGGCATGAGCGATCTGGAGGCCGGTTTCCTGATCGGTGCGACCATTCACGATGTGGCGCAGGTCGTCGGCGCGGGCTATTCGATCAGCGAGGAGGCCGGCGTCATCGCCACCTTCGTCAAGATGGTCCGGGTGGCGCTTCTGCCCGTCGTGATGATCGTCGTCATGATGAGCTTTCGCGGCGCCCGGTCGCAGAAGGTTTCGCTGCCCTGGTTTCTGGTGATGTTCATCGTGCTGGCGATCGTGACCAATACGGGTATGGTGCCGATCCCCGTGAACGAAACCGTCGCGACCCTGTCGCGCTGGTGCCTGGTGATCGCCATATCGGCGCTCGGCGTGAAGACCAGTCTTGCCACCATCCTGCGCGTCAAACCGAGCTACGGCATCATTCTGGTGACCGAAACGCTCTTTCTCCTGGCCCTGGCCGTGGCCTTCATCTTCACCATAGGCCTCTGAACCAAGCCCGAAAAGGAACGACCATGACCGAAATCGAACGCCACCACACTTCCGAACGCATGAGCCAGATCGTCACCTATGGCAATATGATCTATCTGGCTGGCCAGGTGGCGGCGCCTGGCGCGAGCGTTACCGAGCAGACCCAGGGCATACTCGACAAGATCGACGCGCTTCTGGCCGAAGCCGGCAGCAGCAAGGAAAACATCCTGCAGGCGATCATCTGGCTGGCCTCGATGGACGATTTCGCGGAAATGAACGCGGTGTGGGATGCCTGGGTGCCGGCCGGCAAGGCGCCGACACGCGCCTGCGGCGGCGCACCGCTGGCGACGCCCGACTACAAGGTCGAGATCATCATCACCGCCGTGCGCAGCTGAAAACCGCGCGCGATGGGAGGCAGCGGGAGCACGTCAGCTTCGCAACGCCCGGCAAAGGCGGTTCCTCCTCCCTACCGCGCCGGTTGCGGCGCAGGCGGCTCCGTCCGCTTACGAGATCGCGAAAGGGTCCAAACTCGATGTGCGCGACCGGGCAGGCCATCGCGGCTGTCGCTAACGATCCCGATATAATCTCGTTCACCATGAAACCGGGCAGCCGTCCCAACCAGATCGCCAGGATTTGGGGGGATAGCGGCCTTCACTGACTGGTTTTTGGTCCGTAGCCTGAGAATTCGACCAGCACCGCATCGATCTCTTCAGCGCTGAGAATATGCGGTTCTCCGCCAATCCGGCTCATAATGTCCATGCGCGCCAGCACTTCGAGTTCCTCAAGGCGCCATAGCGCCCGCTCCAGCGTTTCGCCGACGACGACGGCGCCGTGATTGGCCATCAGGCATCCATGGCGCTCAGCCATCGTGTCGACCACGGCGTCCGCGAGCACCGAACCGCCAAACAGGTGATAAGGCGCGAGAGGAACCGTATCGCCGCCAAAAGCTGCGATCATGTAATGGCAGGCCAGAATGGGTCGGCGCTGGATCGCGATGGCGCCGGCATGCGGGGGATGGGCATGAACAACGGCCTGCATGGACGGCTTGGCGCGCAGCAGGGCCTGGTGAAACCGCCATTCGGTGGATGGCTTGAACGTCTGGGGCGGGATCGGACCGTCGATCGGCATGCGGACCATCATGTCCGCCGTCAGGCGATCATAGGGCACGCCAGAAGGGGTGATCAGCATCTCGTCACCGTCGATCCGCTGGGAGATGTTGCCGGACGTCCCCTGGTTGATGCCGCGCTGGTTCATCCATCGGCAGGCTTCGATGATCGCTTGCCGAACCTCGACGGTGTCAGTGGCGGAAGGCATGAATGTCAGTCTCCGAGCAGGGTTTGCGCCGTGTCGCTGCAGGTCGCGAAGTGGGTTGCGTAGCCGCCGAGTATGGCAGCACGCGATGGAGGAACGCGCTCGCGCCCCGAAGCGACGAGAAGGCCGAGCGACTTGCCGCGCATCTGGTCCAGCGTGACGCCAATCATCCGTTCCTCGATCTCCGTTGGAATCGGCGCGCCATTTGCATCGATCAGTCGAGCGCAGATGACGCCTGTCGCGCCCTCGCCGCGATATCGAGCAAGCTCCTCGGTGGTCAGAAGACCGGTCCTGCGTATGTGGCTGTCGTCGTCGACCGTACCGCAGGCAAAAATCACCTTGTTGCAGGATGCGACGGCGTCGAGCTGTGTGGCGACGACCGGCTCTTCCTTCAACCGCTCGGTCAGGTCGCGGTCGGAAAGCAGCAGCGGCACATGAAGATTGCTGAGATTGGCGCTGAACCGCGCTGCAAGAGCCGCGGCGCAGGTCTCGGCAGCAAAGCCCATCGCCGCAGGGCGAGAGCCGACGAGCTGGACAATGGTCAAATCATCGATTGGCTGACGCGGTGCGGCGTCCGCGACCCGTGAGATCGTCTCGCCCCACGCCACGCCGAGCCGGTCGCCCGGTTCGAGCAGATGGGGCAGCCAGTCCGCCGCCGCGCGCGCAACCCGGTCATAGCTGCGGTCGGGTTCGTCCGAAGCCGAGGGGACGACAAGAACCTGCTGCAGACCGAAGCGTTCTCGCAAGCGCTCCGCAAGGCGGTGATTGAGAAAAATCTGCGTGTCGAGCGTCACGCGAACATAGTCGCGGCGTCGCGCCTCGGCGAGGTAGTTGACCACGGTCGCGCGACTGACACCCAGACGCGCCGCGATCTCATTTTGGTTCATGCCCTCGTGAAAGTAGCACCAACTCGCCTCGACGATCGCATCGTCCTGACGGATCGTACGGCGCTCCGGCGCGCATTCGTTCGGCTGGTTGCGGGCCGGACTCATGGTCTACTCGGCCGCTTGCGCCATTTCCGGGAACAGGCCGGCGAGACCTTCCGTCGTGGCAGCGCACACACCGCGTTCCGTGATGAGCCCGGTGACAAGGCGGTTTGGCGTCACGTCGAAAGCGTGGTTGGCGCCCTCGGTCCCATCCGGCGTCACCTGAACCGAGGCAATAGAGCCGTTGTCGAGCTTGCCCTGAATATGGGTCGTCTCACGCGGGTCGCGTTCCTCGATCGGAATTTCCGCGACACCGTCCTCCACCGTCCAATCGATGGTGGGAGATGGAAGCGCGACATAGAAGGGCACGCCATTGTCATGCGCGGCGAGCGCTTTCAGATAGGTGCCGATTTTGTTGCAGACATCGCCGCGCCGGGTCGTTCGATCGGTGCCGGTAATGACCATGTCCACCTGTCCGTGCTGCATCAGATGGCCGCCGGCATTATCGGTGATGTATGTGTGGGCGATGCCATGGCTTCCAAGCTCCCATGAGGTCAGCGCACCTTGGCATCGCGGTCGTGTCTCGTCGACCCAGACGTGAAGCGGAATGCCCTCGTCATGGGCGCGATACATCGGAGCGGTTGCGGTGCCCCAATCGACCGTGGCGATCCAGCCGGCATTGCAATGAGTGAGGATGCGCACTGGCTCGCCGGCAGGCTTTTTCGCTGCGATCTGGCGAATGAGGGCAAGGCCATTCTCGCCGATGGCACGGCAGATGCCGACATCCTCCTCAGAAATCTCATGCGCCAGTTTCAACGCAGCATCCTTGCGGTCCGCTTCCGCAATGGCGCGCAGCGTGGCGCGACAGCGGTCGAGCGCCCAGCGCAGATTGATGGCGGTCGGCCGCGTTGCGTTCAGATATGACCAGGCCTTGTCCATGCTTTCGTCCGATGGATCGTTGGCCATGGCGAGGGCCATCCCGTAAGCAGCCGTGGCGCCGATCAATGGCGCGCCGCGCACTCTCATCTCGACGATTGCGGTCGCGAAGGCTTCGATGGTTTCGACGGACTCGATGCGAAAGTCATGCGGCAGCCAGCGCTGATCGATAATCTGCAGCGACCCTTTGCTCTCGTCCCACCAGAGGGAGCGATAATGCGTTCCGTCGACTTTCACAGGACGTTCCTTTCATTGTATTGGCGCGCCAGCGAGCAAAGAGCTTGCGCATCGGCGAAGCTTTCCGCGTTCAGGATGAGTTCGGCGCCCATCGTCAGGTTTCTCGCTTCGAGCGGAGCGCGTATGCGCACATCCTCTATGTCTTCGAAGTCGGCATTGTGGGCCAGGGAAAGGCATCGGCGATGCATCTCGATGCCACAGAAGCTGATCGCGTCCGTCCAGATGTCGCCCAGCAGTGCGTTGCAGGCCGGCATCGGATCGTGGCCCTGCCCCTCAAACAGCACTTGGGGATAGAACATGCCCTGGCGTTCATCCCGCCAAAGCCGGCGGAACTCATCCTGGAAGGTTTCGAAGGTCGCTTCGATGACCGATAGGATCCACTCCTGATACCCGGCGAGATCGGCTTGCGAACGATGCGCAGGCTGGCTGAAATAGGCCATGAGAAAATTGGCGGTCAGCATGCCGATATCGAAGCCGAATGGCCCGTATTGCACAAACTCGGGATCGATGATTCTAGCTTCGGTTTCGGTGGCCATGATCGATCCGGAGTGAAGATCGCCATGAAGCATCGTCTCGGTATTGGAGGCAAATTTCGTCATCATTCGCTGAACACGCATCTTCAGATCCACATTGCCACGCAGGTCGGCAACGACCGGGTCCAACCCGTCGGTATGCGCGTTCATCTCGGCGTCGAAATAGGGATCGGTGAAAACCAGCGCTTCCGTGATCGCTGGAATTGCGACATTGCCCGCGAAAAGCGCGACATCGGCCTTCTTGTCGGCACTCTGCATGTAGAGTTCCGAGCCGTAGAACGCCGTGCGCGCGCAGAACCGGCCAAGAATTGCGCCGAGATCGACAACCTTCTCTCCGGCGATCAGCTTGCGACGCAAGATCACGTGAGGGGAGAGAAACTCCATCACAATAAGCGCTTGGGCTTCGTCGAAATGGTAGATTTCCGGCACCAAACCTGGATCGCGCGCGGCCTGTCGGCTTAATGCGTGATACTCGTAAAATGCGCGGTAAAGCGGAAGCGGCCAGCTATCTCCGACTAGGCGGACATAGGGTAACGCCTGTTTCGCGATAACCGTCTCGTCCGGACCTTCAACTATGAAAACAAGGTTGAGGTTGCCGTCGCCAACTTCGCGAACCGACCAGCCATCGGCGTTGCCGCCAAGACGGCTCCTGACCGCGTCGACTGCGCCCAGATGCGCGCCGATCGTTTCAACGCTCAGCGTTTTGTACGAATTGTCCTCGGGCATGCGGACCCCTCCTCAATTCTCCAGCCTCCATTTTTACAATAGTCAGGTCGTTTGACAAGTGTATAATTCTACGGCAGTGTCATGCCGTGGAGAGGGGTCGGATGAACGGCCGGAGGAGCGATACTTGGCAAAAGCCTTGGAAATCAGCGGGCTGGAGAAGTCGTTCGGCAGGAACCACGTCCTGCGGGGAATCGATCTGGTTCTGCGATCCAGGGAGGTAACGGTGCTTATGGGCGCCAACGGCGCCGGCAAATCGACGCTGGTCAAGGTGATTTGCGGCTATCACAGCGCCGATGGCGGAAGCCTCGAACTCGCAGGCGAGCCGTTCCATCCCCAGGATGCCGCCGATGCCATCTCGAAGGGCGTCGTGACGGTGCACCAGTCGATCGACGATGGGGTCATTCCCGATCTCGACGTCGCCAACAATCTCATGCTGGACCGATTGGCCAAACCGGGTAGCGGACTTTTCGTACGCGAGCGGAAAATGCGGCGGGAAGCCAGGCGTATCGCGGAAAGCATGGGCCTGCATCTCGATGTAACCGCACGCGTCGCAGATCTCGAAGTGGCCGATCGGCAGATGATCGCGATCGCTCGTGCAATGGTCGGCGATCCGAAACTTCTTATCCTGGACGAGCCGACATCTTCGCTTTCCGCGACAGAGGCCGACCGCCTTTTCTCGCTGATCGACCGGCTTCGGGACCAAGGGGTCGCCATCCTCTACATATCGCACCGCATGTCGGACATAAGGCGCATCGCCGACCGCATCGTCACGATGCGTGACGGCGCCGTATCGGGTGTCTTCGAAGCCGACAATCTGGATTATGAAGGCGCTGTCACAGCCATGCTCGGCCATCGGATGACCGAGGTCGATATCGATCCGGTGGCTGTCGATACGCCAATTCTCCAATTGAACGACATTGTCCTGCGCCAGGGCGCCGCGCCCATCGATGCAAGCTTTCATGATGGCGAGGTCGTTGCCATCACCGGCCTTCTCGGCAGCGGCAAAACCAGGCTCGCCGAAATTCTCTTCGGGCTCGCCGAGCCGTTGGCCGGCCGCTTGCGTCTCGATGGCAAGCCCTATGCGCCACGCTCTGCCCGCGAGGCGGTTTCGAGCGGCGTCTTCATGTCACCGAAAGACCGCGCCGCCAATGCGGTAATCGGCGCATTCGACATTGCCGACAATATGACGCTCCCATTCCTCGAGGCCTTCAGCCGACTGTCATTTGTGAAGACCCGCGCCCAGCGGAATGCTGCGGATGGAATGATCGATCGGATCGGCGTGGTCTGTCAGTCTGCCGAGGACGGGATCGGGACGCTTTCGGGTGGCAACCAGCAAAAGGCGATGATTGCGCGCTGGCTCCTGAAGCCTTGTCGCGCGCTGCTGCTGGACGAGCCTTTTCAGGGTGTCGATATCGGCGCGCGTCGCGATATCGGCCGCCACATCCGTCAGACCGCGAAGGGGCGGACGACCATCGTCTTTGTCGCCGAAATCGATGAAGCGCTGGAAATTGCCGACCGCATCGTGATTTTGAACGAAGGAGCTGTTGCTGGTGAACACATCAACCGAGACATCGACCTCACAAGAATGGTGGCGGAAGTCTCCGGGCAGCAAGACGCAGCGTGATAGCATGAGCGGCGAGCGTCTTCTGAATTTTGCGATCCGATATGGATTCCTGATCCTGCTGATCGGGATGGTCCTGTTCTTCAGTTTTGCGGCAAATGGTTTTGCCAGCCCGCGCTCTGCGGTGTTCGTGCTGCAGTCCGTGGCGATCACCGGCATTCTTGCGCTCGGCGTCACCTGCACACTCGTGGTGGACGGGTTCGACCTGTCGATCGGTGCGGTGGCGACCTCCGCACTGATGCTCTCCGCCTATTCGATGGTGATCTTGGAGCAGTCCGCCTTCACGGCCATTGTACTCTGCCTCCTGATGGGCGCCTTCGTCGGGCTCGTGAACGGCATCCTCATCGTCAAGTTTCGTGTTCCGGACCTGCTCGCCACCCTCGGCATGATGTTTCTGCTGATCGGCCTGCAGCGTATCCCAACGCAGGGCAATTCCATTGCCACCGGTATGAGCCTGTCCGCCGATTCGGTGGCTGAGGGTGTTTTTTCACCTGCATTTCTATGGCTTGGCCGGCATCGTTTCGATCTTGTCATCGAGCGACTCGTGCCGGTTCCGGTGGTGATCTTTCTTGTCATCGCGCTCGCCATCTGGGCCTTTCTGAGCCTGACCCGACATGGTCGCCTCATGTATGCGATCGGATCGAACGAGCGTGCCGCGGCGCTCGTCGGTACGCCGGTCAGTCGCTACAAGATCGCGGCCTACATGATTTCGGGCGTTACGGCCTCGATCGGCGGCATCCTGCTCGCCGCACGGCTCGGCCGCGGCGATATTGCAAGCGGCACCAATCTGCTGCTCGACAGCGTCGCCGCCGCGCTTATCGGTTTTGCCGTTCTCGGCGCCGCTCGTCCAAACGCCTTTGGCACCGTTGTCGGCGCACTCTTTGTCGGCATCCTGCTGCAGGGCATGACGATGATGAATGCGCCCTACTACACGCAGGATTTCGTCAAGGGCGCCGTCCTTGTCGTCGCACTCGTCTTCACCTTCTATCTGTCCTCGCGACGCGGGGCCGGTGGCAAGGTCTGATTTCAGTTGAAAAGGGAGGAAACCTCATGCTGAGACGTGAACTCATGAAACTGGCCTGTGCCACGGGCCTGGCTTTCGGGACCGGTGGCCTTGCACTGGCGCAGGACGCACCGGCACCGTTCGATAATCCGCAGGACGTGACGATCGCGCTTGTCCGCTATCTGTCGACTGGCGATTTCTTCCAGGCTTATCTGTCCGGGGTCGAGGAACAGGCCAAGGCGCTTGGCGTCGAGCTGCGCGTTCTCGACAGCCGCCAGGACGCCGCTCTTCAGGCCGATATGGTCGACCAGGCCATCGCGCTCGGCGTGGACGGCATCATCATCCAGCACGGGCTGACGGAGTCCATGAAGGCCGCTGCACAGCGCGCGGTCGATGCGGATATCGACGTGGTCGCCTTCGACGTCGACGTCGAAAACGACTCGATCCCGCAGATCGAGCAATCCGATTATCTTCTTGGCAAGTTGGCCCTTGAGCAGGCCATCAAGGATAATGGCGATTCCTTTACCGCCGGATATGTCTATGTGCCCGGTATCGCGCCGCTCGATCGCCGTGACGTCGCCTGGGAAGAGGTCAAGAAGGCCAATCCGGGCATCACCGAAGCGGCCACGTTCGGCACGCTCGACAACCCGATCGCAAACTCGGTCGCCAATCAGGCCCGTTCGGTGATGCAGGCCAATCCCAACATCAATGTCGTGTTTGCGCCATATGACGAATTCGCCAAGGGCGTGAAGATCGCCGTCGACGAAGCCGGTCTGAACCAGGACATCGACATCTACTCCGCCGACGTCTCCACAGCCGACATTTCGGCAATGCGCGAGCCGGATTCCGCCTGGGTTGCGACTGTCGCGACGAACCCGGCCGTCGTCGGCCGCGTATCGGTGCGGGCACTGGCGCTTCTGATGGCGGGTGAGAATGTGGGCGAACAGGTCGTCGTGCCGCCGACGCTGATCACGCAGGATTTTCTCAATGAGAACGATATCAAGAACATGGACGATCTGAGCGCCAAGATGCCGCAATTCGCCAATGCGGATGTCGCTACAGCCGAGTGGATACCAGTCCCTGGCAAGTGATCCGGAACAAGGGCTAAACGCGGCTCGCCTCGGGGCGGGCCGCTTCTCAAGGAGGAATTGGCCCAGGTCCTCAAAGTCCATCGACCGGCGTGCCTGACCATAACGGAAAATCGACCGAACGGCCGATACGAAAAGGACGCTGGAGCGCACCGGTTAGCGCCTAAAACCAAGACCGCAGGCACAATGATTTGATAGGGATGCCTGAACACTTAATTATGAGGCTTGGCAGTTAATTTTGAGACTCGGCTTGGATTATGGCAGTTTATTTGAGACTGCGGCTCCCGACCTTGAGTGAATCTGAACCGCAATTGACTGGCGTTCGCCAAGTGTGCCGCGTTTTGGCAGGCATATCGAGCGGTTGATCGGCACTGAGATGGGACGACTGCACCTCTTGCCCGCACAACATTCAGCAATCCTTCCGCTATACATCTAACATCAACCACTACAAAGACCTTGCAGCGTATCGTGACGCCGCCCCTCGCGGCGAGAATCTGCTTGACGACGAAACAGAATACAGCGTCGAGACTTGGGTCTCACCGTTGGAGCTGGCACGATCGCTTTTGATGCGGCGGATACCCCGTCCGCTCCCACGTGAAGTCGATTTCTGGCGCTTTCGGGTTTTCGGGGTCATCGTCCCCGAACTCAACACCATTCTCGAAAGAGAAACGTTGTTCCCCTACTCGCACAAATACCCAATGCTGCCGATTCACATTCGTCCGGCGCTACTGGCCAGCGTCGCCATTGTCACGCAAGCCGGGCCTGAGATGCTGCACATGCTTCAGAGTCACACATTCGGGGAAAACAGGAACCGGTTCATCAAGGCAACCGACCCCTTAGTCTCTTCGGCTTTCGAATGGAGGCCGCCCAGACAGACGCAATTGATATGAGAAGTGCAATAAGCCGGATCTCAAAATTGAGTGCTAAACTTTGCAAAAACAGCCGAAATATTATAATTAACTGCTAATTTACAACAGACAATCTTAAAGCGCGCCCAAGGAACAGCGAATGTCGCGTTACTAGTTGCTCGGAAGATTCGATTTGCTGTGTTGCTCTGCAACAACGACCGCAGCTCAAGCCACTATATCAACAAGCTGATGGATGTGATGAGGGACCTGCCCCGACCAGCCCAAGAGTCGATCACATTCGACCCAGGTTTCCATATCCTATTTGGTGCAAATTAGTATCCGGCATCGATACTGAGAGAGGTTGTTCTGCGACCTACAAGCAACCTGGCAAAATGGACCGGTCGAAAGCTTAAACAAACGAGCGTTTCGATACCTGCCACGCGACACGCGGTTCGCGGCGCCAATAAATCGCGATATCAAGGCGTTCTGCGACCGCCTGAATGGCTCACCTAGAAAGGGCCGCGGGTGGCGCTTCTCAACTGAAGCCTTCAGAAAGGAGATAATGAAACTAAAATAGCGCAAACCGCCGCAGTTACCTTTGAGCCGCCGGCCGCGGTAGAAGGCAATGGGGCATCGACAGCATTGGAGGTGCCGCTCTTGCGGACCTATTTTGCCCTGCGCGGGATGGCCTGACAGAGACCACCTCCTCACCGACTTCCCAACCCAAAACCTCCGCAATTAAATAAATAAATTGATCTAGTAGGTTATTCTTCTCTACAATAGACTTACAGGAAATAAAACGATCGCATCAGAAATTGTTATCAGCAGCACCGCAAACAGCATCAATATCAAAAACGGCAAAACGCCCATGGCCACATCTCGCATCGACGCACCGCCCACTGATTGGATCACGAAAAGATTAAGCCCGACCGGGGGCGTTATGAGTGCGCATTCGATCATGATCACGAAAAAAATGCCGAACCAGATGACATCGATGCCCAGAACCGCCAGCGACCCGGCAAGAACCGGCACCATGATCAGCATCATGGACAGCGCCTCCAGGAACAATCCGACGACCAGCAAAACCAGGGCGATGACGAAAATGAACGCCAATGGCTCATGCACATTTGTCGAAATCAGTTCGCTGATGTTCTGCGGCACGCGCCACAATGCGATCGCCTTGCCAAAAACCTTGGCGCCCGCAACGATGAGCAGGATCGATACCGACGTCACCATGGCCCGGTAGATCGCCGCCTTGAACCCCGGCCAGGTTATGCTGCGAAGCACAACGGTCGTCACAAAAATTGCACCCGCAAAACCAATTGCAGCCGCTTCGGTCGGCGTGAACCAACCGCGATAGATCCCGGCCAGCACAAACAACGCAAGAGCCGCGGTTGGCCCGGCCCGGAGCGTTGCCGATTTTCGGATGGCCCAACCGGCGGGTTCGGATGGTTCGTATTCCTGGGAGCGAAGAGCATAGACGACGGAGTAGAGAATAAAGAGACCGACGATCAACAACCCTGGCCCAATCCCGGCGGTGAACAGTTTGAGGACAGAGCTTTCCGTAATCACACCGTAGATGATCAAAACAATGGACGGCGGGATCAGGATCCCCAGGGTGCCGCCCGCAGCCAGCAGACCGAGAACGAACCGGCGTGGATATCCCCTCTCGATCATCTCCGGGATGGCCACTGTCCCAACGGTCGCGGCTGTGGCGACGGATGATCCAGAAATCGCCGCAAAGATCGCGCAGCTGATCACAGTCGCCACCGCCAGACCACCCGGCCAATGCCCCACCCAGGCTTGCACGGCCGCGAACAGGTCCTGTCCGACTTTGCCTTCCAATAGGATGTTCGACATCAGCAAAAACAAGGGGACCGCCAGCAACACAAAAGAATCCATCGAGGAAAAAAGCCCCAATGGCGCAAGCGTTATGGAGAAATCACCGACGACGAGAAGAATAAGGCCGAAACCCAAAAGGGCGAACGCGACCGGAATTCCGCATAACAACAGCGTCAACAGACCTGTCACGATGAATAGCGTGGTCATTTCAACCGTCCGGAAGATTGGATTTTTGGGACAAGGCGTCGTCAGCGAGACATTTGACGCACTCCGCGCCTGTACGAAGAACGACAAGACCCATCGCGACCGGCAACGCCATATCAAATGGCCATGAGGGCATATCCAACATGCTGCCGGTGGTCTTGCCGCTCGTCAAAGCCGAAACGACCAAGGGGATCGACGCGTAAACGATCACGCCGGCGCAAATCATCACGAACCCCAGAGAGACCAGATAGAGAAGCTTTCGTTTTTGCCGCCCCAAATTATCGGTCAGGATGGTTACCTTGATATGATCACCGTCCTTGAAGAGATACGCCGCGCCGCCAAAAACCGACCACACGAACAAAAGCCGCGCCACTTCTTCGACCCAAATCGTTGGCGCATTGAAAAAATACCGGGCAATTACTTCGATCACCAATATCACGCCCAAGACAAAGAATGCCCACATCGCGCAGTAGGCGACCCAACGGTCCAGCTTGGAAAGCATTTCGACGACCCTCCCCCGGGTACTCGCCCTGACGGTGGTATTCCACCGTCCCGAAGCGGTCTCACTTCAGCGCTTGTGCCGCTGCGAGAACTTTTCCTCCGAGATCGCCTAAACGCGAGGCCCAATCTGAGATGACCGGGTTCGATGCCTCTCGCCACGCTGCAAGATCATCTTCCGTGGGTTGATAGACGCTCATGCTGTGGGATTCGGCGTCGGCGAGGATGTCTCTGTGCAAAGCGGAAGCGGCTCTGCGCATCTCATTTTCTGCTACGCGTGCTGCCGCGGAAATCTTCTCCCGCTGTTCGTTGGTCAAACTTTGCCAAAAGGCTTCGTTTATCACGACGACGAATTCGACATTTGCATGGTTCGTCAATGTGACGTGATCCATGACTTCCCAGAGAGAACGGGAGCGAATCGAACCGATGCCCGTCATGCCGACATCTACGGTGCCCCGCTGATATGCCAGAAACTGCTCGGATCCGGAGATGACGGTTGGCACACCACCGACCTGAGCGATCCAAGTTCCGAGGGTCTTTCCGAAAACGCGAACCTTTTTGCCCACAATGTCACTGGGTCGAACAATGGGCGCATCATTTGACAAGAGCACAACAGGACCGTTCGTTTGCCACCAAAGCACGCGGGAGCCTGTTTCCAGAATCGCGTCGTCCAGAAGTTGGCGAACCGCCCCTCCCGGACTAACCGCCGTTGCCTGTTTCTCTTCCGTCTCAAAGAGAAAAGGCATATAAAATACGTCGACTGCCGGAATTTGCCCTCCGTAGGTAGTCAACGACGCAATCCCCATTTCCACCGCGCCTCGTCCAATAGCTTCCGGGACTTCTTTATCCCGAAAGAGCTGCGCGGAGTCGTAAATCTCCACGTCAATGTCAGACGTCTTTTCAAGCTCTTTCTGAAACACAAGCAGATTTTGGCCAAAGTTGCTTTTCAGTGGCGTCTGCATCGTGATCCGGAGCGTCGTGTCGGCTTTCGCGACAGAGGCCGCAGCCAGGACCATCGCACTGATGCGCAGGACTCGGCCCAAACGCGCAGCCCGCACCAAACTTGTAAGTTTCATCACATCTCTCCTCCTACGCGACATTTAAGACCGTCATTATCAACTTTAATTGTCCGATCGCATCTTTAGTGTCGGACACTATTGACTGGTGACGAGTGCGATGTCAACATCCTTTTGGAGAATGTATTCGCTGAACCAGGGGTCGAGCTGTGCCACCATCAAAGTCTAGAATTGCCGTCGGATATGACTTTCCGACCCATCACCCGCGCGCGGAGTTCATGGAACAAGCTGCGGGGCAATGCGACCCTTCGGTGAGCCTTGTCATGAATCCAGGTGGCCGAATTTTCCCCGGCGCCGAAACCATCGATGCTGTGCGGTCAAGCGAACTCGACCTGGGATGGGTAAACTTTGCGCACCTTGAATCTCTCGCAAAGGATCTTGCTGCAATTCATGCGCCCTTCACCTTGTCAGACGACTCCATGCGTACAACCGAGCGACGTCGTCAGTATCTCGATCGGATCAACGCACTATTGGACGGAACCGACCTGTGCATTTCGGCAGTGATGCGAGGAGCCGATCAAATCCTGTGTTCTGCGGAAAAGATCGACCCTTCCGGGGCGCGGTTCTCGGGATTGCCCATAAGGATACCGGGACCAGGTGTTTACGAAGACATCGTCAAAGCGCTTGGAGCCATACCCGTTGAGGCGTCCATCGTAGCCGCATCGGATCTTGTTGGGTCCGGCAAAGCCCGCGGTGCAATTACCTCGCCCGGTGCTTGGCAAACACTATTCAGATATCATTTCCCGCATGTTTACCACATGAAGGGACTGATGATGATCACCTACGTATTGGTGTTGCGGCGGTCGGATGTCGATACGGATTGGGCGAAGGCCGCCAACGCTGCCTTCACGCGTTGTGTGACCGAGAAATGGGACGAAATGCGAGTTCAGGATGAAGAGATCCTCGCTGCCATCGAAGCCTGTAATGCGTGGACATACGAGGCGATCGGACCCACGGATCACGAACTTCAACGCCTGACGCGCGGATAACGAAACCCGTTCGGTCTTTCATTATCGCCTCTTCATTCCCGAACTGACTGCCATCCGGGACGCATTCTATTTTTCCGAAAACGAGTCCCTTGGCAGCCCATTCTGCGAGTTCGAACAGATCTGCGTCCGTTTGCGACCCCGATTGCAGGATCGGGTCAACGCAAGCTTGCCGTGATGCAAGGCCATTGGTGGAATTCATCGGAGGCGGCGGCCCTATACCCGCCCCGCCTGCCACATCTCCTCTCAGCGCGTCCTGCAACACTGGGCCACATCGTCGTTTCCGCGGGCGGTCGGTGTCTGACGATGCGCTTCCGCGCAAACCGGGTCACGGCCAGCGCGCTTCCAATCTTTGGTAATGCAGGCCGCAATTTCTATTGCCTCGGTCGACAAATGCATTTATCAATTTACTGTCCGACAATAAATAAGGCACTTTAATGCTCCAGCCGGGTCGAAACAGCAATCCTGCGCAATTCAATTATCCGGGTCTCGATTTGGAGCGCCTCGCCGCGCATCTGAGCCGGCACGGCCTTACCCTGGACCGGTCAATCGATCCAAAGAGGTTCTCGGCGGGCTACGGCAACATGAATTTTTTGCTTCAGATTGAAGACAAACCGTTGGTGCTTCGGCGCCCTCCGCTCGGTCCGGTTCCGCGTGGTGCCAACGATATGGCCCGCGAATACCGCATCCTCTCGGGACTTCATCCGGCGCTGCCGCTGGTCCCGAAAGGCGAACATTTCTGCGATGATCCATCGGTGATCGGGGCGCCATTCCTCTTGATGGAATACCGGCCCGGTCTCGTTATTGGGTCGGACATAAGCGCCGAAACACTCAACGGTTGGGGAGGCCAGGAGCCGATCGGTCTCGTCGTCGGTGCCCGGATCATCGACGTCCTGTCCCAGTTGCACGCAGTGGATCCCGACGCCTGTGGTCTTGGCACGCTGGGTCGGCCCGCTGACTTTGCGACGCGCACCCTGGACGGATGGCGCAAGCGGGCGCATCTGGTCTGGGACAGCACGGCGCCGGACGATCTGGTCGTTCTTCTGAGCTGGCTCTCGAACCATCCGCCCGAGGCCGCCAACCCGCCGACGCTGATCCATAACGATTTCAAGCTCGACAACATCATCCTTGACCCCGAAACGCTGACCCCCCGCACCCTGATCGACTGGGACATGGGTACCCTGGGCAACCCGCTTTACGATCTCGCTGTTCTGCTCAGCTACTGGACCGATGCAGCCGATCCCGAGCCCATGCATCAATTGCGCCAGATGCCCACCGCTCGCCACGGCTTTCCCTCCCGAGAAGACGCGGCGCGCCTCTATGCGCAGGCCAGTGGTCGCATCCTGAACGATTTCGCGTTCTACCGAGTGCTGGCCACGCTGCGCATCGCGGTGGTTTTCCAGCAGCTTTATCGCCGCTTTGAACAAGGCGGCACAGACGATGCCGAATTCGCCCGCTTTGACGAACTCTCTCGCGGCTTGCTGCGCTTCGGCGTCCAAGTCGCGCGCGGACAGTATTACTGAAGAGGACAGACTGTGATCACCTTTGACCCGACCTTCGAACAGGATGCCTTGCGCCAGCGGATCGAGACCTTCATCACACAGCAAATCATTCCGTTCGAGAAAGACCCGCGCAACACCGCGCACGGCCCCACCGAGGAATTGCGGATAGAACTGAACGCCCTGGCGCGCGATGCCGGGCTCTTTACACCGCAGGTACCCGAGGCATTGGGCGGCATGGGGCTGGATCATGTCAGCATGGCAATCGCCTTCGAAGCCTGCGGTCTGTCGCCGCTTGGCCCCATCGCGATGCATTGCGCCGCGCCCGATGAAGGCAATATGAACCTGCTCGAAAAGGTTGCCACCGAGGCACAAAAGGAGCGTTGGCTGAAGCCGTTTGTCGCCGGTGAATTCCGCTCGTGTTTCTCGATGACGGAACCGTGGGGCGCGGGCGCCGACCCGTCCGAGCTGAAAACCACGGCGCGCTACGATGGCGACGGGTTCGCGGTCAACGGGGTCAAATGGCTCATCACCGGAGCCAAGGGGGCGGGATTCACCATCATCTTTTGCGACGTCGAGGCGCAGGGCGACAAGCCCGGCGGGCCGACTATGCTGATCTCCGGCATGGATGAAGACGGCATCGTCTTGTCGCGTCAAATCGATACGCTCGACAGTTCCTTCGCCGGTGGACATTGGGAGCTTCGCTTTGAGGACCTGCACATCCCGGCCGAGAACGTGCTGGGCGAGATCGGCGAAGGGTTCCGCTACGTGCAGGTACGACTGGCGCCGGCGCGGTTAACCCATTGCATGCGCTGGCTGGGCGGGGCGGTGCGGGCGCAGGGGATCGCGCTCGACTACGCCCGCAGGCGCGAGGCTTTCGGCAAGCCGATTGGCAGGCATGGCGAGATCGGCGCGATGCTGGCGGAAAACGAGATGGAATTGCAGCAATGCCGGCTGATGGTTTGGTGGGCTTGCGCCCTGCTCGACAAGGGCGCGCAGGGGCGCCACGAGAGTTCGATGGTCAAGACAGTGGTCGCCGAGGCCCTGTTCCGGGTGGCCGACCGCTGCGTGCAGGTGCTGGGCGGCATGGGGGTAACGGGGGATACGGTGGTCGAGCAGATCTTCAGAGAGACTCGGGCCTTCCGCATCTATGACGGGCCGTCCGAGGTCCACAAATGGGCGATCTCCCGTCGGATCATGAAGGTCTGAACGGGTCCAGGGGAGGGGAAAGCATGCAACGTATCGAAATGACAAGCTACGAGACCGCGGCGACGCATTTCTCGTGGGAGGTGCCGGCGGTTTTTAACTTTGGCGGCGATGTGGTCGATGCCTGGGCCGAAGACCCCGAGCGCATTGCGCTAATCTGGGTCAATGACGCGGGTCGCGAGCGGCGCTTCACCTATGCCGATATCCGGGACCTGACCAACCGCTTTGCAAATTACCTGACCAAAAAAGGCGTCGGCAAGGGTGACCGTGTGCTGATCATGCTTCCGCGCATCCCCGAGTGGCAGATCGCAATGGTCGGCTGCAACAAGATCGGCGCCATTCCGATCCCGTGCGTCACCATGATGACCGAGAAGGACGTGACGTATCGGTTGGAGCATTCCGGCGCGGTAGCGGTGGTGACTACGGCGGCGAATGCACACAAGGTCTCCCGCACAACGAAGGTTCGGCTGGCCGTCGGCGCGGCTCCGGGCTGGGACACGTTCGAGATCGAGATGACCGGGCAGAGTGCAGAGTTCAACCCGGTCCGCGTCGCGGCAGACGACCCGGCGATTATGTTCTACACCTCCGGCTCGACTGGCCTGCCCAAGGGTGTGCTTCACGCCGGCCGGGCGCTGTTTTGTTGGCGCGTGTCAGCCTGGTACTGGCTTTCGCTGACCGAGGACGACGTGATGTGGTGCACCGCCGATACCGGCTGGTCAAAGGCCGGTACCTCGATCCTCTACGGCCCCTGGAGCTGTGGCGCGACCGTGTTACTCTATGACGGAACTTTCGATCTGGAAAACCGTCTCGACCTGCTCGAACGCTACCAAGTCAACGTCTATTGCGCCGCCGCCACCGAGATTCGGCAGCTGGTGCAGCTGGACACCGCAGGGCGCGATTTTTCGGCCCTGCGGCTTTCTGTGTCGGCAGGCGAATCCGTCAATCCCGAGATTGTGCGGGCGTGGTCCGAAAAGACCGGTGCGCTGCTCCTGGACGGCTACGGCCAGACCGAGACGTTGATGACCGTGTTGAATTATCCGCAGATGCCGGTGCGACCCGGCGCCATGGGCAAACCGTTACCGGGAACGCAGGTGGCGATCCTGACCGACGACGGGTGCCAGGCCCCGGCCGGCATGCCCGGGCAACTTGCGATCCGCTGCCCGCATCCGCAGTTGATGCTGGGCTACTGGAACAACCCTGAAAAGACCGCGCAGAGCTACAGGACCATGGGCGGTGCCATGTGGTTTCTGACCGGCGACATCGCCAGTATGGACGAGGACGGATATTTGTTCTTTGGCGGTCGGGATGACGACGTGATCAATTCGTCGGGCTATCGCATCGGCCCGATGGAAGTAGAGAACGCGCTGATGGAGCACACGGCTGTTCTGGAATGCGCCGCCGTGGCCAGCCCAGACGAGATACGCGGCGAGGTAGTGAAGGCCTTTATCGTCCTGAAGGCCGGGCACATGCCGAGTGACGCGCTCGTCAAGGAATTGCAAGATTTCGCAAAGGCCTTGACCGCGCCCTACAAGTATCCGCGGCGGATCGCCTTCATCGACGAGTTGCCCAAGACGCCCACCGGCAAGATCCGGCGACGGCTTCTAAAGCAGCAGGAGTTCGCGGGCCAACCGGCATGACCAGTCCCGGTCGGCAGGAGAATTGCAGCGCGGCAGAAGCCATCATGTCGCGCCGCTCGATCCGGGCCTTCCTGCCCGATCCGGTGCCGTGCGAGACGGTCCGGCGCATCCTAGAAATCGCGGGACGCGCGCCCAGCGGATCCAACATTCAGCCTTGGCAGGTGGAGGTTCTGACCGGACGCACCCTTGCCAGATTGAAAGCAGCGATCACCGCCCGGTTCGACGCCGGGGATGCGGGCGAGGAAACCTATCAATATTACCCGTCCCCTTGGCGCGAGCCCTACCTGGCCCGGCGGCGTGAAACCGGCTGGGGGCTTTATGCGGCGCTTGGCATCGCCCGAGGCGATGATGCGCGCATGCGCGCTCAGCACCGGCACAATTTCCTCTTTTTCGACGCGCCGGTTGGGCTCATTTTCAGCATTGACAGCGATCTGCCGATGGGAAGCTGGCTCGACACCGGCATGTTCCTGCAAAGCATCATGATCGCGGCGCGGGGCTTCGGGCTGGACAGCTGCCCACAACAAGCTTTCGCGGCCTATCACCAAACCATCCGCGACGTGACAGGCCTGCCCGAAGACCGCACGGTGATCTGCGGCATGGCGCTGGGGCGGGCAGACCTCACCGATCCGGCGAACCGGTTCGAAACCCGGCGACTGTCGGTCGAGGACTACGCACGGTTTCACCAATGAGCACGGTTCGATGCCAAGCGCCTTACCGTCCCGGCCCCGAACCCGGGACCTCTCGGTCAGTCTGGCCGGAAGCTACGGGGCAAATCCGCGGCGCGGATCGTATCGTTCCTGCGTTCAGTCGAAGCTTTCACCCTGGTGTTCGCCAACTTCCGGCGCCCGGCGCAATGGTGCATTGTCATAGGCCGAGAATTTCACCGGCTGACGCAGAACCTGCTGCACTGTGCCATCCCGCCGCGTGACCAGCTCGAACAGTCCGCGTTCGTTAAATTGCGGGTCCTGCGCCAATTCCTCGCGCGGCAAGGCCGGCCCCCACATCTGGCCCGACGCCTCAAACAGCGCCTCCCAATGGGCGAACGGCATCCTGCGTATGCGCTCGGCGATCTTGGCAACCAGCTCGTCGCGTCGCGCCACACGATCGGGCCGTTTCAGGCCGACACCGTCGACCAGACCGACATCGCGGCACAGCCGATCCCAATAGGCGTCCTCATGCGCCACCGAGGTTGTCAGCCAGCGCGCGTCGGCGGTCTCGTAGAGCGCATAGCCCGCATCGCGCTGTGGCAGGGCGGCGTCCTCTGCGGCATCGGCAGCCACGAACGGTGCCTGAAACGCCAAAACTGCGTCGCTCATGGCGATATCGACATAGCTACCCTGCCCGGTGCGTTCTCGCGCCAGCAGCGCCGAGAGCACACCCGCCACCGCATAGAGCGCCGAAACGGTATCGCCCAGCAGCACCGCCGGCGGCAGTCCGTCGACCGCGCCGCTGATTCGTTCACCTAGAGCGCCGCCAACCCCCTGAAAGGTCAGGTCATGCGCAGGGCGCATCCGGTAAGGGCCGGTCTGTCCGAAGCCCGAGATCGACGCATAGATCAGACGCGGATTTACCGTCTTCAAATCGTCATATCCAAGATCCAGCTTGGCCAGCTTGCCCGGCCGGAACCCTTCGAGGAACACATCGGCCCGTTCGATCAGAGCCAGAAGCTCGGCCCTTTGGGCAGGGTCACGCGCATCCAAAGCAACCGAGCGCTTGTTGCGGTTCAGCGCCTCGAAAAATGCCGGCAGGAAGCGGGACGGATCGCCGCCCGGCCGCTCGACCTGGATTACATCCGCCCCCATGTCCGACAGGGTCATGGTACAAAACGGGCCGGGATATTGCTCGGCCATCGAGACGATCCTGAGACCGTCGAGGGCCCCAGGTTTCCGCGCCGCCATCAGATCGCCCAGCTTTGAGCGTCATCCACCGTCAGCGCTTCGCCATTGACGAACTGGCTGCGCGAATCGACAAGAAACAACAGCGCGCTGTCGAGGTCTTCGGGCGCGCCCACTCTGTTGCGGGGCAGTTTGACCAGCTCGGCATGTCCCTGCTCAGTGTCCCAGAACGCATCATTGATCGAGGTGCGGATATAGCCCGGACACAGCGCGTTGACGCGAATTCCATGCTGCGCCCATTCCAGCGCGTGGCCAGCGGTCAGATGCCGGATCGCAGCCTTGGACATCGTATAAAGCGACACGCCCCTTGCCACGCGGGTCGACAGCATCGACGAGACATTGACAATGCAACCCTCGCGCCCTTCGCCGATCCACAGATCGGCGCAGAGCTGCGACAACCGCCACGGGGCGCGGATATTGACCGCCACGGTCTGTTCGAAATCCTCCATTGTGGCCTTGTGCGCGCGCCCCGGCCGGCTGATGCCGGCATTGTTGATCAGGATGTCGGGTGTACCCATCTGCTCGGCAACGGCGGCGATCAGGGCATCCGGGGCGGCGGGATCGAGGGCATCGAAAGCAAGGGCCTTCGCCCTGCCGCCCTCGGCTTCGATCCGGTCGACCAATGCTGCCAGCTTTTGGATGCTGCGGGCGGCAACCGCGACCGCGGCCCCCTGCCCGGCCAGCGTCAGAGCGAATTGATAGCCGAGCCCCGACGAGGCCCCCGTGACGATCGCGATCTTGCCTTCGAGCATGTTTTCCCCACCAATGGTCCGATCCGCTCGCAGACTACCACGCATATTAGTGTCGGACAATAATCTATTATCGCCCTAGGCAGATTCGCCGGAAAAGCGCGCTTGCAGGGCCTGCCTGACCGACGGGATGCGGGTCAGTTCAACGAACCGACGCACCTCCAGCCGCAGCGCCGGTTCGATAGGCATTTGCAGCCCGTGATAAACCGCCTCGGCAATCAATCTCTGCTCGGGCCGATCCGCCACACCGTCCCGTGTCAACCCGGCGTTCAGAGCGTGAAAGAACTGTTCAATGTCCGGGGCGGCCGGCCCTCGATACCCGCGCGCCATCCACGGCTGGTGGGCCGCGGAATTGTCCAGAAGCCACCGGCGAGCAACATCCCGCAGGGCGTCTTCGGGAACAATGTCGGTCAACAGGCCTAAGGATCTGGCTTCCGACACGTCGTAGGTGACACCGTGCAACATGTCGGGCGTCACCCGCCGCCACGGCGCAAGTCGCGTCAGGCGCTGTGTGCCGCCAAAGCCCGGCATCAGCCCCAGACCCGCCTCGGGCAGGCCGAGCTTGATCGCGGGATCGTCCACTGCGAACCTGGCATGCGTCGACAAAGCCATTTCGAAACCGCCGCCCAAGCAATGCCCGTTGATCGCCGCGGCCACTGGCTTGCCACAGGTTTCCAGCCTATAGAAGCTGTCCTTGACACGCGCCATGACGGTCCAGAGTTCTTCGACGGACATGTCGGAGAAACCGCCAACCATGCGCAGATCCGCGCCGGCGTGAAACGAAGGCTTGCCAGAGGTTATCAGCACGCCGCGAATGGCCGGGTCAAAGGCCACCTGCTCCACCATCGCCGCCCATTCCGAAATGGCCTCAGCGGAAAACACGTTGACCTTCCGGTCTGGATCGGCCCAGCACAGTTCTGCAATGCCGTGGCCGTCGACGCCCAGGGTAACGATCTTGCTCATGCGCCTTCTCCGTCCAGTCGTTCGATGACCATGGCGATCGCCTGTCCGGTAGCCGCGCACAGCGTGGCGCAGCCGAACTGCCTGTCCGCGCGGTCCAGCTCATCAAGCAGGGTGCCCAGGATCATCGCCCCCGTGGCCCCCAGGGGATGGCCCATGGCAATGGCGCCGCCATTGACGTTCATCCGGTCACTATCAACGCCGGTCTGTTCCAGGAAGTAGAGTACCACGGAGGCGAAGGCTTCGTTCAGCTCCCACAGATCGATGTCTGAGTAGCTCAGCCCGGCCTGCGCCAGCGCCCGATCGCAGGCGGCCTTGGGACCGGTCAGCATGATCGTCGGTTCGGACCCTACCGAGGCCAAACCGAGGATTCGGGCACGCGGCGTCAGACCGTTCGCCTGACCGGCCGCCCTGGACCCTAGAAGTATGGCAGCCGCGCCATCGACGATTTGCGAAGAATTCCCGGCATGGTGGACGTATTTCAGCGCGCCGATCTCGGGATATTTCTGTTCCGCAACGGCGTCATATCCCATCTTCTTAGCGTAGCGCTCAAAAGACGGGGTCAGCGATCCCAGAGACTGCATGTCCGCCCCGGGTCGTATGGCCTCGTCACGGTCGAGCACGGTCAGGCCGTTCCGATCCGTCACCGGCAGGATGGAGCGGGCAAAGCGCCCCTCCTCCCAGGCCCGTCCGGCGCGCCGCTGGCTTTCCACCGCCAATGCATCCACGTCGTCGCGGCTGTATCCCCGCAAGGTGGCAATCAGATCCGCCGAGACGCCTTGCGGCACCGACTTGCGCGGGATGGCGATGCCCGGATCGGCCAGCACCGGCATGCCCGACGATAGCATGGGCACCCGGCTCATCATCTCGACCCCGCCGGCTACCACGAGGCCCGCCTCGCCGCTGGCCACCTTGCCCGTCGCAATGGCGCAGGCTTCCAGTCCCGACGCGCAGAAGCGGTTGACCTGAACGCCCGGCACCGTCTCTTCATAGCCCGCCTCCAGCGCCACTATCCGCGCGATGTCGCCACCTTGATCGGCCACCGGGTCGACACAGCCGAGCACCACGTCGCCCACTGCGGCCGTATCGAGATCTGATCGATCCTTCAGCGCCCTCAGCGGAACGGTGGCCAGCTCGACCGGACTGAGTTCTGCCAGCGCGCCAACCGAAGCATTGCCTTTGCCGCGCGGCGTGCGCACGGCATCGAAAATCCGTACATGCTGCATCCGTCCCCCCTATTTCGCCGTCATGCGCAGCGCGCCGTCGAGCCGGATCACCGCACCGTTCAGCATCGGGTTGGCAAAGATCGCCGCCACCAAATCGGCGAACTCTTCGGCCTTCCCAAGACGCGGCGGAAACGGCACCTTCGCACCCAGAGAATCCCGCACCTCCTGCGGCAGTCCGGCCACCATCGGCGTCTCGAAAATGCCCGGCGCTATGGCCATCACACGGATGCCAAAGCGCGCCAGTTCGCGCGCGGCGGGCAGGGTCAGGCTGACCACGCCGCCCTTCGACGCTGCATACGCCGGCTGCCCGATCTGCCCATCGAAGGCGGCGACGGAGGCGGTGTTGACGATCACGCCGCGCTCACCATCCGGGCTCGGCTCTGCTTGGATCATCGCTTCGGCAGCCAGCCGCAGCGTGTTGAAGGTGCCGATAAGATTGATCGATACGGCGCGTGCGAAAGACTCCAGATCGTGCGGCCCGTCGCGCCCCACAATTTTTTCCCCCGGCGCAATCCCCGCGCAATTGACCAACCCGTGCACGTCGCCGAAGCGGCGTTTGGCGGACTTGATGGCCTCTGCCACCTGCTCGGGCGAGGCCACGTCAGCCCTGACCATCGCAACCTGATCGCCGTACTCCGCGCTTTCCACGGCGAGGTCGAGGCCGACCACATTGGCGCCGTTGGCCACCAGGCGTGAAACCACGCCCGCACCGAGGCCGGAGGCCGCGCCCGTTACCAGAATTGTCTTGCCCTCAGTGTTCATCTGTTCGCCTCCGGACCGATTTCTTTCGATGCGTAGAAGGCAGTGACATGGCAAACAATGATATTATTGTTCCAAATCATGACCGAAAATGCCATGACCAAGCATGTCCAAACTCGATGATCCGATCTCCGACCTCTTCCTACACGAGGCCTTCGACTGCGCCCGCCGCGCCGGTCTGGACCCTGCGCCGCTGGCGCGCCGGGTCGCGCCATCCGGGGCGATGACCTTGAAGCAATACGGCCAATTCTGGTTCGCACTGGCCCGTCAAATGGAAGATGAGATGCTGGGCATGACGGCGTATCCCATGCGGCCGGGAAGCTTTGCCCTGCTGTGCCATGCCATCCGCGGCGCGCCGACGCTGGGCAAGGCGCTCGAACGGGCGCTCTGGGCGCTGACCGTGATGGTCGGATCGCCGCGCGGAACGGTCACGCTGCGCAACGGCCGGGCCTGCATCACCTTCGGCGAGGACGGTCCGCCCGCCTCCGCCTTTGCCTACCGCACGCTGCTGATCGTTCTGCTCGGGCCCATCTGCTGGCTGGCTCGGCGGCGCCTGCCGCTGAAACAGGTGACGTTTCGCTGCGTTGCGCCCCCCGACGCCATCGCCTATTCTAGGCTGTTCGGAACGCAGGTTCAATTCGGCGCAGACTGTACGAAGGTCGAAATCGATGCCGCCCCCCTCGCCCTGCCGATCCATCGAAACGAGGCCGCACTAAAGCGGTATCTGAAGCAAGCGCCTGGCAATCTACTGATCGGCTATCGCGGGACGGACGACACGGCCGGACAGGTGCGCGCGCTGTTGTCCAGTCAATCGCCACGCGACTGGCCGGATTTCGAGAGCCTGGCGCGGCGCTTTCGCATCTCGCCCAGCACGCTGCGGCGACAGTTCAAGGAACAGGGTGCAAGCTACCGGCAACTGAAATCCGAGCTGCGCGCGGCCCGGGCGCGGCACCTGCTGGCCCAAACCGAAACGCCAGTGGCAGAAGTGGCCGATCTGTTGGGATATGCCGAGCCCAGCGCTTTTTTCCGCGCGTTTCAGGGCTGGGCGGGCACCTCGCCAGCACAATACCGCACCATGATGCGCATCAGGCGGTAATGACCGACTAAAAGAACGAATTTTGAAAACGCTCGCTTTAACGCCGGGCGATCTGTAAACTCGCTTCCTTGGGAGCAGCTCGCGAAAGGACCACATGAAGCTCGACCTCGATAATACCGCCGATCAGCCTGTCTTTCGCCAGCTTGCTCAGGCATTGAAACAGAAAATCCTGTCTGGCGAACTTCAGCCGGGGGCGCGCATGCCTGCCGAAACGGCACTGGCCGGCGAAAACGGCATTCACCGGTCAACCGTGCGGGAGGCGATTCGCGCTTTGGAGCAGCAAGGGTTGCTTTACCGCGAGGAGGGCAAACGCAAACTTTTTGTCTCGCGCCCCGATACTGAGGCACTCTCGCGCCGGCTCGTCACACCAATGGTGATGAACAGGGTGACGTTCGAAGAGATCTGGGAAGCGATCCGCGCGCTAGACCCTGCTGCGGCCGAAGCGGCGGCAAACCGACGCAATGTCGAGGATCTGGCGGCTCTCGACGACAACATCGCCCGCACCAAGGCAGCGATGGGCGACCCGGATGCCCTAGTGAGGCTCGATATCGAATTTCACGAACTGATCGCCCTGGCCGCCGATAATCGCGTTATCAAATCACTGAGGCTGCCGATCAGCGACCTCTTCTACCCGTCCTTCCAGACGGTGATGACCAGCCTGAACGCCAGCGAACGCCTTCTGGCGGCGCATGAAAAGATCCTGCAAGCGATAAAATGGGGCGATGCGGACGAGGCGAAAGAGTGGATGATCAAGCATCTCAACGACTTCCGCAAAGGCTACGAACTGGCAAGCCTCGACATCACCGGACCGGCGGTTTTGCCCAAGATGCAGGACCGTTAGGCGCCAAAGGGTTGCCTTGAGGACCGGGAGGCGTCGGCGGAGCCTTCGATCCGGCACGCGGCCATTGGCTCTCGATCATCCGGCTGCGAGTCTGTTCCGTCACAAGAACCCCAATTGTCGGCAATCGGAACGACGGTCCTTGCGAGGCGATCCGTCCCTAAGATCGAGCCCGTCGCATTCGATGTAGGCCGGCACGCGCCGCGGCTCTCGCGGATCGCCCTAAAACAGGGCTGTCATGCCTCGCTCCGCCATATCTCGTCTCCCGCTTCGGTCTGGCGCGCGAGCCGACGCCCCTCGGGCTCGGCGCATCAACGCATGACACCCTAGCGCCGCACGCGCTGCCGGGCCTGTTTGTCGCCCAGCCTCCAGCACTGTGACGCAGACCGTTGCGCGCGCCCTCTCATAGGGTCAGCTTTTTGCGTTGATTTCACCCAAATTTCACTTTATCGTCGGACACTAAATGGGAGGATAAGTAAAATGACCAGGATAACGCAGTTATTGCACATCACTTCGGCGCTGGCTTTGTTATCTGGATTCGCCAGTGCCCAAGAGCACCGCATTGAAATTTCGCTTGAGACGGCGCCAAGCCATATTCGCAACATCATGGTGTCCGAATACGCCGAGGTGCTCGAGGACGCGTCGAACGGCGCGTTGGAGGTTGTCGTCTACCATGCGGCATCGAAATATGCGGGATCGAAAGTTCCGATCGCACTGGCGCAGGGCGCTCTCGACATGGGCCTGCCCGGAACCTGGCACATGGGATCCATTTTACCCGAGTTCAATTTACCGGGCTTGCCGCTTTTCTACGGCAGACCCCGCGAGGAGCAATATGCCGTTTGGGACGGCGAAATTGGCCAGGACATGGCCCGAAGACTGGAAGAAAAGCTCGGCGTCAAAGTCATTGGGCGCTGGATCGACCTGGGCTACGGACAAATGTTCTTCGTCGACGATGCGGTGGCCTCGCATGCGGATCTCGCCGGACTGAAGTTGCGCGCGCCCGGCGGCGCTGCAAACATTGCACGCTACGAGAGTTTCGGGGCCACGGCGATCGCCATGGGATGGGGTGACGTTCCACAGGCGCTCCAGCGCGGAACGGTTGACGGATTATTAACGACGCACGAGGCCGTCAGGAGTGCGAAGCTCTGGGATTCCGGCCTGAAACACGTCTTCGACGATAATCAAACGTTTTTCCAATATGTCCCCATGATGAGCAAACAGGCATGGGATGAGCTGCCCGAGGCCTTGCAAGAGCTCGTGGTCGATACTTGGGACGCTTCCGTCGACGAATATCGAATCCGGGCTAAAAACGCTCAGATCGAGGCACGGGACGTAAATTCCCAAAATGGTATCAACCGAATAGAAGCGAGTCCCGTCGCAATCGAAGATATGCGGTCCAAGCTCATGGAGAAGCAACAAGCCCTAATCGCAGACCTCGGAATTGATCCCGTCGTTGTGGCCGACTCCCAACGCGTCTTGGAGAAATGACCCGGACGGCCTGCCGCTTTGTCGCGCCAGGTTCCTCTTCCTCGATGAGGACTGTTTCATGAAAAAGCGCGCAGGCCTGGGGACGGTGATCCTCGCAATCGAGAATCTCCTCCTGACGGCCATGGTGCTCGCCGCCCTCGCTCTCATCTCCTGGGATATCGTCATTCGGTATTTCTTTCCGAGCAAACTTGCGGATTGGACCACCGAAGTCATCATATACTTGGTTGTGTCGGCAATGCTCCTTTCCGGATGGTCATTGGTTCGGGCGAACATGCATGTCCGCGCTGAACTTATCGTAGAAAGATTTAGACCGGGTGTCCGACACTGGATCGAAGTCATCATCGTTTCAATCGGCGTTCTCTATTGTAGCGCTGTTGCATGGTATGGAAAAGCCATGGTCCAGTTCGCCGCAAGTCTTGGAATCAACTCCGCAAGTTCTCTTCATTTTCCGGTATGGGTCTTCTACTTGTCGGTCCCTGTTTCCTTCGCGTTGATGGCGTCGGCATATCTCATACGATTGCTTAATTTGTTGCACATGACCCATCAAGGCCGTCACCGATCACCGCGCGCATCCGCCCCATCGAAGGATGATGCCGCGAAATTACGGGGATAATCATATGTACGGACTTCTGACTATTGGATCTTTCATGGGCATGCTTGCCGCCGGAATGCCGATATTTCTGTCTCTCGGCGTTCTTTCTCTGATTCTGATCTATTCAGAAGGTACGCCGCTTATTGCATATCCGCAGATCTTCGTGGATCATCTGGAATCGGATACCTTGGTGGCGATCCCGTTTTTTGTTCTGGCAGCAACGTTTATGCAGCGGGGCGGTATTGCAAAAGCACTTGTCGAATGCGCTACCGTTTGGATCGGGAGTCTACGCGGCGGGCTTGCCTTGGTGTGCGTGGCGGCAACGACGATTTTTGCAGCCATTTCCGGGTCTTCCATAGCCACTGCGATGGCAATGGGCACTTTGTTGGTTCCAGCAATGGTCGAACGATCCTATTCAAGACCATTTGCTTTGGGCGTCGTCGGGGCCTCGGGAACCTTGGGAATCCTGATTCCACCAAGCTTACCGATGATCGTGTATGCCGTTATCGCCGAGGAGTCGATTCCAAGACTGTTCCTTGCCGGCGTGGTTCCGGGGCTCCTACAGGCTGCCCTTTTTAGCATCTGGATTATCTTCTTCACGTGGAGGAAGGGATATCCCTCCGAAGAAAGAGTGAACGCACCAGTTTTTATTTCTACAAATCTACAAGCTCTACCGGCCCTGTCACTTCCGGTAATCATACTGGGCGGGATCTATAGCGGAATTGTGACCGTCTCTGAATCCGCCGGCCTAGCCGCGTTGGTCTCAATTATTGTTGCTCTGTTTGTTTACAAGGGCTGTACAATACGGGACCTTCCCGAAATCGTCGGGCATTCTGTCCGAACAACCGCATCGATAATCTTTATTGTTATGACAGCCGGCGCGTTTGCCCATTGGATTGTGGGGTCTGGCGTTTCGGATAATCTGGTTGATTTCGTTGAGAACTCACAACTAAAAGCTTGGCAGTTTTTGTTGTTCATCAACATTTTATTACTTGCGCTTGGTATGTTTTTGGAAGTGTTCGCTGTCATCTTGATAACAATGCCGATCGTCTTGCCCTTGCTGGGCCCCTTGGGTATCAACCCTATCCACTTTGCTATCGTCCTAATGGTCAATATGGAAGTTGCCCTTTTGACACCTCCAATCGGAATGAACCTCTATGTTTTGTCAACGATAACAAGCTCCCGGATCGCAGATGTGATCAGGGGTGTTGGCCCTTTTGTGGTCATAATGTTGATCTTATTGCTGTTAGTCACATTCGTTCCAGAAATCTCTTTGTTTCTACCAGGTTACATATTCGGGTAGTGAACGTCTTTTATGCCCCTATACATCACCAGATGAATTTTCCCGGAAATAGACGCACGAGGTTATGGCGAACATATACATCAGAATCAGCTTCTTACTACTGCGCCGGTCGCGATTACGCGAGATTTTGCAATATCAGTATTCGAACTGCCAGAGCTGACTGCGCTACGTCTTGCGGTAGGTTGCGAAATCTACTCTTCGCGTCAAACAGGTTGGTCTTGGGCTGAAAGTCGATGGGTGGTGACCTGAAATTCGGCTTCCCTCCAGCCTCTAGAGGGATCGGCGGGTGACTGCGCCGCTGCCCGACATTAGGTCACATACCCATAAAAGGAGTTCTGTTTTCATTGCGAGTTAGATTCCCTGCGCGCGCGACGCAGGAGATTGCCACGGCTCGTTTTGATCTGACGGATTTCGAGTGGTCTGTGATTGAACCGCTATTACCGAGCAGGCCGCGCGGCGTGCCGCGGGCTGATGACCGCCGGGTCCTGAGCGGCATCTTCTGGCGGCTTCAGACGGTCGCTCGCTGGTTATCTTGTACCCTGCACCGACAATTTCGTGGACCCCGGAGCACCGGCCAGGGCATCTAGGATCGCTGAAGCGCGCAGACAGCCCGCATCATCACGAGTTTCGCCGTCTCATTGACAGGAGCACCTTCAGCTTTGGGGAGGGGAAACCCTACTCAGATGGAGAAGAGTGTCGGTTTCCTTCGCTATCACGATGGCAGTGAGGCAAAACCATCTGCGAACCCGATTTCCTTGACTACAAATCGGCAGCGCACTCTGGGAGCACTAGTGCGCTGCCTGTCGGGCCATCAGTCGACGGCGATCACGTCTCCGAACAAGGCCCAGTTCTCGCCGTCAAACTTCATCAACGACATCGCCTCGATCGGCGCGAAATCCTCCGGCGATGTGGTAATGGCGATCCCCGGCAGCAGCATCGGCGCCTCGAACTCTTCGAGGTTCGACGCCAACTTCATCAGGTTCTCGTGCGTCAGCACATCGCCCGCCTGCGTCAGGATATGCTCGATGGTATAGGCTGTGGCGTAGCACGACCAGTCCCACCAATTTCCATCGGATCCCTTGGGAAAGTAGGTGGACTGAAACTCTTTCCATGCGGCTACATCCGCATCCTCGGCATAGGCAGGGTTGGTGGGCTCCTTGAGATATTGGGTCGAGATGATGCCGGTGGCGTATGCCAACCCCGCGGGCTCCAGCACGGCGGATTTGGCGTTTGCCACCGAGACGAGGAACTGCGTCGTATCCCATCCGATTTCTCCCGCCCGCCGGATGGCCTGCGCCGCGAATTTGGGTGAGGCGATGTTGAAGAACACATCTGCGCCGCTGTCTTTCAGGGTCGACATCTGGCTTTCGATCGTCGCCGTCGACGTGTCGTAGCTGACCGCCGCGGCGACCATGCTCTCATCGCTCAACTCGGCAACGAATGCATCCAAATAGTCGCGGCCAAAATCGTCGTTCTGGTAGAGAATGCCGATCATGCTGTCGGGCATCGTTTCCTTGATGTATCTGGCATAGATCCGCCCCTCGGCGGCGTAGCTGGGGATAAAGGGCATGGTCCACGGATAGCTCTCGGGGTCGTCCCATTTCGAGGCGCCCGTGGTCAGGAACAGATGCGGCACTTTACGCTGGTTCATGTAGCGGTGGATCGCCGAATTTGTGGGCGTGCCGATATTGCCCGCGATGAAAAGAACGCCCTCGCGCTCGACGAGACGACGGGCCTGTTCCAGCATTTTGGCGGGGTTGTAGCCATCATCCTGCACAGACACGGTGACCGTGCGGCCATTGATGCCGCCCCTGTCGTTGACCATGTCGAAATAGGCCGCGATACAGGTGCCGGTCGAGCCATAGGCCGAGGCCGGGCCGCTGAGCGGTACGATTGTGCCGAACTTGATTTCGTCGTCCGAGGCGCCCTTGTCGTAATCGGCTGCCATAGCGGCGCTGGCAAGAACGAGGCCCAAGGCAAGGGCCGTGGTTGATTTCAGCATATTCGCTTCCTCCTATTTTCGCTCATATCTGGTCGTCGTTTGACCGGTGATCCTGTCGCGGACCCAGCTCGTAATCCCGGTCATAATCCCGGCCAGCCCGCGCGACTGGATCGCGATGACGCCGATGATGACGCCGCCATAGACAGCCCAGCTTCCGCCCTGCCAGATCTCCTCGGTCACGTTCGGAACCAGAACGATAAAGGCCGCGCCCAGCAGCGGTCCGAGAAGCGGCGAGCAGAGCCCTCCGACGACGACGGCGGTAAAGAGCGCGATCGACAGGAAGAAGGGGAAGCTGTCGGGGGCCACGAACTGCACCGCCACCGCCTGCAACGCGCCGCCGACCGAGCAGGCCAGCACCGAAAAGACAAAGGCGCGGGTCTTGGCGCGGGTGACGTCGAAGCCCATGGCCCGGGCTGCGATCGGGTTGTCGCGTGTGGCGATCCAGGCCTTGCCGTTCAGCCCCTGCACAAGCCGCAGGGTGAGAAAGGCAAAGAGCCCGAAATAGGCCACCACGGTGAGGTAGATCGACTGGTCGAGATCCAATCCCATCCATTCGGGGGCAGGTTCGATCCCGAGAAACAGTCCTTGCACGCCGCCGGTCCATTCTGCAAAAAGGTCCGAGCGCAACACGGTCGGCGTGGCAATGGCCAGCCCGAAAGTGGCGAGCGCGAGATAGACGCCCTCGAGCCGCAGGGCCGGTTTGCCGATCAGCCACCCCGCCCCCATTCCAACGATGCCGGCAATGACCGGCGTCAGGGTGAACGGCACCGCAAACCGGTCGATGCAGATCGCGGCCGTATAGGCGCCAATGGCAAAGAACGCGCCATGTCCAAGCGAAATCTGCCCGTTATAGCCCATCAGGACATTCAGCCCCATGGCGGAGATCGCATAGGACAGGATCGACGAGGCGAGAAACAGATCGTAGCCTTCGAGACCCGAGGTGGCCGCCAGCAAAACCAGCAAGGCGGCAGCGTATCCGAGCCTCGCAAGCGGCACCGAGAGATTGCGGTGCGGACCGGTTCGACCTTCGGTCATGTCTGTGCTCTCCATGATCATTTCACACCCTCCGGGCCACGATTTCGCCAAACAGACCAGCGGGCCTCACCAAGAGCACTGACAGGATCAGCATCAGCGCTATCAGCTCGCGGAACTCGATGCCGTAGGGCACATAGGCCGAGATCATCGCCTCGAGCACGCCCACGATCAGCCCGCCCAGCGCCGCGCCAAACGGGCTGGTGATACCGCCAAGCAGCGCACCCGCCAGGGCGAAGATCAGCGGCGCAAGGCCCATCCCCGGATCAAGGAACGTCACCGGCGCGATCATCACGCCAGCCACCGCGCCGATTCCGGCCGCCAACCCCCAGCCAAGCGCCAGCATGAGAGACACGTTGATGCCGACCAGGCGGCTGCTTTCACGGTTATCAGCGGCAGCCCTCAGCGCGAGTCCCAGCTGCGTGTAGCGGAAAAAAATCCACACCGCCGTCAAGACCGCGCCGGTCGTCACCAGCGAGCCCAGCGTATGGGTGCGGATCGACAGGTCGACCATCAGGCTGACCGAGCCGTCGGAAAAGGCGCTCGGGAAGGGTTTGACCTCGTAGTTCCAGATCGCGCCGGCAAGGCTGTGGATGCTGAGGAACAGCCCCACGAAAACCGCCACCACGACCAAGTCGTCCGCCTCCGCGAAGGGCCGGACGACGACGCGCTCCAGCACGATGGCCCCGACGAAGGACACAGCCACGGTCAGAAGGATTGCGGGCCAGAGCGGCATACCCGTCTGCACAAGCGTCCACGCGATAAAGGTCGAAAAGACTGCCATCTCCCCCTGCGCGAGGTTCACGTGGCCGGTGGATTTGTAAATCATCACCAGCGCCAGCGCCATGATCGCGTAGATGCCGCCCGATGACAGACCGATGATCAATTGTTCGAGAAAAAAGGTCATGCGCCGGCCTCCGCCCCTGCGCCATCGCCCAGATAGGCCCGCGCGATGTCCTGGTTCTGCGAAAGCGCCTCGGCGCTGCCCTGCGCAACGAGATTGCCCACTTCCAGAAGCGCCGCGTTCGAGGCCAGTTTCAGCGCGAGATTGGAATTCTGCTCGACCAGCAGCATCGACACGCCGGCATCTTGCGCGATCTGTTCCAGGATGCCGAAGAGCTGCTTCACGATCACCGGCGCCAGTCCGATCGAGGGCTCGTCCAGGAGGATCAGGTGGGGCTCGGACACCAGCGCGCGGCTGATCGCCAGCATCTGTTGTTCGCCGCCCGAAAGCGTGCCGGCATGCTGGCCCATGCGTTCCTTGAGCCGGGGGAAATAGTCGAACACGCGGTCGAGCGAGCGGCGGAAATTGCCGCGCCTTTTGGCGATCAAGGCGCCAAGCCGGAGGTTGTCCATCACCGTCAGACCAGTGAAGGTTCCACGCCCATCCGGGACATGCGCCACCCCCATCCGCGCAATCGCATCGGGGCTCTTGCCGGTGATGTCTTCGCCGAACAGTCGCACCTCGCCACCGGTCTCGATCATGCCGCAGATGGCGCGCAGCGTGGTGGTCTTACCCGCACCGTTCGCGCCCAGAAGCGCCGTGACCTCGCCCTCGGGCACAGCAAAGTTTATGCCGTGCAGGATGCTGCCATGGCCATAGGAGGCCGTGACATCGTTCAGTTCCAACGCATAACTCACGCCACGTCCTCTCCGAGATAGGCCTGAAGCACCTGCGGATGCGCGCGAACTGCCTGTGGCAGCCCGTCAGCGATCTTCTGGCCGAAATCCATAGCCACGACCCGATCGGAGACCTTCATCACAAGGTTCAGGTGATGCTCGACCAGCAGCACCGCGACCTTGAACTGGTCGCGCACCTGCCGGATCAGGTCTTCCAAATGCGCCACCTCTTCGCGGTTCAGCCCGCCTGCGGGTTCGTCTAGCATCAGCAAACTGGGTTTGGCAGCCAGCGCCCGGGCGAATTCGATGCGCTTTCGCACCGCAAAGTTCTGATCGGCGATGCCGTGATCCGCGATATCCGCAAGGTCGAGCAACGACAGCAGATGCATGATCCGGTCCCGCGTCTCGCCCCGCTCCCGACGCAGCTTAACGCCGCCAAAAATATCCGCCGCGAGCCCGCAATTCATCGCGAATTGCGCGCCGGTCAGAACATTGTCGAAAACCGTCATCGTTTCGAACAGCGCGATGTTCTGGAAGGTGCGCCCGATGCCGCGCGCCGCCATATCCTCGGGGCTGAACGGGGTGATGCTTTGGCCATGCACCAATATGTCGCCGGAGCTTTGTCGATAGAGCCGGCTCAGGCAGTTGAACAGGGTCGTCTTGCCGGCGCCATTGGGGCCAATCAGCCCCAGGATCTCCTGGTTATAAATTTCGAGCGAAATCTCGTTGAGCGCCACAACGCCGCCAAATTGTACGGTGAGATCGCACACCTCAAGCAGCGCATCGCCTTTATGCAGCACAGTAAATCCTCCAATATCGCAATATCATCCGTATATTCCGATACTGTCCGACAGTATGTGTCACTTTCGGCTCGGTCAACCGTGTTTGTGGACGGAACGCTGCGACGTTTCAGGAGGTGCCAAGTAGAAATTGCATCGAAAACAGTAACGGTGGATGCTACATCAATCCGAACCAAACCGCGCAGAGTTTGCCGGAGGCTCCGAGCATGCCCCGAACGCTGGACCGCCTGCTGCGGGCTTTCTCGGGCTATGATCCAGTCGGTTGGTTGGTTCGGCCGATGGATTTCATGAACTCGACCGGGGTCTTAAGGCAGATCGAGGAGTGCGGACGGACGTGATTGTAGTCGTGTCCGATCGCCTCGACGAAGCTGTTGTCGGCCGGCGCGATCTTCGAGAATGCACCGACGGTGATCAGCCCGCGGATCTTGCGACCGTCGAACAGCCGATCCGACAGGAAGTCCATCAACCACACGTCGTTGGATCCCTGAGGTGGCCGCCGGTCTTCCCGCAGCTTCGCGGAGACCTTCCGCTTGGGACGCTTGTTCCTGATTTGTAGACCTAATTCCGTGTAGAGCCGATACGCACGCTTCACCTTCACCCCCCATCCTTCTGACTGCAGAAGCACATGGATGCGCCGATAATCGTATCGCACACACGTCTCGGAGATTTCGTTGATCCGCTGTTTAAGGGCGGCAGCAAGCCTGTCGGATCGATGCTCCGAACGCGCCTTGCAGATAATCGAAGATCCCGCGTGCCTGTGCAGGCCTCACAGTTTTTTGCGAGCACATTCTGCAGCATGGCCTTGTCGAGTGACAGGTCGGCGACCATCTCCTTCAATCGCCTGTTCTCCTCTTCCAACTGCTTCAAGCGCTTGACCTCCGACGGCATCAACCCGCCGTACCTCTTGCGCCAGCGGATGGTAGGCCTATGCCAATCACCGGCGTTGCGGCCCACCTTACTTACACCCAGACAGCCATCGACCTGCTTCCAAATCATCGCGATCTGCCGTTCGGCAAAGCGGGGTGTCGTCATGGCGTTCTCTCCTATGCCCAACCAGGGACATTATTAGAAGATTCCCGCTTCAAACGGCCCAGTTCCTGACCCAGGGGCTGCCCACAGTCATGTGCATCGAAACTCGCTCGGGCTCATCGGCGATGGTTAAACGACAACCGCCACCACCGCCAGGCAGTCGCCTGCCTTGATCAATCCGGGAAAGTGGCGCGACGCCAGGATGCCGGATCGCTTTGACCGATAGTCGACGGGTGGACGGCCGGTGCGGTCCGCTGGCCAGATCCGGGCGATTACGTCGCCCTGTTCGACTGGATTACCGAGGTCCAGCATAGGCTCGATCAGCCCATCGTCTTCGCTGAAGACGAAGCAATCGTTGTCCGGCATGTCGAGCATTGTTGTGGGGGCAAGCTCCATGTCGCCCTTCAAGATGCCTGCGTGTTTCAGCACGTTACGCACGCCCTTCTTGGCGATAGCGATGGAATGCGCGGTTGCCGAGCCGCCACCGCCGATCTCTGTGGTCACGAACACCTTGCCCTGCTCTTCGACCGCGGTGTCGTACATGCCAACATTATCGATCTCCAGCAGCATCATCGTATAGGGGGCGTTAAAGGCCGTAACAGCGGCCACGCAGGCGGCCTGCTGATCCTTGTTATCGAGCACATGCGCAGAGGCGAAAGGCACGAAATCGAGGGTTTTGCCACCGGAGTGAAAATCCACGACGATATCGGCCTGCGGCAGCAAGGCGGTATTGACGTAGTCGGCGATCTTCTCGGTTACTGTTCCGTCAGGACGCCCTGGAAATGACCGGTTCATATTGCCGCGATCGATCGGCGAAGTCCGAGAACCAGCGCGAAACGCTGGGTAGTTGAATGCCGGCAGAATGATGACCCGTCCGGTAATCTCCGAGGCTTTGAGCGTCAGTGCAAGGTCCACGAGAGCTACAGGGCCCTCGTATTCGTCGCCATGGTTGCCGCCGGTCAACAATGCCGTTGGCCCGTCGCCGTTCCTGATGACGGAAATCGGAATCATCACCGACCCCCAGGCGGAATCATCTCGACTATAAGGCAAGCGGAGAAAGCCGTGATGTTCGCCTGCTGCGTCTAGGGCAATCGTTGCCGTGATGGGATTGGCAGCCATCCGGATCAATCCTTCACATACATACGACGCGGAACGTCGGCCAGGCACTCCGGCCCGGTTTTGCCTATGATGATGCTCTCGGTAATCTCGAAGCCCCAATCATCCATCCAAAGGCCGGTCATGAAATGAAAGGTCATGTTTTCTTCAAGGACCGTCTTGTCACCTGGTCGAAGCGACATCGTGCGCTCGCCCCAGTCGGGCGGGTAGGACAGACCGATGGGGTACCCGGTGCGGTTGTCCTTGGATATTCCGTATGTCTTCAGCACAGCGAAAAAGGCGTTGGCGATATCCTCACATAAATTGCCTGCCTTGGCGACCGCCAGACCGGCCTCCATGCCTTCCAGAACGGCTTTCTCCGCATCTATGAACGTCTGTGTCGGCTTGCCCAGAAACAGGGTTCGCGACAGCGGACAGTGGTAGCGCTTGTAGACACCGGCGATTTCGAAAAACGTTCCTTCGCCGGCTTTCATCGGCTGATCGTCCCAGGTCAGATGTGGAGCCGAGGCGTCCGCGCCTGAGGGCAGCAGCGGCACGATCGCCGGGTAGTCACCGCCAAATCCGAGCGTCGCGTCATAGCGTAATCCTGCTTCGTAGATGTCGGCGACCAGATCGCATTTGCGGTATCCCGGTTCGCACTTCTCCAAGATGGTCGCGTGCATGCGTTCGACCAGCCGGGCGGCCTTGCGCATGTAATCGAGTTCTTGTGTGGATTTTACCGCCCGCTGCCAGTTCACCAATGCGGTCGCATCCAAAAATTTGGCATTGGGCAGGTGCTTTTGCAGCGAAGCAAAGGCGGCGGCGGAGAACCAGTAATTGTCCATCTCGACGCCGATCCGTTTGGTCGCCCATCCCCGCTCCAGGACTTTTTCGGAGAGGTAGTCCATCGGGTGCCGCTCGGTCGACTGTACATAGTGATCGGGATAGCCGATGATGTTACTCTCCGTGAGCCAGGAGGTGCGGCGCGCGCCGTTGGCGTCCTGTCCCCGTCCAAACCAGACCGGGTCGCCATCGGGACCCACAACCACGCATTGATGGACATAAAACGACCAGCCGTCATAGCCGGTTAGCCAGGCCATATTCGAGGGGTCTGAAACGATGATGACATCGACGCCTGCGGCCGCCATGGCGGTGCGTGTCTTTGCGACGCGTCGAGCATATTCATCGCGGCTGAAATTCAATGCAGGCGCGGACATCGGCGTTTTTCTTTCTGTGGGTCGGTTGCAGATCAGTTTGTAAAATCAGCGCCGATGCCCGACGCAATTGCGCGTTGGCGGGCCAGTGTGGCGATTGCGGTGTCCTGCACTCCGGTTCCGGTAAGATCGGCAATGGTGATCGCCTCGGGGCATATGCGGCCTTTCGCTCGACCGGCGACAACTTCACCCAGCTCGGCAAATTTGGCGGATGGGTCCACCAGTCCCGCGGCGATCGCCCAGTGCAGTTCCCCGAGCGATCGCGTTTGCGACAGCCGGTCCGGCACATAAAGGTCGGCTTTGACCAAGCAGGCGGGCTCAATTTCATTCTTATGAACTTGGTCCGATCCCATCGCGGTGACGTGCTGGCCCGGTTGCAGCCATGCGGAAGGCAGGATCGGAGCGGACGCCGGGGTCGTGGTCACGACGATGTCGGCTTCCTGCACCGACGCCTGCAAATCGGTCGCGACGCTTACAGCGATACCCAACTCGTTCGACATTTCCACAGCTGCGGCCCGAGCCTTGTCCAGATCTCGTGCCCAGATGGCGGCGCGGGAAATCGACCGAACCAGGCACAGCGCCTTGAGCTGCAACTTGCACTGACTGCCCGCCCCGAGAATGCAGGCGGTGGAGGCATCGTCGCGTGACAGATGCCGCGCGGCGACCGCCCCAGCAGCAGCTGTCCGAATATCGGTAAGATATCCGTTGTCCAAAAGCAGCGCCTCGACCGTTCCGGTCCTGGCGGCAAACACCACCATCAGGCCGGATGTGCTCGACAGACCGATTTTCGGGTTATCGAAAAAGCCAGGTGAGATCTTGATGGCGAAACTATCGATTCCAGGAACGAAGGCGGTTTTGACATCGACCTCGCCATTGAAGGGTGCGATGGCCATGGAGAGGATTGGCGGCATGATGACATCGGTGGTCGCCAATGCAAGAAACGCCTGCTCAACGCAATCCACCGCGTCGAGATCGAGTTGAACAGCATTGCGCAGGTCAGCTTCTGTCAGAATTTTAACGTTGGCCACTTCACGCGACCTCGCGGGTTACATCGACGTCTTCGCCGGAAACAATGCGATGATGCTGCCCCATATCGATATTGCCGCCGCTGAGGATGGCTACCACTGGTCCGGCGCTTGCAATTCTGCCGGCCAGCAAGGCTGCGATGCCGACCGAACCCGATCCTTCGACGATCTGCCGTTCCCTCCAGTAGAGGTGGCGAATGGCTGCGGAAATCCCCACTTCGGTAACAAGTAGTGTGTCGTCCACCAATGCGCGGGTCATGGGGAATGTGAGCTGATTGTCGAGCCCAATACCGCCGCCAAGTGAATCGGCCAGTGTCGCAAGCTCGTCAATGAGAACAGGCCGGCCCGCGTGCAGGCAAGCATGCATCGCCGCGCCACGTTCCATGGTTATCCCGATGATTGTGGTTTGTGGGCGTCTAGCCTTCACGGCGGCGGCGACGCCGGAAATCAGTCCGCCGCCGGACAGCGGAACCAGCACTGTGGCGACGTCAGGAACTTGGTCGAGCAGTTCGAGCCCGACTGTTCCCTGACCGGCAATAACGGCCCGATGGTCAAAGGGCGGGATCATGGTCATACCTTCATCGGCCACCAGACGGACCACTTCCTCTTGCGCCTCATCTTGAGAGCGGCCGACTATGCGAACCTCCGCACCTTCCGCCTCGATGCCATCGATTTTTGCCTGCGGCGCCAGTTTCGACATGCAGACGATGCACGGGATACCCGCGGCTTTGGCTGCATAGGCCAGCCCGCGGCCATGATTGCCCGTCGACACACCGACCACGCCGGCGCGTTTCTGGTCATCGGTCAAACCTGCAATGGCGTTCGTCGCACCACGAATCTTGAAACTGCCGCTGATCTGCGTGTGTTCGAGCTTGAGATGAACCGGCCTGTCCAGCAGATTGGATAGATATGGAGAAGCATTGACCGGCGTGACCCGAATCGTGTCGGCAATGGCGGTTCGCGCCCGTTCGATCTCACTCACATCGACAAAGGGGATTTGCTCGCTCATGCGGCTTCTCCGAACGTATGGGCTGGGAGAGCGTGCTCGAAAAGGCGGCCGTAGCGGGCTGGACGGTGATCGGTGAAACCGCCGAGCCGTGCCATCGCCCAGGCACTGGCTTGGTTCGAAGTGACCACCGGCTTTCCAACGCGCCGCTCAATGTCCGCAATAACGCCGATCGCTGGCAGACTGGTGCAGGAAAGAAAGAGAGCCTGCGCCTCTGGCGTATCAGCTGCGATGGCAGCATCGAATATGGTCTGGCGGCTGACCAACGCCATATTGCGATCGTCGTCGAGGCCAAGGCATTCGAACCGGGTAACGTCGACTTCATGACGGGCGAAATAGGCGGCCATCGGCTTGCTGGTGGCGAGTGTGTACGGTGTCAGCACTGCAATGCGCTGCGCCCCAAGCGTCACAAACGCCGCGAGCGACGCGCTGGCCGGAGTGACGACGGGAACCTTGCCGGCGGTTTTCTGGATCGCCGCACGAACCTCGGATTCGCCGATGACGACGGATGCGGCGGTACAGCTGAAGCAAATCGCGCGCAGCGGCTGCAGCGGTGCTAAAAGAGCGGCAGCAGCAGTCAGGCGCGGACTCATTTTTCGCAGGTTTTCAAGTGTCGTCGGATTTTCAAATGCCACACGCGTCACATGGAAGGATGCAGCCTCATTGGGCAACTGCCGGTAGAGGTCGCCTTCGCTTGTCAGATCGGTCGCCAGCGCGATCAATCCGAAACGCGCCGTTTCGCTTGCCGCTTTGAATTGCGGCGCGACCGGGGACATCGAGACCGGACATATCTTCATTTTATCGCCTTCATAGTTTCATCACGTCACGACGACGCACCCCCGCCCTTGGACCTGCGCGTCAAACCACCATCACGGGACAGGTCGCCAGACTGGTGACCTTGTGGGACACGCTGCCGAGCAAGAAGCCTTCCACGTCGCCCAGGCCGCGACTCCCGACGACGATCAAGTCCGCTTTGCGGTCCTCGCCGAATTTCACAATTGTGCGTGCGGGCTGGCCGGCCTTGACGAAACCGCGGACCATGCCTGCCCCAAGCTCGGTGGCGACCTTCTTGGCTTCCTCCGCGATATCCTTGGCGTGACCGCGCATGGTGTCGTCGAGATTCTGAGGGTCCTCTGGGCGAACCATCGACATGGAAGCTTCCAGCAGAGAGTGGTGGCGGAACACTGTCAGTATCAAAAGCTCACTGCCGCAGATCTTCTGCATTCCGGCCGCCATCTCCAGCGCCTTCAGCGAACCGTCCGATCCATCGACTGCGACAAGGATTGTCTTGAACATGAGAGCATCTCTAGTCATCGAAAGGCCAAGTCGCGCAGGAACAGCGCAATCTGCGGGAAAAAGATGAGCGCAACAGACACGCTCAACAAAATGACCGTGAAAGGAAAAATGCCGCGAATGACATCGACATAGGGACGCTTGAAGATCGCGATTGCCGTGAAGATATCGCACCCGAACGGCGGCGTGGCCGAGCCAATGGCAACCTGAAGCGTAATGATCGTGCCGACAAGCACTGGATCGAGCCCAACGGAGTTCACCACCGGCGTGAAGATCGGCACCAGGATCAGGATTACCACAATCGGGTCGACAAACATGCAGCCGACAAAAAACGCCACCGAAATCACGGCGAGGACGCCCTTCGGACCCATATCCGCAACGCCGACGGCCGCGAGTATCTCCTGGGGCACCTGGGCGAAGGATATTACCCAGGAAAATGCCGATCCGGCGCCGACAAGGATAAAGACCACGCCGGTGATCAGCCCAGTGGACATGGCAATGCGATAGATATCCGACAGATTAAGGGAGCGGAACACCACAAACTCGAGGACGATTGCGTAGAGCACGCATGCGGCGGCAGCTTCTGTCGGGCTGAAGATGCCGCCATAAATTCCACCGACAATGATCACTGGAAAACCTAACGGCCAGACCGCCTTGCGGACTGCCTCGAACCGTTCGGCCCAGCTCGCTTTTTGCTCCGTGGGTACGCCCTTTATGATCGCATAGATCATGCTGTAGACGGAAAACAGCGCCATCAGCAACAAGCCGGGACCAACTCCGGCGATGAACAGCTCGGAAATCGATGTGCTCGAAATGACGCCGTAGATAATCATTCCGATCGAAGGCGGTATGAGAAAAGCGATATCCGAGGCGTTGATAATCAACGCGAGAATGAACGAATCCTTATAGCCGGCTTTCAGCATGCGTGGACGCAGCGGCGATCCCACGGCAACCACCGTCGCTTGGGTCGAGCCGGAGACGGCGCCAAAAAGTGTGCAAGCGACCGCCGTGCTGACAGCAAGTCCACCCTTGATGTGGCCGACGAATTTCATGACCATATCGATCAATCGATTGGCCGATTGGCCACGGGTCATGATGTCGGCTGCGAGAATGAACATGGGAACGGCTATCAGCGAGGCCGGGCGAATGCCGGCCATGATCTGCTGAACCATGAAGTCCATCTTCCCGATATCGCCGAACATGAAGAGGAAGCCGACGAATGTCGCGATCAACAGCGGGATCATCATCGGGAACCCAAGCAGCAGCAGAACGATCATGATCAAGAAAATTGTCAGCGCCATGGATCGCCTCCGCTAGACTTCGATTTCGTCGTCGTCATAGCCTTCGAGCACATGGGTCGAGAGATGGATGTCCTTCTCGACAATGTTCTTGATGGCGGTCAGCGCGTATTGAAGGCCTGTCATGAAGAAGCCGACCGGCACCCAGAGGAAGATCCAGTAGACAGGCAACTGCAAAGATGGCAGCACGCGACCCGAGCTCGCCACTTTAAGAATGTAGCTCACCGAGAAATAGCAAAGCCCGAACATCGCCAAGGCGGTGATCGCGGAGATCAAGATCATGAAGGCTTTGCGGGGGACCGTTGGCAGAGCGTCATAGATCGCCGACATGCGAATGTGGCGGCCTTGCCGCGCAGCGTAGCTGATACCGGCAAATGTTATTACGATAATCAGGATACGGTTCAGTTCTTCGGAGAAGAACAAGCTGTATTGAAAGACGAAGCGTCCGATGACGTTGGCGACGGTATTGAGCGCCATGAGCAGGACGCCACTGGCCAGCAGCACCGATTCTACCCGGCTGATTGTACTGTCGATCACGCCCAGCAAACCGGGCAGCGATGAGGCGTGCGGATCGAATTGTTCTGCCCTGTCCATGATCTTCCCCTCGGCCCGTGCCCACATGAATCGGAGGCCAGTGCCCGATGGCCTCCGATTATTTTTCGATGAGCGATGCGTAAGGCCCCGATCAGTTTGCCGTTGCCTGCAAGTCAGCCTTCAACTGGTCGAGAATCGCCTTGCCGCTATCGCCAGTCATTTCGATGAACTTGGCTTCAACCTCAGCAGCAGCTTCTTTGAAGCAGGCGCGTTCCTCCTCCGAAAGCACGGTTACCGTCATTTCGGGCTTGGCGTCGGTGATCTTCTTCAGTTCCGATTCCGCCAAACCCTTCTGGTATTCGACAATGTAATCATAAGCCGAGGCGGCGGCTTCTTCGACGATCTTCTTGTCTGCGTCATCGAGACCGTCATAAAAGTCCTTGTTGGCCATCACAGCCGTCGTGAAGTTGTTGTGACCGGTATATGTGATATAGTCGGTGACCTCGTATATTTTGGTCGAATAGAGAAAGAAGGTCGGATTTTCTTGGCCTTGAATGATGTTGGTCTGCAGCCCGCCATACACTTCGCCCCAAGGCAATGGCGTCGGCGTGGCGCCAAAAGCCCTGTAGGCCTCCACCAATAGCGGATTGGTCATGACGCGAAACTTGACCTCGTCGAGGTCGTCGCAGCTCCTGACCGGATCTTTCGTTGTCATGGCCACCTCGCCCTCCGGGAACATGACCAGCAGCTCAAGACCCTGCTCTGCATAAAGGCTTTCGAAGTCTTCGTTGATAGCCTTGCTCTGCTTGTAAAAACGGGCCAGATGCGCTTGATCGGTCGGCAGGAGGTAAGGCACGAAAAACACTTGCGCTTCCGGGATCAGCGCGCCGGTAAACCCGGGTGACTGATCGACGAATTGTAGAATTCCCGCTTGCGCCTGCTCCATGATGTCGGCGGATTCGCCAAGCGTACCGTAGGCAAACAGCTCGACGGTATGGTCGGAATTGGCTTCAATAGCTTCCTTGAATTTCGTTGCGTAGACGCCCTGGACTTCAGTGAGGGACTCCTCGAACGCGTACTTCCAGTTGTCGGCCTGCGCATACACCGTACCCGCTGCAAGCAAAGCCGCCGTGGCAACACCACTGCAAAACATTCTGACTGTCGACTTCATGGGAAGTTTCTCCTCTTTCATCAATTCGATGTCCTCCGATGTTTGACCCATGCGCTGACGACAAGCAGCGTCGACAGATCGAGTAGGAACCGCGATCAGATTGCAATTGTCGTGGAGGCGCGCTGCTGCGGGTACTTGCGAAATGCCTATTCCTCCGTCGCAGCTTCCAATTATTGTTATGATTATTAGAGGTTAAACAAGGACAATGCAGAGTCAATGCGATTATTAAATCATGACAATTTTACGAGGCGGCGCTTATCAGCTACCGATAGACTCGGCGGCGATTTCGCACTGTCACGAATGGGATCGGCACGTTTGCGAGGGAGCTACAATGTTAGTAATGGGGGCTCGGGATTGCTTCGAGCAAGACGCGATACGACCGTCAGTCCCCGTTCCATCGTCTCAATGGTTTCGGCGCCAAGGCAAATGCGAACGCCCTTTTTGTTCACGGAATCCGACAGTTCAAACGAGGATCCGTGCGCCAGCGCCACCCCATTGAGCCGGGCGTGAGCCACGAAGGCGTCTTCTGTCCATGAGCCGGGCATCGGCAGCCAGATATGCATGCCGTTTTCACTACAGTTGAAGACGGTGCTGGAAAGAATGGCGGCAGCCTTTCGGTTGCGCTCCCCCAGCGCTTTCATTTGCCAATCGAGCAGAAATTCTGAAGTTCCGTCTTCGATCCAGCGGCTGCCGATTTCAGCCATTAGCGGCGTCACCATCCAACTCGTTACCAGGTGACGGTTTGCTGCGGCAGACTGATAGGTTTCCGGCACGACGAGAAATCCGTATCGAAGGCCGGGCATGATGCACTTGGTCAAGCTGGTGAAATACAAGGTGCGTTCCGGCGCCAAAGCCGCGATCGGCTCTGGCCGGTTCGGTTGCAGCGGTCCCCAGGCGTCATTCTCGATAATCAGCACATCATGCAACCGGGCCAGTCTCACCAGTTCCTTCCGACGCTCCATCGACATCGTGGCAGCGCGTGGATTGAGCCCGGTGGGCATCAGGTAGATTGCTTTGACAACCGATTTTTCGCAAGCCCGTGCAAACGCCGAGGGGACAACGCCTTCATCGTCTATTTCAAGCCCCTGGATACGCAGCCCGATATAACGCGACAAAGGCCTGAGAGTATGGTGCCCCAACTCTTCGGTGACGATGAGATCGCCCGTGCCAGCTGCCGTCATAAGCGCCACCGTCATCGCCGCGGTGTTACCGTTGGTTAACAGCAGACCTTGGGATGGCACATCCAGTCCGCACCGCTTCAGCCATTTCAGCGCCGATGTCGTGTAATTGCGCAAGACACCTGAGGGTCTGAATGACGACACCGCGGAAGCCGGTAGATCGCCGCCCAGCTTTGAAAGGGCGCGCCGCATCATGTTCAGATGCATTGGCTCAAATACCGGCTTCAGCAAGGAAAAATCGATTAGTTCGCCATACCGGCCATCCGGCAGGAAGGGAGTCTGCGTGTCGCTGCGCCCAGACTTAACGAAGGTGCCCCGCCCGACCTCCCCGGCGATCACTCCGCGGCGGATCAACTCATCATAGGCCCGGCTGACAGTCTGGACGCTCAGTCCAAGATCATAGGCGAGATTGCGATGTGTCGGTAAGCGATCTCCGTCGCGCAGTTCGCCGGCATCGACAGCGCTGATCAACGCCTCCGCCAGCGATCGATAGGCTGGACGGCGCAAATCATCTGGATTGGGGGGCCAAATTGTCATGATAAATAATTGACTTTTATCATGACAATTGACAACCCCTGATCGTTGGCTCACAAAACCCGATGGCCACCATCAAACTTGATGATCGAGATCTGAAAATCCTCGCGATCTTGTCGCAAAAGGGCCGGATGTCGAAATCGGAATTGGCTAAGCGGCTCAATCTGAGCGTCACACCCTGCTGGGAACGGCTCAGGCGACTTGAAGAGGCCGGCATTATCACCGGGTATCGCGCAAACATCGAATTGCGCGATATCGCACCTCATGTGTCGGTGTTCGTGATGGCCGAACTCGAAAATCATCGCGCAGCGACATTTCAGGTTTTCGAGCAGGCGGTGGCAAAATGCGACGAGATCATTGCCTGTTGGGCGCTCGGCGGAGGGTTCGATTATCTGCTGCAGGTGATGACTCGAGATATCGATAGTTATCAGCGACTTATTGACGAATTGCTTGCATGCCGCGTCGGACTTGCGCGGTATTTCACCTACATTGTCACAAAGCCGGTAAAGCAGATGTCGGCTCCTCCGTTCGACATATTGCTTTCCTCAGGTCTGGCGAAAGACTGACGCTTCGAACCACGATTTTCGGATGGTCTGTCTTCTGCGCGGACGCTGTTCAGAAGATTCGTCTTGTGATGCGACGCTAGCATAAGGCGTCAAATCCACTTTGTGAGAATTGCAATGCCGGCCGATCCTTCGACCTACACCAACCCGCCCTGGGATCTGAGCGATCCCGCATTGTTGAAAAGCTTCGCCTACGTCGGCGGGCGATGGACTACAGGGACCGCCGCGGAAGCTCTTGCAGTCACGGATCCGGCAGATGGCAAAAAACTCGGCGAAGTGGCAAGCCTGTCCTCCCAAGACAGTGTGGCTGCAGTCGATGCGGCGCAGATGGCGTTCTCCAGCTGGTCGTCATTGTTGCCGCAGCAACGTGCGTCGATCCTGCGACGCTGGTTCGGACTGATGGTCGAACACAGGGAAGATCTGGCGCGCATCATTACGCTGGAACAGGGCAAACCGATTTCAGAAGCACGTGGCGAAATCGATTATGGGGCGTCTTTCCTAGAATTTTACGCCGAAGAGACCAAGCGTCCAAATATCGAGAGCGTGACCTCGCATCTTCCCGACGCGGAAGTGGAGATCTGGCGTGAACCGGTTGGCGTGGCGGCACTGATCACGCCCTGGAACTTTCCTGTTGCGATGCTGACTCGAAAGGCCGGCGCCGCTCTGGCTGCGGGATGCACGATCGTCGCTCACCCTTCGGCAGAAACGCCGTTCTCAGCTTTAGCGCTGGCTGAGCTGTCCGAACGTGCCGGCGTTCCGCCTGGAGTGTTCAATGTAGTCACCGGCGCCGCCCGGGCGGTTGTCGCTCCTTGGATGGAGGATAGTCGTGTCCGGGCAGTTTCGTTCACCGGTTCTACGGAAGTGGGCAAACTTCTGTACAAACAGGGGGCCGAAACCATTAAGCGACTGGTTCTCGAACTCGGCGGCCATGCGCCTTTTATTGTGTTTGCCGACGCCAATCTTGAACAGGCGGTCAATGAAGCTATCGAGGCAAAATTTGCTACCTCAGGTCAGGATTGTCTTGGCGCCAACCGGTTTTTCGTCGAACGATCTGTCTACGATGCATTTTGCAAGCGCTTCGCGGCCCGCGCCGCCGCATTGTCCGTTGGCCGGGGGATGGACGATCCCGATATCGGCCCGCTGATGAACGCGAAGGCGATGGCCAAGCAGAAAGAGCATGTGACGGACGCTGTAAAAAAGGGCGCCCGTATCCTTACCGGCGGCAAGCGTCATGCGCTCGGCGCGTTGTTTTTCGAACCGACCGTGCTTGCCGATGTGCCCGCCGACGCACTTGTTATGCAGGAGGAGACCTTTGGACCGGTCGCCGCTATCGCGCCGTTTGACGCCGAGGCGGAGGTTCTCAACCGCGCCAACGACACAGAATACGGGCTTGTCGCCTATCTGCACACACAAGACCCGCGCCGGATTTATCGGGCCAGTCGTGCCCTTCAGTTTGGCATGATTGCCGTCAATCGCACAAAGGTTACCGGCGCGCCTATCCCCTTTGGCGGGATGAAGCAGTCTGGGCTCGAACGCGAGGGTTCACGCCTTGGCATGGAAGCCTTCACCGAAGTCAAATATGTCTGCCGCGACTGGGCATGACGCAAATCCAGAAGGATGAGACAAATGCTGCGCAACGATCAACTCGACCAGTGGGATCACGACCACTTTTTCCACCCCTCGACCCATTTGGGTCAGTTTGCGCGAGGAGAGATGTCCAACCGCGTCATCACCGGTGGTGAGGGTGTCTTCATCACTGATCGGGACGGCAACCGGTTGTTGGATGCGTTCGCGGGGCTTTACTGTGTCAACATTGGATATGGGCGGCAAGAAGTTGCCGATGCGATCGCCGATCAAGCAAAAGAGCTGGCCTATTATCACTCATATGTCGGCCACGGCACGGAAGCGTCAATCACTCTTGCAAAGATGATAATCGACCGGTGCCCAGCAAATATGAGCAGAGTTTATTTCGGCCTGTCCGGTTCGGACGCCAACGAAACCAACATCAAGATTGTCTGGTACTACAACAATATTCTAGGCCGCCCGGAGAAGAAGAAGATTATCTCGCGTTGGCGCGGCTACCACGGATCAGGGTTGATGACGGGTTCTCTGACCGGGCTGGAGCTGTTTCACAAAAAGTTCGATCTGCCGCTGTCGCAAGTCCTCCATACCGAGGCGCCTTACTATTACCGGCGTGCAGATCTATCGATGTCTGAGGCCGATTTCGTTGCGCATTGCGCCCATGAGCTGGAAGCGATGATCGAAAGCGAGGGCGCCGACACCATCGCAGCCTTCATCGGCGAGCCGGTACTGGGCACCGGTGGCATTGTGCCGCCACCGGAAGGCTACTGGGCGGCAATCCAGAAGGTTCTGAAGAAACACGATATCCTGTTGATTGCCGATGAGGTGGTGACCGGGTTCGGCCGTCTGGGAACGATGATGGGGTCGGCCCATTATGGAATTGAAGCCGACATTATCTGCGTTGCCAAGGGTCTGACGTCGGCTTACGCTCCGCTGTCTGGCTCCATCGTCTCGGAAAAAGTCTGGAAGGTGCTCGAGCAGGGCACCGACGAGACCGGCCCCATCGGGCATGGCTGGACGTATTCGGCGCATCCCATCGGCGCGGCTGCCGGGGTCGCCAATCTGAAGCTCATTGACAAGTTGGACCTGGTCGCCAATGCCGGTGAAATGGGTGACTACTTCAACAAGGCGATGTCTGAAGCCCTTGGCAACCGCGCCCATGTCGGTGAAGTGCGCGGCGAAGGCATGCTCTGCGCCGTCGAACTGGTGGAGGACAAGGCTAACCGGATCTTCTACGACCCCGCAAAGAAGATCGGACCGTCAATTGCTGCGGCGCTATTGAAGCGGGATGTGATTGCGCGGGCCATGCCGCATGGCGATATTATCGGGTTTGCGCCGCCGCTGTGTCTTTGCAAAGACGAGGCCGACACGGTCGTCTCGGCTGCGGCGGACGCAATCAGGGAAGTCTGCGGCTAGCGTCCGCAGCGCCCCACCTGAGTTGGTCGAGCGAAAACTCTACTGCAAAGGCGCGCTGCGGGATCTGACAGACCTATACTTTGAAGGCAACGCAGCCCGCCAAAAAACCTAACGTGATCACATACGCGCCTACCGGTGTAAGGCAAGCGGAGCTGCCGACTTGTCACGGGTTTTCATCCGGCCGTGACCCGCATCCGACTGGTGTTTACGCCGATTGGCGCCAGATCATGCTGCCGAACTTGGCTTTCGCCGACCCGACACGCGCGGCTGTCTCAGTATTGAGCAGTGAGCTGAACGGCGCCACCGTAGCCATATGAAACCAGTTGAGATCATACTTGCGTCCCATCATGGCGGTGTACGGCGAGATCGCCCTGTCCGACCCTCTTGGAGACGGCGGGCAGGATGGGCTTGCCCCGGAGATGTGTCGGGAACGAGTCGAGGATGTCCTTGCGCATTACGAGCGTCTGCGCCTGAAGCGGGTCGGCCATATCGTCCAACGCTCGGCCGAGGGTCGCTAAGGCGCCCATGGTCCTGTCGCGACCCGGTGGCTCAACCCGGTTCTTGCTGCGACTTCTGCCTGCCAGGGTTAGCGGAAAGCTTGCGCAATCGATCCAGACACTGCCTGATTATCGGCCATAGGCGAGCGGTATCCGGCGCGGTGTCCTGGCTTCTCGTAAGGGAACCCAGACAACCATCGTTCAGCGCTTCGCCGCGACATTGTGGGCGTTCTGAACCAGATCCGCCAGTTCCCGATAGGTTTTGAACCCGACAACGCCGTTTGCTTTGTCCACCAGGACGATGCGAGGGATCGCTACGACGATCCTGGTCGATCCGGCCACGATGTCCTCAAGCACGCAGCTCCTTCCCGCGGCGGCGTCTAGCACCGCACGCCTGGTTTTATCGTACTGCTCGCGGCCCTGCCCTGAAATCCTGCCAACTCCCGCGTCAAATTCCACGCTGTCCTTTGTCCAGCGCGGAACCCATCCAACGGCTTTGAAGAATGTGGAGGTGAATGCACGCTCTCTTCAACAGCAATCCCACCAGCGAAACGTCAGGGTGCAACCCCATCGTCTTTGCGGTTTCCTCGCCATTACCCTCGATCATCAAGGTGAAGGGTCTGGCCTGACAAAGAGATTGACATGTCAATCTTTCTCATGTCAATCAATTGTTCCATTGAATGACATGAGAAAGATATGATGACTTATCCTGCCTCGCCGGAACCCGTTGCCAGAGCGCATAACCCGCTCGCCTTTCCCGTCCTCGCCATCGTGCAGGCCACGCTTATTTTCACCATCGCGATCGTCGCGGTGCCGCTTCCTGTCATCGCTGAGGAATTCGGATTGACAGCCGCCGACCTGCTGCTGGTGCTTGCAGCTTACGGTCTTCCGTTCAGTGGGCTGTTGTTGTTCGGTGGGCGCCTGGCCGATCGGTTTGGTGGACGGCGCATGTTTGCCATCGGACTGATCGTCTTTGGCGCATCCTCGGCTGTCGCAGCGGCGGCGCCGAACTATCCTATCCTGGTCGCTATGCGTCTGGCGCAGGGAATCGGAGGCGCGATTGTCGCGCCCGCGGCCATGGCTGTCCTGCGCGCTCTGTTCCCAGAACCCGCCGCCTTCGGGCGAGCCATGGCGACCTGGGGCGGGGTGTCGGTGCTGGGGGCCGTGCTCGGCTTCATCGTTTCGGGCGTGCTGACCACCTGGATGTCCTGGCGCTTCATGTTCGCCATTCCGGTCGCGGTTTCGCTGATCGGTCTTGTTTCCACGCCTGGTCTCTTGCCCAGAGGCATCAGCGAGACGGCGGAACTGAGGCCGAGGCTGGATCTTGTGGGTGCCGTCTTTGCCACCCTCGGCATCTCGCTCTCCAGCTTCGGCCTCATCGCCACAGGCGATCACGGCTGGACCTCGACCATGGTGCTGCTTCCGCTCGGGACCGGCATCATCCTGCTCGTCGCGTTCTTTCTCCTCGAGCGCAAAGTGCGCGATCCGCTGCTGCCACCCGGTTTCATCCTGGAACCCGTGCGTATCACCGGGTTGGTCGGCATGTTTCTGGCGGCAGCCGGTTCCGGCGTCATCAACTTCGTCCTGTCCCTCTACCTTCAGCAGGTGCTCGGATGGTCGCCCTTGATGACGGCGCTCGCTTTCGTGCCGTTTGCCGTGGCGCTTATCGCGACCGGGCAGTTGGCGGCGCCACAGGTGGAGCGATTCGGGGCTGCCCGCATCACCGGCGTCGGCTTGATCGTGGCGGCGGTAGGCTTGGCTCTTCTGACACAGTTGACGCCGGACACGCGATATCTCCAGGGCCTTCTGCCTGGCATCGTGCTAATCGCGGTCGGCATCTCGCTGGCCTTTTCCGGCTCGGCCGTTCTTTCGACCACCAATGTCCCACAGCGCAGAGCGGGTTTGGCCGGTGGCGTCATGAATACGGCAATGGAACTCGGTCCCACAGTCGGGCTCGCGATCCTCATGTCGGTCGCCGCTACACAGGTCGAGACCGTCACCGGTTACGCCTGGGCGTTCGGGACGGCGGCCGTCGCCTATACGTTCGTGGCGCTTTTGTCCTTCGCGTTCTCAGGACGGGTCGCGGCATCGGCCGCGGCAGGAGCGTCCCCTGAATGAGAAGCCACACTGGTCGAGGGCGCGGTCGGCAGATCAGGCGACTGGCGGTTCCGCCCACCACAATATCTCCTCGGGATGACGATTTTCGCCATCTCGACCTCGCAATTCATGGTGGTAGGCGATGCGTTTGCCTGCCACGTCAATCGACGTCAGCGTCCTCCAGATTGGCTATCTCATCTCGCTCTAAGTGGTTGGCGGACCAGCCGCCGCGGTCTTCGCTTCTTCCATCATCGTCGGCGGGATGGATGCTGGCCACCTTTTGTCGGCGTGCCACCTCCATCAGCCGCTTCGCACTCCCACTCGACGAACAATATAGCCGCCCAAATCCTCAGTATCGCCGTGGCGTACACTCTGCGCGTTGTCAGGCGCGGATGGCCCGAGACCCCAGCATCGACGTCTGCCCGGCCCTGATAGGTTCGCCCAGTTCCGGGACCAACAGATGCTCCGTCGATCACATCTTCCGTCACGAGTTCCATCAGGCGGGTTACATCGCGGCGGGATGCCCGGGGTGGTTGCGAAGCGCTCCAGGCGGTGCGCATCGTGTGTTGGCCCGATGTTCCGCACCTTCCGTTCTCAGGCCGCTGCTAGCTGGCTGACCGTTTCGGCATATTTGCTGCGAGTGGCGACGCCGACGATCTGACTGGCAGGCTTGCCGTCCTTGAAGAAGATCACGGTCGGCACACCCCGAATACCGAACGCGCTGGCTATGTCTGGATCGGCTTCGACATCGACTTCGCCGAACTCGGCATCCTTGGCGAGTTCCTCGGCAAGGCTGGCATACATAGGCTGCATCATGCGGCAAGGACCGCACCATTCCGCCCAGAACCGCACCACGCTCACGCCTTCGCGCTTTAGCACATTGATCTCAAAATTCTTCGAAGTCAAAATCCTGACTGTCATGTCTCTTCTCCGTCTTCTTTGATTGGGTTCAGGCTGCCTGCGCCACGTGCAGGCAAGTGCGGAAATTGGGCACCGAGGTTGCTGTCGATCCCGCAGCGGTGCGTAGATAGCCACCCGGTTGGCTGCCGCTGATGATCATAGGTTCCAGCATCGCCCGGCTTGCATAGATGCCTGCCGTATATCCGGCAGGCCCGGCACCAAGTACGATCATCCTTGCGTGTAGCGTTCTGCTCATAGGGAGTTCGTTCCTCTTGAAAGCTGCGCAATCGCGTCCTTGACGGCAGTAATAATCAGACATAATATTCAATAGATCAATTGATTGTTATGTCAATACCGTGGAAAGGAATGACGATGTGCGAGCTTTTGGCGATGAGTGCCGCTCTTCCGACCGACCTTGAAACCTCCCTCGCACTGCTCAAGCCGCGCGGCGGGGAACTGTGCCCACATGCGGACGGTTGGGGCGTGGCTGTTTATGAAGAGCGGGCAGCGCGCCTTTACAAGGAACCGAAGGCGGCAAGCTCCAGCCGACTGTTCGGTTCACTGCGTGACTACGATATCTCCGGCAGGGTCATCCTCTCCCACATCCGCCGGGCCAACCCGGCGGCGATCGGCAAGTCCTATGCCAACACCCACCCATTTGAACGGGAGGTGGGAGGCCGATCATGGACATTTGCGCATAATGGCAAATTGACGGGTATCGACCAGGAACAGTTGACGTCGTTCAGGCCCCTTGGAGGAACGGATTCCGAACACGCATTCTGCCTGCTGCTGGATCACATGAAGGATTTCCTCAGCCGGGACGGAGGGATAGCCGATCTCGACCTCGCCCTGAATCAACTTGTTGAGAAAACAACCTTGATGAACCGCTACGGGGAGGCGAACTATTTTCTGAGCAATGGGGAACATCTTTTCGTCCATGCCCATACATATCTCCACATGCTGGAACGGCATTGCGCGGTCGATGGCCAGCCGCAAAGCGTCGTTCTCCTGGCGACGCAGCCAATGACCGACGAGGAGAACTGGAGTTGTCTCGTTCCGAACACGATCTGCGTGTTTTTGCGTGGTGAGATGATTGCTCAGAAGGCCACCTCCGGCGCGGCCACGCAAGACGCCTGGAAAGCCCAACAAAAGGAAGCGGAAAGCTTCAGAACGCGCAAAGCGGAGGCGGCCGCGAATGCCGCACGCATCGAAGCGGAAAAAGACATGTATTGGGAATGCAGTTGATGCCATCGAGTGGAAGGAGGACCATTCCAACAAGGCTGTCATTCCTCAACTGCTTCTTTTTGGATGCCGACTCGTCCTTCGGACAACGTCGCGTTAAGTCATTGTTGAGCGACTGATCCCTTCAATGGTGCGTTTGGAACACTGAGCGATTTGCGGCAGGCTGCCTTGAACTTCGGATCCCCGTAAATCTTCTGCGCCAATGTTCAATTCCTGCGAAAAGATTGGGACGAGGCACCATTCAAACCGAGAAAACCTCGTCCGCAAGAGCGAGGCCTGTATTGGCGTGTCGCTTGATCAGGACAGAACATAGCGGCAATCCAGAACGGCGCGGCTATGTATAGCGCATGACTGAGGCGCAGGCTCAAAGGGGAGCGGCTGCAACCACCCAGGCGCCAACAAAAAGACCTAGGCCGAAGACGGTGTGGGCCATGAAACTGCGCCAGCGGGCGACGTTTGGCCGCGGGGTCTTTGAAGCGGCTATACCGAAACCGAATCCAGGCTGCAAAATGAAGAATGGCGCCAACAGGGTAATCCAGCCCGTCAGCAGGGCCGGCCACACGGTTGGGGCCTCGACCCATTCCGGTCCGACCACCAGCAGCAATCCTGCGGCAAAGGCAATGCTGATCATATAGTGCGCCACCCAGCCGATAGCCCCTTCGCCGGCAACCGGTGCCGCCTTGGCGATGCTCGGGTGGCTAAACCGTCCCGCAGCAAGATGCCCGAACCAGCGACCCACGAAGGCATAGTTCAACGAGGGAATCGAAAACGCGAACTTCAGGAATATCGCCCAGACATCCATGACCACCGTGGCGATGACGCCGATTGCAATGGCGCTTAGCGCCCATTCACTCCAAATAGCCATCACTGCATCCTGCGGCCGGTTAAAATAATTATTCAATGGATTGATTGATTAAAGATAGCGTTTTATATGTCAAGTATGGATATCGAACGCGCACAGTTGACCCTCTTCACCGAACTAGCAGAGATCGCACGCACGCTTGGCAGTCCGCACCGCCTCATGCTTCTCCAGCATGTGGCCCAGGGCGCACGCTCGGTCGAGCGGCTTGCGGAGCTGACGGGTCTATCCATGGCCAATGCCTCGCAGCATTTGCAACACCTCAAGCGGAGCAACCTCGTCGCCACCGAACGTGATGGAAAGCGCGTTCTTTATAGCATTGCGAGCGGCCCCATCAATGAAGTGCTGGGCGCATTGACCCGTCTTGCCGAACACCAGAGGGCCGAAATCCAGTCCGTGATTTCCGACAGCTTAACCCAGCGCGATCGCCTTGAAGGCATTTCGCGGGAGGAGCTTCTGGAGCGGTTGCGCGAGTCATCGGTAACGCTGCTCGATGTCCGTCCGCGTGAGGAGTTCGAGATGGGACATCTTCCCGGCGCCATCAATATTCCTGCCGAAGTGCTGGAGGAGCATCTGTCCATGCTGCCACAGGATCATGAGGTGGTTGCCTATTGCCGTGGGCCGCATTGCGTTCTTTCGACCAGTGCTGTCGATACGCTGCGCCAGAACGGCATCAAGGCTCGGCTCCTGGATACGGGGTTTCCCGAATGGAAAGCCGCTGGCCTCACCATCGAGACAGGCGCCTAACTTCTGCGCAAAGTCTCCGCGCGGGGCTTTCCGCTCAGTCTCGCGCAACGATAGCCAAGCAGACCAGCAGCAAACAGTGTGAGAGCTGAGGAGGCACTGCGATCCGTCCGGCAAGTGATCTCATAGTCGGACACAAGCACATACTGAATTTTATGCCCAAGCCTCAATGGCAATGCCTGGGTGTCCCGTCGAAACGGAGGCCAGTTCAGCTTCCGAGGGACGGGAGCATGACAGAACTGACCAAACGGTTCGTGGAGACCGTCGAGCCGCAAAGCAAAGGCCCTGCTCGGACAGGCCGCCCTTGGCGGCGATCCTGCTGAAGAATGCGAGGACGACCGCAAGGCGCTCACCATCAAGCAGCTCTGCGAGCCATAACATTGCCGACATGGAGGCCGGCTTGGTTCGCGGAAAGGGCAGCCCGTCGTAGGAAGGACACCACCGTTGCGACGGACGTCGTTCGGACAATGTCTGGGACAATGCGCAGCCATGGAAAGCTTCTTCTCTTCGTTGAAGACCGAACGGACCGCCCGCAAGGGCTATCGTATGCGGGACCAAGCCAAGGCCGATTTGTTCGACTACATCGAGCGCTTCTACAATTCCCGGCGCCGTCATTCAAAGCTGGATGACTTGAGCCTAATGGCATACGAAAAACGAGCTATGAGAGCCTAATCAGCCGTCCGTCCATGGGCCCGGTCGGCGATACCTATGACGACGCCATGTGCGAGAGCTTCTTCGCAACGCTCGAATGCGAGCTGCCTGATCGGCACAAGTTCCAGAACAAGGCGTAGGCGCGCATGGCGATCTTCGAGTTCATCGAAGAATGGTACAACCCCGCCCGGCACCATTCGGCGCCCGAATATCAGTCCCTCATAGCCTGTGAAAGTAGCCAGGCTGAACGGCTAGAATCTGCTGGCGCGTGTCCGGACACGAAACCGGGAGAACTCCAGATCGTCCTTGAAGCACTGAACGGCGAGGAGAGGGTATCGGCTGGCCAGCCGGTTCTCAGCCACCGGTAATAACTCGACTGTTTCATGCGGACTTGGCTGGCACCATCATCGACAGACAGCACTTCATATTGCTGCGGCTTGAACACGATGTCTCGGGGCTTCTCTTGTTCCTCAGCTCTTTCCTTGCCCCCTCAATGATAAGGATCATTCTGTCCCAGTGGGCGAACCACATCAGTGGACAGCCCAACCGGCTTGACGTCACTTTCCAGAATATTGTACCAATTGGTAAAGAGTTATACGAAAGGTACAAGATGTTTTCTTTCATGACACGACATCAGCCGTCGCAATCCTTTCGTTCGGTTATTCTCGCCGGGATTGGAGGCCTTCTGGCCATCGCGATAATCGGCGCGCTGACGATCTATAGTCCCTCACCGCTTTTGATGGCCCCGTTCGGTGCAAGCTGCGTCTTGTTGTTTTCGCTTCCCGCAAGTCTATTGTCTCAACCGGCCAATGTCATTGGCGGTCATCTTGTGGCGTCTTCGATCGGTCTTGCCTTGCGCTTCATGCTGCCGGATGTCTGGTGGGCGGCTGCCTTGGCCGTGGGTTTGGCCATTGCGTTCATGGCGATCTTTCGCTTGACACACCCGCCGGCAGGCGCAGACCCCCTTGTCATATTCGCGGCCGATCCAGCTTTGGACTATCTCTTCTTCCCCGTTCTGTCCGGCAGTTGTGTTTTGGTGCTCGTTGCGAGCGTCTTTCATCGGGCAAGCGGAGTGACCTACCCCATAAGGAAAGCGTGATGGCCAGACTGGTAGCCGAGCGCGTCGACGCCATACCGGCGCTCGGCGAGATTTTTCGCAAGCACGGATTTGAGGGCGCGAGCCTCAAACTCATCAGCAAGGGGACTGGCCTTGGAAAGGGTAGTCTTTATCACTTCTTTCCCGGAGGGAAGGAGGAGATGGCAGCGGCCGTTCTTGAAGAGATCGCCGTTTGGTTTGAGACCCATGTCTACGAACCGTTGGAAACCATGGAGCCGGACCAGGCCGTTCCAGCCATGTTCGCCGCTGTGACAAGCTACTTCAAATCGGGGAGCCGCATCTGCCTGATCGGAGCGTTCGCGCTTGATGGCAGCAAAGATCGTTTTCCCGATAGGGTTCAATGCTATTTCGAACGATGGCTTTTGGCGCTCCAGGCGTGTCTGAAGCGGCATGGCCATGCGGATGACCGAGCATCGCAAATAGCCTTCGAGGTAGTCGGCGGCATTCAAGGCGCGATCATATTGGCGCAGGCTCTAGGCCGTGAGAGCCCGTTTGTAAACGCCGTCGAGCGTCTCGAGCGACTTTGTCTCGATTGACCGATGAACGCAACGTCATGCATTGTCTCGGGCAGGAGTAGCATGACTACTGCTCACCAACCGGCGAAAGACTACGTGTCGATGATTATCCGACCTCTGCCCTTGGAAAGGCTGGGCTTCAAGCGCCGTCTGCTGCTCCGACAACTCTAAGATCTCGCCGGTACTGACCGTTTCCACCTTTTTAGTTCGACCATCCGGTAGGCCTGTCGTTGCGGCAATCGCTGCATGAGCGGCAGCCCACCTGTGACCAGGAGGAGGGTCCCGCTGCGCACACAAATCTGTAACTCACGGCAGCATTTGCCCGTGTCGCAAGCGCCGGTCGGCGGCAATGACGGAGAAACGGCCAGTCGGATGAAGGGCGGAAATATCAGTCGGTCACAGTCTGAGACAACTTTACCGGATTTCCTGATGGATATCGGGAAAGGCAGACAAGCGGCGCCGGGCAGCCGAGACCACAAACCATGCGAGAATGGAGATCGCGAAGATCATCGAGCCGCCGCGCCAAAGCGGGTCGTCGCTCAGCAGGAAGGCGAAGCTGGCACGGTCCCTCAATATGTTGAATAAGTGTCGCCATCATCGCTCGGTCCGTACTTCTCCTCCGCCGGGTTAGCGATTAGTGGCGCCGTGTTGAAGACGCGCTCAGGGAGCCATGTGGCGATGCCGGGAGCGACGCTGACCAGCAGCAGCACCAGCAATTGAATCGCCACAAAAGGCACAACCCCGGCATAAATGTTTCGGATTGTCAGCAATGTTCCCGCCGCGCCGCGCAGATAGAAGAGCGCGAAACCGAATGGCGGGGTCAGGAAACTGGTTTGGAGATTGATACCGATGGCAACGCCGAACCAGATTGGATCGAGCCCAAGCTTTAGGAGGGTAGGGCCTGCGATCGGAATAACCAAAAAGACCACCTCGAACGTATCAAGAAAAAAGCCCATAATGAACATAAGCGCCATGATGAAGACGACTGCGCCGACCAGACCTCCGGGAAGAGACAACAGCAATGTCTCCAACAGTTCTTCACCGCCAAGACCCCGAAAAACCAGTGAGAAGACCGTTGCGCCAATCAGGATGGTAAACACCATCGCGGAAACGAACATGGTGTTCTTAACAGCCTCGAAAATGTCCGAAACTGACAGACGCTGCTTGCTGAAGGCAAGAACGAATGCCCCGATGGCTCCGACCGATGCGGCCTCGGTTGGGGTGGCGAAACCCAACAGAATCGAGCCGAGCACTGCAATGATCAGCAGGATCGGCGGCAACAGGTAATAGCCCGCCCTGAGCAGCATCGAGCTTTCGATTTTCTTGTTTTGTGGAACGGCCGGGCAGGCCGATGGCCTGAAAAGCGCAATCCCGATGACTGTGATCATATAAAACGCCACAAGAAGCAGGCCTGGGAGAAGCGCTCCCATGAACAGCGCGCCGACCGAGACCGGAGTGGCCGAATAATTGCCCAATGACAGCTGCGCCGTGGAATTTGCGCTTTGCAATATATCCGCGATGAAAATGAGCACGATCGATGGCGGTATGATTTGCCCAAGGGTCCCGGATGAACAGACGATACCGCTGACAAGCCGGGGATCGTACCCGGCACGCAGCATGGCCGGCACACTGAGCAGACCCATGGTAACAACAGTGGCACCGACGATCCCGGTCGAAGCGGCCAAAAGTGCACCAACGAAGATGACAGAGACGCCCAGCCCGCCGGGAAACCTTTGAAGCATCTGCCCGAGAGTCACAAGCAGATCCTCAGCGATCCTGGAGCGTTGTAGGATAACTCCCATAAGCACGAATAACGGCACTGCCACCAAGGTTTCGTTGATCATGATCCCGTAGATTCTGGAGGGCGTGCCAGACAGCAGGGCCAGATCGAATTGGCCGAGCTGTGCGCCGAATAAGGCGAACAAAATGCCAACACCACCCAATGTAAAGGCGACTGGAAAGCCACCCATGAGCACAAGCACTGCCGCAAGAAGCAGAAAGATGCTGAGATAGTGCGCCATACGAAGGTCCTCGTGATCGTTATGTGGGCCGGGCGGTGGAGTTGGAGTGCCCGGACAGCACGAGCGTATTGCGTATCAAGCCAACGATGCCCTGGAGGCCAAGAAGCAGGACGAAGATCAGAAGCGAGCCCTTGAGCAGATAAACCCCCGATAACCCGCCCGACTGTCCGGTCGTCTCTCCAGTTGCCCAGGATGTTAGAACGAAAGGCCAGGCGGTAAGCGCTATGAATGCGATAAACGGGAACAGCAGAAAACAGATGCCCAATAGTTCCAGAGCGGCCCTGGTTTTGTCGCTTCGGCTCTCCGTTATCAGATCGACCCGGATATGCTTGTCATGGGTCAAGGCAGGCCCTGAACCGAGAATGAAGAGTAGCGCATGCTGCCAGACGTAAAGCTCCTGCATCCATATGACGCCGATACCGAAGGCGTAACGCAGGATCACCACCAGAAAGCAGAACAACGCACAGCCCAATGCGAGCCAGCAAACCACATTGCCTATTTTGATATTGAAGCCTTCGAGCCATCTCAGGACAGCCACCGCAATGCAGACCCCGGCGTGGCGGTCGGATGTCTGTCTACCCATCCTTCGCGGCCAGTTCTTCAAGAAAATCCAGTCTGTCCTGCCCCCAGAAACGGTGGCCGCGATAGATATAGAACGGCGATCCGAAGACCCCCTTGCCGATCGCATCGGCAGTTTTCTGGTCGAGTTCGGCGATTATCGACCGGTCGCGCGCCAGATCGAGTAGCGCATCGCCATCAAGCTCGTGCTCGCGACAGATATCGGACAGCACAGCGGGGTCCGATATGTCTCGGCTCTCCGCCCACAGCGCTGCCATGATGCCAGCGCTCAGCTCGCCCACATCGCCACCGCGCGATTTGTGCGCATAGACCAGGCAGGATGCCAGTTCATCGTTGGGCGGAAAGCCAGTGGGTTCCAGCACCAGCGGCATATTCAGCCTATCCCGCCACCGTCTCATTTCCTCGAAACGATACGTCTGGCGTTCGATCGAACGATCGGGCAGCGGGATACCGCCGGTTTTTGCATATACGTCGAGCAGTCGAACCGGATAATGATCGACCTCAAGGCGGTATTTGGCGGCCAGAGCGTTCAGTCGCTTTGACCCCAAATAAGCCCAATCGGATATGATCCAGTAGTAATGCTCGATACGGGCCTTGGACTGCACCCTGGTCATGCTAACCTTGAACCAGCTTGCGGGCGTTCAAATAGGCCTGTTCGGCAAACGAGGTATATTCGCTTTGCTTGGTCAGGGATGCATCCCAGGAATCGAAGATCTTCACCGTGATGGGATCGGCGTTCGCACGCTCCTCTTCCAACACGTCGCGTGTGGCACGACCCAGGGCTTCGATCACCTCGCGTGGAGCCCGCCTCAGGCGGACGCCGTGCTCATTCTTCATCACCTGCAGGGCCGCAGCGCTACCGTTCTGATATTCGCCCCACATATCGACATAACCAGCCTGACAAGCGACCCGGACAATGTGCTGCAGATCTTTCGGAAGCTGATTGTACTGAGTTTTGTTGACGACACACTCCAGCGCGGTGCCAGAATCCTGGAAGCCGGGGGAATAATAATTCTTGGCGACCTGATGTAGTCCGAGGGCTATATCATTGTATGGGCCGATAAATTCCGCCGCATCGATGGCACCGGACTGGAGCGCAGGAAAAATCTCGCCTGCGGGCAGAAGGACAACGGTCGCGCCCACTTTTTCCAGAACCGCACCGCCCAGCCCTGGCATGCGCATCTTCAGTCCCTGCAGATCGTCGATTGACGACAGTTCGTGACGGAACCACCCCAGCATTTGGGTGCCGGTGGTGCCGGCCGCGAACGGTTGTAGATCGAAGGGCTCATAGAGTTCCTCCCAAAGGGCCTGTCCACCGCCATGGTCGATCCAGGCTGACGTTTCATTGGCGCTCATCCCGAAAGGAACTGCGGAAAAAAAGGCCGTCGCCTTGGATTTACCGAGATGATAAAAGGATGCGTCATGACCCATTTCCACGGAGCCCTGCGATACGGCGTCGAACACCTGCAGTGCTGGGACGATTTCACCGGCGGCATGCACTTTTACCGTCAGTTTTCCATTGCTCATCGCAGAAATGCGCTCTGCCAGCCGCTCGGCGCCAGTCCCCACCCCTGGCAGCCCCTTCGGCCATGCCGTCACCATTCGCCATTCGCGCAAACCCTGCGACAGGGCAGGTTTCGCCAGAGCCAAGCCTGCGGCCGAAGCCGAGGCAGCCATGAAGCTGCGTCGTCCAATATTCTTCATCTCGTCCTCCCATTGCAGTTCCATAAAAAGGGTACGGACGGCTTGAAACCATAGCGTCTACGATATAGCGGAAATAACGACTAGTTATATGAGTGGCGCCAGTGAACCGTGAACCAAGACTGAAGGTTTTCGTTGCCGCGGCCATTGCACGGTCCATCACGCGGGCCGCTGAGAAGCTTGAAATCAGCCAGCCAGCCGTTAGCCGACACATAAAACTTCTGGAAGAGGATGTGGGTTGCGCGCTGTTTCGCCGGAATGGTCGCGGGATTGAATTGACCGATAGCGGGCAGCAATTGTTCGAGGTCGTCAATCCTGCTTTCAACCGTATCGATGCTGTCGTCGGGCAGTTGCAACTGTCGGCGGAGGCGGTGGCGGGGCATCTGCGGATCGCCAGCGTTCATACGCTGAATACATATTTTGTCGTTCCGCTGCTGCAGGAAATTATGACAGCATTCCCTAATCTGTCCCTGCAGATGTTCGAGCGAAGTTCGCTGGATGTGGGTGAACTGGTGGAACGAGGTTTGGCCGATGTCGGGCTGGCCTACGATACAATGATCTCTTCGGAAAAGTTGCAGGCTGTCCGGCTGCAAGAAGAGACCATGCAGGTCTTTTACGGCAAAGCTAGCCAAGTGCAGATCGACGGTGCGACTGACCGCGCAGGCAAGGTGGAACTAACTGAAAATCTGAAGTTCGTCGCGCCCCCAGTCGGTTACGCACTACGGCAGCTGATGGATCAGCATCTGGGCCAAAAATTGCGGCATTCGATCGAGGTCGAGACGATCACCCTGATGTTGGACGCGGTGCATATCGGGCTAGGCGTTTGTATCCTGCCCGCCAATATGCCGAGATATCTTATCGAGGATCGCGGGCTGATGCGGAGAGATATCGTCTATCCGCAAATGTCGCGGTCAGTCGTTTTGATCACACATCGCCATATGAAGTCCGTGCCCGTCGTCGCCCATATCATCGACAGGTTCGTACAGGCTGCAAAGCAGATCGGAGATAAAGAATAGTTATATCTGATAGTGGGCAATGGGACTAGCAGGACTATCGTCACGCAGGCAGGTTGCTTGCACATTCGATGGAGGTCCAAAGTGTCGACACGTGCAACTCACAGAGACAAGACATATTTTTCAGATCGCAGCGCACAGGAAATGAAGCAGTTTCTCAAGGGTCGCGATCTGACAGTGCAGCAGCAACTGGCCGTGACGGCGCGAATGCTGGCCATGGACGGCCATGAGGCAGGTCTGGCCGGTCAGATTACTGCGCGGGCGGAACAACCCGGCTCCTACTGGACATTGCGATTTGGCCTGGGATTCGACGAAGCAACGCCCGAAGATTTTATCAGGGTGGACGACGATTTACACACGGTGGAAGGGAGTGGGATGGCCAATCCCGCGACGCGGTTTCATCTTTGGGTTTATGATGGCCGTCCTGATGTGAATTCCATCGTCCATACCCATCCGCCCTTCACATCCGCCCTGACCATGCTCGAAGAACCCCTCGTCATTGCGCATATGGATCAAACGCCATTTTACAACGACTGTGCGTTCTTGAAGGAATGGCCAGGCTTGCCCATCGCAGACGAGGAGGGCCGGATCATAACCGAGGCGCTGCAGGACAAACACGCGATTATCCTTGCGCATCATGGCTATCTGGTTGCTGGCAAGTCGGTGCAGGAATCCTGTTATCTGGCAGTCTATCTTGAGCGCGCCGCCCGTATGCAGTTGCGCGCTTCGGCTACCGGGAAAATTCGTCCCGTGCCTGACGCGTTAGCGCAGGAAGCCGGCGCCTATCTCAGAAAGACCTCGATCGTGAATGCGACCTTCGATTACTACAGCAGACAGACCGAGAGATATTTCGGCAATTATCTTCAGTAAATGGACCGCGTCAGGTCGCGGGCCAGCTCAGATCAAGATATTGCTCCCAACAGCGCTGCCGCCGACCTGTCCCGCCGGTACTATTGGACCAAGGGGGCTTCTAGGCCGCAAGCCCGGTGAATATCGCGGTAATTGAGTGCGAAGGGCATGTCTGATGCCACCTTTCAGGGCCTCGTCCAAGCGAGAATATTGACGGCGCGGCATAGATCGCCTCCATCCAGGCTCGCATAGCCGATCCGAAAGGCCTCAGGAGCGTTTTCCGTTTCCAGAACGAAAGGAGCCCCCGCGCAATGGCCAGACCGGCCTGGGTGGCCTTGTTCGCCCACGTTTCAACACTGAGCCCACCAGCACGGCGCAGCCATATCGCCAGCGGGCGTGTCGAAAGATACAGCGCTATTCAATCGGCGTCGGGGTTCATCGGCAAGGACTACGCGGCGCGATTCATGAATGCACCGCGACTTGCCGGCGTGGCGGTGCACTTCGCCATCATTGATCAGATTGCCGAGCGCCTGTTCCAGAGGGCTATTGCTCTGGCGATCAAATGCTACGCGCCGATCCGCCATTGGCCGAAGCGTAGTCGGATCGGCAACGGCATAGCCTAGCCCATAAATACGGTTGGGAGCGGTTCGCAAACGGTCTTGAGCGGGTAGCGTACCGCAATTAGATACGACTAGCATGTCGGCGTCGTAGCCTTGGCTATCGAAGTCAAAGCGACCGTAACTTTATGGAGATGTGCATTCCGAACCTAAACGCCCGCCGCGGAAGCGCACTATCTCTTCGAAAAATTCGTTTGTGGAGATCGGATCTTCGTGTCGATCGACGGCAAACCGTTCGAGCATGATATTGCTGCATATCTCCTTGATATCGGCAGGACTGAACCCTTCACTCTTGAGCGCAAGCTGTTCCGTATCCAGTAGTGCGGCATCGACGAACTTGGCCGAATACAATGCGAACAGCTTTTCCCTCTGCCGGAGGTTTGGCAGGGGAACCTCCACATGGATTGACAGACGCCCGGCGCGCACGAATGCCTTGTCGACTTGATCCGGCCTGTTCGTCGCGCCGATGACGAAAACGCCGTCAACACCCAATACGCCATCAATCTCCTGCAGAATTTGATTGAGAACCTTATCGCCGAACACATCCTGGCTTCCACGTTCACGGGCGAGGGAGTCGATCTCGTCGATGAAGATGATACACGGTATCTGCGAGCGCGCCTGCGAGAAGAGCTCTCGCACGTTCTTCTCCGAATTGCCGATCCATTTCGACAATATGTCCGAGGCCGAGATGTAGGCGAAGGCGCATTTGCTTTCGGTTGCCAGAACGCGTGCAAGTACCGTTTTCCCGGTCCCGGGAGGTCCATAAAGCAGCATACCTCTCGGCAACGTGACACCCGCGGCAATTGCCTTCTGCGGATCTCGCATGATCTTCACGATCTTCTCAAGCCTGAGCCTCAAATTGTCGTCGATGGCAATCTTATCCCACTCGACAGCGCCGTTCTCCGAAACAGTGTCGAACCAGATCGTATCGCTCTCCTTCTCAGAGTTCATGTTCCCCCGGTTCGCGGCCCAGAACGTTAACGTTCCCAGGGACGAGGTCAGGAGTATCACCGCAAGGAACTTGTCGGGATAGATGATGAAGCACAGGACCATTCCAGCAATCTGAATGCCGAACGCCCAGACGAACACCGCTTCGGACGATATCTTCTCGATCCGAAACCCTTTCTTCCTGAAGAGCCGATCGAAAAGCCCCGCGACCCACTTCCTGAACACGAACAGGCCAATGAAGAACAACGATACCGCCGCAATGCTTTTCCAGTACGCTTGCAGCGTAAAATACCATCGCCCTAACGTATCCATGTCATTGAGGTTGAGGCGGGACGAGGGGTCGATACCATCGGGCAGTTGGTCGGATGTTGCGGAATAAAAGCGCAACGTTGCCTCGTCGGTGACAGGCTTGCCGGTTTTTTCCTCGATCAGAACGCGGCCGCCGAACTCGATCCTATTGGGCGCATTCACGCGATAGAGATCGACGAAATAATACCCATCGACCGTTCGGTCTCCATCGAAGTACTGAACGACCGGCCTGAAGCTACTGTCCAGTTTCGCCGCTTCCGTCGCGATCCTTTCAAGCTCGGGATTGCTTATGTCGGCGCGCGCCGGGTCGGCAAACAGGCCGATAGCCAGAACGTACACGATCAATAAGCAACGCAAGCAAACGTTCATTTTCGTGCCTTCAATCCAGACCTCTACGTGGCAAGTTCATAGCATCCCAAGTTCGTGAAGTGGTCCCGCCTTTCCGGACAGTTTTGCAGCTTCGCCGAGGTGTATCGGGTTTGATGGTCATGCTGCTTGTTGCTGTTCGGTGCTTTCCCAATATGCGTCGTCGGGCGTGCGTCGATCAAGCGCGGAATGCGGGTGCGCCGTGTCGTAGAAGTGTCCGTCTTCAGAGTATTTCGGAGAGCAGAAGCTGTATCGTAACGGAGGCTCTGTGAGGTTCCCCTAGATTTGTAGACGCTTTGCTCCCTTACTTTGAGCCGAGGAGGCGACCATGGGGACAAGCAACTACAGCGACGAGTTCAAGCGCGATGCGGTGCATCAGATCATGGTGCGTGGGTATCCGGTGCGGGAGGTGTCCCGGCGGTTGGGCGTCAGCACGCATTCTTTGTACAAGTGGATGAAGCTGTTCGGTGATCCCAAGGCAAAGGAGCCGGGCTTGGACCATGCAGCCGAGAACCGGCGGCTGAAGCGCGAGTTGGCCAGGGTGACCGAAGAGCGCGACATCTTAAAAAAGGCAACGGCGTACTTCGCGCGAGAGTCCCAATGAAGTACGCCTTCATCCGGGCACATCGCGAGGAGTTCGGCATCCGGGCCATGTGTCGGGTGCTACGGGTTCATTTCAGTGGCTTCTATGCATGGCTTAAAGAACCGTTAAGCCACCGTGCGCAGGAGGACGTGCGCCAGACCGAGCTGATCCGGCAGGCCTGGACCGACAGCGGCAAGGTCTACGGCTATCGCAAGCTGACCGACGATCTGCGCGATCAGGGCGAACAGATTTCCGAGATCCGTGTTGCCCGACTGGCGTCGCTGGCCGGGATCGCTGCGCAGATCGGCTACAGGCGCCGTCCCGGCCGATATGGTGGCAAGCCTGCGATAGTCGCCGAGAACAGGCTCGAGCAGCGCTTCGATGCGTCTCAACCCGATCGGGTCTGGGTGACCGACATCACCTACATCAAGACCCATGAAGGCTGGCTGTCCCTGTGCGTCGTCATCGATCTGTTCTCGCGCCGGGTTGTCGGTTGGTCTACCCAGTCCCGCATGACAACGGACCTGGCCTTGCAGGCCCTGCTGATGGCCGTGTGGCGGCGCAAACCTGCAGGTAAGGTCATGGTTCACTCAGACCAGGGCTCCCAATTCACCAGCTGGGAGTGGCAGACATTCCTGCGCCAGCATAATCTGGAACCCAGCATGAGCAGACGACGCAATTGTCACGACAACGCTGTCGCGGAGAGCTTCTTCCAATTGCTGAAGCGCGAGCGGATCAGGCGTCGAACCTACCCGACCCGCGACGACGCAAGGGGGGACGTGTTCGAATACATCGAGCTGTTCTACAATCCGAAACGCAAGCACACGTACAACGGCATGCTATCGCCTGTTGATTTCGAGATCAGACAGCGGAAACTGAACGAGGCAGGTGTCTAGAAAACTGGGGCCACCTCAGTCCTCCGGGAGCGGCAGGTGGAAGCTGTTCTTCATTACGCTCTTTCAACCGGACACGAACTGTCTTGTTGGCGATGAGCTTTTTATCAAAGACGATCAGCTCCATCACACGATCTCATCGACGGATGGGTTGAACGGCGAAAAACTCAGGCGCATTCCACCTCCGTGCTTTCTCCGGGTTGGTGATAGTCCAAGCTTCTGGAGTAAAGGTCCACCACCGGTCGGTCCCGCCCGTTGGACCAGACGCGTTCCCTTCGGCAGGCCCCTCCACGTGGACTGACGCACTACCGGTCAGACTCAACTGCCGACCGGAAGTGAAATCAAGGAAGACCAAACCAGCCCGTGGGTCGAGATGGAAGTTGCCCAAGTTGTTGAACATAGAGTTTCCAGGATAGTCCGGCACCCGCACCAGCCCGTCCACCACCTGAATAGAGCCAGGCTCACCACCCCTATGTGAAATGTCTAGCCGCCCTCCTTGCGGACCGGACGCCACGAACATCGTATCGGCTTTTCCAATCCAAGACTTCAGTGGCTCTGTTAAGCTCGTCCCAGACTCGACGTGCCACGCTGCGGCGTTCTCGTCCGAGATCGGTTCCATTGTCCGGCGTTGGATGTACTTTGGGCAAGAAGGGTAAGCCTCCTCAATCAGAATTTGAATCCGATCTTCTTTCAAGTCTTCGACAGTTCCGTTTACACGCAGCCTTCGCCGGGTCGTCAACTCGATGAAAAGAGAACCCAGACGATCACCAACCTCGAGACCGTCGAGCGGAGCACCTCTTGCGATAGCTCCTCCCGTCGGTGCTATCGTCAAACGTCGACGATCATCTGAAACCGATGCAAAGCCTTTCTGGCCGAAAACTATACCAGGCCACAGCCGACCTTCAGCATCTTCGCGCGAACATATGGCAAGTTCCTGAGAGGCAACAAACGGCACGGCAGGTACAGGAACAGCATCAGCGATGATGCGGCCGTTCGCCAACGCTGCTTCCCGTTCTCCGGTTATCTCTTGAATGGCGCGTTCGCCCTCGTGGAAAGGGTCAGGCATGAGAACCTCCGAACTCTTAGGTGACGGCGTCTTGAAGTCTCGACTGGAGGATCGACGTCAAAACGAAACAATCCGGGCGTCGTCAGCCAGATAACGACTGAGACCAACGACACCTGTAGTAACTGGAACATCGCTCACGAACGAGTGCGAGGCCGGACGCTGACGCTCCATCAGTGGCTCCGAATACGTCAGCACACCCGCCACAGATAACAGCCCGGTCTTTTACAGCTTCATACAGCGCATAAGCAGGGTGTCCTTCATCACCCGCGACCTACGGCTATCGCGAACCAGCACCCTGAAAAATGAGATCGACGTCCTTTCCGTTCTCTTTGAGCTCGTGAGTCAAGATGAGAGCGTTGAACAGTCGCCCCAATGCTTCCTCGGAGGCAGCTTTAGGGTCAGAAAACACGACTATAGGGGTCTTGGTCATGGAACAGCATCCTTGATTCTGTCGCATCAAGTTATTTACCGATTGTTCGGTAATAAATTTCTCTAGGCCCTTCCCGTCAGCGCTGTCAACTGTTATTTACCGTACATTCGGTAACATATGAGACTCTTGGATGCCGCGTCCCGCACTGGTGAACTCTGATGATTTGCTCGCTCGACTCAGCTTCACGTTTCGTGACGTTGGGTTTGAGGCAGCCAGCATGTCGGTTCTTTCGGAACGAACAGGTCTGAAACGTGCAAGCCTCTATCATCGCTTTCCGGGCGGTAAGCAGGAAATGGCTGAAAAAGTACTTTCGCGGGCGCATGAATGGATGAGCGAAAACGTGATCGCATCATTGCGCTCGAGCCGAGATCCAGAAGAACGCCTCACGACGATGATGAGAGCACTGGAAGACTTTTACGAGAATGGAGCACGCGCTTGCTTACTCAATATGCTTGCGACAGATGCAGAAACAAAAAGCCCTTTTGCTGATGCAATTCGACAGACGTTAGAAGAGTGGATTGGCGCGCTTGCATTCTGCGCTCGCAGCGCAGGAATAAGCGAGGCAGCTTCCAAACAGCGCGCTTTACGTATTGTAACGATGATCCAAGGTGGGCTTGTTGTATCGCGCGGCCTAAGGACGAACGCGCCCTTCGGCGCTGTGATTGAAGACCTTCCTCGCGTTCTTCTGGAACGCGAAGCATGAGCTCGTCGTCCGATACCGTCGAAAGCAGACGTTTCATTGTTGGCGCGGCGTGGGCCATCGCCGGGATCTCAATTTGGGCAAGTTGGATGGTTGTTACACGACTAGACCTTCTTACGTCCGGCCTTATCGCCCAAAGAGTTGGCCTATCTGGAACACTCATTATGGCCAGCGGCTCTGGCCTGATTTACGTCCTTATCGGCTCAGGCGGGCTTTTGTTCGCGCCAGCCAATCACGCCGGCCCACTTATTCCCGGCACTATGCCGCTCTTTGCAGCACTTCTGAGCGTATTGATACTAGGGGAACGAATCGATCGGTCCCGACAACTGGGCTTGGCACTGATCCCATTCGGTGCGGCAACGATACTCGTTGGCTCATTCTTGACGTTTGAGACTGGTGAATGGCGCGGTGACCTTCTGTTTCTTTGTGCAGCTTTCCTATGGGCCAGCTATACTGTGACCCTACGACGCGCGCAGATTGGTCCGTTCCATGCTGCTGCACTTGTTGCAGTGTGGTCCGCAATGGTCTTCTTACCGGTTTATCTTTTTGTACTGCCCAAACAGATATTAGAGGTGCCGTGGTCCGCAATTCTGCAGCAGGTCGTTTTCCAGGGCATCCTTGTCAGTGTCGTTTCACTGATATGCTTCAATAGAGCAGTGACAATTATCGGCGCCTCGCGCGCCGCTGGCTTTGCTTCTTTGGTCCCAATTCTTACGGCACTCATGGCGCTCCCTGTTCTCGGCGAAGTGCCATCGGCATTTGAGATCGGAGCCCTACTAGCGGTTACCGCAGGTGTTCTTTTGGCCTCGGGCGCGGTGCGTGTATTCGGACGCAACACGCGACCAGCAACCGGAAAACTATGACTAAGTGTGCTCCGGTGCCACATGAAATCGATCGAGCAAACCTTATGGCCGAGGAAGACGACCCGAGCACGGAGCAAATGCTCCGCCAACAAATCGAAGAACTTCAAGCCGCACTGTTGGCGCGAGACAGTCATATCCGAACCCTAGAAGCGGAGATTGCAACCTTAGAGCAGCAGCAGTGGCTGCGCGAAGGCTGCGCAGGAGCGGGCGACTTCGAATGAACCGAGATGGCACATCGGCTGGGTGGCTTCCCGACAACCTGCCCGATATAGGGCTCGGAGAGACGCGTGCCTATTCACAGGTTGCAGAGGTGATCGAGGCCCGGTCAACCCGCCTTGGCGCCCCTGATACCTTGGCGCACATGGATCCACCTACGCCCGACGTTGCAGCTCGGCTCGTGGGCCTGAACGCAAAATATAATCAGAACTTGCTCCACCCCGATCTGTCGCCCTTTGCGAGCGAAGCCGAAGCTCGGGTGATTGCCTGGCTTGCCCCGGCGTTCGGGATGGCAACAGGCCATATCTGCGCCGGATCAACCGTAGCCAATCTGACAGCGCTCTGGGCGGCGCGCGAACACGGCGCGAGGAAAATCATCGCTTCGGCGGATGCACATCTGTCGGTACCAAAGGCGGCCCATATCCTAGGCTTGCCGTTTGAAGCTGTGCCGGTCGACGCGGTCGGGCGAATGGATCAGGCGTGCTTTCCAGATACCAACGATGCAGCGCTTGTTCTAACCGTGGGCACCACCGGACGCGGTGCTATCGATCCGTTGTCGACCGCAGCCAGCGCCAGACAGGGCGGTGCGCGTTGGATTCATGTGGACGCCGCCTGGGCTGGACCACTCCGGTTGACCATGTATGCCGACCGACTGGCCGGGGTCGAGCAAGCCGACAGCGTCGCCGTATCCGCTCACAAGTGGCTGTTCCAACCCAAGGACTCCGCCCTCGTCCTTTTTCGGCGCGCGGCCATGCAGGACGCCGTTTCCTTTGGGGGCGCTTATCTCGCCGTCCCGGACATCGGGGTACAAGGTTCTCGCGGCGCGGCAGGCGTGGCGCTCTTAGGGACACTCCTCGCCTGGGGACGGGAAGGTTTGGCAGAGCGAATTGAACACTGCATCGCTACGGTCGACGTTTTGGCTGAACGACTTGAGAATGACACTCGAACGAATTTGCTGAATCGTCCAGAAACAGCCGTGATCAACTGGCAGCCAAGCGATGCTGCCCGAACCGAAGCCATCATTGCGAAACTGGGTCACACCGCATCGCGTACAATCATCAACGGCTTGCCGTGGGTACGGCAGGTCGCCGCGAACTATTGTGCCGATGTTGATTTGATATGGAGGCGCATAGATCAAGCGCTTGACTGACACCCTGCAGCGCGGCGGAATGCTCCGTACGGAGCCATATGTGACAATGACCAATTCCGAGCCGCTGAAGCACCTGAGATTCAAACCCTCAAGCACCGTATCAGTGAACAGGTCAACGTACGTTTAAGTGCGTCCGAATGAGCGGCTCGCTTCCGGAAAATGGCCACGTAAGCACCGCGTAAGCACTATTTCCGAGTGAGTGGAAATTTCTAAGGTGCTGATTTTATAAAGAAAAATGGCGCGCCCGAGAGGATTCGAACCTCTGGCCTCCGCCTTCGGAGGGCGCGGGGATGGGCTTTTCTGAGCTTTCTCGGCTTTTCTCAGTCTTGCCTTTGGTATTGAAAAATAAGCGATTTTGTCTTATCTAACTTTCTACGCTCTACTTCGGCTTACCCCGGATTGGCGCTTTGGTGTTAGCCCGGTGTTAGCCGGGTGTTAGCCTGAGAGGGTAGGAATGGATAATCGCAAGCTTACGAAGACCGTCGTCGATGCGCTTGAACTGCAAACCGACCCGGCCAAGGATTACATTGCTTGGTGCGGCGAACTTCGCGGCTTCGGGTGCCGCGTTCGCAGTTCGGGCGCGAAGAGCTTCATCGTCATGTACCGGGTCAAGGGAACCGGGCGCAGCGGCAAGCCGCGCATGGTGACAATCTGCAAGGTCGGGGAACTGACCCCTGATCAAGCGAGGGCCAAAGCGAAGGAAACACTGGCCAAGGCTGCGCTGGGTGAAGACGAAGCCGCTGAAAAGGCGCGGAAGCGGGCCGAACTGACCATAGCCCTACTTTGCGAAGAATACCTAGAAGAAGGCTGCGACGGCAAGAAAGCATCGACCATCGCAACCGACCGGGGGCGCATTGCGCGTCATATCAAACCCTTGTTGGGGAAGAAGCGCATCGGCGAAGTGAAACGCGGCGACGTAGAGCGCTTCATGCGAGACGTAGCAAACGGCAAGACGGCTGTCGAAGAAGGCGGACGCGCCGTTGTGACCGGTGGCAAAGGGACCGCCGCACGAACAGTTCGTTTGCTTGGCGGCATCTTCAGCTATGTCGTGGCGCCGGGGCTACATAGAAACCAATCCCCGCTTCGGCGTGAAGGTCTATGCCGACGGCAAGGGCGAACGATTTCTGACCATGGACGAAATGCAACGATTGGGCGACGCGCTGCGTGAAGCGGAAACGGTCGGCCTGCCTTGGAACTTCAACGAGGGCAAAAAGGCGAAGCATCGTCCCGTGAAGGACGAAAACCGACGCGAAGTCATATCGCCCTTCGCCGTCGCAGCTATTCGGCTATTGATGCTGACAGGTTGCCGCGCGGGAGAAATCCTTGCCCTTCGGTGGTCAGAAGTCGATTTCGAACGTGGCGTTCTCAACCTGCCTGATTCCAAGACCGGTGCAAAGAAGGTGCTGCTTGGCGCACCGGCGCTTGAGGTTCTTTCCGACTTGCCACGCATGGGCGACTATGTGATTGCCGGTGCGCTGCCCAACAAGCCGCGTTCAGACCTGAAGCGCCCGTGGGAACGGATCACGCGCCACGCAGGGCTTAAGGACGTGCGCTTGCATGACCTTCGGCATTCTTTTGCGTCTGTCGGGGCCGGTGCGGGCATGGGCCTTGCCACCGTCGGGAAGTTGCTAGGCCACGCATCCCCCGCGATGACCGCACGATATGCCCATTTGGCCGACGACCCGTTGCGCCGCGCATCCGAAAGCATTTCCGGTACGATTGCGGCGGCGATGAACGGGGCAGCCACGAAGGAAACGAACGTAGCGGCGTTTCGAAAGGGTGCGAAGGGCAATGACTAGCGAAAAGCACGGCTTCGAAATTGATGACGGACTTGCGGTCACGAAGAAGAAGCGACGCTTGAAGTATGATTGGGACACGCAAGTTATCGAAGACGTGAAACGTCTTTTGCGAGATGATCCGTCGCAGTCCCGTCATGCTGCCCTGACAGAAGTCTTGAACCGAACGCTGAACGAAGATGAACGCGTAGACTTCGTATCCCATCATCGGCGAATTTCGGACCGGATGAAACTTTTCTGACGTAGTATAAGCCGTATTTTGATCTTCCTATCAATGGCTTGGCTCTGATTCTATTTCTCTTGGGGTGATCTGAAAGGATACCCCATGACTGAGCAAACCTATCTGCGCCGCGACAAGGCAGCGGCTTATCTCCAAGAGCGCTACGGCGCATATACAATCGACACCCTTGCCAAACTGGCCTGCGTGGGCGGCGGGCCGAAGTTTCGCAAGCTGGGGCCGTTCCCGGTCTACCTGCCTCGCGATCTAGATGACTGGGCACAGTCTCGCATGTCGCGAACGGTTTCAAGCACCTCGGAGCTTGGAGCGGGAAGCAAAGGGGCGAACAAATGAACCCTTTGCCGCCCAACCTCTTGTTAGCGTTGACCTACGCCGAAAACGGCGTGGCTGTATCTCCGTGCCGCGAACGTGATGACCAATTCGGCAAGTGCAAGTCGCCCTACATTTCCGGCGGCATGAACAGCGCTAGTAGCCATATCCAACAGGTGTACGCGTGGTGGGAGAACACGCCGGGCGCAATTATCGGCCTGCCATGCCGTGCGAACGGAATTGTCGTCATAGACGCCGACCGCCACGGGCAAGAAGACGGCGTTGAAATCCTGTCCGGTTGGTTTCGCGACAACGGGTTCAATCCGGCCCTTGTGCCATGCGTCGCAACACCGAACGAAGGGTTTCACTTCATCTTTCGCCGCCCGGCGTCCCTGACTGACACGAAGGGAAAACTTGCACCCGCCGTCGATATTCGCGACCGCGCCTATGTGATTGCGGCGGGATCGCGTCTGGCCGATGGCCGCGAATACCGACTGTGGAACGCGACTCCTTTGCTCTTGGCGCAAGCTCTTCAGATGCAAGCGTTAGCCGAACCGCCGTCGTGGCTACTTGCCATGATGCAGAAAGCTTCAGTCATCGCGAAGCCCAAAAGCACGCAGTCTGAGTACGGCCTTGTTTCGGCGGAAGTGCTGACTTTGGCGCGGTTGAAAGGCATCACTCAAAAGGTCGCGATGGCCCCGGTTGGTCAGCGCAACAGTACACTTCATTGGGCTGCTTGCCGCCTAGGCGAGATGGTTGCTGATCGGCACATATGCCGCGACGTTGCGTTGGGCCTGATTGTCGCTTGCGGAAGGCAAATCGGTCTTTCGCAGAACGAAGCCACCAAGACGGCGCTAAGCGGGCTTGGCGACATGGCCTTGGGTGGCGTCGATGACTTCTGACCCCGCCCGCTGGACACCACACGACGCGGCTTCCTTCGCGGAACGCACCATAGGCGAAGCCAAGACACCAGAAAAGCGCCCCCTTTTTCGGGAATTGCCCCCGGCTCCGGTCTTTCCAATTGAAGCGTTGGGGCCGCTGAAGGACGCCGCCTTGGCGGCTCACCAAATGACGCAGGCACCCATTGCGATTGCCGCTCAATCGGTGCTGGCAGCGGCGACGTTGGCCATTCAGGCGCAGCGGAATGTTCGTCTACCAGCGGGCGGTTCCAAACCGCTGACAGGGCTGTTCGTATCCGTAGCAGAAAGTGGCGAACGAAAGTCTAGCATTGACCGTATCGCGCTTGATCCCATTCACGCGGTCGAACAGGAATGGCGGCGGCAATCCGACGGTGAACGGCTGGCCTATATCAATGCCAAGGAAGCGTGGGACTTTGCCCGCGAACAGGCCAAACGCAACGCAAAGAACAACCCGGCGGGGCTTCGCAGCGCATTGGACGCAATCGGCCCTGAACCGAAAGCCCCGCCCCACCCAATGCTTCTTGTGTCCGATCCGACACCCGAAGCCCTTACTATGCACCTTGCCGAAGGTCGGCCCTTCGCAGGCGTCTTCACCGCCGAAGGTGGAATGCTCATTGGTGGCGCGGCTTTCAGCGACGAAAGCAAGATGCGTACGGCGGCGCTGTTGAACATTTTGTGGGACGGTGAACCGATCCGCCGCAAGCGCATAACCACGGGTTCGACCTACTTGCCCGGACGGCGATGCAGCGCCCACATCATGCTTCAGCCGGTCGTCGCCGATGAACTATTCGGCAAGAGCCTCTTCGACGGTATCGGATTGACCGCGCGTATGCTCTTGGTCGCGCCTGAAAGCACGGCGGGAATGCGCCTTTTCCGTGCGCCGCCTGTGTCAGCGTCTAACGCCTTGGCCAACTATGGCGACCGATTACGCCACCTACTTCTACGCCCGCCGGTGATGGCGGACGACATGCCCGACGCGCTCAATCCCCCGGCGCTTTCCTTATCCAATGACTCAGCGACGGCTTGGATTGCCTTCCACGACGAATGCGAACGCGCCATGCGGTCAGACGGGGCGCTGAATCGCATCCGGGCATTCGCCGGGAAACTTGCCGAACATGCGGGAAGATTGGCGGCTGTCCTGTCCGTCTACCACGACCCCGACACGATGGAAGTTTCGCTGCCTGCCATGCAATGCGGGATTCAGTTAGCATACCACTATGCCAACGAAATGCTTCGCTTGGCCGATGGCGCGTCCGTTCCCCGCGACCTTCGATCCGCTCAAAAACTGCTTTCATGGTGGCAGTCGTGGGAAAGCCCAATCGTTCATTTGGCGACGATCTATCAGCGCGGCCCGTCTGACCTTCGAAATGCCAAGGCCGCAAGAGCAGCGGCACAGACACTTGAAGATCATGGATGGCTTGAACGCCTGTCCCCCGGAATAGAAGTGGAAGGCAAACCCCGTAAGGAAGCTTGGAGGTTGATACCGTGAACGACGACACGGACCCCGGCGCTAAAGGTGCTAAACCTGCTAACGAATTAGCGCCATTAGCAGAATTAGCGGACCTGTCCGACCAACCCGAACGCGGACCGGATGGCCGTTTTCTAACGGGCAATAACGGCGGTAAGCGGCCCAAAGGCTCACGGAATAAGCTGTCTGAAGTGTTTCTGTCCGCGCTCGCAACCGACTTTCAGGAACACGGCGCAGACGCAATCGAAGCGCTGCGTCTAACCGACCCCAAGGCGTATCTGCAAATCATCGCGGTCGTGACGGCCAAGGTGCCGTTGGCCGAAGTCAACGTGCAGAACAATACACAGGTACACCAAAACAAGGTCATGGTGGTAGTTGACCATGGGTCCGATGAAGAATGGGAAGCGAAGCTGCTACGGCAGCAGCGCGCCTTGATGGAAGAAGCTGCTACGCCGAAGGGTAACGAAGCCTCCGAAACGTAGCGCCCCGCGCCCGTTCCCGTCGCATGATTTCTTCGCGGATACGACGCCAGCGCCCTTGTTCAAACTCTTCCGACCGATACCAAGCAGCGTGTTCCTCAATGCAGGCCCGTTCGAAAGCACGATCCCTGTCCTGCACCCAAAGCCTGTCAGCTTCGGTCAAGATTTCCTGTCGCGGTATCATGCGCGGGCGAACTGACCCTTCCCAGAAGCACCATGCGAACGCGCCCCAGATTGGAGATAGGCAAACAATCCAAATCGCGGTTTCAATCCAAGTTTTCAATCCCATGGCTGCAACACACCAATGTACCTATTGACTACATTATGTTCGTGCAGCACTACGCAACGTACGTAGCAATATTTGTGTCGATAGAGAACAAAATGTTCCCATGGATATATTCGCAAAACGGTTACGGGAACGCGCCAAGCAACTCGGCATTTCAAACGCTGAAGCTGCAAGACGTATTGGCTTGGAAGAGCGTAGATATGCTCACTACGCTTCGGGGCGTCGGGAACCAGACTTGGCAACTCTCAAGTCTATTTCTGAAGTTCTTGGAACAACACCAAACTGGTTGCTTGGCGTCGTCGATGCACACGATCAGGAACCAAAGAAGGCGGAACTTGTAGGCCGCTTTGCAAACGCGGCTACTGGAATGGCCGTGGAAGAACTTGAACTATGCGTCATACAGGCCGAAGCGGTCGTAGCGGCGAAACACTCGAACGGGAATGATGAATAATGGCGTACGAAGAAAATCTGGACCGCTTCAAGCGCGAAAACGAAGCCGCGTTGCAGGGTGGCATCATCGCCTTAGATGAAGATGAGAAGAACGTCATCTATGTCGCCCTGAACAAAAAATACAGGCTAAGCGACCCTGAAGAGTTCGTCCGTGCAAGCGCCTACGTGTCGTTGGTACTCGACTACGGTTACTCCCAAGAACAAATCGATATCGAATTCACCGTCCCGCACCGTGTCCCAAACATTCATTCGGATATCGTTGTCTTCAAGGACAAAGCTAAAAAGACGCCCTACATCGTTGTTGAATGCAAGCGTGAAGAGGCCAGCCAAGGTGAACTGGATCAGGCCGTCGAACAGGGCTTCGGGTATGCCAATTCTCTGAAAGCCGATTTCATGTGGATGACGTCAGGCATCCGCAACGATTACTTCAAGGTATCCGGTTTTGGCGGCGCTGAACGCGTTGAAAACCGGATCGCTGACCTTCCCAAAGAGGGTAAGGAAGAGGCGTCGCGCGCCAAATACACCAAGGGCGGAAAGGACGGCTTTGAACTTGAGATCGTCGAAGAGAACGAACTTACGCGAAAGTTCAAACAAGCCCATGATGCGTTGTGGGCGGGTGGCAAGCGCAACCCGTCCGAAGCGTTCGACGAACTCGACAAACTTATCTTCTGCAAAATTTGGGACGAACGGACCAACCGCAAGCCGGGTGAGCCCTACGACTTTCAAGTCTTCACGGACGACAAAGGCGACGACCTGAAAAGGCGTATTCAGGCGCTCTACCATAAAGGACGTGAAAAAGACCCCGAAGTTTTCAAGGAAGATATTCGGCTGTCAAATTCGGAGCTTCAAACCGTTGTTGGTTATCTTGCAGGCACAGACCTTGGCAAGACCGACTTGGACAGCAAAGGCCGCGCTTTCGAAACCTTCATGACCGGCTTTTTCCGAGGCGAGTTCGGGCAGTATTTTACCCCTCGCAACATCGTCAAGTTCATCGTCGACGCCTTGCCGATCAATCACGATTCTGTCGTGATCGACACATCATGCGGCAGCGGCGGATTCCTGCTACATGCGCTGGACAAGGTACGCCGTGAAGCCGACAAAATGGCGGAAGACGGCTACTTCGAACTGGCATCGGTCCAGCACCACAAGCATTGGCACGACTTCGCCGAAAACAATCTCTTCGGCATTGAGATTTCCGAAGGCATCGCCCGAACGGCAAAGATGAACATGATCATCCATGATGATGGTCATACCAATGTTATTGCTTTCGACGGGCTTGAGTCTATCGACACAATGCGCGACCGGACGAAGAACCAAGGCTTCAAACCCAACAGTTTTGACTACATCATCACCAACCCGCCTTTTGGCGCGAAGGTGAAATTGAACGAAAAGCGTTATCTTGAAGACTATGACCTTGGCTGCAAGGACGTCGATTGGATCGATGCCAAGCTGAAGAACATCACGGTCAAACAGAAGAAGGTTGGCGAAAAAGACTTCATCCGCCGCACCCTCTTGGACAAGGCGCGCGACCAACAGACAACCGAGGTGCTATTTATCGAACAATGCCACCGCTTCCTGAAGCCGGGCGGTTACATGGCGATGGTCATCCCGGATAGCATCCTGACCAATTCCAGCATGCAGTATGTGCGCGACTGGATCGAAGAGCATTGGCGCATTGTCAGCGTCGTTTCACTTCCCCAGTTTGCCTTCGCGGCCAACGGTGCCGGTGTGAAGAGTTCCGTTCTGTTCCTGCGCAAGCACGACGATGCAACCACCATCGCCATTCAGCGCGCCAAAGAAAAGGCGCAAGACGATATCCATGCCCGCAAGGACGGCGGCAAGGCACTGGAAAAGCTGATCAAGGAAAAGGCAGCGAAGCTGAAGAAGGGCGATGCCACCATTCAGCAAATCGACGAAGAGCTTGTGGCCAAACTGGGTGCATTGGACGCCCAAGGCAATCTAACCACGGATGCCAAGCGCAAGCTGAAGGCTGAAGCAGACAAGGCTAAGAAGGCGCATGAGGCCACCGAAGCCTATCAACAATGGAAAGCCGCAACATCGGAAGAATACAATGAGCGTATCGCTACCTTACGCGAAACGCTGAACGACGAATTCTTGGCCGAAGTGAAGGCGAAAGTTAATGACTATGAAATCTTCATGGCGATTGCCGAAGACATTGGCTACGATGCAACCGGACGACCAACCGGCGCGAACGAACTTGATACTGTTTCGCGGGAACTGAGCCGTTTTATCCAACATGTCGAAAGCGGGGTGCCGCGCCCTTTTGCCTAAGCCCCGGCGTCGATGAAGAACGGTTCTTCATAGTCAGTTGGGGCAAACTTGAACGTAGGCATGATGCCCGCTTCTACCTTCCGCACTTTGTGCGGTTGGAAGAAAAGGTGCGCTTAAAGACCAATAGAAAACTTCGGGATTTTTGCTTGGCGTTGGCGGGCGGGGCGACGCCCAAGGCGGAAGAGAAGGAACTGTACTACTCCGATGACCCTGAAACGGGCATTCCTTTCATCCGTGTACAGAACCTGAATACTAATGGTGATCTTGATGCAAACGACGTCAAATTGATCAACGAGGCAACGCATAGCGGAATGCTTGCGCGTAGCCATGTTCAAGAAAATGACCTTTTGGTGAAGATCACGGGCGTTGGCCGTATGGCCGTTTCGTCGGTGCCGCCCGTAGGTTTTGTGGGCAACATCAATCAGCATATTGCACGCGCAAAAACCCGAAGCAGGCTGGAAAGCCGGGCGCTTGCTGCGTTCCTTAACACCGACATTGGTGAAGCGTTGGCCACACGCCGAGCAACAGGGGGAACACGACCGGCACTCGACTATCCCGCCCTTCGATCCATCCCGATCATATACAACGAAGCAATATTGTCAGTCATGGACAACGGGAACACTCGTCGTAAAGTGGCCTTGGACAAGGCCGACGCGCTACTTGCGTCAATCGACGATTACCTGCTTTCCGAACTTGGCATCGTGCTTCCGCCTGAACAGGAAAACACCATAGCTAACCGCATGTTCCGGGTGTCTATGCATGAAGTTCAGCTACGGCACGACCCTAACTTCTTTGGACGAAAATACGTTCATCTGACAGAAGCAATAACCGCCCACCCTTTCAAACTCTTGCGGGATATCTGCTCATTTTCTTCCGAGGCTTGGGATCAGAGAACCGGTTACGAAGGCACGTTCCCCTATTTGGAAATCTCGGCAATTGACTTGAAGACCGGAGATGTTACTGAAATTTCGGACACATCAATTGAAGAAGCGCCAAGCCGTGCCCGAATGGTTGCGCGACCGCACGACATACTTGTTTCGACAACGCGACCTTCGCGTGGGGCAATAACACTCGTTCCGCAGGAACAATCCCCTTTCATCGCATCAACGGGGTTTGCGGTAATCCGCGATGTCGATACGAGCTTGATTGATCGCGAGTATTTATACCACCTCCTACGTTCAAAGTTGGGGCTGACGCAGATGGAACAGCGCTCAAGTGGTGGTAACTATCCTGCAATAACGCCATCTGAGTTAAAGCGCATCGAAATCCCGCTTCCTGAATTGAATACGCAAACGCGCATTGTCGCGGAAATCCAGAAACGGAAATCGGCGGCCCTTTCGATGCGTCAAGAGGCAAACGCCGAACTGGAAAAAGCCAAGGCAGAGATCGAAGCAATCTTGTTGGGGGATGCCGCATGAGCACGGTTTTCAATGGTGCCTTTGCGACATCAATGGGTAGCTACCTGACTATTCGGGGATACGCTCGTCTGAACGACATAGCCACCTGCTCTTTTGCCAATTCCGAGTACCAGCGTGATCTGAAGAAAGATCATGTTGAAGAAATAGAGAGGTTCTTTCAAATCGGCGAAGACCTTTTCTTTCCAGAAATCGTGCTGTCCGTGCCCTTGGAAACTGAACTGGAGCAAGGTGAAAACTGGGCTGAAAAGATTGATCCGCTTAGGACACTTTTGGAAGGAAAGCGGTTTGCATCAAAAGAAGCCGGTATTGATATAAGGCCAAGGGCGCAAAAAGGAAGAAATGACCTTCGACGCTATGACATATTTGTCGGTGATGAAAAGAAGCCGTTCAGGCGCATTGATGGAAACCATAGACTTGCTGCGTTCGAAGCTCTCACCGATCTTTCATCAGACTATTTGTCCCCTTTTTGCATCTTGCTTTTCAACCACGATAATGCTCGCCGAAATGAAAAGGCGTTGTTCCACAACATCAATTCTAAAGCATGGCCGCTGACTTCAGAGGAAACGTATAAAGGCATTATTGATTTTAGAAACGACTTCCCAGACGATGTGCTTGAGGAGCGTTTCGGTCTAGAATACCTTCAATGCCGCCAACTCAAAGACCGGCTGGACTTCACCTACCTGTCCAACCTAAAGAACGTTTTCGGCAAGAACAAAGGGCAAGACGAATGCGCCCGGTCTGTGCTCATCCAGTCCTTGCAGGACGTTCGCAAACAAACTGACCCGAAGGCCGCACTTGACCCCGAAGCCGTATTCGAAGCGATCAAACGCATTAATGACACCTACGGCGACAAACGATTGCAGGCGTGCACCGCACAAGGGCTGTTCGCGGCGTGCCTGTTTTTCCAATTGAGTGGCGACCGTTCGCGCGGAACCTATGAGCAGTTCACCAATTGGGTATTGCGAACGCACCAATACGAACTGCAATCGATCCATGCGGCGGACCTGATAAAGATTTTCGGCAAGATTGCCCAATCGCGCAAACGCCAAGTGTTTGTGTCTATGCAGTTCAGCGAAGACACCAAACCGAACTTCGATGCCATTAAAAGCGCGGTCGATGATCTGAACAAGGCTCACGAACTCGACATCGAAATCCGGCCAATCCGTATCGACCAATTCGACACCGGCTATTCCTACGAAATCAACGCCGAAGTGTTACGTTTGATCGAAGATTCCGGCCTTCTGATTGCAGACCTCACGCACGGCAACAAAAACGTCTATCAGGAAATCGGCTACCTTATGGGCCTGAACCAAGGCAAAGGGCTTGCGCACGAGAACTTCCTTCTCATCCACAATGGTTCGATTGGTGATGCCAAGAAGGATATTGGATTCAACATTGCCGGGATCAAGCAATTGCGCCTGAACGACACCAACGCGCTTCGCGAAGCGGTGAAGGATCAGGTCTCGAAATTTTATGGTTTGGGGTGAGGGTTAGGATATGGACGCGAAGGCACATGATCTGAATTTTGTTCTTGGACAACGGCAACAATGGGTCGTGCCTGTCTATCAGCGCCATTATGAGTGGGAAACGGACGCTGACAAACAAATTCCAAAACTGTGGGATGATCTTCGCGACAAGGCCGTTGAACGGTTGGAGGAAGACCGCACTCCATTGCCGCACTATTTCGGTGCGATAATATACGCTGAACCAAGCAAGCAGGCATTTGGAGTGGTACCGCTTCGTTTTCTGGTAGATGGCCAACAACGAATAACGACGTTTCAGATCGTGCTTGCCGCAATTCGTGAGGCGGCTCGCAAACTCGATATCAAGCATCTAATCGAAGTTGCAAACACCTATCTGTTCAACGACGAAAACAAGGGCATGAAGGACGCCGAAAAGGAGCGCTTCAAGCTTTGGCCGTCGGCATATGACCGCGACTTGTTTCAGAAAATCGCCACCGAAGAATATGCGGAAGTAGTAGCGTCATTCACGCCAAGGTATTTTCACGGCACGGGGCGTGTCAAGAAGGGCGGCACGCCCAAGCTTTTGCTCGCCTACCACCATCTACACACCGAAATAGCTAGCTTCGTTGCTGATCGCGTAGAGGTGGGCGACGATGCCGAAGCCGTGCTTGGCGCACTGCTTGAAGGCTTTCTCGCCGGGTTTCAAATTGTAATAATTCAACTGGACGAGAACGACGACGCGCAAGAGATTTTCGCTTCACTGAACGGGCTGGGCAAGCCGCTAGCACCTTTCGACCTTATCCGAAACAGCGTCTTCCACCGTGCGCGCAAGCTTGGGGAAGACGATGAAAAGCTATTCGATGGTCGGTGGAAGTTATTCGAAGAGCCGTTTTGGTCAGACGAAGTACGGCAAGGGCGACTAAAACGGGCGCGGGCAGACCACCTTATCGCACATACAGTTGTCGCTGAGACCGCAAGGGATGCCAATATCGGTAAAATCGCAACAGAATATCAGCATTATGCCCGCGACCGCGCCTTTCCGACAGTTGCGGAAGAATTGGATGTGCTTATCAGCCATGCCAAAAATTATCGGCTTCTTGAAGAGGCCAAGGAAGGCTCTAACGTTGGGCGCATTTCCAATGTTTTAAAGACTTGGGACTTATCGACCTTCCATCCCTTCGTTTTGTGGGTTCTCAGCTACGTTCCCGACGAAAGCGAACTACGAAAAATCCTTGAGCTTCTTGAAAGCTATCTGGTGCGCCGCGAGCTATGCGGACTGACCACGAAGAACTACAACAAGGTCACAACAAGTTTCATCCGTGCCGCAAAATCCACACCGGATGCATTCAACGCTTTCAGCAAGCACATGGCGTCGATGACAGGCGACATATCGAGAATGCCGACGGACGCCCAAGTGAAGGAAGCCGTGCTGCGTCGCAAAGCCTACGCATTGATCCCGACACCCCGACTCCGGTTCATCCTTCAAAACGTGGAATACGATCTTCGTGACAAATTCGACGAAGTGACCGTTTCGACCTCAAACCTGACCATCGAACATTTGATGCCCCGCAAGTGGGCTGAACATTGGCCCCTAAGTGACGGAAGCAATGCGTCCCACGAATCAAGTTTCGAAGCGATGATTGCGGGTGTGCCCATGGATGACGCTATGAAAGCTCTGGTCGAAACCCGCGCTCAAGCAGTGGACACGATAGGAAATCTCACGCTCATAACGGGTTCACTGAACCCAAGTTTGGGCAACGCCGGTTGGGTGAAAAAGCGCGAAAAGCTGTCCGGTTCGCTGCTCGCCCTAAACCGCATGGTCGCGAAGGTCGAAGACTGGACCGAAAAGAGCATCGAAGCGAGAGCCGGGGCAATTGGCGACGTGATTGTCACTCGCTGGGACGCGCCAACAATCGACGAGTGATTGCTTGAATTTTCTTCGCGGTGTTAGCCGGATGTTAGCCCAATCAATTTATGCGCAAGCGCGTTTTTGCTAACTCATTGAAATAATTGGCGCACCCGAGAGGATTCGAACCTCTGGCTTCCGCCTTCGGAGGGCGGCGCTCTATCCAGCTGAGCTACGGGTGCCCAAATTCGGCGAAGCAGGCGCTCAACCGATAGCGCCTTCTAGCCGAAGCATAAGGCGGCATCAATCGGCGCGACAGCATTTTCTGACTACTGGGCCAAACGGCGGGTCTCACGGCCGCGAAGCGACCTTCCCAGCCCGAACTTCCCTCTATACAAGACTCTGCATTGGCGCGGCGGCAGTCAGTCAAAGAGAACGGATGCGTTGCCTGCATCCAACATTCGGTCCGGCCCGAACTTTCCTGCCTTCGAGACGGCATCGGCGCCATGGCGGCCAGCCAGAATCCCCAAGCGCCCCCGTCCCAGCTGCTCGTGAAAGCCGACTTCCCGCACAAGCGGCCGATGTCAGAGCTTTCTCAGCGAGACGCTCTCGACCAGATGGTTGGTGCCCTTGCGCAGGATCAGATCGGCGCGGGGGCGCGTTGGCAGGATATTCTCGATCAGATTGCGGCGATTGATGGTCTCCCACAGCGTTTCCGCCTTGCGGCGCGCCTCGGCGACGCCAAGTGTCGAATAGCGGTGGAAATAGCTCTTCGGATCGGTAAAGGCGGTCAGGCGCAGATCCATGAAACGATCGACATACCAGTTGCGGATCAGCGCTTCGTCGGCATCGATATAGATCGCGAAATCGAAGAAGTCCGACACGAAGGGAACGATGCGTCCTTCCGATGGCAGGTCGCGCGTCTGCAGGACATTGATGCCTTCGAAAATCAGAATGTCAGGCGTTTCGATATCGACCACCCTATCCGGCACCACATCATAGGTCACATGCGAATAGACCGGCGCGGAGACATGGCGTTCGCCCGATTTGATGGCCGACAGGAAACGCAGCACCGCCGCGACATCGTAGCTTTCGGGAAAGCCCTTGCGGTCCATCAGCCCTTCGCGCTCCAGAACGGCATTGGGCAACAGAAACCCGTCCGTGGTGACCAGATCGACCTTCGGGCTCGACGGCCAGCGCGCCAGCAATTCCTTCAGGATGCGCGCGGTGGTGCTTTTGCCGACCGCCACCGAGCCGGCAACGCCGATGATGAACGGGGTCTTCACAGCCTCGGTCGCGTTCAAAAACATGGCGCGCTGGGCAAAGAGCAGCTGCGTCGCCTCGACATGCGCGGACAATAACCGCGACAGGGACAGATAGATGCGGCGCACCTCGTCCATATCGATGGGATCGCCAAGAGAGCGAAGCCGCTCCAGCTCCTCGCGATTCAACGTCAGCGGTGTATCTGCCCGAAACGCCGACCATTGCTGGGCCGTGAAGGTGCGATAGGGCGATACGCCGGTCGCATGGCCATCCGTCGGGCGCAGGTGATAACCGGCCTCCCCGCCGATCTGCAGTGTCATATCCTCAACCCCGCTCCCCGCTCCTCAGTCGGATTGCTTTCGCATCGCCTTCTCGTTCAGCCCCGATTGGCCCGTGCGCCTTTCCAGTTCGGCCATCACTTCCGACAAAGGCACATTGGCAAGGTTGAGAACGACAAGCCAGTGATAAAGAAGGTCGGCACTTTCGGCGACGAGCCCGTCCCGGTCGTCCGATACGGCCGCGATAACCGTTTCGACCGCTTCCTCGCCGAGCTTCTGGGCGGCCTTGCCCTGGCCCCTGGCGATCAGTTTCGCGGTCCAGCTTTCATCGGGCGATGCGGCCGCGCGCTCGGCGATCCGCGCCTCAAGATCGGCCAGGGTGAACCCACTCATGCCGCTGCCTCCGCTTGCAGGCCGTCCATGCGCATGGCAAGGCCCGCCGCGGCCATGTGGCGCTTGGCCTGCGGAATCGAATAGGTGCCGAAATGGAAGATTGAGGCGGCCAGCACGGCGGTTGCGTGACCGTCCCTGATGCCCTCGACCAGATGATTGAGCGTGCCGACGCCGCCCGACGCGATGACCGGCGCCGTCACCGCATCGGCGACGGCGCGGGTCAATTCCACGTCGAAACCGGATTTGGTGCCGTCCCGGTCCATGGAGGTCAGCAGGATCTCGCCGGCGCCCAGATCGACCACCTTGCGGGCGAACTCCACCGCATCGATACCGGTTTCCGTTCGCCCGCCATGGGTGAAGATTTCCCAGCGCGGCGTCTCGTCCGGCTTGGAGACGCGCCGCGCGTCGATGGCGATGACGATGCATTGATTGCCGAATTTGTCGGCGGCTTCGGCCACGAAGTCCGGATTAAGAACGGCGGCGGTGTTGATCGACACCTTGTCGGCACCCGCCAGCAGCAATTTTCGAATATCCGCATTGGTCCGCACGCCGCCGCCGACCGTGAGCGGCATGAAGCAGTGCTCGGCCGTTCGCGCGACCACATCGAAGATCGTGGCGCGGTCTTCATGGCTTGCCGTAATATCCAGAAAGCAGAGTTCATCGGCCCCTGCCGCATCATAGGCGCGCGCGGCCTCCACGGGGTCGCCCGCGTCAATCAGATCGACGAAATTAACGCCCTTGACGACGCGGCCATCCTTGACGTCCAGGCAGGGAATCACTCGGGCTTTCAGGGTCATGGTCGCAATTTCCGATCCCTCATCGTTCAGCAGAAAGCACGGCGCGTATTGGGGATCAAGGCTCGGCGCGTTTTTCGAAATCGGCGGGGCGCGATGATTACGCCTGGCCCGACGCGCTGTTCAGCACTTTGAGCGCTTCGGTCGGATCGAGCCGGCCATCATAAAGCGCGCGCCCGGAAATGGCGCCTTCCAGCCGTTCGGCATCCGGCATCGTCATCCGCACCACATCGGCCAGCGAAGCAAGACCGCCCGAGGCGATCACAGGGATCGACACCGCATTGGCCAGGTCGATGGTCGATTCCCAATTGATGCCGGTCAGCACGCCGTCGCGGTCGATATCGGTGTAGATGATCGCCGCAACGCCCGCGCCCTCGAAGCGCCTGGCCAGTTCGATGACGCCGAGTTCGGAGGCTTCGGCCCAGCCCTCGACCGCCACCTTGCCGCCCTTGGCGTCGATGCCGACCGCGATCTTGCCGGGAAAGGCCCTGCAGGCCTCTTTCACCAGATCCGGATCGCGCACGGCAACGGTGCCGAGAATGACCCGCGCCAGCCCCTTGTTCAGCCAGCTTTCCATATGCGCCAGAGTGCGGATGCCGCCACCGAGCTGCACCGGATTGTTCGTCGCGGAGAGGATAGCCTCGACTGCCGCGCCATTGACGCTTTCGCCTTCGAAGGCGCCGTTCAGATCGACGACATGCAGCCAGTCGAAACCCTGCTCCTCGAAGGCCCTCGCCTGCGCCGCCGGATCGTCATTGTAGACGGTTGCGCTGTCCATTTCGCCGAGCTTCAGCCGGACGCACTGGCCATCCTTCAGATCGATGGCGGGGAAGAGGATTTTGTGGGTCATCAAGGCGTCCAGCGCAGGAAGTTGGCGATTAGGGCCAAGCCGAGGGTCTGGCTCTTTTCCGGGTGAAACTGGGTGCCGGCCCGGTTGCCGTCGGCGACGATGGCGGTGACCGGCCCGCCATAATCGGTTGTGGCGATGAGTTGCTCCGGCCTGTCACAGGCGAGTTGGTAGGAATGGACGTAATAGGCGTGCAGCCCGGCCGGCCCGGCCGCGATGCCCTCCAGCAGAGCGTGAGGCTGTTTCACGTGAATCGTGTTCCAGCCGATCTGCGGGATTTTCAGGTTGTGGTCCAACGGCTCGATGTGCTTCACATCGCCGGCGATCCAGCCGAAGCCGGGCGTCGTCACCTTCTCCAGACCGCGATCGGCCATCAATTGCATGCCGACGCAGATGCCGAGGAATGGCCGGCCCCTTATCACCACCGCCTCGTCCAGCGCTTCGTGCATGCCCGGCACGGCGTCGAGCCCCGCGCGACAATCGGCAAAGGCGCCGACGCCCGGCAGGACGATGCGGTCGGCGGTGCGGACGCGCTCGGCCTGGTCGGTCAGTTCGATCTTGTGATCGTCGAGGCCCGCCTCGCGCGCGGCCCGTTCGAACGCTTTCGTCGCGCTCTTCAGATTGCCGGAGCCGTAATCGATGATCGCCGTGCGCATCAGACCGGCGCTCCGGCCAGCAGGGAATGATCAGCCGGATTCGTTTCCCGGCTTCGTCCGGCGAACCAGCGCGTTTCGGCGTCCTCTATCGTATCGCCCGTCGCCGCGCCGATCTCTCGCCAGCCGCGCTTTTCCAGCCCACTGACGATCAGACCGGTGGACTCCAGGCCGACGATCAGGCCCAGCGCCAACCCGCATATCAGCACGTAGCCTTCCCCGAAACCGAGACGCGGCAGGGCGAGACCCAACGCGAAACCCAGCGTCAGAACGAGGAACGCCGTCAGCCACAGCCGCCGAAACAGCAGCCAGACGACCGGCAGTAGAAAGGCCAGCCAGCGGAAACGCTCGGCAATGAAGCGCGTTTCAACCGGCTCGTCGGCGGAGACCTGCCGCTCCATCACACGGTAAACCCTCATCGCGGTCTCCTCAGCCGGCAAGCGTGCCCTTGGTGGACGGCACGGCATCACCGACCCGCGGATCCGGCTCGAAAGCGGTGCGCAGCACCTGCGCAACGGCCTTGAAGCAGGTCTCGGCGATATGGTGGCTGTTCACCGCATAATGGTTCTTCACATGAAGGGTGATGCCTGCATTGCCGGCGAACGCCTGGAAGAACTCACGCACCAGCTCGGTGTCGAACGTGCCGATCTTCGGCGCGGTGAACGCCACGTTCCAGACGAGGAAGGGCCGGCCGGAGACATCGACCGCCGCCAGCGTCATCGCTTCGTCCATGACGAGATCGAGCGAGGCATAGCGGCGGATGCCGCGTCGTTCGCCGAGCGCCTTGCTGACGGCCTGCCCGAGCGCGATGCCGACATCCTCGACCGTGTGGTGGTCGTCGATATGCAGATCGCCCTTGGCGCGCACTTCGATATCCATCAGCGAATGGCGGGCGAGCTGTTCCAGCATGTGGTCGAAGAAGCCGATACCGGTTTCGACATCGTATCGGCCCGTCCCGTCTATGGCGACGGTGACGGCGATCTCGGTTTCGCTGGTCTTGCGTTCGATGGTTGCCTTGCGCGCCATCACATCGTTCCCCGTTGAAAGTCAGCGCTGATTTATCGCAATCGCCGGCAAAGCGAAACCACCCTGCCCCGGCAAATGCTTGGCAGCCTCGTCGACAATGCCTATCTGCCGAGGCGAATGGAACAAGCTGGGCCATATGCGGCCCATGAAAGGACGAACAATGAGCGAGACCGTCATGCATGGCACGACAATCGTGACGATCCGCAAGGGCGGCAAGGCCGTGATCGCGGGCGACGGCCAGGTGTCGCTTGGCCAGACGGTGATGAAGGGCAATGCCCGCAAGGTTCGCCGGATCGGCAAGGAGGGCAAGGTGATTGCCGGTTTCGCCGGTGCGACCGCCGATGCCTTCACCCTGCTGGAACGGCTGGAGACCAAGCTGGAGCAATATTCCGACCAGCTCACGCGCGCCTGCGTGGAACTGGCCAAGGACTGGCGGACCGACAAATATCTGCGTCAGCTGGAAGCGATGATGCTGGTGGCCGACAAGGACGTCACGCTCGCCATCACCGGCAATGGCGATGTGCTGGAGCCGCAGCACGGCGTGATGGCCATCGGCTCGGGCGGCAATTACGCGCTCGCCGCCGCCCGCGCGCTCTATGATACCGAGACCGATGCCGAGGAGATCGCCAGGAAGGCGATGGCCATCGCCGCCGAGATCTGCGTCTACACCAATGACAGCGTGATCGTGGAGACCATCGAGGACGCAGCCGAAGGCTGACGGCGAAGCGCTTACGCCGCTCGGATCATATCGGCTGCCTTCTCGGCGATCATCATGGTCGGCGCATTGGTGTTGCCGCTGATCAGCGTCGGCATGATCGACGCATCCACCACGCGCAGCCCTTCCAGCCCGCGCACGCGCAATTGCGGGTCGACCACGGCCATCTCATCGGCACCCATTTTGCATGTGCCGACCGGATGATAGATCGTGTCGGACCGGGCGCGGATATGCTGCTCCCAGTCCTCATCGCTCATCGTGTCCGTAACACCGAACAGTTCCTGATGGCGGTATTTCGCCAGCGGTTCGGCCAACATTATGCGGCGGGTGATCTTGGCGCCCTCGATCAGCGTCTCCAGATCGCGCTCGTCGGAGAGATAATTCGGGTCGATGGCGGGATCGACCATCGGATCGGCGGAGTTCAGAAAGACGCGGCCGCGCGAATAGGGCCGCAGCGCACAGACATGGCAAGAGAAACCGTAACCCGGATGAAGCTTGCGACCGTGATCGTCGACAATGCTGATGACGAAATGCAGCTGAATATCCGGGCGATCCATGGACGGATCGGTTTTCAGGAACGCCGCGCCCTCGGCAAAGGGCGTCGTGATCATGCCCGTGCCGTCCTTGCGCCATTGTCGCATATGGCCGAGCAGCGCCCAGCTGCCCTTCAGGCCGATGCCGAAATTGTCGGTGTCCTTCGATTTGAAGGCCTGCGTGAAATCCAGATGGTCCTGCAGGTTCTGACCGACACCCGGCAGTTCATGAACCATATCGATGCCGTGCGGCGTGATATCCTCGGGCCGGCCGATGCCCGAAAGCTGCAAGAGCTGCGGGGAGCCGAATGCGCCACCGGCCACGATCACCTCGCGCCGGGCGCGGACGGTGTGCGTCGTACCTCGTTTACGGTAGTCGACACCCACCGCCCGGCGGCCTTCGAGCAGGATGCGGCTGGCCCGCACGCCCGTCACTACCTCCAGATTGTCGCGTTTTTCCATGACGGGATGCAGATAGGCGGCCGCTGCCGAACAGCGCTCACCCTTGCGCGGGCCTTCATGAAACTGCGTGACCTCGTAGAGGCCAATGCCCTCATTGTCGCCAGTGTTGAAGTCGTCCCGCCGCCGGTATTGCAGGCTCTCGCCGGCCTCGACAAAGGCTTGCGAGATCGGACGCGGGCTGAATTGCGGCGCGACCTGCAGCGGGCCATCCCGGCCATGAAGGTCGCCCTCGCCCGACCCATGGCGATTTTCCGAGCGTTTGAAATAGGGAAGGACCGTATCCCAGTCCCAGCCGTCGCAGCCGAGATCGGCCCAACCGTCGTAATCCTGCCGTTGGCCGCGAATATAAAGCATCGCATTGATGGCGGAGGAACCGCCGAGCGCCCTGCCCCGCGGCTGGTAGCCGCGCCGCCCGTTCAGCCCCTCCTGCGGTACGGTCTTGAACGCCCAGTTCGAAATCTTGCCGTGGCCTGGCAGCATGGCGACGATGCCGGCAGGCGCGCGGGTCAGGATGCCGCGTCCCTCACCGCCCGCTTCCAAAAGGCAAACGGTGACGTTCTTGTCTTCCGACAACCGATTGGCCAGAACGCAACCGGCCGAACCGCCACCTGCAATCACATAGTCATACTCTTTCACGAACTGCTCTCCCCCAAGGTCCCGAGGGCGAGGCTATGCGTTCTGCCGCAGCCTTTCCAGCCGCTCGGCGACAAAATCCGGCATTCGCCGCGCTTCGAACAGGGCCGCGCGCACAAGGCCGTCGAAATGACGCGTCAGTTCCAGGATTTGCCGGCGCTCGCTCAGCACGAAATAGACCCGGCCGATATAGATGGTGGCCTGAAAGGTGCCGTAGACGGTGATCGGCGCGGAGAAAATCTTCTTTCGGTCGAACAGATAGAGTCGCAGCGACGGATAAAGCTCTTCGGTCAGCCGTTTCAGATGTTCGAGCTGCTCAATGCGCAGTTCGACCGGCAGGTCCGCCCAATAGCTGTCGCCGTGGGCGAACCCGTCCAGCGCATCGACGGGCATCGCGATCTCATAATCGGTATCGGGCGCGCGCAGATAGGCCAACCGGTCGCGCATGTCGGTTACCGCCTGGTCGGAGGTGCGGCCCAGCGTATCTCCATATTCGAAGCGCAGCACCGATTCGGTTTTCAGCATATCCGGCAGGGTCGCGGGCACATGCCGCACCTTCATGCCGCGCGACTGTTCGTGCCACCGATAGATTGCATCGTCGGACGGCGCGCGCTCGGCCGTTTCCATCCGAACCGCGACTTCCAGAATGTCGGCGCCCTTTTCGCGCCGGTCGGTCAGACCGAGAAGCCAGTCGGTCGAAACGCCGAGTTCGAAGGCGCATTCCGCCGCCAGCTGGGCATTCGGCAAACGCGCCGCATCGCTGGTCAGAAGAATCGAAACGGTCGATCGGTCGGCATGAATCGCCCGAGCCAACGCGCTTTTGGAGATGGCGCGCTCCGCCATGACCGATGCCAGTCGCTCTTGAAACAGCCGTGCTCGTTCTCTTTTATCCATGATCGATAGTTATTATCACGTCTGATGAGAAATATCTTATTTCGCGAAAATCGGCGCGATAATTTGCACGATACCGCGAACCGATGTGCACTGGTAGAAGGGCTTATTGGGAGCCGCGCACATCAAGAAGCTGGTTCTGCTATCGATAATCGATCCGATTTGGAGTGAGTGATGGAAACGCGCAAGCGGAGCCTGGTGAAGGCCGTGTCATGGCAGGTCTGGGGGCTGGTGACGATGGCCATGCTCGGCTTCATGATGACCGGCTCGATCCGTACCGGTGGCCAACTGGCGCTTCTTTCGGCGCTGATTGGCTTTCTATGCTACCTGCTGCACGAGCGCATCTGGTCGGCAATCCGCTGGGGCATCGATTTCAACCGCACCAGCGCCTGACACGAAAGCAGGACGTTCAGCCCTTCTTTTCCCGGCGACGTTGCAGCACGTATAGCGTCAACATGGCCGGCGCGGTCCACCACAAGGACGAGGCAGAGGGGCGGCGCGACGATGCTTTGCGACCCGTTTCATGGCCCGATTGCGTATTGCTGTCCGACGAGGTTTCAGAACGCGACCGGCCCCCTGTCCGATCCGGACCACCGGCTACGCGATCGGCGACCACGGCGCCCCGTTCGCCCATCGGTTCGCGTGGCGATGTCGTCGTGTCGCGCCGGGTCTGATGCTCCAGTTCGGCATTCAGTTCCGCACCGATCATCAAAATGGCGACAGCCAGCCAGATCCACGTCATGAAGCCGATAAGGGCGCCGAGCGAACCGTAGGTTTCGTTGTAGGAGCCGAAATTGGCCGCATACCAGGTGAAGATCACGCTCATGACGACGAGAACGATCAGCGACACGATCATGCCGGGAGTGATCCATTCCCAGCGCGCATTGGCGCGGCTAGGGCCCCAGCGGTAGATCGCGGCAATGCCCAGCGACACCGCCACCGCCAAAAGAATATAACCCGCGATCTGTGCGATCCAGCTCCAGCTATCCGGCAGGTTGAACAATGCGATCAGCGCCGGAAGCGCAAGAACCAGGGCCAGCACGGCGACGATCGAAACCAAGAAGCAGACGGTGAAGAGCAGCGAAACGAGGGTAAGCTTGATGAAGCCGCGTTCTTCGACTTCGTCATAGGCAACGTTCATGCCTTCGAAGATCGACTTCATGCCGGCATTGGCGCTCCATAGCGCCAGACCGAGAGAGATCGCGAAAGTCAGTCCCAGCGTGGTCTTGCCCTGGCTTGCTAGCCGGCTCATCTGCTGTTCCAGGATTTCCATGCCGCCACCCGGAATGAAGCCGGACAGCATGGCGATCTGCTCCTGTATCTGCGTCGGATCGGTGAAAAGGCCGTAGACCGAGACCAGCGCCGACAGCGCCGGCACCATCGCCAGCAGCAAATAGAAGGTGACGCCCGCCGCGACCAGAAGCACGCGGTCGTCGGTGATTTCCTGATAGACGCGCAGCAGAACGTCTTTCCACCCCGCGGCCGGAATGTCCGTCACGCTCCTGGCCTGTCGGCCACGCCCATCCGCCATAATCGTCCCACCCTTCGATATGCAGCCTTGCCGCATCTTCCAACGGCAATGCGCTAACGTGCAAAGATGTTCCCCGCCTTATCCGACATCCGGACGCTCGCAGGCGCCGTTTGTCGAAACGGTCGAACCGTCATTCGCAATTTCAGTTGGTGCCGCCTATCTAGAGGCGCATGAACAATCCGGACATCGCTTTCAGACCTGCAAGAGCCGAAGATCTGCCAATATTGGCAGTCTGGCTTGCTCGTCCGCATTGGCGGGAATGGTGGGGCGCCCCGGAGGACGAACTGAGCATGATTCGCGACATGATCGAAGGCCGGGACCCGGCCGAACCCTATCTGATCGAGATGGATGGCGAACCGGTCGGCTACATTCAAAGCTGTCGGGTCGCCGACATTCTGGATTCAGGCCTCGGCGAAGATCATCCCTGGCTTTCCTCCCTACCACCCGAAGCGGTCGGCATCGACCTCTCGCTGGCTGATGGGGAAACACTAGGCAGGGGTCTCGGTTCGGCTGCCCTGACGCTTTTCCTCGATCACCTATATGCGCAGGGCCACCGGATCATCGTCATCGATCCGGCGGCGGACAATCATCGCGCCATCGGCGCCTATCGAAAGGCCGGCTTCGTTGCCGTGCCCCGTGTGAAAGACTGTCCAAACGACATACACATCATGGTCCACGGACCCAGCAATCACCATCTCATCCCGACAGACAACAAGACCAGGCTTGCATGACCCACTTCTCTCCCCGCGAGATCGTTTCCGAACTCGACCGCTTCATCATCGGCCAGAAGGACGCCAAGCGCGCCGTCGCCATCGCCCTGCGCAACCGCTGGCGCCGCCAGCAGCTGGAAAGCCCGATGCGTGAAGAAGTGATGCCGAAGAACATTCTGATGATCGGGCCGACCGGCGTCGGCAAGACCGAAATCTCCCGCCGCCTGGCGAAGCTGGCAGGCGCGCCCTTCGTCAAGGTCGAAGCGACCAAGTTCACCGAGGTCGGCTATGTCGGCCGCGATGTCGAGCAGATCGTCCGCGATCTCGTGGAAGACGCCATCCGAATCGTCCGCGACAAGAAGCGCGAGGCGGTGCGGACCAAGGCGCACGCCAATGCGGAAGAACGCGTCCTCGACGCCCTCGTCGGCAAGAATGCCAGCCCCGCGACGCGCTCCTCTTTTCGCCAGAAGCTGCGCGACAACGAGTTGGACGACAAGGAAATCGAGATCGAGGTCGCCGATGCGGGCGGCCAGCAGTTCGACGTGCCCGGCATGCCGGGCCAGATTGGCATGATCAACCTGTCCGACATGATGAGCAAGGCGCTCGGCCAACAGAAGACGAAGACCCGGCGGACGAGCGTGCTGGAAAGCTATGAGTTTCTGATCGACGATGAATCGGACAAGCTGCTGGACGATGATGAAATCATTGCCGAGGCGCTGCGCAGCGCGCAGGAAGACGGCATCGTCTTCGTCGACGAGATCGACAAGATCGCCGCCGGCAATCAGGGTGTGCAGGGCGGCGTCTCCCGCGAAGGCGTGCAGCGCGATCTGCTGCCGCTGGTCGAGGGCACCACGGTCGCCACGAAGCACGGTCCGGTGAAGACCGATCACATTCTCTTTATCGCCTCAGGCGCATTCCATGTCGCCAAGCCGTCCGATCTTCTGCCGGAATTGCAAGGCCGCCTGCCGATCCGCGTGGAACTGCGGGCGCTGACCAAGGACGATTTCCGCCGCATTCTCACCGAGCCAGAAGCCAGCCTCATCCGCCAATATGTGGCGCTGATGAAGACCGAAGGCGTCGATCTGGACTTCACCGACGATGCCATCGACACGTTGGCCGATGTCGCAGTGAAGCTGAACTCGGAGGTGGAGAATATCGGCGCGCGTCGGCTACAGACGGTCATGGAGCGCGTCCTGGACGATATCTCCTTTACCGCAGCCGACAAGGATGGCGAGACGATCACCATCGACGCAGACTATGTGAACGCCAATGTCGCCGACATCGCCAAGGATACCGATCTCAGCCGGTTCATCCTCTGAGGCAGCAGCGCCACATATGCGATACAATGTCGCCGCCAGGGCATCGGCGGCGATGACATTGCGGCGACAATCGCTTATCGGACGTCTTATGCGACGTCTCACGCCTCTTTCGCTGTTTCTGGCGCTGTCCGTCTGCACGGTCGCACCATCCCTTGCGGCCGGGCTGACGATCATGCCGGCCGGCAATCAGTCCGCCACCCAGCCGCCCATTCCCGGAGCCTCTGCGAACCGGACTGCGCAGCTGGATACGACCTTCCAGGCAAAATACGAGAAGATCCGGGATCTGATCGCAGGTGACCGGAAACTGCAGAAGAAGATCAAGGCCGCCGCGGCGGCCTATGAGATCGACCCGATCCACATCGTCGGGGCACTCGTCGGCGAGCACACCTTCAATGTCAACGCCTACGATCATTTCCAAACCTATTACGTCAAGGCGATGTCCTATGCGGGCTCGGCGATCCGCTTCGCCTATGATGGCGAAAAGGTCACGGATTTCGTCGAGCGGCCCGAATTTTCGCCCTGCGAGCGACAGACCGACAGTTACGGCCTCTGGACATGCCGCGAGAGCGTCTGGAACGAGACATTCCGCGGCAAAACGGTGGATGGCACAAATTGGCCTGACAACCGCTTTTCGGCGGTCTTCTTCCAGCCCTTCTATGCCGGCCAGACCTTCGGTCTCGGTCAGCTCAACCCGCTGACGGCGCTCGAGACCTCCGATCTCGTCAACCGTGTCTCCGGTTTTCCGAAGCTGTCCGCCGACCGGCCCAAGCAGGTTTATGCGACCATCATGGATCCGGATAAGACGCTGCCTTACGTCGCCGCAGCCATCCGTCTGAGCATCGACGCCTATCGGGACATTGCCGGCATCGATATCAGCGGCAATCCCGGCATAACGGCGACGCTCTACAATCTCGGCAATCCCGAGGAACGAGCCGAGGCGCTCAAGGCGCGCGGGGGGCTGCCGAAAGAGAATTTCTATGGTTGGTTCGTCAATGACCGACTCGACGAGCTACAAAAGCTCCTCTGAATCCTCAGCCGGATTCCCAATGGTATGATTTACCGTGCCATGCGTCTCAGGCGAACGTAGATTGCGCCCGAACCGCCGTGATGCCGCGCCGCTGGCTCGTGCGCTGAAACCAGCGCCCGAAAGGCCGGCGTCTTCAGCCATTGCGGCACCATGCGCGCCAGGACGCCCTGGCTCTGCGGGGACGACCCCTTTCCGGTAATGACGAGAACGTGGCGCACGCCACGAAGCGAAGCGGCGGAAAGGAACGCGAGCAGCCGGTCATGCGCCTCGGCCTGAAACATTCCGTGCAGGTCGATCCGCGCCTCGATCGGCAGCCTTCCCTTGGCGAGTTTTCGTTTGTGAACCCGATCGATCGTATGTTGGGGCGGCCCGCCATCATGACGGGCCGGGCGTTTATCAGCCGGATTCGTAGACGATCCCGTCAAGGACGACGCCCCGCGCGTCACCCTTGCCGGCTTGTCCGCGCCAGTCTGTTCCGTCTCCGCCATAAGCGCCGATAGGGACGATGTGCCGTGAAGCGGCTGCGTTGTCCTGGCCACGGCATGCCACAGAATGCGATCCTCCTCGGTCAGCGTCTTGACCGACCGGTGAACCGGGCCATGAGTCGGCCGGCGTTTCAACCCATCTTCCCCGGTCGCGTCGCACCTTTCGGCCAGAAGACCCAGAACCGCGCATCTTCCTTGACGCCGCCGGCCATTTCGCCCGCCCGGTCGCCGGAGCCGAAGAAGAGGTCAGCCCGCGCCGCGCCCGTGATCGCGCTGCCCGTATCCTGCGCGATCATCAATCGCCGGAATGGTTTGCCGAAGCCGCGCACGCCCGGCGCATCGATGAAGAAGGGCGTACCATAGCGCCAAAGCGTCTTATCGACCGCGATGGACCGACCTGTCGTGAGCTGGCACCCTTCCGCGCCGAACGGCCCGCGTTTCGGATCGCTTTCGGTAATCTCCTGAAAGAAGATATAGGACCGGTTGCGGGCCAAAACCTCGCGGTGACGGTGCGGATTGGCATTCAGCCAGGCGCGCGTGCCTTGCATGGAAAGGCCCGAGCGGTCGATCGCGCCCTCCCTGAGAAGGCCCATGGAAATACCGGAAAAGCGATGGCCGCTCTTGCCGGCATAACCGACGCGCGTCGTCGTTCCATCGGCGAAACGCACGCGCGCCGAACCCTGTATATGGATGTAGAAGGCATCGACGGGTTTCAGCCAGACCAGTTCGAGCCCGCGCCCGTCAAGAGCGCCGTCCATGATCGCGCCGCGATCGAAAAATTCAGTGATGCCGCCGGCGGTCTGACGCCCGAAACGGAAATAGGGATCCATGCCTTCCGGCCGGTTCTCGTCGTCCAGATCGACCAGATCGGCCGGGCGCCGATGAAGAGGGGTGGAAAAGATGGCGGTTCGCTGGCGGGATGCATCCACTTCCGGCTCATAATAAGCGGTGACAAGGCCCGGCCGGTCATCGGTGCGGCGGACCTGCCAGGCATCGAAGTGGTCGGCGAAATAATCGCGCGCTACGGCCGCCGTTTCGAGCGAGTGGCAGAGCGTCCCGCCAAGGGCGGCGGACAAGGATGTTTCGGACGGATCGTACCGGCGGTTTTCGATCGTGCGAACCGGCATCAACGCGCTCTGGCGCGCCGCTTCGGCGGCCAGGTGCTGCTCATCATCGCGCCAACCGGGCAGATCGGTCAGCCGAACCGGGCCGGTAAAGCGCGCATCGGCTGGAGTCGCCGCCATGCCGGCCGGCTCAGGATTCGCCGGTTGCGATCAGCAGCCAGTTCGGATCGGACGAATCCACATTGCGTGCGAAGGTCCAGACATCGACGCCTTCGGTCACCTGCTCCGGATCGCCATCGACAAGGGTTCGAGCCTCATCGTAAGTGGCCGTGATCATCTGCGAGACGAAACGGAGGCTGACGCTGGCCTCTCGTCCGCTCAGACCGGCCGACCGGATATCCGCCTTCTCCAGGCCGACATAAGTGCTCTCGACAGTGTGGCCGGCCTTTTCGCGTTCGGCGAGCGCCGCCTCGAAATCCGCCATCACCTCTGGAGAAAGCAGACTTTGCAGCGTTTTGCGATCGCCTTCGGCAAAAGCTTGAACGATCATTTCGTGAGCGGCGCGCGCGCCGTCCACAAAGCGCCGGGGTTCGAAGGACGGATCGGCCCGGACAATTGCTTTCAAGCCTTCATTGGCCGGCGTATCGGCAGGCGCAACCTGATCGGCTTGCCGCAAGCGCTCCTCGGTATCGTCTTCGGTAATTTCCGGCACTGGCTGCCCGTCGCGTCGCGGCAGTGCCACAACCTTGTCGTCACGACCATCCTCCGGCGTGCGGAACACATCGGTCGGCGGGCGCTCGCGACCGGTCCGGCGGCCCAGCACACTTCGAAGCTGGAAGGCGATCACGACGGCCAGCACGAGAAAAAAGAGTGTACTCAAATCGACAAATTCCATGACCGGTTCGGGATCCATGTCTTAAAGGCGCCTGTGGCGACGTTTCTTCCTAACGGGATATAGACCCAAAACCCAGCCGTTCAAATGGCAGGTCATCGTGCCCATATAGCAAAAAGCATTATATTCGAGCTTTGGAAAAGAGAAGGATCGTTCCTTTGCGCTTCGGCATTATCCCGTTTCTCCTTTTGGTCATACCGATCACGGAGATCGCGGCCTTCATTCTCGTCGGGCAGTGGATTGGTGTTCTGCCAACCCTTCTGGGCATCGTCGTGACGGCGGTCCTCGGATCGATCCTCCTTCGCCGGCAGGGTATGGCGACACTGACGGCGATCCGCAGCGAGATCGACGCGGGAAACGTTCCGGGCCGCGAACTCGTGCATGGGCTGATGATCGCGCTGGCGGGCGTGCTTCTGATGACGCCCGGTTATGTCACCGATGCACTTGGCCTGCTGCTTTTCGTGCCATCGCTACGCGACGCGGCCTGGCGTGTCCTGAGCCGTCATGTCGTGATGGTGAGCAGCGCCAGCGTCTTTTCAAATCGGCCGAGCGGTGACGACGGTCCCCGGCCCGGTCCATCACGGGCTGGCGCACGGCGCGGCGGCCCGCGCATCGTCGATCTGGATAGCGACGATTACAGCGTGCATCGCGAAGAGCGACATTAGGATGCGGCGAACTTGTTCGCCCCCCAATCCCATGATAGCCCTCGCCGCAATTCAAATGGCCCGCCCCGGCGCCGCCAGTGATATCGATGAAAGGATATTTGCCCCATGGCCGAGAACGAAACGCCACAGCCCGCCGCTGCCGACAGTGAGCAGAAGGCGACGCCGCAGATCAATGCCCTTGCCCAATACATGAAGGACCTGTCCTTCGAGGCCCCCGGCGCCCCTGGCATCCTGCGGGAGCTCAAGAGCAATCCAGCCATCAATGTCAATGTAGCGGTTAATGCGAATGCGGTTGGCGAAGACACGTTCGATGTCGTTCTGAAACTGGAAGCCAAGGCATTGATGGACGAAAAAGTCGTCTTCGCTACCGAACTGGAATATGGCGGCGTCTTTCGCGTCACCGGTTTTCCGAAGGAGCATGTGACGCCGGTCATCTATATTGAGTGCCCGCGCCTTCTCTTCCCGTTTGCCCGACAGATCATCGCCAATACGGTTCAAGCTGGCGGCTTCCCACCCTTGATGCTTGAACCAATTGATTTCGCACAACTTTTCGCTCGGTCCGCAGCAGAAGCCAAGGCACGCGAGGCCGTCTCGAACAATTCGCAGACAGTCAACTAAACGCGCTACAAGTTTCACGTGAAACAGCCCGGCCGTTCGCGCGGTCGGGTTTTTATTCGGTCGTCTCAAGAAGTTCGGTCGGCCGGTAGGCGGGATCGCAGCGCTGCCAGAGCGCATCGGTCCCCAGCGCTTGCACCATCTGATAGTGGCGCGCCTTTTCTTCGGCACTCAGGCGCGTCTGTAGCGAACGCGCGCGAACTGGCAATGGCAGGGCCTGTCCAGAAGAATCAACGCCTCCGCTACCGCGTGAATCGAGGCTGAGCGATGTCTGGCGACCACCGGTTAGTTCGAGATACACATCGAGCAGCAATTCGCTGTCGAGAAGAGCACCGTGAAAGGTCCGGCGCGAGCTGTCGATGCTATAGCGCCGACAGAGCGCATCCAGGCTGTTGGGTCCCATCGGATGACGGCGCTTGGCCAGTTCGAGCGTATCGACGATCATATGCGGCGGCAGAGGGTCTCTCTGAAGCCGTGCCAGTTCCGCGTTGATCATGCGAACATCGAAACTGGCATTGTGCGCGACCAGTTTTGCGTCGGCGAAGAATTCCAGGAACTCGCCACAAACATCCCGAAAGAACGGCTTTCCAGCCAGCTTGTCCATTCCGATTCCGTGAATGGCCAGCGCATCGGGGTGGACATCCCGATCTTCCGGATGAATCAGCATATGAAAAGTCTGACCGGTCGGAATGCGGTCGACCATTTCCACGCCGCCGATCTCGATCACCCGGTCCAGCGCAAAATCCAGGCCGGTTGTTTCGGTATCGAAAATGATCTCGCGCATCGTATCCGCTCTCCAACTGCAACCCGTATTGAATCAGGGATGAATCCCTTGCGGTAGTGAACGCTTAGAGAACACCCCGCGCATCAACATGAAGCGGTCAACCAGCGGTGCTTTCGATCTCCCCGACGATCCGTCGAACCTGGCGGCGGGCCGCATCCATACCGTTCCCCGTATCGACGATGAACCGGGCCCGGCGGCGCTTTTCCGCGTCCGGCACCTGACGCGCGAGGATCGTCTCGAATTCGGCTTCGCTCATCGTGCCGCGCTCGAGCACCCGGCGTCGCTGTTCGTCGGCCGGCGCCGTCACAACGACAACCGCGTCCATGCGGCTATCGCCGCCCGTCTCGTAGAGGAGCGGAATATCGAAGAGAACGAATGGGGCGCCATCGATCTGCGCCTGCTGCAGGAATGCCTCCTCTTCAGCCCGAACCAGGGGATGGACGATCGCTTCCAAGCGTTTCATTGCGGCATCGTCACCGACCACTTGGGCGCGGAGCGCGGCACGATCGATAGCGCCGTCCCTGACCGTTCCGGGAAAGGCCGCGCCGACCGGTTCGACCGCCGCGCCACCTTTACCATAGAGCCGATGAACGACCGCGTCGGCATCGTGGACGGGAACGCCTTGCGCGGCGAACATTTTAGCGGTGGTGCTTTTGCCCATCCCGATGGAGCCGGTCAGGCCAATTCTCTTCACCGCAGCCCCCTGCCCTTTTTCCGCTGATTCACGCATGGCGATCGAGATCCGCGACGAGCTGTTCACGCAGGGCCGGCGTAACTGCCGGACGGACACCGAACCAGCGTTCAAAACCCGGAACGGCTTGATGCAGCAACATTCCGAGCCCATCCACCGTTCGAAAACCTTGTCGTTCCGCGGCATTGAGGAGCGAGGTTTTCAGCGGCGTATAGACAATGTCGGTCACGGTCGCGCCATCGGCCAAACGTTCAAGACCCGGCCATGGCCGTTCATCCATCTGTTCGCCCATCGTCAGCGACGTCGTGTTCACCACGAGATTGGCATCGCGATAAAGATCCGGATCATCGAGCGCGACCGCACGGCAAGGTCCGCCAAACCGATCGGCCAGGCGCTGCGCGCGATCCGGTGTCCGGTTGGCGATATTGACGGCGGCGAACCCCCTTTCGATCAGTGCGTGAACGATGGCAAGTGCAGCGCCGCCGGCACCAAGAACAAGGGCGCGGCCACCAGCGCGATCCCAGTCGGGCGCGTGTTCGTCCAGATTGGCGGCAAAGCCATACGTATCGGTATTGTCGCCGATCAGGCGATCTCCTTCCCGCCACACCGTATTGACGGCGCCGATGGTTCTGGCTGTATCGGTTAGGCGATCCAGATGGGCAAGAACCGTCTCCTTGTGCGGGATCGTGACATTGCATCCGGCCATCGCGCCATCACGCATGGCGGCGACGAACGATATAAGATCAGCCGGCGAAATATCATGGGCGTCGTATCGCCCGTCGATCCGATGCCGCGCCAACCAGCTTCTGTGAATCAGGGGCGACCGGCTATGGCCGATGGGATGGCCGATCACGCCGGCCCGAATGATCGTCTCAGTCATCGATCGCTCCCATGGCGCGAAGCTGCGTCAGCAATGGCAAAAGGGGCAGGCCGACAATCGTCCAGTAATCGCCGTCGATCCGCTCGAAAAGCTGAATGCCGGGCCCCTCGATCTGGTAGGCGCCGACGCTGCCGAGAACCGCTTGACCGGCAAGGGCGAGATAACGGCCGATAAAACCGGGATCGAGATCGCGCATGGTCATCTCGGCGACACTCACATGACGCCAAAGGGTTTTGCCACCGCGGCATAGGGCGAGCCCGCTATTGAGCCGGTGCGTCTTTCCGGACAGTTGCAGAAGCCGGCGGCGCGCCTCCTCGAAATCACGGGACTTGTGCAGGGTCTCCCCTTCAAGGGAGAGGACCTGATCGGCGCCGAGAACCAGCGCGTCCGGATGGCGTTCCGAAACCGCCATGGCCTTGGCCTCGGCCAGAATGAGCGCCAGATCGTCCGGCCCGGTTCCCGGTCCTTCTAATGCGGTATCGATGGCCCGCTCGTCGATGTTGGCCGGCTCCGCCAGGACCGACAGCCCAGCCTGTTCGAGCATGGCGCATCGCCAGGGGCTTGCGGAAGCGAGGATCAGCGTTTTTTTCATTCGACGGGCCTCTTATCGGCTTTCGCGACGGTTAGCCGGCGAACCGAATCGCCGCAAGACCGGGCGGATCGAAAAGGAAAGCGGGAGTCCAGACGGGTTGGTAAGGATTTGTTAACTTCTCCCCGCTGCAATGGGCTGCATGTGAATCGCTGGGGGCAGCGGTCGAGGGCGAGAGCGGCTCGCCCGACCCGCATGAATAACCCTCAGCTTTCTCCACAATCAGCCCCAGGATGGATGCGTTTTCCCTGCGTGTGGAACTCCGGGGAAAGAAGCCTTGCCCTCCACAATATCTCCGACCTGTATGCGAGCGCGTCGGTCCAACGACAACCCCATTCAAATGATTAAGAAAGTCTTAATGCGGCGAGCCCTTGTCCCCGCTCCTCGTTCCACGATATGGCCTTTCTCCAGAATATCCGATTTTCGGCGGACCGTTGGGGACAAACGATAATCCCAGACACTCACCGACTCATAGAATCAACAATCTCCCTTCGGGAGTTTTCTTTAGAGATTTGGGTGGGATAGTCATCCATGTCAGAGCGAGGATCAAAGTGACGAAGACAGATCGTATCGTGCTCGACGTGTTGAAGGGTCAAACCGCCCCGACACCGCCGATCTGGATCATGCGCCAAGCCGGACGTTATCTGCCGGAATATCGGCAGACCCGGCAGACAGCCGGTTCTTTTCTCGATCTCTGTTACAATCCGGAACTGGCAAGCGAAGTCACGCTGCAGCCGATCCGGCGGTTCGGATTCGATGCGTCGATCCTGTTCTCCGATATTCTGACCGTGCCGCATGCGCTCGGACGCGACCTGCGCTTCGAGGAAGGCAGAGGGCCGCTCATGACGCCGATCGAGCCGGAAGAGATCGACGGGCTTTCGAACATTGGCGGATTTCACGACAAGCTCGCGCCAGTTTACCAGACTGTCGGTAGGCTTCGTACCGAGTTGCCTGCAGAGACGACGCTACTCGGCTTTTGCGGCGCGCCGTGGACTGTCGCCACCTATATGATCGCTGGCCATGGTACGCCCGACCAGGCCCCTGCCCGGTTGTTCCTCTATCGGCATCCGGAGCGGATGGATGCGCTTCTGACCCTTCTTGCGGCGCGTTCGGCCGAATATCTGATCCGGCAGATCGAAGCTGGTGCGGATGCCGTCCAGATCTTCGACTCCTGGAGCGGTGTTCTGGATGAAGCCAGCTTCGAACGCTGCTGCGTTCGGCCCGTGCGCTCCATTGTCGAAGCCATTCGAAAGCGCTTTCCCGATGTTCCGATCATCGGGTTTCCAAAGGGCGCTGGTGCCGCCTATGACGATTATCGGCAGAAGACGGGCGTCGATGCGCTCGGTCTCGACTGGTCCGTTCCCTTGTCGCAGGCACAGCGCCTGCAGAAGGATGGGCCCGTGCAGGGCAATCTCGATCCGTTGCGGCTCGTTGCCGGCGGAACGGCGCTGGATGAAGGTGTCGACGCGATCTTGAACGCGCTGGCCGACGGGCCGTTTATCTTCAATCTGGGTCATGGGATCACACCGCAAACGCCGATTGAGAATGTGCAGCGGATGATCGATCGTGTACGGGCATGGCCATCAAGCGCAAACGGGTAAGCTATGCAGCCGGCTGAACGATCATTGAGGGAGAAGCCCGCCTTCCGGGCGCTGGTCGCGATTGTGGCGACGGGCGCGCTGCTGGCGGCGCTGCTTGTTTTTGCCGCAGACGGTTTCTACCTATGGGCCAAGGCCCTGCATGTCATGGCGATCATCAGTTGGATGGCCGCTATGTTCTATCTGCCGCGGCTTTTCGTCTACCATACCCAGGTGGAGCCCGGTTCGGCGCAAAGCGAACTGTTCAAGATCATGGAACGGCGTCTGCTGCGGGCCATCATGAACCCGGCCATGATCGTCGCGTGGGTTCTCGGTCTCTATCTCGCCATTGAGAGCGGCGCCTTTACCGAGGGCTGGTTTCACATCAAGTTTCTGGCGGTTTTTCTTCTGTCCGGCGTGCACGGCTATCTTTCGGCCGCTACCCGCCGTTTTGCCGAGGACCGCAACGAAAAGCCCGAACGCCACTGGCGTATCGTCAACGAGGCGCCGACCCTTCTGATGATCGTGATTGTCATCATGGTGATCGTCAAACCGTTCTGAACGTACGGGCGCGATGCGTCGTCGCACGGTCTCTTGAACAAGCGCGAACAGTTCGCTATGGAGCGCTCACCCACCTTTCGCGCGGTCGCTGCCCGTTGCCCTTATCGAAGCCCCATACCGCAGCTTTAACCGCGCTCTTCCCCGACGTTTTGGCCTTGCCGGCGAACCATAGCCGAAACGCGGGCCGCCCATTTGGATGATTCACATGAAACAGATGAAGCTCCAGGAGCTGAAAAGTAAAAGCCCGACCGATCTGATCGCGTTCGCCGAGGAGCATGAGGTCGAGAATGCTTCGGTCCTGCGTAAGCAGGAACTGATGTTCGCAATCCTCAAGCGCCTTTCCGACCAGGACGTCGAGATCATCGGCGAAGGCGTCGTCGAAATTCTGCAGGACGGGTTCGGGTTCCTGCGATCCGCATCGGCCAATTATCTGCCGGGACCGGACGATATCTATATTTCGCCGTCGCAGATCCGCCGTTTCCAACTGAAGACGGGCGACACAGTCGAAGGGCCCATTCGCAGCCCGAAGGAAGGCGAGCGATACTTCGCTCTTCTGAAGGTCAATACGATCAATTTCGACGATCCGGAGAAGATCCGCCATAAGATCCACTTCGACAATCTGACGCCGCTTTATCCCGACGAGCGGATCAAGATGGAAATCGAGACGCCGGACAAGAAGGATCTGTCGGCACGCGTGATCGATCTGGTCGCGCCTCTCGGCAAGGGTCAGCGCGCGCTGATCGTTGCGCCGCCGCGGACGGGTAAGACGGTTCTTCTGCAGAATATCGCGCATTCCATTACGTCCAATCACCCCGAATGCTACCTTATCGTGCTGCTGATCGATGAGCGGCCGGAAGAGGTGACGGATATGCAGCGTAGCGTCGATGGCGAGGTCGTCTCGTCGACCTTCGATGAGCCGGCGACACGCCATGTGGCGGTGGCCGAGATGGTCATCGAAAAGGCCAAGCGCCTGGTCGAACATGGCCGCGATGTCGTCATTCTTCTGGATTCGATCACTCGCCTCGGCCGCGCCTACAATACGGTCGTGCCGTCCTCCGGCAAGGTTCTGACAGGCGGCGTGGATGCCAATGCGCTGCAACGGCCGAAGCGCTTTTTCGGCGCGGCGCGCAATATCGAAGAAGGGGGCTCGCTCACCATCGTCGCGACGGCGCTGATCGATACCGGCAGCCGCATGGACGAGGTCATCTTCGAAGAGTTCAAGGGTACCGGTAACAGCGAGATCGTGCTCGACCGGAAAGTCGCCGACAAGCGGACATTCCCGTCGATGGATATTCTCAAATCCGGCACCCGCAAGGAGGATCTTCTGGTTCCGCAGAAGGATCTGAAGAAGATCTACGTTCTGCGCCGCATCCTGTCTCCGATGGGAACGACCGACGCGATCGAGTTCCTGATCGATAAATTGAAACAGACGAAGAGCAATGACGAGTTCTTCGACAGTATGAACACGTAAAGGCGGCGCGGCGCGGCATAACCGCATCGTCCATACGGGGAGGGCGCTCTCATGGATACCATCTTTGCGCTCTCTTCCGGCGCTCTGCCGAGCGGTGTTGCCATTGTCCGCATGAGCGGAGAGGGCGTGGACCAGGCTTTCCCGGCGTTTGGTCTTCACCGTCCGGAACCCCGCTCGGCGTCACTGCAGACATTCCTGATCGGAACGGAGGCGATCGATCGGGCCTTGGTGCTGTTCTTTCCTGCGCCACGCAGCTTCACAGGCGAAGATTGCGCGGAATTTCACCTGCATGGCAGCCCGGCCATTCTCGCCGCCGTGCTGGGGCATCTCTCGACACTCGCGCACTTTCGGCCAGCCGAGCCCGGCGAGTTCACCCGTCGGGCCTTCGCCAATGGCCGAATGGATCTGACGGAAGCCGAAGCGCTCTCTCAACTGATCGATTCGGAAACCGAAGCGCAGCGCCGGTTGGCGATGTCGGGCGCTGCTGGCCGTCAACTGGCCATGATCTCTACGTGGCAGCGCAGTTTGACGGGGCTTCGGGCCCGGCTCGAAGCCGAGATGGATTTTTCCGATGAGGGCGATGTACCGGCCAACGTTTCGGACGCAGCACGCCAATCGCTGTGTGACCTGATCGATGTGATGAACCGCCACAACCGGGCTTTTGCGGGTGCGGAGATCGTTCGCCGTGGCTTTCGGGTCGCCCTTACCGGCCGTCCAAATGCTGGAAAATCGAGCCTGCTAAACCGGTTGGCTGGTCGTGATGTCGCGCTCGTAACGGAAATTCCCGGTACGACTCGCGACCGCCTTGAGGTCGCTCTCGATCTCCAAGGGTATAAGGTGATCCTGGCCGACTTGGCTGGTTTGCGCGATACGGACGACAGAGTTGAGCGCATGGGCGTGGATCTGGCGAAGAAGACGGCTGGTGATGCGGACCTGGTTCTGTGGATGGACGATAATGAGAACGAGCCGGACGATCCGGGTTTTGCCGATGGGGCAATTCTTGTTCGCAGCAAGGCCGATACGGGGGCTCAGACCGCACATGGCGAGAACTGGATCGCCGTGTCGAGCCGAACCGGGGAGGGGATCGAAGCGCTGCTATCAGCGATTGCAGGCCGGCTGCGGGACCATCTCCCGAAGGAGGATGCTTTACCGCCGGCGACAGAACGCCAGCGCCATCATCTCGCCGCTGCCATCGAGCACTGTGAGAGCGCCGTTCAACAATGGGAACATGCGCCGCTCGAGATCATTGCCGAGGATCTCCGCGCTGCGAGTTTCGCGTTGGGTCGCCTCGTTGGACAGGTCGACGCTGAAAACGTATTGGATGATGTCTTCGGGCGATTTTGCATTGGAAAGTGATTCACGTGAAACACGTCCCAGAATGATTCACGTGAAACAATATGGAACTTGATGGCTGATTCACGTGAAACAGATGGATAACACACGCCCGTTCGACGTGATTGTGGTTGGCGGTGGTCACGCTGGCTGCGAGGCTGCGAGCGCAAGCGCGCGTATCGGGGCGGCGACCGCGCTCGTTACGATGGCCGCGAGCAATCCCGGCACCATGAGTTGCAATCCGGCCATAGGCGGTCTTGGCAAAGGCCATCTCGTTCGCGAAATCGATGCGCTGGGCGGTTTGATGGGACGAGCGGCGGACGAATCGGGCATCCAGTTCCGCATGCTGAACCGTCGCAAGGGTGCGGCTGTCCGCGGACCACGAACCCAGGCCGATCGGAAACTCTATCGCGAAGCGATTGGGCGTCTCATTGATGCGCAATCCGGGCTTTTGGTGATTGAAGGCGAAGTCGTCGATCTATTGGTCGAAGAGGGAACCTGTCGTGGCCTGATCCTTGCGGATGGTACCCATCTCCGGGCCGCGTCGGTCGTGCTGACGACGGGAACATTTCTGGGCGGCGTGATCCATATCGGCGACCAGTGTTACCCGGCCGGTCGGGCAGGCGAGGCGGCGTCGAACGAATTGGCGAAGCGCCTGCGCGCGCTCGGTCTCGCCACAGGGCGTCTAAAGACGGGAACACCCGCCCGTTTGGATGGCCGAACCATCAATTGGGACGCCGTCGGACGGCAGGAGGCCGATCCGGAGCCTGTGCCGTTTTCATTGATGACGGACCGAATCGATGTTCCGCAAATCGCCTGCGGGGTCACGCGGACCACGATGGCGACGCATCGGATCATTCGCGACAATCTCAGGCGATCCGCGCTTTTCGGAGGTCATATCGAAGGCGTGGGACCACGCTACTGCCCTTCCATCGAGGATAAAATCGAACGGTTCGGTGACCGTGACGGCCATCAAATTTTCCTCGAACCGGAGGGACTGGATGACGATACCGTCTATCCGAACGGTCTTTCCACCTCTTTGCCGGAAGAGGTGCAGGCGGAGTTGATCGCGACCATACCGGGTCTGGAAAACGCGCGCATTTTGCAGCCGGGCTACGCAATTGAATATGACTATCTCGACCCGCGCGGGCTGGAAGAAACGCTGCAAAGCCGCGCGATGGGGGGACTCTTCCTAGCCGGACAGATTAACGGCACAACTGGCTATGAGGAGGCCGCGGGGCAGGGGCTTGTCGCGGGTATCAACGCCGCGCATCGCGCGCTCGGCCGATCGTCGCAGACATTCGGTCGAGGTGACGCCTATCTCGGTGTCATGATCGATGATCTTGTGACACGCGGCGTTTCCGAGCCCTATCGGCTGTTCACAAGCCGGGCCGAGTTCCGTCTGTCGCTGCGTGCCGACAATGCCGATCTTCGCCTGACGCCGTTGGCGGACCGGCTTGGTTTGATCGATGCGGACCGACGCGACCGGTTCACGAAACTGAAGACCGAGCTCGATCAGGCACGGGCCCTTCTGATGGAGCGAAATCTGACGCCCAATGAAGCGAACCGGCACGGTCTGACACTCAATGCCGATGGCAGACGCCGCAGCGCCTATGAGCTTCTATCGCGCCCGACGATCGATCTGCAGATACTGTCGACTGTCTGGCCAGAGTTGAGGGCGATCGACAGGAAGGCGGCCGAATTGGTGGATATCGAAGCTGCCTATGCCGTGTACACCGAACGCCAGAAATCGGACATCGCCTCCCTCGATCGGGATAAGGCCATTTCTCTTCCGGAAGAGATCGATTTCCAGACAATTGCCGGTCTGTCGACTGAACTCGTTGAAAAACTTAAGAATTTCAAGCCACGTTCAATTGCCGAAGCTGCGAAGATCGAAGGCATGACGCCAGCCGCGCTCGGCCTTCTCATTGCTTTTACTCGCCGCCACGGCAAGAAGCGTGCGGCTTGATGGCTGTTTCACGTGAAACAGAAGCGTATCTGACGCAGTATGAAACTTTGTTCCGGACCTGGAATGCGCGAATCAATCTGGCATCGTCCGCGACGTTGAGTGATTTTCGCGCTCGACATATCGAAGACAGTCTTCAGTTGCTCCATTTGGCGAAGGCGGGAAGGCAATGGATCGACCTTGGATCCGGAGGCGGCCTGCCGGGCATTCCACTCGGGATCGCGCTCGCGGAGCAAGACGGCGCTCACATCCATCTGGTCGAGAGCAATCGCAAAAAGACGGCATTTCTCCTTAGTTGCGTGGCGCAGTGTCGCGCCGCCGCGAGCGTTCATCCCGTGCGGATCGAGGTGGCGTCAGAGCAGGTGACGAAGGTCGACTACGTCACGGCTCGCGCTCTGGCTCCGCTTACCGATCTTCTGTCGCTTGCTGAGCCTTGGCTTTCGAACGGCGCAGTCGGTCTCTTTCACAAGGGGCGCAGCCATGAAGGGGAGATTGCTGACGCCAAAAGCCGCTATTCTTTCGAAATGACTGTGCATCAGAGCCTCATTGATCAAGAAAGCGTCATTCTGCGGATTCAAAATCCCGTTCGTTTGTGATTTAACCAAAACTGAACAATTTGACGTCCGATGCGGAGGCAAGCATGCGCATCATTACGATCGCCAATCAAAAGGGCGGGGTCGGCAAGACAACGACGGCCATCAATCTCGGCACCGCCTTGGCTGCAACCGGGCAACGCGTCCTGCTTGTCGATGTCGATCCGCAGGGCAACGCCAGTACCGGGCTCGGCATCGAACGCGAGGAGCGGCTGATCAGCGCTTATGATGTGCTGCTCGGTAACCATGGCATAGCGGAAGCGGCCATACCGACAGCCGTGCCGGGCCTCCATGTCGTCGCTTCGACCATGGATCTGCTTGGTGTCGAGATGGAAATTTCCGGCGACAAGGACCGCGCGATGAAGCTGAAGCATGCTTTGCGCGCGGCGCGGATCACCGGGGTCAACTACGATTATGTTCTGGTCGACTGTCCGCCCTCGCTCAACCTGCTGACGCTCAACGCCATGGCCGCGGCGGATTCCGTCCTCGTTCCGCTGCAGTGTGAGTTCTTCGCCTTAGAAGGCCTGAGCCAGCTTCTGCGAACCGTGGAGCAGGTTCGCCAGACGATTAATCCGAGCCTGAGTATTCAGGGCATTGTTCTGACGATGTTCGACCGGCGCAACAATTTGTCCAATCAGGTGGTTGAAGATGTCCGGGAACATATGGGCGAGAAGGTCTACAATACCGTTATTCCGCGAAATGTCCGGGTTTCCGAGGCGCCATCGCATGGCAAGCCGGCCATTCTCTACGATCTGAAATGCACGGGCAGCCAGGCCTATCTTCAACTGGCGTCCGAGGTGATCCGCCGCGAACGCCAGCTGCAGGCAGCATAGGAGATGTCGATGATGAATGATGATGCTCCGAGAAAGCGGCTCGGCCGTGGTCTGGCCGCGTTGATCGGCGAGATCGACCCGCCGGCGAATGAGACGCCCGCGCCCGTGGCCGCGCCACCTGCCGATGGACGAATGGCCATCGATCGCATCGTTCCGAACAGTCGCAATCCGCGCCGTCATTTCAACGAAGATGAGATTGCCGACCTTGCGCAATCGATCCGCGCGCACGGTCTTGTTCAGCCTGTCGTCGTTCGTCGCCAACGTGGAAATTCCGACCGGTTCGAGCTGATCGCCGGCGAGCGCCGCTGGCGCGCTAGCAAGATGGCGGGTCTGACGGAGGTGCCGTATCTGCTTCGGGACGTCGACGACCGAACCGCACTGGAACTTGCGATCATCGAAAATGTGCAGCGGGCCGATCTCGATCCGATCGAAGAAGGGCATGGCTATCAGGCTCTGATCGCGGAGCATGGCTACTCGCAGAACGATCTTGCAGGCGTGATCGGCAAAAGCCGCAGCCATGTCGCCAACACACTGCGCCTCCTGCGCCTGCCGGAGAGCGTACAGGCCATGCTGAGCGATGGCCGTCTCTCCGCCGGTCATGCGCGGACGTTGATCACCGCTGCGGAGCCGGAAGCCCTGGCGAAACGGATCGTCGATCAGGGTCTGACCGTTCGCCAAGCCGAAGCAATCGCCCAGGGCGAGGCGGAAGAAGGCGTCAAGCCGCGTAAGGAGCGGCTCGAAAAGGACGATGCCGTGGCAGCACTCGAGCAGCGATTGGCGCAAAGCCTTGGTCTGAAGACCCGTATCACCCCATCGAAAAAGGGTGGCGAGGTACGGCTGAAATATCGCAGCCAGGATGAACTCGACCAGTTACTCAGCCGGCTGTTTAGTGAATAGGAAGTTGCATCGGGCCTGATCTCAGGCGGCGCGGTGCCGCCGCCGCGCTTCGATAGCCAGCGCCAGAAGTGTGTGACGCAGCGTCTGAATCTCCAGCCGTCCCGTTTTCCGGATTGTCAGAACCGTTTCGTGGATTCGGTCCTCGGCCGCTGCGATACGGTCGCTCGACCAAGCCGAGAGCGCGTCCGTCACAGCCTGCTTTCGCGTGAAGAAAACTGGGGGGCGGGCCTGCTGTACCGCTGCGCTGGCCGATAAATTGCGCTTTTCCATCGCCAGCCGCAGTTCGTGCAATTGCCCGATGGCGCGGATCAGCGTGGCAAGGATCGCGTTGGCATCGGTGCCCGCCTGAACCAGACGGCCGAGTTCGCGATCCAGGGTCGTCAGATTGCCGGTCAGAGCCGCATCGACCAGCGTATCGGCCGAAAGCGCGGCGACATCGCCGATGCTGGCGATCACGTCGTCGACGGTGATTTCCGCCTGGCCTTCGGCGTAGAGCGCCAGTTTCTCGAGCTCGCCGCGCGATGCGAGGCGATCGCCGCCGAGCGCGTTTGTCAGAAGGCTTCGCGCTTCGGCCCGCAGCGTCAGGCCCGCACCGCCGAGGACGTCCTGAATCAGCTTCTCCAGGTCGCGCGCCTTGTCGGCATAGCAGGGCAGGGCGATGGCCGACTCGGCCTTTTCGCACAGGCCGCGCAGGTTACCGGCGGCGCGTTTCAGATCGCCGGCCTCGATCAGAATGCGGGCATCGGCGGGTGGGGCGGTCAGAAGATCGGAAACCACCGTCAGAAAGGCCTTCGACGCACCCGCATTGCGCAACCAGATCAGCCGCTCGCCGCCAAACATGGAAACGGTTCGCGCTTCGTCCGCCAGGCGGGCCGGATCGGCCTCGACTTCGGGCCCTTCGAGGCGGATGACGGCGAAGGGATCGTTCGGATCTAGCCCGGTCTGCCGAGCGAACGCCTTGGCCCGTTCGGAAACGAGGCCGCGATCGGGGCCATAGATCAGCACTGTCCGGATACGCGGGTCCGGGCGTGCGATCCAGCTATCCACCTCATGCGCTTTTCTCATTGCCATGGCGGTGGCCTAGCATGGGTATCAAGGAATCGGGAGCCCCATATGCGATGGCGACGACCGGGTTCGCGAACATCCACGCTTCCGTTGCGCCAAGGCGTTCAGGGGGTGACGGGAAAGGCGGCCCGCCAGCGTTGGCGGAACAGGCCGCGCTTGTGCTTGTCGAGCGCAACAAGCAGCGCCGGGGTCAAGGCGATGGGCCGCTGGATGGTCTGGGCATCGGGCGGCGATTCCAACAACGCGCCTTCCTCTCCATCGAGGCGAACGAGAAGAAGAGCGTCTTCCAGCGCCTTGCGGCCCGCTGGCGACAGGAGATAATCCAGATAAGCCGCAGCTTCCCGCCGAGCGGGTCCGTTATTCGGGATCATCGCGCCACGCGACAGGATCAGCGTATAGTCCGCCGGAGCGACGATCCCGAGACGGGCTTCTCCTTCGGCGCGGGCCAGAGCGTAAGAGCCGAGGACATTATAGGCCAGAAGGTATCGGCCTTCGATGACCGCATCGATGATTTCCGCCGAGCAGCAGGTGGCCACCGCGCCGCTGCGCCCGAAGGATTCCATCAGCCCGCCAAAGGTGGAAGCCTCCAGCGAGTCGGCGAAGGCCAGCAGATAGCCGAGCCCGGAGGTTTCAATGTCGTATGTGGCCACCCGGCCGCGATAGGGGCTGTCTTCCGGCCGCAGGAGATCGAGCAGATCGAAGCGGGAGCGCGGCACTTCACTGGCCGGCACGCGCTCGCGATTATAGACGATGACGGCCGGTTCGCGCGAAATGCCCCACAATTCGTCGCGCCATCGCAGTTGCGCCGGTAGCGCGGCGGTAAAATCCGACCGGTGCGTCGCCGCGCAGCCATCATTGACGAGACGAACCATCTGGTGAACGGCGGAGCTGACCACGATGTCCGCGCCGGCCTCTTCGTTCCGACAGTCCAACGCCGTCAATTCGTAGAGATCGTTCGACCCCCATTGCTCGTAATCGATCCGCAAATCCGGCCTGCCGGTCAGATAGCTGGCGATGACCGGCGCCATGACCGCCAGATCGGTGGTGGAACGGATTGTCAGCGTCCGGTCCGCACTGGGCAGGCCGAACGAACCCGTCAGTTCCTGCGCTGCGGCTACTGTTGGAGCGAGTGCTGCGAAGATCACGAACAGCAGACCGATCATGGCGTATCCTTCGGCAGGGTCATGGCGATCTCGAAACCCTCGTCATCTGTCGTCATGCGGATCGCTCCGCCATGGCTGTCCGCCACGGCGTGCGCGATCGCCAGTCCGAGACCGCTGCCTCCGCCGGCGCGGTCGCCGGCAAACCGAACGGCGGGATCGATTCGGATCGACGCAGGCGGGCCTTCGCCGCAATCACGCACCCAGAGTTCGGCCTGGCCGCTATTGCGTATTCCAATGCGAACCGGCGGCCGGCCATGCGACAGGGCGTTGGCGAGCAGGTTCTTGGCCGCTTCGGCCAGAGAGAGCATATCGCCGCGAATCGCTACCGGCTCATCCGGCAGCACGAGCGACACCGCATTGGGTGACGCCAGAACGTTCGGCTCGTTCGCTTCGAAGGCTTCCACGGCGACATCGCGCAGATCGACGGGATCGCGCGGCGCGGTGTCGGCCCGGTGTATGATCATCGCGTGGTTCAGCATCTGGTCGAGGAGATGACTGAGATCAACGGCCCGTTCGTGAATGCGCTGGACCATTTTCGCACGCCGCTCGAAGTCCGGCTCCTCGGCAGCGAGCTGGGCATGTGCGCGGATCGCCGCGACGGGTGTGCGAAGCTGATGGGCCGCATCGCCGATCAAATGGCGATTGGAGGTCATCTGTCGGTCGAGGCGCGTCATGAAGCCGTTCAGGGACTGGATCAGGGCCGCGATCTCCGCCGGGGCCGGCTGATCGATGGGTGTCAGATCGGTCGGGTCGCGCCGTCTCAGCGCCTCGCCTATGCGGGGGAGGGGACGAAGCGCCGACTGCATGACGAGCCAGGCGAAAAGCGCCATCGCCGCACCGGCGGCGCCGAGGACAAGCAGCACATTCTGGGCGATGTCGCGGGCAAGCTGGCGGCGGGCCTGCACCGTCTGGCCGACGATCACTTGCACGGAGCCGGAAAAGCTGCGCTCGGCGAAGCGGCGCGTCAGGCTGACATAGCGCGCGGCTTCGCCGCTGAATTCGCTGTCGTAGAAGCTGATCGCGCCGGCTTTCTCCGGTCGGGGCGCGGTGTCGTATCCGGTGAGCGTCTCGCCATCGGGGCCGAGCACGCGATAGACGATGCGGTCGTCAGGCGCGAGTGCCAGCAGTTCGAAGGCCGATACGGGCACGTCCACCAGAGCCGCGCTGCCCTGAATGGTGATCGACTCGGCGATGTCGGTGGCCGCGCCGACGAGAAGTCGGTCATAGGCTTCGCGGGCGGCCTGCCGGCCATAAGCCAGCGCCGCCACCAGCACCACGGCCCCGCCGACGAGCAGAACCGTCGCCATTGCCAGTGCGACACGGCTCTTCAGCGACAGGGTTCGGGACTGACGGAACAGTCTAGCCATCAGCGAGATCCAGCCGGTAGCCCAGGCCGCGATGGGTCTCGATGGCGATACCCGCTCCGGCCAGCCTCTTGCGCAGGCGGGCGATGTAAAGCTCCACGGTGTTAAGGCCGACATCGGCGCTGTCGAAGGAGAAAAGCCCCTCGAAGAGCCGCTCCTTGGACATGATCTGCCCGCGATGCGCGACAAGCAGGTTGAGGAGCGCGGTCTCCCGGCGTGTCATGGGTACCAGCGCGCCATCGCAATGGACCGTCTGGCCTGCCGTGTCGATGGTCAAGCGGCCAAGAGTGATCTGGCTTTCAGCCATGCCGTGATGACGCCGTGTCAGAACCCTGATGCGGGCTTCCAACTCGCGCAGATCGAACGGTTTGACCAGATAATCGTCGGCGCCCTCATTCAGCGCATCCACGCGGGCCGCGACCTCAAAGCGGGCCGTCAGCATGAGCACGGGTGTCAGGTTGCCGTCGCGGCGCAGCCGCCGCAGGAAGTCGCGCCCGTCACCGTCAGGCAGATTGATATCGAGCACCAGCGCGTCGAAGGTCTGAATTGCGATGAAGCCCGCCGCCTCGTTGAGGTTGGCTGCAATATCACAGGCAAAACCGGCGCGCCCGAGGCTGGCGGCCACAGCTTCGGCGACATCCGCCGCATCTTCCACGATCAGAACGCGCATGCGCTTTCGTCACTCCTCCCTGCCGCAGACATTATGTCGACCGCCAAACGGGCGAAAGTGCGAAGCGGCCCATCATGACAGGTTGATGACAGGGTGCGGTGATAGCCTTCCTCATCCGGGCTGTGAAAACAGCTATCCGGACTTGTTTGGAGGAGAAATCATGCGCTTTTCGATCACGGGGCGCGGCCTTCTGGCTGCCGCTGCCCTTCTACTCACGCCCATGGCCGCTTCGGCCCAGGATTTTACGCCAGAAAATCCTGAATGCATCGCGCCGGCCAATCCTGGCGGCGGCTGGGACTTCACCTGCCGACAAGTCGGCAAATCTCTCCAGGATCTCGACATTATTCCGTCCACCATGCAGGTGGTGAACCTGTCGGGTGGCGGCGGCGGCGTGGCTTTCGCCGAAGTCGTCAACAAACGCAATGACGACAATGATCTGATCGTCGCGGCATCGTCGGCCACCGCGACCCGTCTTGCGCAGAACGCCTATCCCGGCAACACGATGGATCAGGTGCGCTGGCTTGGGGCCATCGGCGCCGATTACGGCGTCATTGCCGTCGCGGCCGACAGTGAAATCGACACGCTGCCGGCGTTGATGGATCAGATCAAGGCCGATCCGAGCGCGATTTCCATCGGTGGCGGTTCGGCCGTTGGCGGCTGGGACCATCTGAAGGTTCTGATCGCAGCGCAGAAGGCCGGCATCGAAGATGTCCGCCAGGTCAAATACATCGCCTTTGCGGGTGGCGGCGAAGCGGTGACGCAGCTGCTGGCCGGTTCGCTCCAGGCCTTCACGGGCGATCTGTCAGAAGCCAAGGGTTTCGTCGATTCCGGCGACATCAAAGTGATCGCCGTTCTGGCGCCGGAGCGTCTGGAGGGCGAATTTTCAGAGTTCCAGACCGCCAAGGAGCAGGGGATCGACGCGATCGGCGCCAATTGGCGCGGCTTCTACGCGCCGGGTGGGATGAGCGATGACGCCTATGATTATTGGGTCAAGGCTATCGGCACGCTCTACGCCTCCGACGAATGGAAGGCGATCATGGAAGCCAACGGTCTGGCGCCGCTCGATCTGCAGGGCGAGGCGTTCCAGTCCTTCGTGTCGGATTCGGTGCAGGAGATCACGGATCTGTCCAAGGAGATCGGCATTCTGCAGTAAGCCGATCGATCAGAAAGCGGACCTTCGCAATGCTTTGCGGAGGTCCGCATCTATCATCGCTCGATCGGGAGGATCGGATGAGTGACCGGATTTTTGGCGGGATCGGCCTGATTCTCGCTCTCTTCTATGGCTGGCAGGCGGCCATCATTCAGGAAAGCTTCCTGACCGACACGGTCGGCCCCAAAATGTTTCCTTTCATCATCGCCGCGATGATGGGGCTGTCATCGGTATATTTCCTGCTCAAGCCCGATCCAGAGCCGCATTGGCCGCGCGCCGGACGGCTGGCCGAGATCGGCCTCGCCGCTTTGGTCCTCGCCGCCTATGCCGAGCTTCTGCCGGTCGCCGGTTTTCTCATCTCGACCGCCATCGCCGCCGCCTATCTCACCTGGCGGCTCGGCTCCGGGCTCATCGAAAGCCTGATCATCGGCGTCGGTACTTCCGTCGGCATCTACGTCATCTTCCGCCTGGTGCTCGGCCTGTCGCTGGCCCGCGGCCCGTTCGGTTTCTAGAGGGGACAGACGATGGAACTTCTTTCTTCGCTCGCGGACGGTTTCGCAGTCGCGTTGACCTGGCAGAATATCGGCCTGGCGCTCCTCGGATGCTTTCTCGGCACCATTATGGGCGCGCTGCCGGGTCTCGGTCCCTCGAACGGTGTTGCGATCCTCATTCCGCTCGCCTTCACGCTGGGCCTTGGCGCCACGCCCTCGCTTATTTTGCTGACCTCGGTCTATTACGGGGCGATGTATGGGGGGCGGATCTCGTCGATCCTGCTGAACATTCCCGGCGACGAGCCGGCCATGATGACCTGCCTCGATGGCTATCCGATGGCGCAGCAGGGCCGCGCGGGCGAAGCGCTCGCGCTGTCGGGCGTCGCCTCCTTCGTCGGAGCGTTTTTCGCAACATGGGGCCTGGTCTTCCTTGCCCCCCAGCTCGTGAAGGTCGCGCTTCTCTTTGGTCCAGCGGAGTATTTCGCTCTCTTTGCGCTCGCCTTCGCGACCCTTGGCGGCATTTCCTCCACCAATCAGGCAAAATCGGCCTTTGCCGCGGCGCTCGGCCTCGGTCTTGCGATGATCGGCGTCGATACGCAGACCGGTGTGCCGCGCTTCACCTTCGGCGAAGTGCATCTTTATGACGGTATCGACTTTCTCGTCGCCATTGTCGGCCTGTTCGCATTGTCTGAGGTTTTCATCTTCCTCGAACATCGCGGGACCGATCGCGACATTTCCGATAAGCCGCGCATGAAGATCGGCAAGATCATTCCGTCCTGGAAACTGATCCGCTATTGCACGCCGACCATGCTGCGGACGACCGGGCTGGGCTTCCTCGCCGGCGTTCTGCCGGGAGCGGGGGCTTCGCTCGGCTCGTTCATCTCCTATTCCATGGAAAAAAGGCTGGTCGACCGGAAAGGTACGTTCGGCAAAGGCGATCCGCGGGGCGTCGCCGCGCCGGAAGCCGGCAACAATGCCGCCGCCGGCGGTGCGCTCGTGCCGATGCTGGCGCTCGGCGTGCCGGGATCGGGCACCACGGCCGTGCTGCTTGCCGTGCTGCTGGCGCTCAATATCACGCCCGGCCCGCTCCTGTTCTCGCAGAACCCGGATGTCGTCTGGGGCCTGATCGCCGCGCTCTTCATCGGCAACATCATGCTGCTCGCCATGAACATTCCGATGGTCGGCCTCTTCACGCGGGTGCTGATGGTGCCGCCGCGCATTCTCATGCCCATCGTCGCGATGGTCTCCTTCGTCGGCATTTACGGCATTTCGGGATCGAGCTTCGATCTCTTGGTCATGGTCGGGTTCGGCGTCATGGGCTGGGTGCTGCGAAAGCTCGACGTTCCGCTCGTGCCGGTGATTCTCGGCACGCTGCTCGGCAATGAGATGGAGGTGAATTTCCGCCGCGCGGTGAACATTTCCAATGGCGATTACTGGACGCTGGTCGGATCGCCGCTGGCGATCACGCTTTGGGCCATCGCCATTGCCGGGTTCGTGCTGCCGATCCTTGTCGGCGGTGTGATCCGCAAGCGCATGCGGATGCCGAAGGACAATGAAGGCGCAGTGACGGACTGACGCGAAAGCGGCACGCGAAATGTAAGAAGCGAGAAGGGTGGAGCGTGTCTCCGCCCTTTTTTGGCTTGCCCGATCCAAAACGACAAAAGCCGCGGCGATCCGCGGCTTTCAGCATGTTCGGCGAAATGGAGCGGGCGATGGGATTCGAACCCACGACCCCAACCTTGGCAAGGTTGTGCTCTACCCCTGAGCTACACCCGCTCGTCATGTCGCGCGCCAATCTCGACTGGCGTGAACGCGCGCTATATCGCCGAACCGACCGACGATTGCAACAGGAAAAATCACCAATGGCGCCTTCCGGTGTCGAATGACGGCCCACCGCCTCCGCCGGCTTGACGTGGGTCCATGGCTGGGCGATCCCGAAAGCCGCGAACGAACTATTGGAAGACGGACGGATATGACGGCTATCGAACCATCGGCGGAGGCGCGCCAGCTGGCCGAGCCGCTTCTTCAGCGGCTGGCAGCACTCGGGATCGCCGAGAAGACGCATTGGCACCGGCCTCATTTCACGGTCGAGGAAAGCCGCAAAGATCGCGGCGAAGCGAGTGGTCATACGAAAAATCTCTTCCTTAAAGACAAGAAGAGCCGCTATTTCCTGGTCACCGTACGCGACGATGCCGAACTCGATCTGAAAGGGCTTCACCGCCATATCGGCGCGCAGGGCCGTCTGTCCTTCGGGTCGGCCGAAAAGATGGAAGCGCTTCTGGGCGTCAGTCCCGGTTCGGTCACGGCGCTGGCGGCGTTGAATGCGAAAGCCGATGCGGTCCGGTTCGTCGTCGAGGAAGCACTTCTCGCCTCCGATCTGGTACATTGTCACCCGCTGACCAATGAGGCGACAACGAGCCTTCGGCCAGCCGATCTGCTGAGCTTCATGCGAGCATGCGGCCACGATCCTCTGATCTTGAATGTCGATGGCACCAACCCTCTATAAGGGAACGATTCATCGAAGGCCGCGGGAGTTTGATCATGAGTGCGAGCGAAGGATTTCTGGACCTTTCGGGGGCCGGCGCAGAATCGAATGAGGCAGCGGGCGATCTCATCGCCGACACAACGACGGCGAGCTTTGCGCAAGACGTCATCGAGCCGTCCAGGCAGGTTCCCGTTCTGGTCGATTTCTGGGCGCCGTGGTGCGGTCCCTGCCGGCAGCTCGGTCCGGTGCTTGAAAAGGTCGTGCGCGAAGCCAAAGGTGCGCTTCGACTGGTCAAAATGAATATTGACGAGCATCCCGCCGTAGCCGGCCAGCTCGGGGTCCAGTCGATCCCGGCGGTGTTCGCTTTCGTCGGCGGTCGGCCCGTGGACGCCTTCATGGGCGCGCTGCCGGAAAGTGAAATCAAGGCCTTCATCGCCAAGCTTCCAAAGGCCGATGGCGCGCCGGTCGATCCTATCGCGCAGGCCATGGATATGGCGCGCGAGGCTGAAATGAGCGGCGGGACCGAACGGGCCATGCAGGTCTATTCCGCCATATTGCAGCGCAAACCGGATCATGGCGAGGCGCTGGTGGCGTTGGCGGGTCTGCTTTGGGATGTCGGGCAGAAGGATGAAGCGAGCGCCATGATCGCCGAACTTCCGGCCGATAGCGATCTGGAAGGGCTCGCCATGCTTCGCAAGCGCATTGCGCTGGAGGAGGAGGTCGCAGCTCTTGGCGATCCGGCTTCGCTGGCCGCGCGGCTAGAGAAGGATCCGAACGACCATCAGGCCCGCTACGATATGGCGGCCATCGAAAATGCCCGCGGCGACAAGCAGGCGGCGGCGGATCATCTTCTGGACATTATTCGCCGCGACCGCGACTGGCGCGACGGCGAAGCGCGCGCGAAGCTTCTGTCGTTTTTCGAAGCCTGGGGGCCGAAGGAACCGGTTGTGGCGCAGGCGCGCCGCAAGCTCTCCTCCATGCTGTTCGCCTGATCGCCGTTCGGTTCATGCTTGAGAAGATGGCGGCCTGCGCCACATGCTGCTTTGGGCCGCATTTTCGGCCCGGTGGCATGGAGCAGCGATAATATGCAGGCCGGCAATCGGAATTATCGCAGCGCGGACGAACTGCCTGAATCGGTTCCGATCTTTCCGCTTTCCGGCGCACTTCTTCTGCCGGGCGGACGGATGCCGCTCAATATTTTCGAACCGCGCTATCTGGAAATGGTCGAAGCGGCGATGGCTGGCGAGCGGCTGATCGGCATGATTCAGCCCTCCCTGGATGGGAGCCGACGCGCCGATGACGAGCCGATGCTCGCGCCGGTCGGTTGTCTTGGGCGGATCATCTCCTTTGCTGAAAGCGGCGACGGCCGTTACCTCATCACCTTGAACGGGGTCTGCCGGTTCCGGCTCGGCGAGGAGTTGGAAAAACCGAGCCGTCCCTATCGGCGTGCGATCATCACGCCTTTTGCTGCCGATCTGAAGGATGACGATCGCAGCGCGGTGGATCGCGAAGCGCTGATCGGCGCATTTCGCGATTTCGTCGACGCCAACGATATGGAAGTGGACTGGCCGAGCGTCGAGCAGGCCAGCACGCAAACGCTCGTCAATGTGCTGTCCATGATGTCGCCTTACGGGCCGGCGGAGAAGCAGGCGCTTCTGGAAGCGCCGGATCTGAAGACCCGCGCCCAGACGCTCATCGCCATAACCGAACTGCTGCTGGCCAGGGTACCTGACGGTCAGGGTGGCAATAGCCTGCAATAGGCCCGATATCCGACGCCTCGAACGGAAGCGACCAGCAAGGGAAAAGCGATGAACGATCCCGATCGCCAACCGCGACAGCCGGAAAAGCCCGATCGCCGGATGCTCGATATCCTGGTCTGTCCGCTGACGAAAACGTCACTGCGCTACGACGAAAAGGCCGGCGAACTGATCTCCATGGCAGCGAAGCTGGCCTATCCGGTGCGTGGTGGCGTCGCCATCCTGCTGCCATCGGAAGCGCGGATGCTGGCCGACGAACCGGTCGTGCCGGCCGACAAGGCGGGCGCAGCGCTGAGGGACAATCGGACGCCTTCCGGTCGGTCGGATGACTGAACGGCGGCATATCCTTTCTCTACCTTCGGAGCAGATTGGATGACTGGGCCTGCCGAACGCTCTTTCCTCGCCCGACCGGATTGCCTATAGGCTGGCGGACATGGCACGCATCGACCGAACAGGGGACTGGGCCGGCAGACATTCGCCTTCGCTGGAAGAGCTGGAGCTCTTGGCGCAGCAGGCCTATGCGCATCTTCCCCTTCCTTTTCGCGAATTGTCCGGACAGGTTCTGATTTCCGTTGCGGAATTCCCGCAGGAAGAGATCATGGACCATCTGGCGATGGAAACGCCTTTCGACCTGCTGGGCCTGTTCGAAGGGCGCGGCATCGCCGAGCGCTGGAACCCGCAGACCGGCGAGGGACCGAACCGCGTCACCCTCTATCGCCGCGCGATTCTCGATTACTGGGCCGAGAATGAGGAAACGCTGGGCGACATCATCACCCATGTCCTCATTCACGAAATCGGCCATCATTTCGGCCTTTCCGATGACGATATGATGCGCATCGAAGCGAGTGCCGATTAGGCGCTTAATCTTTCGACGAGATAGCGAATCAGTCGATCAGCCCGAGGCGGATGGATTTGGCCACGGTGTGCGTCTTGTTCTGCGTTTGCAACTTGTCCGATGCCGAGGCCAGATGGTGGTTCACCGTATTGGCCGTGGTGCCCAGAAGCGCCGCCGCTTCGGCGGATGTCTTGCCGGCGGCCGTCAGGCGTATGCAGTCCAGTTCCTTATCCGACAGGTACGGGCCGCCGGGCATGGTTTGCGTGCCTTTGTTCAGTTCCGTGATCCGCTCGAAGAACCGGGCGCTGAGATAGGTGAGCCCAGCGCTTTCGTCGGCAGCCATTTCTTCGCGCCGACCGCCATATCCGATCGCGCCCCGATGACCTTCCGGCGTGACGGTTGGTATATAGACGCCATTAAGGTGATCGAATTTCTGAAACAGTTGCACCGCGACGTCGCTGTCGCGCCGGCAACGCTTCGCCTTGACCAGATCCATGTTGTAGGCAAGGGGCAGTGTCGTCTTGCGCAGCCGGCTGAAGATCGGACTGCCTTTCGCAAGCATGTGGGTGTCGTAAGCGCGACTCAGTTCCGGCTCCCAATTGGTGAGCAGGGTCAGTTCGGAAAGCGATTCCTCGCTGGTTTCGGGCAGGTGCAGAACGATAAAGTGTCGCCAGCGGAAGAAGGCGACAATCGTTTTCATGACTTTGAGCAGGTCATAACTTGTCAGCGTCGCCGCGATGGCGGCGCTCGTCGTTTCGTAGAAGTCGGCCACCGGGGCCGACGCGAATGTCTTTTTTGGCATCGCCTTCACATGGGTTCAAGCGGGGTTGCACTCGAATGATTGTTACGCCGGCCTGAAACAGGGCCGGTACTGAACATGCACCCTTACTGTTCTCCGAGCTTCATATCGGAGGAATATTTCGCGCCCTGGACCGTTTTGACGACAGCCTGGGCGACCCGCATCGTTCCGGCGACCGGATCGTGGGCGTAAGAGGGATCGCCGTATAATTGCCAACCTTTGGAAAGGGCTTCGCTGACGCGATGGCAGAAGCTGGAATCGTCCGGACCCGTCAGAACGCGATAGAGCTGCATCATTTATCCCCTTGGCTGGCTGATTCGCGCCGGTATGCGCGGCGGAGAAGTCGGAGCGCAGCGTCGCGATGAAGATGTTCCACCATCTGTCCGTCCACCTTGATGACCGCCTTGCCCGAATTGACGGGATCGGCAAAGGCATCGACGATCTGCCTTGCCCGATCCTGTTCTTGCCCTGACGGTGTAAAAGCCGCTCTGGCCGCTTCGATCTGCGCCGGATGGATCAGCGTCTTGCCGTCGAAACCCAGCGCGGCGGCCTGGCCGCATTCCGACGACAGACCGTCCCCGTTGGCAATATCGTTGAAAACGCCGTCGAGAACGGAAAGGCCGCCGGCGCGCGCGGCCATCACCATCTGCGCCAGAAAAGGGATGATATTGGCCCGATCCGGACCGGGCGCCATGCCGCTCATTGCCACCAGGTCGTTCGTGCCGGCGACAAGGGCGGAAAGGCGCGCTGCCGGCGCACGGCCCAGTTCGGCGACGGCGGACAGGTTCATCATGCCGCGCGGCGTCTCGATCATGGCCCATATGCGAAAAGCGGCGGCATTGCTGATGGAGGAGAGCGCCTCGGCAAGGGTCAGAATATCGGAGGGCTGCTCGACCTTCGGCAGCAGAATGGCGTCCGGCAGGCACGCCACGGCGGCCAGCATGTCTTCGGTTCCGTGGGGTCCCCGGAGCGGATTGATTCTGACGACGCGGTGAAAGGGGGCGGTCCTGTGGACCCTGAAATGATCCCGGAGCCTTTCGCGCGCCTCGCCCTTTCGATCCGGCGCAACAGCATCTTCGAGGTCGTAGATGACGGCATCGGGCGACAGGGTGGCAAGCTTCTCCAGTGCGCGCTCATTGGTGGCGGGCACGAAAAGGGTGGCGCTCAGTGACGGTTCGGCATCGGACGAATCAGCTTGCATTGGGCCAGTATTCCTATCGCCGGACGATCCTTGCAAGGTCGTGGCAGACCATTTGGTCTTTTCGGCTGGCCCACGCTTTGCTAAGGCGGTGCCAGAACTGGAGAAGGCCGACACCATATGGATAAGTTCACCACGCTGACCGGCGTTGCCGCACCCCTTCCCGTGGTCAATGTCGATACCGACATGATCATTCCGAAAGACTATCTGAAGACCATCAAGCGCACCGGACTTGGGCGCGGGCTTTTCGCAGAGATGCGCTTCGGCGAGGACGGTACGGAAAACCCGGACTTCGTGCTGAACAAGCCGGCCTATCGGAATGCCCAGATCCTGGTCGCCGGCAACAATTTCGGCTGTGGCTCGTCACGTGAACATGCGCCCTGGGCGCTGCTCGATTTCGGCATTCGCTGCGTCATCTCCACCGAGTTCGCCGATATTTTCTACAATAATTGCTTCAAGAACGGCATCCTGCCGATCGTCGTGTCGGAAGACGATCTGGAGAAGCTGATGGACGACGCCGAACGCGGCGCCAATGCCACTTTGACGGTCGATCTGGAAGCGCAGGAAATTCGGGGGCCTGATGGCGGCGCCATCGCGTTCGAGATGGATCCCGACCGCAAGCATCGCCTCCTGAACGGTCTCGACGATATTGGAGAGACCCTGCAGAAGGAAGCGGCAATCAGCACGTTCGAGAACAGGCTGGCCGAGGACCGCCCCTGGACCTGACGTCCTTCGAAGCGGTGGCGTTGAAGGGCAGGAGACGTTTCATGCCACCGGCATGACCGTCCACAGATCAGTTCCGCGCAAAACTTCATGTGATTGGCGCGGCTGCGGCTTTGGCGATAATGAAGGGGCGGGAGACCGTCATCGGAGTGTCACATGTCGTGCCTGACGCGATTGTTGCTATTGGCGGCCGGACTGGTGGCAACCGCCGTGCCGGCCTTTGCGCAGGAGCCGTCTTCTGCGCCTTCCGCTGTGGGCAATTCGACAGAAGAGAAACCGGTGACGCTCGATCTGCCCGGCGAGCCGGTCAGCGCCGTTTCCTTTGCCGGCGGAACGCTCTCGGTTCGGGCGGTGGATGGCGAGAAGGCCGTCTTCTTCAATGAGGGCGAGATCGCGCGCGATCTGTCTGCCCAGCTTCTTCGCCAATTCAACGTAGGCGGTGCGCCAGTGGCGCTCTACGCCATGGGTGCCAATGCGGAATCGTCGGCGCCCTGTAACGGCTTCCTTGTCATCGTCTGGCGCGATCCCGGCGGCACCGTTCGCGGCGGCACACCGCCCTTCATCTGCGGGACGGACGAGCCGGCCGTTACTCGCGATGCGCTCTATTTCTTCTCCGATGAGATCGCGCCCGGCCAGATCAATCCCATGGTGCGATGGACGGCGAAAGGCGGCTTCGCCATTGCCGCCGATCTGGCCTTCGCGCCGGTTCCGGGGTCTGGTTGGGACCAGCTGTCCGACCGCGGACTTTCGGTCCGTCAGCTGATGGAGAACGCCGCGGTCTACGGGCAGGCTTCGACGACGCTCGGCGACCAGCTCTTCGGTGTCGTTCAGGCGCTTGAGAATGGCGAGCGGGTGGCCAATCCGGAGCCTGGCGTTCACGTTGCTCAGGGATGCGCGCCAAACCAGTGCGATCAGGTGCAAGCGCTCGGCGTCGTCGATGGCGTCCATCAGGGCACCTTCTTTGCCGCGCGGGTCAATGGCGAAGTTGCCCGGGTCTGGCCGGATCTGGAAAAATGGCCACCTCGCGCCAAGGAAATCTTCGAGCGCTTCAAGGCTGGGGAAGATGTTCTGGCGGCCACTCCGCCGCTCCAGAAGAGCGAAAATGAGCCGACCGGTGACGATGTTACAGCAAAACCCGGCGTTGCCGAGGCCGGCCAGCAGGCGCTTCGGCCGCTTGCGCCATCCGATGGAGAACCGGCACCGAAAACAGGCCAAGCGCAGTGAGCGGCCGGCATTTGATTTCCAGCGGGTCGCCTTTCGAAGAAAAGGCCGGCTACAGCCGTGCGGTAGCGGTCGGCGACATGGTGTTCGTCGCCGGGACGACCGGCTATGATTACGAAACGATGACCATGCCCGATGACGTTGGCGCGCAGGCGGCCAATGCGCTTGCCACCATCGACAAAGCGTTGACCGATGCAGGCGTTGCGATAGCGGACGTGGTACGCGCCACCTATTACGTTACCGATATGAACGACGCCGATGCAGTGTTCGCCGAAACGGGCCGCGTCTTCTCCGCCATTCGCCCTGCGGCAACGATTGTCGAAGTCACGAAACTGCTGAAGCCGGAAATGAAAGTCGAGATCGAGGTGACGGCCAAGCGGGGATGAGCGCCGCATCTCTTGCGGCAACAGCCCGCGCACGCTAGCAGGACGCATCCCTTTTCCCGTCGCCTGTTCCACGGGCCATTCACTGCGAGGACCTTCGACCATGACCAAGACGCTTCTTCTGCTGCCCGGCGACGGTATCGGCCCGGAGGCGATGGCCGAGGTCGAGAAACTGATCGATGTGCTGAATGCGGAGGAGAGCGCCGGATTCGAGACGGATCGCGGCCTGGTCGGCGGTTCGGCCTATGATGCCCATGGCGCCGCCATTTCGGAAGAGGATATGGCCAAGGCCATGGCGGCGGATGCGGTGCTGTTCGGCGCGGTCGGCGGGCCGAAATGGGACGACGTGCCCTATGATGTTCGCCCGGAAGCCGGGCTGCTGCGTCTGCGCAAGGATATGGAACTGTTCGCCAATCTGCGTCCGGCCATCTGCTATCCGGCGCTTGCATCGGCCTCTTCGCTACGGCCCGAAGTGGTGGAAGGGCTCGATATTCTGATCGTTCGCGAACTGACCGGCGGCGTCTATTTCGGCGAGCCGAAGGAAATCGTCGATCTCGGCAATGGCCAGAAGCGCGGCATCGACACCCAGGTCTACGACACGTTCGAGATCGAGCGGATCGCCGGCGTCGCCTTCGAACTGGCGCGGACGCGGGGCAACAAGGTCTGCTCCATGGAAAAGCGCAATGTGATGAAGAGCGGCGTGCTCTGGAACGAGGTCGTTACCGCCACGCACAAGGCGAACTATTCCGATGTCGAACTGACCCACATGCTGGCCGATGCCGGCGGTATGCAGCTCGTCCGCTGGCCCAAGCAGTTCGACGTGATCGTGACCGACAACCTTTTCGGCGACATGCTGAGCGATGTGGCGGCCATGCTGACCGGTTCGCTCGGCATGCTGCCCTCGGCCTCGCTCGGCGCGCCGGATCCGAAAACCGGCAAGCGCAAGGCGCTCTACGAGCCGGTGCATGGCTCCGCGCCGGACATTGCCGGGCAGGGCGCCGCCAATCCGATCGCGATGATCGCCTCTTTCGCCATGTGCCTGCGCTATTCCTTCGAAATGGTGGAACAGGCCGACCGGCTGGAGAGGGCCATCGCCGCCGTGCTCGATAGTGGCATCCGCACCGGCGACATCATGGCCGAAGGCGCAAGACAGGTTGGAACAGTCGAAATGGGTGACGCCATCATCGCTCAATATCGCGAACTGGCGGGCTAGAGGCTCAGGCGAACGCTGCCTGAGACGCAGGTGACGGCTCCGGTTTCACGCCTGCCGGCACCAGCGTCTGAAGGAAGATATCGGCGCAGGCCTGCCAGCTGAAGGATCCCAGCACGCTTTCCGGATCGACCCGGCCGAGCTCCAGTGCGCCAAGCGCCGCCCTGCCGAGATCGTCGTCGCAGAGTCCGGCGGCCGGGCCGGCTTCGGCCATGACGTCGGCCGGACCCGGCACCGGGTAGGCCGCGACCGGCAGACCGCTTGCCAGCGCTTCCAGAAGGACGAGCCCGAATGTATCGGTCCGGCTCGGAAACACGAACACATCGGCGCCGGCGAAGTGAGCGGCGAGATCGATACCGGTCTTGGCGCCCAGAAACACGGCTTCGGGAAAGCGACGCTCCAGTTCGGCGCGCTGCGGGCCATCGCCAACGATCAGCTTGGTGCCTGGCAGGTCGAGCTTGAGAAACGCCTCGATATTCTTTTCCGTCGCCACGCGGCCGACATTCAGGAAAATCGGACGGGGCAGGTCGAGCGGGATGGCGCGCGCGGGATGGAAAAGATCGCGGTCGACGCCGCGCGTCCAGACCTGAAGATTGCCATAGCCGCGCGTCTCAAGGTCGGCGGCGATGGAGGCGGTCGGCACGAGAGTCGCTTCGCCCTTGCTGTGGAAACGCCTTAGAATGGCGTGAGTGAGCCGCACCGGCACGGGCAGGCGCGCCCGCAAATATTCCGGAAACCGGGTGTGGTAGGCGCTGGTATAGCGCCAGCCATTGCGGATACAGGCGCGCCGCATGGCCCGGCCGACCGGTCCTTCGGTCACGATGTGGATGTGGTCGGGACCGATCTCGCGCGCCATGCGTTCCATCGCGCCCGACGTGGCGAGAGCGAGCGGAATTTCAGGATAGGAGGGCAGGGCGATGCTGCGGAAGCGGGAGGGGCCAATAGTCTCGACCCGATGGCCGGCGGTGCCCAGATGATCCGCCACGATGCCCATGGTGCGGACCACGCCGTTGATCTGCGGCGGCGCCGCATCGGTGGCGATCAGAATGGTCTGGCCCATCAGGCGGCTTGCGTCTTTCGTACATCTGGCGCGGGAAGCGCCTGGACGCTTGGTTGCCGGGCATCCGCTTCCCGTTTGGCCAGAACGTCCATCCAGCGGATCAATTCAAGGCGACCGTCGAAATGCTCGACGATGGCGGTGCAGCTTTCCACCCAGTCGCCCGTGTTCACATAGGTCATGTCGCCGTCGATCGTTTCGATGGCCGCATGGTGAATGTGGCCGCAAATGACACCGTCCAGACCTTCCTTTCTGGCTTCGGCGGCAAGGGTCGTCTCGAACGAGCCGATGAAATTGACGGCGCGTTTGACCCGCAGCTTCGCCCAGGCCGAGAAGGACCAGTAGGGGAGGCCAAAGGCTCTTCGGATCAGGGCGATGAAACGGTTCAGATTGATCGCCGCGACATAGGCCCAGTCGCCCAGATGGGCTAGAAGCCTTGCGTTCATGACGACCACGTCGAACTGATCGCCGTGGATGACCAGAAGCCGGCGACCGTCGGCCGTTTCGTGAACGGTTCGGTCGATCACTTCGATGCCGCCAAAGTGCAGCCCTTGGAAATCGCGCGCGAACTCGTCGTGATTTCCCGGCACATAGATCATCTCGACGCCCTTGCGGGCCTGGCGCAGCAGTTTCTGGACCACGTCGTTGTGACTTTGGGGCCAATGCCAATGACGCTTCAGCTTCCACCCGTCGACGATATCGCCGACAAGGACGATCTTCTCGGCCTGATGCTCGCGCAGAAAACCGAGCAGTGCCGCGGCATTGGACGCTTTGGCGCCAAGATGAATATCGGACAGAAAAAGTGTGCGGATTTTCCTGGAAGTCCCGCTCATGGCGACTGACATCCCCTACCGTATACAGTGTCCCTCCCCTATGCGCTTCGCGTAACAGTTGGATGACAATGGCGCTGCTCGGCCATCTGCCCTGCCTGTCTCCACAGGAAACGCGGCATGGCTGCCTCAACGGAAGGGCAATTGACAAGCCGACGCTACAACGGCTTGTCTTTTCCGGCAGACGGGAGGACCATCATGCAGGATACGACACGGGACCAGGAAGAAGAACGGATCGAAGGCGTCTATCGCTCATCCGACGATTACTGGTGGAGTGGCCGGATCGCCGGCCCCGACGGGCAGTCCTACCGATTTCAACATAGCGATCTGGTATCGGACGAGACCGCCTATCAATCAGGCGAACGCGTGACGTTTCGAGCTGACGGACGATTTGCCCGTGACGTGCGTCGGTCGGGCGGCCGGGTTCGCCCGTTCCGGGTCGATACGCGCGCGGATCCCGGACAGGATGAACCGCCAGCCGACCTGGAAATGTCGGCCATGAGCCCGGCAGGCGGTGTCGGCGTGGTCGCGCCGCAGGGCGAAACAGCCGCATCGGGCTCAAGCGCACGCTGGCTGCTATGGCCATTGGTCGTGGGCATCGTGGCGGGCCTGATTTACGTCTATCTATCCTAGGTTCCTGGCCCTGGCCGCCGCTTGCGCCCTTGGCCGGCAATTGACGGCGACGACCGGCATGACCAGAATTGGACGATGAACGTGGCCAATTATCCCGTATGGACGCTTCGCCGGTTTGCCGCCTGCTTGTGGGTTCTGCTGCTCGGCAGCCTTCCCGCGCAGAGCCAGTCGCCAATCCGGGTTCTCGAACTCTTCACCTCCGAGGCCTGTCGTGCCTGCCTGCGAGCCGATGGCCTGCTCGACCGGGTGGCCCGGGAGCCGCGCACGGTCGCGATCGCCTGGCATGTCGATTACTGGAACATGCGTGGGTGGACCGATCCCCTGAGCCTGCCATCGGCGGGGCATCGGCAATATGGCTACCGCGATGCGTTCGGTCTGACCGGTGTTTTCACGCCCCAGGTGGTGGTCGACGGCGTCGCCAGCATGGTTGCCGGCAAGCGATCGCTTGTCGAAGAAGCGCTGCCGCAGAGCGATGTCACGACCATTCCCATTGCGGTCGAGCGCATGGCCGATTCCGTGATGATCGGCCTGCCGGAGCGATCGGACATGACAGGCGATGTGCGCGTGCTGCTCGTTCTGACCCGGCCCGATCGCGTTCGGTATATTTCCGGTGGCGATAATGCCGGACGCAGTTCGCTTTCGGTCAATGTGGTGGCGGAACTGCGCACGCTGCAGCGCTGGCGCGGCGGCGCGGAGAAGATCGAACTGCCACGGTCCGACATCGAGGCGCATGGCGGTGACAGCTTTCTGCTGATCCAGCGCTTCGACGGGTTGGGGCGCCCGCGTGCGATCATCGGCGCGGAGCGCCTGCTCGGAGAGAAAAGTGCCGGCAGTTAGAGCTTGGGTCCCGTTATACCTTGCGTTGGCAGAGTCGCCCCGCCAATCTGTGACTCATGAGTAAGAAGGTTCACGCATGAATCAGCCCAAACCGACGGGCAATCTGGTTGATCTGCGGGCGCACCGCCGTGAAACCCATGGCACGGTGGAGCCGGAGATCACCTTCCACCGCCAGGAGTTGGAGCGAATCCTCAATCTCTACAGTTTCATGGTCGCCGCCGGGGAGTGGCGCGATTATGCGATCGACTTCATGCAGGACCGGGCCGTGTTCTCGGTTTACCGCCGCGCGCGCGAAGTGCCGCTCTATCAGATCGTCAAGGAGCCCAAGCGCGCCCGCCGCCAGGGCGAATGGAGCGTGGTGACGGGCGAGGGCCTTGTTTTGAAGCGCGGCCGTGACCTGGCTTTGGTGCTGCGGGTGTTCGACCGGCAATTGAAGATCGTTCGCGACTAAATAGTCGGTCTTGCGGGTGGCCGGGCCATCACGCCCGTTCACGAAAGTTTGTTTGGAATATGCGACTGAGACGGTGACGGGCCGAAGGCGAGGCGCTAAAGTCTATTCGCTGATGCGTTAGCGTTTCCGCTTGCGAACAGCAGCCTCCGGTGTGATACGCCCCCTTTCATACTGGAGGCCTGTTCGGCGGGCCGGCAGCCTTCTTCAACCCCCCATTTTTTGAGCCGTTAGTCCGGGGATGCGTCGCCGCCTTGTGAAAGCGCACGCTGCATGATGGCTGTATCGCGCCATTGTCCGCCCTTCCAGCCCGTATCCTTCAGCGTGCCGACCATCGCGAAACCGTGCCGGGCGTGGAGTGCGACCGAAGCTTTATTGTTCGCCGAATCGCCGATCACCGCGACCATCTGCCACCACGGGCCGGCCTCCGCCTCGCGTATCAGGTCGAGAAGAAGGGCATTGCCGATGCCCTCGCCCATGCGATCGGCCGCGATATAGATCGCATCTTCCAGCGTGAAGCGCCAGCCGGGCCGCGTATGATAGGGGCCGGCATAGGCATAACCCACCAGGGTGCCATCGCTATCGCAGGCAATACGGAAGGGGAAATCTTCTGCGACCAATCGCTCGAAGCGAGTTCGCAACTCAGCCAGTGTCGGCGCTTCCAGTTCGTAGGAACCGAAGCCGGACCGCACATGCTCGCCATAAATCGCGGCAATCGCTTCAATATCGTCCGGTTCGAAGGGCCGAATGGTGATGGCCATGGGATCTCCGCAGAAAAGACAGTCCCTTACGTCAGCGGACCGACAAGAAAAAGGGCGGCCCGATGGACCGCCCCCAGATTTCCATGGTTCTGCCGGTTACTCGCGATTGCCGAGGAACTGCAGCAGGAACATGAAGAGGTTGATGAAATCGAGATAGAGACGCAGTGCGCCAATAATGGCCTTGCGGCCATGCACAACATCGTCGTCGCCCTCGTAATACATCTCCTTGATCTTCTGGGTGTCGTAAGCGGTCAGGCCAGCGAAAACCAGAACGCCGATCGCCGAGATCGCGAACTGCAGCGCAGACGATTCCAGGAAGATGTTCACGACCATCGCGATCAGAAGACCGATCACGCCCATGATCAGGAACGAACCCCAGCCCGACAGATCCTTCTTCGTCGTATAGCCGTAAAGGCTCAGCGCGCCGAAGGCAGCGGCCGTGATGAAGAAGGTCCGGACGATGGATTCCTGCGTATAGACAAGGAAGATCGTCGAGATCGATGCGCCCACCAATGCGGCATAGATCCAGAAGGTGGTCTGTGCCGCCGGCACACTCATTTTGTGCACGCGGAACGACAGGAAGAACACCAGGGCAAGCGGCGCGAAAATCAGCACCCAGCGCAGCGCGCTCGTATACATCAGCGCGCCGATCTGAGTCAGCATCACGCCGTTGATCTCACCGACGGCCAATGCTGGATCGGTGGTAGTGGACAGCGAAAACACACCCCATGCGGCAAGACCCGTCAGGGCCAGGCCGATCATCATGAGGTTGTAGACCTTGACCATATAGGCGCGCAGGCCCTGATCGATCGACGCATCGGCGACCGGACCGCCCCGGGTCGTCTGATAGGTCTGATAATTGCGGACAGGGTCAGCCATTGTGATCCTCTCATTAGCTGGCAAAAACCGTTCAGCGGGCGCAAACCCACCTGTTGAACGTAATATGCGTATTGCCGAGCCATAGGACAAGACCAACGGCAGTGCGAGCGTCGATAATCGTTAAGTGTTTGGTCCGACGACGAAGAATGTCTCTTCCCGCAACCGGAGCGGCATCTGCGCGTTGCAGACACATGATCAGAACAGCTCTTATTCTCGCCGCCGGCTTTTTCGCGTTCGATAATCTGCTACCGCAGGTTTCTCCCGCTCATGGCCGCCCCTTATCCACTTTGAAGTGGGAAAAGCGGCCGCTTCTCATTTTCGCGCCGGATGCCGGCCAGGCCGATCGTCAATGGTCCATTCTGCAACAAAGCAGCGATGGACTGAAGGACCGGGACATGGTGGTGCTGACGATTACCGACCGCGTGGATGTCCGTCACGGGCCAGCACCCACGGATCTTTCGGCCGCCGGCCTTCGCGCCTATTACGACGTGCCGCAGGACCGCTATGAATCGATCCTGATCGGCAAGGACGGCACCCGCAAGGCGCTGTGGCGCGATCCAGTCGAGGCGGTTGCGATTTTTCGGATCGTCGACGCCATGCCAATGCGTCAACGCGAGATGATCGACGACTGATCGGCTTTTGCGATCGCGTTGATCGATGTCAATATGTCGTTGTCACGGCAGGACTATTCTTATCCTCGTCATATTGCATTTGGTGAGGATACCCATGCTCAAGATCACCGCTCTCGTTCATGTCATGACCATGCCCGTTCTCATGGGCATGTTCGTTATCGCGGCGCTCAGCATTCCAGAATTCGCCGACAGTCAGGGCATCATTCTGGCTGCGGCGATCGGCTTCGTCGTCGCCATACCGGTGAGCTGGTTCATCGGCTCGCGGATATGGCGCGCCCGCCGCGCCTGATACCGATCGATCCGCCGACCCGTCCGCGTTATCGCCGGTGAGGCTGCATCCGCCTCCGGACCGGTTCCGACGCATCTGAAATTGACAGGTCGCCGGACCTGCTGCATAAGCGCGCCATCATGATGACGCCGACCCATTCTTCGTCGAAAACGACGACCACGCTCTGATCCCTCCTTCCGTGCCTTCCCGGAAGGGGAGGGACGGCGCATGTTCAGGATGGAAGGCGGAACAAGGATCGGATCGATACCATGGGTTTCAAGATTGCAGTGGCCGGCGCGACCGGCAATGTCGGGCGCGAGATGCTCGACATTCTGGAAGAGCGCGGCTTTCCCGCCGACGAGATTGTGCCGCTCGCTTCGCGGCGCTCGATCGGAACGGAAGTATCCTATGGCGACAAGACGCTGAAGGTCCGGGCGCTGGAGGATTACGATTTCTCCGATACCGATCTGTGCCTGATGAGCGCCGGCGGCGAGGTTTCCAAGAAGATGAGCCCGGCCATCGGCAAGGCCGGCTGCATCGTCATCGATAATTCCTCGGCCTGGCGCTACGATTCAGACGTGCCGCTCATCGTCCCCGAGGTGAACCCCGATGCAATCGAAGGCTTCCGCAAGAAGAACATCATCGCCAATCCGAACTGCTCGACCGCCCAGCTCGTCGTCGCGCTGAAGCCGCTGCACGACGCCGCGACCATCAAGCGCATCGTCGTGTCGACCTATCAGTCGGTCTCCGGCGCCGGCAAGGATGGGATGGACGAGCTTTTCAACCAGTCCCGCGCGGTGTTCGTCTCCGATCCCATCGAAACCAAGAAGTTCACCAAGCGCATCGCCTTCAACGTCATCCCGCATATCGATGTGTTCATGGAAGACGGCTACACCAAGGAAGAGTGGAAGATCCTCGCCGAAACCAAGAAGATGCTCGACCCGAAGATCAGGGTGACGGCGACGGCGGTGCGCGTACCGGTCTTTGTCGGTCATGCCGAGGCGGTGAATATCGAATTCGAAAAGCCGATCACGGCAGACGAGGCGCGCGACATCCTGCGCGAGGCGCCGGGCTGTCTCGTCGTCGACAAGCACGAGGATGGCGGCTACGTCACGCCGCATGAATGCGCCGGCGACGATGCCACCTACATCTCGCGCATCCGCGAGGACGCCACCGTCGAGAACGGCCTGGCGCTATGGGTCGTCTCGGACAATCTGCGCAAGGGCGCGGCGCTGAACACGATCCAGATCGCCGAGCTGCTCGTCGCCAAAGGGCTGATCCAGCCAAAGAAGCAGGCTGCCTGACGGCTTGCATCTTCACTGCCGAAGCGCATTTACGGGCGGGACCTGCAACGGTCTCGCCCGTTTTCGTCTTGCGCCACCCCGGGAGACTGCATGAGCATCCGCACACTGATCGTCGGCGCTTCGGGCGGCATTGGCGCGGCGCTCGTCGCAAGATGCGGCGACGATGGTGAGGTGGTAACGCTCTCGCGCTCCGCCGACGGTCTCGATGTCACCGACGAGGCCAGTGTCGAACGGGCGGTCGCGACGCTGGACGGCGCGTTCCAGCGCATGTTCATCACGGTCGGCATTCTGGCGCCGGCGGGCGGCGAGCCGGAACGGCGGCTGGGCGAGGTGGCGCAGGATGCTCTGGCGCAGCTTTTCGCCGTCAACGCATCCGGGCCGTTGCTCGTCCTCAAACATCTCGTTCCGTATCTGCCAAAGGGCGAGATTGCGCGCATCGGGGTTTTGTCGGCGCGGGTCGGCTCCATCGGCGATAACGGGATCGGCGGGTGGTATGCCTACCGGGCCTCGAAAGCGGCGCTGAACCAGTTCGTCCGTACGGCGGCGATCGAACTGTCGCGCAGCCATCCGAAAAGCATTCTCGCGGCCCTTCATCCCGGCACGGTGGCAACGCCCTTCACCGCCGACTATCAGGGCCGGCACAAGACGGTACCGCCCGAGGCCGCGGCGGAAAATCTCGCCCGCGTGCTGGGCGAACTCGCGCCCGCCGATACGGGATCGTTCAGGGATCAGAACGGCGAAACGGTCGAGTGGTGAAGTCCTATCGTTTCACGTGAATCATATTTCGCGGCCCGCTTCGGTCAGAAGACCGCGCTTCCGCATCATGGCGTCGGGGTTCGGCATCTGTCCGCGAAAGGCGCTGTAGAGCTTTTCGGGGTCCGCGCTGCCGCCGGCGGCATAGATGTTGTCGCGTAGCTTCTGCGCGATTTCGGGATGAAAGGGATCGCCCGCCTCGGTAAAGGCTTCGAAGGCGTCGGCGTCCAGCACTTCGCTCCACATATAGGAATAGTAGCCGGCTGAATAACCGTCGCCGGCAAAGATGTGCTGGAAGTGCGGGCTGCGATGGCGCATGGCGATGGCGTCCGGCTTGCCAAGCATTTTCATGGTCTCGGCCTCGAAGGCGATGGGATCGTCGGCAGGCGCGCCGGCGTGGTACTTCATGTCCATCAGCGCCGAAGCCGTGAACTCGACCGTCGCGAAGCCCTGGCCAAAATCCTGCGCCGCCTTCAGCTTGTCCATCAGATCCTGCGGCATCGGCTCGCCGGTCTTCACATGGCGCAGATGGCTTTGCATGATTTCCGGGACGGTCAGCCAGTGCTCGTAGAGCTGGCTCGGCAGTTCGACGAAATCGCGGCTGACGGAGGTGCCGGAAATGGACGGCCAGGTGACCTCGGACAGCAGGCCGTGCAACGCGTGGCCGAATTCATGGAAGAGCGTGCGCGCCTCATCCATGGAGAGCAGGGCCGGCTGGCCGGTCTGCGGCTTGGCGAAGTTCATGACATTGTAGATGATCGGCATGTCGCCGCCATCGAGCTTGTGGGCGCTTTGCAGCCGGCTCATCCAGGCACCGGAGCGCTTGCTCGGACGATTGAAATAGTCGGCAAGGAAGACGCCGCGCAGGCTGCCGTCGCCGTCGCGCACCTCGAATGTGCGGACATCCTCATGCCAGCCTTTCAGGTCTGGCCGTTCCACCATCTGCAGGCCGAACAGGCGGCGGGCGACATCGAAGCACGCTTCGATCACGCGCTCCAAGGCCAGATAGGGCTTCAGTTCCGCCTCATCGAAGGCGAAGCGCTCGGCGCGCAGCTTTTCCTGCCAGTAGCGCCAGTCCGGCCCGGCGATCTCGGCGTTCTGCCCGGCGTCGGCTGCCAGCCTGCCCAAAGCCTTGCGGTCGTTCTCGGCGACGGCCTTGGCGCGTTCCCAGACCGGCTCCAGCAGGCCCATCACGCGGTCGGGCGTCTTGGCCATGGTGTTGTCGAGCTTGAAGGCGGCAAAGGTCGGATAGCCGAGAAGCTTCGCCTTCTCATCGCGCAGTTTCAGCGTCTCGGCGATGATCGGCGCGTTGTCGGTCTCGTCGGAGAGGCTACCGCGATTGGTGAAGGCCTCATAGGCGGCCTGGCGGAACTCCGCCTTGTCGGAGGCCTGCATGAACGGCTCGTAGAGCGAGCGCGACAGGGTGACAACGTAGCGGCCTTCATGGCCGCGTGCTTCGGCCGTGGAAGCCATCGCAGCGATCAGATCGTCCGGCAGGCCGGCGACATCGGCCTCGTCCAGAACCAGTTCCCATTCCGCCTCATCCTTCAGGACGTTCTGGCCGAAGGCGGCGCCGAGTTCGGCCAGCCGCGCGCCGATTTCGGCGAAGCGTTCGCGGTCGGCCCCTTCCAGCTTGGCGCCGGCGCGCACGAAACCCTTCCAGGTCTTCTCCAGCACCTGCGCGGTTTCGCCGTCGAGGCCGAGCCGGTCGCGCTTCTCCCAGAGCGCATCGACGCGCGCAAAGAGCTTCTCATTCATGGCGATGGCGGTGAAATGCCGGCTCATCGCGGGCGACAGCTTGCGTTCCAGCGCCTGGATATGCGGGTTGGTGTCCGCACCGGCGAGACCCCAGAAGATGGCCGAGACCCGCGACAGGGCTTCGCCCGCCAGTTCCAGCGGCTTCAGCGTGTTGTCGACCGTCGCTTCGGCATCGTCGCCGGCAATCGCCTCGATCTCCGTCAGATGGGCAGCCATGGCGGCTTCGAAGACGGGTTCGAAATCGGCCTGGTCGATGGCAGCATAGTCGGGCAGGCCATGTTCGCCCGTCCAGTTCGTGAGGGGATGGGCGGCAAGATCGATGGAGGCGGTCATGAAACAGTCTTTGGCTGGGAATGAATGATCCCGACTACATAGGCAGCCTCACCCGGCCCGCCAATGCGTCATCCCATGCCGAGCGCAGCCTTCGCCTTGTCGGTCGGCTTCCAGCGGAACTCCGTGCGGATCACGCCATGGTCGCCGGTGCCGCTGAATTTGTGGTCGTCGACGTTCAGGTGGTCATTCTCGACGATCATTTCGCGGAACAGCCAGAGACGGTCATCGCTATTGTCGTAGAACTGTTCGGAAAACAGGATGTGGTCGAGGCTCTCCCGGTCCTTCTTGAAGATATGGGTGTAGTAGACGTCGCGGGTAGAGCGATATTCCTGCAGCGTCTGGGCGGTATAGAGCCCGTTGTCGACGCCGCCGAAGGAGAGCGGCGCCAGATAACTCGGCTGTTCGGTCAGGATGTTCAGCGTGTTGCTCTGCTTGCCGTCATTCATGTCGCCGATGATCACGACGGGCGTGTCCGTTTCCTTGGCGATTTTCGTAACGATGACGCGCAGGGCGGCCGCCTCGGCCGTGCGGCGGATGGTGGAGATGGCATAGCCGAGCGCGGTGACGTGATCGCCGTGAACATCGCGGTCGTACCAGTCGTCGCGCCAGATCTGCGTCGGGCGGCGGCTCTTGAAGTGGCAGACGAAGACATCGATGACCGGCGTTGTGGGGTGCGGCTGGACCCTTGCGTGAAGGACGGGGCGCGAAAAGCTCGACAGATTGACGGCGATCGCCTCGGTCTGCGGATCGTCGCCTTCGGAACGCAGGACCATCTCATCGGGGAAATCGGTGATCCATTCCGGCTCGCCAACCAGTATCTCCTCGCGCACCGCGCCGGCGCAGACAATGCTGCGGCCATCGTGATCGGGCGGCACGAGAGGCGTATGGCTGTCGCTCAGGCCGGCGCTCTCCAGCGCATCGACCAGCGCTTGGCGCGCCCATAATTCCTGGAAACCGACGAAATCCGGAGAGAGCCTTGCCAGCGTGTCGCCGGTCCATCGAATCTTGCGGTCGTAGATCTCCTGCGTCCAGCCATCGGCGTCGCTATAGATCGCTTCGCCCGGCAATTGCAGGTTGTAGAGATTGAAGCTGGCGAACGAAATGTCGCGATCGGCCATGGCACACCCTTTCCAAACCACTAGCCGAGGAAAAATATCTGCAAATTGCGACGGAGCCGTGACAAATAGGAATAGATACCGAAGGGCCCGCCGCCTCTGATGAATGCGAATGCGATGCTTCTCCAATCATCCCCTTGCAAGGTCAAAAGGCCACCATATAATAAGGCGCTCTTATAATCATATGGTCTTATTATGTCTCCCTACGATTGCGACTCTTCCATTTTCGTTGTGTTCGATCTCGTGCGGGCCTTTCGAAGCCGCTTCGAGGAGGCCGTGGCAGCCTCATCCGTTGCGGTGACGCCTGCAGAATCGCGTGTATTGCTCGATCTGACGAAGCATGGGCCGTCGCGCCAGGCTGAGATCGGCGAGCGGCTTTCCATTGGTGCGATGAGCGTGACGGGTCTGGTCGACCGGCTGGAGCGCGCCGGGTTCATCCGCCGCGAAGCCGATCCGCATGATCGCCGGGCAAAATGTATCCATCTGACCGATGCGAGCCGATCGGTTCTGGACGAGGTCCAGTCGGTCAAACAGGCACTGCGCGAACGTGCCGGTCGCGGCATCGACCCAGCCGATTACGAGGTTTATGCACGGGTCATCCGCCGCATGCGGTCCAATCTGGCCGACGATCCACAACCCGAAGACGCTTTGCCGTCGAACGCCGGATCGGAGCGGTCCAATGCTTGAGCGCTCCGGTCTCACTACGTTCGAAACAGATGGCGATAGCGAGCCGAAGGCGGAATCGCGGCCGATCATGAGCGAACGGCGGGTCAGCCTCCTCGGCGCGCTTTTCGTTGCCATCGGGCCGATCTCCATGGCCCTCTACACTCCGGCAATGACAGAGATCGTCAATGCTTTCGGCACCACCGAATCCATGGTGAAGCTGACACTGACGCTCTATTTCGCTGGCTTTGCCGTATCGCAGCTTATTGCAGGCCCGCTCTCGGACGCGCTTGGGCGCCGGCCTGTGACCATCCTTTTCATGGCGATCTATCTCGTCGCCTCCCTGACGGCGCTTTTCGCTCCCTCGATCGGGTTCCTGATCGCCGCGCGGTTCGTCCAAGGCATTGGCGCATCCGCAGGGCAGGCCATTGCGCGCGCGGTCGTCCGCGACCTTTTCACCATGGACCAGAGTTCGCGGGTGATGAACCTGATCGGGATCATTCTGGCGGTCGGTCCCGCCGTCGCGCCGACTGTCGGTGGGCTGATGCTGGAAGTCACGACATGGCAGGCGCTTTTCGTCCTCATGGCCGTTCTCGGTTTGACCGTCATCGCCGGGGCGGTGTTCGGCCTTCGAGAAACCGTCACGCCGGATCGCTCGCGCCTGAATTTTCGGGCGCTGGGCGGCTCCTATCTGCAATTGCTCGGCAATCGGCATTTTCTGACCACAAGCGGGGTGCTCGGTGGCACCGTCGGCGCGCTTTACGCCCAGTCGACCTTTCTGCCGTTTATTCTGATGAACGATGTCGGTCTTTCGGCGAGCCAGTTCGGCGCGTCCATGTTGATGCAGTCCGGCAGTTTCTTTGCTGGCTCGCTTGTCACACGCGCGCTGATGAAACGCTTTAGCGCCTACCGGCTGGTCCCCGGCGGAATGGTCTTTATCGCCATTGGCGCGCTCGGCATATCACTGCTGCTGTTTCGAGCACCGAGCTTTCTGAATGTGATGGGACCGGTCGCCTTCTACGCGTTCGGCATCGCGCTGATCATGCCCGCCATGCTAACGGCGTCGCTTGCACCCTTTCCGCACATTGCGGGCGCGGCATCCTCGATGAACGGGTTCATCCAGATGGGCGCGGGTCTCACCGTCGGCACGATTGGCGCCCTTATCGGCGATCCGACCTTCGCGATGGGGCTTCTGATCCCGCTCATGGGGCTGTCGGCCATCGTCTCATACGCGATCTATCGCCATAATCCGCATCTGGCCGAACCCGAACCGGTGCGCAATGTCACCATCGGTCCGCAATCGACGGGCCGGGCGCTACGCATCGAGACGAACCGGAACGATTGACGCGTCAGTCGTCAGCCAGTCTCGTCTCGATATGGCTGGCGGCTTCCAGCGTCTTGTGGACCGGACATTTGTCGGCGATGGCGAGAATGGAATCGTGCTGATCGGCCGGTGCGCCATCCTCGATGGAGATGAAGCGGCGGAACCGGTCGATCCGACCGGTCAGTCCCTTCTCGGCGCATTCCTCGCAATCCTTGACGTGGATCTTGTCGTGCTCGACCGCGACGCTCACCTTGCCGATCGGCCAGCCTTTGCGCTCGACGTAGAGGCGTATGGTCATCGCGGTGCAGGCCGCCAGCCCGACTGACAGATAATCGTAAGGGGACGGGCCGCTGTTCAGACCGCCATAATCCTCCGGCTCGTCGGCCAGCATGGTGTGGCCATCGGCGTTGATAGCAAGCTGGAACTTCCCGCCGCCCGTTTCCGCGGCGACGACGCGGCCGGGCTGAACTTTCGGGAAATGGATCTGGCCGTGATCGCCGATATAACGCGCGGCCCAGGCGCCGATCATCGCTGCGACGAATTCGGCATCGGCCGGATCGTCCAGCAAATGGCTTGCCCCATCCAGCCCGATGAAGCTTTTCGGGTGGAACGCCGCTTCGTAGAGCGCGCGAGCATTCTCCACGTCGACGGTATCGTCGGTCGGTGAATGCATGATGAGGAGCGGACGACGCAGGCCACGCACCGTCTCCAGCAGCTTCTGCTCGCAGGCATCGTCGATAAAGCTTTTGCGGATGGCGAATCGCCGCCCGCCGAGCGTCACCTGCGCTTCGCCTCTGGTTTCGATGGCGTCCAGATCGGCTTCGAAATTGCCGAGCACGTGGCTGACGTCGGAGGGCGCGCCGATGGTCACGACGCCTTCGATCGACGGCGCGCGGGCTGTCGCCTGCAACACTGCCGCGCCACCCAGCGAATGGCCGATCAGCAGGCGCACGGCCATGCCGCGTTGCTCCATGAAGGCGAGCGCCGCGCAGAGGTCCTCCACATTGGACGAAAAATCGGTATTGGCGAAATCGCCGCCTGAGCCGCCGAGGCCGGTGAAGTCGAACCGCAACACGCCGAAGCCATGTTCGGTGAGCGCGGCGGCCACACGGCGTGCGGCGTGGATGTCCTTGGAGCAGGTGAAGCAATGGGCGAAAAGCGCATAGCGCGTCGCTACGCCGCTTTCCGGCAGGTCGAGCCGGGCGGCCAGTTCGTTGCCCAGCGCTCCGGTGAAGGTCAGTTTTTCGCTTCTCGCCATGTCCCGCTCCGTTTTATGCATTGCTACAGAATTCGGCTGGAATTGCGAAGTGTTACGCCTGGGACTTGGGCAGAGGCGGTCCGTGTCGTTGCGCCTCCCTTGCGACATGGCGGAAGATTGGACGCACGGATCGTTCGAAGCGGTCTCGGAGAAGCCTAGCGGTCGATGAGCTCCGGGGTCGAGCGATGCTGCCAGCCGCGCGCGGCCAGTTCCGGTTCGTCGGTCTGGCTTTTCGGATAGCCGATGCACAGAATGGCGATCAACGACCAGTGTTCTGGCACATCCAGCAGATCGGCAACGAAGCGCGGCTCGAGGATCGACACCCATCCCACGCCGATGCCTTGTGCGCGAGCTGCGAGCCAGAACGTATGGATCGCCATCACCGTGGAATAGCGCAGCATTTCCGGCATGGTTGCGATGCCGAGACCATGGCCGGCCGCTGGATTTTCATCGGAAAACACGGCGAGAACCTCCGGCGCTTCCCGAAGACCATGCAGTTTGAGCGCGCGATAGGCGGCGGCCCTTTCCGAGTCATAGGCGCGCACGGCTATGCGGCTGGCGGCGTCGACATGCGTCGTCAGCCTGGCGCGGCGATCCGGCGACGAAATGCGGATAAAGCGCCATGGCTGCGCATTGCCGACGGACGGGGCGAGCGCCGTTAGTGCGATCAGCCGTTCGAGCGCGCCATCCGGTAGCGCCTCGTCGGAAAAGTGCCGCACATCGCGACGCCAGGCGAGCAGGGTTTCGAACTCCGTCCGAAAGTCCTCGTCGAATACGGGAGGGCGCGCACCGTCTTGCAGAATAGGTCTGTCCTCCGCGAAGCTTCGCGTTCCCCTCTACCGGTCGCGCTTGGCCAATGTTCGCAGCCGAAGGGCGTTGAGCTTGATGAAGCCGGCGGCGTCCTTCTGGTCGTAGGCGCCCTGATCGTCCTCGAAGGTGACCAGTTCCTCTGCGTAGAGGCTCTTGGGCGACTTGCGGCCGGTGACGATGACATTGCCCTTGTAGAGTTTCAGGCGCACCTCGCCCTCCACCGGCTCGGACGCCTTGTCGATGGCGGCCTGCAGCATCTCGCGCTCGGGGCTGAACCAGAAGCCGTTATAGATCAGCTCCGCATAGCGCGGCATCAATTCGTCCTTCAGATGGGCCGCGCCGCGGTCGAGCGTGATGCTTTCGATGGCGCGGTGCGCAGCCAGCAGGATCGTGCCGCCGGGCGTCTCGTAGACGCCACGGCTCTTCATGCCGACGAACCGGTTCTCGACGATGTCGATCCGGCCGATGCCGTTATCGTGGGCCAGCTGGTTCAGTTTCGTCAGGATCGTCGCCGGCGACAGTTCTTCGCCATCGATTGAGACGGCGTCACCGCGCTTGAAGCCGATCACGATCTCGGTCGCTTCATCCGGCGCGTCCATTGGGCTGATGGTGCGCATATGGACGTATTCGGGCGCTTCCTCCCATGGATCTTCCAGCACCTTGCCCTCGGACGAGGAGTGCAGAAGATTGGCGTCGACCGAGAAGGGCGCTTCGCCGCGCTTGTCCTTCGGTACCGGGATCTGGTTCTTCTCGGCGAAGTCGAGCAGGTCCGTCCGGCTCTTATATTCCCAGTCGCGCCAGGGGGCGATCACCTTGATGTCCGGGTTCAGCGCATAGGCGGACAATTCGAAGCGCACCTGGTCGTTGCCCTTGCCGGTCGCGCCATGAGCGATGGCGTCAGCGCCGGTCTCCTCGGCGATCTCGACGAGGCGCTTGCTGATGAGCGGGCGGGCGATGGAGGTGCCGAGAAGGTAGGTGCCCTCGTAGACCGTATTGGCGCGAAACATCGGAAACACGAAGTCGCGAACAAATTCCTCGCGCAGATCCTCGATGTAGATTTCCTCGATGCCGAGCATCTCGGCTTTTTTTCGCGCCGGCTCCAGCTCGTCGCCCTGGCCGAGATCGGCGGTGAAGGTGACGACTTCGACGTCAAGCTCGGTCTGCAGCCATTTCAGGATGATCGAGGTGTCCAGGCCACCCGAATAGGCCAGCACCACCTTCTTGACGCCCCGCCACTTTTCGGCTGCTTCGCTCATCGCCTGTCCCTCTCAACCATGTTGCAGCGCAAATGCGCCTTTCGTCCGGCGCTTCTAGCGCAGGGTAGGCTGGCTGAACAAGTCGTCGATGGACCGATTGTCGCTGGCTTCCGACACCCAGCACCCGCAAACGATCGAACCGTTCACGGAGCGCGATGCTGCGTTGCAATATTTTTATGGCGACTCGCCGGGCAAGCCACTATATCGATCACCAGCGGGAGGGAATGTAGTGACCGGCGTCCATTGGCGCTCAAACCAGGATCGAAGCACAATGTACCCGCATCTGTCCCATCTCGTTCACAAGGTTCTTCGCCATCCGAAAGCCGGTAGCGACAAGGCCGGGGCTTCGTCGTGGAAGACGACGGATATACGCCGTTTCACCGAAACCAAATGCGGCATGAAGGTCATGGTCCGGTATGGTGGGCCCGAAGATGCTGCGGCGCTCTCCGACTTCCACCGCCGCCAGCGACCGGAAGACCTGCAGTTTCGCTTCCTGTCCTCCATGTCCACCGTCTCGCCGGAGCGGATCGCCGAAATGCTCGATGGCGATCACGAACACAAGGCCATTGTTCTGGCGTTCGAAGAACATGGCGCAGCCGTTCTCGGCTACGCGCTGGTCGCCGGCGACAACCGATTCGATACGGCTGAGATTGCAATCAGCGTCGATCCGGCTTTTCGCCGACGCGGCATAGCATCGCTTCTGGTCTATGAGGCAGAACGGTTCGCCGAGGCGCGCGGTTACGGCGCGGCGCTCCTGATCGGCTCCCGGCGCAACCGGGCGGTGATCGAATTGGAACGTTCGCTCGGTTACCGGATCAGCACCATGCCCGACGACGCCACGCTGAGCATGGCCGAACGGCCTCTGGTCAGCTGAACGACCCGGCCGGAATCTTTTGCGCCAACCGTGTTCGCCGTCTCATTTTCGACCTGAAATTCCGGTTGTGGTATCAATCTGAATTGAAACGATTCGGGATGATGAGGGGATCACGAATTGGACGACCGGACGCGGGGCAGCCGTCTGACACAACGGTTCGATAGTGAAGACACCATTCTCGATGCTTTGGAGACCTTGCATCGCGAAGGGGTGGCGATTTCGGAATTGGAAAATTGTCTGGTGAGAATCGGTCCGACCGATCTGGACCTTCTTTCCGATGTTCTGGCGCGGTTGCGCCAGACAATGGCGGCAAACGACCAGGATGCGATGCAGTCGCCAGCCCAAGCCACCATGCCGTCATCGACACGAACCGGTCGGTTCGCGCCTTCGAGATAGTTGCGCTGCGGTTATCCGTTCCGGGTTTTATCGGCTGTCCGCCGCCTGCCAGCGGCCTGCATTGCGGCCGGCGATCAACCAGTAGGTGAGACCGCCAAGGGCTGCCGAAGCCGCCAATGGAGCAGCGTCGACGACGCCATCCGGGCCGAGGAATGCGCCGACAATGCCGACGCCCATTCCAAGGCCGACATAGACGAGCCAGTTCCGCCAACTCTGCCATTCGGCAATCACGACGATCGGCAGCCATGCTTTGAGGGCGAAAGCGCCGAAGACCGGCAACATCGAAGCGAAGAAAACCAGCGCACTCAGCCCTTCGACCAGCCGGTCGCCCTCGCCGATAAAGGCGAACAGGACAGTGACGGCCGCCGTCGTGACGCCGACCGCCAGGCAATAGCCGATACCGATGGCAAAGAGGCGGAGCACGGCGCGCATATCGATCTAATCCGCGCCGTGGCCGGCGATCATCATCGTCTCCAGCTTCAGGCGTTCGGACTTGCGCATGCGCTCGCTTTCGCTCTTGAGCTGCCCACATGCGGCCAGAATGTCGCGGCCGCGCGGCGTGCGGATGGGCGAAGCATAGCCGGCGGCGTTCACGAAATCGGCGAAGGCCTCGATCTGCTCCCAGTCGGAGCATTCGTAATCGGTTCCGGGCCAGGGGTTGAACGGAATCAGATTGATCTTGGCGGGAATGCCCTTGAGCAGTTTCACCAGATCGCGCGCATCGGCCATGCGGTCATTGACGCCCTTGATCATCACATATTCGAAGGTGATGCGGCGTGCGTTCGACAGGCCGGGATAGGCGCGGCAGGCCTCCATCAGCTTTTCCAGCGGGTACTTCTTGTTGATCGGCACCAGCACGTCGCGCAATTCATCGTTGCAGGCGTGCAGGCTGATGGCGAGCATGACGCCGATTTCCTCGCCGGTGCGGTAAATCTCCGGCACCACGCCGGATGTCGACAGCGTGATCCGGCGCTTGCTGAGCGAAAGACCATCGCCGTCGGACGCAATGAGAAGCGCCTTCTTGACGGCCTCAAAATTGTAGAGCGGCTCGCCCATGCCCATCATGACGATATTGGTGACCTTGCGCCCCTCGGCCGGAACGATCCCGCCGGCCGGCGTGTCACGGTCGGGAAAGTCGCCGAGCCGGTCGCGGGCAATCAGAAGCTGGGCAAGGATTTCCTCCGCGGTCAGGTTCCGTACGAGACGCTGCGTGCCGGTGTGGCAGAACGAGCAGGTGAGCGTGCAGCCGACCTGGGAGGAGATGCAGAGCGTGCCGCGATCCTCCTCCGGAATATAGACGGTTTCGACCTCGACCGGGCGGCCGGCACCGCGCGGCGGAAAGCGGAACAGCCATTTGCGAGTGCCGTCCTCGGAAATGCGCTCTTCGACGATCTCCGGCCGGGCAATGGTGAAATGGCTGTCGAGCTTGACCCGCAGATCCTTGCCGACATTGGTCATATCCGCGAAATCGGAAACGCCGCGCACATAGAGCCAGTGCCAGAGCTGGCTGACACGCATCTTCTGCTGCCGTTCCGGCACGCCGATCTCGCCAAGCGCATCGGCCATCTCATCACGCGTCAACCCGATCAGAGCCGGCTTTTCCGCCATGTTTGCGGGCATGGGCGACACAGGCGGGGCGGAAAGTGCCTCGCTCTTCGGATCGGTCAGATCGATGGAAACGGCCATGAATGCGGTTCCGCTGGTTACAAGAAACAGGTTGCGTCCGGCAGAGCCGGTAACGTCGGTTTTAGGGGCCACACATACGTTTCGCCCGCCCGAAGCGCAAGAAACGCTCCCGACGGGCTCATTCAACCGATGTCAAAGCCGTCTGGCTCTACGGCGTCAGCAGCCGGAGAAGCCGTCAATCGTGGCCGTTACGCCCGACAGCGAGAAGGTGTAGCTCGTATCGTTGCCGCGGCCGGACTGCGCCTTGACCGTCATGTTCGAGCCGGCCTTCATCGCCGCGACCAGGGCGTCGGACTTGCTGGAATCGGCAAGCCAAGCGCGGTTGCCTTCGGCGAACATGTCGAAGCTCTCATCGCCGACCGTGACCTTGACGGTGAACTTCTCGTTCATCGAATAGCCGGAAACGAATTGCGGAGAGACCTTCGCCTCATCCTTCATGACCATAAAGAAATTGTCGCCATGATTGAGGCTGGGCGGCTGCTTGCTTTTGGCCAGCGTGGCGGCGAAGCAGGTGCCGCCTTCCTGCGCCTTGTAGAGCGACCAGTCATTGTTGGCCTTGACGAGTTTGGCCTGGGCCATCGCCGGCCCGGCCATGATGCTGGCGATGAGAAAGGCGGCGATCGCTTTTCCTGTTAGGCTCGGCATGGTCTACGAAACCCTTTCAATCTCTTGGAAGCCGGCCCGAATGGCGAGCCGTTCTGATTTGGGCCAGTGTCGAACCGTCACGGTTAAGGAAACGTGAAGGATTGGAATGGTGGCTGCCGCTCCCCGCCGGTTCGACCCCGCCCAGCGTTCGCTGTCACTGAAACGCGGCAAATTCGGCAATTCTTTGGCCTTTGGCGATAGATCGGTCGCCACCGGCGCAGTGGTTCGGAGCATACGGCGTGCCGGGCGGGAAATGAGAGCGGTCAGGCGCGGCCCGGCTCTGCCGTGCCAATATCGATCTCTTCTTCGGCCAGCGCCTTTCTTGCGGCGGCGTAGTGCGCGTCGGTCATATGGCTTCGAATGGTCGAGATCGCATACATCAGGACGGCCATATCGTCGGTGAAGCCGATGCCCAGAATAATGTCCGGCAACAAATCGAACGGCAGGATGAAATAGGCGAGCGCAGCCAGAAGGATGCCCCTGGCGCGCACCGGAACGTTCGGGTCGAGCGCGCAATAATAGGCTGCCACAAGATCTTCGATGAACGGAATACGGCGCGCAACGCGTTTGAGCTTGGTCCAGAAAGAGCGGCGGACATGGTCTTCGCGCTCGGCCCGCTTCTTGTCCGAAACAGGCGCCAGAATGGTTTCGATCCGCGATTTCTCCATAGCCAGTGCTCCCGGACACTCTTTCCAGCCGTCGTGGCGATAGCCGACAAATGGGCATCTGGAACGCCTGGCGCAATATTAAACCATGTTTACGGGCCTTTGGGAGCGTGGTTCTCCATGGCTCGCGCCAGTTCGATATCGCGCTCGGTGACGCCGCCGGCATCGTGCGTGGCAAGCTCCACCTCGACCCGGTTGTAGCTGTTCGACCAGTCAGGATGATGGTTCATCCGCTCCGCATCCTCGGCTACCGCATTCATGAAAGCCATCGCCGCGCGGAAGTCGGTGAATTTGAAACTTTTGCGGATGGCCCTGCTCGATGGCGCCGCTTCCCAGTCGGGCAACCAGTCGCGAAGCGCTTTTTGCAGATCGTCGCCGGTCATGATGTTCGCCATCGCCATGCTCCATATGTTTATCGTAGAAGGCGTCAAAGGTTCGATCGCTCCAGCCGAAAATTGAAAGCAACGGACGATCCGCAGATTGTCTACAGGCAGAAAGATCGGCCGGCTCGGCCCGGCATGAGATGTTGGACTTATACGCGGTTTATCCACGTTCGAACATGCGTCAGCGTTCCGTTAAATTGCTATCTACCGGTGGATGTGGTTGCCTGCCGGCCAAACTGCATTTGGTAGTGGCGGGAGATTGGCGTGACGCAACAGGAACATGAGCTGGAAGAGATGCATCAGGGGGAGCCCTCTCCGCCGGACACCATTACCTATGAGACCGATTACGAACTGGGACAGGACAATATTCGCCCCTTCGGTCTCGATATTCACAATCCGGTCTTTCTGATTTCCGGGATCTCCATCGTCCTGTTCGTGGTGATTTCGCTCTTGAACCAGGAAGCGTCGGCGACGCTGTTCGGATGGCTGCGTCCATGGCTGACCAGCACGTTCGACTGGTTCCTCATGATCGCGGTGAACATTATCTTCCTGTTCTGTCTGGCGGTCGCCGTTTCGCCGCTCGGCAAGGTCACGATCGGGGGAGAGGACGCATCGCCCGATTATGGCTATCCGTCATGGATCGCCATGCTGTTTTCCGCCGGCATGGGCATCGGCCTTCTCTTCTTTTCCGTTCTGGAGCCGATGTATTATTCGCTACCGGAGCTGGAATCGCTGCCGCTCGGCGTCAATCCGATCGGCCCGGACGGCACCATTGGCAATATGGGACTGGCGGGCACCGTGTTTCACTGGGGATTTTCGGCCTGGGCCGTCTATGTGGTGGTCGGGCTGAGCCTGGCTATCTTCTGCTATAATCTCGGCCTGCCGCTCACTCTGCGCTCTGCCTTCTATCCCGTTCTGGGCGAGCGCGTCTGGGGCTGGTGGGGCCACGCCATCGACATTCTGGCGGTTTTCGCCACGCTGTTCGGCCTGACCACCACGCTCGGGCTCGGCGCGCAGCAGATCGCGGCAGGGCTGACCGACGTCTTCGGTATGGAGATCGGCCAGGGCGGAACGGTAATTCTCATTCTCGTCATCACCGCCGTTGCGCTCGGCTCGGTCATGCTCGGCATGGATGCCGGGGTGAAACGGCTGGCCGAGATCAATATGTGGCTGGCGCTGGGTCTATTCTTCTTCGTGCTGCTTGTCGGCCCGACACTGACCCTGCTCGGCCGCTTCGGTGGAACGATGGTGGATTACATCGTCAACTTCATCCCGCTTTCGAACCCGTTCGGGCGCGAGGATACCGGCTATATGCATGGCTGGACCACCTTCTACTGGGCCTGGTGGATCGCCTGGTCGCCCTTTGTCGGCATGTTCATCGCCCGCGTGTCGCGTGGCCGCTCGGTTCGCGAATTCATCGTCTGTGTGCTGATCCTGCCGTCACTCGTCTGCGCACTCTGGATGAGTGTTTTCGGCGGCATGGCGCTGGAGCAGCTGGCGGGCGGCTATGAAGGCGCAAAGGAAGTGGTCGTCGCCTATAAGCCGGAACTCTCATTCTTCCGCATGATCGACCAGTTCCCGCTCTACAATATCGTGGCGCCGATCTGCCTTGTCCTGATCGTGGTGTTCTTCGTCACTTCGTCGGATTCCGGCTCGCTCGTGATCGATACGATCACGGCCGGCGGCAAGATGGATGCGCCGGTGGCGCAGCGCGTCTTCTGGTGCACCTTCGAAGGGTTGGTCGCCATCGCGTTGCTTCTGGGCGGTGGGCTGAATGCGCTGCAGGGGGCTGCCGTTTCCATGGGCATTCCCTTCACCGTGGTGGTGCTGGCCATGTGCTGGTGCCTCTTCCTGGCGCTGCGGGCCGAGCGAACGAAGCTCGGCATGGCGGCAGGCGAAGAGGCAACCGCGCCGCAACCCGTGCGCAAGGACGAAGCGCCGCGCGGGGAGGCCTGGTGACAACATGCATTGACGGTCCGCCTGGCGGACCGTCATCTTCACGTTTCCGCGAACCGGTCAGACGGTATAGGCGTCCGCATAAGACTGGGACTGCCTTGCCCTTCCGGGTTCGGCCTTGAGCGCCCAGCTTTCCTCGACGACATAGGGCCCACCGCCCACACTGTCGCGCGAACTCATCAGCACGAAGCGCGAAACGGGGAAGGGCAGGGTCCGAAAGCCGCCTCGTCCGGAGAGCCAGCGGGCGACTTCGCGGCTATCGGGATTGCGCAGCCGGGCGAGTGTCACATGCGGGGTGAATTTCCGTTTGTCCGACGGTAGGCCAAGGCGCTTGGCGCGGCGGTCGATATCGGCAGCCAGTTCACTCAGCGGTACCGACGGCCAGACGCCGGCATAGATGGAATGCGGCTTCTTGCTGCCGAAGGCGTGAATGCCATCCAGTTCGATATCGAAGGCCGGCCGGCGTATCTGGTCCAGCGTCTCGACGATCTGATCGGCGACATGGCCTTCGACATCGCCGAAAAAGCGCAGCGTGATGTGGTAATTTTCGGGATCGATCCAGCAGGCGCCGTGCAGGCCGCCCTGAACAAGGGTGAGATTGCGCGCCGCGTCCTGCGGCACTTCGAGGGCGGCGAACAGGCGCGGCATGGCAGTCTCCCAAATCACCTCGGGTGCGTCAGCCGACCATCATTTTTCCGGCGCGGCAAGCCGGCGGAATGTTTTTCCCCGGCCTGTTGCGAATGGCCAAGCGGCTAACCCGGCAGGTCCTGCTGCCGTTCCAGCGCCTTCACCACGACCGGCAAAGCGTTGTTCACCATGGCTTTGACGCCTTTCGGATTGGGATGCATCCCATCGTCAAGAAGCATGGACCGGTTTGCGGCCACCCCATCCAGGAAGAACGGAACGAGCGGCACATCGTGCTTTTTGGCGAGTTCCGGATAGATCGAATCAAAGGAAGACACGTAATTGTCTCCGAGCTGCGGCGCGGCCTTCATGCCGAACAGAATGGCGGCAATGCCGCGTTCCGACAGGCGGGTCAGCATCGCATCAAGATTGGCGCGCGTCGCATCCGGCGGCTGGCCGCGCAGCATGTCATTGGCCCCCAGTTCCAGCAGAACCAGATCGGCATCGTCCGGCACGCTCCAGTCGATGCGCGCCTTGCCGCCGCTGGTCGTATCGCCGGATACCGCGCCGTTGATCACCTCGACCTGGAGGCCCCGCTCGCGCAGCGCAGCCTGCATCTGAGGGACGAACCCTTCCTGCGGGCCGAGCTGGTAGCCGGCCATCAGACTGTCGCCGAACGCGACGATCTTGAACGACTTGGCGGCAGCGGGGTGGGACATGGCAAGCACGCCCAGGAAAACAAAAATGGCGAAAACAACCGGCAGACTGGCCCGATTCGGTATCCATGCTGGTTTGAAGCCCATCGATGCGATCCCATATGCGAAACGCGCAGCGGCGTTTTGCCGTTCACGTATTATCCGACTCCATATAGGACATGCATCCCGTGAGCCCCAGCCCCGCCGAACCTGTCGTTCTTTCCCAGGCCCAAACGCCGGAGGAGACAGCGCCGGCGGTCATCTTTTCAGATGTCAGCCTGACACTCGGTCGTGACGCCGCGGCGGTTTCAGTGTTGAAAGACATCGATCTGACCATTCCCGCCGGCCAGTCGGTCGGGATCGTCGGGCCGTCTGGGTCGGGCAAGACGACGCTCCTAATGGTGATGAGCGGGCTGGAACGGGTGGATCGCGGCCGGGTTCACATTGCCGGCACGGACATCACCGATCTGTCCGAAGACGAGATGGCCAGGTTTCGCGGCCGTCATATCGGTATCGTCTTTCAGAACTTTCATCTGGTGCCCAATATGACGGCGCTCGAAAACGTCGCCGTGCCTCTGGAACTGGCGGGCCGGGCCGATGCGTTCGACGTGGCGCGGCGCGAACTCGATGCTGTGGGTCTTGCCGATCGCGTGACGCACCGTCCGAGCCAGCTTTCCGGCGGCGAACAGCAACGTGTCGCCATTGCCCGGGCGCTTGCTCCGACGCCAAGCCTTCTGATCGCCGATGAGCCGACCGGCAATCTCGATCAGGAAACGGGCCGGCAGATCGCCGACCTTCTCTTCCGGCGGGCCGATGAGGCCGGCACCACACTGGTTCTCGTTACCCATGACCCGACGCTGGCCGGACGTTGCGTCCGTTCGGTCGCCATGCGTTCGGGCCATCTGCAGGACGGTGTCGCCGCCGACCGTGGCGCGGCATGAACGCGACCGCGCAGAATTTACGGCTGGCCTGCCGCTTCGCCCTGCGCGAATTGCGGGGCGGGCTTTCCGGCTTCGTCATCTTCGTTTCCTGCATTGCGCTCGGCACCGCCGCCATTGGTGGGGTGAACGCGCTGTCTGCGGCCATTCAGGACGCGCTGTCATCGGAAGGCCGAACGCTGCTCGGCGGCGATCTGCGCTTTGAGATCGACCAGCGCGAAGCGCGCGAAGAACAGCGGGCCTTTCTTGCGCAGCAGGGCGAACTGTCCGAGACAATCGTCCTGCGCTCCATGGCGCGCCTGCCGGACGGTTCCGATCAGACGCTGGTCGAGGTCAAGGCCGTGGATGACAACTGGCCGCTGGTCGGGACGGTGGAGGTCGAAGCCGAGGAAACGCCTTTGCCGGCCCTTCTGGCAGAGGATGACGGTGTTCATGGCGCTCTCGTGCCCGACCTCCTTTTACAGCGTCTGGATGTGGCGGTCGGCGATACGATCGCGCTCGGCAATGCGCGCTTTCGGATCGCAGGCGAACTTCTAACCGAACCGGATGCCGCTTCGGAAGGTTTCGCTTTCGCGCCGCGCTTCCTGACTTCGCTCGACGGGCTGCGGTCCGCCGGCCTGCTCCGACCAGGCGCGCTGAGCGAATGGCAATACCGCCTCAAGCTGCCGGGCGATCCGTCCGACCGGGCGGTGGCCACGGTCCGCGAGAGCGTCGAAACGGCTTTTCCCGAAGCCGGCTGGTCGATCCGCGACCGCAATCGCGCGGCGCCCGGCCTTGCCCGCAATATCGACCGGTTCAGTCAGTTTCTCACACTCGTCGGCCTGACCGCGCTCGTCGTCGGCGGGGTCGGCGTCGCCAATGCCGTGCGCTCCCATGTGAGCGGTCGGCGCGAGGTGATCGCGACCTTGCGCAGTCTCGGTGCGTCGGGGGCCCTCGTATTCCAGGTCTATCTCATCCAGATCCTGATCATCGCCGCGCTCGGCATCGTGATCGGCTGCGCCATCGCCGCCTTCGTGCCCCCCTTTGCCGGTTTCTTTCTTCAGGGCCTTTTGCCGGTGTCCGTGTCGGGCACGGTGCAATGGGCGCCGCTTCTTACGGCGGCCCTTTGCGGCCTACTCGTCACGCTGGTCTTTGCCATTCCAGCGCTCGGACTTGCGGCGCGCATCCGCCCCGCCGAACTCTTCCGCGATGCGGCCAGCGGCGCGCTGACCGGACAGGCGGAACGGCGCTACCTCATCGCTGCCGCCATCGCAGCAGGGCTACTGGCGGGCCTGGCACTACTCATCGCCGGCAACCGAACGGTGGCGCTCACCTTCATGGGCGGGGTTCTCTTCGCCTTTCTGGTCCTGCGCATCGTGGGCTTTGGTCTCCAGGCGCTGGCGCGGCGTGCGCCGGCTGTCCGTTCCACGCCGCTGCGCCTTGCCATCGGCAATATTCACCGGCCCGGTGCGCTGACGCCATCGGTGGTGCTGGCGCTCGGCCTGGGGCTGACGTTGCTGGTGGCTATCGGCTCGATCGACACCAATCTGCGTAAGCAGATTTCCGGCTCGCTCCCTGAGATCGCGCCGAACTTCTTCTTTCTCGACATTCAGAGCGACCAGATCGAAACTTTCCGCGCTATCGCGGCGCAGACCGCTCCGAACGGCGAACTGGACGCCGTGCCCATGTTGCGCGGCCGCATTCAGGCAATCAACGGGATCGATGCGCAGGAATGGGCCGAAACGCGGGCCAATGGCGGCGAATGGGTTCTTCGCGGCGATCGGGGGCTCACCTATTCACCCGGCCTGCCCGACAATTCGAGCCTTGTGGACGGCGAATGGTGGTCGGAGGATTACGATGGCGCGCCACTGGTGAGTTTTGCCGAAGAAGAGGCGCTCGAACTCGGCCTGTCCATTGGCGACAAGGTCACCGTCAATGTGCTTGGCCGCGAAATTACGGCGGCCATCGCCAATCTTCGACGGGTCGAATGGGAGAGCCTGTCGATCAATTTCGTCATGGTGTTTTCGCCCAACAGCTTTGCCGGCGCCCCGCATAGCTGGCTGGCAACGCTGACCGACCCTTCGGCGACGGGGGACGATGAGGCAACCATTCTCCGCGCGGTGACCAATACGCTGCCGACGGTGACCACCATCGCCGTCAAGGACGCCATCTCCATCGTCGACCGGATTGTCGGCCAGCTCGCTGCCGCCATCCGCGCTGCGGCGGCTGTCGCCCTGGTCGCTTCGGTTCTCGTGCTCGCCGGGGCGCTGGCGGCCGGGCAGGCGGCACGGCGCCGCGATGCGACGGTCCTCAAAATGCTGGGCGCGACCCGCAACACGCTGATCGCCGCCTTCGCATCGGAATATGCGCTGATCGGCCTTGCGACGGCACTTTTCGCGCTGGCCGCTGGCGGCGCGGCGGCAGCCTACGTGATTTCGGGGTTGATGGATTTGCCGTTCACCTTCGATCCGGTGCTCGCGCTCACCATCATCGGAGCGGCGCTCGTTCTGACGGTCGGTTTCGGGCTTCTGGGCACATGGCGCATTCTGGGCGAAAAGGCCGCGCCGGTGTTGCGCAATTTGTAAGAGGGATATTGCCGGCGTCGGGGACACTTCATCAAGTGCACCAAAAAGAAAAGGGCCGGCGGATCGCTCCGCCGGCCCTTTCTCGATGCTTGTGCGATGGCTCAGGCCGCTTCGGCGGTGTCCGCCAGATCGCGCAGCACATATTGCAGAATGCCGCCATTCTTGAAGTAGTCGAGCTCGTCCAGCGTATCGATGCGGCAGAGCAGTTCGATATCCTTCTCTGTGCCATCGGCATATTTGATGTTCGCCTTGGCGGTCTGGCGCGGCTGCAGGCCTTCGAGGCCGACGATGGAGACCTGCTCGTCGCCCTTCAGTTCCAGATCGGCCCAGCTCATGCCGTCCTTGAAGACGAAGGGCAGAACGCCCATGCCGATCAGGTTGGAGCGGTGGATGCGCTCATAGCTCTCGGCGATGACCGCCTTGACGCCCAAGAGGATCGTGCCCTTGGCCGCCCAGTCGCGGGACGACCCATTGCCGTATTCCTTGCCGCCGAAGACCACCAGTGGCGTGTTCTCCTGCCGATACTTCATGGCGGCGTCATAAATGCTCATCTCTTCGCCATCCGGCTGGAAGATGGTGTAGCCGCCCGTCTTGCCGTCCTCGCCGAGCATGTAGTTCTTGATGCGGATATTGGCGAAGGTGCCGCGCATCATGACCTCATGATTGCCGCGCCGCGTGCCGTACTGGTTGAAGTCCAGCGGCTGGACGCCGTTATCCATCAGGTAGCGGCCCGCCGGAGAATCCGCCTTGATCGAACCGGCCGGTGAGATGTGGTCGGTCGTGATCTTATCGCCGAGCAGCGCCAGAATGCGGGCGTTCTCGATATTGGTGACGGGCTCGGGCGTCTTGCCCATGCCGACGAAGTAGGGCGGGTTCTGCACATAGGTGGAGTCATCGTCCCAGGCGTAGGTCTCGCCTTCCGGCACATCGACGGCCCGCCAGTTCTCGTCGCCCTCGAACACTTCGGCATATTTGGTCTCGTAGAGATCGCGGGTGACGTATTTGCTGATGAACTCCTGGATCTCGTGGCTGGTCGGCCAGATATCGCGCAGGAAGACGTCATTGCCGTCCTTGTCCTGGCCGATCGGCTCCTGGGTCAGATCCTTATTGACCGTGCCGGCAAGGGCATAGGCAACGACCAGCGGCGGCGACGCCAGATAGTTGGCCTGAACGTCCGGGCTGATGCGGCCCTCGAAATTGCGGTTGCCGGACAGAACGCCGGCGGCAATCAGGCCCTTGTCGTTGATCGTCCGGGAGACCGGCTCGGGCAGCGGGCCGGAATTGCCGATGCAGGTGGTGCAGCCAAAACCGACCAGATTGAAGCCGATCTTGTCGAGCTCGTCCTGCAGGCCGGAATTGGCCAGATATTCGGCGACGACCTGCGAGCCCGGCGCCAGCGACGTCTTCACCCAGGGCTTCTGCTTGATGCCCAGGCGGTTGGCGTTGCGCGCGACGAGGCCGGCGGCGATCAGCACCGAGGGGTTGGAGGTGTTGGTACAGGAGGTGATGGCGGCAATGGCGACGTCGCCATGGCCCAGATCGTAGTCCTGGCCCTCGACCTGATGGCGGTCGTGAAGCGTAGACGCGTCCTTCTTGTATTCGTCGGCCAGGCTTTTTTCGAAGCCGGCGGCGATGTTCTCCAGCGCGATGCGGCCTTCGGGACGCTTCGGACCGGCCATGGAGGGCACCACGTCACCGAGGTCGAGATCGAGCGTGTCGGTGAAGACCGGATCGTCGCCGGCGCTTTCACGGAACATGCCCTGCGCCTTGCAGAACGCCTCGACCAGTTCGATGCGGTCGGCTTCGCGGCCCGACATGTGCAGATAGTTCAGCGTCTCCGTGTCGACTGGGAAGAATCCGCAGGTCGCGCCATATTCCGGGCCCATATTGCCGATGGTCGCGCGGTCGGCGAGCGTCATGGAGTCGAGGCCCTCGCCGAAGAATTCGACGAATTTGCCGACGACACCCTTCTGGCGCAGCATCTGCACCACGGTCAGGACGATATCGGTGGCGGTGACGCCTTCCTTGGCCTTGCCGGTGAGGCGGAAGCCGATGACCTCCGGCAGCAGCATGGAAATCGGCTGACCGAGCATGGCAGCCTCGGCCTCGATGCCGCCGACGCCCCAGCCGAGCACGCCGAGACCGTTGATCATGGTGGTGTGCGAATCGGTTCCGACGCAGGTGTCGGGATAGGCGACGGTCTCGCCGTCCTCTTCCTTGGTCCAGACGGCCTGGCCGAGATATTCCAGATTGACCTGATGGCAAATGCCGGTGCCGGGCGGTACGACGCGGAAATTCTCGAACGCTTTCTGACCCCATTTGAGGAAGCGGTAGCGCTCGCCATTGCGCTCATATTCCAGTTCTACATTGCGAGCGAAGGCGGACGGCTTGCCGAATTCGTCGACGATGACCGAGTGGTCGATGACGAGATCGACGGGCACAAGCGGGTTGATCTTCTGGGCGTCGCCGCCAAGGGCGCGGATGCCGTCACGCATGGCGGCCAGATCCACCACCGCGGGCACGCCGGTAAAATCCTGCATCAGCACGCGCGCCGGCCGATAGGCGATCTCATAGCCGGACTCGCCCTTGTCATCGATCCATTTGGCGACGGCCTGTATGTCTTCCTTCTTGACCGTGCGCCCATCTTCGTTGCGCAGCAGGTTTTCCAGAAGCACCTTCATGGAGAAGGGCAGGCGGGAAATGCCGTCGAGACCGTTCTTCTCGGCTTCCGTCAGGTCGAAATAAACGTAATCCTTGCCGCCGGAATTGAGCGTCTTGCGGCACTTAAAGCTATCCAGGGATTTTGACATAGAACCTCACTCACTTTTGCGGAGCCAGAAAAGGGCAGAGTGTCGCGGCGCCAGATGCAAAAACTGGCACGGACATGCGGGTGCGGCCATTTCCGCCTGGTGTCCCTTACCGAAAGGCCCGACAGAGCGGGCGTCGTCCGGTTCGGCTCCAAAAAAGTTTCCACGCCGGCCGCTGGCATGGTTGCCGGGTTTATATGGACTTCGCTAGAAGGATTCCAGACTGGAAGCGTGGTTTTTCGCCCGTTCGATGCACGACTATGGGTCAACACAGGATCGGGCGCCCCTCGGCCAAGGGTTCCCGGAGCCAGGATTTAAGCAATGCGCCTTGTTCTCGACGGCCTGTCCGGCGCCCGTGGCGGGCAAACGCTCTTTTCGCCCATCTCGCTCAGTCTGGAGGCCGGCGACGCGCTGCTGGTAACGGGTCCCAACGGCTCCGGCAAATCGACCTTGTTGCGCATCATCGCCGGACTTCTGGCGCCAGCGAGCGGCCAGGCTCGGCTCGAGGATGCGGACAACGCCTTTCCCGATCTGGCGTCCGCCTGTCATTTCCTGGGCGATGGAAACGCGCTGAAGGCGGGGCAGACCGTTCGGCAGAATCTGGAGTTCTGGGCCAACTATCAGGGCCGTTCGGGCCGCTCCATCGCCGAAGCGCTAGACATGATCGAACTGCCGACCATCGCCGACCTGCCGACGGAGGCGCTTTCGAAAGGGATGCGCCGGCGAGTCGCCATCGCGCGCCTTCTGGTCTCGGACCTGCCGGTCTGGCTGATGGATGAGCCGACCAGCGGGCTCGACAGCGCGTCGGTGGAACGGGTGGAGCGGCTCATTGTGGACCACCGCGCCAAAGGCGGAATCGTGATCGTCGCCAGCCATCACGATTTGCGAATCGAAGGGGCGCTGTCGCTTGATCTGTATCATCGCCACCTCGGCCGGACCTCTCTACAAGACAATTCCGCATGACCGGTTTGTTCCTCAGAGATGTCCGCCTTTCGATCGCCGCTGGCGGCGGCGCGTTCGTCGCGCTGCTGTTCTTTCTGGCGATCGTCGCGATCATTCCGTTCGGGGTCGGCCCCGATCTGAAGCTCCTCGGCGAGATCGGTCCGGCGGTGCTCTGGATCGGCGCGCTGCTTTCTGGCCTTCTCGGGCTGGACCGGCTCTTCGCGCTAGACCGGGAAGACGGTTCACTCGATTTGTTCCTGATGGCTGCGGGGCGCCAGCCTCTCGTCCTGACGGTTTTCACCAAATGCCTGGCGCATTTTGCCGGGATCGTACTGCCATTGGTGCTGGCAGCGCCGCTGCTCGGCCTTCTTCTCAACATGACGCCGCTGTCCATCGGCGCGACGGTGCTGACCCTCCTTGTGGGCGCGCCAGCTATCAGCTTCGTCGGCGCGGTCGGCGCCGCCGTGACAGTTGCGCTGCCACGCGGCGGATTGCTGGTCGCCATATTAGTGCTGCCGCTTCTCATTCCGGTTCTGATCTTCGGCGTCGCGGCGGCCAATGGCGCGGTGCGCGATCCGGACCCCTTTCTGGCGCCCTTCCTCATTTTGGCGGCGCTTACCCTGTTTTTTGCTGTTATCGGCCCCGTGGCCGCCGCCTACGCCCTTCTGGTGGAAACGCATCCAATTGCTGACAATGCCGCCGATCCTTATGAAGAGGATGGCTGGTTCGAGCACTCCGACACGGTGGGTCAGGAAAAATGAACGAAAACACAGCGACCGCGAAACCGTCCTTCATCACGCGACTGGCCAATCCGTCGCGATTCATCGGCCTGGCCGACCGGCTGATTCCGTGGCTGACGGGCATCGGCCTGATCCTGACGGCGATCGGGCTTGTCGGCGGTTGGCTGGCGCCGGAGGATTACCAGCAGGGCGCGACCGTGCGGATCATGTATCTGCACGTGCCCTTCGCCTGGCTGGCGATGATGATCTATGGCGTGATGACGCTGGCGGCGCTCGGCACGCTGGTCTGGCGCCACCCGATCGCCGATATTTCGCTCAAGGCGGCGGCGCCCATCGGCGCGGTGTTCACGCTTCTGTCGCTCTTCACCGGTTCGGTCTGGGGCAAGCCGATGTGGGGCACATGGTGGGTCTGGGACGCGCGGCTGACCTCCATGTTCGTGCTGTTTCTGATCTATCTCGGCCTGATCGCGCTGACCCGCGCAACGCCAGAGCCGGGACAGGCGGCACGTGCGGCCGCCATCGTTACGCTGGTGGGCGCGCTGAACCTGCCGATCATCAAATTTTCGGTCGACTGGTGGAACACGCTGCATCAGCCGGCGAGCGTCTTCCGCGCCGGGGGGCCGACCATCGACTGGTCCATGCTGTGGCCACTTCTGGTCGCGGCGATCGGCTTCACGATCCTTTTCAGCGCCCTGCATCTGACCGCCATGCGCACGGAGATCTGGCGCCGACGGGTCCATACGATGCGCCGCCTTGCCGCCCAGCGCGCGGATCGCACGATGGGAGGGACGGCCTAATGTCGCATTTTGCCTATATCGCCGTAGCCTATGGCGGGTCCGCACTCGCTCTGGCCGGCCTGGCCTTGTGGCTGGTCAGCGATATGCGGGCGCGCCGCCGCGAACTCGATCATCTGCATGATGCCGGCCACCGTCGCCGGTCGGACCGTCAGGAGACGCTTCGTGAAGCCAAGTGAGAAGAAAGCGTCCCAACCTTCGGGGCCGCCACAGCCCGAACGCAAACGAGCCGTTCTCTTTCTGCCCGTCATTCTGTTCGCTCTGGTGGCGGCCATCTTTCTGGCCATGGAGATTTCCGGGCGCGACACCAGCACGGTGCCAAGCGCGCTGATCGGCCAGCAAGCGCCGCGCACCACGCTGACACCGCTGGAGGGGCTGGAACAGCCCGGTCTCGATACGGAGAAGCTGAAGGGCCAGGTGGCGCTCGTCAACGTCTTCGCTTCCTGGTGCGCGCCTTGCCGTGTGGAGCACCCAGTCCTGATGGATCTGTCGGAAGACAACCGGTTTCTCATGGTCGGTCTGAATTACAAGGATGCGTCGGACAATGCGCGGCGGTTTCTTGGGGAACTGGGCGATCCCTACGATGCGGTGGGCGTTGACCCCTCAGGCCGCGCTGCCATCGACTGGGGCGTCTATGGCGTGCCGGAGACCTTTCTGCTGGATCGTAACGGCATTATCGTCTGGAAACATGTCGGCCCGCTGACCACCGAGCGGGTACAGTCCGAACTCATGCCGCGCATCGAGGAGGCGCTGGAGGCGTCGCCGGGCGAAGAGCCTGGAATGGAAGCGCCGCCATCCAGCTGATCTTTAGCCATGATTTGGCGTTCGGACGCCGGTCAGGCGGCGATCCGCAGGCGATTGCGACCCTCGGCCTTGGCTTCGTAGAGGGCGCGGTCGGCGGCGATCAGCATCTGGGAGGGGTCCAGGCTGGCGTTGCTGCTCGTATGTGTGATGCCGAAGCTGGCGGTGCAGTGAATGGCCTGACCCGCTGTGATGACCGGATTTCCTTGAATTTCCCGGCGAATGGCCTCGGTGCGCCGTAACGCGGTCTCGAGGCAGACGTCGCTCAACAACATGCAGAATTCTTCGCCGCCGATCCGCGCGACAATATCGTCCGGCTGAATCGAGCCTGTCAGAACGGCGGCGACATTTCTCAGAACCTCGTCTCCGACCGCATGGCCATGGGTATCGTTGATGCGCTTGAAATGGTCGAGGTCGCAAAGAATGATGCCGAAGGCGGTTCCTTCGTCCGAGAGCGCTTTCAGCTTCTCCTCGAAAGCCAGACGATTACCAAGCCCGGTCAGAGGGTCGGTATTGGCCAGGTCGGACAGGATCAGGCGGGATTTGTGAAGCTGCTCGAGCGTCCAGATGAACCGCATTTCGATGATGACAATCAGGATCGACATGGTCGAGAGCGTGACGCAATAGGTAACGAAGCCGGCAACCGACATGGCCGAAAGCGAAAACGTCGCCGCAGCCAGCGATAGGATGGCGGTCACAAGAATGAACAGGCCGCCGGGAATACCGCCAATCACGAACGCGGCGCCCAAGGCCGGAAAGTGCCAGGCAAAGCGCATCTCGTCTGCCAGAACGAGCATATCGGCGGACAGCAACACGGTCGCCAGTCCGACAATATAGATCGGCACCGTATGGCGCATCGTTTCAGGTCGACGCGTGACAAGCATGTTCAGCCCGACAGACAGGAAGCCCAATGCGATCGTCAGCCAAAGATGAAGATCCGGCAGTACCCACAGACCACCCGCCGCTCCAAGGGCGGCTATGATGGATATGACAGCCGTGGCGTGCAGCATTCCATAGGACATCCAGGAACGGAAAGCTTCCAGTTCCGGAAATGTTCGGACGGCCCGGCGGCCGCCGAGCGTCTGGACGAAATGATTCATTGCCCCTTCTGGCATGTGCCAGATCCCTACCTAAGGTAAGGAAATTAGGAGAGAAATCTTAATCAGGAGTTTCAGATTTTACTTATCGCCCGTTCGAACGCTCATCTGGCAGGCTGTTTCTGGTGATGATCGGCAGCATGGCGAGCGTGAAGGCGAAGGTGATGGGCATGATACCCCAGACCTTGAAGGCCACCCAGAAATCGGTCGAGAAATTCCGCCAGACGATTTCGTTCAGAACGGCCAAGACAATGAAGAAGAGGCCCCAGGCCAATGTCAGCTTCTTCCATCCCTCGTCGGTCAGGCGAAAGGCGCTGTCGAAGACATAGGCCAGAAGCGAGCGGCCGAACAACAGTCCGCCCAGCAGGATGAAGGCGAACAGGCCGTTCACGATGGTCGGCTTGACCTTGATGAAGGTCTCGTCCTGCAGCCACAGCGTCAGGCCGCCGAACACCAGAACCACCACGCCGGAAACGAGCGGCATGATCGGCAGTTTTCGTGTCAGGAGCCATGAGACGGATAGAGCAATGGCGGTTGCGACCATGAAGGCGGCCGTCGCCAGAAAGAGCGGGCCGCCCAGTTCGCCGAGCGCGGGAAAGCGTTCGGCCAATGCCGGTCCCCGTGAATTGGCGAAGAAGAAGATCATCAGCGGGCCGAGTTCGAGCGTCAGCTTCAGGAGCGGGTTCATCTCCTTGCGTTCCGGACTGCCGGGCTTGGCCTCGAATAGATTGCCACCTGTCATGAATCGTTCTCCTGTCGCGCACGGCCACACATAGGGTATGTCGCAGCTGGATGGAAACTCTGTTGTTTACGCCGCTCCGAGAAGCGATCCGAACACGCCTATGGGTCGATCAGGCCCGGTCCGGCTCCATGCCGGCAATGACGCGTGCAAAATCGCGCGCCTCGAATGGTTCGAGATCCTCGACGCCCTCGCCGACGCCGATGAAGAAAACCGGCAGGCGGAATTTCTCGGCAATGGCAACGAGAATGCCACCGCGCGCCGTGCCGTCCAGCTTGGTCATGACAAGGCCGTTGACGCCGGAGATTCGCTGGAACATCTCGACCTGGCGCATGGCGTTCTGCCCGGTCGTGGCGTCCAGCGTCTGCAGGACCGTATGAGGCGCGCTGTCGTCGATCTTTCTTAGCACACGCACGATCTTGGCCAGTTCATCCATCAGCTCGGCCTTGTTCTGCAAGCGGCCCGCCGTATCGATGATCAGGACATCGGAGCCGTTCTCCCTGGCCCGTTCATAGCCGCGATAGGCAAGGGCGGCGGCATCGGCGCCGATCTCGCTGGCGACCAGCTCCGATCCCGTGCGCTCGGCCCATATCTTGAGTTGCTCGATCGCTGCGGCGCGGAATGTGTCGCCCGCCGCCATCGTTACTTTCAATCCACCGGCGGTCAGTTTGGAGGCAAGCTTGCCGATGGTCGTCGTCTTGCCGGTGCCGTTGACCCCGACGACGAGAACGACATGAGGCGCATGGCCGAGATCGAGTTCCAGAGGCGTCGCCACAGGAGCCAGGGTCTGTTCGACTTCGCGGGCGACGACTTTCCTGACATCGTCCATTGTCAGATCGCCACCGAAACGCGCATCGCGCAACGTCTCGAGAATGGACGATGCGGTCGGCACGCCGAGATCGGCGGAAACCAGCGCGTCCTCGATATCGTCGAGCGCGTCTTCGGTCAGCTGACGGCCGGCGAAAGCGACGGAAAGGTTCTCGCCCATGGCGCGGGAGGATCGTGCGAGCCCGCCGGTCAGCCGGCCCAGCCATGACGCGCGCGAAGGGGAAGCCGACGCGTCGCCCAGCCGTTCGACCGATCTGCCGACGCGGACGCGGTCCTCGCCGAGGCGACGTTCCTGCCGGCTCGGCGCATCGGGCTCAATCGGCGTTTCGGGGTCAGTCAGCTTCTCGTCGCCGCTGGCGAAGTCGCCGCTCTGCCGGTCCTCGGCCACCTCTTCGGCGAGCGTTTCGACAAAAGGCTCGGGGTTCGCTTCGGCGGCGATCTGCTCTTCCGTCGGCGGGGCCGGTGCCGCATCGTCGATATTGGCGGTTTCCGCACTCGGCTGAAAAGTGCCGTCCGGCGCGAAGCCCTCGGCCTGTGCGAAGGATTGGTCCTCGGAAACATCGTTCGGAGCGTCTGGCGCGCGTGGCTCGTCCTCCTCTTCCGCCTTGCGTCCGAAAGAGAAAACCTTGCCGAGAAATCCGCGCGCCATTGTGATCCGTTCGTCAGGTAAGAGGTCTATTTGCCGCTTTTGGCAGCGTCTTTACCCTCGGCATAGTCCTCGGGCATGTTCTTGATCGGCTCCGCGCCAGCCGTATCATTTGGTTCCGCGCCGGCCTCGGCATCGGCGATGACGTTGGCAGCAGCCGAGCCATGGGCGTCGGCATCCGGCGCGTCTGTCACATGGATGGCCGGTTTTTTCGGCTGGCCGGTCGCGGTTTCGACGTCGCCGTCCTCGCCGGGCTTGCGGTCGATCGTGTCTTTCTGAATGTCGCTCATGAATGGACGGGCTCCCTTTTGTCCAGAGCCGTCAGGCGGCCCTGAAGAGTCAAACCGTCATGGCCCGTGATGGTTGCCGAATGAACGGCGCCAGGTTCGATATCGGGCCGGTTGTTGAGCTGCACCGGCGTATAATCCGCCGTCCGTCCGAAGCCGTCCTTTTCTACCAGGACCGGTTCGGTCGCGCCGACCTTGCGCCGCAAATGGGCGGCAAGCGCCGCATCGCCGGCGCGGCGAAGACGGGCCGCGCGATCCTTGACGATGGCGCGGGACAATTGCGGCATACGCGCGGCCGGCGTGCCCTCGCGCGGCGAAAACGGGAAGACGTGCAGGAAGGACAGGCCGCATTCCTCGACCAGCGACAGGCTGTTTTCAAACGCTTCGTCGGTCTCGGTTGGAAAGCCGGCGATGAGATCGGCGCCGAAGGCGATGTCGGGACGCAGTTCGCGCGCTTTCCTGCAAAAGGCGATCGCATCGTCGCGCAAGTGCCGCCGCTTCATGCGCTTCAGGATCAGATCGTCGCCATGCTGCAGCGACAGATGCAGATGCGGCATCAGCCGCTCCTCATCGGCAAGCGCGGCCAGCAGATCGTCATCGGCTTCGATGGAGTCGATGGAAGACAGGCGCAGGCGCTTCAGTTCCGGCACGCCCTTTAGAATGGCGCGGACGAGGCGGCCAAGCTTCGGGCCGCCGGGCAGGTCGCCGCCCCAACTCGTCATGTCGACGCCGGTGAGCACCACTTCGCCATAGCCATTGCCGGTGAGGCGCTTGACCTCTTCGACGACGCCGCCAGCCGGAACGGAGCGCGAATTGCCGCGGCCATAGGGAATGATGCAGAAGGTGCAGCGATGGTCGCAGCCATTTTGGACCTGCACGAAAGCGCGCGCTCGGCCCTCGATGGCGTCGACCATATGGGCGGCGGTCTCGGTCAGTTCGAAGATATCGTTGACGCGGACCTTCTCATAAGCGTTGACGCCGAAATCCGGCAAGGCGCGATAGCTCTGCGCCTTCATCTTGTCGCCATTGCCGATGACGAGATCGACCTCATCCATCGCGCCGAAGGCCGCCGGCTCGGTCTGCGCCGCGCAGCCGGTGACGATGATCCGCGCATCGGGGTTCTCGCGCCGTGCCTTGCGGATCGCCTGACGCGCCTGACGGGTCGCTTCGGCGGTGACGGCACAGGTATTGAAGACCAGCGCGCCGCCCGGCAGTTCGCCAAGGCCGGCGGCATTCGCCTCGCGCTTCATCACCTCGCTCTCATAAGTGTTGAGCCGGCAGCCGAAGGTCACGACCGAAACGCCGGCCTTGCCATCGGGCCGTTCCTCTTCAGCGGCGTGCCAGTCCGAAGGAGCGAAAGCGTGGCTCATGCGCTCGCGTCTTCTCTATCGCGCATGAAAGCGCCGGTGATCGGGTTCACGCGGCCGGACCATTCCCATTCGGCCGGGCCGGTCATGATCACGTGATCGTCTCCCCGCCAGAGAAGGTCGAGCGGTCCGCCCGGCAGATTGACCGTCACGTGCCGGACGGTGCGATGACGGCGGACGCTAGACACTGCCGCTGCGCAGGCAGCGGAGCCGCAGGCCTCGGTCAGGCCGACGCCGCGCTCCCAGGTGCGCAGATCGATGGTCTGCTTGTCGCGAACATGCGCGAGAGAGACGTTCACCCGTTCCGGGAAGAGCGGATGATTCTCGACCAGCGGACCAAACTTCTCCAGCTCGTAGGACCAGACATCGTTATCGACGAAGAAGACCGCATGGGGATTGCCCATAGAGACGACCGCCGGCGAGTGGACGATAGGGTCGTCCGCCGGGCCGACCGCCAGTTCGATATGGCGAGTGTCCTGAAATGGTTCCGACAGCGGAATATCCTGCCAGCCGAAACGCGGCACGCCCATGTCGACGGCAATCTGGCCGCCATCGGTTTCCTCGGCATTCAAGATGCCGGCGGCGGTCTCAAAGGTGAAGCGGCTCTGCCCGGTCTCGGCGGAAAGCGCGCTGACAACGCAGCGCGTACCATTGCCGCAGGCGCCGGCTTCCGAACCATCGGCATTGAGGATGAGGATGCGCTGGTCGGTGCCGTTCAGACGCGGATCGTGAACCGCCATGATCTGATCGAAGGCCGTCTGCGGGTTGTTGGCCAGGGAAATGGCAGCCTGCGAAGTCACGTGCTCGCTCCGCCCGCGCATATCCACGACGAGGATGCGGTTGCCGAGCCCGTTCATGCGGGCGAATGGGACGGTCGTGTCGTCGGTCATCGGGCCGGTCGGTCAGGGTGGCACGGCATAGCGCAGCCGAAATGCCGCGCGATCTCCGCCGCTATATGGCGGAAACCGGCAGCTTTTTCCAGAGCGGACGGCCAGCCGAACTAGGCGATGGCAATAATGCCGAGCACCGCCAACAGGAAGAGAATCAGGACAATTGCGATGAGAATCTTCGCGCCGGTCATAGCAATGCCGGATATGCGGCCCAGACCGAGAAGCCCGGCGACGGCGGCGACGATGAGAAGAATGAGAATCCATTTGATCATTGCAAATCTCCCGATAGCGTAATGATTGAAACTAGTTGGCGTGCTGGGGATCGCCGACAAGTGCGGCTTGGATCGACTGTTGCCCTATGGCAACATGTGGCCTGCCGCGGGACTCGCTGGCATTTTGTTCTTCTCCTGCTCTTGCGGCGACCCCAAAACCGCCCTTTTCTGTGGCAAGAGGGACACAATGATTTGCGTAAGCGGTGGGGAACGACCCAATGATTCTTAAACGCCGAGGCGGAGCACGCGCTCCGCTGGTTCTGACAATCGCGGTAAGCGTGGCGGCGCTGACCCTGGCAGGCTGCACGTCCAGCCGCTTTGACGGCGCCTATAATCAGCCAGCGGCCTCGCCCGCGCCTCAGCCACTGCAGCCGGCTCCGGTTCAGACAGTGCAGAGCAACCAATTGCCGCCACCGGTCGATCCGGCGACGGCGGCACAGAGTGCCGATCCGCTCGGTAACCCGACGGACGGCTCCGTGGACGTCGCCGCGGTGAGCCCTACGCCGGAATCCAGCCCATCCGTTTCCGCTGCCGGCGCGCCGATCAGCAAGGGTGAGGTCGTTGGCAACTGGAAGACGCAGGCTGGCGGCGCAAGCTGCCAGATGTTCCTGACGCTGACGAAATATGGCAGCGCATCGCGCGGCGGCACCCGCGGCTGCTCGGGCGATCTGGCCAATCTTCGCGGCTGGGACGTCAAGGGCAGCCAGCTCGTGCTCTATGATGAAAGCGGCGGCACCATCGGTCGCCTCTATGGCGCAGGACCGGGCCGCTATTCCGGTCAGACCTCGTCCGGCACGCCCGTCACGCTGTCACGATAAGAGAAGGCCGATAGACGGAGTATGAAGGGCGTGGCGGTTGCTGCGCCTTTTCGCCATTCAGAGCATTCTTGACGCCATGGAAAGCGCGGCCTAATCGCCCAAATCATGAGCCATTCTTCCGCCGCCGATCACGCGCTTGCCGAGCCTTGCCCCGTCCGCAACGCCTATGAGCATAAGGTCTCGGCGGATGGGCTGATCGCCGATGCGATCCAGCGCAAGGCCGCCGACCGGCTCGACCGGCTCGTCAACGATCTGGCCGAAGCACGCCCGGCGACCAAGAGCAGCGCGCTCGGCTGGCTGTTCGGCAAGCGACGCGAAAAGAAGAATGTGCGCGGCCTTTATCTGCATGGGGGCGTCGGGCGCGGCAAAACCATGCTCATGGACATGTTCTTCGATCACGCGCCGCTCAAGCGCAAGCGGCGCAGCCATTTCAACGACTTCATGGCCGATGTGCACGACCGGATCGGCGCGCATCGCGAGGCGCTGAAGAATGGCGAGGCGAAGAGGGACGATCCCATCCCACCCGTCGCCGAACAGATCGCCGAGGAAAGCTGGCTGATCTGCTTCGACGAGTTCACCGTCACCGACATCGCCGACGCCATGGTGCTGTCGCGGCTGTTCTCGGCGCTGTTCGACAATGGCTGCGTGCTCGTCGCCACCTCCAATGTCGCGCCTTCCGATCTCTACGGGGACGGGTTGAACCGACCGCTCTTCACCCCGTTCATCGACGTTTTGAAAGCGCATACCGATGTGATGGAACTGGATAGCGGGCGGGACTACAGGCTCGACAAGCTGTCCGCCCTGCCGGTCTATATGAATCCGCTATCGGAGGAGACGGCACAGCGAATGGACGAAGCCTGGCAGACGGCAATCGATGGCGAGAATGAAGCGGCGGTTGCTGTCGAAGTGAAGGGCCGGACGATCGACGTTTCCCGCGCCGCTGGGCCAATGGCTCGCTTCACCTTCGAGGAATTGTGCGCCCGGCCCCTCGGCGCGCGTGACTATATGGCGCTGGCCGACCGGTTCGATCATTTCTTTATCGACGGTGTGCCGCAGATGGATCTGGACCGGCGCAACGAGGCCAAGCGCTTCATCCTTCTCGTCGATACGCTTTACGACCGGAAGAAGAGCCTGCATCTGTCTGCGGCCGCGTCGGCGGAAGAGCTCTATGTCGGAAAGAGCGGCACCGAATCCTTCGAATTTGACCGGACAATCAGCCGGCTGATCGAAATGCGCGATGAAAGCTGGCCACCACAGGCTGGCGATGCCGTCGAGTATTAGGCGACGCGCTGCCGACAGTGCGGATCGGACGCCTTGCCGGTAACGAAACAGGATAATCGTCTCGTCCGCCGACGATCCGAAGGAACGTTTCGCGTCCTGGAACATTGAGCGAACACGAAACAGGAGTGTTTGCATGATCAGGACCGAAGCCAAAGCGAAGCCGAAGGCCGAACCGGCCGGCAATGCCGAAAAGGATCCGGAGGACTGGGTCACCGGCGACGAGACGATGACCGGGGCGCAGGCAAGCTATCTGAAGACGCTCAGCGAGGAAGCCGGCGAGGCGTTCGATCCAAATATCACAAAGGCCGAAGCAAGCCAGCGGATCGACGAATTGCAGGCGAAAACCGGCCGGGGTCAGGCAGGCTGATCGTACAGGCAATCCGGCCTGAACGCTCTGGCCGAACCGGGCAAAGCGATGTAGAGCGCAGGCGGCGTGTCCCTGCCTCGTAAACCGTCGAGTTCCGCATGGCTCTTTCGATTGCCCTCGTTACCCTTGTCGTACCCGATTACGATGAGGCGATCGCCTTCTATTGCGGCGCGCTCGGCTTCCGGCTCCTTGAGGACACCGATCTCGGCGATGGAAAACGCTGGGTGCGCGTAGCGCCGGACGGCGTGGGAACAGCGCTTCTTCTTGCAAGAGCAGTGACGGACGAACAATCGGCCTCCATTGGTCGCCAGGCCGGCGGACGCGTTGCCTTCTTTCTGCAGACCGAGGCGTTCGCCCGCGATTGGCAGGCGATGAGCGCGGCTGGTGTTCATTTCGTGGAAGCACCCCGCAACGAAAGCTACGGCACAGTCGCCGTCTTTGAAGATCCGTTCGGCAATCGCTGGGACCTGATCGAACGGTCGCGGCCGTCCGAGGAGGGGCAATGAACCGCCCCATTCCGCTTCTACTCATCACCGGTGTCCTGCTCGGTCTCATCTTTCCGATGGGGCGCGTTGCCGTTGAATCCGGCGTACCGCCCATCGTCTGGACCTTTCTCATCGCCGTCGGATCGGGGGTCGGGCTCAGCCTGCCTTTGATCCGCCGCCTCGGCCGTCGCGACTGGCCCCGCGGTTTCTGGATCTACGCCGTCATTTCCGGCCTCGTCTCGAACGTGCTGCCGAACCTGCTGGTGTTCGCCAGCGCGCCGCGCCTCGGCGCCGGCCATGTCGGGCTGATGTTCACGCTATCGCCGGTCTGCACCCTCGCCCTGTCCCTTGCTGCCGGTATGCGGCGACCGAGCGGGATTGCGCTGGCCGGGATCGCGATCGGCTTCATCGGCGCCGTTATCCTCGTACTTGGAAAGGGTGAGACGCGCCCGGTCGCTGCGGAAACGCTCTGGCTTGCACTTGCCCTTCTCATCCCGGTCTTTCTGGCGCTCGGCAATATCTATCGGGGATTGGCCTGGCCGACAGGCGCGGGCGCGATGGAACTGGCCTCGGCCAGCAATCTGACCTCGGCGATCATGCTTTTGGCCGCTATTGCGATCTCCGGCGAGGGTCTCGCCCAGATCGTCAGCGTCGCCAATGTGCCTATGCTGGGTGCGGTGCAGCTCGTCCTGTCATGCGTCTACTATCTGGCGCTATTCGCCTTGCAGCGCGTTGGCGGACCCGTCTATCTCAGCCAGATCGGCTATGTGGGTGCGGCCGTGGCGCTGGCTGCAGGCGTTATTGCGCTTGGCGAGCGTTACGGCGCGTTGACCTGGACGGGCGCGACGATTGTTCTTGTCGGGATCGGCTTCACGATCCGCGCGCAAATGCGGCGGTGAGCGGCGCGCCATTCCATCGCGCGAGGCCACTCAGGAGGATTGCTTCGAAACGACGGAGCATATTTGACGTTTACGTAAGAAAAGTTTTGTTCAACCGTTTGAAATTCTTTGCGCCAAAAGAATCGGTTGCGGAACCGCCGTGTTCATCCTAATTCCAGTCCACCTTTTCGGCGCTGGTCTCCGCACGGGCCGGCGCCATTCAACACGCCGGCACTGGCCGGCATCGACCGGGAGACACTGTCCATATGGCACGCAACAAGATCGCTCTTATCGGGTCCGGCATGATCGGCGGCACGCTCGCTCACATGATCGGCCTGAAGGAACTCGGAGACGTCGTTCTCTTCGACATTGCGGAAGGTGTGCCGCAGGGCAAGGGCCTGGACATCGCCGAAAGCGCGCCGGTCGACGGCTTCGATGCCAACTTCACCGGAGCCAACGATTATAGCGCCATCGAAGGCGCCGATGTCTGCATCGTGACCGCCGGCGTGCCGCGCAAGCCCGGCATGAGCCGTGATGATCTGCTCGGCACCAATCTGAAAGTGATGGAGCAGGTCGGCGCCGGCATCGCGAAATATGCGCCGAATGCCTTTGTCATCTGCATCACCAACCCGCTCGACGCGATGGTCTGGGCGCTTCAGAAGTTCTCCGGCCTGCCGAAGAGCCATGTTTGCGGCATGGCGGGCGTGCTCGATTCGTCCCGCTTCCGGCACTTCCTCGCCGATGAGTTCGATGTCTCGGTCGAAGACGTCACCGCCTTCGTGCTCGGCGGCCATGGAGACACGATGGTGCCGCTGACCCGCTATTCGACTGTCGCCGGCATTCCGCTGCCCGATCTCGTCAAGATGGGCTGGACAACGCAGGGCAAGCTCGACGAAATCGTCCAGCGCACCCGCGATGGCGGCGCGGAGATCGTCGGCCTGCTGAAGACCGGCTCGGCCTTCTATGCCCCGGCCTCCTCCGCCATCTCGATGGCCGAAGCCTATCTGAAGGACAAGAAGCGCGTTCTGCCCTGCGCCGCCTATCTCAATGGCGAATATGGCGTGAAGGACATGTATGTCGGCGTGCCGACCGTGATCGGCAAGGGCGGCGTCGAGCGTGTGATCGAGATCGATATGAATGGCGACGAGCAGGCGCAGTTCGACAAGAGCGTGGAATCGGTTCAGGGTCTTTGCGACGCCTGCCGCAATATCGCGCCGCAGCTCGGCGAATAAATCGTCGCCAGGCGGTTTCGGGAGGACAGGGATGAGGCGATGGGCTCCGGCTTTGCTTCTGCTGGTGGCGGGGACGCTGCCGGCACAGCCTGCCGAATCCGCCTATTCCAAGTGCGACCACGCCAACCTTCATTTCATCACTGGCGGCCCGGAAGGTTTCGGCCGCCCGCTCCATCCCACCGAGCCGGAAGGCCGCTGAGCGAAACCTGCCCCCAGAGGAGTCAGAATGAACATTCATGAATATCAGGCGAAGGCGCTGCTGAAGGAGTATGGCGCGCCGGTTGCGGACGGCGTGCCGGTCTTCGAGGCGTCGGAAGCCGAAAGCGCGGCGAAGAAGCTGCCCGGCCCGCTCTATGTGGTGAAGAGCCAGATCCATGCCGGCGGGCGCGGCAAGGGCAAGTTCCGCGAACTGCCGGCGGACGCCAAGGGCGGCGTTCGGCTGGCCAAGAGCCTCGAAGAGGTCGTCCAGAACGTCAACGAGATGCTCGGCAACACGCTCGTCACCAAGCAGACGGGCGATGAGGGCAAGCAGGTCAACCGCCTCTATATCGAGGATGGCGCGGATATCGACCGCGAGCTCTACCTCTCCATTCTCGTCGACCGCTCGACCGGCCGCAACGCCTTCGTGGTCTCCACCGAGGGCGGCATGGATATCGAGGCCGTCGCCGAAGAGACGCCAGAGAAGATCCTGACCCTGCCGATCGATCCGGCAACGGGCGTCACCGAGGCCGATTGCAACAGGCTCTGCGAGGCGCTGAAGCTGGACGGCGCGGCGAAGGAAGACGGCAAGACGCTCTTCCCGATCCTCTACAAGGCCTACACCGAGAAGGATATGAGCCTTCTCGAGGTCAACCCGCTGATCGTGATGACCGACGGCCATCTGCGCGTTCTCGACGCCAAGGTCTCCTTCGACGGCAATGCGCTGTTCCGCCATGACGACATCATGGAGCTTCGCGACAAGAGCGAAGAGGACGAAAAGGAAATCGAGGCGTCCAAATACGATCTCGCCTATGTCGCGCTCGACGGCAATATTGGTTGCATGGTCAATGGCGCGGGCCTGGCCATGGCGACGATGGACATCATCAAACTCTATGGCGCCGAGCCGGCCAACTTCCTCGATGTCGGCGGCGGCGCGACGACCGAGAAGGTCACCGCGGCGTTCAAGATCATCACCGCCGATCCGGCGGTCGAGGGCATTCTGGTCAACATTTTCGGCGGCATCATGCGCTGCGACGTGATCGCCGAAGGCGTGATCGCCGCAGTCAAGGAAGTCGGCCTGAAAGTGCCGCTCGTCGTGCGCCTCGAAGGCACCAATGTGGAAAAGGGCAAGCAGCTCATCAATGACAGCGATCTGAACGTCATCGCCGCCGACGATCTGGACGATGCGGCGCAGAAGATCGTCAACGCGGTCAAGGGCTGAGGGACAGATTCGATATGAGCATTCTCGTCAATAAAGACACCAAGGTCCTCGTGCAGGGCCTGACCGGCAATACCGGCACGTTCCACACCGAACAGGCGCTGGCCTATTACGGCACGCAGATGGTCGGTGGCACGCACCCGAAGAAGGGCGGCCAGACCTGGCAGGGCTCCAATGGCGAAGAGCTTCCGATCTTCGCCTCCGTGAAAGAAGGCAAGGACGCCACCGGCGCCAACGCCTCTGTCGTCTATGTGCCGCCGGCAGGCGCCGCCGCCGCGATCATCGAGGCGATCGAAGCCGAGATTCCGCTGGTGATCTGCATTACGGAAGGCATTCCGGTTCAGGACATGGTCAAGGTGAAGGCCCGCCTCGCGGACAGCAATTCGCGCCTGATCGGGCCGAACTGCCCGGGCGTGCTGACGCCGGAAGAGTGCAAGATCGGCATCATGCCGGGCTCGATCTTCAAGAAGGGCTCGGTCGGCATCCTGTCGCGCTCCGGCACGCTGACCTATGAGGCGGTCTTCCAGACCACCAATGAGGGGCTCGGCCAGTCGACCGCCGTCGGCATTGGCGGCGATCCGGTCAAGGGCACCGAATTCATCGACATGCTCGACATGTTCCTCGACGATGACGAGACCGAGTCGATCATCATGATCGGCGAGATCGGCGGCTCGGCCGAGGAGGATGCCTCGGAATGGCTGAAGGAACAGGCCGCGAAAGGCCGCAAGAAGCCGATGGTCGGCTTCATCGCGGGCCGCACCGCGCCTCCCGGACGGACCATGGGCCATGCCGGCGCCGTCATCTCCGGCGGCAAGGGCGGCGCGGACGACAAGATCGCGGCGATGGAAGATGCCGGCATCACCGTTTCGCCGTCGCCCGCGCGTCTGGGCAAGACGCTGGTTGAGGTTCTGAAGGGTTAGACCCATTTAAGATCGATCACGGCCGATAAGGATCGGCCGTGATCACCACAAGCGGCCCTAAAGTCGCAGAAGCATAAGGCGAGGGCGCTGCCGGACCGGTCGGCGACGAATGATCAGGAGCCGGGCGACAGGCCCGGATGAGTGCCATGGCACGTAACGACCAACAGAACGAAACCTTCGCCGAAAGCTCGTTTCTTTATGGCGGCAATGCCGACTATCTGGAACAGATTTACGCGCGCTGGCAGGACGATCCGTCCTCGGTGAGCGAGGACCTCCGCAGTTTCTTTGAAAGCGTCGGCGACGATGCCGCGATCGTGAAGAAGAACGCGGAAGGGCCCTCCTGGGAGCGCCCCGACTGGCCGATCGCCGAGAATGGTGAAATGGTTTTGGCGCTCGACGGCGACTGGGGCGCGGTCGAGAAGACGCTGGAACAGAAGATCCGCTCGAAGAACGAGAAGGTTGCGGCGCTGCGCGGCGAAGCCGCCGTGTCGCAGGAACAGATCCACCAGCAGACGCGCGATTCCGTGCGCGCGACGATGATGATCCGCGCTTATCGCGCGCGTGGCCATCTGCACGCCAATCTCGATCCGCTCGGTCTGGCGGGCGACAAAGAAGATTACGACGAATTGTCGCCGTCCAATTACGGCTTCGAGGAAAAGGACCTCGACCGGCCGATCTTCATCGACAACATGCTGGGGCTGGAAACCGCGACCGTCCGCCAGATGCTCGACATTCTGCGACGGACCTACTGCTCGTCCATCGGCGTGGAGTTCATGCACATCTCCAATCCGGAGGAGAAACTCTGGATCCAGCAGCGCATCGAAGGCCCTGACAAGGGCGTCGACTTCACCGATATGGGCAAGAAGGCGATCATGCAGAAGCTGGTCGAGGCGGAAGGCTTCGAACAGTTTCTCGACGTCAAATATCGCGGGACCAAGCGTTTCGGTCTCGATGGCGGCGAATCGGTCGTGCCGGCGCTGGAGCAGATCATCAAGCGCGGTGGCCAACTCGGCCTGAAGGAGATCGTCTTCGGCATGGCCCATCGCGGCCGGCTCAATATTCTCAGCCAGGTGATGGCCAAACCGCATCGCGCGATCTTCCACGAGTTCAAGGGCGGCTCGTTCAAGCCGGACGAAGTCGAGGGATCGGGTGACGTCAAATACCATCTCGGGGCGTCGTCCGACCGGGAGTTCGACGGCAACAATGTGCATCTGTCGCTGACGGCCAATCCATCGCATCTGGAGATCGTGAACCCGGTGGTACTGGGCAAAGCGCGCGCCAAACAGGACCAGCATTTCGACCGCAAGCGCGAGGAGGTCGTGCCGCTGGACGATCGCGCCAAGGTGCTGCCGCTGCTCATTCATGGCGACGCGGCCTTTGCCGGCCAGGGCGTGGTGCCGGAGTGTTTCGGCCTGTCGGCGCTGCGCGGCCATCGCGTCGCCGGTTCGATCCATTTCATCATCAACAACCAGATCGGCTTCACGACCAATCCGCGCTTTTCGCGCTCTTCGCCCTATCCGTCCGATGTCGCCAAGATGATCGAGGCGCCGATCCTGCATGTGAATGGCGACGACCCGGAATCCGTGGTCTATGCCGCCAAGATCGCCATCGAGTTCCGGATGAAGTTCCACAAGCCGGTGGTGATCGACATGTTCTGCTACCGCCGCTTCGGCCACAATGAGAGCGACGAGCCGAGCTTCACCCAGCCGAAAATGTACAAGGTCATTCGCCAGCATCCGACGGTCGTGTCCCTTTACGGCGAGAAACTCGTCAATGACGGGCTGGTCAGCACGGACGAACTGGAAGCGATGCAGAGCGAATGGCGCAAGCATCTGGACGAGGAGTTCGATGCTGGCGATGCCTATGAGCCGAACAAGGCCGACTGGCTGGACGGCGCGTGGCGCGGGTTTCGCAAGGCCGATGTGGCCGATGAACAGCGGCGTGGCAAAACGGCCGTGCCCAAGAAGACGCTGGAGGAGATCGGCCGGAAGATTTCGACCGTCCCCGACGATCTCGAAGCGCACAAGACGGTGCGCCGCTTCATGGACAATCGCCGCAAGATGATCGAGAGCGGCGAGGGGATCGACTGGGCAACGGCCGAGGCGCTGGCCTTCGGTTCGCTCCTGATGGAAGGCAGCCCCGTACGGCTGTCCGGCCAGGACAGCGAGCGCGGCACCTTCAGCCAGCGTCATTCGGTGCTCTACGACCAGCGCACAGAAGACCGCTATGTGCCGCTCAACAATATGGGACCGAACCAGGCCTATTTCGAAGTCATCAATTCGATGCTCTCGGAAGAGGCGGTGCTCGGTTATGAATACGGCTTCAGCCTGGCCGAGCCGCGCGCGCTGACGCTCTGGGAAGCGCAGTTCGGCGACTTCGCCAATGGCGCGCAGGTGGTGTTCGACCAGTTCATCTCGTCGGGCGAGCGCAAATGGCTGCGCATGAGTGGCCTCGTCTGCCTTCTGCCACACGGCTATGAGGGGCAGGGCCCCGAGCATTCGTCGGCACGGCTGGAGCGCTTTTTGCAGCTTTGCGCCGAAGACAATATGCAGGTGGCCTACTGCTCCACCCCGTCGAACTATTTCCATATTCTGCGCCGTCAGCTGGTGCGCGATTTCCGCAAGCCGCTGATCCTGATGACGCCGAAGAGCCTTCTGCGCCACAAGCGCGCCGTCTCCAAACTGTCGGAGATCAGCGGCGAGAGCACGTTCCACCGCCTGCTTTACGACGATGCGGAGTACAACCCCGATTCGGTGAAGACCAAGCTTGTCAGCGACAGCAAGATCCGCCGCGTCGTGATGTGTTCCGGCAAGGTCTATTACGACCTTCTGGAAGAGCGCGAGGAACGCGGCATCGACGATGTCTACCTGCTGCGGATCGAACAGCTTTACCCGTTCCCGGCCAAGGCGCTGATCAATGAATTGTCGCGCTTCAAGAATGCCGAGATGGTTTGGTGCCAGGAAGAGCCCAAGAATATGGGCGCCTGGAGCTTCATCGACCCTTACCTGGAGTGGGTGCTGGCCCATATCGATGCCACGCATCAGCGGGTTCGCTATACGGGGCGGGCGGCAGCCGCCTCGCCAGCGACGGGCCTGATGAAGAAACATTTGGAACAGCTCGAGGCTTTCCTCGAGGACGCTCTCGGCGACTGAGCGGATCCACGAACACGAAGGACGGATCGAACATATGGCAACCGAAATCCGCGTTCCCTCTCTCGGCGAAAGCGTAAGCGAGGCCCAGATCGGCGAAATCTACAAGAAGGTGGGCGATACGGTCGCCAAGGATGAGAGCCTTCTTGAACTGGAAACGGACAAGGCGGCGCAGGAGCTGCCCTCGCCCGTCTCCGGCACCATTGCCGAGATTGCCGTCGAGACCGGCGACGAGGTCGAGATCGACACGCTGCTGATGACGATCGAGGAAGGCGATGGCGCTTCGCAGACCGATAAGGGTGACGATGCGGTGGCGCAGGCTGCCGGTTCGGCCGCGGCGGATGCCGATTCCAAGCCGGGCGAAGCCCATAGCGAAGACCAGTCCGGCGGCAAGGCGGACGAAGGCAAGGGTGGCAAGCTCGTTGCCGTGGAAACGCCCTCGGCCGGCGAGAGCGTCAGCGAGGCCGATGTCGGTGAAATTTTCGTCAAGGTGGGCGACACGGTGAAAGCCGACGATCCGCTGCTCGAACTGGAAACCGACAAGGCTGCGCAGGAAGTACCGGCTCCGGTCTCCGGCGTTGTGCGCGAGATCGCCGTGTCCGAAGGCGACACGGTCGAGCCCGGCGATCTGCTGCTCAAGATCGAAGAGGGTGCGCAGGGCAGCGCCAAGTCCGGCGATGAAAAGACGGCCGATTACGGCGGGGGCAAAGACATTCAGGGCGAATCCGGCACCACGGCCAGCCGGGACGAACGCCACGCCGGGGATATGGATGGCGAAGGCCGCGATCCGGCGCCGGCGGCGGCCAAGCTGATGCGCGAGAACGATCTGACGAAAAGCGAGATCGCCGGTTCAGGCAAGGGCGGGCAGATCCTGAAGGGCGATGTGCTCACGGCCATCGAGCGCGGCAAGGATGAGAACGGATCGTCTGCCGGCAAATCCTCTTCGAAGGAGAGCAAGCCCGCACCGAAGCGCGCCCCGTCCACGCCGGACGATGCGGAGCGCGAAGAGCGGGTCAAGATGAGCCGCCTGCGCCAGACCATCGCCAAGCGGCTGAAAGGCGCGCAGGACACCGCCGCCATGCTCACCACCTTCAACGAGGTGGATATGAGCGCGGTCATGGACCTGCGCAAGAAATACAAGGAGCTGTTCGAGAAGAAGCACGGCGTGAAGCTCGGCTTCATGGGCTTCTTCACCAAGGCCGTCTGCCACGCGCTGCAGGAAGTGCCGGCGGTGAATGCCGAGATCGACGGCACCGACATCGTCTACAAGCATTTCGCCCATATCGGCGTGGCCGTCGGCACCGATCGCGGCCTTGTCGTGCCGGTGGTGCGCGATGCCGACCAGATGACGATCGCCGAGATCGAAAAGGAAATCGGACGGCTCGGTCTGGCGGCCCGTGACGGCGACCTTACCATGGCCGACATGCAGGGTGGCACCTTCACGATTTCGAATGGCGGTGTTTATGGTTCGCTCATGTCGACGCCGATTCTGAACAGCCCGCAATCGGGCATTCTCGGCATGCACAAGATTCAGGAACGGCCGATGGTGGTCGGGGGCCAGATCGTGGTGCGGCCGATGATGTATCTGGCGCTTTCCTATGACCATCGGATCGTCGACGGCAAGGAAGCGGTGACCTTCCTCGTGCGCGTCAAGGAAAGCCTGGAAGACCCCGAACGCCTCGTTCTGGATCTTTAGAAGACATGCGGCCCGGCCTGTCAGCGCTGATCGTTCTGGCGGCCGGGTCTGCGACCATGCCGGCCCATGCCAGTTGTTCGCAGGGCCGGGCCATCTATCACACGCCCATCAGCCGGACAGAGCTTGCCTTCGTTACGCCGGAGGACGCGGCGGCCAAGACTCACGAAGTCGATGTTCGGCTCGGCGCGCTCGAAAGCCGGGCCTATATCAACCCGTCGGCCGATCTGAACCAGCCCGTAATGACGCTGCCTTACCAGTGTCCCGAGGACGATCTGACCGAAGCCGATCTGGACGCGTGCATCCTCTATCGCGGCGTCGTCTACGCGCTGTCGGCCGGCGAGACGCTGCGCACTCTGCCCGATGCCGACAAGGCGGCTGCCACGCAGATCCTCCTGCCGAATTTCAGCGCGTCGCTCTACGGCAATCCGGTACTCGACGCGATCGAGGCCGATGGCAAACAGGGCGACATCTTCACGCTATCGGGGTGCGGGGACGAATGATTTCTTGCGGGTCCGGCGAAGGCGCCGCCTGTGATGCGAACGAAGTGACGACAAGAACGGAAGTGACGACAAGAACGGAAGTGACCTTATGGCCTATGATGTCATCGTAATCGGAAGCGGGCCTGGCGGCTATGTCTGCGCCATCAAGGCTGCGCAGCTCGGCCTCAAAACCGCGGTGATCGAAAAACGCGAAACCTTCGGCGGCACATGCCTGAACATTGGCTGTATTCCCTCCAAAGCGCTGCTTCACGCCTCCGAAGAGTTCCACAAAGCCGGTCATGAATTCGGAGAGCTCGGCATCAAGGTCGGCACGCCCGAACTCGATCTGTCGGAGATGATGGTGCACAAGGACAAGGTGGTGAAGTCCAATGTCGATGGCGTGCAGTTCCTCTTCAAGAAGAACAAGATCGACAGTTTTCACGGCACAGGTCGCATTGCCGGCCAGGGACAGGTGATCGTTACCAAGGAGGACGGTTCGGAGGAGACGGTCGAAGGCAAGAACATCGTCATCGCCACCGGTTCCGATGTGGCGGGCATTCCCGGCGTCGAGGTCGATATCGACGAAAAGATCATCGTGTCATCGACTGGTGGGATCGCGCTCGACAAGGTGCCGGAGCGGATGATCGTGGTCGGCGGCGGCGTGATCGGTCTGGAGCTCGGTTCGGTCTGGAAGCGGCTTGGCGCCGATGTCACCGTGATCGAATATCTGCCGAAGATTCTGGGCGGCATGGATGGCGAACTCTCCAAACAGTTCCAGAAGCTGCTGAAAAAGCAGGGCGTCGATGTGCGGCTGTCGTCCAAGGTGACAGGCGTGGAGAAGGGCGATGGCGGTGCGGCGGTGACGTTCGAGCCGGTCGATGGCGGTGATGCGGAGAACCTGGACGCCGATATCGTGCTGATTTCGACGGGGCGGCGGCCCTACACCGATGCGCTCGGTCTGGACGAAGCGGGAATCGAGACCGATCGCGGACGGGTCGCGATCGACGATCATTTCCGCACCAATATAGAGGGCATCTATGCGCTCGGCGATGTCGTGCGCGGGCCTATGCTGGCCCACAAGGCCGAGGACGAGGGCATTGCCGTGGCGGAGATCATCGCCGGCCAGTCCGGCCATGTGAATTATGATGTCATCCCATCGGTTGTCTACACGGCGCCGGAAGTCGCGTCCGTCGGCAAGACAGAAGAGGAGCTGAAGGATGCGGGCGTCGACTATAATGTCGGCAAGTTCAGCTTCTCGGCCAATGGCCGTTCACGCGCCATGCTCACGACCGACGGGTTCGTCAAGGTACTGGCCGACAAGACAACGGACCGGGTGCTCGGCGTGCATATTCTTGGCCACAATGCCGGCGAGATGATCCATGAGGCCGCCGTGCTGATGGAGTTTTCCGGCTCGAGCGAAGATCTAGCGCGTACCTGCCATGCGCATCCGACCATGAGCGAAGCGGTGCGCGAAGCGGCTTTCGCCTGCTTCGCCAAGCCCATCCATAGCTGAGGCAGGGTATTGTCCCCTACAAAACAAGGCCCGCCAAACCGGCGGGCCTTTTTCGTTGAGGTCTCCATGCGACCGATGAGGCCAGGACGAGGGTGCTCAATTACCGGTCGGCGCGTCCGGCACTTCCGGTGCTTCGATATTGACGTCGACATCGCCGCCCCCGGCCATCTCGCCGAAGCCGCCGCCGAAGAACCACCACAGGCCCAGGGCGATGAGGATGATGAGGATGATGGCGAAGATCCATCCGCCACCACCGCCGCCGCCATTATTGGTGACGATTACTTCCCGTTCACGTTCAGCCATTGTAATCTCCTAAATAAATTAAGTCCCTGCGGAGAAATGAGTGTCCCCGGGGAAAGGTTCCCGAAGGTTGGCGGGCGTGTCCGGACCCATCGTCACCCGGTCCGGCGACCCCCTCGCTACCGTCGCTGGGCATCCTATCCCAGAAAGGCGATCCATCCGGTAATCGTGAAGATCGACAACATGGTGGAGACCATCACCACGGACGCCGAGAGGCGGACGCCGCGGTCATAGAGAAGGGCGAAGAGATAGGCATTCACGCCGGCAGGCATCGCCGCCAGCAATGTCGCGCCGCGGATCTGCGTTTCGCCGAGGCCCAGACCAAAGCGGCCCATCGTCCAGGCGAGGGCGGGATGGACGATCAGAAGCAGGCCGCAGACGATCAACGTCTCGGACAGTTCGCTTCTTATCCGAAGTGTGGACAGACTGACGCCGATGCCGATAAGCGCCGCCGGAATGGCGCTGGCCGCCAGCATGTCGATCGCCATCATGATCGGTTGGGGAAGGGGCAGGCCCGCAAGATTGGCGACGATGCCCGCCGCCACGCCGGCAAGAAGCGGATTGCCGACGATCCGGCGGAGGCCCGCTGCGATCCGATGGCGCTTATCGCCATTGTCGGGATGCGCGAATTCCATCGCCGTCATGCCGACCGTATAGACCGTCAGAGCATGGATGGAGACGATGCCGTACGCCACGGTCAGTTCCGCGTCGCCATAGACGCGATCCGTGATCGGCAAACCCAGCAGAACAGTGTTCGAAAAGGTTGCGGCGAAGCCGACGGCGACAGCTCGTTCGGGGCTGCCGGAAAATACCAGGCGGCTGATGGCGAAGCCGAGAACGAAACAGGCCAGCGCGCCTGCATAGAACGCCAGCAGGACCGGCGGCGCGAAGGCCTGCGAGAAATCCAGCCGGACCATGGCTGCGAAAAGCAGGGCCGGAACCGCGATGCGGACCGCATACTGGTTCAGAACATGGCCGGCGCCGTCCGGCAGCCAGCCCGTCTTGGCCGATGCGAAACCGACGAGTACGAGCAGAAAGACCGGCAGAATAGCGAAGAATGTCTCAAACACAGCGATCCGGTGGGCTGACCAAGGGGTGGTGCCGGCTTTCGATAACCGGACGCTCACTTTTCAGGCCATAGACCCTGACCGGGCCGACAACAAGCGTGGGCTTACCGTCTGCCTCGAACGGTCACGTTTTGCCGAATGCCGATTGTCACGTCTCCATAGCGGCCGTGGCCGCCATTGAAGATGATGGTGGAATCTCCAGAACGATGACGGCGATGAGCGTTGGAATGTGCCCGGACGATTCTCGGGCGTACAATTTTCGGACGCTGAACCGTCGGCCGCTCCAATGTCGGTACGATCGGCGCGCGGTAATAGGGATATGATACGTTCGGTCTAATCACGATCACCGGTTCGTCGGCCGCTCGAGACCGGCGTCCGGGACCGCGGACGATCACCGGCAGGCCGTCGCCCTGAATATCCGCGCTCGCCCTCTCGCCAGCCAGAACGCGCTGATCGTCATTGCCGAGATAGCGCTCCTCAACATTGCCGTCTTTGTCGATCTGAATGATCTTGGGCGCGGCCTGAACCGCTTCTGCCGCCAGAGCGACGAAGCCAAATCCAATTGATAAGGCAAGGATCGTGCTGGTTCTTTTCATCGCCTAGCCTCGCTCTGAGCAAATCCCGTAATTGTCTTTACACTCTTTTAACCCTTTCTGTCGGCCGTGTGATCTACCCGTTGGCGGTTTTCCGCAAAGTCGTTAACGGTTAAAAAACGTTGAAAATGCTATCGATCGTGGGGGAATGATCGTGATGAAGAATATGTGTCCGGCAGGTGCGTTCTATGCGTAAATCGATGGTGCCAAACCTGGCGATGGCGGGATGCCTCGCCGTAATTGCCGGCTGCACATCAGGCTCGGTCGGGAGCCGGTCCGGCGGCCCGGGCGGCAATCCCTATGGCATGTTTCGATGCGATGGCGGCACTGCAATGGAAGTGCGCCGCGCCTCCGGCAACGCGATCGCCGTCTCGGCGCCGAATGGCGAAAGCATCGTCTTGCCAGCCTCGCCCGCCGGTCAGCGCGCCCGTTACGGGGCCGATGCCTATGCGCTCGTGATCGAAGGCCGTGATGCGCTCTTCATGAAGAGCGGAGCAATGCCGCTGAACTGCCGGCGATAATAACTGCAAGCAAGTTCAATCGATTCAATCGGATGGGCATCCTTTTTCAGTGCTACTTCCGGCCTAGATGATCCGTCAATCCTTTGACGCGCTGCGGTTTCTGGCCTATCAGACCAAGCACATAATCTCTGGTTGAACCTGACAGCGTCAGTCAGTTTACGCCAGTCAGCCGTCTATAACGGGGGGAAGATGAGCACGAACGCGCCCATGCGACCACGGCCCTTGTCGCCGCATCTGCAGATTTACAAGCCCATCCCATCCATGATGATGAGCATTGCCCACCGTATCAGTGGCATCGGCCTCTATTTCGGCATGGCCATAGTTGCTCTCTTCTTTCTGGCGATGGCCAGTGGCGAAAACGGGCATAACCTGTTTTCCGAGCTCTTCGGCTCGATCATCGGGATGATCATATTGTTTCTGTTTTCCTGGGTGCTGTTCCATCACATGCTCGGCGGCATCCGCCATCTGATCTGGGATTTCGGCCACATGCTTTCGCGCGAACAGAGCCGGTCGATGTCAATGGCGCTGCCGGTTGCTTCGCTGGTTCTGACCGTTGTGGCCTGGCTGATCGCCTGGGTCCTGGTCTGAGGAGGGGCGGATGAGCATTCAGAACGACATGCGCACACCCTTGAAGAAGGTCCGAGGTCTCGGCGCGGCGCGGGACGGTACCGATCATTTCTGGCACCAAAGGCTGACCGCGGCGCTGAATGTGCCGCTGATCCTCATCCTTTTCGGCGTCATCGCCGCGATGTTCGGCCTCGGTTTCGAAGGGTCGCGCGCGCTTCTGGCCAATCCCTTCATAGGCATCCTGCTCGCAGCCGCTTTCCTGAATATCTGCTGGCACATGAAGCTGGGCATGCAGATGGTCATCGAAGATTACATCCATTCCGACGGCATGAAGGCGCTGCTCCTTCTGGCCAATGGCGCCTATTGCGCGGCACTGGCGCTCATCGCCCTTTACGCACTTATCAAGCTCGCCCTTCTGGGTTGAGGAGAAAACGAACCGATGGCTGAACCCAACAACGCCTATACCTATATCGATCATCAGTTCGACGTGGTTGTCGTCGGCGCCGGCGGCGCGGGACTTCGCGCCACGCTCGGCATGGCCGAGCAGGGCCTGAAGACGGCCTGCGTGACCAAGGTCTTTCCGACACGCAGCCACACCGTCGCGGCGCAGGGCGGCATCGCCGCCTCGCTGAAGAACATGACGCCCGATAGCTGGCAATGGCACATGTACGATACCGTCAAGGGATCGGACTGGCTCGGCGATGTCGACGCCATGCAGTATCTCGCCATGGAAGCGCCCAAGGCGGTCTATGAGCTGGAGCATTACGGCGTGCCGTTCTCGCGCACCGAAGACGGCAAGATTTACCAGCGCCCCTTTGGCGGCCACATGCAGAATTACGGCGAAGGCCCGCCTGTGCAGCGCACCTGCGCGGCTGCCGACCGGACCGGCCACGCCATTCTGCACACGCTTTACGGCCAGTCGCTGAAGAACAATGCGCAGTTCTTTATCGAATATTTCGCGCTCGATCTCATCATGGACGAAGATGGCCGCTGTACCGGCGTCGTCGCCTGGAACCTCGATGACGGCACGATCCATCGCTTCTCCGCCAAGATGGTGGTGCTGGCGACCGGCGGCTATGGCCGCGCCTACTTCTCGGCGACGTCCGCCCATACCTGCACGGGCGATGGCGGCGGCATGGTGGCGCGCGCGGGTTTGCCGCTGCAGGACATGGAATTCGTGCAGTTCCACCCGACCGGCATTTACGGCGCGGGCTGCCTCATTACCGAAGGGGCGCGCGGCGAGGGCGGCTATCTCGTCAATTCCGAAGGCGAGCGCTTCATGGAGCGCTATGCGCCCTCGGCCAAGGATCTCGCCAGCCGCGATGTGGTCTCGCGCTGCATGACGATGGAAATTCGCGAAGGCCGCGGTGTCGGCAAGAACAAGGACCACATCTATTTGCATCTGGATCACCTCGATCCGGACGTGCTCGGCGAGCGCCTGCCGGGCATTTCGGAAAGCGCGAAGATCTTCGCCGGCGTCGATGTCACCAGGGAGCCGATTCCGGTGTTGCCGACCGTCCATTACAATATGGGCGGCATCCCGACCAATTATTGGGGCGAGGTGCTGAACCCGACCGCCGAGAATCCGAACGCGACCGTGCCCGGTCTGATGGCCGTCGGCGAAGCCGGTTGCGCCTCCGTGCACGGCGCGAACCGCCTCGGCTCCAACTCGCTGATCGACCTCGTGGTGTTCGGCCGCGCCGCGGCGATCAAGGCGGCGGAGGTTGTCGACAAGGATGCGCCCGTGCCGCATCTGAACGAAACGGCCTGCGACGCCATCATGGAGCGCTTCAACGAGACGCGCTACGCCAAGGGCGGCACGCCGACCGCCAAGCTGCGCGAGAAGATGCAGAAGGCGATGCAGGAAGAGGCAGCCGTCTTCCGCACCCAGGAAACGCTGGAGGCCGGCTGCAAGCGGGCCAGCGAAATATGGGGCGAGATGGGCGACATTGCCGTGACCGACCGCTCGATGATCTGGAATTCCGACCTGGTCGAGACGCTGGAACTGCAGAACCTGATGGCGAACGCGATCACCACGGTCTATTCGGCCGAAGCGCGCAAGGAGAGCCGCGGCGCGCATGCGCGCGAGGATTTCTCTGAGCGCGACGACAAGGACTGGCGCGTCCATTCGCTGGCGACGGTCAGCGATGCGGGTGACGTGACGCTCAGCTATCGCCCTGTCCATGTCGAACTGATCGCGGACGGAATCGAACTGGAAAAGATTGCGCCCAAGAAGCGGGTGTATTGATGAATCGTTCTTACTGTCTTGTCTCTGTCATCCTGTTGTCTGGATTGGCCGGATGCCAAGCTGCCTCCTACGATTATTCTGGCATTCCTGCTGCGCCGGTATCGCCGCCTGAGGGAGTGCTTAGCAGTTACGATCAAACGGCTAGATTGTCGTTTATTAGATACAAGGAGTATCGCGGCGAAGAAGATCTCGGCGCATACTCTGTCTTTTCATCCTACGGGAAATGGACCCGCAGGCCTAAAGACGGAAAGATGACGACCGTGAAAGCTCGATTTCTTTCCGATGGACGTATTTGCCGCTTGGAAGATCAATACTGTTTCTACCTTCGACCGATTGGGCGTAGTCGCTATGAAATGGTGAGTCCGACCGGCGCGACCCTAAAAACTCTAGTTCCAGGCTAGGACGTGACATATGGTTGAAATCACGCTTCCCAAGAATTCGCAGGTCACGGACGGCAAGGCCTGGCCGAAGCCGACCGATGCGGAGAACCTGCGCGAGTTCCAGATCTATCGCTGGAGCCCGGACGATGACGATAATCCGCGCATGGACACCTATTGGGTGGATCTCGACGATTGCGGGCCGATGGTGCTCGACGCGCTCCTCTATATCAAGGACAGGATCGACCCGACGCTGACGCTGCGCCGCTCGTGCCGTGAGGGCATTTGCGGCTCCTGCGCGATGAATATCGGCGGCACGAACACGCTCGCCTGCACCAAGGGCATCGACGAGTTCGAGGGCGCGATCAAGATCTATCCGCTGCCGCATATGCCGGTGGTGAAGGATCTGGTGCCGGACCTGACACAGTTCTACGCGCAGCACCGCTTCATCGAACCATGGCTGAAGACGACGACGCCGGAACCGGCGACCGAATGGCGCCAGAGCCATGACGATCGCGCCAAGCTCGACGGGCTCTACGAATGCATCCTGTGCGCCTGCTGCTCGACATCGTGCCCGTCCTACTGGTGGAACGGCGACCGCTATCTCGGCCCGGCGGCGCTGCTACAGGCCTATCGCTGGCTGATCGATAGCCGCGACGAGGCGACCGGCGAGCGGCTCGACGATCTGGAAGATCCGTTCCGGCTCTATCGCTGCCATACCATCATGAACTGCACCCAGTCCTGCCCGAAGGGGCTGAACCCGGCCAAGGCGATTGCCGAGATCAAGAAGATGATGGTGGAGCGGCGGGTCTGAGCCTGCCGCTTGTTCATTCTATAGATTGGTGATCGGCGTTCTCACTCTGCCTGCGGCTCGGCGGCGGGCGGGCGCTTCTGCGTAAACGGCTTTTGCTTCACTCCACAAACTGATGCTTCTCGATTGGCTCGGCGCAGCTTTCACTTTGAGGGCGCTTGCCGGACATTCGCGAAACGCGGCGCACCGGGTGCCCTGTAAGCCCAAGATTTGACTGATGTTTTTCCAGAATTAAAGAATAGGAAAAACTATATTCGACGAGGTCTGTTGCGTTCTGGTCACAGCCGCCTGCCTTAATGTCGTCATATGACGAAAAACTGACATTGCCGATTGTTCATCCTCGCCGAATCCCGCAAGCTACGTAAACGTCAACGCCAAACGACTGGTTCGGGGGAAATCACTTATGAAATATTTGGCTACACTCACAAGCATTCTTGCACTCGGCACGGTTGCCGCCAACGCTGCGGACGTCTATGTCGACGATACGCCCGTGATCGTTGAAGCGCCGGTCGAAGAGCCAGGTCGTTTCTACATCGAAGCGCGTTTCGGCTATGGCCCGGCCCTTGCCGATCTCGACATTGAAACTGAAGAGACCGCTGGGACGGTGGCGACGGGTACTGTGCTGGGTACGGTTCCAGTGACGATCCCTGCGACGACCGGCACGATCGAAAGCGATTACCTATATGGCGGTGTGCTGGAAGCCGGTTATTTCGTGACCGACATCTTCCGTATCGGTGTCGAAGGCGGCATCGGCCGTCTTGAAAACAGCTATCTCGACATCGACACTCCTGCCGCTGTTACGACGACTGCGCCAGTACCAGGTGGCGCAGTGGGCACCATTGAGGATGCGCAGCTTGATGGCGGCGCAACGATCTATCAGGGCTTCATCAAGGGCGCCGTCGAAGTTCCCGTTCTGCACGATGTTGGTTTTGCTAAGAAAATTTCCATTTTCGGCACGGCCGGTATTGGTCTGATGCACATCGTGACCGATGTCACGGAGCGGAACTCCGCTGCCAATAATGGCGGTCGGATCGACGACAGCGACACGGTTCTGGCCGGTAAGGTCGGCCTCGGTGTCGCCACGCAGCTGACCGATCGCATCTCGCTCGTGACCGAGGCGAACTACATCTTCGGCGAAGACGCCGAGTTCACTCTCGTCACCTCTTCGGGCAACGAGGTCGCGACGAAGTTCGAGACGGAAGCCATCACACTTCAGACCGGTATTCGTATCCGCTTCTAAGCGAACGATACGGCACCGAAAGAAAAATGCGGCTCCAACCGGAGCCGCATTTTTTTGTTATTCGGTGACGATGAAAGAAGTGAGGCCGAGCCTCACTTCCATTCGCGAATATCGACAAAATGGCCGGCAATCGCCGCGGCTGCCGCCATAGCCGGCGAGACGAGGTGGGTGCGACCCTTATAGCCCTGCCGGCCCTCGAAATTGCGGTTCGAGGTGGAGGCGCAGCGCTCTTCCGGCTTCAGGCGATCATCGTTCATGGCAAGGCACATGGAGCAACCCGGCTCGCGCCAGTCGAAACCGGCCGCTTTGAAGATCGCGTCGAGACCTTCCTCTTCCGCCTGCTGTTTGACGAGGCCCGATCCCGGCACGACCATGGCGTCGATGTGATCGGCGACAGTTCTGCCCTCGACGATTTTGGCTGCGGCGCGCAGATCCTCTATCCGACCATTGGTGCAGGAGCCGAGAAAGACCCGGTCGAGCTTGATGTCGGTGATCTTCGTTCCCGGCGCCAGGCCCATATAGGCGAGCGCCCGCTCCTTGCTGGCGCGCTTGTTCTCATCGGCGATCTCGGCCGGGTCCGGCACCACGCCGGTCACCGAAACCACATCTTCGGGCGATGAGCCCCAGGAGACGATGGGCGGCAGATTGGCGGCGTCGAGTTCGACCACGCGGTCGAAATGGGCGCCTTCGTCGCTCGTCAGCGTCTTCCAATAGGCGATAGCCTGTTCCAGATGCTCGCCCTTCGGCGCGCGCGGCCGGCCCTTGATATATTCGAACGTCTTCTCGTCGGGCGCGATGAGGCCGGCGCGGGCGCCGCCCTCGATCGACATGTTGCAGACGGTCATGCGACCTTCCATGGACAGCGCGCGGATCGCTTCGCCAGCATATTCGATCACATGGCCGGTGCCACCGGCCGTGCCGATCTCGCCAATGATCGCCAGGATGATGTCCTTGGCCGTCACGCCGTCCGGTAGCTGGCCGTCAACCTTGACCAGCATGTTCCTGGCCTTCTTCTGGATCAGCGTCTGCGTGGCCAGAACGTGCTCGACCTCGGACGTGCCGATGCCGTGCGCAAGCGCGCCGAACGCGCCATGCGTCGAGGTGTGGCTGTCGCCGCAGACAATCGTCATGCCCGGCAGGGTGAAGCCCTGTTCCGGTCCGACGATGTGGACGATGCCCTGTCTGATGTCGGCTTCGTTGTAATACTCGATGTCGAAGTCTGCGGCGTTTTTCGCCAGCGCCTCGACCTGAATGCGGCTTTCCTCGTTCTTGATTCCGAGATGGCGATCGGGCGAAGTCGGCACGTTATGATCGACCACGGCGAGCGTCCGCTCCGGATGGCGGACCTGCCGGCTCGCCAAGCGCAGCCCCTCGAAGGCCTGCGGGCTCGTCACCTCGTGAACCAGATGGCGGTCGATCCACAGAAGGACGGTCCCGTCTTCCTGGCGGTCGACGACGTGGTCGTCGAAAATCTTGTCGTAAAGCGTGCGTGGTTTGTCGGTCATGTTCGGCGTCCCTTTCAGGGAAGAAGAAATAGGTCGGTTGGCTTGGCGTCTCGGAGATCGGCGCTCAGCCGAGGCGAGCGAGCGCGCTGCCGACGCGGTGCGCGTCGAAACGGCCCGGCAGGCGCTTTCTGTCCTGCAGAACGAAACCGGATGCCGCAATGCGTGCGCGTCTGATCATGGTTCTCTTCTTATCAAGCCGCTGTGCCTGCTTCAATCCACCAGTGGGGCGTAGACAACCATCCGCCGCAACGAAAAAAGCCGCGATGCGTATGCATCGCGGCTTTTTTCACAAATAGGAGGCCAGGCTATCAGCCTTCGGCGTTCTCGGCAGAAGCGGCCTGCGCCTGCTTCTCGGCGGCCTTCGCGGCGCGCGCTTCACTGGCTATGGCGCGGGCTTCGTCATTGAGCTTGCGGGCGCGGGCATTGGTCGCCTCGGCGATACGGGCCGACTTGCCGCGACGATCGCGCATGTAATAGAGCTTCGCACGGCGAACCTTACCGCGGCGCACGACCTCGACCTCTTCCACCATCGGCGAATAGATCGGGAAGACGCGCTCGACGCCTTCGCCATAGGAGATCTTGCGAACGGTGAAGTTCTCGTTGATGCCGCCGCCGGAGCGAGCGATGCATACGCCTTCGAACGCCTGCAGACGGGTGCGCTTGCCTTCGGTCACACGCACCTGGACGCGCAGCGTATCGCCGGGCGAAAAAGTCGGGAATTTGCGTTTTTCTTCGATGCGGGCGCATTCTTCCGCCTCGATCTGACGAATCATATCCATGTCTTCGATCCTTGTTCTTCTTCGGACCGCCAGAGCGACACCCGCCCGCAGCCGGTGTGTGCCGGCCTGCATGATTGAAGCGGTGCGGCAGGCGAAAGGTCCGCCGCAGGGTCGTGTTCACGGAATCCGTGGATGTTTCGTCCGGTCGTTTCGCCGGATTTTCGCCAGCCCTTACAGCAAAGGCTGTTCGGGATCAAGCTGCCGGTTCGAACCAACGCTAGGGCCGGCGTCAGATGTGAGACGCCTTAAAGCGCCCAACGAAAGGCGCGCTTCAACTCTGCCAGACCATTGCTTTCGTAACACCGGCCATGGGCGAACACGATCCGCTCCGGCGCCCATTCGACAAGGCGGCGCGAGGCCGCCCTCACCGCGTCTCCCCGGCCGATGAAATTCCAGCGCATGTCGAACGGCGCCTTTCCGTCCGGATGGGTCGGCCCTGCCAGCCTGATCGCCCAGCGCAACAGCCGGCGGCGAATACGCTCCGGTTCGAAATTCTCGATCAGATCGGTCAGGATCAAGGTGGCCGACGGTCGGTGGAAGAAGGCGATTTCGGTCAGGATCGTACCGGGAAACAGACATTGCTCGAAAGCGTCCTGCCAGGCCGGAGGAGCCGTCTCGGCCAGCGTCTCGTCGATTTGCAGCTTGCGACGCGCCCGTTTCTGCAAATCCGCCGGTCCATAAGTCCGAGCTTCGGGGAACCGCTCGTGCCAGTCGGGCACGTACCAGTAATGCAGCGTGTTCGGCGCGACGATGTGACGAACCGGACCAAGCTCGGCAAGAGCGCAACCGAGATCGTCGTTCCAGGCGATCGGCGAGTGAATCCAGAGCGAACCGTCAGGTAGTCGCACAACCGTCATCCGCGTCGGAAACGGGATGCGCAGGCCAAGATAATTCATGCGAATTTCCGGCCCGTCGACGATCCAGATGTCTTCGGCAAAAGGTTTCAGTGTATTAAGCGGTGCGTAGGGTTCGTAGGCTTGTTCGGTCATGGGGGTCACTGCCTGCTCGTGTCGGCGCGACGAGCCAGCAGATCGGGACGCCGCTCTTCGGTCAACCGTTCCGCCTGTTCGCGCCGCCACGTATCGATGGCCGCGTGGTTGCCGCTCTTCAGAATGTCGGGGACGGCCCGATCCTCCCATTCGGCGGGTTTGGTGTAGTGGGGGTGTTCCAGAAGGCCGGTCTCGAAGCTTTCTTCCGCGCCGCTTTCCTCATTGCCCATCACGCCGGGCAGAAGGCGGATCACCGCGTCCAGAAGGGTAAGCGCGGCCGGTTCGCCGCCAGAAAGGATGTAGTCGCCGATGGAGATTTCCGTCAGGCCGCGCGCTTCGATGACGCGCTCATCGACGCCCTCGAACCGCCCGCAGACGATCAGCGCACCGGGTCCGGCGGCGAGGTCGCGGACGAGCGCCTGCGTCAGCGGCTTTCCGCGCGGGCTCATCAGAAGGCGCGGCGTCTCGGCAGCCACACCGGCGCTGTCGATGGCTTCGGCAAGGCAGTCGGGCCGGAGTACCATGCCGGCGCCGCCACCGGCGGGGGTGTCGTCCACCGCACGATGCTTGCCCAACCCGAACTGGCGAAGTTGCACGGTCTGCAGCGACCAGGCTCCGTTGGCGAGCGCCTTGCCGGCGAGCGAGTGGCCGAGATGGCCCGGAAACATTTCCGGGTAGAGCGTAACGATGGTAGCGGCAAAACTCATGGCTCGCCCACCGCGCCGTCATCGCCCTCGTCGCGTTCGGAGACTGCTTCGGGAAGGATGAGCGTCAGCGTGCCGGCGTCCAGATCGATGGCGGGCACGGTCTCCTTGGTAAAGGCGACCATGTCGCTGCCGCCATCTGACATGCGGATTTCGAGAATGTCGCCCGCGCCGAAATCATGGACGGCAGCGACCTTGCCCAACGCTGTGCCTTCGCTGTTCTTGGCGCTCAGGCCGACAAGATCGGCGAGGAAGAACTCATCCTCCGTCGTTTCGCCTAGCGCCTCGCGGGGCACGGACAATTCCACGCCGTTCAGCGCTTCGGCCGCCTCGCGGGTCGACACGCCCTTCAGCCGAGCGATCATCATACCCTTTTGCGGACGGGCGCTCTGCACCTCGAAGACGCGACCATCGGCGGCCGCGAGCGGGCCGTAGGCGGCGAAGTCCGCCGGGTTTTCGGTGAAGCTCTTGATCCGCACTTCGCCCCTGATGCCGTGCGCCGCGCCGATCCTTGCCACGACCACCTGTTTTTCATCGCTTTTCGCCATTTCGGCGCGGTCCTCCCATCGGTCTCGTACAAGCCAGAAGCACGGCTGCTTTCATTCCGTCAACCTTCGGGCGTTAGGATGGGATATGAGCCGCGATGATTCGATTCTGACCTTCGCTACGCCGGATCTCCTGGCCGCCCGCCAATCGTGGCTGAAGAACTTGGCCGAAGAACGCCGCGTGGCCGATCTGACGCTCGACGCCTATGAGCGCGATACGCGGCAGTTTCTGACCTTCATGACGCAATATCACGGCCAGCTGGCGAGCTTTGCCATTCTGACAAAACTGAAGCCGACCGATTTCCGGGCCTTTCTGGCCAATCGCCGGAAGGGCGGCACGGCAGCGCGTTCGCTCGGGCGTAACCTTTCAGGCATCCGGTCGCTGCTGAAGTTTCTGGAGAGGCAGGGCCATGCGTCCAGCGCTGCGGCAACGGTTGCCAGGACGCCGAAGAAGAAGCGTAGCCTGCCGAAGCCGCTCTCCGTCGACGAAGCGCAGCAGGTGGTCGAGCTGGGCGAGCAGATCGAGGAAGAGGGTTGGATCGCAGCGCGCAATGCGGCGGTTCTCACTCTGCTCTACGGTCTCGGTCTTCGCATCTCCGAAGCGCTCGGCCTGCCGGGCGACGCGCTGATCGATCCGCGCCAGGCGACGCTGCGGATCACCGGCAAGGGCAGCAAGACACGCATGGTGCCGGTGCTGCCGGCCGCGGTGGAGGCGGTCGCCGCCTACCGCAAGCTCTGCCCTTACGACCTTTGCGCCGACGGCCCACTGTTCCGCGGCGCGCGGGGCGGGGCGCTCAATCCCGGCGTCCTGCAACGGGACATGCAGCGGCTGCGCCGCGCGCTCGGCCTGCCGGAAAGCGCTACGCCCCATGCGCTCCGCCATTCCTTCGCCACCCATCTGCTGTCGGCGGGCGGCGATCTGCGGACCATTCAGGAACTGCTCGGTCATGCCAGCCTCTCCACGACGCAGCTCTACACGGAAGTCGAGACGGCGCGGCTGATGCAGATCTATGACAGCGCCCATCCGCGCGGGCGGGCACGCTAGCCGCTTCCGAAAATGTATCGCGGCGGCACAGAGTGCGTTTACCGTTTGTCATGGCTATCGGTGGGATAAAGGCATCATGAACCCGATTCCCTTCTTTCTCGGCCGGTTGTCCGGCCCTGCTTTGATTATCGTCAGCCTGTTGCACGGCGTTCTCTTTGCCGCCTTCGTGGCAAGCCTCCTGCTGCTCGCGCCGGCAGCTGCTCGCGCGGAGGAAGCCGTCCGCTGCGAAGGCCGCGATCTCTTCGCCGAACTGAAAGCGCGCGATCCCGATGCCGCCACCGAAGCCGAAAAAGCGTTCGCGGCGACGCCGAACCGACACGGCCGGTTCTGGCAGGTCGAGAAGGAGGGTGTCGCGCCCTCCCATCTGTTCGGCACAATCCATACGACCGATCCGCGCGCGCTTGCCTTGCCGGCGCCCGTTGAAGCGGCGTTTGGCAAGGCGTCGACCTACGTCATGGAAGCGGTGGATGTGCGCAGCACGTTTTCGGCCACGCTCGCCATGGCGCAACATCCCTCGCTCTTCGTCTATACGGACGGAACAAGCGCTTTCGATCAACTGACCGAAGAGGACGGCGCGGCCGTAAGAGCGGCGCTCGAACGGCGCGGCGTCGATCCGGCGACGGCGACCAAGCTGAAGCCCTGGCTCATCGCCGGAATGCTGGCCGCTCCGCCCTGCGAATTGAAGCGCAAGGCGGCGGGGCTGGAGTTTCTCGACAACGCGCTGGCCGACCGGGCCGAGGAGGCCGGCAAGGCTGTCGAGGGCCTAGAGACGATGGTCGAACAGATGCGTGCGCTCGCGGACATGCCGATGGACAGCCACATCGAAGGGCTTGCCAGCGCCGCCGAGCTCGACGCTTATGCGGCGGATATGACCGAAACGCTCACCATCCGCTATCTGAATGGCGAACTGGGGCTCATCATGCCGGCGCTGACGGCCATCGGCGAGGATCTGCAGGGCGAACTCAGCGCCGAGGATCGCGCCTCTGTCGCGGATTTCGAAGAGAAGGTCGTTACGAACCGCAATCACAACATGGCCGAGGCGGCGGAGCCCTTCCTGCTGAAGGGCGAAGCCTTCATCGCCGTCGGCGCGCTTCACCTGCCCGGGCAAGAGGGCGTCGTGGCGCTTCTGCAAAAGGCCGGATGGACGGTTACGGCGGTGCCGCTCGATCCGTTACGGTAACGGTCCTGCGACGCACCGCAATCGCCCGAGACATCAATTCCTATACCTGACCGCGCCGCTCCTCTCGGCATCGAAGCTTCGGCCCCTCTTGCGATATCAAAGGTGCGCTTCGGGCTTGCGCGACCTGCGGTTGCCGCTACTGTGCGGTCAATTATCGAAGCATATGGGAGGAAATTCGATGAAAAAGCTGACTGTGGCCGCTGTTGCCGCCCTTATGACGACCGCTTTGACCGCACCTGCTTTTGCCGTCGAATGGAATGTTTCGGTCTGGGGCAAGCGCCGCGCCTTCACCGAGCATGTCGAAAAGATGAAGGAGCTGGTCGAACAGAAGACCAATGGCGAGTTCACCATGAACATCTCCTATGGCGGGCTGTCGAAGAATCGCGAAAACCTCGACGGCATTTCCATCGGCGCCTTCGAGATGGCGCAGTTCTGCGCTGGCTATCACCGCGACAAGAACCCGACCATCACGGTTCTGGAGCTACCGTTCCTCGGCGTCGACACGCTGGAACTGGAGCGCGAACTGTCGGAAGTCGTCTACGATCATCCGGCGGTGGAGGCGGATCTGGCGCGTTGGAACGCCACGCTGCTGATGCCGTCGCCCATGCCGCAATACAATGTGGTCGGCAAAGGCGACAAACCGTCGAAACTGGAAGACTTCTCCGGCCTTGCCGTGCGGGCGACGGGCGGCATCGGCCAGGCCATGGAAAAGGTCGGTGCGGTGCCGACATCGGTGACCGCGACGGAAGCGCGACAGGCGCTCGATAGCGGCATCGTTCAGGGCGTGGCATTCGCGCCGCACGCCCATATGTCCTTCGGCACGGTCGAGGGCGGCCAGTGGTGGACCACCAACCTCAATCCCGGCACGGTGAACTGCCCGGTGGTCGTCAATACCGATGCGCTGAACGCGCTTTCCGACGAGCACCGCGAGGCTCTGATGAGCTCGGTGGAGGAATCGCTCGACCATTATGTCGAGAACTACAACACCAACACGATGGGCAAATGGGACCCGACGCTCGAAGAGAAGGGTATCGAGAAAGTCACATTCGGAGAAGACGAGATCGCAGCCTTCGAGGAAAAGGCCGCCGGGCCGATCGCCAAGGCGTGGGTGGAGGAGATGAACGGGCGCGGACTGCCTGGCCAGGAACTCTACGATCTCGTCACCAAGACTATCGAAGAGAAGAAGGCACAAAACCAGTAGGGCGGGCGTAGCAGCGCGCAAGGCAGGACCGCCATATGGCGAGCGCATCCTCCGTTCTAGCCGATGACAGCCTGGTTTCCCGGCTCGATCGCAGGCTGTTCCGGGTCGAGGGCTGGTTGGCCCTCGTCTCCGGCCTCGCCGTCTTCTCGCTGATGCTGCTGGCGGTTGTCTCAGTCGGCGGGCGAAACTTCTTTGGCCAGCCCCTGCCTGGCTATGTCGACTGGATCGAACAGGCCATGCCGCTGATCGCTCTCAGCGGTATAGCCTTCGTCCAGCGGCTCGGCGGCCATATCCGCATGGATATCGTCGTTGGCATGCTGAAGGGGCGGGCGCTGTGGGTCACGGAATTCGTGACCACCTTCCTCGTTCTGCTGCTGGTGATCGTCCTGATCTATGGCTCGTGGGCACATTTCCAGCGTTCCTTCGATTTCGCCGCGCCGCTCTGGTCGCGCGATTCTTCCATCGACATCGCCCTGCCGCTCTGGCCGGCCAAGCTGGTGGTGCCGGTGGCACTGTTCATCCTTGGTTTGCGGCTGGTTCTTCAACTTTTCGCCTATGGCAGGGCCATCGCCAGCGGAACGGCGTCACCCGTAGCGGTGCCGCTGATCGAGGACGCGGCGACACAGGCGAGCCGCGAAGCCGAAAGTGTTCACGATGCGCGGGTGGACGAGGAAACCGTCCGCGATACACCACAAAGCAGGGACATTTAGGCGATGGAACCGATCGAAATCGGCATTGCCGTCACGGCCGGTCTGCTCCTCGTGGTGATCCTCGGCATGCGGGTCGCCTTCGCCGCCGCCATTGCCGGTCTCGTCGGTTTGATCTGGATCTTCTGGTCCAAGAAGGGTTATGCGCCCGACCAGTTCGGCTGGGCGTTCACAGTGGCCGCCAAAACCGCCGGGCAGGTGCCTCATTCGAAGGTTGCCAGCCAGGCGCTTAGCCTGATCCCGACCTTCATCCTGATCGGTTATCTGGCCTACTATGCCGGCCTGACGCGTGCGCTCTTCGAGGCCGCAAAACGTTGGATGGGCTGGGTGCCGGGCGGCCTTGCCGTCTCGACCATTTTCGCGACCGCCGGCTTTTCCGCCGTCTCCGGCGCATCGGTGGCCACATCGGCGGTCTTCGCGCGGATTGCGATCCCCGAAATGCTGAAGGTCGGCTACGACAAGCGCTTCGCCGCCGGTGTGGTCGCCGCCGGCGGCACGCTCGCTTCGCTCATTCCGCCATCCGCCATTCTGGTGATCTACGCCATCATCGTGGAGCAGGATGTCGGCATGCTGCTTCTGGCCGGCTTTCTGCCCGGCATGGTCTCGGCCGTGATCTATGCCGGCCTCGTCATCGCGCTTGCCATGACCATCAAAGGGTTCGGCCCGCCTGTCGGCGGGTACTCCTGGCGGCAGCGCTTGGCCGCCGTGCCCGCCACGTTGCCGATCTTCGTCGTGGTCGCCGTGATCATCCTGTTCGTCTACAACCCGTTCGGTGGCGCGGCCTGGGGCACGCCGACGGAGGGCGGGGCGATCGGCGCCTTCGTCGTGTTCTGCATGGCGGTTTATCGGGGCATGCGCTGGCCCGAACTCAAAAAGGCGCTGATCGAAACGGCCAAGCTTTCCGTCATGATCTTTTCGATCATCTGGGGCGTACTGATCTTCGTGCGGTTCCTCGGCTTCGCGCAATTGCCGACCGCCTTTGCCGACTGGATCGGCGGGCTTGAACAGTCGCCGTGGATCACGCTGATCCTGATCCTTCTGGCCTATGCTGTGCTCGGCATGTTCATGGATGCGATCGGCATGATGCTGCTGACCCTTCCGGTGGTCTATCCGGCGGTCATGGCGCTGAATGGCGGGGCGTTCGTTTCGGCCGAAGAGTCCGCCTTCGGCATGAATGGCGTGCTGTGCGGCGTGTGGTTCGGCATTCTGGTGGTCAAAATGGCCGAACTCTGTCTCATCACCCCGCCCATCGGGCTGAACTGTTTCGTGGTTGCGGGCGTGCGGGACGACATTTCGGTCCAGGACGTTTTTCGCGGCGCCTCGCCCTTCTTCGTCGCCGATGCGCTGACCATCGCGACGCTCCTTGCCTTTCCGGCCATCGTGCTGTGGCTGCCGCGCCTCGCCATGGGCAATTGAAGGCGCTGAAGTCCCGCGCCTCCTGCGGCGCGGGCTGATCTCGGGCAATCATTGTTGCGCTCAGACGAGACGCGCATCCAGTGTGATGTCGATGGCTGCCAATGCCTTGGAAAGCGGGCATCCATCCTTCGCCTTGGTCGCCAGCTTCATGAAGGTTTCCTCATCGATACCGGGCACCTGGCCTTCCAGCGTGATCTTCGAGGATCTGATCGCGAAGCCTTCGCCCTCCTGCTCCACTTCGACAACGCTCTTGGCGTCGAGACTGTCGGCGGGCGTGCCGTTCTCGGCGAGCATATGCGACAGCTGCATGGCAAAGCAGCCGGCATGGGCAGCAGCAAGCAGTTCCTCTGGATTGGTGCCTGATTTGCCGTTTTCATCTTCGAAGCGGGACTTGAACGAGTAGCCGTGGCTGGACAATGCGCCGGACTGCGTGTCGAGCGTGCCCTTGCCATCGGCCAGGCTGCCTTGCCAGTTCGCGGTTGCGTGACGTTTCATATTGTAGGCCTTTCAAGTCGGTGAAGATTGCGGCGCGACGTGGTTGCCCGCCGTCCCATCCTCAACGATGGCGGCCACGCCGGGTTGCATTCGTCCTGCGCAGCATCTCCGATCGATGCAGGCCGTTCTTGCCGCAGGGGGCTCGGCCCTTATGTTCTTGCAACTTGAGGCGATCGAAGAGGTAGCGCGCATGGAATCGACCTGGTCCGCTCGGCTGAGAAAGAAGATCCATCACGCGGAGCGGTATCTCGATCGTGGCCGCCGGTCGCTTCGCCGCGGGCTCGGCCTTACGAAACCGGCACTTATCCAGCCCTATCTCGGCTTCGGCACCGCCGACCGCCTCTGGTTTCGCGGCAGGGTCATCGAGGACCGCAACGAGGTGGCGCATTTGAACAGCCAGTCGCTCCTGACCAATCTGCGCTACACATACAAGCGCTACGCCACTCGGGAAATTCCGGGTGCGAAGATCGGGTGGCGGATCGGCAGCCAGAGCGGCGAACTCATTACCGACGATGAAGGCTATTTCGATCTCACCATCGCGCCGGGCGCCGATTTCGACGAGAGCGGGCCCTGGCAGAATGTCGACCTGACGCTGCTCGATGCCGGCCAGGCCGATGCGCCACCGCTCGAAGCGCGCTGTCGCATCCGCACGCCCCGGCCGGACGCGCAGTTCGGAGTGATTTCCGACATTGACGATACGATCGTCAAAACCGGCGCGTTCAATTTCATGAAGCACTGGCGAACGGTCGTCTCTCATTCGGCTGCCGGGCGGCAGGTTCTGCCGGGCACGTCGGCGCTCTATTCGGCTTTAGCTGCCGGCGCTGCGGGACCGGAGACCAACCCGGTGGTTTATGTTTCCTCCAGTCCCTGGAATCTCGCCGATTTGTTCGAACGGTTCATGGCGCTGAACGACATTCCTCTTGGCCCCATGCTGCTGAAGGATTTCGGCCTGGACGAAACCAAATGGTTCACCGGTGGCCATTCGGGACACAAGGGCAAGATGATCGACCGGGTGATGAAAACCTGGCCGGCTCTCAATTTCATCCTGATCGGCGATTCCGGCCAGCGCGACGCTCATATCTATGCCGACGCGATCGAGACCCATCCCGGGCGGGTCATGGCAGTCTTCATCCGCGATGTCGCCCATGTGAACGAAGACCAGATCGCACGGTTGAAGACGGTTGCGGGACGGCATTCCATCCCCGTGGCCGTCACCGATGACCTTTCCGCCGCCTCGGAAATATGTGCGCAAAATGGCTGGATCGGCGGGCAGGAGAAGGAGGAGGTGGAAGCCGAGATCGAGGCAATGGACAACCATCCCGAAGCATGGCTGCATCGCCACGCAGACAGCTAGGTCATGAACTCATAAATGGAACTGTTTTGGCGGCAGAATGGGCAAAGAGATGCGAGGAAGCGCTCGAAAAGCGGGTCGGTCACACGGTTGAGAGAGCTGACAATGAAGATTGAAGGCCATTCGCCGTTCGGGGAATATGGCGGATTTGACCGGCCAATGGGCTGCAAAAATCTGAAAATGCCGACATTTCCGTCGCCTTTGCGCTTGTTGTCCGGACACATCCGCTCATACCGAAATCAACCCCATTATGAGTTCATGACCTAGCCCAGCGCCGGCCATCGATGTGTGAAACAAAGCCACGCCTCCATTCGTTATTGAACAGGTAACGAATGCGAACGCGGCATCCCGCCGGTGTTTCGCCACGCTGGAGGATTTCATGGCCCGACGTCAATTCGCTGCCGCCGCAATCGCGCTGACCCTATCGGGCACCACGCTCGCCGCTCCGGCTTTCGCCGATACCGCCATCTTCGCGGGCGGATGCTTCTGGTGTGTCGAGAGCGACTTCGACAAGGTCGATGGCGTGACCGAAACGGTCTCCGGCTATGTTGGCGGCACGACGGACAATCCGACATACAAGACCTATGAGGCGGGCGGGCACCGCGAGGCCGTCAGGATCACCTACGACCCCGCCAAGGTCAGCTATGGCGAACTTGTCGGCATCCTGCTGCGCAGTATCGATGTAACAGACGATGGCGGCCAGTTCTGCGATCGCGGGCAAGGCTATACATCCGGCATCTATCCGCTTTCCGCCGAACAAGAGACCGAAGCGGAGAAAGCCAAGGCTGCCGCGGCTGAGGAACTGGGCGGCCAGATCGTCACGCCGGTCGAGCCGGTGACGACGAAGGATGCGTTCACCGATGCCGAAGAATACCACCAGGACTACTACATGAAGGACGATTTCCGTCTTTCGCCCGGCGGTGTGACGGCCAAGGCTGCCTATAAATATTACCGGGCCGCCTGCGGGCGCGACGATCGCGTCCGCGAAGTCTGGGGCGACAATGCCTTCAAGGGCATTCCGGGCCTCAGCTAGTGGGAGGCCTCACACAAGGAGACGGAAAGATGAAATATCTTGGACTGACAGGTGCCGTGGCACTCGGTCTTGCCGGCCCGGCCATCGCTGCGGATTCTCAGATGCTTACCAAGAACGCAGAGGGCAGTGTCGACGAGGTTGCCAGCCGGCTGGTTGACGTCGCCAAACAGGCCGGGGCGATGATCGTCGCCCGTGTCGATCATGCGCAGAATGCGGCTTCGGTGGAGGCCGACATGCCGCCCACCGTTCTTGTCATCTTTGGCAATCCCAAGATCGGCACGTCCATTATCCAATCGGACAGGAAGGCGGGGCTCGATCTGCCCATCCGCGTGCTGATCTGGCAGGAGGGTGAAGTCACGAAGATCGGCTATCTTGACCCCACCGTGCTGGCGAGCCGCTACGAGCTGGACGAGGGCGCAAAAGCGTCCATTGAAAAGATGGCGGGCGCGCTGAACAAGCTGACGGATGCCGCGGCAACCGCCAAATAAGGCTACGGTTATCGAATGTGAAAAGGGGCAGCACCGTTACGGAGGCTGCCCTTTTCCGTTTGCCGCCATGGCGGCGATCAGCTGGCCAGGTAGGTCCGCTTGATCTGCGTGGCGATATCCTTGAAAGCCTTTTCGAGACCGCCGCGGATGGCGTTGACGGCCTGGTCCGGATTATCGGCGCAGCCCGACAGAAGCGATGAGTCGCCATCGACGAGGTTGACGGTATAGATCTCCACGCCGTTGGCCTTCGCCGTATTGCAGGCAGCCGATGTCCTGGCGTTGATCCAGTCGCGTGTCGGCTGGTCGACCACCCATTGGCGACCGTTCCAAACGTTGACGTTTTTCCAATAGTTCTGAGTGTTTTCGCCATCGGTCATCAGCACGATAATCTTACGAGAAGTACCAGCCGCACGCGCCCCGCTTAGCGGCGCGTTGGCAGATAAGGTCTCCATGCCCCACGCCACACCGATTGTAATATTCGTCCAGCCGGAGGGCGTCATCGCATTGATCTTGTTCTTGATCGTTGCATGCTGGTCGCTCAGACCGGTGACATAACTTAGCGAGTCTTCAGCACACTGAGCGGGCCTGTAAGCCGTATCCTGACCATCGATCGGTGTGACATAGCCGGTGATGTCATACGGCATAGCGCGATCCACATAGCAGCCCTCATAGGTCGTCACGCCATCCGCGACAAAGATGAGGTCGGCATCGGGCGTATAGGTGTCGCTTGTGATGTCTTTTCCGTTGAGCGGACCGTTATCGTAAGCCGTACTTGTGTCTGTAACGGTCTGTGTAACGGGAGCGGGCTCCGGCTGGTCGAATATCATGGCGTCGTAATAGTGTACTGCTCCGCAGGGTGTCCGATCGCCGCTATTGTAGCTGGATTCGGATTCGCACGTTCCTGAATATCGATAGATGCGGTAGCGATCGTTCTCCTTGGTCGAAATATAAACGCGCGAGTCGATCACATAATAAGTCGAGTAGCTATATCGTTTGCAATAGTAGCCGCTCCACCAATTGCCCCCCCACTTCACGCATTCGGCACGGGTTCTGGCATCGGACGAGACAACCCAGCGGCCCTGCTGTTCGAGAGGCAGTCCAAACCCCAGCTTTCCGGCGTTGCACCATTGCGTTTCATAGGACGAGACATTCGTCAGGAGCGAGCAATCCATCTCGAAGTCGGGCTGTGTTGTAATCGTTCTCGTCGTCGTCGTGGTGGTCTGGTTGGCTTCGCAAAGAGCCTTTTCGAGCCTGCCGCTCTCCGTGCTGTCATCGATATTCGTGCAATCGATGGTATCGTAGACATTATCGACCGCAGGCGCCGTTAGATTCACACGAACCTGCGAATCGAACGGTACGAGGGCGATCTTGATCGAACTGTTGCCGGCGAACTGATCGACGAAGGTCGTGGCGGCATTTTTCAGTTCGGTCATCCGCGTTGTCGACGTGTTATCGTCCCAACCCATCGAACCGGAATTGTCGAGCACCAACGCAATGTCGATCTGCTGATTGCCGGTCTTGACCACGGAATCGATATTGGCGTCGAAAAGCGTGCCGATCGGCAGGATCGTGGCGCCATCGCCGACCGTCGCAACCACACTGTAAGTGTAGGTGTCCGGACTGGAGCCGCCGCTGCTGCTGCTCTCGACCAGCTTGGCCGACGAGATGTTCAGATCCGTCTTCGCGGAATCCAGATTGGCCTGGAAAACGGAATCGGCAAGAGAGCTTCGCTCGGCCGCCGTCGCCAGGCCCGAGGTCGCCGCGGCAAGCGCCGCCGCGTCGGAGGCCTGTTGCACGACTGTTCGAACACCAAGCGCGCGCACCGTATCGATCGGCACGGTCACGGCGATCAGAAGGGGAACCGTCAGGAGGGCGGCCATCATGCCGTAATTGCCCCGCCGATGACGAAGAAAACGCGCGATCGAATAAGAAAGATTGCTCAACATGGTCGTGCCCCGGCATTTCAACATTGCCGAGCATAATGGGGGTCAGCCTAATATCGCGTTGAATGAAAAGGTAAACCCGGCCTAAATACTATGCTTAGAACACGATATGAAAATCTGCTTCCCGGCCGCGCTGGATTGCCAGTGGCGCTTCCAGTTCCTATTGTCCGGCTGTTTCCGATGCAGATGAGCGAGCTGTCGCAATACGCGCCGGCTTTGGCGGTTTGTCACCGGCGGGCCATCCCTCACGCTGGCTCGTCCTGTCTCCATCGACGTCTTCGGTCTGGTCGTGAAAAAGTGAAACCACCGTTTCATAGGGCAGATCGATGCCCGCTTCATCGAGGCCGTTCTTGATCGCCTCGATGACGTTCGATTTGACCTCAAGCACGTCAGCGCGGCGCGGATCGGTCCACCAACGGGCCCGCAACGTCACCCATGAAGCAGCCAGATCCACCACCAGCACGTCCGGTGCAGGGTCGCCCAGCACGCCATTGGTGCCTTCCATAGCTTTCAGGATCGTCGGTTTGGCCTGGGCGATCTCGTCCCCATAACCAATGCCGACATCGTATTCGCTGCGTCGAGATTCAAAGGCGGTGTTGACGATTACGGCATTGGTATAGACGTCGGCATTCGGGATCAGCGCCAAGCGTCCATCATAGGTCCGGATCGCCGTCACGCGCGTTTCGATATGATCGACCGTGCCCTCATAGCCGTCGATGACGATCTGATCGCCCGGCCGGAACGACTGACGAATGAGGATCAGCAGACCCGCCAGCCAGTTTTGAAGAATGTCCTTGAACGCGAAACCGATCGCCACGGAGCCAATGCCGAGACCGGCGACCAGGTCGGCCGGTTTGAGGGTCGGCAGAATGATCGTCATGGCTAGGAGGCCACCAAGAACGATCAGGGCCGCTTTGACAAACCCGCCCAACACTTCGCCGAGATTGGCGCGGTCGTTCCGGCGTGCCCAGAGAAGCAGCGAGCGTTTAGCGCCCATACCGATCAACCAGAGCAGGACGAAGACGACGGTGGCGACCATGATATTGGGCAGCAGCGTCACGAAACCGTCGATCCAGCCATCGAGCTTTTCGTAAAGGCCACGTGGGCTCACATCGATCTGCTCGGGTGTGACCGCGACTTCGCCATCGCTGGCAATCGCGGCGTCCTCAGCGGTCTTGGCACCGCTTTGCGCGAAGGGCATCAGATAGGCCGACATGCTCTCTCCTCGTTCGTTCTCAGGCAGCGGCGGAAATGGCCAGAAGGCGGTCCATCAGCGCGACGTTGCACGGCACGGTTTCGGCCAATGGCTCTTCCAGAAGAAGCAGGCTTTCCACGTCCGCCTTTTCCACGGCAATGCGCTGCGAATGGCGGACGACGTCGGCATCGCCCTCCATTAGCGAGCGCCCTTCGCCGTAGAGAAGCCGCGCCGCTTCCGCCGGCCGGTCGTCCGTGCCGAGAAATGCGATGGACAGATGCTCACCCCGTTCATGGGCACCCATAGCCAGAAAGGCAGCAAAAAGAACCGCGCCGGTCTTCGGCCCATCGATCAGCGCGGGCCACTGGAAGTCGTCGTAGTGGTGATGGATGAACAGGCCGCCGAGAACCGGGTCGCTGAAATGGACGGAACCGTCCTTCTGCGGTTTGGGTTGAGCGGACGTCTGATCGAACCGGCGCGGCGGCTCCAGATGATCGACCATGGACGCAAGGGCCGGAAGGCGGTGCCGTTCGCACCAGAGTGTCATCTCGCCGGCAAGCGAAGCCAGTTGAGCCGGATAGGCGCGGGCGCGGGCCGCCGCCTCCACCGCACCGGACAGTCGATCGAAAGTGACGCGCTGGCGCGACGGTTTGCGCGTATCGGCGCCTGCCCCTGCGCCGTTCTTCATATCGCCTCTCCTCTCAGAAGGCGCGGCATCGGGCCGCCCTTGCCGGCGGCCTGCGCGATAAAGTCCCGTTTCAAGCCAGGCATCCGGTCGACGATGCCGAGGCCGATATCGCGGATGAGACGGATCGGCGCGATGTCGTTGGAGAAGAGGCGGTTCAGAATATCGGTCGTCGCGCCCATGCGCACCGTGTCGAAGCGCCGCCAGCGCTGATAGTCCTCCAGCACGTCCTCCTGACCGAAATCGAGGCCAAGGCGGTCCGCCTCGACAATCACTTCAGCCAGCGCCGCGACATCCTTGAAACCCATATTGAGGCCTTGGCCTGCAATGGGATGAATGCCATGCGCCGCGTCGCCGGCCAGCGCCAGGCGATGGGTGACGAAAGCGCGCGCGAGCGTCAGCCCAAGCGGCCATGCGCGTGGCTTGCTTTCCACCGTGATCGCGCCGAGGTGGCGGCCGAAACGGGTTTCCAACTCCGTTTCGAAGAGGAAGGGGTCGGAATTGACGAGCCGTTCGGCGTCGGCCGTTCGTTCCGTCCAGACGATCGAGGAACGGTTGCCCGGCAAAGGCAGGGTGGCAAATGGACCGGCAGGCAGAAAGTGTTCTTCGGCTCGCCCATTATGCGGCCGTTCATGGGCAACGGTGCAGACGATACCGCTCTGGCCGTATTGCCAGGAAACGGTGCGGATACCGGCCCAGTCGCGCAGTCTCGACCGCGCGCCGTCGGCGGCGATGACAAGGCGCGCGCTGAAGCGTCGGTTGTCTTTGGCAGTCGCCACCGCGCACGCGCCGCTGCGGTCGAGACCGGCAATCGGTGTGCCCTGATGAATCTCGATGCCGAGTTCGTCGCAGCGCCGGCGAAGCGCGCCGTTCAAATCGCGGTTCATGAGCATGTGGGCGAAAGGCTGTCCCGGCTCCACTTCGCCGGAAAAGGTCAGGTAGACGGGGCGGATCGGATCGGAAGCGCGGCTGTCGGTCACGATCATTTCGGTGATCGGCTGCGCACCTTCCTCGAGTTCGTCCCAAACGCCGAGCCGCTGAAGCATCGCACAGGCCGCCGCCGCGATAGCCGATGCGCGGCCATCCTTCTTCCAGACACCGTCCGGCGCGGCGTCCGCCAGCACCACATCCAGCGAAGGGCGCGCCTGCTTGATGGCGACTGCCGTCGCCAGGCCCACATATCCGGCGCCGCAAACCATGATATCGATCTGCCGTTCCCCGGCCTCGTTTTCGTTCATGGCAAACATACTCCTTTACGGTCGATAAGTGCCGGCTTCTTGACTGCCGCTGCACCCTGTCCGACACCGTGCTTACCTGTCCATAGGAGAATTGAACACGTCATGTCGGACCCGATTGCAGAACTTCTTCACACGCTCTCGCTCGAACGGCTCGAACATAATCTTTATCGCGGCAATTCTCCCAAGGTCGGCTGGCAGCGCGTCTTCGGCGGCCAGGTAATCGGTCAGGCGCTCGTGGCAGCACAGCAGACGGTTGAAGAGGCATATGGGGTGCATTCGCTCCACGCCTACTTCCTGCGGCCCGGCGACCCGGCCGTTCCGATCATCTATCAGGTCGACCGTATTCGCGACGGGCGCAGCTTCGTGACCCGGCGCGTCAATGCGATCCAGCATGGCCATGCCATATTCTCCCTGATGGCGTCGTTTCAACTGGAAGAAGACGGGCTGGAACATCAGGCCGAGATGCCTGACGTGCCGACGCCGGAGGAGTTGGACAGCGATGGCGAATTGATGCGCGGCTTTATCGACAAGCTGCCACAGGCGATGAAGAACTGGTGGGAGCGGCCCCGCCCCTTCGAGTTCCGCCCGGTCGTCACCGATCATTATCTGACGCGCGACAGGCTGGAGCCTGTTCAGCACGTCTGGATCCGCACGCTCGGCGAGGTGCCCGACGACAATCCGCTTCGCGCCGCGATCCTCGCTTACGCTTCCGACATGACCCTTCTGGACGCGGCGACCTTTCCGCATGGCCGCTCGGTCTGGGATCCGCAATTGCAGATGGCCAGCCTCGACCACGCCATGTGGTTTCACCGCCATAACGACCTGTCGGACTGGATGCTCTATACATCGGACAGCCCCAGTTCGATGGGATCGCGCGGTTTCACCCGGGGCATGATCTTCAGCCGCGATGGCCAGCATGTGGCTTCAGTGGCGCAGGAAGGCTTGATGCGAGTGCGAACGCCTAAGAATTAGGCAGTTACGCCCAAACAGCCCATTTTTCGAGCACATGAATCGCGATTGGGCAGGCGACCCTGCCCGAGCCGTGGTCTGAACCGCCATCCTTTGCTGCATTGCAGCGCCGCCATCTCCAATTGGCACGATCCTTGAATCTCTCTTCGGGAACCCGCGGGGCAAAGCTCGCATGCGTTCACGAACCACAGCGTGACCTCACGCGAAAGAGAGGGTCGAACCGAATGAAAATAGTGATGGCAATCATCAAGCCGTTCAAGCTGGACGAGGTGCGCGAAGCCCTCACCGGGATCGGCGTACAGGGCCTCACCGTGACCGAAGTGAAGGGTTACGGGCGACAGAAGGGCCATACCGAAATCTACCGCGGCGCCGAATATGCCGTGAGTTTCCTTCCCAAGCTGAAGATCGAAGTCGTCGTCGACACGACCGATGTCGAGAAGGTGGTCGAAGCCATCGCCGGCGCCGCGAAGACCGGTCAGATCGGCGACGGCAAGATCTTCGTCTATTCCATCGACAGCGCCATGCGTATCCGCACCGGCGAAGCCGATTCCGACGCGCTTTGATCCAAGAGGGTGATAGTCATATGAACCGCAAACTTCTCGCCACGGCCACCCTTACGGGTCTTGCCGGCCTGGCCTATCTCGAACCCGCTTTCGCCCAGGATGCGGCGGAAGCCACCGCCGAGGCCGCGCCTGCCGCAGCCGAAGCAGGCACCGGCGGCGGCGTCACGCCGGAAACCGCCTATATCTTCAACACGCTGCTGTTCCTGATTGGCGGCTTTCTCGTCATGTGGATGGCCGCCGGCTTCGCCATGCTGGAAGCCGGTCTGGTGCGTTCCAAGAACGTCTCCATGCAGTGCCTGAAGAACATCGCGCTCTATTCGATCGCCGGGCTGATGTATTGGGTCGTCGGTTACAGCCTCATGTACGCCAATGTCGATGGCGGCTTCATCGGTTCGTTCGCGCCCTACGCCTGGGATCCGGTCGGCGGCAATGCGCTCGATACGGGCTATTCGACCGCCTCGGACTGGTTCTTCCAGATGGTTTTCGTGGCGACGGCTGCTTCGATCGTTTCCGGTACGCTGGCCGAGCGCATCAAACTGCTGCCGTTCCTGCTCTTCACCGTTGTTCTGACCGGCTTCATCTATCCGATTGCCGGTTCGTGGCAGTGGGGCGGCGGCTGGTTGTCCGAGATGGGCTTTTCCGATTTCGCCGGTTCGACGCTCGTTCACTCGGTCGGTGGTTGGGCGGCTCTCGCCGGTGCGTTCCTGCTCGGCGCGCGCAAGGGCAAATACGGCCCCGATGGCGTGGTGCATCCGCTTCCCGGCTCGTCCATTCCGCTGGCCACGCTCGGCACGTTCATCCTGTGGCTCGGCTGGTTCGGCTTTAACGGCGCCTCGCAGCTCGCCATGGGCTCGATCGGCGATGTGTCCGATGTGAGCCGCATCTTCGCCAACACCAATCTGGCCGCTGCAGGCGGTGTCGTTGCAGCGCTCATCCTCACGGCCATCCTCTACAAAAAGGTCGATGTGACGATGGTGCTGAACGGCGCGCTTGCCGGTCTGGTCTCCATCACGGCCGAGCCGCTCCAGCCCGGTCCGCTTGCCGCGATTCTCATCGGCGCAGTCGGTGGCGTGATCGTGGTCTTCACCGTGCCGCTGCTCGACAAGCTGAAGATCGACGATGTCGTCGGCGCCATTCCGGTTCACCTTCTGGCCGGGATCTGGGGCACGATGATCGTGCCGGCAACCAATGGCGAGACGTCATTCGTGACGCAGTTCATCGGTGTTGCGGCCTATGGCGCGTTCACGCTGGTCGCCTCCTTCATCGTCTGGCTGATCCTCAAGGTCATCGTCGGCATGCGAGTGTCCGAAGAGGAAGAGATGATCGGCCTGGACCGCGCCGAAGTCGGTGTGGAAGCCTATCCGGAATTTTCACCGAGCGGCTCGGTCCGCTAAGGACCGACCAGTTCAGCGAGGGTCATCGGACGGCCCATCGATCCAAAACGGACCCGCGCGGCGCCAGCCGGGCGGGTCTTCCTTTACCAGCAGTGCATTGTCGCTCTTGTGGGTGCGTGCCAGCCTCGCTACATCGGGTGCGAACCATCTTGCCGGGACCCCAATATGATCATCCTCATTCCGTTGCTTCAGGTCATCAGCGTTGCGCTTTCGATCTTCTGGTGGATCGTGATCGCGATGATCGTGGTTTCCTGGCTGATCGCGTTCGACATCATCAATACGCGCAACCGGTTCGTCTATACGGTCTGGGACTTCCTGAACCGGATCACCGATCCCGTTCTGGCGCCGATACGCCGCTTCATGCCCAATCTCGGTGGAATCGATATTTCGCCTATCATTCTGTTTCTGATCATCATCTTCCTGCAGTCGATCATCGGACAGCTGCTCATTCGGTTGCAAATGGGCTATTGACGCATTGCGTGCCTGCTTTTCGCCTGACGGCAAAGGGCATCGAACTGATCGTTCGGCTGACCCCGCGCGCCGCCCATGATCGGATCGATGGCTTCGAGACGGGATCGGACGGGCAGAGCCACCTCGCCGCGCGGGTGCGCGCGGTGCCGGAACGCGGTAAGGCCAATGCGGCCCTGATCGCGCTTCTGGCCGACCGGCTCGATCTGCGCAAAGGCGACATCGCCGTTATTTCGGGGCCGACCAGCCGAATCAAAAGACTGGAGATCGCTGGTAATCCGGACGACATCGCCGCCAAGCTGCAGGTGCTTGCCGTTCCTTCCTAATGCCGGCCATCCAGATGCTGGACTTTCGCCAGTTGCGGGAAGAGCCACACCCAGAGGCCCGCGCAACCCATGGCAGCGAAGCCACCCAGCACCACTGCCGGCACCGCCCCGATGAGATAGGCCATCGTCCCGGCGCGGAACTCGCCCAACTCGTTGCTGGCGCCGAGGAAAACGTGATTGACCGCGTTCACCCGCCCGCGCAATTCGTCCGGCGTCCAGAGCTGGATCAGCGTTTCGCGAATGACGACGGAGATCATGTCCGCCGCCCCCATGCCGATGAGGGCAACGATGGACAGCCAAGCCAGCGTCGAAAAGCCGAAGACCACGGTAAAGAGGCCGAACAGGGCGACAGTCGTCAGCATTACCGCGCCGGCATGAGCGCGGATCGGGTAGCGCGCCAGCCAGAACGCCATGGCAAGAGCGCCGATCCCCGGTGCGGCCCGCAACATGCCGAGGCCGACTGGTCCGACGGTGAGAATATCACGGGCAAAGACCGGCATCAGCGCAACGGCGCCGCCGAGCAGCACGGCGAAGAGATCGAGGGAGATCGCGCCGAAAACCACCTTTTCCCGGCGGATATAGGCGAAGCCGGCGAGGACGGTCTGCAGGCCGACCGGCTCGCGCTCGATCCGCTGGGGCGGCTGCGGGATCAAGATCACCAGCAGAGCACCCACAGCGAACATGGCGGTGGCCACGCCATAGGCGACCGTCGCGCCGGCACCGTAGAGGAGGCCTCCGAAGACGGGGCCGACAATGGTCGCGGTCTGCCAGGCCGAGGCGTTCCACGACACCGCATTGGCGAAGACATCCGTCGGCACAAGATTGGCGACGAGAGCGGAACTGGCCGGGCCGTAGAAGGCCCGCGCACTGCCGAATACGATCAGAAGGGCGAAGACCGGCCAGACCTCGGATGGATCGCTCAGCGTGAACACAAGGAGCGCCACGGCGATCGCTGCTTCCACGAGCGCCGACAGCGCCATGATCCGCCGCCGACCGAAGCGGTCGGCCGCCGATCCGGTGACCAGCACAAGAAGAAGCGCAGGCAGGAACTGTGTCAGGCCGATCAGGCCGAGATCCAGCGGATCGCGGGTGATGTCGTAGACCTGCCAGCCTAGCGCCACGATGAAGATCTGCGTGGCGAAGGTAGAGAAGAAACGCGACAGCCAATAGAGCGTATAGGCGCGGTAGCGGAAGGCGGCGAACCGGTCTTCGGGACCATGAGGCCGCGTCGGTGTCAGCTCTGGATCGTCGGCGTCCGTGTCGGCCATTTCGGTTCCGTGGTCTTGAGAATCGGGGGAGGGCGTTGGCCGGGGCGGGCAAATTGCCGGGCGCACGATGTTTTGTCCACCATGCAGTAGGGTCCGTTGGTCGCATGCGCCGACCGGGCGATTTGCTTGACACAAATTGCGCCGCTTCGGTAAATGCAGCTGTCAAACGGGCCCGTTCAGGGCCGTGGCGTGGGGCCGTAGCTCAGTTGGGAGAGCGCGTCGTTCGCAATGACGAGGTCAGGGGTTCGATTCCCCTCGGCTCCACCATTGTTTGCCAGTCTCTTCAGTCGAAGACCACGACCTGACGGATCGCTTCACCGGCGGCGAGGCGTTCGAATCCTTCATTGATGTCCTCGAGCGCGATCGTGTGGGTCATCAGCTTTTCGATCGGTAGGCGGCCATCCATCATCATTGCGGCATAGCGAGGGATATCGCGCACCGGCACGCAGGAGCCGACATAGGAGCCTTTCAGAACGCGCTCTTCGGCCGTCAGCGAGACCGGCGCGAAGGAGAGTTCGGCATCGGGATGCGGCAGGCCAGCGGTCACCGTCGTGCCGCCGCGCCGCGTGATCGTGTAGGCAAATTTCAACGCCGGTACGGCGCCGGCCAATTCCACAGCCAGATCGACGCCGCCGTCGGTCCATTCCTTCACCGTTTCGACAGCGCCATCCTCAGTCGGATCGATGGCATGGGTCGCGCCGAGTTCGAGCGCGAAATCCCGCTTGTCCTTTGCCAGATCGACAGCGACGATCCGTCGCGCGCCGCCGGCCACCGCGCCCAGAAGTCCTGCAAGGCCGACCCCGCCGAGGCCGATGATCGCAACGTCCTGTCCAGGTCGCAACTCGCCGGAGTTGAGGACCGCGCCAACCCCGGTCAGCACCGCGCAGCCGAGCAGGGCGGCCCGGTCGAGCGGGATATCCTTATCGATCTTTACGCAGGAGTTCTGCGAGACCACGACCCGGTCGGAAAAGGCGGAGACGCCGAGATGGTGATTGACCGTTTCGCCTCCGCTTTCGATGCGCCGATCGCCGGACAGGAGGGTGCCCGCGCCATTGGCCGCCGCGCCCGGTTCGCACAGGGCGGGACGTCCCTCCGCACAAGGGACACAATGGCCGCAGGATGGCACGAACACCATGACGACATGATCGCCGGGCGCGAAACGGGCTGCTCCGGGACCAAGCTTTTCGACGATACCGGACGCCTCGTGTCCTATTGCCATCGGCATGGTTCGCGGTCGGTCGGCATTGATGGTCGACAGGTCCGAATGGCAGAGCCCGGCCGCAGCCAGCTTGACCAACATTTCCCCCGGACCCGGCTCATCGAGCTCGGCCTCGACAATCTTGAGCGGGCGGCTCTGCGTATAAGGCCGGGGCAAGCCCATTTCGCGCAAAAGGGCAATGCGGGTTTTCATCGGACATTCCTCCCCTGCCGCGCGAGCGGCATCGCGAACATTTTGTCGGCTTATCGAGGCTAGATCAAACCCCTGCCATTGCATAGGGTTGGCCAATAATCGCCAGGCAATTTAAGAAAATATTCAATTGCCCGCCTTAGTCTGCCCACTAATATATCTGTAGTGGGGCAACATTCAGTGTTCAAGCGAGTTATCGCCGCGTTTCTCGTGGCCAGTGCGCCTTTCGCCGGCGCGGCATCCGCGGCAACGATCGGTGTCGCATTCGCCGACGACGATACGTTTCTCAAATTGCTGCGAGCAGGCGTTGAGGATGAGGCTTCCAAACGCGGTGACGTGTCGCTGACGGTCGAAGTCGCCGGCAAGGATGCCGACCGGCAGATGGACACTCTGAAGAGTTTCATAGACCATAAAGTCGATGCGATGATCGTCAATCTGGTCAATAGCGACAACGGCAAAGCCGTTTCGCAAATGGCGAGCGAGGCCGGTATTCCGCTTGTTTACGTCAACACCCAGCCGATCAATGCCGCCGAACTGCCACGCCGCCAGACCTTCGTCGCATCGGACGACGAGAAGGGCGGCACGCTGCAAGCCAAGGAAGCCTGCCGCCTTTTGAACGGCAAGGGCCGGATCGTGCTGATGATGGGCGAACTGACCAACCCCGCTGCGCGTCGCCGCTCCGATGCGGTAGCGGCTGTCGCCAAGACCGAAGAGTGCAGCGGGCTGGAGATCGTGGAACGCCAGTCGGCCAACTGGAAACGCGACCAGGGCACAAGCGTCATGGGTGAATGGTTGAACGCCGATGTCGCCTTCGACGCGGTGCTTGCCAACAATGACGATATGGCGCTCGGCGCGTTGCGCATCATGTCCCTGCGCGGTTTGCCCATGGACGAGATCGTCGTTGCCGGTATCGACGCAACACCGGCCGCCCTTACCGCCATGAAAACCGAAGAACTGGACTTCACGGTCTACCAGAACGCATCGGCCCAGGGCGCGGGCGCGATCAAGGCCGCCATCGATCTGATCGCCGGGGAAAAGGTGCCGCCAGCGATCGACATACCCTACGAACTCGTCACGCCAGCCAATCTCGCCAATTACGTCGAATAGTCCTTACCGTACACCTCCTACCACACTGAAGGCCAGTGATCGCCATGCTGAAACTATGGAAGACGCTCGGAATACGCAGCCAGATCTCACTTGGGTTTCTCCCGCTCATTTTGCTGATGAGCTTCCTGTCGATCAATGCGGTGTGGGGGGTCAACGGCGTATCGTCCCTGTTCAGCTCGTATCGCGACACCGCAGAAGACAGTCTGATCGTCGCCCACGCGGACTACCAGTTCGGAACGATGCGCCGCGCGGTCAAGGCGTTCGAGGGCGACCCGTCCGAAGAGGTCGTCACATCCTTCGAAACGAGTCTTGATGCGTTGCGCGCTGATGAGGCGGTGTTGTCGGAACGCTTCTACGAACAGGCCGAGTTCTGGGATCTTCTGACCCATCTGCAGGAACTGGTCGAAACCTATGCGGAGAACTTCGAAACGCTGGTCGAACTTGAGAGCCGACGCGGGCTCCTCCAGGCGAAAGTGGACGATTTCGGCCCTTGGACCTCTATCGCCCTGCACGACATCATGCGCTCGGCCTGGCGAAACGACAACACCGAGGCGCTTTATCGCGCGGTTGCCGTCAATGAAGCGCTGACGAGCAGTCTCTACGCGGCGGAACGCTTCGCCAAGAGCAATGATCTTGCGGTCTATGAAGAAGCGCAGGCCCATCTGGCGGAGGCAACCGGGCGGTTCGATGCTTTGAGAGAATCCCTGTTCCGATCCATTCAGATCAATCGGGCGCTCTCGGCCCGCACGCTTCTCGACAATTATGGCCAGCGCCTGGTCGATCTGAAGGATACGGTGGTCGCCAAACAGGCCATAAACACCGAGACGCTGGCGCCGATCGATGCCGAAATGAGCGCCGCCTTTGACGATCTGCGCAACGGTATCGCCGAAAGCCAGCGCGCATTCGGCTCGCAGGCGGAAACCATGGCCGATTCGGCCATGATGAGCACGATCACGATCAGCCTGGCGGTCATCGTCTTCGGCCTGTTGCTGGCCTACATCGTCGGTCGGATGATCGCCCGAACCGTTCGCCAACTGGCGGACGTGACCGAAGAGATCGCTCATGGCAATCACGAGGTCAGCGTCGGCGGAGCCGAGCACCGGCACGAGCTCGGCGCAATGGCCCGTTCGCTCAAGGTTTTCCAAGAGAACGACCGCGCCAGGCAGCAGGCCGAGCACGAAGCGGCGGAGAGTCGCGAGCGAGCCGAAGAAGAGCGTCAGCGGCACGAAGCCCAACGGCTGCGCGAGGCCGAGATCCTGCAAAATACACTCGATGAGATCGCGGCGGCGCTGGACCGCCTCGCTGCCGGCGATCTGACGGTCCGCCTCGGCCCGGTCGACGAGCGGTACGATATTATCCGCACGCAGTTCAACGAGGCCGTCGCAGCCCTCGACAGCGCGCTGGTTTCGGTCGTTGGCTCGGCCGGATCGATCTATAACGGGCTCGGCGAAATCTCCACTGCGGCGAGCGAACTGGCGCGACGGACCGAGCAGCAGGCCGCCAGCCTCGAACAGACCGTGACATCGTTGTCGGAAGTCGCCGCCGCGGTGGACCAGACAGCCGACGGTGCCAGCAATGCGCAGCGTTCTGCGGAAATCGCCCAGCGCAACGCTCAGGAGGGCGGCCGGATTGTCGACGATACCATCGTGGCCATGTCGTCCATCGAAAAATCATCCAATGAGATCGGGCAAATCATCGGCGTGATCGACGACATCGCCTTCCAGACCAATCTGCTGGCCTTGAACGCCGGCGTCGAGGCGGCGCGCGCCGGAGAAGCCGGCGACGGTTTCGCGGTCGTCGCCCAGGAGGTTCGCCAGCTCGCCCAGCGTTCGGCCGAGGCTGCAAAGGAGATCAAGAAACTGATCACCAATTCCGGCGCGCAGGTGAAACAGGGCGTCGGCCTGGCGACGGCTTCGGGGGAATCGCTGAAGACCATCATGGCCGAGATCGCCCAGGTGACCGAGGCCGTCTCGGAGATCGCCGAAAGCACCAAGGAGCAGTCGGTGAGCCTCCGCGACGTATCCGACTCGGCCAACAAGATGGACGAAATGACGCAGCACAACGCTGCGATGGTGGAAGAAACCACGGCGGCCGCCAACACGCTGCTCGGTGAGACGGCGCAATTGACCGAAATGGTCGGTCGCTTCGACGTTTCCGACATGGAAGACGACCAGCAGTGGATGGCTGCCTGAGGGACCGAGCCATCGAATTACAAAGAGTGAGGCTCGGCGCTGCCGGGTCTCCAGTCTTGTGACCCTCCCCGCAATCGGTCGCCGCAGCGGCGCAAGCTGTCACGCCATTGTCACGCAAACTCCCTAGGCGGACGCATACCCCGTCCATCGAAGGAGAAATTCATGACGATCCGCGTCCTGTCATCGGTGTCGCTGGCGGCGCTCCTTGCCGCCACCGCCTTCGCCAGTCCCGCCAAGACCGAACCGGTCTTCAACCGCATCGCCTCCTTTCCGGTGAACACCAATCTCGGCAGCGACGAGGATCAGGCGACGGAGACGAGCGCCGAAATCATCGCGGCGACGGATGACGGCAATATGCTCGTCTATACGGACAGCCCCGCCGGGCGTATCGGCTTCATCGACATTACCGATCCATCGTCTCCGAAGGGCGCGGGCTTCGTGGCGACAGACGGCGAGCCGACCTCGATCTCCGTGACCGGCACGATCGGGTTTGCGGGCGTCAACACTTCGGAGAGCTACACCGCCCCGTCCGGCCACCTGGCCATCGTCGACATTGCGGCCAAGACCATTACCAAAAGCTGCGACCTTGAGGGGCAGCCTGACAGCCTGGCCGTCGCCGAAGATGGCAGCCGCCTTGCCGTCGCCATCGAAAACGAACGCGACGAAGATCTGAACGATGGCGAAATACCGCAAATGCCGGCAGGCTATGTGGCGATCGTGCCGCTTACGGATGGCCTGCCGGATTGCGGCGCGATGATCAAAGCCGACGTCACCGGCCTGGCCGAAATCGCAGGCGACGATCCGGAGCCGGAATTCGTCGACTTCAACGATGCCGGTGAGATCGCGGTGACGCTTCAGGAAAACAACCACATCGTCATTCTCGATGGCGAGACCGGCAAGGTCGTCAGCCATTTTTCCGTCGGCACGGTCGATCTGGAGAAGATCGATATTGCCGAAGACGATGCCATCGCCTTCGACGGTTCGGCAAAGGACGTCCGCCGCGAACCGGACGCGGTGCAATGGATCGACAATGACCGCCTCGCGACCGCAAATGAGGGCGACTATGAAGGCGGCAGCCGCGGCTTTACGATCTTTTCCAAAATCGGCGATGTCGTGCAGGAAAGCGGGCCCTCCTTCGAATATGAGGTCGCGCGGGCCGGCCACTATCCCGAGGGACGTTCGGAGAACAAAGGCGCCGAGCCGGAAGGCATGGAGGTCGCCGTCTTCGGCGACCGGACCGTCATGTTCCTGCTATCCGAACGCGGTTCGGTCATCGGGGTCTACGATCTCGGCGAGGATGGCCAAGCGACATTTCGGCAATTACTGCCAAGCGGCCTTGCGCCGGAGGGCGCCATCGCCATTCCGTCTCGTAATCTGCTGGCCGTTTCCAACGAGGCCGATCTGATCGAGGATGGCGGCGTGCGCAGTCATGTCACGCTCTACAGCCTCGCGGACGGCGAAGCGGATTATCCGCAGATCGTTTCTGCCGACGACGACAATGGCACGCCCATTGGCTGGGGCGCATTGTCCGGGCTGGCTTCGGACCCGACCGATCCTTCGGTGCTCCATGCCGTCAATGACAGCTTCTATGCCGGCGCGCCGTCGATCTTCACAATCGATGCGTCCCAGACGCCTGCGACGATCACCGCCACGACGCCGGTAACGCTGAATGGCCAACCCGCCGAGAAGCTCGATCTGGAAGGGATCGCTCCAGACGGCGAGGGCGGCTTCTGGCTGGCATCGGAAGGCCGGACCGACCGGGATATTCCGCATCGCCTTGTCCGTGTCGACGGCGCGGGTGCGATTGTGGACGAACTCCCCCTGCCGGAAAGCCTGCTAGCGCATGAGAAGCGTTTTGGCATGGAGGGTGTCACGAAGCTGGACGATACGCTCTACATCGCAATCCAGCGCGAATGGGCGGACGATCCGGACGGCATGGCGAAGATCCTAGCCTACGATCTGGCGGCCAGGGTCTGGACCGCAGCGCATTATCCGCTGGAGAGCACGGAAACAGGATGGGTCGGCCTGTCCGAGATCACCGCCCATGGCGACGTGCTCTATGTGATCGAGCGCGATAACCAGATTGGCGAGGCGGCCCGCATCAAGCGCCTTTACCGCATCCCGCTTGCGGACCTGAAGATGGTTGAGCCCGGCTCCGAACTGCCGGTTGTGAAAAAGGAGATGGTCCACGATTTCATGGACGATCTGAAGGCCGGCAACGGCTATGTGGTCGATAAGATCGAAGGTTTTGCCATTGGCGGAGACGGTCGCGGATGGGCGGTTACCGACAATGACGGCGTAGACGATTCCAACGGCGAGACACGTTTCTTCACCATTGGCGAAGTTTCTGTCTCCACCAATTGAGCTCCTTACACCGTTATCGAACGAAAAAGGCCGGGCGCAGTGCCCGGCCTTCTCTTTTCGGCGATACCGTGTGATCGCTGACCTTACTCGGCTGCAGCTTCTTCTTCGCCGCCAGTGGTCTCGGCTTCGGCAGCAGCGGCGGCCGCTTCTTCCTCGGCGGCCTTGCGCTCGGCTTCACGCTCCTGCGCCTTCTTGCCGGGCTTGGCCTTTTCCGGGTTGTTGCGGGCCGGGCGCTTCATCAGGCCGGCTTCGTCCAGAAAGCGCATGACGCGGTCGGTCGGCTGTGCGCCCTTCTCAAGCCATTCCTTGATGCGGTCTTCCTTAAGTTCGACGCGCTTGGCGTCCTTCGGAAGGGTTGGGTTCCACGAACCCAGATCCTCGATGAAACGGCCGTCGCGCGGGGCGCGGGCGTCTGCGGCGACGATATGGTAATAGGGGCGCTTCTTGGAGCCTGCGCGTGCGAGGCGGATTTTGATGGCCATGGTTTTCGTTCTCCTTGAATCTCAGTGAATTGGCTATCGTTGGTGGATTTCAGCTCTCCGCCTTCACATCGTCGGCGATCCGTTTGTGGTGATGGATCACCTCGCGAATGATGAAGGCGAGGAATTTCTCTGCGAAATCGGGATCGAGATCGGCGTCTTCGGCCAGCTGGCGAAGACGTTCGATCTGCTTTTTTTCGCGGTCGGGGTCCGAAGGCGGCAGATCGTGCTTTGCCTTTAGTTCGCCGACTGCCTGGGTGCAGCGGAAACGCTCCGCTAGGGTATGAATCAATACCGCATCGAAATTGTCGATCGAGCGGCGGTAGCCGGCGAGCAATTCGGCGGCGCGGGCACTGTCGTCAGGCTGCGTCATGGAAGCGCTCCCTGAAACGATCGGGCGAGAGGTGCCGCCATATCTGGCCCGTGCGGCCGGGCAACAGCATGAACGTTTCGCCGTTCCATGTAGCGCCAAGGCGTTTCGCAATCTTCTGCGAAGCGGCATTATTCGCGTCGATAGCGGAGATCGCCGTGCTCCAGCCAAGCCGGTCATAGGAGTCGCGGAGCGCGGCGGTTACGGCTTCGAGAGCAAAGCCGTTGCCCTGATGGAGCTTGTGCAGGCTGTAGCCAATCTCGGGCTCGGGTCGTCCTTCCGGATACCATGGGCCGCACCAGCCGATGGTGTCCCGGGTGTCTTTGCGCTCCACGGCGTAGAAGGTGTAGCCACGCAGGCTTTGATGCCCAATAAGGGCTGCAAAGGTCCGCCAACTTTGCCGACGATCCTGAACGCCACCAATATAGGCCGCCGTGTCCGGATCGGCGTAAATGGCAGCGACGGTCTCGAAATCGCTTTCGCGCCAGCCGCGCAGCAGAAGCCGCTCCGTCTCGATATTCGGCGATGGGGTAAGATAGTCGCTCACGACAACCGGCTCACTTCTTCTTGCCCGGCAGACCGGGAAGACCCGGCAGCCCGCCCGCACCAGCGCCCGGCAGTCCAGGAAGGCCGCCCGGCATGCCGCCGCCGAGGCCGCCGGCCTGCGCTTGCTTGGCCATCGCTTCGATCTGCTTGGGGTCCATCTTCGACAGGTCCGGCATGCCGCCCATGCCGCCGGGCATGCCCATCTTGCCGCCGAGCATCCCCATCATCTGGCGCATCTTGCCGCCGCCCTTCTTGCCGCCCATCGCCTTCATCATGTCGGCCATCTGCTTATGCATCTTGAGCAGCTTGTTGATCTGCGCGGCATCGGTGCCGGAGCCGGCGGCGATGCGCTTCTTGCGGCTATGCTTCAATAGGGCGGGGTTCTCGCGCTCTTTCTTCGTCATCGACTGGATGATCGCGATCTGACGCCCGAACAGCTTGTCGTCCAGCCCGGCGGCGGCCATCTGATCCTTCATTTTCCCCATGCCGGGCATCATGCCCATAATGCCGCCGAGGCCGCCCATCTTCTGCATCTGGCGCAACTGGTCGGCCAGATCGTTCATGTCGAACTTGCCGGAGGCCATCTTCCTGGCCATCGCCGCCGCTTTTTCGGCGTCGATCTGTTCGGCGGCCCGCTCGACAAGCGAAACGATGTCGCCCATGCCGAGAATGCGGTCGGCGATGCGGGACGGGTGGAAATCCTCCAGCGCGTCCATCTTCTCGCCGGTGCCGATCAGCTTGACGGGCTTGCCGGTGACCGAACGCATGGAGAGCGCGGCGCCGCCGCGCCCATCGCCATCCATGCGGGTCAGCACGATGCCGGTCACGCCAACGGCCTCGTCGAAATTCTCGGCCAGCGTCACGGCGTCCTGGCCGGTCAGGCTGTCGGCGACGAGCAGAATTTCGTGCGGATTGGCGGCGCGCTTGATGTCAGCGGCCTCGGCCATCAGCTCGGCATCGATGGAGGTGCGGCCGGCGGTATCGAGAATGACGACATCGTAGCCGCCGAGCCTGGCCGCCTGGACGGCGCGCGCGGAAATCTCGACCGGGGTCTGGCCGGCGATGATCGGCAGCGTCGCGACATCGACCTGTTCGCCGATCTGGCGAAGCTGTTCCTGCGCGGCGGGGCGGCGCGTATCGAGAGACGCCATCAGAACCTTCTGGTTCTGGCGTTTCTGCAGGCGCAGACCGATCTTGCCGGTGGTCGTGGTCTTGCCAGAGCCCTGCAGGCCAACCATCATGATGACGACAGGCGCGGCGGCGTTCAGATCGATCGGCTCGGCGTCCGAGCCGAGCATCTCGACCAGTTCATCATGGACGATCTTGACGACCTGCTGGCCAGGCTTGATCGCCTTCAGCGTGGAGACGCCGACGGCCTTTTCGCGAACGCTTTCGGTGAAGGAGCGGACGACCGGCAGCGCGACATCGGCTTCGATCAGCGCGCGGCGCACTTCGCGCAGGGCCGCCTGCACATCCTGGTCGGACAGCGCACCACGACCGGTCAGGCCGTCGAGAATTCCAGACAGGCGATCCGATAGGCTGTCGAACATTCAGTCACTCCTTTGCTCCGCGGGTGGCACGGAGAATGGGAACGGTTGCGCCGTCGAACAAGCGGACAAAGCACAAACGCACCCGAGGGCGCATCGCGCTGTCGGGTGTTGACCTCCGGAATCCCGCGCCGCCTTCCGCTATCGGAAGGGCCGGCCCCGGTCGGCTTCGCAAAGCTGTCCGCTTCTCGAAATCGGCCGGGTCTTAGGCGAAATATGCGGCGATGGCAAGGCGGAGGGGCCGGTTTGTTGGCAGCAAACGCCGTCAGCCGAGCTGTTGCCGTCGACCTGCAAAGCGTTAATCTTCGCGTGCTAGTTCAAATTGCGGCCTCAATGCGTCATTATGGCCGTCACGAACCGTCATTCCCCCCAAGACCCTGGAGGAGCTGCGCCCCATGGCCAAATTTCGCCCGGTCCGTCTCATTACCGGATCCGTACTCGTTCTCGCACTCGGCCTTACCGCCGCCAACGCCGCGCCGCGCTGCGGCAACAATGCGTCCGGCTTCGACCAGTGGAAGCGCGATTTCGCTCCGGTCGCCCAGGCCAACGGGGTCGGGCAGCGCGGTCTGCAGGCTCTGGCCGGCGCGCGCTACAACAGCGCTACCATCAAAGCCGACCGTGCGGTGAAGAAGGGTGGCTCGGCTTTCTCCATGTCGCTTGGCACCTTCTGCAAGAAACGCGGCTGCGATGCCATCGTGCGGATCGGCAAGGACAAGAAGAAAAAGAACGCCCGGCTCCTCGCCAATATCGAGCAGCGCTACGGCATTCCTCCCGGCCCGTTAATGGCTATCTGGGGCATGGAAACCGGTTTTGGCCGCTTTACCGGCAACGAGCCGGTCGTCTCGTCGGCCGCGACGCTGGTCTATGACTGCCGGCGTTCGAACTTTTTCCTGCCACATCTGATCGCTGCGCTCCGCATGGTCGATAGTGGCGTGTTCTCCTCGCGCACCAAGGGCGCGGCCCACGCCGAATACGGCCATACGCAGTTTCTGCCGAACAATATCCTGCGTTTCGGTGTTGACGGAAATGGCGATGGCCGCGTCGATCTGAAAAACGCGACGGATGCGCTTCATTCGACGGCAAACTTCCTGCGTGCGCATGGCATGACGCGGAACTATCAGCCCGGGCAGGGCGGCTTCCGGGGTATTCAGGGCTGGAATGCAGCTTCCGTCTACCAGCAGGCCATCGCCAAGATGGGTGCGCAGATCGACGGTTGATGGATTAGCCCCAAGCATGAAAAAGCCGGCGCGAAAGCGCCGGCTTTTCTTTTGGCCGGAACTGTCAGCCGCCGGCCACCTGTCTTTCGAATTCGCCGCTATCGGTGTTGAGCGTCCAGAGTTCGCCGGTCGAAATATCGAACCAGCCGCCATGCAGCGACAGTTTGCCCTTCTTCTCAAGCTGCTCCACACAGGGGAAAGTGCGCAGATTGGCAAGGGAATGTTTGACGGCGGTGCGCTCCAGCGCGGTCTGCCGCTCGGCGTCGTCCTTGATGGCGCGGCTGCGAACCTGCTCGGCCGGTTCTTCCAGAAGGCCGATCCATTTGCCGATGAAATCTCCCGGCGAAAGCGGTTCGGAAGGGTTCAGCTTGGCGGCGATGCCGCCGCAGCGACCATGGCCCATGACCAGAATGTGCTGAACGCGCAGAGCCTGCACCGCAAATTCCAACGCGGCCGAGGTGGAATGATAGTCGTCGTCCGGCGCGTAAGGCGGCACCAGATTGGCGACGTTGCGGATCACGAAGATTTCGCCCGGGGCCGAATTGAAGATCACTTCCGGCGCGGCGCGGCTGTCGCAACATGCAATAACGAGGGTCGAAGGCTTCTGCCCTTCCTCGGCCAGCGTGCGATAGCGCTCGGTTTCAAAGGAAAACCGGCCGCGCATGAAGGAGGCGTATCCCTGTTCCAGATGATCCGGAAGATGACCCATAATCGTTCGTCCTTTCTCGTTCCTGCCCGCACCCTATGCTATGGGTATTTCAAGCCCAGATGGCAATCGGCAGGCCATGGGAATCGTGCTCCGGCGGGTCTGGATAAGGTCTGGCAAGCCCCATTCTGAACCGCGCCGCGACGGCGAGGCAGGCCAGGGCATCCAGGGCATCGTCCTGTTCCGCGCCACGCGGAATGCTCTCGACGAGTCTGATGGGCAGACCCGCCCGTTCCAGAAGGATGCGCCGCTCGTCAAGGCCGGGGTGCATTCCGCCGATTCGCTTTCTCTTTGCGTAAAGCATTGGCTTGCCGGCATTCAGCGTGGCGAAGGCAAGTTCAGGGTGGACCTCGATAATTCGTTCACAAAGCGTCGGCCTGGCCTGCAGAACTACGTCGATCTCGCGGATCTTCGGGAAGATGTGGAACGCCTGCCTGGCGAAAGCCCGGGACGGATCGCTCGTCTGGCGGGCCAACGCGCATCCCTCGCGATAATCGGTGCTATAGACCGCATTGCGAGAAGGGATGGAGAAGACGCTCGACCGACGTGGGCCAAGAAGCGGCCGGACCAGACGTTCGGGAGCCCGGCCTTTCGGCCCGGACCGATCTGGCAGACCAATTGGCATGTCCACGGCGATGACCGCGTCGTCCGGCAATTCAGTCACAAGATCGGCAAAGCGACCGAACAGAAGCAAATCCGCTTCCCCGTCCGGCAGAAGCACTGCCGCCAACCAACCGCCTCTGGCGCCATCGACCCCGACAATCGGTGCGGTTTGCGCCCAGTCGTTCGGAAGTGGGGGCAGTAGATCGGTCCCCTCAGGCATTGGCGGACAGGGCCAAGGATCGATCGGTCACCATTGCCATCGGACGGACAAGACAGGCCTGTTCGCTCGCGAGCGCCAGTTCGTCGTGGCCGGCCTTGCGCGACCGCGCCAGCATCTCGAACACGGATGCGGTGGCGGCGGAAAGCGCTTTCGCATCGCTCTGGCCTTCGAGCAGGCGCGCCAGAAAAAGAGCGCTGAAGAGGTCGCCGGGCCCGTGCGGCGCATCCGGTACGATCCGGTTTTCGGTCAGATGGGCACAGCCATTTGCGATCAGCAGGTTGCCGATTGTGCCAGCCATCAGTCCGAAAGCGGAAGTGATGACGAGCCGCGGCAGGCCAAGCGCGCAGCCGGCTTCGAGAAGGGCGTTGTTGTCCGGCAGCTTCCGGCCCGTCAGCAGCTCCAGCTCGTAGCGGTTCGGTGTGGCGATGTCGGCCAATGGCAGAAGTCTCTTCGTCATAGCATCGATAACGGACTTTGGACGGTAAGCGCCCTTCGCATCGCCAATGACCGGATCGCACAGGTAAAGCGTTTCCGGCCACCGCGCTTTCAGCGTTTCGACGAAGCCGGCCAGCGCTTCGACCTGGTCCTCATGCGCCAGCCAGCCGGAGAGAACGGCAACGGTCGGCGGATCGAACCTGTTGTGGGACGCCAGATCGTCGAGAAGGCCGCGGAACGCATCCTTGTCTGTCGGCACAAGCGTGCCGGCTCCGCGACCTGGATGCCATGGCAAAAGCGCGGTCGGCACGATAATAAGCTCGCGCTGACGCGCCTGCATGGCAGGCATGATGGCGCGGAGCCCGACCGTTCCGTGCGCCACCATGGAGGACATCGCGATGACCGGCCCCTCGATTGCGGTCATATCGTCTTCCCTTCCATCCTATGCGGCTGAGCGAATTTAGTGGATCGCATCGATTTACGAGCCGACGTGCCATTGTGCATCTTGCCTATCGGCAGATCGGCTCTCTATGGTTAACTAACCATGAATACGCTGTCGATCGACATCAGAAATGCGTCAAGTGCCGACGCCGCCGGAATTGCCACCACGCATCGCGAAGCGTGGCACGGCGCCTATGCCGGCATCATCCCACATCTCGCGCTGAACAGAATGATCGCCCAGCGCAGAGAAGACTGGTGGCAACGCGCCCTGTCGCGGTCGGCCTCGGTACTGGTCGCCGAGTTCGGCGATGAGATCGTCGGTTACGCGACCTATGGGCGGAACCGGACCCGCGAACTGCCGCAAAAGGGCGAAATCTACGAACTCTACCTCCATCCCCAGTATCAGGGGATCGGCATCGGCAGCCGGCTGTTCGAGGCAGCCCGCCAAAGGCTCGAGGACAGCCATCTTTCCGGCATGGTCGTCTGGGCGCTCGAAGAGAACGTGATCGCCCAGCAATTCTATGCCGGTCATGGCGGTCATGACATCGCCGAAGGCGTGGAGCAGCTCGGCGGTGCATCGTTCAAGAAAATCGCCTTCGTCTGGGCCTGATGCTCCGGTTCAGCGACTGACGATTCCGCGCAATTCCTCATCGTCCGGCCGGTAGACCGGCTCATCTTCCCAGCACCGGAAATTCTTTGCGCCGGCATCGGCAATAATGCGTGCGATGACATTTGCGTTCTCCATCCGCCTTGCATCGACATAGCCGGTCGTGCATGCGCCGATGCCGTCTTGTGCGACACGACTGACGACCAGGATCGACCAGTCTCGTTCTTCGGGGCCCGAACCCGTTTGAACGCTCCATCGGCGGATCGTCGCAATCGGCCGGCTGGCGCTGTCCCCATAACGCCATTCGATCGTTTCTGCGGGTTCGTTGAAAGGTCCGAAGCTCTGCCAGATGCGCTCGCTCTGCTGTTCGGAGATGCCGTAGGTGACGCTGGAGCGAAGGTCGCCATAATCCTCGACGAACGGCATGCGACCCGGTCCATGGCAAAGGAAGCTCGCCGAATCGCCTTCGACACCGGTCGAAAGCGTCTCGCAGTCGGCCTCGAGGTCGATCTTCTGATAGCGGCTGTCGGCAGCCTGTGCAGCAAGGGGCAGAAGGCAGATCCATGCGCCGAGCGCGAGGGTCGTCGAGGCGCGTATGACACCATTTGCCGAGAGACGTTGCGATTGCATGGTTTCACCTCCTTCGCTATCAGGACGCCAACACCTATTCAGCCTAACAGACTGGAGCCTGCATGCGTATCGACGCCATTTCCATCGGCGACAACCCGCCAGAAGACGTCAATGTCATCATCGAAGTGCCCGTCGGGGGCCATCCCATCAAATACGAGATGGACAAGGAAGCCGGCGCGCTCGTCGTCGACCGGTTTCTCTATACGCCGATGACCTATCCGGGCAATTACGGCTTCGTGCCCCATACGCTCTCCGACGATGGCGATCCCATCGACGTTATGGTTCTGAATACGAGGCCGCTGGTGCCTGGGTGTATCATCAATGTGCGCCCTGTCGGCGTTCTTCTGATGGAAGATGATGGAGGCGTCGACGAGAAGGTGGTCGCTGTGCCCAACCATCAACTGACCAAGCGCTATGATGGCGTCAATGATTTCAGTGACCTGCCGGAAATCACCCGACAGCAGGTCGAGCATTTCTTCGAGCACTACAAGGACCTGGAACCTGGCAAATGGGTGAAGATCGGCGACTGGCACGGGGCCGAGTTCGCAAAGCAGAAGATCTCGGAAGCCATCGAGCGCGCCAGGAAATAGGCGTCGTCCATCTGAGCGCAGAGCTTTTTGAGGCGGATCGATCTTCGGTCCGCCTTTTGCCTCTCAGGTTTCGGCTTCGATAAACAGGCGGTGAAGCAACGCTACCGCGAATTGCCGAAGGGGCGCGTCATGCATGAGCCGGCCCTGAATGCTTTGCCGAGCGGACTGCGCGCCAGGCATTTCGAAGCGTTCATGAGCTTTGACCACCCAGCGATGCAACATGACCGCCGTCACTTCGGGATGAAACTGCACACCGACAGCATTGTGTCCGAACGAGAATGCCTGGTTGGGAAAGTGATCTTCGCCCTTGGCCAAAAGCGTAGCAGCAGTGGGTAAAACGACGCCTTCCCGATGGAACTGCAGCACTTTGGACGGCCAGTCGGCCATATAGGCGCGGCCATCTAGCGTAGGCTGCAGTTCGTACCAGCCATATTCGGCCCGGCCTTCCGGGTGCGGACGCACTTGCCCGCCGAGATGGTTGACCAGCATCTGCGCACCGAGGCACAGGCCGAGCAATGGACGGCCCTCCTTTAGAGGGACAGCCAGCCAATCGGTCTCGCGCCGGACGAACTCTTCGTCATCATTGGCGCTCATGGGTCCGCCGAAGACGACGACGCCAGCGTGATCGTCCAGCGTCGACGGGAGTCCATCGCCAAGCGGCGGGCGCCGGATATCCAATGCGAAGCCCATTTCGCGGAGCAAGATACCAACCCGGCCCGGCGACGATGTTTCCTGGTGCAGAACGATGAGGACGGGCCTGCTGACAACTCGTCCTTCATGCGATGGCTGAATTGACGGTTCGATCATCGCGGCCCGGGCAGGCTTTCATCATCCTCGCGCCGGGGTCGCAACGAGACACCGAGCCGCGCCACTGCATCCTGGCGCTGATGAACGCGCTCGCGCCCGGCTACGCCCATCAGTTCTGAGATGCGCCAGACCAGATTGTCCTCGAGTTCGTCTGCCATGCCGTCGGCATAGGCCATCTCCCAGAGCATTCCGATAAAATCGTTCCGCTCCTCGATCTCCAGCTCGCGTTTGAGCACCGAAGTGAAGGCGTAAAAGTCGGCGCTCTCGGCCGCCGCAGCCTTGCCTTCGCTCACAAGCGCTTCGAGCGCGTCTTCCGTCAGGCCGAACCGCCCCGCAAGATTGGCGCGCAGCCGCACTTCTTCTTCGGGCTCACGAATACCGTCGGCATCCATAATTATCACCAGTAGCGCGGCCGCAGCGCGGCGCACGCTTTGGTCGCCGGTCTCTTCGTCACGAGGCGCGGGGCTGCCGAAGAGTGCGATCAGACGTTCAAGCATCGTGCTCTCGGGCGTTAAAACAGGCGATAGCGGCTTTCCTTCTGGGGCGGCGGACTGACCGGGCCGGGATCGTCCGGCGGTCCGGGCCTTTCGACGGGTGCGGCGATGGGCTCGTCCGTTGGCCCGGTCTCCGCCAATGCAGGCTCCGTTTCGAGTTCCGCGTCATCGGTGGTGGACGCGCCGTCCGACTCAGGCTGCTCAACCGGCAAGTCGGGCTCGATTTCAGCCGTCGTTAGCGTCACGTCTTCGACGATCGTTTCGGGTGTGCTTTCGGGAATGGCGTTATCGGCTTCGATCATCGGAATAACCGGTACGGTCGCATCATATTCAAAAGCGCCGACCGGCTTGCCGTCGACGAGTGGCAGAACCTGCTCGACGGGAACCTTCCACTCGAACGCATCCAGACGTCCCGAAACAGGGCTGATCGGCGCCCAGTTCTCCGACACATAGCCATCGGCTGTCCAGGCGGGATCGCGCGGCGCCTTGAGCGCCTGCGACAGCCAATGGCGCACACGGCCCTCATCGCCCGTCTGTTCGTCTTCAATGTCGGCCAGAAGCAGGAAGGCGCCTTCCCGTGGCTCGGTTCTGATGATCGGTTCGATCTTCTGCCTTGCCTCGTCATATTCGCCGGCCTCATAGAGCGCGCGGGCAAGAACGAGAGCGGCCACGCTGTTCTGAGGCTTCCACTGTTCCAGCTTTCGCGCGCGGATCAGCCGGTCCTGTACAGGATCGCCCGGACGCAGATAGAGGTAGAGTTCTCCGACCTGCGGGTGCGGCTCGCGCTTCCAAGCCGCTTCCAGCACCTTGCCCGCTCCGCGTGTGTCGCCCTTGCGAATGGCCGCCTTCGCCTGCGCCAGTACCGCTGGCACGAAGTCGGGCTGCATGGAAACAGCTTCGGCGGCCAGAGACCGCGCCCGGGCCGGATCGGTATCGACGATCTCCATCGATTTAGCTGTCATCAGCACCGCTCGCTGACGTTTATAGACATCCTTCGCAATCTGTTTGGTGGCCAGTTGCCGGTCCAGCAGCGTCAGCGCATCATCCCAATCGGCATTGGCCGTGCGGGCCTCCATGGCTGCCCGTGAAGCCCAGTTGAGCTGGGGGGCGTCCTTTGCGGCCAGTTCGGCAAAGTGACGGGCGGCACGCGTCTCACCGAGCTTCTGCGCTTCCAGATAAAGCCCGTGCAGACCGAGCGGCCGGGTTTCCGGATCTTCCAGCATGGCTTCGAATTTCCGGCGGGCCTTGCCGTGATCGCCTTCCAGAAGCGAGGTCTGGGCATCGAGCAGATGCAGCAGCGGCTCCGTCGAGGGGTCGAGATTTTGCAGCGCGCGGGCATTCATCTTGCGGGCCAGGCCGCTATCGCCGGCTCCGATCGCGATCATACCGGTCGAAAGGGCCTGGTAGCCGCGATCGCGCTTGCGCGAACGGAAGTGGCGAGTGAGGCGCTCGGGGCTGCGGATAATGCCCTTGACAAACCACCATGCGATCATGGTCGCGGCAATGAGGCCGACAATGGCCACGACGGCGAAAAGCAGCGACACTTCCATTTCCGTATCGAACAGCGTGACCATCACGCCGCCCGGCACATCCGCCACATAAGCAAAGAGGCCGGCAAGACCGAGAACGAGCAGGAAGAAAAGGATGAGTTTGATCATCGTGACTGCTCCGTCCCGGATGTCGCGGGGTCGATTGGTTCAACTTTGGCGGGCTCGTTTGGCGAAGAAGGTGGTGCGGTATCCGAGCCGGCATCCGGCGCAGCGGCTTCCGAAGGCGTGGCCGCAGGCGCCGTATCTGTATCCGCCGCCTCTGGCGCTTCGTTCGCTGCAGCGGCTTCGCCATCGTTTTCCGTTTGACCCGGTTGAGGCGATGCGTCGTTGGGCGCCGCGCTCGACGTGCCGATCGCGGCGATAACCTCGGGAAGGTTCGCGCGGACTTTGACCGTGGCCCGAAGATCGTCGGCGAAGGTTTCTCCTGCCTGCTTCACATCGGCAGATAGCGTCTCATACTCCGACAGGGCGTTTTCCAACTCGCCCGCGCCGACGGCACTTTCGAATCGGGTGATCGCGCTTTGCGGTCCTTCTCCTGCCGGATCGCCGACCCGGCGTATCTTAACGAGCGATCTGGTGCTCTCACGCAATTGATCGAAGAGGCTGCTAGTTGTCTCGGATGCGGACCGGGGAGTCGCCACTTCCCTCATGGCGTCGGCGACTTTCGATACGGCGGCCGCAAGTTTCTCTTCGGTCTTGACGCCAACGTCCGCATAAGGTTTCAGCGCTTCCACCGGGGCACCGCTGGCACCGAGCGTCTGGGCGGTTTGCAATTCGTTCTCATAGGGCCGGCCGTTCTCGACGGCGCTGCGCAGGGCCGATGCCGCAATTGCGCGGGCGACATTCTCCTGTGCGCGATTGGCGTCGGCAAGGCGTTCCACCTGTCCGATACGATCGTCCAGATCGGCGAGCTTCGCGTTTGCGGCCTCTACATCGTCCCTCGTGGCGGTGACGCCACCGGAGAGCGTCTCGATACGCTGGCCGATCTCGCCGAGCGCCCGGTCGGTTGCCGTCGCTGTGCTTTGGCGATCGCCTGCCATCGCTTCCAATTCCTGCCGAAGGCTGGACAGTTCATCTTGAAGCACGGTGGTTCGCCGGTCCAGTTCGGTTATCGTTTCGTCGGCTGCCGCCAGGGCCTGCTGCGGGCCGGGATCGGCGGACGCTGCAACCGGCTCGGCGTTTTCGAGAGCAGCGATTCTGTCGGAAAGCGCCTGTAGACCCGCTTCCTCTCCCGCGCCACCGCTCGATACGGCTTCGCGCAGTTGCTGCAATTCCACCTGGAGCGCGCCGATTTCTTCAGTGGCGGAGCCATCTGCCGGCGTGGTTTCAGGAAGAGCGGCCAGGTCCGTCCGCAGGGTGTCGATTTCCTGCTGAAGCCTCTCAATCTCCGCGCCGCTTGTCTGCCCGTTGTCGGTCAGGGGAATGTAGCCGAACCACACCGCGGTACCGAGACCGAGCGCAACCAGAAGCGCACCCAGAAGAAATGCCGTTACGCCGCCCATTCCGCCGGATTTCGCCGATGTTGAAGATATTTCCGCACTGTGCCGGGCCGTTTCGGCAGCCTTGGCGCTCTCGTTTTGTGGAGCATCGTCGAGGCCGGAAACCGGTTCTTCCTCTTTCGCCGTGCTGTCGTCTTCGACCAATACCGTTTGATCGGCGATTGCCGGTTCATCGTGGCTTCGGTCGACGAGAGTTTCATGAGATGGTCGTTCCGACACTTCGCCGGCCTCGTGCAGATCTGCCGTATCGTCAGCGATAGCCTGCTCTCCGGCGTCAGGGTCGGCGTCCAACGCATAATCATCCCCGTCACCCGAACCGGGCGTCTCACCGGTGGGAGCATCGGCCGCCGCCTGCTCAGGCGTATCGGCAGGCTGCATGGGTGTCGGTTCGGCAGCTTCGGCCGCTGCCCCATCCGCACCGGTCTCGCTCTCTTCCAGACGCTTCACATCGTCGCCATCCAGGTCGATGGTCACGGGATCACGATTGACAGCTGAGTGGCGGTCGCCAGGCTTTTTCGCCATTCATGGGCTCCGGAAATTCAATGGTTCACAATATGCGCCGGCAACGGTGCGGAGAGCGCTGTCACCAAGCCATAAGCGTAGCGCGGAAAATGCGTTTCGCCAGTTTGTAACAGGGCTTTGGTGAATATCGCTAGTGATCATTCGTCGGCAATTTCGTCGAGAAGGGTTATCGCCGCTTCTTGGCTGGCTGTCTTTGCGATCCTGCAAGCGCCACCGGAGATCTCGGCTATTCTCGTCGAGAAGCATAGGCGAATAGCGCCCTTCGCCAATGCTTCCTTTTGCTCCAATGCGCGGAAGAGTTGCGCCGTCCGCGTGGATGTCAGCATCACCACATCGATGGGCGTAGCGCGCAGTATGTCCAGCGAAGCCGGTGGACAGGCAATGGGCACAGTATCGTAGACTTCCCGCGTGGTGACAGGAATGCCCGCTTCGGTCAGCCGGTCTTCCAATCCGCTACGCCTGACTTTTCCTGCCAAATAGAGAAGGCTTGACGGTTCTCGCTCGATCAGCTTTGCGGCAAGCGTTTCTGCATCGCCACCCAACGCTTCGACCTGTGTGAAGCCGAGGTCTCTTGCGGCCTGCGCCGTCGCCGGTCCGACAGCCCAGACGGGCAGATGGGCGAGGCGGGCTGCATTGCGGGTGCTGAGGTGGCGGATTGCGTTGGCACTGGTGGCGACGATGCCGTCGAAATCGTGTTCGGAGGGGAGGTCGAGTTTCAGACCGATAATCTCGGTCAGCGGCAGAAGATGAGCGATATGGCCGCGCTTCTCGACGGCCCTTGCCGTCAGCTCGGCACCCGGTTGCGGGCGTGTGACGAGAACGGAGAGCCGGCGCGCCATAGCTCAGGACCAGCTGGCGAAGAAGTCCGTCCCGGCGCGGCGGCGTATTTCTTCGCCGGCCTGCCGGCCTATCCTGGCGGCATCGGCGAGGGGGCCGTCCGTTTCAATTTCATGGGCATCCTTGCCGTCGGGCGTCAGGATCATGCCGGCGAAGAGGAGTTTGCCGCCAGCCAGATGGGCATGACCGGCAATCGGGGTACGGCAGGAGCCATCCAGCGCGCCGAGAAAGGCGCGTTCGCAGGCAAGCGCCGCCGCTGTCTCCGCATGGCCGATGGGCGCCAAAAGCGCGTCGATCCGCTCATCGCCGATCCGGCTTTCGATGCAGATGGCGCCCTGGCCGGGAGCGGGTGGAAATGCGGTCAGCGAAAGGGCCTCGGTCACGTGATCGGCAAGGTTAAGGCGGCGAAGCCCCGCCATTGCGAGCATCGTGCCGTCGACCGCGCCTTCGGCAAGCTTGCGCAGGCGCGTCGGCACATTGCCGCGATAGAGGACGACGTTCAGATCGGGTCGCATCCGCCGCAGCAGCGCCTGGCGGCGCAGCGAGGACGAGCCGACCGTCGCGCCTCGCGGCAGGTCCATCAGATTCTTCACCGAATGGCCGATAAAAGCATCGCGCGCGTCCTCGCGAGGCAAAAAGCAGGAAAGATAGAGGCCGTCCGGCAGTTCGGTCGGCATGTCTTTGGCCGAATGGACGGCCAGATCGATACGGCCATCGGAGAGGCGTTCCTCGATCTCCATCGTGAAGAGGCCCTTGCCGCCGACCTCCGCCAGCGGGCGATCCTGAATGCGGTCGCCCGCAGTGGAAACGATCTCGATCTCGAACGCCTCTTTGGGCAGGCCGTGCGCCGTCATCAATCGAGTTCGCGTCTCGTACGCCTGGGCGAGCGCCAGATCGCTGCCCCGTGTCCCGATGCGGATAAGGTCCGTTCCCATCGCCATGCCGTCCGTGTTACGTGCCGCTCGACGCATAGTGCGCCGCCGCTGCCATAAACCGAGCGAAGATGCCCGACAACCCAGCCGCCGAAGATCGACGCCCCGCTTGTGCTTTGCCGAAACGCGCCGGCGAAAGCCTGGTTCTCGGGATCGAAACCAGTTGCGACGAGACAGCCGCTGCCGTGCTCGCGGGGCTGGCATCCGATAGGAACGCCGCACCGACGACGCGGCTTTTATCCAACGTCGTGCTGAGCCAGATCGAAGAACACGCAGCCTTTGGCGGCGTCGTGCCGGAAATCGCGGCGCGCGCCCATGTCGCCGCGCTGGACGGCATTATCGAAGCCGCGCTTTCCGATGCGGGCACTGCCCTTTGCGACATCGACGCGATCGCAGTCACGGCCGGTCCGGGTCTGATCGGCGGCCTGATGGCAGGCTTCACGACCGCCAAGGCGCTGGCCTTCGGAGCGGACAAACCGCTTTTGCCGATCAACCATCTGGAAGGCCACGCGCTGACCGCGCGCATGACGCATGGGCTCGCCTTTCCCTATCTGCTTTTGCTGGTTTCCGGCGGCCATACGCAAATCGTTCTGGTGCGCGGCGTTGGCGATTACGCGCGGCTCGGCACCACGATCGACGATGCGCTCGGCGAGGCGTTCGACAAGACGGCGAAGCTCATTGGCCTTCCCTATCCCGGTGGGCCGAACGTCGAAAAGGCGGCTTTCGCTGGCGACGGCACCCGCTTTGCGCTGCCGCGTCCGCTGAGGGGCACGGCGCGACCGGACTTCTCCTTTTCCGGCCTTAAGACAGCGGTCAGGCAGGCAGCGGAGAGTGTCGCACCGCTTGGCGAAAAGGATGTCGCCGATCTCTGCGCATCGTTTCAGGCGGCGGTGCGCGATACGTTGGCCGACCGGGTCGGCAGGGCGCTCGACCGGTTCGCCGCCGATCATCCATCGGTCGCCACCCCGACTCTGGTCGTTGCAGGCGGGGTTGCGGCCAATGCCTATTTGAGGGACGGCCTGGAAACGCTCTGCCGGGAAAAGGAATGGCGTTTCATCGCACCACCGCTGTCCCTCTGCACCGATAATGGCGCGATGATTGCCCATGCCGGGCTGGAGCGGCTGCTGGCGGGACTGATTCCCGATGTCCGGGCGGTTTTTGCCATGGCGCCGCGTTCGCGCTGGCCGTTGGACGAAAGCGCCACACCTCTTGTGGGGTCAGGAAAACGTGGAGCCAAAGCGTGAGCCTTGCGGAAACGAAGCGAAAGCGGGTTGCCGTTCTGGGCGGCGGTGCATGGGGAACGGCGCTGGCCGTATCAGCCCATCATGGTGGCCGTGACGTCAGGCTTTGGGCAAGAGATCCCGTGCTGGCTGACGAGATCAACCGGCACCGCACCAATCGCCGCTATCTGGCGGATGTCGTACTGCCGCCAGAGCTGAAAGCCTTTGCCTCGCTTGGTGACGCCTTGAAGGATGCGTCCCTTGTTCTATCGGTCGTGCCGGCGCAGGCGACGCGCGCCGTTCTAGCCGAGGCATCCGGCGATTTACCGGCAGGGGTTCCGGTCGTCCTTTGCGCCAAGGGCATCGAACGGGAGACCGGCAAGCTGGTAAGCGAACTGGCTGCCGAAACGCTGCCCAACACGCCGCTCGCTGCGCTTTCCGGCCCGTCCTTTGCCGCCGATGTGGCGCGAGGCCTGCCGACAGCCGTCACCGTGGCCTCGGCCGATGCCGATCTGGCGCAGGATCTTGCCGAAGCGCTGAGTGCGCCTGCGTTCCGCTGCTATTCCACCGACGATCTGGCGGGTGTCGAAGCGGGCGGTGCGCTCAAGAATGTCCTGGCCATCGCTGTCGGTGCGGCGGCTGGCGCCGATCTCGGCGCGAGCGCACGGGCCGCCCTCGTCACTCGCGGTTTCGTCGAACTGCGCCGTCTCGGTGTTGCGCTTGGCGGGCGGGCCGATACGCTGATGGGCCTCTCCGGCCTTGGCGATCTGATTTTGACCTGCAGTTCGGAGCAGTCGCGCAACTTCACCTATGGGGCGACGCTCGGCCGTGGTGGACCGACCATCGGGCTGAAGTTGGCGGAAGGTGTCGCGACCGCATCCATCGCTGCGGAACTTGCCAAACGCCATGGCATCGAAACGCCGATCATCGACGCCACCGTGGCGCTTCTGGCGGGCGAAAGCTCCGTCGGCGAGCTGGTCGGCAGCCTCATGGCGCGCCCCGTCAAACCCGAAGACCATATCTGACATATCGAGGAGAACGACCATGCATTATGCGCTTATCTGCACCGACAAGCCGGATAGCGTGTCGCTGCGCATGGAGACACGCGAGCAGCACCTCATCTGGCTGAAGGCCCATCAGGCGAACGGCCGAGCCGTTTTCGGCGGTCCATTCCTCGACGATGAGGGCACCATGATCGGGTCGCTTCTGATCGTCGACATGCCCGACCGGCAGGCCGCCGAGGCGATGGCGGCCGACGATCCCTACGCCCAGGCCGGGCTGTTTGCCTCAACCGAGATCCGCGCATGGAAATGGGTGATCGGCAAACCGGAGGACATGGCCTGATGCAGTACTGGCTGTTCAAGTCCGAGCCGTTCAAATTTTCGTGGGACGATCTGGTCTCAAAAGGCAAGGCCGGCGAAGAATGGGACGGAGTCCGGAATTATCAGGCACGCAACCATATGCGGGCGATGGAGGTCGGCGACCGGGGATTCTTCTATCACTCCAACAAGGGCCTCGAAGTGGTGGGCGTCTGCGAGGTCTGCGCGCTTGCCCATCACGATTCGACGACCGACGATCCGCGCTGGGAATGCGTCGACATTCGCGCGCTTGCGCCGGTGCCGGAACCGGTCACGCTGAAGGCCGTCAAGGCGAACGAGGCGCTGTCCGACATGTCGCTGGTGACGTCCATGCGCCTGTCGGTGCAGCCGGTGAAACCCGATGAATGGGCGGAAGTCTGCCGGATGGGCGGTCTCGATCCGGACAGTCTGAAGCCGGCATGAGGTTTATGGCGCGCGCGGCGCAACGGGTTGAAAGGGTGCTACGACGGACCAGATAGGCCGGACATTCCATGTTTCGCCAGCCAATGTGTCCTGCCATGAATGTCTTCGCCGGTCTCGGTAGCCTTGTCGTCGAGGACGAAGCCAACCGCGTCTGCAGGGACATTCCGGAAGGCGCCTGCGCGCCGCAGCCGCGCAATGCCGGCCTGCATATCGCTTCGCTCACCGCGACCAAGGCCGGCGATGCGTTGATCGATCCAAAGCTGGTTCTGCCATGGCTGCTAAATGCGGTGGGCGCTCCGGCTGCGGCGATTGGCGTTCTGGTGCCGCTGCGGGAATCGCTGGCGCTTCTGCCGCAGCTCTTCACCAGTCATCGCGTGCGCCGCCTGGCGCAGCGCAAATGGGTCTGGGCCTTCGGCTCGGCCATCGAGGCCGTCGCCGTGGCGGCGATGGCGGCCACGCTGTTCGCTTTCGAAGGCGCGCTCGCCGGCTGGCTGACGGTTGCGTGGCTGGCGGTCTTCGCGCTCGGACGCTCGCTCGCCTCGGTGTCCTACAAGGACGTTCTCGGCAAAACGATCAGCAAGGGCCGGCGCGGTTCCGTGACCGGCCTTGCCGGCTCTGCCGCCGCCGCATTCGCGCTCGCCTTCGGTGTCTCGCTGACCTTCGGTATTCTGCCGCTGGAGAAGCCCGTTCTGCTGGGCGCGCTTGTTGTGGCCGCGCTGCTGTGGGCGGTTGCGGCATTCCTTTTCACGCTTCTGCACGAAGAACCCGGAGCCAATGAGGGCGCCGTGGACGGGCTTGCGGCCATTGCGAACTCGGCTCGAGCCCTATGGGCTGACCGCCAATTTCGCTTGTTCTGCGCGATGCGTGGCCTTTTGACAGTGACGGCTCTCGCGCCGCCCTACCTGCTGCTGTCGGCGGGCGAAGGGGGCAGCCACGCGCTCGGCCAGCTCGGCAGTTTCCTTCTGGCTTCGGCCTTCGCCGCGATTGCCGGCAGTTATGTCTGGGGCCGTCTGTCCGACCGGTCCAGCCGGTGGGTTCTGCTGCTCAGCGCAGCGTCCGCCGCCACGGTGCTCGGTGTCGCTGCCGCCTTCTCCGCGTTCCAGCCCTTCAACGATCTCTGGCCCCTCATGGCGCCGTTTGCCTTCTTTCTCTTGCAGATCGCCTATCAAGGCGTGCGACAGGGCAGAAACACCCATCTGACCGATATGGCGCCGGCGGATGACCGCGCCGTCTATACCGCCTTCTCCAATACGTTTATCGGCATCGTGCTGCTGGCGATGGGCGGTTTCGGGCTGGTCGCCGACTGGCTCGGCACGCCCGCGGTGCTGGCATTGTTCGCGCTCCTCGCCCTGGCGGCGCTGCCTGTCGGCTGGCAGCTCGACGAGGTTCAGCGACAATGAAACGGAAGGCAGAGGACGCCGAGGCGTTCATTCTCGCCAATACCGTATTCCATCGGCCGCCGCATGTGCCCGAGATCGTCCTCCATCTTGCCGATGAGGCCATTGCGCTCTGGCAGAAGACGGAGGAAGAGCTGGAGACCATCGGCGTGCCGCCACCCTTCTGGGCTTTCGCCTGGGCTGGCGGTCAGGGGCTGGCACGCTTCATCCTCGATCACCCCGAAACGGTTGCCGGCAAAACCGTTCTGGATTTCGCCACAGGCAGCGGATTGGTCGCCATCGCCGCCATAAAAGCCGGCGCGACACAGGTGGTTGCCGCCGATGTCGATCCGTTCTGCGGCGCTGCGGTGCGGCTTAATGCGAAGGCCAACGATGTCGCAGTCGACTTCACCGCGGACGATCTCGTTGGCAAGGATGAAGGATGGCCGGTCGTCCTTGCCGGCGACGTTTTCTACGACAGATCAATGGCCGAAGCGCTCGCGCTCTGGTTCGACGGACTTGCCGCACGGGGCGCCACGGTGCTGATCGGCGATCCGGGCCGTGCCTATCTGCCCGAGGACAGGCTAGCCGAACTGGCGCGTTACGAGGTTCCGGTCAGCCGCGCGCTGGAAGATGCCGAAGTGAAGCGCACCACGGTTTGGCAATGGAAAGGACAGGATCATCCATGACCTATTCGATCATTGGGCGCGACAGGGACAGGGGCGAGATCGGCTGCGCCGTCCAGTCGAAATTTCCGGGTGTTTCCTCCATTGTGCTTCATGCGCGCGGTGGGGTTGGTGCGGTGACCACGCAAGGCTTCGCAGACCCATGCGCCGCTGCCAAGATTCTCGATCTGATCGAGCGGGGCGCCAAGGCCGACGAGGCCGTAACCATCGCGGTGCGCGATCTCGATGGCGTATCGGAGCGCCAGTTCGGCGTGATGGCCATGCATGGCGAAGGGGTCGGTCACACCGGTGCGGCGATGGACGACTGGAATGGCTTTGCTGCCTGCATACCCGGTAAGGAGTGTATCGTCGGCGGCAATGCACTGTCTGGCGAGACGGTTCTGACCGCCATGATCGAGGCGTTCGAAGCCACCAGCGAATTGCGACTTCCCGACCGGCTGATCGCCGCCCTGCGGGCCGGACGCGATGCCGGCGGCGAGTTGCGGGGCGAGCAGGCGGCCGGCCTTCTGGTGGTGAAGGAGGAGGGCGGCTATGGCGGCCTTTCGGATCGGATGGTCGACATCCAGATTTACGACCACGAATCGCCGATCGAAGAATTGGCGCGGTGCTTCAAGCTGCACCGCATGTCCTATTTTCCGTCCGATCCCGACAAGATGGTGCCGATTGAGGACGATACTGCCGATTTTCTCAAAACGTTGTTGCAGCGGCAGGGCCATGAAACGTCGGATGGCGGTGAGTGGACCGAGGCTGATACGGACGGGCTCGCTCGCTTCATGGGCGAAGCCAATTACGACAACCGCATCCACTATGACGGTAGGATCGACAGCGAGGTGCTGGACGATCTGCGGCGGCGTCACGGCTGAGCCGGTGATCGCCTTTCACCTTTCACCTTTCGGCTTTCGGCTTTCGGCCTGAGGAAAGGGGGAGGATCATGACCGTCAACCGGCTACCGCTCTTCAAACCCGGCTGATGGGTTGGCCGTGCGTGCCGTTCGGGATGCGCAGATGGCTGGCGACAGTCTCGCCGATATCGGCAAAGGTCTCGCGCATGGCGGACAGCCCCGGCACGGTTTCCGCGCCGGTCATGAGAACGGGAACGCGCTCGCGCGTGTGATCGCTGCCCGGCCAGGTCGGATCGTTGCCGTGATCGGCGGTGATGATCAGAAGATCGTCCGGTCGCATCCTGTCGAGGATTTGCGGCAGCCGCTCATCGAACCATTCCAGCGCGGCGGCGTAACCGGCAGGATTGCGGCGATGGCCGTAAAGCTGGTCGAAATCGACGAAGTTGACGAAAGCGAAGCCGCCATCGGGCAGTTCGTCGAGCGCCTTCAGCGTCTCTTCCATCAAAGCCGGGTGGCCTGACACCTTGCGGCTCTCCGTGACGCCCCGATGGGCGAAGATGTCTGACACCTTGCCGATGGCGCGAACGGCGTGCCCGGCGTCGGCAAGACGCTCCAGAACGGTCGGTTCGGGTGGCGGCACCGAATAATCGCGTCGATTGCCGGTGCGCTCGAATTCCCCGCGTTCCTCACCGACGAAGGGCCGGGCGATGACGCGGCCGATCGTGTGGCCATCGGCCAGTTTCCGGGTGGCTTCGCAGAGATCGTAAAGCCGATCCAGCCCGAAATGGGTTTCATGCGCGGCGATCTGGATAACGGAATCGGCCGAAGTGTAGACGATGGGCTTGCCGCTCTCGATATGCTCCTCGCCAAATTCTTCGATAACGCTGAGACCTTCGGCGTGACGGTCGGCCAGGATACCGGGCAGATCGCCCGCCTCGATCATGCCGTTGCGAATATCGGCCGGCAGCGTGGGGATCTCCTTCGGCAAGTAGCCCCAGTCGAAGGGCACCGGTACGCCGCCAATCTCCCAATGACCGCTGATCGTATCCTTGCCCTTGGAAGTTTCGGTCGCCGCGCAGGCCCGACCGATCAGGTCGGGTTCTTGCGAAAATCCGACGGGCCATTCGTCCGTCGCCTGATGGGCTGCCAATCCGATACCCAGCCGTTCGAGGTTCGGCAAATGCAACGGGCCGCTCCGGCTATCGGTGTCGCAGCGCCCTTCGGCACAGGCTTTAGCGATGTGCTGAAATGTCGCAGCGCCGTGGTCGCTGTCGTCGCCATTGAAATAGTCGGCAGCGTCCGGCGCGCCGCCAATGCCGAAACTATCCATCACAATCAAGAATACTCGCGCCATGACACCCACTCGCCTATCGCTGCACGATCAATGTGCGGCCACGTTTTAAATAGGGTAGAAGCCGCGCCATGTCGCGGGGCGCAAGCGCGATGCATCCTTCCGTCGGGGGATAACCGCGTTCGGCGAGGTGGAAGAAGATGGCGCTGCCGCGATATCTGGCCCTGCTGCTGTAATTGTAGTCCAGAACGATGCAGCAATCGTAGAGCCGGTCGGCGCGGATCATCGTTTCGCACCGGGCCGGGAACGGCAGACGGACCGGCCGGTTATAGGCGGGATGAGCCGGCGCGTCGCACCAGCCATCGGCAGGCCGGGTCGGCGAGAGTGGCAGCGGTCCCCCCTGTGTCCAGCCGCGATCGGCGCGCCGATAGCCAAACAGGATCTGGTGATGGCCGAGCGGCGTTCCGCCATCGCCCTCGCGCTTGTGCGAGACGATGCCAGCCCTGCCCAGAGCACAGGGAAAAGAAAGAGAACCGAGGCGCAGACGGCCACGGTGCTCGCTGCCAGACATGCGGTTGACGACGAGCGGCGCGAGGCAGGATCGGGCCCCGGTGAATGGAACGTTAACGCGCTTCATGTTTCCATAGGGCTTGTGTCTTGCTGTATCCGCAGTATTTTTTACCCTTAATCTTCGAGGCGCCCATGACCACGCGAACCATTCTCGTTGTCGATGACGACGATACCTTGCGGCAGACGCTCGTCGAGCAACTCGGCCTTTATGACGAGTTCGAGGTCATCGAGGCCGACACCGCGACAGAGGGAATCAACACGGCGCGCACCAATGTGGTCGATCTGATCATCATGGATGTCAACCTGCCGGATCTGGACGGGCGCGAAGCGGTGAAGATGCTGCGCAAGAACGGGTTGCGGACGCCGATCATCATGCTGACGGCGCAGGACACCGATTCCGACACCATTCTGGGCCTGGAATCGGGCGCGAACGACTATATCACCAAGCCGTTTCGCTTCGCGGTTCTGCTGGCGCGAATCCGGGCACAGCTGCGCCAGTTCGACCAGTCGGAGGATGCCAGCTTCACCGTTGGTCCCTATACTTTCAAACCAAAGCAGAAGGCGCTGTTCGACCGCGCCGACGGCAAGATCAAGCTGACCGAGAAAGAAGCGAACATTATCCGCTACCTCATTCGCGCCGATCAGCGCGTGGTCACCCGAGACACGCTGCTGGAAGAGGTCTGGGGCTACAATAGCGGCGTATCCACCCACACGCTGGAAACGCATGTCTATCGCCTGCGCCAGAAGATCGAGCGCGATCCGTCCAACTGCGAAATCATCGTGACGGAAGGGGGCGGCTACAAGCTGGTTCCCTGACATGGTGCCCCATGTTAGGACAGTCGGGCGAACCCTCCCCAACAGCGAATATTCATGGCCCTTCGAGACGACATTGCCGCTCTGTCGCAGATTCCGCTGCTCTCCTCATTGAATAATGAGCAGCTGCGCATTCTGGCGTTCGCATCGGATACGGTCGATCTCGGGGATGGCCAGGAACTGTTCCGCGAAGGCGCCAATGCCGATAGCGCCTATGTGGTGCGATCCGGCACGATCGCACTGAAGGGGCGGTCGGATCGCCACGAGGAGCGGTTCGGGCGGGACGCGGTTCTCGGCGAACTTTCGCTCATCGCGACAACCACGCGACCCGGCACGGCCAAGGCGGTCGAGGGGCCGGCGAGCCTGCTGCGCCTCAACCGGACCACGTTGCGCCGGGTTCTCGAAGAATATCCCGATGTCGCCGCAACTATGCATGAAACGATCCGCCAGCGGCTTGCGCGCATGACCGGCCAGATCGGCGCTCTCGCCGGGCGCTTCGAGGGCGATGACTGACCATGACCTGCCTTGACCGCCTCGCCCGCAACGGGCAGATTGCCTTTACGTAAAAGTAAGGCAACTGCCATGGACAGCGAAGCGAACGTCATTCTGGACTTTGCACGGGCCATATTCGACGCGCAGCCCTTCACGCAGTTCCTGACCGCCGAGTTGGTCAGCGCGAGCCGCGAGGCAGTGACCATCCGCCTGCCGATCCGACGGGAAATTCTCCAGCAGCACGGCTTCGTCCACGGCGGAGCGATCTCCTATCTCGCCGATAACGCGATTACCTTTGCCGGTGGGATCGCGCTCAATGGCGATGCGCTGACTTCGGAGTTCAAGGTCAATTATCTGCGCCCCGCAAAGGGGACGGCGCTGATCGCCCGCGCAGCCGTGCGTTCGTCCGGGCGACGTCAGGCCGTGTGCCAGTGCGATATCTTCGTCGAAGATGACGAGGACAAGCCGGTTGCGGTGGCGCAGGGCACGGTCGTGCCGGTCGGATAAGGCCAATCAGCTGAAATCGAACCGGGCGATGACCGGCACATGGTCGCTTGGCCGTTCCCATCCGCGAGCGTGGCGCAGAACGTCCATGCCGGTCAGATGCGGCACGAGCGAGGGGCTGCCCCAGATGTGATCGAGGCGGCGTCCCCGGTCGGATGCATTCCAGTCCCGCGCCCGATAGCTCCACCAGGTGTAAAGCTTATCTTCCGGCGGAATGGCGGTTCGCATCAGATCGGCCCAGCCATTGCCGACCCGCAGTTTCTCCAGCGTTTCGGTCTCGACCGGGGTGTGGCTGACCACTTTCAGAAGCTGCTTGTGGCTCCAGACATCGGTTTCCAGCGGCGCGATATTGAGATCGCCGACAAGGACGGCGGCGTCGGCGCGGTCGTCCTCGGCATGGACACCCTGCATCTCTTCCAGAAAGTCGAGCTTGTGGCGGAATTTCGGGTTGATGTCCGGATCGGGTTCGTCGCCGCCGGCGGGCACGTAGAAATTGTGCAGCAGGATCCGTTTGTTGCCGCCATCGACGATGACGGAGAGATGCCGGCAGTCGCCCTTGGCGCAATATTCGCGCTTTTCCACCAGTTGAAGCGGCCTGCGAGAAAGGGTCGCGACGCCGTGATAGCCCTTCTGGCCATTCACCTCGATCGCTTCGTAGCCCTTCTTGCGCAGGGCATCGAACGGAAATTTGTCATCCGGGCATTTGGTCTCCTGCAGGCACAGGACATCCGGCGCGTAGTCGTCCAGGAAGCTCTCCACCAGCGGCAGCCGAAGGCGGACCGAGTTGATGTTCCAAGTGGCGATGGATAGTGGCATGGCGCTTTGCGATCCTCCTAGTGCGGGCGCAAAGTGACGATGCTCTAGCCATCATGCAACGAAAAAGGCCCGCTTTTCGCGAGCCTTTGCCGTTTATTCCAATGGTTTCGCTTGGAAGGGCGCAATCTACCTGTTCACCGCTTAGCGCTGCTGGCTGCCTCGTTACCAGCCTGCCAATTGTACTTGCTGTAGTCGATGCGGAACCGCGACGTGTCGACACGCGCCCCTTCCTGCACGTTGAAGAGCATGACCGTTGTGTCCTTGCCCTGATTGTCCGTCACCGTCCATTGGCGCAGCGCGTTCGTCTTCGGATCGAACATGATGGTGATCTTCGAATTGCCGAAGACACTCTTGTCGGCCATGACCACCGTGACCAGATCGGGCTCTTCCTTGATGCTCTGCACCTGTCGGCCGGACAGGTTGATCTTGTTGTTGAGCAGCAGTTTGAGCGGCGTCTTGGAGAGCGGATAGAGATCGAACGTGTCGAGCTTCTGGTTGTTGAGCAGCAGATTGCGCCCATCGGAAACGACACGGAATTTCGCTGGCGGCTCGTAGTCGAAGCGGATCTTGCCGGGCCTTGCGATCTGAAACGTGCCGGCGGTCTGTTCGCCGCGCGGGCCGAACTGGACGAACTCGCCCTTCATCGTCTTGACCGAAGCGAAGTGGTTGGCGATCTGCTGCGCGGTCTGGCTGGCCTCGGCCGAAACGCCTGCGCCAAGAGCGATGCCCGCGCCGAATAGCAGAATGGCCAGGCTCTTGAAGGGGCGCATGGTCTTGATCATGGAAATCCTCGTGATTGGCGTCGTCCTCTTCTTCGGCGCACCGATAGCCGCATAGATGGGCAACAGGATGGCACATTTCGAGCGGGAAGCGGTCATTTTACAGGCCGCCATCAATCGTCGAACTCGTCGCGCGGCACCAGAATTTCACGCTTGCCGGCATGGTCGGCGGGTCCGATCACACCCTCTTCCTCCATCTTCTCGATGATTGTGGCGGCGCGGTTATAGCCAATCCCCAGTCGGCGCTGGATGTATGAGGTCGAGGCCTTGCCGTCGCGCAGCACAACCGCCACGGCCTGATCGTAGGGATCGTCGCTATCGCTTGCCGGACCGTCGCCGCCTGCCGCGCCCGGACCGCCTTCCTCGTCCTCATCGGCGTCTTCGGTCACGGAATCGAGATACTCCGGCACACCTTGCGTCTTCAGATGATTGACCACCGTCTCGACCTCCTCGTCGGAAACGAAGGGGCCGTGGACGCGCTGACTGCGCCCGCCGGCGGCCTGATAGAGCATATCGCCCATGCCGAGCAGCTGTTCGGCGCCCATTTCGCCCAGGATCGTCCGGCTGTCGATCTTGCTGGTCACTTGGAAGGAGATGCGCGTTGGGAAATTGGCCTTGATCGTGCCGGTGATGACATCGACCGAGGGTCGCTGCGTCGCCATGATGACGTGAATGCCCGCGGCGCGCGCCATCTGCGCCAGGCGCTGGACCGCGCCCTCGATCTCCTTGCCAGCGACCATCATAAGGTCGGCCATCTCGTCGATAATGACGACTATAAAGGGCATCGGATCGAGGTCCATCTCCTCATGCTCGTAGATCGCTTCGCCCGTTTCGCGGTCGAAGCCCGTCTGCACGGTACGGGTGATGGTTTCGCCCTTGGCCTTCGCTTCGCCGACGCGGCTGTTGAAGCCGTCAATGTTGCGAACGCCGACCTTGCTCATCTTGCGGTAGCGCTCTTCCATCTCGCGCACGGTCCATTTGAGCGCGACGACGGCCTTCTTCGGATCGGTCACGACCGGCGACAGAAGGTGCGGGATGCCGTCATAGACCGACAGTTCCAGCATTTTCGGATCGATCATGATGAGGCGGCACTGCTCCGGCGTCATTCGGTAGAGCAGCGACAGGATCATCGTGTTGATGGCGACCGACTTGCCCGAACCGGTGGTGCCGGCAACCAGCAGATGTGGCATCTTGGCGAGATCGGCAATGACGGCTTCGCCGCCGATCGTCTTGCCGAGGGAGAGGCCGAGCTTGCTCTTGGTCTGCTGAAAATCCTTGCTGGCGATGATTTCGCGCAGATAGACGGTTTCGCGATGATCGTTCGGCAGTTCGATGCCGATGGCGTTGCGGCCCGGCACGACCGCGACGCGGGCAGCGATGGCGCTCATCGAGCGTGCGATATCTTCGGCAAGGCCGATCACGCGCGAGGATTTGACGCCGGGGGCTGGCTCCAGTTCGTAGAGCGTGACGACGGGGCCCGGCCGCACGGTCATGATCTCGCCCTTGACGCCAAAATCGTTGAGGACCGCTTCGAGCTGGCGGGCGTTGTCGGCGAGCTGTGCTTCGGTGACCCGTGCGACGCCGGACAGTTTCTTCGGCTCTGCCAGGAAGCGCTGCGAGGGAAGCTCGAACCGGCTGCCGTGCGCCGCCCTGCCAGTCTGGCGTTTGCGGGTGGGGGCTGCCGCAGCAGCCTTGGCCTTCTTCGGTTCTTCCTTGGAGTGGACCAGTTGCGGGCGGAACGGCACCACTCGATCGTCCGGCTCAAAATCGCCCAGCGTCGCGTCCTCGTCGCCGCCATCTTCATCGTTGTCCCAAGGCGTTTCGTCCTCGGCGAAGGTCGATTCGTCGTCACGTTCTTCCAGATAAGCGGCATCCTCATCGTCGATCAGCAAACCTTCCGGCGGCATATCCGGCAGTGGCTGCTCCCGGGCGTCGTTCCAGTCGACGGCTGGCTGGCGCTCAGCAGGCCGATCGTTGGCCGGGCGCAGACGTGGCGGTTCGAGCCGTTCGCGGTTCGATTGTGCCATGCGACTACGCTTCGCACCTGCCCGGACACGGTAGAAGGTGTGCGTGACAGCGCCCATCATGGCGACCATGGCCCGGCGCCAAGCCGGTTCGTCGCGCGGCTCGTCCAAATCCCATGCGTCGTCGATCTCCGGTTCGTCGTCCAATTCGGGCAATCTCGGCTTCAATGCCGGAAGAAGCGACCAGACGGCGGCGCGGGTGAATAGCCATAGCGCGCTTGCGCTCGCAACCACGCCGAGCGCCGCTGCGATCAGCCCGTCGACTGGCCGTCCAAAAGCGAATGCCGGCAGGCGCAGCAACATGTCGCCGATAACGCCGCCATGGCCTGACGGAATGGGCCAGGCGCGGTGCACCGGTACGCAGGCGAGCGCGAGAGCCGTCATGGCCACGCATCCGAGCCATGCGGCCATCCGCAGGGCCTTCCGGTCGACAGGGCGCGCTGCTGCGAGCAGGAAACCCCATGCGATGGCTGGCAGAAGCGCCACGATGGTGGCAAGTCCTAGAAATTGAACGGCGATATCGGCGAAGGCCGCCCCGGCGAACCCCATCGCGTTTTGTGGTGCGCGCTCGGTCGCCAGGCTGAACGACGGATCGTCGACATGCCAGGACGCCAGGGCGACAACCCCGAAGGTCACAAAGGCCAGAACCACAACACCGAAAAGCCGTCCGACCGCATTGCGTAGAAAAGCCCGGATTGCGCTTTCTTCGTCATCTTCCATGTTGAAGGCGTAACGGTCGTGAATATCGCTCATCACTCGGAAATCCCATGGCGCGGCAAGCGGGCACAGCCTGCTCATTTTCTCGCACAGCCTAGGGCCGAAGGGTTAAACGCCTGTTAACCATCCATGCGCCGTTCAGCCGATCCGAAGCAGGGTTCGTGGATCGGCGGCGGGATAAGGCGTTTTCAAGGCCACGGCAAAGCCGGTGGCCAGGAAGATCAGGATGACCGACATGCCGAGTGCTGCCGATCCGCTTATCGCGGTTACGACGCCCACGAGCAAAGGAGCGAGGAAGCTCGTGGCACGACCCGACAGGGCGTAGAAGCCGAACCAGCGACCCGCTTCCTCTTCCGGCACGCTACGCGCCATCCATGCACGGGAAGAGGCCTGAACCGGGCCGAAGGTCAGCCCGATGATCAATCCGTAGAGAATGTAGGTTTTCTCGGCGGCGGTACCGAACAGCCCGCCGCTATCGGTCATTGGCAGGGTGACCAGGCCGAACAAGGTCGATCCCGGCTGGGTGGAGACTATGCCAACGGCGGCGACGAACAGCAGAAAGACCGATCCGATCACGAGCGCTTTCGAACCAACGCTCCTATCAAGGCGGGCAGCGAGGAAGCAGCCTGGAATCGCGGTCAAGTTGAGAATGATGCCAAAAATGCCGATCTCCATGATCGGCCATAGAAAAAGGCCCGCGGCATAGGTGCCGCCAAGCGCGATGAGCGCACTGATGCCATCCTGATAGATCATTCGCGCAATGAGGAAGCGCGCAATGCCAGGCTGGCTCTTTACCTCCGCCCATGTCGACTTCAATTCGGCCAGCCCGTCGCGAATGGCGCGGCCAATCTTCAGCCGCTGGCGACGGACATCCGGGGTGAAGAGGAACATGGGCAGAACGAAGACCAGATACCAGAGCGCCGCCATCGGTCCGGTAATGCGCGCATCCTCGCCCTTCGCCGGATCCAGGCCGAAGAGCGGTTCGATGCCGATCAGCGTTCGCCCGGTCTCGGGGCTTGCCGCCAGAAAGGCGATCGTGGTGCCCAGAACGATCAGTCCGCCTGCGTAACCCAGTCCCCAGGCGGTGTTCGACACGCGGCCCGCCTGTTCGGCGGTGGCGATGCGCGGCAGCATGGAATCGTTGAAGACGATGGAGAATTCCGCAGCAACGGTGGCGATGGCGAAAGCTGCGACAACCCATACCAGCGATGCGCCGGGTGCGGCGAACCAGAGCGTCAGCAGCATCGTGACCTTGAGAAGGGCGAAGCCGGCGATCCACGGCTTCTTGCGTCCGTTCTGGTCGGCGATCGATCCGAGTATCGGGGACATGACAGCGATGAAAAGGCCCGCCGCCGCAATGCCGAAAGCCCAGGCGGACTGGCCCGCCGCCTGATCGCTGGCAAGGCGGCTGACCACGTAAGGCCCAAAGATGAAGGTGGTGACCACCGTGAAGAAGGGCTGCGCCGCCCAGTCGAAGAACATCCAGCCCCAAAGGCCACGCCTGCTCACATGGCCGCCTGGCGTCGTTCCGTCACGGCTGCCGTTCACGGTCAATGCGCCGTCGCTCATCGCGGGTTCTCCTCCGGCGCTACGCCTTTCTTCCAAGACGTAGCCTCTGCCACGTCGCGGCGAGAGATGGTAGGGGCATCGCCGAGGAAGATACCAGACAGGAGGAGACGTCATGACCGAAACTAGGCAGGAAAAACCCATTCCGCCGGGACAATGGCGGAGCGATGGACTGCCACCGGTGATGGCCATCGATCTGCCGCCGCAGGAGCCGCTACCGGATGGCGTTGCGACCTATTTCGACAAATGCGAGGAGAAGCTGGGCCTCGTGCCCAATGTGCTGGTCGCGCACGCGTTCGACGCCGACCGGCTGAACGCCTTCGCCGCCTTCTATAACGGGCTGATGCTGGCGCCGTCGGGCCTGACCAAGGCGGAGCGCGAAATGATCGCCGTCGCCGTTTCGGCGATCAATCGCTGCCATTACTGCCTGACGGCCCATGGCGCTGCGCTGCGCCAGCTGACCGGCGATCCGGCGCTGGCCGAAACCATCGCCCAGAACTGGCGGGCCGCCGATCTGCCGGCGCGCCAGCAAGCCATGCTGACCTTCGCCGAGAAGCTGAGCGTAAGCCCGGCCGCGATGGAGGAAGCGGACCGGCAGGCGCTGCGCGATGCCGGCTTTTCCGAGCGCGACATTTTCGACATCGCCGCCGTGACCGGCTTCTACGCCATGAGCAATCGGCTTGCGAGCGCGACCGAAATGGCGCCGAACCCGGAGTATCACGCCATGGCGCGCGAGTAGGCGCGCCTACGCCTCCAGCGTGTCGATGGCGTTCTGCGCCTTTTCCAGAAAGTCGGCGATGTGGCCGCCATCGACAAGGCAGTGATGGACCTCGACCGACACCGCGCAGGACCAGCGGCCGGCTCCGTCCTCGACGAACTTGCCCCAGACGACGCGCGGCACGCAGTCGAGCGGGCCCTCCATCGCGTTGGTCAGCGCGGTGAAATCGACCTTCGGCGTGCAGCTCATATAGAGCCAGCCATCGTCCGTTGCAGGATTGTCGAGACCGGCGCTCGAGGCCGCTTCGCCGATCCGCCGCGTGGCATCGGCGGCAAAGGCGGCGTAGTCGGCCGCCTGCGGCACGGCGCAGAAGGCGAAGCTGCCATCGGGACGCGCCACGGTGGGCGACACGCCGATGCTCTCATGCTCCACCGCGCCGAGCGGCTCGCCATCGGTGCCGCCGCGCAGGCGCTGGCGAAAGGGCACCACCGCATTGCCGGCCTGGCAGAACGCATGGAGCATGACGATGAAGGGCCGGTGGCCGGCCGGTTTCAGCACGGTCATCAGACGGGTGAGGTCGAGCCGCGCCGTCAGCCCGTATTGCGGGCGCTCATAACCCGAATAGAGGCGGAACGGGCCAGCATGGTCCCAATGGTCGATGTCGATCTTGGTGGTGCGCATGAGACGCCTTTTGCGCCGAAGCGGCGCGCCGAGCAAGCCCGTTTTCGGCCGCGCCGGGTCCGGTCAGATGAGCCAGAGCACCGCCAGAACGATGAGGCTTGCCGCGGCGAAGAGCGCCGCCAGCCAGGCGAGGTGGCCGCGCGGGATGGGATCGGCGGCGTGGGTGTTGAGCCGGTCCAGCAGGCCGCAACTGTTGCGCCAGGCAAGGTAGAAGATCAGCACGCCGACGGCGATGAAGCCGGTGGCAGCGAGTTTGGCAAGCCATGTCGGCTCGGCGGCGCGAAAGATTGCCTGGCTGGCGAGGCCGATGCCGACCGCGGCAAGGCCGGTGCGCATCCAGCCGGCGAAGGTCCGCTCATTGGCGAGCACCGTCCGGTCCTCGGCCCAGTCCGTCCGCTCCTCCGCCCATTTGGTCTTGGCGTCCTTGTCGCCGGTGTCGTCGCTCGCCATCGCGCCAGTCTGCCCGCCCGCGCGGCAAAAGCAAAGCACGGAGCCCTTGATTTTTGGCAAGGCGCGCGCCGAGAGCGCCACGGGCAGGCGCGCCAGCGACGGGGAAGAAATGAGCGATGGATGGCGGCCGAAAGAGCGCGTCATCTGATGGTGTTGGGTGCGACCTTCCGGCCGCCATCCGGGCGAATTGTGGCGTTCACCGCTGTGACGGGCGGCCTTCCCGGTGGCACATGCCGCCCGTGGCCAAACCCCGCCGCCGACCCCATCGCCCCGCAGGGCTCGAACGGTGCCGGCTGTCGCAAACCCGTAGCCGAAGGGGATTGCTGCACCCCACCGCCGATGACCACGGATTCGCTATCGGCGCGCTACGCTCGCCCCGCCCCCACGACATCTCCGGTTCGCGATCCCGTCGCTCCTGGAAGGCAGTGGATAGGAGGATAAGGCAGGTTTAGGAGGGGTGGATAAGAATGTTTCGACCGCGCCGGCGGCGCGTCACCGTTTTGGCATGGATCCTCGGGTCGGTGCCCGAGGATGACGACCGTGTTTTGTGTTTCGTCTGTCCTGAACCGGTGTCGAATACAGAGCCGCATCGCGGCGCTGGAGAACCCGGCAATCCCATAGCAGCTTCGTCATCCTCGGACCATGTCGTCGGGCTCGATCCGATGATGGATCCGAGGATCCATGCCTGCACCATCAAATGTCATCGCGGCGGTCGGAGAATGCGTGGACGGTAACGATGCGACCCTTTCCATCCCCCACCCCGGACCCATGGTCCGACCCTCCCCACAATGGGGGAGGGTGTGCGTCGCGCTTCCCTCTACCCAACGGGGAGAGGGATAGGCAGGCACGGCGAGGCATCGTCGAGCCGATGCCGCACTTGGGTGAGGGGGCTGCCCTTAGCCCCTCATCCAACTACGCCATCGATCCGCTTCGCGGATCGTGTCTGCGTACCTGGCTCGCGCCACGCGTCGCTCCCCGTCCTGCGGCCCCCCAAAGGGGCGAAGGAAAGCGCCTTCAATTCCGGCCCAGCATCAGCGTCGGGTCGAAACGTTCGTCCTTCTTCAGCGGGCGCGGCGAACGGCCCGTCACGCCATCCTCCCGCCAGCGCAGATCGGCCAGCGTCGCCTCCATCATCCGTTCCCACTCGGCTTCGCACGCGGCACGCTCCATCGCGTCCTGCCGTTCCATGCGCCGCGCGGCGCGGCGGTGATGTAGCAGCAGCCCCAGCAAACCGAGCGCGAAAGCCAGCGGCAGGATCAGCATCAAGGCCTTGATCGCGTCCGGTGCGGACTGGAACGTGTCGAGCAGATCGGCGCGGAAATTGTAGTCGTCCATCGGTCAACTCCCCTTGAGAAAAGGAAATCGGCCACCAGGCTTTGGGCGCTGGTGACCGGGGAGTTGATAAACCGCGTGTACGGCCGCCCCGACCTTTAGGCTTTCGCCCTGAACATACGTCGAGGCCTCCCCGGCCATAGCTGGTCGAGAAGGATATCGGCCGGCGCGATACCGGCCAACACGCGGGGTTATCAAGCCCCAGACCGGAATATTTTCCGGCCCGTGATTCTTATAGGGGAAGAGTTTGGGTGAGGGAAGGGCGGAGAGATCATAGGGAGCCGCCTTGGCCGTAACTGTCCATAATTACATGATATGGCAAAATTACTTGTAATAGGACAAATATTGTATCAAAAGAGATTGTTATAAATAATATTGATTGAACTTCATGATAAAATGAAACGTAAGAAAGAGAAAATTAACGGCGTATGTCGCCTTACAGGCGAGTTCGGCAGGTTTGTCGATTCGCATTTGCTGCCGAAGGCGCTTACGAGAGCGGACGGCGTTGATCCTTACTTGATTCAGGCAGGCTATGGGCGAACGATGAAGCGGTTCAGTAGTTGGTATGATCGGAGATTAGTGACGTCAGCAGGCGAAAAGATTTTGGCCGAGTACGATAACTGGGCAATTCGTGAACTACGTAAGCAGAAGTTGGTATGGAGTGGCTGGGGACCGATGCAGTCCCTCACTGACGTAAATTTCTTTGCTGCCGATCAATGGGGTACCCGGACGTTAAAGGGTACAGATTGGAAGTATCTTCGCCTGTTTTTCTTGAGTCTTTTATGGCGAGCGGCCGCTAGTAACCTGAAAGAATTCTCGGAGATTAGTCTCTCGGACAGCGACCTTGAAAGGCTGCGGAATATGATTGTTGACGGTAATCCCGAGCCTCTAGAATTTTTTCCGACAACCTTGACGCAGCTTTCTACGCTCGGTGTCAATCACAATCACGCGCCTATGGCCGAACAGAAAATTATGCCGAGTACGTCGTTAAACGGAACTACTTGGAAGATGCCGATATTTCGATTTTATATCGATGGGCTTATTATTCATTTTTCTCGTCTTGCGATTGAGGAAAATCAAAATTTTTTCCCAAAATTTCTAACCGTAGGATGTCAGGACGAATTGGTGGTAACTACGCTGCCTTATAAAGGATCGTTTCAAGCCCAGAACCTCATGGTGGTTCAAATGGAATCCACCATAGGGCGGGCGTTGCCTGAAGAGATCAGTCAATTAATCAGCGAGCCGGCAAGGCAGCATATGGAGTCTATTCTGGAATCTTTGGCTACAGAATAGAACGCTGCCGGCTAACAATATTGCAATTCTGACCCGACCGCTTGTTACCACAGCCGATGAAAAAGTTACGGGCCGCCTAACCCTCACCCCGCCTTGGCGGATTTTTCGAAGCGCTTGCGCTCGTGGCTATCCAGGTAGAGTTTGCGCAGGCGGATGGTCTTGGGCGTCACCTCGACCAGCTCGTCATCCTGAATCCATGACAGCGCACGTTCCAGCGTCATGCGGATCGGCGGGGTGAGCTTGACCGCCTCGTCCTTTCCGCTTGCCCGCACGTTGGTCAGCTTCTTGCCCTTCAGCACGTTCACTTCCAGATCGTTGTCGCGGGTATGAATGCCGATGATCATGCCCTGATAGACCTTCTCGCCGGCCTCGATGACCATCGGGCCGCGATCCTCAAGATTGAAGAGGGCGTAGGCGGCCGCCTCGCCATTGTCGTTGCTGATGAGGACACCCTGCACGCGTCCGCCGATCGGCCCGCGATGGGGCGCATATTCGTGGAAGAGGCGGTTCATGATGGCAGTGCCGCGCGTATCGGTCAGAAGCTCGCTCTGATAGCCGATCAGCCCGCGCGTCGGCGCGTGGAAGACGAGGCGCTGGCGACCGCCGCCACTGGGGCGCAGCTCGATCATGTCGCCCTTGCGCTCGCTCATCTTCTGGACGACCGTGCCGGCGAATTCCTCGTCGACGTCGATGACGACTTCCTCGATGGGCTCCATCAGCTGGCCGGCCTCGTCATGATGCATCACGACGCGCGGGCGGCTGACGGCGAGCTCGAAGCCCTCGCGGCGCATGGTCTCGATCAGGACGGCAAGCTGCAATTCGCCGCGGCCGGAGACGTAGAAGCTGTCCTTGTCCTCGGCCTCCTCGATCTTCAGCGCGACATTGCCCTCGGCCTCCTTGAAGAGGCGGTCGCGGATGACGCGGCTCGTCACCTTGTCGCCCTCGGTGCCGGCAAGCGGCGAATCGTTGACGATGAAGCTCATGGTCACGGTGGGCGGATCGATGGGCTGGGCTTCGAGCGGCTCGCTGACGGAGGGGTCGCAGAAGGTGTCGGCGACGGTGCCGTCCGACAGGCCCGCAATGGCGACGATGTCGCCGGCCTCCGCGCTGTCGATGGGCTGGCGCTCCAGACCGCGGAAGCCGAGAATCTTGGAGATGCGACCGGTTTCCTTCAGCGCGCCATCATGGGTCAGCACCTTGACCGCCTGGTTCGGCTTCAGCGTGCCAGAGGCGATGCGGCCGGTGATGATACGGCCGAGGAACGGGTTGGCTTCGAGGATCGTGCCGATCATGCGGAAGGGGCCGGGCGCGGTCGCGGGCTCGGGCACATGCTCCAGCACAAGGTCGAAGAGCGGGGCGAGGCCGTCCGTCGTCGGGCCGTCGGGCTCCTTGGCCATCCAGCCATCGCGGCCGGAGCCGTAGAGGACGGGAAAGTCGAGCTGCTCCTCATTGGCGTCGAGGTTGGCGAAGAGGTCGAAAATCTCGTCCAACACCTCGTCGTGGCGGGCGTCCGGCCGGTCGATCTTGTTGATCGCGACGATGGGCTTGAGGCCGACCTTGAGCGCCTTGCCGACGACGAACTTCGTCTGCGGCATCGGCCCCTCGGCGGCGTCGACCAGCAGCACCGCGCCATCGACCATGGAAAGGATGCGCTCCACCTCGCCGCCGAAATCGGCATGGCCAGGCGTGTCGACAATGTTGATGCGCGTGCCCTTCCACTCCACCGAGGTGGCCTTGGCGAGAATGGTGATGCCGCGCTCCTGTTCGAGCTCGTTGCTGTCCATCGCGCGTTCGGCCACGCGCTGGTTCTCGCGGAAGGCGCCGGACTGCTTCAGCAGCTCGTCGACGAGGGTGGTCTTGCCGTGGTCGACGTGGGCGATGATAGCGATATTGCGCAGGGCCATGGTGGCGCACTTTCTAAGAAGAACTGTCGGAGAAGGGAAAGCTGGCGCGCATATAGCGGCAAATGGTGCGTCGCGAAAGGGGTCGCGGGGGCAGGTTGCGGCCGTTTGGGTAGGCCGGCACGGCGGGCGCTGCTGCCTTGACTTTCAGGTTGGCGCTTGTTTGAAGCGCAAGGGGAGCTCTCCAGGCTATCGTTTCATCAAAAGAGCGGGACAGTGTCATGCGCAGCGACAGTTCGTCTGCAGTTCCCACCAGCTATGCGCGCTATACTGGCTATCTGGTCTATTTCGTGATCGCCGCGCTGCCTCTTTCATTTGCCCTCGCCCATATCCTGATGGAGCTGGCGAATTACCAGACCTATCGCGTACGGCGCGAATTCACCGGCTACAGCCAGGTGGTCCTGATCGCGCTTCTGCTATGGGGATGTCTGAAGAATCGGCAGGTCTTCGATTGGCGCATTCTCGGCTTGATGGCCGTGCCGATCTTGGTCTTGGCCGGTCATTTCCTAACAGGAACCGATGACGATATCGGGCGGGCGCTTTGGCGATGGGTTTTGATATGGCTTTTCGCGCTTGTCTTTTACGGTGCTGTGCGCAGCGGGACGATTGCGGTTGCGGCAAAAGGTGTTGTTTATGCCTTCGTTACCGGTTCGTTGCTCTACACGGTCTTCGCGCTAGTCCATCATTTCGGACTTGGGCATCTGGAAGACCTGAACAGCCAAAATTTACTTGGCTTCGGCAATGTTCGTGCATCAACGAGGCTCTTTGTACCTGCTATCATGTGTGCGATCGTGCCGGCCGCGCTTCCATCGCTGCCGATCCGACGTCGCGTCATGTTTCTCGCTGCCGCTCTCATCATCAGCCTGCTCAGCGGATATACCGGATCGCGCAGCACGATCCTGGCTCTGATGTCGATCAGCGTGATGGCCTTTCTGCTTTCGCGAGGGTTCGGCTACTGGCGCATAGCCGTTACCACCACTGCCGTGGTTGGATTTGGCCTTGTGGCGGCAAGATTTTTGCCAAGCGTCGAGTATTTCGGCTTGGATATAACACGCAATCATGACAGCGGCCGGATGGAGATCTGGTCCGCAGTTTTCGAGTACGTGTTGCAATCGCCGTTCTTCGGATGGGGCGGCATCGGATTTCCCGATCCCGTCCCAGGTGGACCCAGCAATGCCCATAATATCGTTCTGCAGATCTTCTACGAGGTCGGGCTGGTCGGTCTGGTGTCCATGGCGATCCTGGCTGCGCTTTTTCTTCTCCGTGTTCTAAGAATCGTGCAAGACAAGGCCGCATCGCCCTATGTGACAGCGACGGCGCTTGCGGCCTGCGCTATCATGGCCGATGCGCTGGTTTCGCCGGCCCTGTGGTTCCAATATTCCGCCTTTCTCTTCGTCGTGCTGGCTGTCATGATGCTGACGGCAAAACAGGAACCGCGCCCGGTCGGCAATGCTGTACCGCGGGGCGCCGAAGGACCCGCCGACAGCGAAGCGGCAGGGTAGAACGGTCGCGCCGAGCCCTATGGTTTCACGATTTCCCGTGCGCGGCGGTCGATCCCCTCCACCGCGTCCAGGGCCAGCGGTTCCGGCTCCCCCGCCAGCGCGTCCATCGCTGCTTCGACCCGTTCGGCCATATCGAGAAAGCCGATCCTGCCGGCGATGAACCCATCCAGCGCCGCTTCCTTGGCGCCGTTCAGCACGGCACCGGCCGCTTTACCTTCATCGAGCGCGCGGCGAGCGAGCGCAATGGATGGGAAACGTGTTTCATCGGGCGCTTCGAATTCGAGACGGGCGAGCTTTGCGAAGTCGAGACGTTCGACGGGCAGCGGGGCGCGCTCCGGCCAGGTCAGCGCATAGGCGATGGGAATGCGCATGTCGGGCGGACCGAGCTGCGCCAGAACGGAGCCATCGCGGTAGCGCACCATGGAATGGACGATGGATTGGGGGTGGACGATCACTTCGATCTGTTCGGGCGCCAGCTGAAACAGGTGCTGCGCCTCGATCATCTCCAAGGCCTTGTTGAACATCGATGCGCTGTCGATGGAAATTTTCAGCCCCATCGACCAGTTGGGATGTGCCGCTGCGGTCTTTGCCGTGACGGTAGCCATCTTCTCGCGTCTCCAGGTGCGGAACGGCCCGCCCGATGCGGTCAGTACGACGCTCTCGACGGCTTGGCGGTCATGACCGGCCAGAACCTGATAGATGGCATTGTGTTCCGAATCGACCGGCAGGAGCGTCGCGCCATGGGCTTCGCATTCGTTCAAGAAGAGGCGGCCGGCGCAAACGAGACATTCCTTGTTGGCCAAGGCAATGACGCCGCCATTGCGAACCGCCGCCAATGTCGGCGCCAGACCGGCAATGCCGACGATTGCGGCCATGGTGACGTCGACGGGCCGGCTAGCCGCCTCGATGACGGCGTTACGACCGGCGGCGACTTCGATATGGGTGCCAGAGAGCGCTTCCTTCAAATCGCGATAGCGGCTCTCATCCGCCGTGACGGCGATGCGCGCTTTGTGCTTTCTGGCCTGCCTGGCGAGAAGCGCAATGTTGGATGCGCCGGTCAGTGCTTCGACAGTGAAAGCTCCGTCTTCCGTATGACCCAGCACATCAAGCGTCGACACGCCGATGGAGCCCGTCGCGCCGAGAATGGAAACGGAGCGTGGCTCCTGCACCATCAGCAATAATCCTCGACGCCCATCGTCTGGTTCGGGGCGTAACGCGCGCCATGGGCAAAACCGGCGGGCAGGATGGTTTCGACGGCGGCGATCTGCTCCGTCGTCAGCGTAATGGCCGCAGCTTCGGCATTCTGTTCCAGATGAACCGGGCTGCGCGTGCCAGGAATGACGTGGATATGTGGCGCGCGGGCCAGAACCCAGGCATTGGCTAAAACCGGGGCCGGCAGGCCTATTTCGGCCGCCAGGACACGAAAAGCGGCGATCTTCTCTTCGTTGCGGGGGAAATTCTCGGCGCTGAAACGAGGATTGGCGCGGCGGAAATCACTCGCAGCAAATTGTTCGGGGACGAGGGGCGTATCGCCGAACACACCGCGACCAAGCGATGAGAAGGCTACGAACGCGGTTCCCAAACGACCGCAAAGGTCGATCATGCCGAGTTCGGGAAGGCGTGTCCAAAGCGAATATTCGCTCTGAACGGCTCGAATCGGAAAAACGGATGCAGCGCGTTCGAGCGTGTAAGGGCCGCATTCGGAAAGACCGATCCCACCGATCATGCCTTCCTCGACCCAGCGTCCCATGGCTTCGATCGTCGGCTCGATCGGTGTTTCGGGGTTGCGCCGGTGAATGTAATAGAGCTCGACGTGATCGGTGTTCAGCCGTTTCAGCGATTTTTCCAACTCGCCGCGCAGATAGCCCGGATCGTTGTCGATCTGCCGGGGCGGACCGGCTACGATCGCACCTTTCGTCGCCAGGGCGATGCGCGCACGGGTCTCAGGGCGATCGGCGAAATATCGGCCGATGATGGATTCGCAGACCCCGTCGCCGCCATAGATGTTGGCGACATCCCAATGTGTGACGCCAACCTCCAGCGCCTTGTCCATCGTGGCGCGGCTCGTCTCTTCGTTCGTCGCGCCGTACATGCCGCCAAAGCTCATAGCGCCGAGACCGACCGAAAGCACGAGAGGGCCATCGGCTCCCAGCGTTCGATGTTCCATGAGTCATATTCCTTTTCGGTTCGCCGGAAGGTTTAGCGGTGTTCCGGCAACGCGCAAGAGTGAAGATGTCTTCGTTGCGGCACTCCAACCCGAATAGTGAATCTACCGGCTCGACTTTCCAACTGTATCTGTTAATCTCGATATATGGATATTGAAAAGGCCACCCTCGTGCTCACTGCGCTGTCTCAGTCTTCACGATTGGAGGCATTCCGTCTGCTCGTTCGTCACGAGCCGCATGGACTGCCAGCAGGACAGATAGCCGATCATCTGGGAGTGCCACAGAATACGATGTCGTCCCATCTCTCTGTCCTGTCTCGTGCCGGACTGACAAAAAGTCAGCGTCGCAGCCGCTTGATCATCTATCGCGCCGACCTCGCGGCGCTGCGCGAGGTTTTGCTGTTCCTGGCCAAGGATTGCTGCGACGGAAAGCCGGAACTTTGCGGCCCTCTGATAACCAGTCTCGCATCATGCTCGCGACAATCGGAAGGAGTCTGAGAATGGCCGAACCCTATAATGTCCTGTTTCTGTGTACCCGCAATTCCGCCCGTTCGATCATGGCGGAATCCATTCTCAATCATCTTGGCGAAGGACGTTTTCGCGCGTTCTCGGCAGGCAGCCAGCCGGGAGACGAGGTTAATCCTCTCGCGGTCGAAACCTTGCGCAGTTTCGAATGCCCGGTTGGCGATGTCCGGTCGAAAAGCTGGGATGAATTCGCGACCGCTAACGCCCCGGAAATGGATTTCGTCTTCACGGTCTGTGACAATGCCGCTGGCGAAACTTGTCCCGCATGGCCGGGGCAACCCATCTCGGCGCAATGGCCGATCGAGGATCCGGCGGCTGTTGAAGGGGCGCATCTAGAGAAGCTCAAGGCGTTCAACTTGGCTTTTCGATATTTATGGAACCGTATCGAGCTTTTTGTCGCCCTGCCAATCGTATCGCTGGACCGGATCAGCCTTCGCGCCCGACTTGATCAGATCGGAGATGAAGAAGGCACAAGCCGGCCTATGGTCAATCCTGCCTTATCCGAGTGAAAAGCCAGTTCTCGGCGAATGGCGGCCCGCTGTGCATGTCGCTTACCCAGCGGGCCGATCCATACCAAACAGGCGCCCGTTCAGCACGGTTCTTCGAGCTTCAATGCAGGCGGAAATCGCCTGGCCAGTCCTGGCGGGTCTGGAAGTCGTTTTGCTGCGAAGAACCGCTATCGGACCCGCCTTCGTCGACCGGCCAGCCAATATCCTTTTTCTGCCAGTCAGGCATGGCGTCGATTGCTCTCAGAAGCCGTCTATGATCGCGACGGTTCCGAACGCCGATCAATTGCGTTTTTACCCATTCAATGCCGTAAGCCATTGTCCTGTCTCCGTGTCTTCCGTTGACTTGCGGAGAGGCTAGGAGCGCGCTATCGTTCAATCAAACGAATTGTATTGAGAGAGCCATCAATGAAATTGAGCAATAACGACAATGCGCCGTTCGGTGCACCGATGCTGGACGCCGATGTGCTGCGCAGCTTTGTCGCGATTGTCGAGACAGGCAGCTTCGCCAAGGCCGCCGATGCGGTGGGACGCACGCCTTCGGCGATCTCCATGCAGATGAAGCGGCTGGAAGAACAGCTCGGCACCGCCGTGCTGGAACGGGGGCCGCGGCATGTGCGCCTGACGGCGACGGGAGAAACGCTGCTGCGCTATGCGCGACAGATGCTGGAGTTGAACCGCGCGGCGCTGGATACGATTTTGCGGCCGGAAATGGCAGGCAAGCTCAGTCTGGGTCTGCCGGACGATTATGGTGAGACGGTTCTGCCGAACGTTCTGAAAAAGTTCGCCGAAAGCCATCCGAGCGTGGTGGTCGATGTGATCATGAAGGAGAGCGCCGATCTGCGTCGGCTTTTCAAGGAGGGGCGGCTGGATCTTGCGGTCATCTCCTGTGACGAACTCCAGGACAGTGAGCTGGAAGAAGAGGTTCTCATTCGCGAGCCGCTTGTCTGGATCGGGGCTTATGGCGGCACGGCGCATCTGCGCGATCCGTTGCCGGTTTCGATGTGGGAGGACCGGTGCATCTGGCGCAAGCGCGCGGTCGAGGCGCTGGAGAAGGGCGATCGCGACTATCGCGTGGCGTATCTTTGCGCCCATACGTCCGGCCAGCGCGCCGCCGTGAAGGCCGGCATGGCGATCGCGCCGGTCGCCCGCGCCTTTGCCGGCAGCGAGGTGCGGGTTCTCGGCGAAGAGGAAGGACTGCCGCCCATGGGCGATTATTCGATCAATCTTCTGCTGCAGGACAATCCGACCTGCCAGGCCGAAGCCATGGCAGGCCATTTGCGAGTCTTCTTCGAACGCCTAGCGCGGCAACCGGGCATGGTCGTCGCGGCCGAATGACTCCGAACATGGCCCGCCGATTAAAAACCGGCGGGCCTTTTCTGGTCGAGCGCTTCAGCTCTTTTTCGGATCGAGCATGGTCTTCCAGAGTTCGTTGTCGTCGCGATCCATCAGGCGGACCGTCATCTGCTCGGTGCTACCGTCAATATCGACGAGGCCGAAGAACTGCAGGCCGGCTGAGGGCGGCAGGTTGACCTGACCTTCCGGCGGCGCCTTGACGTATTTCACTTCCGGGCCGAACGTCATATCCAGCCCGTTCGGGCCAAAACTTCCGGCGTGAAGAGGGCCGGACACGAACTCCCAGAAGGGTTCGAAATCCTGGAAGGCCGCGCGTTCCGGATGGTACTCATGGGCTGCGGTATAGTGCACGTCCGCCGTAAGCCAGACCGTGTTCGCAATGGCGTTGTCCTTGATGAATTTCAGCAGATCGGCGATCTCCATTTCGCGACCCTTGGGCAGGCCGTCATCGCCATTGGCAATCGCCTCGACATGTTTCGTGGTGTCGTTGATCTTGTCCCAGACCAGAAGGCCGATCGGCATATCGCAGGCGATGATTTTCCAGGTGGCGCGAGACTCGGTCAGCGCCTTCTTCAGCCAGGCGATCTGTTTTGCGCCGAGCAAGGTCGTATTCTCGCCGCCGCTTTCCTGAAGGCCTTCGCTATTGCCGTCGCGGTAGGAGCGCAGATCCAGGAAGAAGATGTCGAGCGAGGGGCCGTAGTTGATCGTCCGGTAGACGCGGCCCGGCTCCGCCGGGGTGTAGGAGATCGGCGTCATTTCGTGGAAGGCGCGGCCAGCGCGTGCCGCCAGAAGGTGAATGTCCTTCACGCTGTAACGATCGTCGGCGGAAAGATCCTTGGCGTCGGACCAGTTGTTGACGACTTCGTGGTCGTCCCATTGGAAGAGGGTCGGCACGGCGGCGTTCATGGCCTGCACATGCTCGTCCAGCATGTTGTACTTCCACTGGCCACGGAACTCGTCGAGCGTTTCGGCGACCTTGCGCTTCTCGTCGGTCAGAACGACGTTCTTCCAGACGCCGCCATCCGGCAGATCGACAGTATCGGTCATCGGGCCGTCGGCATAGATCGTATCGCCCGAATGGATGAAGAAGTCCGGCTCATGCTTCGCCATCGTGGCGTAGGTCTTCATGCCGGTTTCGTCGATGCCCCAGCCCTGGCCGGCAGTGTCGCCCGACCAGACGAAGCGGATATCACGCTTTTGCGTCGGCGCGGTGCGGAACGAACCGGTGACCGGCTCCGATACGCTGTTGATGTCCGACAGATCGGCTGCCCTCATCCGGTAGAAGACCGTCTGATCGGCCGGCAGGTCGTCGATCAGGCGTTTGACCGCGAAATCGCTCTGGGGCAGCGCATCGAGCGAGGCCATCGGGATCGGGTCCGCAAAGCTTTCGGTCGTCGCCGCTTCGAACATGATGCGGGCGGGGCGGTCGGTACGGGTCCAGACCATGCCGGATGCGGGGCCGATATCGCCCGACTGGACGCCGTGGGTGAAGGACGGCGCCTGACCGGCGCGGAGATAGGATGGGAGAGCGAGACCAGAGGCGGCGAGAAGGCCGCCCGCGCCGGTCGTTGCGAGAAAATGGCGGCGGGTCAGGCGATGGGCGCGGTTCATGAATGGCTCCTTTGGCGACACAACGCCGCAAGGATCGCCGAATCTCATGACAGAGCCATTGCGCCGGGATGACAGTTTGGAGACCGGCCCATCGCATTGTGCTTATTTCCGCAGGATCACCCAGAGCGCGTGGATGATGCCGGGCACGTAGCCAAACAGTGTCAGCAGGATGTTCAGCCAGAAGTGCAGGCCGATGCCAACCTGCAGAAACACGCCGAGCGGCGGCAGGAGAATGGCCAGAATAATGCGGATGATGTCCATTGGGGCAGAGTCCTTTCGATCGTCTGTCCTTTTGCAACGCCAGCGGTTAGGCTCGGTTGCCTGCCCGCGATATTTTTCGCTCTAGCGCAGGCCGGGGAGGAGAGCCCGGCAGCACCTTTGAGACCGTTCCAGACCTCTCAACACATGGTCTAAGAACGGGGGAAAAGGCTGGTCTACTTCCGTCATGTTCGTTTAATGAGCATCGATGGAGTTTGTCGGGCGGCCGATGCATTTGGGAGAACGGCTAGTCGCAGCGGTCGTTACAAAGGGGAGGATTTCATGAACGATCAATCATCGAAAGCGGATGCCTATTGGGCCGAAAATAAGCGGCTCATGGTTATTCTGCTCGTTATATGGGCTTTGGTGTCGTTCGGATTTGGCATCATCTTGCGTCCGTTGCTTGCCGGTATCGAAATCGGTGGAACCGACCTTGGGTTCTGGTTCGCCCAGCAGGGATCAATTCTGACATTCATCGCACTGATCTTCATCTATGCGTGGCGCATGAATGCGCTGGATCGCAAATACGATTTTGACGAGGAGTAAGTTCGATGAGCCAGTATGCACTCAATCTGATCTTCATCGGTGGATCCTTCCTCCTCTATGTCATTATTGCCTGGGTCTCCCGGGCCGGTTCGACATCCGAGTTCTATGCCGCGAACCGGGGCGTCCATCCCGTGGTCAACGGCATGGCGACGGCCGCCGACTGGATGAGCGCGGCGTCGTTCATCTCCATGGCCGGCCTCATCGCGTTTACCGGCTACGGCAATTCCTCCTTCCTGATGGGCTGGACGGGCGGCTATGTGCTGCTGGCCATGCTGCTTGCGCCTTATCTGCGTAAGTTCGGCAAGTTCACCGTGCCGGAATTCATCGGCGACCGTTTCTATTCCAGGACGGCGCGTCTCGTTGCGGTGTTCTGCCTGATCGTCATTTCGCTCACCTATGTCATCGGACAGATGACGGGCGTCGGCGTCGCCTTCTCGCGCTTCCTCGAAGTCGACAATGCGACCGGCCTTTTCATCGGCGCGGCGATCGTCTTCTTCTACGCGGTGTTCGGCGGCATGAAGGGCATCACCTACACGCAGGTGGCGCAGTATGTGGTGCTGATCTTCGCCTATACGGTTCCGGCGATCTTCATCTCGCTGCAGCTGACGGGCAACCCGTTGCCGCCGCTGGGTCTCTTCGGCGAGGTGTCGGACGGTACGCCGCTTCTGGTCAAACTCGACCAGGTGGTGACGGATCTGGGTTTTGCGGAATACACGTCGCTCAACTCGTCCATGTTCAACATGGTGCTGTTCACCCTGGCGCTGATGATCGGTACGGCAGGCCTGCCGCACGTCATCATCCGCTTCTTCACCGTGCCTCGGGTGCGCGATGCGCGCTATTCGGCCGGCTGGGCGCTGGTGTTCATCGCTCTTCTTTATCTGGTCGCTCCTGCGGTCGGCGCCATGGCCCGCCTCAATCTGATCGACACCGTCTATCCGAACGGCACGCAGGCCGAAGCGCTCGAATATGAAGAGCGTCCGCAATGGATGAAAAACTGGGAAGTCACCGGTCTTCTGAAGTTCGAGGACAAGAATGGCGACGGGCGGATCAATTATTACAACGACGCCAATGAAGAAGCGGCGGCTGCGCTCGCCGGTTCCCCGCAGGGCAATGAGCTCGACGTCAACCGCGACATCCTGGTGCTTGCCAATCCGGAGATCGCGCAATTGCCGAGCTGGGTGATCGCGCTGGTTGCGGCGGGCGGTATTGCGGCGGCCCTTTCGACCGCCGCCGGTCTGCTGCTCGCCATCGCCTCGGCGGTCAGCCACGATCTGATCAAGGGCGCCATCAATCCGACCATTTCGGAGCGGGCGGAACTGATGTGGGCCCGGATTGCGATGGCGGTGACGATCGGCGTGGCGACCTATCTCGGCCTCAATCCGCCGGGATTCGCCGCTCAGACGGTGGCGCTCGCCTTCGGCCTTGCGGCTGCCTCCATCTTCCCTGTGTTGATGATGGGCATCTTCTCCAAGACGGTGAACCGGACCGGCGCGGTCGCCGGTATGCTGGCGGGCCTGTTCTTCACCGTCATCTACATCTTCATCTACAAGGGCTGGTTCTTCATTCCGGATACCAACCAGCTGGCCGATGTGCCGGAGAACTGGTTCTTCGGTGTCGCTCCGACCTCGGTCGGCGCTGTCGGTGCGCTGCTCAACTTCCTGGTGGCCATCGTGGTCTCCAAGATGACGGGCGATGTGCCCGCACACATCAAGGAGCTGGTGGAAAGCGTCCGTACCCCTCGTGGAGCGAGTGCGGCGACCGACCACTGACAGCGCAGAGTGCTGAACGAAACGAACCCCGCCCGGAGCGATCCGGGCGGGGTTTTCCTTTGAAATCGGAAATTTCGCCCTCTTGCGCGGGCCGTGGAAAATCCCCACACTCCGATTCGTGTTCAACGAACGAAAGGAGGTGATCTGATGTCGAGTGTTTACCAGTTCCGTGATGTGGTCTCGGCGGATTGCCTTCGCGGGAAGCAACCTTCCCGCTGACAGCGCATGACGTGCGGCTATCGCCGACTTCGATCGGCCGGCTGACGACCGCACCATGAACGGAAAACACGGGGCCCGTCTGAAAAGACGGGCCCTTTTCCCTTCCGGTTGCCGCTTCTCCTGGACCATGGCCATCGTGCCGCCATGATCTGGGCGCTTTAGCAACGGACCCGCTCAAGCAAGGGACTGCAACGGGACAGGGCGGCATATGCGGCTTCGTGTTCAATGCGCCATCGCGTCCCACCGATTGGTGACCGACATTCCATGACCCCTTCCGCGCCAACAGTGCGTGATACGCGGATCGACGTGATCCGCGCGCTGATCCTGCTATCGATCTTCATCAATCACGTGCCACAGAATCCGCTGGAGTTTCTGACGCATAAGAATTTCGGTTTTTCGGACGCGGCCGAAGCTTTCGTGCTCATTTCGGGGCTTTCGGCGGGCATGGCCTATGGCTCGAAATTTCGGCCCGGAACGGCGCTCGCTGCGACGCTCAAGGCCTGGCGGCGCGCCGGCGTACTCTACATTGCGCAGCTTTGCACAACGCTCTTCACGCTGGCCAGTTTCGGCTTTTTCGCGGTGCTCTGGGCGCGGCCCGATCTGATGGAGAAGATTGCGATCGGCCCGGTGATGGAGCATCCCGCGAAGGCATTCGCCGGTATCGTCCTGATGACCCATCAGCTCGGTTACAACAATATCCTGTCGATCTATGTCGTCATGCTGCTCATGCTGCCACCGATGATCCTGATCGGCCGGCGCAGCATCAGCGCCATGCTGGGGCTCAGCTTCACGCTCTGGCTCGGATGCGGCCTGATGCGGATCGGCCCGCCCAACTGGCCGATGGAAGGAATCTGGTTTCTTAACCCGCTCTCATGGCAGTTCCTGTTCTTCATCGGTGTGGGGGCGATGCTGCATATCCGCGCCGGCGGCACCCTGCCGCGCCATCCGGCGCTGATCGGCCTTGCCGGCTTCTATCTGATCCTGTCGCTTCTGTGGGTCCGCATACCGCTCTGGGGCATCGACGTGTCGTTCGATCTGCCAAGGGTGCTGACCGGCTTCGACAAGACCTTTCTGTCGACCTTTCGCCTGCTCCACGTTTTGGCGGCGGCCTATCTGATCGTGACGCTTCCGCCGCTGTCGCGACTCTTTCGCCGGGACATCGACAATCCGCTGGCCGTCATGGGGCGCCACGCCTTGCCGGTCTTCATCGCCGGCACGATCCTGGCGATGATCCTGCAGCCGCTGCGGATGGTCGCCGAACCGGGGCCGCTTCCGGATGCGGTCCTCGTTATCGGTGGCTGCGGCCTTCTCTTCGCGCTGGCCTACTGGCTGGAATTCGTCGGGCGCCTGAAGCAAAGGACAGCCAGACCGGCATCGGAAAAGGGGCGTGGGGGCGATGGATCGCTGGTTGCCAGCCCGGATGTGCGGCGCATACCTGACAGGGTCGCCTAGCCGAAGCCTGGTCCCTATCGCTCCGTCGCGCCGACGACGATCCGGTCGATCACCTGCGCGGCCACGCCGCCGCCATCGCACCAGTCGATGCGTTTGCCGCCGCGATAGGGCAGGGCATAGCGCTCGTCGATCATGGTGGTCGCCATATCCTTGGAGCCGTCGATGCGCACATCGGCCAGCACGCGACCGAAATATTTGTCCGCCTCGACATTTTGAAGCGTAACCGGACCGGACCGCAGGAGCGTTTCGGCGCGACGAGTGGCGGCCATGCCGGCTACTTTTTCAGCCTTGCAGCCCGGCCGCCGTGTCTCTGGCGTATCGATCCCCTTCACGCGTACCGTATAGCGAAGGCGCATGCCGGGCCAAACCAGCGCATCGGCAACGAAACTGTCCCCGTCGATCACGTTCACGACCGAAACGGCTACCGGGCCGGAGACAATATCTCCAGCCACGGCGCCGTTCGGAAGCGCCAGGGTGCACAGTATGACAAGGGCGAATCGCATGGTGCGATTCTAACTGTGGTTGCAGCGCCCGTGAATCCGAAAAGGGGTCTCCGGGCCGCTTACCGAACGGTATGCGCCGATCAGAACTTGTAGGCGAGGCCGAAGCGAACCGTGTGCATGTCGAGATCGGTATCGATCTCGTTGCCTGCATCCACAGTGAAGGCTGCGTCCTCGAAATCGTAATAGGCGTATTCCGCGCGCAGAACGAAGTTGGAGCCAAGCATGGTCTCCACGCCGCCGCCGACGGTGTAGCCGAGAAGGACCTTGCTCTCGCTGTTCACATTCGCTGCGAAGTCTTCGGTCTCGGTTTCCATGTGGCCCAGCGCCAGGCCACCGGTGCCGTAAACGAGGAAGCGGTCTGCTGCATAGCCGAAGCGCGCGCGGAGCGAACCGAACGCATCGATTTCCGCCCGGCAGTCGAACAATGCCGAGGGGCAATCTGTCTCGCCGTCAATATCGGCGAGGCTCGCCTCGATCTCGGCACCGGCGACGAAAGAGTCGAACTGAAAACTATAGCCGGCATAGAGACCGCCAAAGACGCCGTCGGGGTCCACATCAAGGGTATCGCCGCCCGTCCGATAGGTCCAGTCGGTATCGGCCCAGCCGTAACCCAGTTGCAGGCCGGCATAGGGACCGGTCCAGCTGAAGCTTTCGGCTACCGGTAGCGGATCGTATACCACCACATCAGCTGCCAGAGCCGCCGTTGCGGAAAATCCCAGCGCTGTTGCGAGAAGCGTGACTTTGAACATGGGTGTGCCTCGTCAATTCATTCTTCGTTCCCGACCCGCCATCCCGGCGAATCCCTGCATTGACAAGCATCTAGCGGACAATTTTCCTTTTTGCTGTAACATTGGCGCAACGCTTTGGATTTGCGTGGTGAAATTGCCTTAAAAATCGATGGCGAGGCCCTTTTTCTCCCAGTCGCCGTAGCGAACCGGCTCGCGGCCGCCACGCCCGTCGATCTCGCGCGGCATGGCATCTTCAAAGGCGTCGATCTTCTCGCGGCGTTCCTGGGCCTCTTTCAATGCGCGCTGGGCGGCGGGCGGCAGATCGTCGAAGCGCCGTTTCGGTTCCGCCCCATCGGCAACCTTGTCGCCGCGTCCTGCATTGTCGGTGTTGTTCGTCATGGCGGCCTCGATTGATCCTTTCAGTCCTGCCTCCCATATATGGCTTCAACCTACACTGTGCATCCCTCGACAAGGACGGGCCGGTTCGATGAATTATGTGAAGACGGCAATGCTCATCGCCTTCATGACGGCGCTCTTCATGGGCGTCGGCTTTCTGATCGGCGGACGCAGCGGCATGATGATCGCCTTCGGCGTGGCGGTCGTGATGAATGCCTTTTCCTACTGGAACGCCGACAAGCTTGTGCTGAAGATGCACGGCGCGCGGCAGGTCGATGCGCAAAGCGCGCCGGGCCTTTACCGCATGGTCGAGCGGCTTTCGCAGAATGCCGGCCTGCCCATGCCCAAGGTCTACATTATGGAGAACGACCAGCCGAACGCGTTCGCCACGGGTCGCAACCCCGAAAATGCCGCCGTTGCCGCGACGACCGGTCTGCTGCGCCAGCTCGACGAGCGTGAACTGGCGGGAGTCATGGCGCACGAGCTGGCCCATGTGCAAAACCGCGACACGCTGATCATGACCATCACGGCGACGCTCGCCGGCGCGATCTCCATGCTGGCCAATTTCGCCTTCTTCTTCGGCGGCAATCGCGGCAACAACCCGCTCGGCGTCATCGGACTGCTGGCCACCATGATTGTCGCGCCCCTGGCGGCGATGATCGTGCAGATGGCCATTAGCCGGACCCGCGAATATGCCGCCGACCGGCGCGGTGCGGAAATCTCCGGCGATCCGCTGGCGCTGGCGAGCGCGCTGCAACGCATTGCCGGCGGCGCCAAAGCGATCCCGAACATGGATGCGGAGCGCAATCCTGCGACGGCTCATATGTTCATCATCAATCCGCTGTCCGGCGAGCGGATGGATAGTCTGTTCTCGACCCATCCGGCGACCGCGAACCGCATTGCCGCGCTCAAGGAGATAGCCGGAGACATGGGCGGGGGCGGTGGCTCTGCGCGCGTCAGCGTCCAGCCGGGCAGGGCGCGTGTGCCGACCGGCGCGGGCCGCCGCGGTCCTTGGGCGTGAGTACCAAACCAGCACGCCGACCCAAACGGCACGGCAAGTCCAAGCCTTACGCCGAGCGGCCTATCGATCCGGATAAGCCAGGTCTCGACGTTCGTCTGGCGGCGGCGCGTCTTCTAGCGGCGGTCGTGGATAAAGCAACGCCCCTCGATGCGCTTACCGACGATGAGAACGGTAATCCAGCCTATCTGGCGTTGGACGGGCGGGACAGGGCGCTCTGCCGCGCCATTCTGCTGACCGCGCTTCGCCATCGAGGCAGCCTGTCGGCCTTGATCGCCGAGATGCTCGATCGTCCCCTGCCGCCCAATGCGCGCGCGCTCGATCATCTGCTGCATGTCGGCGCTACACAGATCGTGCATCTGTCCGTGCCCGACAGCGCGGCAGTCGATCTTGCGGTCACCGCCGCCAATGCCGATCCGCGCCTGTCGCGTTTCGCCGCGTTGGTGAACGCCGTGCTGCGCGGCATCGTACGAATGCCGGCTGACAGGCGCGAGCGGATCATGGCCGCTGTGGCCAACGCGCCCGAATGGTTCGCCGATGCCCTAGAACGCGACTACGGCGCGGAAAAATCGAAGGCCATTCTGCAAGCCCACCGGTCGGAAGCATCGGTCGATCTGACCGTAAAGGACGACGCGACGGGCTGGGCGGAACGACTGGACGCCACGCTTCTGCCGAACGGCTCGCTGCGGCTGCCGCACAATACGCCGTCGATCATGACACTGCCGGGCTTCGAAGAAGGCGCATGGTGGGTGCAGGACGCCGCCGCCACGCTACCGGCGCGCCTTCTTGGCGCGAAACCGGATATGCGCATCGCCGATCTCTGCGCCGCGCCCGGCGGCAAGACGGCGCAGCTTGCCCGGACCGGTGCCGACGTCACGGCGGTGGACATCTCCACCTCCCGGCTGCGCCGGCTTGAAGGCAATCTCCGCCGGCTCGGTCTGAATGCCCGAACGGTGCAGTCGGATCTGCGAAAGTGGCAGCCGGAAACGCCGTTCGATGCCGTCCTTCTCGACGCGCCTTGTTCGTCGACTGGCACGGCGCGCCGCCATCCCGATATCCCCTGGACCAAATCGGACGCTGTCGTGGAGAAGATGGCGGCGTTGCAGGCAAATCTTCTCGAACGGTGTATCGCGTTCGTCAGACCCGGCGGGGTTGTCGTCTTCGCCAATTGTTCGCTCGATCGCCGCGAGGGCGAAGCGGTGGCGGCTGCCTTTGCCGATCACGAGCAGGTTGAACCGCTGCCGGTGACAGCCGACGAGATTTCGGGGTTCGAACAGGCCGTTACGGCGGAAGGTTGGATCCGGACAACGCCAGACGACTGGCCAAATCTTGGCGGTGTGGACGGCTTCTTCGCCGCGCGTTTTCGCAGGCTGTGAAAGAGTTATCCACCGGTGACGCTTGGTGATAAGCCGCTGCCGGGCCTAGAACAACACGTCGATTTTTGAATTTCGAATGGGACATTGGCCATAGTCGGGAATTTCGGATCGCTGTTTCGTCTGTTTGCAGACGTTGCAGGCCGGCAACTGGTCAGCCCGTTGCGGACCGGACGGCTGGCGCGACTGCGCGCGCTTCGCCCCGTCTCCACGCCGCCGGCCCTTCTTTTCTCTCCGGCACGTCTGATGGCGGGCGATCCGGGGCGGGCACGCGCCTATTATTCCGGCGAATGGCAATTGGCCGGCCATACGATCGCGGTCGGCGCTGACGGTCCGTTCGCGCGCGCGGATGTGCCGGATGCCTGGCAACGGCAATTGGAGCGTTTTGTCTGGCTGGCCGATTTCCAGGCAGCCAATAGCGATCTTGCGGCGGCGCAGGCGCGGTTTCTGGTCGAGGATTATCTGGCGCGTCCGCTTTTCGCTACGCGCAATGGCCGCAATGTCGGCATCGCAGCGGAACGGGTGCTGCAATGGCTCATGAGCGCGCCGCTTCTGTTTCGTGGGGCGGAGTCGCGTTTTGCATCACAGCTCGGTCGCGGTTTTGTCCGCCATGCGCGGTGGTTGCGCCGGGCGGTCGCGCCTGCGCCGGAACCGCTCGACCGGCTGCGAGGTCGGGCAGCGCTTTTGGCGCTCGCGCTCTGCCTTTCGGACGGCCGCAAACGACTGGATCGGGCGCAGAAGACGTTTCTTGCGGAGCTGGATAGCCAATTGCTGGCCGATGGCGGCCATGCCAGCCGCGATCCGTCCGCTCTACCGGTCATTCTGGACGACCTTCTCTTGCTTCGCCAGGCCTATGGGCATCTGGGACGGGCCCCGCCGAAACCGATCAACGAAGCCATCGAGCGCCTGTTCGTCCTGCTGCGCTTCTTCGATATGGGCGAAGGGCGGCTGGCGCGCTTCAATGGCGGAGGGTGGGTGAATCCCGACTGGGTCCAGGCGCTTCTGGCGGAAGACGCGACTGCGGGCCAACCCGCTGGTCTCGCCGCCGCCTCCCATTACCTTCGCCTCGCGGCTGGAGACTGTGTTCTTCTGGCCGATGTGGGCGGACCGCCGCGACTGGCGTTCTCCGGCCATGCGCATGCCGGTGCCCTGTCCTTCGAAATGTCCGCCGAGGGCGATCCTCTTGTCGTCAATTGCGGGGCGGCGCGCGATCCGGCATCGACCGTCTTCGGCCTGTCGCGGGTCTCGGCCGCGCATTCGACCCTGACGATCGGGGACCGCTCTTCGGTGCAGTTCGCGAGGGCCGGCGGGCTGCTGGAATGGGCCGGCCGGCCCCTTATCGGACCTCTCAATGTCAGTATCGAGCGCGAGGGACCGCATCGCGCGATCATGACTCATGACGGCTACACGGCCCCTTTCGGAGTCATCCACGAACGCTCGCTCATTCTCGCCCCCGACGGCCGCTCGCTTGCCGGGATCGACCGGCTGACGTCGACAGGGCGGAGACCGGGTCTCCAAATCGATGCGCCGGTGACGCTTCGCTTTCACCTTCATCCGGCGGTCGAAGCCTGGCCGAGCCGGGACGGATCGCTCATCCTTGCCACGAATGGCGGCCGCCGCTGGCGCTTCGTGGTCGATGGCCATCATGCAGAACTGACCGACAGCCTCTATCTCGGGCGGACCGGCGATCCCCTCGCCACCCGGCAGATTGAAATCGCGCTATCGGAGGTGACCGCGCCGTTGGCGGTAGAGTGGGGCTTCGTCTACGAAAACTGACAGGAGCCGCCTTTCGAAACCGGTGAAGGGCGCCCCCCATCTCGCCATCGGACAGACATCGTGCTAGGGGCGCGCCATCTCCACCCGTACGCCTTAGCGAGCCCTTTTCCGGCTTGCCATTCATCGACAGGATATGCCCCATGGCCGTCGCCGCAAAAGCCATCACTCCGCCCGACCGCGTGACCATCCGCCGCGCACTGCTCTCGGTTTCCGACAAGACGGGGTTGATCGATCTGGCAAAGGCGCTGAGCGAAAGGGGCGTGGAACTGCTGTCGACCGGCGGCACCGCCAAAGCGATCCGCGAAGCCGGCCTTGCGGTCAAGGACGTCTCCGACGTGACCGGCTTTCCGGAGATCATGGACGGGCGCGTCAAGACATTGCATCCGAACGTTCATGGCGGGTTGCTCGCCATCCGCGATGATGCCGACCACAGGGGCGCGATGGACGAGCACGGGATCGGCGCGATCGATTTGGCCATCATCAATCTCTACCCGTTCGAAGAGGTGCGCGCGGCCGGCGGTGAATACAGGCTGACGGTCGAGAATATCGATATTGGCGGGCCGGCCATGGTGCGCGCCTCGGCCAAGAATCATGCCTATGTTTCCATCGTTGTGGACCCCTCCGACTACGCGCCGCTTCTGGCGCAGATGGCCGAGAATGACGGCGCGACGACCTACGCGTTCCGCCAGCGGCTGGCCGGCAAGGCGTTCGCGCGCACGGCGGCCTATGACGCGGCCATTTCCGGCTGGTTCGCCGAAACGCTGGAGGTGGACGCGCCGGACTATCGCGCCTTTGGCGGCAAGCTCGCAGCCGTCATGCGCTATGGCGAGAACCCGCATCAGAGTGCCGGCTTCTACGCCGACGGGACCGGCCGGCCCGGCGTCGCGACGGCAACGCAGCTTCAGGGCAAGACGCTTTCCTACAACAATATCAACGACACCGACGCCGCATTCGAGCTCGTGGCCGAATTCGAGCCGGAGACGACCGCCGCCGTCGCCATCATCAAGCATGCCAATCCCTGCGGCGTCGCTGAGGGCGAGACGCTGGTGGACGCCTATCGCAAGGCGCTGCGCTGCGACCCGGTTTCGGCCTTCGGCGGAATCGTTGCGCTGAACCGGGCGCTCGATGCCGAAGTGGCAGAAGAAATCGTGAAGGTCTTCACCGAAGTCATCATCGCGCCGGATGCCAGCGAGGACGCCAAGGCCATCATCGCGGCGAAGAAGAATCTGCGCCTGCTGCTCACCGGCGGGCTGCCGGACGCCGCCGCCCGCGGCGCGATGGTCAAGAGCGTCGGCGGGGGGCTTCTGGTGCAGGACCGCGATTTCGGCCGGATCGACGATCTGGACCTGAAAGTGGTGACGAAGCGCGCGCCGAGCGAGCAGGAAATGGCCGATCTCCGCTTCGCTTTCCGCGTCGCCAAGCATGTGAAGAGCAACGCTATCGTTTACGTCAAGGACGGCGCGACGGTGGGCGTGGGTGCCGGACAAATGAGCCGTGTCGACAGCGCCCGCATCGCTGCGCGCAAGAGCGCGGACGCCGCCGAGGCCGCCGGCCTGTCCGAACCGCTGTCGAAGGGCTCGGTCGTCGCCTCGGACGCCTTCTTCCCCTTCGCGGACGGCCTGCTTTCGGCGGTGGAAGCCGGCGCGACGGCGGTCATCCAGCCGGGCGGTTCGATGCGTGACGATGAGGTGATCGCGGCTGCGGACGAGAACGGCATCGCCATGGTGATGACCGGAATGCGCCACTTCCGGCACTGATCGCTTCGCGCGATCCGGCTGCGGCGAGCGGTTCGTCCCGAACCTGTCAGCGCCGGGGATCGCCTTTCGCTTTTTGCTCTTCCGACAGGGCGCTCCACCACTCCGCATAGGCGGTGTTCCACGGCGCTTTGCGCGTTTCGTCCGGCGCGCCATCGTCCCACCAAACGGGGCCGCGTTCGCCGAGACGGCGCTTGGCGGCGTCCACCCTGTTGCGGGCCGCCCGCTTCGTTTCATCGTCAGGCGCATCGCGAACCGCTCTGCGGGCGTCCATCAGATCGTCAACGGCCGCCTGCCGCTCCTCCTCCGAAAGGCGCGGATCGGATTTCCGCCAAAGCCGACCCTTCGCGACGAAATAGCGCCCGTCCGGCGTTTCGGGATAGTCGGTGCTCAAGACGGCCGCTGCGTCTTCTGCAGATTGGCGATGGTGTTGCGCATGAGTTCGATCAGCGCGGTCCGTTCCCACTGCGTCAGTCCCGCCAGAGCGGCTTCGTTGACAGCGCTCGCAGCTTTCGTTGCCGGCTCTTGAAGCGAGCGCGCCCGCTCGGTCAGCCAGTTCTGCTGGGCGCGGCCGTCTTTCGGATGCGGCTTTCTCTCAATCAGCCCGTCTCGCGCCATGCGCTTCAGCGTATTGGCCATCGTCGCCTGTTCGACATCGAGCCGCCCGACCAGCTCGGCCTGGGTCAGCCCGTCATCCTCCCATAATTCCAGCAGCGTCATGAACTGCGCCGGCGCAAGGTTCAGCGGCGCGATCCTGCGCTGCAAGCCGATCGCGAAAAGGCGGGCCATGTGATTGGCCAGATAACCAGCCGAGAAATCCTTATCGAACATCATCCACCTTATCGAACATCATCCACCTTATCGAACATCATCCACCTTATTGAACATCATCCACCTTATTGAATAGCTGACTATCTATAATTATATATAGCAAGGTATATAAATGGAGCGATTGCCATGACTCGTCTTGTCCATCCCGTTGCCGGCGCTCTCGCCCTGCTGACAATTCTGTCATTCTGGCTGTCGACGGCCCTTGTCGAACTGTTTGGCACCATACCGATGATCGTGCTGGTGAAACAGGCCATACCATGGGGGTTCCTGTTACTCGTTCCCTCGCTGGCGATTGCCGGAGGCTCCGGCATGGCGCTCAACAGAGGGCGCACCGGTGGCCTCGGCATGGAGAAGAAGAGGCGTATGCCCTTCATCGCCGCCAACGGTATCCTGATTCTGGCGCCCGCCGCGTTCTTTCTGGCGTGGAAGGCCGGACAGGGGCAGTTGGATGCGGCTTTTTACGCGGTGCAGATCGTCGAATTGCTCGCGGGCGCGGTCAATGTCGTGCTGCTCGGTCTCAACATGCGGGACGGTCTGCGAATGACTGGCCGCATTGGCAACCGGCGCGCACGTCGCAAACCCGCCTGACGGGCCGTGACGGCAGGAAAGGCAAAGGCGGGCCTGAGCCCGCCTTCCGTCCGGTTTCGATTGGAAGGGTCAGCCCTTCTTGTTCTGCCGGTTGTCGATCAGATCGTCCACGACTTCCGGTTCGGCGAGCGTTGACGTGTCGCCCAGGCTGCCGAAATCGTCCTCGGCGATCTTGCGCAGGATGCGCCGCATGATCTTGCCGGAGCGGGTCTTCGGCAAGCCTGGCGCGAACTGGATCATGTCGGGCGATGCAATCGGGCCAATCTCTTCGCGGACGTGATTGCGCAATTCCTTGCGCAACTCCTCGGACGGCTCCTCGCCCGACATCAGCGTCACATAGCAATAGATGCCCTGACCCTTCACGTCGTGCGGATAGCCGACGACCGCGGCCTCGGAGACCTTCGGATGGGAGACAAGGGCGCTTTCGACCTCGGCGGTGCCCATGCGGTGGCCGGACACGTTGATGACGTCGTCGACGCGGCCTGTGATCCAGTAATAGCCGTCGGCGTCGCGGCGCGCGCCGTCGCCGGAGAAGTAATAGCCCTGATATTGCTGGAAATAGGTGTTGGCGAAGCGCTCGTGATCGCCATAGACGGTGCGCATCTGGCCCGGCCAGCTATCGGCAATGGCGAGGACGCCCTCCGCCTCGGTCGTCTCGATCACCTTGCCGCTCTCCGCTTCCAGCATGACCGGGCGGACGCCGAAGAAGGGGTTGGTGGCGGAGCCGGGCTTGAGCGGTGTCGCGCCGGGTAGCGGCGTGATGAGGTGACCGCCCGTTTCGGTCTGCCACCATGTGTCGACGATGGGCGTCGTTCCCTTGCCGATCTTATGGAAATACCAGTCCCAGGCTTCCGGATTGATCGGCTCACCGACCGTGCCCAGTACTTTCAGCGTCGAAAGATCGTGGCCTTCGACGAAGCTGTCGCCTTTGCCCATCAGTGCGCGAATGGCGGTGGGTGCGGTGTAGAACTGGTTGACCTTGTGCTTGTCGATGACCTGCCAGAAGCGGGATGCATCCGGGTAGGTCGGTACGCCCTCGAACATCAGCGTCGTCGCGCCATTGGCGAGCGGGCCGTAAACGATATAGCTGTGGCCGGTGACCCATCCGATATCGGCGCCGCACCAGTAGATATCGCCGGGATGGTAATCGAAGACGATTTCCTGGGTCATCGACGTCCAGAGCAGATAGCCGCCGGAGGTGTGCACCACGCCCTTGGGCTTGCCGGTGGAGCCAGACGTGTAGAGGACGAAAAGCGGATCTTCGGCGTTCATCACTTCCGGTTCGCAATCGTTTGCGACCGCCTGCTCCATCTCGTGCAGCCAGAAATCGCGGCCATCCTGCATGGTCACATCGTCGCCGACGCGCTTGATTACGAGACATTTGACGTCGTCGCCGCATTTTGCGAGCGCCTTGTCCGCATTGGTCTTGAGCGGCGTTTTGCGGCCGCCGCGCGGCGCGAAGTCGGCGGTGATGAGAAGCTTGGCGTCGCAATCGTTGATGCGGTCGGCCAGAGCGTCCGGCGAAAAGCCGGCGAAGACGATGGAGTGGATGGCGCCGATGCGGGCGCAGGCCAGCATAGCGAAGGCGGCCTGCGGGATCATTGGCAGATAGATAACGACGCGGTCGCCCTTGCCGACGCCCATCTCCTTCAGGACATTGGCGAATTTGCAGACATGCGAATGAAGCTGCTGGTAGGTGATGTGCTGTGCGTCTTCGTCCGGGCTGTCCGGCTCCCAGATGATGGCCGTCTGGTTGCCCTTGTCCTTCAGATGACGGTCGATGCAATTAGCGGAAACGTTCAGTTCGCCGTCCTCGAACCATTTGATCGAAATGTCGGGATAGTTGAAATTGACGTCCTTGATCTTCGTCGGCTCCTTGATCCAGTCGAGCCGCTGCATGTGCTCCTTCCAGAAACCATCCGGATCGTCGATCGAGCGCTTGTACATCTCCTCATACTGCTCGGCATTGACGAGGGCGCGCTCCTTCCATGCATCCTGAACCGGATGCACCTGTACGTCACTCATGATGTCCTCCCTCCAAAAATCTCCGCGGCCAAGCCGCTATCGTTCGCCGGGCGTCTTATCCGACGTCCCGTTTCGTCCATGCGACAAGTAACGCGTGGCGAGCCGCTCTCCAATTGGACATTCGGTGAGTATTGAGCGCGCCGGTCTCCGGCGCAATACCGGTTCGCGTGGACGAGAACAGGCTGTTAGCAGTCATCTTCATAGAGCGGTAACAAACTGAAGAAAAACAATGATCCGGTTCCGTTAACATGCTGTTAACCTTGTTCCACCTTCAATTGTCCGGTGAAACAGGAACAGGAGCGAGCCGAAATGAGCGATCAGCGCGAAATGGAACTCATGCTCAAAGGTTACGGTCTCACCACGGCCGAGATCCTCTACCGTATGCCGGATCACCCCGATTTTCTGCAAACCTATCTGTGGCAGGACTACGATGTGGCGCCGCGCTTTCCGGCCATGAAGAAATTTCTCAATTTCTGGCAGGAAAAACTGGATGGCCCGCTGCATTCGATCCGCTATTGCCATCGCCGACTGATCCGCCCGGGCGAGTGGAAAAACGTGGCCGGGGAAATCCAGCTGCACTGAGCTGGCGTACCCGCGTCGAAAGGCGCCTGGCGATCGGCCCGCCCGGACCGAAATGCCGGCGTGCCGACCCCATAGGTCGACACGCCAGCGGCAGACCGGGACGAAAGAGCGATCGAAACCGACGCGGGCACGATGGGGGTTTCCGCACCTGCGCCGGATCGCCCATCCGAGCGGGAAGCTTCTCCGGCCCGATCTGCGATACCGGATTGTCCGCGGTCAGTGCGCGGTCATCTCCTCGACGATCTGCTCGCCATTCAAGGACGACGGGTAATAAGTCGGCCAGTTGGTCAGCTCGCTCAGAAGAGCTTCGCGGTCGTCGCCCCAGTAGAGGTGATAATGACCGGCTTTGCCCGGCGCGATCTGGTGGTCGCTGAACTGAATGATCTCCGGGGCACTGTCATCGCCATCGACCTTCTTGAAGATAAAGCGGACGCCGCGATTGCCCTTTTCATAATTCAGGATTTCATAGCCATCCTCTTCGTAAAGGCCCGTGGCGGCTTCAGCGCCCTTATGGAAGGTGATGCGATCGCCATCGATGACGATACGGTCCACATCGGTTCTATAGCCGGTGGTGTAGTAGGCCTTGTATTCCTCGGCGGTCTTGTCGCCGGACTCGGCCTTGTGCGCCCAGACCGGTTCGAGCGTGCCGTCTTCCAGATAGGGGTAGACCGACTGCCAGTCGCCCTGCCAGTCGGCAAGCGTTCGGCTCTTGATCTGGCTGTCCTCAAAATAGCCTTTGTAGACCGACTTTTCCGCGGATTTCTCGCCGTGCGCGTGGCTGTTATGATTTGTGGTCTTCTCCGCTGCCTGAAGCGGCACTGGAAGAAGCACCATCGAACTTACGGCAAGGATGCCGGCAGATTTCGCTATGATAGACCGCATTGTTCGTGACCTCATCGGGGTTCAGAAGGGATATTGCTATTATGTTATAACATAACAGTTCTGAGTTATGCGGTATCGCGTTGCGTTGCAATCCCCTGGTATCGAACTTCCGGAAAGCGGGCCCCGATCGGGCTGCCTGTCAGGATCAGCAGCGAAGGAGGCGGCGGTCCACGCTTTGACAGTCGTGCCGATTGCTCGGCGCGAACCGGGCGAAGACCTCAGGCGGTGCCGTAGTCCCTTTCGCCGAAAATGGCCGAGCCGACGCGGATGTGGGTCGCGCCGAAACGTATTGCGGTTTCGTAATCGGCGCTCATGCCCATGGATAGCATGGAAACGCCGGCCTCGTTCGCCAGTTTTTCCAGAAGCGCGAAATGAGGGCCGGGATTTTCGTCGACCGGCGGAATGCACATCAGCCCGTCAATGGTCAGGCCGTGTTCGTCGCGGCAGCGGGCGACGAAGGCGACGGCCTCTTCCGGCGCGATGCCCGCCTTCTGCTCCTCCTTGCCGGTGTTGACCTGCACCAGAAGACGCGGGGCCTTGCCCTGCTTCTCGATTTCTTTGGCCAGTTCCTTCGCGATCTTCTCGCGATCGACCGTTTCGATCACATCGAACAGAGCGACGGCATCGGCCGCCTTGTTGCTTTGGAGCGGGCCGATCAGATGGAGTTCGATGTCCGGATAGTCTTCACGCAACGCCGGCCATTTGCCCTGCGCTTCCTGCACGCGGTTCTCGCCGAAGACGCGCTGACCGGCCTCCAGCACGGGGTGGATGGTCTCGGCGTCATGCGTTTTGGACACGGCGACGAGCGTGATGTCGGTGGCCGGACGGCCAGCCTCGCCGGCGACCGTCTTCATGGCCCGTTTTACCTCATCGAGCCGTTCGGCTGCCCTGCTCATCGTTTCCGCTTCCCTCTCTGCAATGCTGCGACGGTTGACGCTTTTCGCAAAGCATGGTCAAGCATCCGCCGATCATCCGCCAGAACTGACAAGATAGAAAAGCTCCGACCATGGCAACCGAGCGCTACAATTCCCGAACCGTCGAGCCGAAATGGCAGGCTGCCTGGGAGGACAAGAAGCTCTTCGAAACCGACAAGGACGATCCGCGCGAGCCCTATTACGTGCTCGAGATGTTTCCCTATCCGTCCGGGCGCATCCATATCGGCCATGTGCGCAATTACACGATGGGCGACGTGGTGGCGCGCTACAAGCGGGCGAAGGAGTTTGCCGTGCTGCACCCGATGGGTTGGGATGCGTTCGGCATGCCGGCGGAAAACGCGGCGATGGCCAACGAGACCCATCCGGGCGCCTGGACCTACGCCAATATCGATACGATGCGCGGCCAGCTGAAGAGCATGGGCCTGTCGCTGGACTGGTCGCGCGAATTCGCCACCTGCGATGTCGACTACTACCACCGCCAGCAGATGCTGTTCCTCGACATGCTGGAAGCGGGCCTCGTCACCCGCAAGAAGAGCCGTGTGAACTGGGACCCCGTCGACATGACGGTGCTGGCCAATGAACAGGTGATCGACGGGCGCGGCTGGCGCTCCGGCGCCGAGGTGGAACAGCGCGAACTGGTGCAGTGGTTTTTCAAGATTTCCGATTTCTCGGACGATTTGCTGGCATCGCTCGATGAGTTGCCGAACTGGCCGGACAAGGTCCGCACCATGCAACGGAACTGGATCGGCAAGAGCGAGGGGCTGCAGATCCGCTGGGCGCTGACCGAGAGCGCGCCGGACGGGTTCGACGAGATCGAGGTCTATACGACACGGCCCGACACGCTCTATGGCGCGTCCTTCATGGCGATCGCGCCGGACCATTCGCTCAGCGCGAAGCTGGCCGAGGATAATGCCGACCTTGCCGCCTTCAACGCCGAGTGCAAGCGCATGGGCACGTCGGTCGCCGCGCTGGAAACGGCGGAGAAGAAGGGGTTCGACACCGGGCTTTTCGTGCGCCACCCGCTCGACCCTGACTGGAAGGTGCCGGTCTATGTCGCCAATTTCGTCCTGACCGATTACGGCACGGGCGCGCTGTTCGGCTGCCCGGCGCACGATCAGCGCGACTTCGAATTCGCCACCAAATACGATCTGCCGATCGTACCGGTCGTCGCGCCGGGCGGCGAGGCGCCGGACATCTCCAAAAGCGCTTATGATGGCGACGGGGTGATGATCAATTCGCGCGATCTGAACGGTATGACGAGCGATGCGGCCTTCGAGGCGGTGGCCGACAGGCTCGGCGGCGAAATGCTGGACGGCCGCCCGGTTGCCGAGCGGCAAATCAAATACAAGCTGCGCGACTGGGGCGTGTCGCGCCAGCGCTATTGGGGCTGCCCGATCCCGGTCGTCCATTGCGACAGCTGCGGCACGGTGCCGCTGACGAAGGCCGATCTGCCGGTCAAGCTGCCGGAGGACGTCTCGTTCGACAAGCCGGGCAATCCGCTCGACCGTCACCCAACCTGGCGTGACGTGACCTGCCCGAAATGCGGCGGGCCGGCCCAGCGCGAAACCGACACAATGGACACATTCGTCGATTCGTCCTGGTATTTCGCGCGTTTCACCGCGCCGCATGCCGACACGCCAACCGAGCCGGATCTGGCCAATCGCTGGCTGCCGGTCGACCAGTATATCGGCGGCATCGAACACGCGATCCTGCATCTGCTCTATTCGCGCTTCTTCACCCGCGCGATGAAGGCGACCGGCCATCTGGATCTGACCGAGCCGTTCAGGGGGCTCTTCACCCAGGGCATGGTCGTTCACGAGACCTACAAGGCTGCGGACGGGCAATATGTCACGCCCGCCGAGGTGCGCGTCGAAGGCGAGGGCGAGCAGCGCCGCGCGGTTCTGGTCGCGTCGGGCGAGCCGGTCGAAATCGGCGGCATCGAGAAGATGAGCAAGTCGAAGAAGAACGTGGTGGACCCGGAGGAGATTCTGGCTTCCTACGGTGCGGATACGGCGCGGTTCTTCATGCTGTCGGACAGTCCGCCGGAGCGCGACGTGATCTGGACGGAAGGCGGCGTAGAGGGCGCGCATCGCTTCGTGCAGCGCGTCTGGCGGCTTTTGTCGGAAGCCGCACCGGTTTTGAGGGGCGCCGAGCCCAAGCCGGCGACGGAGGGTGAGGCGGCCGCCATCTCCAAGATCGCGCACCGAACGGTGAAGGCGGTCGGCCAAGACATCGAGAAGCTGGCCTTCAACAAGGCTGTCGCGCGCTTCTATGAACTGGTGAACGCGCTGGCGGCGCCGCTTCAGAATGCGGCGACAAGCAACGATGCAGCGATGCATGGCGCATTGGCCGATGCGGCGGACAAGCTGGTCGCCATGCTCGCGCCGATGATGCCGCATCTGGCCGAGGAATGCTGGCAGATGCTCGGTCATGACGAGATGATCGCCGAGACCGCATGGCCCTCTTATGACGAAGCGCTGATCGAAGACGATACGATAACATTGCCCGTCCAGGTGAACGGAAAAAAGCGCGCGGATGTCACAGTGGGCAAGAATGCGGACAGGGAAGAGGTCGAAGCCGCTGCACTTGCTCTCGACGCGGTGGCGAAGATGCTGGATGGTGGCGCGCCGAAGAAGGTGATCGTGGTGCCGGGGAGAATCGTCAATGTGGTCGTATGATCGGGCCAGGGCCGCCCTTCGAACAATCCTTGGCGCTTTGGTTTTGTCGTTGCTGGCTGCCTGCACGGTGCAACCGCTTTATGGCACTGCTGGCGGGCCGACGGCGAACCGCCTTCCAATCGAAGTGGCCGATATCGGCACCCGCGCAGGCTTCATGCTGCGAGACGAACTGGTTTTTCTGATCAATGGTGGTCGCAGCCAGCCGAACGCCGCGCCGTTCCGGCTGGAGGTCGATCTTCGCAAGAAGGTCCGGACGTCCAATACCGCGAAGATCGCCGACGGCGATATCAGCCGGACGTTTGCCGGCCAGGTCGAATTGCGTGGCACCTATACGCTGCTCAATATCGAAACCGGTGAGACCATTGCGACGGGCCAGCGCCGCGCCTTTGCACAATACGACCGTTCGACCCAGCTTTACGCGCTGCGTTCCGCCGAAGAGGACGCCGAGGAAGACGCCGCGCGCGAACTGGCGCGGATCATCGTTCTGGCACTCAATGCGAAGCTGAAGAATTACGCGCCGCCGCAGGTGGTGGCGAAGTAGGTCAAACGAAAGAAGGCAGGCCGGCAGTATGACAACGGGCCGGCCGGCCAAACGGGGGGCAGTGTCTTGTCGCGCAATCGTCTTGTCGTCGCCACGCTACTGTTCGGTCTCAGCCTTCTTGCCGGTGGCTGCGCCACAACGAATGTCTCGACCAGCTATTACGACATTTCGGGAACCAGCAGCAAAGAACTCGATCGGGAGATCAACCGAAAAGGGCCGACCACCCATCAGGGCAAGGCGATCGCCACGGCGGCCATAAGCATGAAGCCGCTGGCCTTCGACCTGGATCGCCGGGGTGGCCGATGCAGCATCCGCCGTGTAAAATTCGGCATCGACGCCAATATCACCCTACCGCGCTGGCGTGAAGAAGCGCTGACCAAGGACAAGAATTTGCGGCGGAACTGGAAGGGCTTTGCCGCCTATGCCCGCGCTCATGAGGAGGCGCATGTCGAGATCGCAAAAGCGTTCGTGCGGCTTCTGGAAAAAGAGCTGCTGGCCATTCCGCCGCAGCCGACATGCGAGGCATTGAAAACCCGCTCCCGCAGGATCACGAAACGGCTCGGCCGTCTGCATGAAGAGGCGCAGAATGCCTTCGACGCCAGCGAGAAGACGCGCATCGCGCGAATCCTCGCCGATGCCAAGCAGACGAAAAAGAACAGTTGAGCGCCTTCGGTTTCCGACGACCTCGGCCCACGATGTACAAAGACAGGGGTCATGCTCAGACGAACCAGTAGAGGGCGAGCGGCAACGTCAGGACAGCCAGCACCGTCTGCGCCGTCGTCAGCCCGGCCATCAGCGTGCCGTCTCCCTTCATTTGCGTCGTCAGCACATAGGCCGTCGCGGCCGTCGGAATCGCGGTGAACGTCACCAGCACCAGCATTTCGGTCCGGCCGAGCCCGAGCAACGTGCCGATTGCGAAGGCCAGCGCCGGTACGGCCAGAAGCCGTGCCGCGCTATTGGCTAGAATGGCGACAGTTTCGCGGCGAGCGGTATCCGGCTTCAGCGCGGCGCCGACGCAGAGGAGGCCCAGCGGCAGGCTGGCCGCCCCCAGGAAATCGAGGATTTCACCGCTATAGGGCGGCGTTCCAATGTCGCTGACCGACAATGCGATGCCGATCAGGCACGCGAGAATCAGCGGATTGCGCACCAGTGGCCGGATCAGCTGGCGCAGTCCGACGCTCCGCCCGCCAGCCAGAGCAAACACTGACAGGACATTGACGGTGGGCACGGCGATGGCCATGAGAACCGCCGCGCGGGCAACGGCGTCCGGACCGCCGAGACTGGCTGCGACCGCCAGGCCAAGATAGGTGTTGAAGCGGATCAATCCCTGCAATAGCGGGCCGTGACGGGCGGCGTTCCAACCACGCATGCGGGCGATCAGCGCCGTGGCTGCGGTGACGATGAGAATCGTTGCAAGAACAGCGCCGCCGAGATTAAGAATCGCCGGATCGTCGAGCGGCGCCTTGGAGAGGTTCAGGACAAGCAGCGCCGGAAAGAGCAGGAAATAGTTGAGCTTTTCCGCCGCCGGCCAGAATGCCGGATCGGGAAATGCCGTCCGTCGCAGCAAAAAGCCGATCAGGATCAGGGCAAAAACGGGCCAGATGGCGGTAATGATCAAAGAACCGGGTCTCTTCTCAAATATCTCTCGTCAACCGGGCCAGATCGAAAGGGCCGGCCTGGTCAGCATCAGCCAGACAATGGCCAGAACCGCGAAGAAGGCTGGAAAGCCGAACGCGAACCAGGTTCTATAGAGACGATCATAGGCGATGGGCAATGGCGTGCTCTGCGCAGCGGCCTGCCGGGCGAGATCGCGCATTCTGATCTGCATCCAGACCACCGGCAGCCAAAACGCGCCGACGAGGAGGTAGAGGCCAAGCGACAGGACGATCCATCCTTCGGTCAGGCTCCAGCCCGCCGCACGAATAAGGAGGTAGCCGGTTACCGGCTGGGCGATGGCGGCCGTCGCGGTGAAGGCGGTATCGGCCAATACCACGATGCCGGCAACGTGGGCGATCAGGACGGGGTCGCGGCTGCGATGGGATATCACCATGAAGAAAGCGATGCCGGCGCCCGTTCCCAGAAGGACGGTAGCGCCGACGACATGCAGGAAAAGAAGCAACTGATAGGTCATCGGTCCTTCGCAATGGCGGCGACGAACAGCGCAAGGCTGATGGATGGCAGAACCTTGACGAAGGGGCCGAGCGGGTCGGCCCAGAGATCGGGCGTCGCAAGCGAACCGCCGGCCAGATAGGCGAGCGAAACGAGGACCATGCCGAGGCAGGCCGCACCAACCCAAGGCCGCCAGAGAATGGCGAAGCCGAGCCCGATGTCGGCGACCGAACCGGCAAGGACGGCGATTCGCGCAGGGCCTTGCGCCATGCCGCTCTCGGTCAGAACCGCCGCCGCTGCATCGAGTTGCACAAGACCGATCGCGCCGGACAGGGCCCAGAAGAGCGAAAGAAGGCCGACACCGAGCGGAAACAGCAGATAGAGGCGGGCGAACCACCGCTCCTGAACCGTCGCCGGCATTGCGGCAAGCGTCTCGTCGAACGACCGACATGAGTGATCGCCGGCCTGTTGCCAGGGCTCTGGGTCGCCTTCGATGCCATCGGCCAAGGCCGCCAGCGCATTGGTGCGGAGAGGCGAACGCCAGCCGAGATGACCGAGCGCATCGGCGCCTTTCGCAAGAAGGGTGAGGAGAGGGCGGGGAACCGGCAGGGTCGCCAGCGGTTCGGGAAAGCCCAGCCAACGGCGCATCATGGCAATGGTGTCCGGTAGCGGACGGCCCCGCGGCTCCGTCAGATCGGCCAGCGTACCGGCGGGTATCCGACCCGTTGCCGCCTGGACCACGGCCTGCGCGACATCGTCGAGAAAAACCGTCTGGATAGCGATCCGCGGGAAAAGATGAGGCGTGACCAGAGGCATCGCCGCCGCCGCGCGCAGCAGCGCCGTGCCACCATAGGCCTCGGGCCCGATGACAAGCGCCGGGCGAAGGATCACCCAATCGGCCGACGATTGGCGGATCGCCGCATCGCCCCTGCCCTTGGTCGCGAAGAAATCGAGGCCGGCCGTCTCCGAAGCGCCGACGGCCGAGATGTGCACAAGGCGCACCGGCTTACCGTTCAGCGCCGAGACCAGACGCTCGACCGCCGTGATGTGGATGGCCTGCAGCGAATCGCGCGCGCCATCCTGAAGCGCACCTGAGGCATTGACCACGACGTCCATCTCCGCGGTCAGCCGGCGCCAATCGTCCACGGAGAGCTTCGTGATATCGCGTATGATCCAGTCATCGTCAGGCGCGACCTTTTGCGCGGCTTCCGCATCGCGCCCCAGCCCGGTGACGCTGAAGCCGGCTTTCCTGAGGGCCCGAAGGCAGGCCGCTCCAATCAGTCCGTATCCGCCGAGAACGAGCGCTTTCACGACGGGCGGTCTTTATCGTCGGCCCGCGCGAAGCTCTCCAATTCGGCGAGAAATCGTTCGCCCCTGAATTTGTCGATATCGTTCTCGGGAATTTGGGGCGGTTTGGCGACGATCCGCCCGATGGCCGTTCCAAGCGCCTCGGCATCCCTGTTCGGTACGAGGAAGGTGCGCTGCTCGCCTTGCAGGATTTCCGACGGTCCGAAGGGGCAATCGGTGCTGACCACGGGTGTGCCAACGATCAGCGATTCGATCAGAACGCCCGGCAGACCTTCCCGCTCGGACGACAGGACGAGCGCATCGGCGTTTCGGATCAACGGGTAGGGATTGTCCCGATAGGGAATGCAAATGACGGCCTCTTCCAGGCCAAGCTGCCTGATCCGCTCCCTGACCGGCTCCTTGATCTTGCCGAGAAGAACCAGCTTATGGTCCACACCACTCGCTCTATAGGCGTCGAGCAGGATGTCGTGACGCTTCTGATGAGCGCTTCGACCGACATGGATGATGTAGCTCTCATCGAGGATTTGGTCGTCGCTTTGCTCGGCGAGCGCACGGATCGCTTCGAAATCGAACGGATTGTAGATCGTTCGAATATATCGGTCGTCCCTTTTGAAGAGCTGACGGACGGCGGCCTCCATGGCTTTCGAAACGCAGAGCAGCCGTTTCTTCCCGTAAAGATGCTGCAGCTTTCTTCGCCGCGACAGAAGGCCAAGCCGCGGGCGGCCCAGATGTTCAGTGAAGTGGTCATTGGCCAACCGAAAGATGAAGCCGCATTCGGGCATGGCGGCGACGATCTTGTCGGCCGGCAGCAGGCAGGAGATCTTGATCGGGAAGCTTTCCGGGCCACCGAGTTCCGCCATGGCCTTCCACAGGGCCTTGGCCTTTTTCCGGCGGTAGAACAGGCCGGGCTCGATGTCGGGCAGAACGATATGGCGCAGGAAATCGGGCGGCGGGAAGTTCTTCCGGTCCGTCAGCGTGATGGCGAAGGTCTCATAGCCGGCTTCATGAAGAATCCCGGCATAACGGGTGATTGCTCGCTCCGCCCCGCCGCCTGCGAAATGCGGCAGGACGAAAAGCGCGCGCCGCGGCCTATCGGTCATGTCCGCAGGCAACCCGTCGTGCTCCAGCGATCAAAGAATGCTCTGGCCGGTCTTCTTCCAGTCGGCGGTAAAGGCATCCAGGCCCTTATCGGTCAGCGGGTGCTTGACGAGCGCATGGAGCGTCGAGGGCGGGACGGTGGCGACATCGGCGCCGATCATCGCTGCTTCCTTGACATGGTTCACGGTGCGGATGGACGCCGCGAGAATCTCGGTCTCGAAATCGTAATTGTCGTAGATGGTGCGGATTTCGCCGATCAGTTCCATGCCGTCGATCGCCATGTCGTCGAGCCGGCCGATGAAGGGGCTGATGAAGCTCGCGCCGGCCTTGGCCGCCAGCAGCGCCTGATTGGCCGAGAAGCAGAGCGTGACATTGACCATTTGGCCGTTGTCGGTCAGCGCCTTACAGGTTCGCAGCCCGTCGAAGGTGAGCGGCACCTTGATGGCGATATTGTCGGCGATCTTCGCCAGAACGTCCGCTTCCTTCATCATGGTCTCGTGATCGAGCGCGGTCACTTCGGCGCTGACCGGACCCTTCACAATGTCGCAGATCTCTTTGGTGACTTCCTTGATGTCGCGACCGGCCTTGGCGATCAGCGACGGGTTGGTGGTCACGCCGTCCAGCATGCCCAGATCGTTTAGTGTGCGAATTTCATCCACATCGGCGGTATCGACGAAAAATTTCATGGTCTAGCGCTCCTTGGCGGCGTGACGAACCCGCTTCGTCCGGTTCGTTCGGGATTTGGCGTTTCCCATATCGCGGAAAGCGGCAAAGGTCACGAGGCTATGGTGGGTGATTCGAAAAAGTCCGGCGGGATGACGACGGGGCAAGTGGTGCCGGTTCTGGTGCCGCTGCCGGTGCCGGGGCCTTACAGCTACGCCGTGCCGGAAGGTATGGACGTCACGCCTGGCGCGATCGTGCAGGTGCCGGTCGGCCCTCGCCAGGTGCCCGGTCTTGTCTGGGACGCCGATGATACTGCCGGCGCCGTCGATCCGGTGAAGCTGCGTCCGATCACGCAGGCGTTCGACTGCCCGCCCATCGATGCGACCATGCGGCGCTTCATCGACTGGGTCGCGGCCTGGACACTGACGCCGCCCGGCCTCGTCGCCCGAATGGTGCTGCGCGTGCCGGCGGCGTTCGATCCAGAGCCTCGGGTTCCCGCGCTTCAGCCCATGCTGGAGACGAAGCCGGAGCGGCTGACGCCGGCGCGCCGGCGCGTCTTCGAACTGATCGAGGACAATCCCGGCGCCTGGACAAAGAGCGGTCTGGCTCATGCGGCGGGCGTTTCGACCTCCGTCATCGACGGGCTGGTCAAAGCGGGCACGTTCAAGCCGGTCATGCTGCCGCCGCCGGCGGTCGTGCCCGACCCCGACACGGGGCGCAAACGGCCGGAACTCTCCGGCGATCAGGCCGAGGCGGCGGAGACATTGCGCCACGCCGTCGGTACCGATTGCTATTCGGCCACGCTGATCGACGGCGTCACCGGCTCCGGCAAGACCGAGGTCTATTTCGAAGCCGTCGCCGCGGCGCTGGACAAGGGCAAGCAGGCGCTGATCCTGCTGCCGGAAATCGCGCTGACGGCGACATTTCTGGAGCGCTTTCACGACCGGTTCGGCGCGCGGCCCGCCGAATGGCACTCCGACATGGCGCCAAAAATGCGCGAAAAGGTCTGGCGTCAGGTTGCCGAGGGCCGTGTGCGGGTGGTGGCCGGAGCCCGCTCGGCGCTCTTCCTGCCGTTCCGGGATCTCGGTCTGATCGTGATAGATGAGGAGCACGACCAAGCCTACAAGCAGGATGAGCGCGTCTTCTACAATGCGCGCGACATGGCGGTGGTCCGCGCCCATCTCGGCGATCTGCCGATTGTGCTGGCCTCGGCGACGCCCTCCATCGAAAGCCGCGTGAATGCCGAAGCGGGTCGCTATGGCGCAGTGCGACTCGCCAGCCGTTTTGGCGAGGCCGCGATGCCAGATCTGCGCACCATCGATATGCGCAAACATCCGCCGGCGCGGGGCGGGTTCCTGTCGCCGGTTCTGCTTGAGGCGGTCGGTCGCGCCATCGAACGGGGCGAACAGGCGTTGCTCTTCCTCAACCGGCGGGGCTATGCGCCGCTGACGCTCTGCCGGGTCTGCGGGCACCGGTTCCAGTGCCCCAATTGCTCGGCCTGGCTGGTGGAACATCGCTTCCGCCAGCAAATGCAGTGCCACCATTGCGGCCATGCGGAGAAGGTGCCGGAAGCCTGCCCGCAATGCGGCACGCTCGACCACTTGGCGGCTTGCGGGCCGGGCGTAGAGCGGCTGGTCGAAGAGGTGGTGCAGCACTTCCCCGATGCGCGGACGGTGATGCTCTCCTCCGACATGCCGGGCGGGGCCAAGCGGCTGCGGCTCGAACTCGACGCCATCGCCAAGGGCGAAGCTGATATCGTGATCGGCACGCAACTCGTCGCCAAGGGCCATCATTTTCCGAAAATGACGGTCGTCGGCGTGGTCGATGCCGATATCGGCCTCACCAATGGCGATCCGCGCGCGGCGGAGCGGACTTTCCAGCTTCTGCACCAGGTGACGGGCCGGGCAGGGCGCACGGGCGAGGCATCGCACGGTCTGATCCAGACCTACCAGCCGGAACACCCGGTGATGGCGGCGCTGGTTTCGGGCGACCGCGAACGCTTCTACGAGCGCGAGATCGGAGAGCGCCAGCGGGCTGGTCTGCCACCCTTCGGGCGGTTGGCGGCCCTCATCATATCCGGGGAAGACAAGGCGGAGACCGAAAAATATGCGCGTTCACTGCGCGCCGCCGCGCCCCGCTCCGACGATATCGACGTGCTCGGTCCGGCAGAAGCGCCGCTGGCGCTGATTCGGGGCCGCTACCGTTATCGACTGCTGATCCATGGCGACCGCAAAAGCGACATTCAGGCCTATATCCGCTCTGTCCTTTCCGCCGGACCAAAGGCGCGGGGCAGTCTGCGGGTTCAGGTGGATGTCGATCCACAGAGCTTTCTTTGATGGACCAAGGACCCGGCACACCCGTCCAGAACCATTGAGACGCTGCCTTAGTGAAGCCTGTTCTCGCCGGTGGCTCTTTGCTCATCGTTCTTTTGCCATAGCTCTATCCTATCCAACGTCCGACAATCATTCGTGGACCTTTCTTCATGCGTCTTCTGCTCGCTTCCAGTATCGCTTTTCTTGCCGGCGGCGCGGTCGTCTATTCGGCGGTCGAAGGCCTGCCCATTTCGAACGACAGGGCTGCCGTCGTCGCGCCGGAGCATGAAAGCGGCGCGGTATCGGGGGTCGAACTGGCCGAGGCGGTATCGACCGGCGCGGCCGAAGCCACCGAAAAACCGGCGACACCCACAACCATGCCGGAGTCCGAGCCCGTCGCCGCCCAGCCTCTGGATGAAGGTGGGGGCGCAGCCGACCCGGCAGGCGATCAGCCCGCAACGCTCAACTCCTTTGCGCCTGTCGACCGACCGGCAGTCAAATTGCCGCCGCTTGGCCTTCCCGACCCGGACGAAGCACAGGCCGCCCTGCCGGACGAGCAAAAGATCGCCCTTGAGCCACCGCCGCGGGAAGCGCCGGAGCTCGGCACTGTGCGCTGGGTGCCCGCATCGCTCTATTGCGGCTTCGTCGAGACAGACCTGCCGGAGCCGGTTGAACTGGCATCGGCAGACGGGGCCGGCGAGGTCGTGGCGGACGAACCGGCTGCGGATGCGGCGAATGTGGAAAAAGAGGCCGTGGCTGTGGAAAAGAAAGCGCCGGAAGATCTGCTCTTCGTCACCGAGCGCCACTATGATGGCCGCGCGGCGGTCGAGCGCGCCTATATGCGGATCGGCGGCTTGATGCGCGAACTGGCGCTGAAGAGCGTCGAGGAGAAGGACGATGGCGAATTGCGCCATTATGCGACTTTTGGCGGGGCACCGATCGACGTTCGCCTCGACATGCAGCGGATCATCACGGATGCCGACAGGAAGTTGAAGGCCTGGCACAAGCCGGACCGGCTTCTCTATCGCGGCGCCATGGCCGTCGGGCGGGGCGATACGATGCGCCAGGTCGGCTTTGTCGGCAGTTGCGGCTAGTGCCGCCACAGTCGAACCGGATCGCGAGCGAAGGCTGAAGCATATGGAATTTGCACTCCCCGTACCTGCCGATCTCGGCGACTGGCTGGCTCTGTCCTCGGCCGTCGTCACCGCCGTTCTCGGCCTCTACATGATGGTAGTCCCGCGACGGGCGCTCGGCCTTCGGAACATGGACGCCGAATTCATCGGTCTGCCGGCTTCGGGCATTGCGCGGGCGCGGGCGGGCGGCTTCCATGTCGGCCTCGGCCTGGCGGCCATTCTGCTGTGGCAGCCGCTTCTCTTTCTGGCGCTCGGTGCGGCCTGGGTGTTCGCGGCGATTGGCCGGCTTCTGTCGGTTTTCATCGATTCGCCCGCGCGCGGGCGCAATGCGGTGCTTCTGATCCTTGAGGCCCTTTTGGCATTCGGCGCGGTGGCCGGTCCGCTCAGCCTGATCTGAGCCTCCTCTCTCTGCGTCGAAAGTCGATCTCCATCGCCGCGCCAAGAGCGCCACAGGCGTGTTGCACGCTCAGAATGGCTCTGCTATAGCGGCCACGAAATCGACGGGAGGATGCCTTTACCAGGCCAGTTTCCGTTGGCTATTTCCAGCGAGATTAAAGGTTTCGCCTCGGCTTTCCGTTTCGATGCCAGGCCTTTTATCTCGGTCGAACGAGAGATTGATCGCCCGTGTCGCAAACCACATCTCCCATTTCCGGTGTTGCTTCCCGCTATGCGTCTTCGCTTTTCGAACTGGCGCAGAATGAAGGCGCCGCCGATCAGGTGGAGAAGGATCTGGCGGGTCTTGGCGAACTGATTTCAGAATCGGACGATCTGTCCCGTCTGATCAAGTCGCCGGTCTTCGCAGCCGACGAGCAGGAAAAAGCCCTGCTCGCCATTGCCGAAAAGGGCGGCTTGGCGCCGCTCACCAAGAATTTCCTTCGTGTCGTGGCCGCCAATCGGCGTCTGTTCGTGCTGCCCGGCATGATCGAAGCCTATAAGGCCATCGCCGCGGACGCCCGTGGCGAGGTGACGGCGAAGGTTGTCGCCGCTCACGATCTGACCGAGGCCCAGCGGGCCGAACTGTCCGAGACCTTGAAGGGTGTCGCCGGCAAGGATGTGGCGATCGAACTATCGGTCGATCCGTCCCTTCTGGGCGGTCTTATCGTCCAGATTGGCAGCCGCCAGATCGATACATCACTGAAAACCAAACTGAATTCGATGAAGCTTGCACTGAAAGAGGTCGGCTGATGGATATCCGCGCGTCGGAAATCTCCGAAATCCTGAAAAACCAGATCAAGAATTTCGGCCAGGAGGCCGAGGTTTCCGAAGTCGGGCAGGTCCTGTCCGTAGGCGACGGTATCGCCCGCATCTATGGGCTGGACAATGTCCAGGCCGGTGAGATGGTGGAATTTGCCGGCGGTATTCGCGGCATGGCGCTGAACCTCGAAGCCGACAATGTCGGTGTCGTGCTGTTCGGCGACGACCGTCAGATCAAGGAAGGCGACACCGCCAAGCGGACCGGCGACATCGTGTCCGTTCCAGTCGGCCCGGAGCTGCTCGGCCGCGTGGTCGATGCGCTCGGCAACCCGATCGACGGCAAGGGCCCGATCGGCGCTTCCCAGACCAAGCAGGTCGACGTCAAGGCGCCGGGCATCATTCCCCGCAAGTCGGTGCATGAGCCCATGGCGACCGGCCTCAAGGCCATCGATGCGCTCATCCCGATCGGTCGCGGCCAGCGCGAGCTCGTCATTGGCGACCGCCAGACCGGCAAGACCGCCATTATTCTCGACACCTTCCTGAACCAGAAACCGGCCCATGATGAGGACCGCGAAAGCGACAAGCTGTTCTGCGTCTACGTCGCTGTCGGCCAGAAGCGTTCGACCGTTGCCCAGTTCGTGAAGGTTCTGGAAGAGCGCGGCGCTCTGCCCTACTCCATCATCGTTGCCGCAACGGCCTCCGATCCGGCGCCGATGCAGTATCTGGCGCCGTTCACCGGCTGCACGATGGGCGAATATTTCCGCGATAACGGCCAGCATGCTCTGATCGGCTATGACGATCTGTCCAAGCAGGCCGTCTCCTACCGCCAGATGTCGCTTCTGCTGCGCCGCCCACCCGGCCGCGAAGCCTATCCGGGCGACGTTTTCTACCTGCATTCGCGCCTTCTGGAGCGCGCCGCCAAGCTGAACGAAGACAATGGCGCCGGTTCGCTGACCGCTCTGCCGGTCATCGAAACCCAGGGCGGCGACGTGTCGGCCTTCATTCCGACCAATGTGATCTCGATCACGGACGGTCAGATCTTCCTTGAGACCGATCTGTTCTTCCAGGGTATCCGCCCGGCCGTTAATGTCGGTCTGTCGGTGTCCCGTGTCGGCTCCGCCGCGCAGGTCAAGGCGATGAAGCAGGTCGCCGGCTCCATCAAGGGCGAGCTTGCGCAGTACCGCGAAATGGCGGCCTTTGCGCAGTTCGGCTCCGATCTCGATGCCGCGACGCAGCGACTGCTCAATCGTGGCGAACGCCTGACGGAGCTGCTCAAGCAGCCGCAGTTCAGCCCGCTCAAGACCGAAGAGCAGGTTGCCGTGATCTTCGCCGGCGTGAACGGCTATCTCGACAAGATTCCGGTCGACCAGGTGACGAAGTTCGAAGCGGGTCTGCTCACCCATATGCGCAATGACGGCAAGGACGTTCTAGACGCCATTGCCCGTGAAAGGGCGCTGACGGACGAGATCAAGGACAAGCTGAAGGCCGAAGTCGACGCTTTCGCCAAAGCCTTTGCCTGATAGCGCTCCGGGAAGGACCATTCCATGGCCAATCTGAAAGAGCTTCGCGTCCGGATCGCCTCGGTCAAGTCGACTGCAAAGATCACCAAGGCGATGCAGATGGTTGCCGCCGCCAAGCTGCGCCGTGCGCAGGAGGCGGCGGAGGCGGCGCGACCTTATTCCCAGCGCATGGGCAAGGTGCTCGCCAGTCTGGCCGGTGGCGGCGAGCCGGCGGATGCGCCGAAGCTGATGACCGGGACCGGCAGCGACGACGTGCATCTGCTCGTCGTCTGCACGGCGGAACGCGGCCTTTGCGGCGGTTTCAACTCTTCGATCGCTCGCCTTGCGCGCGATCATGCGCGCAGGCTTCTTGCAAACGGCAAGACGGTGAAGTTCATCTGCGTCGGCAAGAAGGGCTTCGATATTCTGCGCCGCGAGTTCAGCGACAAGATCATCGACCGCGTGGACCTGCGCAACGTCAAGCGCCTGGGTTTTGCCGATGCCGACGCCATCGGCAAGAAGGTGATCGGACTGTTTGAAGACGGCCAGTTCGACGTCTGCACATTGTTCTATTCCGAGTTCGAGAACGTGGTGACGCAGGTGCCGACGGCACAGCAGATCATTCCGGCCAAGCCGGAAGCGCTGACCGATGGCGAGGCCGATACCGGCTCCGACGTCCTCTATGAATACGAGCCGAGCGAAGCCGATATTCTGCGCTCCCTGATTCCGCGCAACATCTCGGTGCAGATTTTCCGCGGCCTTCTGGAAAACGCAGCGTCCGAACAGGGCGCGCGGATGAGCGCCATGGACAATGCGACACGCAACGCCAACGACATGATCGACCGCCTTACGCTGGACTACAACCGCCAGCGCCAGGCCAAGATCACGACCGAACTGATCGAAATTATTGCGGGCGCCGAAGCGCTCTGACGATATAGGAGGCATTCATGGCCGAAGAAAACACCAACGCGGCTTACACGCTGCCCGAAGGACCGAAGGGCAAGGTCCACTCGGTCGTCGGCGCCGTCATCGACGTCGCTTTCGAAGATCACCTGCCGCCGATCCTCAACGCCCTGGAAGCCAGCAATAACGGCAGCCGGCTCGTGCTGGAAGTCGCGCAGCATCTCGGTCAGAACATCGTGCGCACCATCGCCATGGATTCGTCCGAAGGCCTGGTTCGCGGCCAGGACGTGGTCGATATCGGCGCACCCATCTCCGTGCCGGTTGGCGAAGGCACGCTGGGCCGCATCATGAACGTGATCGGCGAGCCGGTCGACGAGGCCGGCCCGATCCCAAGCGAAGGCGTCCGCGCCATTCACCAGCCCGCTCCGGATTATGTCGACCAGTCGACCGAAGCGCAGATCCTAGAGACAGGCATCAAGGTCGTCGACCTTCTGGCGCCTTATGCTCGTGGCGGTAAGATCGGCCTGTTCGGCGGCGCCGGCGTCGGCAAGACCGTGCTGATCATGGAACTGATCAACAACATCGCCAAGGCGCATGGCGGCTATTCCGTGTTCGCCGGTGTTGGCGAGCGTACGCGTGAGGGCAACGATCTCTACTGGGAGATGATCGAGTCCAACGTGAACAAGGAAGGCGGCGGCGAAGGCTCCAAGGCCGCGCTGGTCTATGGCCAGATGAACGAGCCCCCCGGTGCGCGTGCCCGCGTCGCTCTGACCGGTCTGACCGTTGCGGAACATTTCCGCGATCAGGGTCAGGACGTGCTGTTCTTCGTGGACAACATCTTCCGCTTCACCCAGGCGGGCTCCGAAGTGTCGGCGCTTCTCGGCCGCATTCCGTCCGCTGTGGGCTATCAGCCGACGCTTGCGACCGATATGGGCGCACTGCAGGAGCGCATCACCACGACCAATACGGGTTCGATCACCTCGGTGCAGGCCATCTACGTGCCGGCCGATGACCTGACCGATCCGGCTCCCGCCACCTCCTTCGCCCACCTCGACGCAACGACCGTTCTGTCGCGCTCGATCGCCGAGAAGGGTATCTACCCGGCCGTGGATCCGCTGGACTCCACTTCGCGTATGCTCGACCCGCAGATCGTCGGCGACGAGCATTACGACGTTGCGCGTCGGGTGCAGGTGATCCTTCAGCGCTACAAGAGCCTGCAGGACATCATCGCCATTCTGGGCATGGACGAGCTGTCCGAAGAGGATAAGCTCAGCGTTGCCCGCGCCCGTAAGATCGAGCGTTTCCTGTCGCAACCCTTCTTCGTGGCCGAGGTCTTCACCGGTTCGCCCGGCAAGCTCGTCGCGCTGGAAGACACGATCAAGGGCTTCAAGGGCCTCTGCGACGGCGAATACGATCACCTTCCCGAGTCGGCCTTCTACATGGTCGGTACGATGGAGGAAGCCGTTGCGAAGGCGCAGCGGCTGGCCGAAGAAGCCGCCTAAGAACCGACAATACGCCCTGCCGCCGACATGGCGGCGGGGACTTCATCCTTCGAACAGAGCCGCCGGAGCGCAATTTCCATGGCATTCACATTCGAGCTGGTTTCGCCGGAACGTCTTCTGGTTTCGCGTGAGGTCGATTCGGTGGTCGTGCCCGCCGCCGAGGGCGACATGACCGCCATGCCGAACCACGCACCGACCATGTCGGCCCTGCGCGCCGGAATGGTGACGGTCGAGACTGGTGGCGACAAGGAACAGTTTGTCGTGCTGGGCGGATTTGCCGATGTTCAGCCGGACAGCTGCACCATTCTGGCCGAGACTGCCGCGACGCCGGGCGATTTCGACCGCGATCTTCTGACCTCCCGGATCGAAGAGGCGCAGACCCGTCTGAAAGAGACATCGGACGATGACGAGCGTAGCGAACTGGAAGAAGTTCTCGGCTCGCTGACCACGCTGAACGAGCAGATCCTGCCGGCCTGACCCGCAGAGACGGCCGTTGAACGTATTGAATGACGGACCCTCAAAGGGTCCGTTTTCTTTTGGGCTGACCTCGGGCTTCGCCGCTCTACTTCTTTGTCCGCGGACAGGGAGCACGCCGATGTCAGAGCCAATAGACGTTGCCGTCTTCGACATTATCGAGACGGTTTTTTCGCTGGAGCCGGTGCGTCGCGCCATCACGACATGCGGGCTGGACGGGCGCGATCTGGAAACCTGGTTCGCCTTCGGTCTGCGCGACGCCTTCGCGCTCGACGTCACGCATCGGGCAAAACCCTTTCCCGATATTCTCGCGGACGCACTCGATGAGTTGCTGGCCGTTCGCCGCGTTGGCGCTAATCAGGCTGAAAGGGATGCGGTCCTAGGCGCATTCGCGCAAATGCCGGCGCAAACCGGTGCCGGCGAATGTTTCGATATGCTGCGCGATTCCGGTATCCGCATCGTGGCGCTTTCGAACGGCCCGGCGGAACGAACGAGATCCCTGCTCGAGAGCGCCGATCTGGACACCCATGTTTCGGACATTCTCAGTGTCGAGGCCGTGGGCCGCTTCAAGCCGCATGAAAGCGTTTATCGTCTGGCCTTCGAGGCGACCGGCGCTGCGCCTGCCGCCCATTGCATGATCGCTTGCCACGCTTGGGACCTGAATGGCGCCAAACGCGCCGGAATGCAGACCGCTTTCGTTCAACGGGGCCAGCACTATCCGTCCGTTATGGAGCCCTCCGATATGGCTGGCGACGAATTGGTCGATGTCGCCAGGCTGATTGTCGAGCGGCAGGGGTAGAACGCTAACCTGCCAGATGGTGGAACGCGGCGACGACCTCTTTATAAAGGGGCCGTTTGAACGGCACGATCAGCTCCGGCAGGTCATTCATCGGCTTCCACGCCCAGGCGTCGAACTCGGCTTCATGGCCGTCCGGCGGCGGGTCGATGGCAATCTCGTCTTCATCGCCCTCGAAACGGTAGGCGAACCAGCGCTGCTTCTGGCCCCGATATTTGCCCTTGAGCGCCTTGCCGATCAGATGGTCTGGCAGATCGTAGGTCAGCCAGTCCGGTGTCTCGGCAAGCAGTTTGACGGTGCGGATGCCGGTTTCCTCGTATAGCTCACGCCGCGCCGCGCCTTCCGCGTCCTCGCCCTTGTCGATGCCGCCCTGCGGCATCTGCCACAAGCGGGCCGACCCCTGTTCTTCGGCATCGGGCTTCGGCTTGCGATGACCGGTCCAGACCAGTCCGTGCCGGTTCAGCACCATGATCCCGACGCATGGGCGGTAGGGGAGGTCTTCGGCTATTGGGTTCGCCATGATGGTCTTTCGGTTAGCGATTGTCCTGGGCCAGCGCGCTGACCGGTACGAAGCGGATGCCACGGGCCTCGGCCGCATCCATCCAGCGCGCCAATTCGTCCACCGTAACGCGGAACGCCGAAGCGGTGGCAATGACAGGCCCGCCCTCTTTCGCTCTCGCTTCGAGCGCAGCGAGCGCGCGGCGGATCATTTCGGGCTTGCGAATGGCATCCACCGGATCGCCGGCCATGACGAAGGGAGCGCCTTCCCTGGCAGCCAGTCGGCCCGCTTGGGATGCGGGAGCCGTACCGTCGTCAACGAACATCAGCCCACGCCCGGCAATCTCTTTCATGACCGGCTGGAGCGCCGCATTTTCCGTCAAAAAGCGGCCGCCCATATAATTGATGATTCCGGCATAGTTGGTCATGCTGGCCAACGCCTTGCGCGTCAGAATCAGGGTTTCGTCCGGCTCGGCATCGGCCAGCAGCGTACCGGGGCCCGGATTGGTGCTGGGATAGCCAAAGGGCTCCATCGGCAGTTGCAACAGCAGTTCATGGCCGCCGGCCCGGGCGTCCTGCTGCCATCGCGACAGGCTGTTGCCGGTCGGCGCAAAGGCGAATGTAACCGGTCCCGGCAGGGTTCTGATGGCATGCTGGGTGCCCGTCTGCGAAAGGCCCAGCCCGCCCATAATGAGCGCGATGGCCGGACCATCGATCGCTTCGGCCGGTCTGCGGTAGGCGTCGAAAGGGCGCTCGCCATCGGGCCCGATCTTCGGAAGGAGGCCCGCGGGCGACGGCTCCACCAAGGCGGGTTTGGGTTGACCCGACAGGCGCATGGGGGCGGACAACGAGGCGGCATCGCGTACGATGATTGCGCCGCCCGTTTCGGCAGGATTGGCGCCATCCGGCAGATCGGGAAGGGATGTTTCGTCGGGCGCGACGCGGATGATGGCAGGGCCGGAGCCATTGTCGATGCGTTGGCCCGGGGAACTCACGGTCGGCCCTGCCGGCCTGTCGCTGACGTCTGCTGCGGGAAGTGTCTCGGCGGGCGGGGTCTCAGCGCCAGCCGTGTCCATCTCGATCTCCGCATCCGCCGTTGCCGGCAGTGATCGAAGCGGGTCGCGATGGCTGGCGGTCCAGATCGAACCGGCGAGTAGAAGGAGAGCCAGAAAAGCGGGCCCACCATGGCCGAACAGGCGGAAGCGCCGGGGCGATTTCGGTTTGGCCGGCGGTCGGTCGAGACCGAGCGGCCGGTCTATGGGGCGCGCTGTCGCATCTGTCTGATTCGGCGGGCTCATGAGGGGCAGTCGAATCCGGACAACGGAAAGACGAAGCGGCGGACCTCTCGATCCGCCGCCGTGAACGGCCTAATTACTTGGTTGAACCCGCATCCGCGCGGTCCTGCGATGGCGGAAAGGCCGAGTCCTTGTCTTCGCCGCGCATCAGGCGAAGCGCTGCCTGCAATTGCAGATCGTCTTCGGCTTCGCGTGGCACATAGGCAGAAGAGCCGGAGCCCTCTTCATCTTCCAGATCGCCCGTAATGTGACCACGGAGCGAGGATTCGCTGCGCTTCAGATCGGCCTCGCGGCCCTTCATATCGTCCGGCAGCGGCTGGGTGACGCGAATGTCAGGCGTGATGCCCTTGCCTTGGATCGATGCGTCGGACGGCAGATAATAGAGCGCGGTCGTCAGCTTCAGCGCGCCGTTCTCCGCCATGGGCAGGACTGTCTGAACGGAGCCCTTGCCGAAAGACCGGGTACCGAGCACGGTCGCGCGCCGCATATCCTGCAGGGCGCCGGCCACGATTTCGGAAGCGGAGGCCGAGCCGCCATTGATCAGCACGATTAGTGGCTTGCCTTCGGCCAGATCGCCGGGCGTCGCATCATAGCGCTTATATTCACGGTCGTCGCGACCCCGCGTTGAGAGGATCTTGCCGCGATCGAGGAATGCGTCGGACACGGCAATGGCCTGGGTCAGCACGCCGCCCGGATTGAGACGCAGATCGAGCACGTAGCCCTTCAGCTCGTCTTCCGGGATTTCCTTCTTGATCTTCTTGAACCCCTTCTCGAGGTCCGCAAAGGTCTTCTCCGTAAAGGACGTGATCTTGAGGTAGCCGACATCGCCTTCGGCGCGCACCTTGACGGCCTGCACCTTGATGATGTCGCGGATGACTTCGATTTCCATCGGGGCGGTGGCGCCCTCGCGCAGGATGGTCAGAAGGATCGGCTCGCCACGGGCGCCCCGCATCCTCTCGACGGCTTCCGAAAGGGTCAGGCCGCGCACTTCCTCGCCATCGATCTTGGCGATCAGGTCGCCAGCCAGAACGCCCGCTTCCATGGCGGGTGTACCATCCATCGGCGCGATGACCTTGACGAGGTCGTCTTCCATGGTGACTTCGATGCCAAGGCCGCCGAACTCGCCGCGGGTCTGGACATTCATGTCAGAGGCTTCGTCCGGATCGAGATAGGCCGAATGCGGATCGAGGGAGGCGAGCATGCCCTTGATGGCGCTCTGGATCAGTTCCTTTTCGTCCGGCTCGGTCACATACTGACCGCGCACCCGTTCCAGCACATCACCGAAAATAGCAAGCTGCCGATAGGTCTCGCTGCTGGCGGCTCTGGCCTGAAGGTCCAGGCCATTGGTCACGACGGTCATGGCCGTTGCACCCATCAGGGCGCCTGCACAGAGCAGCGAGAGCTTACGAATCATTATTCGTCCTTCCAAAACTGCGTTCCGACCACCATGCGGCCGGGTTCACTGGCTTTTTATCTTTCCAGAACTCAACGTAAAGAGCCGGCTCCGAAAGCGCATCCTCCAGCGGAGCCAATGCCGCCAGTCGCGTTTCGCCCATCTCGCCGACCGGTTCTCCTGCGAGCACGGACTGGCCGCGCGTCACATTGATCGCGTGCATGCCGCCCATCACAATCGAATAGCCTTCACCCGCATCCAGAATGATCGTCTGGCCGAAACTCCGAAACCGCCCTGCAAACAGCACCGTACCCCCTGCAGGAGCCGTTACGATGGAGCCTGATTGTGACCGAACGGTGTCGCCAAGCCGTTTCTCGCCCGTTTCATCGGTATCGCCATAGCGGCTATCGAACTGTCCGGCTACCGGAAGGATCAGCTGGCCTTTCCGGGCAGAGAAGGGCAGACTAGCCGAAAGTCTATGATCGACATCCTTTTCGTCGGGATCGCGAAGCCGGGCGAGGCGATCGGCGAGTTCCTGGGCGGCCTTTGCCTTGGCCATCGCCTCCTCGGTGCGCTTGCGTTCGGCCTCGAGCGCGGCGATACGCGCGGCCTCGGCAGCCTCATCGGCGCGTCGCTGCGCCTCCGTGCGGGCCGCTTCCTCGGCTTGCTGGCGCTCCTCTTCCAGAGACTGGATCAGTTCGGCAAGGCTGGACGCCTCCTCGGCCAGTTTCGACGCGCGGTCCTGTTCGGCATCGATCTGCGCCTGGCTTTTCTGGCGGGCGGCATTCTTGGCATCGAGAAGAAGCGACAGGCGATCCCGTTCGGCCGCCTGCTCCTGCTTCGCCTGAGACAGTTCGTGCCTTTGATCGGTGATCCGTGCCGTCACGTTTCGCAGATCGGACAGGTCGCGAAGCAGGGCAGTGTTCTCCTGACGCAGTTCGGGCACCACCGCGCCGAGCAGAATGGCGCTGCGGACAGCCGACAGCGCATCGTCCGGGGTAACGAGCAGAGCCGGCGGCGGATTGAGCCCCATGCGCTGCAGCGAGGCCAGCACTTCGGCGAGAAGGGCGCGCCGCGTGACCAGAGACGTTCTGATACCCGACTGGCGTTCGCGCAGTCCCGTCAGACGTGTTTCGATGTCGGCAATGTCTTCGGTCAGCTTGCGCTCGGCCTTGGCGGCGTCGATCAGCGCGGCGCCGATGGCACGCGCATCATTGCCGAGCGCCGCGATTTCGGCGGCGAGCGTTGCTCGGCGGGCAGTGCTTTCGGCAAGCCGGCGGGCCAGCGATTCATACTCGCTGCGCTTGACGTCGCGGCGAAGTGCGATCTTCCGGGCCGTGGTGTAGTCGGGTTCGAACCCCTTTGCCTCGTTGCTGGCTGGCGCATTCTTTTCTTCGGCGGCCATGGGCGCGGTGATGCAGACCGCCGCCAGAATGGAGCCAGCCGACAGAACACGCAGAAAGAACGAGCGGCGCGCAATCATGCCGCTACCCTATCGCTACGGTCGTTAAGTTTCGCTTAACCATATCGGCGTCCCCTCCGATGAGCCGACCCTCTAGGCAATAACCGTGGAGACAATATGACGCTGGCATTGCGGCAGGCTTACCTGCCGCGCGCAGCAGAAACCGGTCAGGCCCGGTGATAGGGATGTCCGCTGAGAATGGTCGTCGCCCGATAGAGCTGTTCGGCCAGGAGAATGCGCACGATCTGGTGCGGAAACGTCGCTGTGCCGAACGACATGACGAGATCGGCATGCGCCCGGAGAGACCGGTCATGACCGTCCGGCCCACCAATCGCAAGGACCAGTAAGCCGTCGCCTTGGTCGCGGTGGCGCGCCAGCGCATCCGCAAATGTCGTGGAAGAAAGACTGCGACCGTCTTCGTCGAGCAGGATCAGTCGTGCGCCGCCGTCCAGGTAGGAAAGCAGCCTGTCCGCCTCCTCGCGCTTCCTTTGCGCGGGCGACGAGGCGCGGCTTTCGGCAGGTTCGATAATGCCACCGAATTGCAGACCGAGCTGGCTGCCGGCGCGCCGGAAGCGATCGATGTAACGATCGCACAGATCGGCTTCGGGACCGGCCTTCATCCGGCCCACGGCATGGATCACGATTCGCATACGCCCGCCTTACAGGGCCGGCGCCGTCCGTTCAATGAACGGTGCCGTCCTCCAGGTCGGGCAACTGCCACATCTTCTCCAGATTGTAGAATTCCCGGACTTCCGGGCGGAAGATATGGATGATGATGTCACCCTGATCGATGAGGATCCAGTCAGCCGAACCATCGCCTTCGACGCGGGCAACGCCCAGACCATTATCCTTGAGCGCCTGTTTGAGGTGCTCGGCAATGGCAGCGACGTGACGGTGCGAACGCCCGGAAGCGATCACCATGAAGTCGCCAAGGCTGGATTTGCCCTGAATGTCGATGGAGAGAATGTCCTCTGCCTTGGAATCGTCCAGGGATGTGAGGACCGTGTTCAGCGTCCGTTCGGCGTTGCTATGGGCCGGGTCGTTCGTGCGTCTCGGCTCCGCCTTGCGATCGGTCGATGTATTGGCCGCGAGGGCCTGTGCGTGCTGTGCCAGCGTCGTTCCTTTCTGTTGCTGCCGTCGCCTTCGGGAGGCGGCACGAATCTGAAGTTGGCAGCGCCGGATGACAATTTCAAGGCGTTGAAATGTTAAAGCCGGTCTGTGCTCTGTTGCGGTTACATATTCACAACAGTAGAAACCGTAGTGTTTTGCGGACGGGAGATCATCTGTGCCGAAGGATGCAAAAGTCGCATTTGTTCATGCCAAAGCGCAGCCAACCCGTGTGAAGCCATCGAACTATCCGCCGCCTTTCGCCAAGCGTGTCGAAGGCCGGATCAAGCGGCCGCTCGGCGACCTGTTCGGGCTGACGAATTTCGGCGTCAATCTCACAACGTTGAAGCCGGGGACCGAATCGGCGCTGCTGCATCGCCATTCGAAGCAGGACGAGTTCGTCTACATTCTGGAGGGCCACCCGACCTTGCGGACCGATGAAGGCGAATGGGCGCTGTCGCCGGGCGACTGCGCCGGCTTCGCGGCCAATGGCGCTGCCCACCATCTGATCAACCGCACGGATGCGCCCGTTACCTATTTGGAGATCGGCGACCGGATGGCGGGCGACGAAGGCAGCTATCCCGAAGACGATCTGAAAGCGGCGATGACGCCCGATGGCTGGGCCTTCACCCAAAAGGACGGCACGCCCTACTGATCCGCTGTCGACCGCGATTCCCGGATCTCCGTCGACGACAGCGCCGAGCGGGGGCCGTGGATGAAGGTCCAGGCCGGCGGATCGAGCCGGGGGAGGAGTGCGGCGTCGTCCTCGTCGATCCGCGCATGATCGAAGGTCTTGGCCATGCGGGACGACAGGAAGGCGAGGGTGGAGCCCGGCCGGTCGATAATGGCGATGGGATAGGTCTCGGCGATTTCGCGCCAGCGTTGCCAGCGATGAAAGCCGGCAAGGCTGTCGGCCCCCATGATCCAGACGAAGTGTACGGTCGGGTTGCGGCGCCGGATATGCGCGAGCGTATCGGCCGTGAAGCCCGCACCGGTCACCGCTTCGAAGGCGGTGACATCGATGCGGGGATTGGCGGCCGTTTCCTCGGACTGTGCGATTCGCTCGGCCAGCGGGGCCAACTCGTTGCGCTGCTTCAGCGGATTGCCGGGCGTCACCATCCACCAGAGCCGGTCCAGTTTCAGCCGCCGCATGGCCGTGTCGGCTGCCAGGGCATGGCCCCCATGCGGCGGATTGAACGAGCCGCCGAACAGGCCGATGGCCAGACCGGACGGCGCTTTGGGCATCTTAAGATAGTTTGGATGCACGCCAGTCAGATCGACCGGCGGGCGGTCGCGGGCCGTTCCGATCAGGCGCATGACGGGCTGTTCCGGTTCACGGGCGTTCGCGTCAGGGCCGGGTCTGGCCGGTGCCGCGAACGCGGTATTTGAACGAGCAAAGCTGTTCGAGCCCAACGGGACCGCGCGCATGCATCTTGCCGGTCGCGATGCCGATTTCCGCGCCCATGCCAAACTCGCCGCCATCGGCGAATTGCGTCGAGGCGTTATGCAGCAGAATGGCGCTGTCGATCTCGGCAAAGAACCGGCCTACCGCATCGTCGTCCTCGGCGACGATCGCTTCGGTATGGCGGGACGACCAGCGATTGATATGCTGAATCGCGCCGGAAATGCCGTCGACCACGGCGACCGAAACAATCGCGTCGAGATATTCGGTCGCCCAGTCCGCGTCTTCCGCCACCTTCGCCTGTGGCCATGCCGCGCAAACGGCTTCGTCCCCACGGATTTCGCAGCCGCGTTCGGCAAGGCGGTTGAGAATGGGGATCAGATGGGTATCGAGCGCCGTGCGGTCGATGAGGAGCGTTTCAAGCGCGCCGCAAATGCCGGTGCGGCGCATCTTGGCATTGGCGACGATCTCGACCGCCATATCGAGCTCGGCCGATTTGTCGACATAGATGTGGCAGAGCCCTTCCAGATGGGCGAAGACCGGCACGCGCGCATCGGCCTCGACCCGTGCGACGAGGCTCTTGCCGCCGCGCGGCACGATCACGTCCACCGCTCCGCTGAGACCGGTGAGCAATTCGCCCACGGCGGCGCGGTCGGTCGTCGGAACCAGCTGGATCGCATCGTCCGGCAGGCCCGCTTCGCGCAGCCCCTCGACGAGCGCGGCGTGGATCGCGCGGGAGGAATGGACGCTGTCCGAGCCGCCGCGCAGGATCACGGCATTGCCGCTTTTCAGGCACAGCGCGCCGGCATCGGCGGTCACGTTGGGCCGGCTTTCATAGATGACGCCGACAACGCCAAGCGGTGTGCGAACCCGCTCGATATGAAGGCCGTTCGGGCGATCCCATTCGGTCATCACCTCGCCGACCGGATCGGGCAGGCCGGCAATGGCGCGAATGCTGTCCGCAATCGCCGCGATCCGGCCCTCGTCCAGCGTCAGCCTGTCGAGAACCGCGGCGGTGAAGCTGCGCGCGCGGCCCGCTTCCATGTCCTTGGCATTGGCCAGAAGAATGGCTTCGCGCGCCGTCTCGACCTGCGATGCCATGGCGTTCAGGGCAGCGTTCTTCGCCTGTGTCGTCGCGATGGACAGCGGCGCTGAGGCAGCGCGTGCACGAAGGCCGATGCCGGCCATCAGCGTACGGATTTCGGAGCCATTATCGTCCACGCGGTCGAGCATGATACCGTCCTTGCCCTGTCCCATTGCCTCGCCGAAACGGCCAATCGCCGCCATTCGGCATGAAGACAGGGTTTTAGAGACCATGGGCGGGGCGGGCAACCCGATTATCGACCATGCGGCCTGTGCTACAACAGCACCAGATCGTCGCGGTGGACCATCGCGCTTCTGGGCGGCTGGTTGAGAATGGCTTCGATCTCGGCATTGCGGCGTCCAGCGATCAGCGCCGCATCGCCGCTATCGTAGGCGGCGAGGCCGCGTGCGATCGGCACGCCGCCCTCATTGCGATGAATGGAGACGGGATCGCCGCGTCGGAACGCACCCTCCACACGGCGGATGCCCGCCGGAAGGAGGCTCTTGCCGGAATGCAAAGCCTTCTCGGCGCCTTCATCGATATAGAGTTGGCCGGTGCAGTCGATCGATCCGGCAATCCACCCTTTCCGGGCTTTTGCGGAACCGGTGGTCTCGAACAAAGTAAGCCGTGTGCCGTTCGCAATGGCGGCAATCGGCGACAGTTCCTTGCCGGAGGCGATGATCATGGCGCAGCCCGCGCCGGTCGCGATCTTGCCCGCCTCGATCTTGGTGCGCATGCCGCCGCGCGACAGTTCCGAGCCGGCATCGCCCGCCATGGCTTCGATCTGCGGCGTGATGCGCGGTACGCTGGCAATGAGTTCGGCATTCGGATCGGTGGCCGGCGGCGCGGTATAAAGACCGTCAATATCGGACAGCAGGATCAGAAGATCGGAGCCGACCATGGTGGCGACGCGCGCGGCGAGTCGGTCATTGTCGCCATAGCGGATTTCTTCCGTCGCCACCGTGTCGTTCTCATTGATGACCGGCACGGCGCCATGTTTGAGGAGGGTGCCGATGGTGGCGCGGGCGTTCAGATAACGGCGGCGGGCTTCGGTATCGGACAGGGTGATGAGGATCTGCCCGGCGCGGATGTCATGGGCGGCGAGCGCATTCGACCAGGCCGAGGAAAGGGCGATCTGGCCCATTGCGGCGGAAGCCTGATTTTCCTCCAGCTTCAGCGATCCGTTCGGCAGGCCGAGAAGTGTCCGACCAAGAGCGATCGCGCCGGAAGAAACGACCAGAATTTCGGTTCCGCCCTGACGAAGATCGGCAATGTCGTTGCAAAGAGCCGCCAGCCACTCGCCGCGCAGTCCGCTCTGCCGGTCGACCAGCAACGCCGAACCGACCTTGATCGTGATCCGCCGCCAGCGGGAAAGATCGATGCCACGCTCCGACATCGTGGTCAGCTTTCCGCGACGCCGCTATCGGGAACGGCCGCCTTCTCCCAGCGGTCGTCCTTGTCGGGTGGGTTATCCCGCTCCCGCTGGCCGACGATCTCGTCCATCAAGGCGCGTTGGACCGTATCGAGATTGTGGTTGGTGGCCGAGGAGATCTGGATGGGCTGGCGACCGGCCACTGCGGCCAGCGCTTCCGCCTTTTCGGCAAGGGTCTCTTCATCGACCGTGTCGGTCTGGCTGAGGGCAAGGATCTCCGGCTTGTCGGCAAGCCCGTGTTCATAGGCCTCGATCTCGCCGCGTACGGTTTTGTAGGCGGTTGCCACATCCTCTTCCTGCGCGGAGACCAGATGCAGCAGGACGCGGGTGCGCTCGACATGGCCGAGGAAGCGGTCGCCGATGCCGACGCCCTCATGCGCGCCCTCGATCAGGCCGGGAATATCGGCGATCACGAATTCGCGATTGTCGATCCGCGCGACGCCGAGATTGGGCGTCAGCGTGGTGAAGGGGTAATCGGCGATCTTGGGTTTCGCGCGCGTGACCGTTGCAAGAAACGTGCTCTTGCCGGCATTCGGCAGGCCGACCAGCCCGGCGTCGGCGATCAGCTTCAGGCGCAGCCAGATCGTGCGCTCCACGGCATCCTGCCCAGGATTGGCATGGCGGGGGGCCTGATTGGTCGAACTCTTGAAATGGGCGTTGCCGAAGCCGCCATTGCCGCCCCTGGCCAGCCGGACGCGCTGGCCCGGCTCGGTCAGATCGGCGATCAGGGTCTCGTTGTCTTCTTCGAAGATCTGCGTGCCGACCGGCACTTTCAGCACCACATCCTTGCCGTGGCGGCCAGTGCGGTTGCGACCCATGCCATGCATGCCGATCTCGGCCTTGAAATGCTGCTGGTAGCGATAATCGATCAGCGTGTTGAGATTGTCGACCGCCTCGGCCCAGACATCGCCGCCCTTGCCGCCATCGCCGCCATCGGGGCCGCCGAACTCGATATATTTCTCGCGGCGGAAGGAGACGGCGCCTGCGCCGCCGGGGCCGGATTTGATCGAGATGCGGGCTTGATCGAGAAATTTCATGACGTCAACGGTCTCTGCGCCGGATCGCGCGTTGGAGAAAGCGGCTTCCTAGCCGAAAAGGGGCGAGGTGGCGAGTGCCGGTTCAGCGCCCGGCGGGGAAGAATGTCACCATCGAGCGGGCGAGCGGCAGCAGCCATTTGGCGAGGGTCACATCGTTGCGAACCGTGCCGTCCGGCTGCGCCGTCATGCGATGGGTGAAGGCGAAGACGGTGTCGCCGCCGCCCGGCGCATAGCCATCATAGGCGAGCAGCGCGCCGTCGGGCCATAACTGGCCGCTGACCGGCACGGGACCGGAAAGGACGCCATTGTCGTCTTCGGTCCGGACGGTGCCGGCGATCGAAGCACCATCGCGGTTCAACTCCCAGATCTGGTCGAACTCGCCATGGGTAAAGGTGAATGTCTCGACCAGGCGAAGCCGTCCGTTTTCGACACGGCCCTCGAAACGGGCGGTAAACATGTCGCGACTTCCGACCAGCGGATCGACGGTTCCTTCCGACCGAGCTTCTCCGTCGAAGAAGGCGAAAAGATCGAAGGACCGGTCCGCCGAGAGACCATGCGTCGGCACGCCGCCATTCAGAGCGATCGCCAGCAGAAGAACGCCAAGCGATTTTGCTACCGGCCTTGCCGCATCCCGCCTTTCTGTTCCTTCAATTGGCATCACGATTGCACCGGTATGGTTTGACCCTTTGTGAACGGCCCGCGACTGGTTCGTGTGAACCTATTCCTATAATTCTCTTGTTCCCAACCAAGGAGGATGACGCCGTGCTCGAAAAAGAAGATTTCGACTTCCAAGACGCCATGATGACACGTTTGACCGCCCCGGTCTCCCGGCCCGACGAGGATGCGATCGAGCGGGTTCTAGACGCAATCGACCCCTATTTCGAACCCATGCTGGAAGGAACCGCGCCACGGGCGAGCCATGCGCCCGTCGGCGCCATGGTGAATGGACTGCACGAGATCGACGACTCACTGTCCGGCCTGAAGATCGATCCGCTCGAGGGCGTCAACCGGACCCATACGGCGATCACGGCTTTTCTGCTTATGCAAGCCATCCAGACGCTGGACGATTACGAAATCGCCGACGAATTCGCCAGCTTCATGGATCTTCGCGCCAATCCGGAAGGCATTATCGCCAATGCCGGCGAAATGGTGGACCTGGCCGCGGCCATCGATCACGACGCTCTTGCCAAACATATTGCGCGAGAGGCGGATCGCGACGAAGCGTTTGTCGAGGCGCTGCGCCATATGCGCGATCTCATCGACCGCAACAGCGAGCGCATCCGCGAATTTTCGCTGAGGGGGGACGGCAGGGAAGGCAGTTGGTCGATCTGGCTGATCGTCACCTGTTCACTGTCGAATGTGGTGTGCGCCGTCGTGGCCGGCGTCGTGCTGGTCATCGTGGCCGGCGTCATTATCTACCGTATCGCCACCCGCCGCCGCCGCCGTCGCAGGCGGGGCTAAGTACGCCGACCGCAAAGAAAAGACCCGGCTGCCGGAAGGACAGCCGGGTCTCATCATAAATGTCCGATCCTACTTACTCGGCGGCCTGCTGCAGTGCGTCCACCGAGACATACACCTTGCCACCGGCGCGGGTACGGAAGGAGACATTGCCTTCGACCAGCGCGAAGATCGTGTGATCCTTGCCGAGGCCGACATTGTCGCCGGGGTGCCACTTGGTGCCGCGCTGACGGATGATGATGTTGCCCGGAATGACCTTTTCGCCACCGAATTTCTTGACGCCGAGACGGCGACCGGCGGAATCGCGACCGTTACGGGATGAGCCGCCTGCTTTCTTATGTGCCATCGTTGTTCTCCTGATGCGCCCATGGCGCGAATAATGCGATCCAATATGGAGGCGAAACCGCCTCCGTTCAAACCGGTCTTAGCCGGCGAGGGCGGCAGCCTGTTCGCGCCAGTCCTTCAACTGGGCGGCCGAGAACGGCATGTTGGCGTCCAACTCCTCGATCCGCTCGTCGCTCAGCGCGGCCAGATCGGCGTATGTGGCGATGCCTGCATCGTTAAGCTGTTCGGCGGCCTTCGGGCCAATCCCCTTGAGCTTCTTCAGATCGTCGGCGCTATCCGACGGGGCGGCCGCCTTTGCCGGCTTGGCAGCGGCGCTCTTCTCTTCGACGGGTTTCGCAGGCGCTTCGGCCTTCTTCGGAGCAGCCTTCTTGGCCGGCTTCTTGGCGCCGTCATTGTCGCCCGCGATCTCGGTGATGCGGACGGTCGACAGAAGCTGGCGATGGCCGCGCTTGCGGCGCGAATTCTGGCGGCGACGCTTCTTGAAGCTGATCACCTTCTTGCCGCGATGCTGATCGACGATCTCGCCGGAGACCGTCAGACCTTCCAGAAGCGGCGCGCCGATCTTGATATCGTCGCCATCGCCGATCATCAGAACATGATCGAAGGTGATGGAATCGCCAACATCGCCCGCCAGGCGCTCAATGGTGATCTGGTCGTCGGCGGCGACGCGATACTGCTTCCCGCCCGTCTTGATAACTGCGAACATTCTCTTCATTCCTTGCGTGTCCGGGTCTGGCAGCCTGATCCTGGAGACCTCGCACCGCCCGTCTTTTTGTCAGTCTTGGCCGCGCGAAGCGGCGTTTGGTTCCGCCGCGACCATAGCGAACGGAAAAACCCGCCGGAGTATGACACTCCCGCAGGCTGGCGTTGCACTAGTGAATTGTCGGCGCGAGGTCAAGCTTTAGCCCGCAGGATGGAGGAGAATTTGCATCATTTGGGCTTGTGAAGCCGGCGTGGCGTGATTATGCAGTGCGCGTTCGATCGCCGGTTCGCACGGGAGCCGGTCGCTGCGGAGAGGTGGCAGAGTGGTCGAATGCACCGCACTCGAAATGCGGCATACCTTCACGGGTATCGGGGGTTCGAATCCCCCCCTCTCCGCCATATCTACCTGCCGGACGTAACGGGATGTTCGGGTTTGTCACATAGGCTGTGAGACATTAATCCCATCGCGGCCGCCGGTTTCCGGCGCCGGATCATCGACCGACGACATTCATGCTCCGACGATCCACCATCGATCAAAACTCCCGCTTCGGCCAATATGGCGTACGCCTGGCCGTCGTCATCTATGTTCTCGTCCTTGCTGCCGTCTCGTGGTTCTACCCCCGCGCTCAATGGGACATGGTGGCCTATACGGCGGTCGCCATCGAGGGCGAGGCCTCATCTGCCAGCCAATTGCACGCGGCGAGCTGGGCGGCGGTCCAGGCCCGCGTCAGTGAGGGTGAGTTCATCGAACTGACGGCCGACCGGCCCTATCGTGTCGCCCAATATGCGGATGCGGATGCGTTTGCGTCGGTTCTGCCGTTCTACCGAATCAAGCTGCTTTACGTCGAACTGGCGTCGCTTCTGTCGGATTTCATGCAGCCGGTCGACGCGCTGCGGCTGATCAGCACGGTGTCCGTTCTAGCGGTCGGGCTGGTCTGTCTTCTATGGGTCTGGCCGTCGGCGCGCGGGGCGGACGGTTTCATCATCGTGCCTCTGCTGGCTCTGTGCGATCTCGGTTATCTCGGGCAGTATGTGACGCCGGATCTCTTCTCGGCGGCGTTTCTGCTTGGCGGGGCTCTTCTTTGGATGCGCGGTGCAGGCTGGATCGCGGTTGTGCCGCTCCTTCTCGCTATTCTGGCGCGGCCCGACCATTTGGTCTTCGCCGGGCTGCTGATGCTGGCGGCTGCCGGGCTGCGCACGGCATGGAGGCCACTGGTGGCTCTGCTCGGCCTTGCTGTCCCTTCCTATTTCGCCATTTCTCATTTTGCCGATCATCCCGGCTGGTGGGTCCATTTCTGGTTTTCCAATGTGGAGATGGTGGCAAGCGTCGAAGGGTTCGAGCCGGCCTTTTCACCGGCGATCTATATGGGAGCCCTTATCAAGGGAGCGGTCCGCAGCCTGGTGACGGAGAGCTGGTGGGCGGTGCTGAGCCTGCAATTGCTGGCGCTCGCTTTCATCGCGCCGAGCTGTCGAACGATGGATCGGCGCGTTCTGACACTCATCGTCGCAGCGATCGGGGCGATACCGGCAAAATTCCTCATCGCACCGATGTATGAGACGCGGTTCTATACGCCCTATCTGCTCATTGCCGGTCTCTGCCTTATCGAGCCGACGCGCAAGGCGTTCCGTGCGCGCCGGTCGGGCGGTGCGTCCGACGGGTTGCCAGAGAATGTTCGGTTATAAATGGCAGGCTGGCGTCAGGCCTGAAGCTGCTGCGACAGCCGTCTGCGGCATGCCGGACCTGGGCCGCGCATGTAATGCTGCTCGGGATGGTACGAGATCGAACGGGAAACAGTCCAGCGACGCAGGCCGACGGCAAGGCGATTTAGACTGGTTCTGAGCGTGGACATCGTGAATGACCCATTGAGAGCGGATCGATTTAAAATACCGGAAAATTCTAAATAACTTGTATAGGGGCGGCTTGTCAGTTTGGCACATCATCGCCCTGCGGCACATTGGCGCGCAGTTCCTCGAGCCAGACATCGGCGACGGCGTCGGATGGCGCGCGCCAGTCGCCGCGCGGGCTGAGCGCACCGCCGGACGAGACCTTCGGCCCGTTCGGCATGGCCGAGCGCTTGAACTGGCTGAACTGGAAGAAACGCCGCAGAAAATTCTCCAGCCATTTGCGGATGGTCTGCAGATCGTAGGCGTTCTTCTGCGCTTCGGGAAACCCCGCCGGCCAGACGCCATGATCGAGATCACGCCAGGCGTGCCAGGCGAGGAACGCCACCTTGGACGGGCGCTGGCCGAAGCGCATGATGTGGTGCAGGAAGAAATCGTTCAGTTCGTATGGCCCGATGATCTCTTCGGTGCTTTGAATCGCGCCATCTTCGCCCGCCGGCACCAGTTCGGGCGAGATCTCGGTGGCAAGGATCGCTTCCAGCACGGCGTCGGTCTGCCGGTCGAACTGGTCGGTGCGGGTCGCCCAACGGATCAGATACTGGATCAGCGTCTTCGGCACACCGGCATTGACGGAGTAATGGCTCATCTGGTCGCCGACGCCATAGGTACACCAGCCGAGCGCCAGTTCCGACAGATCGCCCGTGCCGACAACGAAGCCGCCATGATGGCCGGCGAGCCGGAACAGGTAATCGGTGCGCAAGCCCGCCTGTACGTTCTCGAAGGTCACGTCATAGGTCGGCTCGCCATCGGCGAAGGGATGGCCGATATCGTCCAGCATCAGGCGGGCGGCCGGCTTGATGTCGATCTCTTCGGCGGTGATGCCGAGCGCATCCATCAGCTTCCAGGCATTGGATTTCGTATGGTCGCTCGTGCCGAAGCCCGGCAGGGTGTATCCGCGAATGGTGATGCGCGGCAGGCCGAGCCGGTCGCAGGCCTTCGCCGCGACAATCAGCGCATGAGTGGAATCAAGCCCGCCGGAGATGCCGATGATGAGCGATTTGGCGCCGGTTGCCTGAATGCGCCGCATCAGCGCATCGACCTGGATGTTGAAGGCTTCGAAACAATCCTCATCCAGCCTGTGCTGGCGGTTCGGGACGAAGGGAAAGCGCCGGATCGGGCGGATCAGCCCGAGATCGCCTGCCGCCATCTCGTGGTGGAAGGCAATCGTGCGGAACCGGTCTTCCGGCCGGCCGGCGGCTTCCGCCGCATCGTTGAAGGTCTGCAGGCGAATGCGGTCGCCAACGATCCGCTCGCAATCGATATCGGCGATGCAGAGATCCGGCTCCAGGGTGAAACGTTCCGACTCGGCCAGAAGATCGCCGAGTTCGTAGATCATGCCCTGGCCGTCCCAGGCGACATCGGTCGTACTCTCTCCATGGCCGGCGGCGGAGTAGATATAGGCGGAGGCCGTGCGCGACGATTGCGAGCGCGCCAGCATGTGGCGTTCGTCGGACTTGCCGATGGTGATGTTGGAGGCCGACAGGTTGGCGATGACGGTGGCGCCGGCCAACGCGCCCTCGGATGAAGGCGGAATCGCGGCCCAGTAATCCTCGCAGATTTCGACGAAAAGCTTGAAGTTCGGGAGGTTCTCGGCGGCGAAAATGAGATCGACACCGAATGGCGCCTGCATGCCTGCCACGTCGATGGTGAGGCCGCGAATATTGCGACCGTGAGCGAACCAGCGCTTTTCATAGAATTCGCGATAGTTCGGCAGATAGCTTTTCGGCACGACGCCAAGGAGGCGGCCATGGGCGATGACGAGGGCGCAATTATAGAGGCGGCTATTGTGCCGCAGCGGTGCGCCGATAGTGAGAATCGGCGTCAATCCGGCGCTTGCTTCCACGATATCGGCCACCGCGCTTTCGACCGCGTCGAGCAGGGCAGCCTGCATGTGCAGATCGTCCAGCGCGTAGGAAGAGAGGCACAGTTCCGGATAGACCAACAGGTCGAGCGCAGCCTCATGGGCGCGGCGCGCCTCTGCGAGGATCGCATCGCGGTTGAAGGCGATATCGGCCGTCCGCACTCTTGGCGTGCTGGCGCCGGCCCGCACAAAACCATGCCGGTGCAGCGAAAGGAAATCGTCGGTCGCGGCGTCGGCCATGCACGGTTCTCCATAATTTGGCTTCGCTCAATAAAGGCGGGCGGACCGCCTGTCCAATCCACCGAACCCGTCCTCAGGCGACCTGATCGATCCCGCCTTCTGCGATGGAGGCGAACTGAATGAGACCGCCGTTAGGAATTAGTTCGCTGTTAAGCATGTCGGCTTAAAGTTGCGGCAGTTTTCTCAAGGGGTCTTGTCCGATGGCCAAACGTTTCTTCCGATCACGCGAAAATGAAAGCGGATCGAAACCGGATCATCTTGCGCTTGCCGCGCTCCAACGGATGGCCGTGCCGACTTTCGTTCTCGATGCGGACGGTCGGGTGGTGCTCTGGAATCAGGCCTGCGAGAAACTGACCGGAATCGCGGCGGGCGACGTGGTCGGTACGACGGAGCACTGGAAGGGCTTCTACAAGGAAGAACGGCCCTGCCTTGCCGATCTCGCCTTCGGCAGAAACCCCGAACTCGTCGCCAATCTCTACGCGGCGCAGTCGCGGCAGATGAGCGGTCCGGACCTGCGCGCCGAAAACTGGTGCGATCTGCCCACGGGCGGGCGGCATTACCTTCTGATCGAAGCCTGTCCGATCATGGATGAAAGCGGGGCCATCGTCGCGGTGGTGGAAACCCTTCAGGACGGGACCGAACAGGAAAACAAGCGCCTCGAACAGGACGAAGCACGGCAGGCCCAGACAGCTATCGTCACCGAGATCGGCGAAGCCCTGCGCGGCCTTGCGGATGGCGATCTGGCTGCTGAACTGACGACGCCGTTCCCATCGCAATACGAACCGTTGCGCGAAAACTTCAATTACGCGGTTTCGCATCTTCGTCAGACGATCAGTTCCGTCATCGAAAACACCACTCAGATCGATGAAAGCTGCACCGACCTGCTTTCCGCCTCCGCCAATCTGTCAGAGCGGACGGGGCAGCAAGCGGCCAATCTGCAGCAGACCGTCGCTTCGCTAACGCAGATCGGTGAGGGTTTGCAGGCAACGTCGGAAGGCGCGGCCAAGGCCAATCACGCCATAGACGAAACGATGGCCCAGGCGCGTAATTCAGCGGAGATCGTGCAGGACACCATAGCGGCGATGAAGGCGATCGACGATTTCTCCTCGCAGATCAATCAGGTCGTCGCTGTCATCGAAGAGCTTGCGTTTCAGACCAATCTCCTGGCGCTGAATGCCGGCGTCGAAGCGGCGCGGGCAGGGGATGCCGGACGCGGTTTTGCGGTGGTGGCGCAGGAGGTGCGCGAACTGGCACAACGCTCCGCCAAGGAATCCAACGGTATCAAGACGCTGCTGGAGACGTCCAAATCTCAGGTTCGCAAAGGTGTCGAGCTGGTCGACCGGACCGGCGAATCCCTTCAGGCCATCGTCGAGAAGGCCGGCGTCGTCGATCAGATCGTCGCTTCGCTTGCCAGCGCGACCGTGGAGCATTCGCGCACGGTGACCGACATTCAGACGTCCGCGAAGGATCTGGATCAGCTGACGATGCAGAACGCGCAGATGGCCGAGGAAGGCAAGGACGCCAACCAGAAGCTCGTCGATCAGGCGCGCAGGCTGGCCGCGATGCTTCACCGGTTCGAGGTCGAGACCGTCAGCGGTTCCACCGCCACCGGCGTGGCACGGGCGGCGTAGCCTACTCTTTTGCGGGAGGCAGGCATCTTTTGCCAGATGCCCGACGGGCTTGTGGCCTATTGCTCAGAGGAAGCCGTTCTCGACCTTGTCGTAAACCTGTTCGGAAAAGGTGACGAGGCTGGCGCCGATAAAGCCTGAAAACAGGACGAGCGAAAAGAGCGCCACGAGAATTTTCGGAACGAAGGTCAGGGTGACTTCCTGAATCTGGGTCAACGCCTGGAAGAGAGCGATGGCGAGCCCAGCGAACATGGCCGGCACGACGGCGGGGGCCGACAGGCTGATAACCGTCCACAGCGCCAGTTGCGACAGATCGAGCGCGTCGGTCGCGTTCATCAGGAAATGACCGTTCCGGTGCTGACGGCAATCTCCTTGCCATCCGCCAGAATGGCCACCGGGCCGGACGCATCGATCCGAACCTGGGAGACGGTACCGCCCACCCCTTCGCTATTGGTTATCGTGCGGCCGATCAGCGAGCCGGCCTCGGAGAGCGACGACATGGCCAGCATCTGATCGAGCTTCGCATTCATCTGCACGCCCTGCTCGACATTGGAGAAATTGGCGAGCTGAGCCACATAATCCATGGAATCGGCCGGATTGGTCGGGTCCTGGTTTTTCATCTGGGTGACGAGGAGCTTCAGGAACATGTCGTAATCGACGGTGTTCTGCGCTGCGGCGGTCTTCTTCGGCGCGCTCGTGGTGCTGCCTTGCGTGGCGGAAACCGGGTCCATGATCAGCCCACCGCCCGCTGCAGGGGAGGAACCGGATCTTTCGTAAGCTCGGCCTTGATGCGTGACATCGGATCGAGGATCGCCGTTTCGATCGGAAAGAGCTGGCGGATGCCCCGCATCGCTTCGAAGTAGCGTTTCTCATGAACCTGCTGATCGATGACCTTCAGGTCGGAAACAACCTTCTCGTTCTCGAATGCAGAAAGGAGGGAGGGCAGCAATTGCCGGTACACCGTCATCGACGCATCGATATCGCTCGGCGTCATCAGCATGAGCTGGACCACGAAATAGAGTTGTTTGAGCGGTGTGGTCGCATCCTCCGCCTGGAGAATGTGGTTCTCTAGAAGGAAGTCGACATCGTTCAGAATTTCCATCGACGTTTTACGGTCGAAGCGGATGATCGCGCCGTTGATGTAGATCTTTTCGTTCGCCTTGAGCGAAATCTTGAATCCATTCATTTCAGACCATCCCGAATTATTCCCGTGATTTCGATCACGCCGGTGAAATTGTCGCTTCGGCCCTGGCGGATCGCATCGAGCGTTTTCAATACCCAGATGCCGATCGAGATCAGGTTGGCGCGCAGCTGCTCCGGCAACACATTCTCGTTGTCGGCAAGATCCTCCATCAGCGTCATCCAGAGGCGACTGCTGAAATGGATGGCGCGAATGGCCTCGATGGAGTTCGCGCCTTTTTCCTTGGCCTGGGCGAGAAGGTCGATGGACTGCGTCATCAGTTCCCGCTCGCGACCCCGTGCGTCGCTGAGGGATTCTTCCTGCTGGTCGATGTAGTTCGCCATATACATTGGCTTAGTTTCCCTCTGTCGTGGACGGCCCCATTGCTCAGATGTATTTGAGCAGCGACAGGTTCTGCACCCGCCCCGTCAGCGTGTAAGACGTCTCCAATTGCTGGATCAGATTTTTCAGCCTGGTCGCCGCTTCGTATGGGTCGACGGCGACCATCTCATCGGCGAATTCCTTCATCAGCGACGATTGCTGCGACAGCCGGTCCTGCGCATTCTTCAGGCGTTCTTCCATCCGCCCGATCTCGCCCTGAAGGAGCGTGGTCTCAGCGGTGGCGTTGGCCGCGGTCCGGTGAACGAAGCCGCGGATCGCATCGCCCACGCCCTCGTCAACGTTCAAGTTCAGGAAGGTGGCGCCGAGCCCTGCTGCCGCAAAGGCGAGGCGGAAAGCGTTTTCGTTCGTCCCGACGCTCGTCGGGGTGATCTCGGTCGGTAGAATGCGCGACTGGATGCCTTCATTCGTCGCTCGCGACAGACCGCTCCAGCCAGCACCGGTGAAAAGCGGCAATGCATCGTTCTGAAGAAAGTTCGTCATGTCGGCCGCGCTGACCGTCGAGACGGACGGATCGGTGGTTCCGAAGCCGAACCTGGCGGTGAAGGCGGCTTCGACATCGGCAGCCAACTGGCTCGTTTCGTAGTCCGGAATGGGCGTGACATCGGTGTTGATGCCGGCGAAGACATGAACGCCTTGCTGGGACGTGTTGGCCAGCGAGGTAAGCTGGGTCAGATAGTCCTTCATATTGCCGGAACTTACGGCGCCTATTCCCTCGATATGGGCTGCGGCGGACAGAGCCTGCGTGGTGCTGGCGAAACTGCCGAGCGCCGCCTGGGACGCGCTGAGCCGGCCAACGGTCAGCGAATTGGCCGTGGAGATGCTGTCCAGCCGCTCCGACTGCCGCATCAGATAGCGATAACGGTGCACGGTCGCGCCGAGCTTCTCGGCGGCGTCGGCGGCCTTGCCGGTAACGGCCTCAACATTCGCCTTTTCGATCTTCGCCTGCGTATTGATCAGCGTGGTTCGAAGCGAATTGGCCAGGGAGTATGTCGATGCGCCGGAGACTCTCATCGCTTATCCCGTCGCCTGAAAGAGCTGGGCCAGCATCTCGTCGACCACCGAGACGATGCGCGAGGAGGCTTCATAAGAGTTCTGCAAATCGACAAGAAGAGCGATTTCCTCGTCGAGATTCACATTGACCGTATTGGAAAACCGTTCGGTCAGGCTCGTGGTCAATGCGCTGGCGCGAAGGGCGGTGTCGGCAGCCGCAACGCGGGCGGTCTCCATGTTCGACTCGGTGGAAAGGGCGAAGTCCATCAGGCTTCGTGTCGGACCGCCGGCGGCAGCGGCGTCGAAGGCGAAGGGCGTATCGAAGGCGGACACTACGGCTTCCAGCCGATCCGAGTAGGAGGCGTAACCATTGGTGTTGGCCAAATAGCTTGCGCCGTTGGCGCCGCCATCGCGCAGCGCTGCCGCCGAGCCACCCTGGCTGGACAGAAAAGCAGGATTGACTGAGAGCGACAACGCCATGGACGGCACATGCGATGCGATGGCCGAAATGTCGGGGCCGCCGTTCCATGTGAAGAGCCCGGCCATATCCGGCAGTGCGGCGGATGGGTCGCTTTCACCGAATGTCACGATCAGGCCGCGCGCCATCTCGTCCAGTTCGCGCAGCGCGGTGGGAATGGTCTGCTGGCTCATATTGAGCAGAGCCGAAAGACGTCCATTCGCTGCCGCGCTCTCACCATCGGCGGGAACGCGCATCGCAATTCCATCGATATAAACGGCATTGCGGGAGGAATCGGCCGAATCGATCACGGCGGTGACATCGCGCGGGACCTTGTCGAAAAGGGTCACGCCATTGCCGGTCAGCAGCATCATGTCGCCGTTTTCGCGGTCGATCTGCGAAACCGGTACGATGGCGGACATTTCGTTGAGGATGCGGCTGCGCTGGTCCAGCGCGTCGGACACGTCCTGTCCAATGGTCTGTCCGCTGACGATCGTCTTGTTGACGTTGGCGAAATCGGAGAGCAATTGCTGCAGCTTCGCTGCTTCGTCGCCAATCTCCGAGCCAACTACATGGGCGAAGCCGTGCAGCGATTTCGCATTGCTGCGGATTGTCGTGGAGAGCTGCTCGGCCTTGCCGACGACCGATTCGGCCAGAGCGGTATCCGCCGGCGAGGCGGCATAGAGCTCCATGCTCGATTGCAACCCCTTCATAAGACCCGATGTCGTGCCTTCGGCATTGCCGAGCAGGCGCGACAGCTGCTCCATCTTTTCGGCTGTCAGTTCGGCGCCGGACGAACTGGTCATCGATTCGCGACGCATCAGCTCCATCTGCGGCGCGGCTGCGCGCTGCGTGGCGTAGGCATTGTTGGAGTTGGCGACGTTGTTGACCGCGATGCGCCGCACATAGTTCGGATCGTCAGCATGGGTGATGTTCGATGCGACGGTACTCACGCGCCGTGACACATCGAAGATCGAAGCATGTGCGTTCATCAATGCGGCGGTGAGAGACATTCTACGCTCCGGTCAGCACCGGGAGGCCCGTCATGGGCTCCTTCGATGTCAGCGTTTCAAATTGACGACCACGTCCATGATTTCCGATCCCGTTTGGAAGACCTTGGAATTGGCGGTGTAGCTACGTTGCGCCTGGATCATTTCCGTCAGCTCCTCGGCAATATCGACATTGGACTGTTCCAGGGACGAGGATATGATCTTGCCGAAGCCGTCCGAGCCGGCGTAGCCCACATTGATGTCGCCGGAATCGGCGCTCTGGGTGAACATGGTGCCGGTGACGGGCGTCAGATTGGTCGGGCTCGGAACGTCGGCCAGCGCGACCATGAAGAGGTCCCTGTAGGACCCATCTTCATAGGCGACGCGGACAACGCCCTCATCGCTGATCTCCGTGCCGATGGCGCTGGAAGACGGATTGCCGTTCACCCCAGCATTCTGAACCGTGAACTGTCCGCCGAGCTTCATTCCGGAGAGGTCGACCTGGAGGCTGGAGCCATTGGGCACGGGAACGGTCAGGCTGGTCGGCGAGCCGGCTGTCAGGTCGCCCGTCGCGGTGTTGAACTGAAGGCTCGTTGTTCCAAGAGCGGCATTGCCATATGGAAAGGCCTCGAGTGCGGAATTTGCGTCTGCCTGGTTGTAAACGGTCACTTCCCATGTGTCCGACGCGGTGCGGGTGACGTATACGTCCAGCCGCACCTCATTGCCGAGGCTTTCATAGGCCACCATTGACGTCTTGCCGGTAAATTTGGCGCTGGCGACGTTATCGGACGGCAAGGTGTTGGCCGCGACCGCAGCCGTTTCGATATTGGCCTGGGAATCCAGGGTCGCCTTGAACGTGCCGACCGTCGATGCTACCGGCGGCAGCGGCTCCGTGCTGATCTGAATATCCACCAGGCCGGACAGGCCGTTCGGCACCGGTGTGACGCCGCCCGCCATGCTGTAACCCTGCAGACGAAAGCCGTTCGGGTTGGTGAGGTAGCCTTCGTCATCCTTCTCGAATGCACCCGCACGGGTCATGAAGCCGTTATTCGTGCCATCACTGACCAGAAAGAAGCCATCGCCAAGAATGGCGAGGTTCGACGATGAGGATGTCTTCGTCGGAACTCCCTGCGCCTCGATTTCGATGGTGCTGCTGGTAATGACGCCGCCTGACGTGTTGCCGGCGCCCGTTACCAGCGTGGCGAAGTTGACGCCCTGCCGCTTATAACCGGGCGTATCGGAATTGGAGATATTATCGGCCACGCTGGACAGCCTGGTCGACTGCGCGTTCATGCCAGAGATACTGGTCTGCATCGTGCCGAAAATGCTCATCGTCAATCCCCTCGGATAGCTGCTCTGAGAGAGTAGGAAGCCAAGCTTGCGCGAGGCTGCCTAGTGCCGGAATGCCAGGCGCGAGGCCTCAGGCTTCCAGCGTTTCCCGCGAGAATTTAGCGCTGGCTGGCGTTTCGACCGCCACCGCTTCGTCCGCGTCCACCGGCTCATTCTCCTGTTGAAGAACCAGCCGATAGCCTAGATAGCGCTTGCTATCGACGGGATCGTAGCCCAACTTGACGCGGAGTTTCTTGCGCAGCTTGGAGATATGACTTTCGACAACCGTCTCTTCGACGCCTTCTTCGAGAATACCGTAGGTGGCGGTGAAGATCTGTGCGCGGCTGACGCGGCGCCCGTTGACGGATGCCAAATATTCCAGAATGCGTTGCTCGCGACGGGGAAGCTTTAGCGGTATCCCGTCGATTTCCGGATCCCGTCCGTCGAGATGAATTCTCAACCCGGGTTGGATGTTGTTGTTGTCGGCGATATAGCCCCGGTGCCGCACCGCACTGATCCGGGCCAATATTTCGCGAACATGCACCGGTTTTTTCACGACATCATCGAAACCACGGCTGAAGAGCCGCAACGTTGTTTCCAGATTGCCATTGTCCGCCAGTGCCAGGCGCGGAGATTTACCGATCTTCTTGGCCAGTTCGGCGTCTATACAATCAGAATTGTTCTCCGCAACAAGAACGGCTTCGACGCCTGAGAGTTCTTCATCCGTGGCCCCGCTTGCCCAGATGCTGAATTCTTCGGCTTTGAACCCCACGCAACAAAAACCTTCACGACGGAAGAGGCCTTTATACCCTTCCGTAACCATTTCTCTGTCATCTATAACGACAATCATCCTGTTTCCCCTCGAATCAAACAGTTAATGATTACCTCTTCATGGTTGACAGTTGGCCGAATCGCAGACAACTGCGAAATCTAACAGTTGACTGATCTTACCAAAAACGAATCACCCTAAGTGATTGATTCCGATTCTCTTTGCCTTTCTTGCCTATCGGCAGAAAGCGGCCGCGCGTGGGGTCATCTCACCAAATCCGGTCCGGATCATCCGGCGAATGACCGAACAGACATACCGTTTTTGGGCCGCATCGTTGTTTGCGCCGGCGTGATATCGGGCCACAGCCATCGACCATGTGCCGTGCTGACGGTGCAGCCGCTTGAGAAATCCGGCGGCGTAGGCGACGTTTTTCGCTGGATCGAACATGTCTCTGAGGCTGGCGAATGCCTGCCTGTGATAATGCAGGTTGATCTGCATACAGCCGACATCGATGAGCCGGACACCCTGCCGGCGCTCACGCTGGACCGTCGCCATAGCCGCATCGAGACTCGAGGGCCGAACCGTCCGTCCTGCGACATTCAAAGCGTAAGGTTGCATGCCCGATTTCGCGCCGCTCTCCGTCAGGCCCACCGCGTAAAGGACGCCAAGAGGCACGCCCGAGCGGGCCGACGCGGCGATCATTTCCTTTTCGCAGAGATTGGGTGTGGTCCGGGACACGATCTGACGCCGGTCGAACTCAGATGCGAAGGCCGGCTGGGGCGCGGCCACCGGCAGAACCGCCATCACTACGATCGTCAGAGCCAGCTTCGCCAGCCTCTGCGAAACCGGAAGACGGTTGTCGCGATCGGTTGTCATCGGCCTGGCCGCTCGATCGATGCCCATCGAAACGCTCCCCTGCACCCTGTTGGGCCTGATTGATCGACGAATCGGCTTGCGCGAGGCTGGCGATCGATGCGCGCCGGTCCTTCGGCGCTTCGATCGATAGCGCTTCAACTGTCAGATTGGCTTCGTCGAGAGCGGTCCGCAGCGAGGCTTTCTCGCGTGTCAGAGTGCTCTGGGCATCCAGCGAACCGGTCTGGATCTGAACGCTGAGGCGACCCTTATTGTCCGTCAGGACGATCTCGATCTTGCCCAGATGGGCCGGTTGAAGCTGCAGCTTCAGAACTTTCGTCGCCCCGCCGTTGAATTCCTGGATCTGCGAAACCGTCAATTGCTGACTGATGGCGTGGCTCAAGCTGTTAGCGGCCTGATCGAGACCGGCGGCCGCCATGCTCGGCGAAATGGCTGCGGTACCCGCGGCAGCGATTGGCGCGGCCTGTGCGGCGTTTGCGGCAGGCGGCGCGTTTTTCGGCTGGGCTGCCGTTTCCGCCTCGCTGCCACGCTCGCTCCTCGTCTTTTCGGTTCGCTGTAGACCGATGGCTTCGCTGCGGGGCGTCCGGGCTTTCTCAAGGCTGGCAATGGCCGGATCGCTCTGGGGTGACGGTGCTTGCACCGCGCTTCGATCCTGCAATCCCTCGGCTTCGGTTCGGACCGGCAGCTCCGGTGCCACAACGCCGTTCGCCAGTTTGGTCTGACCGGTATTCGCGCCGTCTCCTCGTGCCGGACCAGTCGGCATATTGGCGGTGTCGAGCACGCGGTTTCGATGCGGTTCCTTCGGCGTTATTTCAGTGCCGGCGCGGCGAGGCTCCGGGTTAGCCAAGCCGGTCTCCAGCCCCAACTCATCGTTCGGATGTACCGAAACGGCTGCCGTTTGCGGCAGTGATTGCTGGCCCGTCCCCGCAATAGCGAGATTGTCCGCCTGTTCGTTTGCTTCGGCGGTATCGGACAGAGATTTGTCGCTCCCGCCCTTTATACGCGTCTCGCCATGCCGGCCGGGTATGCCGCGATCGTCCGAGGTCAACGTCTGCTGAAGCCGGCCAGCCAAAAGAGGCGATGAGATTTGCGGATCGACTTCGTCACTTGCGCCGTGTCCGGTAGCCGGCCCCTCGTCTTTCCGTCGATGGTCTTCATTCAAAAGGCGCCCGAAGGCCTCGCCCTCAGCCTGTCGACCCGTGGCGCGGCTAGGGCCGCTTGGCGTATTGCCAGCCTGTTGCGTAAGCGGGCCGCCGAGTGGGGCAAGGGGGGAAACCGTGATCATTGTTCGCTCAATTTCTCAATAGCGTCCAGCGTCGCACTCAAGCGGCTGCGCAACGCAACCAGTTCCGGATCGAGAACCGGTTCGGATTCCATAGCGGTCGAAACAGGATTTACCTGTGCAGTGGCAAGGCTGCTTAATTTCATGCGGTGATCGGGCTGCAATTGGGCTTTCAGAACCGGTCCGGCAGCTTGATCTCGTCCGGTTACAGGAGCAATCTGCGCCAGTGGCGGCTCCACGCCTTCAATGTGCGCGAGCGCGCGGCGCATGCTCGACAAAAGCAGGCGGTCGCGGCTGGCGAGCGCATCCATCGATATGGCTTCGTCGATCTGTTGCGCCTGCTCGACATTTCGAGCCGCCAATTGCGCCATAGCCTCGTAAAGCTGATCGTCGGCCTGGCCGGGGCCGAACTGTCGCAACCAGCCAACCGCCATCAGGGCCAGTTCGTGATTGCCCCTGATTGCCGCGCCACGCGCGATTTCGCGGGCGACGACACTTGATTGCTGCGGGCTCAACCGCTCCAGTATGGCCGCAAGGCCCCGTGGCGGCACCCAGTCGTTCTGCGTCAGCGTGACCGACAGACGTCGGGCGAACTCGTTCAGAAAGATCGATTTGGGAAAGCGCAGGCCATAGCTCTCGGCAGCCGCGAAGAAGGCTTCGCCGTCCTGCGCCTCTGCATGAATGTCCAGGAGGCGACGCAGCGCGACTTCTTCGACCAGCGTGCCGGTCCCCAGTATCGCAGCCATCTCGAGCGAGCGGCGGGCCACATCACTATCGACGCGCGCATTGGCGGTGCCGGTGGAGAGGGCCAGCAGGGCGCCAAGCGGAAAGGCGTGTTCCGTCGGGTCGTGCCGGAACAGGTCCGGCGCAGAATTTGGATTGCCCTTGAGGTAGCCGATGACCGAACGGCTCAGATCATGCAGTGGATGCTCGGGCGGCACGCGTTCAAGCAGATCGACCGAGACGCGCGCATCACCGCCGGAAAGAGCGAAAATCATCAGCGGCTCGACCGGCGCGTCTTCGTTCTGAAAAAGCTTGCGTTCGCTCAGCAGATTGATCTGCAGGCGGTGAAGGACCTTGCCCTGAAGGGCGAGCGCACTGGTGTCGCCGGCGATGATGGCGTCCTGAAACTCGAACAAGCCGATGATGAAAGCGTCGAACTGCATGTTCGCCGTCGATACCGTCTCCTTGGGCGCATCGCCTTCCGGTTCGGGTGTTGCCTCTTCCGCCTTACGGATCCACGGCTCCGACGGAGCCGGGGAGGGGATGATCGGCGGTAGAGCTTCACCGATCTTCGGCGGCAAAGGCTGATCGGGTACGATCACGGTTTTCGCTTCGCTGGCAAGGCGGATGGGCGTGTCGAATCGGGTTTCCTGAAACACGGTCAGGCGGCCCTTCTTTCGAGCGACGCGAAGGCTGTCTTCGGCGGGCGTCGACATCTCGTGACCGATGGAACTGTCCTGCACGGCGGACGCCGGGGCGCCGACACACAGGCCTGCCGCCAGTAAGGAAAATCCTGTTTTGCGAAGCCCTTTGCGGATCATGGCGCTTCCAGCAGGATTTCGATGCGCCGGTTGCGCGGATCGAGCCCATCTTCCGGCACCATGGGCTTGCGGTCCGCAAAGCCCGCGATCTGGGTGACGCGACTATCGTCCAGACCGCCGCGCAGCAGCATGAAGTAGACGCTACGGGCCCGGTCGGTGGACAGGCGCCAATTGTCGTCGCCCTTCCTGCGCATCGGCCGCGAGTCGGTGTGGCCGTTGATGAGGATGTTGCCCGGCCGGTTCTGCAATTCGCGGCCAACTGCTTCGAGCGCCAGCACAACGGGTCCGGACGGCACAGCCGAGCCGACCTGGAACATCTGGTCGGGGAGATTGTCGGTCAGAGAGATTCTGAGTCCTTCCGGCACTTTGGTAACCGACAGTGCGTCGGCGATCTTGCCGGATGGGTCGGCTTCTTCGGCGACCGCCTCCCGCAGCACGGTTTCCAGACGCTCGGCAGGGCTCTGGGTCGTCTCGGCATCGGCAATATCCGCCCTTTCGTCATCGCCCTGCATGCGAGCCGTTTCGACCATCATTTCCGAACGTTCGTTGTCGCCGGTCTCGGCGGGTTCCGCTCCCTCCACGTCACTCCGAGGTGTTTCGTCAGTGGCTGACGCGTCGGCTTCGGAACCTTCGCTTACGCCCATTTCACCGTCCCGAGCGCCCTTTTCCACGACGCGCGCCTCCGGGTCTCCATCAGACGCGACCACCCGAAGCGGCTGCCAGAAATTTGGCGCGAATGGATCGGCAAATTCCGCCGTCTTTTCCACGCCGGGATCGGCGATCATTTCCCCGCGCGCCGTCAACAAGGCGCGTTCTTCGGCGGCAAGGCTCTCCAGCAATTGCGTCGGATTGGCGAAGTAGGAGGTGTCCTGGGTCTCGTTTTTGGCAGGCTGACTGTGGTCGTATTGCTCGGACTGGGTCTTGTCCGAGTTCGATTCCTTCTTCCCGGATTCCTCGGCGTCTTCGCTCGGTTCGGCGCTCTCGCTCTTGCTCATACCCTTCACGGTGCGTCGGTCATCGACCAGCTTGACCGGGTTGAAGTAGCTGGCGACCGACTGCTTGGTCTCCTCGTTGGCCGCATTGATGAGCCATAGCACCAGAAAAAGCGCCATCATGGCGGTCATGAAATCGGCGAACGCGATCTTCCAGGCGCCGCCATGATGGTCGTCATGGTCTTCGCTCGGACGCCTGACGATGATGATGTCCCCATTGCCGCTGGCGGTCATAGGGCCTCGCAATGGTCTTTGAGACGCGGCAGGTCGATGGCGCGGCTCGTGTTCTCAAGATGCAGCAGAAGTGCGGCATGCCGTCCAGCTTTCACTTCGACTGGCAGGCCCTGTTCTTCTATCATGTTCCGAACGGGTTCCAGAAGGTTCTGGGGCACTTCGGCGTGGAAGACCGTGTCCGTGGATTCTCCGGAAAGGCTTTCGGCGATGTCCTGACCGAACGCTTCGATCGCGCGATCAATTGCCATGCGCGAGACGAGCGGTTCCAGAATGGCGGCCACGCTATCGCCGATGTCCGCCATGAGCCGTTCGCCCAACGCATCCAGCGATTGCTTCATCTCGTCGACAAGCGACTGGGCGATTGCCGCCGTCTGCCCGGCCTCGTCGACAGCCAGGCCGGTAGAGGCCGTTTCGGCCAGTGGCGCTACGTCGACTGCGCCCATTTGGGTTTCGGCGGTTAATTCATCGCCGATCGCTTCGGCAGCGCTTTCCGCTGCATGGCGCAGATTGTCGAGATCGCCGGGTGCGCCGAGCGATGCGGCTTCTCCGCCAAGGGGGTCGGATGAAAGGTCGGACAGCGCCTGGGCCGCATCGCCGAGGCTGTCGCCCGCAATGGGGTGTGCGGGAGGCTGTTCCTCCTGCAGAGCCGTTTCGAAGGCGGTCACGTCTTCGTCCGTCTGCGACGGCGCGAAGGGATCGTCGGGCGATGCTACGGCAAGGGGATCATCCAGAGACGGCAGTTCGGTGCTCGTAGCGGTCTCGCCAAACGGGTCCGAAAAGGCTGTGTCGCCAACAGATGCGAACGGATCGGCGTCCGTTGCGCTGTCGTCCAACGACGGCAGGTCCGGCAGTTCTGCGCCCGGCTCTTCGCCGAACGGATCGGCTCTTGTCTCGCCTTCGCCGCCATCGACCGGATCAAGCGATTGCAGTTCGTCGCCCAGCGATGGCAAACCCTCCAGGTCTGGCAGCCCGCCCGATCCGAATGGGTCGTCGCCACCATCATCCGCAAGCGTGGGCAATTCGCTCAAACCTGCATGGACGGTTTCGCCGAAGGGATCCTCGATGGCCGTGTCGCCGGGCAATGTCGGCAGGTCGGCCAGATCGCCGCCCCCTTGCGCGCTTTCACGAACGGCGTCAGCAACCGCTTCGGGTTCCTGGTCGACCTTCTCGGAAAGCGGATCGGTCGCAAGTGCCGCCGGTTTTGCCAGAGCGACAAGCGTATCGTCCGCGCCAAGTGGTTCGAAATCGGCGGACGGTAAAGCCTGGCCGAACGGTTCGAAGTCATCGGCATTGGCCAATGCGACCTTGGAGCCGGACGGTGATCGAAAACGGGTCATGCCGCCTTACTCTTTTCATGCGCTTTCATGTCGTCGCGAACCCAGCGCCGCAGGAGCTGCAATGTCCGGTCCCTGTCGATCTCCAGCATGGCCAGAACCCGCGCGCGGGGATCGTCGCCAACGTCCGCCATGCGCTGGCGCAGCTCGATCTCGGCGAGCATTTCCGGCGTGTCCGCCATCTGGAAGCCCGCCGCGGGTGAAAAATCATTGTCGAGCGCGAAGTCGCCGTCGGAACCGGAGAAGTCGTTGGTGTTGGAAAAGTCGCTCGGCCCATCCAGTTGCGCAAAGGCGTCGTTATCGTCGTCCTGTGCATTGAGGTCGGGCAGGAGGGACAATTCGCCCGCTTCGCCCCCCTTCAGAGCCGGCTTTTCCTTGCCCGCAGCTTTGTTTGGCAACAGTTCGAGCGAGTTGAGGAGCGGACGAACGCCAAGCAGCAGCACCATGATCGAGACGATGACGAAGACGAGGGCGCGGATCGCCGTAGAAAGATGCGGCGAGACCACTTCCATCCAGCCGCCGCCGAGCGGTGCAAGTGATTCATCGGCGGGGAGGAATTCGATAGCCGTCACGTCGATCCGGTCACCGCGCTCGTTTTCGATTCCGGCAGCCGTCGATATCAGTGTGCGAATGGCGTCCAGACGTTCTTCGACAGTGACGTTGGCCGACGCGGCCGCGCGTTCCAGGATTTCGCGGTTGAGCAGGACCGCCACGTTCAGCCGGCGAATGCGATAGCCATTCGTCAGCGTGGCGATCCGCTTCGAACTGATCTCGAAATTGGTTGTTTCCTCGCGGCGCTCGCGCTCTTCGGAGCTTTTCGCGCCCGTCTCGCTCGCGGTATCGCCGCCCTCGGTCGGGATATTCTGCTCCACACTGGTCGCGTTGCTGCTCTTGGCCTCATTGGCGCGGTCTTCCGAGCGAGAGATCTGAACGCTGCGTTCCACCTTGCTTTCGGGGTCGAAGATCGTTTCCTCGATCTGGCGGCGGTCGGTATCGAGATCGGCCTGGACCGCCACCCGATAGTTCAACTCACCGATATAGGGCCGAAGCGCGTTGCCGATGGTGCGCGACAGATCCGTTTCGATGCGGTTCTTCAGATCGAAGGCCGCGCCGACGGTTTCGGTGCCGCCCGTATCGCCCGATGCGAGAAGACGGCCGGATGCGTCGAGCACGGTCACGTCGGCTTCGTTGAGGGAGGGAATGGCTGCTGCCACCAATTTGCGGATCCCTTCCGCCTTGGCCGCCAGGTTGGAGCCGTTGGACGCCAGCAAGACAGACGCTGTCGGACGGCGATTGCGGTCGCGGAAGCCGGTCTGGTCGGGCATGACGATATGGACGCGCGCCGCCTTGACCCCGTCGATCGACTGGACCGAGCGGGCGATCTCGCCTTCCAGGGCGCGAACCCGGGTGACTTCCTGCATGAAGGAGGTGAGGCCGAGCGAGCCGAGATTGTCGAACAGTTCGTAGCCGGAACTGTTGCTGCCGGGCAGGCCTTTCTCCGCCAGAATCATTCGGGCGCGGGCCGTCTGACCGGCCTCAACCAGAACGGTGCTGCCGCTGGAATCCATATCGTAGGCGATGCCGGCTTCCGACAGGACGATGCCGATCCGGTTCACATCGTCGCGGTCGAGTCCGACATAGAGCGTTTCATAGGTCGGCTGGGCCAGGAAGATGACGCCGCCCATGATAAGCGCCGTCGTCAGAACCGCGACGGTCGCGAAAGTTGCAAGCCGGGCCTTGCCGATGGCGGTTAGGCTTTCAAGGAGAGCCTGAAGGCGTTCTGGCACGGTTCGCACATCCTGTTCTGATCGAACGGCAGACTAGGCGACGAAACTTGCGTGGACTTGGACAAAAAGAGAGAGGGCCCCGAAAGGCCCCCTCAAAACCGTGCTGCGATGGTTACGCTTAGCGGAACAGCGCCAGCAGCGACTGCGAGCCGGAATTGGCCATGGACAGAGCCTGGATGCCGAGCTGCTGCTGCGTCTGCAGAGCCTGCAGCTTGGTCGATTCCTCGGTCATATCCGCATCGACCAGCTTGCCGACGCCGCGAGCGATCGAATCCTGCAACGCACCGACGAAGTCGGACTGGATCGAGACGCGGTTCTTGGCCGAACCGATATCGGCGGCGGCTGTCGTCATGCTTTCCAGAGCCGTGTCGATGTCGGTCAGCAGGTTATCGAGATTGCCGCTCGTGACATTCATGGCAAGTACCGAGGTGCTGCTGGCCGCACCGTTGGCGCCGAGAATACCAGCCGTTGGCGTGGCCGTGCTGTCGACGAGCTGAACACCGCTCAGATCGATATCGATCGAGGTGACAGAGACCGCGCCGGTCGAATCGCGCGTGAAGGACGCAACAAGGCTCTTCGTGCCGCTATCCTTCAGCCAGTTCTCGCCCGAGAAGGATGCGCTGTCTGCGATCGACAGCAATTGCTGCTGCAATGCGCCGATTTCACTCTGAACTTTTGATTTATCGACCCCCGGCTCCTGCGCCGCAACGATTTTGCTCTTCATTTCCTGCACCACGTCGATCGCGGAATTCATGCCCGTATAGGCGACGTCGAGCTTGGCCGCTCCAAGGCCGAGCGCATCTGTGACGGTGCCCAGCGCCTTGCTGTCGGAACGCATGGTGGTGGCGATGGACCAGTAGGCCGCGTTATCGGACGCATCGGAGACGCGGAACCCGGTCGAGATGTTCTTCTGAGTGGCTTCGAGCGCGCTGTTGGTCGCCTGAAGGGACTTCAACGCGGTCATCGCACTCGTGTTTGTCATGAGGCTTGTCATATGAATAATGCCCGTACTCAATACAATCGGGACATGCCTCGATCAAAAGGCAAGACAGACGCTCCGGCATCATGCCGGACTTCGAAAAGAAGCGCATAGCGTTCCGTCATAATGATACTCGCACGGACTTGTTTCCCTGCCGTTGAGGGAGTTGGTGAACAAAAGGAAAAAGCAGTCGCCAAAACCTTAACGTTCCAGACGAAAACGGGCCGCCTCCGAAGAGGCGACCCGTGGTCGTAGGGCTATGTGCTGTGCTGCGACTTCGGATTTACCGGAAGAGCGACAGCAGCGACTGCGAGCCGGAATTGGCCATGGATAGAGCCTGGATGCCGAGCTGCTGCTGCGTCTGCAGAGCCTGAAGCTTGGTGGACTCTTCGGTCATGTCCGCATCGACCAGCTTGCCGATGCCGCTGGAGATGGAGTCCATCAGATTGCCGATGAACTTGGTCTGCATGTCGATACGGCTCTTGCTGGAGCCGAGATCGGCCGCCGCCGTCGTCATGTCCGCCAGCGTGGTCTCCACGTTGGACAGCATACCGTCGATCACCGTGTCGTCCACATTCGTGGCCGTGATGTCGAGCGTGGCGATGGTGTAGGTGACGTTTACGGGCGTCGCAGCGCCATTGGCCGTGGTGTAGTCCTTGTTCAGCATGCCGTTATTGACCGGCGTGCCGGCGCCGTCATTGCCGAAGAGCTTCACGTCGGAAATGTCGATCGAGATCGTGCCAATCGACACGGCGCCACTGGCGTTACGATTGAAGGACGCGACAACATCCTTCGTGGTGCCGGCGGTGTCGGTGAAGTTCAGCCAGTTCTCGCCGGAGAAGGAAGCGCTTTCGGCAATCGAAGTGAGCTGACCCTGCAGCGCCTTGATCTCGCTCTGAACCTTGTCCTTGTCGACGCCCGGTTCCTTGGCGGCAACCAGCTTGGCCTTGATTTCATCGACGACGTCGATGGATGCGTTCATCGCCGTATAGGCCACATCGACCTTGGCGGCTCCGAGACCGAGAGCATCTTCAACGGTGCTCAGCGCCTTGTTGTCGGAACGCATGGTGGTGGCGATGGACCAGTAAGCCGCATTGTCGGAAGCATCCGAAACACGGTAGCCGGTAGAGATGTTCTTCTGGGTCGATTCCAGCGCCGAATTGGTCATCTGGAGCGACTTCAGCGCCGTCATCGCGGCGGTATTGGTATGAATACTGGACATAAAGGGAAGTCCCTAAAATACGCGGATACAGGGACATGCCGAAAGCTCGCTTCGGCCTCGACGATCAGAGGCATCATGCCAATCGCCCAGGTTCGAGACCGGGACGACAACCGTCAGATGCGACTATGCCAACGAAACTCTAAAGAAGCGTAAGTGCCTGCGTAATAAGGTATTAACCGTGTCTAGACGGGTTCCACTCACCCAAACGAAAACGGGCCGCCTCCGAAGAGACGACCCGTGGTCGTAGGGCTGTGTGCTGTGCTGCGACTTCGAATTTACCGGAAGAGCGACAGCAGCGACTGCGAGCCGGAATTGGCCATGGACAGAGCCTGGATGCCGAGCTGCTGCTGCGTCTGCAGGGCCTGAAGCTTGGTGGACTCTTCGGTCATGTCCGCATCGACCAGCTTGCCGATGCCGCTGGAGATGGAGTCCATCAGATTGCCGATGAACTTGGTCTGCATGTCGATGCGGCTCTTGCTGGAGCCGAGATCGGCCGCCGCCGTCGTCATGCTATTCAGCGCGCTTTCAACACCGACGATCATGCCGTCGAGCTGGTCGTCTGTGACGGAGGTGATATCGAGATTGTAGATCGAGACCGTGTAGGTCAACGCTGCGGTGGTCGCGCCGCCATCGCCGTCATGGTCGTAGTCGGCGAGGGTGGAGTCGAGAATGCCGCGGCCCGTTGCCGAGGCGGTGGTCCGGTCGATCGTGGCGCTGTCGAACAGTTTCGAGGAATGGACATCGACGGAAACGGTGCCGATGGATACCGCGCCCGAACTGTCGCGGGTAAAGGAGGCAACAATTTCTTTCGTCGCGCCACTCGTCGCGTTGCTGGCCAGCCAGTTTTCGCCGGAGAAGGAAGCACTGTCGGCAATCGCCTTCAACTGCTCCTGAAGGGCTTTGACTTCGCTCTGGATCTTGCTTTTGTCGACGCCCGGTTCCTTGGCCGCGACCAGCTTCGATTTAATCTCGTCGACCACGTCAATCGCCGATTTCGTCGCCGTATAGGCGACATCCACCTTGGCGGCGCCGAGGCCGAGCGCATCGTTGACGGTGCTCAGCGCCTTGTTGTCGGAGCGCATGGTGGTCGCGATGGACCAGTAGGCGGCGTTATCGGAGGCATCCGAAACACGGTAGCCGGTGGAGATGTTCTTCTGCGTCGATTCCAGCGCCGAATTGGTCATCTGGAGCGCTTTCAGCGCCGTCATCGCAGCAGTATTGGTGTGAATGCTGGACATAAAGAAAGGTCCCTACGAAACGCGAATACAGGGACATGCCGAACGCTGCGGTTGGGCGCGACGATCGAAGGCATCATGCCAATCGCCAGGCCATAGGGCCAAGACGACAATCGTCACCGCATACTCTGATCGAAAACCTCTAAGGAAGCGTAAGTGGAGCGATAACAGCGCGTTAACCATAAAAAGGCAGTGCAATCATGCCGAAAAACGAAACGGGCCGCCCTGATGGGCGGCCCGTTTCCGTTGCGTGGCTGTGCGGCTGGCTCGTCCGCTCTCGCGATCTTACTGGAAGAGCGAGAGGAGCGACTGAGCGCCGGAATTGGCCATGGACAGAGCCTGGATGCCGAGCTGCTGCTGCGTCTGCAGCGCCTGGAGGCGTGTCGATTCTTCGGTCATATCCGCATCGACCAGCTTGCCGATGCCGCTCTTGATCGAATCCATCAGGTTGCCGACAAATTTGGTCTGCATGTCGATCCGACTCTTGGTCGAACCGAGGCCAGCGGCTGCCGTCGTGATGCCTTCGAGCGCGCTCTCAACACCAACGATCATGCCGTCGAGCTGGTCGTCGGTGACGGAGGTGATGTCGAGATTGTAGATCGAGACCGTGTAGGTCAGCGCCGCCGTGGTTGCGCCGCCATCGCCGTCATGGTCGTAGTCGGCGAGGGTGGAGTCGAGAATGCCGCGGCCCGTTGCCGAGGCGGTGGTCCGGTCGACCGTGGCGGTGTCGAACAGCTTGGTGGAATGGATATCCACCGCGACCGTGCCGATGGAAACAGCGCCGGAACTGTCGCGGGTAAAGGACGACACGATTTCCTTGGTGTCGCCCGAAGACGCATTGCTGGTGAGCCAGTTCTCGCTGGAGAAGGAAGCGCTACCGGCAATGGCTTTCAGCTGCTCTTGGAGCGCTTCGACCTCGCTTTGAATCTTGGTCTTGTCGACGCCCGGTTCCTTGGCGGCGACCAGCTTCGACTTGATGTCGTCGACCACGTCGATGGCCGAGTTCATCGCCGTATAGGCCACATCGACCTTGGCGGCGCCGAGGCCGAGAGCGTCGTTGACCGTGCTGAGCGCCTTGTTGTCGGAGCGCATGGTGGTGGCGATGGACCAGTAAGCCGCATTGTCGGAAGCGTCGGAGACGCGGTAGCCGGTGGAGATGTTCTTCTGGGTCGATTCCAGTGCCGAATTGGTCATCTGGAGCGACTTCAGCGCCGTCATCGCGGCGGTATTGGTATGAATACTGGACATAGAAAGGTCCCTGGGGTTCGGCCATAAAGGGACATGCCAATCGGAAGAGGCGGGGCAACCCTGGCATCATGCCGGTCACATCTGTTTGACGTGATAGTCGCCGTCTTGCGCACTCCTCGTCGCCGAGGTTTGCATCGGATGGTCGCCGCCTAACGGCGACCATCGCTTATTTCCGTTCGTTCAACCCGGCCTTACTGGAAGAGCGAGAGAAGCGACTGGGCGCCGGAATTGGCCATGGACAGAGCCTGGATGCCGAGCTGCTGCTGCGTCTGCAGGGCCTGAAGCTTCGTCGACTCTTCGGTCATGTCCGCATCGACCAGCTTGCCGATGCCGCTCTTGATCGAATCCATCAGATTGCCGACGAATTTGGTCTGCATGTCGATGCGGCTCTTGCTGGAGCCGAGGCCCGCAGCTGCCGTCGTCATGTCCTCCAGCGTGGTCTCCACGTTGGAGAGCATGCCGTCGATCACCGTGTCGTCCACATTCGTGGCCGTGATGTCCAGCGTGGCGATGGTGTAGGTCACGTTGACGGGCGTACCCGCACCGTTAGCCGTTGTGTAGTCCTTGTTCAGCATGCCGTTATTGACCGGCGTGCCGGCGCCGTCATTGCCGAAGAGTTTCATGTCGGAAATATCGATGGCGATGGTGCCGATGGAAACGGCGCCCGCACCGGTGCGGGTGAACGAGGCCACGACTTCCTTCGTCGTGCCGCTTGTGTCGGTGAATGTGAGCCAGTTCTCTCCGGAAAAGGAGGCACTCTCCGCAATGGCCGTCAACTGGCCCTGCAGCGCGGTGATCTCGCTCTGGATCTTTTCCTTGTCGACGCCAGGCTCTCTGGCCGCAACCAGCTTGGTCTTGATGTCGTCGACGACTTCGATGGCCGAGTTCATGGCGGTGTAGGCCACGTCAACCTTTGCGGCGCCGAGGCCGAGCGCATCGTTGACCGTGCTGAGCGCCTTGTTGTCCGAGCGCATGGTGGTGGCGATGGACCAGTAAGCCGCATTGTCGGAGGCATCGGAAACGCGGTAGCCGGTGGAGATGTTCTTCTGCGTCGATTCCAGCGCCGAATTGGTCATCTGGAGCGACTTGAGCGCCGTCATCGCGGCGGTATTGGTATGAATACTGGACATTGAAAGAGGTCCCTAGGGTAAGCCGTACAGGGACATGCCGAATTGTAGTAGGCCGGACGATCAAGGGCATCATGCCGATCGCCAAGCCGGGTCTGGCCGGGCGATAATCGTCAGGACCGACAATCGTCGAAAATGGCTAATGAAGCGTAACCGAAACGCTAACAAACGGTAAATGCTGGCGTTTCCCGGGCGCTGATTACAGCGTGCTAAGCGAAGGACCGCACCATCGAGCCGACCAGAAGGTTCCAGCCATCGATCAGCACGAAGAACAACACCTTCAGCGGCAGGGATAGCACGGTCGGCGGAAGCATCATCATCCCCATGGCCATCGTAATCGTCGAGACCACCAGATCGATCACCAGAAACGGCAGCACCACGAGAAACCCGATCTCGAAGGCGCGTCGCAGTTCGGAAATCATGAAGGCGGGGATTAGGATACTGTAGGCGACCGTCTCCTCCTGCGCAGACGCTGCGGAAGCATCGTCGGCGATCGGCTGAACGCCGGCTCCGACGCCGATCAAGGAATCATCCCCTTCGGTCTGCGGGCTGCCGGGTGCAGGCGACGGCGTATTCGGCTGCGCGGGCACTTCGGCCTCATCGTCCCCTGCCGCCGGCGCCGGCGAAAGATCGGCGAAGAGCCGCAGATCGGTATCGCGCACATTGGCCAGCATGAACTGGCGGAAGGGTTCGGCCGTCTTCCGGAAGCCTTCCTCCTGGCCGACCTCGTTGCGCATCATCGGCCCGAGACCCTCATTCCACGCCTTGTCGATCACGGGATCCATCACATACCAGGTCATGAACAGCGCCAGACTGACAAGGATGAGGTTTGCCGGCGTCGTTTGTAGGCCCAAACCCGATCGCATGATCGAGAACACCACAATGAAGCGCGTGAAGCTGGTAACGGAGATGAGAATGCCGGGCGCCAGAGACAGGACGGTGAGCAGTCCGAAAAGCTGGACGATATAGCCGGCGGTCTGCCCATCCGCCGCCTCTCCCGGTTGCAGAAGGGCCGGCAGTTGCAGCCCCTGCGCCATGGCCGGTTCGGCTGCTGCGAACAGCAGCGTCGCCGCACCGACCAGGCCAGTCATTGCAGCAGCGCGTATCATTCGAACACCAGCGTCCGGATATAGAGTTTGGAGACGCCGCCCTCGCTGCGCACCTTCGCACGGCGCAGCAGATCGTCGCGGATCCGCAGATAGCCGTTCGGACTGCGTAGCTGATCCAGCCGAAGCTGGCGGACATAGGCGAGAATATCCTGATGGACGTCGTTCAGCGTGCCCTCACTCACGATGGAACTGGTTTCCACCGCGATTTGAAGCCGCATCAGAACGTCTGCCGGCACGGCGAGGTTCACCGTAATCGGTTCCAGATCGACGATGTCCTGCGCCAGGCCGTCCAGCGCGCCTTTCTGATCGGCGGTCGCATAGTTCTCCGTGTCCGCACCGTTCGCTTCGGCCGTGGTGTCGGCATCGGAGGCGGCCTGTTCTTGCGCAGCTTCCATTCGTGGCGCAAGAACGAACGAACCGACGCCGAAACCGACGCCTCCGCCCACCGCCAGCATGATAACAACCGGCAGGATCATCGTTTTGACAATGCCCGGCTTGGTGTTCTTCTTCGTCTTGTCTTTGGCGGCCATGGTTCTTCTCCTGCCCTAGAGCGGGGTGATCAGGTCGATGACCTGCTGGCCCCAGGGCGGCTGCTGGACTTCGCTGATGCGGCCCCTGCCGCCATAGGATATGCGTGCCTCGGCAATGCGCTCATAGGCGATGGTGTTGTTCGGGCCGATGTCGCCGGGCCGCACGATACCCGCGACCTGAAGGATGCGCAGTTCGGCATTGACGCGCACTTCCTGCGTGCCGCGAATGACGAGATTGTCGTTCGGCAGCACTTCGGTCACGACCGCCCCCATGGACAGGCGGATGACCTCGGAACGATTTGTCGAGCCACCGCCGGCGAAGTCGGATGAGGAGGTCGTGCCGAGCGAGCCCTTGCCCGTTGCGTTGCCGGCTTTGGTTTCATCCTTGACGATTTCGTAATCGTAGTTGCCGTTGAGCCCCAGCGACCGGCCCGCCGTCCGTGACCGGTCCGATTTATTGGATATGGAAGCCTTGTCGTTTATCTGGATAAGGACGGTAAGCAGGTCGCCCGGCTCGAGCGCACGCTGCGAGACGTAAAGACCGCTGCCCTTTCTGTTCCAGAGCGAGTAGCCGCGCTGCGGAGGATTCTGGTAGGCGGGATAGGCGTTCCACGCGACGGGCTGTGTCGAAGCGATGCCCGCGCCAACCGGCGACATGTCGGGCGGGCGGTTGATCTCCTTGAAGGATTGCGAGCAGCCGGCCAGAAGAAGGCCGGCGGTCGCTGCAGCGACGATGCTGCGAACGATCCGGTTCGCGGTCATCCGTTCCCCCGATCGGCACTGGCCGCCATGATCGCCGTAATGCCGGCCGCCTTCTTGGCTTCCATCTCGTTGAGAATGGTGCCGGATTTGGCGGGCGGCATTTTCAACAGGATGGAGGAAGCCAGCATCGGGTCGACAATCATCAGCCGTTCAGCTGCGGCATCGGGCCGCATGCGTTCGTAAATCGCGATCAATGCTTCGGAAGCGCGGGTGGCGAACTCTTCACGGCGCTGTACCCATTTCTCGAACTCGGTCTTCTTGCGCTCCATCAGTTCCAGACCACGCTCCAGTTCGCTCTGCATCGTCTGAAGCTCTTCCTCGCGGGCGGAATAGCGCATTTCGCGAGCCTGATCGACGATGGCGTCGCAATAGGCCGCCTCATCGGACACGATGGCTTCTTCCTTGCTGAGCTGGAGGTGCTGCGGCAGTCGGCCTGTGGTCTTTGCGCTCTCAGCATCGCCATCGGCTGCGTAAGCCGGAACGGTGGCGATGCCGATTGCCAGAGAGAGAAGAAGCGGAAAACGCAGGCTCATTGCAATACCAGCTCCGCCTGCAGGGCCCCGGCCGATTTGATCGCCTGGAGGATCGCGATAGTGTCTGTCGGTTTGACGCCGAGGCGGTTCAACCCGGCGGCGATTTCGCTGAGGCTGACGCCGTTAATGATGGAGATCGGACCGTCGGTCTGCTCGACATCGACGATGCTACGCGGTTCGACCGCCGTGACGCCATCGGAGAAGGGGGCCGGCTGTACGACCTGAGGCAGTTCCGTCACGGCGACGGCGAGGGTGCCCTGGCTGATGGCAACCGGCGAAATACGGACGTCGGCGCCGATGACGATGGTGCCCGTGCGCTCGTCGATCACCACCCGCGCCGGCTGATCGACCGTTACGGGAATATTCTCGATGGCGGCGACGAATCGAGCCGGGCTGATACCCCTTGGCACCGATAGCGAGATGGTGCGCGCATCCACTTCTCTGGCAACCGCGTTGGACCAGGTCCGCCTGGCAAAACCGTTGATCGAATCGGTCAGCCGTACCGCTGTCGTGAAATCCGGATTACGAAGCTGGACTGTCAGGTCGTTATCGCCTTCGAACGAAGCCGCCACGGCCCGCTCGACGATGGCGCCGTTTGGAATGCGGGCTGCTGTCGGCACGCCGCGGCTGACTTCCTCCGCCTCGCCCTCAATTGCATAGCCGCTGGTCACGACCTGGCCCTGCGCAGCGGCATAGATTTCCGCGTCGGCTCCCTTGAGCGGCGTCAGAACGAGCGTGCCGCCCAGCAGCGAACTGGCGTCGCCAAGGGAGGAGACCGTTACGTCGATGCGTGTGCCGGGCCGTACGAATGGCGGCAAATTCGCTGTGACGACGACCGCGGCGACGTTGCGTGAGCGCATCTGGCCAAGCTCGGTCGCGATGCCCAAATTGTCGAGCATGGAGCGCATGGACTGCTCGGTGAAGGGCGAGTTGCGCAGGCTGTCGCCCGTGCCCTTCAGGCCGACCACAAGGCCATAGCCGTAAAGCTGGTTGTCGCGAGAGCCCGTGATCGACGCGACGTCCTTCAGACGGGAATAGCCGCCCTTGCCGCTATCGGCGCCGGCAGAGGCACCAAGAGGCGCTGCGAGGACCAGCGCCAGAGCTAGCAGAATGGCGAGCGCCCTGTTCATGGCAAAAGAACCGCCGTGCCATCGGCCTGCGCCAATGCTTCGATCTGGCGGCCGGTATCGCGATTGCGCAGCGTGACGGCTTGGCCTGGAGCGGCGCTCGTCAGCGCCACGGCATCCATGCGGATCGTCAGTGCACCGCTCTTGTAGGTGACAGGAACGAGTGCGCCGGCGTCGATGGCCGATCTCTTGCGCAACGATGACAGGAGAATGAGACGTTGCGGAAGGATCGTGCGGTCGGCGACCTTGCCGTTCGTTTGCGCGATAGCGCTGACGAAGGGGGCGTCGGACAGGACACGGCTCTTGGTGTGAATGGTCGTCAGGACGCTGGCGTCGAGCGGTTCGCCCGGATGGATGACGCGCGTTGCGACGACGACCGGTTCGGCCGCTGCGGGCAACGCGACCGGCGCGGCGAAACCGAGCGCGAACAGAACGGCGAAAACTCCCCGGATCGGGGAGCGCGCCGGCCATCTGGATGCATTTTTCGCCATCACGCTATCTCAGATTTTTCGCGACGGTGGCAGCCATGTCATCGGCAGCCTGAATCACCTTGGAGTTCATCTCATAGCCGCGCTGAGCGGCGATCAGTGCGGTGATTTCCTTGACCGGGTCCACATTGGAACTTTCCAGATAACCCTGCCGGACCGTGCCGAAACCGGGATCGCCCGGAACACCGGTCACCGGCTCGCCGGAAGCTTCGGACTGGCGGAAGAGATTGTCGCCGAGCGGGATGAGACCGGCCTCGTTGGCGAAGCTGGCAAGGCTGATCTGGCCGACTTCCTGCAATTCGGTCTGGCCGTCGATCTGGGCGAAGACCTGCCCGCCTTCGCCGATCGAGATGGCGACGGCTTCGGGCGGCAGAGTAATAGTGTCGGCCAGCGGCATGCCATTCGGCATGACGATCTGTCCTTCCGCATTGGTGTTGAAGGCGCCGGCGCGGGTGTAGAGCGTTTCGTCGTTGGCGCCGGTGATGACGAACCAGCCCTTGCCGTTCAACGCAACGTCGAGCGCATTGCCGGTGTTTTCCAGCGTGCCCTGTTCGTGCACGTTGCGGATGGCGGCGCTTCTGACGCCGAGACCCAGATGCGCGCCTTCCGGAATGACGCCGGTATCGGCGCGCGCCGACGACCCTTTCAGCCGCTCCGTCTGGTAGAGAAGGTCGGTGAACTCGGCCCGCGCCCGCTTGAAGCCCGTCGTGTTGATGTTGGCGACATTGTTGGCGATGACTTCCAGATTGGTCTGCTGGGCGGTCATGCCGGTCGCCGCGATGGAAAGCGCGCGCATCGTTCAGTCTCCTCAGATCTGCATTCGACTGATGTCGAGAAACGCGTTGACGAGCTTGTCGCGAACCGCGATCGCCGTCTGCAAGGACTGTTCCGCCGTCATCACCGCTTCGGCGACTTCGCGCGGGCCGGTCTGGCCGGAGAGTGCCGACATGGCGGCCCGGTCGGCCTCCGACACCTGATCGGCGACGTTGCCGGCGCCCTGCGCCAGCGCGCTGGCGAAATCGCTGGCCACGGCGGCGGAGGATGCGGCGGGGCCGCCAGCTCCGGCGGCGGGCGCGATCCGTGTGGCGGCGATGGCGGAGAGTTTTTCGATCATCGGGCGTTCATCATATCAATGGTGAGTGAGACCAGTTCGCGAACCTGGCGCATGACCTGAAGATTGGCTTCATAGGACTGGTTGGCTTCGCGCATGTCGGCCATTTCGATCAGGACGTTCACATTGGGCAGGCGGACGAAACCGTTCTCGTCGGCAGCCGGATTGCCGGGATCGAATTCCAGTGGAAATTCGCTGTTGTCGCGACCGATTTCGCTCACATTGACCGACACGGCGCCGGTCGCCTTGTCGAGGGTGGATTCGAAACTGACCGTCTTGCGGCGGAACGGGTCCTCGTCCGGCACCGAGGCGGTCGAATTGGAATTGGCGATGTTCTCCGAGACGACCTTCAGGCGCTGGCTCTGAACTTCCAGACCGGATGAGGAGACGCGGAGGGAGGAAAGAAGGGGGTCCATGATCAGGGCTTCGCGACTGAGAGAATCATGCGGTGAAACGCCTTGGCGATCGAGGTGTTCAGCTCATAGCTCTGTCGAAGTTCGGTCTGTTCGACGATTTCCCGCTCCATCGAAACGGGCTTTTCGGTCTGGATCACCTCGGCGGTCCCGTTGACGCCGCCAACATTGCCGGCGCTCGTCAAATGCAGCGGGCTGGTACGGCGCAGGGTGCTAGGCGTCTCTTCCAGAACGGCCTGAAAGGGCGAGACTTCGGCCGCCTTGTAGTCCGGCGTCTGAGCGTTCGCGATGTTGTTGGCCACCGTCTGCTGGCGGACCGTCAACCATTCGGCTTGCTTCGAGGCCAGGGAGAAGATCGGCAGGGAGGACATGGCGCTTTCCTTTCGAAAAGCACCCTAGGCCGGCTTACTTGCGCGTAGCTTGCGCTGTCCCTGCCATGGGATCGGGCGCGATCGGCAGTCGTTCGAGGCTGCCATCCTCGAACACCAGAATGACTTCCCGGCGCTTGCTCCGGACCGAACTGACATGTTTGCCATCGGCCAGGATCGAGCCTTTTCGGATCATCCTGACGGTGCCGCCGTCGACGATTGCGGCGCGACCATTGTGCACGGCAAGCGCCCGGCGACCGGAAATCACGCGGTCGCGCTGCCAGTCGCCGAAAGCGTTGGATGTGCGGAATGCCGAAAATGGCGCGCTCTTTCCTTCGTTGGCAGCAACGAACTGCCTGGCGGTATCGGAGGGGATGACCGTGCCCACGGATACGTCATCATAGGGCGTTGCGATAATGGCGCGCTGTTTCAGATCACTGCTCGAACTCTCCTTGATCGGGCCGACATCGGCAAGATCGATAACCACGCCGTCAAACTGCAGTTCCGGCGGTCCGAAACGCTCTGGATGTGCGGCGACGAAGAACGGCAGCGCAGCGGCGGCGGCGGCCACGCCGGTTCCGCTGAGCGCAAGAAGCCCGTCACCCAGCCAGGAGAGCAGAGGTCGCCCCGAACGCCGAGGCGCTTTGGCCTTTCGCTGTCGAGAAAGCATGCTGAGTGTCCTCTGTGGGGGGCGTGGAAACGGCCTTCAGGCGGCGTGCTATAAGATCGAACGGATCGAGCGGTCCGGTATCGCCCGGACTCTGGCGAATGGCGTCGTAAATCACCGGGACCATCTGCACCGCCTTGTCCAGGAAAGGATCGGCGCCGGGGCGCCACCCGCCAAGCAGGCGCAGATCCTGCGTCTCCTCGTATCGGGCGATCAGCGCGCGCAATTCCGAAACGAAGAGACGGTGCTCGTTCGTCCATGCGCGAAGGGCCAAGCGCGACAACGACTGCGTGACATCGACGGGCGGGTAACGCCCTTCGGCCGCAATGGCGCGCGACAGAACGACATGGCCGTCGAGAATGCCGCGCAGCGTATCGCCGATGGGTTCATTGTGCTCGTCGCCATCGACCAGAACGGTCGCGATCATGGTGATGGAGCCGCCATTGCCGTCGAGCGCCGGTCCGCCGCGCTCCATCAGCTTGGGCAGAGCGGCAAAAACGCTGGGCGGATAGCCGCGCGCGATGGGTGCTTCGCCAAGCGCGATACCGACCTCACGCAAGGCATGCGCATAGCGGGTTACCGAATCGAAGAGAACCAGAACCCGCTGGCCCTGGCCGCGATACCATTCCGCCGTCGTCATCGTCAGTTCCGCGGCACGGGCGCGCATCAGCGCCGTTTCGTCACTGGTCGCGACGATGGTAATCGCCTTCTGGCGCGCCTCTTCCTGCAAGGTCTCGTGCATGAATTCGCGCGCTTCACGCGTTCGCTCGCCGATCAGGCCGATCACCACGACATCGAATGCGCCGGAATTGGCAAGCATCGACAGAAGCGTCGACTTGCCGACGCCAGAGCCGGCGAAGATGCCAAGGCGCTGACCGTAGCAAAGCGGCGTGAAGACATCGATGGCCGTCACGCCGGTTCGGAATGCTTCGTCGACACGGCAGGCGGACAGGATACGCTGATGCCTGGCGGATGGCGCTTGCGGTTCCGTCACGGCATTATCGGGGATGAGAGAACCACCGTCGATGGCTGTGCCGAGGCCGTCGAGCACACGGCCTTTCCAGCTTTCCGCCGGATGGCCCGTCTGCGGGGGGATGCGCAGGACCAGATCGTCGCGCCTGATCCGATAACCATCATGAAACGGGGCTGCACGGATGTCGGCATTATCGATGCGGACCACCTGGAGCGGGACCGGCCCGTCCTGGGTCTGGCAGACAAGGCATTCGCCAAGGCTCACGCTCTTGCCAAGGCCGCGCAGCCGCAATTGGCCAGCTGCGATCGCCACGACGCGGCCCGCCTCGCGAGCCACAGGCTTGGCGTCGGCGGCGAAAGCGGCCAGCGCCTGAAGGCGGGACGGACCGCTCATCGGCCACCCAGGAATTTGATGGCGTCACCTTTTTTCTCGCTCGTGCGCGACATCAGGCTGTTGACCGATTCGAAGCGGCGCTGGAGCGCGATGAGCTGCGTCATCTCGCGAATGGGATCGACATTCGATTCCTCGATGAAGCCTTGCGCGACACCTGCATCGTTTCTGTCAACGATGGGCTGCGGCGCGCTGGACGGAACGATAGCCGATCCCTCGGCACGGCCGATCTCGCCTTGCGGATTATAGGCGAACAGACCCAGCGACCCTGCAATCTTGCCGTTCTGGTAGAGAACGCCGTCCTGGCCGGCTTCGATCGGGCCGGCCGCGCCATCGATCTGAATGGGCGCTCCCCCGGCATCGACCACGGGCTGGCCCTTCAATGTCTGCAATTGGCCCTCATTGCTGATCGTAAAACGTCCGTCGCGGGTCAGGACCAGACCCTGGCCGGATTGAACGCCGAACCACCCATCGCCGCGGATAGCGAAGTCGAGCGCATTGCCGGTCTCGGTCAGGGCCCCGTTTCGCGTATCGATGAAGGTGCCACCTTCCCGCACAAAGGAATTCTCACCGGTCTCGGTCTTCTTCAGCGCTTCCTCGAAGCGCATGCGCGTGGCGCGGAACCCGACCGTATTCACATTGGCGACGTTGTCGGCCAGCGTGGCCATACGCTTTTCGATAGCGATCTGGGCCGAAAGCCCGATGTTCATGCCTTCCTTCATGACGTGACCGGCCGCCCCTATCTTGCCAGAAGAGACATGAGCAGATCGGCCGATAGCGTCGGGCTGGAGCCGCTGAAAAGAAGACCGACCTGCGATTGGGCCGCCGAACTCCCTTTGTTCATGTCCCACATGGCCGAGAAGCGCTCGATCATCTTGGCCAGCTTGTCAGGGTCCTGGAAGTCCTTGATGTCTATCCGGCCTTTCAGCATCTCGATCTGCTTATCGATGTTCAGCATGGCCGTGCTGTCCGGTAGGCCGAGAACCGTCCGGACCACGCTGGAGAGCGCCGAATCGGCCAGAATGCCGGTAACGCTTTTCAGATCGGGGGCCTTGCGTTCGAAATACATGGCAAGGCGCACCGCTTCGTTCTTGGAACCCTCGTTCTCTTCCAAGGTTTGACGCATATAAAGGTCGACCGTGCCCTGCTGAGCCTTGGTGAAGGTCATGGCAGTCTTGCCATGGCGACTGAAATTGAAGGTGTCCGCAAAATCGACATATCGTTTGTCGGCGAGGCGGTTGGCGAAGGCGGTGTTCTCGTCCGTACCTTCCTTCAGCACTTTCAGCATGAACGCCTTGGCGTAGGTCATGTCGTCCAGGCCAAACGCCTTCATGGCATATCCGAAGATACGCGAATCATTGACGAACTCTTCAGGGGTTTTGATCTTGCCGACATTTTCTTTGTAATAGGCCGTTTCGCGTTCGACCATGGGATCGCTTTTGACGATGGTCAGCGAGCGGTCGAGGTTCTGCGTCGTCAGCTGGTAGGCGGCGTAGGTGCTGAGCATGGTTCCATAATCCTCAAGCCGAACGCCGTCATCGGGCGCTTTTGCCGGGACTATCGATGCGCCGCCTTGCGCGAGCCTGACGCTGGCTGCTGTCGGAACCGCCGCATTGCCGACACTCACGAGAACCCGACGTCAGGATCATCGCTCCGTCCAGCCCGGCGCAAGGAATGCAATCTAGCTTGCCGATGAACGGTTCTGCGCCGTCAATGGAGAAAAACCTTGGGTGTCTTACTTGGTATCGTCATCACGTTCGGATGCGTCATCGGCGGTTATATGGCCATGGGCGGTCATGTGGAGGTGCTGGTTCAGCCTTGGGAATACGTCATTATCGGCGGTGCTGCGCTCGGCACGTTTCTGATGGCCAACTCCATGCCTGTCGTAAAGGACACCGGCAAAAGCCTGATGGAGGCCATGAAGGGTAAGGCGTCGACAGAGCAGGATTATCTCAACATGCTCAGCCTGCTCTATACATTGCTCCGCCAGCTCAAGGACCGGCCCAAGAGCGAATTCGAAAACCACATCGACAATCCGGACAGCAGTCCGATCTTCGAAGCCTACCCGACCATTCAGAAGAACGCGGAATTCCGCAATTTCATCTGCGATTACCTGCGGCTCATCATGGTCGGCAATGCGCGGCCACACGAGGTCGAAGCGCTGATGGAAGAGGAAATCCAAACCCTGCGTCGCGATGCGCTGAAAGGTTATCACGCCTTGCAGGCGGTCGCCGACGGTCTGCCGGCGCTCGGTATCGTCGCCGCCGTTCTGGGTGTCGTCAAAGCGATGGGCAAGATCAATTCGACGCCTGAAGTGCTGGGCGGACTGATCGGGGCGGCGCTCGTCGGCACGTTTTTCGGCATTTTTGCCTCCTACGCCATCGTCGGGCCGCTCGCGGCCAAGGTGAAGCTGATCCGCGAAAAGAACATGCGCAAATATTTCGTCGCCAAGCAGACGCTGATCGCACACATGAACGGTTCGGTGCCGCAAGTCGCGCTCGAGTTCGGCCGCAAGGCGATCTCCGCGCATGATCGTCCTTCCATCAACGCGGTCGAAGAAGCGACCGTTACCGCAGGAGTCGTCGCATGAGCGTCAATACGCTGAGCAAACCGGAAAGCCTGTCCCGCTTCGTGGAGGCGTTGCAGGCGCGAACCACGGTGGCGCGGGACACGTCGGATCAGGACGAACGCCTGGGCCGCAGCCTCGCGCAGAAGATGAGCAGCGATCTGGGACCGGACATTGCCGGTCTTGCCCAGTTCCATCTGGAAAGCGCGACACGCACCGAACTGGGCGCTTGGCACGCCGAGCAGCCGGCGCAGGGCCTCATGGTCCGTTGCATGACCGGGACCGAGGAAGAGGTGATCCCGGCGCTCTTGGCGACGATGGAAATGCAGTCGGTTCGTGACGTCGCCACCCTGCTTCTCGGCGGAACACTGTCGGCGAATACCGACAAGGGCGAAAAGCCGCTGACCCGGATCGAGCAGTCGATCTGCGACATGTTATGGCGCGATCTGATCGTGGCCGTCGGAAAGGAAACCCGGCACGAGATCGGCCTGCCCGACCTTTGCCGGCCCGGCGAGATCGATCTGGCCGAGGTCAAGGACAAGCGGGTGCTCGTCCTGCAGTTCACGATCAAAGTCGGCGAGCGCGACGGCATGATGCAACTGGCTATTCCGGCCGACCGCCTTCCCGTCGCCATGCCATCGGCGCCGCCCGTTGCCGCAGCCGGGCATGCAGCTACCGGGACTGGCCATGCCGACCAAGGCAGTCCCCGCTTCGGCAGCCTCAAGGTCGAAGCGACCATAAGGCTCTCCGGCGGCATGCTGACCTATCGACAGATCGAAGAAATGGAAGTGGGCAGCGTTCTGCCTCTGGCCGACGCCGCCTTTTCCAACTGCATCATGCAGGTCGGCCAGGAAGTTCTGGCCACTGCTCGCGTCGGCAAGAGCGGCGATCACTATTGCATAAGGATCAATGACGAGTCGGCCAGCTGAACCGCTCACACGCCAACCGCCATAGAAGAAACGGATGAAAACCATGGGACTGGAAAGTCTTCAGGACGAACTGAGCGAACATATGAGCCAAATGGGCGCATTGTCGGAAACCGGCGAGGAAGCGGCAGCCGGCGGACCCGTATCGGCAACTGCGCCCAAATCCCGTTCGCCCATCGCGATCCAGAACATACCGCTGGAACTGGAAGTCATATTGGGCCGGATCGGAATGACCGTCGCCGAACTCGGGCAGGTCGGTCCCGGCCAGGTACTGTCCCTCAACAAGATGATCGGCGAGCCCATCGACCTGGTCGTCAACGAAACGAAGATCGGCACGGCGGAGCTGATCGCGCTGGAGGGCGAGCCCACGGCTTACGGCCTCAAGATTCTTTCCATCGAAGGTAGCGAAGGCGCCTGAGGGCCCCAGCGGACAATATGATCCAGATGATCGACACTCACCGGGCGATCGCCGTCATCATGGCGATGGGCAAGGAACGCGGCAAGGAGTTCATCCGCAACTTCCAGCCCGATGAGTTGCGTCATATGGCCGGTTGCGCGCGCACCATGTCGCGCCTGACCGAAGACGATCTGTCGCAGGTCGTCAATGATTTCGAAAACGCGTTCGTCTCGGGCGCCGGTCTGGACGAACTCGATGCCAAGGTAGCCGAAATGCTGGCCGACTCCTTCGGCGAGGACGGGCTGGACGATCTTCTGAATGGCGGAGCGGACAACGACAACAGTTCGATCTGGTCGCATCTGTCGAAAGTCGATCCGGAAGCTCTTTCAGAATTTCTCGGCGAGGAAAGCGAACTCGTCACGGCCTATGTTCTGTCACGACTACCGGACCAGCTAGTCGCGCGGCTGCTTCTGACGCTGGAACGCCAGAAGCGTAGCGAGGTCATCGGTTTCATGATCGCTGCGAAGCCGCCAAACGATGCGGTGGTCGCGTTGATCGAAGCCAGGCTGGAAGAAACGTTCGGTGGCGATGAAAGCGAAGATGGCGACCGCGCCGGTGCAGTAGCGGCCGCGCTCAACGAGTTCGATCGCGAAGAGCTCGACGAACTGCTCGACGACCTGAAAGCCATCGTCGCGCCCAAGCGGCTGGCTGCCGTGCGCTCCAAGCTGTTCCGCTTCGACGATGTCGCGCGGCTTGATGAAACAGCTCTCGCCACCATTTTCGACAGCATGGATCAGGAGCTTCTGACCCTGGCGCTGAAGGGCGCGGGAGACGAGGTGAAGGAGTGCGTCCTTACCGCCGTCGGCCAGCGCAACCGCCGCATGATCGAAGCGGAGCTCGCTTCGCCCCGGCCGATCCGCGATGCGGATATCGGCGCGGCCCGCCGCAAGATCGTCGCCGAAATCCTGCGCCGCGCCCATGATGGGGAGTTCTCGCTTCCCGCCGATCAAACCGCCTAAGCGCTTCGGATCGGATCGGGCATGAGCGAGCAGGACAAAGACAGCAAAACAGAGGATCCGACCGAGAAACGGATCCGCGATGCGCTGGAGAAGGGGCAGACCGCAACGTCCCGCGAAGCAACGCTGGCCGTTTCGCTCGGCGTCATGCTGATCTGGCTCTTGCTCTTTGCCGAAGGGTCGATCGGGCGGTTCGCTTCCGACCTTGCCTATGTCGTCGACAACGCCGCGGGCGTTCCGATCGGCTCGGCGGAGGATCTGCGCCGGCTGGTCTGGCATGTGATGCCATTGATCGCGGCCCTGTTGCTGCCGCTCTTCCTGCTGCTCATGTCGGCGGGGATCATCGCATCGGCTGTCCAGAACGCGCCACGCATGGTCATGCAGCGCATCAAGCCGAAGTGGAGCTCCATCTCGCCCGTCAAGGGATGGGCCAAGATCTTCGGCAAACGCGGTCTGATCGAGTTTCTCAAATCGCTCGCTAAATTCCTCTTTGCGGCGTTGCTGTTGAGCGTCCTATTGCGCTCACGGCTGATCGAACTGCCCTCCTACCTCAATCTCGACGTTATGCGGGCGTTGTCGGGGACGGGCCAAACGGCCCAGATGCTCGTCGCCTATCTCTTCATCTTCATGTTGATCGTCGGCGTCGTCGATTTCGCCGTGTCGAAGACGATGTGGAAAGCCGATCTGCGCATGACCAAGCAGGAGGTGAAGGAAGAGCACAAGCAGGCCGAAGGCGATCCGCTGGTCAAATCCCGCATCCGGGCCGTCGCCCGCGCCCGCGCGCGAAGCCGCATGATGGCGGTGGTGCCGGACGCCACGTTGGTTGTCGCGAACCCGACGCATTTCGCCGTCGCATTGCGATACGACACCGAAAAAGACGCCGCACCGCGCGTCGTCGCAAAGGGCACCGACGAGGTGGCGCTGCGCATCCGCCGGGTGGCTGAGGAAGCGGGCGTTCCGGTCTTCGAAGATGTGCCGCTCGCCCGCTCGCTCTATCGCGTCGCGCCGCTGGACGGTCTGATACCCGCCGAGTTCTACCGGGCCGTCGCCGCCCTCATACGCAGCATCCAGAATACGGGATCGACCCATGTTGCCAACTGACCAGAAGCTCGCTCGGGAGGCCATCCTGTCCGAAGGCATCGCGTCCTTCGCGGAGGAGCTTCTTCTGGCCGAGCCGGTTCATTTCGCTGCGTTTATTGCGCTCGATCTGCACGCGTCGCTGGCCGAGATCGTCAATGAGGCGGCCAATTTTCATTTCACGCCGGGGTTCCTCACTCTTGGCAACAGTTCGAGCATCGTGCTCGGCTGGAACAAGCTTCCGGAAATTTGCCTCGATCTGTGTCTCAATCGCGAGGAATTGCAGGCCTATTTCCGCCTGTTCCTGTCTGCGGACGGTGCTCGGGTCCAGCTGGACTACATCGCCTTCGCCAAGAGCGACGGCGACCCCGACGTCAATACGCGCTTTCTGGCCGAAACCCTTCAAGCGCAGCAATTCATGCTGACGTAAGCGGCTCTTTGCCTGCGCGAACGGATAAATTCCACCGGATCGTAGGAAGCACGCCCCTAAAGAAAAAGCCCGGACCGATGATCGGTCCGGGCTTTTGGGTTTCTCAGATGGCCGGCATCAAGGCCATGTGACTTAGCCCTGGAAGAGGGCCAGAATGTTCTGGGCCGAGGCGTTGGCAATCGACAGGGACTGCACGCCGAGCTGCTGCTGCGTCTGCAGAGCCTGAAGGCGGGTGGATTCTTCGCTCATATCCGCGTCGATCAAAGCGGAGATGCCGCGCGTCATCGCATCGATCAGGGTGGCCACGAAGTCGGTCTGCATGGAGAGGCGGCTTTTCATCGCGCCAAGATCTGACGCGCCATTCGTCAGATCGGTAAAGGCGCTGTGAACGAAATCGATCATGTCATCGATCGTCGCATCCGTGACGTTCGCCGCCGTGATGTCCAGTGTGAGAATCGAGAAGGTTACCGCGGTCGCACCTGTGCCGGAAGTCGTGGTCTTCTCCAGAAGGCCATCTGCACCCACCGCCGGATTGCCGTCCATCAGGGCGAGCGTGCTGATATCGATATCGATCGTGTCGACCGTGACGGCACTGCCCGTGCGGTTAAAGGATGAGACGATCTCTTCTGTCGACGAATAACCGGCGTTAGCCGAATTCACGTTAAGCCAGTTTTCGCCGGAAAAGCTTGCCGATTCGGCAATGCCGACCAGCTGCTCCTGCAACTGTTTGATCTCGTCCTGGATTTTTTCCTTGTCGACACCGGGTTCCCGGGCCGCAACCAGCTTCGACTTGATCGAATCGACAACATCGATGGCGGAATTGATTGCCGTATACGTGACGTCGATCTTTGCGGTGCCGAGCCCGAGCGCGTCCTGAACCGTGGAAAGTGCCGCCTTGTCCGACTTCATGACGGTCGCGATGGACCAATAGGCGGCATTGTCGGCCGCTTCGGCCACCCGATAGCCGGTCGAGATGCGTTTTTGCGTATCTTCCAGCGCCTTATTGGTCGTTTCCAGGGTGCGCAGCGCTACCATGGCTGCAGAGTTGGTTCTGATACTTGTCATTGTAGCAGTTCTCTTTGGCACCGCTTCGGCGCGTTTCGTTCAGGACATGCTGGTCCATCCAGCTTCCACCGGGTGGCATCATGCCGGCGTCTGATTCGGCAACGGCACATGCCGTTCGTATCAAGCTATTGGAGCAACCTTGCGCGAAGCGTGCGGTCTATTTGTGCGTCCGCGCGATAAAGCCGATTTCGGTAACTTCGATGGAATGGATGATTTCGCCCTGGCCCATCGTATCGAGCGCAGCCGTAAGCCGCTCCGCCAGACGGCCCCGGTGGGCCACAACATCGGGATCGAGATCCTGAACCTGACGCGTGCTGGCCAGGAGCCCGAGCGCCGCCGTGACATAAGCGGTGGCGGCCGATGCACTCAGGCTGTCATCGTGCATTCCGTTCATATCGATGACGACATAACCATCGGTTCTCTCGCCTTCTCGACGCGGCACCGCGACATTCCGTGCCTCAAACGGGGTGCCGGTCTGTTCCACCTCGACCGTTTCATCGACCGGGGCCGGTGGCAGAGCGGCAAAGGCGGCAATTGCTCCACCGGCGAAAATCGCAACGAATCCCGGGATCAGCATTTTCAATGTCGGTCTCCTTTGCTCTCAACGTAAAGTCGGAAGTTTGCGTCAGACTGGTCAGCCCGGGTTTTACGACTTTTACGCGAGCTGTTTACCCCTGGTTAAGCTCAATCCTTCTATCGTCAGCCTTACTGGGAGCGAGTGTCACTGAACGCTTGTGGCATGAATGCCAATCCCGATGCCTTTTGGCGGATGTGTCATCTTTCCAGATTTGTCGGGGATCCCCATGACCGTTTCGACGGTGGCGGCTTTGCCTGCCGAGAATGACGTATGCGCAGTGTCCGCGGCTCGACCGCTCATGACGCTGATCCATGCCGGACTTGTTGCTCAAGGTTTTGCCATCGGCCTGTTCGCGCTTTCCCTTTCCGGGATCGAAGTGCCGGGCCAAACCTTGCTGCCATTCGGTTTTCTGATCTTTCTCGGCGTCGGTCTCGTCAGCATGATCGCACTGGCGCATCGCCTGCCCCGCCTGATTACCCGCCCGCTCGCCTTTCTGGGCGAAATTGCAAACACGGATCATAAGCCGGTCAATCAGCGTGGTTTTCTGGAAAGACAGGACATTTTCGGGGCTCTTGCACGCAACCTGACGCAGCGCGAACCCGAACCCGTCGCCGAACCCGAACCTACTGTAGTCGAAGAACCGCCCGTCGTCGGTCTGGACGAAGAGAGCCGGCAGGCGCTGTCCGCGTTGAACGACGCGCTCAAGGAACTCGCCAGGGGCAATTTTCAACACGTCGTCGAGACACCCTTCCCCGAAGAGATCGAGACGCTGAAAAGCAGCTATCGAGCGGCTCAAGCGTTCATTGGCGACACGCTCGGCAAGGTCAGCCATAGTGTCGAGGGGCTTGGCACAGGCGTCGGCGAAATCGTCAGCGCATCGGACGATCTGTCCAAGCGGACCGAACGCCAGGCCGTCGCCCTGGAAGAAACGGTCTCGACCCTCGGAACGGTCGTCGATGAAGTCCGCACCTCTGCGGCGCGGCTCGAAGAGACCAGCAGCGTGGCCACCAGCGCGCGGCAGGACGCCGAAGCCAGCAGCCAGGTTGTCGACGAAGCGCTGACCGCCATGGAGCAAATCGAAAATTCGGCGACGAAGATCAACCAGATCATCACCGTTATCGACGAGATCGCTTTCCAGACCAATCTGCTGGCGTTGAATGCCGGCGTCGAGGCGGCGCGTGCCGGTGACGCCGGGCAGGGCTTTGCAGTCGTCGCGTCCGAAGTTCGTGCCCTAGCGCAACGCTCGGCCAATGCGGCGCGGGAGATTTCGAGCCTCATTACCCAGTCCACGCAACAGATCGCGGATGGCTCACGCCTCGTGAACCAGACCGGCTCGGCACTGAAGCGGATCTCCGATCACGTTCTCAATATCAGCCAGAACGTTCAGACCATTACCGAGAGCGCCCAAGAGCAGACCCATGCCCTCGACACGCTGAACAGCAGCGCGGTCGAGATGGACGGCATGACGCAGCAGAACGCTGCGATGGCCGAGGAAGTCACGGCGGCCAGCCATTCGCTTCAGCGTCATACGGTCGAAATCTCAAATCTCCTGCGTGAAGCGCAGACCGGTTCGCCGGAGGCGCGTCGTGCGATCAGACGGACGGCGTCGCCGACCAATGAACGTCCGGCCCGCCGCCAATCCGCTAAGACCGGCAATGTCGGCCTCAATGCTGCGGCGGACGCCCTTCGAAGCGGACAGACGGCACGCTTTGCCGATCTGGCTTCGAGCAGGCAGAGCAGCAGCGAACCACAAGCAAACCGAAGGGCTGGCGAAAAATCGGCCGCGTCAGTCTCCCGCACCGCGCCGCCACGGACGTCGGAAAACGGTTCCAAACCTATCGCGCCAAATCTGACGCTGGGAAATACGGCCATCGATGAGGATTGGGAAGAATTCTGATGAAAGACGATATCCAAGCCTTCACCCCACTGACGGTCGACACGCCCGAAGAACCTGCCGAGCCCGGCGCGTTCACAGACGTTTTCCCGACCGATGGTGGCCCGCGCTTGTCGCTGGACGCCAGCGCGCCGTCGCTCGAGATGGAAGAACTGCCGGCTTTCGATTTGATGGATAGCCTGCCGCCGCTTGACAATCCCGAGGATGCACTGGGGGAGAGCGCACCGGAACAGGACGCATCACCTATCGAACCGCTACCCACCCTGGACGCAGACACTTCTGCGCTGGGCGAGGACAGCGCGGTCGATGCCGATCCGTTTGCCGATCTTGCCATGGATGCGCCGGCAGAAACGGCGGACATCGCCGATGCCGATCCATTCGCCGATCTTGCAGAACTGCCCGATGCGGCTCCCGACATTCAGGTGCAGGTCGAGGGCGGCGAGACGGCCGGTCGGCTGGCGCTGCCGGAAATTCTCGATCTCGATCAGGCTGAAAATCTAAGGGCGACGCTCCTGGAGCGGATCGGCACCAATCTGACGATCGACGCCGCGGCGGTTTCCCGTATCGACACACCCTGCCTGGAAGTCGCCATCGCCGCTGCAAAGCAGTGGTCCGACGACGGGTTTTCGCTGGATTGGGAGAGCCCTTCCGAAGCCTTTGTCGCCTCACTCGACCGCATCGGTCTGTCCATTGATTTTCTTCGTATCGAAGGAGCGCACTAATGTCGCATACGATTCTCGCCGTCGATGATTCCCGAACCATCCGACAACTCGTCGAAGCCTGCCTCAAGGGCGCCGGTTTCAATGTGGTGACGGCTGAGGACGGACAGGATGGCCTGGCCAAGCTGGAAGGCTGCCAGCCGGATGTCATCATCACCGACATCAACATGCCCAATCTGGACGGGTACGGCTTTATCTCCGCCGTTCGTGGCGGCAGCAACAGCGCGGCCGCGCCTATTCTGGTGCTGACCACGGAGTCCAGCCAAGAGAAGAAAGTGCGCGCTCGCGACGCCGGTGCGACGGGCTGGATCGTCAAGCCGTTCAGCCCTGACAAACTTCTGGCCGCCATCAATCGCGTTCTGGCCTGATCGGAGACGGATCAATGGATCTGGACAGCATCAAAGTTACCTTTTTTCAAGAATGTGCCGACCAGCTGGCTGAAGTCGAACAGGGCTTCATGACGCTGCAAAGCGATCCGGAAGAGGTGGATTGCGTCCACGCTATCTTTCGCGCGATCCATTCCATCAAGGGCGGAGCGGGCGCATTCGGCTTCACCGAACTGGTGGAATTCGCTCACAAGGTCGAAAACGGACTCGACGTTATCCGCAACGAGGCCGATCCGGGGCGAGATCCGCGTCTCGACCTTGTCGCGTCGGCCTGCGACCTTCTGAGCGACGTCATCGCCGCGACCCGGGATGGCGGTGAAATTCCCGACACAAGCGAGTTCGTTACCAAGCTGTCGGAAGCCTTTGCCGGCGATATTTCGGACGAGCCGGAGCCCGAGATCGAGTTCGACGCGGTGCCGATCGATCTGGCGCCGCTTGCCCTGGAAGAGGCCGAGCCGGCCGGCACGACCCATATAATCACCATCAAGCCGACACTCGCCTTCTACCAGCGCGGCAACGATGTCCAGAAGCTGGCGCGCAACCTGGCCGATCTCGGCGAATTGAGCGTGGAGACCGACAGCGCCAATCTGCCCAATCTGAGCACCTTCGACAGTGCCAAAAGCTATCTGTCCTTCACGCTACGCCTCGTGACCGAATCGCCGGACGATGAGGTGACGGACATTGTCGAATGGTGCGAAGGCGATTGCGAAATCACCCATTCGACGGACGCGCCGGAGGGCAGCGCGCCGGACGATATGCCCGACCTGGACAATCTGTTAGCCGGCTTTGAGACCGCCGAAGGCGAGGATGACGAGGCAGAGTCCGCCGTCGAGGCGGCACTGGAGCTGCCGGGCGAGCCGCTCGCGGCTATCGAGCCGGCGACTGAAACGCCACCCGTGCCTGCCGCCGCCAAGGACCCTGCGCCCGCGCAGAAGGACAAGCCGGCGACGCTCAAGACGTCGCCCACCATCCGGGTTGAATCCGACCGTGTCGACCGTCTCATCAATCTGATGGGCGAGGCGGTCATCAGCCAGGCCATGCTCGCCCAGAGCCTGTCGACCGAAATGGACAATCGCGATTCGCCCTCGCAGAACATGCTCCGTGAAATCGAGCGGTTGATGCGCGAAATTCAGGAAAGTGTGATGGCGATCCGCGCCCAGCCGGTCAAGCCGGTCTTCATGCGGATGTCCCGCATCGTGCGCGAAGCGTGCAGCGGCACCGGAAAGAAGGCGGTTCTGGCCCTTGAGGGCGAGAACACCGAGGTCGATACAACGGTGATCGAAGGGCTCAGCGATCCTCTCACCCATATGATCCGCAATGCCATCGACCATGGCATCGAGACGCCCGAAGACCGCCGGGCGAAAGGCAAGGATGAGCAGGGCACCATCAAACTCTCCGCCTGCCATCAGTCCGGCCGCATTGTGGTTTCGGTGGAAGATGACGGCGCTGGTCTCAACCGCGAGCGACTGGTTCAGAAGGCGACCGAGAAGGGCATTATCGAACCCGGCGCCGAACTGAGTGAAAGCGAGATCGATAATCTGATCTTTGCCCCCGGCTTCTCGACGGCCGAGCAACTGACTGACCTGTCAGGCCGCGGCGTCGGTATGGATGTCGTCCGCCAGTCGATCCAGGCGCTGGGCGGCCGGGTCTCGATCAGTTCCAACCCCGGCCATGGTACGCAGATCCGGCTCAGCCTGCCGCTGACGCTCGCCATTCTGGATGGCATGGTCGTGCGGGCTGCCGATGAGATCTTCATCGTTCCGCTCTCCTGCGTTCTGGAAACGCTGAGTGTGGCCCGGGACAGCATTCACGATATCGGTGGACAGCCGGTCGTAAAGGTTCGCGATACGCTGGTGCCTGTCATCAATATCGCCGCCCGGCTCGGTTTCCGCACGATGGACGAGATGCCCGAGAAGGCCACTTTGTTGATCGTGGAATCCCAATCGGGCGCATCCGCCGCGCTGCTCGTCGATCAGTTCGACGGACAGCAGCAATTCGTCATCAAGTCTCTGGAAGCCAATTTCGGCCGCGTCTCCGACGTTAGCGCCGCCACGATCCTCGGCACCGGACGAATTGCGCTCATTCTCGATGTCGATGAGATCCTCGAAACGGCATTGGGACTTCGTCAAAACAACAGTTCACTCCTCGTTACAGAAAGGGCCGTGGCATGACCGAGAATCACCACAGCACACGCGAATTCATCGCCTTCATGGTGCAGGGTCGGCAGTTCTGCATCGACATTACCTCGATCCGCGAGATCCGCGGCTGGAACGATGCGACCAAACTGCCGCATGTCCCGGATTATGTGGTCGGCGTGGTGAATCTGCGCGGCACAATTCTGCCGATCATCGATGTGTCGGCGCGCTTCGGCCTGGGCGATTGTGAACCGAGCGCGCAGAGCGTGGTCATCGTGGCGCAGGTCGGCGACCGGATGGCAGGCATGCTTGTCGACAGCGTCTCCGACATCCTCCAGGTGGCGCCTGACGACATTCGCGACCTGCCGGACATGGATACGCCGGTCGGAGCCGAATATCTGCGGCAGGTCATTTTGCACGAAGAAGCGATCATCTGCGAAGTGCTGCTGGAAAACATCATCTCCACAACCCTGCAGGATGCCGCCTGATGAGCCTGCCTGCCCCCGCGGATGTCCTGGCGACTCCCAGTCTGACTACCGATGCTTTCGACACGATCCGCAAAATCGTGTCCGAACGCGCGGGTATCGAATTGTCGGAAAGCAAGCGAGAACTGGTCTCCGGCCGGCTTGCGCGGCGGCTGCGTGCGCTCAAGTGCCATTCCTATGAAGAGTATGCGAAGCTCATTGCCTCGCAGGATGGTGCGGAAGAATGCCATTCGATGATCTGCGCCGTGACGACCAACGTCACCGATTTCTGGCGCGAGCCTCACCATTTCGAGCATGTTCGCGACCATGTCGCGGCGGCGGCCATCGCCGATGCGAAGGCCGGCAAGCCGGTTCGTTTCTGGTCGGCGGGCAGTTCGGACGGTCGCGAAGCGTTCTCGCTCGGCGCGACCCTTCTAGAGGCCGCCAATGGCAATCTGGGAAATGCCGATCTGCGTATCCTGGCGACCGATATCGACACCGATATTCTGCGTAAGGCGCGACTCGCCCAATATGCCGCGGCTGAAGGCGACAAGCTTCCGCCGGCTCTTCGGCAGCGCTGGTTCCGGGAAAGCGGCGGGATGGTCGAGCCGGTCGATGCGCTGCGCAAGATGGTGCAGTTCAACCCGCTCAACCTGAAGGACAAGTGGCCGATGAAGCGGCGCTTCCGGGCGATCTTCTGCCGCAACGTCCTGATCTATTTTCCGAACGACCTGCAAGCCCAACTCATGGAACGCTATGCGGAGATGCTGGAGCCGAACGGTTTTCTTTATCTCGGTCATTCGGAGCGCCTGCACGGTTCTGCGCTTCGCAAATTCAAGCCCTGCTGCCCATCTGGATTTCAGAAAGTGAGCCCGGTCTGATGACACAGAAATACAAGGTTCTCATCGTCGACGATTCACCGATCATGCAGTCGATGATTTCGTTAATCCTGAAGGAAGATTCTTCGCTCGAAATCGTTGGAACCGCAGCCGACCCGTTCGAGGCGCGCGATCAGATCAAGGCGCTCAATCCGGACGCGATCACACTGGACCTGGAAATGCCCAACATGAACGGGCTGGAGTTCCTCAAACGCATCATGAAGCTACGCCCCATGCCGGTCGTCGTGATTTCCGGCCATGCGACCGAGGGCAGTTCGGTTGCCTCCGAAGCGTTTCGCCTCGGCGCCAATGCCTGCCTGCCTAAACCGAATCTGTCCGACGAACACGCCATGCAGACCATGCGCCAGGCCGTTCGCGATGCCTGCCTGATGGGGGTATCCAAGGGCGAGAACCGTCGGTTGTCCGGTGCTTCGACCAAGCCGGCGCTCGCACCTGCGCTGCCGCCTGCCGCACCGGCGAACAGCAGTGCGCCAGACATTATTGCGCTCGGCTCCTCAACCGGCGGAATCGAGGCGCTGGAAGCCATTCTCAGCAATTTCGCCGCGGACTGTCCGCCGACCGTCATCACACAGCACCTTCCAGGCCGCTTTTCGAACGGGCTGGCGGCGCGTCTCGACCGGGCCATCCCGCCGCAACTGAAGGTGGCGGAAGACGGCGAGACGCTGAGACGCGGCTGTGTCTATTTGGCGCCCGGCGAAGTCGGTCATCTGCATATTCGCGGCCGCAGCACGCTTACCTGCCAGATTTCCGAGGGCGATCCGGTACAGGGACATCGCCCGGCAGTCGACGAAATGTTCCGTTCACTGGCGGCCCTCAGTAATTTTTCCATCAGTGCTGCTGTGCTGACCGGAATGGGCGCCGATGGCGCTCGAGGCCTCCTGGCTCTTCGCCAGGCTGGCGCACGAACCTTTGCCCAGGATCAGGCGACAAGCCTGGTCTATGGCATGCCTCGCGTTGCGGCAGAATGTGGAGCCGCTCAGCAGGTTCTCCCACTACAAGCCCTGGCGGACGCTCTGCAAGGTCGTCAGGCAATGAAGAAGGTCGTCAATCAATGAGCATTCAAGATATGTTGCACGTCATGGTGGTCGATGACAACGTGACCAGCCGTATGCTGACGGTAGAGATGCTTCAGGGACTGGGGCTGAAGAACATCCAACTCGCGAAAGATGGGCGGGACGGTTTCACCAAGCTCAACAGCAAGCCCGTCCATATCGTCATCTCCGATCTCTACATGCCCGATGTCGACGGCATGAAGCTGCTGCAGGCCGTGCGCGCCAGCGGCAAGCTTTCCAAGACCGGGTTCATCATGATTACCGGCCGCAAAGACGCCAAGGTGGTCGACCAGGCGCGTAAGCTGGGCGCGAACAACGTGCTGGCCAAGCCGTTTACGCCGGCGGTGCTGAAGGGCGCCCTGGAAGCCGTGGTCGGGAAGTTCGCCTGACATGACGCAGATGGGTTTGCACAAGAAGATCGTCGGACAGGGCGAATACGCCGTGACGAAGGATCTGGACATGACGCTGAGCGCAGTGCTCGGGTCCTGTGTGGCCTGTTGCGCATTCGACCCGGTTCGGGGGCTCGGCGGAATGAATCACATTCTGCTGCCCGGCAAGACTGGCGCGAGCGTTGCCGAGCAGCGCGGCTACGGCGCCTGGCTCATGGAAATGATGCTGAACGAGATGTTCAAGCAGGGTGCGTCTCACGCCGATATTCGCCTGAAGCTGTTCGGCGGCGCGCGCATGTTCACCTCCAACTGCCAGCCCGGTGAGGAGAATATCGCCTTCGTTCGCGATTTCGTAAGAGCCGAACGTTATCAGGTCGTGGCCGAGGATCTGGGTGGCCAGAAGGCTCGCCGGGTCAACTTTCAGGCGGTGACGGGCCGGGCCTGGGTCAAGGCTATTGACGACACGATCATTGAGCAACCGGTTAAACCGTTGCCGAAGCCGGCGGCGACCGGCGATGTGGATTTCTTCTGAGAGGGCGGAACATGGCTAGCGAGATGCGTTTTTTTGACGAAGGCGACGATCTCTGGAGCGAGGATGGCGAAACCACCGCTTCTGGCGCTGAAGAACCGATCGCTGTCAGCTTTTGCAAGCTGGTCGGCGTCGTGGCGGGACAGTTGCGTGACATCGCCGCCAGGCTCGACGTCGATCAGGACTGGCCGGTCGATCAACTCGACAGCCAATCGCTCGATTTCCTGCAGAACCTCGATCTGCATTCGCAACAATTGAAGGAGATGGCCGAATTGCTCTCTCATGTCGACGCGATGCCGAAAGCGCAGGACATGGTGGAAATCGGAACCTGCCTCGAGTCCATCGCTCGATTGATGCGGGACGGCTAGATCCTTCGATCTTTCGAAGTGGCAGCCAAGGCAGAGGGGAAGCGGCTTTGAAAAGCCACTTCCCCTCTGCCTATAGAGAAATCAGCTTGGCGTCAGTTGATAAGGCCGTGGCGCAATGCGTTCGCGACAGCATGAATACGGTTGGTGCATTCGAGCTTCTTGGCCGATGAAATAAGATAGTGATTGACCGTGTGTTCACTCAGTCCGACAATCGTTGCGATCTCGGAGCTGGTCTTTCCCATCGAACACCATAGCAGGCACTCAATCTCTCTTGCCGTGAACCGCGACCGGATCGCGGACACATCTTCATCCATCGCTGCTTGCGCGCTCATCGTCTGCCCCGAATCACTTTCAACCTGAAAGTTGGCTGACGCTACTATCGCGGAGTCGTCGGTTGCAACAGCTGCGAGAGGCTATTTGCGAGCCCCCTGAAACTGCCGTTCGACGCGTAGTTGGATATCCGATAGGCTGCTTCTTGTATAATTACGACTGTGCGGCGTAAAGAAATTCTTGTAATACGCCTATTAATTTGTTTTATTATAAATAAATCAAATCATCTATTACAAAATAGATACTTGAGTATTTGACGATTGATGTCAGCGTGGGGCTGATATTTCTCGGTGTGAATCGTTATTTTCAATTTATATTATCTTTCGATATCAGCGTTGCCGCGTATTCTGAACGACGGCGGCGCGCCGGGCCATTATTCCGCCGCTCGTTGCATGGCACGCGACACCCAAATGCTTTTCGCCCTCGTCCAGGATGTGTTTGCAACCCAAGGTTTGTCGACGGCAATTGTCGACCTATCCCGTAAATGCGGGAGAACGCCTTTTGTAGACCGAATGGTCCATTCGGATCTTCCAAATTTATCGTGCGAAAAAAAGATAGAATTTGATGAATGTTAAATCTGCATTCACTTTTAACGTGCATCGTTTCCGTTACGGCAGAGTGAAGTTTCAATAGTTCGGAGCCAGGGTCGACCCTTCTTCGGAAGGGCAGCAGATTTCCGCCCGTTCCGTCATTCGCCAATATTGCAGAGGTAGAATTTCCATGCTGAGCAGCAAACGGTCCGACGACACCAATGTCCTTGAAGCTCTTCATCGCACACATGCGATTATCGAGTTTTCGCTAGACGGCACAATAAAGCGCGCCAACAGTCTTTTCTGCGAAGCGATGGGCTATAGCGAACCAGAAATCGTCGGCAAACATCACTCCATATTCGTTGCCGACGATTACGTGAAATCCGACGATTATGTGACCTTCTGGAAAAATCTTGCGACGGGAAAGGCGGATCACCACCAGTATCAGAGAATCGCCAAGGGCGGCCGGATCGTCTGGATCGAGGCATCCTATAATCCGGTCTTCCGGAAGGGCGTGCCCTACAAGGTCGTCAAGATCGCGACCGACATCACGGCGGAAAAGATCAAATCTCTTCAGAATGCGGGTCTTTTGCGTGCGATCGATCTGTCCCAAGCGGTCATCAGCTTCAACCCGGACGGCACGATCGTACATGCCAATGAGAATTTCCTTTCGGCTGTGGGCTACTCGCTCGATGAGGTTCGCGGGCATCATCATTCCATGTTTTGCGACCCGTCTTACGTTAAGTCCGTCGAATACGATAAGTTCTGGCAGACCCTCCGCTCGGGACAATTCGTCGCCTCGGAGTTCGAGCGGATCGGCAAGGGCGGCAAGCGCATATTCATTCAAGCGTCCTATAATCCCACATTCGACGAGCATGGCGTCGTGACGGGAGTCGTCAAATTCGCAACCGACGTGACCGAGCGGGTGGAAAATGTGCGCAAATTGGCTGGCGCTATGCGCGCGCTTGCCGAGGGCGATCTGACGCATTCGATCGCAGAAAACTTCGTTCCCGCCCTGCAGCAATTGCGCGACGATTACAACGATACGCTGGTTCAACTGCGAGCGCTGGTCGGCGAAACCCAGACCAATGCCAATTCGATCAGTTCGAGCGCGCATGAGGTGCGCATCGCATGTGACGACCTGGCACAGCGATCCGAAAACGCCGCAGCTTCGATCGAACGAACCGCAGCGGCGCTCGAACAGACCAGCACAAATGTCGAGAACGCCAGCAATCAGGCACAAGAAGCAGCAGATCTTGCCATGCGGACACGTAAGAACGCCATGGAATCCGGCGAGGTCGTTACGTCGGCTATCACGGCAATGAGCCAGATCGAGGAATCGTCGTCGAAGGTTTCCGACATTATCGGTATTATTGACGAGATCGCCTTTCAGACTGGCCTACTGGCGCTCAATGCTGGCGTCGAAGCCGCACGCGCCGGCGAAGCGGGCAAGGGCTTCGCCGTTGTCGCCCAGGAAGTGCGGGAACTTGCGCAGCGCTCATCGACTGCTGCCAAGGAGATCAAGGGGCTTGTCGGCACGTCCGTCGAACAGGTCGATAGCGGTGTCGCGCTCGTCAACCGAGCCGGCGAAGCGCTTCAGCAGATCGTCACGCAGATCGAGGAGATTGACGAACGGATCTCGTCGATCACGGAAGGCTCGAAAGAACAGGCAGTGGGTCTGAGGGAAATCTCCCGCTCGGTCAATCAGGTCGACGAAAACGCCCAGCAGAACGCTGCTATGGTCGAAGAGATGACGGCAGCAAGCCATTCGCTTGCAGGCGATGCGGAGAAGACGCAACGGCTGATCGGGCGTTTCAACCTCGGTGAGCGCGGGGCCAACTCGTCGCTGAGAGCTTCGTCGGCTTCACTGCAGGAGAGGGCGGCTTGACGCCTCACTGTTAGTGATCGGTTGAGCCGTCCGGACCGGGTTTGGCTGGTCCGCCCTTCGGTTCGATCAGGTTCTGCCGGGTTTCGGCCGCGGCAAAGATATCCGACTGCAGGGCGACCAGATCGAATTCGAGATCGATTGCAAGCCGATCACGGGCCTGGCTTTCCAGATGATCTGCCAGGCTGAACAGATCGTCGAAATGCTCGCGCCGATCGTCGTCCGACGATGTCGCAATCCACTCGTTGAAGCTGTCCTCGATGGCGAGTTGCAGCATGCGAAGCGTGCGGGCCGCGGGGGTCTCGACCATGACAACGGACAAAGCGAGGGACTGGTAGCCGACGATCTCGCCATCGCCCGAAATGAGCGGCGCGACCAAAACCGGAAGATCACGGCTGTCGGCGCTTTGAACGACGGTATCTTCGCCGCCTGTTTGCGCCTCGCCATCGGCGGCCGCGCCGGTGCTCGCCGTATCGTCCGGCATCGTAGAGTATGGCTGGGGTGTCGACAGGAGGAGACCAGCGACCAAAGCGCCGGTTCCGATAGCCCCGAACAACAGAGACGGCCACATTAACCGTACATACCCGGCGTCATGGAATAGGTGCCGTCATCTTCCGAATCGCGGGCCATGTCCATCAGCGTATCGGTCACTTTGCGGTTGACGTAGATGCTGATCTCGATCTGACGGCGATTGGCTGCGATCGCCTTGTTCAGATCCGACAGCTTGTTTCGGTCGATGGCCTGGATCTCGTTTTCGTGCAATCGCGCGCCAAGCCGAACGAACTCCGTCAGCAGCTGGTTCTTGCGTGTGTTGAAGTGCGACAATTCGCCCTCTCCATTGACGCGAAGATATTCCGTTTCCTCGGCCAAGCATCGGGAAATCGAACCGATCAAACGCTCGGCTGCGCCGACGCCTTCTGATGTCATCCGCCTATCCAATGGATCATCCTCGCTCACCCGTGTGGTTCTTTATCCGCTTTGCTGCTGGCGCAGCATGCGAAGTGTTATCTTGTCGACGATGGCGGCGCCGTCGGCCGTGCCAGTTCGAACGTCCCCGCCATTCAGTGCGAAGCGCGAGGACACGGCTTCGGCAATGCCGATGCCGCCTCGCTCGGCAAAAGCCTCGCCGATCTTCTCGGCCTGCATGGAGCGCCACATATCGCCGGCAAAGCCTTCGCCATATACGGCGCCCGCCTCTTTGGGCATCATCTGTTGGATCATCTGTTGCAGCATCATCGCTTCAAAACGCTGCATCGCCGGATCTTCCACCTTAGCGGCCGCGGCCTGCGCCGGCTGCTCGGAGGCCCTTGAAAGGTTTGCCGCTGCAGGAGCCTGGGCGACACTGGTTTTCAACTCCTCGGTAAAGGCCTGCGCGGTTCTACCGGTCGCTTCCGCCATGCCCGCCAGACGCGCGCGGGCCTGTTCGACAGTGCGACTATCGGCGGCCCGCGCGACATCGGCGATCAGATCGCCCGGAAAATCGACAGCCATGGCTCATCTCCATCTCTGTTGCGGAGGAACCTAAGCAACGAAGCTTGCAAGAGACTGGTCATCCGATCGAACTCGTCAGTTTTCTCGAGCGGAAAGCCGGTTGATCAGATCCTCGTCGCGTGCCTGATCCTCGCCGGTCTGCTCGGCACGGCGCTGGTCATCGCGTATATTGTCGATCCAGCGCTCCTCGCGCTTGAGATCGAGCGAGAGCGCCTTTATCGAATCGCCAAGGGTTTCGGCCTGCTCGCGCAAAGCGGTCCGCCGTTTACCGATCATGCCGACGAAACGGTCCAGCGTCTGACTGTCCCGGGCAATCAGCGTTTCCATTTCGTCCAGCTCGCGTTCGACGCCCATCAGCAGCATGCGCAGTCGGTCGCGTTCCTGCTCCCGCTGGGCGCGTAGCCGAGAAAGCGTTCTGATCAGCTTTTTGCGGCGAGCAGGAGACTGCATCGATCTTCCTTGTCAGCGAGCAATGAGCGCGAGCAGTCCGCTGCCGAATTGCGAGAGCATTGGCTGGATGGTGAACGCGGCGAGGAGGAGCCCGCCCAAAAGCACGGCGGGCAGTGACATGAAGTAGATCGGAATCTGCGGGGTGAGCTTGTTCACCAGACCGACAGACAGATTGACGATGATACCGTAAGCCAGAAACGGAATGCCAAGACGCAAAGCCAGGAGGAAACCGTCCGTCGCCAGATTGTTGGCGCGTGTCAAAACGGCCTCGGCCGAAAGGCCCATGCCGATGGGCAGGAGCTGATAGGACTGGACCAGCGAGGCGATCACCGCATGATGGAAATTCAGCGTAAAAAGAAGGGTGAGCGCCGAAAGAGAAATGAAGGTGCCGAGGGAAGCCTGCGGCGTCGATTCGGCAACAGCCGGCCCAAGCATGCCGCCATAACCGATTGTCATGGCGATAGCTGAGGTAATGAATTCCAAGGCTGCGACCACGATCCTGACCGAAAATCCAATGATAACGCCGATCATCGTTTCGGTTGCGATCAGGCGAAGCAGATTGTCGCTTTCGGCCAGCCGGGTCGTGCCTGTGACGGTCGTTACCGAAGGTAGGATGGCGGCGGCAAGCGTGATGACCAGCAACATGCGTACGCGCGGCGGGATCCGGGAGGAGCCTATGCCAGGCAGAATCATCAGGCACCCGCCGATCCGGCAGAGAACGAGGAAGAATTCCAGGCCGAGCTGTTGAACCAGGAACGCCAATTGCCGTCCTAACCTATCGAACCCAGCAGCTTGACCTGCATGCCGCGCGCCAGTTCGGAATGGGCAATGACCGGCAGGCTCGGATGCAAACGCTCCAGGATCATCCTGACATAGGGACGTGTTTCCGCCGAAGTCAGAAGGGTGAAAGGCGCGCCGCTCTTCGCATGTTCGGCGATGACGGTTCCAGCATCGTCGGCGAATTTCTCCAGCGCCGCCGGGTTCATGTCGAAATCGCGAACCTCGCCATTATTGTCGCGGCGCAGGCTCTCCTGAAACAGGATATCCCACTGCGTTCCGAGCCGCAGAACGTTGAGAACGCCATTCTTGGACAGATCGCCGCAGATCTGCTGGCTGATGCGCATGCGAACATGTTCGACCAGCTTCTCGGTCCGGCGCATATGCGGCGCGACCTCGGCGACCGCTTCCAGAATGAGGTTGAGGTTGCGGATCGAAACCCGGTCTGCCAGCAGCATTTTCAGGATCGCCTGGAGGCCGGGATAGGACAGATGGTTGGTGCAGACATCGTCGGCAAGCTTGCGGTATTCCGGCTCCAGCCGGTCGATCAGATGTCGGACGGCTTTGTAGGATAGAAGCTGCGGCAGATTGTTGCGTACCACTTCCGATAGGTGGGTCAGAAGGACACTGACATTGTCGGCAGTGGAGATGCGACGACGTTTCAGTTCGTCTGCAAGGTGACCTGGCAGGCTCATCGCATCCATGCCGAAAGCCGGCTCCTTCACTTTGACGGAAGGCAGGTCCGCGACCGCCTCTTCCGGACAGAGCGCCAATACCTCTCCGAGGCGCAGTTCGTAGGATGCCAGAACCGTGCCGAAGACACGGATTTGATAGTGGCCGGGGGGGATGGTCAGATCGTCCTTGATCGCCACTTCCGGGATGACAAAACCGTATTCGCTGGCGAATTTCTTGCGGATCCGCGACATGCGGAAGGTCAGCTCTTCGTTTTGCGGCAACAGCGCTACGGAAACCTGTTTGCCCATCACCACTTCGATCTCGCTGACGGCAAGAGAGTGTTTCAGCGAGCGGTCGTCGGCCTGCTGTTGCTCGGCGACCTCCGCGTCGCGCTCGCTCTGGGCAAGAGCCTCATTGTCGCGTGTGGTTCGCTGGATCTTGAGAGCCGCAGCGGTGAAGATCGCGCATAGAATGATGAACGGCAGGAAGGGTAGTCCGGGCATGAAGGCCAGAACGCCCAGAAGTCCCGCGCCGACATAGAGCGCGCGGGGATAGGCGCCGAGCTGCTTGAACAGGATAACGTCGGCCGAGCCGCGCGTGCCGCCCTTGGAGACCAAAAGGCCGGCGGCAAGCGACGTAATCAGCGCCGGGATCTGCGAGATCAGGCCATCACCGACGGAGAGCTTGACGAAAACGTCGGCTGCCTCGCCGAAATCCATATTGTGACGGGTATAGCCGATAGCGATCCCGCCGAAGACGTTGACGGCAGTAATGATCAGACCGGCTACGGCGTCGCCGCGTACGAATTTCGATGCACCGTCCATGGAGCCGAAGAACGCGCTTTCCTCTTCCAGTTCCCTGCGCCGGACCTGCGCTTCCTTTTCCGTGATGATGCCCGCGCCAAGATCGGCGTCGATGCTCATCTGCTTGCCCGGAATGGCGTCCAGCGTGAAGCGCGCGCCGACCTCGGCAATACGCGTCGCACCCTTGGTGATGACGATGAAGTTGACCACGACAAGGATCAGGAAAACCACGACGCCGATGAGGAAATCGCCACTCATCACGAATTTGGCAAAACCGCCGATGACATGTCCCGCGGCGTTCTCGCCTTCGTGGCCTTCCGACAGGATGACACGCGTTGTGGCGATGTTTAGCGACAGGCGCAGCATAGTGGCGATGAGAAGGACGGTCGGAAAGGCCGAAAAATCGAGCGGCCGGTCGATCCACAATGCCACCAGCAGGATCAGGATGGAGAGCGAGAGCGAAAGCGCCAGTCCCATATCGATCATGAAGGACGGGATCGGCAGGAACAGGATGACGAGAATCATCGCGACACCGACGGCCAGACCGATGTCGGACCGTCTGGCTGCACCGTTCTTGGCAGGACTGCTAACCAGGCTCAATGGGAACTCCGCACGCTGATCGCGGCAGACTAGGCCGGCAAGCTTGCGCCTGACTGGCGACCCGCCGGTGCGTCCATATCGATTGCCATGGATCGCCACGCCCCCTTGGCCCAATTTTCGGCCGGATCGTTCGCCGAAGGGGTGTTTTGCTCTCCTGCCGATCCCTATTAGAGTAGCCTGTCCGCCAGCCAGAAGGCCACTCATGCCAGCCAATGCGTTGATCCGATCCATCTGCGGAGCGACCACGCCGCGAGCGCCGGCGATGATCGTCACCATCTATGGCGATCTTGTCATGCCGAATGGCGGGGTCATGGGCATGGCCGCATTGATCGCGCTCTGCGAACAGTTGGGATTTTCGGAAAGTCTCGTTCGGACCGCCGTATCACGACTTGTTGCGGCCGGACGGCTGGAAGGCGAACGGCACGGACGGCGCAGCTACTACCGTTTGACCGAAGCCGCCCATCGCGAATTTTCTGAGGTCGCGCGCCAACTCCACAATCCACCGCCCCCACCGAAGGGCTGGGCAATTCACATGGCGCCCGCGACGCTGGCCGCTCTCCAGACACCGGAACGTCCTCTCGGACGTCTCGCTGGCGATCTTTTCCTGGCGCCGGACCGGACCGCCCCGAATGTCGATGCGCAACTGACCTTCCAGATCGCATCGGTTTCCGACAGTTCAGCGCTTCGCGATCTTGCCGCATCGATCTGGCCGCTTGACGATCTGGGCAATGGCTACCGTGCGTTTCTCAATCGCTTCTCCGCTCTTGAAATGCGTGGCTCTGCGCAGCAGGCGCTTCTGCTTCGGCTATTGCTCGTCCATGAATTTCGGATGCTGCTTCTGGGCGATCCACGTCTGCCGGCCGATGGTTTGCCAACGGACTGGCCCGGCGAGGCGGCGCGTGGGCTGTTCGAAGGTCTGCACCGCAACCTTTCCCAATTAGCGGATGCTGCAATAGCCCCGCTTTTCGAAGATATGCCGGCGTTCGGCGACACCGGCTCTGCGGGCAGGCCACTACCAACCGTCTGACATCGTGATTTAAAGCATCACATAAATTACCCTTTTTCTTCCATTCCGTGATGTCTTGTGCTATCATCCCCGGAAGGAGGAAATGCGATCAAGCGAATGCCCTGCTGGAAGAGGCGGGACGTTCGATTGCCGCTATGGAGGATTTGCATGTACGGTCAGGAACTGGGCGCGACCCAACGCGACGGTATCGAAGCGGGAACCGAGGAACTGGAAGCAGCCTTCCAGGCGCGGATCGACAATAATGAGCGCATCGAGCCGAAAGACTGGATGCCGGAACATTACCGCAAGACGCTGATCCGCATGATGGGCCAGCACGCCCATTCGGAAATCGTCGGCCAACTGCCCGAAGGCAACTGGATCACCCGCGCGCCGACGCTGGAGCGCAAGCAAATCCTTCTGGCCAAGGTTCAGGACGAGGCCGGTCACGGTCTCTATCTATATTCCGCCGCCGAGACCCTTGGCGTCACCCGCGACGATCTGACCGAGCAGCTTCTGTCCGGCAAGATGAAGTATTCCTCCATCTTCAACTATCCGACGCTGAACTGGGCCGATATCGGCGCGGTCGGCTGGCTGGTCGACGGCGCGGCGATCATGAACCAGGTACCGCTGCAGCGGACGTCCTACGGGCCATATTCCCGCGCGATGATCCGCATCTGCAAGGAAGAGAGCTTCCACCAGCGGCAGGGCTTCGACATCATGCGCAAGATGGCGAACGGCACGCCGGAACAGCGTGAGATGGCGCAGGATGCGCTCAACCGCTTCTGGTATCCCTCGTTGATGATGTTCGGCCCGTCCGACAAGGAATCGGTGCATTCCGACCAGTCGATGAAATGGCGCATCAAGATCAACACCAATGATGAACTGCGTCAGAAATTCGTCGATCAGACCGTGCCGCAGGCCGAGTTCCTCGGCCTGAGCGTGCCGGACGACAAGCTCGCCTGGAACGAGGAAAAGGGCGGCTACGACTTTTCCGAGCCAGACTGGAACGAGTTCTTCCAGGTCATCAAGGGCAATGGCCCCTGCAATGAAGAGCGTATCGAGGCGCGTCGCAAGGCGTGGGACGATGGTGCCTGGTTCCGCGATGCGCTGACCGCCCATGCCGAAAAGCAGGCGCAGCGTCGGGGCGAGGGCGTGCTGCAGGCCGCCGAGTAAATTTCCAACACAGATCAATTGGGAGAGAGCCGTGAGCAAGGATTGGCCGCTCTGGGAGATATTCATTCGCGGACAGCACGGGCTGAATCACCGCCATGTCGGCAGCCTTCATGCGCCCGATGCCGAGATGGCGATGAACCATGCCCGCGATGTCTATACGCGTCGCAAGGAAGGCGTTTCCATCTGGGTGGTGAAGTCGGTCGATATCACCGCTTCGTCGCCGAGCGAGAAGGGGCCGCTTTTCGATCCTGCCGAGAGCAAGACGTACCGCCACCCCACCTTCTATGACATTCCCGATGAAGTGGGGCATATGTGATGCCATCTCTTCCGGACATGAACGCCACCGATGTTGTCGATATGGCGCGCCGCGCCGCCGAACATCAGGCGCCGCGCGACCACCATATCCACAATGAGGACCTGAAGCCCGCCCTCTTCGAATGGCTGTGCCGGATGGGCGACAGCTCGCTCATTCTCGGTCACCGCGTCTCGGAATGGTGCGGCCATTCGCCGGTCCTGGAAGAGGACATCGCGCTCGCCAATATCGCGCTCGACCTGATCGGCCACACGCAGATGTGGCTGGGTCTCGCCGGCGAAGTGGAGGGCAAGGGCCGCGACGCCGATGCGCTGGCCTATCGGCGCGACGCCGCGGATTTTCGCAACTTCCTGCTGGTCGAAAAGCAGAACGGCGATATCGGATCGACGTTGATGCGCCAATTTCTGTTCGACGCCTGGCATATCGAGCGGTTGCGCGGGCTGAAGGGGTCGTCCAGCGAGCGGGTTGCCGAGATCGCGACCAAGGCCTTCAAGGAAGTCAGCTATCACGTCGATCGTTCCGCCGATCTCGTCATTCGGCTGGGTGACGGCACCGATGAAAGCCACCGGCGGATGCAGAAGGCGCTCGATTCGCACTGGACCTACGCCAATGAGATGTTCACGGACGATGGGCTGGACGAGGCGGTCGCCGAGGCCGGAATCGCGATGCGCCCGTCCGGGCTGAAGCCAGCCTGGGACGCGCTGGTGGACGAGGTTCTCGCCGAGGCGACGCTGACCCGACCGCAGAACGACTTCGCTCGCAGAGGCGGCAAGACGGGCGAACGGCACACCGAGCACCTCGGGCACATTCTGGCTGAAATGCAGTTCCTCCAACGAGCCTATCCCGACGCGAGCTGGTGATGGCGACCACGACGCTGCCAAGCACCGAACAGGTCTGGACGTGGCTGGCCGACGTGCCGGACCCGGAAATCCCGGTCATCTCGGTCACCGATCTGGGGATCGTACGCGATGTACGGATCGAGGACGAAACGGTGATCGTTGCCGTCACGCCCACCTATTCGGGCTGTCCGGCGACGTCGATCATCGAACTCGACATCGAAACCGCCCTGGCGCGGCAGGGTGTGGAGAAGGTTCGTATCGAGCGGCGCCTGTCGCCCTCCTGGACGACGGACTGGATCGGTGACGAAGCGCGCGAGAAGCTGCGCCAGTACGGTATCGCGCCGCCCGACAGGGCGGGGGCGTCGTCCGCTGGAACCTTGCGGGCTTCTAGGCTGGGCGGCGGCGAACTGACCGTGGCGTGCCCGCGCTGCGGCTCCACCGAGACCGAGAAGGTCAGCCAGTTCGGCTCGACGCCCTGCAAGGCCGCCTATCGCTGCAAGAGCTGCCTCGAACCCTTCGATTATTTCAAATGCATCTGAGTGAGACGCCATGAGCCGCTTTCTGCCGTTGACCGTGACGGGGATCGATCGTGACACGCGCGATTCCGTCATCCTTTCCCTGGAACCGAGCCAGGAAGACCGCGACAAGTTCGCGTTCACGCAAGGCCAGTATCTGACCTTTCGGCGGACATTCGGCGATGAGGAATTGCGGCGATCCTATTCGATCTGCGCCGGCTGCAACGATCCGGTCCTGAGGGTCGGGGTCAAGCGCGTCGATGGCGGCGCCTTCTCCACTTTCGCCAATGAGGAACTGAAGGTGGGCGACCGGCTGGACGCCATGGCGCCGCAGGGGCGGTTTCATACGGCCATCGAGCCCGACGCGGCGAAGCATTATGTCGGCTTTGCCGCCGGCTCCGGCATCACGCCGATCCTGTCGATCATCCGCACCGTTCTGGCGCGCGAGCTGAAATCCAGCTTCACGCTGGTCTATGCCAACCGACAGGTGAACACGATCATGTTCCGCGAGGAACTGGAGGATTTGAAGAACACCTATCTGGGGCGGCTTTCCATCCTTCATATCCTGAAGTCGGAAGCGGGCGAGAACGAATTGTTCGGCGGGCGTATCGACCGCGAAAAGCTGGACCGGCTGTTCGACCTTTGGATCGAACCGGAATCGATCGACACCGCCTTCATCTGCGGGCCGGAAGCGCTGATGCTGACGATCGCGGACGCGCTGCGCGATCATGGCGTGGACGATGGCCGGATCAAGTTCGAACTGTTCGCCTCCAGCCAGCCGGGCCGCGCCGCCAGGAAGGCGCAATCCAGAAACTCCGTGCAAAGCGAGGGCGATACGGCCGCCACGGTCACCCTCGATGGCGTGACCCGCTCCTTCGCCATGCGAAAGGATGTAAGCCTGCTCGACGCAGCGCTGGAGCAGAAGATGGACGCGCCCTATTCGTGCAAGGCGGGGGTCTGTTCGACCTGCCGGGCCAAGGTGCTGGAAGGGGATGTCGAGATGGAGACCAACCATGCGCTGGAAGATTACGAGGTGCGGGCCGGCTACGTGCTGTCCTGCCAGTGCTTCCCGATGAGCGAGACGGTGGTGTTTTCCTATGACGAGTGAGGAGCGCAAGGTGAACGGCAATGAGGAGATGGCGAACTATCTGGCCCGCGGCGGCGTTCTGACGTCGCCGGACAATGTGCCGCCCCGCTACCGGGGCGAACTGCTGCGGCTCATGTCCTCCTTCGTCGACAGCGAACTGGCGGGCTCCTCCGGTTTCGCCGACGCCATCAACGAGGCGCCCGGCATCAAGGAGCGTATCGCCGCCAGCCGGATCGTGCTGGAAAAGGCCGATCATGCCGAGCGCGTGCTCGACCTGATGGCCGAATTCGGCACCGACAAGGCACGTTACAACAGTGCCCATGACTGGGCGGCGCGGCTCGATCGCGACGCCGAGGTGGCGGCGCGCCGGCAGGGTGCGGACATGCGTCTCTCCGTTTTTCATCTGCCCATCGATGGGTGGACCGATGCCGTTGTGCTGAATGTGCTGATGGGGCTCGCGACCGATGTTCACCTCGCCGAGATGGCGGAGGTCTCCTATGCGCCGCTCGCCGAGGTGATCCGCGACATCCGGCCCCGCGAGAAGCGCCATACGGAGCTCGGCATCGAAGGGCTGGAGAAGATCGCTGCCGACGAGGCGGGCCGTAAGGAAGCGCGCGTCTCGGTCGCCTATTGGCGGCCGCGCGTGGCCGATACGTTCGGCGAAGCGCAGTCCGAACGCTTCGAGCGCCTGCAGGCCAAGGGGCTGCGTTCGCGGCCCAACAGCGAATTGCTGGACGATTGGCGGCAGATTGCGGACAAAACGCTTGCGCCGCTGGGCCTCGCCTAGCGCGGATCGGCCGCCGCTTCGGATCGGGCAGGGCCGCGGGATGGACGGGAGGAGAGGGTGATGACGGGGCAGGATTCCGCAACGGCCGACCGACAGGCCGGGACATCGGACGGGGAACTGGCGCAGACTTTCAGTCTTGCGCAGCCGCCTGCCGGGTTTGTCGACGATCCCTATCCGACCTATGCGGCGCTGCTCACCCATGCGCCGGTCAAGAAGCTCGGCGAAAACAGCTACATGCTCAGCCGCCACGCCGACCTGACCGCCGTCTACAAGGACACCGCGCTCTTTTCCTCCGACAAGACGGTGGAGTTCGGCGAGAAATACGGCGACACGCCGCTCTTCGAGCATCACACCACCAGCCTCGTCTTCAACGATCCGCCGCTGCATACGCGCGTCCGGTCGATCCTGGCGGGCGCACTCAACCCGCGCGCGGTCTCGGCTCTCGAAAGCGATGTCGAAGCGCTGGTCGGCCGGCTGCTGGACCAGCTCGAAGCCAAGGCGGACCGCGGCGAGGCGGTCGATCTGATCGAGGATTTCGCCTCCGCCATTCCCGTTGAGGTGATCGGCAATCTTCTGGCCGTGCCGCATGAGGAGCGCGAGCCGTTGCGCGACTGGTCGCTTGCCATTCTCGGCGCGCTGGAGCCGGTGCTGAGCGCGGAGGAGGAAGCGCGGGGCAACAAGGCCGTCACGGATTTTCTCGCCTATCTTGAGACCTTGGTGGCACGGCGGCGCGAGCAGCCGGGCGATCCCGAAAGGGACATGCTGACCCGGTTGATCCAGGGCGAGAAGAGCGGTGAGAAGCTGTCCGAAAAAGAGCTTCTGCAGAACTGCATCTTCATCCTCAATGCGGGCCATGAAACCACCACCAATCTGATCGGCAACGGGCTGGAACTGCTGCACCGTTTCGCCGAGCAGCGGCAGCGCCTGCTCGACGATCCTACGCTGATCCGCACCGCCGTGGAGGAGATGCTGCGCTATGAATCGTCGAACCAGCTCGGCAACCGGATGACGACGGGGCCGGTAACGTTCGACGGGATCGAGATGCCCGCCGGCACCTTCCTCACGCTCTGCATCGGAGCGGCCAACCGCGATCCGGCGGTGTTCGACGATCCCGACCGGTTCGACATCGCCCGGCGGCCGAACCGGCATCTGGCGTTCGCCTCCGGGCCGCACCAGTGCATCGGCATGAGCGTGGCGCGCATGGAAGGTCAGATCGCGATTTCCCGCTTTCTGGAACGGTTCCCCGCCTACCGCCTCACGGAGGGCGCGGTGCGGAGCCGCCGTTTGCGCTTCCGCGGCTATACGACCCTGCCGGTGCGCCTGCGCTGATCACTCCCCGAGCGCGATGCCTTCGCGGCGGGGGTCCGCCCCGCCGGACAGCGCGCCATCCTCTGCTATCGCGATGGCGTGAAGGCCCGAATTGAGGGGCCGGACGGCCACTTCGAAACCGAGGTCCTCCAGCGCTTCCAGATCATCAGCAGCGGCGGTGCCCTCTTCCAGATCGTAAGTGCCGAAGCGGTTGACGGCATGGGGCAAGGCGAGGGCAGCCTGTGCGTCGAGGCCCCAGTCCAGATGAGCGACGATGGCATTCGCGACATAGGGAATGATGCGGCTGCCGCCGGGACTGCCGATCGCCAGACGCGGCGTACCGTCTTTCAGCACGATGGTCGGCGCCATTGAGGACCGTGGGCGCTTGCCCGGCTCGGCCCGGTTGGCGATGGGCCGGCCATCCTCATGCGTCGCGAAGGAAAAATCCGTAAGCTGGTTGTTCAGCAGGAAGCCGCCGACGAAGAGCCGCGAGCCGAAGGCGTTCTCGATGCTGCTCGTCATGGCGAGCGCATTGCCGTAGCGGTCGACGATGGACAGATGCGTCGTCGAAGGCTGTTCCGGCGAAACGCCGTCGCCGAGATCGAGCGCGGCATGGTCCCATTCCGGCTCGCCCGGCGCGACATCCGGCAGCGCGTCGTCGCCTTTCAGACGTTCCGAACGCGTCCGCAGATAGGCAGGGTCGATCAGGCCCTCCACCGGCACCGGCACGAAATCGCTATCGGCGAGGTAGCGGCCGCGATCGGCGAAGGCCAGGCGCGCGGCATCGCCCAGCAGACGCCGCGCTTCCGGTGCGTCCGGCGACAGGGCGGCCAGATCGAACGGAGCGAGGAGGCCGAGGATCTGGCCGACCGCGACGCCGCCCGAGGAGGGCGGGCCCATGCCGCAGACCTCATGGGCGCGATAGGCGACGCAGACCGCCGGGAGCTCCTTCACCGCATAGGAGGCGAGATCGGGCAGAGCGAGCCGGCCGGGATTGCCGTCCGCCTGCCGGACCGTCCGCACGATGTCTTCGGCGAGCGGGCCGCGATAAAAGGCGTCGGCGCCGCCTTCGGCCAGCGCCCGCAGCGTCGCCGCATAGGCCGGGTTGCGCAACGATGCGCCGGCTTCGATCGGCCGCCCGCCCGGCAGGAAATAGGCGGAGGTCGCCGCGAAACTGTCGAGGCGCTGGGCATCGCCGGCGACCAGTTCGGCCAGGCGCGGCGAGACCGGAAAGCCGTCATTCGCCAGCGCGATGGTCGGTTCGAACAGCGCGGGCCAGTTCGCCTTCCCCCAGCGGCGGTGGGCCTCTTCCATCAAGGCCGGCACGCCCGGCACGCCGACCGAGCGGCCGCCGACCACGGCGTCGAAGAAGTCGAGCGGGGCGCCATCCGCATCGAGGAAAAGCTTCGGCGTCGCCGCCATCGGCGCGGTTTCGCGGCCGTCCAGCGTGGTGACCGCGCCCGCCGCCGCATCGTACCAGACGAGGAACGCGCCGCCGCCGAGGCCGGAGCTTTGCGGCTCGACCAGCCCGAGCATCGCCTGCGCGGCGACCATGGCGTCGGCGGCGGTGCCGCCCGCTTCCAGAACCGCTGCGCCCGCTTCGGCGGCATGAGGGTTGGCGACCGCGATCATCCAGTCGCGCCCGGTGACGGGCTTACCCTGCGCCTTCCGCTTGAGCGCATCTTGAACGCGGGCGGGCAAGGCGGCGAAGGCGTCGGTCGGCGATGACGCCTCGCTCGCCTTTTCCGGCGCGACGGCATCCGCCGCCTGCTGGGCGTGAAGCGGCGCGGCGCTGAACAAGGCGAGCGCCAGAAGCGCGGCGAGCATCCCTCTTGGTGTTCCGGTCATGGCCCTTTCCTCCCGCGCTGGCGTTTGGCGGGCAGCGTAGCACAGACCGGCAGAGGATCGACCGGGTTGGGGAGATAAAGGCCGGGCAGGCCGAAACGCGCCACCGGCGCGGCGGGCCGGAAGCGTTGAAAAGGAAATGAGCAAGCCGGCGGCCGGATCGTCGCTCCTGGGTAGTGTAAGACCGCGACCATCCGGCCGCCGGCTGACGATTTGTGGCGTTCGCCTTTCAGACGGGGGGCCTTCCGGGCGTCGAACGCCCGTGGCGGAACCCCGCCGCCGAGACCTAGCGCGTGGCGCTGGCAGCCTCGGCTATCGACGACCCGCAGCCAAAGGGGATTGCTGCACCCCACCGCAACCGGCCACGGATCGCCGGCTGCGCGCTGCGCTCGTCACCGCCCTCCCAGGAATCTCCGGTTCGCGATCCCGTTGCTCCAAAAGGCGGCTGGTGGGGATTGTAGGGGAGGTTGGGAGGGGGTGGATAGGATGATCTAAAAAAAAGCCTCGAACGGAATCACAGAATCCGCGCCACCTATTCCGTCGTGCCGATGGTGATAAGCAAACGAAGCCACGCCACGTCCGCATAGTAATAAAAAAAAAGAGGTTCTGGTAGCAATTTTCGAAGATACGATACTTCGCACGGTGTCCGCATCCCAATCGAGAGGGCAAATTCAAACTCCTTGGCATCCCGAATTGCTATAAACCCTTGTTCAAATCTCTGGGCGAACTCTCCCGATCAGGGATCTATCATCTTATAAGGTGGAAATTTACTGCATCGTGTAATGCCATTGCCAAAAACTTCAGACAGAATCTGATTACGCTTCGCCATAAAACTATCTTGGATTTCAAGAACGTTGCCACCTTTTCTTACTGCAATACAGTGCTTGAAAAGATGATCGTCATTCTCGCCATGTCGGTATTGATTTGCCGCGATGGCTTCGTCCGTTTTATCCCCCGCAAGCTTATAATCATCGAGAGTTGGGCTTTCCACCAGAACACCGTAGGCTAGAGCTGCATCAACCATCTCGGCATCGTACTTACGTAACATCCCTTCGTCGGTTGAACAAAGAACAGGACTTCCGCCTTGAGCAGCTTCATGCACGCATTGATTGGTGTGGCAATCGGAAAAACTCTCAAGCGCCTCAGGCTCCAATACCAACGTCATCTATCAACCTCCACGAAGGTTTTGACTATTCCGTTAATCCTAACCTTTGAAAGACCTGTTGCTTCTGAAATTTCAATCGGTGAAGCAACTCCCGAACGAATTGATCGTGCAATAATGTCACTTGCAAAATTGCCAATGAGCGCTCGGGCAATTACACCTTGATCGGGACCATCTTCTGGCCCTCCTCCTTGTTTATTTTTCTCTGAGTCTGGACTATTTCTACCCCGATTATTCGATATAAAAGCCCGGGCCTCCTCCTGAGAAATCAATTCTTCTTCGGCGCATTTCCAGTAAGCTGCGCTATAAGATGTATGAAAACGATCAGCTATACGCCTCACTATATAACTGTTATCCTTGGATTTATCAAAATCAAATCCTTGATCTGCGATGAAGCGATTTAACTGACCGACAGGTATCAAGGTCTCCGCAGCGAAAATGTTGTTGAATTTCTCGAATCTATTATCACTCTGATAATCATTGGAAACGCCGGATTTTCTATTAAGAATATGTCCATACTCATGCAAAAGAGTAAAGTTTTTTCTACCGTCGCTGCGACTTCTGGTATTTATGTATACGAAATGGAGATTTTCATGATCAGAGGAATAGGCAAAACCATCGATGTTTTCTTCAATATTGTGGTCTATAACAACTATTACTCCCTGACTTTCGATTGCTGATCGCAAATTTCTAAAATAATCGCGGCGATCAGAGGATATGCTGGATATGTCATCAATGGATAGCAACTTCCTAATTCTCTCTGAAAGTTCAGGTGCACTTTCACCGTCATCCCTCTGAGGTGGTGAGGACGCAACATTTTCCTTCACGCGCGCCCTAAGGCCGGCTATGAATCTAGCAAATTTCAGTTGACGAGCGATCAACTTTGTATTTTTACGATACCTAAAAGGAGCTGGGTCCGCCGACCGGAAATCAACCAAATCAATTTCCGGCGGCGGCATACGCTTAGAAAAGAAAAACACAGGCGAAACTGCTAGTTGCTCCGCTAACGTTCTAATTTGTCGGGCTGTTGGGCTTCGATCACCATTTAGAATGGCTGGCAAACGCGCAGGTGAAAATCCTCCAACTGCGGGAAGCTCATCTGTTGTATACCCACGTAACTCAGCCGCCTGTACCAGTCTATCGGCAAGAAACTCCGGCATGATTTCCCCCAGCGAAGCAGTACCTATCTTACAGCTGCAGCCAGCTCTAGCAATAGGAATTGGCGCAGGCTTAGCTTTTCCGACCGCTACACAGATACGTATCGCTACGGTGGCGGAGGTGATCACGCGCGCTAATAATCGCTTTGAAACGCTAGATCGACAGCGTAACGAAACCTTAAAAAGTGAACTAGGTAAAGCAATAAGAAGGGTCGAGGGTCTGAAAGCGTCTGACGAGCGACGATCAACGAGGCTTTCGCGCTACTCGTTTTACATAGCTGGTGCCAACTCACTCGGCTTTATAGCAACTACAATACTGATGGAATTGTCGATATCGAAAGGGGTGTTCTTTATCATATCTATACTCGCCGTATTGCCCGTGTATATGATGATAATGGAGGCAATTTTTGCGATATATAGCACGCGGTCGATCAGAAAAATACTAGATTGTTCATTTGAGAGATGAAGGCGAGTTCACTTCTGGTCTTTTATGCTTTTTTGAGTTTCTTTCTCAGTTTGATAAGCGCCAAGACCGATTTTGTCCGAGCGGAGCGGAAGGGGTCCAGCGCCGACGCCTCGTCATTCTCGGGTCGGGCACGAAGATAGCTTCTGTTGTTGGGAGGGTGACGCTCTTTCAAAGCACGTCTATCCCCTCACCCTAGTGCAGCATCGGCTCGGCTATGCCTTGCCGTGCCTGCCTATCCCTCTCCCCAATGGGGCGAGGGAAACGTTCAGCATCGCTCCCCGTCCTGCGGACCCCCAAAGGGTAGAGGGAACGCGGTGGCGTGCAGCGTTTCACCTCCCCCTTGAGGGGAGGTCGGAGAGACGAGCGAAGCGAAGACGATCCGGGTGGGGGATGGACACGGTCGCATTGTCACCCCCACCCGCGGCTGCGCCGCGACCTCCCCCATCGGAGGGGGAGGTGGGCGGCGTCGTGTCTGAAGCGGATCGATGGCGACGTTGGATGAAGGGGTTTGCGCCGTGGTTGCCCCCTCTCTGTCGGCTGCGCCGACATCTCTCCCGCAAGGGGAGAGAGTGACGTGCACACCCTCCCCCGACGTGGGGAGGGTCGGACCAAAGGTCCGGGGGGGGCGAGAGACGCTTTTAGCCTGCACCCCCACCCGTCGCTTCGCTCCGACCTCCCCCATCAAGGGGGAGGTGGGCGTCGGCCCTTCCTGCGCCTCGGCGTTCGACCGTCGCCGGCGCGCCGGGCGTTCGTTGCTTCGCGAGCCAAATCGTTGGCTTCCGATCGGCCTGCGGCCGACCGCGCCTCACCCCCTCACCCAAGTGCGGCATCGGCTCGGTGGGCCCTCGCCGTGCCTGCCTATCCCTCTCCCCAATGGGGCGAGGGAAACGTTCAGCGTCGCTCACCCGGAACCATTCCCTCGCCGCGCGGATTGTTCGTCCGAACCATTCGAGCGAGGAGAGACATCATGGCGCAGTGCGACCTTTGCGGAAACGATTACGAACGGGCCTTTCAGGTCACGATGGACGGGCAGACCCACACTTTCGACAGTTTCGAATGCGCCATCCAGAAGCTGGCGCCGAACTGCGCGCATTGCGGCTGCCGGGTGATCGGCCATGGCGTGGAAAAGGGCGACACCGTCTATTGCTGCGCCCATTGCGCCAGCCAGGACGGCGTAACGGGCCTGACCGACAGCGTCTCCTGAGCGCGGGCGGGCGGGGCCTGCCGTTCGGCGCGGAAGCCGCCGTCGGGGAAGCACCCCTTGCGCAACGGGCGCGGCGCGCGTATCTCTTAAGGCATAGAGCCAGGGGGGCTCCACCGGCGCCAACCGTGCCGAGGAGCTGAGAGGCCGATAAGCGCAATTGCCCAAAAGCGATGCGCGGCGCGGCGACCCTTCGAACCTGATCCGGCTGACACCGGCGGAGGGAGCGCGAGACGGACGTCGAACATCGCAGCCGGACCTTTCCAACCCGGCCTTTCTCGTCCGGTTTCCCTTTCCTTCCGTTTCGTTTCTTCGGATCGCCATGCTGCGAAGCCGAGGAGCGCGCCATGAACGTCGTCAAGCCTGTCACCCCCGAAGTTACCCAAGGGCCGCTACCGGCATCCAGCAAGGTGTTCGCCAAGGGCGAGCATCATCCGCAGATCGCGGTGCCGATGCGCCAGATCGCGGTGCATCCGACGGCGGGCGAGCCGCCGGTCACGGTCTACGATTCCTCCGGCCCCTACACCGATCCCGACGCGCTGATCGACATTCGCGCCGGGCTGCCGCGTCATCGCGAAGCCTGGATCGCGGCGCGGGGTGACTGCACGCAGGTCGAGGGCCGCGAGGTGAAGCCGGAGGATAACGGCTTTGCCAAGGGCGACAAGCTGACGCCGGAATTTCCCGTTCGCAACAAGCCGTTCATTGCCAAGGACGGCAAGGCCGTCACGCAGATGGCCTATGCGAAGGCCGGCATCATCACGCCGGAGATGGAATATGTCGCGATCCGCGAAAATCTCGGCCGCGAAAAGGCCAAGACGGCGCTGGAGCGCGATGGCGAGGATTTCGGCGCGGCGATTCCCGATTTCGTGACGGCGGAGTTCGTGCGCGAGGAGATCGCGCGGGGGCGGGCGATCATTCCCTCCAACGTCAATCACCCCGAGCTGGAGCCGATGATCATCGGCCGCAACTTCCTGACCAAGATCAACGCCAATATCGGCAATAGCGCCGTCACCTCCTCCATGGCCGAAGAGGTGGAGAAGATGGTGTGGGCGATCCGCTGGGGCGGCGACACGGTGATGGACCTGTCGACGGGCCGCAACATCCACAATATCCGCGACTGGATCATCAGGAATTCGCCGGTGCCGATCGGCACGGTGCCGCTCTATCAGGCGCTGGAAAAGGTGAACGGCGTTGCCGAGGACCTCTCCTGGGAAGTGTTCCGCGACACGCTGATCGAGCAGGCCGAGCAGGGCGTCGACTATTTCACCATCCATGCGGGCGTGCGGCTGCATTACGTGCCGCTGACCGCCAATCGCGTGACGGGTATCGTTTCGCGCGGCGGTTCGATCATGGCGAAGTGGTGTCTGCACCATCACCGCGAAAGCTTCCTCTACGAGCATTTCGACGAGATCTGCGACATCTGCCGCGCCTATGACGTCTCGTTCAGCCTCGGCGACGGCCTTCGTCCCGGCTCCATTGCCGACGCCAACGACGCGGCGCAGTTCGCCGAGCTGGAAACGCTAGGCGAATTGACCAAGATCGCCTGGGCGAAGGACTGCCAGGTGATGATCGAAGGCCCCGGCCATGTGCCGATGCACAAGATCAAGGCCAATATGGACAAGCAGCTCGAAGTGTGCGGCGAGGCGCCGTTCTACACGCTCGGACCGCTGACGACCGACATCGCGCCCGGCTACGACCACATCACATCCGCCATCGGGGCGGCAATGATCGGCTGGTTCGGCACGGCGATGCTCTGCTACGTCACGCCGAAGGAGCACCTCGGCCTGCCGGACCGCGACGATGTGAAGACCGGCGTCATCACCTACAAGATCGCGGCCCATGCGGCGGACCTCGCCAAGGGCCATCCGGCGGCAAAGATCCGCGACGATGCCCTGTCCCGCGCGCGGTTCGAGTTCCGCTGGGAGGACCAGTTCAATCTGGGTCTCGACCCCGACACGGCGCGCGCGTTTCACGACGCCACGCTGCCCAAGGAAGCGCACAAGGTGGCCCATTTCTGCTCGATGTGCGGGCCGAAATTCTGCTCCATGCGGATCAGCCACGACATCCGCGCCGAAGCGCAGAAGGAGGGCATGGAGAAGATGGCGGAGAAATACAGGCAGGGCGGCGATCTCTACATGACGCCGGAAGAAGTGGCGGAACTGGATGGCAAGACGGAGACGCCCGCCGAATGACCGTTCTTATCGCCGGGGCCGGCGTTGCCGGCCTCGTCACAGCGCTGACCCTTGTCGAAGCCGGGCACACCGTGCGCGTCATCGATCGCGCGTCCGGCTTCGGCGCCGACACCTGCAGCTGGTATTCCGGCGCGATGCTGTCGCCGTGGATCGAGGCGGCGACGCAGGAGGAGATCGTCAAGCGGCGCGGGCTGCCGGCCATCGAATGGTGGGCCGAACGGGCCTGCGTGAAACGCATGGGCTCGCTCGTGGTCGCGCCGGGTCGCGATACCGCCGAACTGACGCGTTTTGCACGGCGGACCGAGGCGTTCGAATGGCTCGATGGGGAGGACATTGCGACGCTGGAGCCCGATCTTGCCGGGCGGTTCTCCAAGGCTCTCTTCTTCGCCGATGAGGGCCATCTGGATCCGCGCGAAGCGATGGTGAGCCTGATGGCGCGGCTTGCCGCCCAAGGCGTGACTATCGAATACGAGACCGATCTTTCCGGCGAGATCGCATCGTTCGGCGGCACGGTGGTCGATTGCCGGGGTATGGGCGCGAAGGCCGATCTGGCGGACCTGCGCGGAGTTCGCGGCGAGATGCTGGTGGTGAAGACGCACGATGTTGCGTTGTCGCGCCCGGTGCGTCTGCTGCATCCGCGCTTTCCCTGCTACATCGTGCCGCGCGGCGATGGGCGTTTCATGGTCGGGGCGACACAGGTGGAAAGCGAGCGGCGCGGTCCGATCACCGCGCAGGGCACGGTCGACCTTCTGAACGCGCTCTATGCGTTGCATCCTGCCTTTGCCGAAGCCGAGGTGCTGGAAACCGGCGCCGATCTGCGGCCCGCCTTCCCGGACAATCTACCGCGCATCGTTCAGGACGGACGGGTGATCCACGCGAACGGCCTTTTCCGCCACGGCTTCCTGCTCTCGCCTGCGCTCGCGGAGGATGTTGCCGGGCTGCTGGCCGGCCAAACTGTGGAGTTTCTGCATGAAACTGATCGTCAACGGGCAAGCGCGTGAGGCGCAGGCGAGCGATCTCGCCGCGCTTTTAGCTGAGATGGACTATGCGGACAGGCTGGTCGCCACGGCGCTGAACGGCGAATTCGTGCCGAAGGACGAGCGGAAGAGCGCTGCGCTCGCCGATGGCGACCGGATCGAAATCCTCGCGCCGATGAAGGGCGGCTGACAGGCACAATCATGACAAGCTTCTACGGTTTCGAACCGGCCTCGCGCCTCTTTCTCGGAACGTCCCAATATCCATCGCCGAAGGTGCTGGAAGATGCGGTGCGCGCCGCGGGCGTCGACGTCGTGACCGTCTCGCTGCGCCGGGAAGGGGCGGATGGGGCCGGGCAGGCCTTCTTCGATCTCATCAAGGCGCTGGATGTGCGCGTTCTGCCCAACACGGCCGGCTGCCATGGGGTGAAGGAGGCCGTCACAACGGCGCACATGGCGCGTGAAGTGTTCGGCACGCCGTGGATCAAGCTGGAGGTGATTGGCGAGAACGACACGCTCTGCCCCGATGTGATCGCTTTGGTCGAGGCTGCGCGCATCCTCAGCGAGGATGGGTTCGAGGTCTTTCCCTATTGCACCGAAGACCTCGTCATCGCCGATAAGCTGCTGGCTGCCGGATGCGAAGTTCTGATGCCCTGGGGCGCGCCGATCGGCACCGCGCGCGGGCTGAACAATGAATACGGGCTGCGCTCGTTGCGCGGTCATTTCCCGGACGTGCCGCTGGTCGTCGATGCCGGGATCGGCCTGCCGAGCCATGCGGCGCGGGCGATGGAACTGGGCTACGATGCCGTTCTGCTGAACAGCGCGGTGGCCGGGGCCGGCGATCCGGTCGGTATGGCGAAGGCCATGGCGCTCGCGGTGGAAGCCGGCGCCCTCGGGCGGCAGGCGGACCCGCTCGATCCGCGCGACATGGCGGTGCCCTCGACGCCGGTTTTCGGAAAGGCGATGCTATGAGCCGCGAAGCCATGCAGACGGCGCTCGATCCGTTCTATCTGATCGTGGACGACGCCGACTGGGTCGAGCGGCTTGTGCCGGTTGGCGTGAAGCTGGTGCAGTTGCGCTGCAAGGGGATGAGCGACGACGAACTGCGCGAGCATATCCGCCGCGCCAAGGCCTGCTGCATCGCCCATGACTGCACGCTGGTCATCAACGATTATTGGCGCCTCGCCATCGAGGAGCAATGCGCCTGGTTGCATCTGGGCCAGGAGGATCTGGCGCAGGCCGATCTACCAGCCATTCGCGCAGCAGGCTTGAGGCTTGGCATCTCGACTCATGACAAGGCTGAATTGACAACAGCACTGGCAGCACAGCCCGACTATGTTGCGCTCGGCCCCGTTTGGGAGACCAAGCTGAAGAAGATGCCGTGGTCGCCGCAAGGTCTGCCGAAAGTCGGCGAATGGAAAAGGCGGATCGGCGGTCTGCCGCTGGTCGGCATTGGCGGGGTCACGGTGGAACGCTTACCGGACCTCTTCGCTGCCGGAGCGGATATAGCCGCTGTGGTCACGGACATCACCCATCACGAAGACCCGGAAGCGCGCACCAGAAAATGGATCGACGGAACACGGGCTGCGGTCTGACGACAGAAACCGGGCCTTTCCGCTCTGTCTGCAATGTGCGTACATATCAATGAATTTGCAGGGAAAATTCACCACGAGAGGAAATTTGTCCTTGCTCATAAATCAAAACATGCTAAATTAGACCGGTCTAGATGACTTGGAAGGCAGCCTTCGGGTCGCTTTCTGGATGGTTGTCACGGCCATTCGGCGTCACTGCCCCGACGCCGGATAATTTGCGCCCGATGTGTTATGCATCGGGCGCTTTTCTACCCGCCCGGCCTTATCGCGTTTCGGGCTGTCGGACGAAGAGGTCCGACGCTTCCTTTACTTCACCGATCAGAAAATTCGATGCCGCGCGAATACGGGCCAGCCCCCGTAGACTCTGATGATGGATCAGCCAGTAATCGCGGCGCGTCGACAGGTGCGGAAGAAGACGAACGAGATCGTCGCGTCCGGCAGCCATGAAGTCGTGAAGGACAGCGATGCCCGCACCGCCGCGAACCGCCTCGAACTGGCCCATCGTGCTGGAGACTTCGATGGTGGAGCGCCAGTTCGGGTGAAACTCCTGCGCGTAGGCGAGCATGGGCGAGAACACCAGATCGTCGACGAAGCCGACCAGGCGATGGTCGAGCAGATCGTCACGTCCGCCCGGCACGCCGAAGCGAGCGAGGTAGTCGGGTGAGGCGTAGAGGCCGAGCGTATAATCGGTGAGCTTTCGGGCAATGAGACGGCCCGATTGGGGCCGGCCCAGCGTGACCGCGATATCGGCTTCCCGCTTGGATAGCGAGAATGTCTGCGACACCGGCACGAGCTGGATCTGCAGATCGGGACAGGCCGAGGCGAACGCATCGAGACGGGGCGCGATGAAAGCGTGGCCGAAGCCATCCGGCGCGCCAATTCGCACCGTGCCGGACGGGCTTTCGCCGCCTTCCGTCAGGGCGGCCTGCGTCTGGAGGAACTCGTTCTCGACCCGCTCCATGGCGTCAGCGAGCGTTCGACCGGCTTCCGTCAGAGTGCAACCCGTCGTCCGCCGGACCAGAAGCGAGGTTCCTATCGATGTCTCCAGCGCGGTCAGCCGGCGGGAGAGGGTAGCCTGATTGAGGCCGAGCGTGCGGGCTGCATCCAGCATCGTGCCGGAGCGCGCCACGGCCAGCAGCAGGCGGCCATCGTTCCAATCCATCATCGCAAACAATCCCCTCCGTCAAATCGGGTCGTCATTATGCTTTTTTGCATAACGATTATCGATTTGGCAGAATTGTTATGCAAGAAGATTTGCTCCATCTCTGCGGCACAACCATTCATGGAGAAGCCTGATGAGCCCCATCCCCCATTATGTTGACGGAAAGACCGTTGCCAGCGTTTCCGGCCGCAGCCAGCCTGTCTTCAACCCGGCAACCGGCGAGAGCGACAAGACCGTTCCCCTGGCCAGTGCCGATGAGGTGAACACGGTCGTCGCTTCCGCCAAGGCTGCATTTGCCGACTGGTCCGGGCTGTCGCCACTGCGCCGGGTGCGCGTGCTCGACAAGTTCAAGACGATCCTCTGGGACCGGATGGAGGAACTGGCGACCGCCATTTCCGCCGAACATGGCAAGACGCTGGACGACGCCAAGGGTGAGGTCACGCGCGGCATCGAGGTCGTGGAGTTTGCGGTCGGCATGCCCAGCCATCTGATTGGAGATTTCTCCGGCCAGGTGGGCGGCGGCATCGATACGCACGCGTTGCGTCACCCGCTCGGCGTTGTGGCCGGCATCACGCCGTTCAACTTTCCGGCCATGGTGCCGATGTGGATGTTTCCGGTGGCGCTCGCCTGCGGCAACACCTTCGTGCTGAAGCCGTCCGAGCGCGATCCCTCCGCCGCGATGCTGCTGGCCGAATGGCTGACGGAGGCCGGCCTTCCCGACGGCGTCTTCAATGTCGTGCATGGCGACAAGGAGGCGGTGGATACGCTGCTTCATCACCCGGATGTGAAAGCGATCTCCTTTGTGGGCTCGACGCCCATTGCGCAGTATATCCATGCGACGGGTACGGCGAACGGCAAGCGGGTTCAGGCGCTGGGCGGCGCGAAGAACCACATGATCATCATGCCGGATGCCGATCTCGACATGGCGACGAACGCGCTGATGGGTGCGGCCTTCGGTTCGGCCGGCGAGCGCTGCATGGCGATCTCGGTTGCCGTGCCGGTTACGGACGCGGTCGCCGACGCGCTGGTCGAGAAGCTCACCCCGAAGATCGAGGCATTGAAGATCGGCCCCTATAGCGATGGCGAGGCCGAGATGGGCCCGCTGGTGACGCGCGAAGCCAAGGAGCGGGTGCTCGGCTATATCGACAAGGGTGTCGAGGAGGGCGCCAGGCTCGTGGTCGACGGTCGTGACTTCAGGCAGGACAAGCAGGGCTACGAGAACGGCTATTATGTCGGCGGCACGCTGTTCGACCATGTGACGCCCGATATGAGCATCTACAAGGATGAGATCTTCGGGCCGGTGCTTTCCATGGTGCGGCGCGATTCCTATCAGGATGCGGTCGATCTGATCCACGGCCACAACTACGCCAACGGCACGGCGATCTTTACGCGCGACGGCGATACGGCGCGCGCTTTCAGCCACGATATCGAGGTCGGCATGGTCGGCATCAACGTGCCGATCCCGGTGCCGATGGCGTTCCACTCCTTCGGCGGCTGGAAGGCTTCGATCTTCGGCGATCACGCCATGCACGGAATGGAAGGGGTGCGCTTCTATACGCGGATCAAGACCACCACGACGCGCTGGCCGAGCGGTCTTCGCGACGACGCCCAGTTCACCATGCCGACGCTTGGCTGAGAGCGCCAGGCGCAAGACGAAAGGCCGGTGCGGTTTGCGCCGGCCTTTTTTCGTTCGGCCATGACGGTTTTGGCGCAGGAAATGACGCGTATCGACCATGGCGCAAAGCGATCTTCCCCGTTATAAGCGCCAAGATTTTCCGGCAGGGCCGCCTGCCGCTCCGAACGGGCCTTGCGCATATGAACCGGTTTGTCATCACGCTTTCCTGCGCCGACCAGGTGGGCATCGTCGCCGCCGTGACCACCGAACTGGCCGCCGCCGGCGCCAATATCGCCGAGAGCGGACAGTTCTGGGACCGGCACACCAACCGCTTTTACATGCGCCTTGCCGTGATCGTGCCGGAGGCGGTCGATCGCGACGCCATCGAACACGCACTGAAACCGGTGACTGACCGGTTCGACATGCGCACGCGGGTGTTCGACGCCGCCCGCAAGCCGAAGATCGTTCTGATGGTCAGCAAGTTCGATCACGCCATGCTGCATCTTCTCTACCAGATCCGGGTCGGATGGCTGAACGCCGAAGTGGTCGCCATCGTCTCCAATCACGAGGAGAGCCGCCGGACCGCGGACTATGAAGGCATTGCCTATCATCACTGGCCCGTGACGAAGGAGACGAAGGCGCAGCAGGAGGAGAAGATACTGGCATTGGTGAAGGAAAGCGGAGCCGAACTGGTGGTGCTGGCCCGCTACATGCAGGTTCTGTCGGACAATCTGTCGAACCGCCTCTTCGGGCGGATCATCAATATCCACCATTCGTTTCTGCCGAGCTTCAAGGGCGCCAAACCGTATCATCAGGCGCATGCGCGTGGCGTGAAGCTGATCGGCGCCACGGCGCACTACGTTACCCCAGCGCTCGATGAGGGGCCGATCATCGAGCAGGAAACCGAACGGGTGAACCACGCCATGACGGCAGAGGATTTCGTTGCCGCCGGCCGCGACATCGAGAGCCGGGTGCTGGCCCGAGCGGTGAAGATGCATCTTGAGGGCCGTGTGATGCTGAACGAATCCAAGACGATCGTCTTTGCGTAAAGGTCCGCCTCCGCTTATCGCCGTTGAACGACAAAGCCCGGCGCGATGGCCGGGCTTTTCGTTTGCACCATGTTCTTTGCGACGATCAGGCCGCGTCGGCGATTGATGCCATTTCCTCGGCGGCGGAAACGTCGAACTGCGACAATTGCCGGTTGAGCGCGGCGGCCTCGCCGGCCAGAACCTGGCTTCCGGCCGTGGATTCTTCGGCGATGGCCGCGTTCTTCTGGGTCTCCTGATCCATCATCCGCATCGTGCTGCTCACCTGCGACAGCCCGTCGGACTGGCTGCGCATGGACAAAGTGATCGCGGTGACATGTTCGCTGATGTCCGCCACTTCGCTGACGATGCGCTTCAGCGTATCGCCGGTATCGCTGACGAGGACGGAGCCGGACTTCACCTTCTCAACGGAGCGGGTGATCAGGCCGCGAATCTCGCCCGCCGCATCGCCGCATCGCTGCGCCAGCTCGCGCACTTCCTGCGCCACGACGCCAAACCCCTTGCCGGCATCCCCGGCGCGGGCGGCTTCCACGCCCGCATTCAGGGCCAGCAGATTGGTCTGGAAGGCGATCTCGTTGATGACGCTCACGATCTGCGTGATTTCATCGGAGGACTCCTCGATCTCGCGCATGGCGTTCATCGCGCGATCGACGATTTCCGCCGATTCGGCTGCCTCCTTCTGGGCATGATTGACGATCGACTGCACCTGATCGGTTCGCCCGGCCACCTCGGAGGCGTTCGAAGCGATCTGCGACAAGGTATCGGACGATTGTTCGATCGAAGCGGCCTGGGTTTCGGTGCGCTTGGCCAGATCGCCCGCCGCATTGCTGACTTCGGCCGATGACAGGCAGATCGAATCGGCGCTGCGAGCGGCCTGATAGAGCGCATCGGCCAGTTTTTCGGCCGCTTCGTTATAGTCCAGCCGAAGCTGGTCGAACTCGGCGGCGAAGGGCATGGCGATCCGATGGCTGATATTGCCGGCTGAAAGGCTTTTCAGCGCCGTGCCGAGCGTATCCAGCGCATGGCGGCGCGCTTCGTTGTCCTGTGCGGTCACGGCCTCGCGTTCGGCGCGCTCACTTTCGGACCGATTGCGCATCTGCTCGGTTTCGCCCTCTATGCGACGCTTTTCCAGCGCCTGTTCGCGGAAGATCTCCACGGCCGACGCCATCGAACCGATCTCGTTGCGAAGATCGTAATCATAGGCGGCGTTCTGGAGATCGCCATCGGCAAGCCGGCGCATATCCTCGGTCAGAACGTTGATCGGGCGGGCGACGATATTGGAAAAGATCATGCCGGTGATCGATACGAGGATCAGGGCAGCCAGCGTTAGACCGGCCATGGTCAGGCCCATATTGCTGACACCGGCCATGGCCGCATCCTGTTCGTACAATGTGATGACATGGAACGTCCTGCCGTCGAAATCGACATCCGAGGCCGCCGCGAGCGACGTGCCGAAACCCTGCGTGTCCTCGATAAGGCCATGGCTGATGCCATCGTCGCCAGGTTTCAGCGCCGACAGATCGAGCGGCTCAGGGCGCTTGCGGCCATCGCTGCTGGCGACAACCTGGCCGGAGGCGTCCGTCATGAGGATCGACCGGCTTTGAGGATCGAGCTGCTGCCTGGCGAACATTTCGGAGAATTTGATCGCGGAAACGCGAAAGGCGACGACCGCCATTGGCGGAGCGACCTCACCCTCGGCAAGGCCGAAGGTGGATTTGCGTTCAACCCCGTGCGCCAGGATAAGCGAAGGCCCGCCGACGGGGAAGCGTTCGAACCCCTTGCTCGACAGACTGGTGGCTTCGCCTGCCATGATGGACTGGAAGAACCGGTTGAGCGAGCCGAATTCGCTCGCCTGAAGGTTCTGCATGAATTCTTCGGACTTGGTGACCGTGTAGACGATGTTGCCCTTGTCATCGATCAAATAGAGATCCGAAAGACCAAGATCCTTCCAATAGCTGAAAAGCGAATTGTGCACCTCGGAATGCTTCCATTCGTAGATGCTGACATTGCGGTTGCGGCCGGCGAACTGAGCGCGTTCCTCCGGCGTCGCGCCGGAATTGCGGAACGTGTCGATGTTCTCCTGCCGCTTGCGCTCGACATTGAAGCCGATCGAAAGTTCGGCCAGGCTGTTGGGCACCATCGCGCCGCCGGACATATTGGTGATGGCTTCGTTGAGACGTTGTTCGTAATCGTTGACGAGTTGAGCCTGGTTGCTGGCGATGAGGCCGAGCTCGCGTGCGATGGACTGCCGCATCTCGCCCGCCGACTGGATGTAGCCGACCGTGCCGACGACCGCGCTGGCAAGAACGGCCAATACCGCAAATAGAGCCGAAAGGCTGAAGCGAAGACTATATCGCCCAACAATGTTCGCGAGCATTCGTATCTCCTATTAGACCATTCGTTCCATTGGATGCCGCAAGACATTTAAATTTGATTTAAACCGGATGAATTGCGCGCCGGGTGCTTATCGACGAGTGCGAAGTCCCGCACGGCCAGAAATTGCGCATGTGCTGCAACGATAAATGGTTTGCCAGGCGGATTTCGGCCTGTATGTCGTAGCCGACCGCAGACAAAAGAGGAGGAATTTCATGATTATTTCAGGACAGGCCGCATTGGTGACGGGTGGCGCTTCGGGCCTCGGTCTGGCGACCGCGAAACGCCTGGCCGAAGCCGGTGCGAACGTCGCCCTGCTGGATATGAACGAGGAGGCTGGCCGCAAGCAAGCCGAGGCTCTCGGCGGTCATTTCATCAAGGTCGATGTCGGCGATGACGCCGCCGTTCGCGATGCCGTGGCCGAAGCCGAGCAGAAACACGGCGTGGCTCGCGTCCTGGTCAATTGCGCCGGGGTCGGCACGCCCTCGAAGATGCTCGATCGCGAAGGCAAAGCGACGCCGCTCGACTTCTTCGCCAAGGTCGTCGGCATCAATTTGATCGGCACCTACAATGTGACCGCCAAATTCGCCGAACGGCTGGCCGCGAACGAACCCCTCGACGAAGAGCGCGGCGTCGTCATCAACACGGCATCGGTGGCGGCATTCGACGGTCAGATCGGCCAGCCGGCCTACGCGGCCTCCAAATCCGGCGTCGCCGGCATGACGCTGCCGCTCGCCCGCGAACTGGCGCGATACGGCATTCGCGTCATGACCATCGCGCCCGGCATCTTTCGCACGCCCATGGTGGCCGGCCTGCCGCAGGAGGCGCAGGACAGTCTCGGCAAGCAGGTGCCGTTTCCCAGCCGCCTTGGCGAGCCCGACGAATATGCCAAGCTGGCCGAAGCGATTATCGGCAACCCCATGTTGAACGGCGAGACGATCCGCCTGGACGGCGCGATCCGCATGGCCCCGAAATAGGATCGCGAGCCTCGTCGATCAGAACAGTCCGCCATAGGCGAGGGCCATGCTGATCGGCGAGAACGAGCCGAAAAAGAGAAGCGTCATGGCGCAGGCAAAAGTCCAGAGCGCCATGGCCCACACGCCGGGCGTCCATCCGTCGGCGCGTTTCGCGCGCCATGTCAGCCAGGCATTGTAGCCGATCACGCCAACGCCGATTGCCAACGCCAGAACGACGAAGACAAAGGGCGGCATGGCGGCCAGCGCACCGCCTTTCGCCAGAAGGCTGTAGACGAAGGCGAGCGCCGGCACGCCGAACAGATTGACCAGCACGAAGGTCTTTGCCGTGACCTCAAAAGCTGGCGGCGGCGGCAGTTCGATACGGCCTTTCAAAGGTCTGGTCCCTTTCGACGGTCGGCGGAATCAGCCGCGGCGCGGCTGGCCGGTGAACAATGATGCGTGTTTCGTTGATTCAGATCAAACGCTCATTCTCAAGGAGCGATTAAGTTCTCACCCTACGAGAGGCGTTGGGAGAGGCACGATGGGTTTTTTCAATAGGTCCGAAAAGCATGGCGACTTGGTTGGCGCCATGATGGACCGGACAGGCGCGCTGGACGATGAGCGTATTCTTCGCCTTTCCGATTCCGTTTTGCGCACGGCATGGTTCCGATGCCAGGGCTGCCGTCAGGCCGACGCCTGCGCCGAGTTCCTGGAAACGGGCGATGCGGACGCGCCGACGCCGGATTACTGTCAGAACAAGGCGCTTATGGACTCGCTGGCCCGCTGAGGTCCGGGCTGCGCGCCGATGGATCGGCAATGACAGCATTCGCTCGTCCGGCGTTCAGCGCCGGCGGCGAAACAGCCACGATGCGATAACGAACGCCGCAATGAAAATGGCAATCCAGATCAGCCAGCGCAGCATGACGTTCTCCTCCTAGCGATCGTAATTGAGGATGGGCGCCAGCCAGCGCTCCATATCAGCCAGATCCATCTTCTTGCGCCGCGCATAATCCTCCACCTGATCCTTCTCGATCTTTCCGACGCCGAAATAGACACAGTCCGGATGGCTGAAGTAAAGGCCGGAGACCGATGATGCCGGATGCATGGCAAAGCTCTGCGTCAGCGTGACGCCGGCTTCCTCGGTGGCGTTCAGCAGCGAGAAGAGCGTCGCCTTCTCCGTATGGTCCGGCTGCGACGGATAGCCCGGCGCGGGGCGGATGCCGCGATATTTCTCGCCGATCAGCTCGTCATTTGAGAGGGCTTCATCCGGCGCATAGCCCCAGAATTCGCGGCGGACGCGCTTGTGCATGTGTTCGGCAAAGGCCTCGGCCAGCCGGTCGCAGAGCGCCTTGAACAGAATGTTGTTGTAGTCGTCATGGGCTGCGGTGAAGGCTTTCGAGCGAACCTCCTCGCCGAGGCCTGCCGTGACGCAAAACCCGCCCATCCAGTCTTCCGTCGGAGAGACGAAATCGGAAAGGCAGTAATTGGGGCGCTTGTTGCCCCGCTTCTGGATCTGTTGCCGCAGGCCATGGAAGGTCGCGATGCGGTTCTGCCGGGTTTCGTCCTCGAAAATCGCGATATCGTCTTCCTGGTCGCGGCGGGCCGGCCAGAAACCGATGACGGCGCGGGCTTCTACCCACTTCTCCTCGACCATCTTGTCGAGCATCTCGTTGGCGTCGCGGAAGAGATCGCGCGCCGCCGGCCCATAGCTCTCGCTTTCCAGAATGGCCGGATAGCGGCTCTTCATCTCCCAGGTCGCGAAGAACGGCGTCCAGTCGATATGCTCGCGCAGGGTGGCCAGATCGTACTCGACGAAATTGCGAATGCCGGTGAAGGTCGGCGCGGGGGGCGTGTAGGTCTCGAAATCGAGCTTTGCGGCGTTGTCCCGCGCTTCCTTGAGCGTCAGGCGTTCCTTCTTGCCCTGCGAATCCAGATGGGCGGCGCGGGCCTTTGCATTCTCGTCGCGGACGCGGGCGACATAGCCGGCCTTCTGCTCGCCGAGCAATTGGCCGACAACGCCGACCGCGCGCGAGGCATCGGTCACATAGACCACGGCGTCGTTCTCGTAGGCCGGTTCGATCTTGACCGCAGTGTGGGTCGATGAGGTGGTCGCGCCGCCGATCAGCAGCGGAATGCGCATATCCAGACGCTGCATCTCCTTGGCGACATCGACCATCTCATCGAGCGAGGGCGTGATCAGGCCGGACAGGCCGATCATGTCGACCTTGTTGTCGTTGGCCTCCTGCAGGATTCTTTCCGCCGGCACCATGACGCCCAGATCGATGACGTCGTAGCCGTTGCATTGCAGCACGACGCCGACAATGTTCTTGCCGATGTCGTGGACGTCGCCCTTCACCGTCGCCATCAGGACGGTGCCGTTGGATTTGCCGGCATTGCCGCTCTCTTCCTTCTCCGCTTCCAGATATGGGAAGAGATAGGCGACGGCGGCCTTCATGACGCGGGCGCTCTTGACGACCTGCGGCAGGAACATCTTGCCGGCGCCGAAGAGATCGCCGACCACGTTCATGCCGTCCATCAGCGGCCCTTCGATGACATGGAGCGGGCGCTCGGCCTTCTGGCGCGCCTCTTCGGTGTCCTCGACAATGTAGTCTGTGATGCCGTGAACGAGCGCATGTTCCAGACGCTTGGTCACGGGCTGCTCACGCCATTTCGTGTCCTGCTGGCGCGCCTTCGCGCCACCTTCGCCACGATATTTGTCGGCGATGGCGAGCAGGCGGTCGGTCGAGTCGTCGCGGCGGTTGAGGATGACGTCCTCGACAGCCTCGCGCAGCTCTTCGGGGATGTCGTCATAAATCGTCAGCTGCCCGGCATTGACGATGGCCATGTCGAGACCGGCCGGAATGGCGTGATAGAGGAAGACCGAATGCATCGCTTCGCGGACAGGTTCGTTGCCGCGGAACGAGAAGGAGACGTTGGAGAGGCCGCCGGAAATCCGCGCATGGGGCAGATGGGCCTTGATGCGCCGGCAGGCGTCGAAAAATGCCACGGCGTAGTCGTTGTGCTCTTCGATGCCGGTGGCGACGGCGAAGATGTTGGGATCGAAGATGATGTCTTCCGGCGGGAAATCGATTCTGTCGACGAGCAGATTATAGGCGCGCTCGCAGATCGTGAATTTGTGCTCGGCCGTTTCGGCCTGACCGTCCTCGTCGAAGGCCATGATGACGGTCGCCGCGCCATAAGCCTTCACCTTGCGGGCCTGTTCGAGGAACTGTTCTTCGCCTTCCTTCAGGCTGATGGAATTGACGACGGCCTTGCCCTGCACGCATTTCAGCCCGGCCTCGATCACCTCCCATTTGGAGCTGTCGATCATGACCGGCACGCGGGCGATGTCGGGTTCGCCGGCCATGCGCTGCAGGAAGGTCGTCATCGCCTCGGCGCCGTCGATCAGGCCGTCATCCATATTGACGTCGATGATCTGGGCGCCGTTCTCGACCTGCTGGCGGGCAACGGAAAGCGCTTCCTCGAACCGGCCATCGACGATCAGCTTCTTAAACTTCGCCGAGCCGGCGACATTGGTGCGCTCGCCAATATTGACGAACTGGGTGGAGGCGGTCTGGCTCATGCGTTCACCGCGATCTGGAAGGGTTCGAGACCGGAGAGTCGAAGGGTCGGCGTGATTTGGGGCGGCTGGTGAGGTTTCGTCGCCTCGACGGCCTTGGCGATGGCGCGGATATGGTCGGGCGTGGTGCCGCAGCAGCCGCCGAGAATGTTGACATAGCCTTCGTCCGCCCATGGCTTGAGCTGCGCCTGCATCTCATCCGGGCTCTGGTCGTATTCGCCGAAGGCGTTGGGCAGGCCAGCATTCGGGAAGGCCAGGATGCTACAATCGGCGACCTTGGAAATCGCCACGATATGGGGGCGCATTTCGTCGGCGCCAAGGGCGCAGTTCAGCCCGACCGCGAAGGGTCTGGCGTGCTTGACCGACAGCCAAAAGGCTTCCGGCGTCTGGCCGGAGAGGGTGCGGCCAGACCGATCCGTGATGGTGCCGGAAATCAGAATCGGCTTTTCCGCGCCATGGGCATCGAACGCCTCCTGCGCGGCAAGGATGGCGGCCTTGGCATTGAGCGTATCGAAGATCGTCTCGATCAGCAGCGCGTCGACATTGTCGAACATCGCGTCGATCTGGCCGCGATAGGTCTCTTTCACCTCGTCGAAGGTGACATCGCGAAAACCGGGATCCTCCACTTTGGGTGAGATCGACAGCGTCTTGTTGAGCGGGCCGATGGAGCCCAGAACGGCGCGTGGCTTGTCCGGTGTCTTCTCCGTCCATTCATCGGCGCATTGGCGGGCGACCTTCGCGGCGGCGGCGGCGATCTCGCCGGCATGATCCTGCAGGCCGTAATCGGCCTGGCTGATCGTGGTGGCGTTGAAGCTGTTGGTTTCGATCAGGTCCGCACCGGCTTCCAGATAGGCGTCGTGGACTTTCGCCACCGCTTCCGGCTTCGTCAGCGACAGAAGATCGTTGTCGCCTTTCAGCGGCAACTTCCAGTCGACGAATTGCGTGCCGCGAAAATCCTCTTCCTCCAGCTTCTGGCGCTGGAGCATCGTGCCCATCGCGCCGTCGAGAATGAGAATGTGGTTTGCGGCCCGCTCGGTGACGTCTTTCCAACGCTCAGTCATGAAGTTCAATCCCTGATGGTGGCCTATTGGGCCGCCGGTTCGGTTCTTGTTGCGGTTTGGGCTTTCGCAAGCCGGCGCATCGTTTCGATATTGCAAGCCGTCGCATAGCCCAATGCGCGCTTGATGCCCGGCAGGATGGCCGCGCCGTTCATGGCGTAGGCCAGTTCGATCAGACCTGGGTCGCCATAGGCCGCCCGGACAGCCTCACGGGCCTCGGTGTCGTCGGTTCGATCGCGGACGGTCGCGTCGGCAAGCCGACAAACCCATTGCAGGTCGGGTGTAAGGTGCTGGCCAGTCAAAGCGCGATCGATGGTCGCGTCATCCATTCCGGACTGCCTGGCCAGGTTGATCTCGACTTCGACGCAAGCGCCGCGTATTCGCGCCACATGGTAAGCATCCTTCGGGGCATGGCGGTTCGGATCGAGAAAGCCGAACAGCCTGTTGTAACGCATCAGAAGGCCAAAATCCGTTTTCGCGATCTCGCGCACATAGTCCAGCGTCACGCCGAGCCGCTTTTCCCCACGACGGATCATGGAAAGCGCGAGCATTGTCAGAGGTGAAGTCATGCCAATTCCTTCCGTGCCGGATTTTGCCTGCATGTCAAAGCAGCTGCCCTGACAGTTCATTCTCTGTGTCGGATACGGGCATGGGCTTCGCCCAGCGCACGGCTGACCGCAATGGCGATGTCCGCCCGGTTCAGCGTGTAAAGGTGAAAGTCGCGAACACCGCCATCGTAAAGTTCGGCACACAGATCCGTCGCAACCGATGCCGTGAGCATCTGGCGGGTCGGAAGATCGTCCTCCAGCCCTTCGAAGAGGCGCCGATACCAGTCCGGCACCGCGACGCCGACGGCGTTCGCCATGCGCGACAGGCCCTCGACATTGGGTTGCAGCATGACGCCCGGCACGATGTCGATGTCGATCCCGGCATCGGCGACACGGTCGCGGAAGCGAAAGAAGATGTCCGCTTCGAAGAAGAACTGGGTGATGGCCTTACTTGCGCCCGCGTCGGCCTTGCGCCGCAGCACGTCGAGTTCGGTCTGCCAGTCGGGGCTTTCGGGATGCCGTTCGGGATAGGCCGAACAGAACACCTCGAAATCATGGCGTTTCTTCAGCCCCTCGATCAGTTCCGGAGCATAGGGATAGCCCTCGGGATGCGGCTCGTAGCGACCGCCGAAGCCGGACTGCGGATCGCCGCGCAGGGCGACGATCGACCGGACACCGGCCTCCCATAATTCATCGGCCACCGCATCGATGGTCGCGCAGCTTGCGCCGACGCAGGTCAGATGAGCAGCCGGCGTCAGAGACGTCTCGCGCACCATTCTGGCGACGGTGCCGAGAGTGCGCTCCTGGGTGGTGCCACCCGCGCCATAAGTGACGGATACATAGGAGGGCTGGAGGATCTCCAGTCGTTTGACGGCGTCCCATAAAGCCGCCTCGGCCTTCTCGGTCTTTGCCGGGAAAAACTCGTAGGACACCTTTACATCGGCATCGTTCGCGCCATCCAGCCGAATGACGGGAGCCCGGTCCGTGCTCTCCCGAAGGGGCGTATGCGGCATCGCCATCATGGTCTCCATTGGCCCTGGCCTCCGGCGCGGCATGAGGTCAACCGCTGCGGGAAGTCAAGCGGCGAACCGACCTGCGCTCCAGGTGGCGCGAGGACATAAACAATTCTTTATGTCTCTTGTCAATGGTTCGCGGCAGAAGCGGCGCACATCATATCCAACCTGACATTACGTAAGGTGCAATTCGTTACAAATTAAGCAGGTGTCAAGGGTTGATGCTGCAAGTTGATATTCGCTGCCAAAGGAACTCAGGGCTATGCCGGCCAAGCAAACCTATCGTATTCTTCTTGCTGACGCGGATCGCGACCGGTTGCTTGTGGTGCGCGAAGCTCTGAGTGAACTCACCCGAACATCGCTTTCGGTCACGACCTGCCATAGCGCGGGCGCCATGATCGGCCTGCTCAAACGCGACACATTCGACTTGATCCTGGCTGCCGCCGACCTTCCCGGCTGCTGTGGCGCCGAACTGCTGTGTTGGATGAAGGCGCAGGCCCGGCAGGTGCCGATCGTGCTGATAGCTCCCGAGTGGCAGAATTCGGACGAGATGGAATATAGCGGCGCAGCGGATCTGCTGCATCATGGCGAACTGACCGCGCCCATTCTGGAGCGCGCCATCCGCTATGCGGTGTACGGCCATGACCGACAGGCCATGACGATGTCCGTTCTGGAGAACACCGAGGCGGCCATCGCCGTCATCGATGGCGAAAACCGTGTGAGAATGGCCAATTCGGCCTTCTGGAGCGCCGCGGCACAATCGGCGGCGAGCGCGGGCCGCTTTCAGTCCGACGTACTTCTGGCCAAAGTCCTGCGCCACGAAACCGGCCAGATCCACGTCGGCGACCGTGTGTTCGAAAGCCGTGTCGTCGACCTGCCGCATGATTTCCGGTCGATCGTGCTGGTCGACGTCACGCGCCACGCCATGGCTCTGGAAGAGCGGCGGGACACCGAGAAGCGCATCACGCACCTGGCCACGCACGATCCGTTGACCGGCCTGCCCAACCGGCTCGGTTTCAGCGGCGAAATCAACAAGCGCATTCGTTCGGCCAAGCTGGAGGAACGCGAATTCTACCTCGTCACCTTCGATCTGAAGCGCTTCAAGGAGATCAACGACGTTTTCGGACATGCGACCGGAGACGGCTTGCTCCGAAGCGTTGCCAAGCGAATGCGCGAATGCCTGCGGGAAGATGAGTATCTGGCCCGGCTGGGCGGCGACGAATTCGTTGTCATTCAGCCGAAGACACAAAGCGATGACGACAAGCTGCCCTCGGTCGTTCGGCGTGTCCTCAAGGCCTGCGACCAGAGCTTCAGCATCAAGAAGAAGCTGATCAACGTGTCGCTCAGCGCCGGCATATCGATCTATCCGGACCACGGCCGCACTGCGGAGGAACTGCAGGCCAATGCGGGCTGCGCGATCGGGCGCATCAAACAGAACCCGCTGGAACGCGTTTGCACCTTCGACGAGAATATGGACCGGGCTCTCCGCAAGCGGCGGACATTGGCCGCCGATCTGCAGAAGGCGCTGGAGGACCGCGCCATCGAAGTGCATTTCCAGCCGAAAGCCAGGGTCGGCGATTGTCGCCTGACCGGTTTCGAAGCGCTGGCGCGATGGACCCACCCCGAGCTCGGACCGATTTCACCGGTCGAGTTCATCTCGATTGCCGAAGAGTATGGCATGATCATCGAACTGGGCCGATGCCTGATGGAGAAGGCCTGCTCCATCGCCTATCACTGGCCGCGCGATCTTCAGCTCGCGATCAATGTCTCGCCCGTTCAGATCATCCATACCGATCTGGTCGAAACGGTACGCGAAACGCTCCTGACGACCGGTCTCAATCCCAAACGGCTTGAAATCGAGATCACCGAATCCCTCCTTATCGGGGATACGGAGCGGACGCTGGACGTGCTGCGCAAGTTGCGGGCCATGGACATATCGATCGCCATGGACGATTTCGGCACGGGCTATTCCTCGCTATCGGCTCTCATGGCCTTCCCCTTCGATACGCTGAAGATCGACCGGAGCTTCATCGAGAAAATCACGCATAATCCGCAGGCCTACGAAATCGTACGCTCGGTGATCGGTCTGGGCCGGATGATGGACTTCAAGGTCGTGGCCGAAGGCGTCGACATGCAAAGCCATATCGACTTTCTGCGCGAGCATGGCTGCTCGGAAATGCAGGGCTTCCTTCTCGGCAAACCGATGCCTGCCGAACAGGTCACAAGGCTGATCGAAGCGGGACCGGTGCTGAAATATACCGCGTCGCCGGGCGTGGTGCCACGCGCCGCCTGATCGCCGGGTCGCGCCGGCGGGCGGTGGCTGCCACTTTGAACAAAGCTATGGGATCGGAAACGACTATCCGTTGTATTCTGCCCGAAGCTTGTCCATGTTTGCGATGGATTTGGCAGGGTTCATGGACTATCGATTGACCGGCAACATTCTGGGTGAATTGCACCAGCGTCGGCTCGGTCTACTGCCGGCCAACGTCGTTGCCTTTCTCTTCTTCTTCACGGCGTCGGGCGGTGTGCTTTACCTGTCCGACCGCACCGATACGTTTGCCCCGATCTGGCCTGCGGCGGGCGTGGCGCTCGCCATGATTTCGCTGTTCGGCTATCGCGTCGTTCCAAGTCTCTTCCTGGCCAGCCTTCTGGCGCTGCGCTTTTTCGCCGGCAATCTGGCCTTGGGTGAGATGCTGGTCATCGCCGCCGTCGACGTGGCAGGCCCGATGGCCGGGGTTGCGGCGGCACGGCTGATTGGCGTGCGCGACCCCTTCGAGCGTGTTTCCTCACTCCTGTTATTTCTTCTGGTCGCGGGCATACCGAGCGCTTTGGCCACCGTCGGCACCTCGCTGATCGTCGAGACGCAGAACGGACATCTGCCCGCCGACCGCTGGCACGATCTGGGTCTCGTGCTGTTGCTCGGCCAACTGGTCGGCATCGTCACCATCTGGCCGCTTCTGGAAAGCTGGTGGCGATATGGCGTGCCGCAACGTCCGGGCCTTCTGGTCCTGATCGTCGCACTCATCGTCAGCGCCACCAGTGTGCTTCTTCTGACAGACAGCATCTATCTGCGCTTCATCCATGTGGCGCCACTGATCATCTGGGCCTCGCTTGCCTATGATGTGCGGGGCGCCTCGCTGGCGGTGGCGCTGGTCGGCCTGCTCTACAGCGTCAATCTGATCTGGCAGGCGGACACGGTAATGGGCGTGGACATGGTTCAGGGCCGCACCGCCTTTCTACAGCAACAGCTCTTCATCGTTGGAGCGATCGCCCTGGTGGTCGGGGTCATCGACTATTCCCGGCAGAAGAAGCAGCAGGACCGACTTTCGCTCGCGGCCGATGCTGCCGGGCTCGGTTTCTTCGAAGCCAATCTGAAAACCGGCGTCATGCTCGTCGATGAGCGCATCCGCCAGGTGCTCGATCTTCCGGCTTCGAACCAGCCCATCAGGATCATCAGCTTTTTGAACCAGCTAAACCCGGATGACGCGGTCGCGCTTCGGCCGATTCTTCTGCATGACGACCAGTCCGACGGCACGACCTTCACCGTGGAGCCGCGCATCGACGACAAGGCAACCGCACTGCCGCGCTGGGTTTCGATCAATGGCAGGATCGCTCATGAACGCCGCAGCATGGGCGCCACGCGGATCATGGCTCGCGGCTCGGTGCGCGACATCACCGAGCGGAAGCGCGTCGAGCGGCGCGTACGCCAGCATGAACGTCTGTTGCGCGGCATTCTCGATAGTCTGGCTGCCTGGGTGGCGGTGGTCGGCCCGGATGGCACGGTTGTGGAAACCAATGAGGGCGACTTCGTGCGCACCGATCGTTCGATGACGGGCCTTCTCGGCACGAAGATCTGGAACGAGACCTGGTGGGACGGCAGCGCCGATGCCGCCTCCATGGTGCGCGAAGCGGTGCAGGCGGCCACGCGGGACGGCGAAACGTCCCGTTTCGATATTCGCATGAGCGGGCCGGACGGGCAGAGTTTCGAAGCTTTCTGGATCGATTTGCAGATCGCGCCATTGCAGGGCGCGCCGATCACCGGCTCGGTGGTGCTGTCCGGTATCGACATCACCTCGCGCCGCGCTGCGGAGAAATTGTCGCGCAGCCTCGGCGATATTGTCGATGCCACGCCCGACTATGTGGCGTTCGGCACGCCCGACGGATCGGTGAGCTTTCTTAATCCGGGCGGTCGCCGGCTGCTTTCCGAAGGCCGCGACCGGAGCGATGCGCACGATCCCGTGCCCGACGAAGCGCCCAATCTCTTCGCCAATCTCACCGACGATCAGCGTGATACGCTCTTCACCGACGGGTTCTGGATGGGTGAAAACACGCTGGAACTGGCGAATGGACGGCGCATTCCCGTCAGTCAGGTGCTCATCGCCCATAAGGACGACGGCGTCGTGACATCGCTATCGACCATCATGCGCGACATGACGGAACAGCAACGGAGTGTGGAGCGACAATCGCTTCTCATGCGCGAACTCTCACACAGGGTGAAGAACACGCTGGCCGTGATCCAGGGCATGGCCCGGCAAACCTTGCGGACGGCCGACAGCCCCCAGAATTTCGCCGACAGCTTCATGGGCCGGATCGCCAGCCTTTCGGCAAGTCATGCTCTTCTGACGGAACGCGACTGGTCGGCGCCGAGTCTTCGCGAGGTGATCCATTCGCAGTTGCGCCCGCTTCTCGGCGCGGACCGGTCGATCGAGATTTCCGGGCCGGTCGTTCTGCTACCGGCGGAAACCGCCACGCAGTTCGGCCTGGTCATTCACGAACTCGGAACCAATGCGATCAAGCATGGCGCGCTGGCGTCGGACGAAGGGGCGCTTTCGATTACATGGACGATGGGGGACAGGCGGCGTCTGCATTTCGTCTGGAAGGAAAAACACTCGCCGTCCCAATCCTGTGACGAGAGCGATACGACCGGGTTCGGAACGCGCCTGCTTCAGATGACGGCGATCGGACTGGAGCGACGTTTCGAGGCCGATGGGCTGCGTGTCATATTCGATCTGGAACTGCCCGACAGCGCGGAACGGCTCGTCGATCCAGCCACTTCGCGGCAGTGAAACCGGCCAGATTCACGCATTTTCTGCAGTTCGGCTTCCGATCGAGCTGTCGCGAACCGGCACACTTTACCGTTCGATAACGATAAACATGCTCTTTTCGTATCTGGGAGAAACTAAAGCGATGATCGAACATTGTTCTTCCCGAAAGGACAATAAAATGATGACAGTTTTATTTAAGAACGTCCTAATTGTAGAAGACGAGATGCTGATTGCCATGGATGCGGAGGACAGCCTGGAATCGGCTGGTCACGGCGTTGCGAGCATCGCCCGGACGGTGAGAGACGCCATGAGCATTCTTCAGAATGCCAAGGTGGACGCCGCCCTTCTGGATTTCAATCTGCCGGACGGCACATCCGCCCCGATCGCCCAATGGCTGCAGGACCATGGCGTCCCCTTTGCGATCGTGACGTCTCAGAGCCCCAACCAGCTTTGTGACGAGGGCCTGCCGCGCTCGCGCATCTATCAGAAGCCATCCGATTACGCAGCCATAGCGCAGGATCTCGCCGCTGCGGCCTGATCGCCGGAGTTTGCCTGGAACAGCTTTTGCCGCAATGGCGTTGGTCTCCCGCAAGTCACTTGTGAGGAGACCTTTTTTATGCGCATCACCTCGACAGCCATTCTGGCTCTTTGCCTTTCCACCATGGCCGCACCGGCTCTGTCTCAAGACGAAGGCGGCGCCATGGCTTCAGCGACGGCCGCGCTCAAAGGCGCGGATGGCGCCGATCACGGTTCGGTCATGCTCAAGCAGACGCCCAATGGCGTGCTCCTGACACTGGATCTGAAGGACGTTCCCGCCGGTGTTCATGGGTTCCATATCCACGAGACCGGCAAGTGCGCTCCCGACTTCAAGGCCGCCGGCGGGCATTTCGCCGAGGGCAAGGACCATGGCTTTCTGGCCGAGGGCGGTCCGCATCCCGGCGACATGCCGAACATCCATGTCGACGATAGCGGAGCACTCAAGCAGGAAGTCCTGAACACGCGGATCAGTCTGAACGAAGGCGAGGACGGCTATCTGATGGACGAAGACGGGTCGGCCATCCTGATCCATTCCGGGGCAGACGATTATCAGAGCCAGCCGAGCGGCGATGCCGGAGACCGGATTGCCTGCGGAGTCATCGAGACGAATTGAGGCCGCCCATCGCGGTCGATCATGAGGGCGGTGCCGTGCCGCCCTTTTTTGTTGTCAAAGCGCGTCGAGAAACCGTTTGGCGTCTTCGCGGATCGTCTCGACCTTCTCGTCATCGAACCGGTCCAGCGTCTTGTACATCATGCCGATACGCGGATTGTCCTTCAGCCTGTCGCGATTGCGGTCGAGGAAGTCCCAATAGAGATAGTTGAAGGGGCACGCATCCGGTCCGTGCCTGCGTTTGACCGCATAGTCGCAATGGACGCAGTAATCGCTCATCTTGTTGATGTAGCTGCCGGAGGCGGCATAGGGCTTGGATGCGAACAGGCCGCCATCGGCGAAGAGGATCATGCCGACGACATTGGGCATTTCGACCCATTCATAGGCGTCGTGATAGACGATCAGATACCATTCCTGCACCTCCTTCGGATCGAGACCGGCCAGAAGGCAGAAATTGCCGATGACCATCAGCCGCTGGATATGGTGGGCGTAGGCATTGTCGCGGGTCTCGGCAATGGACTGCTTCATGCAGTTCATCTTCGCATCCCCGGTCCAGAAGAAGTCGGGCAAGGGCCGTTGCGCCAGCAATTTGTTCGACCGGCCATAGCCGGGCATCTGGCTCCAATAGACGCCGCGAATAAATTCGCGCCAGCCGATGATCTGGCGGATGAAGCCTTCCGCGGCATTGATCGGCACATGGCCCGCCCGCCAGGCCTGCTCGGCCTTCTCGACCGCTTCCATCGGCGAGAGCAGCCCGCAATTGATGAGCGCCGACAGGTGGGAGTGGAAAATGAGCGGGCGGCCCTGTTTCATCGCGTCCTGATATCGACCGAAGCAGGGCAGGGCCTCTTCGATGAACCAGTTGAGATAGTGCGTGGCCTGTCGCCGCGTGACCGGATAGGCGAAATTGTCCAGCGTGCCGAAATGATCCGAAAACCGGCTTTCGACCAGATCGATCACCTCCTGCGTGATCGCGTCGACCGTCCAGTCGGGCCGGTCCGGGATTTCGACCTGGCCATCGAGGGGCTCGCGATTGTCCTTGTCATAGTTCCACTGCCCGCCAGCCGGCTCGCCATCCTCCATCATGATGGCGTACTTCCTGCGCATGGTGCGGTAGAAATATTCCATGCGCAGCGTCTTGTTGCCCTCGGCCCAGTCGCGAAATTCCTCATGGGTGCACAGGAAGCGGTCGTCCGCCCGCACCTCGACCGCGCAGTCGAACATTTCGACCCAGCCCTCGATCATCTGCTGGACGCGCCATTCGCCGGCTTCGGTAACGACGATCCGATCCGGCGCGAATTCGTTCACCGCATCTATGAGCGCCTGGGTGAAGCTTTGCGGACCATTCGCCTCGTCGAGCTTGCGATAGTGCACCGCGTATCCCCGTTCTTCCAGGTCGGCGGCGAAATGACGCATTGCGGAAAAAAGAAAAGCGATCTTTTTCTTGTGGTGCTTCACATAGGTGGCTTCGTCCGACAGTTCGGCCATCAGGACGATGTCATTACGTGGATCGGCGTCGCGCAGCGTGGCAATGTCGGTGGAAAGCTGATCGCCGAGAATCAGGCGAAGTGTCCTGGGCATCATCCACCATCCTTCATGGCACGCGCGAAGCGGGAGCGAATCATGACCTAGCGCGGCATGACCGGTTCGCCAGCGACCGCACCGCACAATATCTAAGCGATACCTCAAGCTGTGGAAAAAATAGGCGGAAGGGGGTTGGCGCGCCTTAAATTCTAAGATTATTGTCACCCAAACAGGCCGCCGGCCCATGGGGATACCGAACCTTCAATGGAATATTTCATACAGCAGCTCATCAATGGGCTGACGCTTGGCTCTATCTACGGGCTCATCGCCATCGGCTATACGATGGTCTACGGCATTATCGGCATGATCAATTTTGCTCATGGCGATATCTTTACTGTGGGCGCCTATGTGGCGCTCGCCGTCATTCTCCTTCTCGGCATTAGTGGCGCAACGGGCGCCACCATGCTGGTTCTCGCGCTATTGCTGGTGCTGGTGATCTCGATGGTGTTCACAGCCGTATGGGGCTGGACGGTCGAGCGGATCGCCTATCGGCCACTGCGCGGATCGTTTCGCCTTGCGCCGCTCATCACGGCCATCGGCATGAGCATTGTTCTGCAGAACTTCATTCAGGTGACGCAGGGTGCGCGCGTCAAGCCGATCCAGCCGATCATTTCCGGCGGTATTCCGCTGTTCGACGGGCGCAGCGATGGTGGCATCATCGTGCAGCTTTCCTGGATGCAGCTTCTGATCATCGTCTCGACATTCGTTCTGATGGTCGGGTTCACGTTCCTGATCACCAAAACAGCGCTCGGACGATCGCAGCGGGCCTGCGAGCAGGATCAGAAAATGGCGGCGCTGCTGGGCGTCGACGTCGATAAGACGATCAGCCTGACCTTCGTGATGGGCGCCGCGCTCGCCGCCGTGGCCGGACTGATGTTCCTGCTGCTCTATGGCGTGCTGGACTTCTACATCGGGTTCCTTGCCGGCATCAAAGCGTTCACCGCGGCCGTGCTGGGCGGAATCGGATCGCTGCCCGGCGCCATGCTCGGCGGCATCGTGCTCGGCCTGATCGAAGTGTTCTGGAGCGCTTACTTCTCCGTGGAATACAAGGATGTGGCGGCGTTCTCGATCCTCGCCATCGTGCTGATCTTCATGCCGAGTGGTCTTCTCGGCAAGCCGGAAGTGGAGAAGGTCTGATGGCGGGCGAAACCGAGAGCGGAACCGGCCAGGATCAGCCGGTCGCGACCACGCATCCCGAAGGGGCGCAGATCAAGACGGAAGAGCGGGCCGAAGCCCCGAACCTCGTTGTCAGCACCGGGCCGCGCGGTTTGTCGGAGCGCGTGAAGCAGGCGGCGATCGCCACCTTCATCACCGCTGTTTTGGCCTTCTTCTTCTTCCCGATCCGCACCAGCATTGCGCCTGGCGGGCTCGACATTACCTGGCGCTGGAGCCTCTATGCGCTGGCGCTGATCTTCGCCTTTTTCGGCAAGCTTCTCGTCGACGCCTATCTGCTGTCGCCGGCGGGCCCACGCGTTCGGGCAATGGTCTCGGGGCTCTTCATTCTGGGCTTCGTGATCCTCTACGCCTGGCATCCGCTTGGCGACATTCTGTTCGGCACGGGCCAGTTCGAAGAGCTTCTCGGATCGATCCTCATCGGTACGGTGTTCGGCGCTATTCTGCTGGGGCTGGTCGTTCTCATTTCCCGGGCGACCGGCAAGATCGGCACGGCCGCAACGGGTGTCGCCGCTCAGAAGAAGGCCGACCGGATCAGCACCTTCGGCAAATGGGCGCTGCGCGTGCTCTTCGTCGTGGCGCTCATGCTGCCGTGGATCGTCATGTTCCTCTTCCCCAATCGCGACCGTCAGCTCATCGATATTTCGATCCTGATCCTGACCTATGTGATGCTGGGCTGGGGGCTGAATATCGTGGTGGGCCTCGCCGGCCTCCTCGATCTCGGTTACGTCGCGTTCTACGCCGTCGGCGCCTATGCCTATGCGCTTCTGGCGCAGTATTTCGGCTTCGGCTTCTGGATGGCGCTGCCGCTGGCGGGGCTTTTCGCCGCGATGTGGGGCATCATGCTGGGCTTTCCGGTTCTGCGCCTGCGCGGCGACTATCTCGCCATCGTGACGCTGGCTTTCGGTGAGATCATCCGCGTGGTGCTTCTGAACTGGTCGGAGTTCACGGGCGGGCCAGACGGGATCGGCCGCATTCCAAAACCGACCCTGTTCGGCATCGAGTTCAATCGAGGCGAGGGCGGCTTTGCCGATATTTTCGGCCTCGACTACGACACCATCCACCGGTTCATCTTCTTCTACTACATCATCTTCGTGCTGGCGCTGATCACCCATTTCGCCACGATGCGGCTGCGCCGGCTGCCGGTCGGACGCGCATGGGAGGCCTTGCGCGAAGACGAGATCGCCTGCCGCTCGCTCGGCATCAACACCACGCTCGTCAAGCTGTCGGCCTTCTCGATCGGCGCGATGTTCGGCGGTTTCGCCGGCTCGTTCTTCGCCACCCGGCAGGGCTTCATCAGCCCGGAGAGCTTCACCTTCATCGAAAGCGCGATCATCCTGGCCATCGTCGTCCTTGGCGGCCTCGGCAGCCAGATCGGTGTCGTGTTCGCCTCCATCGTGATGATCGGCGGGATCGAATTGCTGCGCAATATCGGCTTCCTGTCGGTGGTGTTTGGCGAGAATTTCGATCCGACACAGTTCCGCATGTTGATCTTCGGCCTTGCCATGGTGCTGATCATGGTCTGGAAGCCGCGCGGATTGATCTCGGCGCGCCAGCCCAGCGCGGTCTATAAGGAACGCAAGAGTATCGGAGCCGACGTCGTCGCTCAGGGCGAGGGGCACTAATCCAATGAATGTGACCACGACATCCCGGTATCCCTGGGAAAACGATCCCCTTCTGACCGTCGAGAACCTGACCATGCGGTTCGGCGGCCTCGTTGCGGTGGACAATCTGTCCTTTACCGTCGGGCGCGGCGACATCACCGCGCTGATCGGGCCGAACGGCGCCGGCAAGACCACCGTCTTCAACTGCGTGACAGGGTTCTACAAGCCGACGGAAGGCCGCATCGTGATGCGCCACGGTCCGGGCCGGCGCGACGAAGCGGTGGAGGAACTGACCGATTCGGCAGCGCGCTACGCCCGTCAGGAGGACGGCGCCGTCTTCCTGCTGGAACGGATGCCGGATTTCACCATCAGCAGCACGGCAAAGGTGGCGCGGACGTTCCAGAACATCCGTCTTTTCGGGGGCATGACCTGTCTGGAAAACCTTCTGGTCGCCCAGCACAATCCGCTGATGCGGGCATCGGGCTTTTCGATCGCCGGCCTTCTGAACCTGCCCTCCTACCGCTCGGCGGCGAAGGAGGCGAAGGATCGCGCGATCTACTGGCTGGAGCAGTGCCAGCTGATCCATCGCGCCGACGACCCGGCGGCGGATCTGCCCTATGGCGATCAGCGGCGTTTGGAAATCGCCAGAGCGATGTGCTCAGAGCCGCATCTTCTGTGTCTGGACGAGCCGGCGGCTGGTCTGAACCCCCGTGAATCGGCCGAACTCAATGCGCTGTTGCAGTTCATCCGCTCGGAGACGGGCACGTCCATTCTGCTGATCGAACACGATATGGGCGTGGTGATGAAGATTTCCGACCACGTCGTGGTGCTCGATTACGGGCGCAAGATCGCCGACGAGACAGCGGATGCGGTTCGCAACGATCCGAAGGTGATCGCCGCCTATCTTGGCGTCGACGATGAATCTGAGATCGACGACGAAGACATTCGCGCCGATCTGCATCGCGGCGAACACCAGGCCGGAACCCAGGGAGGCGAGGCATGAGCGCGCACCCGATGCTGAAGGTCGAGGGCCTTCATGCCGCTTATGGCAAGATCGTCGCCTTGCGCGGTGTGGATGTGGAAGTCGCCAAGGGCGAGATCGTCACGTTGATCGGCGCCAACGGCGCCGGTAAATCCACTTTGATGATGAGCATTTGCGGCACGCCGCGCGCCAAGGCCGGTCAGATCCTGTTCGACGGGGAAGACATCACGACCACGCCGACGCATCTGATCATGCGCAAGGGGATCGCACAGTCGCCGGAAGGGCGGCGCATCTTCGCCCGCATGACGGTGATGGAAAACCTGCAAATGGGCGCCAGCCTCGTCGACGAACAGTACTTCGACGAAGATCTGAACAAGGTGTTCGACCTTTTCCCGCGTCTGAAGGAGCGTTCGGCCCAGAGAGGCGGCACGCTGTCCGGAGGCGAGCAGCAGATGCTGGCGATCGGGCGCGCGCTGATGAGCCGGCCGAAAATGCTGATGCTGGACGAGCCGTCGCTTGGCCTGGCGCCGCTGATCGTCAAACAGATTTTCGAGGCGGTGCGCGAACTGAACCGCAATGAGGGGCTGACCGTCTTCTTCGTGGAACAGAACGCGTTTCATGCGCTCAAACTGGCCCATCGCGGCTATGTTCTCGTGAATGGCGAGATCACCATGACGGGCACGGGCGCGGAACTGCTCAAGCGGGAGGATGTTCGCGCGGCCTATCTCGAAGGCGGCGCGCATTAGGAGGTTTCTATGAACCCGATCTGGGAAGTTGGTCTAGCGGACTTTCTGCTCGTCACGGTCTTTCTGGGCGGCGGGGCCGCGTTCATGACCGGTCGTGCCGCCGCAGCAGACTGGCGCGGTCCGCGCGAACTGGGCCTTTACGTGCTGCTGCTCGGCTGTGCCGTGCGGTTCTTACACTTCGCTCTCTTCGAGGGCACATTGCTGCAGCCCTACTATTATCTGATCGATGTTCTGGTCCTCGCCGGCTTTGCATGGCTTGGCCGCCAATTGACCCGCGCAAAGCAGATGAGCCAGCAATACAGCTTCACTTTTGAAAAGAGTTCGCCACTGACCTGGAAGCGAAAGTCTTGAAATTCCAGCGCGGTGCCCCCTTTTCAACGGCAGCGTGATACGCTTTCATGCGTTTCACAGGGACTAGGGAGGCAGCCGGCACACACCCACCGTGCTGCAGGCCCGACAAAAACAGGGTGGAATTTGGAGCGAACATGAAGAAACTACTTCTTGCTGGCGTGGCCCTCGGTTTCATGGGTGCGGCGCCCGCTTCCGCTGAAATTCTCGTCGCTGTGGCCGGACCGATCACGGGTCAATACGCATCCTTCGGCGCTCAGATGCAGGCTGGCGCCGAACAGGCCGTCGCCGACATCAACGAAGCCGGCGGCGTCAACGGCGAAATGCTGAAACTGGTCGTGGGTGACGATGCCTGCGATCCGAAACAGGCCGTGGCCGTCGCCCAGGATTTCGCCTCGCAGGGCGTGGCCTTCGTGGCCGGGCACTTCTGCTCGGGCTCGTCGATCCCCGCTTCCTCGGTCTATGCCGATGAGGGTATCATTCAGATCACGCCGGCCTCCACCAACCCGGCCTATACGGACGATCGCCCCGGACCCGGTATCTATCGCGTCTGCGGACGCGACGATCAGCAGGGTGAAACGGCCGGCGCGTATCTCGCCAAGAACTTTGCCGACGCCAATATTGCGGTCATCAACGACAAGACCGCTTACGGCAAAGGCCTCGCCGATCAGACACAGGCGGCCATGGAAGCTGCAGGCAAGGACGCTACGGTCGTCGAATCCTACAGTGCCGGTGAAAAGGACTACTCGGCCCTGATCTCCAAGCTGAAGGAAGAGGGCGTGACCGTCCTTTATGTCGGCGGTTATCACACCGAAGCCGGTCTGATGGCCCGTCAGGCCAAGGAACAGGGCATGGACCTGCAGATCGTTTCCGGCGATGCGCTCGTCACCGACGAGTACTGGGCCATCACCGGCGATGCCGGCGAAGGCACGCTGATGACCTTCTCGCCCGATCCGCGCAACAATGAAGGCGCGGCCGAGATCGTCAAGGAACTGGAAGATGCCGGTAAGCCGACCGAGGGCTATGTGCTCTACACCTATGCGGCGATCCAGGCCTTCAAACAGGCGGCCGAAACGGCAGGCTCCACCGAGTTCGACGCCATGGTGACGGCGCTGGACGATGGCGAGTTCGACACGGTGCTCGGCAATCTCAGCTTCGACGACAAGGGTGACGTCTCGCTTCCGGGCTACGTCTTCTATGAGTGGAGCGGTGGCAAGTACACGCAGATGGACACTGCGATGGCCGACACCGGCATGGAGAAGAAAGACGACGCATCGATGGAAAAGACCGACGATGCCGCTAACGACAATATGGAAGCTGGCGAAGAAAAGAAGGCTCAGTAATCCATTACGTCCGATCCTTCCGGCTTCGGCCGGGAGGGCCTCTATAGAACGGGTCCGGCAATCGCCGGGCCCGTTTTTTTGCAAGGCACCCAATCGACGATGCGCTTGAGTGCCCCAGCGGCATCATGTAGTTCATCTTGCGTTGCAGCAAATTCTTCTGCGCCTGCCTTCTAACTTCGGTGCCGGTTAGCGCCTGCGCCCTTCTGTTCCAAGGATCCGCCAACGTGAAGATCAAGAAGCTCCTCGTCGCCAACCGCTCCGAAATCGCCATCCGCGTTTTTCGCGCCGCCAATGAACTCGGTATCGAGACGGTCGCCATATGGGCCGAAGAGGACAAATATGCGCTGCACCGGTTCAAAGCCGACGAGAGTTACCAGATCGGTCGGGGTCCGCACCTGAAGACGGATCTCGGGCCGATCGAAAGCTATCTGTCGATCGACGAGGTGATCCGCGTCGCCAGGATGGCCAAGGTGGACGCCATCCACCCCGGTTACGGCCTTTTGTCGGAGAGCCCGGAATTTGCCGACGCCTGCGCCGAGGCCGGCATCGTCTTCATCGGCCCGAAGCCCGACACCATGCGCCGCCTCGGCAACAAGGTCGCCGCGCGCAACCTGGCCGTCGAGGTCGGTGTGCCAGTCGTGCCCGCGACGGAGCCCTTGCCGGAGGATATGGATAAGGTCGCCGAAATGGCCGAGGAGATCGGCTATCCGGTCATGCTCAAGGCGAGCTGGGGCGGCGGCGGGCGCGGCATGCGCGCCATTCGCTCGGCGGATGATCTTGCCCGGGAGGTGACCGAAGCCAAGCGCGAGGCCCGCGCCGCCTTTGGCAAAGACGAAGTCTATCTGGAAAAGCTGGTGGAACGGGCGCGGCACGTCGAGGTGCAGGTGCTGGGCGATACGCACGGCAATCAGGTGCATCTGTTCGAGCGCGACTGCTCGATCCAGCGGCGCAACCAGAAGGTGGTGGAGCGTGCGCCGGCCCCCTATCTCGACAATGCACAGCGGCAGGAGCTTTCGTCTCACGCGCTGAGGATCGCGGAGGCGACGGATTATATTGGCGCGGGCACCGTGGAGTTCCTGATGGATTCCGACACGGGCGCCTTCTATTTCATCGAGGTCAATCCACGCATTCAGGTGGAGCACACCGTCACCGAGGAAGTGACCGGCATCGACATCGTGAAAGCGCAGATCCGCATCCTGGAGGGCGAGGCCATCGGCACGCCGGAAAGCAAGGTGCCGGCGCAGGCCGACATCAAGCTGAACGGCCATGCGCTGCAATGCCGCATCACGACCGAGGACCCCGAACAGAACTTCATTCCCGATTACGGCCGCATCACCGCCTATCGCGGGGCGACCGGCTTCGGCATTCGGCTTGATGGCGGCACGGCCTATTCCGGCGCGGTCATCACGCGCTTCTACGATCCGCTTCTGGAGAAGATCACAGCCTGGGCGCCGACGCCGGAAGAGGCCATCGCGCGGATGGACCGCGCGCTACGCGAATTCCGCATCCGCGGCGTGGCGACGAATCTGACCTTCCTCGAGGCGATTATCAGCCATCCGAAGTTTCAGGATAACAGCTACACCACGAAGTTCATCGACAATACGCCCGAACTGTTCTCGTCGGTGAAGCGGCAGGACCGTGCGACCAAGCTTCTGCGCTATGTGGCGGATGCGACGGTGAACGGTCATCCCGAAACGCGTGGCCGGCCACGCCCGCCAGCGGATGCGTCTGCACCGGTGCCACCCTATTTCGACGGCGCCGCGCCGGATGGCGCGCGGCAGGTCTTCGAAACGAGGGGTGCGAAGGGATTTGCCGAATGGATGCGTGAGCAGACCCGCGTACTCGTCACCGACACGACGATGCGCGACGCTCATCAGAGCCTGCTTGCCACCCGCATGCGCAGCCACGACATCACGGCGATCGCCGGCACTTACGCCCGCGCTCTGCCGCAGCTCCTTTCGCTGGAGTGCTGGGGCGGCGCGACGTTCGACGTGTCCATGCGCTTCCTGACCGAAGATCCGTGGGACCGGTTGAGCGCGATCCGCGAGGCGGCGCCGAACATGCTCACGCAGATGCTGCTACGCGGCGCCAATGGCGTCGGCTACACCAATTATCCGGACAATGTGGTGCGCTATTTCGTGCAGCAGGCGGCAGAGGGCGGCGTCGACATCTTCCGCGTCTTCGACTGTCTGAACTGGGTGGAGAACATGCGCATCGCCATGGATGCGGTTGGCGAAAGCGGCAAGATCATCGAAGCGGCGCTTTGCTATACGGGCGACATTCGCGATCCCGACCGCTCCAAATACGATCTGAAATACTACGTTTCGCTTGCCAAGGAGCTTGAGGATGCCGGCGCGCACGTTCTGGCCGTCAAGGATATGGCGGGCCTGCTGAAGCCGGCAGCGGCAACGGTACTGTTCAAGGCGCTGCGTGAGGCGACGGACCTTCCGATCCATTTCCATACGCACGATACGAGCGGCATCGCGGCCGCCTCGATCCTGGCGGCGGTCGATGCCGGCGTCGACGCGGTCGACGCGGCCATGGATTCGTTCTCCGGCAATACCAGCCAGCCCTGCCTCGGCTCCATCGTGGAAGCGCTGTCGGGCACCGAACGCGATACCGGTCTCGATCCCGCGTGGATCCGGCGGATCAGCTTCTACTGGGAAGCGGTACGCGCGCAATATGCCGCATTCGAGAACATCTCCCAGAGTCCGGCCTCGGAAGTCTATCTGCACGAGATGCCTGGCGGTCAGTTCACCAATCTGAAGGAGCAGGCCCGCAGCCTCGGCCTGGAAAGCCGCTGGCACGAAGTCGCGCAGGCCTATCACGACGTCAACATGATGTTCGGCGATATCGTCAAGGTGACGCCGTCCTCCAAGGTCGTCGGCGATATGGCGCTGATGATGGTGAGCCAGGATCTCACCATCGCCGATGTGAAGGATCCGAACCGGGACATCGCCTTTCCCGACAGCGTGGTCTCAATGATGCGGGGCGATCTCGGGCAGCCGCCGAACGGCTGGCCGGACGATATTCAGAAAAAGGTGCTGAAGAGCGAAGATGCCTATACGGTGCGGCCGGGTTCGCGCCTGCCGGATGCCGATCTCGCCGAGGAGCGCAAAACAATCGAGGAGAAGCTGGGCCATTCCATCGATGACCGGCGCTTTGCCTCCTATCTGATGTATCCGAAGGTCTTCACCGACTTCATGACCGTCCGCGAAGAATACGGGCCGGTCGATGCGCTGGCGACCCCGATCTATTTCTACGGCCTGCCGGTCGAGGAAGAGACCTATATCACCATCGAGCAGGGCAAGACGCTGACCGTCCGCACGCTTGCCGTCGGCGAAACCGACGAGAAGGGCGAGAAGACCGTCTTTTTCGAGTTGAACGGCCAGCCGCGCCGGGTCAAAGTGCCGGACCGCCTGCATGGCGGCGATGCGGTGAAGGCGCGGGCCAAGGCGGAAGCCGGAAATACCGCGCATATCGGCGCGCCCATGCCGGGCGTCATCTCCTCGGTGGCGGTGAAAACCGGGCAGGACGTGAAAGCCGGTGATGTTCTTGTCTCGATCGAGGCGATGAAGATGGAAACCGCGCTTCACGCCGAAGCGGACGGGAAGGTGGCGGACGTGCTGGTTGCGCCGGGCGACCAGATCGACGCCAAGGATCTGCTGGTGCGGATGGAGGCGGGCTGAGCGGTTTCAGCCGTAACGAAGTCGAAGAAAGCGAGGGCGCTTGGGCGTTGTCGGGGCGAAAGTCATGCCGGAAACCCGATGGCCGCTTGCGCGGATCGCCATCGGTTGCGCCTTTTTACAGTCGGGCCTGATCGTCGGATGCTGGGTGCCGAAAATTCCTGAATTCGCCGAGCGCATGGGCGTCGGCGAACGGGGGCTGGGACTCTTCATCTTTTTCTTCGGCATCGGCTCGCTGACGACCATGCCGCTTGCGGGCCGCTGGATCGTCCGCAGCGGCGCACGGGTGCCATTGCTTATCGCTCTTTGGCTGAGCCTTCTGGTTCTGCCGGTTTTGACGCTCGCGCCCGGACCGGTGGTCGGCGGCATCTCGATCTTTCTGTCCGGGGCGGTGATCGGGCTCGTCGAGGTCAGTATGAACAGTGCGGCAGCGGAAACCGAACGCCATATGGGCCGACCCATCATGAGCGCCTGCCATGGGTTCTGGTCGCTCGGCGGGTTCTTCGGCGCGGCCAGCGGTGGCTGGCTGATCGCCTATTACGGGTTGTGGGGGCAAACGGCGGTGGCCACGCTGGCCGCCCTGCTTCTGACCGTCGTGGCGTCGCTCTGGCGTGAATCCGACCCATCGCATCGGTTCGACGCCGAGAACGGAAAGCGCGGGACCAACTGGCCGCTGGCCGCGCTTCCCTATCTTATCGCCGGGCTGGCGCTGATCGCCTATGTAACGGAAGGTGCGCTTCTGGACTGGAGCGCCTTGTTCCTGCGCGAAGAGCGCGCGGTGCCAGTGGCGCTTTCGGGCTACGCTTTCGGCTTCTTTTCGGCGGCAATGGCGCTCATGCGTTTTGTCGGTGATCCGCTCAGGCGGCGGTTCAGCCTCTGGTGGTTGCTTGGCGGCGGTGCGGTGGTTGGCTGTGCCGGCCTGTTCCTCTTCGGCATGGCGACGTCGTTGCCGCTGATTCTCGTCGGCGCGGTGCTGGTCGGCATCGGTCTCAGCAATATGGTGCCGGTGCTGTTCGTTCTGTCCTCGTCCATTCCTGGCGTTCCCGCCGCAACCGGTATCGCTATCACTTCGACGATCGGGTTTTCCGGCATTTTGCTGGCGCCGTCCGTGATCGGACTGATCGCATCGTGGACAAGCCTGGGCGCCGTGATGGTCAGCCTGTCGGCGCTTCTTTTGATCTTCCTTGCGGTGTTGCCGCTCGTTCGAAGCCGGGTCGCGCCCGGGAACTGAACGCAAAAAGAAACGCCCGGCGGGACAAGCCGGACGTTTCTCTGGAGGTCAAATCCTGTCTGTCGGTCAGATGTAACCGACCAGCACCAGAATGATCACGATGATCAGTATGACACCGAGAATGCCTATCGGTCCGTTACCGAAACGGCCGCGGGCCGGAATGGCGCCCAGCAGCAGCAGGACCAGAATGACAAGAAGAATAATGCCGAGTGTGCTCATTTCAAATCTCCCCAATTATTGAATGGAAATGCGGCAAGCGGCGATTTGTTCCATGTTGACAGGGCCATAGGAAGTTTCGCGTTGAAACCTCTTGGGGCGGCCCCGATCTAAGCGAAAGTGACGGCCTTGTTCAGCGGTAGGGTGCGAACCCGCTCGCCGGTCAGCGCAGCCACAGCGTTTGCAAGGGCGGGCGCGGCCGGCGGCGTGCCCGGTTCGCCAACACCGCCCATGAAGGTCTGCCGGCGACTGAGCGAGACCTCGATGGAGGGGCACTGATGATACCGCATCATCGGGTAGGTATCGAAATTGCCCTGCTCGACAGCGCCGTCCTTCAGGGTGATCTCCTGCATCATCGCCGATGAAAGGCCGAAGACGATACCGCCGGACAATTGCGCGCGGACAATGGCCGGATCGAGCACAAGCCCGCAATCGGCGGCACACCAGACCTTGTCGATCGAGATGCGCTCGTCGTCGTCCCGCGACACTTCAACGATCTGGGCGACGGAGGTGTTGAAGGAGAAGCAGAACGCCAGGCCCTGCGCGCGGTTCGGCCCGACCGAGCCGCCCTGCCAATTCGCCATCTCGCCGACCTTGCGCAGCACCGCCTTGGCAGGCTCGAATCCGTCGAGCAGCGACAGGCGCAGTTCAAGCGGGTCGCGGTCCGCCGACCGGGCGATCTCGTCCAGAAAACACTCCATGAAGAACGCATTGTTGGAATTGCCGACCGAGCGCCAGAAGCCGACATTCAGAGGCAGATCGATCTCGGGCGTCGAAACGCGGAAGTTCTCCAGCCGATAGGGCTGGTTGCCCGCGCCCTCGCTCATCGTCGCATCCTGGCCGAAAGCGGACATGCCCATCCGACCCATCAGCGACCCCAGAATGGAGGGCGAGGCGAGTTGCATGTCGAGCGCGGCGATCGCGCCATCACCGTCCAGCCGGGCTCGGCATCGCGCACGGGCCGGCGGGCGATAGAGATCGTGGCGGGTGTCCTCTTCGCGGCACCATGTCACCTTGACCGGGATGCCATCGGTGCGCTCGGCCATTTGCGCGGCGTAAAGCGCGAAGTCGAATTCGGCGCGTCGGCCGAAACCGCCACCCAGCATCATGGTGTGGACCCGGCAGTCTTCCTCGTCCAAGCCGAGCCCTTCCGCGCAGAAGCGACGGACCAGTGTCGGCGCCTGATTGCCGCACCAGATATCGAGTTTGCCGTCCTTCAGCCGTGCGGTCGCATTCATCGGCTCCATGGTGGCATGGGCGAGAAGCGGCACGGCGTAGTCCGCCGCCAGAATGTCGTCTTCCGCTGCTTCGGAGAAGATCGAATCCACATCGCCATCGTCGCGGTGAACGTCGCCGCCGCCGGCATCGAACGCCTCGTCAAAAGCAGCGTTCAGTTCGGTTTCGCCGTAGCTCTCCTCGCTCTCCCATTCGATGGCGAGCGCCTCGCGCGCCTTGAACGCCGTCCAGGTGTTGTCGGCGATGACGCCGAATCCCTCGCCATAGACGCTCGACAGCGGAACGACGGCGCGAACGCCGGGAATTGCCAGCGCGGCATTGCGGTCGGCCTTCTTTGCCTTGACGCCGGGCAGCGGGCCCATGGCGACGGTGCCGTAGAGCATCTCGTCGAAAGCCATGTCGACGCCGAAGATCGGCGCTCCCCTGACCTTGGCCGGGACATCGACACGGTGCTGGCTCCGACCGAGAATGGTCCATTCCGACGGATCGCGCGGCTCGATATCGGTAATCGGCTCGCGAAGGGCCGCAGCAGAGGCGAGTTCGGCATAACGGACCGAGCGTGGCCCGGAAGGGTCGATCACCGAACCGTTGCGTGTCTGAAGCGTCGAACGGTCGACGTTCCACACCTCGGCAGCAGTGGCCTTCAGGGTTTCCCGGGCGCAGGCCCCGGCAATGCGCATTCTGTCGAAGGCGTCGCGTGTCGAGGTGGAGCCGCCGGTCAACTGCATGCCCATCACCTTGCCGACGATGCCTGCGAACTGGCGGAACCCGTCGGCCATCATACCGTCGTCCCAGGGCTCGACCGGCATGGCGGACGTGATGAGGGCGGCGTTGTAATAGGCGCTGGAGGCAGGGCCGTGGATAACGGCGATATCCGACAGGCCGACATCGAGCTCCTCGGCGACGAGGGCCGCGAGCGTCGTCGTGACGCCCTGGCCCATCTCGGCGCGCGGCACGACGATCGTGACCGTGCCGTCTTCGGCGATCAGGACGAAGGGGTTGAGCGCAGTATCGCCGGAATCGGGATTGCCGCGAAACGGGTTTTCGAGCGGCTGGTTCACCCGCCAGGCTACGAAGGCGACGCCGGCGCCGATGGCCGCCGTACCCACCAAAAGCGTCCGTCGGGTGATGGTGCCGAGCTTACCCACGGTCGATTGTCCTTTCCGACGCATTCGCGGCCGGCGGGCCGGTTTCCTGGCCGGATGCACGTAAAATGGCCGCGCGGATCGCGGGATACGTGCCGCATCGGCAGTAATTGCCGGTCATCGCCCGGGCGATCTCTTCTTCGCTCGGTTCAGGGTTCTCCTCAAGCAGAGCCACGGCGCTCATGATCTGGCCGGCCTGGCAATAGCCGCATTGTGGCACCTGTTCGTCGATCCATGCCTGCTGAACCGGATGGGGCCGATCGCCGACCGCCAGACCCTCGATGGTGGTGATTGAGGCATCCTCGAGCGATCCCACGGGTGTGACGCATGAGCGGCGTGGCATGCCATCGACCATGACCGTACATGCGCCGCATTGGGCGATGCCGCAGCCGAATTTCGTTCCCATCAGGCCCAGAACGTCGCGCAATGCCCACAGCAGGGGCATTTCGGGATCGACGTCGAATTGGGCCGGCTGGCCGTTGACCGTCAGCTTCACCATAGGCTCCTTTGCGGCAAGGGCTGTCTCGGACCGCCCATATGCAATGAAGAGAATATAGGCAATCAATTCAATTGTCGCGTGTAGCGGCCCAGATAGTCAGCGCGTCAGCGGCTCACAAGTCCGCGTATCCGGTCCATCAGCATGGTTTTGACCTGTTTGTGCCGATAGGGTTGCAACAGTCGACCATCTTCCGTCAGGCCGGGAAGGTCGAACGTTTCCTCCCTGCCGACCCGATCGAGACAGCCGGTCATCCAGTCATCGGCCGCCGCACGGCCAAGGTCGCGCATATGGGTCAGAAACTCCCACTCCGCCGATACTTTCGAACTGGCGCCCAGTTCGTCCAAATGGCTGTCGCCATCGATCCGATGGAAACGCTGCAGTTTGACGGCGGATGGATCGAGCTTGCCCTCCGCTATCAGGCCACGGAACATGGCGATATCGCGCAATTCGCGCAAAAGGGTGGCGTTGAAGGTAATCTCGTCGACGCGGTTCTGAATGGACCGCGCGGTTTGCGGCACGCCCTGGCGAACAATCGGATTGATCTGAATCAGCAGTAGATCGGGATGATCGTTGGCGTCCCGAAGCGGAAAGAGCGCCGGATTGCCGCCATATCCGCCATCCCAATAATATTGCCCGTTAATCTCGACGGCGGGAAAGAGCGTCGGCAGGCAAGTGGAAGCGGCGATGACGCGCGAATCCAGCTCGTCATTGATGAAAAGGCGAAGCTGGCCCGTCTCCACATTCGTCGCTGCAATAAAGAGATCGATAGCGCATTTGCGCTGGATCAGATCGAAATCGATCTCCGCATCAACCACCTCTTTGAGAGGGTTGTGATTGAAAGGGTTGGCCATATTCGGCGATACGGTTCGCGACAGCGCTTCCAGCCAGTTGAAGCCGACCGTGTTTTCGACCGACCAATTGCCCCATGCCCGGTCCCACGGGTTCCGCTGGATCGGAGAGAATCGGCCCTTCAAACCGACGCGTCGCCAGACATCGTGCAGCTTCTGCCGCGCGCCTTCGCGCCCGTTCTCGGCCCAGCCATGCGCCAGCGCCACGGCGTTGACAGCGCCGGCCGACGTACCCGAGATCGCGGGGAATGCCAGGCGTCCGTCTTCGAGCAACCGGTCCAGAACGCCCCATGTGAAGGCGCCGTGACTGCCGCCGCCCTGAAGGGCCAGATTGACGAGCAGGCCATCTTTCGCCGTTATCGTGTTCCTGCAAAATGCGCTCTGATCCATATATGGTCGGTCCTTGTCGCTTCAGCCGGTGTCGTGGGGGTTCTATGGCTGTCGGCGTTTGTTCGGCTTCGCCCATCGGGTTGAAACGCGTCACCCTTAAATGGGTCCGCATAATCTCTTCGCAACTGCAGCATTTTATCATAACAAGAAAAAGGCCGCCGTGGAGGGCGGCCTTTCAATCATTGTTACGCCTGGCGCGTATCAGTTATCCGACGGTGGCGGCGTCGGCGTTCCGGGATAGTCGCGCTGTTCGGTCCTGGACGACTGGCTGAGGAAGAAGGTAGCCGCCAGGCCCACGAGCGCCACGCCCACGAGCGCTGCCGCAGCCGTTGTTCCCGGATTGTCGCTCGCCAGCCGCGAGCCGCGTTGATAGAAGCTTTTCGGCGGGTTGAAGTAGTCGCGGATGGTTTCGAAAACATCCTCGCCCGTGTGGCGGGTCGATGCGACGGCACGGCTCGATTTGCGTGATGCGTCGCGGCGCAGCGAAGCGATCTCGCCACGCAGAGCCTCAAGCTGTTCGGACAGATCGTCGCGCCAGTCGTTCTCGCGAAAGAAACTCATGAAAATATCCCTTTGATCCTCTAATACTGATCCTGCTTTTCAACGAAGCGGAATGAAACGGGTTCCATTCTTCCCCGTCTTCAATCACCGGCTTGACGCCTTTACGCGCTTGACGCAAGCGCTTCGGTAACCGACCTAGGAACGGAAGGGTTTCGACCCTGTCAGGACCGCGACGACAGAGAGGTTTGTCATGACCGCCATTCTCCGTGAGCCGCTTGCCCGCCGCCATTCGGTCGGGGTCAGCGTCGGAGGCGTGACCGTCGGTGGACAGGCGCCGGTGGTTGTCCAGTCGATGACCAATACGGATACGGCCGATATCGACGGGACGGTCGCGCAGGTCGCGGCGCTGCACCGCGCCGGCTCCGAGATCGTCCGCATCACGGTGGATCGCGACGAAGCAGCGACTGCCGTGCCGAAAATCCGCGAACGGCTGGAGCGGCTCGGCCTCGATGTGCCGCTCGTCGGCGATTTTCACTATATCGGACACAAGCTTCTGGCCGATCATCCGGCCTGCGCCGAAGCCCTTGCCAAATACCGCATCAACCCCGGCAATGTCGGTTTCCGCGACAAGCGCGACCGGCAGTTCGCCGAAATCGTCGAAATGGCGATCCGATACGACAAGCCGGTAAGGATCGGTGTCAATTGGGGGTCGCTCGACCAGGAACTGCTGACGCGGCTGATGGACGAGAACCAGGCGAATGGCTCGCCTCTATCGGCGCGCGAAGTGACGCGCGAAGCCATCGTCCAGAGCGCGCTCCTGTCCGCGGAACTCGCCGAGAGCATCGGCCTCGGGCGCGACAGGATCATCCTGTCGGCCAAGGTCAGCCAGGTGCAGGATCTGATCGCGGTCTACGCCATGCTTGCCGAGCGGAGCGATCACGCCCTTCATCTCGGCCTGACCGAGGCCGGCATGGGCACCAAGGGCGTCGTCGCTTCGTCGGCGGCGATGGGCATTCTGCTCCAGCAGGGGATCGGCGATACGATCCGCATTTCGCTGACGCCGGAGCCGGGAGGCGACCGCACCCGCGAGGTGCAAGTGGCGCAGGAACTTTTGCAGACCATGGGGTTCCGGCAGTTTCTGCCGGTGGTCGCGGCCTGCCCCGGATGCGGGCGGACGACATCGACCGTCTTTCAGGAACTGGCGCAGCGGATCGAGAGCGATCTGCGCGAACAGATGCCGCTCTGGCGCGAGAAATATCCCGGCGTCGAGGAACTGAAGGTCGCGGTGATGGGCTGCATCGTCAACGGGCCGGGCGAGAGCAAGCATGCCGATATCGGCATCTCGCTGCCCGGCACCGGCGAGAGCCCGGCAGCGCCGGTCTATGTCGAGGGGCGCAAGGCGGCCACGCTACGCGGCAACAATATTGCCGAGGATTTCCGCGCCATGCTCGCCGATTATATCGAGCGACGATTCGGCCGAAACGCCGACGCGGCGGAGTGAGGCCATGCGGGGCCGGCGCATCGGCCTTGCTCTCTGCCTTCTCCTGCTTGCCGTGCCGGTTTCGGCCCAGCCTGTGGAAACCGCGCCGGCCGCGCATGTGAAACGGGTCTGCGGCCTGATCAAACGCGAAGCGGAGAAGAACGGTCTTCCCGCCGCTTTTTTCGCCCGCCTGGTCTGGACGGAGAGCCGATTCGATTCCGGTGCGATCTCGCCGGTCGGCGCGGAAGGCATCGCGCAGTTCATGCCCGGCACTGCCAAGCTGCGCGGTTTATCCGATGCGTTCGATCTGGAAACGGCGCTGGCGGCATCGGCGGCGTATCTTGCCGAGATGCGGGCGCGCTACGGCAATCTCGGCCGCGCGGCCATCGGCTACAATGCCGGCGAAGAACGGTTGCGCAAATGGATCGGCGGCAATCCATGGCTGCCGCTCGAAACCGAAAATTATGTGCTCAAAGTGATGCAGGAGCCGGCGGATCGCTTCGCCGATGCGTCTTATCGGAGCGGGATCGCGCCGCTGAGCGTCAAGCACTCCTTTCTCAAGGGATGCGAACGCCTGCCGGTGATTCGCACCCGTTCGCCCGCCATGGCGCGCTCGGCCAAGCGCTGGTTGGTGCAACTGGCCGGCAGCTTCCGGCGATCGGCGGCAGAGCGGCAATTGCAGCGGCTGCGGCAGCGTCATGCGATGCTGGGGCGCCACGATCCGGTCGTGACAAGAATGCGGCGGCCCGGCGTCAGAGCGCGGATCTATGCCGCCGGGATTGGCGCGGACAGCCGCGCCGAGGCCAACCGTCTGTGCGCCGAATTTCGCCGGCAGGGCGGAAGCTGCGTGGTGCAGCGCATCCGCTGACGGGCGTTGACGCTAGCGGTCGCGAAAGGCGATGTAGCGCGCCGTCTGCACGAGGATGTCCGCCTTCGATCCAAAGGGGTCCAGCAGATCGGTCGCTTCGACCACGAGGTCGCGCAGGCGCGCGGTCGTCCAGTCGATGCCATGAAGCGAGGGCAGCGTCGCCTTGTTGGCAGCAGCATCCTTGCCGGTCGCCTTGCCGGTGGTGGCCGTATCGGAGGTCAGGTCCAGCAAATCGTCGGCAAGCTGGAAGGACAGTCCGACGATTTCGCCAAAGCGGCGCAGCCGCGCCCGTTCATCGCCCGATGCGCCGGCGGCAATGGCGCCCGCTTCGCAGGCATAGCGCAGGAGCGCGCCGGTCTTCATGCTCTGAAGCATCTCGATGTCGCGAATTGCGAGCGGCCGGTCGGTCTTTTCCGCCTCCAGGTCGCGCATCTGGCCACCGACCATCCCGCCAATGCCGGCAGCGCGCGACAGGCCGGCGACCAAAGCGAGCTTGCGGGTCGGGGGCAGATCCGTTTCATCGCTCGACACGATGTCGAAGGCGAGGGTCAGGAGGGCATCGCCCGCCAGGATCGCCGTCGCCTCGTCGAAGGCGCGATGGACCGTCGGCCGACCGCGCCGGAGATCGTCATCGTCCATGGCCGGCAGATCGTCATGGATCAGCGAATAACAATGAACGCATTCGAGCGCCGCTCCGACCCGAAGAACGGCGTCTGTATTTGCGTGGAACAAAGCCGCGCTCTGCTCGACCAGAAAGGGGCGCAATCTTTTGCCGCCACCGAGCAGCCCATGCGCCATTGCCGCGCGCAGCCGTTCCGGTCGGGCGATTTCATCGCAGAGCGTCTGCGGCGATAAAAGCCGGTCCAGCAATTTCTCCATCCGCTCGGCATGATCGGCAAGAACGGCGGGCGGCGTTGCAGGGGTGGGGCGGCTTTCATCCATGGCGGCTGACCTGCCCTGTCCTTATCGCCCGGTCAAGCGTGGTCCGATCCTCATTCGGCGGCGTTGCGCCCGGCGGCCTCCCTCAGTATGGCAAGAGGACAGCTGGAGCGCGCCGCGCGATACGGACAAACGGGATATAATTGTGTGCCAAAGCGTGATGACAGCAGCATGGCAGACGGCACGAAGAGCGATGGCGCGTCCTTTCCCGATGCGGTCATGGCCGAGGACCGCGTCTTGAGCCGCGGGCCGAAGGCGAAGCCGGGCCGCCGTAAGGGCAAGGCAACTGCGCCACGCCGTGGAAAGCGCGGCCGGCGCTGGTTCGTGCGGGCCGCTCTGGTTCTCGCCATCATCGCGCTCCTTCCCATCGGTCTGATCGCGCTGGCGCTCGTACCGCAGATTCGTCCGGTCTCCACATTGATGATCGCCGATCTGATCGCGCTGAAGGGCTATGAACGGCAATGGGTCTCTCTGGACGAAATGGCGCCGGTCCTGCCACGCAGCGTGATGATGAGCGAAGATGGCCAGTTCTGCCGCCATTACGGCGTGGATCTCGGTGAATTGAAGGTGGTCGTGGAAGACGCGCTGGACGGGGAGAAGACGCGCGGCGCGTCCACCATTCCGATGCAGCTTGTGAAGAACCTCTTCCTCTGGCCGTCGCGCTCCTTCGTGCGCAAGGGGATCGAGATCCCATATGCCGTTGCGATGGACGCCATTCTGCCCAAGCGCCGGATCATGGAAATCTACCTCAATGTGGTGGAGCTGGGTGAGGGGATTTACGGCGTCGAGGCGGCTTCGCAGCACTATTTCGGCCGTTCGGCGGCAAAGCTGTCGGCGGAGCAGGCAGCAAGGCTGGCCGCCACTTTGCCGAACCCTGCCGAACGCAACCCGGAAGCGGGCGGGCCGGGCACCCGCAAGCTGGCGCGGCTGATCCAGCGCCGGGCAACCCGAAGCGGAGCCTATACCGGATGTCTGGAACTGGATGGCTGACCGAGGAAACGGTCGCGTTGCGGTGCAATTTTTCGCCGCAAGGTGCTGGCCATCGCCGCATGGACGGTGTATAGGCCCGCCAATTCATAAAACCATCGCCGCTCTGGATGGTCCTTTCGTGAGGGCCGGCAAGCGTGTTGAGCCAAATGGAGACGCACCATGGCAGTGCCGAAAAGGAAAGTTTCGCGTGCGAAGCGTGGTATGCGCCGCAGCACGGATGCGCTGAAGCAGCCTACCTATATCGAAGATTCGAATTCGGGCGAACTGCGCCGTCCGCATCACATCGACCTGAAGAGCGGCATGTATCGCGGCCGCCAGGTGCTTCAGCCGAAGGACTGACGCGGCACCCCTGCGGCGAACGACGTCTTTCGATGGTGAGCCGGCCTCCTTCGGGACGCCGGCTTTTCTGCGTCACGTGCTATCCAGCGAACGCCGCACAGCGGCGGCGTAGGTCGGTGCAAGCGGAAGTCGCGCAGCGAGAACGGCCTGGTAGGCATGGTAGAGGTCCGGCTTGCCCCGATAGATGGCCTCGGAGGGCTGGTTCCGACCGTCCACCTCGTTCCACCAACCGGCGAACGCCTCATCGACAAACACATCTTCGATGGTGGCCCAGAATCGGTTACGCCATTCGGCATAGCCTTCACCGCCGGTTCGGCCGGACAGAAATTCGGCAGCGACTGCTGCTTCGGCTATGACCCAGTGCGGACGGTTTTCAACGCTCGCCTCGCCATCCCAGCCAACCGTGTAGACGATACCGGGCGGCTCATCCTTCCAGCCATCGCGCAAGGTGGCGGCGAACAGTCCCTCCGCGTCGTCGCGAAGGGTGGAAGGGGACGCGCGTCCGGCCTCCTCCAACGCCATTTGCAGCCGCAACAGCAGATGAGACCATTCGGCGTAATGGCCCGGCGTCAGTCCGTAAGGGCGAAGATCGTCATATGGCCGTTCGGCGTTGAAGGTTCTCAGGACATTCCAGGTCCGGTCGAAATGCTCGATCACGGCATGGCCATTGCTTCGGGCGTGGTCATGGATCAGCCGCTCGACGATCCGTTCGGCCCTTCCGAGCCATTCGGTATCACCCGTCACGTCGGCAAGAGCGAGAAACGCTTCGACGCTATGCATGTTCGCATTGGCGCCGCGATAGTCCATTTCGCCGGTCCAGTCCGCCTCGAAGCGTTCGCGCATCGCGCCCTCGTCTTCGGACCAGAAGCGCCGTTCGATCACGGCGATGGCTTCGTCGAGAAGGTCGCGGGCGTCGTAGCCGAAGCCGACGGCGGTGCTGGCGGCCAGCGCCACGAAAGCGTGGAGGTAGGCCTCCTTGCGGCGGTCTTCGCCAGTATCGTTCTTGTACCAGCCACCATGTTTGTCATCGCGCAACGGGCCCCGAAGGGCCTTGAGGCCGTGGCCGACGAGATGGGCGCCGTCAAATTCGCCCAGCGCCGTCGCCAGCGCGTAGCTGTGGATCTTGCGGCAGGTCAGAACACCGTCGATCGGCGCGTCCGTCGGCAACCGTCCAGCAGTGTCCAGCACCCCGAACCCACCGCCGGGTATGGCGGCCGCGACGGAAAACTCAAGAAGGCGCCGGGTTTCGCGTCGCAAGAAGTCCGGCTGCGGCGGCAAGGGTTTGGCTGACGGCATCGTCCGGTCCTGGTCCTGACAGGGAAGGATCAAGCTGCGCCCCACGCATTCGAAGAAGCCGGCGCTGCGTTGCGATTGTCCGGAGGATCAGCTGCTGCCGAGCTTGTCGAGCTTTTCCTGCATGGCGGCGATCTGGCGCTTCATCTCACTTAGATCATTGCCAGACTGGGTCTCCTGGCCACCGTCGACCTCCATGGCGTCGATGCCGGCAGCCGGGCCCGCGGCGAACGGATTGAACATGCTCATCGCCTTGGTGAACATTTCCATATTGCGCCGGGCCTGCTCTTCCATGGCCTTCTGGCCGACGCTCATCAGCTGAACCGGGTCGCCCATCGCGCTGGTGAATTCCTCGCGAAGCTGTTCCTGACGGCTCTGGAACGCCTTCATCGACTGTTCGAGATAGGACGGGACAAACATCTGCATCTGGTCGCCGTAATAGGCGATCAGTTGACGCAGGAAGGGTATGGGCAGCATGGCGTTGCCCGTCTGGTTCTCCAGCTCGAAAATGATCTGGGTCAGGACGGAATGGGTGATATCGGCACCGGTCTTCGCGTCCTGCACCACGAAGTCCTCGTCGCGCTTGACCATGTTGGAAAGGTCTTCAAGCGTAACGTATGTGCTGGTGCCCGTATTGTAGAGCCGGCGGTTGGCGTATTTCTTGATGACGATGGTGCCGCCCTTTTCTGCCATTCCATGTCTCCCTGTCTGATGACGGATCGCAATCCGGCGTTGCTGCATCGTTTTGCACTGTGCTGCGACAATAGGCATGGCAATTGTGCGATGCCAAGCGGTATTGTGCAGATGCGTAGAAGAATTGTGACCCTTGCCAAAGGGCCTGTCGAAAGCAATTCTTACCCAGAGGCAAATGCGGACGCACGTCAAGGGAGGATATTGGGGCCAGGGCTGGTCTTGATCCGGGGCCTCATATAGGCCGACAAACAGAAAAGTCTTTGCAAGGAAGGTTAATAACCGATGAGCCAATCCATCGTCATCGCCAGTGCGGCGCGTACCCCCGTGGGTTCATTCAACGGCGCTTTCGCCAATGTTCCGGCCCATGAGCTGGGCGCTACCGCCATCAAGGCCGCGCTGGAGCGTGCGGGTGTCGATCCCAACGAGGTCGACGAGGTCATTCTCGGCCAGATCCTGACGGCGGCGCAAGGCCAGAACCCGGCGCGCCAGGCCGCGATGGCGGCGGGCTGCCCTCAGGAGACGACGGCGTGGGGGCTCAACCAGCTCTGCGGATCGGGCTTGCGCACGATTGCCATCGGTATGCAGCAGATCGCCATGGGTGATGCCTCGATCATCGTGGCCGGTGGCCAGGAAAGCATGAGCATGGCGCCTCATGCCGCGCATCTGCGCGGCGGCGTGAAGATGGGTGACCTCAAAATGCAGGACACCATGCTGAAGGACGGCCTGATGGACGCTTTCTACGGCTACCATATGGGCAACACCGCCGAGAACGTGGCCGAGAAATGGCAGCTTTCGCGCGATACGCAGGACGAATTTGCTGTTGCATCGCAAAACAAGGCGGAAGCCGCCCAGAAGGCCGGCAAGTTCAAGGATGAGATCGTGCCCTTCACGGTGAAGGGCCGCAAGGGCGATACGGTCGTCGAGGATGACGAGTACATCAAGCATGGCGTGACGAAGGAAAAGATCGGCAAGCTGCGCCCGGCCTTCAACAAGGAAGGCTCCGTCACGGCGGCCAATGCCTCCGGCATCAATGACGGCGCGGCGGCCGTGGTGCTGATGAGCGAAGAGGAAGCGTCCAGGCGCGGCATCACGCCACTGGCGCGGATCGTGTCCTGGGCGACGGCGGGCGTCGATCCGCAGATCATGGGCACCGGCCCGATCCCGGCTTCGCGCAAGGCGCTGGAAAAGGCTGGTTGGAAGGTCGACGATCTGGACATTGTGGAAGCCAACGAAGCCTTTGCCGCGCAGGCCTGCGCGGTCAACAAGGATATGGGCTGGAACCCCGACATTGTGAACGTCAATGGCGGGGCGATCGCCATCGGCCATCCGGTCGGCGCCTCGGGCGCGCGCATCTTCAACACGCTTCTGTTCGAGATGAAGCGCGGCGGCGCCAAGAAGGGGCTCGCCACGCTCTGCATCGGCGGTGGCATGGGCGTCGCCATGTGCGTCGAAAACATGAACTGATCTTCGGAGCGTTTCCCGATGAACGGCCCGCGATTTTCCTGAGGAAAGTCGCGGGCCTTTTCTATGGTGCTTTTGGCTCGGTTTGTGTTGCGGTGCGGCAAAAACTAAGCCGAATGAAGCACTTGCGCTGACCTACCCCTGTCCTACAAAAAGAAGGGTGGAATGACGGAAAACCGTCATCCCGGACAATTGGGAGGACTATATGGGACGAGTAGCAATCGTGACGGGAGGCAGCCGCGGCATTGGCGCGGCGATCTCAAAAGCGCTGAAAGAGGCTGGCCATACAGTCGCCGCCACCTATGCCGGCAATGACGAAAAGGCCGCCGCCTTCACCGAGGAAACCGGAATCAAAACCTTCAAATGGGATGTCGGATCCTTCGACGCCTGCAAGGAGGGGATCGCCAAGGTGGAGGAGGCGCTCGGCGGGCCGGTGGAAATCCTGGTCAACAATGCCGGCATCACCCGCGATGCGCCGTTCCACAAGATGACGCCCGAACATTGGGACGCCGTTATTGGCACCAATCTGACCGGCCTCTTCAACATGACCCGTAATGTCTGGGAGGGCATGCGCGATCGCGGCTTCGGACGTATCATCAATATATCATCGGTCAACGGGCAGAAGGGCCAGTTTGCGCAGGCGAACTATTCGGCGGCCAAGGCCGGGGACCTCGGTTTCACCAAGGCCCTGGCGCAGGAAGGCGCGCGCAAGGGGGTGACGGTCAACGCGATCTGCCCGGGCTACATCAACACCGACATGATGAGCACGATTCCGGAAAAGGTGATGAACGAGACGATCCTGCCGCAAATTCCGGTCGGCCGGCTCGGCGAGCCAGAGGAGATCGCGCGTTGTGTCGGGTTCCTTGCCTCCGACGACGCGGCCTTCATTACCGGCTCGACCCTGTCGCCGAATGGCGGCCAGTACATGATCTGACGGTTTGGGATCGTAAACGTGATGCGATGGCGCGCTCATTCGAGCGCGCCATTTTTTCGTGACATCGCATTGTGGCATTTCGTGCCGCGTCCGCTTGCCAAGGAACGACGAAATGCGTTCAGACTTCGTTAGGAAAATGCGCTGGCCGAGTCGGCGAATCGGTGTGTTCCGTTTCGGCCTCCCTTCGTTCCGGTATCGTTTCAAAACCTAACAAAATCAAAATTTTGCGGTAAGACATCGATAGGGTTTCTTTCTGAAAGGTTTCTCCCCGGCCGGTCCGGCACTGCTTCATTAACGTTTCGGCTCCGGATGGCGGACCGGGCAGGTCAGCGTCTCCTATATTTCGGTGCGAGCCGAGCCCTCCGCGCACGATCTAGCGGTGAACAAAGCGGCAATCCGCCGATACACGCGATTCGGCCACGGTCCGTTCCATTCCCGTTCCAACCCTTAACGTACCGGGCCGGCCTCTCTATGTACTGGCTGAATAAAGAAGGGGCGAAAGGCGCGGTGCGCGCCTGGCGGACGGTCGAAAGAGGCGATGCGGATCACGCAGAAAAAGCAGAAGCCGAGTTCGCCCTTTTCCGGGGCGGGCGTGACGGCGATCCTGGGGCCCACCAATACCGGCAAGACCCATCTGGCGATCGATCGGCTCGTTGCCCACCCATCCGGGATAATCGGTCTGCCGCTGCGGCTTCTGGCGCGAGAGGTCTATAGCCGCGTCTGCGAGCGGGTCGGCAGCGCCAATGTGGCGTTGATCACGGGCGAGGAGAAGATCGCGCCGCCCGGCGCACGATACAGCGTCTGCACGGTGGAAGCGCTGCCGCGTCAGACCGATGTCTCCTTCGTCGCCATCGACGAGGTGCAGCTTGCTGGCGATCTGGAACGCGGGCACGTCTTCACCGATCGCATCCTGCATCTGCGGGGACGGGACGAAACCCTGCTGCTCGGCGCGGCCACGATGTCGGGCATTCTGTCGCGCCTTCTGCCGGGGGTGACGATCACCACCAGACCCCGCCTTTCGCAGTTGTTTTACGCCGGTTCACGAAAGATCACCCGGCTGCCGCGCCGCACGGCCATCGTCGCCTTCTCCGCCGATCAGGTCTATTCGGTCGCCGAACTGATCCGCCGCCAGCGTGGCGGTGCGGCGGTGGTGCTGGGGGCGTTGTCGCCGCGCACTCGCAACGCGCAGGTCGAGCTCTACCAGAATGGCGATGTCGATTATCTCGTCGCGACCGATGCGATCGGCATGGGGCTGAACCTCGATGTCGATCATGTGGCCTTCGCGCAGGGCTGGAAGTTCGACGGTTTCCAGCATCGGGCGCTGAACCCGGCGGAACTGGCGCAGATTGCGGGCCGCGCCGGCCGCTATCAGAATGACGGCACGTTCGGCGTGACGGGCCTGCAGGACCCGTTCGACGAAGAGATCGTGCAACGGATCGAGAGCCATGAATTCGCGCCGGTCCGCACCATGCAATGGCGCAGCCGCGCCTTCGATTTCTCGTCCGTTAAGGGGTTGCTTGCCTCGCTGGACGTTTCGCCCGTCGTCGAAGGGCTGACCCGCGCGCTGCCGGCAACGGATGCGCAGGCGCTCGCCTTTCTTACCAAGGACGAGGACGTTCGCGCGCTGGCGAAGGGCCGTAACCGGGTGTCGCTTTTGTGGGATTGCTGCGCGCTGCCAGACTACCGACGGATCGCGCCGGCCCAGCACGCCGACATTATCGGCCAGCTTTTCGGCGATCTGGCGCGCACTGGCCATGTCGACGAGGATTACATGGCCGGGCAGGTGAGGCGGGCCGACCGGATCGACGGCGATATCGACACTTTGTCGTCCCGCATCGCCCAGATACGGACCTGGACCTATGTTTCTCATAGAATGGGCTGGCTTCGCGACCCGATCCACTGGCAGAATGAGACCCGACGGATCGAGGATCGTTTGAGCGATGCGCTGCATGAGCGGTTGACGAAACGCTTCGTTGATCGCAGGACAAGTGTTTTGATGAGGCGGCTGAGAGAGAATGCCATGCTGGAAGCGGAAATTGGTTCTGCCGGGGAGGTAACGGTAGAAGGCCACACGATCGGAACTCTGAACGGGTTCCGGTTCACGGCCGACCGTACGGCGGAAGGGGAGGAGGCCAAGGCCATCCGGAGTGCCGCCGAAAGGGCGCTCGCCGCCGAGTTCGAGAAACGGGCGGAGCATTTTTCGACCGCGCCCAACAATGATCTGGCCATCGGTTCGGACGGCGTTCTGCGCTGGGTCGGCGATCCGGTGGCCTCGCTTACATCGGGCGAGGACGTGCTGACGCCGCGGATCGTGCTGCTGGCGGATGAGCAACTGACCGGGCCGATGCGCGACAAGGTGCAGGCGCGGGCCGAGCGCTATTTGCGTCATCTCGTCGATGTGCAGTTGAAGCCGCTGCTCGACTTGAAAGCGGGGGAGGGGCTGGACGGTATGGCCAAGGGCCTCGCCTATCAGCTGTTCGAAGCGCTGGGCGTGATCGACCGGCGCAAGGTTGCCGAAGAGGTGCGCGGCCTCGATCAGGATGCGCGGGCCGGTCTTCGCAAGCTGGGCGTACGCTTCGGCGCCTATCACATTTTCGTTCCGGCTCTTCTGAAACCGGCTCCGGCCGGGCTTTTGACGACGCTTTGGCAGATCGCCAACGATGCGCGCGGCGAACCGGGTGAGGGCGATGTCATCGCCGCCCTGATGCAGGGTCGCACCTCCTTTCCGATCGATCCGTCCTGGCGAGAGGAATTTTACCGTCTCGGTGGGTTTCGCGTTCTGGGCCAGCGTGCGGTGCGCGTCGACATTCTGGAGCGGCTGGCCGATCTCATCCGCCCGGCCCTGTCGTGGAAGCCAAGCGATGGAACGCCGCCGGACGGGGCCGTCGAAGGCCGCGCCTTTTTCGTGACGCCCGCCATGATGAGCATTCTCGGGGCGACGTCGGACGATATGGAGGAGATTCTGAAAGGCCTCGGCTATCGCGGGGAGACCAGGCGCGAGGCCGATATCGTCATTCCGAAAACCGATGCGGCCGATGCGCCCGCTACATCGGAAAAAGACGCCGAGAAACCGGAGGGGTGGACGCCGAAAGCGACGTCGCCCCTGGTCGCCGACACGGACAATGCCCGTGAGGAAGAGGCCAAACATGCCGGTGAAGTCAATGAGACATTGTCTCACGCCCATGCCGCGGCGCAGGTCAATATTGCCCGTCAGAGGAAGCTGAAGCCGGAGCCGCACGATCCCCATGCCGTGCTTGGCCAAATCATGGGCGATGTTCCGGGTTCCGGGCTTGCCGAAGCGGATCGGCATGCCGAGAGGAAACCGATCTCGCCCGCTGCCGTTGCGGACCTGGAAGGCGACCGGGCACAACGCGACGAAGAAGAGCATATCGGCGAATTGAACGAGACGCTGTGCAGCGCCCATGCCGCTTCTCACATGTCCAAGCATGCCAAGCCGATCGTCGCCAAAAGCGATCCTCATGCCGTGATGGCGGCGACGCACGGTCCAGGCGTGACTGCCGGCATCAGCAGCGATGAACTTGGCGAAAAGTCGGCTGTGGTCGAAGACGCGGGGTCCGACCCGGCAGCCGAAGCCGAAGAAAAGACGATCACCATCTGGCGGCCGGGCCGGACGGATCGCGCCCCGCGTCATGGCGGCAGAAACGCCCGCAATGCTGGCGGCGAACGCGGCGGACCCAGTCGCAAGGCTCAGCCGAATGGTCGTCCGGCCGGCAAGGGCCAGCGCTCTGCCAAAAAGGGTGGCGGCAAACCGAAGCAGTACGAAGCACGGCCCCAGAAGGTGGATCCGGATTCACCCTTCGCCAAGCTTCAGTCCCTGAAGGACAAGCTTGGCGACTGACCGGACCGGACGGCGTGCGGGCACCAAAGCGTTCGCGAAGCGAGGAAGGCGGCGACCCGGCTATGCGGAGCCAGCGGCTGGATCGCTGGCTGTATTTCGCCCGTATCAGCAAAAGCCGGACATTGGCGCAGAAGCTCTGCCAGGCGGGTCATGTGCGGATCAATCGCGACAAGGTGCGGAGCGGCGCGAAGGCGGTTCGGCCCGGCGATGTGCTCACCCTTTCGCTGCCATCGCGGGTCCGCGTGCTGAAAATCGCCGCCCTCGGCGATCGTCGGGGGCCGGCGGCCGAGGCGCAGACCCTCTATGAAGACATGACGCCGGCATCGCCATCGCCACAGCTGTTTCCGCCACGGCGCTGAAATAATGTTTCGCCTTTCGAATGTCTGGCAGACGCATCTGTGCCTTGAAAGGCAAAGCCGGACATTATAGGTCCGTGCCGACGTCTCCCGAGACACATCTACCGCAATTCCGAAAGTGGAACTCGATGACCTATCTCGTCACGGATAACTGCATCAAATGCAAATATACCGACTGCGTGGAAGTTTGTCCGGTAGACTGTTTCTACGAAGGTGAGAACATGCTGGTCATCCACCCGGACGAATGCATCGATTGCGGGGTGTGCGAACCGGAATGCCCGGCAGACGCCATCAAGCCCGATACCGAACCGGGGCTCGACAAATGGCTGGAAATCAACACCGAATATGCCGAAAAATGGCCCAATATCACGGTGAAGAAAGAGCAGTTGCCGGAAGCCGAGAAGTTCGATGGCGAAGATGGCAAGCTCGACAAATACTTCTCGCCGGAGCCGGGCGAAGGCGACTGACCGGCAAAGGCGAACCGCAGCCTTCGCTATGGACATGACCGCGATGGCTGCGTAAACCATAGACAATGATTCTGGCATCTTGCGGTATTCGCGCACGCAGCAAATATTTGCTTTGCGGCGTATTTCGTGTTACGTTTCTGACGCATGCCGCAACATCAAGCAGTTTTCAGGCGCTTTCTTTGACCACTTGCTGAGACTTCGCAGTTCTGACCGTACTCGTTTCGACAAACGCTGGACGGTAGAGCCAAATTCGTTTCGCTGCGGACACGGTTAAAGATATGTTAATCGCCGAGTTGATGGCGGTCTGCGACTTCAAGCCCCGCGCCGTGGGGCGAATAGGGAGTTTGCCGAGTATGGCCAGTAAGAAACCAGCACAGCGTCAAGGTTACAAGACGGGACAGTTCATCGTCTATCCGGCGCATGGCGTGGGTCAGATCACAGCGATCGAAGAGCAGGAAGTCGCCGGCATCAAGCTGGAACTGTTCGTGATCGATTTTCAGAAGGACAAGATGCGGCTGAAGGTGCCGGTCGCCAAGGCCGAATCGGTCGGGATGCGCCGTCTTTCCGAAGGCGACTATGTCGAGCGCGCCCTGAAGGTCGTGCAGGGCAAGGCGCGTGTGAAGCGCACCATGTGGTCGCGCCGCGCCCAGGAATACGACGCCAAGATCAATTCCGGCGATCTGATCTCCATCGCCGAAGTGGTCCGCGATCTCTACCGTGACCAGAGCCAGCCGGAACAGTCCTACTCCGAACGCCAGCTTTATGAAGCGGCGCTGGATCGTATGGCGCGCGAAATCGCAGCGGTGAACAAGATGAGCGAAACCGAAGCGGTTCACCTCATCGAGCAGAATCTGGCCAAGGGCCCGAAACGCGGCGCGAAGGCCAATGACAGCGAAGCCGATTCCAAGGAAGAAGCGGCCTGATCGCGATCGATCTGCAGGACAGACCTTTTGAAGAACCCGGCTTCGGCCGGGTTTTTTACGCGACTGTCACAAAAAGGATTTGGCAAGGCCTTGACCGCCTCTGCAACTTCGAGACGGACTTGTCAAGTCTAAAAACCTAAGAAATTCCGAGGGTTCCGGCTATAAAAATTTCTGTGGGGCCGGAACCTTGCCCGCCAAACGGCATTCTTCCTTCGAGGCTGGATGTGGTGGCGTGAAATCTCCTCTTCGTCTGGTTCATGACTCAGCCTTGCCTCAAGGCTGCATTTTATGACGAAAGGGATTGCCATGCGAAACGACAGCGGCCGCTCCTCCATGATCCGGGCAGCGATGAAGGCGCCCTATCTCGAACGGCAGGAAGAACACGAGCTTGCCGTTCGTTGGAAGGACCAGCAGGATCAGGTCGCTCTTCACAAAATCACGACGGCCCATATGCGGCTGGTGATTTCCATGGCTTCCAAGTTTCGCAATTTCGGTCTTCCGATGAGCGATCTCATCCAGGAGGGCCATGTCGGTCTTCTCGAAGCGGCCGCGCGGTTCGAGCCGGAACGCGAGGTTCGCTTCTCCACATACGCCACCTGGTGGATCCGGGCCTCGATTCAGGATTACATCCTGCGGAACTGGTCCATCGTTCGCGGAGGCACATCCTCCGCTCAGAAATCGCTGTTCTTCAATCTTCGCCGCCTTCGCGCCAAGCTGAGCCAGGGCGGCGAAATGCTGTCATCCGCCGTGATGTACAAGGAAATCTCCTCGGCGCTCGGCGTTTCCGAATCGGATGTGGCGCTGATGGATAGCCGCCTTTCCGGTCCCGATTCCTCGCTGAATGCGCCGATGGTTGCCGACAGCGACGGCAGCGCGGATCGCCAGGACTTTCTCGTCAGCGACGATCCGCTGCCCGATGAGGTTGTCGGCACAAGCATCGATGAGAGCCGCCGGACCGAGTGGCTCCGCACGGCGCTGTCTGTGCTGAACGAGCGAGAATTGCGGATCATCAATGAGCGCCGCCTCTGCGATAATGGCGCGACGCTGGAAGCGCTCGGCGACAAGCTGGGCATCTCCAAGGAGCGCGTCCGGCAGATCGAAAGCCGTGCCATGGAGAAGCTGCGCGGCGCGCTGATGAAGGATCATCCCGAAATCGTCGATCACGCCACGGCCTGACTGGTCTGATCCGCCATTCACCGGCGGGATGCACGCACGAAACTTTTGCCCGGTCTTTTCGAAGGCCGGGCCTTTTTATTCGACGACCAGCTTGAATTTTTCGCCCGCGCGAATCCTGTCGTTTTTGCTCAGCCCGTTCAAGACGAGGAAGAGCTGCTCCTTGCGCGTTACCGGGGCCATCTTCGCTGCAAGGCTGCCGATCGTGTCACTGCCGCTCGCGGTAACGATCCTGATCCGCAGGGGTTTCAGGGTGGCGCGTTCCGATTTCGGCAGTACGCGGAAGGAGCGGGCGGTCGTATGGGCCAGCCTGGCGAGTTCCTTCGTTCCGACGGGCGCAGCGGTAAGCAGTCGATAAACGGTGTTGTCGACACGGTAGACCGAAATGGCGAACTCCCAGCCATCGGCGGCGGCCCGCGCGCGCGCATAGGGCAGGCCGTTGACCTGACCCGCCTCGACAGAATTGGGATCGAGCCCGCCGATCCAGCCGCTGGCCAGATAATCCGTCAGCGAAATGCTGCGGGCCACGCGTACCCCATCGAACCGGATCGCCATGTCATTCGGCCCCGCCGCCGTGACCGCCTCGGAAGAATTGTCGATGACGAAACCTTCGGGCACCCGAAAGCCGATACCGATTCTGGGATGCAGGAAATCGCGGCCGCGAATGAAGCCCTCGCGCGCCGTGTCGCCATAAGTCATGCCGTCGATGCCGGCTAGATAGGCGTCGCGCGCGCGTGTTCCGACGCCCGGCCCGCCCTGCTGCCGCGCCAGGCGCTGGGCGATTTCCATGCGGCGCTCGCTGGTCGGATGGCTGGCTAGAAAATCCAGCTCGGGCTTGGCGCCCGTGACCGAGCGAAACCGTGTGTAAGCACTGAGAGACCGGAGAAACCGGACGGCAGCGTAGGGATCGAAGCCAGCGGCGGCCGTGGCGCGAATGCCGATGGCGTCGGCCGCCAATTCCTGCCCGCGTGAAAACTGCGCCAGGCGAAGCTGGCCGCGAATAGCCGCCGCGCGCGCCGCATTGGAGCTGCCGAGCAGGTCCTCGGCGACTTTGGTCGCAACGGTCTCGGCCCGCTCCATCTTCTGGCGTTCGATGCCATGATTGGCCGTGACATGCGCCATCTCATGGGCGATCACGGTCGCAAGCTCCGCCGAATCACTGGCAAGAGCCAGAAGGCCGCGAGTGATATAGAGATAACCGCCGGGCAGCGCGAAAGCGTTGATCGAGGGCGAATCCAGCACGGTAATATTGTAGATCTGCGTATTGTTGTCGCCTGCGGTCGTCAGTTCGCCCACAATGCGTGCGACCGTCCGCTCCAGCTTGGGATCGTTGTATTCGCCGCCATAGGACGCCACGATCTTCGGGTGCTGCTCGGCAGCCAGCCGGCGCAGGCGGTTGTTGCCGGCCACATTGTCCACCGTCACCGGCTTGGAGGATGGGCTGAGAATGGCTTCGCCCCGGGACTGGCCCGACGTCTCCACAATGCTGTCGGTCACGGCGGCACAGCCGGAAAGGGCCAGGCCCGCAAGAGCGACAAGGCCGATGGCGCGCCGATGGACCGTGCCGCCTTTCCGCAAAACGGTGAAATTCGGGCCGTATATCAAACGTGAAAAACCCCGTTCATCCCTAATCGTTCGCATGTGTCCCGCCCATGCCGGCCGCTAAAGCCCAACCGACCGTGTGCTGGCCTAATTCAGGATTATGGCCCCTTCCGGGCATTTGCGTGGCGCGAGACGTCGCAAGACTATGGCTGGCGAAAGGTGAAGGAAATGGTTAGAGCGGGCGGCTTGAATTGGGCTGGCGAAGAATGAGGCGACACGACATGACCCGCTATGCGCTGTTTCTCGGAGGCGACATGGACGCCACGCCGCGCCTGATGAGCCAGGTTGCCGGCCTGCCGGCTATCGCTGCCGATAGCGGTATGAAACATGCCGAGACGCTCGGCGTGACCCCGGAACTGTGGATCGGCGATTTCGACAGCGTAACCCCGGGCGACATGGAGCGATTCCGCGATGTCGCCATGGAACGCCATCCGGTTGACAAGGATATGACCGACGGCGATCTGGCGTTTCGCGAGGCGATCCGGCGGGGCGCGCGTTCTCTGCTCGTGGTCGGCGCGTTTGGCGGTGCACGCCTCGACCATGCGATGCAGATCACAATGGCCGCGATCGGATTGCACGAGGCGGGGATCGACACGATGCTGACCGATGGTCGGCAGGAAGGCCATCCGCTTCGCATCGGCGAAGAGAACCGGTTCGAGCTGTCCGAAGGCACGCTGTTTTCTATTCTGGTCTTCGCCGATCTGAAGGATCTGTCAGTCAGCGGCGCCCGTTGGCCGCTTGCCGATGAAGCGATCCCGTTCGGCTCGTCGCGGACGCTCTCCAATGTGGCGGAAGGGCCGGTCACGATCACCCTTTCGGCCGGGCGCGGCCTGCTGCTTGTGACGCAGGACGTCATCGAGCCGGCCTCAACCGACCGCATGGTCGCCGAGATGATCGCCGATGCCGCCGAATCCGGCGAAGGGGCGGGCTGATCAATGGCGCCGCCGCTACTGACGCTCGACGGCATTTTCCTTACCTTTGGCGGCGCACCCTTGTTCGAGGGCGCGTCGCTTTCGATCGCGCCTGGCGAGAAGATCGCGCTGATCGGACGGAACGGATCCGGCAAATCGACGCTGCTGAAGATCGCGGCCGGCCAGACCGAGCCGATGGATGGCGAGATCTTCCGCCAGCCGGGCGCGACGCTGCGCTATCTGCCGCAGATGCCGGATTTCGAGGGATTCGAGACGGTCGAAGCCTATGTGGAGGCCGGTCTCGGCCCGGCGGACGATCACTGGCGCGTTCTTTACCTTATCGAGCATCTCGGTCTGTCGGCATCGGCCGACCCTGCCACGCTTTCCGGCGGGGAGGCCCGGCGCGCGGCGCTCGCCCGGCTGATGGCGCCGGAGCCGGACATCCTGCTGCTCGACGAGCCGACCAACCATCTGGACCTCGCCACGATCGAATGGCTGGAGGAGGAACTGGTGCGCAGCCGCTCGGCCCTTGTCACGATCAGCCACGACCGGCGGTTTCTGGAAAATGTGACGGACAGGGTGGTCTGGCTCGACCGGAGCCGGACCCGCCGGCTGGACGAGGGGTTTGCCAAATTCGAGGATTGGCGCGACAAGCTGATGGAGGAGGAAGAAGCAGCCCATCACAAGCTCGGTCGCAAGATCGAGCGGGAGCAGCACTGGATCGTCCATGGCGTGTCGGGCCGGCGCAAGCGCAATATGCGACGGGTCGACGAGCTTGCCGAACTGCGCCGGCAGTTTCGCGAACGGCGCGGCCCGCAGGGCAATGCGACGATGGCGGCCAGCGAGGCCGAGGCGAGCGGCAAACTGGTGATCGAAGCGAAGGGTCTTGCCAAGAGCTATGATGGGCGGCCTATCGTCCGCGATTTTTCCATCCGCATTCAGCGCGGCGACCGGATCGGTCTCGTCGGGCCGAACGGCGTCGGCAAGACAACGCTTCTGAAACTGCTGCTCGGCGATCTTTCCAGCGATGAGGGGTCGCTGCGGCATGGCACCAATCTGGAAGTGGCGATGCTCGACCAGCGCCGCGCGGCGCTCGATCCCGATATGGGTTTGGCCGACTGGCTGACGGGCGGGCGGGGCGACCAACTCGTCATCGACGATCAGCCACGCCACGTCATCTCCTATATGAAGGACTTCCTGTTCTCGCCGGAACAGGCGCGCACGCCCATCCGCGAATTGTCGGGCGGTGAGAAGGCCCGCCTGCTTCTGGCGCGGACGCTGGCGCAGCCGGCCAATCTGCTGGTGCTGGACGAGCCGACCAATGATCTCGACATGGAAACGCTCGATCTGCTGCAGGAGCTGGTGGCCAATTTCAAAGGCACAGTCATTCTCGTCAGCCATGACCGCGATTTCCTTGATCGCACGGTGACGAGCACGCTCGTGCCGGAAGGCGACGGGCGCTGGACCAACTATGCCGGCGGCTATTCCGACATGCTGGCGCAACGCGGCAGCCGGCCCTTCAAACCCATCGGCGAGGCAGCCGAGAGCAAGCCGAAGGCTGCGTCTGCCACAGCTCCCTCGAAACCCGAAGCGAAAAAGAAAAGCGCCAAACTGTCCTACAAGCAGCAGTTCCGGCTGGAGAAGCTGCCGGGCGAAATGGAAGCGCTGGCTGCCGAGATCGAAAAGGGCGAAGTGAAGCTGGCCGCGCCGGATTTCTTCGGCCGCGACCCGCAAGGCTTCAACGCGCTGGCGAAAAAGTTGGAAGCGACGAAAGCCGAGCTGGCGAGCGCCGAAGAGGAATGGCTGGAACTGGAAATGCTGAAGGAGGAGATGGAGGGTTAGTCAGCCATCCAGCTTCTTGGCGATGGTCTGCACCCGCTCGGCAAGGCGGGTGATGTCGCCGGCAATGGCGCCACCGGCGTCGCGCGCCTTCTTCTCGGCGCTGTCGCGCTCGCTTCTCAGCGTCTCGATCTCTTTCTCCAGCTTGTCCAACCGCGCCTTCGTGTCGGACAATTCGTCCATCACCATGATACCGGCCATGACGGAGAGGCGATGATCGCCGATCTCGCCGAAACTGCCTTTCAGATGACGGATATAGCCATCCAGCTGTTCGGCGAGCCCCAGAAGGTGCTCTTCCTGACCTTCATCGCAGGCCATGCGATAGGTCTTCTCATCGATGGTAACGGAGACTTGCGCCATTCAGCCGGGTCCTGCCCTTAATCTAGCGATCCACGACCGCGCGGATGGTTTCCATGGCCGAAACGAGGCGGCCGGAGACTTCGCGATTGGCGTCCGCCAGCCTTTCGGCGCGGCCCTCGCTCTCATCCAGAAGGTCGGCGAGGCGGGCGCGGTCGGTGTTCATCCGCTGCACTTCTTCCTGCGCGCCCGCGAAATCCTGCTCGCGCTCCAGCCGGGCATCGACGGCGTTCTCCAGCGTTCCAATCGCCTCGGCGAGCTTTTTGATCGCCTGTCGAAAATTGCTCTCCTGCGTCATTGTCCCCCACCGAAAGATCACGGCTGCCTGCGAATCAACGCGGCTTTTCCGTCGATTAGAAAGCGCAGCTTATGGGCCGCTTTAAGGAAGGGTCAACGCGCCGGGTGCGCCATCCACCTCATTTCGGGCGCGGTTCGATTGACTCATTTCACGGCCCTGCTATGTCTCGCCGGCATTTTCAACCGGATCGGGCGACCAGCGCGAGCGCGCTTCCCTTGAGAATCCATGACGGCCCCACCAGACGGGCGCCCGGGCCCAACACCATCAATCAGCGAGCGATCATGACCCAATCGGAGAAACATGAGCGGATGGCCAATGCGATCCGCTTCCTTTCCATGGATGCGGTGGAACAGGCCAATTCCGGTCATCCCGGCCTGCCGATGGGCGCGGCGGACATTGCGACCGTCCTGTTTTCGCGTTTCCTGAAGCACGATCCGAAGAACCCTGACTGGCCTGACCGCGACCGCTTCGTGCTGTCGGCCGGTCATGGCTCCATGCTGCTCTATTCGCTCCTTTACCTCACCGGCTACGAGGATATCACGCTCGAGGAAATCAAGAATTTCCGCCAGTTCGGCAGCAAGACGGCGGGCCACCCGGAATATGGCCATGCCGCCGGTATCGAAACCACGACCGGCCCGCTCGGCCAGGGCATCACCAATGCGGTCGGCATGGCGCTGGCGGAGCGGCTTCTGAACGCCCGCTATGGCGACGCGCTGGTCGACCATTACACCTACACCATCGCCGGCGATGGCTGCCTGATGGAAGGCATCAGCCAGGAGGCCATCGCGCTGGCGGGCCATCTGCGGCTGAACAAGCTGATCGTCTTCTGGGACAATAACGGCATCACCATCGACGGTTCCGTCGATCTGTCCGATTCGACCGATCAACGGGCGCGGTTCGAAGCGTCGGGCTGGGCGACGCTCGATGTGGATGGCCACGACGCCGAAGCGATTGCAGAGGCCATTGAGAAGGCGCGCGAAAGCGACAAGCCGACCATGATCGCCTGCAAGACCGAGATCGGTCGCGGCGCGCCCACCAAGGTCGGCACCAACAAGGTGCATGGCAGCCCGCTTGGCGCCGACGAAATCACGGCGACGCGCAAGTCGCTGGACTGGGCGCATGAGAGCTTCGACATTCCGAGCGAAATTCTGGACGACTGGCGATTGGCGGGACTGCGCTCCACCAAGGCGCGGACGGCCTGGGAAGGCCGGCTTCAGGACGCCGATCCGGAGATGAAGGGCGCGTTCGAGCGGGCCATGCGCGGCGATCTGCCGGGCGCGCTGGAAACGGCGATCGCCGATTACAAGAAGTCGCTGGCGCACGACAAGCCGAAGGTCGCGACCCGAAAGGCGTCCGAAATGGCGCTCGAAGTCATCAATGGCGCGGTGCCCGAGACCATTGGCGGATCGGCCGATCTGACCGGCTCGAACAACACCAAGACCAGCCAGACCAAGCCCGTCTCGGCCGACGATTTCTCTGGTCGCTACATCTATTACGGCATTCGCGAGCACGGCATGGCCGCCGCGATGAACGGCATCGCCCTGCATGGCGGCCTCATCCCCTATGGTGCGACCTTCCTCGTCTTCACCGACTACTGCCGCCCGGCCATGCGCCTGTCCTCTCTGATGGGGCTGCGCGTCATCTATGTGATGACCCACGATTCCATCGGTCTTGGCGAAGATGGGCCGACGCACCAGCCGGTCGAGCATCTGGCGGCGCTGCGCGCCATTCCGAACCACTACATCTTCCGCCCGGCAGACGCCTGCGAGACGATGGAATGCTGGCAGCTGGCGCTGGAGAGCCGCAAGACGCCCTCGACGCTCGCCCTGACGCGTCAGGGTCTCGCCACGGTGCGCCACGAGTTCGAAGAAGAGAATATGTGCCGCTATGGCGCCTATGAGCTGGAAACGGCGTCCGCCGAACCCAAGGTGACGATCTTCGCCACCGGTTCGGAGGTCGGCCTGGCGCTGGAAGCCCGGACGGCGCTGGAAGCCAAGGGCCATCCGACGCGCGTCGTCTCGGTGCCCTGTTTCGAACTGTTCGAGCAGCAGAGCGAAGCCTACAAGGCGGCCATTCGCGGCGATTCGAAGGTGCGCATCGGCGTCGAAGCGGCCATTCGCCAGGGCTGGGACCTGTTCCTGGACCGCGACGATCCCTTCATCGGCATGAACAGCTTCGGCGCATCGGCGCCGGCGGACGAGCTGTTCCGGCATTTCGGCATCACCACCGAGGCCATCGTGGCCGCGGCCGAAAAGCGGCTCGCCGCGCTCGAACGGGGCTAGCCGCCGCCTGCCGGCGGCCGCATGCACCGCAATTTGTCTCGGCGATAATGCGCGGGGTGGATTCTTCCGCGCGGCAGGATTATGAGCGGGGCGAACCGAATTCAGGGGCGCGCGCTGCGGAAAGCGGCGGCCGGCGGCCCGCTTCCCGCAGGAGAAATCGCTCATGACGCTTCGTATCGCCATCAATGGCTTTGGCCGCATCGGCCGCAATGTGGTTCGCGCCATTTATGAGAGCGGCCGCACCGATGTGGATGTGGTGGCCATCAACGATCTGGGCCCGGTCGAGACCAATGCGCATCTGATGCGGTTCGACAGCGTGCACGGCGCGTTTCCGAAATCCGTCGAGGTCGATGGCGACACGATCAGAATCGAGGGCGGCGACAGCTTCAAGGTGCTGTCGGAGCGCGATCCGAAGGCGCTGCCCTGGGGCGATCTGGACATCGATGTGGTGATGGAATGCACCGGCATCTTCACCGCCCGGGACAAGGCGGCAATGCATCTGGAAGCTGGCGCCAAGCGCGTTCTGGTCTCCGCGCCCGCATCCGGCGCCGACAAGACCGTCGTTTATGGTGTCAATCACGACGTGCTGACCAAGGACGACCTCGTCGTCTCCAACGCCTCCTGCACGACCAACTGCCTGTCGCCCGTCGCCAAGGTGCTGCACGATCTGATCGGCATCGAAAAGGGCATGATGACGACGATCCACTCCTATACGGGCGACCAGCCGACGCTGGACACCATGCACAAGGATCTCTACCGCGCCCGCGCCGCCGCGATGAGCATGATCCCGACCTCGACCGGTGCGGCCAAGGCGGTCGGCCTCGTCCTGCCGGAATTGAACGGCAAGCTGGACGGTTTCGCCATGCGCGTGCCGACGCCGAACGTCTCGGTGGTCGATCTGAAGTTCATCGCCAAGCGCGACACGTCGGTCGAAGAGATCAACCAGGCGATCCGTAGCGCGGCGGATGGCGGTCTGAAGGGCGTCCTGTCCTACACGGACGCGCCGAACGTCTCCATCGACTTCAACCACAACCCGAACTCGTCGATCTTCCATCTCGATCAGACCAAGGTGATGGACGGTACGTTCTGTTCGATCCTGACCTGGTACGACAATGAATGGGGCTTCTCCAACCGCATGGCCGACACCGCCGTCGCGATGGGCAAGCTGATCTGACAGTATGGGTTTCGAGAGCTGTTTCGGCATAGATATACGTTGGGCAGCTCTCGATCCCGCTGGTCTCGAACATTGCCGGATCGAAGCCGTTTCGGATGGGGTGACGATTCGGTCCGTTCTCGTCGGCGGTCGTGGCGGCCGCGACTATGGCATCAGCTACACGATACGATGCGACGAGACATGGGCGGTTCAGTCCTTTTCCGTCGAGGATGTCGGCGGCATTCGTCTGTCGATGCGCCGGCAGGACGATGGCTGGGTCGGCGCGGACGAGGCCCACGACACCCGCTTTGACGGCGCTTCACTGATCGATCTCGCTGGAACGCCGTTCACAAACACGCTCGCGATCCGGGCTCTTCCCGATCAGCACGAGAGCACGAGTGCAGCGTTTCGCGTCGTCTATGTTCCGTTCGATGATCTGGCCCCGATCCTCGACCAACAGCGTTACACGGTGGTCGAACCCTATCGCAGCTATCATTACGCGGCCGTCGATCGCTCTTTCGAAGTGATGCTGCCAGTTGATCGCAGCGCAATCGTCAAAGACTATCCAGGAATGTTTCGACGCCTATGACCGGTATCGCCACCGTCTTCGTGCTGACCCTGTTTGCGGCGATGCTGCCAGGGCCGGATTTCGCGGTCGTCTCGCGCAACGCGCTGGTAAGCGGGCGGCGCGCAGGCGTGCTGACGGCGGTTGGGATCGCGGCGGGCCTGCTGGTTCACGCCGGCTACGCCATTGCCGGTATCGGCGTTGCGGTGAGCCAGTCGATCCTGCTTTTCAATATCCTCAAATGGGTCGGCGCGGCCTATCTGATCTTTCTGGGCCTTTCGATGATCCACAGCGCATCGGCGGGGCAGGGCACGTTGGTCGACGAGGGCGCCGACCTGGCGCCAATGGGCCCGTGGCAGGCCCTGCGCTGGGGCTTCTTTACCAATGCTACCAATGTGAAGGCGACCTTCTTCACGCTTTCCATCTTCACCCAGGTCGCGACACCCGAAACGCCGCTCTCGCTGAAGCTGGCCTTCGGTGCGACGACCTCGATCACCTGCTTTCTTTGGTTTTCCGCGGTGGCGCTCTTTCTGTCGCGTCCGTCCGTTCGGCGAGCCTATCTGTCGCTCAAGGTCTGGATGGAGCGCATCTTCGGCGCGCTGATCGCCGGCTTTGGCGTGACCCTCGCCTTTGCACGCCAGCCGGGCTGAGCCGACCTTCCATTCGCCTGCACGGAGACCCGACCTAAAATCTGGACGTCGTCGCTCCGGCCCTTTATGCGAAAGCCGGTGACGAATCCCGAGGTATTGCGAAAATGAGCTTCAAGACGCTGGACGATCTGGCCGAACTGACCGGTAAGCGCGCGCTGCTGCGTGTCGATATCAATGTGCCGATGAAGGATGGAAGGGTGACCGACGCCACCCGCATCGAGCGCGTCGCGCCGACGATAGCGGAACTGTCCGACAGGGGCGCAAAGGTCATTCTGCTTGCCCATTTCGGTCGGCCGAAGGGCAAGACCGTATCGGAGATGAGCTTGAAACCCGTCGCCTCCGCCGTGGAGGAAGTGCTGGATCACCGGGTGCATTTCGCCACGCTGGATCAGGCGGACGACGCCATCGCCAAGATGGCCAATGGCGATGTACTGCTGCTGGAGAACACCCGCTTCGAGCCGGGCGAAGAGAAGAACGATCCCGATCTCGCCACCCGCTATGCGGGCCTCGGCGATCTCTATGTCAACGACGCCTTTTCCGCCGCCCATCGCGCGCATGCGTCGACCGAAGGGCTGGCGCATCAACTGCCGGCCTATGCGGGCCGGACCATGCAGACCGAGCTGGAGGCGCTGCAGAAGGGCCTCGGCGAGCCGGAACGGCCAGTCGTTGCGATCGTCGGCGGGGCGAAGGTCTCCACCAAGATCGACCTACTCATGAATCTGGTGAAGAAGGTGGATGCGGTCGTCGTCGGTGGCGGCATGGCCAATACGTTTCTCGCCGCCGACGGCATCGACGTTCAGGCCTCGCTCTGCGAGCACGATCTGGCCGACACCGCCCGCGAGATCGAGGCGGAGGCCGAGAAGGCCGGCTGCGCGCTCGTGCTGCCGGTCGATGCGGTGGTCGCCAGTGAGTTCAAAGCCGGCGCCCCGAGCGAGACCGTCTCGGTTGACGCCGTGCCGGCGGGCCAGATGATCCTCGATGCCGGGCCGCAAAGCGTCGAAAAGATCAAGGAGTGGATCGAACGGGCGAACACGCTGATCTGGAACGGCCCGCTCGGCGCGTTCGAGATCGAGCCCTTCGATACCGCGACCGTAGCGGCGGCGCGCTATGCCGCCGAACGCACCGAAGTGGGGGAGCTGGTGTCGGTGGCCGGTGGCGGCGATACCGTTGCCGCGCTCAACCATGCCGGCGTCGCCGATGAATTCACCTATGTCTCCACGGCGGGCGGCGCCTTTCTGAAATGGATGGAAGGCAAGACCCTGCCGGGTGTGAAGGCGCTCGACGCCGACGACTGAGAGGACGACGTGCTCAAGCGACCGGAACCGCTCACCGGAGCCGTCAGCGAAGACGGGATCGAACCAACGGACGCCATCGGACCCGGCCGCTATGGCCGGCTCGCCGGTCCCCTCTCGCTCCTCGGTCTGCCGATCTATGTCTGGCAGGGGATCGGCATGCGCCGCCGCAGCCTGCGCCTGTCGCCGCCGCCCGGTCCGGTCGAGGGCCGGTTCGAGGGGCAGGAGCCGGAAATTCGGTTGCTGGTGATCGGCGACAGTTCGGTACAGGGGGTGGGCGCGAACCGGCAGGAGGAAGGCCTGGCCTTCCAGATCGGCCGGTCGCTGGCGCAAAGGTCGGGCCGGGCCGTCCGCTGGCGGGCCGCCGGCTTCAATTCGGCCACCGTGCCGCAACTGACCCTGCGGGTCCTGCCGCATCTGGAGCCGCGCGACTTCACCCATATCGTCGTCTCGGCCGGCATCAACGACGCCAAGAACTGGCATGGCGCGCGCCGCTTCAAGCGCGACTTCGGCGAATTGATCTACGCCCTTCGCGCGCGGTTTCCGGGCGCGCAGCTGTTCTGGAACCCGATCTTCAATCTGCGCCTCGTGCCTGGCCTGCCGCCGCAACTCGCCACCGTGCTCGACATGCGGGCGGAGCTTCTAACGCGACGTGCGCGCCAGCTCTGCCGCGAGCGAGGCATGAACGCGCTGCCGGAGCTGCGGGCTGTCGAAGCCAAGGGCTTTTCGCGGGACGGCTTTCACGCCGGTGCGGCGGGTTATGCGGCGCTCGGGTCGCATCTGGCCGATCACATGCTGGCCGGCGATGAGACCATAAGTGATCGAACCGCCGAAATTTGACCGCCCTGTTTCGCCACGGTTCTATGATCGGCTTTGAAATTTCCGGCAGAAAAGGCAGGACGGCTCCCGATGCGGATGCGACACCATCGACGGAACTATCGGTATCGGATCGTCAGCGAGGCGGGACTGTTGCCTTCGCCGGAACCGATCAGCCGGCATTCGCGCCTGGCGTGGCTGCTCTCCGATCTGGCGGTGCCCATCTATCTTCTGCAGGGTCTTTGGACCCGCATTCGGACGCCACGGCTCGCGCCGCCGCCGGGCCGAACCGGAGGGCGCCTGAATGGCCGCGGTGCCGAAATCTCGCTTCTCGTGATCGGCGACAGCACCGTGCACGGCGTCGGGACGGACAGGCAGCACGACACGCTCGCACCTTCCATCGCGCGCCGGCTGCAGGACATGACGAGCCGTCCCGTCCGCTGGCGGGCCAACGGATTCAACGGTTCCGTTATCCGTGAGATCACCGAATGCGTCGTGCCGAATCTGCCGCATGGCGGCTGGTCGCATATCATCCTGTCGGTGGGTCACAACGACGCCAAGAATTTCCACACGCGGCGCCGCTTCGTCCGCGATCTGACCCGGCTGATCTTCGCCGTAAAGGCGCGGTTCCCCGATGCGAAGATCTATTGGGGCTCGCTGCTCGACTTCCGCAAGATGCCCAACCTGCCGGAGCCGCTCGCCACGATCATCGATCTGCGGGCCGATACGCTTTCGCGGGTCGGCTGGAGCATCTGTCGGGAGCAAGGCGTCACCGTCCTGCCGGCGATCGACCTGGTTCTGCCGGATCACTTCTCGCGCGACGGGTTCCATGCCGGCCCGGTCGGCTACAATGTGTGGGCGCGCCATATTGCCGAACATATCGCGCGATCGGAGTTCATTCCGGCGGCGGACCACCGAAAGCACGTTGCCGATGCACCTGCCCTCGCTGTTCGGGAAGAACGCTCGGGCCCTTGACGAATCGGGCTTCTATGGCCGGATCAGCACGGTCAGCATCATCATGCCGAGTGCGACGAGCGCCAGCTTCCAGAAATCGCGCCGGCGTTTGAGCCCAGGCAGGCCAAGCGGGTAAATGACCTGCACGACCATGATCAGGAGGATGAGAAGGGAGAAGGCTTTCGACACAAGGACCTTGCACGCGGTCGGTTCGGATATCGCCCTTCTGCCATGAATGGTTTTGAAAGAAAAGAAAAAATAACCGATCGTTAAAATTGTCGGATTTCTTCCTCTTAACGGCCCATTATCTCTATTGAATCAGTTTTTCCTAGGAATCGCATCCTTTTTTTGGCTGCCTGATTGTTCTGGCGTGTAACCAAAAAGGAGATCGCCATGAATATCGTCAAAGTCTCGCTTCTTGCTTCCGGGTTCGTTCTTGCCGGCATGTCGCCCTCATTCGCGCAGGTCAGCGTCGGCGCGGATGTGGGTGGCACCTCGGTAGGCGCCAGTGTTGGCGGCGGTGGAGCAAGTGCCGGCGCCAGCACCGGTGTTGGCGGCGGAACGAGTGCTTCCGCGGATGCCGGCTCCCGCAGTGGCGGCGGGCTCGGTGCCGATGCGAATGTCAGTACCGGTCTTTTGGGTGGCACGACCGCCGATGCCGATGTCGATATTGGCGGCGGCAATGGCGTTAGCGCCGATGTAGATGTCGGAACCGGCGCTCTCGGCGGTACGAATGCAAATGCCGATGTCAATGTCGGTGGTGGCGCGACGTCGGCGGATGTGAGGGTCGGCATAGGCGGCGGCTCGATCATCCCGGGCAATGAGGCCGCCAGTTCGGTCATCAACGGCGTCGACGGCACGATCACCAGCGCGGTCGGGCTGTCCGAGGACGAATTGACGAAGCTCTGCGAGAAGGTCGCGGCGAACCGCGGCGCCTATTCCAGCGAGATCATCGCAACCTGCGTCGAGCGGCAGTAAGCGCTACCATTCTATAAGCGCACGTTGATTCCATCGTGGAATGGCCCCGCCAGGTGCGGGGCCGTTTTGCGTTTGCGCGTTTGCGTCGTCATATTCGCCCATAGTCAAATGGCTCATTGTCGCGCAGTTTGTCATGAACGCGCGGAAGAATTCGGTTCGGGAGGAAAATGATGAGCGACTATGAGAGCGTCTACGCTCAATGGCAGGCGGGCCCGGAGACCTTCTGGGAGGAGCAGGCGGAAGCGATCGACTGGATGAAGCCCGCCGACAAAATCTTCGATGCCGAGGCTGGGGTTTACGGACGCTGGTTCGCCGGCGCCGAATGCAACACCTGCGCCAATGCGGTCGACCGCCATGTCGAAGCCGGCCATGGCGACCGGCTCGCCATCATATACGACAGTCCGATTACCGGAACTAAAAGCCAGATCACCTATTCGGAGCTTTTGAAGCAGGTCAACGCACTGGCCTGCGTCCTTTCCGACAAGGGCGTGACGAAGGGCGACCGCGTCGTTCTGTATATGCCGATGATCCCGCAAACCGCGATCGCGATGCTGGCCTGCGCGCGTCTCGGTGCGATTCACTCGGTTGTTTTCGGCGGGTTCGCGGCAAAGGAACTGGCGACCCGCATCAACGACGCCAAGCCGAAAATGGTCATCGCGGCTTCCTGCGGGCTGGAGCCTTCGCGCATCGTCGAATACAAACCGCTGCTCGATAAGGCCATCGAGATGGCGGACACGCCTCCCGAAACATGCGTGATCTTCCAGCGGCCCCAGGCCGAGGCATCGATGGTCGAGGGACGCGATATCGACTGGGCGGACGCCGTATCGGCCGCAGAGGGCCGGACGGTCGAGCCAACGGCCGTGGCGGCGACCGACCCGCTCTACGTCCTCTATACCTCCGGCACGACCGGCCAGCCGAAGGGCGTGATCCGCGACAATGGCGGCCATATGGTCGCGCTCGAATGGACCATGAAGAATTTCTACGGCATCGATCCGGGCGATGTCCTCTTTACCGCATCCGATTTCGGCTGGGTCGTCGGCCATTCCTACATCGTCTATGGCCCCCTGCTGCGTGGCGCCACGACCATCATCTTCGAGGGAAAACCGGTCGGCACGCCCGATCCCGGCGTGTTCTGGCGGATTGTCGAGGAGTATGGCGTCAAGGCGATCTTCACCGCGCCGACGGCCTTCCGCGCCATTCGCCAGCAGGATCCTGAAGGCGAGTTCATCAAGAAATACGACCTGTCATCGTTTCAGACGCTGTTTCTGGCCGGCGAACGGGCCGATCCTGAGACGATCAAATGGGCCGAGCGGCAGTTGAACGTGCCGGTGATCGACCATTGGTGGCAAACGGAAACAGGCTGGGTGATGTGTGGCAACCCGGCGGGCCTCGGCTTGCTGCCGGTCAAATACGGATCGCCGACCAAGCCGATGCCGGGCTACGACATTCAGATTCTGACCGATGAGGGCGAGCCGGTGACCGAGCCAAATGTGCTGGGCAATGTGGTTGTCAAGCTGCCGTTGCCGCCCGGCGCACTACCGACGCTCTGGAATGCCGATCAGCGGTTCAGGGACGCCTATCTCGAAGAGTATCCCGGCTACTACAAGACGGCCGATGCCGGCAAGATCGATGAGGATGGCTACCTGTTCGTCATGGCGCGGACGGACGACATCATCAATGTGGCCGGCCATCGTTTGTCGACAGGCGCGATGGAAGAGGTGCTCGCCGAGCACCCCGACGTCGCGGAGGCGGCGGTGATTGGCATTGCCGACCCGATGAAGGGACAGGTGCCGCTCGGTTTCGTCGTGCTGTCGAACGGTGTGGACCGGCCCGAATCGGAATTGGAGAAAGAGATCGTCGCCATGGTCCGGGACCGGATCGGGGCGGTGGCCGCCTTTCGGCAGCTTGTCTGCGTCAAGCGGCTGCCAAAGACCCGCTCCGGCAAAATACTTCGCGCCACCATGCAGAAGATCGCCGACAAGGAAGATTCGCCGGTGCCGGCGACCATCGACGATCCGGCCATTCTGGAAGAGGTCTCGGCGGTTCTGGAACGACGGGGCTTCTTATCGCGGCCATTGGAAGCGAAAGAATAACCCACCGCAGGTTTTCGACGGCAACGGAAAAGGGCGCGCCTTCATGGCGCGCCCTTCGTATCGGTGGTTCAAGCAGTTATCGTAAAATGTCTGCTCAAGTCTTCTTCTTCACTTCGTCCCTGGCCGTTTGTGCGGCCGTGCGGGCAACGTCTGCCACCTTTTCAGCCACCGTCTCACCTTCGCCTTTCGGTTTCAGGCCTTTTTGTTCGGCACGCTCCGACGCAGCGGTGTAAGTCTTCTCCGCTACATCGCGCGCTTCGGTGACGGCGTCACGGCCGCGCTCGTAGGCCTGGTCGCGCAGATTGTCGCGGGTTTCACCCATCAACTCGTCTTCGCGACGTGTCGGCGGCAGAGCCGCGCCGATCGCCGCGCCCACCGCGACTGCGATCGCACCGAACACGAGTGGTTCATCGCGAAACGCGCCGATCAGTTCGGACTGAATGTTGCGGTAGCCGCGCGTCGCAGACTGCCGCGCTTGCGAAGCGCGGTAGCTGACCGCCCGTCCGCCATCGGCGAAGGCCTGCCCGGTGCTTGCCGCAGCATCTCGCGCAGCCTGGCTAGCACTGGAAGCGCCCGAAGATATGCTCGATGCCGCATTGCCGGCGGCACTGCCGACTGCCGAACCGGCGGATCGTGCGCTCTCGCCGACCGAAGACGCGGCGCCTGAGATGGCCGAACCGGTCTTGGACGCGCCGCTGGAAACGGACGAGCCTGTACTCGACGCAGCTCCGGAGATGGCCGAGCCGACGCCCGACGCGGCTCCGGAGACGGCCGAGCCGACGCCCGACGCCTTGTCTTTCAGCGATGAGCCGGTCGTATCACTGCCGCCGACATAGGTGGCGCCGCCCGTTCGCGGATCGGCATCCGACGGGGATCGGTAGGGATCGTGATATTCGCCGCTATCCGGAAACCGGTCGGGATCGAGATGCCGTCCGCCGCCTGCACGAAAGCGGCCATATTCATCGACATCCGCGCCATCGTCGGAACCGTAGCGATCGTAAAGGTCGCGTCCCGTGGAACGCACGCCGCTGCCAAAGGCAAGCCACGCTATGCCGGCCCCGATGAGGCCAAGAGCGAGAGGGTTGTCGCGAACCTGCTGGCCGAAGTTCTTACCGGCTTCGGCAACCTGTCCTTCCTTGAAGAAACCCAGGGCTTCGTCCATCATCTGGCCGGGGCTCATACGATCCTTCAGCGCATCGATCGTATTATCAATGTTGGAACGATGACGTTCCGCTTCTGCCTCCAGGCGGTCGGTCTTGTCGCTCATCGCGCTTGCTCCTTCACGAGTTTCGCATCGCGGGAGACCTGATCGGCGGTCCGCTCCGGTACGAGATTTTTGGCTTGCAGATTGGTGCGTCCGCGGTTCAGCAGCACCATGCCGACGACGGCGAATAGAATACCGACAATGAGCGCGGCCCACGCGGCCCAGCCACTGCCAGCCGCCGCCTGTGCGGACGTCGCCGCTTCCGTATCGAACAGGAAAGCAAGCAGTTTGGTTATAGCCGCCACAAGCGCCTGGCTGAGGACAAAGAGAGCAACCAGAAGGCACATCGCGCCAGCGGCGATTTCGCCGCCACCGACCTGAACCTGAGTGAGCTTGTCGTTGAGTTCCGACCGGATCAGCTTGCCTTCCGCCTGGAAAAGCGAGCGCACCTCGTCCACGAGTGTGCGAATGAGGTCCGGAAGCGAACGGGTGTCGTTCGAATGTTCTGTAGGCTGGCTCATCTTACTGCCCCTTCTTCGGCTGGCCGATCGGCCCGCTGGTTCCACCACTAATCGTTCCGCCGCTACTGGGCGTACGACTGCTCGTGACCGTCGTTGACGGGCTGGGCTTCGGAGAACCTGCTGACGATGGCGACGTCGGGGTCGTGGAGGACGATGGTGAAGATGCTGACGGAGAGGGCGTCGACGGCGATGTTGCACGATGCGTTGTCGCACCGCCTGTCGGCGATACTCCGCCCGTACCGGTGTAGGGTGCCGGCGGTGGCGGTGTTTCGCCGTAATCTCTTGGACTGTGGGCCGATGAGGCGCGGGCAAACCTGCCGAGCGCGACACCCGTCAGGGCAGCGCCAACGAGAAATGCGGTCGGCTGATTGCGGGCAAAGCCCGATACGCTGTTGACGATCTCACCGACGGAGCGGCCCGAAATAGCGCCGCTGACATCTTCAAGACCTCGCGCCGCTTCACGAACGAGATTGGCGGACATCGACTGGTCGCGCTCACCGAGCTTGTCGGCTGCCGCACGAATGGATGCTGCAAAGTCTTCGACGGTCGAGGCCGCCACATCCTTGCCGCGTTCGGCCTGGTTGAGACCTTCCTGCTTGGCCTTTTCGGCCATGTTGCTCGCCTCGGACTTCAGGTCCGAGGCCACTTTCGAAGCTTCAGCAGAGGCGGCGTCAGCTTCGCGCTGGGCGGCCTGTTTGACGTTTTCGGCGTCGGCTTTCGCCTTATCGGCGGCCGGGCCGGATCTGGGATCTTGGGGCATGAATATTCCCTCAGGCGAGTCCGAGTAAAGAAAGGATGAAGATGACGACCACCACTAGGCCGACGAGATAGATAATACTGTTCATTGGATGCCTTGCGCCTCCGGGTAATCAGGAACTTACCTGAGGCTAAGCCCCGATACCGCGCGAAGGTTCCCGTTCGTCTTGCAAATTGATACAGATTAATCGGACGCTCTGCCTGATGCGATACCCGGCGGCGATTGACGGATAGCGGCGCTGGACCATCCTTTAAGCGTCAGCAGAGGGAAACGCGCATGAGCATCGAAGGCAGGACGGCCATTGTGACGGGTGGCGCCAGCGGAATCGGCCTGGCCGTCGCACGCGTACTCGTCAAGGCAGGCGCCAAGGTCGTTATTGCCGACATGGATCAGCAGACCGGAGAAACCGCCGAGGAGCAGCTATCCGCCCATGGTGCGGTGCAGTTTATCCGCACCGACGTTTCCAAGCGGTTGGATGTGCACAATCTGATGGCGCTTGCCGTCGACCATTTCGAAACGATCGACATATTGGTCAACAATGCCGCGATACTGGAGCGGTGCTCTCTTCTGGATCTGCACGAGGATGCCTTTCGCCACGTATTGGACATCAATGTCACGGGTGCGTTTCTGACCACTCAGGCGGCGGCAAGACTGATGGTGTCTCAGGCAGAAAACGGCCAACCGCCGGGCATCATCGTGAATATTTCCTCGCTGAACGGTCGGGTCGCGATGAACGGCCAGCTTGCCTATTGCGTCTCCAAGGGGGCGATGGACCAACTCACACGAAGTGCCGCCGTCGAACTGGCGGCCTGGGGTATCCGCGTCAACGGCGTTGCGCCCGGAACCATCGCAACGGACATGGTGGCCAATCTGACCGACAATCCCGGCATACGCGACCAGATCCTCAGTCGCACGCCCCTTGGCCGGCTCGGCGAGCCCGACGAAGTGGCCGATCTGGTGAAATTCCTCGTATCGGGACGCGCGGCCTATATGACCGGCGAGACCATCCTGGTCGACGGGGGACGGCGGGCGCTGAACATCCCCCTTCCGCCCGCCGACGAGGATTGATCAGGCCACGCGACGGCGCGAGTTTCTGCGATCGGAACTGCCCAATACGCGTTTCATGATCCAGCCGATCACCAGTGTCTTGACGATTCGTTTGAACATTGTCGTGCCTCCATCAATAGGTTTTGCCCTGAACGCGCCACCGGCCAAAAGGTTGATGGCGGCCGGCACGAATTTCATCCTGACAGCAGGGTGTCAGTAGCGCTGTGCGATAAACCGGCCCTCACCAATCGGACGCGAAGGGAAACGGCGATGGCAAAAGAGAATGTATGCGTGTGGTTCGAACTGCCCGTCAGCGATATGGCCGCCAGCAAGGTGTTCTATGAGAAGGCCACCGGTCATTCGTTGAAAGAACAGGACATGGACGGCAGCACCATGCTCGTCTTCGAATGTGCGGATGAAGAAAATGGCGTGTCCGGCCATCTTTACAAAGGCAAGCCTGCCGGCAATGGCCGGGGGCCGACGGTTCATCTGGCCGCCGAGGGAACGGTGGAAGAGGCGATGCAGAGGGCCAAGGACGCTGGCGCGACGATCGTTTCACCCATTATCGAGATCCCTGCCGGGCGGTTCGTTTACTGCACCGACCCGGACGGCAATTCGATCGGTCTTTTCAGCTCATAAGGAAAGCGCGATGGTAGGCCGTCGAATGGGAGGGAAGCCATGCGCCGGGCCGACCGTCTTTTCATGATCGTGCAGGCTCTTCGCCGCGGGCGCGTGCTCACGGCGAAGGCGCTCGCGACCGAGCTGGAGGTGTCGGATCGGACGATCTATCGCGACATCGCCGATCTGCAGGGCGCCGGCGTACCGATCGACGGCGAGGCCGGTGTCGGCTACGTCCTGCGACCCGGCTTCGACCTGCCGCCGTTGATGTTCACGATCGACGAGGTGTCGGCGCTGGCCGCAGGCGTTCGCATGATTATGGCGTTCGGCGGCGCAGCCATGAGCGATGCCGCACGCGGCGCGCTCGACAAGATCGAGGCGGTTCTGCCAGCCGACCGGGCGAAGGCGGCCGACGGTCTGCGCCTGTTCGTGCCACCTTTTCTGATCGATCCACCGCATCGCGTACTGATCGACCGCATCAACCGGGCGGTCGAGCGGAACGAGGTGCTGGAGCTTTCCTATGCCGATGAAGAGCGCGCCCGGACGAACCGGTTCGTCAGGCCCCTGGCGCTGGTGTTCTGGGGGAAGGCCTGGACGCTGATCGGATGGTGCGAATTGCGGCAGGCTTTTCGCATGTTCCGCGTCGACCGGATCGTCCGCCTTGGCGAAACCGGCCGTATCGAACGGCCGATCCCGGAACAGTCATTGGCCGAATATTACCGGCTTCTCGAAGAAGACGAATGCGCGCCGCTCTCTCCAGAGATGGCGCGCGAAGCCCGAAAGTCGCGTCTGGGGCGCCATCCCTAGAGGTCAGTTGTCCTGTTCGTCCGAACCGCCGCCCTTCAGCGATGACAGCTTGGCGAAGACCTTGTCGGCATCGAGTTCTTCTTCCTCGCCATCCTTCTCTACCGGCTTTTCAGAGCCGAAGACCGCCGTATTCTCGGTCAGATTTTCGGTGGCGGACGCAGGGAGCAGCGTGGTGTCGTTCGTCTCCTCGACGACCGGCTTGTCCTTGGATGCCTTGGACACTTCGAAATCCAGGTCGATCTGCGAGCACATGCCGAGCGTCACCGGATCCATCGGCACCAGGTTGGACTGGTTCCAGTGTTCACGGTTGCGGATGGTTTCGATCGTGCTCTTGGTCGTGCCGACAAGCCGGCAGATCTGACCGTCTTTCAGTTCGGGATGGTTTTTCACCATCCAGAGAATGGCGTTGGGCCGATCCTGCCGGCGCGACACGGGCGTATAGCGCGGACCCTTTCGCTTGGCTTCGGGTACCCGGACCTTCGGGTCCGACAGCTTCATGCGATGGTTCTTGTCGGCCTCGGCCTTTTCGATCTCTTCGCGGGTAAGCTGACCGTTGCTGACCGGGTCGAGCCCCTTGATCCCCTGCGCCGATTCGCCATCGGCGATGGCTTTGACCTCGAGCGGATGCAGCTTGCAGAAATGAGCGATCTGATCGAAGGACAGCGCCGTGTTGTCGACCAGCCAGACAGCCGTCGCTTTCGGCATGAGAAGCTGTTGAGCCATGAGAATAAATCCTTCCTTCGCCCGCGTCCCGAAGCGCGGGCGGTGGTCGATGCCACCGGTGAATGGGAATGGCTCGCATATAACGCGGCAGGACGTGCTATGCAACGCGGCAGACAAGCCCGTTCCCGATCCTTGACAGCCACCGTCGTTCCATCTTATGGAGCCGCATCTTTTTCGGCGCGCCCGCTGGGTGCGCCGTTTCCTTTGACGAATGAGACGTCGGCCATCGCCGCGATCTCGACAGACGAACCGGGATCGAACCCATGAAGATCAAGAATTCGCTGAAAAGCCTGAAGACCCGGCATCGCGAGAACCGTCTCGTGCGTCGCAAGGGTCGTGTCTATATCATCAACAAGTCCAATCCTCGCTTCAAAGCCCGCCAGGGCTGACATTCGGCGATTAATCGTCGCCAATGACGCAAGTGCGATTGTCGAAACCGCGTGAGAGCCTTAAATTGGCTTTCATGCGGTTTTTCCTTTGCCTTGGCCTGATGTTTCTGCCCTCCGGCCTCATGGCCGCCGAGGCGCCTCCGCGCGAGGCTCAGTTTTTCGGAATGCCGGATGAGCGCGACCCGTTCGGCGATCCGTTCGACGAGGATGCCGATTCGGTCCCGCCATTGCTGGCGCCCGAAGACGACGTCGAGACGGAGACCGATCCTCTACCGCCACTCCTTTACGGAGAAGAACGTCGGCAGAAGAAACTCGACGATCTCTTCGACACGCTGGCGAAAGCACCCAATCCCGTGATCGGTAAACGCGTGGCCGGCGCGATCCAGACGACATGGAACGAATCGGGCAGTCCGACCGTCGATTTTCTGATGGAGAGGGCTCGCGAGGCCATGCGGACCAATCGCAACGATGTCGCCTTCGATCTCATCGGCGAGAGCATCGTTCTGTTCCCGAACTACCCCGAAGCCTGGAACCTGAGGGCGACGCTGCATTTCCTGGAAGGCAACATGGACAAATCCATGGTCGATATCGAGCGGGTGCTGGCGCTGGAGCCCCGCCATTTCGGCGCTCTGACGGGTATGGCGGCGATCCTGCAGCAGGCGGGACGCGACAGTGCGGCCCTTGCGGTCTATGAACGCGCGCTCGAAATCTTCCCGACCCTCGAACCTGCGCGGAAGCAGGCCGAACGGTTGCGCAAATCCGTCGAGAACCAGACTCTGTGAGAGTGGCCGGGCACCATTGATGGAGCTGTTCGTGGCGATCCCGATCGGTCTGGCCCTCGGCATTCCCGTATTGCTGGCGCTGTTTTCGTTTCTTGCGACCCTTGTCATCGAATGGCGCTATCCGCGCGTGGGCGAAATCGCGCCTGTGGACGGGATCGATCTCCACTATGTCGTCTGGCCTGGTGAGGGGGCAGGGGCGGATATTCCGCCAGCGCTTTTCATCCACGGCGCGACGGGCAATCTGCACGACCAGATGAGCGCGATGGCGCCGTTTCGGGGCCAACTTCCAATGATCTTCATCGACCGGCCCGGCCATGGCTATAGCGGACGCGGGCATGGGCACGACCGGCCGGACGGGCAGGCGCGAGCCATTGCGGCTCTCATCGCGACAATCGCGCCGGAAGGCGTGACGGCGGTCGGGCATTCCTTCGGCGGAGCGGTTGCGCTCAATCTCGCCATGAACCATCCGGATCGGGTTCGCGGGCTCGTGATGCTGTCGCCGGCAACCCATCCCTGGCCGGGTGGCGCGACGAGCTGGTATTACCCGCTTGCTGCGCGACCGGTTATCGGCCGGTTTTTTGCCTGGACGCTTGCCATGCCGGGCGGTTTCCTGCGCCGCAAGGGCGGCATCGCCTGCGTCTTTGCGCCGAACCGCCCACCCAAGGGCTATGCCAGCGCAGCGGCCATCGATCTGGCGTTCCGGCCTCGCCATTTTCGCGCCAACGCCATCGATGTCGAAGGGCTGTTCGACCACGTCACCACGACGCAGGATCGCTATTCGTCGGTAACCTGCGCAGCGGTGATCCTGACCGGCGACCGAGATACGGTCGTTTACGAGCATGTCCATTCGGTGGGTTGTGCGCGCGATCTTCCCAACGCCGCGCTCTTCGTCATCCGCAATTGCGGTCACAAGAGCGATCATGTCGCACCGCGTGCGGTTCTGGCCGCCGTCGCCCGCGTAAGCGGCTATCCGATCAAAGGGATCGCCAGCGTCGAGAGCGAGATCGCGGGTGTCGAAGCCGCCATCGCGGCGGATCGGCACGGACCGGACTGCGTTCTGGAGAAACCAGGCGATGCGGGCGATCTTCTGGCAGCGGCGGAAACGGCCCGTTTACCCGCCACCTGAAGCCTTCTTTTCCTACGGCCGGCGGGCAGCCAGCGCCATGGCGGCGGATCCGAACAGGGCTATCGCGCCGAACCGGTTCAATCCGCGCCGGAAGGCTGGGCTGCGGACCGCTTCATGCGCCCATCCGGCCAGAAGGCCGTAGAGCGCGGCGTTGACGATGCTCAGAAGAACGAAGGTCAGGACCAGAACGACCGCCTGCGGCAGGAAGGGCAGATCCTGTGCGATAAAAAGCGGCACGAAGGCGACAAAGAACAAAATGCCCTTCGGATTGAGCAGTGTGACAAGGAATGTCTCGGCAAAGAGCCGGCGTGGCGACAGGCCTTTCGGCTGCGCTGTCGCCTCGGTCTTTGGCGAACCCGACCGCCAAAGACGGATCGACAGGAAGATCAGCCAAGCTGCGCCCGCATAGCGAACGATCTCGAACAATGTCGCCGATGTCGCAAGAAGGACGCCGACGCCAGCCAGCGAGATGGATGCTGCGAACAGGTCGCCAAGACCGACGCCCGCGACCGCTGGCGCCAATGTGGCGCGGCCATGAGCGGCAGCGCGCGCGACGATGAGCGTGATCGTCGGGCCGGGAATGACCAGGATGAGGACGCTCGCCAGAACGAAGGCGATGTAGCTGGAGATGTCGATCATGGCGCGGCCGGCCCTTCCTTGCAGCAGTCAGGCGGAAAGAAAGGCCGGCGCGCCGCGCCGTGTCAATCGTCGGATTTCGGCAGATCGCGGTAGCGCTCGCCGCCAATACGGGCGACGCGCAGCATGTTCGTGCTGCCGCGCGTGCGAAGCGGCACACCCGCGACGATGATGATCCGGTCGCCCGGCTGTGCGAAGCCCTCGGCCTCGGCGATCCGGCTCGCCCGAAGCACCATATCGTCCAGATCGGTCGCGTCCTCGGTGACGACGCAGTGACAGCCCCAGACAAGCGACAGCCGGCGGGCTGTGTCGATACGCGGCGAAAGGCTGATGATCGGCACCAGAGGCCGTTCGCGCGCGGTGCGGATGCCGGTGGCGCCGGAATCGGTATAGGTGACGATGGAAGCGACTTCGAGCGTTTCGGACATCTGCCGAGCGGCCAGCGACACCGCGTCGGCGGTGGTCTGCTTCGGCTCGGCGCGCTGGGCGGTGATGATGCTGGGATAGGTCGGCTCGCGCTCGACCGTCTCGGCGATGTCGTTCATCATCGTGACGGCCTCGACAGGGTAATCGCCGGCCGCGCTTTCCGCCGACAGCATGACCGCGTCCGCGCCCTCGAAGACGGCATGGGCAACGTCGGAGACCTCGGCGCGCGTCGGCATGGGGTCGGAGATCATGCTTTCCAGCATCTGGGTGGCAACGACGACCGGCTTGCCCGCTGCGCGGCACAGGCGGGTCAGACGCTTCTGGATGCCGGGCACCGACTGGATGGGCATTTCCACGCCCAGATCGCCGCGCGCCACCATGATGGCGTCGGACAGTTCGATGATCTCGTCGATGCGGTTCAGCGCCTGGGGCTTTTCAATCTTGGAGAGGATGTAGGCCTTGCCGTCGGACAGTTCCCGGCATTCGATCAGGTCTTCGGGCCGCTGGACAAAGGACATGGCGATCCAGTCGACATTGGCGGCGATCGCGGCTTTCAGATCCTCGCGATCCTTGTCGGTCAGGGCGCCGACGGCCAGCTCCGTATCGGGCAGCGAGACGCCCTTCCTGTTGGAGATGGAGGTGCCGGCGACGACTTTGCAGGTGATCGACCGCTTGTCGCTCTCCTCCGCGATCAGCTGCAGCTTGCCATCGTTGATCAGAAGGCGATGGCCGGCCTCGACCGCTTCCAAAATCTCCGGGTGGGGCAGATGGACGCGGGTGGCGTCTCCCGGCGTCGGATCGTCGTCCAGCGTGAAGGTCTGGCCCTCTTCCAGTTCGACGCTTTCTTCGGCAAAGATGCCGACGCGCAGCTTCGGCCCCTGCAGATCGGCCAGGATACCGATGGGGCGGCCGACCGTCTTCTCCACCGAGCGGATGCGCTCGACCTGTTGGCGCATCATGTCATGGCTGGCATGGCTCATATTGATGCGGAAGACGTCCGCGCCCGCCTCGAAGAGCTGAAGAATGGTTTCTTCCGTGTCGGAAGCGGGGCCAAGCGTGGCGAGAATCTTGACCTTGCGGCTGCGTCTCATTGTCGGGATTTCCAATGCCTAAATCGGTTTATGGTGCATCCCTGCGTAAGGCGAAGTTTGTAACACTGCAAGCGCGATGGCGCGGAAACATGCGGTGGCCTATTCGGAACCGCCGTCCGAGCCGCCATCCGAACCATCGCCCCCACCCGAATCGTCGCCACCGCCCGAATCGTCTGAACCACTGTCTCCATCCGATCCATCGCCGCCCGAATCGGTTCCGTCGGTGGATGAATCGGGCCCATCGGTGCCGCCATCATCATCTGCGCCACCATCGTCGGAATCGTCCCCGAAATCCGGTTCGGACGTATCGGTGGACCGGGACGGTTCGCTGGATCGCGGATTGTCCCGTGGAGTGGGAGGTGCGGTCCGCTTCGGCAGCGGTGGCGCGACGGACGGCGATGGCACGGCGTCGCTGCGGCTGTCTGCCGAAGAGTCGGTCGGTCCGACCGCGGCAGGCGGCGCTGGCGCAGTTTCCACGGTTGCGGGCGGTTCCGCTTGTGGCTCCAACTGCGGTTCCGGTTCCGGTTCCGGCTCGTCGGTCAACTGAACCATCCAGTTGATCTGTTCGCCGGTGTCGTGCTCCTGAAACCCTACGCGCTGATAGCCTCTGGCATAGCAATCGTTGATGCCGACGATTTTGAATTCCCGATCGGCGACGCACATATTGATCGGCCCGTCCCAGCGGCCGCCACGTTGCGCATCTTCGGCATAGAGATAATAAAAACGGGACGTCAGTGGCCCGTCGATGAGCGTTTTGCAGTTTGCCGGCTCGATATGATACCAGCCCTCCGTGATCCATCCGGACGAACCGCGCAGACCGATGGAAACGCCGACCAGGCTTTGCGTCGCATTGCAAACCCGGAAGTCCGCTTTCGCCGACACGGTGCCGGCGAGAAGAGCGGCGAGCATGGGCAGAAGAGCGGTAAGAACCATGCCTGAGATGCGCTTCAAACCAACCCCCAAGAGCAGCGACGCTGCCGGCCTACTGTACCAAACCCGGCTGTTTTTCGGCAATCGCCGCGCGTCTGTCAACGCGGGCGGACGGCCGAAAGTCCGATGTTTCGTCCGGCCTGCTCAAATTTCGAGATCCCGCAAACGCGCGACAATATCGGCTCTGTGGTCCGGCTCGTAGATGTTGCGCAGAACGAAACGCTCCACGCTGACATCGAGATCGAGCGCGCCGATGATCCGCTCCTGCATGGCGCGTTGACTGGTGGCCGGCAGGCGGCAATCGAAGGCCGGGGTCGTGTCGAGCCGGTAGGGGAGGGGGCCCGCCAGGCCCTGATAACCATAAAGCGGCATGCCTTCGATCGGGGCAAAGCCGCTACCTTCTATCTGGCCGAATTTCGTGAGCCCGTAATGCGTGCCGAGACCCTCCGTATGGTTGAGCCGCTCCAGCATGTGGGGATCAAGGAAGTTGACGTAGAAGAGGGATGCCGCGCCCTCATGGCGGACGATCATTGTGGGGATCGATCCGTAGGGCGCCATCTGGCGGGTGTAACAGGCGATGTGATCGGCCACCCGCAGACGCAGGCAAGGGATGACGATCGAACTCAGATGATCTTCATGGATCATGTATTTTCGCGTCAGCTGCAATGGTGCGGCATTGGAACCGGCTGCCAGAACCGCCGTCGCGGTAGAGAAATTGAAGGCGGCGAGCGCTTCGACGGCCCGATGCGTTGCCTTGGGCGCGCCATCGGGCAGCACCCAGCGCGCCGGCTCGTCCGGCAGGGGCGCTGCGCCATAATCGCCCAGATAAACATAGCTTCGGTCCGGATGCGAAAACGGATAGGCAAGCGCGAAGGCGAGCCGGCGCATCCGAATCTCGTGAGCCTCTTCCTCCGTGGCGGCGTCGGCGTCGACTGCGATATCGGCGAAGGGGATGGTCATGACGTTCGTTCCGGATGGTATGCTTTGGGCTCTTATGTGCTGCGCTTGGCCGCTTGCCAAGCGGTGTGGTGGCCATGTCTTGACGCAGTGCGATGGCGTGGCGATATCCTCGGATATGTCGGCAGGCCCGTTCCCTACGTTTCGCCTGCCACCGCTTGGAGGCGAACCGATGGATCACGAACTGACCGAAGACGAACAGCGCACGCTGGAAGCGGCGGCCTTTCGCCGCCTTGTCTCACATTTGCAGCAGCGAACCGACGTCCAGAATATCGACATGATGAATCTGGTGGGTTTCTGCCGCAACTGCCTGTCGAACTGGTATCTCGAAGCGGCCAAAGAGCGGGACATCGATCTGTCGAAGGAAGCCAGTCGCGAACGCGTCTACGGCATGCCCTATGCCGAATGGAAGGCCAAGCACCAGAGCGAAGCCACCGCCGAACAGCGCGAAGCGTTCAAGACGAGTCATCCGCATAGTCACTGACCGGCCGGCGCCGTTTATCCACCATGTGCCGCATTGTGTTATTCGAACCGGCCTTAACAGTTGACCGGGCGACCTGTGCTCTGGCACGAGCGGGCCACGATTTTTGATACCGACGGAGACAGTCTTGTCAGAACATAGCGATTCGCCGACCAGCGAAACCGTGGCCTCCGGCCAGCTCCGGGCCTTCATCGAGCGGATCGAGCGGCTCGAAGAGGAAAAGAAGACCATTGCCGACGACATCAAGGACATCTTCGCCGAAGCCAAGGGGAGCGGTTTCGACACAAAGGCCATGCGAACCATCATCCGCCTGCGCAAGCAGGAAGAGGCGGAAAGACAGGAAGCCGAAGCCATGATCGACCTTTACAAGGAAGCACTCGGCATGCGCTGAGCGCCGGTCACAACTCGTTCACAAACAATATTTTTTAGGACAAACTAATGTCAATCTCCTGTCACGGTAGTGACGTAGCAGGAGCGCGTTCTTGAGCCAACGAGGAGGCCCTAGTGAACGCGATCGATCTGACATTGAATCATCAAAGCCGCGCGAGCGCCTGCACCCGATGCATGCTGGCCTGCGCTTATTGTCTCGACCAGTCCATTGGATTGGCGAATATGGATGCGTGCATCCGCGCCTGCCGAGACTGCATGCTGATATGCGCCGATTGCGCCCGGGCCTGCGCAACCGAATCGAAGAACGGGCTCGCCCTTTGCGCGTCCTGCGCCGCGATCTGCGAAGCCTGTATGGAAGAATGCAGCCGGCACGATCTCGACCATTGCCGCCAATGCGCCGAGGCCTGTGCAGAATGCATGCAGGAATGCCGGCGTCTGGCAGCCTGATGCGGGGGTTGCCCTCAGCAATACAAGCGCGTGGCTCCGACGTCGCGTGGTTTCTTTGCCTCAGTCCTGACGGCCATCCGGCTCTTTCGCGACGCCCTTGAACGGCTCGTCGTCAGCCTTCTTGTCCATGAACTCGCCCGTCGTGCGGTCGCGCTTGTTCCAATGGCCGCCTGCATCCTTGATCTGGGTTCGATCCTTCACCGCTCCGATGCGGTGGCCATCGCCTGTATTGGTCGCCATGGTCGATCTCCTCGCCCTGCCGCCGCGCCGCGCGGCGGTTCTGACAGGAAGGTGGAGTCGGGTGACGCGGCGTCAAGGCGCAGGCCGCGAGTCTGTCAATGCCGGCGCGACAGTTCCCTGGTGGCGTTCTCAAGCCCCTTGAGAGTCAGCGGATACATGCGCCCTTCCATCAGATCGCGGATCATGGCGGTGGATTGCGTCCACTTCCACTGCGCCGGTTCGACCGGATTGATCCAGATGGCGTTCTTCCATTTGGCCGTGACGCGCTGCATCCAGAGTGCGCCGGGCTCGGCATTCCAGTGTTCCACGGATCCGCCAGGATAGGCGACTTCGTAGGGACTCATCGCTGCGTCGCCGACAAAGATCACCTTATAGTCCGGCCCGTATTTGTGAAGGAGGTCGTAGGTCGGGATCGTCCGGTCGTGACGGCGCCGGTTCTCCTGCCAGACGCGCTCGTAAATGCAATTGTGGAAGTAGAAATATTCCAGCTGCCGAAACTCCGATTTGGCCGCGGAGAACAGTTCCTCAACGACGCGGATATGGTCGTCCATCGAGCCGCCGACATCGAAGAACATCAGTAGCTTGACTGCATTGCGGCGTTCCGGCCGCGTCTTGACGTCCAGATAGCCATGTTCGGCCGTCGAACGCACCGTGCCGTCGAGGTCGAACTCTTCATCCGCGCCCTGACGAACCCAGCGTCGCAAGCGCTTCAGCGCGACCTTGATATTGCGCGTACCGATCTCGACATCGCCGTCGAGGTCGCGAAATTCCCGCTTGTCCCAGACTTTGACCGCCCTGCGGTGGCGGCTTTCCTTCTGGCCGATCCGAATGCCTTCCGGATTGTACCCGTAGGCGCCGAAGGGCGACGTGCCGGCAGTGCCGATCCATTTATTGCCGCCCTGATGGCGGCCCTGCTGTTCCTCCAGGCGCTTCTTCAGCGTCTCCACCAGCTTTTCGAACCCGCCAAGGCTCTCGACGAGTTTCTTCTCCTCGTCGGACAGATGTTTTTCGGCTAGACGCCGCAGCCATTCTTCGGGCAGGTCGATGCGCGACGCGCCATTGGCGCCCTGGCCCGATACCGCCTCGACCCCTCGGAAATACTGGCTGAAGATCCGGTCGAACCGGTCGATATGACGCTCGTCCTTCACCAGAACAGCGCGGGCGAGATAGTAGAAGCCCTCCACGTCATAGGTGACGAGATCGGCGTCCAGACCCTCCAGCAGCGACAGATATTCGCGCAGGGAGACCGGAACGGCAGCGGCCTTCAGCTCGAGAAAGAACGGGATGAACATCCTATTTCGCCGCCCTCGAACGCTTCAAATAGTAAAAAATCGCCTGTCCTTTCAAATTGATAAATTTTATGCCGGGTAATTGAATCGTAAGGGTCGAACCGTAGTGTCACCGCCAGAGGGCAGTGACGTTATGTTTGAACTTTTTGATTGTGACGAGCAAGGCTCGGCAACGGCGGATATTACGCGCGCGTCGCTGGTCGACACCGAAGACCGCCTCGGTATCATGCTCGATGCGATGCCGCTCGGTGTTCTGATCCACTCCCAGCACGCCATTCTTTACGCCAATGCTGGCGCATGCGGCCTTCTGGGGGAGGATCGCAACAGCCTCATCGGAAAACATTTCCTCGATTTCCAGGGCTCCGATACCGGTTCGCCGGCGTTCGACGAGGCCTTCACCGCCCTCGGCCGGACGACCGAACAGGAAATGGTCATCGTCATGCCGCGGACGGGCCGCGAACGGCTGATGCGGGTCATCATGGGGCGGTTGCCCTGGAAAGGCTTGCCGGTCGTTCAGATTCTGCTGCAGGACATTACCGACCAGAAGCGGGCCGAAAATTCTCTGCGCAAACTGTCGATCACAGATGAATTGACCGGCGCCTATAACAGGCGGCACGCCTTCTACGAGGCCGGTCTCTACATGGAGCGGTCGAAAACGGCGCACTTTTCGGTTGCGCTGATCGATGTCGATCACTTCAAGCACGTCAATGACTGTTATGGCCATGCGACCGGTGACGAGGTCCTGAAGGCGTTCACGGAGATCGGCCATCGTTTCCTGGCGACCTCCAATTTGGACTCCGCCATCTTTGCCCGGATCGGCGGTGAGGAGTTTCTGATTCTCGCACCCGATCGCGATCGGGCCCAGACCGTGCAGCTGGCCGACAATTTCCGACAGAAGCTGGCCGATCATGTGATGATGACGGCCAAGGGGCCGCTTTGCGTGACCGCATCGATCGGGGTGGCCGAACGGATGGCCGGCGACGCCAGTTTCGACAATATTCTGCAACGGGCCGACGAAGCGCTCTACGAGGCAAAGGAAACCGGACGCAACAAGGTTGTCAGCGCCGGGTGAGGCTTACAGCCGATGCGGGGCGGTCATGCCGCTCGGGACTGGCGTTCCCGGCCATTGCCGATTTCTGACAGATCATAGGCCGTCGTCTGATACATCTGGTTGATCCAGTTGTTGAACAGCAGAAACGCGTGAGACCGCCAGCGATTGATCGGCTTTCGCTCCGGATCGTCTCCGGGGAAGTAATTGGCCGGGATCTGAATGGATTTGCCTGCCGCCCGGTCGCGAAAATATTCGGTAGCCAGCGTACCGTGATCATATTCGATGTGGTTGAAGATATAGAGGCGGTTGGCGAAGTCTTCCGCCAGAAGGCACAGCCCCGTCTCATCGCTCTCCATCAGGATTTTCAGGCCCGACCTTTCGTCGATGTCGCTACGCCGCACTTCGGTCCAGCGTGAGACGGAGATGGAGAAATCGTCGGAGAACCCCGCAAGATAGGGGGATGATGGCTGGAGATTGCGATGCCGGTAGACACCGAATGCCTTGTGCGCCAGCTCTTGCTTCGGCACGCCATGGAAATGGTGAGCCGCAGCCATGGCGCCCCAACAGATAAAGAAGGACGAATGGACGTTCGTCGTCGTCCAGTCCAGGATCTGCTGCAGTTCCGGCCAGTAGGTCACATCCTCGAATGGCAGGGTCTCGATAGGTGCGCCGGTGATGATGAACCCATCGAACTTGCGATCCTTCACCTCCTCCCATGTCGAGTAGAACGAGATGAGATGGTCTTCGGCGGTGTTGCGCGCCTGATGGGTGCCGACGCGTATCAAGCTGAGTTCGATCTGAAGCGGGGTCGATCCGATCAGCCGGGCGATCTGCGTTTCCGTCTCGATCTTGTTGGGCATGAGGTTGAGCAGGCCGATCTGAAGCGGGCGAATGTCCTGCCGGACGGCCACGCTTTCATCCATGATCTGGACACCCTCTTTGACGAGGATTTCACGGGCGGGCAGGGTATCGGGAATTCGGATCGGCATGGCGTACACTCCAGAACAGGGCCGGGCCGCTTGGTCTGCTACCCGCTCTTCACCCACGACCGTTTCTTGGAATATCCGCAACGGCCATTTTAGCGAGTTGTTTAACGTGGCTGCAAGCCGGCCGGCCAAATCACCACAGACGCCAAAATAGGCGCCCTTTCAGACAGCGTCAATGTCCCCGTTTCAGCGTGCAGGACGATGGGCCGCCGCTTCGGCGGCGATTGCGGAAGCCCGGCGGACGATCAGCGGGCCTGCTGTCGCGCCAGAAAGGCCATCCGCTCCAGCAGATGCACATCCTGCTCGTTCTTCAGCAATGCGCCATGCAGGCGGGGCAGGGCATTCTTGGCGTCGCCGCGCAGATCCTCCGGCGAGACATCGTCGGCGACGAGCAGGCGGATCCAGTCCAGCGCTTCCGATGTGGATGGTTTCTTTTTCAGGCCCGGCGTCTCGCGCAGTTCGTAGAACTGGTTGAGAGCGGACGCGACAAGGCGCTGCTTGATGTCCGGATAATGCACGTCGACGATTCTGGTCAGCGTCTCCAGATCGGGAAAGCGGATATAGTGGAAGAAGCAGCGGCGCAGGAAGGCGTCCGGCAGTTCCTTCTCATTGTTGGAGGTGATGATGACGATGGGTCGGTGTTTGGCGCGGATGGTCTCGTCGAGTTCGTAAACGAAGAACTCCATCCGATCGAGTTCCTGCAGCAGATCGTTCGGAAATTCGATATCGGCCTTGTCGATCTCGTCGATGAGAAGCACCACACGCCGGTCGGCGGTAAAAGCCTGCCAGAGCTTGCCCTTCTTGATGTAGTTGCGGATGTCCTCGAAACGCGGATCGCCGAGCTGGCTGTCGCGCAACCGAGAGACGGCATCGTATTCGTAGAGGCCCTGTTGGGCGCGCGTCGTCGATTTGACGTTCCATTCGATCATCGGAACGCCGAGCGCCTCGGCCACCTGCCGCGCCAGTTCGGTCTTGCCGGTGCCCGGTTCGCCCTTGACGAGCAGCGGACGCTCCAGTGCGATGGCGGCATTCACCGCGACCATCAAATCCCTGTCGGCGACGTAGCTTTCGGTTCCCTCGAAACGCATTATGCTGTATATCCTTTGCTTCACTTCGGCGGCGCGGACATTAGGGGCCGCTACCGCTTCTCACAAGGACCGGTTTTTCACACGCCCCTTTTGGTCCGGCGTCGGGCTTTCCGTGGTTGAGCGAACAGCCTATATAAGCCGGAGAGCGGACTGCGCTTCTCGGCAGGCCAACACATTTCCGGGGCCTTATTGATCTCTTAGGGAGCTGTCCCTGACCGGGCCCGTGGGCCCGGATATACGGCGCCCACCTACCTTGTAGGTTCCCGGGATCGATCGCGCCACCGGTCGCCGCGGTCTGCTCACTCCTTTGCACGACCGCCGATCGTGCGCGATCGGGCGTGGCGGATGGGCAGGCGTTTGAAGCATTCCGACAAATCGCAATTGCGCACCGAAGCCCTCCGAAGGCGCGACGCGCTTGATCCGGTCTTTCGGATCGAATGCGCCACTGCCATCGCCGCCCATGCCAGCCTAATCGGCGTGAATGATGGCGAAATCGTCGCTGGCTACATGCCGATCCGCTCGGAGATCGACCCACGGCCGCTGATGCATGCGCTCGTGACGCGCGGCGCGCGGCTTTGTCTGCCGGCGGTCATCGACAGGACGACTATCGTGTTCCGCGAGATGACGAAGGAGACGCCGCTCGTCGATACCGGTTTCGGCACGATTGGGCCGGGGCCAGACGCCGCGCCCATGCAGCCCGGCATCGTTCTTCTGCCGCTCGCCGGTTTCGACAAGGCGGGTCATCGCCTCGGCTACGGGGCCGGCCATTACGACAGGGCGATCGCGCGAATGCGTGAAGCGGGCCGCGGGCCGCAACTGATCGGCTTGGCTTTCTCGATGCAGGAATGCGACGCCATTCCCGCAGCTGGGCACGATGTCCCACTTGATGCGGTTATCACGGAAAACGGCTTGCGCCGTTTCGATCCGCCCGCTTAGAAGAGTTCATGCGTTTTCTCTTTCTTGGCGATATGGTGGGCCGCACAGGCCGGATGGCGGTTTTCGAACGGCTGCCGGGGCTGATCTCTGATTATGCCCTCGATTTCGTAGTGGTGAATGGCGAGAACGCGGCGGGCGGGTTCGGCGTCACCGAAGCCATTCTGCATGACACGCTGGCTGCCGGGGCCGATGTTATGACGACCGGCAATCACGTCTTCGACCAGCCTGAGGCGCTCAGCTTTGCGCCGCGCGAGGACCGGTTCCTGCGTCCCGCCAACTATCCGAAGGGCACGGCCGGACGGGGCAGCGGGCTCTATGAAGCGAAGAACGGCGCGCGGGTGCTTGTCGCCAATCTGATGGGCCGGGTCTTCATGCATCCGGAACTGGACGATCCGTTCCACGCCGCCGAATCCATTCTTTCAGATGCCCCGCTCGGCGAAGTCTGCGACGCCGCGATCTTCGATTTCCACGCCGAGGCGACGAGCGAGAAAGTCTGTTTCGGCCATTTTCTGGACGGCAAGGTTTCAGTTGTGGTCGGCACCCACACCCACTGCCCGACAGCCGATCACATGATCCTTCCCGGCGGCACGGCCTATCAGAGCGATGCCGGCATGTGCGGCGACTACGATTCCTCGCTCGGCATGGACAAGGAGGAGCCGCTCAACCGGTTCCTCTCCAAGGTGCCGAAAAGGCGGATGGAAGCGGCGACCGGCCCGGCGACGGTTTGTGGGTTATGCGTCGAAATTTCCGACCGGACGGGTCTTGCGGAAAAGGTCTCGCCGTTGCGGCTCGGACCGCTTCTCGGCGAGGCCCGCCCGGACTTCTGGTAAGAAATGTGCTTGAGCCGTCGGGCGGCTGGCTTAGATAGCGCATTTGTCGATTGCCCACGACCAATGGAATTGTCATGCAAGCCATCATCGAATCCTTCGCCTACATCGGAACGCCGGAAGGCATCGCCGCGCTGATCACGCTGGTCGTGCTGGAGATCGTGCTCGGTATCGACAATCTGATCTTCATTTCGATCCTGACCAACAAGCTGCCTGAGCACCAGCAGGACCGCGCGCGCAAGATCGGCATTTCGATGGCGCTGATCATGCGTCTGGCTCTTCTGGCGACGATCTCCTTCATCGTGCAGTTGACCGAGCCGCTCTTCACCCTGTTCGGGCACGGTTTTTCCTGGCGGGACATCATTCTGATTGCGGGCGGCCTCTTCCTGGTCTGGAAGGCCACGAAGGAGATCCACCACACGGTCGATCCCGAGGACCCGAAAGAGAATATGGGAAAGATCGGCACGCTGACGATGGGCACCGCGATCGCGCAGATCCTTATCCTCGATCTGGTTTTCTCCATCGATTCGATCATCACGGCCGTCGGCATGACCGATGTGCTGGCGATCATGTTCATCGCGGTCATCACCGCCGTGATCGTCATGCTGATCGCCGCCAATCCGCTCTCGCGTTTCATCGCGGCCAATCCGACCGTGGTGATGCTGGCGCTCGCTTTCCTGCTGATGATCGGCATGACGCTGATCGCCGACGGTTTCGGTTTCCATGTGCCGAAGGGTTACATCTACGCCGCCATGGCGTTCTCCGCGCTGGTCGAGGGCCTGAACATGCTGGCGCGGCGCAAGCGGCAGAGGGCCAAGGCTGCGGCAGAGGCCGAGGCGCCAAGCGCGCCGGCGCAGTGATCTGCTAGAGATCGATCAGCCCTGCCGGTCATTTCTCCGGCGGGCAGGGCCGATCTGACGGCGCCACGGTTCGACCTTTCAAGCAGCGCCGCCGTCAGAGGTGGAGCCGCTATCGCAACGAGACTGCTGCGAAGCGCATGTGCCAGGCATAGGCGCATGTGGTGTCAGACACCCTTGAGGATCACGATGGTCGGGGTCCTCGGCAGGCTCCGGATCGACACGTCGATCGTGTCCTCGGTCTCGAACCGCACGTCGAAATTGCCGCGCGTTCGGGACAGGAAATCCTCGATCGGCGAAAAGCGGCGGTGCATCGGCAGAACGAGCCGCGCCTGCAGACGTTCGACCAGTTCGGCCATGGCGGAGGTGGATAGGGTCAGGCCGCCATCGACGGGCACCATAACGATGTCGAGCCGTCCGATGGCGGCGTGATGGGCATCCGTAAGCGGATGGTGCAGATGTCCAAGATGGCCGATGCACAGATCGGCGATCTCGAAGATGAAGATGGAATTGCCTGCGACCTCCATGCCGCCGCCGCGGCGGATGTCGGTCGGCACATTGCGGATCAGCGCATCGCCAACCGCCAGCCAGTGCCGTGCCGGCGCGCCGTTTTCGTCCGACCAGCCGCGCAGAACATGGGCAATGCCCGGATCGGGCGCAGGCGTCCAGTGGGTGATGTGGGCATGGTTCATGGTGACGATGTCGGGCAGGGGCCGTGCGCCGAACGCACCGGAGAAATCGGTCGCGATCCGCAGCCCCTGCGGCGTCTCGATTACGAAAGTGGAGTGGCCGGCGTAACGGATGCGTATCTCTGGCGGCTCATAGGCGCTCCATTGTAGGGGGGTATCCATTGCGCCTGGCATCGCCCGCGCCAGTTGCACCGGAAGCGCCTGTCTCTGCAGGTCGCGGGCAACGAGCATGCAGCGGCTGGCCGCCTGCTTCTGCGCGGAGGGATCGATCGGTTCGAGAGGTGGAGCGGCGTATGCCGTGGCCGGCGCAAGAAGCAATCCGGCCAGCAAAGCGGCGGCAGACGATATGGCGACCTTCAGCATGGCGGGTCCTTCCATTCACCGATGGACGAGACCACCATACAGCCTTGAGTGGCGCAACGGTTGGACGCTCAACCTTTCCGAATTGTCATGTTTCGGGATCGACGCCAGCGGAGTAGGGCGACAGTCTGCGCGACCATCGCGCCTTCAGCTCTTCATAGTCGGGCGGCTGGCCCTGATAGACCAGATCGTCGGCGCGGAAGTCCAACCCGCCAATGGCGCTCGACACCCAGATATGGCCCACGGGGCGCAACCAGGACGTATCGTCCAGTGTCCCGGCCTTGATCGTGATGCGATCGTCCGGGCCGCCATCGAGACGGCCGTGAAACAGGCGGACGCCACAGGATGGGCAGAACCCGCCGGACTTCTCCGCGCCGCTATCGGCCTTCCAGCGAAGGATGGCCGGTTCGCTCTGGAGCGCCAGCGCCTGGCGGCGGATCAGGAGGGATGCGCCGGCGATCGACGAGGACTGGCGCTGACAGTTGGTGCAGTGGCACAGATAGAAGGTGAGGGGCGCTTCTTCTATCCGGTAGCGAACGGCGCCGCACTGGCAGCCGCCATGGAGGGGAAGGGGCGGAATCGTAATGGGTTCGTCTGTCATCTTCGTATCATTTCCACGGTTTCTTCGCCCGGGCAAATGAACTATAAGCGCGCCCGATCCAGATACTTTCGGGGACCGCCCACCGGCTGCCTGACGCGCCGAATGAATGTGGTGCTGAAACGTCGCCCCGAAGCAGACACGGGAGACCCGCCATGGCCGGCCATTCACAATTCAAGAACATCATGCACCGCAAGGGGCGGCAGGATGCCGTCCGTTCCAAGATGTTTTCCAAGCTGGCGCGCGAGATCACCGTGGCCGCGAAGATGGGCGCGCCCGACCCCGACATGAACCCACGCCTTCGCCTTGCCGTGAACAACGCCAAGTCGCAGTCCATGCCCAAGGACAATATCCAGCGGGCGATCAACAAGGCGTCCGGCGGCGACAGCGAAAACTATGAAGAGGTGCGCTATGAGGGCTATGGGCCGGGTGGCGTCGCCTTCATCGTCGAAGCGCTGACCGACAATCGCAACCGCACCGCCTCGAATGTGCGCACGGCTTTCACGAAAAGCGGCGGCGCGATGGGCGAAACCGGCTCCGTCGCCTTCATGTTCGAGCGTGTCGGCGAAATCGTCTACAAGGCGGAAGCAGGCGATGCCGAGGCGGTGATGGAAGCGGCCATCGAAGCCGGGGCCGAGGACGTACAGTCCGATGAGAACGGCCATACAATCTATTGCGCGTTCGAGGATATCGGCGACGTTTCCGGCGCGCTGGAAAGCGGCCTCGGCGAAGCAGAGAGCGTCAAGGCCATATGGAAGCCGCAAACCACGACGCCGGTCGATGAGGAAAAGGCCGAAAGTGTTCTGAAAATGATCGATAGGCTCGATGAAGATGACGACGTCCAGAACGTCTACGCCAATTTCGAAGTCGACGACGAGACGATGGCCAAGCTCTCGGCTTAGGCAGGGTGGTATCGTCCGGCCAGTATTTCACGAACGAAGCAGGGTAATGTCATGACCGCTACACCGGATGCGCCCGTCGGGCAGGATCGCGGCGCGTCCGTCGAAGCGCAGGCGGGCCACGGCCCGCGTATCGCGATCACCTATTGCACGCGCTGCAACTGGCTGCTCCGGGCCGGTTGGCTCGGCAGCGAACTGCTCTCCACCTTTGCGACCGAGATCGGAGAAGTGGCGCTGGTTCCCGATGCGACCGGTGGCGTGTTCACGGTCGACGTCGGCAATCGCCGTGTCTGGGACAGGGCGGCGGAAGAGCGGTTTCCAGAAGCCAAGGAACTGAAACAGCGCGTACGCGATCTGATCGATCCGGATCGCGATCTCGGCCATGCGGACCGTTAGTCAGGCCCGATCCCACTTTCCAGTCCCTCATCGAACAGCGCGTTCAACCGGGTTCCCAATCCGGCGCTGCCAGTTCGAAGCCGGAAAAGTCGAAGCCCGGCGCAACGGTGCAGCTGACCAGCACCCACCCATCGAGCGGACGGGCAGCCTGCCAGGCATTGGCAGGGACGAGCGCGTGAGGAACGTCGCCGTCCAATAGTTCAGGTCCGAGGCGGAGCGCAGACGTCGTATCGTCGCCTTCGGCCAGCACACGCAATTCGAGCGGACCACCGGCGTGCCAGAACCACAGTTCGGCCGCATCCACCCGGTGCCAATGGCTCTTCTGATCCGCTTCGAGAAGGAAGAGAATGGCGGTGCCGACCGCCCGCCCTTCCGCGCCAGCCGGGCCGCGCCATGTTTCCCGATACCAGCCACCCTCCGGATGGGGCTGTAACTGAAAGCGTTCAATGATGCGGTGGGCCTGTTCTGTCATCGTACTCGTTCGGTTGTCGGATCAATGATTTCGAAGGGTTAGTACCGGTTTGCCGTCCGTCCCATGCCATTCGGTAAAAAGCTGTCATAATTTCGGCTTGAACGTCCGGCAGTATCTTTGCCTCACCTCCCCGGACCCTGGTATCGAAGTCATAGTTCCATGCTTTTCCCTTCTCGGCTGACGATTTGCGCGGCTTTGCTGCTCGCGCCGCTTGCAACGCCCGCCTTTGCGACGGACAGGCTTGAAGAGAAAATGATCGATCGCCCTCCGGACAACTATATCGCGGTGCAGGAGGCGCGGGAGGACGAGCGCGAGCGTATGGAAGCCGCCGGTTTGAACGATGGACAAAAGCTGACGCTCTCATCCTTTGCGCCGAAGGCGGGCGCTATCAATTCCGGCGCCGAACGCCTGCGGGCTTCCATGGCCGAACCGGACGCCAAGCCGCAGAATGACATCGCGCTTCTGTCCAGCCTGGAAGGCGACTGGTCGGGATCGGGCGACACCTATCTGGACAAGCTGGGCAAGGAGCTTTCGGTATCCTGCGACTTCTCGATCGACCGGGAGCAGGCGGATGTCTCGCTCGACGGCGAATGCGGTGCCCTTTTCCTCAAGCGCGCCATTGGCATCCAGCTCAACCCGAAGAAGGATGGCAAGGTCGATGGGACCTATCTGGCTCTCAAGGAAGGGCCGACCCGTCTCGAGGGCCGTCTGACGGCGCCGGACACGATGTCACTGACGATGCACTGGCCGAAGGTGGTCATGGGTGATCGTGTCGCCAAGATGACGCTTATCCGCACCGGACCGGACAGCTTCCGTCAGATCGTCTCCGACAAGCAGAACGGCAAGGAGCGGGTGACGAGCGACATCACTTTCGAACGCAAGATCTGACCACGCCGAACTTTTACACCGTCAAACGAAGATAACCCCGGAGCGATGGACGCGCCGGGGTTTTTCTCGTTCGGGTCAGCCGTGAGGCAGACGGCGATCAGATGCCCAGATTGCCGAACTTGTTCTTGAAGCGCGAGACGCGGCCGCCACGGTCGACCAGGTTCTGCTGGCCGCCGGTCCATGCCGGATGGGTCCGCGGATCGATGTCGAGGTTCAGCGTGTCACCTTCGCTGCCCCAGGTCGAGCGGGTCTGATAGCTCGTACCGTCGGTCAGGTTGACGGTGATGGTGTGGTATTCGGGATGGATATCGGCCTTCATTGTCGCGCTCTTCAGTCCTACGTTTCGACAGGATCGAAGTCGCCTCGGCGATGCTCCGGAACGGCCCTGCCATAAATTGTTCCGCTAAAGGCGGGCTGGCGAAATGTCGCCCTTGGCCCGCGCGTTCGGCGTGCCTATACAGGAGCCGGGATTTTGGGGCAAGGCCGAAGCAGTCGCTCGCGGCTCGAAAGGAAAATATCATGGCGCAGGCAACTCCAACGGATGACAGGCGCCGTCGCAGTTTGGCGCCACTGAAGGCGTTGCTGCCATTCGTCAAGCGCTATCCCGGCAAGCTGGCGGGAGCACTGGTCTTTCTCTCCCTCGCCGCACTTACGACGCTCGCCATTCCCGTTGCGGTGCGCCGGATGATCGATCACGGTTTCGACGATGCCAATAGCGGCCTGATCGGCGCCTATTTCGGCATGCTCATCGTGATGGCCGCGCTCCTGGCTGTGGCGTCCGCGGGTCGCTACTATTTCGTCATCACGCTGGGTGAGAGGGTGGTCGCCGATCTGCGCGAATCCGTCTTTTCGCATGTGACCCGGCTTTCGCCGGGCTTCTTCGATCTCAACCAGAGCGGCGAGATCGTGTCGCGGCTGACCGCCGACACGACGCAGATCAAGAGCGCCGTCGGCGCCACGACGTCGGTGGCCCTTCGCAACAGTCTTCTCGTCATCGGCGCCATCACCATGATGGTCGTGACCAGCCCGAAGCTTTCGGCAATGGTGCTGGCCGTCATTCCGATCATCGTGCTGACGCTTGTCGGTTTCGGGCGGAGCGTGCGCAAGCGCAGCCGCCTCGCACAGGATACGCTCGCCGAAGCCAGCGCGTTCGCCGCCGAGCAGATCGGCGCGATCCGCACGCTGCAGGCCTATAATGGCGAGCCTGCCGTGCGACGCTATTTCGCCGGCGCCGTGGAAACGGCCTTCGAGGCGGCGCGCTCGTCGATCAAGGCGCGGTCCTTTCTGACGTTCGTAGCCATTTTCGTGATCTTTACCTCCATCGTCGCGGTGCTCTGGTTTGGCGCGCGCGATGTGATGGGCGGGCAAATGAGCCCCGGCACGCTCGGTCAGTTCCTTCTCTACTCCGTATTTGCGGCCGGCGCGCTCGGATCTCTCTCGGAAGTGTGGGGCGAATTGTCGCAGGCTGCCGGCGCTGCGGAGCGGCTGGTCGAACTGCTGGACGAGACACCTGGCATCGTGGCGCCGGAGAAGCCGGTCAAGCTGCCTGCCGACATCGAGGGCCGCATCGCCTTCGACGCGGTTTCCTTTTCCTATCCGGCGCGGCCCGACCTGCCGGCCCTCCATGAACTGTCCTTCGTGGCGGAGCCGGGCGAGACTGTCGCCATTGTCGGGCCGAGCGGTGCGGGCAAGAGCACGATCTTCGGCCTGCTTCTGCGTTATTACGACCCGCAAGCTGGCCGGGTGCGGCTGGATGGCGTGCCGATCGACAGCGTCGAGCCTTCCGATTTGCGGGCCGCGCTGGCGGTCGTACCGCAAGACCCCACGATCTTTGCCGCCTCGGTGGCGGACAATATCCGGTTCGGCCGTCCCGACGCCGACGCTTCGGCGATCGCCGCCGCCGCCGAAGCGGCCAATGCGATAGACTTCATCACCGCGATGCCGGAAGGGTTCGACACGCCTGTCGGCGAACGCGGCGTTACCCTTTCGGGTGGCCAGAAGCAGCGTATCGCCATTGCGCGGGCGATTCTGCGCGATGCGCCGGTCCTTCTGCTCGACGAAGCGACGAGCGCGCTCGATGCGGAAAGCGAGAGCGCCGTGCAGGCCGCGTTGGAAACGCTGATGGAGGGGCGCACGACCATCGTGATCGCCCACCGCCTCGCTACGATCCTGAAAGCCGACCGCATTCTCGTCATGGACGACGGCCGAGTGGTGGAGGAGGGCACCCATGGGACGCTCGCCTCGCGGGACGGGCTTTATTCCCGCCTTGCCGCCCTACAGTTCGACAATGGGCAAACACCGCAGCGTGCCGCCGGCGCGTAACGTATCTGCTCGCGGTCAGCGTGTGGTGAGCTTCAGCTCGATACGGCGATTGCGCCGCCGCGCCTCTTCGTCGTCGCCCTCGGCCAGGGGCTGATTGTCGGCAAAACCGGTCGCCGCCAGCCGGTCGGCAGGCACGCCCTGATCGACGAGATATTTGACGACGGCGATCGCGCGCTGGGCGGACAGTTCCCAATTGTCGCGGATGCGGCCTGTGCCGGAAAGCGGCACATTGTCGGTGTGTCCGTCGACGCGCAGGATCCAGTCCAGTTCGCCTGGAATCTCCTGGCGCAGTTCATTCACTGCCTGCGCCAGCTTGCCCATTTCGTCCTGACCGGCGGGGTTCAGTTCCTCCGAACCGGATGAGAACAGCACTTCGGACTGAAACACGAAGCGGTCGCCGACCACCGAAATGCCTTCGCGGTTCTCCAGGATTTCGCGCAGACGTCCGAAGAAGTCGGACCGGTAGCGGTTCAATTCCTGCACGCGACGGGCAAGAGCCACGTTGAGGCGCTGGCCGAGGTCGGCGATCCGTGTGCTGGACTCCCGCTCCTTGGCTTCGGACGCTTCGAGCGCGTCTTCCAGCGCCGCGATCTGCCGCCGAAGGGCGAAGATCTGCTGGTTGAGAATCTCGACCTGGCTCAGCGCACGCTCCGAAATGGCTTCCTGCTCATTCAGATCGGAGGACAGTTCGTCGATTTGGACGGCCGCCCGTTCGTCGTCGCCAGCCCCCTCGTTGAGAAGCGCCTGCAGGCGGCTCCGGTCCGACTGCGCGCTGGTAAGGCTGGCGCGCAACGCCGCCAGTTCCTGGGCGCTGTCGGCGCCGGAGGCGCGCTCTAATGCGAGCAGGCGGGTCAATTCGCTGATCTGGCTGTTGAGGCGCACCAGCACGTCGTCCTGCCCGCGGATCTGCTGGGTCAGGATGAATTGCGCGACGGCGTAGACGGACAGCAGAAAGGTGAAGACGAGCAGCAGCGTGGCCATGGCGTCGACGAAGCCGGGCCAGTAATCGACTGTGGACCGTGCGCGCCGCCGCAGAGCCATACGCTTAGCCGCCCTGCCGCTCGCGCTCTTCCAGCGCTGCGGTCAGCCGGTCGAGTGTCTGGCGCATTTTCTGCTGTTCCTGCGCCTGGGCGTTCATCCATTCGCGCAGCATCTGCTGTTCGCCGCGCATATTGCGAACGAGGCCGGATATGCCTTCGGCGAGCGAGCCCATCGCATTGGTCATGCGGGGGCTGGCGCCGCCCTCCTGCAGGCCCTTGAGGCTCTCGGCCATGGCCCGCATCTCGTCGGAACTGGTGCTTTCCGGCACGAGGTCGGAATCGAGCGCCGTCACCGATGAAAGCCAGTTCTCAAGTTCGGTGTAAAAGCGGGTCTGGGCGCGTCCGGCCTGCAATTCCATGAAGCCCAGAACGAGCGAACCGGCGAGGCCGAAGAGCGATGAGGAAAAGGCTGTTCCCATGCCAGACAGGGGTTCGGACAGACCCGTCTTGAGCGAATCCAGAATGTCCGGCCCGGCCGTGGCCGCTGGGTTGAGTGATTGGATCGTATCGCCGATGGAGCCGATGGTGCGCAGCAGGCCCCAGAAGGTGCCGAGCAGGCCGAGAAAGACGAGAAGGCCGACGAGATAACGGATCACATCGCGGCTCTCATCCAGCCGGGTCGCGATCGAATCGAGGATGGAGCGCATGGCCGCCGGGGTTAGCGCCGTCGCGGTGGAGCGCATTAGAAGCGAGCGCATCGGCGCCAGCAGGACCGGGTCGCGCCGGGCTTCCAGACCATCGCGGAAGGAGTTGACCCAACCGACCTCGCGGAAGAGCCGAATCACCTGACCGAAGGCGAGCAGGATGCCAACGATGAGGACGCCGAGAATAAGGCCGTTCAGCCCCGGATTGGTCATGAAGGCGGAGATGATCTGCCGCGACAGGATGGCGACCAGAAAGCCGAAGAGGATGAGGAAAATCACCATCGACAGAAGGAATACCCGCGGCGAGGAAAGCCGGGCCGGATCGTATGAGCGGGGCGGCCGTTCCGCCGTTAGATCGTCTTCTGTCACCGCCATCGCGGCTTCCTCCTTCCGCCCGTGAGGCGCTTGCCCTTCTGGCGGCGAATCTTACACGCTTATATGGGCTTGCATAGCGGAAACCCAACCGGCGCTTTTGCGTGTGTCCTAAAGCCCCTTGTTGACCGTCCGCTCCAGTTCGCCGATCAGCCGCTCATTGGCGGCGAGGATCGTGCCGGTGCCGAACATGTCGTCGCGGCCGTGAATGTCGGAGACGAAGCCGCCGGCTTCGCGCACCAGCATCATGCCCGCGGCGATATTCCACGGCTTGATGTTCTGTTGCACGACCGCATCGAAGCGCCCGGCGGCGACCCAGGCCAGATCGAGCGCGGCGGAACCGACGGAGCGGATGCCGCCGGAATTGGCCATCAGATTGCGCAATTGCCGGCTGGCGCCGGCATGATCGGGGCGGCCGAGATGGGGAATGGACAGCGATACCAGCCCGTCGGTCATGTGCCGGCGATTGGCCACGCGCAGGCGGCGATCGTTGAAGAAGGCGCCCTTGCCTCTCTCGGCCGTGTAGAGCTCGTCCATGATCGGATTGTAGACGACGGCGGCGACGATCTGACCTTCGCGCTCCAGCGCAATGGAGATGGCGAAAATCGGGATGGCGTGGAGGAAGTTGGTCGTGCCATCCACCGGATCGACGATCCAGCGGTGCGAGGCGTCCTTGCCCTCCACCTCGCCGCGCTCTTCCATCAGAAAACCGAAATCGGGCCGGGCATGGGACAGTTCGTCGTAAATCGTCTTCTCGGCTTCGAGATCGGCCTTGGTCACGAAGTCGCCCGGTCCCTTGACCGAAACCTGCAGGTTCTCGACCTCGCCAAAATCCCGCGCCAGACGGCGGCCGGCCTTGGCGGCGGCGCCGACCATCACATTCATCAGTGCTGAACGGGCCATGATGTCCTTTCGAACTCTTCTTTATCGGCAAAGGGGTAGCACAAGACCCCGGCCTTCGCCGTCAATCTTTAACGATGCCGCAGGAGCGGATCAGTTCGCCCGGCTGACATAGGTGATGTCGTTGGTGTCGACGATGATCTTCTCGCCGGCGCCGATGAAAGGCGGCACGAGGATGCGAATACCATTTTCCAAGACGGCGGGCTTATAGGACGAGGACTGGGTCTGACCCTTCACCACCGGATCGGCTTCGGCGATCTCGAGCGTCACCTGATCGGGCAGCGATATGCCGATCGGTTTTTCCTCATAGAGTTCGACCGTCACGGTCATGCCGTCCTTCAGAAAAGCGGCGCGGTCGCCGACGAAGTCCTGCGACAGTTCGAGCTGGTCGTAGGTCTCGCTGTTCATGAAGATCAGCATGTCGTCCTGAGCATAGAGATAGGTGAAGTCCTTCTGCTCAAGGCGCACCCGCTCGACCGTTTCGGACGCACGGAAGCGTTCGTTCAGCTTGGTGCCGTCGATGGCGTTCTTCAGTTCGACCTGGTTGAAGGCACCGCCCTTGCCAGGTTTGACATGGTTGGTCTTCACCGCGACCCAGAGCCCGCCATTGTGTTCGATCACATTGCCAGGGCGGATTTCATTGCCGTTGATTTTCATCGGGTAGCCATCGGTTGGAGATTGTGCGCTGTCGGGGCCGTCCAATGGCCCAAAACGGCCGCCGAAACAAGACCGGGACGCTTCCGATCGTTTCAGCGGCGATTGGCGCGTTGCAGCGCCTGCTGTTTCTGTTCTTCGGACAGCCCGTCCATCAGATCGTCCAGTTCCTGATCGCGCAACCCCGCCCGGCGGGCGGTAATGTACCAGCTGGCCGCCTCGACCGTATCGGGTTCGGCGCCATAGCCGTAGATATAAGCCTTTGCGAGCTGGCTCTGCGCTGCGACATTGCCGGTGGCGGCGGTCTGCCGCAGCAGGTCGAAACCACGGTCGAAATCGCGCTCGCCGCCCTTGCCTGAGAACAGCCATGTGGCGAGTTCCACCCGGGCGGCCGCCATGCCGCCATTGGCGGCCTTGACCAGCCATTTGCGGGCTTCACCCATGTCGCGGCTGACGCCGTCGATCTCGCCGGACAGCCAGTTGGCGTAGGCATATTGCGCGTCCGGCACGCCCTGGAGCGCTGCCGCCTCGTACCACTTCACAGCCTCGGTCAACGCCTTGGCGCCGCTATTGCTCAGAAGGCGTTGCGCGTAGTTGAACTGCGCGTTGGCATTGCCGCCTTCGGCAGCCTGCTTCAATAGCCTGTCGGCGAAGGACTCGTTCTTCTCGACATATTCGCCGTCCAGCAGCATCAGCGCATATTGAAACTGCGCGGCAGGAACGCCGGCCTCGGCGGCGCGGGCGTACCACCCGGCCGCTCTTTTCGGGTCCGCCGGCACGCCGAGCCCGCCAGCATAGATCTCGCCGAGCAATGTCTGTGCCGCCGGATTGCCGCTCCGGGCGAGCGGCGTCGCCAGACGAAGCGCTGTCAGGAACCGTCCGAGCTGAAAGGCGGTGAAAGCGACGTCCTCCGGCTTTTCGCCGAAGCGGCGTTCATCGATCTCGTTTGTCAGATCGCCCTTCTGCTGGCCCGTCGGAAGCTTCGCGCCATTCGGCTTGCCCTCGGTCGAAAACGGCCGCCCATTGGCATCGCCTGCCGCAACATCGGTCCGGTCGACGCGCCCTGCCGGCTCGGCCTGTGCGACGGGCAGGCCGGCGCAGAGCAGCAGCAGTGCGACGAGCGGGCGTTTCATCCATCCGCCTCCTCGGTGAAACGGGGCGCCTCGGCGTCCAGCATTTCGTTGATGGCGGCTACCCGTTCGGCCGGGCTTTCCGGGCCGGAAAAAACGGCCGACGACAGCGCCACGAAGTCGGAGCGAGTCTGCGCCACCGCCAGCGCGCTTTCGGGAACGGTGCCGCCCATCGTGACGCAGGGAATGGCGACCATCTGCGCCCACCATTCGGCCATGGCCAGATTGCGAGGGTGCGGTTCCGGCTTGTTGTCGTAGCCAATGCGCCCGAAAAAGAGGTAGTCGGGCTGGGCTTCGCCGAGTTCGAGCGCCTCATGGCGGGTTTTCGCCCCACCTGCGCCGAACATCAGCTTGCCGTCGAAGCGCTCCATGGTTTCGGCCATGGTTGCGCGGGCTTCTTCCAGATGGACGCCATCGGCGTTGCACCGGCCCGCAATGCGCGTGTCGTCCGCAATCATCACCGCGATGCCGCGTTCATGGGCCAAGGCCACCACCTCTTCGGCGAGGGCCTGGAAGGCCTGCTCCTGCCGCTCTCCCGCAGAAAGGATGAGTGAGGCAACGTCGCCGCCGGACAGGGCGGAACGGAGGGCGGTCATCAATTGCCGGTCGTCCGCCATGGGCGGGGTCATGAGGACAAGGCGGCAGCGGTCGGATGGCGTATCGGTCATGATCTCCTCGGGCCGATCGATTTTGGCCTCCTCTTGGACCGGGCTTCGTGGCCTTATCAAGGCGATTGTTCTTCCATGCCGAAGGAAAGGTGGCACGCCACAGGCGTTCCCATACCGGCGATTTCATTCGAAGGTCATACACTTATACGATTGCGGTTGCCGTGTGCCGGCCTATTGTCGTTGCGGCAGCGCCAGAGGAGGGAGCAGACCATGACCAGCATTTACGAAATCGGACTCGACAAATGCGCGGCCAACTATCAGCCGATGAGCCCGCTCTCATTCTTGAAGCGCGCCGCCGAAGTCTGGCCCGACCGGACAGCCATCATCCACGGATCGCTGCGCCGCGATTACCGGACATTCTACGCCCGATCCCGCAAGCTCGCCAGCGCTCTGCAACAGCGGGGGATCGGCGAGGGCGATACGGTCACGGTCATGCTGTCCAACACGCCGCCCATGCTGGAATGCCATATGGGCGTGCCGATGGCCAAGGCAGTGCTGCACAGCCTGAACACGCGGCTCGACGCCGCCATCATCGCCTTTCAGCTCGACCATGCCGAGACGAAGGCTGTGATCGTCGACCGCGAGTTTTCCGCCGTCATGAAGGACGCGCTCGCACAGGCCAGCGTCGAGCCGCTCGTCATCGATTACGACGATCCGGACTATGATGAGGACGCGCCCTATCCGAAGGGCGATACCATCGGCACGCTGGATTACGAGGCGCTGGTCGAGGAGGGCGATGCCGATTTCGAATGGTCGCTGCCGGACGATGAATGGAACGCTATCGCGCTGAACTATACGTCCGGCACGACAGGCAATCCGAAGGGCGTGGTCTACCATCATCGCGGCGCCAGCCTGATGGCCTATAACAATACGGTTCATGCGGCGGTGGGCAACGGTTCGGTCTATCTCTGGACCTTGCCGATGTTTCACTGCAATGGCTGGTGCTTCCCCTGGACGCTGGCGCTGACCGGTTCGACCCATGTGTGTCTGCGCTGGGTGCGGGCCAAACCGATCTACGACGCCATCGCCGATCATGGCGTGACCCATCTGTGCGGTGCGCCGGTGGTGATGAGCCTACTGATCGACGCGCCCGACGCCGAGCGGCGTGATTTTCCGCAGGATGTGACCTTCAACACGGCCGCCGCGCCGCCACCGGGAGCCGTTTTGGCCGCGATGGCGGATGCCGGCTTCAACGTCGTGCACCTCTATGGCCTGACGGAGGTTTACGGCCCGGCGGTCGTCAATGAATGGAAGGCCGAGTGGGACGATCTGGACCGCGACGCGCGGGCGGCCAAGAGGGCCCGTCAGGGCGTTCGGTATGCTGGTTTGGAAGACATGACGGTGATCGATCCCGACACGATGCAGCCGGTCGAGGCAGACGGCCAGTCGATGGGCGAAGTGATGTTCCGCGGCAATATCGTGATGAAGGGCTATCTGAAAAATCCCGAAGCCACCGCCGAGGCCTTTGCCGGCGGCTGGTTCCATTCGGGCGATCTGGGCGTACTCCACGAGGACGGCTATGTGGAACTGAAGGACCGGTCCAAGGACATCATCATTTCGGGTGGGGAAAACATTTCCTCCATCGAGGTGGAGGATGCGCTCTATACCCATCCGGCCGTTTCCACCTGTGCCGTGGTGGCGCGGCCCGACGAAAAATGGGGCGAGACGCCGATTGCCTATGTCGAACTGAAACCCGGCCACGAGGCCGACGAGGCGGCTCTGAAACGGCACTGCACGGAAAAGCTGGCGCGATTCAAGGTGCCGAAAGCATTCATCTTCGAGGAGATCCCGAAGACCTCGACGGGCAAAATCCAGAAGTTTCGGCTGCGCAGCCGGGATTGATGGCGAACATCGGCGGGGGCTGCGGATCTGGTTGCCCCAATCCTTTCCAAGGCCGGAATCGAAAAGGTTGATAAATCGACTCTCGTTAGGCCTTTGTTAACCTTTTGCCGGCATGTTGTTTTCATCCGGTTCACGCCGGTTTCATCCGGATGGTTCTTTCCTTCCGTTTGACGCTCCCTGTAAGATTTCTACGGCCGTTCCTCGCGAGCGGCCTTTTTTTTATCCGGCGATGGGAGGGAACTCCCCGTTTTCCCCCGGCGTTAACTGTTCTTTAATGCTATGCTTGCCGTCGGCACCCTCATGGGTCAATTTCGCTCGACCGCGTGACCGAAGGGCGGCATGGCGGACGGATTGAGCGGCGGGACGGGGCGACACCGAATGAATGACAGCAACAGACAGGGCGGTGAAACCGTGCGACTGGCCGAACGGCGAATCTTTTCCGATTCGTTCCGCGAACTCTACGCGACGGGCATGACCCTTGTGGAAGATGCGGCGGGCTATCTGGACGGCGAAGGTCGCACTGCGGCTCGCCAGCTGAGCCAGGTGTCCGCCACGCTCTATGCCGCAGAATCCATGCGTTTGACCACGCGGCTGATGCAAATTGCCTCATGGCTTCTTCTGCAGCGCGCCGCCAATGCCGGCGAAATGACGCGCGAGCAGGTGGCCACGGAAAAGAAGAAGGTCAATCTCGACGCGGCGGTTTCCGACCGAAACGCGCCGGGATGGGATGGCCTGAGCGAAGAATTTCTGGATCTCGTCGACCGGTCGCTGTCGTTGCAGCGGCTCGTCCAACGCGTCGATGCGGAACTTTACGGCCAAAGCGCCGACCTTGAGGATCTGGATGCGGAAAATCCGGTCGGCGCGCAGATGGACCTGCTTCGAACTGCGTTCAGCCGTTAGGGCCGGCCGGTTCTGCCGAGCGCCGTGCCGGCTGCGCGGCAACCTGCCGCAATCGGTTCACGTCGTCGACGCGGCGGGTCGGAACGATTTCCGTGAATTTTGTTTCTTTTTTGTTCACACTCTCTGGCGATGATTTTCGTCATGGAGCACAGTCCCGCTATGGCGCAATCACCGATTCGCATTATCGGCATCGATCCCGGCCTTCGCCGCATGGGCTGGGGTGTGGTGGAGAGCCTCGGCTCGTCGCTGCGTTTCGTTGCGGCCGGCACGATCACATCCGACGGCAAGGCCGATCTGGCCAGCCGGCTTTGCCAGTTGCATGATGGGCTTTCGGAAGTGGTTCATGCGTGGCAGCCGCATGAGGCAAGCGTCGAGATCACCTTCGTCAACAAGGATGCCGGCGCGACATTGAAGCTTGGCCAGGCGCGCGGGATTGCCATGCTGGTGCCAGCGCGGGCCGGGCTGCCGGTCGCCGAATATGCGCCCAATGCGGTGAAGAAGGCCGTGATCGGCGTCGGCCATGGCGACAAGAAGCAGATCCAGATGATGCTGCGCGTTCTGATGTCCAAAGCGCGCTATGACAGCGACGATGCCGCCGACGCGCTCGCCATCGCGATCTGTCATGCCAACAATCGGGTCGGCGACGCTGCGCGCAAGGCGCTGATGAGGGCGATCTAGACATCTGTTCTTGACGTGTTCCAATTGGTAAGATATTTTCCGAATAATTCTTACTTCCTTGGAGCCTCGCCATGCGCGTATCGGAGAAGGGTCAGATCACACTGCCCAAGGCGCTGCGGGAAGCAGCGGGTATTGCCCCCAATTCGGAGGTTCGGATCAGTTTCGAGGGTGGACGTTTGATCGTCGAGCCGAGCGATGGAGCCAGCCGTGAGGCCATCGCGCTAAGGGTTCGACGCTTCAGCAAAGCGCTCGACGCGCTGACGGGAACGGGCAATCCGTCCATCTCGACAGACGATGTGATGGATGCGACCCGTGGATGAACGGGCCGTTCTTGTCGATTCCAACATACTGATCGACATCTCGTCCTGCGATCCTGTCTGGTATCGATGGTCCAGGGAAAATCTGGAGGAGCTTGCGGGAGAGCGCCTTATCCTCAACCCGATCGTTCTCAGCGAGTTTTCGGTGCGCTTCGAAACCATGGAGGCCGCGGACGATGCGCTCGCCGCGCTCGAACTGAATCGCGAAAACCTCCCTTGGGAGGCCGGTTTCGTTGCTGGCCGGGCATTTCATGTTTATCGCCAGGCGGGCGGAGCAAGAGAACGGACCCTTCCGGATTTTCTAATCGGTGCGCATGCCTATGTGATGGGTCATCGCCTGCTGACACGCGACGGGCGGCGCTACCGGACTTATTTTCCAGGTCTCGACTTGATCGCACCTGCGGAGGAACAACACTCATGATCGGGCGGTTGAAGGGTACAGTCGACGAGATCGCCGACGATCATGTGATCCTCGATGTGCATGGCGTCGGCTATGTGGCGCATTGTCCGATGCGCACGCTGTCGTCGCTGCATGAGGGCGAAGCGGCGGTACTGCAGATCGAGACCATCGTGCGCGAGGATATGATCCGGCTCTACGGTTTCGGTTCAGGTCTGGAACGCGAATGGTTCCGCTTGCTCATGACGGTGCAAGGCGTCGGTGCGAAGGTTGCGCTGGCGATCCTTTCGACGCTGGCGGCGTCCGACCTCGCCAATGCAGTCGCGTTGCAGGACAAGGCGATGGTCGCCCGCGCGCCGGGTGTCGGGCCGAAGGTCGCGCAGCGAATCGTCACCGAACTGAAAAACCGTGCGCCGGCACTGGCGGGCGAACTCGCCTCATCGATCGGCCTGTCGCAGGAACTGGGCGAGGGCGTCGCGCCCGCGCCAGTTGCCGACGCCGTATCGGCGCTGACCAATCTCGGCTATGGGCGCGATCAGGCGGCCGGGGCGGTTGCCGCCGCGCTCAAGGATGCTGGCGAGGACGCCGACAGCGCCAAGCTCATCCGGCTCGGACTGAAGGAACTGGCGGGGTAAGCCAAGAAGGCCTATATCCTTACTCGTATGGGATATGTAAGGAATCTATGCAAATGGATTACACGTCACGTATCACTTCGAAAGGCCAGACGACGATTCCCTCGGACATCCGGGCAAAGCTCGGCGTCGGAAGCGGAGATACGATACGCTATGTTCTCTCAGGGGACAGAGCCTATATCGTCCCGCGAAACCGGCCAGCCTCCGTCATTTTCGATGTCCTCGCCCGTTACGCCATTCCCGATACAACGATTGCCGACTATCGGAACGCAGCGGAGGACGAAGCCGCTGAGCGGGTACGAGTCGGCAATTCAGAGGACAGCGCGGCGTGACCCTGATCGGCCTTGACGCCAATATCCTTTTACGCGCCATGCTGAACGACGATACCGCTCAATCACCAATGGCCAAGAACCTTCTATCGTCGCTCGGGCCGGAGCGACCGGGCTATATTGGCGTGTCGGTCGTGCTGGAGATTTTCTGGGTATTGAAGCGCCGTTATCGGGTGCCGAAAAATGAGATTGCGGACGTTTTCGACGCCTATCTCACCATCGAGCATATAGAATTCGAAAGCTTTGACGCCATCAAGCGCGCACTCTCTCAGTTCCGCGAAGAGGCGGTCGATTTTCCGGACGTGCTTCTGGCTGAGCGCAACCGGGCAGACGGGTGCGAGATGACCATGACGTTCGACCAGAACGCGGCGCGTCGCGTCAACTGGATGGAGCTACTGCAATGAGCCAGCCTGACCGCCTGATCGATGCCGAGAAGCGCGGCGAAGACGTCGATACGGCGCTGCGCCCGCAGGTGCTCGACGATTTCGTCGGCCAGGCGGCGGCGCGCGCCAACCTCAAGGTCTTCATCGAGGCGGCGAAGAGCCGCGGCGAGGCGCTCGACCACGTGCTGTTCGTCGGCCCGCCCGGCCTCGGCAAGACGACGCTGGCGCAGATCATGGCGCGCGAACTCGGCGTCAATTTCCGCTCCACTTCCGGCCCGGTCATCGCCAAAGCCGGCGATCTGGCGGCGCTGCTGACCAATCTGGAAGATCGCGACGTCCTCTTCATCGACGAGATTCACAGGCTGAGCCCGGCCGTGGAGGAAATCCTTTATCCGGCGATGGAGGATTTCCAGCTCGATCTCATCATCGGCGAGGGGCCGGCGGCGCGCAGCGTGAAGATCGATCTGGCGCGGTTCACCCTGGTCGCCGCGACGACACGGCTCGGCCTTCTGACCACGCCGCTGCGCGACCGGTTCGGCATTCCCGTGCGGCTGGATTTCTACACCGCCGACGAACTGGAACTGATCGTCCGGCGCGGCGCGCGGCTGATGGGGCTGCCGATGACGGATGACGGCGCAAAGGAGATCGCGACGCGCGCACGCGGCACGCCGCGTATTGCCGGGAGACTGCTGCGGCGCGTCCGCGATTTCGCCGAGGTCGCGAAGGCCGAAGCGGTCGACGCCACCATCGCCGACGAGGCGCTCGGACGGCTGGAGGTCGACAAGCGCGGGCTCGATTCGCTCGACCGGCGCTACCTCTTTCTCATCGCTCGGCATTTTGGCGGCGGACCGGTCGGTATCGAGACGATCGCGGCGGCGCTTTCCGAACCGCGCGACGCCATTGAGGACATAATCGAGCCTTATCTGATCCAGCAGGGGTTCATTCAGCGAACCCCGCGCGGCCGGATCATGACGGCGGGCGCCTGGAGCCATATTGGCCTGCCGGCCCCGCAGAACATGACCGCCGTTCAACAGGGTCTGTTCGAGGACGAATAATGCCAAGCCGGCGGACGGCGATGAAGATACTGGGCGGAGCGGCCCTGGCCGGTCTTGCCGCGACGTCGGCTTTGGCGGCGGACACCTTCGTGCGCCTGCGGGTGCAGCGCTATCGGCTGACGCCGCCGGGCTGGCCGGAAGATCTGTCGCTTCGTATCGCGCTGCTTGGCGACCTCCATGCCTGCTATCCATGGATGCGGCCATCGCGCATTCGCACCATCGTCAATGCGATGAATGCGCTTCAACCCGACATTCAACTGCTCCTCGGCGACTATCTTTCCGGCATGCAGCTGTCGTTCGGCCAGGTGCCGCCGGAGCAATGGGGCGCGGAACTGGCGCGGCTGAAAGCGCCGCTGGGCGTTCACGCCGTGCTGGGCAATCACGACTGGATCGACGATCCGATTGCCGAGCAGACGGAGGATAGTCCTTCGACGGCGCGCCAGGCGCTGCAGGATGCCGGGATCGCGGTTTATGAAAACGATGCGCGGCGGATCGAGACGGCGGATGGCGCGTTCTGGCTGGCCGGGCTCGGCGATCAGATGGGCAGCTACATCGGGACGGTCGACGGCATTTCGCGGCGCGTCGCGCGCGACGATCTGCCCGGCACGATGGCGCAGATCGCCGACGATGGCGCGCCGGTGCTGCTGATGGCGCACGAGCCCGACATCTTCCCGGATGTGCCGGCGCGCGTCAGCCTGATCCTCTCCGGCCATACGCATGGCGGGCAGATCGTGCCGTTCGGCTGGGCGCCCGTCGTGCCGCGCATCCGCAAACATCTCGATTATCGCTACGGCCATTATCGCGATAATAGGCGCGACCTGCTGATCACCGGCGGCGTCGGCTGCTCCATCCTGCCCATCCGCATCGGCATGGCGCCGGAAATCGTGCTGCTCGAACTAGGCGGCCAGGCGGCGACGGGCTGAGCCAAGTCCGGAAAAGCGGAAGAGTCAGCGTTCGTCCGGCGGCAGGTTGCGGACGGTGTTCAGAACGTTCGGCTCGGCCGGTTCGTCGCCAAAGGCGGTGACGATGCCGAAGGCGCCGCCCCAGCCCCACATCGCCCAGCCGAAACCGTAGCGCTCGGCCAGTTCGATGGTCCGGCTGTAGTAGGCCGCACGGTTGGCGGGATCGGTGCTATCCGGTCTGTCATATTCCTGACGGATCATGCCAAACTCGCCCAAGAAGATGCGGTCCGCCGCGATGCTATGCTGCTCGGCCCATCGGGATACGGTCGCGAAGGGCGTCACCATGTCGAGGACGAGTTCGTCCCGCGTATCGATCTTGGCGAACTCCTCCTCGATATAGGCGGCGATACCGGCGCGTCGCAGGAAAGGCGCATCGGTGCGAACCCGACGAAGCGTTTCTGCAAGACCGTTCCGGGCACGCTCCTCGTTCTCGTCATAGGTCGGGAAGGGCAGTCCCGTGACGTGCGGCGCGACGTCGCCCGCCCAGCCCGCGCCCTGGTGGGTCAGCAGGAAGGGGGCGTAGGAGTGGAAGGTGAAGAGCGTGTCGTCGTCGAACGGGGTGGGATCGAGCGCGGCGAGTCCGTCGGCATGGCTCATGCAACCCCCGGTGGCGATGACGGTCAGATCGGGCGCCTTGGCGCGGATCGCGCCATAAAGCGCTTCCATGCGGCGCTGCCAGTCCGGCGCGGCGGCCAGGTCGCATTCGGTCGGCGGCTCGTTGATCGGCTCGAAGGCGATGGCATTCGTCTCGAAGCGCGCCAGGCGGCCGGCGAAATCGCCGACGAGCGCCAGATAGTCGGCCCAGCGCTGTTCATCGGTGAAGAGGCCGTGCGGCGTCTGCCCGTCCGGTATCAGATGCAGGTCGAAAACGACCCTGAAACCCATGCCGGTCAGCTTTTTCGCGCTGGCGATGACGGAAGCGCGCAGCTGCTCCTGCAGATCCGAGGCGCGCGGCGAAAGGAAGGGGCGCGGATCGACCGGCATCCGGATCGTGTCGATGCCTGCGTCGCGGACCATAGCAAGCTGGTCGTCGGTGACATGTTGCCGCCATTCGGGGAAGGGCAGCATGGTCGACGGATCGCCCCACTTCTCCTCCGCCGGCCAGAGCACCCAGATGTCCATGTTGAGGCCGCGCCCGGGGCGAAATCCGCCGGCAAGCGACGGCAGCGCCATAGAGAGCAGTAGGGCGACGATCAGCCCGATATGCCAAACGACCTTGAGCCGCGTGAAATGAAATGCCATCTGGGACGGCTCCAGCTTGAGGGATCGGCTGAACTCTGCAGCAAGGAGCGTGGAAGGAAAAGCGCGATGGCACATCATGATGAATCGGCGGCGGCGCCATTGGACGCAGAGCGGGACGCTCTGGCCGGTTGGATCGAGGGCGGCGTTCACCATCTGCCGGCGCGGGTCTACTACGCCGATACCGATTTCTCCGGTGTGGTCTACCATGCCCGCTATCTGGAATTTCTGGAGCGCGGCCGCTCGGACTTCCTGCGACTGCACGACATCCACCACACCGAATTGCTGGCGCGGCCCGAGGACGAAGCACTGGTGTGGGTCGTTCGCCGCATGGAAATCGATTTCCGGGCTTCGGCGAAGATCGACGACGTGCTGACGGTCCAGACCGCGATCGCCGCTTTGTCGGGAGCGCGTGTTACGATGGAACAGCGAATCGTTCGGGGAGACTCGATTCTGATCGCGGCGAAGGTGCACGCTGCGATCATCGACCGGGCGGGAAAACCTCGTCGTCTGCCGCGGGATTGGCGCGATGCGTTTGCCGCAACGGCAGGGTCTGCAATCCAGACGTGAATGCCATATTTCGGACACGGAATCCTAACGCGCCATTAACTACGGTGCGTTAACCCTGTTTTTGATGAGCGAAGAGAAGTCAAACGCCTTCCATTCGCCAAAATTACACGGGAAAAGCCAAAAAACGGACATCTGGCGTTTCTTTCATCTCAGGCGATGACCGCCGGCGTGCTGTCCGAACCTTCAGGGGAACGTTAATCATGGAACAGGTGGCATTGGCCGCACCGGGTGGCGATATTTCGCTGATCGACCTCTTCATGCAGGCCGGATGGGTGGTCAAGCTGGTGATGATCGGTTTGATCCTGGCTTCGGTCTGGACCTGGGCGATCATCATCGAGAAAAGCCTCTCCTTCCGCCGCATGCGCGCGGCGCTGGACCGTTTCGAAGACAATTTCTGGTCGGGTCAGTCGCTGGAAGAGCTGTACCGCACCCTGTCCGACCGTCGCAATTCGGGCATGGCGGCTATTTTCGTCTCGGCCATGCGCGAGTGGAAGAAGAGTTTCGAGCGCGGCGCGCGCAGTGCCGCGCCCCTTCAGAGCCGTATCGACAAATCGATGGATCTGGCGCTGGCCCGGGAGATGGAGGGGCTTGAGAGCCGGCTCGGCTTCCTGGCGACCATCGGGTCGGCTGCGCCCTTTATCGGTCTTTTCGGCACGGTGGTCGGCATCATGACCTCGTTCCAGGCGATCGCCGCTTCGAAACAGACATCGCTTGCGGTTGTCGCGCCGGGCATTGCCGAGGCGCTGCTCGCCACCGCCATCGGTCTCGTCGCGGCCATTCCCGCCGTGATGGCCTATAACAAGCTGTCGGGAGACGCGAACAAGCTGGGCGGCCGGATGGAAGGCTTCGCCGACGAGTTTTCCGCCATTCTGTCGCGCCAGATCGACGAACGTTCCGCAGCCAATCGCAGCGCCCCTCAGGCGGCAGCGTAAGGGGCGGATCATGGCAATGGGCGCTCCTTCGGCAAATGCAAGTGCGGGTCGGCGTGGACGCCGGCGGCGCTCGCGAACCGGCGTCATTTCGGAAATCAACGTGACGCCCCTCGTCGACGTGATGCTGGTGCTGCTGATCATCTTCATGGTTGCGGCGCCGCTGATGACAGTCGGCGTGCCCGTCGATCTTCCCGATACCGACGCCGCGCCGATGAACAGCGACACGGAGCCGCTGGTCGTCTCGGTCGATGGCGAGGGGCGCATCTTCTTGCAGGAGACCGAACTTCAGCTCGACGAGGTCGTGCCGAAACTGCAGGCTATCAAGGACGCCAAGGGCGACGCGCGCATCTTCGTGCGCGGCGACAGGGACATCGACTATGGCAGTGTGATGCGGGTGATGGCCCGCATTCAGTCCGGCGGGTTCAACAATGTGGGCCTGGTCACGGTTCAGGAGGACGGCTGACGCCATCTCATGAAGACGGGTCTTGCCAGTTCTGTTCTTCTTCATCTCGGCGTGCTGGGGTTTGCGGTCATTTCGCTTTCCTCGCCCAAGCCGTTCGAGATCGATGAGGCTATTGCGGTGACGGCCATCTCCGAGACCGAACTCAACCAGCTTGTCAAAGGCGAACGGCGCGCCGACAAGGAAGAGCCGCCGGCACCCGAAAAAGTCGAGGCCGATGAGTTGCGCACCGATGCGGTGAATGTCGGATCGAATGTCGCCGATCTGGACAATGCGCCGAGCGCTCTGCCGTCCGAACGCAAGGTCGAAAGCTCGGCCGCTGCCGCGCCGCCTCTGCCCATGGCGCGGCCGGAACCGAAGGAAAAGCCGGTCGAAGTCGCCAAGGCCGAACCGGAGCCGGAACCCGAAAAGGAAGAGAAGGCGGAGCCCAAGACCGAACCCGAAATCGATCCGGTGGCGGAACTGCTGAAAAAGGCCGAGCAGGAGCGCCAGCAGCAGGAAGAGCAGCGGCAGGCTGAAGAGGCCAAGAAGAAAGCCGAAGAGGAAAAGCGCAAGGCGGTCGAGGAAGAGGAGCGCAAGAAGCGCGAACTTGCCGAAGCCGAAGCCAAGCGGAAGGCCGAGGCAGAAGCCAAGAAACTGGCCGAGGCCAAGGCGTTGGAAGACGATATAAAAGCCCTCATCAACAAGCAGGATGAGAAGGGCGGGGGCGCGCGGGCCAGCACGAAGACTGCCGGCGCAGGCGCCAGCCGCACCAATGCGCCCAAGCTCTCGGCGTCCGAGATGGCGGCGCTGCGCGATCAGCTCGGCGGCTGCTGGAGCATCGATGCGGGCATTGTCGAAGCGGACAGTCTGCTCGTCTCGGTCACATTCTCGCTGGATCAGAATGGAAAACTGGAAGGGCAGCCGCGCGTCACGAAATCGTCAGGCAATCCGCAATTCGACCGCAGCGCGGTGCGCGCCATTCAGAAATGCAATATACAAGGCCTTCGCGTACCCGAAGGAAAATATGAGACCTGGCGCGAGGTGATCGTCAATTTCGATCCCCGCGACATGTTCTTCTAAGCCGCCAAAGGACCTCATACTCTTTATGATGAACCGATTTTTTCGCCTTCTTACGCGCACTGGCCTGGCCGCCGCGGCCGGTCTGTGGCTCGTCCTGCCGGCGCAGGCCGTCGTCGAGATCGACGTCAATCGCGGCACGGTGGAGCCGTTGCCGATTGCGATCACCGATTTTCTCAGCGAAGACGGGCTGGGCAAGCAGGTGAGCGAAGTGATCGCCGCCGACCTGGCTCGCTCAGGACTGTTCCGGCCGATCGACAGCGCCGCGTTCATCCAGCAGATCGACAACCCCGATCAGTCGCCGCGTTTCCAGGACTGGACGGCCATCGATGCGCAGGCCCTCGTTACGGGTCGCATCGTGCCGGATGGCGGGCGGTTGCGCGCCGAGTTCCGCCTCTGGGACACCTACGGCCAGTCGCAGATCATCGGCGAGCAGTTCTTCACAACGCCGGAGAACTGGCGGCGCGTCGCCCATATCATCGCCGATACGATCTACAAGGCGCTGACGGGCGAAGAGGGCTATTTCGACACGCGCGTTGTCTTCGTCGACGAGAGCGGACCGGAAGACAAGCGGATCAAGCGCCTCGCCATCATGGATCAGGACGGCGCCAATCTTCGCTATCTGACCAAGGGCGGGCAGATCGTTCTGACGCCGCGCTTTTCGCCGAACCGTCAGGAGGTGACGTATATGTCCTATGCGGATGGTCAGCCGCGCGTCTATCTGCTGCAGCTGGAGACGGGGCAGCGCGAACTGATCGGCAATATTCCGGGCATGAGTTTTGCGCCGCGCTTCTCTCCCGACGGCAGCAAGGTTGTGATGAGCATCGGTCGGCAGGACGGCAATTCCGACGTCTTCACGATGGATCTTTCCAGTCGCACCATGCAACGGCTGACCGACACCAATGCCATTGACACTTCGCCCTCCTATTCGCCGGAAGCCGGCCAGATCGTCTTCACCTCGGATCGGGGCGGGCCGTCCCAGATCTACAAGATGAATGCCGACGGCTCCGGCCAGACGCGCATCAGCTTCGGCAATGGCAGCTATTCGACACCGGTCTGGAGCCCGCGCGGCGATCTGATCGCCTTCACCAAGCAGACCGGTAGCGAGTTCGCCATCGGTGTGATGAAGCCGGACGGTTCGGGCGAGCGTATCCTGACGTCTGGCTACCTGGTGGAAGGGCCCACCTGGGCGCCGAACGGACGGGTCATCATGTTTTTCAGAGAAGAAGCGGGCGGCGGACCGAAACTGCGCTCGATCGATCTGACGGGCCGCAACGAACAGGCCATTCCGACGCCCAATTTTGCGTCGGACCCGGCCTGGTCGCCCAGGCTCGACTGAGGAGGGACAGGGCGGATCGAACGCTTAGGCAAGGTTCGAGCCGCCACCAAAGCGCCGCCGGCATTCTCGCCGCGCGGCCTGCCGAAACAAGGAGGGCTGGTGAAGATGGCAGGTCATGCCAGATTCGCCGGCCGTCCGATCTGGAACCAGAGGGGCTGCGGCCACCGCATATCAAGGGGTAGCGACCATGCGTCGTCTCATCGAACTTTCTCGTAATCCGGCCATGATCGCACTTGTCGGCGCGCTTGCGCTGACCGGCTGTGCTTCGAAGAAGAACGTGCCGAATTCGCCGGCCGATCTCGGTCTCAACGGGGCCGGGAGCGCTCAACCGGGCACGTCCCAGGACTTCACGGTCAATGTCGGCGACCGTATCTTCTTCGATACCAACAGCTCTGTCATTCGCGCCGATGCGCAGCAGACGCTCGCCAAGCAGGCGCAGTGGCTCGGTCAGTATCCGAACTATTCGATCACGGTCGAAGGCCATGCCGACGAGCGTGGCACGCGGGAGTTCAATATCGGGCTTGGCGCACGGCGCGCCGCCGCCGCCCGCGACTTCCTGGTCAGTCGGGGCGTTTCCAGCAACCGGATCGGCACCGTGTCCTACGGCAAGGAGCGACCGGTAGCCGTCTGCGACGACATTTCGTGCTGGTCGCAGAACCGCCGCGCCGTCACGGTCCTGAAATAGGATCGTCGCGGTTGGTGGGCTTGCCCGTGCGCCCGTGACGAAATTGCAACAATGGCGGACGATCCTTCGTCCGTCCGTATTTTCGGCCAAGTGCTTTGCTTAATCGAGGTCAACGGCAAGGGGCGGTCGACGCGGTCCCGCCGAATGCAAACGATGGCAATCAAGGAACGATGATCATGGCTTTGGCCAAAATCGGTCTTCTGCGCGTGGCGCTCCTGACGGTGGCCGTCTCACTTCCGCTCGGCTCGGCGATGGCAGGACCGTTTTCCATCTTCAAGCGTGACAAAGTGGAAGAGCAGCCTTCGGTTCAGATGGTTCAGGCAACCGATCCGCGCGTTGCGCAACTGGAAGAGCAGGTGCGGCGCCTCAACGGAACGGTGGAGGACCTGAATTTCCAGATCCTTCAATTGCAGGAGCAGATCCGCAAGCAGTTGGAGGATATGCAGTTCCGGCTCGATCAGATGGAAGGCAACTCGCCCGCGCAGGGCGATGGCCAGTCCGGCGCGCTGGAAACCGAAGCACCGGCGAAGGCTGAAGCCGCGCCGGCCGCACCGACGACCCTGTCGCCGGCCGAGGAAGCGCGCGCCGAACTCGGCGACGAAGTTCCAATGGATGCCGTGGAGCATTCTCCGCGCGACGTATCGGTGGACGGCTCGTCTGCGGAACTTGGGGCGCAGCCGCGCGATCTCGGCAATCTGACGCTCGACGATATGGGCAATATCCGCGCCTCCCTGAATGATCCCGGACAGACCGATGACACCATGGTTGCGTCTCTGCCGGCGGAAGGCGCGACCCCCTCGGCTATCTACAGCGAAGCCTATCAACGCGTATTGGCGGGCGACTACGCCAGCGCCGAATCCGGCTTTCGCCGTTTTGGCGAGCAATATCCCGACGATCCGCAGGCCGCCGACGCGCAGTTCTGGTTGGGCGAAAGTCTGCGCGGGCAGGAGCGCTATGCCGATGCGGTCGAGGTTTTCCTGGATGGCACGAAGACCCATGCGGACAGTGACAAGGCGCCGGACATGATGCTCAAGCTCGGTGTCACGCTCGCCGCCATGGGCCAAAGGGATGTTGCCTGCGAAACGCTGCACGCCATTCCAGACCGCTACCCCGATATGTCGGATGCGTTTCGTCTGCGCCTGAAACAGGAGGAGGCCAGCGCTTCGTGCTGACGCGGTCTCCCTCCGCCGAACCCTGTCCCGACGCCCTGGCCGCCGCCACGGCGTCGTTTTCTTTTGCGTTGCCGGCGACCGGGCCGCTCCTGCTGGCCGTTTCCAGCGGCGGCGACAGCATGGCGATGCTGCACCTCGTTCATCGCGCCTTGATAGCGACGGGTGAGACGGCGCGGCTCGGCGTTGCGACGGTCGATCATGGTTTGCGAGCGGGAAGTGCGGATGAAGCGCTCTTCGTGGCGGAGACCTGCCATATGCTCGGCCTTCCGCATAGAACGCTTCGCTGGTCGGGCGCCAAACCACAAACCGGCCTTCAGGCCGCGGCGCGCCATGCGCGCTATCGCCTTCTGAGCGATCTGGCCGCCCCTCTCAACGCGACCATTCTCATCGCTCACACGGCGGACGATCAGAACGAAACCGTAGCGATGCGGGCGCGGCGGGATCCATCGTCCCGGCTTGGACTGTCCGGTATGGCCGATGCGATCTACTGGCGGGCCGGTTCGGGCGGGGCGTGGGTGTGGCGACCGTTCCTCGGCGAAAGCGGACGCTCTCTGCGGCAATGGCTGGATGCGAGCGGGCTGAACTACCGTAACGACCCGTCCAATGACGACCGTCGCTTCGAGCGTATCCGCCTTCGACAAGACCAAGATATTACTGTTGCGGAAGCAAAACCCGGCGATGCCGAGCGCCATGGCGAAACGCGCCGGATGCTGGACCGGGCGGTTGGTTCCTTCATTGCCGATCATGTGGACTGGGTCGCACCACAAACTCTGGCAGTGCGCCACGAATACGCAGCGGACGAAGCCTATGAGGTAGGTGTGGAGGCACTTCGCGTGGTGCTGGCCTTCGCCGGGCAGATCGAATACCGCCCCTCCGGCCCGGCGACGCATGCCATGCTTCGCCAATTGTCGAAAAGCCGCCGGGCCAGCCTGGCGCGATGCGTCATCGAACGCAGCGATGAGGGCCTGCTGATCCGACGGGAGCACCGCCGGCAATATGCCGCTCGCGCCGTACAAAACCTGGCTTCCGCGCCAGCAGACTATGCGCCCCACCCGTTTGAGTCGGCGGTTCCCGTCCACGATCTTGCGACCGCGCGACAGATCGAACGGCTGTGCCGGACGCCACCCACGCCCGAACCGCCGCAATTATTCCTTCATGACATCGGCGATTGAGGCGTTCCATCGCTTGGCACGGGGCGTCCGCATCCCTATCTTGGCTTAGATTGGCATGCAGACTTTGCGTGTCTGGCTTCTCAAAACTGGATCGATCATGAATCCAAACTATCGGAATTTCGTGCTTTGGGCGATCATCGCCGTTCTGCTCGTGGCATTGTTCAATCTCTTTCAGTCGCCGCAGCAGCGGACCGGCGGCAGTGAAGTCGCCTATTCGGAATTCATTAAGGCGGTCGACAATGGCCAGGTGGAATCCGTCACCATCAGCGGCAACCGCATCACCGGCAAATACAGCGACAACGCCACCGGCTTCCAGACCTATTCGCCTGGCGATGAAGGGCTGGTGGAACGGCTGGAGCAGCAGAATGTGGAGATTCAGGCGCGTCCGGAAAGCGACGGCTCCAATTCCATTCTTGGCTATTTCCTGTCCTGGCTGCCGATGATCCTGATTCTCGGCGTGTGGATCTTCTTCATGCGCCAGATGCAGTCGGGCTCCGGTCGGGCGATGGGGTTCGGCAAATCCAAGGCCAAGCTGCTGACCGAAGCGCACGGCCGCGTGACTTTCCAGGACGTCGCCGGTGTGGAGGAAGCCAAGGAAGATCTGGAAGAGATCGTGGAGTTCCTGCGCGATCCGCAGAAGTTCCAGCGCCTCGGCGGCAAGATCCCGAAGGGTGTGCTGCTGGTCGGCCCTCCCGGTACGGGTAAGACGCTTCTGGCCCGCGCCGTTGCGGGTGAGGCGGGTGTGCCGTTCTTCACCATTTCGGGTTCCGACTTCGTGGAAATGTTCGTCGGTGTGGGCGCCAGCCGTGTCCGCGACATGTTCGAGCAGGCCAAGAAGAACAGCCCCTGCATCATCTTCATCGACGAGATCGACGCGGTGGGTCGCCATCGCGGCGCCGGTCTTGGCGGCGGCAATGACGAGCGCGAGCAGACGCTGAACCAGCTTCTGGTCGAAATGGACGGCTTCGAATCGACCGAATCGATCATTCTGATCGCCGCGACCAACCGGCCTGACGTGCTGGACCCTGCTCTACTCCGTCCGGGCCGCTTCGACCGCCAGGTCGTAGTGCCGAACCCTGATATTGCCGGTCGTGAGCGCATTCTGAAGGTGCATGTGCGCAATGTGCCGCTGGCGCCCAATGTCGATCTGAAGGTGCTGGCGCGCGGTACGCCGGGCTTCTCCGGCGCCGATCTTGCCAATCTCGTCAACGAGGCGGCGCTGATGGCGGCGCGGCGCAACAAGCGCCTCGTCACCATGGCCGAGTTCGAGGACGCCAAGGACAAGGTGATGATGGGCGCGGAGCGCCGCTCCTCGGCAATGACGCAGGCCGAGAAGGAACTGACCGCCTATCACGAGGCGGGTCACGCCATCGTTGCGCTCAAGGTGCCGTCGGCCGATCCGGTTCACAAGGCGACCATCATTCCGCGTGGCCGGGCGCTCGGCATGGTGATGCAGTTGCCGGAAGGCGACCGCTATTCGATGAGCTACAAATATATGGTCAGCCGTCTGGCGATCATGATGGGCGGGCGCGTCGCCGAAGAGATCAAGTTCGGCAAGGAGAACATTACCTCCGGCGCGGCTTCCGACATCGAACAGGCGACGAAGCTGGCGCGCGCGATGATCACGCAATGGGGCTTTTCCGACAAGCTCGGCCAAGTCGCCTATGGCGAGAACGAGCAGGAAGTGTTCCTCGGTCACTCGGTGACGCAGAGCAAGAACATCTCCGAAGAAACGGCTCGTGTGATCGATGCGGAAGTGCGCAAGCTCATCGACGATGCGTACTCCGAGGCTCGCCGCATCCTTACCGACGAGCACGATGGCTGGATCGCCCTGGCCGAAGGGTTGCTCGAATATGAGACGCTGACCGGTGAAGAGATCAAGCAGATCATCGCCGGGCATAAGCCCTCGCGCGATGCCGGCGACGATACGCCGCCATCGCGTGGTTCGTCGGTGCCAACGGCAGGCCGTCCGCGCCCCGACGAGTCGGATGGTGGGCTGGAGCCGCAGCCCCAGGGCTGATCTTCAGGCGGTTTCGCAAGACCGACCCCGCTTTGCCGAAGGGCAAGGCGGGGTTTTTCCTTCCCGCCTCCTGTTGCGCCTATGCAACGCGGCAGCGGAAACAATTCCTTCGCCGGCGCCTCTCCCAGCCCCGCCACGTCTTTGCCGCAACCGTCCGCTTTTTCGTTTTCCTTAACCAATGCGGGGACATGCGCCGCATCGGTAACGCGGTGACAATTATCTTGATGCAAACTTGCCGCGCAAATGCTGCATAAGAGCGCATCAGCGAAGGAAGACATATGAGCAGGCGTTATTTCGGCACTGACGGTATTCGCGGGCGCGCCAATCGCGGGAAGATGACCGCAGAGGTGGCCATGAAGGTGGGCATGGCGGCAGGTGTGGCCTTCAAGAACGGCCGCCACAAGCATTGTGTCGTGATCGGCAAGGATACGCGGCTTTCCGGCTATATGCTGGAAAACGCGCTCGTCGCCGGGTTCTGCGCTGCCGGCGTCGATGTGTTTCTTCTCGGTCCCATTCCGACACCGGCGGTCGCCATGCTGGTGCGCTCCATGCGAGCCGATATCGGCGTGATGCTAAGCGCCTCGCACAATCCTTATTTCGACAATGGCATCAAACTGTTCGGCCCGGACGGCTACAAGCTCTCCGACGAAATCGAGATGAAGATCGAAGGGCTGATGGAAGAGGATCTGTCGCGCCGGCTGGCGGACAGCGATGCGATCGGCAAGGCCAAGCGCCTGGACGGCGTTCAGGATCGCTACATTGAACACGCCAAGCGCTCACTGCCCCGTTCCATGAATTTGAGCGGTCTGCGTGTCGTGGTCGACTGCGCCAATGGCGCGGCCTATCGCGTGGCGCCCGATGTTCTCTGGGAGCTTGGCGCCGATGTGGTGGCGCTTGGCGTCAGCCCCGATGGCCGGAACATCAATGATGAATGCGGATCGACCAGCCCGGGCGCGCTGGCTCGAAAAGTCCATGAAGTGCGGGCCGACATCGGTATTGCGCTCGATGGCGATGCCGACCGGATCGTTATCGTCGACGAGAAGGGCAGGGAGATCGACGGCGACCAGATCATGGCGCTGATCGCGGAAAGCTGGCAGAAAGCCGGCCGCCTGATGGGTGGTGGCGTGGTCGCCACCGTGATGAGCAATCTCGGTTTTGAGCGGCATCTCGGCGCACTGGGCCTGTCCCTGGCGCGGACCAAGGTCGGCGACCGCTATGTGGTGGAGCATATGCGCGCCAATGGATTCAATATTGGCGGCGAACAGTCCGGCCATGTGGTTCTGACCGATTACGGCACCACCGGCGACGGGCTGATCACGGGGCTTCAGGTTCTGGCCTGTATCAAGAACGCGCAGAAGCCTGCCAGCGAGGTGCTCGACTGCTTCGAGCCGGTGCCGCAATTGCTGCGTAATGTGCGCTACACCTCCGGTGCGCCGCTGGAGGAGGACGAGGTCAAAACCGCCATCGAATCGGCCAGAGGGCGGCTTGGAGAAGGCGGACGGCTCGTTATTCGCCCGTCCGGCACAGAACCGCTGATCCGGGTGATGGCCGAAGGCGACGATACCCATCTCGTCACGATGGTCGTCGACGAACTCATCGATGTGATAGACCGCGCCGCCTGATCCATCATAAAAACTGTTCTTGCGAAGACCCGCCGATCAGCTCCGCGGGTCTTTGTCGTTTAAGAATTGCGACGATCTTTACCTTACTTTTTAGGCTTAAGCGGCAATTAACGATTGCCGTTCATAGTGTTCCCGAATGGAATAGGCCGCGTCGCAAGGCGGCATCTTGTGAGGTACGATCATGAAACGCTCTTCGATGGCCATAGCCGGTGCGGTGCTGCTGTCATCGGCCGCCTATAGCAGCACGGTTCTGGCGGCTGACATCTACGTTCCCGAGCCCGAAGTCATCGTGGAGCCGGCGCCGATCTCCTATGCGCCGGCGCCCGTTAAACACGGTTTCGGCAGCTGGTATATCCGTGGCGATGTCAGCTATGCGCTCAAGAACGAAGTGGGCGACATCGAATATATCACCTACGGGCCGGGCGGCGGTGTGACCGCGCCGGGAACGGGCGGTTTTGATACGAAGGATCTGGACGAGACCTACGATGTAGGTGTCGGCATCGGCGCCAATATCGGAAAGTATTTCCGCGCCGAGCTGGGCGTCGACTACCTCTTCAAATCCGAGTTCCGCGGCTCGACCTCCGGCATCTGCGGCGGCGCGGTGGCCTGTACCTCCGATGACAAGTCGGAAGTCAGCATCATTACCGCCATGGCGAATGCCTATGTCGATCTCGGCACCTATCACGGCATCACGCCCTATGTCGGCGGTGGCATCGGCGGGGCCTACGTCAAATGGGACAAGCTCATCAACGATGATGGCACGGTCGTGGTCGAACATGAGGGCAATTCGGAATGGCGCTTTGCCTGGCAGCTCATGGCCGGCGCGTCCTACTGCCTGACCGAAAACCTGGAAGCCGATATCGGCTACCGCTACCTCGATATCGAAGGTGGGCGCATGTTCGAATATGCCGCCTCCGGCGGAACGGGCACCGGACCGGGCTATGATGACGGGTTCCAGATCCACGAAGTCAAAGCCGGCCTTCGTTACAATTTCGGCGGCGCCAACCCACGCTGCGAAACGGCTTACCTGCCGCCCGCGCCGCTGCCGCCCGCACCACCGCCGATCTACAAGTAAAGATCCGGCATCAGCCGATTTGAGAGGTCGCCCATCGGGGCGGCCTTTTTCGTCGGCGCATGTCTACCGAACCATACCGGGCCGCTATGCTTAACCGTGCTTTAACCGCGATGGTTAACAATGGCTGATAATCAAGGAGCGGCGATTCACTACGCCGTCTGATCCGGAGTCAGTCATCATGCGTCACTTGCCTATCGCCTTGTCCGCCATCGCTTCGCTACTCGGCGGAGCCGGCGCCCATGCTGCCGATTACGACTACAATCCGCCATTGGTGGAAGAGGCCGCTTTTCCGGAAATGGAAGAGTATGTGCCTGTCGAAACAAAGACGCAGTGGTACATTCGCGGCGATCTGGGCGTAGATATCATGAATATTCCGGAGACGTTCAGCAGTAGCGATTCGACATCCTACAATTCGATCGGCTCGATCAGCGGTTCCATCGCCGCTGGCTACTATTTCAACGATCTCTTCCGGATGGAAGGTGAACTTGGCTATACGGGTCTCGGCGATTTCGACACCGATCCGACCTCCGCTCTTTGTCCAGGGACGGACACGGCGATTCCAGGATCGACAACGGTGCCGTGCTTCGTCGAAAGGGATGGCGGCTCGCATGCATGGTCGTTTCTGGTCAGCGGCTTTTTCGACTTCGGCACCTTTGCTCGCATCACCCCCTATGTCGGTGCGGGTGCAGGCATCGCCTACACCGATTACGGCGTGAAGACCGAAACCGAATGCACCAGTGCCGGCACCCGCACATGCTCGTTTCCCGGCACGCTCTACAATGACGAACGGGAGCGGGAGTTCAAGTTTGCCTATCAGCTTAGCGCAGGCGCATCCTACGATCTGACGGACAGGCTGAAGCTCGATCTCGGTTATCGCCTGTTCGGTATTCCGGGCGCCAAACAGGCGGTCCGCGATGGCGACGATGTGAAGTTCGAAGACAGCACCATGCAGCACCAGATTCGTCTCGGCCTGCGTCTGGACCTGTAACCCGGTCCTCCGATATCCGTCTCAGGCCGCCCGGTTCGAAAGGACCGGGCGGTTTTCCTTGACGGAAGCCCTCGCAGCTTCTAAGGCGGCTGCGGGCCATCCCTCCCCAACGAGGGACGCTCTATCTGTGAGGATAGGAGACATCGATGACAGATAATACCAAGCCGGCCACGCGCCCGGCTCGCCCCTACTTTTCGTCCGGCCCCTGCGCCAAGCGCCCTGGATGGACCCTCGAAGCCCTGACCGACGCCCTTCTTGGCCGGTCCCACCGCTCCAAACCCGGCAAGACCCGTTTGCAACACGCGATCGATCTGACGCGTGATGTTCTGCAGGTGCCCGATACGCATCGCATCGGCATTGTGCCCGGTTCCGACACCGGCGCGGTGGAAATGGCGATGTGGACCATGCTCGGCCAGCGCGGCGTCGATGTCGTGGCCTGGGAGAGCTTCGGCTCCGGCTGGGTCACCGATGTGCTCAAGCAACTCAAGCTCAACGATGCTCGCAAGATCGAAGCGCCCTATGGCGAACTGGCCGATCTCGGCGAGGTCGATTTCGACCGCGACGTCATCTTCACGTGGAACGGCACGACGTCTGGCGTTCGGGTGCCCAATGGCGATTTCATTCCCGAGGATCGTGGCGGTCTGACCATTTGCGACGCGACCTCGGCCGCCTTCGCCCAGGATCTGCCCTTCGACAAGCTCGACGTGGTAACGTTCTCCTGGCAGAAGGTGCTGGGCGGCGAAGGGGCCCACGGCGTCATTATTCTTGGACCGCGCGCCGTCGAACGGCTCGAAAGTTATACGCCCGATCGCGCCCTACCGAAAATCTTCCGTCTGACGAAGGGCGGCAAGCTGATCGAAGGCGTCTTCAAGGGCGAGACGATCAACACGCCCTCCATGCTCTGCGTGGAAGATTATATCGATGCGCTGGAATGGGCCAAATCGGTCGGCGGCCTGTCCGGCCTGATCGGGCGTGCCGATGCCAATGCCCAAGTGCTTTGGGATTTCGTCGATAAGAATGACTGGATCGGCAATCTGGCCAAGGACCCGGCGACCCGCTCCAACACGTCGGTCTGCCTGACGATCACCGATCCGGATGTGCTCGCGCTCGATGCGGACGGTCAGGAGGCCTTTGCAAAAGCGCTGGTCGGCCAGCTCGACAAGGAGGGCGTCGCCTACGATATCGGCGCCTATCGCGATGCGCCGGCAGGTCTTCGCATCTGGGCAGGCGCAACGGTCGAAACGGCCGATCTCGAAGCGCTCATACCCTGGCTGGCCTACGCGTTCGAGACACAGAAGAAGTCGCTCGGCTGAGCGGCATCCCAATTTCGGCGGGCGGCGCCGTGCCGCTCGCTTCCATCCCCTAAATCGAATTTCGGGCCCTGAGCCCGTATCAGCAGGAGGCCAGGACCATGGCGCCGCGCGTTCTTATTTCCGACAAGCTTTCCAACGCCGCCGTCCAGATATTCAAGGACAAGGGCATCGATGTCGACTTCCAGCCCGATGTCGGCAAGGACAAGGAAAAGCTGGCCGAGATCATCGGCAACTATGACGGGCTGGCGATCCGCTCGGCGACGAAAGCGACCGAAAAGCTGATCGAAAAGGCGACCAATCTGAAGGTGATCGGCCGCGCCGGCATCGGCGTCGACAATGTCGATATCCCGGCCGCTTCTCGCAAGGGCATCATCGTGATGAACACGCCCTTCGGCAATTCCATCACGACCGCCGAACATGCCATCGCCATGATGTTCGCTCTCGCCCGCCAGATCCCGCAAGCCAATGAAAGCACCCATGCCGGCAAGTGGGAGAAGAGCAAGTTCATGGGCGTGGAAATCACCGGCAAGACGCTCGGCATCATCGGCGCGGGCAATATCGGATCGATCGTCGCGTCCCGCGCCATCGGGCTGAAGATGAATGTCGTCGCCTTCGACCCGTTCCTGACCCAGGAGCGCGCCACGCAGATCGGCGTCAGGAAAGTCGAACTGGACGAGCTGTTCGCCCGGGCCGACTTCATCACGCTGCATACGCCGCTGACCGACAAGACCCGCGCGATCATCGACGCGGCGGCCTTCGCCAAGATGAAGGACGGCGTTCGCATCATCAATTGCGCCCGCGGCGGCTTGATCGTCGAAAGCGATCTCGTCGAAGCGCTGAAGAGCGGCAAGGTCGCCGGAGCCGGCCTCGACGTGTTCGAGGAGGAGCCGGCCAAGGAGAACCCGCTGTTCGGCATGGACAACGTGGTCTGCACGCCGCATCTCGGAGCTTCCACCAGCGAGGCCCAGGAAAACGTTGCGCTGCAGGTCGCCGAGCAGATGAGCGATTATCTGAACACAGGCGCCGTTACCAACGCCATCAACATGCCGTCCATCTCGGCGGAGGAAGCGCCGGTTCTGAAGCCCTTCGTCAAACTGGCGGAAATGCTGGGCTCTTTCGTCGGCCAGGTCACCGATTCGCCGATCCGCGAAGTGGAGATCATCTTCGATGGCGCCACGGCCGAAATGAACACCCGCGCGCTGGTGTCCGCCGCCATTTCGGGGCTGATGCGGCCGCAGATGCCGGAAGCGAACATGGTCTCCGCGCCGCTTCTGGCCAAGGAACGCGGCGTCATCGTTTCGGAAGTCCGACGCGACAAGAGCGGTGTCTTCGACGGCTATATCATGCTGCGCGTCAAGGCGAACGATACGACCCGCACCGTAGCCGGCACCGTCTTCTCCGACGGCAAGCCGCGCTTCATCCAGATCAAGGGCATCAATATCGATGCGGAGATCGGGCGGCACATGGTGTACACGACCAATATCGACAAGCCGGGCTTCATCGGCGCGCTGGGCACCACGCTCGGCGCGAGCGGCGTCAACATCGCCAATTTCCAGCTCGGCCGAAAGGAAGCGGGCGGCGACGCCATCGCGCTTCTCTATGTCGACGGGCCGGTGTCCGATGAGGTGATAAAGAAGCTGACCGAACAGCCGCAGATCATCCGCGCGAAACCGCTTTCCTTCGACGTCGAGGGCTAAGGCGCGACACCTCCATTGATGGGAAACCGAAGCGGCGGGCGTCAGCGCCCGCCGTTTTTTCATCAGGTCTTCGGTTTGAACCGCTCGGCAAGTGCGATGCCGCTGAAGATCAGGCCGAGCGACAGGGCCTGCCAGAGTTCGAACGTCTCGCCAAGTACGATCACGGCCAGTAGCGTGCCCCAGATGGGCACCAGATTGATGAAGAGGCCGGCGCGGTTGCCGCCGATCAGTTCGTTGCCGCGAATATAGAGGCTCTGGCTGAAGATAGACGGAAAGATCGCGGCGAAGAGGACGACGCCCCAGCCGGTCGCGTCCGGCATCAGGAGGTCGCCGTTCGCTGCTTCCCAGAAGGCGTAAGGGATAGCGGCAATCAGCGCACCTGCCGACATGCCTGTCATGGTGGATTGCCAGTGAAGCGCGGCAGGCTTGGAGCGCAAGGCCACCGTATAGGATGCATAGACGAGCACGGCCAGCAGCAGCAGGGCGTCGCCGCGGTTGATCTGTAAGGTCGCCAGATTGGCCGGATCGCCCTGCGCCGCGACCATGGCGACGCCGCACAGGCCCAGAATCAGACCGACGATCTGAAGGATGCCCGGTCGCATACGAAAGATCAGAAAGTTCAACAGAAAGATTGCCACCGGCATGCCACCCTGGGCGATGGCTGCGTTGATCGCGGTGGTGAAATTGAGCGCCGAATAAAGCAGGATATTGAAAAGCGCAAAACCGAGACTGCCAAGAACCATGAGATGAGGCAGGGCACGGCGTAGCTTCGGCCAGTCGTCGCGAAGCCGCGGCCCGCTGATCGCCAGTAGAACAATGAGAGCGACGAGCCAGCGCAGCATCGTCAGCATGCCAGGCGAAACGTGCCCGCTCGCCATGCGTCCCGCCACGGCGTTCGCACCCCAGAACAGTGTGGTCAGCGTCAGCATTCCGTAGGCGGCGATGGCAGGGCTGATGGGCAGGGAGGTCGGGTTGGATGCGCGCATGAATGCTGGCCTACTTCGCGATGGACGGCCGAAGCAAGCGTCGATGTGTCCCCGAAACAGCTGCCGGCATGCAGTGCTATTACAAATTTGTCGGTGGGGTGGTCGGCAAGACCGCATTCACCCGCTATAAGGCGCGCGTTTGCCGACAGTCGGATTGCGTTCGCATGGCCGGACCCGCTGTCTCGATTTCAAACCGTGAGCCGGAGCAGCAAATGGCCAATGTGGTGGTGGTAGGGTCCCAATGGGGCGACGAGGGCAAGGGCAAGATCGTCGACTGGCTCTCCGACCGTGCCAATGTCGTCGTTCGCTTCCAGGGCGGCCACAATGCCGGGCACACGCTCGTCATCGACGGCACGTCCTACAAGCTGTCGCTGCTACCCTCCGGTGTCGTGCGCGGCAAACTATCGGTGATCGGCAATGGCGTGGTGTTCGATCCGCGCGCCTTCATCGCCGAACTCGGTCGGCTGGAAGCGCAAGGCGTTTCGATCACACCCGATGTGCTGAAGATCGCGGAGAACGTGCCGCTCATCCTGTCGCTGCATGGCGAACTCGACCGCCTGCGCGAGGAACGCGCCGCCGAGGGCACGCGGATCGGCACGACGGGCCGCGGCATCGGCCCGGCTTACGAGGACAAGGTCGGCCGCCGTTCGATCAAGGCGCTGGATCTCCTGAACCCCGACGTTCTGCCGTCGAAAATCGAGCGTGTTCTGGCCCATCACAACCCGCTGCGGCGCGGGCTCGGCGTGGACGAGATCGATGCGCAGACGCTGCTTGACGAACTGGCGGAAGTCACACCGGTGATCGCACCGTTCATCGACCGCGTCTGGAGCGTGCTGGACGCCAAGAGACGGGCTGGCGAGCGCATTCTGTTCGAAGGCGCGCAAGGCAGCCTTCTGGACGTCGACCACGGCACCTATCCCTTCGTCACCTCATCCAATGTGGTGGCCGGGCAGGCCGCGGCGGGCTCCGGTCTCGGGCCGAACGCCATCGATTACGTGCTCGGCATCACGAAAGCCTATACGACGCGCGTGGGCGAGGGGCCGTTTCCGACCGAGCAGCTGAACGAGATCGGCCAGACGCTGGGCGAGCGCGGCCATGAATTCGGCACCGTTACCGGCCGGCAGCGGCGCTGCGGCTGGTTCGACGCCGTGCTGGTTCGCCAGAGCGTGGCGATCAACGGCATATCGGGCATTGCGCTTACCAAGCTCGACGTGCTCGACGGGCTGGACGAGATCGCGATCTGCACGGGCTACAGACTCGATGGCGAAGAGATCGATTATCTGCCGGCAAGCGCCCATCTGCAGAACAGGGTCGAGCCGGTCTACGAGATGTTCGAAGGGTGGAGCGAAACCACGGTGGGCGCGCGGCGGTGGGCCGATTTGCCGGCGCAGGCGATCAAATATGTGCGCCGGATCGAAGAATTGATCGGCGCACCGGTGGCTATGCTCTCGACCTCGCCGGAGCGCGACGACACCATTTTGGTCACAGATCCCTTCCAGGATTGAGACGCTATTGACGGTGAGATGGCGACGCGATTTGAAAGATCAGTGAAAATCGTTACGTTCCCGCTATTCCGCGCCGTTGAACTGGCGCGAATGAATAAGCAGGACGGGCAAAGGTAGCAGACGAATGGCGGATATCGCGGCGGTTCTGAAAAAGACGATCGAGGGTCTTCCCCGTCACGATGCCGGCATTCGCGCCAAGGTCTATGACAAGGCCCGAGCGCAGATCAAGGCGAAGCTTCTGGCGGCCAAGCCCGACGCCGACCGGTCAGTCATCGACCGCAACATGGCGGTGGTGGAGCGCGCCATTCGCGCCGTCGAGGACGATTACCGGTTCCAAGACGAGCTGGGCGATGTGCTGGGCACCGAAGAGGCGCAACGCATCCAGTCAGCCTCGGCCGAGCCTGCGCCGGAACCCGTGTTCGACAACCGCCAGGCGGACGAGCCGGAACCGGTCTCGCCGCCGGAAGAAACGCTCTACGACGATCCGTCCTCGGACGAACCGACCGCGCGGCCCGACACGGGATCGGCTTATGTCGACGATCCCGTCTTCAGCGAGATGATCGGCGAAGGCAAAGCGTCGCCACCGCCGCCACCGGCGGACGCGCCAGAGCTCGCCAATGCCGCACCTGAACTGACGCCCGAGCCGTTCGAGCAGGAGATGCCGCGCGCCGACGAGCCGACCAGCCCGCTCGATGAAGTGACAGCGGACACGTCCGACACGGTCATGGTCGCCCCGCTTCATGATGGCGCAGACCATGATTCCCGTCTGACCGAACCCGCCGAGCCCGACGCAGACACGTCGGAACGACCGGAGGAACAGTCTCGCGTCGCCGATCGGCGTCCGGCCGAACGCAAGCCGAGACGCTGGGGTGTGATCGCCGCCGCCCTGATCGTTCTTCTGCTTGCCGGCGGGCTTGGGGCCGCGGCCTATTTCGTGCCTGAATTCGGCGACGAGCAGATCGCCGCAATCGAGGACACGTTCGATGGCCTGCTCGGCGACGATGCCGGTTCGGCCATCGATGCGCCCGCAGACAGTGCTTCCGATACGGTGTCGCCGACGGACGCCGATACCGACCAAACCCGCCCGGAGAAGTTTACGCAGCGCCTTTCGCCGGATGGCTCCGAAAGCGATGCCGGGCCGGCAGGCGAACCCGTCGACGAGTTCGGCGAGGGCACCTCGGTCGCACCGCTGACCGTCGCGCGCGCCGATGCGGAGCAGGAGGGGCAGCCGACAGACAGCGCAGCAGCAGAAAATCCACAGGACGACGCCCAGGCGCAGCCGGCCGTGCAGGTCGGTCAGCGCGCCATCTATTCGGAAGAGCGGACGGCCAATGAAGAGTTGCGCCGGTTGCAGGGAAGCGTGGTGTGGAGCAAGGTGCAGGAGCAGCCGGGGCCCGATATGGAAGTCGAGCCGGCCCTACGCGCCGATCTCTACATCCCCGACACCGGCACATCGATGCGGATGACGATGCGCCGTAATGGCGACCGTTCATTGCCGGCCAGCCACGTGATCGAAGTGATTTTCGAGCCCACGACCCAGGAGCCCGGACGCAGCGTGCGCAATATCCTCCGGATGATGTTCAAGGAAAGCGAGGCCGCGCCCGGCAATCCGCTCAACGCCTTTCCCGCCGAAATCGGCAGCAATTTTTTCCTGATGATGCTGGATGAAGGGCAGCAGGCCCGGCAGGCCAATCTCGAACTGATCCGCAATCGGGACTGGATCGATCTGCTGGTCATCCTGGAAGCGGGGCGGCGGGCGCTCTTCACGATGGAAAAGGGGCTGCCCGGCACCGACGTCGTGGATGAGGTGCTCGATTACTGGCAGCAAAATCCGCTGGCGGATAGCTGAGCGGCCTGCATGCCCGTCTGTTCGAAGGTGGCCGAGAAAACGAGCCTCTATTCGTAAAGGCCGCCCCACCGCCCTCCTGGCGCATCAGACCAGAAGCATCAGCGCCGAATAGCCAGCTGTTCCAAGAATGAATGGCAAGAAGCGGCTTTCGCGTTCTTCCGGCAGTTCCTCTTTCAAGACGTTGAGAACAACCCCGCCTGCCAGAAAGGCGAAAAGAAAACCTATACCGACTTCGGGAATGGTCACAGTCGCACCGAGGCCGAAACCGACGATGACCGCGGCCGCAAGGCACCAGCGGCCGATCCGATCGTAGCGGTCCTTGTGGTCTTCGCGCAGTCCGAAATCGTTGGTCACGAAATGCAGCGCCATGGCCACGCCATAGAAGATGAGCGAGCGGACACCCGGCTCTTCGCGATGAAACAGCAGATAGCCGATCAGAACATTATAGAGGGTGAAAGACGCGATATGGAGCCAGAAGATGTCCGCACCGACCGCGTCAGACCGCCGGTCCTGCCGTGCGCGTCCGAGGGACAATTTGGCCGCCCGTTCCAGCCCGTAAAAGACCACAAGACCAGCCAGCGCCAGAATATAGATCCCCATATCCGCGCCGGCGACGCCGGTTTGCAGAGCCTCGGCGAAAACCGCCTGGTGCTCGGCCAGCTCCGGCAGGATGTGAAGGAAGACGTAGGCGACCGCCACGCCGCCAGCGGCGGACAGCCAACGGCTTCTCGGTACAGACGCCAGAAAGCGCAAGCGACCAATAAACAGGTGCGTCAACGCGAATATGGCAACGAAGGGAAGGCTCAGAAAAAGCATAGGCCGGCTTGGGTAGGGTTTGTCATGGCCAGCGGCTAATTAACGGATGCCCGCCTTATTTCCAGATTCAACGATGCGCTCGCACATATGGCGCACCCGCTCCTGACAGTCGGCCAGTAGGAACACCCATATGAAACGAACTATGGGGACCGACGATACGGTCCCCACAGCGTAGACGTTACGATGCACTCAGCGCCTCGGTTGGCGTGTTCTGTTCCAGTTTCTTGGCGGCGTCCTGCATCTGTTCCTGAACCTTCTCGAAGGCACGGACTTCGATCTGGCGAACGCGTTCGCGGCTGACCCCGAACTCGCCGGATAGTTCCTCCAGCGTGATCGGGTCTTCCGACAGTCGCCGAGCCTGGAAGATGCGCTTCTCGCGATCGTTCAGGATGTCCATGGCATCGGACAGCATCGCCCGGCGCGTTTCCAGCTGGTCCTGCTCCAGCAGCATGTCTTCCTGGCTCTCGCTCTCGTCGACCAGCCAGTCCTGCCACTGTCCGCTTTCACCTTCGCTGGCGCGAATTGGCGCATTCAGCGACGCATCGCCACCCAGGCGGCGGTTCATCGAGATCACGTCTTCTTCCGTCACCTTCAGACGGGTGGCGATCTCCTTGACCTGATCGGGATGCAGGTCGCCATCCTCCAGCGCCTGGATCTTGCTCTTTGTCTTCCGCAGGTTGAAGAACAGCCGCTTCTGATTGGCCGTCGTGCCCATCTTGACGAGTGACCATGAACGAAGAATATATTCCTGAATGGCGGCGCGAATCCACCACATGGCGTAGGTCGCCAAGCGGAAACCGCGCTCCGGTTCGAATTTCTTAACGGCCTGCATCAGGCCGACATTGCCCTCGGAAACCACTTCGCCGATCGGCAAGCCGTATCCGCGATAGCCCATCGCGATCTTGGCAACGAGCCGCAGATGGCTCGTTACGAGCTTATGGGCAGCCTCGGTGTCCTCATGCTCGGCGTAACGCTTGGCGAGCATGTATTCTTCATCCGGTTGAAGCATGGGGAAGCGCCGGATTTCTTCCAGATACCGCGTCAGCCCCCCTTCACCGGTGGCAACGCTTGGTAATGTCTGGGCCATAAAGCACCCTCCTTGGTGTTAACGGCTCCCTTTTGAGGCAAGCCGCGCCGGTCGTTCCTCGTAATCCCTCAGACGACCGAAAAGCTGGTTTACGTAGTAATTATAACGGCCAAACGCCAGAGATGTTTCATTTAGCAACCGTTAAATATCTAAAATCGCTGTAATATTAGCTGATGTTCGCGGTGTTTTCGCACGCGCCCAACGCGTCGATGAGGGTTGCCATATCGGCCGGCGGCTCGGTCGTGAAACTCAGACGTTCGTTTGTCCGCGGGTGATGAAACGCAAGATGCCGTGCGTGCAACGCCTGGCGTGCAAATGCTTCGACTGCGTTTCTGGCATGTTCCGGCAGCTTGTTGGCTTTCGTGGCATGGGCCGCGCCATAGGTTGCATCGCCGATCAGGGGATGGCCGATATGGGCCATATGAACGCGTATCTGGTGCGTCCGTCCCGTTTCCAGGCGACACTCCACCAGCGCCGCGGTGGCCGTTCCGTTTTCTCTCCTGCCGAATTGTCGCTCCACGGTGAAATGCGTAACGGCATGGCGCGCATCGGGCCTCGACGCCGGTACGACGGCTCGGCGGGTCCGGTCGGAGGATGAGCGGCCCAGTGGCGCATCGATCACGCCAAGGGTTCGGTCGGGCGTACCCCAGCACAGAGCGACATAGGCCCGCGCGAGGGCGCCATCGCGTCCGTGGGCGGCAAAGGCTGCCGATAGCGATCTGTGGGCGTGGTCGGTCTTCGCGACCACCATGACGCCGGATGTGTCACGGTCGAGCCGGTGAACGATGCCGGGCCTCTTCACGCCGCCAATACCGGACAGGCTGTCTCCGCAGTGATGAATGAGGGCGTTCACCAGGGTGCCGTCCGGCACGCCGGCGCCCGGATGGACTACGAGGCCGACTGGCTTGTCGATGACGATAATATCGTCGTCCTCGAAGAGAATATCCAGCGGAATGGCTTGCGGGCGGGGCAGGGGATCTTCCGCATCGGGCAGAACGATGCGCACCGTGCCGCTTGCCGGGAGTTTCGATTTTGGCTCGGCCACGATCGCGTTGTCGATCGTAACGGCGCCCGCGCGTAGCAATGCCTGGATCCGACCCCGCGACAGATCGGGTGCAAGACGCGCCGCCAAAGCCTGATCGATGCGCCTTCCCGCATCGGCGCCGTCGAGGATGATCTCTTTCATCGGAACGCTCACTCGTCTATCAGGATCCGGCACTTATCACGAAGCAGGAAGCGATCATGACCGGCGCACAGACGGGGACCGAAGAGAACAAGGATAGCGCGCTCGATCCGGCGACGGAGCGGCTGCGCGGCAAACTGCTTCGGTTCATGATCATCAATCTTCTCGTCATATTCGGCCTTCTTATCGTCGTCATCGGTATTCTTGTCTATCGGAACGCCGAACCGCCGAATGAGGAGGCGGACCGGTCCGCATCTGCAACGCTGCGCGATGGCAGCGCCGCCGCATCTCTCATCGGCGGAACGCTGCGCCTTAAGCCGGGCGAAGCAATTGCCGATATGGTCGCGGAAGGGCGGCGCGTTACGCTTCATATCAAGGGCGAGGCATCCGAGCGCCTTGTTCAGATCGATATTCGCGATGGTTCGGTCATCGGCGACATCGCCATCGAGACCACGCGCTGACATTAGCCGTTGCCAAGCCGGCCCGGCGGGCTTATATGCCGCCCCCTGGACCGGATGCTCCCATCGTCTAGCGGTCAGGACGCCGCCCTCTCACGGCGGAAACAGGGGTTCGATTCCCCTTGGGAGTACCAGTTCGTCTGTTGCTGACGTCCCGGCAGACTTCAGCATTGGCCCGGGTGGCCGATATTCCAGCGCAATCAGGCTCCCTGCCATACATCCCGAAGGTTTCCGCAGGCTCATGGACGCTGCGGTTGCCGTTCGGTCATCCCTTAAAATCGCTGTTAACGTTAACGTTCATTCAAGATGTGAGGCCTAGTCTCTGCTCATAGTTCGTACTCAAGAGGGCCAGGACAGGGCGGAATGGCGCCACATAACAGACCTTTAGGCGAAGCAACGACCGTTAGGGAACTGGACCATCCGCGGCTGGCCGGTCTCCTTGCGCTAAGCGCCGACTGGGTATGGGCAACCAATGAGGCGGGCCAAACCGTATCGGTGATTCCGACCAACGGCCAAAAGCCGGCGCGCCGGCTGCTTCGAACTTTTTCGGAATTGATCGCCGGATCGCGCGATCTGGGAGCCTTGCTCGCCGACGCGGAACCGTTCGAAGAGGTTCGCGTCCCGGCGCCGGACGGGCAGGGTGAACTCAGCCTTTCTGGAACCCCGATTGTTTCGGAAAGCGGTGTTTTCGAAGGGTTCGAAGGCGTTGCTCGCCGCATTCGGTCGGACCGGCCTGATGCGCAGGCAGAGTCCGTTTCCCCTGATGTGAAAACTTTGGAGCTGTGGCAGGAAACGAGCGCTACGTCGGACTATATCCGTCGTTTCGAGGCCGCCATGAACACCATGAATGCCGGCTTCATGGTTTGGGACAGCGAGGACCGGCTGGTCTTCGCCAATGATGTGATCCGACAGGTGGCCGACGGGCCCGACAAGGTCTATCCCGGCCAGACCTATAGGGAATTTCTGACATTCTACGCCTATAGCGGCTGGGCGCCCAAACTGGTCGGAATCGAGGAAAGCTGGATCGAGAACGCGATCGCCCGCCGGCATGAAGCGACGGGCGTGCCGCTCGAAATAAGGAACAGGGACGGTCGCGTCTATCAGATCCGCCAGCACAAGACCGAATATGGCGACCGGGTCGAATTTCTGATCGACGTCACAACGTTGCGGCAGGCGCTCTGCGAAACCAGACGCTCCCGCCAAAAGCTCGAAATGGTTCTCGATACCGTTCCCGCGCAGATCGTCATGTACGACAAGGACGACCATTTCGTCTTCGCCAATGCGAAAGCGCTCCAGGCCGAACCTGAACTGAAGGCAGTCCGGACCGAAGGGACGACCTTGGGCGAAGTCGTGCGTTCGGCTGTCGAAAACAAGCTGTTCGATTATATCGACAATGAAGAACAGAACCGTCTGTTTCACGAAGACCCGCAGAAATGGATCGATGCCACTCTGCAAAGGTGGTCGAAACCGCTGAGCGAGACGACCATACGACGTCTTCGGGACGGGCGTTGGATCGAAAGCGCCTATTTCCGCCATGAAGACGGAACGTTTATCGGCGTCCGATTCGACATAACCGAACAAAAGAAAGCCGAACTTCGTCTTCAGGCGATCCACGAGCAGTTGGAATCAATCGTCGAATCGATGCCGGCCTCCGTCGTGGTCTATGACGAGAACAATCGTTTCGTCATGGCAAACGGTATGGTGAACACGCTTATGCCGGAAATGCAGGATTTTCACAGAAAGCCGGGTGGCACGTTGCGCGATGCGTTCCGCCTCGGTCGCGAGCGCGGCTATTTCCGCAATATAGGCGATGAAAAGACCGTTGCTCTCTACGATGAGGATATCGAAACCTGGCTCGATGCGATGGAGCGCTTCTACGACGAGCCGGAGCGGGTCGACGAACATCAATTGCCGGACGGCCGTTGGTTCAAGGCGTTCAATCGCCGCCTGCCGAACGGTTTCTTCGTGGGCATTCGCGTCGACATCACCGAACAGAAACAGGCGGAACTCAGGTCCGAAGCCATGCGGCAAAGGCTTGTGAGCGTTCTGGACAGCCTGCATCTCGACGTTCTGATCTACGATGAGAACAACAATCTGCTTCTCATCAACAAGCGGATGCGCCAGAAAATCGCAGAAGGAATGCACGAACCGGGCCAGACGTTACGTGATACGCTACGGATCGGCTATCGCAACGGCCTTTACCGCTACGTCCAGGACGAGCGGATCAATGCGCTTTACGGCCAGGACGAAGATGCCTGGATCGATGCGATGGAGCAGTATTACGACGAGCCCTATCGCTGCTACGAACGACGGCGGCGAGACGGCAGCTGGTACCGGGCGATCGATGTGCGCACCGATGACGGCCTGCTCGTCATGATCCGTGTGGATCTGTCCAAAGAAAAACGCATTCAGGACGATCTGGAGAAATCGCTCGAAGAGATCGAACTGTTCCGCGAAATCGTCGATAACGTGCCGGTCGCAATCTACACCAAGGATGTGGAAGGGCGTCTGACCTACGCCAATGAGAGCTGGGGTCGTATGAGCCAGCTCGATCGTCACGCGGTGATCGGCAAGACGGATGTCGAACTGTTCGGCGAATCCGGTGTGACCTTCGCCGAAAACGATGCCTTTGTCATGCGGGAGTTCGAGGAAGGTCGAGCCCACGAGGGCATCGAGATCGCCGAAACGCGGCTGTTGCCCGATGGCAGTACCCAATATCAGCACTCCAGCAAGAGCCGCCTGGAACTGAATGGCGAGCCCTTCCTGCTCGGCTCGACGATCGATGTCACGGAAGCACGCGAGCGGGAAGCCGAACTGGCGGAAGCGCGCAAGCAGGCAGAACTGGCTGATCGTGCGAAAAGCGAATTCCTGGCGAATATGAGCCATGAAATCCGCACGCCGATGAATGGCGTACTCGGCATGGCGGAATTGCTATCCAGCACGAACCTGTCCGGCAAGCAGCGCACCTTCACGGACGTTATTCTCAAAAGCGGCAATGCGCTTCTCACCATCATCAACGACATTCTGGATTTCTCCAAGATCGATGCCGGGCAACTGGTCCTGAAGGAGAGCCCGTTTGATCTCGAGGAGGCGATTCAGGACGTCGCAACGCTCATGAGCGTGCGGGCCAAGGAAAAGGATCTGGAGCTCATCGTCCGCTATGCGCCCGATCTGCCGACCCATGTGATCGGGGATGTCGGCCGGGTCCGGCAGATCGTTACCAATCTGGTGGGCAACGCCGTCAAATTCACCGAGGAAGGCCATGTTCTGGTCGATGTCAGCGGAGCCGCCAAAGCGGACGGTCTTGCACTGACGATCAGCGTGCAGGATACGGGCATCGGCATTCCCGCCGACAAGCTGCAATCGGTTTTCGACAAGTTCAGCCAGGTCGATACATCGTCCACCCGCCGCCACGAAGGCACGGGTCTCGGACTGGCCATCACCGCGCGGCTGATCGAACTGATGGATGGCACCATCGGCGTCGAAAGCACATTTGGCGAAGGCACGACCTTTGCGCTCAAACTGACGCTGCCGCTTGCCGAAGACCAGTTGCCCGCCAAGATCGTTCACACCGACGTTTCAGGCGCGCGCGTTCTCATTATCGACGACAATTCGGTCAATCGTTCGATCCTGCTGGAACAGATGGCATCCTGGAGCTTCGATGCCTGCGCCGCCACGTCCGGCACTGAGGGTATGGCCATTCTGGAGGCCGCCAGGAAAGCCGGGATGCCCGTCGATTGCCTTGTTCTGGACTATCAGATGCCGGTCATGAACGGCGAAGAGGTTGCGCGCGCCATACGAGCGAACCCTTCCTTCAATGATCTGTCGATCGTCATGCTCACATCCGTCGATCATGGGATCAATCAGTCGAAATGCAACGAGATCGGCGTCGATGGCTATCTCATCAAACCGGCGCGTTCCTCGATACTGCTCGATGCGATCGTCACCGTGCTTCACGAGCGTCGGACGAACGACGCGGGCGATAGCCAGGCGAACGGCCGCGTCTTTCAGCCCACCGAGACCACGATTCCCGCCGGGGGCGGAACGGCTCCTACAAAGACGATGGGCGATGGCGAGCCGATGGGCATTCCTCTGCCGGACGGTGGCGATGCGGACGAAGCAGGTGCGGCAGGTCGGAAGCCGGACGCGGCGCCTTCCGATGAATTACTATCGCCAAGCACAGGAAGGCTCGATCTTCTGATTGCTGAGGATAATGAGGTCAACCAGATGGTCATGGAGCAGATTCTGGAGAACCTGCCCTATTCCTACGAGGTCGTGGAGAATGGCGAACTGGCGGTCGAGGCGTTTCTGAAGCAGCGGCCGCAAATGGTTCTCATGGATGTTTCCATGCCCAAGATGAACGGCTTGGAAGCCACGGCTCATATTCGGCGGATCGAGAAGAAGCATGGTCTCGATCCCACGCCGATCATCGCGGTGACGGCCCATGCGCTAAAGGGCGATCGAGAGCGCTGTCTCGATAGCGGGATGAACGATTATCTGTCGAAGCCGATCAATCATGCCGCGCTGCGGGACATGCTGACCCGTTATTTCGACAGTGAGGCGGACTTGCGCAAAACCGCGTGAAAAGGCCGCCTAACAGGCGGCCTTTTCGGAGTTGTCGTCGAATGGCTTAGCGATAATTACGCGGGCATTCGGCTTCGTAACGGCGGCCGCGCGAATCTTCGTACACGCAGTAGTTCTTGCGCTCGGTGGACTTGCCGAGCACGAAGCCGCCGGCACCGCCTGCAATGGCGCCCAGAGCCGCGCTTTCGACATTGCCGCCAATGGCGGTGCCGAGAGCTGCGCCGCCGATAGCGCCGGCAGCCGTGGTCTGTTCGGTGGTGGTGCAGCCCGATGCTACGCCAAGCGCGCCAACGGATGCGAGAACGATCGCTGTTTTCTTGAACATGGAGTTTCCTTTCCCTCTCCCGGCAAAAACGCCGGATAGACCATAGCATCCGGAGCAGAAAACGTCTGGGTCATTCAAAAAACCCGCACCCGCCACGAACGTCTATGGACGTTTGAATGTCCCTGTCGCCGGAAGGTTCCATCAACTTCGTGTCGAAAGAATGGATAGTTAACGAAGCGGATGCCTTTGTCGCCGCATTGTCGCACCATCGGCCATCTGTTCGCGAAGAAATGCGGCGGCAAAAATGACCGTCATGACCAGCACGATGGAGGCAGAAGGGCTCGCCGCCAGCCAGTAGCTTGCCCACAGGCCGAAAACCGTGCTGAAGGCCGCGATGGCCGAACTCACGACGAGCATTGTGGAAAAGCGGCGAACGAGAAGAAAGGCGGTCGCACCCGGGGTGATAAGAAACGCGATGGCGAGAATGATGCCGACCGCCTGCAGCGCTGCGACCACCAGAATGGAGATCGCAGCAAGCAGCGCGGTGTTCAAAGGACCCGTCGGAATGCCTATGGCGCGCGCGTGCTGTTCGTCGAAGGTGATCAATTCGAGGTCGCGCCGCATGAAGAGCAGGAAGATCGTGGTGAGAAGACCGATCACGATGGCCTGTACCAGGTCGCTTCGCCTTATGCCGAGCATGTCGCCGAACAGGATGTGGTTCAGGTGAAGGCCTGATGGGAACGCCACGAAAAGCACCACACCAAGCCCGAACATGCCGGCGAACACGATACCGAGCGCCGTGTCCGGCTTGATCCTCGAATTGGCCTGCAGATAGCCTGCTGAAAGGGCGGTGATCATCGCGGCGCAGAATGCCCCGAACGCGATGGGCAGACCGGCCAGCCAGGCCAACACGACGCCGGGCAGAACCGCGTGGCTGATCGCATCGCCCATCAACGACCAGCCGCGCAGGACCAGAATGCAGGACAGCATGGCCATCGGAACGGCCACGACCAGCGTGGTAAGCAGCGCGGTGCGCATGAAACCGTAGGACCAGGGTAACACGACGCTGTTGACGATTGCATCGATCATGGCGCCGGTCCATCGATGGGGGCAGGCGAACCGGTCAGATTGCTCTTTTTGCGGCCAAGCCGCGTCATCCGCCCACGCCGCTTGGCCGCGATCAAGCCGTGACGCGGGGCGAAGATAAAAGCGGCAAGGAAGACGAGCGTCTGCAGAACGACGATCACGCCGCCCGTCGCGCCGTTCAGAAACCAGCTTGCCCATGCACCGAAAAAGCACGTCGCCGTTCCGATCAACACCGCCAGCGCGATCAGCCTTCCGAACCGGTCGGTCAGAAGGTAGGCCGTCGCACCCGGCGTCACGATCATGGCGATGACCAGAAACGCGCCAACCGTCTGGAGGGCCGCAACGGTCGAAGCGGCGAGCAGCGCGAAGAACAGAACCCGCATCCTGTCCGGGTCGATGCCGACATTGCGGGCGTGATCGGGGTCGAAAAAGGCGACGACCAGATCCTTCCATCTGAGCAGCAGTACCGCCATCGTCACAGTCGAGATTATCAGAAGCTGCAAGGCATCGGCCGGCGCGATGGCGAGGATATTGCCGAGCACGATGGCTTCGAGATTCACCGCAACAGGATTGCGCGACACCATGAAAAGGCCGAGTCCGAAGAAGGCGGTGAAGATGATGCCCATAATGGCGTCTTCCTTCAGCCGCGTTCGCCGGTTGACGGCGATGATGGCCGCCGCCGCCAGCCCGCCGGAGAGGAAGGCCCCGGCGGCGAAGGGCAGACCCAGCATATAGGCACCGGCAACACCCGGCACGATGGAGTGAGACAGCGCATCGCCGATCAGCGACCAGCCCTTCAGCATGACGAAAGCGGACAGGAAGGCGCAGACCGCGCCGGTCAGCGACGCCAGCAGGATCGCATTGCGCATATATTCATAGGTGAAGGGTTCGAAGAGGCTCATCACCTTGTCGGCTCGTCATCTTCGATTTCAGGCACGCCGTCATCTGCCGCCTTATGCGGCTGGTGTTCGTCGCCGTAGAGCACGAAGGGCCGTTCCTCATCGGTGATGACGGTCAGGTGCCGCTCATCGTGATCCTCGTGCAGATCGGTGCCGGCCAGCACGAAATGGCGCAGCGTGCCGCCGAAGGCCTCCTTCAGATTGTCGGGATTGAAGACCTCGGCGGTCGGACCGCTCGCCAGAACCGTGCCGCGCACGAAGACGGTCCTGTCGCAATATTCAGGCACCGAGCCGAGGTCGTGCGTGGAGACCAGAATGACGGAGCCTTCTTCCCGCAATTCGCGCAGGAGCGAAATGATCTTCTCTTCGGTGCCGACATCGACGCCGGTAAAAGGCTCGTCGAGCAAAATCAGATCGGCCTGCTGGGCCAGCGCACGGGCCAGGAAAACGCGTTTCCTCTGGCCGCCGGAAAGTTCGCCGATCTGGCGGGTGGCGTAATCCTGCATCCCGACCCGAGCCAGCGCACCGGCCACTTTCTCATGGTCCCGCCGTCGCGCGCGGCGCAGCCATCCCATATGGCCGTATCGGCCCATCATCACCACATCGCGCACCAGCACCGGAAAGGTCCAGTCGACCTCCTCGGCCTGGGGCACGTAGGCGATGCAGTTTGCGCGGCGAGCCTCGCTCACCGTTCCTCCGAACACGCGAACCGAGCCCTCGGCCAGTGGCACGAAACCCATGATTGCCTTGAATAGGGTGGATTTTCCCGCGCCATTGATGCCGACGAGAGCGGAAATGGTGCCGGTCGGCATGGTGCAGCTGGCGCCCCGAAGCGCCGTATGGCCATTGCGGTAGGTGACCGTGACGTTGTCGATGACAAGGCCGCCGTTCATCTCCGCCAAGGGGCTGCCGGGCGCTCGATCCATGCGGCGGGCGCTCATCGTTCCAACGCCTTCGCAATGGCGTCCGTCGTCACTGTCATCAGATCGAGATAACTTGGCACCGGTCCGCCCGGCTCCGAAAGGCTGTCGACATAGAGAACGCCGCCATAGGCAACGCCCGCTTCGCGCGCGACCTGTCTGGCGGGTTTGTCGGAGACGGTGCTTTCGGAGAAGACGGCCGGTGCGCCGCTCTGCCGGACATCGGTAATCATGACCCGCATCTGGTCGGGTGTGCCCTGCGCATCGGCATTCATAGGCCAGATATAAAGTTCGCGCAGGCCGAGATCGCGCGCGAGATAGGAGAACGCGCCTTCCGATGTCGCCAGAACGCGGCGCTCCTCGGGCACCGCGGCGAGTCGCTCACGCAGCGTGCCATCCAAGGCATCGATTTTCGCAAGGTAGGATTCGGCGTTGGCGCGGTAGGCCTCTTCGCTGTCCGGGTCGATTTCGATGAGCGCTTCGCGGATATTCTCAACGTAGAGGCGGGCATTGCTGAGGCTCATCCAGGCGTGCGGATTCGGCACGTCGGCCCCGTCCACGCCGATGGAGATCGGCTCCACACCCTCAGACACAAGAATGGACGGCGCGTCGATGCCTTCGAGGAACCGCTCGAACCAGATTTCCAGATTGAGGCCGTTCCAAAGCAGCAGATCGGCAGACTGGATCGAGGCGATGGCCGGGGGCGTCGGCTGATAGGTATGCACATCCGCCCCGATTGGCACGATTGAAACGACCTCCGCTTCTTCACCGCCGACATTGCGCGCCAGATCGGCGACGATGCTGAAGGTCGTCACGACCATCGGCTTGCCATCTGCAACGCCGGAACCGGCGTCGGCCGAAGCCTCGTTGCCGCCGCGCCCGCTATCCGAACAGGCGGAGAGCACAGCAAGGGCGATTGCCGCCATAAGGATACGAGGGATCGAACGCACACAGAACTCCATGATCGGTCATAGGCGCAAATGCATATGACAATAATTCGCAACTGGCAAGCTCTTGCGAATGAGTTGCATTTAAAATTGAACTGGATTTCGCCTCGTGCTAGCACGCAGTTCATGACAGAACGCGATCCGCAGATTCTCGACGAGCTGGAAAACGATCTGCGCGCCGAAGGCGTTCGGATCACGCGTCAGCGCATGGCGATCCTCTCCGCGCTGGCGGGATCGACGGATCACCCGACCGCCGAGGAACTGCTGAGCCGCGCTCGCGAGCAGGACCCGTCGGTTTCGCTGGCGACAGTCTATCGTACCCTCTCAATCCTGGTCGAAGGCGGTACGGTGCTGCGCAACGAGTTCGAGGGAACGGGCGCGCGGTTCGAGCTGGCGGACAAGCCGCATCACGATCACCTGATCGACCTCGATACGGGCGATGTGATCGAGTTCAGTTCGCGGCGCATCGAGAAGCTGCAGGAAGAGATCGCCGAGGAACTGGGCTACGATATCGTCTATCACCGGCTCGAACTCTATGGGCGGGTGAAGAAGAAACCGTAGGGACTTCCTGGGGACTTTTTCGCCTATTGCTCTACCGTCATTCCGGGGCTTGTACCCGGAATCCAGAAGACAACGGCGCCACCCGGGATCCCGGCAATAAATGCCGAGATGACGGTCGTTATTGAATGCCGGGATGACGGCGTGACCGATGCTGGCTTCACGCGCCTGCCAGGCCGTCGCCGGTCATCGTTTCGGGACGGATGATGCGGTCATACTCTTCTTCAGTCACCTTGCCGCTGCGCAGCGCGGCCTGTCGCAAGGTGTCGCCTGTCTTGGCTGCATCCTTGGCGATATCGGCGGCAGCGTTGTAGCCGATCTCCGGCGCGAGCGCCGTCACCAGCATGAGCGAGCGCTCGACGTCGCCATCGATCCGCTCGCGGTTCAGTTCGGTGCCCTCGATGCAGAAGCGCCGAAAATTGATGGCGCCATCGGTCAGGATGCGGACGGAACGAAGCACATTGTCGATGACGACCGGGCGCATCACGTTCAATTGAAGATTGCCGCGCGCGCCGCCCATCGCCACGGCCTGATCGTTCGCCATGACCTGAATGGCGATCATCATCAGCGCCTCGCTCTGCGTCGGGTTGACCTTGCCCGGCATGATGGACGAGCCCGGCTCGTTCGGCGGGATCTGCAATTCGCCAAGGCCGAGGCGCGGGCCGGAGGCCAGCCAGCGAATATCGTCTGCAAGCTTCATGAGGACGACCGCCACGCCGCGCAGCCCGCCGCTCGCCTTCACCATGGCGTCGAGCCCGCCCTGTGCGGCGAATTTGTTCGGCGCGGTGACGAAGGTCTTGCCGGTCAGGTCCGCGATTTCCGCTGCGGTATCGGCCGAGAAACCCTCCGGTGCGTTGAGGCCGGTGCCGACGGCGGTGCCGCCGAGCGCCAGTTCCAGCAGCTTGCCGCTGGTCTCCTCGACGGTTTCGATGGCGTCACGAAGCTGGCCTGCCCAGCCATGCCATTCCTGCCCGACCGTTACCGGTACCGCGTCCTGCAAATGGGTGCGGCCGGTCTTGACCACATCCATCCAGCCATCGGCCTTCGTCTCGATGGCGCCGGCAAGATCGCGAAGCGCCGGCAGCAGATCGTCATCAATGGCGATTTTCGCGGCGATATGCATGGCGGTCGGAAAGGTGTCGTTCGATGACTGGCCCATATTGACGTCATCGTTCGGGCCGACCGGGTCCTGGCTGCCGAGTTCGCCGCCAAAAAGCTGGATGGCGCGGTTCGCGATCACCTCATTGACGTTCATGTTGGTCTGGGTGCCGGACCCCGTCTGCCAGACGAAGAGCGGAAAATGATCGTCCAGCTTGCCGCCGATCACCTCGTCCGCCGCGCGGATGATCGCGTCGGCCTTCCAGTCCGCAAGGCGGCCCGCCTTGCGGTTGACGATGGCGCAGGCCTTCTTGACGACGCCATAGGCACGGTGAACCTCCGGCGCCATCCTGTCGCGGCCGATGGAGAAATGGTACAGCGAACGCTGCGTTTGCGCGCCCCAATAACGGTCGGCCGGCACCTCGACCTTGCCGAGGCTGTCGAACTCCGCGCGCATACCCTCGGCATCGATACCGATGGGCCGGTCTGTCATTTGCGGGTGGTCGCTCATGGGGTGCTCCTGTCCTTGCCACCCATTTAATGCAGCGGACGATGGAAAGAAGCGTCAGTCCTCGCTTCCGTCCGGGCGGGCAAGGGGGGCAAGCGCGTGATAGAGCGCACGGTAGCGTCGGTGGCGCTCGGCATGATGGTCGGCCTGATCGACGTTCGCCTCGAAGACCTTTTCGGTCGCCGGCTTTTCAGCCAGATCGTCGAGGGAGAGTTCGCCGCTCATCACCGCTGCGAGACGCGCCGCGCCATAGGCCGGACCGGTCTCCGCGCCGACCGTCCGCACCAGCGTGAGACCGAGCGCATCGGCAAGCGTCTGCAACACAAGATCGCTGCGCGTGCCGCCGCCGATCGCCATGGCCCGGTCGACCACGCCGCCAGCCGCTGCCAAACTGTCACGCGCGTCGCGAAAGCAATAGGCGATGGCGTCGATCACGGCGCGGGCCATCTCGCCGCGGCTCGTGGAAGATTCCAAGCCGGAGAAGGTGCCGCGAATATAGGGGTCGTTATGCGGGCTCCGTTCGCCCGTGAGATAGGGCAGGAAGAGCGGCAGCCGATCCTCTCTTGCTTGGCCCGCCTCGGCCAGAAGGGTCGGGATGTCGGCGCCGGCCACCGATGAAAACCAGGCCAGTGGCGACGCGCCGTTCAGCATAACGCCCATGCGGAACCAGCGCTCCGGCACCGCATGGGCAAAAGCGTGGACGTAGCTTTCCGGGTTGGGCCGATAGGTCTCGTCGGCAATGAAGAACTGCCCGGACGTGCCGAGCGACAAAAACGCATCGCCGTCTTTCACCGCGCCGATGCCGACCGCGCCGGTCGCCGCATCGCCGCCGCCCGCCGCGACGGGCGTTCCCGGCTGGAGGTCGAGCGCCTCGGCCGCCTCTGCGGTCAGACGGCCGCTTTCCTCGGTGCCTTCGTAGAGGGCCGGCAACCAGGCGGGATCGGTCGCGCTCGCCTCACACAGCGCGTCCGACCATTGGCGGCGCGCTTCGTCCAGCCAGAGCGTGCCGGCGGCATCGGCCATGTCGGTCGCCACTTCACCGGTCATTTGCAGGCGGACATAATCCTTCGGCAGCAGGATATGGGCGATCGCGCCGTAGGTTTCCGGCTCGTGGTCGCGCAACCACAGGATCTTCGGCGCGGTAAAGCCGGGCATGGCGGGCACGCCGGCGATCTGGCCGAGGCCCGGCAGGTTCTCCGCCATGACGTTGCATTCGGCGAAGGCGCGCCCATCGTTCCAGAGAATCGCCGGGCGAAGGGGACGCCGGTCCGCGCCCAGAACGGTTGCGCCATGCATCTGGCCGGACAGGCCGATGGCGGCGATCTTCGCCCATGCGTCCGGTGCGTGGGCACGAGCTTCGGCGCAAGCGGCAACTGTCGCCGTCCACCAATCGTCAGGCGCCTGCTCGCTCCAGAGCGGACGGGGGCTCGAAATCGTCAGCGGCGCGCTCGCGGTCGCGACGACATCGCCATGAGCTGGCGCGACGACGACCTTGACGGCCGAGGTCCCGATATCGATGCCAAGAAACATGGAAACCCTCCCAATACCGGCCGGACCACCGTGCCCGCCGATCATCCGGTTTTTCGAGGCGACACATAGCACAGGCGGCCGCCCGGGGAAGTTCCTATCGACCAGGGTTCATCCGGCTCTTCGGCACCGCATGGCAGGGCTGGACGAGATATCCCCTTGCTATGATGCCGCGCCGATCTCCATCGATTTTCGTAAAATCCAGCGCTCGACAGTTGCATCTGCAACCTTCCTGTCGAATGATGGGTTCATGCATACCGCATCGGTATGGAGAGGAGGATTGCAATGAACTACACCCGTCACATGTTTATGGCCGGAATGGTCGGACTGGGCGCTCTTTTGGCCAGCGGCGCTGCACAGGCGCAGGAGGTCACGCTCCGGCTGCATCAGTTTCTGCCGCCGCAGGCCAATGTGCCGCAATTCGTGATCGATCCGTGGATCGAGCGGGTTGAGGAAGCCGCTGGCGGCAAGCTCAAGATCGAGCACTTTCCGGCCATGCAGCTCGGTGGCAAGCCACCGGAGCTGATCGATCAGGTGATCGACGGGGCGGTCGACATCGCATGGACGGTGAACGGCTTTACGCCCGGCCGCTTTCCCCGGCCGGAAGTCTTCGAACTTCCCTTCATGATGACCAACGCCGAAGCGGCCTCCCGCGCCTATTGGGAACTCTTCGAAAAGGAGATGAAGGACACCGATTACGCCAATCTCCATATGCTCGGCGCATGGGTTCACGGCCCGGGCGTGCTGCACGTCAACAAACCGGTCGAAACCATGGACGACATGGCGAACGTCAAGTTCCGCACGCCGAGCCGGATGATCGGCTTCCTTCTGGAAGAGCTCAACGCCGCGCCAATCGGCATGCCGATCACCTCGATCCCCGAAGCGCTGTCCAAAGGCGTGATCGACGGCGCGGTGGTGCCGTGGGAAGTGACGACGGCGCTGAAAATTCCCGAAATGGTCAAGAACCACACCGAGTTTGCCGAGGGCAACGCCTTCTACACCGTCACCTTCACGCTCTCCATGAACAAGGCCAAATATGAGAGCCTGCCGGACGATATCAAAAAGGCCATCGACGACAATTCCGGCATGGAATTCTCCGCGATGGGCGGCAAGATCCAGGCTTCCTACGATGCCCCGGCGCGCGAGAAGGCCGTGGAGATGGGCAACAACATCATCACCATCAGCCCGGAAGAAACGAAGAAATGGCGCGAAGCCGCGCAGCCCGTCTATGAACGCTGGGCCGCCGATATGGAAGCCAAGGGCATCGACGGCAAAGCGCTGATCGAAGAGGCGCAGGCGCTGATCGCCAAATATACCGAGCAGCAGGGCAATGGCTCTGCCGAACCGTCGACAGACGAAGCGGGCATGGACAAGCCTGCCGAAGGCGAGACGGCCCCCGCGCAGTAAGCAGGGGCGCTCCCCAAGCCAAAACAGAATGACGAACCCGGAGGGCGCAAGCCCTCCGGGTTCGTCGCTTCATTGGCCGCTGAGGCATCGGGCAAATCGCCGGCCGTCAGCCCCGTCGCTGCCAGACGCCCTCAATATCGACACGGCAGTTCTGACCACCACCGATTATTTTGGCCAGATGCGGCGCAAGGTTCAGTTTGATCCGCGTGCGGAGGCCGATGGTGTCGGTATCGCGTATCTCAATCCACTGGCGATTGCTGAAGGACATGCCGCTTTGCTGACCGGTCGTTTCCGGCGAAACCTCCACAATCGTCGACGCCCAGCTGTTCGGACCCGTCGTCTTCCAGGAAAAGCGCGCAAAGCCCGGTCCGATCGATGTCGGATCGAACGGGTCGGAAAAAGCCAGTTCGCGCGGTGTGCTCGGCGGGATTTGCTGCTTCATTGCTCCTGCGAGCATGGCGGGGCAGCCAGTCATGTCTTGCGAGACCAGTTCCGGCACCCAGGTGCCGTCGGCAGGCTGGATCGACAATCCGGCACTGTCTTGGTCAAACACCTCCTCCGGCGCTTTCTCCGGCAGCTTCGACAGATCGGCGGGTTTGCCCTTCTTCGCCGGAGGCAGCTTTTGCGGCGGGCTCGGCGTATGATCGAGCTCCACCTCGACCTCGCCATCGCCGCCGAACTGGCGATCGATCTCGTCCAGCGGCGCGCGCGACCAGCGCGGCGGCATACCCTCTTCCAGAATGACGATACTGACATCGTCCGGCGCGTTCCAGATATCGTCCGGCAGGCCGCTCTGGACGATCAGGCGGTCGACCGTTCGGAACGCCGCGCCCTTTCCATCGGCCGCCGGTGTGGCGACGATGATGGTCGAGGCGGAGGGTTCGGCCGTCTGCGCGTGCGCCATGGCCGTGCCGAGCAGCAGCGCGGTGACGAGAAGCGGTGCTCTCACTGGACTTCTCCTGCAGTGCGGGCCAGCAGGGCGTCGATCTGCGCCTGGGTCATGGGCTCGTTGCCGATGACGCCGCCTTCGAGGCCCGCCCGAATCATGGCAAAGTCCGCCAGATCGCCCGGGTCGTCCGTCTCATCATGGCAAAGCGTGCCAACCGGCACCTCGGTGCACGGCCCGAGATCGGCGGCGCGCTGGCGCATGTTGAGCGTGACGCCGAACGCTTTCGGCCCGTCTGCGCGTTTCGTCATCACCAGCGTCGGATGCTCGGCTTTGGCGCCGCCGGCTGTCGTGTAGCGATAGGGCGTTTCGGCCTGCCAATCCGGCGGAAGGGTCCAGGCCAGACCGGTTTCGGCGTCGAAATAGCGGCACGGGACCGGCGTATCGCAGCGATAATCCGAGCGGTTTTCGCCCTTGGCGGGCGGGGCGTCGTCCTCTCCAATGTGACTGGCGCTCGGCGGTATCAGGTCGATCGTGCCGACATCGAGGGTGATCGCGCCGTCCCGGTCGAGCTTCAGCCGGTAAGCGCCCGGTTCGAGCGCCGCCGGTACGCCGAAGCCTTCCGCCGTCTCCAGCGTCATCTGCGCCGCTTCCTGTCCGCTCTCATCGAGAAAAATGAGCCTGTCGCCGGCGCGGACAGCACCGTTCAGTCGCAGACCATCGGGATCGGACGTCACCAATGGTTCAGCCGCGACGATGGCCAGTTCCTGCGGCTCGACTTCGATCGGAAGACGCGCCATCTCGATGCGGTCGCCGTAAGGATCGGCGACGAGAATGACATCGTAGGGCCCGGGCGACATCGTGGCGAGAATGGAGGTGAATTCGCCGTCCAGTTCCGCACTGTCGATCTCCTCGCGATCGGCGCCGCCGCGCGGCACGATCCGGTAGCGTGCTTCCGGCATCGGCTCTTCGGCAGAGCCGTCGAGCCAGAGCGTGATCGCCTCGCCATGACGCGCGGGCGTGTCGAGCGCGATCCGGACGGTCGGCAGAGCCGCCTTCTCCGAGACGATCTCGACAGGCGCGTCCATATAGATGTCGTCGAGATTTTCGCCGGTGATGCGAAGGCGGTATCGGCCCGGCTCGTCCGGGATGCCCCACTCATCGGCATAGACGCCGACCGGTTCCGCCGAAAGAAAGCTGCGCTTGACGACTTCGCCGACTTCCTTCGCCCAGACCAGCCGCCAGGTCTGGTTTGGCGGCATCGGATCGCGCACATCGATACGAATTTCGGCCAGTTCGCCGGCCACGAACGGCCCTTCGGTCAGAAGCGCGAACCGCGTCCGGCCCACATCATAGGGGATTTCGTATCGCTCACCGGCGACCGGGGTGATCTCGATGCTGCCGCGCCCAATTCCCTCGGCCGTGATCCGCCATTCTTCGTCGCTCAATGTCACCGGCATCGCCTGCAATATCTGGTCCGCGCCGGTCAATGTGCCGAGATCGCGTGTTTCTCCGGTCGCCAGATTGGTCGCCGAAAAGGTGATTTCGGACGGCCGGCTGACCCCTTCGGCAGGCGCCAGGACGATCTTGATCTCTGTCGGGTTCGGCTCCTCCGGCTCGCTCGCCGCGACATCGGCAAAGGCTTCGTTCAGGCTGGCGGCGTCGGACGCATCGAGGTAGCGGCCGCCGGTGTTCTCCGCCAGGCACTGCAGCTGGGCCTTGTCGTCCGGATCGGTGATGTCAAAGCCGATGACATGCGCCGTGAAATCGACGCCAAGCCGCTCCAGTTCCGCGCCGACCGCGCAGGGGTCTGCGTTGCAGGTCTCGCGCCCATCGGAGAGCAGCACGACCGTGGCGGCGTTCTCGGTGAATTTCAGAACGTCGGCGGCCTTGCGCACGGCGTCGGAGAGCGGCGTCTTGCCCTTGGGCGTCAGCCGGTTCACAACGCCCGGCATGGCATCGGCCGATGTCCGGCTCGGCTTGGACATCACCTCGATATCGCTGCAATCGCCCTTGCGGCGGTGCCCATAGGCGACGAGGCCGGCAGCCACGCCGTCGCGCGCCCAACCGGCGGATAGATCGCCGAAAGCCTGACGGGCGATCTCGATCTTCGTCACGCCGTCGATCTGCCCCCACATCGAGCCGGACACGTCGAGCACGACCATGAGTTGGCGGCCATCGTCCGCCGCTATTGCGCATGGTCCTGCCGAGAGCCCTGCGGCAAGCGCCGCGAAGGCCAGAATTGTCTTTCGCATGGTTCTACCTGAGATTGGACAAGGGTTGCCGGAGCGTAACCGCGGCCACTATGCTCAACAAGCTCAGGATTTCCTCAGGTAGACGGTATCAATCGTGGATGCAGATCAGTTTGCCGACTATGTGGAGCGTCTCGGTCGGGCCGACTCCAGGGACGTGGTCTGGTCCGTCGTTTGCGGTTATTTCGATCAGGCCGGCTTCGATGGGGTGTTCTATGCCGATCTTGCGCCCGGCCGCGCGATCCTTCGCACCAATCTGACGAAATGCTGGACCGATCACTACGCCGCCGAGCACTATTTCGACATCGATCCCTTTTTCCGGCATTCCTGCAGCCAGTTGGCCGTGACCTCGACGGGTCAGGACTATTTCGACGAACACCCCTATCTCGACCGCCAGGAGCGCCAATTCATTCTAACGGCGGGCGAAACCGGCATGACGGCGGGGTTGGCGCTGCCCGTCCGCCTGGCCGGTCCGGGAGGGGTCGGCGGCTGGAACGTGGTGACGAGCCATGGCCGTGAAACGGTTGACCGCCTGCGTGGAAGTGGATGGAGGATCTTTCACCTCGCTGCGCTTCTGGCCCACGAGCGAATGCGCGACATGACCGCGACGGACAAATCCGCGCCGCTGACCGAGCGGGAGATGGAAACGCTGCGCTGGGCGGCCAGCGGCCTGCGAACCAAGGAAATCGCGCTGAAGATGCGCATCAGCGCGGCGACCGTGGAATTTCACGGCCGGAACGCCCGCCACAAGCTCGGCGCGAAAACCCGCGAGCAGGCCGTCGCCATCGCCCTGACACGCGGGCTGATAGCGATGTGAGGGGGCCATGCAAAAAGACGGTCCTGAAAGTTTATCGAACCCCCGATATGTCTCCGGCCCACGAGGCGGGCTTTGGCCAAAACATCGCTTTACGACGCTGCCCTGACACGCCCCCGCTGCTCGGACCGAAAATTATTGCACTGGACGATATACTGTAATTCGACGATCAACATATGCGACAGGGACGGACGGTCCCACGGCACGATAGTCCTCCGGGAATTGCAGCCCAATCGGTTTCAGACTTGCGTTGAGCACTTCGGTGGAGAGGCCGTTTCGCGCTCCTTCAGGGCCTGGCATATACACGGCGATCCACATGGTGCGCAGATCGTCCTCGGTCAGTCGTGACAGCGCCCAGGTCAGAAAGTCGTTACTCCCATCATAGCCGGATAGAATCCAGGGCATGGACGGCACCCGGAAATCACCCATCCAGTTCAAGCCCGGAGCGCGGCCCGACAGGTCCAGCAGAACAGGGCGACCGTCCTGCCGTGCTTCTTTCCATTGCCGCGTCTCGCGCAATGCCGCCATCGCGCGATAGGTCTCGGCGATGGGCGGTGTGACACGCCAGACTTCGCCGCCGGCCTGGACGCGTTCTGTCGCTGCTGAGAGGGGCTCAAGCATTCGGTAGGGTTTGGAAGCTGCCAGATCGAGCGCGCTGAATGTAAGGCCCGCGCCGAGAAGCACCGTTATAGCCATCGCCGTATGGCGGCCGCGCTCCAAAGCCAAGGCCACGAGGAAAAGCGCCGCAATGGATGCTCCCGTGAAGATTGTCGCATGCGAAATGATTCTGCTGGCCGTGCCCAGACTCAACCCATACGGTGCACAACCGAAGAGCGTCGCAAAGAGCGCCAAACGCAGATCGCGGCCCGGCGCGAGCCAGACGAGTAGAGATGCGCCCAAGCCAAAAACCCATACGCGCTGGGCCATATTGTCGAAGTCGTTCACGTACTCCACCACGAGTGCGCATGTCCCGAGAAGTGCCAGCACCGTCAGGATCATCGGCATCCAACGCTGTCGGTCGTAGAGCCGGGTCTGCGCGAGGCCAAGACACAAAAGTGGCAACATGAGCATCAGCGGTTCGCCGAAGAGATATTCGGCAAACTGGGCAAGCGTGTCGAAAAGCTCTACTATGAGCTTTCCCAGGCTCACGTCGTGACTGGCGAGGATCGCCGCCGTCTCGAACCCGGTCGTCAAACGTTCCCACAAGATGGACAGCGGGAGCGTTGCGGCGGAGAGCAGCAGTGCAGAGACGAGCCCACCCATGATGACGCAGGATGCGACGAGGACGAGCGCTCCGAACACCCGGCCTGCCGGGAGCCGCGCTTGCCACAGCGCGGCGAGGGCGAAGAGCGGCAGAGCCATTACGACGAAGGCGACGCCGGAGCTGATCTTCAGAAACAGCAAACAGAAGAGTGCCGCACCCAGAGCAAGTCCGCCGCCGATCGCGGCAGTGACCCTACCGCTTGTTGCCGCGCTCCACAGTGCCCAGAGCGCAGCCGAGGCGATGAAGACGACCGGGAGGACGAGCCCGTTGTAATTCGGGTCCATCAGAAGCCATTTGTAGTAGGCCGAGTTCCCGGCCATGGCTGCAAGAAGCCCGGCAAGCAGAAGCGGCCACGGTTCTCCCTGCCGTCGTGCCCCAAGAATGGCGGGCACCAGTAAAGCGAGCGGGGCCGCGAAGATGAAGATGAGCGTGGCAAGCCGGATGGTTTGCAACGAGGCGTCCCCTGCGAAGGCGGCGACCAACGGACCGAAACCCGTCAGATTGCTGGCGATCTCGGCGTATTCCGTGTGCATGAGGACGTAGAAGGCACTGTCGGACAGCTCTGGTCCGAGGTCGATCGCGCCCCAAAGGAAGAACAGGGCCCATCCCAGCGCACCTGCCGCCAGAGCCAACGAGAGCCAGGGGACGAGATCGGCAAGAACACCCATCGCCCGCGTTGCGACCCTGATGGAGGCCGCCTTTGCTGGCAAAGTGCTGGGCGCGGTCATCGTATGATCTCCATTCTGCCCCGTGGAGTGGACGGATTGCGGCTTTGGATTCGGCAGCGTGTGGTGTATGTGCCAAACGATCTGCGTTGTCCATGAGAGGTGTCCCACCACAATGTTCAGCTATGCGACGTCCTTGGTTTTGCTGGCCTTGAGCATAATGTCGGTGGCGTCGTCTCAGTTGATCCTGAAATGGCGATTGGGCGATCTGACCGGTGAAGGCGACGGACGTTTGCCGTTGAGCCGATTTATCTGGGCCGCGGTCTCGGATGTCTGGGTCTGGGCCGGCGGTGCTTTGATCATCGTCAGCGCTGCCATGTGGTATGCTGCACTGACGCGGCTTCCCTTGTCCTTCATGATGCCCGCCGCCGCCCTTATCGCGCCCATCACCGTGATTTTCGCATATTTCCTTCTTCGCGAGCCGGTCTCACTCGGTCAGGCTTCGGCGATCCTGGTCATCACGGCAGGTGTCGCATGGCTGAGCTACCAGCAGTAGGACAGGGCATGGACAGGCTGCTCGATCGTCTCGATTCTTTTACAGAACGGCTGGACCGGGCAGCACTGGTGGATGCCGTTCTCCGTTATCGGGATATGCCCCGTGACCGGGCGACGCTGATGATTGAGACGTATCTGGGCGAGATGCCGACAGGCGCACGGATCGTGGCGCCGCATCTACAGCCCGGCCAACGCATCCTGGAGGTCGGCTCCGGCATCGGCGTGCTGAGTGCATTCCTGTTGAGCGAAGGTTTCGAAGTTCTCGGGATCGAACCGGGCCAGGACGGCGGTTTCAGCTTCATGACTGCGCTCTGCCAAGCGGTGCTCGATCAGATCCCGGCGGATTTTCGCCCGGATATCCTGCCCATCGGAGCCGAGGCGCTGACACCGGCGGAGCATGGGACCTTCGATTTGATCTTCTCGGCCAATGTGCTGGAGCATATCATGGCGCTCGACGCGGCGATTCCAGCCATGCGCGATGTGCTGAAACCCGACGGACTGATGCGGCACCTGTGTCCGAACTACCGCTTTCCCTACGAGCCGCATCTTGGCGTACCCCTGCTTCCTTTCGCGCCTCAGGCGACGCGTCACCTCATGCCCGGCAAGGTTGCCGCGAACCATGAAATCTGGTCGGGCGTGAATTTCATTACCGCTCACCGCATTGCACGTCTGGCGCGCGCGAACGGACTGTCCATCGCCTTCGATGATAGCGTGATGGGTGCCTATATGCGCCGGCTCAACGACGATCCCATTTTCGCCAGGCGCCATGGCGGCCTGCTGGGCGCCGTGGCGCGACGACCGCGCCTTGTGGAAGGGCTGGCGCGCCTGCTGGACGCGGTGCCTTCGGGATGGGCCAGCCCAATGACGCTGACATTGCGTCACAGCTGAGCCCGTTTGTCATTGAACGAAATACTTGTATGGACACTCCATGAACAAATCTTTCGAAATTATTCTTGTCACCGGCGGGTTAGGCTTCATCGGCAAGCATTTCGTGCGACGCTGCCTGGATAACGGTTGCTTTGTGCGCAACATCGATAAGGTGAGCTACGCGGCAGACCTTAAATCGATGGTCGAATTCGACGCCCACCCGCATTACCGGCTCCTGCAGATGGATGTCGCGGAGTGTGACTTCCTGCCGGAATGCGACGTCATCGTAAACTTTGCCGCCGAAAGCCATGTCGACAACGCCATTACGTCCAACAAGCAGTTCTGCCAGTCGAATTTCATGGGCGTCCAGAACATGCTTGAGCGGGTGCGTGCCAAGCAGGCGCGTGAACGCCCTCTGTTCATTCAGATCTCCACCGACGAGGTCTATGGCGACATCTCCAACGGAAAGCATTCCGAAGCCGATCTTTTGAAACCCTCGAACCCCTATTCGGCGACGAAGGCCTCGGCGGACATGCTTGTCACCAGCTGGGGCCGGACCTACGGGATCGACTGGAACATCATGCGTCCGACCAACAATTACGGTTGCCAGCAATATCCCGAGAAGCTTATCCCCAAGAGCGCCTGGCGGATGCGGCGCGGTCAGCCGGCGCTGATGCACGGGGATGGCAGTTATGTGCGTTCCTGGCTCCATGCAGAAGATACGGTCGATGCCATCCTGACGGTGATCGAGCGGGGGGAGCGCAACAGCATCTACAATATCGGCAGCGATACCGAATTGCGTAACATCGAAGTGCTTCGGGCGATCGCCGAGCATCTGAAGGTGCCCGAGGAAGATGCATGGATGGCGACCGGCAACCGAACGGGCCAGGATGTCCGCTACAGCCTCGACGACAGCAGGCTGCGAGAACTCGGCTGGGCGCCGAAGCGCCAATTTTTCGAGGAGTTGCCCGGCATTGTAGACAGCTTCGATTTCATGCGCTTCAGCTGAGTGAGCGGAGCCAAGCGAGAGCCATACGATGAAGGTGGATTTCTACAAACACGGATTGACCGAGACGGATGCGGCGGGGATCGCCGAGGTCCTCAAGACGCCCTTCCTGACGACCGGGCCCGTCGCGCATGGGGTCGAGGACCAGCTTCGGCGCTATTTCGACGTGCCCCACGCCGCGCTGGTCAACAGCTGGACGAACGGCGCAGTGGCGACGCTCCTTGCCATGGGCGTCGGACCTGGTGACGAAGTCCTTGTCCCGGCAGAGACATTCGTCGCATCTGCCAATGTCGTCGAATTGATCGGTGGGACAGCGCGGCTCGTGGATGTGGATCCCGATACGCTCCTCCTTACACCCGAAACTGCCGCTGCTGCCGTGACCGAGCGGACGAAAGCCGTCATGCCGGTCCACCTCTATGGCCGGATGGTGGATATCGCTGCGCTCCGTGATGCGATCGAAGCTGCCGCAGCGCCCGGCCAACGCATATACATCCTGGAGGATTGCGCCCACTGCTTTGAAGGAAAACTGGACGGGGACCGTCCGGGGGCTCATTCCGATGCGGCGATCTTTTCATTCTACGCGACGAAGAACGTCACATGCGGCGAGGGCGGCGCGGTGATCCTGCGGGATGATGCCCTGCATGGGAGCCTGTTGGAGACCCGCCTTCACGGCATGTCCGCGACCGCGATCGATCGCTTCAAAGGCGGTAAGTATAATCACTGGGGCATGGAGCAATTGGGCGTGAAGGCGAACCTGCCCGATCTGCTGGCGGCGCTTCTGCCGAGGCAAATCGAGACGATCGACGAGCTGCTTTCCCAACGTCATGCCCTCGCCGGTCGCTACCGCGCCGCGTTCGACGGCACGGGACTTCGGATGCCGGCCATCGTCGAGGGCGCGACGGATGCCGCGCACCTCTTCACCATCGGGGTGAATGAGCGTGACCGGGTCATCGCCATTCTCAACAACGCGGGAATCTCGGTGACGGTGAATTTCAGGGCGCTTCCCGACCTCGGTTATTACGCCAAGAAATACCCCGAGAGCCTGGCCGCCTGTCCGGCCGCCGTCGCCTGGGGACGCCAGACGATCAGCCTGCCGTTTTATCCGGGTATGCCGCAGGCGCATCAGGATCACGTTATCGAGACCGTTCTGCAGATTGCGGCATCGCCAGAGTTCCAGCTGCTATGACTTGCGTGGCCTGTGGGACGGCGACATTGGATCTGCCGGTGCCTCACCCCACACAATCTATGCTCAGCGATGGGCGAATCTCGCAGCGCGTGCTGGCAAAATCGCGTTGTCCGGCCTGCGGCCTCATCCAGCATTCGGAATTGCCGGACATAGCCACCGTGCGGAGCTTCTACGGGGCGGAATATAACCTGGCCGTGGAGACTGCGCCATCCGACGTGTCCCGGTCGTCTGCCTATGCTGATCTTCTGCTGGCGCGCCTGGATGCCGTACCTCTGCGCGTTATGGAAATCGGGTGCGGGTCAGGCCATACGCTGCGCGCCCTGGCCGCGACCTGGCAGAACACCGCCTTCGTGGGCTATGAGGCTGCGCCCCAAGTTGCGGCTTCGGCCAAAGGTGCAGACCCGCGCGTGACGATACGGAACGGCTTTGTCGAAGATCTGCTTCTGCCCGAGGCCGGAGCCGGATTCGACATGGTCTTTTCGATCAACGTCTTCGAACATGCCGCCGATCCGGTTGCCTTCCTCGCGGCTAAGGCTGCGCAGCTCACGATGGGCGGCGCGATCGTGATCATCTGTCCAAAGTCGGTTCCACCCAACATGGAGCTGGTTTTCCAGGATCACATTTACAGCTTCACACCGGAAGCTGTCGCCGCATTGGCCGAACGGGCTGGGCTCGTTTTGATAGAACATGATCCGGCTCCGGCTGGACTGGGCGATTTCCAACTCTTCGTCTTTTCCCGCGACGGTCAGAGCGCCGAGACCGCTTCTGCCGCCTCGCATGACGATTTTGCGACATACATGGCTGGTTGGTCGCGGCTCGACGCGGTGCTGTCAGAAGCCCTGAACGACATCACCGGCCATGCTTTCGTTTTTGGCGCGGGAGAAATGGCAGGGCTCCTTCGGGCCTATGCGCCCGCGACCTGGGGAGCGGTGGAAGCGTGCGTCGTGGACGACCTTGCCGGCGCGCGTGCGCTGGGAGTGCCGGTAAAAAAGCTGGAAGAGGTTCAGCCGGGCAATTGCGACGCCGTCATCGTCGCCACGCATCCCCGCACCCAGAAGGCCATTGCGCGGCGGTTCGGTGCATCGGAGGCGACCATCCTTACCTTCGACGAGCTGATCGCCCGATAAGACAGGAGACCGTTCCATGGAAATGGCAGTCAAGAATTACGGCGTGAAGCATCGAACTCCGCCAGGCGATGTCGTGGATCGCGCCCTGGAGCAACTGAAGCTCGTCGGATACGCAGTGGTCGACTCAGGGTACGATGCCGAAGAGCAAGCCGAAATCGCCGCCGCATTCGATCGCGCTCACGCGGCGCAGGCGGAAAGATACGGCGCCGATGCACTGCGCGAGATCGACGAGCACAATACCGTGCGGATGCCCATGCTCTATGAGGCGATCTTCGGAAAGCTGGCGCAGAACCCGCGGGTCCTGGCGATCACCGAGCACCTGATTGGCGGCTCATATAGCACCGGGACTTTCATCCTCAATCAGCAGAACGGGATCGTCAATCCGGCCGGGAAGGACTACAATCAGGCAGCCTATCACCGCGACCTGCCGTATCAGCACTTCACCAGCTCGCGTCCTCTCGCGCTGAACGCACTTTACTGTGTCGATCCCTTCACAAGCGAAAATGGCGCGACACTCGTCGTTCCAGGTACGCACAAAAGTGAACCGTTTCCGTCCGATGACACGGTGCGCGCCCTGGAGCGGCAGATCACGGCATCGGCAGGCAGTTTCCTCGTTCTCGACTGCATGGTCTATCATTCCGGGGCTCCCAACCGAAGCACCGCCGATCGCCGCGCTGTCAATCACGTCTACACGATCCCGATGATCCGTCAGCAGATCGACATGCCGGCGATCCTGGGCCATCGGGACGACCTGTCGGACGACGCGCGAAAGCTTTTCGGTTACGGCGCGCAGCACATCACGTCGCTCGACGCCTACTACGCCTCACGGCGTTCTCGATTGGAAGGCTAGGGATATGACAAGCCAGAAGACGGTCGTCATCCTCCAGTCGAACTACATCCCCTGGAAGGGCTATTTCGATCTGATGAATGCCGCGGATGTGTTCGTGCTCTTCGATGAAGTGCAGTTCTCCCGCCGTGACTGGCGCAACCGCAACAAGATCATCATCCAGGGACAGCCACGCTGGCTGACCATACCGGTGCAATCGAAGGGCAAGTATGCCGCCCCGGTCTCGGAAATCGAAGTCACCGATGGCAGCTGGGCCCAGAAGCACTGGACCTCCATCGAGCTCGCCTACGGCAAATCACCGTTCTTCCGGGACTACGCCCCTGGCCTCGAAACCACTTATGGAGAGGCCGCCAAGGAAACGCACCTGAGTTCGATCAACCGACTTTTCCTTGACCATCTGGCGACGGCCCTGGGCATAAACGTCACCTTCGGGCGGTCCGATTCCGTCCCGCGACAAAGCGATGATCCGGCCGAACGCCTGATCGAAATTTGCCGGGGGTACGGCGCGACGCGCTATCTTTCCGGGCCGGCGGCCAAGAGTTACATTGATCCCCAGCTATTCGTCGATGCCGGGATAGACCTCCGCTATGCCGATTATTCCGGCTATCCGACCTATGCGCAGCAAAGCGAGGATTTCGAGCACGGGGTGAGTATCATCGACATGTTGATGACCTTGGGGCCCGACACGGCCAGCCACCTGAAGTCGCAGATCCCCGGCGGCTTGTTCGAAACGCCAGAAAAGCGCTAAAGGGCCTTCATGCGCATTTCCCTCGTTACCCCGCTCTACCGAAGCGCATCCAGCCTGCGTGAGTTGTGCGACAGGGCTGATGCGACGATGAGAGCGCTGACGCCCGATTACGAGATCGTACTGGTCAATGATGGTTGTCCTGACAATAGCCTGACGGTCGCACGCGAGATTGCAACGGAAAATCCCCATGTCCGGGTCATCGATCTGTCACGAAATTACGGCCAGCACCCAGCGCTGATGACAGGGCTGGAGGCCGCGACCGGCGATTACATCTTCATTTGTGACAGCGATTTGGAAGAAGAACCGGAATGGATCGCGACCTTCTTTTCGCGACTTGTGGAAGAAGACGATTGCGACGTCGTCTATGGCATCCAGCAGGCGCGCAAAGGCAACATGTTCTATCGTGGCGCCAGGCGCCTGTTCTACCGAACATTGAGCTGGACGTCCGGCATCGATTTTCCCGCCAACATCATCACTGCCCGCCTGATGACCCGTCGCTACGTCGATGCGGTCCTTCAGTTCAGGGAACGAGAGCTTTTCGCCGCAGGCATCTGGCACATGGCGGGCTTTCGCCAGATTCCTTACGCCGTGGACAAACCACCACGCGATGACACCACCTACACATTCCGAAAGCTCGTGGGCATCTTCGTCAACGCGGTAACGGCCTTCTCCGTGCGGCCGCTTCAGGCGATCTCCATTGCAGGCGTTGTGCTCTCGCTTTCCGCAATCATTTTTATCATCTATCTGATATTCCAGCGGTTTTTCGGAGTAGTGCTGGAAGGTTGGACGTCCGTTATCGCAGCGATTCTTCTTGTTGGCGGGGTGACGCTTTTCTTCAACGGCGTCATCGCAATCTATCTTGCGAAAGTGTTTCTCGAGGTGAAGCGACGCCCGCTGACGATTGTGCGAGAGGTCATCAATCCCGAGCTTCCGCCCGCAATGATCGAAGGCGGCAATTATCGCAGCATCGTTTCCCATTACGAGGCATGTCTCGAGGATTACGGAGTGGGTCCCAAGGCGGTGGACTGGAAGGACGAGCATGCCGCCACGACGCGCTACGACGTCATGCTCGACCTACTGCCTAAAACAAAAGAGCCCGTGACACTTCTCGATTTCGGATGCGGGCTCGGCGGCCTGAAGAAGCATATCGACGCGCGGGGCCTCGACCATATCCAATATGAAGGCCTCGACCTTTCGCCAGCCTATGTTGAGGCCGCACGGAATGCCCTGCCCGGAACGACGATTCACTGTCTCAATGTTCTGGAAACGCCGGAGGCGCTGGGCAGCTACGATTACATCGTGATGAACGGGATCTTCACGCGGCGCCAGGACCTGACCGAAGCGGAGATGTTTTCCTATCTGGAACGACTTGGCGGGGCTGTCTTTGCCAGGGCCAAACGGGGGCTGGCCTTCAACGTCATGTCCATGCATGTCGACTGGAAGAACGAGAAGCTGTTTCACCCAGAAACTGCCGCACTCGCGCAGGTCGTATGCCGCGCATTCTCCCGGCACATAGTTCTGCGGGAGGATTATGGGCTCTATGAATGCACGTGCTACGCCTACAAGGCGGCCACATCCAGGAAAGACGTCTGAAATGCCCAAGCCTATCGTAATCTTCGGGACGGGAGAACTGGCAGAGGTCGCGGCGTTCTATTTCGAGGCCGACGCAGGCCGGGAGATTGCGGCCTTCACCATCGACGGAGACCGGATCGGGTCGAATCGTTTCGCCGGAAAAGCCGTGCTGCCCTTCGAAGATATCGTGACAAGTCATGGACCCGGCGACCACGATCTCTTCGTGGCGGTCGGCTATTCGGGGCTGAACGACCTGCGGGCGGCGAAATGCGCCGAGGCGGAAGGCAAGGGTTACACTCTGCCGAGCTACGTTTCGTCCAGGGCGACAACATTCTCGGATTTCGCCTGTGGGTCCAACTGTTTCATCCTCGAAGACAACACCATCCAACCATTCGTGCGCATCGGACGCGGTGTGACGCTATGGAGCGGCAACCATATCGGGCATCACAGCAGCATCGGAGATTTCGCCTTTATCAGCAGCCATGTCGTGATCTCCGGCGGCGTCAGTGTCGGCGCCCATAGCTTCATAGGGGTCAACGCGACCACCAACGACCACATCGCAATCGGAGCGCGCTGCGTCATCGGTTCGGGTACGACGGTCGCAAAGTCCATTCCTGACGAGACGGTCATCACGTCGGAGCCGGGCAAGATCGCCAAGATCCCGAGTTCCCGCCTCCGGGGTTTTTGACGGGTGGAGTTCAGGCGACTCAAGCGGGTCTTCGGTGCGGAGGACGGCCCTGACTGGATGGTCAGCCATGCCGCCTATCCAACCCCAGTTTGGCTGTCGGACGATCATCTGAGAGTCTTCATCGTCGCACGCGACAGCGACAATCGGGGTTCTGTCGGGTGGGTGGATCTGGACCCTCAGGATCCCACTCAGGTCGTTGCCGTTTCGGAAACGCCGGCTCTGCGGCCCGGTCCCACCGGAACGTTCTACGACCGTGGAATATCGATCGGCTCGATCCATCGGCGGCCGGACGGCGCGCTCTGGATGTATTTCCTTGGATGGAACAAGTCGGCCGACGTTCCCTTCCGCAACTCCATCGGCCTTGCCATAGACAGATCGGGGCGCGGTGACAGGTTCGAGCCTGCCTTCGAGGGTCCGCTCATCGACCGCAGCCGCCACGATCCATTCACGCTGAGCTATCCTTACACCAGTCCGCCACAGGCGACCGGTTGCCGGTGGCACATGCTCTACGGAACCAGTCGCGGAGGCGGTCTCGACGAGCGACAGATGCAACATGCGTTGTCCGAAGCCTGGTCGTCTGACGGGATCGACTGGTCACCGACAGGGCGTGATGTGATTCCCCTGGAGGAAGGCGAATACGGGTTGTCTCGACCCTGGATTTTCGATGCGCTGGGCGCACGGCAGGTCGTCTTCGCCATACGCCGCGCACAATACACGATAGGCTGGTCGAGCTGGGATCCGGATGCCGGTATCTGGCATCGCCAATCGCGGGACCTTCTGGGCCCTGGTGCCAAATGGGACGGTGAGGCCACCTGTTACCCGGCCGTGACCCACCTGGTTGGAAGGATTCTGTTGTTCTATAATGGCAATGGTTATGGGCGGACGGGCTTCGGTGTTGCCGAATGGACCGGACGATAGATGCATCTCTGATGTAACCGCTGTCCCGCGGCGATGATTTCGGTTCTCTTTTTGATTTGTGGTGTGAGGGTTTGCGGTCGGCCTCGCCGCACGTGCCCGGCGGGAGATGGAAACGCTGCGCTGGGTGGCCAGCGGTCTGCGAACCAAGGCGATCGCGCTGAAGATGCGCATCAGCGCGGCGACCGTGGAATTTCGCGGACGCAACGCCCGCAGGAAGCCCGGCGCCAAAACCTGCGAGCGGCTGTCGCCATCGCCCTGACGCGCGGCCTGATTGCGGTGTTAGGGCCGAAGTACTAGTATGGACTGATGTGTCCAGAACGGACACTTGAAAAATGGCGATCCCGACAGAATTCAAACCTGTCCCGCAGATTCAAATCCTGCCATTCCGACCATTTTCAACAGCGACAATTCAGCTCATACTCAGGCTCAGGTTCGCAGAAAAGCTCTTGCCGGGGAAATTCGATCTTGCCGCCAGGAAAAGTTGCGAAGAAGCCGCCATTCGCCCAGCACCACTCGCCATAACCAAATGCCTTCACATGGGCATCGCATGATCGGCCCAAGGCAAGCGTCTCGCGCTCAGACTTGATCTGTGTACCAGCGCCGTGCCCGATGAATCGGCCGACCGGATTGACAGACTTCAAGCTATAACCATTGGCATTGCAGGTCAGCCTATATTCATGCCCCTCTCCAGACATGTAGGCCGACGCTGGAGCCGCGAGGGCTATCAGAAAAATTCCTGCAAGTCCCAGCTTCATGCGCCTCTCCATGTTGCGTGGAACAGCCGAGCATAGCTGTATCTCGTTGTATTTCAATGGTTGCCAGTGCAACATGATCCAACATGAAATCAGCCAGATTGAAAACGTAAGCTTTTAAAATAGTTGGCGATCCCGACAGGATTCGAACCTGTGACCCTCAGATTAGGAATCTGATGCTCTATCCTGCTGAGCTACGGGACCGCGCGCTTTCCGCTTAGCAGAAGCGGCCGGGTCTTTCCAAGATGCAAAGAAGGGCGATATATCCCTGCGCTCTGGACCGGCGCGGCCGGAACGGCAATATTTGCGCTTCACGTCCGGGACCGTCCCATTGCCGCCGCAACTGGTTGTCAAAGCCGGCCGGATCAACGCTCAACGCCGTTCAGGACCAAAGATGCGCCACCGCTCCTTCCTCGCCAGCCTTCTCGTGCTCTGCCTGTCCATCGGAGCGGCGGGAGCCAATCCGCATATCGTAGTCGACGTCGAAACGGGCAAGGTATTGGCGCACGAACGGGCCTTCGACCGCTGGTATCCGGCCTCGATCACCAAGATCATGACGGCCTATCTGGCGTTCGAGGCCGTGCAGTCTGGCGATCTTTCCATGCGCTCGCCCGTCAGGATCACCAAGCGCGCCGCCGCCGAACCGCCGAGCAAGATGGGCTATCCGGTCGGCACCGAACTGACGCTGGAGAACGCAATCAAGATCATGCTCGTCAAAAGCGCCAACGATGTCACCATGGCCGTCGGCGAGGCGATCGGCGGCACGAGCGACAAATTCCTCGCCATGATGAACGAGCGGGCCGCCGCGCTTGGCATGACGGATACGAATTTTGTCAATCCGCATGGTCTCCCAGGTGCCGGTCAATATACCACGGCGCGAGATTTCGGCCTTCTGTCGGCGCTGGTGCGACGGCAATATCCCGAATATGCCGGCGTCTTCTCCATCGAGGCGCTGAAGCTGCCGGGCCGAAAGGCCCCCGTCACCAACACCAATATCCTCATCGGGCGGATGGCCGGCGCGGACGGCATGAAGACCGGCTATATCTGCGCGTCGGGCTTCAATCTGGTGGCCTCGGCCACACGCAACGGACGCACAGTCGTAGCCGTGGTGCTGGGCGCGCTCGACCAGCAGGAGCGCGCCGAGAAGGCGGCCGATCTTCTGGCGGCGGGCTTCGCCACCGATCCGGCAACCGTTTCGGACACGGTCCTGACCCTGCCGCGCTATGGCAATGGCGGCACCGAAGTGGCCGATATTCGCAGCGACATCTGCACCGGCGAAGCACAGCTCAACCGCTATGACGGCCGCGATGTCGACGGCAAGCTGATCTACCGCTCATCCAATATCGAGCCGATGCGGCGCGCGCCGGTCGCGGTCGCCGTTTCGCTGGGCGGGGCGGACGGCCCGCCCGCGCGCAATACGGGCATGGTGGACATTCCGATTCCGGCCAAGCGTCCCGCCGGTCTGCGCGATCTGGTGCTGGAAAGGCCGCCGGTCGATCCGGCGGGCCTGGTCGTTGAGGGCGAGGCCGAACCGACCGCCTCGGTTGCCGAAACCGGAGAAGCTGTCGCAGCCGATCAGGCAGAGGACACAATGGCCTCATCGCCAGGCGGGGAAGACGGCAAGGCGCAGTCGGCAGCCGTCGAGCCGGCCATTATCGCCATTCCCGTGCCACAGAGCCGACCGGAGCAGGTGCAGTGAGCGCAGGGACCGGCGGCCTGCCCGTCACCTTGCTGACGGGGTTTCTCGGCGCCGGCAAGACGACGTTCCTCAACCGTCTGCTCGCCGATCCGGCCCTCGGCGAAACGGGCGTGATCGTCAACGAATTCGGCGACGTTCCTCTCGACGGCACATTGATCGAAACCGCTACGGGCGGAGCCGTTCTGGAAATGGCGGGCGGCTGCCTTTGTTGCATGGATGGCGGTGTCCTCGACGAGACTTTGGCCGATCTTACCGAAGCGGCAAAGAAGCGCGGCAGGCCGCTATCGCGGATCGTTATCGAAACATCCGGGATGGCCGATCCCATGCCGATTCTCGGCGAAATCGGCGCGTCCGGGCGGGTCCGGCTGAATGGCGTCCTGACGGTCGTCGACTGTCTGCACGGCAAGACCACACTGGCCGATTTCGATGAGGCGCGACGACAGGTCGCCGCTGCCGACCGCATCGTCCTTTCCAAGGCCGAATTGGCCGATGCCGACAGTGTTTCGCGATTGCGCCGAGCCCTTGGCGACCTGGCGCCGCGGACGGAAATTTTGGATACAGGTGAAGAGCCCACGATGCTGCTTGGCGATCTCTCCTCCTTTTCTGGCGAGAGTGAGGTGTCGGATAGCGTGCCGCATGCGAGCCCCACCGACGGCGATCGCATCCATCATGCGCCGGCGGAGCACGCCCACCACCGGCACCACCATCATCATCATGGTACGGCCTACGCCACCACGGTGGTGCGGGCAGACCGGCCGCTCGCGCCGAGGGCGTTGAGCGGGTTTGTCGAAGTGCTGGTGGGCACACTTGGCAGTCGGTTGCTGCGGGTCAAAGGGCTGGCCCGGCTCAAGGGAGAAACAAGACCGTTCGTGGTGCAGGCGGTGCAGGGCATGGTTCATCCGCCCTATGCGTTGGATCGATGGCCGGACGATGCGCCTGAAGAGACGGCGCTCGTCGTCATCACCCATGGTCATCGCGATGGTGAAGTCGAGGCTTTGTTTGGCGCTTTCACAGGGGAGGTCGCGACGGATCGGCCCGATGCAGCCGCACTGTCCGACAATCCGCTTGCGATTCCAGGTTTCTCGTCGTTCTGAGCCTCAATCGCCTCAATCGCCTCAATCGCCTCGGGCGATGAGAAAGCGATGGCCCATCGACAGGCCTTCGCTTTTCAGAAGGACATGGCCATCCTCCTGGCAGAACGCCGGAATGTCGATCACCGCAAGCGGGTCCGATGTCAGGACGGCCAGTTGCTGGCCCGGCCGCATGTCGCGCAGGCGACGCCGTGTCTTCAGAACCGGCATCGGGCAGGAAAGGCCCCGCAGATCGTAGAATTCGGCGTTGTCGGCTTCCATTGGGCCAGCGGCTGATGCGCCGGCTGTCACCTTGCGAACCGCTGCTCGATCTCCGCTTCACCGCCGGAAGCCGGGATCGACGCCGTCGGGAGCGCATCGGCCTGCCCAGCCGCCGAAGGCTGCGAGGTGGCGGCGACGCTGGCTGCGATCATCGCGGCGGCGCGAGAGCGAGCAGCTTCGGCGCGGCGCTTTTCCTCGGCTGCCCGCTGCGGCGTCAGCGGCCTGTTGCCGCCCAGAGAAGGCGGCTGGCGCGAAGTCCGTTCACCGCGTACGCGCTTCTTCATCCATGCCGAAACGAGACGCGCTTCCTCGATTCCGTTGATCGAATGCCTCGGTGGCGCGACCTTGCCGCTCGCCGCGCGCTCCAGCGCCTTGGCGAAGACGCCCATATTGTCGACGGTCTTCTTGGCGAAGGCGAGCGACAGGGCAGCCGGCTGGTCCATGGGCGGGCAGTTGCCGCTATGGGCGGCGATGCCGTCGCGCTGGCGGCCGAACATATAACGTCCGTTGCAAACGCCAACAGCCGGCGGCTGGCCGGTCAGTTCGAAGAAGTCCGAACCGTCTTTCAGCTGTCGCCAGAAATCCATGTTCGGATCGCCGGCATAGCGGGCCATGTTGGCTTCGGTCATCTTGAACGGAAAGGCCTGGATCTGGAATTCGCGCTGGCCGCCCCGGAAGGCGTCGCGCGCAAAGGCGTAGATCTCGCCGACATATTCGTCGGTCATGGCATAGCAGCCGGACGACGAGCAGTCGCCATGGACCATCAGATGCTGGCCGGTGCGGCCATGGGCGCGGTCGAACGCGTTGGGAAAGCCGATATTGAAGGCGAGGTAATATTTGCTCGCCGGGTTCATCTGGTGCGGCCGCACCGTATAGAACCCTTCCGGCGCCTGACGGTCGCCCTCGACATATTTCGGACCGAGCTTTCCGGAATATTTGCAGATCGGATAGCTCTGGATGAAGGCGTAGCGGCCATCGGTCTTCTGTTTCCAGATTTCCAGCGTGCTCTCTTCCTTGTAGAGACGCACGAGAATGGGCGACGTCTCGCTCATGCCCATTGCCTTCATCTTGCGAACGAGCTTCTTGGGCAGGGGCTTTTCAGCCTTGGCGACCTTGTCGAGCGTATCGGTGCAGGCGGTCAGCGCGAGCGGTGCGGCCAGCGCAAGAAGAAAAGCGAGCGCACGAAGCGTGGCTTTTAACATGATCGATCCCAACCCCATCGTCCCCGAACATCCAGCCTAATGCCGGCGGGAGGTCACCATACCACCGCTGCCTTGCGGCAGGGTTAAGGCCGGCATTAACCAGACCCTCCCGAACCTTGGCGGATATGCTGCAAAGGTTCGGCCATTTTATGACCGTCCATCGCACCGAAGGCGTCAGATATTACGTCCGATGGCGAGGAACTTCTCGCGGCGCTCCTGCTTGAGGTCACGGCCTTCGCCCGAAAGTTCGCGCAAGGCCGCGTCTATCTGGTCGCCGGTCCGCGCAATGGTCTGGTCCGGATTGCGATGCGCGCCGCCGACCGGCTCAGGGATCACGCCGTCGATAACTTTCAGTTCGGAGAGGTCCTGCGCCGTGATCCGCATGCCGGTCGCCGCGTCCTTGGCACGCGCGCTGTCGTGCCAGAGGATCGAGGCCGCGCCTTCGGGAGAGATCACCGAATAGATGGCATGTTCGAGCATATAAACCCGGTTGGCGGTGGCCAACGCAATAGCGCCGCCCGATCCACCTTCGCCGATGACGATCGAAACCAGCGGCGTGGAGAGATTGAGGCAGGCCTGGGTGGAGCGGGCAATGGCTTCGGCCTGGCCGCGCTCCTCGGCGCCCATGCCGGGATAGGCGCCTGTCGTGTCGACAAAAGTGATGACCGGAATGGCGAATCGCTCGGCCAGTTCGATCAGCCGCACGGCCTTGCGATAACCTTCGGGCCGCGCCATGCCGAAATTGCGCTTCAGGCGCGATTCGGTGTCGTTGCCTTTCTCCTGGCCGAGAATGCAGACGCTCTGGCCGCGAAAACGGCCGAAGCCCGATATGACAGCCTCGTCCTCGGCAAATTTCCGATCACCGGCCAGCGGGGTGAAGTCGTCGATCAGACCTTTGACGAAATCGACGCAGTGCGGCCGGTCGGGATGGCGTGCAACCTGCGCCTTCTGCCAGGGCGTCAGCGATTTGTAGAGCTCGCGAAGCGCGTCCCGCGCGCGGGTCTCCAAGCCGGCAATCTCTTCCTTGACGTCGACCGAGCCCGTTTCGCCCATCGTCGTCTTCAGTTCGGTGATCCGGGTTTCCAGTTCGGCGACCGGTTTCTCGAAATCGAGATAGTTGTACATGCACGTCCTTCGGATCACGCGGCCGCGCCGCATCGTGAAAGTCGCAGCCGGCAAGAGGACCGGTTGCGGCGAAATCCTGATTTTCCTTACCGGCTCGTCTTTGGCCCCGCAAGCGGATGATGCTCCTGAACCAGCCGAACCAGCCGTTCTTCGAGAACATGGGTATAAATTTGCGTTGTGGAAATATCGGCATGCCCCAGCAATTGCTGGACGGATCGCAAATCCGCGCCGTTCTGCAGAAGGTGCGACGCAAATGCATGGCGCAGAACATGCGGCGACACCTTTTTCGGATCGAGTCCTGCCCGCGCCGCCAGCGCTTTCAGATCGCGGGCGAAGACCTGCCGCGGCAAGTAGCCCGCAGCAGCTTCACGCGATGGGAAGAGATAGCGGCTATCGGCATAGGCCGGTGCGCGGTCGCGCCGCTCGATCCACCGGTTCATGGCTTCGCGCGCCGGTGGCGACAGCGGCACAAGCCGCTCCTTGTCGCCCTTGCCGGTGACGACGAAATAGCGCGTGTCGCGCCGGGCGACCGAAGCGGGCAGAGAGACCAGTTCGGAGACGCGCAGGCCCGTGGCGTAGAGCACTTCCAGCAACGCCGCCATTCGAAGGGGGGCCAGTTTCTCACCAGCCATGCGCGCCTCTTCCTCCGCCAGATCGAGCAGCCTTGTCACATCATCCTCGCTGAGGATTTTCGGTAGCGGCGCCTTTTTCTTCGGATTGTCGAGCGTCGTGGTCGGGTCGTCGGAACGCAGGCCCTCCGCATAGAGAAACTGGAAGAACTGGCGTAGAGCCGCCAGTCGCCTAGCCTGCGAGGACGCCGCATAGCCTCTGGCGGGCAGGCCGGAAATGTAACCGCGTAGCGCCTTTTCGCCGGCCTCCGCCAGCGGCGCGTCGCAATGTTCGGACAGATCGCGCAGATCGCGCTCATAGGCCGCGAGCGTGTTGGCGGCGGCGCCCCGTTCCGCCGACAGCATCTCCAGAAAGCTTTCGATCAGATAGCCGTCCGCATTCATTGCGTGCCGTCTTGCCGGTCGGCTTCTTCCTCCGCCGACGCCTCCGCACCCTGTTGCGGCGTGATATTCGGGCGGGCGGCGCGTTCACGGCGCTCGGCGCGCTCCAGCAGGTTCTCGATCGGCAGTTCGATGCGTTCCTCGACCCGGGTGGGCTGCACGAAATTGGCAAGGAGAAAGGCGGCCGCATAGATGGCCGCGGCGCAGACAATGAGGATCGTGACGAAACGTGTGAGGGTGGGCATGACCCTATCTTTCCGTGTCATACCGAAGGGTTTGCCCCTTATGCGCGTCAGCCGGCGGTCGCGCAAGCCGGGACGCTTGACGCCCTGCCGCTTTTGATGTGCAAGGCAGCCATGACGACGCAATCGCAACCCAATGAAGCATCGCCGGCCGCGCAAGCGGAGGCGGCCCGGCAGGCCATCTTAAAGGGTCTGGATGGCCGTCACATCGTGTTGGTCGGGCTGATGGGCGCCGGCAAGACGGCGATGGGCCGCGTTATCGCAAGCCGCCTCGGGCTGCCGTTCGTCGACAGCGATGACGAGATCGAGACGGCCAGCACAATGGCCATTGCCGATCTTTTCGAATCCTATGGCGAAAGCGAGTTCCGCGATCTGGAGCGGCGCGTGATCGCTCGTTTGCTGGGAGAACAGCAGCGCGTCGTCTCCCTTGGTGGGGGCGCGTTCATCAACGATGAAACACGAGCGGCGATCGGCGCCGGGGGCTTTTCGATCTGGATCGATGCCGATCTGGACCTTCTTTTCGCGCGGGTCAGCCGCAAGCCGGGGCGACCTCTTCTTCAGAATCCCGATCCGCGCGGCACGCTCGCCCGGCTGATGGATGAGCGCTATCCCATCTATGCGCAGGCCAATCTGCGCGTGTGCAGCGAGGATTTGCCGCGTGACGCCATGGCGGCCAAGATGATTGAGGCCATGGCCGGGCATTTCAGTGAAACGAAAGAATCCACACATGAACCCGAATGAGGGCGATGTGAGACGGCTTCGGGTGGAGCTCGGTCCACAATCCTACGATATTCTGATCGGTCCGGACCTTCTGAAACGCGCCGGCGCGGAAATCGCGGCGCGGCTACCTGGCGTGCGCTGCGCCATTCTGACCGACGAGAACGTCGCGGCGCGGCATCTTTCCACGCTGACCGACGCGCTCACCGAAGCGGACCTTTCCTTCGAAACCAAGGTGCTGCCAGCGGGCGAAAAGACCAAAAGCGCCGAGTACCTGCTCGGCGCCGTCGATTTCGTGCTCGGCACACGGATGGAGCGCGGCGATGTCGTGATCGCCCTGGGTGGCGGCGTGATCGGCGATCTGTCCGGCTTCGTCGCCGGGATCGTTCGGCGCGGCATGAAGTTCGTCCAGGTGCCGACCAGCCTTCTGGCGCAGGTCGACAGTTCGGTCGGCGGCAAGACCGGCATCAATTCCACCCATGGCAAGAACCTCATCGGCGTCTTTCATCAGCCTTCGCTCGTTCTTTCGGATACCAACGTTCTGAACACCCTGTCCGAACGCGAATTTCGCGCCGGCTATGCCGAAGTCGTGAAATACGGGTTGATCGACCGGCCCGACTTCTTCGAATGGCTGGAAGAGAACTGGCAGGCGGTCTTCGCCGGCGGGCCGGAACGGGGCGAGGCCATCGCGGTATCGTGCCAGTGCAAGGCCGATGTCGTAGCTCGCGACGAGCACGAGGATGGCGACCGTGCTCTTCTCAATCTCGGTCACACATTCGGCCACGCATTGGAAGGGGCGACCGGCTATGACAGCCGCCGTCTCGTTCACGGCGAAGGGGTGGCGATCGGCATGGCGTTGGCGCACCGCTTTTCCGTGCGCCTCAACCGCTGCTCGGCGGACGATGCCGAACGGGTCGAGGCGCATCTGGTGGCGACCGGTCTGCCGACCCGCCTTTCGGACGTGCCGGGCGACATGCCTCCTGCCGAGGCGCTTCTGGACTATATTGCCCAGGACAAGAAGGTGCACCGGGGCGCGCTCACCTTCATCCTGACCGAAGGGATCGGCCGTTCCTTCATTGCCAGGGACGTTCCGTCCTCCGAGGTTCTGGCTTTTCTTAGGGAGTGCACATAACACCGATGTGGGTGATCATTTGCGTAATATTGGGGCTCATTGTCCTGTCCGCGACATTCTCCGGTTCGGAGACGGCGCTGACAGCGGCCAGCCGTGCGCGAATGCACAGTCTGGAAAATGGCGGCGATCCCCGCGCCGGCATCGTCAGCCGTCTGATCGAGCGCCGTGACCGGCTGATCGGCGCGCTGCTGATCGGCAACAATCTGGTGAATATTCTCGCGTCCGCCCTTGCGACATCGATGTTCCTCGAACTGTTCGGCGATCAGGGGGTGGTTTGGGCGACGCTTTCGATGACGGTGCTGCTGGTCGTCTTCGCCGAGGTGCTACCCAAAAGCTGGGCGATTTCCTCGCCCGATACGTTCTCGCTGGCCGTCAGCCGGGGCATGTCGGTCTATGTTGCGGTGCTGGGGCCGATCTCCTCGCTGGTAAACGGTTTCGTCCGCCAGGTGCTGCGCCTGTTCGGCATCAAGCTCGGCGAAGGGCAGTCCATGCTGACGGCGCATGAGGAGTTGCGCGGCACGATGGAGGTGCTGCATCGCGAAGGCGCCTTCGTCAAAGCCGATCGCGACCGGTTGGGCGGGCTTTTGGATCTGGCGGAACTGGAAGTTTCCGACGTGATGGTTCACCGCACCAGTATGCAGACACTCAATGCGGACGATCCGCCTGAAGATGCAGTGCGGCAGATTCTCCATGCGCCCTATACCAGGATGCCGATATGGGAAGGCACGACCGACAACATCGTCGGGGTCGTCCATGCCAAGGATCTGCTGCGCGCGCTTCACGATGTGAACAACGATCCGTCCCGGATCGATATCCGCGCTATCGCAGCGCCGGCCTGGTTCGTGCCCGACACCACGACGCTGCAGGACCAGCTGAACGCCTTTCTGCGGCGCAAAAGCCACTTCGCCATGGTCGTCGATGAATATGGCGAGCTGGAAGGGTTGATCACCCTGGAGGACATTATCGAGGAGATTGTCGGCGAAATCGCCGATGAGCACGACATCGAAATGAAGGGCCTGGCCATCGAGGCCGACGGCTCGGTCGTGGTCGATGGCTCGGTGCCGATTCGCGATCTGAACCGCGCACTCGACTGGAACCTGCCGGACGACTGGGCCACCACGGTGGCCGGGCTCGTTATTCACGAAACGCAGTCGATCCCCGACGAGCGGCAGGCCTTCACGTTTCATGGCAAACGCTTCGTGGTGCTGCGACGTGAGAAGAACCGGATTGTCAGCCTCCGCATCCGGCCGGTGCTGACGGCCGGCGAGGAATTGCCGCAGTAGAAGCGGACGGCTTTACCAACGTGTCGGTTCGCCTGGCGCCGCCGGTTCGATGGCAAGCGCATGGACCTTGTCGGGCGCCAATTCGTCGGCGAGCGCGTCGTTGATCGCGCGATGACGCTCGATCCGGCTCATTCCATCGAATTGCGCTGCGACGATGCGAACCCGGAAATGCGTTTCGCCCGCCCCGTCGAAACTGCCGTCATCGGCCGAATCGCGATTGTGATGGCCTGCGTGCAGATGGCTCTCATTGACGATCTGCAGTCTTTGGGGATCGAAACGCGCCACCAGTTTCTCACGCATCGCCGTTTCGAGGGGGCCGGTGGCGGACATGGTTCGTTCTCACATTGAGGTCAGGGCATATGGATCGCACCCTTCGGCTGAATTATATGCGCTTGTCAATTCTTGTTCTGGGGCGCGAAGCACCCCAATCTTTGGGCCATGAAACCGCGTTCCAACCTTTTTGATTCCATCCGCGTCAAATCGCAGCAGAAAAAGCGTGCGGAGGCGACGAGCGCGCCGACCTGCCAGTGGGATGGCTGCGACAGGCCGGGCGAGCACCGCGCGCCGGTCGGCCGCAGCGCGGAGGGCGAATATTTTCGCTTCTGTGTCGATCACGTGCGCCAGTACAACAAGGGCTACAATTATTTCTCCGGCCTGTCCGACGGCGAAATTGCCCGTTACCAGAAGGAGGCCGCCACCGGGCACCGTCCGACCTGGAAGATCGGCTCGCTCGGCAGTGAAACCTCGGCCGCACCGGAAATCAGTTCGATGCGCAGCGGCCGCGCCGGCTATTACAGCGCGACGGGACGCCGGCAGCCCGGACGTCAGGGCGCCAGTGTGGATTACGAAAAGCCGCTGAAACCGCTGGAGAAAAAGGCGATTCGTACGCTCGGCCTGGAAGGGCGTCCCGATTCCGAGGTGATCCGCGTGCGCTACAAACTGCTGGTGAAACAGTACCATCCCGACGCTAATCAGGGCGATCGCGGCAGCGAAGAGCGGTTTCGCGAAGTGCTCGACGCCTATCGATTGCTCAAGCGTTCCGGTTTCTGCTAGGGGACGGTAGCCCCGGACAAGCGTTCAAACGAGACATGCAAGAAGGACAAGGTGGGCCGCGGGGCATTTTGAGTCGCCGCGAAACCGCCGCGACGAAACGTGATGGATACTCAGACTTCCGACAAGCCCAGCCTTCCCGACACTTCCGTTTCGGTTCGTGAGACATTCGGCATCGATTCCGACATGGTGGTGCCGGCCTATTCCGAGGCCGATCCCCATGTGCCGGAACTCGACGCGGATTATCTCTTCGACCGCCAGACCACGCTCGCGATCCTGGCCGGCTTCGCCTATAATCGCCGCGTTCTGGTGTCCGGCTTTCACGGCACGGGCAAATCCACCCATATCGAGCAGGTCGCCGCCCGCCTGAAATGGCCAGCAGTGCGCGTCAATCTCGACAGCCATGTCAGCCGGATCGATCTGGTCGGCAAGGACGCCATCGTGCTGCAGGACGGCCAGCAGGTCACGGAATTCCGCGACGGCATCCTGCCATGGGCCTATCAGAACAACGTCGCGCTTGTCTTCGACGAATACGATGCGGGCCGACCCGACGTGATGTTCGTGATCCAGCGGGTGCTGGAAAGCTCCGGCCGGCTGACGCTGCTCGACCAGAGCCGCGTGATTCGCCCCCATCCGGCCTTCCGCCTGTTCGCCACCGCCAACACGGTCGGTCTCGGCGATACGACGGGCCTCTATCACGGCACCCAGCAGATCAACCAGGCGCAGATGGACCGCTGGTCGATCGTCACCACGCTGAACTATCTGCCGCACGACAAGGAAGTCGCCATCGTTCAGGCCAAGGCGCGGCACTATCAGAACGAGCAGGGCCGCGATGTCGTGGGCAAGATGGTGCGCGTTGCCGACATGACCCGCGCCGCCTTCACCAATGGCGATCTCTCCACGGTGATGAGCCCGCGGACGGTTCTGACCTGGGCGGAAAACGCCGACATCTTCAAGGATGTCGGCATGGCGTTCCGGCTCACCTTCCTCAACAAATGCGACGAGATGGAGCGGACGATCGTCAGCGAGTTCTACCAGCGCGCCTTCGGTGAGGAACTGCCCGAAAGCGCCGCGAATGTCGTGCTGGGGTAAAGCCCGTTCGGGTCGAACAGCCAACGAGCGCTGAAGTGGGCAGCCTGGCAATTGCCCCTTGCTCCGATTCGGGTTCACCCCTTATCTGCATTCCATGAGCAGTTCCGGTCACAATTCCCGCAAGGCGGCCAAGACGATCAGCGAAGCGCAGGACGGGTTCAAGCGGTCCGTTTCGGCGACCGTGCGCGCGATGAGCGGCGATCACGATCTCGAAGTGTCGTTCTCGCGCGACAAGCCGGCGCTAGTCGGCAATCGTGCGCGGTTGCCCGATCTGCCGAAGAAACCAAGCGCTGTGGATTTGTCCGTCACGCGCGGTATCGGCGATTCCATGGCGCTGCGCCGCGCCTGCCATGATGAGCGGTTGCATATGCGCCTTGCGCCGGAAGGCCGGCAGGCGCGGGCGGTCTACGATGCGGTGGAGGCCGCGCGCTGCGATTCCATCGGCGCCAACCGGATGCCCGGCGTGGCCGACAATATCGGCGCGATGTTGGACGATCGCTGCCAGAAGGCGAACTTCTCCGCGGCTACCGGCCGTGACGACGTGCCGGTCGAAGAGGCCGTCTCGATGCTGGTGCGCGAAAAGTTGACGGGGCGGCCCATGCCCGAGGCGGCGCGCAACGCCGTCTCCTTCTGGCGCGAATGGATCGAGGAGAAGGCCGAGGACCGGCTCGATACGCTGCTCGATGACATCGACAATCAGGACGATTTCGCCCGTTCCATCCGCGAACTTCTCGTTTCGCTGGAGATGGCCGAGGAACTGTCGGACGAGACGGAGGACGAACAGGACCCATCCGAGGATGAGGAGAGCGAGCCGGAGCCGCAGGACAGCGAAGACGAAGGGGGCGACCAGTCCGACGGCGAGGAGGATGCATCCGCCGATGCGTCGGAGCAGGATGGCGACCCGCAGGACAGCGACCAGACGGACATGGCGGAAGCCTCGGACGCCGATTTCGACGAGGACGAGGAAGGCGAAGACGAGGCGGAAACGCCGGGCGAGACACGCCGGCAGGAGGATGTCTTCTCCGACATCGCGGCCGAGCTGGACTACAAGGCCTACACGACCACCTTCGACGAGGAGGTCGCGGCGGACGAGCTGTGCGAGCATGACGAGCTGGAGCGGCTGCGCGCCTTCCTGGACAAGCAGATCGGCAATATGCAGCGGGTCGTCAGCCGCCTCGCCAACCGGCTGCAGCGCCGCCTGATGGCGCAGCAGAACCGGTCCTGGGATTTCGACCTCGAAGAGGGCTATCTCGATCCGGCACGGCTGTCGCGGATCATCATCGATCCGATGCAGCCGCTATCCTTCAAGCAGGAGCAGGACACCAATTTCCGCGACACGGTGGTCACGCTTCTCATCGACAATTCCGGTTCGATGCGCGGCCGTCCGATCACGGTGGCGGCCACCTGCGCCGACATTCTGGCGCGCACGCTGGAGCGCTGCGGCGTGTCGGTCGAGGTGCTCGGCTTCACCACGCGGGCGTGGAAGGGCGGCAGCAGCCGCGAGGAATGGCTGAAGGCAGGCAAGGAGCCGGGGCCGGGCCGCCTCAACGATCTGCGCCACATCGTCTACAAGAGCGCCGACATGCCCTGGCGGCGGGCCAAGCCCAATCTCGGCCTGATGATGCGCGAGGGCCTGCTGAAGGAGAACATCGACGGCGAAGCGCTGATGTGGGCGCATCGCCGGCTCCTGCAACGGCACGAACAGCGCAAGATCCTGATGATGATCTCCGATGGCGCGCCGGTGGACGATTCCACCCTGTCGGTCAATGCCGGCAATTATCTGGAACGGCATCTGCGCGCGGTGATCGAGCGCATCGAGACGCGCTCTCCGGTCGAATTGCTGGCCATCGGCATCGGCCATGACGTCACGCGCTACTATCGGCGGGCTGTGACCATTGTCGATGTGGAGGAACTGGCCGGCGCCATGACGGAACAGCTGGCCGGCCTCTTCGAAGACGAGACATCCGGCCACGGGCCACGCCGCGCCGCCGGACGCAGGTGAATATGTCGGGCCGATCCGCTGTCGCGCTGGCGATCGGCGCGCTGGTCGCGACCATTGCGATGACGGCGACCGCATGGGCCGAAGCGTTCGCTGTGCGGACCGAGCCGATCGAAACCTTTCGGATCGGTTCGGATGAAACGCAGTTCGGGCCGCTACGCTTCGTCGGTGGACTGAATCTCATCGGCGGTCACCGCCATCTCGGCGCGTTCTCCGCCTTTCGGTTTCGCGATGGCGATGGTGGCCGAATCGTTGCCGTCTCCGATACCGGCTTCTTCCTCTTCGCCCGGATCGAACGTGATGCTGAAGGGCGTCCCATCGGGATCGCCGATGCCAGCCTTTCGGAAATGACGGATCGAACCGGCAAGGTGCAGCGGGGGAAATATCTTTCCGACGCAGAGGGGCTGTCGCTGGATGGCGACCGCGCCTCCGTGGCGTTCGAACGCATCGACCGTATCGTCGAATTTCAGCTCGACGGGGACCGGGCCTCGCCTCTTCCCACCGAGGTGCCGATCCTCATCCCGGGCCGGGAACTGCGGTCCAATGGCGGGCTGGAAGCCTTGGTTCGCACGCCGGAGGGCGGCCCGTTCGAAGGCGCACGGATCGCCATCGCCGAGACGAGTATCGACCGGAACGGCAATATCCTTGCCGTGGTTCTGGAAGGGTCGCGGCGCGGGCAGTTCTCGGTGCGCAAGAGCGGCCGCTTCTCGCCGACCGATGCGGCTATCCTGCCGGGTGAACGCCTTTTGCTGCTGGAACGGTCCTTTTCGCTGGCGCGCGGTGTCGGAATGCAGTTGCGGATGATCGATCTGGCGACAATCCGGCCGGGCGCGACAGTGGACGGCGAGGTGATTTTGACGACAGATATGCGCTACCAGATCGACAATATGGAGGGGATCGACGCGTTTCGCGCGCCCGACGGCAAGCTGCGCATCGGCTTGATCTCCGACGATAATCGCTCGATCCTGCAGCGAACGCTCTATCTGGAGTTCGAACTGAACGCGGCCGATAAGGCGATTCGATAACGCATCGGGATGACCTCAACTGCCGGCGGATGAGGGCAAAGGCTCGCAGCCGGCACTGTCGCGTTCGCCAATCGCGTCCGGCAGGAGCCTCGTCAGCTCCGCAAATCGCGTGCCGTGTCCGGGATGGGTCGAGAGAATTTCCGGCAAACCCTTGCTGATCCTCGCCATACGTTCCCAGACCTTCGGCGCCGCGCGCGGATCGAAGCAGGCGCGCGCCATCAGAATCAGGCCGATCCGGTCGGCCTCGCTTTCATGCACGCGTGAAAATGGCCGCAACACGCCAAATTCGCTGCCGAGGCCCAGAAGCGCGTAGATCAGGCTCTGGCTCTCGGGACTGCTGCCGACGAAGATCGAAGCGGTCAATTGGCCGACACGCGCCAGTTCGGCCTGCGTCATCCGCTCCTCGGGGTGGCGCGCGATCACATGCGCCATTTCATGGCCGATCACCGCCGCGAGACCCGCATCCAGGCCGGTCGCCGGTAGAATGCCCGTATGGACGGCGATATTGCCGTTCGGCAGGGCGAAGGCATTGGGCGTGCTGTCGTTGAGGAGAACCACGTCCCAGTCGATCTGCCGACCGGAGAGTTCGGCCGCCGGACCTTCCAGGCGCGTAACGATACGCCGGATCGTCTCGGCTTCATCGCTATCGATAATGACAGCGTCGCTTTCGACGACCTTGGCAAAAGCCTGCTCGCCCATCTGTGCCGCGACTTCGGAACTGACGCCGATCAGCTGCGAGCGATCCGTATAGGGTACGGTCTGCCAACCGAACAGCAGGGTCCAGAGCGCACCGAACGCGGCGACGATGAAGGCGATGATTCCGATAGCTCTGCCCTTTCAAGACCGGACGGACCTGACAATAAGGGCGATCTAGGGTGACGGACAGGGCGCGCAAGCGCCATAGCCTCGTCATTCACGGGAGCAATGGCACAAAAGAAAACCGGGCCTGAACGGCCCGGCCAATTCTTTGCAGAAGCGATGCCTTGCGATCAGGCCGCCGGCAGGTTTTCCTTGTCGAGCGCCTTCTGGACCTGGCGCTTGATGAGCCGGGCGCGCTGCGACAGCGTCTCATTCTTCGATTTCATCAGGAAATTGTCCAAACCGCCGCGATGCTCAACCGTGCGGAGCGCCGCCGCGGAAACGCGCAGGCGATAGCTCTGGCCGGTCGCATCCGACATTAGCGACACGTTGACGAGATTGGGCAGGAAACGGCGCTTGCTCTTGTTGTTGGCGTGCGAGACGTTGTTGCCAACCATCACGCCCTTGCTGGTCAGTTCGCAGATGCGGGACATCGTGATCGATCCTTCGTTTGGTCCGTGGCCGAGCGGCTGCGTATCATACAGGCCGGCTGCTGAGGCGACACGCGAAAAAGCCGCGCACGCGCGGCTCGGTTCGGCGGGTCGGCCGGAAAAGTCGCTGTTCCATAGTGGCAAGTCGCATTGGCGTCAAGTCGGGATTGCCTCTGCGGCCAGGGCGCTTCCCGTCGCGATGGCGCCGCATTTTGGCGCTGATAGTAGTCGCCAAGGGGCGATCCGGGCAGAAGGATCGAAGAAATTATGACCATCGATACAATTCGGCGCGCTGGCGCCCTCGCCATTGTCGCGTTGATGATGTCGCCGCAACCGTCGGCGGCTGTCAGTCTCGGCGCCGATTACGTGTTTTCGGTCTTCGGTCTGCCGGCCATGAAGATCGATATCGACTGGAAGGGCGAGGGCAGCCGCTACGCCATCGACGGTAAGCTTCGGCCAGCCGGGATCGGCCGCATCTTCGGGAACATCAAGGGGGACCTCTCGGTCGATGGCCGGATGACGGCGGATGGCTGGAAACCACAGAATTTCGCCATGGGCTACAAGGGCAAGGATCCCTGGCGCGGCCGAGCGCAGTGGGCCGGCGACACGCTGACCATGTTGCAGACCGAACCCGACAACCGGCGCAAAGGCGGCAGTGCCTGGGTGCCGCTCGATGGCAATGCAAAGTCCGGCTTCGTCGATCTGTTCACCGGCATGGTGGTCGAATCGGATACGGCCAACGGGGTATGCGGTCGCGCGCTCGATCTTTTCGATGGCGAGATGCGCCTGAAACTCGCCATGGGCGCGCCCAAGCCGGTCGCCCTCCGCATCAAGGGCGCACCGAAAAAGGGCATACAGTGCGCGGCGCGCTTCACGCCGGTCGCAGGATACAGCAAGAAGAGTTCGTCGCGGCAGCACCTGGCGCGCCAGACCATCACGATCGTCTGGGCCAATCCGGTCGGTCGATACTGGGTGCCGGCTTCGGCGATCATTCCGCATAAGGATGCGACACTTCGCATCAAGGCTTCGCGGATCTATGGCAAGCCCTGAAGCTATCCGGCTTGCGAAGGCCCTTTCGCCGATCTAAGCCCGGCCATGATCCGCTCGACCCTTATCGGCTTTCTGGCCGTTCTTCTGTGGGCCTCGCTGGCCCTGTTCACGACGCTGTCGGGCGCGGTGCCGCCGCTATTGCTCAATGGCTTTTCCTTTGCGGTGGCGACACTGATCGGCCTTGTCTACGGCCTTTCCAACGCGGCGCGGCGACAAACCCTGAAGCAAACGCTTCGGCTGCCGCCTGTCGTTCTGGGTGCCGGCATCGCCGGCCTCTTCTTCTTTCACGCGCTCTACTTCGCCAGTCTACGGCTGGCCCCGCCGGTGGAAGCCAATCTTCTGAACTATCTTTGGCCGCTTTTCATCGTCCTGGGCTCGGGACTGGTGGCAGGCCGTGCGCCGGGCTGGCGGCAATGGATCGGCGCATTGCTCGGTCTGATCGGGACGGGGCTGATCGTGATGAAGGAGAGCGGGTTCCAGTTCGAGACCGCCTATCTGCCCGGTTATGCGCTGGCGCTGGGCGCGGCCTTCTTCTGGACGAGCTATTCGCTGGCGGCTCGGCGCTTTGCCCATGTGCCGACGCTGGCGGTCACCTGGTACTGCCTCGGCACGAGTGTGCTCAGCTTTATTCTCCACGCGCTGTTCGAAACGACGGTGCTGCCGCAGAACGGCCTCGAATGGGGTGCGGTCCTCTGTCTCGGCCTCGGGCCGGTGGGCATCGCCTTTTTCTTCTGGGACGAAGGCATGAAACGCGGCGACGTTTCCGTCCTCGGAGCCGCCGCCTATGCCGCGCCGCTTCTGTCGACCTTGTTGCTTATCGCTTTCGGTCAGGCCGAACTGACGCTGCGGATTGCCATTGCCTGCCTGCTGATCACCTTCGGGGCGGCGCTTGCGGCGTCCAGCCTGTTCGGCCGTGACCGCAAAACGGAACCTGCGGCCCAAACACCGGTTCCCTGACGGAAAGACCTCAGGACGGGTCAGGGGCAATGGCGGCTTCGCGATAGTTCTGCTCGGCGATGGAAGAACATAAATCGTGCCATTCGCAGCCTCCGCAGCCCGAACGGAGGCGGCCGGAGGCTAAAGCATCTCGCAGACGTCCGATCCGTTCGTCGGACAGAGCGAACCGCTCGCCGAGCCGGATCGGTCTTCGCAGGACCTGTTCGACGGCGTTGGCGGCGCGATCATCGCGTTCGTTGACCGAGCTACGATAGCAATGCGGATCGACTTCCCCGAGAAGCGGCGCGCAAATATCGTCCGGCCCCTCCACGATCTCGATATCCTCGCCAGCAGCCAGCCGCCCCGCGATCACGGCCAGATTGTCAGTGAAGGCGGGGCTGTAGCCTCTGCCGGCAAAAGTGAGAATGCAAAGCAGATGGTGCGGGCGAAGCCGAACCGTCATGTTTCCGCGCGTTTCGTGCCGCGCGTCATCGCTTTCAGCACTGCGGCGGCGAGAGCCGATTTAAGGACGCCGCCGATGATGAAGGGTAGAACGCCAGCGACGATGGCCTTCTCAACGCCGATCATGGCCGCCAGCCAAGCCGCGCCGAGCACGAGGCATAAGGCGTTGCCAATCAGCATCGCGGCGAAGGCGAAGGCTACGCGCTGGCCGTTCCAGCCGCGTTCTGCGAGCCAACCGACCACCATGCCGACGATGGGAAAGGCCAGGAGGTAGCCGCCCGTCGGGCCGAAGAAGTGCGCGAACCCACCTGCTCCACCGGCAAGCACCGGGAGGCCGGCCGCGCCTTCCGCCAGCCAGGCCAAGATCGTCAAGCCACCGAGACGCCAGCCATAGAGCGCGCCGATAAGCGTGACGGCGAAGGTCTGCATCGTGACCGGCACCGGATACATCGGCACTTCGATGTAGGACGAGAGCGTCAGAAGCAGGCTGCCGAGCAGTACGGCGCCGATACGCCATGCCAGCGAGCGGTTCTGCAGATCAAGCGGGCTGAAACCAGGTCGGGCGGTATAGGTTTGGGTGGGGTGCACGAGCGTATCCTTATTATAGATAATTTATTTATTCTATCGCTAAAGACTCCACAGAACGCGTGTCATTGCAAGTCCGTCTTTCGACGGAGCGATAAATTTCCTGCCAGAGCAGCCATTCGGCAGATCAAGCGAAGCGGTAATGAAGGGGAGGCTCTAGCGCCGTCCGCGCCGGTCGGCGCTGGTCTTTCCGATCCAGCCAACATGACGGGCCAGAAGGCGCGCCGCGCCATCGGCATCGCCGGCACGCAATGCGTTCAGGATGGCGCGATGATCACGATCGGTCGGCGTGTCCCATTCCGCCCGCCAGCCGGAGAAGAGAAAGCGAGCGCTGGCGGTGTGCAAATCGTCTATGGCCTGCAGCAGGCGTGGCATATCGCAAGGGGAGAGGATCAGCCGGTGGAACGTGCGGTTCGCCTCCTCCCAGCTCTCGACATCGCGTGCGCGGTCGCCTGCCCGGGTGGCCTCTTCCGCCGCGTCGAGAATGGCACCGGTCAGATGCGGAGCGGCGTTTCGTAGCGCCAGAGCCTCCAGAACCGCGCGCATCTCGGCGACCTCGCGAACCTCTTCCTGCGTAAAACCGGCAACACGGACGCCCCGGCGCGGCTCGCTCACCACGAGGCCCTGCGCTTCGAGGCGGCGGAAGGCCTCGCGGACGGGGACATGGCTGGTGCCGAATTCCTCCGCGAGATGATCCTGGCGCAGACGCGCGCCGGCTTCGATCCGGCCGGTCACGATGCGATCGGCCAGTTCGCGACCGATTCGCGCGGCAAGAGGTTCTGATTTCGCAGTCGACATCGTATTATCGATAATCCGCGATGGGCGCGGCGTCCAGAAGGCTTACCAGCCTCCCGGTCAGAAACGGTCCTTTCGCGCACGAATTTCGGCGAAAACCTCTGCCGGCGACGCGTCCACCATGCCGAGCGCGTTCTTCAGCGCCGGGTCGGAGGTCCGGAAATAGGGGTTGGTTTGCTTTTCCAGTCCGATGGTCGTCGGCAAGGTCATCTCGCCGGCCTGACGCTGTGCCTCGACCGTTCTCAGCCTTTGGCGCAATGCTTCGTTGTCTGGATCGACGGTAATCGCGAAACGGGCATTGGCGAGCGTATATTCATGGCCGCAATAGACCTCGGTATCGTCGGGGAGCGCCGCCAGCCTGTCGAAGCTCTTCTGCATGTCGGCCGGACTTTTTTCAAACAGGCGTCCGCAACCCATGGCGAACAGCGTGTCGGCGGCGAACAGTAATTTCGATTTCGGGAAAAAATAGCAGATATGGCCTGCCGTATGGCCGGGCGTTTCGATGATCTCGATCGGCTCGTCGCAGATGGAGATTGCGTCGCCATCGCCGACCAGTTCGTCCAGTCCGTCGATCTTGCCGGCCTCGCCCCTCGGGCCGGTCACTTTCGGCGTGAAGCGGTGTTTGAGCGGCTTCAGCGCTTCGACATGATCGCCGTGGTGATGAGTGATGAGAATATGGGTGAGGTTCCAGCCCGTGCGTTCCAGCGCGGCGAGAATCGGTCCTTCTTCGGGCGCATCGATGCAGATCGTGCTGTGACTTTCGGGATTGTGGACGAGGACGCAGAAATTGTCGCTCCGCGCCATGAACTGCTCGATTTCCAGCGGCATTGGGTCTCTCCACTTTGTGCGACCGTCAGAAAGGTGCGGCGGCGATCGGGGCGGTCAAGGTTTTCTTAAGCGCTCCGGCACCTTATCTTGCCACTATGCACTGCGAAATTCGTGCCCTTCGTGACTTCTACGCCAGCCCGCTCGGGGGTTTTGCCGCCGTGTCCATCACGCGGGCGCTGACGGCGGTGTGGGAACCAAGCGCCTCGGAGCGTTTCGTCGGCATCGGCTATCCGACGCCCTGGCTCGACCGGTTTTCGCCGGATGCGGAACGCACGCTCTGCTTCATGCCAGCCGGGCAGGGGGCCGTCGCCTGGCCGAGCGAACAGAACAGCGCCACCGCGCTCGTGTTCGACGAGGAACTGCCGCTGGCCGACAGTTCCGTCGACCGCCTTCTCTACATTCACGCGCTGGAGCATTCGGAAAATCCGCGCGAGACGCTGACCGAGGCCTGGCGGGTGCTGTCGCCCGGCGGACGTGTCGTCGCAGTGGTGCCGAGCCGGCGGGGTCTTTGGGCGCGATTCGAGCATACGCCGTTCGGCACCGGTCGGCCCTTTTCCGAAGGCCAGCTTTCGCGACTCCTGGAAGACAGCAATCTGACGGTGACGCACCGTGTCGAGGCGCTGCATTTTCCGCCCTTGCGGCGGCGCATGGGGCTTCGCTTTGCCGGCACGCTGGAGCGCATGGGCCGCCGGCTTTGGCCGGTCTTCGCCGGAGTGCGCATCGTCGTTGCGGAAAAGCGGCTCTATCAGGGCTTGCCGGTCGCCGAGCGCGCCAGCCGCCGGGTCTTCCAGCCGGTCCTGCAACCCGCCGGAGCGCTCAGCCGACACTTGCGGAGCCTCGACATGGACAGCCGCGCCGGATAATCAACGGGACCACTTTATCCCGTTCGAGAACCGCCATGACAGAACAAATGAAAACGGACGCTCCGCTGGCCCGCCAGTCCATCGGATCCATCAGCCCCTACGTGCCTGGCAAAAGCAAGGCCGAAGGCGGGGAAAAGGTCTACAAGCTGTCGTCCAACGAAACGCCGGTCGGGCCTTCACCGGCGGCCATCGAGGCGTTCCGCGCGATGGCCGACACGCTCGAACTTTATCCGGACGGCTCGTCCGCCGATCTGCGCGCGGCTATCGCAAAGGCCCATGATCTGGCCGCCGACCGCATCATCTGCGGCGCCGGATCGGACGAATTGCTGTCGCTGCTGGCCTACACCTATCTCAACCCCGGCGACGAAGGCATTTATTGCGAGCACGGCTTTCTGGTTTACCGCATCGCCATTCTGGCGGCCGGCGGCGTGCCGGTGATCGCGCCGGAAACCGGTGAAACGGCCAATGTCGACGCAATCCTGGAAGCCGTCACCGAGCGGACGCGGATGGTCTTCCTGGCCAATCCGAACAATCCGACCGGCACCTATCTGCCCGCCCACGAAGTGCGACGATTGCATACCGCCCTGCCGAAGAACGTGCTGCTCGTTCTCGACGCGGCCTATGCCGAATATGTCCGCAACGATGATTACGAATCGGGTCTGGAACTTGCGAGCACCGCTGGCAATGTCGTCATGACGCGCACCTTCTCGAAAATCTACGGACTCGCTTCGCTGCGCCTTGGCTGGATGTATGGCCCGGAGGCGGTGATCGATGCGGTCAATCGTGTGCGCGGACCCTTCAATGTGACCGGTCCGGCCATCGCTGCCGGCGTCGCCGCAATGGGCGATCAGGACCATCTGAAGCGCGCCGTCGCCCACAATGAGGAATGGCTGAAGAAGGTCACGGATGGGCTGGAGGCGCTTGGTCTGCGCGTTACGCCCTCGGTCGGCAATTTCGTTCTGATGCATTTCCCGGACGGGGACGATGCACGGAGCGCTGCAGCGGCCGATGCCTATCTCGCCAAGCGCGGCTATGTGTTGCGGCAGGTCGGCGGCTACGGTTTTCCGAACGCGCTGCGCATGAGTATCGGCACGGCGGAGGCCAATAAAGGCGTTCTGGCGGCGCTTGCCGACTTCATGGACAGTCCCGCATGAACCAAGAAACATTCGGCCGGATCGCGCTGATCGGTATCGGGCTGATCGGCTCGTCGCTGGCGCGCGTCATCGCGCGTGAAGGGCTGGCGGACGAAACCGTCATATCGACCCGTAGTCCGGCGACACTCGAAGAGGCCCGCTCGCTCGGTCTCGGCGACCGATATGAACAGGACGCCGCCGAAGCGGTTAAGGGCGCTGATCTGGTGATCGTTTCCGTGCCAGTCGGTGCGTCCGGCGCGGTGGCGCGGCAGATCGCCCCTGCGCTGAAAAAGGGCGCGATCGTCACCGATGTCGGTTCGACCAAGCGGTCCGTCATCGAACAAATGGCGCCCGAACTGCCGGACCATGCGCATTTCATTGCCGGGCATCCGCTGGCCGGTACGGAAAAAAGCGGCCCGTCGGCCGGCTTTGCGTCGCTATTCGAAGATCGCTGGTGCATTCTGACGCCCCAGGACGACGTCGATCCGTCGGCGATCGACCGCCTCACCGCATTCTGGGAAGCCTGCGGCAGCCGGGTAGAAACCATGGATGCCGCGCACCACGACCAGGTGCTGGCGCTGGTGTCACATGTTCCACACCTCATCGCCTACAATATCGTCGGTACGGCGGACGAACTGGAAAATGTGACCGAACGCGAGGTCATCAAATATTCGGCTTCCGGCTTTCGCGATTTTACCCGTCTGGCGGCATCCGATCCGACCATGTGGCGCGATGTCTGCCTTCACAATCGCGACGCCATTCTCGAAATGCTCTCGCGCTTCTCCGAAGATCTGACGGCGTTGCGCAAGGCGGTTCGGCGGGGCGACGGCGATGCGTTGTTCGACCTCTTCACCCGCACCCGCTCGGTGCGGCGGAGCATCATCGAGGCCGGACAGGATGTCGATGTGGCCGATTTCGGACGATCGATCGCGGGCGGACGTGACGGCGACGGCGCAAAACCGTAACGGGTGTCACGGTAGCGGCGGGATACGCGGCAGCTTGATGAAGAGGATCGACGGCACGCCATCCTTGATGCGGACGGGAATGGAGGGCGTCTTTCCGTCCGCGGTGAAGCCGTCCAGTGTCTTGAAGGCCGAGCGGATGGTGTCGGCCTCGCCGGGCGCCAGTTCGGCGATGATGTCTCCGAGCCGTTCGGGCGACTGAATGCGCACGCTGACATCGCCATTGATCAGGCCACGCTCATCGATCGAATAATCGCCGGATATCCAGATCTGCGGATCGCCGGACGGCGTGCGAAGGCGCAGTTCCCGCAAGGTGCCGGATAGACCCCTCATCGTCGTGAAACCGTTGCCGGCGAGCCGCGCTGCACCGTCGGTGATCGATGCCTTCGTGGTCAATGTCAGGGGTGGCAGGCGGACGGCCGTCGGCACCGCCGCGAAGAAATCCGCCAGTTCCAGTTCCAGATCGAGGTCGCCCTGGCGGAGGCGGCCTGAGAGGTCGATTTTGGTCGCTTCGGCGAAGGTAGCCTGCGAGGATTGCCTGGACAGCGTCACATTATCGGCGCTGATGGAAACACGTTGCGGCAAAGGCTCGTCATAGTCGGTCGAAAACCGGAGGTCGTTCCATCTCATGACCAGTGGAGGAATGGACGTTCCTCCCAGCGCCAGCGGCGCTTCCAGCTTGCCGCCGATGCGCTCGGGCTTTCGAATTTCCGCCGTCGAAACGAGGCTCTGCGCCGTCGCCGCGTACTGGCCATCTGCTGTCGCGAACGAGACCGAATCGCAGACCACACCAAGACGCATGGGATAGCCCGTCGCTTCGAGATCGGCGCAGGAGACCTGGGCGCCACCGGCCGCGATCTGTGCCAACACAGCCCGCGTTTGCTCTTCCAGCCGGCTGGCCATATAGAACCAGCCCGCGGTCCAGATAGCGCAGATCGCAAGGGTCATGGCGAGAAGGCCCGCGATCATCCGACCGGGACGGAAACGCGATTTCCGGTCATCGGGATGGATGGCCAGACGCCGGGTCATGAGGCCAGAACCTGCGGAAGGAAGAGGGCGAAGCACATGGGGGCGATATGACCGATTTCTGGGTTTTTGGCTATGGCTCTTTGATGTGGCGGCCCGAATTCGAACCGCTGGAAACGGTGCGCGCAAGGCTGCATGGCTACCGCCGCTCGCTCTGCATCTCGTCTCATATCATGCGCGGAACGCCGGAGCGGCCCGGTCTGGTGCTGGGCCTGGACCGCGGGGGTTCCTGTGTCGGGCTGGCCTTTCGCGTCGACGGCCGCCGCAAGGATGGCGTCATGGCCGATCTGCGGGCGCGGGAACTGGTCACCAATGTCTATCTGGAATGCGAGCGATTCGTCCGGCTCGTCGATGGCCGGCGGGTTCGCGCGGTCTGCTATGTCGTCGATCGCTATCACGCGCAATATCTCGGTGCGCTGAGCGTTCACGACGCCGCTAGCCGGGTGGCCGGCGCTACCGGCAAGTTCGGGCCGAACTCGGACTACGTCCTGAATACGGTCGATCATCTGCGCGAACTCAATATCAACGATGGCTGGTTGGAGGCGGTCGCCCGCCATCTGCGGCAGGACGAACGGTCAGTCGCGGCGCGGTAGACCGGCGGTCTCTATGCCCAGTTCTTCCAGCCGCGCGATCGCTGTTGGCGGAAAAGGCGGCGGACTATCCTCGCGCGCGATCTCAATCAGCAGTTCATCGCAGGCCGTTTCGATCCGCTCGCAGAGCAGTTTGCGAAAATCGGCCCGTGGCAGACCGGGTTGGATCGGCTCCAGAATGCGCGCCGTCATCACACCGGGATACCGTCGGAACTGACGGCGTGGCCAGTAAAGGCCCGCCAGATGCGCGATCGGCACCACCGGCACGTTCAGCCGGGCATAGAGTTCCACGATGCCGTATTTGTAATCGGGCGGAGCGCCCACTGCCTTGCGGGTGCCCTCCGGGAAGATGATGAGCTGACGATCCTGGTTGGCCATGCGCCGGCCAGCTTTCTCGACGATCTGGTCCATCACCGCGCGGCCCTTGCCGCGATCGATGGCGATAAAGCGGAAACGCAGCATGTACCAGCCGAAGAGCGGTATCCAGGTCAGTTCGCGCTTCAGCACGATCATCCCCGCCTTGATCTGTGGCACGAAGGCGAACGTGTCCAGGAAGCTCTGATGTTTGATGGCGACGATGCAGTTGGTGTCGACCATGTTCTCCCGGCCTTCGATGCGAAGGCGGATGCCGACGATCTTCTCGGCCAGCCAGAGATTGCTCGCCGACCAGGTCTTGCCGACCCCCCAGACATACCAGAACGGGCCGAGAAAGGTGAAAATGCCGAAGACCAGCATCTGGAACAGAAGGTTGAGATAGAAGACCGCGTTGAAGATCAGCGATCGGATGGCGAGCATTGTCATTCCGTTATGCGAGAGCAGTCCTGTCGACTGGCACATACACGAGGAGACAGCCGGCGAAAAGCGTCCAATACGGGCAGGGAAGCCTACAGCGTCCATCCATGCGACGCCGCGAAGGATCCGACCGGGCCGGGCACCGCGTTTCGAATGATGGTCAGCAGGTATTTGGCATATTCCTGCGCCAGAAGACGCAGGGTCGCGCTGTTGGAGAGCCAGATCCCTTCGCGGATCACATCGGTGCGCACCGGCGCACCGATCAGCGTCTTTCGGTCGTCCGCCTGGCGCAGTTCCAGCAAGGAGCGTGGCAAGTGCCAGTCGCTCGTTACGATGATCAGCGCGTCGAAGCCGTTTTCATCCGCCCAGGCCAGCGTCTCACGCGCATTGCCGGCCGTGTCGAGCGCCTCGGCGTCGAGATCGACGCAGCATTCGAAAAGGTCCGAATAGCCTTCATGTTCGGCGGCAAGGTCCGCGATCCTGTTATCGGGATGAACGCCGGAGATCAGAAGCCGCTTGCCCCTGCCATTCTTCAGCAGTTCCAGCCCCTTTTCGATGCGGCCGGAGGCGCCGGTGAAGGCGACGATGCCTGCATTGGCGGGAAACGCCGACGGCGCTTCGACCCGATGGATGGAATAGACGAAGAAGATGAACCCGCCCACGACCGCGCCAAGCGCGGCCAGCAGCAGCCAGTTCACAAATGTGCCAACGGTACGCAAACCCCGTCGTAACCCGCCGCTACGACGCATCGTTAGCGCCGCGGTGTCGTTCACCGAATGTCCGGCCCGGCTCATTTCCGTCCCTTTCGCGCCACCCCCAAAAAGCGGGTTGCGCCCTCTTCGAACGACGCATCACGAGTGCTCCAGAGCGCGCCGATCCATCTCGCCGAGATAGTTCAGAACGGTGACGTGGGAGGTGATCGCTGTCAATGCGGCGATCAGGATAATCAGTGCGCCGACACCGAGCCAGCCGGAAAGACCGATGGCGAAATCGCCGAACAGGGCGCTGGTCTGATCGCCCTGCGGCGTCGCCATGGAGTTGACGGACCAGACGTGGAAAAGCCCGAAGATCAGCAGCGCCGCCCCGCCGCCGCTGGCCGCGCCCCGAAGGCCGATCAGGAGGAAGTGCCTCCGGAATTCCCGCGCGATGAATCGCGCCTCCGCACCCACGAAATGCAGCACCTCGATAATCGGATCGTTGCCCGCCATGGCGCCTCGCGTGGCGAAAACGACGGTCAACACCGTGGCAACGATCATCATTGCAAGCACCGCGAACCCGATAATGATCGTCGTGCCTGCCATCTTGACGAGCCGATCGACCCAGCTTCGATGGTCGTCGAGCGACAGATTGTCGATTTCCGCCGTAAGGGCGGCGCGCAGTTCCGGAAAATCGGGCGGGTTCGCCTCATCGATCGTCAGCAGGATAAGGCGGGGCACAGGCAGTTCCGACAGGTCGAGGCCTGTGCCCAGCCAAGGCTCCAGCAAACGCCCGGTCTCCTCATCGTCGATGATCTTGGCGTCGACCACACCGGGGAAATCCTCGGCAATCGCAAGAGCGCGCTGCAGCGCGTCGGCCATGTCCAGCGATTCGCCCGGACGGATCTGAATGGTCGCTTCGCGGGCGATCTGGCTCTGCCAGCGTGAGGCCGTGTCGGCGACAAGGCTGACCGCTCCGATGGTCAAACAGCACAGGAACGTCATGATCGCGATGACGAGCGTCAGCGCCCGACCGGCGACGTTCTGCTGGGGGATGATCGGTGTTGCCTTGCTGCCGGGCTTGGCTGCGAAGCCCAGGCCGGCCCTCAGATGCGGCAACCGGGGAAGGCGCGGGGCCATGCCGACGCGATTGGCCGTGCGCGAGAGGCGAGAGGGCAGTTTGCCATTGCCTGAAAGGTTCCGCTTGCTGGGCGCGTCCTCAGTCATGCGTCACCAGATGGCCGTTCTCCAGCACCATGCGCCGCGCCTCGACCTGATCCATCAGGCCCAGATCGTGAGTGGCGATCAGTACGGCCGTGCCCGACCGGTTCAACTCGATGAAAAGGCGCAGTAGCCGGTGCGCCATGGGCGGATCGACATTGCCGGTCGGCTCGTCCGCCAGAAGAATGTCGGGCTGTTCGATCAGCGCGCGGGCAATGGCCACGCGCTGTTTTTCGCCGCCTGAAAGGACCTGCGGCATGACGTGCATGCGGTCACCGAGGCCCACCCATTTCAGCAGCTCGGTGACGTCGCTCGCATAACTGGCCTCGTCGCGGCCGCGCACGCGGAGAGGCAGGGCGACATTCTCCCAGGTCGTCATATGTTCCAGCAGGCGGAAATCCTGAAACACGATTCCTATCCGTCGGCGAATCTCCGGCAGATCGTGTCGCGTGACCTGCGCCCGGTCCTTGCCGAAAATTGTAATGAGACCACGGGTCGGCCGCAGTGACATGAAGAGAAGGCGCAAAAGCGTGGTCTTGCCCGCACCGGACGGACCGGTGAGGAACTGGAACGACCGCTCCGGAATGTCGAAACTGACATCGCGAAGGATCTCCGGGCCCATGCCGTATCGCAGACCGACATTTTCGAAGCTGATCAAAGCTGTTCCGCCCGTTGTGCCGTCGCCCCGTCATGGCGCGCTTCCACCGAATCCCTGTGCCCCAACATGGTTAAAGGAGCCTTAAGAAAGTCGTCAACATTCGACGAAATTAAGGTTTTGTTAAGCATAATGCGCTTAGCTCAATGCTGTATCGGACCCGGTAAACCCATCCATCCGACCGCAGGACAAATGATGAACACGCACCATCTGTGCAGTCGGCAGACGACCAAGACGGACATTGTGGAAGCCGAATTCGAGATTATTTCACCCACAGCTAAATCGGACCGATCATTTGCCGGCTCGGGCGGTGAAAATAAGATCGGATTTGCGATTCTAATGGTCGCGCTGTCATCGGTCGCCTTTCTTGTTTCAGGCGGATGGCATGTTTTTCGAAACTGAGAGGTATGATCGATGGCCCGCATTCTGATCGTGGAAGATGATGATGCCGTTCGCCATTTCACAGCGCGGGCGCTGATGCATGACGGCCATACCGTTTCAACCGCCGAGGATGGGGATTTGGGACTTGAACTCGTCGAGGAAGAAGAGGGCCGGTTCGACCTGATCCTGTCCGACATTCGCATGCCGGCCATGGACGGCATCGCCATGGCGCTGGCCATCGCCGAACGGTTTCCGCATCTGCCGATTCTCCTGATGACGGGTTATGCCGAACAACGCGAGCAGGCGAGCGACGTGCGGAGCGTCATTATCGACGTCCTGCCCAAGCCTTTCGAACTGGCCGATCTGCGCAGCTTCGTCGATCAAGCACTCGCCGAACGAAAGGCCGCGTGACCATTTTCGGGACAGGGTGGCGCGGATCGCCTCGCCACCGGCAGCGCGGCGTCGCTAATCACCAGCGGGCTGCGTGTGAAAACATTCGATCATCGCGGCGACGGTTCGCCTGATGGCCGCCCATTGCGGCAGATACGTTGCGGCATAGCTGATCTGCACGTCGATTGGCGCCATCTCGATCACATGGCGGCATTGTGGCACAGGCACGTCGTCCGGGTCCGAACAGAAAATGTAGTCGGTCATCCGCCCATTCTTGCGATGAATATACTGGATGTGACCGCCATGTTTGACGGGCAGGTCCAGCTTCCGCAGACCGTAGGCAAATGGCTTGCTTGATACCGGTCTATTCGTATTGAACTCATCATACGACCGGAGGGATACAAGCCACTCGATATCGAGCCGCTTGCTCATGAGTAGTCGCATGGCCTTGATGTCGACAGGCCCAGGCGTGTCAGGTCCCGATTGTCGATTTCAAGCAGGAGCGCGCCGTGCGTTGTACCATCCCGTTGGCCGAAACCGTCAAAGCTGCGCGGAACCTGAAAGGTGACCGGCTTTCCTGAATTGCCCTCCTCGATCGTCAGCGTCATCGTCGGTTCTGGAAGGGATTCGCAGACGCTGATGGGTTCCGCCGTGGTCGCGGTCGCCGTAATCGTTGCTGTCAGCAGGACGATACCCGAAAGGCCGGTCACGACGGGACGGCACCGACGTCTGGCCAAATCATCCTGCGAGCCGGTCATAACGCACCACTCCCCTTCGGCCCACAGCCTCCCGACCGACAACCCGCTTCATCGCGGGCCCACGCACGCCCTACTGCGTTTCCAGCAGCCGTTCCAGATATTGGCGCTCCAGTTCCGGTGAAAGGCGGTCGCCCAGCCGGCGGCGGATTTCTTCCAGAATGCGCCGCGCCCGTTCCGCTTCGATCTCTTCGGGAACCTTCGTCGTGTCGCCGAAATCGGGTCCGCGCGTGGCGCGCGGACGGCCCAGTGGATCGCGGTCGTCGGTTCCGCGAGCCTGACCGTTTTCACCGGGGCCGCCCTCATCGCCGGGTCGGCCTTCCTGCATGGCCTGCATCTGGTTCATCATATCCTGCGCGCCGCGTCGCATCGCTTCCAGCGCCTCGCCCTGATTGCCGACAGCGCCGCGGCCGTCCTCCTGGCTTAGATCGTCGCCCGCCCGCCCCATGGCCTCGCCCGCATCGCCAAACCCTTCGCCAGGTTCGATGCCGGAGCCGCGCAAATCGTCTGTCAGACGTCCGAGATCGCGCTGCAATTGTCGTTGACGGTCCTGCAGGTCCTGTAGCGTCTGGCCAGCCAGCCCGTTCTGACCCTCTCCGGGCTGTTGGCCCTGGCCTGACTGTCCTTGGTCCGGCTCACCCTGACCCGGTTGCACCTGGCCGGGTTCGCCTTGACCTGGCCGGTTCTGTCCCTGCCGGTTCGGATCACCGGGCTGCCCTTCCTGACCGGGCTCAGCCGGTTCGCCCTGCTCCCGGCGGAAGGTCTCGTCCATCAATTCCTGTTGTTCGCGCATGATTTCGCCGAGCTGATCCATCTGTTGACGCATGCGCCCTTGTGCGCTCTGCTGGCCGGACTGCCCTTGCATGGCCTGCATGTTCTGCATCATCTGCTCCATCATGGAGAGCAGTTGCTGCGCCGCTTCCTTGTCGCCGTTCTTGGCCAGTTCCTCCAGCCGATCCAGCATGTCCTGCAGGTCTTCGCCGGTCATCGTCTGGCTTGGATCGGGCGGCGGCTGGTTGGCGCGGTTCGGATCACGCGCAGCGTTTTCGGCCAGTTCGCGCATATATTCCGCCATGGCCGTGCGCAATTCCTGCATCAGGGCGTCGATCTCGTCCGGCGAAGCGCCGCGTTCGATGGCCTCGCGCAGGGCCTGCTGAGCATCGCGGAGACGTTTTTCCGCGGCGCTCAGATTGCCGTCTTCGATGCCGATGGCGACCTCCCACATATAGTCGACCACCGCCCGCAACTGATCGTCCGTCTCGGCCTGATCGAGGCGCGACACGACGGTCGACAGCGCCAGGTAGTCGGCCAGACGCGGTATTGTCTGTTCCGGCCGCAACATGGTGGATTTCAAAAGCCGCTCGACATAGGGCTTGTCGTCCGCATCCATCGCCAGCAATTGCCGCTGTTCGAGCACGGCCAATGCGAGCGGATTGGTGAAGCGGCGTTCCGGCAGAAAGATCTCTGCGGTGCGGCTGCGGGACGATTGCCCGGCGGCATCCTCCGCCATGATGTGAATGCCGACCGCCATGCCGGCAAAGGGACTCTCGATCAGTTCGGTCACTGTTTCGCCTGCCCCATCGCCACGTCGCGGCGGAATGCGCAGATCGATCACCGGCGGTTCGTAAAGGGGCCTTGCTTCGGGGTCGGGTGGATCGAGCGTCGCAACGATGGCTTCCGCCGAAACCACGCCGTAATCGTCCGTCAGCCGGTATTTCAACGCAAGCGCGCCGGTCGCTTCCTCCGCCGGCGCTTCGGTGAAGCGAACTTCCGGCGGGCTGTCCGGCGTGACGGAGAAGGCGAACGGACCGGCCTGTCCACCGCCGACCGCCAATGTGCCGTCATTCTCCAGCACGTAGTCATATTGCGCCGTATCGGGCCGTTGCTCGCTATCGGAGCGTGGAATGGACGCTGCCTCACCGCCGATCGGCGTCCAGTCGACCCCGGTTTCGCCGCCGATGACGCGGACCGTCACGGTCGAAAAGCGCGGCACCGTGAACAAGGTTTCGCTACGGTTCTGCTCGGCTGTCAGGAAAACCGGGGCGCGGCCGGTATAGTCGGGCGGCGTCACCCATGCGTCGATTCGCGTCGGCGGGGTGCCCGGCCCTCCTGCCCGGGCGGAAAAGGCATCTGTGATGCGGCCACCGGCGTCCGAGAAGGAAAAGGCGAAGGCGATAACGAGAAAAAGCGGCACCAGCGTTCGAAGCGCGTATGGGTCGCGTCTGGCGATGTCGCTGGCCGGCAGGCCCGTGCCGAGCGCACCGATGCGTCCGGCCATTCGCTTCTGGTGCTCGCGCCAGAGCGCTCGTGCAAGCGGATCGCTGGCGGAGGTATCTGCGAGATGATCGGTCTGCGTCGCGATCGGTCGATGGTGAAGCCGGTTGTGCCGCTCGAGACGAAGATCGATTTCCCCGGCAGTCGGCGAGCGAAAATGGCGCAGGCGGAGCAGCGACCAGATCACGCCGGCGCCAAAGGCGACAAGCAGACCGTAACGAACCGTATCGCCGGCGACCCGGAACAGCCCGAACCAGGCCGCGATCAGAAACAGCCCGCCAATAAGCAGCAAGGGCAGGATGAGTGGCCAGAGGCGCTCGGCCACCATGGCAGCGCCCATGCCGAAACGGGTCCGGCGCAGCCGAGACGCCAGCCCGTCTTCCGAACCGTTTTGAAGGGAATGCGATTGCGGCTGATCGGCCAACGCGATTCCTTTGCTTCTGCCGCGCGACCCACTCACGCTTTAAGCGGAAAGACTAGCAGCAAATGCGGGTTTTGCGAGGCCATGACGAATTTGTAATCTCGTCCGCCCCGCACCGTCATAGCCAGTCGGGGACCGAGTCGAGACCGATCAACGCCTCATAGTCCTGTCGTGGACGGATGACGTGCCAGCGGTCGCCATCGACCAGGACTTCCGGCACCAGAAGCCGGGAATTGTAGGTGCTGGCCTGAACCGCCCCATAGGCGCCCGCCGACGAGATGGCGAGCAGATCGCCTGCGCCGACCCGGCTCATGTCGCGCCCCTTGGCCAGATAGTCGCCGGTCTCGCAGACCGGGCCGACGACATCGGCGGTAATCCAAGGCGTGGTGGAAGCCTTGAGTTCGACCGGACGGATCGCGTGGTGCGCCTCATACAGGGTCGGGCGCAGCAGATCGTTCATGCCCGCATCGACAATGACGAAGTTCTTGGCATCGCCTTCCTTGAGGTAGATCACCTCGGTCACGAGTATGCCGGCATTGCCCGCGATCAGCCGACCCGGCTCAAAGATCGCCTTCACGCCAAGATCGCTGGCGTGTTTCGCCACGACCGCCGCATAGTCGGACGGCAGCGGCGGCGGATTGTTGTCGTCCAGATAGGGGATGCCAAGGCCGCCGCCGAAATCGACATGTTCGATCGTATGACCGTCTTCGCGCAGGTCGCGAACCAGATCTCTGAGGACGGTCGCCGCAGCGTCAAACGGCTCAAGCTCGATGATCTGGCTGCCAATATGCATGTCGATCCCGGTGATGCTAAGGCCCGGTAGTTCGGCGGCACGCCGGTAAATCTCGCGCGCATGGGCATAGGAAATGCCGAACTTGTTTTCTGCCTTGCCGGTCGAAATCTTAGCGTGGGTTTTTGCATCGACGTCCGGATTGATGCGGAGCGAGACCGGCGCGATCTTGCCGAGGGCGCTGGCGCGGGCGGACAGCATTTCCAACTCCGGCTCGCTCTCGACGTTGAAGCAGTAGATGCCGACGGAAAGCGCGTAGTCGATCTCGCGCGCCGTCTTTGCGACGCCTGAAAATACAACCTTCTCCGAAGGAATGCCGGCAGCCAGCGCGCGGCGCAACTCGCCTTCGGACACCACATCGGCGCCTGCGCCCTCTTTGGCGAGCAGCGTCAGAACCGCCTGGTTGGAATTGGCTTTCATCGCATAGCAGACCAGGCTGTCGATCTGAGCGAAGGCTTCGGAGAAGACCCGGAAATGGCGACGCAGCGTGGCGGCCGCGTAGATGTAGACCGGCGTGCCGACCTCCGCGGCGATGCTTGGCACAGCTACGTTTTCGGCGTGGAGCACGCCGTCGACATAATCGAAGTGGTTCATCGACTATTCCACAAGCCTGTCGAGAAAGAACGGACGGTCCGTGCGGGATTCGCCATCGTTTTCCACGACGCGCCGTTCGCCCTGCTGCGTCTCCAGCGTGCCATCCTCGAGATCGGCAGCAGCGGCTCGCGCCTCCGAACGGTCCTCGCGACCGAGTGGCACGGCCAGCGGGCCGGCGACGCGCTCGGGCTTCTCCACCAACGCCGAGGACGGCGCTTCGAGAGGGGCGCGACGTCCGCAGGCCGAGAGCGTCAACGCCCCGGCAAGCAGAAGGATAAGGGTCAGAAAAGACAGGCGCATGGTCGATGGGTTCCCGCGGATCGTGGCCGTTCTAGCGTGAAATCGGCCGGCATTGAAGTCCTTGCCGGACGTTCGGTTAAGTTTCGTCGCCCAACCGTTCGCGCCAGCTGGCGATCTGCTGGCGGACATTGTCCGGCGCGGTGCCGCCATAGGAGGTTCGCGCCTTGGCGCAGCTTTCCACCGTCAACACATGATAAACGTCTTCAGTAATGGCCGGATCGATGGCCTGTAGATCGGCGAGCGGCAGGTCGGCCAGATCGACATTGCGCTCTTCTGCCAGCGCAACGGCGCGACCGGTGATGTGATGGGCCTGGCGGAAGGGCAGGTTCACCTCGCGCACCAGCCAGTCGGCCAGATCCGTCGCCGTAGCAAAGCCGGCCCCGGCCGCGGCGGCCATGCGGTCGACCCGCACTTCCATGTCCGACACCATGCCGGTCATCGCCGCGATCATCAGATCGAGCGTTTCGGCGGCGTCGAAGACGGCTTCCTTGTCTTCCTGCATGTCCTTGGAGTAGGCGAGCGGCAGGCCCTTCATGACCGTCAGAAGCGTAATCAGCGCGCCATTCAGACGTCCGGTCTTGGCGCGAATCAGTTCGGCGGCGTCCGGGTTCTTCTTCTGCGGCATGATGGAAGAGCCGGTGGAAAACGCGTCGGACAGGCGGATGAAGCCGAATTGCGGCGTCGACCAGATGACGATCTCTTCTGCGAGGCGCGACAGGTGCACCCCGCAAATGGCTGCGAGCGACAGGAACTCCAACGCAAAATCGCGGTCGGAGACCGTATCGAGGCTGTTGCGGGTCGGCTCGCGGAAGCCGAGTTTCTCCGCCGTCATATGGCGGTCGATCGGCAGGGAGGTGCCAGCGAGCGCCGCCGCGCCGAGCGGGCTTTCATCGAGCCGGGCGATACAATCCGTAACACGCGAGCGGTCGCGCCCGAACATCTCGACATAGGCCATGCAGTGATGGCCGAAGGTGACGGGCTGGGCGGTTTGCAGATGGGTGAAGCCGGGAAGATAGGTTTCGGCATGGTCGTCGGCGCGGGCCAGAAAGGCTTCGATCAGCGTTTTCAGGGCGCCGTCGATGCGCATCAGCTCGCGCTTGACCCAGAGCCGGAAATCGAGCGCCACCTGATCGTTGCGCGAACGGCCGGTGTGGAGCCGTCCCGCGGCGGGACCGATCAGCGCGGCGAGCCGCGCCTCGATATTCATGTGAATGTCCTCGAGCCGGCGGGAGAACGCGAACGTGCCGTTCTCGATTTCCTTCTCGATTGCCTTCAAGCCTTCGGCGATGGCTTCGTGATCGTCCTTCGAAATAATATTCTGTGCGGCCAGCATCTCGGCATGGGCGAGCGAGCCCTCTATATCCTCACGGTAGAGGACCCGGTCGTAATCGATGGAGGCGTTGATCGCCTCCATCACGGCGTCCGGCCCGGAGGCGAAACGGCCGCCCCACATCTGATTGCTATTCTTCTCGCCGCTCATATCTGCCCGGTCCCTGCAAGGAGTATCTGATCCAATGGACGAAAAAGGCCGCCCGACCCGCCCGATGGGGCGCTATGTGTTTATCGGCTTTGCCATTCTTCTGGCCTTCACGGCGCTGCTATACGTGCTGGCAATGGTGGCTGGCAATGGTGGCGCCGAAACGCCGGATGACGCGGACCGCGCGGCGGCACGCTGCGTCGACAAGCCGGACCTGGCACAGGCCATCGACGATGCGAGAGTGGGCGAAGTCGCCGGGGTGTTGGCGAGCGACACGCAGGATTTGTCCGATCTTGCCTTCAACGGGCCGGATGGCGCTGCGATGACGCTGGCAGACTTTTCCGGAAAGACCGTTCTTCTGAATCTGTGGGCGACGTGGTGCGTACCCTGCCGCGAGGAAATGCCGGCCTTGAACCAGCTACAAACGACGCGGGGCGGCGAGGATTTCGAGGTGGTCGCAGTCAATATCGACACCGGCTCGCTCGACAAGCCGCGCGAATTTCTCGAAGAAATCAGTGTGACGGCCCTGCCGCTCTATTACGACAGTTCGACCGACGTCTTTCAGGAGATGAAGAAGCGCGGCTTGGCATTGGGATTGCCGGCCACGGCCATTGTCGATGCGGAAGGCTGTCTGCGCGCTCAGATCAACGGACCGGCGGAGTGGGCGAGCGACGAGGCCGTCCGGATGGTGGATGTCGTGGCAGCGGGCGGCGGCCAAGAAGGGTGATGGCGGTCGGTCTCTTACGTGGCAAGGCCGATGCTGTTCTTACGACCATGCTTGAGAGAGAAGATTTCCCGTCGCTTCGCGTATAAATTGCATGGTCCTTAAAATTCGACGCGTTTCCTTCAACGGTGTTTAGCACGCGGGCGACACAATGTGCTCGATCGGCTGCAATCGTGGCCGCTGCGGACATGACGTCCCTCAAGCTACGGGTTGGTCCGGTCATGATGACGGTACACCCAATGCGGCCGGCTCTCCGGCGGCCATATGGGGCAGGACATGGAATCCGCACTGAAAAAACGCGCATGGCTGGACGCGATTTTGCTCTGCTTTTTCGGCATCGCCATCTGGTTTTCAGGCTACCGATTCGATCTTTTCGAAGAGCTCACCGCTTTCGTGAAACGCCATGAACACTGGGAGCTCGACGAGATCATCCTGGCGGTTCTGACGGCCGGAACCCTGGGTTTCATTTACGCCATACGTCGCATGTCGGACCTGCGTTCGGAAACGAAGCGGCGTCGGTCCGCCGAACATGAAGCAAGATGGCATGCGGAACGGGACTCGCTGACAGGGCTCTTCAACCGACGCTATCTCGAACACTATTTCGACACGGTGCCGGCCAACCGCGTTCTGTCGGTCATGATGGTCGACCTCAACCACTTCAAGAAGATCAACGATCTGCGCGGCCATCATGTGGGCGACCGGATCCTCTGCGCGGTAGCCGATCGCGTCCGGTCGGTTCGTTCCGACGCTGTAGCAATCCGCTATGGTGGCGACGAGTTTGTCGTACTCCTTCCCAATGCCCTTTCGGATGAAGCGGGTATCGTCGCCACGGACATTCTTGACGCGCTGGAAAAGCCAATTTCCATCGACGACGAAGAATACAGGGTCGGCGCGTCCATCGGCGTGGCGACAATGCCGCAGCACACGACGGATGCGAACCAGCTCATCCATCTGGCCGATCTGGCCATGTATCAGGTGAAGGGGCGTCCGGGAGGCAGTTTCGAAGTTTTTCACCCATGGTTCCTGTCCGATGTGGAGCAGGCAGCCAATGCGGAACAGCAATTGCGGGACGCCATCCGAAACGAAACGATCCAGCCCTATTATCAGCCGCTGGTCGAACTGGAGAACGGCCGCGTTGCCGGGTGTGAAGCGCTTGCACGCTGGTTCCGTGAAGATGGCACGCAGGTTCCACCGGCCATCTTCATTCCGCTGGCCGAAAAGATCGGCATGATCGACGAACTGTTCGAAAACCTTTTGCGGCGCGCCTGCCTCGACGCGAAAGGCTGGGACGAACGGGTCACGCTCTCCTTCAACCTCTCCGCTCAGCAACTCAACAATGTGTCATTGCCGTATCGCGTTGCGTCGATCCTGGGCGAGACCGGGTTCAAGCCCGGCCGTCTGGAACTGGAGATCACCGAAAGCACATTTGTCCAGAACGCAGAGATCGCACTCGATACGATCGCCCAGTTAAAGGCACTCGGCGTGCGGATCGCGCTCGACGATTTCGGCACCGGCTATTCCAGCCTCTCGCAACTGGCCAAACTGAAGATCGACCGGGTCAAGATCGACCGCAGCTTCGTAATGCAGTGCATGGCGGACGAACGCAGCATGAGCGTGGTTCAGGCGATCGTTCAGCTCAGCCGGACGCTGCAGCTGGCGACGACCGCCGAAGGTATCGAAGGGAGCGACCAGTATCTGGAGTTGCAGAAGGCCGGGTGCGATATCGGCCAGGGTTACCTGTTTAGCAAGGCTCTCTCGTCACTCGATTTTCAGGTCTGGCTGGACAATTTCACCGAGCCCAAGCGCGGCGAAGGCACGCTCGCCGCCACCGGATAAACGCCGCCTTTCGTAGGCCGCTAGCCCAACCGTTCGGCAAAGTCTCTCCAGCCGAATTCACGGACCTTTTGGACCATGCCGGCCTCACTATCCCAAAGGGCGATGGCCGGAAGCGGCGTGCCGTTGAAGGTCGTGCTCTTGACGGTGGTGTAGTAGCCCAGATCGGTGAAGACGAGGCGGTCGCCGATGGATGGCAGTTCTGCAAAGCGATAGGTGCCGATCGTATCGCCGGCAAGGCAGGTCGGCCCGCCGACCCGTGCGATATTGGGATCGTTGACCTCGTTCGGACGGAGGGTGCGGGGCAGCGTCTCCGCCACTTCCAGTCTTCCTGTCGCAGTTCCGGACGGAAAACCGGCATCCACTTTTCCTGAAACTGCGACCAGACACTCCGGCGTAAAGGGCGCCTCCAGCGCGTCCGGCATGTGGCAGGTCGCCGAGAGGTCCGTCACGATGACCGGCGCGCCGACACCCTGGTCGGCCGTCATGACATCCAGAACCTCGCCGATCATCGCGCCGGCATGAAGGGCGACGGCGGTGCCCGGTTCGAGCGTGACGCGAAGGCCGGTGCGAGCCTGAAAATCCTTCAGAAAGGCAATCGCCTCGTCGAGCGGGAAATCATCGTCGGTCCAGAGAACGCCGCCGCCGAGATTGATCTCCTCGACGGCCTGGAACAGATGGCCAAGCCGGTCTTCGATGGCGCCGACCATGCGGGCGAAGGCATCGAAGCCATGGTCGCAAAGCGCATGGATATGCAGGAAGGAGAAGGGCGCCAGATCCTCCGTGGAAAGCGCCAGGCCATCGATGCCGAGCCGGCTCCATGGCCCGGCGGGATCGTATAGGGCGTTCTCCACCTCCTGATGGCGCGGATTGATGCGCAGGCCGAGATGCAGCCGCTCCGCCCCGTCGGTTTCGGCGAGCAGTGGGGCAAAGCGCCGGTACTGGCTGAGGCTGTTGAAGATCAGCGCATCGGTGTTTGCGACCATCTCCGGCAGGTCGCCGGGCTTGAGGCCTGGCGCGTAGGTGTGCACCTCGCCGGCGAACGCTTCACGTCCAAGCCTCGCTTCCCAGAGACCCGAGGCGGCCGTGCCGTCGAGATAGCGGTCGATGATGGGCGCGCAGGCCGGCAGGGCGAACGCCTTCAGCGCCAGCAGCACCTTGCAACCGGCCTCGTTGCGAAGGCGGGCGAGGCGACGACCGTTTTCCTCCAGCCTTGCCGTGTCGATTACCAGGCAGGGGGAAGGCACGGAAGCTGGATCGAAACGATGAAAATTTCCTTGCGGCAGCGGGCTCTGATGCGTGCTGCCTTCGGAGCCGCGGGGAGCGGTCACGATCAGGTCGCGCCGCGATCGGTCGCCGCGCTTTGCTGCGAAAGCGGGGCGGCGGAAGGCGAACCCGCGCCATCGGCGTAGGGCCAGGAGCCGTCCGTCGGCAGTTCGTCCGCCTGCCACGGGCAGCCCACTTCAGGCATCAATGCAAGGAACGGGTCGGGATCGAGTTCCTCGACATTGACCATGGTCTTCGGGTCCCAGGTGCCGTCCGCCATCAGCAGCGCCGCCGTGATAACCGGCACGCCGGTCGAATAGCTGATCGACTGGGCGCCGACCTCCTCGTAGTTCTCCTTGTGGTCGAGCGTCGACCAGATGAAGACGCGCTTGTCCTGCCCATCCTTCCTGCCGCTTACATCGACGCCGATGACGATCTTGCCGGTATAGTTTTCGGCCAGGCTCGCCGGGTCCGGCAGCAGCGCTTTGACCACGCGGTTCGGCGCGACCATCTGGCCATCGACCTCGACCGGCACGGAAGAGGTGAGGCCGAGCGTATCGAGCACCTCCAACACCTTCATGTAATGCTCGCCGAAGCCCATCCAGAAGCTGATGCGCGGCGTGTCCGGGAAGTTGACGGCGAGGCTCTGCACCTCGTCATGACCCATGGAATAGACGCGCTGCTCGCCGACCAGCGGCAGCGTGACGTCCTGCCAGATGCTGTGATGGGGGATGAACTTCCACTCGCCGTCCTCCCAGGTGATGACCTCCTCGGTCACTTCCCGCAGATTGACGTCCGGATCGAAGTTCGTGGCGAAGTATTTGCCGTGATTGCCGGCATTGACGTCGATGATGTCGATGGAATCGATCGCATCGAAATGATGCTTGCGCGCCCAGGCGCAGAAGATGTTCACGACGCCCGGATCGAAACCCATGCCGAGAAGGGCCGTCACACCCTTGGCCTTGAACTCGGGACGGCGCGGCCATTCCTTATGCTCGTACCAGTTCGGCGGGATATCGATGGTGAACTCGTCCTCGGCCAGCGCCGTGTCGAGATAGCTCGCGCCGGTCTGCAGGCAGGCGTCGGAGATCGCGACGTTGCAATAGGGCGAAGCGACATTGAGGACGATCCTTGCCCCCGTCTTCTCGATCAGCGCGGCAACGGCATCGGTATCGCGCGCATCGACCGGCTCGGCGGCAATGAAGGGGCTGTCCTCAGGCGCGCCGTACCGCGCGTTCACCGCCGCCGCCTTCTTCGCCAGCTTGTCGGCCGTGCGCGCCGCCCATGTGATCGTGCCGAAACGGTCGCGGAACTGGACCGCCTTGTTCGCCACCACGTCTCCGACGCCGCCGGCGCCGATAATCAGAAGATTGGGTCCCGCCATCTGGTCCGTTTCCCGTCCATTTTCTATTTTCGAGCGCCGATCCGGCTGCGATTGTCCGCCTTGCGGCGTATATGCAATGTCTTGTCGACTTTCGCCACTATGTCGCCTTCGCCATCCTCGACGACGACCGACCAGACCGGCCGCACGACATCGCCCTCATTCGGCGTGGCCGCCTCGATCTCTTCGATCATGGTATCGGTGACCCGGAAGGAGGCGCGAAGCGTACCCTTTCCCGGCTTCTTGAAGTCGATGAAGGCCGCTTTGTCCCACACGGTATAGTCGCGCGGCAGGATGTTCATGGCCATCAACATGAAGAAGGGATCGGTCATCGAGAAGATCGATCCGCCGAAATGCACCCCGACATAGTTCATGTTGAGCCGGCGCTGACGCAGTTCGACATCGACCCGGCGCCAGTCCTCGGCGATGTAGGTGACGCGGATGCCGGCGAAGAAATAGGGCGGCCAGAAATTCATGCCGCGTCGGAGCGTGGAGGGTTTCATGACGATCGGTCAGTGCGGCTCAACGGGTCGGGACCGGCTTCTCGCCGGAATAGTCGTAGAAGCCGCGCCCGGTCTTGCGTCCCAGCCATCCCGCCTCGACATATTTCACCAGAAGGGGGCAGGGCCGGTATTTGCTGTCGGCCAGGCCTTCATAGAGCACCTGCATGATTGACAGGCAGGTGTCGAGACCGATGAAGTCGGCCAGCTCAAGCGGGCCCATCGGATGGTTCGCACCGAGCTTCATCGCCGTGTCGATGGCTTCGACCGTGCCAACGCCTTCATAGAGGGTGAAGATCGCTTCGTTGATCATCGGCAGCAGAATGCGGTTGACGATGAAGGCAGGGTAGTCCTCCGCGACCGTTACCGTCTTTCCGAGAGTTTCGGCAAAATCCCTTGCCGTCTGAAAGGTCTCGCTGGCCGTCGCTATGCCGCGGATCACCTCGACCAGTTTCATCACCGGGACCGGATTCATGAAATGAATGCCGACGAATTTGTCCGGCCGGTCGGTCTGACTCGCCAGACGGGTGATGGAAATGGATGAGGTGTTCGAAGCCAGCAGCGCGCCAGGGTTCAGCGTCGCGCACAATTCCTTGAAGATGGCGTGCTTGACCTTCTCGTTCTCGGTCGCCGCCTCGATGACGAGATCGCACTCGCCAAGAGCTTCTAGACCCGAGACCGGCGCAATCCGCCCAAGCGCCGCTTCGGAGTCCTTCCTTTGCAGCTTGCCATTGTCGACCAGCCGGCCGAGACGCTTCTGGATGCCGCTCATACCGGCATCGGCCCGGCTCTGCTCGACATCGGACAACACCACCTCGTAGCCCGCGACCGCGGCCACCTGTGCGATGCCGGAGCCCATCTGTCCCGCGCCGATAATTCCGATCTTCTTCAAGCTTGCCATGACATATCCAAAAATTGATGTGTCCTGCATCTAGGCGAGCGTGGCCTAAGGGGCAACGGCGGTCGCATCCGACCGCCCATTTTTCTCTAGGCGAACGTGCCCGAGAATCGCCAGACGGTCCGCTCGAACTCCTCGAAATGGCCGCCCAGCTCGATGCCGCATCCTTTCAGGCCCGCTGCGACCTTGCCGTTGATGCCGAAATCGTCCTCGTAGCGCAGCGCTACCTCGATGGTGTTGAGGCCGCCATCCAGCCGCGACCGGGCGACGGAGCGCCAGGCCGTCTCATGCGGATACCAGGCCAGATCGTCCGGCAGGGCCGGTTCGCCTTCCGGCTCGAATGTCGCTTTCAGTTCGCCCGAACTCTTGCGGACATTCCTGGTCTCCGCAGAGGTTTCCAGTTTGCCGACAAGCTCCTCGGCGACCGAAAAGCCCACCGATCCGCCCTTCTTGTCGCTCCTGTCGGAGGAGTAGTTCACGGAGATCTCGCGCGCGCCGAGCGCGGTCAGGATGTGCGTCAGCTCGAAGAACTTGTCGATGAACATGGCGCGATGGAAACTGGCCATCGGGACGTATTTATTCGGGCGAAGGGGATGGCCGACATAGGCGACATCGTAGCGCGGATGACCGGGCGGGAAGTCGACGATCCGTTCGATGTCGGCGCCGTCGACGCGAACCAGCCGGCCACCGTCTCCGCTGCCGCCATTGCCGGAGCCGGTTCGTCCGCGAAGCCGATCGAACGCATAGCCGAAAATGCCGTAATTTCGGCTGTCGGCCCAGTAGTCCCGCTTTAGCCAGACGGAGGGAGGAGGGCCGGTCAGCGCGTTGTGGCGGAAATAGTCGGAGAGTTTTGCTTCGGCCGGTTGATCGTCGCGCGTGGCGTCGTCATGGCTCAGAACGATCACCTGCCGGTCGCGATAGGGTCGCGCGATGATCGCGTCGGCGTTCTGCAAAAGCATTCGTGGCCCCCAAGTTTCCCCAGGGGCCACGATAGCAGTCTGCCTCATTGCCGCAAGATGTCGTCAGCATTTGCGGGCCGGACGAGCGGGCGGCTACAGCTTCTGCTGCAGTTCCGGCAGTATCTGGAAGAGATCGCCCACCAGACCGTAATCGGCAACCTGGAAGATCGGGGCGTCCTCGTCCTTGTTGATGGCGACGATCACGCGGCTGTCCTTCATGCCGGCCAGATGCTGGATCGCGCCGGAGATGCCCGCGGCGATATAAAGCTCGGGCGCAACGACCTTGCCGGTCTGGCCGACCTGCCAGTCATTCGGCGCGTAACCCGCATCGACCGCGGCGCGCGACGCGCCGACTGCGGCGTTCAGCTTGTCGGCCAGCGGCAGGATGATCTCGTCGAACTTCTCCTTGCTGCCGAGCGCGCGTCCGCCGGACAGGATCACCTTGGCGGAGGTCAGTTCCGGCCGGTCGCTCTCTGCGATCTTCTGCGACACGAAGGCGGAGACGCCCGGTCCTGCCACCGCGTCGATCGTCTCTACCGAAGCGGAGCCGCCATCACCCGTTGCCTGGAAGGATGCGCCACGAATGGTCATCACCTTCTTGGAGTCGGAGGACTGAACCGTCTGGATCGCATTGCCGGCGTAAACGGGACGCTTGAACGTATCGTCGCCCTCGACGCTCATCACATCGGAAATCTGCATCACATCGAGCAGCGCGGCGACGCGCGGCATGACGTTCTTGCCCGTAGTGGTGGAGGGCGCGAGCAGATAATCGTAATCGCCAGCCAGGCTCTCGATCAGCGCGGCCAGCGGTTCGGCCAGTTGATGTTCGAGCTGGTCGCTTTCGGCGAGCAGCACCTTACGGACACCGTCCAGCTTGGCAGCGGCGTCGGCGGCGGCCTGCGCGCCCTTACCGGCAATCAGAATATCGATATCCCCGCCGATTTCCTTTGCAGCGGTAAGCGCCTTGGCCGTCTGGTCGGACAGGGTCGCATTGTCGTGGTCGGCAAGAAGAAGAAGTGCCATTTCAAAAGTCTCCCAAATCCGTACGGCTTACAGTACGCCTTCTTTGTTCTTCAGCTTGTCGACGAGCTGGTCGACATTTTCGAGAATTTCGCCGGCGGACCGCTCCGGCGGCTCCTCCGTCTTCAGCACCTTCAGCCGCGCGGCGACATCGACGCCGTAATCGTCGGGCGTCTTGGTATCGAGCGGTTTCTTCTTGGCCTTCATGATATTGGGGAGCGAAGCGTAACGCGGCTCGTTCAGGCGAAGGTCGGTGGTGACGATGGCGGGCAGATCGAGGCTAACGGTCTGCAGGCCGCCATCGACCTCACGGGTGATCTCGGCCTTCTCGCCCTCGATCTTCACTTCATTGGCGAAAGTGCCCTGACCCCAGCCGAGAAGCGCGGCCAGCATCTGGCCGGTCTGGTTGGCGTCATCGTCGATCGCCTGCTTGCCGAGGACGACCAACTTGGGGCTTTCTTCATCGACAACCGCCTTCAGTATCTTGGCGACTGACAGCGGCTCCACGATCTCATCCGTCTTGACGAGGATCGCACGGTCGGCACCCATGGCAAGCGCGGTCCGCAGGGTCTCCTGCGCTTTGTCCGGTCCGATGGAGATGGCGACGACTTCTTCCGCGGTGCCCGCTTCCTTCAGGCGGATCGCCTCTTCAACGGCGATCTCGTCGAACGGATTCATGCTCATCTTGACGTTGGCGGTCTCCACGCCCGAACCGTCCGATTTCACGCGAACCTTCACATTGTAGTCGATCACGCGCTTTACAGGCACCAGGATCTTCATCGGTTTCTCCCAATTCGTTCAATATCATGCGGACTTGGTGGCTATTTGGACCACTCGACCGACAATTCCATCCGTCCGGCACATCTAAATTGCCGCATCCGACCTAGCCTCAACGGCACGGAAACGCCAATAAGCAAATTTTGACGTTTACGTCAAAGCCGATTTCTTTGCCCCGTTGTCCATGGCCGTCTGTCCAGATCGGTCGCCAGAATGGCGGCCTCCGGCGGCTCCACGCGGCGGTCCAGGATAGGCTGGTCCTTGCGTTTGAATGGCCAGACGAGAAGCACACCGGTGACGATGCCACCGAGATGGGCGGCCCAGGAGACCTGATCTTCGGGCAGTGCGACAAACATGACGATTTGCATCGCAACCCAAGCTCCGAGAAGCCACTGCGCGCGCAGGCGCAGGGGGATCTTGGCGAAGACCAGCGCCCATATCTTCACCCTCGGATGGAGGATCAGATAGGCGGCGACGACGCCGGCAACGGCGCCGGACGCGCCGATCAGCGGCGCGGGCGAGCCCGGCAGCAGCAGGCCGTGGGCCATCGCCGCGCCGATGGCGCACAGGCAGTAGAAGGCCAGGAAGCGCAGATGGCCCATCGCGTCTTCGACATTGTCGCCGAAGACCCAGAGGAACAGCATATTGCCGCCGAGATGGAAGATGTCGCCATGCATAAAGGCATGGGTGAGATAGTGCTGGTTTCGCCAACGATTCCGAGGCCGGCGGGGTCGGGCAGAATGTCCTGAATATAGGCCGGCGTGAAGCCGAACGTCGTGGCGTAGGCTGCCAGAACCCGCTCGCCCATTGTGCCCGTGACGAGCCAGACTGCCACATTGGCGGCAATCAGACAGAGCGTCACATATTGGCGCTTGATGTAGATGAGGTCATTGGCGTCGTGAATCGAAATGAATATCGATACGACCCCAGTCGGATTATGGACGCTAGCGGCTCGCGCCCGGCACCCAGAGCACATCGTCGCGACCGTCGCCATTGCAGATGCGGGCGGCGACGAAGAGAAAATCCGACAGCCGGTTCAGATAGCGGATCGCCTCGTCGCCAATGGCCTCGCCCGCCTCGTCACGCGCTTCGACAGTCAGGCGCTCGGCCCGGCGGACGACGGTTCGGGCCAGATGCAGCATGGTGGCCGCCGGCGAGCCCGCCGGCAGGATGAAACTTTTCAACGGTTCGAGTCGCTCGTTGAATTCGTCGATGTCGCGTTCCAACCGTTCCACTTGGCTGGCGACGATCCGGAGCGGCTCATAGCCAAGATCTTCATCGGTCGGCGGCGTGGAAAGATCGGCGCCGAGATCGAAGAGATCGTTCTGGATGCGGGCCAGAACCCGGTCGATGTCGGCCGCGCCGTCCGCCGTATGCAGCCGGGCCAGACCGATCGTGGCATTGGCTTCGTCGACGGTGCCATAGGCTTCGACGCGGGCATCGTATTTCTTGCGGCGATCGCCGGAGCCGAGTCCGGTCGTGCCGTCATCGCCGGTCTTGGTATAGATCTTGTTCAATCGGACCATGGTCAGCCTTTTTTCGCGGTTCGATCAGGCCGGGCGGGCGAAGTAGAGCGCGCCGACAATCAATATGACGGCGATGAATTGCAGGAAGACCCGCATCTGCATCAGCTTCTGGCTTTTGTTGCTGTCCCCGGCGCGCATCATGTTCCAGAGGCCGCGCAACAGCACGATCCCCACGGCAAACATGGCAACGATAGCGGCAATCTGGAAAACGGTGGCCATCGATCTTTCCCTGTCCTGTGCGCATGCAATGTGGGACAAGAGGGAAAGATGTCATCCCCGTGCCGCCAAATCGGCGAGTGCTACCGCCATTTTTCCGGCAGCGCGCATTCCGATCGTGCTGGTTTCGCGTCGCACCGTTCCATATGAGTATGACATGATCGACGAGGGAACATATCCATGTGGCACACCGTCCGCGTTATAGCCTGGGACGCGCTCAGCCACTTCAACAATGACGATGGCTGGGCGTTTGCGAGCCATGTGGCGCTCTCCACGCTGATGGCGATTTTCCCGTTCCTGATCTTCGCCGCCTCGCTGGCCGGCTTTCTCGGCGCCGATTATTTCGCCCAATATGCCGTTCCGCTGCTGTTCGAAACCTGGCCGAACACCATCGCCGAGCCGGTGACGCGTGAGGTCCAGGCGGTGTTGTCCGGCGAGCGAGGCGACCTTTTGACGATCGGCGTGCTGCTGGCGCTGTTCTTCGCCTCCAACGGGGTGGAAGCCCTGCGGACTTCGCTTAACCGCGCCTATCGCCAGGTCGAAAGCCGCTCCTTCATTTCGCTGCGGCTGCAAAGTTTCGGCTTCGTCCTGCTGGCGACGATCTGCCTGACCATCGTCAGCCTGATGCTGGTGGCCGCGCCGATCATCCACTCCGTCCTTCTCAGCCGCGCGCCCGATCTGGTGCCGGAAGTGTTCGCGTTCGACGCGCTGCGGATCATCATCGCCATCATCGTTCTGCTGGTGGGGCTGGCGATCAGCCACATCTATCTTCCGGAAGGCAAGCGGCGCATCGTCGACATTCTGCCCGGCATGGCCCTGACCATTCTTTTCTGGGTCGTCGGATCGTGGGGCTTCGTCACCTATCTGGACAATTTCGGTCGCTATTCGACGACCTATGCCGGCCTTGCCTCGATCATCGTGGCGCTGGTGTTTCTCTATATGGTCTCGGCGATCTTCATCATCGGAGGGGAACTGAACGCCGCCATCATGCGCTTCCGGGCGCTGCACTCTGCCGGCGGTTTGCCGTTCCACCGGTCATCGCAACGGCAAGGGCGGTGATTACCATGCCGACGATCTGAACGGGCGAGAGCGGTTCGCCGAACAGGATGAAGGCGAACATCGCGGTGCAGGCCGGCACCAGATAGAAAAGCGCGGCGACCCGGCTAACGGCGCCTTTCTCGATCAGCCACATCAGCAACAGGATTGTGCCGACGGACAGCACCAGCACCAACCAGGCCATGGACAGGACGAGCGGCGTGGTGAGCGTAAACGTCTGCGTCTCGGTCAGAAGAGCGACCGGCAGTGTCAGAAGGCCCGCTCCGATGAACTGCCAGACGGTTCCCGCCACCGGATCGGCGCCCTTTAAGCGGCCCTTCTGCAAAACGGTGCCCGCGCTCATGCCGAGGACGGCCAGAAAGCTTGCGCCGACCGTCCAACCCGTCACACCTGAAGCCGTCAGGCCGATGCGCGGCCCCAGCACCATGGTGACGCCGACAAGACCGACAACCAACCCCATCCAGTGACGCGGCGTCATGGTTTCGCCGATCGTCCCGGCCGCGATGAAGGCGGTGAGAAGCGGTTGAAGTCCAACGATAAGCGCCGAGAGACCGGCCGGCATGCCATTGTCGATCGCCCAGAACACCATGCCGAGGTAAACGCCATGCAAAAGCATGCCGACGATCATGGCGTCGCGCCGCTGGGGCCAGGACAGGCGCGGCGCCTTCAGAAACGCGGCGATGACGCCGAGCGCCAGAATGGAAAGGACATACCGGATCGTCAGAAAGCTGAACGGCTCGGCATAGGGCATGGCGTATCGCGCACTGACGAAACCGGTCGACCAGAGCAGGACAAACACAACCGGAACGATTGCCGCACTAAACCGCATGATCACCGATCCATCGCATTGCGATCTTCTTTTTAAGCAAACGGCAATACGCCAAGATCTATATTTCCTGCTTCCGTGGTCCGTTTGAATCATCAGGAGACGCATCGATGCCATCAATCGATATGCCGACGATTATCATCGGATCGACAATTATTGCGTGTATCCTTCTGGTCTCCGGCTTCGCTCTAAACAATATGTTGGACGAGGACGGCTACGGCCCCTTCGGCAACACCGCCATTCTCATGCTCGGCTTTTTCGGCGTTCTCAAAGCTCTGCCGGAACTCGGCTATCGCGTCTATACTCTTCCTTCCGTGATCTTCATCGGTTTCGGCGGTGCGTTCGGCCTGATTATGCTGATGGTTATTCTGAAAGCAGCGCTCAGCCGGATGTTTCCGGAAGGCTGAATCCCGCGACCGGTTCGTCGACCGACAGAGACAGCGCTCTTGTTTCGGCGGCGCTCGATCCGGCTATCCTCCGCGCTGAAAGAGCGGCGCTCCCCGAGCTCTTCGACAGCTTTCGTCCATTCTCATCAAGAATCAGCGCATGGTGGTGATAGGTGGGTTCGGGTAAATCGAGCAAAGATTGCAAAACGCGGTGGACCGCCGTCGCCGTGTAAAGATCGCGCCCGCGAATGACATGGCTGACCGCCTGGTAGGCATCGTCCATGACCACTGCCAGATGATAGCTCGTCGGCGTATCCTTTCTGGCAAGCACGACATCGCCCCATTGCCGAGGGTCGAACCGCGCTTCGTCAGGCTCCTGGAGTGGTGCTGCGCTCTCACGCCATGATATTTCGGTCCGACCGAGCCTTTCGAGCGCCGCGTTCATATCGAGCCGCCAGGCATAGGCGCGGCCCTTCGCCATTAATTTGCGGCAATCCTCTTCGCTCCGGGATTTCTCGGATGCCGGCGGGTGGGGCGCGCCGTCGGGGTCGCGCGGCCATGGCGTGCCGGCGGCATCGGCTTCAGCGACCATCTGGCGCAGTTCGCCACGCGTCATGAAGGAAGTATAGGCCAGTCCCATTCCACGCAGCCGCTCCAGACCCTGGCCGTAAAAGGCAAAATGCTCGGACTGACGGCGGAGGGGTCCTTCGAATCGAATGTTCAGCCAGTCGAGATCGTTCTTGATTTGTCGTTCCAGTTCCGGCGTGCAGCGGGCGCGATCGATATCCTCCATCCGCAAGAGCAAGCGACCGCCGCTGCGCCTTGCCGCTTCGTCATTCAGGATCGCCGAGCGGGCATGGCCCAAATGCAGCGCGCCATTGGGCGAGGGAGCGAAGCGAAAAACGGGTTTGTCTGCGAACGCATTCATCATAGGCTTTGCTAAGCTGCGGCAACTGGTTTTCCAAGCGGCAAACCGAAGAGGCGAGATACGGTGATTCTTGATAGCGAAGCGGCGATCGCGCAATCGTTGGACGCGCTGCTGCAACGCGATCCGGCCCTCGTTCCGCTTGCCGAAGCGGCTGGTCCTCTGCCCGCGCGATCCATGGCCGGCGGCTATGCCGGTCTGGCGGCGGTAATCGTGGCGCAGCAGGTTTCCAAAGCCGCCGCCGATACGATCTTCGGGCGGCTGAAGGCGGCGGTCGATCCGCTGAGCGGGCCGGCGCTGCTGGCCGCATCCGAAGAGACCTTGCGCGGCGCAGGGCTCTCTCGCCCGAAAATCCGTACCCTTAGAGCCGTTGCGGAGGCCGAGAGCGGCGGCCTTGCCTTCGACCGTGTGCTGGCGCTGCCGGCGGAAGAGGCGATCGCCGCGCTGACCCCCATTACCGGGATAGGGCGCTGGACGGCCGAATGCTGGCTTCTGTTCGCTGCCGGCCATCCGGATATCTTTCCCGCCCGCGATCTCGCTCTGCAGGCGGCGGCCCACGAAGCGCTCGGGCTGGACGCGCGGCCGAACGAGAAAACCCTTGTCGATCTGGCCACAAGATGGGCGCCCAACCGCAGCGTGGCTGCGCGTCTGCTGTGGGCCTGGTATGGTGTGCGCAAAGCCGGAGGAGGCGCACCCGTTTGACGTTCCATTGTTATAAAATTGTTGCGCGGCCTGTGTATCGGCAGTGGAGAAAGCGGTGGATAAACAGGGATGGAGCCGTGCTGAAACGTCTTCACAATGGCGGATTTAGGCGCTTAACTGCTTCCGGACATCAATGATGTTCGCCTTTCGGTCCCTGTTTTGCTTTCGGAACCGAAAATGAAAGGAGCCGCCTGTCGTGACGGTGCATGTGCGTCCTGAAGCGCTTCCCGCGCTCGTCCTCAATGCCGATTACCGGCCCTTGAGCTACTATCCCCTGTCGATCTGGTCCTGGCAGGATGCCATCAAGGCTGTGTTTCTCGATCGTGTGTCCATCCTCGCCGAATACGATCACAGCGTTTCGTCGCCTTCACGGTCGATGAAGCTGCCGAGCGTGGTTTGCCTGAAGAGCTACGTGAAACCAGCAACCTGGCCGGCCTTCACCCGGTTCAACCTGTTTCTGCGCGACCGCTTCGAATGCCAATATTGCGGCAGTCTGCACGATCTGACCTTCGATCATGTGGTGCCGCGCCGCTGTGGCGGACAGACGACGTGGGAGAATGTGGTCGCGGCCTGCTCGCCCTGCAATCTTAAGAAGGGCGGGCTGATGCCCGACCATGCCCGGATGTGGCCGCGTCAGACGCCATTCCAGCCGACGACGCATCAACTGCATGAACGTGGCCGGGCCTTCCCGCCGAACTACCTGCACGAAAGCTGGCTCGATTATCTCTACTGGGACACCGAACTGGAGCCCTGATCAGGCTTTCGCGTCGGGCTGCCGGCGCAACGCGCCGTATAGGCACAAAAGAGCAAGCATCGCTGCGGCCAGGACGTTCCAGCCGGCAAAGGAAATGCCGAGAAAGCGGCCTGCTGCCTGGCCGCAGGAGGGCGGACGCTGGCTAAGCGAATCTAGCAGACTGCCGGCCTCGCTGACCGTGCTCGAAGCGCCGGCGCAATCGTCCGGCCCGGTCCACCAGGCCCATTCCACGCCGGCGTGATAGATGCCGAGCCCCATGGTCCAGATCATCAGAAGGACGCCAATGCCGAACAGCGCTTTGACGAGGCGGGGGCGCGTGCCGTGCGAAGCGGCGATGGCCGTGCCGATCATGAAGGGCACGCCGGCATAATAGGCGGTTCGCTGTTCCAGACACAGCATGCAGGGAATGTAGCCGCCAATGTGCTGGAAGCCGAGCGCGGTGCCGACGGCGAGCGCCATGCCGAACCCTATGAGGAGCGCCAGATTGCGGTTCGTTATCATGGGGTCTTTCTAAACGAGATATTTGATCGAAACAAAGCCGCCGACCAGCAGAATCATGAAGGCAAGGAAAAGCCAGTTCAGCCAGCGTTCGATGAAACGCTGAAGCGGTTCGCCATAGCGGCCGAGCAGCCAGGCGACCAAAAAGAAGCGGGCCGCGCGACCGATGATCGAAACGATCGTGAAGACAACGAAGTTCAGCCCGGTCGCGCCGGAGAAGATGGTCAACACCTTGTAGGGGAAGGGTGTGACGGCCGCGAAGAGAACGCCCCACCCGCCCCATTCATTGTAGAGGCCCTGGATCTTTTCGAAACTGTCGGCCTTGCCGTAGAATTGCAGGATGGGGTCGCCGATCAGATCCATGAACAGCGCACCGATCGCGTAGCCGAGAAAAGCGCCGAGCACGGACGCCACGGTGCAGATCAGCGCCAGTCGAACCCACCGATGACGCTGGGCCAGAACCATCGGGATCAGAAGTGCGTCCGGCGGGATCGGGAAGATGGAGCTTTCAGCAAAGCTGACGGCGGCGAGCGCCTTGTCGGCATGGCGCGTTCTGGCCAGGCCCATGGTCCAGTCGTAAAGGCGGCGGATCATCGGTTCATCCGTGGCGGCGTTCGGGGCCTCTGCCTATTTCGTGAAAGTGTCCCTGTCCAGCGGCAGGGCTGTTGACGAGCGGCATCGCGCTCATATAGTTGCCGCCGCGTTGCCCCTTTGGCGGAATTGGTAGACGCGCCGGATTCAAAATCCGGTTCCTTCGGGAGTGCCGGTTCGATTCCGGCAGGGGGCACCATCTGCAATAGCCGATTCGGTTCGCATCCACCGCTTTTCAGAGCGGAACACCCGGTTCTTCCTTCAGGACTTTCAGAACGATCTCGCTGCGCACCTGCATGATTTGTGGATGCGGCAGGAGCCGCTCGTGCACGAAATCCGAAAACGAATCGAGATCCTCGGTCAGTACGAGCAGAATGTAATCGGCGTCGCCCGACACGGAGAAGGCGCTGCGCACCTCGCGGCAGCTTGCCAGCAACGCGTGAAAATCCGCTGCCTGATTCTCGCCATGGGCGGCCAGGCTGACCCGGATCACCGCGCGCAAGCCGAAGCCGAGCGCTCTGGCATCGAGCCGGGCCGTGTAACCGGCGATCAGACCTTCCGACTCCAAACGGGCCCGGCGACGGGAGCATTGGCTGGCGGACAGATGCACGATCTCCGCCAGTTCGGCATTGGTGCACGTCGAATCTTCTTGAAGCGCCTTGAGTATCGCATGATCGAAACGATCTTTGAGAATTTTGTGCATCGATAACCATCCTCTCGCGTACGTCGTGCAAATTGGACTGGTTTTTCGATTATTTTGCAAGCCTTCTTCTCTGCCGTTCGGCTAGGCTCATGAAAAAACTGGGAGGATCGATCATGGGACCATTTCCGCACGACGCGCCGATGACCGGCATTACCGACGACAACCCCGCAGGAACTGACGGGTTCGAGTTCGTGGAATTCGCCGGACCGGAGCCGGACGCCATACGCGAACAGTTTCGCAAGATGGGCTTCGAACATGTCGCCGATCACAAATCGAAGGCGGTCGAGCTTTGGCAGCAGGGCGACATTTCCTATCTGCTTTCGGCGGAGCCAGACGATCACGCCATGCGTTTCGTCGAGGAGCACGGTCCCTGTGCGCCGTCGATGGGCTGGCGGACAGCCGATGCTAGGCACGCCTTCGATCATGCCGTAAAAAACGGCGCGGAAGCGGTGACGGAAGGCAAGACGCTGGACTGGCCGGCCATTCGCGGTATTGGCGGCAGCCTGATCTATTTCGTCGACGGCCACCGCGACCGCAGCGTCTACAACCGCGAATTCGACTGGCTGACCGACGCCTACCCGCACGGCGTGGGCTTCTACTATCTCGATCATCTGACTCACAATGTTCACAAGGGGAACATGGATGTCTGGTTCGATTTCTACGGCAAGCTGTTCAACTTCCGTGAAATCCGCTTTTTCGACATTCAGGGCAAGCATAGCGGCCTTCTGTCGCGTGCCCTGACCAGCCCGTGCGGCCGCATCCGCATTCCGATCAACGAGGATCGCGGCGAAACCGGACAGATCGTGGAATATCTGAAGCGCTACAATGGCGAGGGCATCCAGCACATCGCGGTCGGCACCGAAGACATTTACGGCTCGGTCGACGCGATCGCCGATCGCGGCCTGAAATTCATGCCACCGCCTCCGGAGACCTATTATCCGATGAGCCACGACCGGGTCGTCGGCCATGAGGAGCCGATCGACAAGCTGTCCAGGCACGGCATCCTGATCGATGGCGAAGGCGTGGTCGATGGCGGCAAGACCAAGATTCTGCTGCAGATCTTCTCCAAGACCATGATCGGGCCGATCTTCTTCGAATTCATTCAACGCAAGGGCGATGACGGGTTCGGCGAAGGCAATTTCAAGGCGCTGTTCGAAGCCATCGAGCAGGACCAGATCGAGCGCGGCGTGCTGAAGGAAAGTGCGGCGAGCTAGCATCCCGGCAGACGGTCAGAGCGCTCGCGCTCTGGTCGCCGCCTCTTAGGCCGCCCATATAGAGGCCGGCGCACTGAGCGCGGTGACGATGCTGGAGCGGTTATGACGGTTGATATTGCGGATCGGACACGAAGGCTTCGCCGCGTGGCGCGCGCGGCGCGGTTGATGGATACGGCCGTGCGCCTGCCGGGTGGGTTTCGTCTCGGCGCCGATTCCATCGTCGGCCTCATACCCGGTATCGGCGACACGGCGACGGTTGTTGTGTCGCTCTGGATCGTCAACGAGGCGCGCAAGCTCGGCGTGCCGGCGAACAAGCTGACCCGGATGCTCGGCAATGTGGGGCTCGATTATGTCATCGGCGCGGTGCCCATAGTGGGCGACGTGTTCGATGCGGTCTACAAGGCCAACCGCCGCAACCTCAACATGATCCTCGACCATTTCGGCCATCACGATCTGACCGATCTGGACGATATCGACGAGCGGGCGATGAAGGATGTGACGCCGAAGACCTAACGCCTGATCCGGCGCACCTTGTCCCGAAAATTCTTCGCCAGATTGCGCGTGCCGCGATAAAGATGCAGCTGGCGCGCGGTCTGGTTGACCGCGCGGTCCGTGCCGGGCGTGATCCCGACGATGATCGTGCCGTAGGTTCGGCTATCGTTCCACATGCGGCTCATCACCGGATGGTTTTCCACCGCGCAACTGTCAGCCTGCACGATGTTTGGATCATTGATCAGATATTCGGTGGTGTCGATCATCAGGAGTACGCCGGGCGAAAATTCTTTCAGCGTTTCATCGAAGGCCGTTTTCCACGTATAGGCCGTGCCGCCGGCCAGCAGAACGATGAGTGAGGCGATGGTCTCGCCATCCAGTTTCAAGGTGGCGATACGCACCATATCGCGCTCGGCCAGCCGGTAGACCGCCTCGCGTGCGAAGGCGGCCTGGTAGCGATCGGACGCCATGGCAGAGCGCGCCTTGCCCTTCCAACTCATTAGTTCCAGCGTCAGGAAGGTCTCGGTGGCTTCGCGCGTTTCTTCGGGCTGGCGGGCAATGTCGAAGGTCAGTTCGCCGCGTTCGGCGAGGCGGCGGCGCAGGCGGTTGTAATTGCGGCGATGGTGGCCGCTCACAGCTTTGGCGAAATGCTCATCGGCTTCGCCCGTTGCGTCGAGCACCGGGCGCGTCTCACCCTCTATGATATCGATCGGCAGATCGGCCGAGAGGGCCGCGGCGCGGATCGCGCCTGCTGCCGGCCCATCCAGCGGCATGTCGGGCAGGACCAGCACATTGGGAAGCCGAAGCTTCTTCTGCGCCATCAGGGCGAAGGTCGCGTTGACCACCTGCACCGGATCGTCGCTGTCGATCAGCGGCGCGCCGACGGGACCGAACGGCGTCGTCCAGCCGCGAATCACGCTCGGACCGATGCCGAGCCCCGGTCGCTCGATGGAGTACGGCAGGAGAAACCGCAAACGGGAGCGGGCCGTGTCCTCGTCGCGCAGCACGGCCAAAAATACGTCGCGATCGTCCAGCCGGGGCATGGCGGGCGCCAGAAAACGGGGTTCGAAGAAGACATTGCGCTCGATCGAACGGGCCGCAAGATAGTCCAACTCGTCCAGCAGTTCGAAACCGGCCGATGCCGGATAGACGGAAAGCCGCCGGTCGAATTCCGGCAGGCCGGAATCGAGCATGGCCTGATGCTGCGGCTTCCAGCCGGGAAGCGCCATCAGGTTGTCGAGCACGTGGTCGCTGAGCCGCGCCTTGCCGCTGGCTTCGACGAGAGGGGTTGTGGTGATGGTCATGCGATATTCCCCCGCATGAATTGTCTGATGTTCGGCAGGCTGTTCACGACCATCCAGAATCCGAACCGCCTATGGACGATAAATGCCAGAAGCGCCGCTTCCGTCGCGATGGCGATGGCGGTCGCGACGGCCGCGCCCCATAGGCCGAGCGGCGGCAGAAGAATGATGTTGAGTGAAATATTGATCGCGAGCACGGCGGCGTAAAGAGCGGCGCAGATATTCTGGTGACCCGTCATGGAGAGCAGGCTCTCCGCTGGCCCGACCGCCGCCCGGCAGCAGACGCCTGCCAGAAGAATGAACAGAAGCGGATAGCCATTTTCGAAGTTCTCGCCGAACAGCGACAGCAAGAACGGTCCGATCGCCAGCACCACCGCGCTCATCAAAAGCGATGGCCAGAATGTCCACGTCACCGTTTCGCGGGCGAAAAGGGCCAGTTCCGCCGGGTCGCTATCGCGACTTGCCAGGCGCGCATATCGCTGGGCGACGGCTGCCTTGACGGCAAAATAGACGAAATGCACCAGAACGATGGTCTTTACCGTGGCGAAATAGACCGCGACGTCTTCCGGACGGAGCACGATACCGACCATCAGCACGTCGGCATTGGTCAGAAGCGCGAAGAAGCCTTCGACGAGGAAGATCGGCAGGGCGACGCCGAACCACAGGCGCGGCTCGTATCTAGGGACCGGGTCGGTGACGTCCTTCAGGACCCGGCGCGGCAGAATGATCTGCTGTATCGCCGTGGTGATGATGGTCGCAAACACCGCCGCGCCGACGGCGGTCAGCGCAACGGCATCCATGCCCATCCATAGCGCCAGGCCCGTGCCGGCGACGATCAGGAATGGACGGACGAGATAGACTGGGACCATCGAGAGCAGACCCCAGCCCTGCGACCGCGCCAGGCCCTGATGGAAATCGCCAAGGCCGAGAAAGGGAACGGACGCGAAGGCGACCAGGAATGGCAAAATCCAATACGCATCCAGCGCGCCGCGCATGGCCCACACCAGAACCATGCCAAGCGCGCCGACCAGCAGGGGCAGAAGAAACGAGACCCATTGGCCGAGACGCAGCACTCCCCGGAGCCGGGCGACGTCCGCCTCTTCCTGATATTGCGGGGCAAAGCGGATAATGGCGGTATGGAAGCCGAGCCCGGCCAGATTGCCCAAAATGATCATCGTCACCCAGACAAAGGTGAAAACGCCGTATTCGAAACTGCCCATCCAACGCGCCAGCAGGATCTGGCTGACATAGGCAAGGGCGGCAGCGGCGAGGCGAACGCAGAAGGTGACGAGCGCCACACGGCCGGCCCGCGCCTTCTCGTCTTCACCAAGCAGGATCGCATCGAATTTCCGCGCAAACGGGCGCGCAACGGCACCAAGGCGCGCCGGCAGAAACCGTTCCGCTGTCAGTTCGGCGGATAATCGCAAAATCCCGCTTCCGTTTGATTCACCATCTCCAGAATAATTAGCGGGGATGGCTTAAGAAACGGTGATGGGGCGATGTGCTGTCCGGGTCTCGATCTAGACGAAGGCGCCGTGGCAATGCTTGAACTTCTTGCCCGATCCGCAGGGGCAGGGCTCGTTGCGGCCGACCTTGCCCCAGCTCTCAGGATCTGTGGTCTGCTCGCTGGTGGCCGAGACGGCATGGGCGTCGGACCATCTCATCGGTCCGCCATCCTCGCCTGCATCGTCTTCACCGGTCATCATGTCGAGATGGTGCGGCTCGGCGCCTTCCGGCACACCGTCGCCTTCCAGGCCCTCCGGCTCGTCCGTCGCCCGGATCTGAATGCGCATCAGCTGTTTGGTGGTCATTTGGCGCAGATTGGCGAGCATGGCCTGGAAGAGTTCGAACGCCTCGCCCTTATATTCCTGCAGCGGGTCGCGCTGGCCGTAGCCACGGAACCCGATAACCGAGCGCAGATGGTCCAGATTGACCAGATGTTCGCGCCAGAGGTGATCGAGCGTCTGCAGCAGAATGCTCTTCTCGACATAGGTGCGAACGTCCGGGCCGAAGCGATTGGCGCGCTCATCGGCTGCGGCGGTGGCGGCCACCAGAATGCGTTCGCGGATATCATCCTCGGCAATGCCGTCTTCTTCCACCCATTCGGCGATCGGCAGATCGATATTCAGCGCTTCTTCGACCTCGGCCGTCAGCCCCTTGATGTCCCAGCTCTCCGCATAGGCGTTCTCCGGAATATGCCGGCGGACCATATCGTCCACGACCTCCTCGCGCATCTCGGCAATCGTGTCGGTCAGGTCCTCGCCATCCATGAGGTCCAGACGCTGCTCGAAGACAACCTTGCGCTGGTCGTTCATCACGTCGTCATATTTCAGGAGGTTCTTGCGGATGTCGAAATTGCGCGCCTCGACCTTCTTCTGCGCCTTTTCCAGCGCCTTGTTGATCCACGGATGGATGATCGCCTCGCCTTCCTGAAGGCCAAGCTTCTGCAGCATTCCGTCCATGCGTTCAGAGCCGAAGATGCGCATCAGGTCGTCCTGGAGCGACAGGTAGAATTTCGAGCGTCCCGGATCGCCCTGGCGACCGGACCGGCCGCGAAGCTGGTTGTCGATGCGCCGGCTTTCATGGCGTTCGGTGGCAAGGACGTAGAGCCCGCCCGCTTCGAGCGCCTTCTGCTTCAGTTCGGCCACTTCGGCGCGGATGCGCTCTTCGGCAGCCTTGCGCTCTTCGCCTTCCGGCATGTCGGCCAACTCTTCGGCCAGACGCATCTCCAGGTTGCCGCCAAGCTGAATGTCGGTGCCGCGACCGGCCATGTTGGTCGCGATGGTGATCGAGCCGGGCACACCGGCCTGCGCCACGATATAGGCTTCGCGCTCATGTTGGCGGGCGTTCAGAACCTCGAAGCCCTTCAGCCCGGCCTCCTTGAGCCGCTCGGCCAGATATTCGCTCTTTTCGATGGAGGTCGTTCCGACAAGGGTCGGCTGGCCCTTCTCCTTGGCGGTCTTGATCTCCTCGACGATGGCGGCGAACTTCTCTTCCGCCGTCCGGTAGACCTCATCGTCCTCGTCGGCGCGGATGACCGGCAGGTTGGTCGGCACTTCGACGACTTCGAGACCGTAAATATTGCCGAACTCTTCGGCCTCGGTCGTCGCCGTACCGGTCATGCCGGCCAACTTGTCGTACATGCGGAAATAGTTCTGGAAGGTGATCGAGGCGAGCGTCTGGTTCTCCGGCTGGATCTCCACCTTCTCCTTGGCTTCGAGCGCCTGGTGCAGACCTTCGGAAAAACGGCGGCCCGGCATCTGGCGACCGGTAAACTCGTCGACGATGACGATCTCGCCGCGATTGACCATGTAATCTTTGTCGCGGGCGAAGAGCTTGTGGGCGCGCAGCGCATTGTTGGCGTGGTGGACGAGGGAAACGTTCTCCACGTCGTAAAGACTGTTGCCCTGCATGAGGCCGGCTTCGCGAAGCAGGTTCTCCATCTTCTCCGTGCCTTCTTCGGTGAAGGTCGCGGTCCGTTGCTTCTCGTCGATCTCGTAATCGTCTTCGCTCAGCTGCGGGATGAAGGTATCGACCTTGATATAAAGGTCCGACTTGTCGTCGAGCGGGCCCGAGATGATGAGAGGCGTGCGCGCTTCGTCGATCAGGATGGAGTCGACCTCGTCGACGATGGCGTAGCGGTGGCCGCGCTGCACCATCTGCTCACGCTCATATTTCATATTGTCGCGCAGATAGTCGAAGCCGAGTTCGTTGTTGGTGCCGTAGGTGATGTCGCAGCGATAGGCCTCGCGCCGCTCGTCGTCGCTCATGCCGTGGACGATGACGCCGGTCGACATGCCGAGAAAACCGTAGAGGCGGCCCATATGTTCGGCGTCGCGGCGGGCCAGATAGTCGTTCACGGTAACGACATGGACGCCTTTGTCTTCCAGGGCATTGAGATAGACGGCGAGCGTGGCGACAAGCGTCTTGCCCTCGCCGGTCCGCATTTCGGCGATGGAGCCTTCATGCAGAACGCGCGCACCGATCAGCTGCACATCGAAGGGGCGCATGCCAAGAGCGCGCTTGGAGCCTTCGCGAACGACCGCGAAGGCTTCCGGCATCAGATCGTCCAGCGATTCGCCATCGGCGACGCGCTTTTTGAACGCGTCCGTCTTGGCTCTCAATTCCGCATCGGAGATAACGGCGATCTCGTCTTCCAGAGCGTTCACGATATCAGCGAAAGGCTGAAGCTTCTTGATGCGACGATCATTGGCCGAGCCAAAGAGCTTTGTCGCAAAACCGCCGAGACTGACCATATTGGCCCTTTCTTGCCCCGCCTGTCCGTATCGCGTCGGGCCAGTCGTCGCCGCCGGATGGTCCGGTGGGTCTGGCCTGCCGCGCGGGGCCGCGGTGACGCTGAAAACCTTTCCAAAACGCAATCCGAAAGACCCGGAGGCCGGGTGGACGCTTTGGTGGCGGAGAGATAAGAGTGGCCCTATGTGATGTCAACGCTCGCGCCCATCGCGTGCCATGGCCCCCAAGCGATCCGCAAAGGTCGCCAACGGAACCGTCATTCAACCAGTTCGGAGCCTCTTCATGATTTCCCTGCGCCCCGCCCGCATTCTTCTCGCCGGCATCGTCCTGGCCGCCAGCGCCGCCGTTCCCGGTTTTGCGCAGGACAAGAACGAGACCGTCGCGACGGTCAATGGTTCGCCGATCACCCGCCAGCAGCTGGAGATGGCGATGGGTGAACTCGGTCCGCAATTCTCGCGTATTCCGGAAGACAAGCGCGATGCCGCGGCACTGGCTGCGCTTATCGAGATCAAGCTGATGTCTGGCAAGGCGCGCACGGCCGGACTCGATCAGGACGAAGAGTTCCAGCGCAGCATCGCCTTCATGACCGAGCGTGCGTTGCACGGTTTCTACATGCAGAAGCAGCTGGCCGACGGGATCAGCGACGATGACGTCCAGGCGCTTTACGACGAGCGTGTGGCGGACATGCCGAAGCAACAGGAGGTCAAGGCCCGGCATATTCTGGTCAAGACCAAGGAAGACGCCGAGGCGGTGATCGCCGAGCTCGAAGGCGGGGCGGATTTCGAGACCGTCGCCAAGGAGAAGAGCACCGGTCCGTCCGGTCCGTCGGGTGGCGATCTCGGTTATTTCCGCGCTGGCCAGATGGTGCCCGAATTCGAGAAGGCGGCCTTCGACCTCGACGCCGGTGCGATCACCAAGGAGCCGGTCCAGACCCAGTTCGGATTTCACGTCATCAAGGTAGAAGACAAGCGGGATGTCCAACCGCCGGCCTTCGACCAGATCAAGGATCAGTTGCGCAACGAACTTCTCGTCAAACGTTATACCGAGACGGTGAAAACCGAGCGGGACGAAGCCTCCGTCGAAGTGAGCGATCCGGAACTGAAGAAGGAACTGGACGCGTTGGAAGCGACGAAAGCGGCGGAGTAATCGCCCGCCCGACCACCGACGCGGACGCCTCAGACTTTCCAGCCGGCATCGTTCGATGCCGGCTTTTTCGTATGCGCATTTTCAGCGGGTGCGCGCTTGCATGTTGATGGAGCGTCGGGCAAGTCTGCCATCGAATTTGTCTGCTTCTGACCCGTTGAAAGTCGCTTTATGAGCACCGCCATCTCTCCGCTCGCCCCGAAATCCGTCCCGGCCATGCCACCCATCGCCGGCGTGACCATCGCAACGGCGCAAGCGGGGATCAAATATCGCGGGCGGACCGATCTGATGGTCATGACCTTTCCGGAGGGCACACAGGTTGCCGGCACCTTTACCCGCTCGCGCTGCCCGTCGGCACCGGTCGATTTCTGCCGCGCAAACCTGCCGCACGGCACCGCTCGTATTCTGGTCGTCAATTCGGGCAACGCCAATGCGTTCACCGGGCGCAAGGGCCGTGAATCGACCGAAACGACGGCCTTTGCGGCCGCTGCGGCGGTCGGCTGTTCGCCGAGCGAAGTGTTTCTCGCGTCGACCGGCGTTATCGGAGAGCCGCTCGCCGCGGACAAATTCTCCGGACTGCTGACCGGCATGGCCGAGGAAGGGGTGACCGATGGCTGGCTCGAAGCCGGCAAGGCGATCATGACGACCGACACTTATCCGAAATACGCAACGGCCAGCGTTGCGCTCGGCGACCACTTCGTCACACTGAACGGCATCGCCAAGGGGGCGGGCATGATCGCACCGGACATGGCGACGATGCTGTCCTTCGTTGCGACCGACGCGCCGATCGACGCGCCGGTTCTACAGGCCCTCTTGTCCGAAAGCGTCGGAGGCAGCTTCAATTCGGTGACAGTCGATAGCGACACATCCACATCCGATACGCTGCTGCTGTTCGCGACCGGTGCGGCGGCGGAAAGCGGCGCTCCGAGAATCAGTGCCGCCGACGATCCGCGCCTTGACAGTTTTCGCGATGCGCTCGATGCGATGCTGAAGGATCTGGCGCGGCAGATCGTCCGCGACGGGGAGGGTGCGCGAAAGGAGATCGAGGTTCGTGTCAAAGGGGCGCAATCCGATGCGTCGGCGCGCAGGATCGCTCTTTCCATCGCCAATTCGCCGCTCGTCAAAACGGCGGTCGCCGGTGAGGACGCCAATTGGGGCCGCGTGGTCATGGCTGTCGGCAAGGCCGGCGAACCGGCCGATCGCGACAAGCTTGCCATCTATTTCGGCGATATTCGCGTTGCGCACCAGGGCGAGCGCGATCCCGCATATTCGGAAGACGACACGTCGCGCTACATGAAGAACGATACGGTCGCCATCACCGCCGACCTCGGCATCGGTGAGGGCCGCGCGACGATCTGGACGTGCGATCTGACCAAGGAATACGTCGCTATCAATGGCGACTATCGGAGCTGACCTGTTACGATGAACCGTCCGACTGTCCCACGCGCTCCGCTGACCGTCGCGCGCCGCTTCACTGCGGCGGGCGCGCAGGCGTGGCCGGCGGAAACGCTGCATTATGACGGGGCGTGGGCGGTTCGCCTTTCCAGCGACTGCGCTGCGCGCCGCCAGAACTGCGTGACGCCGCTCGACCCGAGCGACGATGCCGATATTGCCGCGCGGCTAGACCGGGTGATCGAGCGTTTCGCCAATGCTGGCAAACGGCCGCGCTTTCTCATCGCGCCGCTCGCCTCGCAGCGGATCGTGGACGCGCTTTCCGAGCGTGGCTGGACGACGGAAGCGCGCACGACGATCCAGTCACGCGACCTCGATGGCTGGTCCGATAACGACACGCCGGAATTGCGCCGAGTGAAGGCCGACGAATTTGTTGCGGCCCATGAGGCTATCGGTGCGCGCTCCGTTCAGAGGGGCGACGATCTGCGCGCGATCCTGGCGCGGATCGAGCCGCCGAGTTTTCTGTTCCTGCTGGAGCGGGAAGGGCAGCCGGTCGCGAGCGTCATCTGTGTCCGCCAGGGCGATCTGGTCGGCAGTTTCGAGCTGAATGTCAGCGAGGATGCGCGCGGTGAAGGGATCGGCAAAGAGCTGATGCGTGGCGTTCTTGCCTGGGCGAAGAAGCGCAGGGCGTCGGGTGTCTGGGAGCAGGTCGAAACGGACAATGCGGCGTCGCTCGGGCTTTCGCGTTCGCTCGGCTTCGAGCCGGTCTACGATTATTACTATATGAGCGCCCCGGACGGCGCGGCATGAGCAACGCCGATCCGCGCATCCTGCTGGTCGTCGCCTGCGCGCTCGTCGATACCGATGGGCGCGTGCTTCTGACGCAGCGGCCAGAGGGCAAGGCGCTGGCCGGCCTTTGGGAGTTTCCCGGTGGCAAGATCGATCCAGGCGAAAGGCCGGAGGACGCGCTGATCCGCGAACTGGACGAGGAACTGGGTATCGTGACGCAGGCCGCCTGCCTCGCGCCGCTGACCTTTGCGTCCCACGCCTATGACGACTTCCACCTTTTGATGCCGCTCTTCGTCTGCCGCCGTTTTTCCGGCACGCCGATCGGGCGGGAGGGGCAGGCGATCAAATGGGTGCGGCCCAACGCGCTGCGCGACTATCCAATGCCGCCGGCTGACGAGCCGCTAATTCCCATTCTACAGGATCTGCTCTGATCCTGCAGTCGCGGCGCAGCCCATATCGCTGCGCCGCGACTGCAAACGGTCCCGCGTCATAGACCCATGAATTGGGCGATGCGTTCCGCAATCCGATCGTGAACCGCCCGCCGATCCGTTCCTGCAGGATCGTCGCAAATCGGTTCGTCTTCTTCTTCCGCCAGCATTCGGCTCGCATTCTCCTTGCAGGGCGCAAGAAAGGTGAAATGGGAGGCCGGCGCGATGGAGGAATAGGTCACGTCAGGCAGCTTGCGCGCGAGATCGCTGCCTTCGGGGCCGACATCGACCGGCGGAAGGCGGTGTTCGTCGCCGAGATTGATGAGGCCGATCGGCACGTCGATCGCCGCGATGCTTGCCGCATCCGCCATTTCCGTGAAGGCCGGGTCGATGGCGACCGCGCCGGCGATCCGGCCGTCGCGCATATGCGCGCTGAAACCGGCTGGCAGTGTCCGGAAATCGACGCCACCATTGTTAAAGAAGATGCAGTCCTCGCGCATGGCGTCGGCATCGCGGCAATAGGCCGTCTCCGGATTGGTCGAGAACCGAAGCCCCGCGAGGTTAAGCGCCGTTGCCCCGCCAAGTGAAAAACCGACGGCGACGATCCGGTCCCGGTCAACATGGGCGGCGAAAGCCGGGTCGGCGAGAAACGCGTCGAGAGCTGCCGACAGATCGGCGGCGCGCTCATCGAGCCGAACAGATCGGCGGGGCGAGGAATCGCCGGACGTGCTGCCCGGATGATTAACCGCCAGCACCATCGCGCCGTTGCCCGCCAGTTTGGAAGAGAGCCAGGACACGGTATCCATATTTCCGCCGGAGCCGTGCGAAAAGAGGACCAGCGGCATTTTTCCGCCCGCAACGGCTGCGCCGACAGAGGCGGGAGTTCCTTCGAAGATTGGATTGTCGCCGATTTTGACGATGTAGTTTTTCTTTCCGGCCGGGTACCAGATGGAAGCGGCCAGAGGAAAGGCGCGGTGCGCCGCGCGAACGTCCATGCGGTCATAGCCAGCGATGGGTTCGGCATTGGCGAACGGGGCGGCCAGTGCGGCGATGGCTGCGAGAATTGGGATGCGCATGACGATGTTCCTTCGATTGATCGGTCATGCGCTTTTCGCTTATCGCGCGCCTTCGCGCGTCCACAAACCGGTTTCAGGTCGTCACGAACCGGTTCCAGGACTATAGAACGCCATCATCGTTCGGACCCGCCATGATCGCCCTGCCCATTCCGCTCATCGTTTCGCTGATTGCCCTCTATCTGCTGCTGCGGGAGGCGTCCGGCGGGGCGAAGCCTTCGTTCTACTGGGCTCTTCTGGCTTCGTGCGCCCTTCAGGGACTGCTGATTTCGCTCGTTCACCATTATGAGGTGGCCGGTCTGCAACGCTTCCTACCGATAACGGCAAGCGCCATTCCGCCGATTGCCTGGATCGCGTTCCAGACATCGCTTTTTCGGCCTCTTCACCTTCGGCAGTATGGACTTCACAGCCTCGTGCCGGCTTTCGCCGCATTCTGCGGAGCCTACGCGCCGGCGGTCCTCGACCCGATTATCAGCTGCATCTTCCTCATCTATGGCGCAGCCATTCTAACTGTGCTGATGGGCCGGGCGGGTGACCTGCCTCTTGCCCGGCTGGCATCCGGCAGGGTTCCGGTCCGGGTGTGGCAGGCGCTCGCGCTCGCGCTCGTCGCATCGGCAATCAGTGATATCCTCATCGCCGTTGCCATGGCCAATGGGAGGGACGGCCTCCGCGATCTCATCGTGAGCTGGTTTTCCTCCCTATCGCTTCTCGCCATCGCCGTTTTAAGCCTGACAGGCCACGAGATGGCGGTGGATGAGGTCGACCTGGTCGGCGATCCACGTGTACCCGAGAAGAACGAGTCCGAAGCCGAGGGCAAGGCGTTGATGGCGCGGCTGGACCGAATTCTGGACGAGGACCAGCTTTATCTCGATGCCGATCTGACACTGACGCGTCTTGCCCGACGCCTCGGCGTTCCGTTGAAGCAGCTCTCAGCCGCCATCAACCGGCAGTCCGGCGATAATGTTTCGCGCTACGTCAACGCCTACCGCATTCGGCACGCCTGCGCGTTGCTTGCGCAAGGACGCTCGGTCACCGAAACCATCTTCGATAGTGGTTTCAACACCAAGTCCAACTTCAATCGTGAGTTTCGCCGGATTACGGGCATGGCGCCCAGCGCGTGGCAAGATCAACGGAAAGAGGAGACGGCTATCGCATGATAGTCGGCGGCTCAGGCCAGCATTAACGGGCTGTTCATGTGACAATGCGATGGTTGTCGGGTCTCGCTTGCGTTTCCGTTCGCGGGCATCTTTGGAGTGGCCTGATGAACAGGGGTGTCGACCTAACGCCGCTGAACGACAGAACAGAATCGGCGGCGCTACGTATGGGATTTGGTATATTGCGTGCAGCGCTGCTGTTCGGCACCGCAGGTATCATGCTTGCGCTGTTTCTTGCGCCCATGGCGGAAAAGAAGGCGGAGCAATACGCCCAGCGACCCCAGCCGGCTGCATTGCGAAACATGGATATGATTTCGACCGGCTCGGTGCGGCCCGCAGCCCCGAACGGCAATACTTATATTCTACGCCGCAGCGTGCTGTCGCCGCTGCCCGAAGTGATCTGCCTGCATTCCGCCGGCGGTACGGCGGATGACTGCTGATGGGCAGGCGGCGTGACGGCAGAGCCGGCGACGGACGAGCCGGGAGAGAAAACGTGATGGGCATGTTGCGTGGTTTTGTCGATGACAGGCGTGGCGTCACCGTCATCGAATACGGGCTGATCTGCTCCCTGCTGGCGGGCCTGCTCTTCATCAGCATCGAAGCCAGCGGCGGCCGCGCCATGTCGATCATCAGCAGTGTAGCCTCGTCCATCGGCGCTACAGACTAGGGTTCCCGATCTTGTGATCCGGCCGTTTCATCGGCCTGGCGCAGGGCCTCGGCAAGGCTCGCTTTCGCCGATCCCGGCGCGAGCGGTTTCTGCTGACTCTGGTCAGGGGCCCATCCGCTAAGCCAGATGATCTCGAAGACCGCCCGAACCCGGCCATCCGGATCGCTGTTTCTCTCCTGATAGATCTGCGCCGCCCGCCCCAGTATGCCACGCGTCAGGGGCAGCCGGCTCCGCGCCGCAAGCGCGTTGGTCGCCCCCATGGCGCGCAGATCGGCCATCAGGTTGATGAGGCTGTCATAGCGCACGGTTGTCGTTTCACGGTCGATCACCGGTAGGGCGAAGCCGACATGCTGAAGCAGTGCGCCCGCATCGCGCAGTGCGATCGCCGGGTGAACGCGCGGACTGGCGCCGTCCCGTTTCTCCGTTTCCGCCAGAAGCAGGGCCTCGCGTAGCCCGCCGAGGCTTTCGCCGCCTATAAAGGCCCCGAGAAAAAGGCCGTCCGGCTTCAATGCGCGGCGGCAAGCTGACAGATAGGCGGCGGGATCGGACACGTCCTGCAGATCGAGAAACGAGACGATCAGGTCACTCTCGCTCTGCGGCAGGGCATCGGTCCAGCCATCGCTATGCGCATCCAGCCGCTCGATGTCCGTCTGCCCATGGCCATGCTTGTGCAGAAGGGGCGTCAAATCCGGCCCGCGTGCGCCGATCAGCTTCACATTGGGGAAAGTGCGCGTGATGCCGGCCAGGCGGTCATCCATATCGTCGATGACGAGGCGAGCCAGAAAGTCGGCTCCATTGTTGGACATGTTTTCAGCCCGGCGACGACGCGCGCGAACCTGCCTGCTGTCGAACATGATAAAGCGCTCTCCTGGCGATTGCCGCACGTGGCCGCGGATGCCAGACTAGCTAGCGAGACGATACCGACCCTGCAAGTCCGAGCGGCGAGGCGATTTTGAAACGGTCCATGACCGAGCCATCCGATATGTGGGTGCCGCAAGGCGGTGACCATAATGATGCTGCGCCGACGAGTGAACGGTCCGCTAAGGCGAAGGCGGGAGGATCAGCCAGCATCCGGCGTCTGGCCGTCTCGTGGGGTGGATCGGCGGCGCGCATCTTCTTTCCGCCGTCCTGTCTGGAATGCGGCCGAATCGTCAGTGCGCCCGGTACCTATTGCCCGGAATGCTGGCCGCGCCTTCGGGCCATTGAAGCGCCGGTGTGTCCCGTTCTCGGTACGCCCTTCAGCGTGGAGATGGGGCCGGGCATCCTCTCGGCGGAGGCATTGGCCAATCCGCCGGTCTTCGAGCGAGCGCGTGCTGCGGTGGTTCACGACGGTCCAGCGCGGGGCCTGGTTTCAGCGCTGAAATATCACGACCGGACCGATCTGGCGCGCTGGATGGCCGGTTGGATGATCCGCGCCGGCGGCGAACTGCTCGATGATGCCGATCTGATCGTTCCAGTGCCGCTGCATCGCCGGCGGCTTCTTGCCCGCCGTTTCAACCAAAGCGCGGAACTGGCCCGCGCCATCGCGGCGCAGACCGATATTGCGCTTCGCCCCGAATGCCTCGTGCGCAAACGGGCCACGCCGCGCCAGGTCGGCCTGACGCGGGGCCAGCGACAGGTGAATGTGCGCGGCGCGTTCGAGGTGCCGGAGGCGGCCATTCCGCTCCTGTCGGGCCGTCGGGTGCTTCTCGTCGACGATGTCTATACGACCGGCGCGACCGTGACGGCCGCAAGCCGCGCTCTCCTTAAAGGCGGTGCCGGGGCCATCGATGTGATGACCTTTTCGCGGGTCCTTGCCGAAGGCCGGCTCGCCTGACGTTCTTCATATTTGGCGGTGGCCGGCAAAATCCTATATGCGGTGCGAAACGAACGGCAGCGCAAGGAGCCCTCAATGCCGCAGATCGATATCTACACCCGCCAGTTCTGCGGCTATTCGACGCGGGCCGTCCGGCTTCTGAAGAGCAAGGGCGTGGCCTTCACGGAGATCGACATCACCGAGGAGCCGCATCGCCGAAAGGAAATGATCCAGCGCGCCAACGGCGCATCGACCTATCCGCAAATTTTCGCGGGCGAGAAACATCTGGGCGGCAGCGATGACATTCACGCACTCGACCGGCAGGGCAAGCTCGACGCCCTGCTGAAGGATGGTTGAGGGCATCGCCATGGAGTCTTTCACCGCCGCCTGCGTTCAGATGCGCTCCGGGCGCGATCCGGCAGCCAATCTGGAGACCTTCGAAACGATGGTCCGGGAAGCCGCAGGGCAGGGGGCCGATTACGTCCAGACACCCGAAATGACCGGGCTGCTGGTGCGGGACCGCGACGAACTGCTCGGCAAGGTGCGGGACGAAGCCTCCGATCCGCTGGTGGCGAAGGCGTCGGCGCTTGCCGGCGAGCTTTCGATCCATCTGCATATCGGTTCGACAGCGATCCGGCTGGACGACGGCAAGGCTGCCAATCGCGGTTTTCTGTTCGGGCCGGACGGCGCGCTCATCGCGCGATACGACAAGATCCACATGTTCGATGTCGATCTGCCGGACGGCGAAAGCTGGCGCGAATCGAACACCTACCGCCCGGGCGATGAGGCGGTCGTCGCTAGCACACCGCTTGGCGCGATCGGCATGTCGGTCTGCTACGATCTGCGTTTTCCGCATCTCTATCGCGCACAGGCGCGGGCCGGCGCCGAGGTGTTGACCGTGCCGGCGGCTTTTACGCGGCAGACCGGCCGGAAGCACTGGCATATCCTCCTTCGTGCCCGGGCCATCGAGAACAGCGCATTCGTGATCGCCGCAGCACAGGGCGGCCTCCATGAAGATGGGCGGGAGACCTACGGCCATTCGCTGATCGCCGCACCCGACGGCACGGTGCTGGCCGAGGCGCAAGGCGACGAACCCTGTATCGTCACCGCCGATCTCGACATGAAGGCTGTCGCGGCGCAAAGGTCTTCGATCCCGAATCTGGCGAACGATCAGGATTTTACCATCGATGTCGTGGGTTGACTGGCGATGATCCGGTACGACCTTCGCTGCGTCGACGGCCATCGCTTCGACGGGTGGTTCCGCTCGTCGGACGATTTCGACACGCAGAAACGAAGTGGGTTCGTCATCTGCCCCCACTGCCAGACGTCTTCGGTGGAGAAGATACTGATGGCGCCGGCGGTCAGAACATCGGGCGAGAAGCGGCCAGTCGAGGGGAGCGAAGAATCGTCGTCATCGCAGCCGCAATCGGTCGGGTTGGTGCCGGACAGCCCGCAAGCAGAAGCGATGCGCAAGATGGCCGAGATGGTTCGCCAAATGAAGGCGAAAGCCACAAATGTCGGCGACCGGTTTGCCGAAGAAGCGCGGCGCATTCATTTCGGCGAGGCCGAGCAGACGGAGATTTACGGCTCGGCGAATGCCGAGGATGTCCAATCGCTGCTCGACGATGGCGTGCCGGTTTTGCCTCTGCCGGATTTGCCGGAAGACCAGAACTAGGGTCAGGCCGGCCGTTCGTAGAGAACCATGTAATTGACGTCGGTATCGCGGCTTCGTTGCCAGCTGTCCGATAGCGGGCTGTAGAACATGCCGGTAATGTCGCGGCGCAGAAGGCCTTCATCGGAGAGGGGGTTATGGATCTCTACGGGACGGACCAGCTTATCGTAGGAATGAGTGCCCTTCGGCAGCCAGCGCAGCACATATTCCGCCCCGACAATGGCCAGCGCATAGGCCTTCATCGTCCGGTTGATCGTCGCCACGAACATCAGCCCGCCGGGTTTGATCATTTCGGCGCAGCGGCGCAGATAGAGATCGACATTGGCGACGTGCTCGACGACTTCCATGTTGAGGATCACGTCGAAGCGTTCGCCCTCATCGGCCAGCGCTTCAGCTGTCGTCGCGCGGTAATCGATGTCGAGGCCCGACTGCTCAGCGTGGATACGCGCCACCTTGATGTTCGTTTCGGAAGCGTCGGCGCCGACGACTTCGGCGCCGAGCCAACGCATCGGTTCGCAGAGGAGGCCGCCGCCGCAACCTATGTCCAGAATGCGCAGACCTTCAAACGGCCTTTCGGCATTGAGATCGCAGCCGAACTGGCGGGCGACCTCGTCGCGGATGTAGCGCAGCCGAACCGGATTGAACTTGTGGAGCGGGCGGAACTTCCCCTTCGGGTTCCACCATTCCGCGGCCATTGCGGAAAAGCGCTCTACCTCAGCCGTATCGATCGTCGTGCCACCTGTCGCGTTCATGTCGGTCATCCTGTTTCATATTAGTGGTGACATCTGGAACTCGGGGTCGCAAGTCAAGCAGGCGCGCTTGCTTCATCGGGGCCTTTTGGCTATGGAACCGCCGATCACGCCGGCTTGCCCACCGGCGTGTTTTCTCATGGCCGGCATTGGCGGCAGGACCGACCGCTACGGCCTTTTCGTACCCCGATCCGAAGGGAGAGTTTCGCCCAAAATGGCGCGCATCGTGATGAAATTCGGCGGCACCTCGGTGGCCGATCTGGACCGCATTCATGTGGTCGCGCGCCACGTCAAGCGCGAAGTCGACGCCGGTCATGAGGTGGCCGTTGTCGTTTCCGCCATGGCAGGCAAGACAAACGAGTTGGTCGGTTGGGTAGAGAAAATGCCAACGGTCGCCGGCGCTGGCGCGTCCTTTTACGATGCGCGCGAATATGACGCGATCGTCGCCTCCGGCGAGCAGGTGACGAGCGGGCTCTTAGCCATTGCGCTGCAGTCGATGAATGTCGATGCGCGCTCCTGGCAAGGCTGGCAGATCGCACTGAAGACCGACAGTACGCACGGAGCGGCGCGAATCGACTCCATCGACGGGGATCGTCTGATCGAACGGATGAGCCAGGGACAGGTGGCGGTGGTCGCCGGTTTCCAGGGCATCGGGCCGGATGGCCGCATCGCGACGCTCGGTCGGGGCGGTTCGGACACCTCGGCCGTTGCCATCGCGGCGGCAGTGAAAGCGGATCGCTGCGATATCTACACCGATGTGGACGGCGTCTATACCACCGATCCGCGTATCGAACCGAAGGCCCGCCGCCTGCCGCGCGTGACTTTCGAGGAAATGCTCGAAATGGCCAGTCTGGGCGCCAAGGTTCTTCAGGTGCGCTCGGTCGAACTGGCGATGACGCAGGGCGTGCGGACATTCGTCCGTTCCTCCTTCGAAGATCCGGATGCACCGGGCATGGGAGATTTCGAAAACCCACCCGGAACGCTCATTTGCGACGAGGACGAGATCGTGGAACAGGAAACCGTCACCGGCATTGCCTACGCCAAGGAAGAGGCGCAGATATCGCTGCGGCGCGTGGCCGACCGGCCGGGCGTATCGGCGGCCATTTTCGGACCGCTGGCCGATGCGAACATCAATGTCGACATGATCGTTCAGAACATCTCCGAGGATGGCGCCGCGACGGATATGACCTTCACCGTGCCGTCCGGCGATCTGGAGCGGGCGGTCACGATTCTCGAAGAGACCAAGGGCACGGTCGGTTTCGACGCGATCCAGAGCGAGGCGGGCCTGACCAAGGTTTCGGTGATCGGCATCGGGATGCGCAGTCATACGGGTGTTGCGGCCACGGCCTTTAAGGCAATGGCGGACCGCAACATCAACATCCGCGCCATAACGACTTCGGAGATCAAGATTTCGATTCTGATCGACGGCGCCTATACGGAACTGGCCGTTCGCTCGCTGCATGCCGCTTACGGTCTGGACCGCAAGTAGCAGGCAGATGCTGCCGGCTCTAGCGGCCTTTCAGCAATCTAACGAGGCACAGGACGAGAGGAGGGACGAGCCATGACGGACTTCGCGGTCGGCCCACGAGTCCTGCTTCGCCGCCTGCGCGAACTCATGGCGGAGCCGCTGGAGGCACAGACGCGTCTGGACCGCATCGTTGCGGAAATCGCCCGCAACATGGTGGCCGAGGTCTGCTCGCTCTACGTGCTCCGCGCCGATGAGGTGCTCGAGCTCTACGCGACCGAAGGCCTGAACCCATCGGCGGTTCACCTGGCCTCGCTGCGCGTTGGACAGGGGCTTGTCGGCACGATCGCGGCCAGTGCACGGACGCTCAATCTGCCGGAAGCGGAAAAGCACCCTGCCTTCCGCTATCTGCCGGAGACGGGCGAAGAAGCGTTCTCCTCCTTTCTCGGTGTGCCCGTGCTGCGGGCGGGGCGCACGCTCGGCGTCCTGACCGTCCAGAACAAGACGAAGCGGGTCTACCGCGAGGAAGAGCTGGAGGCGATGCAGACCGTCTCCATGGTGCTGGCCGAGATGATGGCGAGCGGGGATCTCGCCAATCTTTCGCGCGCCGGCATCGAACTGGATATGCGCCGGCCGATCACCTTCGAGGGCGCGGCGATTTCCGATGGCGTCGGCCTCGGCTATGTGGTGTTGCACGAGCCGCGCATCGTCGTCACCAATCTCTTCGCCGAGGATGTCGATCTGGAATCGGCGCGGCTGCACGACGCCCTCGGCCATTTGCGCATCTCCATCGACGACATGCTCAACCGTGACGAGATCGCCGCGGATGGCGAGCATCGGGCCGTGCTCGAGGCCTATCGCATGTTCGCCCACGATACGGGATGGGTGCGCCGGCTCGAAGAAGCGGTGCAGAACGGGCTGACGGCCGAGGGCGCGGTCGAGAAGGTCCAGAACGATACCCGCGCGCGCATGATCCATGTCGCCGATCCCTACATTCGCGAGCGGATGAACGATTTCGACGATCTGGCCAACCGTCTTCTGCGCCAGCTTGTCGGTGGCGGGCGCGACGCGCTTTTGGTGGCCGACGATAATGTGATCGTCGCCCGTACTATGGGCGCAGCGGAACTGCTGGACTATCCGCGCGATCGCATTCGCGGTCTCGTGCTGGAAGACGGCGCGATCACCAGCCATATTTCCATTGTCGCCCGCGCCATGGGCATCCCGGTGACCGGCCAGACGCGCGGCGTCGTGTCGATGAGCGAGAATGGCGATGCGATCATCGTCGATGGCGATGAGGGGCGCGTCCATCTGCGCCCGCCGGCCGATCTGGAAACGCTATACGCCGAGAAGGTTCGGTTCCGCGCCAAGCGGCAGGAACTCTACCAGGCGCTGCGCGACAAGCCGGCGCGTACCCGTGACGGTATCGACGTAAGGCTGATGATGAATGCCGGCCTCGTGGTCGACATGTCGCAGATGGAAGCGTCCGGCGCGGACGGGATCGGCCTGTTTCGCACCGAACTGCAGTTCATGGTCGCCTCGACCTTTCCACGGGCCGACCGCCAGGAAGAACTTTACCGCGAGGTGATCGAGAAGGCCGACGGCAAGCCGATCCTCTTCCGCACGCTCGACATTGGCGGCGACAAGGTGCTGCCCTATTTCCGCAACGCGCCGCACGAGGAAAACCCGGCCATGGGGTGGCGGGCGATCCGCCTGACGCTGGATCGGCAGGGCCTTTTCCGCACGCAGATCCGCGCGCTTCTGCGCGCTGCCCGCGGCCAGAAGCTGTCCATCATGCTGCCGATGGTCACCGAAATCACCGAGATCGAACAGGCGCGCGACCTGATCGAGCGCGAGGAAAGCTATCTCAAGCGTCACGGCTACGATCTGCCGAGCGAGATCAGAATCGGCGTCATGCTGGAGGTGCCGTCGCTGATCTGGCAGATGGATCGGCTCAGCGGACTCGTCGATTTCATATCTGTCGGGTCGAACGACCTTTTCCAGTTCATCATGGCGACGGATCGGGGCAACCCGATGGTCGGTAACCGCTTCGACAGCCTGTCCTGCACGTTCCTACGGGCGCTTCGCCATATTGTGCGGGATTGCGAGCGTCTTTCGATTCCGCTGTCGCTGTGCGGAGAAATGGCCTCGCGGCCGATCATGGCGCTGGCCCTTGCCGGCATCGGTTTCCGGACGCTTTCGATGAGCGCTGCGTCGATCGGGCCGGTCAAGGCTGCTTTCCGGGACGTCGAACTGAACGATCTCAGCGACAAGCTGAACGCGGCGATCGACCATTCCGACAAGCAGGATATCCGCGCTTTCCTTGCCGACTATGCCGAGACGAACGGGTTGACGCTCTGACCATGTCCGAGGCTCTTCCCAAAGCACGGCTTGATGCTGTCGAAAAGCGCTTCCAGATGCTGGAAGCGGAGCTGGCCTCCGGCCCCAGCGCCGAACGCTATGGCAAGGCTGCGGCGGACTATGCCGAACTGGAGCCGGTGGTCGCGGCGATACGGGAACTGCGCGAGGCACAGGCCGAGCGGGCCGGCGTGGACGAACTGCTCGATGAAGCGGGAACCGACGCGGAGATGCGGCGAATGGTCGAGGCGGAGGCCGATGCTCTCGATAGTCGTATCGAAACGCTGACCGAAGACCTTCGCATCCAGATGCTGCCGAAGGACGAGGCGGATGCACGCAACGCCATTCTGGAAATCCGTGCGGGAACGGGCGGAGACGAAGCGGCGCTCTTCGCCGGCGATCTCTTTCGCATGTATGAGCGGTATGCCGCGAGCCAGGGCTGGAAGGTTTCAGTCGATTCCATTTCCGAGGGCGAAGCGGGCGGCTTCAAGGAGATTATCGCCGAGGTTTCGGGCCGCGGCGTCTTCGCCCGGATGAAGTTCGAATCGGGCGTCCACCGGGTACAGCGCGTGCCGGCGACGGAAGCAGGCGGGCGCATTCACACCTCCGCTGCCACAGTGGCCGTCCTGCCGGAAGCCGAGGATGTCGATATCGACATAGCAGACAGCGATATCCGGATCGATACGATGCGCGCGTCGGGCGCCGGCGGCCAGCACGTCAACACGACCGACAGCGCCGTGCGCATCACGCATCTGCCGACCGGCATCGTGGTGACGCAGTCGGAGAAGAGCCAGCATCAGAACCGCGCGCGCGCCATGCAGATCCTCCGTGCTCGGCTTTACGACGCCAAGCGCAGCGCGGCCGATGCCGAGCGCAGCGAATCACGACGGGCACAAGTCGGCTCCGGCGACCGGTCCGAGCGCATTCGCACCTACAACTTCCCGCAGGGGCGCGTGACCGATCACCGCATCAATTTGACGCTTTATAAGCTCGACCGGGTGATAGAAGGCGAGCTGGACGAACTGGTCGATGCGCTGATCGCCGACCATCAGGCGGCGCTTCTGGCCGAGATGGAATGAGGCTCGACACGCTGCTGGCGCAGGTGCGGCAGGTTCTGGCCGAGGCCAGGATAACCGATCCGGCAAGCGAAGCGCGGAAGCTGACGCTCGAAACACTCATGATCGAGCCGTCCTCATGGCTGGCCGACCCGGGACAGGCGGTGAGCGAAACGAATTGTGAAACGGTTCTGGAACGGGCGCGCCGGCGGGCCGAAGGCAGGCCGCTCTACCGTCTGCTCGGCTGGCGCGAGTTTCACGGGCTTCGACTGATGCTATCGAGCGAAACGCTGGAGCCGCGCGACGATACCGAAGCGCTGGTCGATCTTTGCCTTTCGACCTGTCGAACGGGCGCGCGTTCGGACGACGCTTTTCACATTGTCGATCTCGGCACCGGCACGGGAGCGATCGCGCTGGCGCTTCTCGCGGAAATGCCTGCGGCCCGCGCGCTCGGCGTCGATCTCAGTGCCGATGCGTTGCGGACCGCCGAGAGAAATGCCGACCGGAACGGGCTCGGCGAGCGCTTCTCGACGCGGCAGTCGCGCTGGTTCGAAAGCGTCGAAGGGTGTTTCGACCTGATCGTGTCGAATCCGCCCTATATCGAGAGCGCCGTCATTGCCGGGCTGGAAGGGACGGTTCGCGATCACGATCCGCATCTCGCGCTGGATGGCGGCGCCGACGGTCTCGATGCCTACAGGGCGATAGCGTCAGGCGCCGGCAGGCACCTTCGGCCCGGCGGGGCGGTTGCCGTGGAGATCGGCCGTGGGCAGGCCGACGATGTCGAACACATCTTCGCCAAATCCGGGTTTCATCGTGGCGATATACGACGGGATATGAACGGAATTCTGCGCGCCCTGCTTTTCAAAACCAGTGGGTAAATGCCCTGAATGCCCTTGGGGCTTGGCAAAGCTGAAAAAGGTGATTAAGTTCAAGGCACCGGATGAATGAAGCAAACGGCTTCTGCCGTCTCCGGCTTTCAAATTGCAAGCGGGATTGATGGCGGCAGGTGGGTCGACAATCGTAGTCACTACGTATTGTAGCGCTGGGGGCATTCGGCGAGAGACCCGAGAGTGACGGATCCACAGACTGTCTGACGCTTGGCGTTTTGGCAGTCGCAAAGAGCATGACGCGCGGCGGGACCGTGGCGTCGGCGTATGCCGGTTCGTACCGGTTTCCATCCGAATGTAGGATGAATTCAAAGAAGAGTTATCGATGAGGCCAAACCAGCAAAACCGCCGCAATCGTGGGCGGAACAACAATGGTGGCAATAATCGCAAGGGGCCCAACCCGCTTTCGCGTAGCTATGAAAGCAATGGGCCCGATGTGAAAATTCGCGGTTCTGCCCAGCAGATCGCCGATAAATACGCCACACTGGCGCGGGACGCGACGTCCGCCGGCGACCGGGTGATGGCAGAGAATTATTTCCAGCACGCCGAACATTACAACCGCATCATCGCCACAGCGATGGCGGCCAATGCCGAAGCGCAGCGGCAGCGCGATGCGCAGCGCGAGAATGACCCGTCCGACCGCGACAATGACGATGATTCGGACGACGGCGAACGCACGGCCGAGGCCCGCAGCGACAATTCCGAGGACAAGCCCCGGCGCGGACGTTCGGACAATCGCCGCAACCGCCGCGACGATCGGGCCGACAATGACGATGCGGGTGAAGCCGACAGCTCGTCTAGCGACGCCGAAGCCGAAAGCGAGACCGTACCCGTCGCGGCCCATTCTCCAGCCGATATCGTGGCCGAGGCCGAACGGCGCTCCAATGGTGACGATCCCGCTGACGAAACGCCGAAAGTACGGCGGACCCGTCGCAAAAAGGTCGAGCCCGACGCCGAAACGGGCGCGGATGCCGAGGGTGCGACGAAGGTGCGACGCACGCGCCGGCCACGCAAAGCGGCGCCAACGGACGATGAGGCTGCGCCGGATGCGAAGAGCGAGAATGGCGACGATCTACCGTTGGCCGCCAATAGCTGACAGGTCGACCCGGTAGAAATTCACTATCTGAAACCGCGGCGGAAACGCCGCGGTTTTTCTTTGCCAGGACAGTTTTTGGCGACCCGGGACTGCCGTTCCCAGCTGCAAGATTTTCGCTGTGTCGCCAGCCGCATGCGCTTGGAATTGCTGCTTGGCACACCCATATTTCTTTCGAAACCGGAAGCGCCTTCAAGGGCTTCCAGTCGTTCATCACCGAACCGGCGCCCGACGGGCCGGAGAGGGGAAGGAGACCAGAAGAATGAATATGGAAAAATACACCGAGCGCGTGCGGGGATTCGTGCAGGCGGCCCAGACTGCTGCCGTCACGCGCAACAACCAGCAGCTTCTGCCGGAACATCTGCTCAAGGTTCTGATCGACGATGAGGAAGGCTTTGCCGCCTCGCTGATCGACCGTGCCGGCGGCGATTCGAAAGCCATTCGGATGGCCGTCGACGCCGCGCTGAACGCGCTGCCACAGGTCGAGGGATCGGGCGCGTCGCTCTATATGAGCCAGCCGCTTGCAAAGGTTTTCGCGACCGCTGAGGAACTGGCCAAGAAGGCCGGCGACAGCTTCGTTACGGTGGAGCGTCTTCTGACGGCGCTCGCGGTGGAGAAAAGCGCGAAAACCGCTGAAATGCTAAAAAAGGCGGGCGTGACGCCCGTTGCCCTGAACCGCGCCATCGAGGATGTCCGGCAGGGCCGCACGGCCGATTCCGCGTCGGCCGAACAGGCCTATGATGCACTGAAGAAATATGCCCGTGACCTTACGGAAGACGCAAAAGCCGGACGCCTCGATCCGGTGATCGGGCGGGACGACGAGATTCGCCGGACGATCCAGGTGCTGAGCCGGCGGACCAAGAACAATCCGGTGCTGATCGGCGAGCCGGGCGTTGGCAAGACCGCCATCGCGGAGGGTCTTGCCCTGCGCATCATCAATGGCGACGTGCCGGAGAGCCTCAAGGACAAGCGCCTTCTGGCGCTCGACATGGGCGCGCTGATCGCCGGCGCGAAATATCGCGGCGAGTTCGAGGAGCGCTTGAAAGCTGTTCTGTCCGAGGTCCAGTCCGCCAGTGGACAGATCGTTCTTTTCATCGACGAGATGCACACGCTGGTCGGCGCCGGGAAGGCCGATGGCGCCATGGACGCCTCGAACCTTCTCAAGCCGGCCCTGGCGCGCGGCGAACTGCACTGCGTCGGCGCAACCACGCTGAATGAGTATCGCAAGCATGTGGAGAAGGACGCAGCGCTCGCGCGGCGTTTCCAGCCGGTCTTCGTCTCCGAACCGACCGTCGAGGATACCATTTCGATCCTGCGCGGGCTGAAGGAGAAGTACGAGCAGCACCACAAGGTGCGGGTCTCCGACTCCGCGCTGGTGGCCGCCGCGACGCTCTCCAACCGCTATATTACCGACCGGTTTCTGCCGGACAAAGCCATCGATCTGGTCGATGAGGGCGCCTCTCGCCTGCGCATGCAGGTCGATTCCAAGCCGGAAGCGCTGGACGAGATCGACCGGCGCATCATGCAGCTGAAGATCGAACGCGAGGCTCTGAAGAAGGAAACCGACGCGGCGTCGAAAGACCGTCTCGCGCGGCTCGAAAAGGAATTGTCCGATCTGGAAGAAGAAAGCGATTCGCTGACCAGCACGTGGATGGCCGAAAAGGAGAAGCTGGGTCTGGCCGCCGATCTGAAAGGCGAACTGGATGAAGCGCGCAACGAGCTTGCCATCGCCCAGCGATCCGGCGAGTTCCAGAAGGCGGGCGAACTGGCTTATGGCAAGATCCCCGATCTGGAGCGCAAGCTCGCCGAGGCGGAGGCCCATGAAGGCGAAGCCGGATCGATGGTCGAAGAGACTGTTACGCCCGACCATGTCGCCGGGGTCGTTTCCCGCTGGACGGGCATTCCTGTCGACAAGATGCTGGAAGGCGAGCGCGACAAGCTGCTGCGCATGGAAGACGAGATCGCCAAGCGCGTCGTCGGCCAGGGCGAGGCGGTGCAGGCGGTGGCGAAAGCGGTTCGCCGCGCGCGCGCCGGTCTGCAGGATGCCAACCGGCCGATCGGCTCGTTCATGTTCCTCGGCCCGACCGGGGTCGGCAAGACCGAACTGACCAAGGCGCTGGCGAACTTCCTGTTCGACGATGAGAGCGCGATGGTCCGCATCGACATGAGCGAATTCATGGAGAAGCATTCCGTCGCGCGGCTGATCGGCGCGCCTCCCGGCTATGTCGGTTACGACGAGGGCGGTGTGCTGACCGAGGCGGTGCGCCGGCGACCCTATCAGGTCGTCCTGTTCGACGAGGTGGAGAAGGCCCATCCCGACGTCTTCAATGTGCTGCTCCAGGTGCTCGACGATGGCCGGCTGACCGACAGCCAGGGCCGCACCGTGGATTTCCGCAACACGCTGATCATCATGACCAGCAATCTGGGTGCGGAATATCTCGTCAATCTCGGCGAGGGCGAGGATGTCGAATCGGTTCAGGATCAGGTCATGGGCGTGGTGAAAGCCGCGTTCCGGCCGGAATTCCTCAACCGGATCGACGAGGTGATCCTGTTCCACCGTTTGCGTCGCGCCGATATGGGCGCCATTGTCCGCATCCAGCTTGAGCGGCTGGAGAAGCTTCTGGCCGATCGCAAGATCAGGCTGGAACTCGGTGAGGATGCCATCGAATGGCTGGCTGAGAAGGGGTACGACCCCGCCTATGGCGCACGGCCGCTCAAGCGCGTGATGCAGAAGGAACTGCAGGACCCGCTCGCCGAAAAGATCCTAATGGGCGAGGTTCTGGACGGATCTCAGGTCAAGGTTGGCGCCGGATCGGACCGCCTGACATTCCATACGGCTCCCACCGACGCCAAGGAAGCGGCATGACACTGCACTTTTCGAACTAACTTCGAGGGCCGCCATCTGGCGGCCCTTTTCCGCTCTAAGCGGAACGTTTGCCGGCCGCTTGCCTGTCTCCCTTCGTGCCGTCGACGTCTGTCTTCGTTTTTCCGGGCTCGTTCCGGCGCATGACATTCGCGACGCTTTTCAGGATATGACCTTCCACCATATCGCTACTCATGGGCTCGGCGTAGAAATAGCCCTGAATTTCGTTGCATCCCGCCATCTCGGCAGAGTTCCGCTGGGCTTCGTTCTCCACGCCTTCCGCCGTTACGCGCAGCTTCATGGTCCGTCCTAGCGTGGCGATCGTCTCAAGGACGAAATTCACCGTCTCGCTCTGATCGAGCTGGGATACGACGGACCGATCCACTTTCAGCTTGTCGAAGGGGAAGCGCCAGAGCGAACTGAGGCTGGAATATCCCGTGCCGAAATCGTCCATGGCGATCTGGACGCCCAGGGTCTTCAATTCGTGCAACTGCCGTTCGATGGCGGCCACATCGTGGTCGCGGATGAACATGCTTTCGGTAATTTCCAGCTCGAGTCGGCTCGACCGAAGGCCTGACTGGGCTAACGCCGCTTTCACGGTTTTGACCAGATTGCCGTCGAACTGCTGGACGGAGAGGTTGACCGCCAACTGCAGGTGTTCGGGCCATGCGGTCGCTGTCTGGCAGGCGCGCTGGAGGATGCTGGCGCCGAGCCGGGGCATCAGGCGCAGTTCTTCGGCTAGCGGGATGAACTGATCGGGCGACACATATCCATTGGCGCCGTCCGGCAAACGGGCGAGGGCCTCGAAACCGCACAGCGCTCCGAGATTCGCATCGTGCTGGGGCTGGTAAAACACCTCGATCGTATCGTCTTCGACCGCCGCGATCAGCAGGTCGCGCATCTTCTGTCGGGTTCGGACAAGGTTCTCCATGGCCGGCTCGAACATCGCAGCCCGATCCTTGCCCTGGGCCTTGGCGTGATAGAGGGCCGCATCGGCGCGCGACAGCGCCAGATTGGCCGTCTCGTCGTCTGAAATCGTCTTGAGAATGTAGGTGCCGATACTGGCGGTGACGTGAACCTTGACCTTGCCCAGCTCCGTTATCTGGCGCACGGCTTCCGCCAGGCGATCGGCCAGACCGAGCGCGATGTCGCGGTCATGGACATCGGTCTGGATCACGGCGAATTCGTCACCGCCCAGCCGCGCCAGCAGATCGTCCTTTCGAATGGAACGAAGCAATGCATCGGTAACCGTGCGCAGCAATTCATCGCCGACGCCATGGCCGTAGCGGTCGTTAACAGTCTTGAACCCGTCCAGATCGATCATGTGAATGGCGGTTCGGGCGTCGACCTGCCGCCTGCCCTGGAACATCTTTTCGAGACGCTGGTGAAACACTTCGCGATTGGCAATTCCGGTCAGAACGTCGTGATGAGCCAGGTGGAAAGCACGGTCGCTGGCGCGCTTTTCCTTCTTCAAGAGGCGAGCGGTATAGACCGAATGGAGCATCGCGATGAGGCAGAGAACCAGGGTGAGGCCCAGATTGGGGTATAGCGCCTGGGCAAAAATCTCGCGTCGCGCGGTCTGATCGACATAAATTTCGGCGACGCCCGCAACCGTGCCGCCGCGTTCGATGGGCACGTAGCTTTCCGCGTAGAAATCTGGCTGGTCAGAGCCTTCGCCGGCATTGCGAAGATTGGTATGGCGGGAGCCTTGCAGGATATCAGCCGCGACATGCGGTTCGTGCTCGAAAAGAGATTCGGCGTTGTGCAGATGGGCGTGCCGGTCGGAGACCAGTTTCAGGTTTCCCTGCGCATCGTAAAGATTGAAACGGAAGATACTGCCTTCCTTGGCAATGATATCCAAAGTTTGGCGTTGCTGCGTCGAAAGAGACCGTTCGGCGAGAATAGTATCCATCAGATCCGCCTGAACGATGAAAGCGTCCGCCCATTGTTCGGCGATTTGACGGGCATCATCATCCAGGAGTCTGTCGATGGCGCGGAAGGAATAAATCGCGCCGAACGTGAACAACACCACCATGACGAACAGAACGGAAGATCTGACGAATGAGGCGGATTGAATTGTTTGCCGTTCGACCATTGCGAGCTCCGTTCCAGATCACCAGCGGGCTCAACTATGGGTAGAATCGTTCAATTATGTCTTAATCAGGTCCGGCCGTCTTTAATTCAGGGGACCGCTTTGAAACCTGCGGGTGCGGTACATTTATAACAACGGATCAGCTCGCCTCTGGAGGGGCGTTTACCCTTCGTTGACCATACGCGTCCCAAAAAAGGACATGCCCTGCAACGTTTTGCCGGGTTTCGCTGTTTTCATGCCAGGTTCATATTATCTCAACCATACTGGCCGGGCCATTGGGAGATTTCGATCATGCGAATGCGTGTTGCGACACTGACAGCGAGCGCTTTGGTGCTTCTGACGAGCAGCGTGATGCCGGCTTCTGCGCAGATACGCGCCGATGTGGTGATCGGGCAGAACGGGGAACGGATCTTTCTGGACCCACGGACCGGGGAGGTTCTGACCGTACAACCGCCGTCCGAGGTTCGGAGACTGCCGCCGGAACCGCAATTCGAACCGTTCCAGCGCGAGGAGGACATTCGCGACATCATCCGCGCCGAACGGCAGGCCGAACGACAACGACAACAGGAATTGCGCGCGGCTATGCAGCGGGAACGGGAGCGGACGGCGGAACGGTTGCGTGAACAGCGGGCCGCCCTTCCGGAGCAGGTTCCCGTGATACCCGATCCGCAGATGGGGACGACGCTTCCGGATGCCGTCGCGTCGACCGATGACGCGAACACAGCGACCGGTGCGGTACAGAGTCCGGGCTCGATTTCCGAGCCGGCTCTTCAAGCGCCCAAATCCACAAAGCCCAGCCTGGCTCCCGGCAAGATGACGGTTGCGAAAGCCCAGATTCTCCTCGACCGAGTCGGCGCATCGCCCGGCGTGATCGATGGGGTGAAAGGGCAGAATGTGCTCTACGCTATGGACAGCTGGCGCCGGTTGACCGGCGAACTCGTCGATTTCACCGATGAAAGCGCCATCGAAAAAGCGCTTCAGGCACGCGGCGGAGATGCTTTCGTCGACTATACCATCACTTCGGAAGACGTTTCGGGGCCCTATGTCGCGGCGATCCCCTCGGATTACGGCGAGAAGGCAGCCATGCCCGCCATGCGCTACACATCGGCGCGTGAAGCCATCGCTGAGCGGTTTCACATGGATGAAGACTTCTTGGAGAGCCTCAATCCCGATGCCGATTTCGGCCGACAGGGCGAAGTCATCCGCGTAGCCAGCACGGGCACGCCGAAATCCGGCAAGGTCACCCGTATCGTCGCCGACAAGAGCCGCGAGCAGGTTGTCGCCTATGATTCGTCGGGGCGTCTAGTCGCCAGCTATCCATCGACCATCGGTTCGGCCGATACCCCTTCACCCTCCGGGACCGTCAAGGTGGAGCGGATCGCAATCAATCCGAACTACACCTACAATCCGGAAAAGAATTTCAAGCAGGGCGACAATGACGAGATTCTGACGATACCGCCGGGGCCCAACGGACCGGTCGGCACCGTCTGGATCGCGCTGTCCAAACCCAGTTATGGCATTCATGGCACGCCGGAGCCGAGCAAGATCGGCAAGACGTCCAGCCATGGGTGCGTGAGACTGACCAATTGGGACGCCAAGGAATTGGCGAAGATGGTCTCGCCGGGAACGACGGTCGAATTCAAGGAGTGATCGCAGATCATCGCCTGGGTAGCCGCGTTGGGACAGGCGGGCCTTTTCATGGGAGCAGCCGCGGCGGCTTTTCTCCATCAATCGCGGCTGGCTCCGGGCGGTCTTTCTCCGATTACCCTGCGGCGGCGATCTGCTGTGCTTCGCGCTGGCGCAATATGGCGTCGATCCGCGACTTCTCGGTCTCGAA
>NZ_NBYO01000001.1:1580000-1694787 GCF_002238045.1 Notoacmeibacter marinus
GGGTGTCCGGTGCGCATTGCGGCATGCTCATTAGCCGCATGCATATGTTCGCCACTTAACCGCGGCGATCGGGCGGATCTCTGGAAGCTGGTCTTTCTGCTGATGATCATAGAGCGCTTCGGTCTGCACCTGATCTCCTAATGGAGGTCTTGCGGCAGCCAGAGCGCAAGCGCGCGACGTCGCTTATGCGACGCGCCGTCCGCAGGCCAGGCACCGATAAGGTGCCGAACGGCCGTGAGGACATGAAAATCGCGCGTAGCGTGATGATCATTGGCAATGAGAACGATCAAGTGTCTTAAGGGCAATTGGTGGATGCCTTGGCATGCACAGGCGATGAAGGACGCGATACGCTGCGATAAGCGTCGGGGAGCTGCGAATAAGCTTTGATCCGGCGATTTCCGAATGGGGAAACCCACCCTTGAGCCATAGAAAATCGGATGAGCCGTTCGCACTTTGTTGCGGGTGGCTCATGCGGTTTCTATGGTTCGATATAAGGGTATCTAATGCTGAATACATAGGTGTTAGAAGCGAACGCGGGGAACTGAAACATCTCAGTACCCGTAGGAAAGGACATCAAACGAGACTCCGCTAGTAGTGGCGAGCGAACGCGGATCAGGCCAGTAATCATGGTGAGCCAAGCGGAACTGTCTGGAAAGGCGGGCCGTAGTGGGTGACAGCCCCGTACGCATAATGCGAACCATGGTTCTTGAGTAGGGCGGGACACGTGAAATCCTGCTTGAATATGGGGGGACCACCCTCCAAGCCTAAGTACTCGTGCATGACCGATAGTGAACAAGTACCGTGAGGGAAAGGTGAAAAGCACCCCGACAAGGGGAGTGAAAGAGTTCCTGAAACCGGTTGCCTACAAACAGATGGAGCCCGCAAGGGTGACATCGTACCTTTTGTATAATGGGTCAGCGACTTAGTGTGTCGTGCAAGCTTAAGCCGATAGGTGAAGGCGCAGCGAAAGCGAGTCTGAATAGGGCGAACAGTACGACGCATTAGACCCGAAACCGAGTGATCTAGCCATGGTCAGGCTGAAGGTTGGGTAACACCAACTGGAGGGCCGAACCCATACACGTTGCAATGTGTCGGGATGAACTGTGGCTAGGGGTGAAAGGCCAATCAAACTCGGAAATAGCTGGTTCTCCGCGAAATCTATTTAGGTAGAGCGTCGCTTTTATACTCTCGGGGGTAGAGCACTGGATGGGCTATGGGGACTCACCGTCTTACTGATCCTAACCAAACTCCGAATACCGAGAAGTACTGAGCGGCAGACACACGGCGGGTGCTAACGTCCGTCGTGGAGAGGGAAACAACCCTGACCTCCAGCTAAGGTCCCCAAGTCACGGCTAAGTGGGAAAGGAAGTGAGACTCCCAAAACAACCAGGATGTTGGCTTAGAAGCAGCCATCATTTAAAGAAAGCGTAACAGCTCACTGGTCTAAATAAGGGGTTTTGCGCCGAAAATGTACCGGGGCTCAAGCCGTGCACCGAAGCTGAGGGCTTGTCTTTATGGCAAGCGGTAGCGGAGCGTTCTGTAAGTCTGCGAAGGGATAGCCGTGAGGCGTCCTGGAGATATCAGAAGTGCGAATGCTGACATGAGTAACGATAAAGGGGGTGAGAGACCCCCTCGCCGAAAGTCCAAGGGTTCCTGCTTAAAGTTAATCTGAGCAGGGTTAGCCGGCCCCTAAGGCGAGGCCGAAAGGCGTAGTCGATGGGAACTGGGTGAATATTCCCAGGCCAGGTGGTAGTGACGGATCGCGTATGTCGTCAATCCTTAACGGATTGGTTTGGCGGCGAAGCGGTCCCAGGAAATAGCTCCACCATGAGACCGTACCCGAAACCGACACAGGTGGACAGGTAGAGTATACCAAGGCGCTTGAGAGAACTATGTTGAAGGAACTCGGCAAATTGCACGCGTAACTTCGGAAGAAGCGTGACCCTTTTTTACGCAAGTGAAGGAGGGTGGCACAGACCAGGGGGTAGCGACTGTTTACCAAAAACACAGGGCTCTGCGAAGTCGCAAGACGACGTATAGGGTCTGACGCCTGCCCGGTGCTGGAAGGTTAAGAGGAGAGGTGAGAGCCTTGAATTGAAGCCCCAGTAAACGGCGGCCGTAACTATAACGGTCCTAAGGTAGCGAAATTCCTTGTCGGGTAAGTTCCGACCTGCACGAATGGCGTAACGACTTCCCCGCTGTCTCCAACATAGACTCAGTGAAATTGAATTCCCCGTGAAGATGCGGGGTACCTGCGGTTAGACGGAAAGACCCCGTGCACCTTTACTATAGCTTTGCACTGGCATTTGTGCCGACATGTGTAGGATAGGTGGTAGGCTTTGAAGCCTCCGCGCCAGCGGGGGTGGAGCCACCCTTGAAATACCACCCTTGTCGGCATGGATGTCTAACCGCGACCCGTTATCCGGGTCCGGGACCGTGCATGGTGGGTAGTTTGACTGGGGCGGTCGCCTCCTAAAGAGTAACGGAGGCGCGCGATGGTGGGCTCAGAACGGTCGGAAATCGTTCGACGAGTGCAATGGCATAAGCCCGCCTGACTGCGAGACTGACAAGTCGAGCAGAGACGAAAGTCGGTCATAGTGATCCGGTGGTCCCGTGTGGAAGGGCCATCGCTCAACGGATAAAAGGTACGCCGGGGATAACAGGCTGATGACCCCCAAGAGTCCATATCGACGGGGTTGTTTGGCACCTCGATGTCGACTCATCGCATCCTGGGGCTGGAGCAGGTCCCAAGGGTATGGCTGTTCGCCATTTAAAGCGGTACGTGAGTTGGGTTCAGAACGTCGTGAGACAGTTCGGTCCCTATCTGCCGTGGGTGTAGGAATATTGACAGGATCTGTCCCTAGTACGAGAGGACCGGGATGGACGTATCTCTGGTGGACCTGTTGTGGCGCCAGCCGCATTGCAGGGTAGCTATATACGGACGGGATAACCGCTGAAGGCATCTAAGCGGGAAACCCACCTGAAAACGAGTATTCCCTATCAGGGCCGTGGAAGACGACCACGTTGATAGGCCGGGTGTGGAAGCGCTGCAAAGCGTGAAGCTTACCGGTACTAATTGCCCGATCGGCTTGATCGTTCTCATTTGCCAATGATCATCGTGAAACGATGATCATTGGACCGGCAGCGACCTGGAAAGTTGCAGACTTTCTGGATCAGGACTGCCGGCCATAAAAGATCATTGTTTGTTTTGTCCTCGCGGATCGTATCGCACCCTGCCGGGTGCTGATCCTCCGGACGGGGTGCGCCACAAGGCGCGGCGGCCCTTGACCTTGCGGACCTTTTGGTCCGAAAGATCAATCGCCGGACGAAACGACTCGTCGGACCTCCGGTCTGGCGGAGCGGCGCAAGCCGCCGGAAAGACACCAGCTTCCAAAATGTTCTCAGCCTCGGTCGCGGTACGTGCAAGCGTCCCGATCAAAGGCGGATCGCCCGGACACAGATCCCGTGTCCGAGCCCGCAAGGCGGGCCGGAGCTTTTGCTCCGCGTGGTTCGCAGGCTCAGCGCCCGGTAGGGCGCGGTATGAGCCGTGAGAACGAAAACAAAAGGCTTCGCTTGGCGAAGCCGATGCATTTTATCGACCTGGTGGTTCTTGCGGAGCTTCAAACACCCGACCCCATGCCGAACTCGGCCGTGAAAGGCTCCAGCGCCGATGGTACTCCGTCTTAAGACGCGGGAGAGTAGGTCGCTGCCAGGTCTATAAAGTGCATCGGTCGCCGTTCCGGCCATCGTCAAACGATGGCTGGCCAATGACGGCAGCCCCCGGGCGCACCCGCTTCCAATATCTTCTCATCACAATCGCACCTTGCCGGAAACGACCCTTTGCCGTCTCCGGCCTGCCGGACGAGATCCATTCTCGCCGACGGGGTGTCTGTTCGAAGGTCCGAAAGCCCAACAAGGGGCAAGGACCAGCGGTCACAGGCGCAGACAAAGACCGGGCACCACACACCGCCCGGTAGAAATGGTGACGCGGGCGAGGAGCCGCCCCGCACCGCCCGCAGCAGGCAACGCCCTGCCAGGACGGGCAGACGAAGAAGACGGGCTGCCTCACAGCGCCCGAAACTTGGTGACGCGGGCGAGGAGCCGCCCCGCACCGCCCGCAGCAGGCAACGCCCTGCCAGGACGGGCAGACGAAGAAGACGGGCTGCCTCACAGCGCCCGAAACTTGGTGACGCGGGCGAGGAGCCGCCCCGCACCGCCCGCAGCAGGCCAGGACCTGCCAGGACGGGCAAACGAAAAAGACGGGCTGCCTCACAGCGCCCGAAACTTGGTGACGCGGGGTGGAGCAGCCCGGTAGCTCGTCAGGCTCATAACCTGAAGGTCGTAGGTTCAAATCCTACCCCCGCAACCAGCGTTTCCTGCCACATGGATATTTCCTTTAATTTCAAAGGATTATCCTTATGCGCGGCGAAGTTCAGAATTCCCGCAAGATCGCCGTACAAGTCTATCAGCAGCCCGGTTCCGTCCGGGTCCGGCTTCAGGACAATTTTATCGACAAGCTTGCGAAGAAGCTGTGACGCTTCCGCGCGATGATCGGGATCATTCAGGGTTCGGACAAGGTTTGTTACCTCCTCTTTATATCGCAACGCCATCGAAGGATGCAGGATCGGCGGCGGCGCTGCCAGGTTTGTCAGTAGAAGTTTCAGCTCGCTTTCGCGTTCACAGATGGAGTCCAGCTCCTCTTTGAGGCGCTGGTTGGCGAGACCGGCTTTAATGGCTTCAATGATGTTATCGGTCTGCTTGTCGAGCTCGCGAAGTTCCCGCTCGTATCGCGCCCGCTGCGTCGTCCGCGATTTGATCAAGTGATTCATATGCGCGGTATATTCCTCGCAAAAACGCTCGCAGAGTTCCGCATCCATCAAGTGCGTTCGTAGCGCGTTAATCACCGCTTCTTCCAGCGCATCCTGCTTGATCGCGCGGCGATTGGTACATGTGGCTTTGTTGCGCGCTGTCGAGCAGCCGTAATGGGTATTGGAGATTTTTGAGAAGCCTCCACCGCATTCGCTGCATTTGAGAAGATGGGAGAGAAGTTTTGGCGGTCTTGGGCATTTTCTGAAATCGCCCTTCTCGGCAAGCTCGTCCTGAAGCCCTTTGACCCGCTGCCAGAGTTCGTCATCGACAATGCGCAATTCCGGTACGTCGGTCGTAAGCCATTCGGATTTTGGATTGAGGCGTGAGACGCGTTTTCCGGTATCAGGGTCCTTGATATAGCGAAGCCTGTTCCAGACCAGCTTTCCGATATAGAGATCGTTATTCAGAATTCCGTTGCCGCGCCGACGATTGCCATAAATGGTCGATGCCCCCCACTCTTTTCCCCGTGGTCCCGGAATCTTCTCCTCATTAAGTCCTGCAGCGATCGCGCGAGGCGAATGTCCGGCAGCAAATTCCATGAATATACGGCGGATGATTTCGGCCTCTTCCGGAATGATTTCGCGGTCGCCACGGATCGGCTCGCCTTTCGCGTCCAGCTTCTTGACAACCTTATAGCCATAGGAGTTGCCACCCCCGGACTTGCCAGCCTCTACACGCCCACGCAGGCCACGCCGCGTCTTTTGCGCAAGGTCTTTCAGGAACCGGGCATTCATCGTGCCTTTCAGGCCAATATGCAGATCGTTGATCTTGCCGTCCGACAACGTATGGATCTCAATATCGGCGAAGCTCATCCGCTTGTAGAACCCGGCAATATCCTCCTGATCGCGCGACAGCCGGTCGAGGTCTTCGGCCAGCACCACGTCGAAGTTGCCTGCCGCGCCATCCTGCATCAGCATTTGAATGCCGGGCCGCATCAGGCTGGCCCCGCTGATCGCGTGGTCGGTATAGCAGTTGATGACAGCCCAACCTTCACGCTCCGCACGCTCGCGGCAAACGCGAATCTGATCCTCGATCGAGGCTTCGCGTTGCTGGTCGGAAGAATAGCGAGCGTAAATGGCGGCGCGGATCATATCAAAAGGTGTTCCTTTCTGGCTTATCGACGGCTCCCCGGTGCTTCTCCTCCCAAGCATCGTAATCGGATTCGGCAGCGCGACGAGCCATGAAGCGCACAAATTCGACGAGACGGGAATCGAGGCCCAAAGGATTGGCCTTCATGTTTCGTTGTTTATTATTGTCGCTCTCTCTCGTCATATTAGTCAAATCTTTCAATACAAGTATTATAGGAATATTTACTTCATGTCAAGAAGTAATTCCTAAGTATTGATTGTGAATGGCGGCGTTAAGTCATCCGGTTCGGGGCCATGAGGCGTTCCACCAAGTTTTACGCGCATACCTTGTGCGGTTTCGCTCAGCTTCGATAGCCGTTTGCTACAGCGGGCCTCCACCTCTTTGACGGCGCGCTGCGTCAGTCTCGCCTTCGAATAATAAGGACCCGCGCTCCCGGCGATCATGTTGTAGTTTTTCTGGAAGATCGTGGGATTTTTCTCGCTGATTTTCTCAAGCTCCTTGGCTTCCCACGCGGGAGAATGCTTTTCGAGATGAGACTTCAGTTTTTCCTGCACGTGGCGGACGCGCTGGTCATGGGCGACAAGCGCCTTTGGTTGATGGGGATAGTACGGCCCCTCTTTCCTGGCTTCGTCAAAAGCCGCGCGCACCTCGCTTTCGCGCGCGGACGTAAAGAGGTCATCGGCCATGTCAGGCTCCTCTATTCAGCAATCATCTTGATAAGCGGACAGCGGCCATCGCCGGGGCGAACCTGACGGCTATGCAGTCCGAAATAGGCGCAGTGCGTATAGAAGGGTTCGCCGCCGCGCTGGTAATACTCGTAGCTCAGCAGGACATGCGGCGTGCCTATCTGCCCCACCGCGAAAGGCAAACAAAAGAGAGGGACGATCCAAACGAAATAGCGTCCGCCACGCCAAAACCGGGCGAGAAAGCTATCCTTGGTCTCCGTTCGATACGCCCGTCGGTAGTCGACACCGGTGATTTTCATCTCACGCATCGCTTGTCTCCCCGTATTCGATTCCGAACCGCGTAGGCGCTTTGAGGGGCGGCCCCTCCAGCGGGTTGTCGGCAACCCAGCCATCCCGCCACGGGGAGACTTCGCCATAGTGGATAAGCTTCAGGCGCATCGGCCGCAGGCCCTTCACAAACACCCATGCTTCATCCTTCGACATGGCGAGGGTTTCGTCAGGCGTCATCAAACGGCGTGCATGTTCCTTCGAGCTGACATTAAGGTCGTCAGGGTGCAGCTTGTGGGAGTAATCCTGCGATCGAACCGTCATGTCCGAGAGCATGTCCGAAACGGCTTTGGCGCGTTCGTACGAGTTCAGACCTGCGTAGATCTTCAAATCGCAATAGTCATTGATCGCGGCAGCCGTCTCCTTGCCATACTTCCGCACCAGTCCGGAAAACGACTGGATATAGAAATCCGCCGTCATCTTCAGGCCCCGCATCGTCTCCAGGTCGGAGGCGATATCGGCGAATTTGAAGTTCAGGAATTCATCCACGATCAGCCGGATGCGTCTGCCGTTGGGATATCGCTTGGCCGCCGCCATCAGATTATTGTTCAGCATCGAAGTGAAGGATGCGAATTCCCGCGCATGGCTGAGCGGCGTCATGATGAAGACGATAATCTGCCGCTCGCGTAGATCGGCGATGTTGAAGAACGCGGTCTCGCCATATTCGGCCAGGCGGCCCGCTTGGTGATACGGGGCAAGCGCCTGCGTGGCCCATTCAACAAAAGAACCGAATTGCTCTGCGTTGTTTTTCATCAGGCCAAGCAGGCTGCTGGCCTCGCTTTTAAGATACCGAACGACCGGATCGTCCTTGCGCATGCCGGTCAGGTGATCACGCACAAATCGAAGTGTCTTCTCCAGATTCTGCGGATCGTTCAGAAGGTCATGACAGTTGGCGGGCGTGCATTTCGACGGGTCGGTATAGGCGAAAAAGACCGGCCCGAAGGTGAGCAGCTTCTGCGCGCCGCCGACGAAAAAGCTGTTCTTCTCGTTACCCTTGTCACTGGGCAATTTGAGGATCGCGAGGTCGCGCGAAATCGAAACGGCATCCTTGCGAAACTCATCGTCGGCGCATACCGCGTCGATGACGGCCTGATAAGGATTGATTTCGACGATCGGCAAATCGCCGGACTGGATGCCCAAGGGATCGACGCACCACACTTCGTAGCCAAGCTTTACAAGCTGAGGGACGCACATGATCGCCAATTCGCGCTTGATGTCTGCAACAGCCACACTCTCGCCCCGCATCGCGCTCTGGAAAATATTGGCAATGACCAACTTGATGCTCTTGCCGCCGCCGGAGGTGATTTCCGTGAGGCTGAAGGGCGCATCCTGCGGCGCAAAGACGGGATACAGATTGCGATAGAGACCGAGAAACGTGCCGCTGGCCGGAAGCGACATTCCCCGCGCAACGATCTCTTTCCAAGTTGCCTCGCGCGCGGAGCCGTGACTGTCCGTTGCCTCGCGTGATTTCCGGATGGCGCCTTGCAGCCGCGCATCGCGATAGAGCTTTTTCAGCGCATCGAAACCCGTGAGAAACGCGCCTGCCGCGAACATGTACGGGAAAAGGCATTCGTAAAACCCGTATGTGTCGGGCCAGAAATACCATGCGGCCCACCCAAGCGTGGCGGCAATGAGAAACTGTCCGTTGATCTGCCACGCCCCCGCGTGGCCCGCGCGCGCACTCATGACGCCACCTCACGGCGCTCATCCATCGCCTGCTCTATCGCGCGGCGAACCTGCAGCAGCCGTGAAAACCGGCCATAGATAGTGCCGCCTTCGTCGTCGCGCAAAGCCAGACTGTCGACCTTGAGCGTACCCACCTGCCAGGTCACGGCCAGCACCACAATTGGAAGCGCGATCAGCGCGACCTGCTCGCCCGCATACAGATACCTCCAGAAAGAGAGCCCCAACCCCAGCAGACCAAGCGACGGAAGCGCGCACATCAGGAAGAGATTGCGCTTGAGTGAAACGGACTCGATCTTCCCGACATCAAAGGATTTCTTCGGCGTCCGCACGAGGCGGTGGGTCACCTCCCAGCCGCCGCCTTTGTAAAATACGGTCATGGTCAGCCTCCCGCTTTCTGGCATGCGCCGCCACGGGCAGCGTTGCTCATCAACTTTCCGATGTCGGTGATGGCGGGGGGCTTGTAGAAGGTCAGCGTCCCGGCATAGATCGCCCAGTCATTACGGTTGTTTTGGACGACTTCATCGGCAAGGCATCCACAATATCCCGCCGTCTCGCCCATCCGGCTTGCGGTAGCGGCTTTCACCGCATCGACTTTGTCTTGATAGGCCTGCTGCGCCCCCGCCAGAGGGGCCGTGGCGATCGCGCCGATCGAGTCCGTCGAAAGCCCGCTCTGTCCCAGCACATCATTGAACTGGCGACCGAACTGCGATTTGCTGAATGCATCCAGAAAGGCCAAGCCGGTCTGCTGCTGCGGGGTCAGCATCGGCTTAGGGATATTTCTGATGGCAGCCTCGGCCTGCTCTTCGACTTGCTGCTCGACCAGCTTCGTGCAGCCGTTCAGATAGCCGTCAGCGCGGATAATGCGGGAGCCGAGTTCCGGGCCGGTTATCGCCCAAGAAACGGCTCCGTAAACAAGCGCACCGGCGATGACGGCCTTGGGCGCGATGTCTCCAAATTGGGAAATCATGACATACCTCCTCTGTTCGCTTCAAAGGACTCAAACCTCAGAAGACGTTGGGGGAGGCGGCGGAACTCACCGCCGCCTAGTTGTGCTGTGTTCAGGACTGGCGGACTAGAAGTGTCCAGTGTTGCTCAATGCAGTAAAGATCTCTGGCGGTCTTTGATGCGTCACACATTCGGCAGGGTTCATCACCGGCGGAACGACGATCACAGCCGATCCCAGGTGTGAACTCCGGGCAACGCCGGGCGCGGCGGTTGCGCTGTGGAAAGCCGGGAGTTACTTTCTTGCTCATCAAATTGGTCCTTGCGTGGATCTGATTTGATTAGGTCGGCCAACGGTGCCAGCCGCTGGTCGACCGGCTCGCTCTACTTTTTAGAACCCGCTGCGTATCCTTTGAGGTAGTTCTGACGCGCAAGGTAACTCTCGTTGCGCTGCGGCCTGATGGGGCGGGCGAGTTCGGCGTCACTTTTACCGTTCGAGTAACTCATGATATTGTCCTTTCTGACCAGCGTTACTGTTCCAATTTAATCCGCAGACTATCTATGACTGCGATGTACGCCGTACCGGGAAATGAACTCCAGAGCCGACGAGTTTTGTCTGATAGCGCAAAAAATGTAGCGCTACCTGGAAGCCAGTTGGAAATTCGTTTTGCGGGTCGTGACGGAGAATAGCCTTGGTCAATTCGCGCGAGCAGTTCGCAGAGCTTTTGGAAGCCTTTCACGAGGCTTGGGCTGAAGAAGGTAAGCCGGCGGACATGGCGACGCCAGCACTCAAGACTTTTGTAGAGGACTCTCGCCCGTTTAAAGGAAAAGGAGAGCGATTTCTCGCCGGTAAAGTACCTAATATGCAATCAGCATTTGAACGAGGTGAGTTTCAAACAAGCGGAATCGCAAAGGCGAAAGAAAGGCCTGACCACGATCCGACCATTCTAGAGATTGCATGCGGCTTGGGAGCAAACTCTCAGTTAGAAAAGCTCATGGCGCGAGTTGCGGTTTATGCATCCCAACATGCGCGTGATGAGGCGAATGCTGTGGCTTTCAGCACCTTTATCACGGTAGATGATCAGTATCGTCAAAATTTTTTACGAAAAATTTTCTTCAGAAGCCGCAAGGCGCGCTATCGACTAATGAAAGATTATCTTCAACACCTTGTTGGGCAAGATGGTGAGCATTATTTGTCAATGTTATTTCCTACAACGATCAAAAATTTCAACATCGAACACGATGGTTTCACAGCTGTAGTAATTGCATGTGTTGAATTCTGGCAGGAGTACGGTGAATGGCGAGAAGTATCCTTATCCGGATCTGGCAGTGGCTGAGAAAATCAGCCGACAAATCCGTTGAAGCAGACGAAGCCGACGATTTTACGCCAAAGACAGCTATTACGATGGTAACTTTGGCTGGATGGACAGATTGGAAAAAGTTTGGGCGTGCAGTCCCTGCGAATAACATGCCCCCGATACGAGTTTTCCATCGAACCTCTGCGAAAAACATACAGCGAGACCACAACGTAATCTACGTGGAAGAGTTTTCGTCCGATCAGCTTCAGAAACAGATTGACGCCGCTATGGCATCGCTGAAGAAGGCGCAGATAGATAGTCTCCCTGTAAAAGAACGCAGTCAGGTGCTGAAACTCTTATCGCATCTAAGGTCGGAACATGGTGACGAGGGATGCAAACGGTTTTGCGAGCTGTCTCATCTCGCCTTTCGAGAAATCGCGGAAAACGGAATGGCAAACGAAGACCCATTGGCCTCTTTCTGGGCCGATTTTCGTACTTTTATTGACGTAGAGAAAGCCACTCAGCGCGGACACCCTTTTAGTATCGAGCATTTTTCCGGCGAGATATTTGTCATTAATGACGAAAAAGGTGCGCGGTTTGAACATAGCAGCGGCTCATCAATTCAACTAAGTGTCTTACAGCAAATGATGCGCGGTCAAAGCTCTATATAATGAATTTACGAATAGTACCGAGCAGAAAAGAGATAATTCTTCGGCATAGCTACGACGCCTGCACCAAATTTGATGTTATCAAAAGATTTACTGCAGAATATCAGCGATTTTTGGCTTTGGACCTCCGCAACGCTGGCCGGGAAAGCTTTAAGGAATATGTATGCAGCACCATACATTCACATCTGGAAGTTGAAAAATTTGTTGACGCAGAAGGTAATATATTTGACCTTGATCCCGAAGAGGATGTTACTGCTGAGACACTAAAAAATTTACTTACCAAAAAGAGTGATCAAGTCGCTCGTATCCATGATGCGACAATTCGTATAATTCACGCGTTTAACTCGGTGGTTAGTGGCATGAATGTTGGTTTTAACAGGCCCTCTTTCGTGGAAACGTTGGGGGCCTCGACTTCTATGCAATACGCTTCGCCGATCTCTGTGAGCGATATTGACGATACGATGAAGCTCTTTGACGACAAAATCTTCATTTATAAGGGGTCGACATCGTCGTTCCCAGCCTCACTAGACTCGGAATGTGTTCTGATGTGGTTTCGCCAGCTGCCGGCTGAAAGTTTTCTCTATACACGCTTCATAGCCAGCCCCTCTGCGCTTGAGTTCTCTCACTTTCTGATGACGAAGGCGGACCGCAGTGACTGGCAGGACAATCATTTCACAGGTGTGGCCGTCCGTACTCGGGAAGGTTTAAGCTGTCATTTGGCAAGTCTCAACCTGCGTATCCCAGCCTATGCGCTTATAAAAATCGCTGAAACCGGCGGATTAACTTGCGCTCTTCATTCTTATCAGACGCCAGGATATTTATTAGATTATTCTGAAATATCGCCTGTCGAAGATGATGATGTATTAGAAAAATTTACGCATTGGCCTTGGAAAATTTTATAATGTATAATTTAGTCTTAGACCTTTCACATTTAATTACAAATAGAGGAGTTGTGGAAAATAATATATTGGAAGCTGCACATTACGGAGATTTGGATACGATAAAGGCGGCTGTTGCCGAGAACGCGGATTCCGTTAATTTTTTCGATAAATTTACAGGTAGCACCGCTCTGCATATATCGGCAGGATCTGGTAATTTTAGCTGCGTTGAATTCTTGGCAAAATGTGATGGAATAGATCTCTTCCGCGCTGACAATGATGGAAAGGAAGCCGTTCACTATGCCTATGAAATTGGACACTATGTTATCGTGGATTTTCTAATGGATAGAATGTATCCCGCCCGTCTGAAAATTAACAAACTGGACTTTTAGAGAATTACTATTCAATTTATTAAAGTCTTTTAAAGTTTCGCCGAAGAGTACTGGAATGTACTCCGAGTTTGCGGGCCAAAGTGGAAAGGCTTTTGCGTCCCGAGCCGCATTGGGCGGCAGCTCCCTTTACTTGAGATTTAGTTAGCTTGTAAGGGCGACCAAGTCGTACTCCTCTTCGCCGCGCGGCTACCAATCCCTCCTTCGTCCTCTCGGAAAGCCGGTTGCGTTCATGCTCCGCGAAGGCGGCGATAACGGTGAAGATGAGTTTGCCGTCTGCAGTTGAGGTGTCCACGCCAAGATTGACGATCTGGAAATGTACGCCGCGTGAGCGCAGGGCTTCGGCCTGGGTGAGGGCGTCCACTGTGGAGCGAAAAGCACGGTCGAGGCTGGCAACGACGAGTGTATCCCCGGGAGCTAACGACGCCAACAGCTCATCGAAGACTGGGCGTCTTTCGGCCACAGCCGAAACGGTTTCGATATGTAATCGATCGCAGAGCAGCCTCAAACCATCAATTTGTCGGTCATGAACCTGTTCTTTTGTGCTGACGCGTATATATCCAATTTTCATATAAATTCAATGCCTTACGAGGTTTCAGAACACATCCGTATGTCACGAAAACGTTCCTTTTCTCGCTTAGCTATTCGTAAAGGCAGGGCGGATGTTCTGATCTCGCTAAGGCCTTGTTATTTCAATATTATAGAACAATTATAGCAAATTTCGGAGCCCAATGTAAAATATTGCGTAATCGAACGATTATGCACCGCTCGAAAGACAGCAAATCTCTGGTACCTGCATTGCCTGCGGCTTCCATCGCGCTTTCCCTTGCTGTTGCGCCGGCCAGCGCACAAACCGCTGGCGACATTATGAGCAAGCTAGAGCCGGAGAAACGCTACAGCTACGTCACCGGCGTTATCGAGGGATTGGCCATCGCCCGCTACCAGAATGACAAGCCGGACGTGACCGGTATGAAATGCATTTATGACTGGTTTCATTCTGATGCGAAACGCCAGTGGGAAGTCATCCGGACCTGGTTTGAACGCCATCCCGATCAGTCGCCCGGGGCACTCTTGTTTGTGCTCACCAAAAAGGAATGCGGGGCGTAATGATTCAACTGGCCAGCCACTTCAGCCATAGCGTAGCAAATTCGACGCTCCTTCAGCAGCAGCGTACTATTGAGTTCGCGCGGGTGTCTCGGGAACGGGACCGGAAGAAAGACGAGGCCGCCGATCGTAGCGAAGCCGAACTCATGGATCTGGCCGGTACCGTCCTCATGGCCACCGATCAGCAGATCGCGGAATTTGAAGTGAAGCTGGAGCGCTATGATGAGGCCACGGTCAAAGCTCTCATGAAAAACGGTGAACGTATCGAGGAATTGCAGGCCGAGCGCCAAGCCATGCTTGAGGACGCGCATGTGCTGGAAGATGGCCGCCGCGTGTTTAAGACGGAAGACGGAACGCGAGTGTATGATGAGCACGGCCAGCGTCTTTCTGAAGAGTCAGTCAATCCTGACGCAATCGCCGACTACCGACCGCGGGCGGAATCGTATCTCGAAAATGAAGCGGCCCTAACATCCTTGGAGCAACAGCGCGCCGCTATTCTCGAATTCCAGAACCATGTCGACGAGGCGCACGAACAGATCGCCGAAGGCGGGATTTCGGAAAAAGACCTGGATGAACTCGATAGCGAGCTGAAGGAAATGATGCCCGATGCGGTTCGCGCCGAAATGCCTGGCTACGTACCGGCAGAACCTGTTCAGAAACTTGGCGGCCAGTTTACGAAAGCCGCTGCTCCGGTGATGCCTGCTGACCTCAATCCCGCGAACATAGTCCCTGATATGCAGGGGCCTGGCCTCTAACGGGTAACGGCCTCAACCCTTTTCTCTGCATTGCCCATCAATGCTGAGCGTGCATAACGCGGCGGTTTTCCACTCATATGAGCCCATCACCTTTTCGGCTTGCCGGACCGTCCTCATCCGACCGTATTCGATGCGCGTGACCGACGGCGCCGACGCGTCAATGTCCTGCCCGCTCCATTCGCCCTTCGGGCTCCCGTGTTGTCCGTGACGCGGCGGCTATGCCGCGCGGTCCTTTCCGCTGCATCGGCCGGATGGTCCGGCCGGACAAACGAAAGGAAAATGACATGACTACAAAGAAAGAAAAACCACCTTACCGACTGACCTTCTCACGTATCACCGGCAAGGACGAAAGTGGCCAGGATGTGCTCTCGCGCCCTTACGAAATCGGCGTTGCATGGGCTCGCAAAGGCGGCAAGAAGGGATGCGTCATCTCGATCGAGATTATCCCGACCGACCTTGTGAACCGAAACGGCGTCCTGTTTCTGGTGCCTACCGAGCCGGATGAACGGGGGTTCGCATGAGCCTCCCTCAACCTGAAACCTTGCGCTCGCCATTAATGGCGGGCGCAAGCCTCGGTCCCAACCGCGCAGCGAACGAATATTACCCGACACCGCCGGAGGCGACCCGCGCCCTGCTCAATGCCGAACACTTTGAGGGATCGATATGGGAACCCGCTTGTGGCGAAGGCTGGATCTCAAGCGAACTGACAGCGGCGGGATATTTCGTCGTATCAACCGATATCGACGATTACGGTTTCGGCACGCCCGACACGGATTTTCTAAGCACGCGCATACCGCGTGGGAAGAACATCATCACCAATCCGCCCTATGGTCGCGGCCTGGCCGATCGGTTCGTCCGGCAGGCGCTCCATTTCTGCGAAGGGACCGGTGGGCGTGTGGCCATGTTGCTCAACATCGCCTCGCTCTGTCATCCGGACCGCCACGGCAGTTTTACCCGGCGTCCGCCCTCGGTTATCTACGCGCTCGATGATTGCGTCTGCTATCCAAACGGAAAACCGGAACAAGCAACCCGCTATACCAACACGCACCGATATTGCTGGGTGATATGGGAACCGGAGCACACGACCCGAACGGAATTCCGCTGGCTCTCCACTGCACCGTTCAGGAACTAGGCGAACTATCTTCCAATGCAGCGACCACCCCGCCGCTGCATCAGCCTTGATAGATCATGCGGTCAGTTCCGTCACTTCCGCAGGACATTTGAAGAAAAATACTCGGTCAAAATCTGTGTCAATCGGTGTTGGCACTGATACCCCGTAAAAGGTCGATGCCATGGAAGGGAGCAAAATTTTCGGCGGCTCTTCGAAAAGATAAATGGGCGGCACCTGACCTGCCACAATGATGAGCCATTGCTCATCGCATTGGCTATAGCCTCTAAGCGCGTCATGCTTTCTCTCCAGCACGCTCCTCAGGTCGTCTTCAGTATAATCGTGCACAGTTCCCCCACGACTCCCCGAGATCGAAGTAAACGTCTGCCCGTCGTTGAATAATTGTATATGCTGGAGAAAGGCCGGAATTTCGGGGCAGACATGTTTCGGATGGTCGCTGAAAGAGATGTCATCTTCGGCGCGCACAAGCAGCTCTACCGAATGACCCGCCATTCCACCTGATACTTCATCGATTAAATCAGCGACAATGCCGAGCGCTCGTTTCGCGCTTGGTTTGTCAACAGCGACCTCATCGTTGAGTATCAACCCGATGTCTAAGTGAAGTTTTGGAGCTACGGCCTTCAGGAGCTCTTCAGCGAACTGTCTTTGGGCTGCTTCAATTTGATATGCTGGAAAAGCTGACCCAGGTAACGATCGCTGTGCCATCGTAACTTCGACGCCAATAGACTGCTCACCACGTTTCATCACAAAATCAGGGCGTTCGCTAAGTGCGAGGTAATCGTATTCGACGTCCCACATTTTGCTGAACCAATGAAAGGCGGCAAGCTCCTCCATTTTCTTCGGATCTTCTGTGGCGAGCTTCTTCAAGTCGAAAGCCATCATGTGGCTAACTTATCGAAACTTCGCATGATTGTCTCGCCCGGCATCCAACCTTTGCCGCGCTCGCGGCAACCGGTCATCCGACCGGAAACCATTTTGCGAGGACCGAGAGGAAGTCTTCACTCTTGCGCATATTGCAAGCTCAGTGAACCGTCGCACGACAATGTTTGATCTTCAGATTCCTGAATTAACGCGCTCCGCAAGATGTGTTTTGTAGTACAAAACCCCCTTGGGAAGGGGGCCCGCTGCGCGCCCCCGTTCCATCCCCCCGGCCCTTGGCTCCTCTAAGGCATTGAACCCAATTCAGAGCCAGTAGACCGTATCGCCGATTTATCGCAATGCAGGTTGAATTCGTCAGCAGAAGAAAGTTTTAAAATAAACCTTCCAGAGGTAGAGTACCGCATGACCGATACTACCGAAGTGCTTTTGGATGCGGAGACGCTTGCGCCATTATTCAAGCGCGCCCTAGAGAAGTTTGTGCATGGCGAGCGCGATCATATTCTTAGCGGCGTCTCGGAGCAGAACTTGTGCTTTCGGCTAGCTCTGGCGCTGGAGCACGAGCGTGAGGCTGCTGGACTTGCTGACTATGCGGTGGACACAGAGCATAATCGCAATGGCGGACAGCTCAAGACGATCCTCGACGATCAGATGCATCCCATTTCGATCCGCGTCGATATCATTCTCCATTCGAGGGGCAATGTTCGAGTCCAAGACAACCTCATTGCTGTTGAGATGAAGCGTCTTGAGCATCCGGCGGAAGAGAAAGAAAGGGACCGCATGCGCCTTCGAGCTATGACGAAGGCGAGTTACGACAATCTATGGTCTGCTGACGGTGTCACCCTCCCTGAACACGTCTGTGGCTACGTGCTCGGCTATTATCTGGAACTTGATAGGTCCAAACCCGCTTTTGCTGTCGAAGTTTTTGAAAAAGGCAACCAAACTATGACGTTCGAGGTCGCATTCTAATTAACAATGTAAATTTCAGATATCATTCCCACCGACGGCCAACCACAGCGCATCTATTGCGACAACTGTAAGTCACACTCCGAGCTTGCCTATATCGACTTCAACGAAATTGTCTCAGGTGTTTCGATTAGCATTGAAGGTTTACCGGTTTTGCGGTGTCCTAGCTGCGCCAATGAGCAGATGCCAGATCGATCGCGCTTCGCAATAGTGCAACTCCATCAAGACGCCGTTCGGCGGTCGGCCAACAAGGTGACCGTAAACCGCAAGAAGGATGTTACTGATTTTGGATTTACGAAAATCCGATTTCTATACGATCCTGACGAATATTTCTATTTTCCTGGCCTCTATCGTTCATTCGATGAAGGATTCTTGCAGCCTGTATATTTCAAGCGACAGGTGCTCTTCAAGTACGACAACACTCCCGGTAATCGGGTGAAATTCGCGTCCACCACTTACGGTACAATTGATGCTGAGGACAACTACATAAGCTTTGGCATCAACCGTCACGGCAATGTCGTCATGTGGCTGGGCGACATTGCAAAGCTGCCGGAGAGCGAACAGTACTACCTCCGCTCGGAGAACATCCCCTCCGACCACGCGCTCGGTAGCGAATTCTATGACGGCCAGATCGAGTTGGTCTTCACGCCCAAAACCAAGGAAGACAAACTATTCAGTCTACGGTCGATTTTTTTAGACAAGTGTCTGACGCGCTTTGGAGTGTCCTTTGGTCACCTGGAGGCGGAAGCCTTTGATCTTGCCCTTTCCTTCAACCCGCCCCTCGTGGACACTCTGAAGGAACGCAGGCACGTCGCCGATACACTCAATAAAATTTACCTTGAATCGCTCGACAGCAGTGCGCTCGGAAAAGTCGTCACAAGTCTTGGCGCCAAATCACCAGGCACTGGCAGTCTCAAGCAACTGCAAACTATTCTCCAGACGATCGCTCCCAACGATGATATTGGGACTCTCATGTCGCCCCTCTACGTCCTCTATGACCTTCGTGTAGTCTATTCCCACCTGACCAGGGGCGCGATTCCATCCCAGCTTCTTGCAGTTACAAAACGACTTGATCTCGCACCCGACGCCTCTCTTGCCGACATCTATGCCAAGCTTACCGATGGCCTTGTCGACACCTTCACTGGAATGGTGAAGGTAGTCGACCCTAGTTTTCTTGCGTGATGTAGAGGTGGCTACTTGCCGCGCCTGTTAGTTTTAAGTCAGCCTCTAGCTGAAGAAATCCCAGTCCACCTCGGCCGAAATACCATTCGATACATCTGCTATTTCGCGTCCGCCCTGGCCATTGCAGATAGGATACGATCCATGATGACTGAGGAAATTACTCAAGAAAAATCGCTCCATATCATAGATATTTTCTGGGCCGTAACTCCGTAATACATCTGCCGAGTAGTATGTGAATTTTAAATTGTGGGTATTGGCATAGTTCATAACGCCGAGGTTGCCCGATTGGCCTGTTAAGTGTCCCCGAAGTCGCATTGCTATGCTGTTTTGATTGGATCCGCTCATCCCGATGTAAATCAAGCGCGAACTTGCAAAAGGATACGTTATGCCTGGAGTCGCCAGAAATATAAAGTAGATACCGACTACCCCGCGAACAAGCTTGATCTCATGCTCACTTAGGTTGTACATTTGTGCGAATAGTATGCGCATAATATTATTATAGGGGAGGTAAAAGATTGTGACTACTGAGAAAATCAAATCGGCTAGCGAAGTTCTCACAGACTTCCTGGATGCGCAGGCAAAAAAGGCGGGAGTGGACTCAGGGACGATTGTGGCCATACGTGATTTGCGATCCGAGAGCAAACTCACAAAGACAAACCTTCTTCGGAAGCTTGAAGACACCCGAAAAGCCGCGCTGAAAGGTGCGAAACCGCCAGCCGAGGAGGATGCGGGGAATGACTAAGCTCAGGCACCTGAAAGCGTCGGCCTTTCGGGGCGCGAGGTTCGATCTCCCGCTCGATTTCTCCAAGGAGAATAGAAGCGTAGCGATATTCGGCGAAAACGCGGCCGGCAAAAGCACGATAACAGACGCGCTCGAATGGTTCCTTTATGATCGTGTGGACCACCTATGGCGCGAAGACTGCAAACAAGATTCACTCCGTCACGTCCTCACAGACGACGCCGACGCCAGCGTTGTTGAGATCCAGTTCGACGGCAAAGATCAGCACGGAACAAAAAGCCTATCGGTCGATCTGAAGACGACTACGAGTTACGCCAACGACAATGCTGGATCGTTGGTAAGCGAACTCAAAGGCGACAATATCATTCTGCGACACGCAGATATCGTCAATTTTCTAGACCGGGCTAAAGGCAGCAAGCGCGAGGCAATTGCTAAGATCATAGGCTATGAAGAAATCACGCAGTTCAGGTCGGTGATCCAACAGGCAAGAAACAGCCTTCAAAAGGAAGGAGCCTATACGACTGCGAAACAACAGTCTCAAACGCTGCAATCCAATATGGTCGAAGCTACCGGCCAGATAGTCCCGGATAGGGCAGCATTTCTTGAAATTGCAAAAAGCGTTGTTGAGCCATTCGGACTCAAGACATCCATAACGGATGAAAAATCCTACGAAGACGCTTTGAAAGAGCTTCGCGGTCATGGCAGTAGCGCCGATAAGATCAAAGCCGCTGAGCGTCTAGGCCAGCTCGAAAAGGCATGCGACGCCCTTAAACGAGACATCGACCAACTTCTGAAAGGTGCCGAGGCTTTTGCCGGCGGTTTTAACGCGCTTGCGAAGGAGCGAGAGAACGTTAACCAGCTTCGACTCAGCGACTTTCTCGCTAAGGGCAAGGCTGTCATCGATGAAGAAATCTTCACTGATGAGCAGTGTCCTTTTTGCTTAAGTCCTTACGACCTTTCCGATCTTCAATCCGAGGTGGCGAAACGGCTTGCCGAAATGGCCGAACTTCAGACCAAACTGGAGGCCACTAAGGCCCTGAAAGACACCCTGATTGAATCAGTTAACAGCACGGGCCTCAAAGCGAAGGCGTTGGTCGCAGATCATGCCGACCTGGACGGTTTCTCTGAATTAATTGATTGCGCGAAGGCCGCATTGGGCATGCTCCGCGATTACCACAAAGCCATAACATCTGCGTTTGCGGCCATCGAAATATTTGAGCCCCCAAACGACTTCAGCGGCACAATCACCGATCTTCGTGTTAAATGCGAAGCGTCCCACACCAAGGCGCGCGAAAGCGCGAATAAGCTCGATCTGACCGATCTTGAAAAGCAGGTGGCAGAGGCACTTACAAAGCTTCAAACCCTAAGCCAACAAGTTGACGCCTATGAAAAGTGTCGGGGCGTCATCAGCGCTTACGAAGCGCAAATTATCACTCTTTCTACGATTTTCGACGAGTTCATACTTGTTCAGAATGCAGCGCTACAAGCCGTGCTCGATAAGATCAGCGACGATGTCGGCATCTTCTACCGGAAGCTTCACCCAAAGGAGGCGGTAGATAATGTCCGTCTTGCGATGGTAGGGGAAGAGGGGGTCGAATTTGAATATTCGTTCCATGGTAAGGCCACCCAACCGCCGCGCAAATATTTGAGCGAAAGCCATCTGAACAGCTTAGGTATCGTTCTATTTCTGGCCAACGCCAGGATATTTAACAAGAAAGCAAAATTCCTGGTTCTTGATGATATCGTTACTAGCTTCGATACAAACCACCGGCGACGCCTGCTGCGACTGCTCAGAGACGAATTTTCCGATTGGCAGATCATTATCCTTACACATGAAAATATCTGGTTTGATTTAATCAAGAAAGAAATGGATCACAAAAGCTGGCGCTTCCGGGAGGTTTATGCCGACGACGATAACGGCATTCTGGTCGATGAAAGCCCAGCGACGCTGACAGCGATTATCGAGAAAAAGAAGGGCAAAGAAGACGTCACCAATGACCTTCGAAAGCTCCTTGAAGCTGTACTGAAGGAAATCAGTTCGGCCCTTGAGGTCAAAGTTTCGTTTCGGTTCAACGAAACCAACGAAAAACGCATGCCTGACGAACTCCTTGGCCGCCTTCGCGCAACCTTGAACGAGAAGTCGCCGGAGTTGGCTAAAAACAAGCTATTCTCCGATCTTGCGGGTTCGACGTTGATCGCCAATCTGGATTCGCACGATAATCCTGGCAAAATCACAGGCGGAGACATCGACGTTCTCCTAGAGGACATCGAGAAGCTTTCATCGCTCTTCATATGCGCGGATTGTAACCGGCCCGTGCGTGCCGACATTCCTGTCGCAGGAGCAAAGGAAGTTTCTTGCAAGTGCGGAAAGGCCAAAATTTCTTGGAAGCGGTAAATTTCAACAGGCTGTGTGTACTTCGTGCAGTATTGTCGCCGGCTGCTTCCACTTTACCGACGTTAATTATTCATCGTCACCGTTGCGGATCTCCTTGACTATACCACGTTCCCTTGCCAATGCCATGCTGCACAATGTGATTGGCTGCAACCAATGCGGCGAGATGTTTCTTGATCGTGTTGCGGTTGGCTCCGGTGATCTTGACGATCTCGCCGATGGTGATGTGGCCGCGATCTTTGACAGCTTCGAGGATCTGAAGCGATAGCTCCGGCAGCGTATCCATGACGATGCGCTCACGCTCAATCTTCTTCTGCAATCGCTGTTTTTGCTGCTGAAGCGCACGCAGGAAATAGACCGTCCAGGGTTGCCAGTTCGGTTTGGGGCTGCGGATTGTCCGCTGCGTCTGGCGGAGGGCGAGATAGTAGCCTTCCTTGCTGTTCTCCACGATGCTTTCGAGTGAGGAATACGGCACATAGACATATCCGGCGCGCAACAGAAGCAGCGTCGTCAGGATGCGGGAGAGGCGGCCGTTGCCATCCTGAAACGGATGGATCTCTAGGAAGACCACCGTGAAGATGCCGATGACGAGCAGCGGATGAAGTTTGGCTGTGTCCAGGGCGGCGCTGGTCCATTGGATGAGCTCTGACATCAAGCGAGGCGTATCGAACGGCGTCGCCGTCTCAAACACCACGCCGATTTCCTTGCCCTCCTCATCGAAGGCGCTCACATGGTTCGTATTGGTCTTGTACTCACCGCGGTGCCGTTCGTCCTTGGCGCTATGCGCCAGCAAATCCCGGTGAAGCTGCTTGATATGGTTTTCCGTGAGCTCGATCGCGTCGAAATTCGCGAAGACGGTTTCCATCACCTGGGCGTAACCGGCGACTTCCTGCTCGTCACGCGTATCGAATTTTCTGATTTCGATATTGGTGAGAAGCTGCTCGACTTCCTTGTCGGAGAGTTTCGCACCTTCTATACGCGTGGACGAGCCGATGCTTTCGATGGTGGCCACGCGCCGAAGCGCTGAGAGCCGCTCCGGTGCTAGGGTGCCGAGCGCCCGCCATGCTCCCTTGAATTCATCGATCTCAGCGATCAGAGAGAGAATTTCCGGCGTAATTTCCAGTGTGTCGGCTTGCAGACCCATACCCATAAATTTACCCAAAAATACCCAAAGATGCAACTGGAATAGGATCTATATCCAAATGTTGACCCGCAAATACCCAAACGGGAGCTAGGATCAGGGTTTCCGGCTCACCAAAAAGCAAGCCAAATTGCTTTTGCGGAGCCACCCCACGACGGGCGAAGGCGGCTCCGAAAAGCAATTTTCGACCAGCACCATCATTGACGCAATTCAGGCTTGTGATCTGCCCTCGCGGGTTTGAGCGTCGGGCTGAATTTGAACGTATCGGCGATGGCAACCATCTCCTGTTCATACAGCCTCTTCACCTGCTGCATCTCTTTCAGAAGCTGACGGCGGTGCCGAAGGTGGGCTTCGATAACGGCCTGCTTTTCCACGAGCAGCTTTTCGCGCATTAAATCCGCCTCAGCCTTATTTTGCTGGCGGATACGGGCATATCGTCCGGTCAATCTGAACCAGACAGCCTTTAGACCGTGCGGCAGGCGCGCCTGTCGAATCTTGGTAGCCGCTACCCAACGGCTGCGCTGATCGGTCTTCAACTCTGCCCTTTCGGTTCGCTGTTTCTGCAAAAGCTTATCCCGTTTTGCCTGTATTCCCTGGGAGGCTTGCGCAAAATGCTCTTCGGCTTCGGATTTGAGACGCAGGCGTGTTCGCTCGTTCGTTTCGACCAGTCGGGATTTGACCATATCGACTGATGGCAGATCAGTCGGGTTTCCCAGTTTGGCCTGGACTTCCTTGGACCTTTTTCCGCACCAGCGGCCGACCGCGTAAACCTCGCCCCGCCAGTCGAGCGCGACAAAGCCCCGTCGATCACCTTTCGCCAGATAAAAGCCCCGCGCTTCCAGCGCATTGCGAAAAGCTTTGAGGCCGTCCGACGTCGCCCAGCAATCGAGGAAGACATCCTTGATGGCTTTGGGGTTGAGTTTCAGCCGCTTCGCCTGCTGCCATTCGGCCAGTGAAAAATTAAGCGGGTTCACCTCCTCGCTGTTCATGAGCCCCATCGGCAAATTCCAATCGTTGTCGATGTAGAGTTGCCGCGACACGTCCCGCAATTTCAGTTTGAAATATGGAAGGTTGATTGCCCTCATCGTGTCGGCATCGATACGCGACCAAACACAATGAGCGTGACGACGGCCTTCCTTCTCATGAAAAACAACGGCACGTGGCTGGCCGGTCAAGCCAAGCTGGTTTTCAATATCGGCGAGTGCTTTCTCGAAGACCTTGATCGGCACGGCCTCCGATTGCGGAGGACTCAGGCTCAGCGAAAAGAGGAATTGCTTGCAGCGCGTCCCGCGACTGATCGCGTAAGCTTCTTTCAGAGCGCCCGTCAGATTTTGCGCAAGAAAGCCCCGGAGCTCATGCAACTCGACATGATCGTTCTCATCCGTCCTGAGCAAATGAGCTGCCAACTGACCGCCGCCGCCTCGTTGCGTTCCCTTTAAAATCATTCTGTCCCTCCTTCCTTGAGGCCAAGAGCCTGCAAAAGAAGGGAGCGAATTTCCGCAATATCGGCGCAGGCGCGGTGGATGGACGCGACCGTCTCATCATCCAACAGTAGCGCCCCGTCACGCGCGTCCTCGGCGAGTGATTGCAAACTGGCGCCCAGGCCGGAACGGCCAAGCCGCGCGAGAACCTGGGCAAGATGCGTCTCGCTGGCGATCGGATCGCGTGTCCGGTTTTGCCGGAGCGTCGTCGCATCGCCGAACAGTTTCTTCCGGGCGTACACGGAGAGCGCGGTGCCATTAGCGGCTTTCAAAAGCGCCGTACGCTCGGTGTCGCTAAGACGGATCGAAAGAGGTGAATTTGCCTTTGAATTTGATTGGGTTTGGGTGGTCATGTGCCTGCTCGCAAGCAATGACCTGAAACACCGACAGGATGTCGCGCCGCACGAGCACGAGCGAGTTATCCAATGAAATCATGGATGTGGGCCAGGTTTCAGATCAATGGATGAGACTAGCAGGTCCAGCGTATTGCGAACCCCCGCAACCAAACATTCCCCCAAGAATACAACTACCTCCAGATGTCGCATCGGTAACGCCGACATCGCTGAAATCCCAGATTATCGCTATCCCGGCCGTGCCGACAGCGCGGCGAAAAACAGTTCAGGCGTTCAGTTTCGACCGGTATTTTTCCGCGTCCCAGTCCAGCAACTCGGCATTCTGCTCAAGGGTGAGATAGTTGAGAGTGGCTTCGCGCGGCACCCGCAGCAGGACATTGCCGAGGCAGTTCATCAGGGCTTCGGCCCCTTGCGAAGCATCTGCGCGCAGGACGGCGCCCCGACCCGGAACCAGAACGAAGACCGGCGCCTCGGGTGCATCGGGAAGATCGGCTTCGGCCACGGTCGCGCCGATGCCGCAGAAAATGACGTGATCGGGATAAAGGCTGCCGCCGCAGGCCTGGCGCATCCGGTCCGGATCGAGCGCCAGCTGATGGACCGCAGCGCCCGGCTCCGCCACGCGCCAGCCGGGGGTGAGGAGGGTTTCCAGAGCGCCGGTATAGACGGCCCTTGACGGGGCCGGCATCACCCTCAGGGCGTCCACCACACGGTTCAGAAGCTCCTGCGTTTCGGCGACGGTCTCACCGGCCACGATGAGCCCGTGATTGACCAGAAGGACCACATTCGTCTTCGGTCCCAGCCGGGTTCTCACCTGTTCGGCTAGCTGGGCTCCGGGTTTCGTATAGGGCACCAGGCACCAGTCGAACGTTGCCAGCCGCCTGTCCAGCAGGGTCCCGGCGTCCTGCCGCACCACATGGGCGAGAGTGTTCACGCAATGGACATGCAACACCACGCGCTGCGTAAAGACGGCGTGCAGGCTTGTCTCGATGGAGGGGCGAAGACTCGTGTCGCCGAGGGCAAACCGTTCCGTCCGGTCGGCATCGGCGTCGGGATCGTCCAGCGCGGCTTGCATGGCTGGCAGATCGACAGGCACGAAGATCTCCCTGTCGAGGGCCTCGGCCAGCCGGGTACCCGACGCCTTGATCCACATGATATCGCCGTCCTTGACCGAGGTGTTTCCGCCCGCCGCCTGAATCAGGAGCGGATCGGACCCCACGCGGGCCGAGAGGATCGCGAGATCGTGAAGATCGGCGGGTTTCGTCGGATTGGTCGTCATGTCCATCCCTTCATGCGGATTTTGCCAGCGCGCCGTCGAACCAGTCCGTGAATGCGCGTTGCTCGTCGCCGCTCATGTGAAGATAGGCCTTCGTCCGGCGGAACAGGATGTCCTCGGCCGTCAGCGCCCATTCGTTCTCCGCCAGATAGCGGGCCTCGACTTCGTAGAGCTGCCCGCCGAAATGCCGTCCCAGCCCTTCCACAGAGATTGCGTCCCTGACGATCCGGCTCGTGCGCGTGCCATAGGTGCGGGCGAAGCGGGTGCGCAGCGGCCGGGGCATCCAGGGATAGTCGGCCTTCAGCCTGTTGAGGAAGGTGGCATAGTCAGCATTCTCGATGTCGCCGCCGGGCAGGGGGGCGTCACGGGTCCAGTCTTCCTTCATGTCGGGGAAGAATCTGGCCAGCCGCTGCATGCCGCGCTCGGCCAGTTCGCGGAATGTCGTGATCTTGCCTCCGAAGATGTTCAGAAGCGGCGCGCCCCCGGTTTCGTCGATGTCGAAGACATAGTCGCGCGTGACGGCCGAGGGGTTGCCCTTGCCATCGTCGAAAAGCGGACGGACGCCGGAAAAGCTGGCCAGAATATCCCGGCGGTCGAGCTTCTCCTTGAAATAGCGGTTCACGACGTCGATCAGATAGCCGATCTCGTCGTCCGAAACGGCGACGTCCTCGGGCGCGCCGTCGAAGGCGACGTCCGTGGTGCCGATCAGGGCCATGTCGCCCTCATAGGGGTTCACGAAGATCACTCGCTTGTCGTCGTTCTGGATCAGATAGGCGTGCCGACCCTCCCAGAATTTGGGCGTGACGATATGGCTGCCCTTGACCAGCCGCACGCCGCGCGACGAATTGGCGCCGGCGACCTGCGCCACCACGTCGCCCACCCACGGACCGGCCGCGTTGACGAGGACGCGCGCGCGATGTGTCGCGGTCTGTCCGGTCATCTCGTTGCGGGTGGTGACCGTCCAGACGCCATCCTCGCGGCGGGCGCGGGTCGCGGCATGGCGCGTCAGTATGGTGGCGCCGCGCTCGGCGGCATCCAGCGCATTCAGCACCACGAGGCGCGCATCGTCGACCCAGCAATCGGAATATTCAAAGCCGTGCGTGTAGCGGTCGAGCAGCGGCGCGCCCTGCGAATCCCGCCTCAGATCGAGGCCACGCGTACCGGGCAGTTTCTTGCGGCCGCCAAGATGGTCGTACAGAAAAAGGCCCAGCCGGATCAGCCAGCGGGGGCGATCCTTTGGGCTGTGCGGCAGAACGAAGCGCATCGGCCAGATGATGTGCGGCGCGGCGTTCATCAGCACCTCGCGCTCGACCAGCGCCTCGCGCACAAGCCGGAACTCGTAATATTCGAGATAGCGCAGGCCGCCATGGACGAGCTTGCCGGATCGCGACGACGTGCCTTCGGCCAGATCGCCCTTTTCGCAGAGCACCACGGACAGGCCGCGCCCGGCGGCGTCGCGGGCGATACCGGCGCCGTTGACGCCGCCGCCAATGATGAAGAGATCGACCGGCTCGCTCATGGTCGCTTCAGCAAGGGTTGCGCGGCGGTTCGCCGGCGAGGAAGCGCTTCACCTCTTCCGCCGCCTGCTCGGCGGCGAAGGTGACGGTGCGCACGGAGGCGCCCGCGATATGCGGCGTCAGCGTGACATTGGGAAGCTGCAGAAGCGGCCAGTCCTCCGGCACTGGCTCGACCGCGAAGGTCTCCAGCATCGCGCTGCCGAGGGGACCGGTTTGCAGGGCTTCGGTCAAGGCGGTGTAATTCACCAGCGGGCCGCGCGCGGTGTTGACGAACAGCGAGCCGGGTTTCATGGCGGCGAAGGCGGCGGCATCCATCATGCCTGCCGTCTCGTCGGTCACCCGCGCATGGACCGTCACCACGTCGCTCTGCGCCAGCAGGCGGTCGAACGCGACCAACTCCACGCCGGCCGCCAGATCCTCCGGTGACAGTTGAACATAGGGGTCGCTGACGAGCACCCGGCTGCCGAAGGCGCGCAGAAGCCGCACGACCTTGGTGCCGATATTGCCGTAGCCGATCACGCCGACGGTCATCTCGCTCAATTCGCGACCCGTGGTGTCGGCGCGGTAGAGATCGCCACGCCAGTGTCCCCTGCGCAGGCCCTCGTGTCCTTCGCGGATCTTGCGCGTCTCGGCCAGAATCGCGCCGATGGTGAATTCGGCGACCGCGGAGGAGTTGCGACCCGGCACGTTGACGACCAGCACGCCGCGATCGCGGGCGGCGGCCATGTCGATATTGACCGGTCCGCCGCGGGAGACGGCGATCATCTTCAGTCCCGGCAGCCGTTCGAACATCCCGCGCGACATCGGCGCCAGATGGGTGACCAGAATGCTCGCATCGCCCACGAAATCCACCACATCGTCGGCCGCGCCGAGATATTCCTTCAGACCGTCCATGCCGGCGGTGGCGTAGCCGTGTTCCATCGGCACGTCCGGCCAGTCGTCCTTGCGCAACCGGGTGGCGATGGCCTCGCCGCACGCCTCGCGAAGCTTTTCGTCAAAGACTTCGGGCAGCATGAAATGATCGCCGATGATCGCTACTTCACTAGACACTATCGTCTCCGTTCCCTGAGAGTGCGCTCCATACCGGAGCAAGAGCCGTCCGCGCGTCCCGATAGGCGGGGAATGTCCGGTCGTATATCGCCGCCAGCGCCGGGTCCGGCGCTTCAGGCTCGCCGAGGCGCGGCGAAACCCAGTCGGCGATGCAAGCGTGGATGTCCGGATAGGCGCCCACTGCCACGGCGGCCATCATGGCGGCCCCGGCCGCCCCGGCCTCCTGGCGGGTTGAAGTGCGGACCGACGCGCCGACAGCCGCTGCAAAGATGCGCCGGAGCGCGTTCGATCGCGCCGCGCCGCCGGTCAGCCTTATCTCGCAGGGAACGGCACCCATGGCGCCGTAACAGTCGCGCGCGGCAAGCGCGAGGCCCTCGATCACCGCGCGGATCATGTGGGCGAATCCGTGCTCGGTCGACAAGCCGATGAAGCCGGCCCGGGCGGCGGCGTCGACGAACGGTCCGCGCTCACCGGCCTCGGAGATATAAGGGTGGTACAGAACCTTCCCGGGTTCGCTTGCGGCCAGCCAGTCCTCGATACGGTCGATCAGTTCCGCCCGGTCGGGGGCTCTGCCAAAATCGCCCAGCAGCCCCGCCCCAAGGTTCAGCAGCCAGTCGATATTGAGCGTCGATGCCATGTTCGACTGGATCTGCGCCACCATTCCGGGGATCGGCAGCGGCATGATGTAGCCGGTCAGATTGTCGTTGAAGAAGACGTCGCCCTGGTTCGTGGCGCGCATATGCATGCCGGTGGAGCCGATAATGGTGCAGCCCGCCGGGCGACCGTCGGTATGAATGCCTCCGCCAACCGCCGTGCAGGCCACATCCAGAAAGCCCAGCACGATGGGCGTGCCGGCAAGCAAACCCGTCGCCTCGGCTGCGGCGGCGGCAAGCGGATGGGTGGTTTCGGAACCATCCAGAATGTCGGGCAGCAGCCTTTTTTCCGGCAAGAGGCCCAGAACCTCAATGACGCGGTCATCGTAAGTGCGCGTGCGAAAGTCGCCGAATGTGAAAACCGCTTCGCACGGTCCGGTGGCGCGCACGCCGGTGAGGTTGAGATAGAGCCAGTCCTTGCAGTGAAGCGCGGCATCGGCCTGTTCGACCGCTTCGGGCATGATCTGCTTCATGCACGCCAACTGCGCCCCCATCTGGCAGGCGTTCAGTCCGGTGCCCGTGATGGCGAAGCGCTCACGGTCCGCCGCGCTTCCCCGCACCCGTTCCGCCAGCGGGGCGGCGCGGGCGTCGAGCCAGAGCCAGGCTTCGGTCACCGGGCGGTTGTCGCGATCGATCAGCCAGGTTCCGTCGCCCTGACCTGTCACCGCAATGGCGGCCGTGCGCGCGGCAAGATCGTCGACCTTGCCGCCGAGATCGCGAAGGGTGCGGACGCAATCGGCCCAGGTGTCGTCCATGGACTGAACCGCCGCGCCGTCCGGGCGGGTCCGGTAGCGGTTCGGAACGGAAGCCACGGCGATCTGGTTGCCGGTCAGGTCGAACGCGGTCGACTTGATCACGGACGTTCCGGCATCGATGCCGATCAGGATGTCGCCACCCTCGTCCATCAGGCGAGACCCCTCCCATGGCTGATCGCCATGCCGGTCGCCGGGTCGAAAATGTGCAGGTCCGATGGATCGAGCCGAATTGCGATCCGGTCGCCGACCACGACATCGGCCCGGTCGTGCTCCACCAGAACGACGGTCGCCTCGGCGAAGCTGGCCGCGATATGGCTCTGATCGCCGAGCCACTGATTGGTCAGCACCGTGGCCTCGACGCCGGATTCGTCCCGGCGGACGGTATAGGGGCGCACGCCGATCACGATGTCCCGACGCGTCATGATCGCATCGCGGACTTCCGGGGCAAAGGCGTCTTCGGCATAGACCAGCTCCTTTCCTCCTTCGAGCGCCATATGCAGCTTTCCGCCCTCGACCGACACCCTGACCGGAAAGACATTCATGGGCGGTTCGCCCACGAACGTTCCGGTGAACAGGTTCGCCGGACGGTCCTTGATCTCGGCGGGGCTGGCATATTGCTGCAGCATCCCGTCTTCCATGACCGCGATCCTGTCAGCCAGGGCGTTGGCTTCTGTCTGGTCGTGCGTCACGAGGATCGCCGTCATTCCCCGTTCCTTGAGGAAGTGCTTGATCCGTCCACGCAGAAGGGTGCGAAGCTGCGGTTCGAGTTGCCCCATGGGCTCGTCCAGCAGAAACAGATCGGCGGAGCGGATCAGGGCGCGGGCCAGCGAGGCGCGCTGCTGCTGGCCGCCCGACAGCGAATTGGGCGAGCGGTCGAGAATATCGGAGATTTCCAGCATCTCGGCGACCTCGCCGACCTTGGCGTCGACCTCCGACGCCGGCAGCCGCGCCGCCTTCAGGGCAAAGGCGATGTTGTCGCGCACATTGACCGTCGGATAAAGCGAATAGCCTTCGAAGGCCATGGCGACGTGTCGCTTGACCGGGGGAAGCATCTGTACCTCCCGGCCCGCCAGATGAATCTTGCCGCGACTGGTCGCCTCGAACCCCGCGATCATCCGAAGTGTGGAGGTCTTGCCGCAGCCCGAGGAGCCCAGAAGCGCGATGATCTCGCCCTTCGCCACATCCATGCTGACATTGCGCACCGCATGAACGCCCAGATCGATGGGGCCATAGAACTTGTCGACATTTTCCAGCCGCAGATACTTGTCCGTCACGCACTCTCTCCCGGATGGATACGCTTGCCCGTGGCCTGGTCGAACAGAAGGGCGCCGCTGGGATCGATGGCGATATGCGCCGTGCCCCGATCCGGGCCGGGCGTGCCGGCGGGCCGCGAGATCAGGATCTCCCGTCCGGCCCTGGTCGCGGCAAGCGTGACGGTCTTTTCGTTGAGCGGCGTTTCGGCCTCGATCTCGACCGGGATCACACCGGGTGCGCCAGCCTCGGTGAAGCGGATGGTTTCGGGCCGGATACCCAGGATGCACGGACGCCCGACCACGCCGGCATAGGCCGTATCGAGCGGCATTCTGGCGCCCGAAAGCTGGATTTCGGGGCCGCCGCCGCCCTGCTCGGGAACCACATCGAGAAGGTTGATCGCGGGGTCGCCGAACAGCCGCGCAATGGTTGTATCGGCCGGTGTCAGATAGATGTCCTCCGGTGTGCCGACCTGGGCGATGCCATGCGCGCCCATCACCGCGATGCGGTCGCCAAGCGCCATCGCCTCCTTATAGTCCTGGGTGACGTAGATCACCGTGGCTTCCTGCGCCTTCAACAGGCGCGGCAGTTCCAGCCGCATCTCGAAGCGCAGCTTGGCATCGACGTTCCGGAGCGGATCGTCGAGCAGCAGGATCGACGGTTCGGCGGCCAGCGCGCGGCCCAGAGCGGTGCGCTGCTTCTGGCCGTTCGACAATTCCTTGGGCTTGTGGCCGAGAACGTGCCGGATCTTCAGAAGCTCGGCGACCTCGTTGACCCGGTCCTCGATGTCCGCCCTGGTCCGGCGCCGCGCGGTCAGCGGGCTGGCGATATTGGCATGGGCATCCATGTGCGGGAACAGCGCGAAGTTCTGGAAGGCCATGCCGATGCCGCGCTCCTCCGGTTCGACGCCCTCCATGTCGACACCGTTGATGACGATCCTGCCCTCGTCGGGATCGATCACCCCGGCGATCAGTCGCAACAGAACGGTCTTGCCGGCGCCGGAGGGACCGAACAGAACCAGTGTCTCGCCTCTGGACACGCCCAGCGACAGGCTGTCGAGCACCCTGTCCGTCTTGAAAGACTTGACGATATCGGTCAGCTGGATCGACATGACCTACCCTTTCACCGCACCGAGCGACAGACCTTCGACGAGGTATCGCTGCGCGTAGAGCGCCAGGCCCAGGGTCGGCAGGATCGACAGGACGATACCGGCGGCGATCTGGCCGTACTGGATACCGGAGGCCGTCACGAAGGCGAGCGCGCCGACCGTCACGGGCTGCTTGTCGGCGGAGGCCAGGACCAGCGCGAAGATGAAATTGTTCCAGGCGAAGATGAAGGCCAGAAGGCCCGCCGCCGCGATGCCCGGCATGGCCAGCGGCAGTGCGATCTTGAAGAAGGTCGCCCAGAAACCGTGACCGGCAATGCGGTACGCATATTCGATGTCCGCCGGAATATCCTCGAAATAGCCGCGCACGATCCAGAGGATCAGTGGCAGGACGATCAGCTGATAGACCCAGATCAGGCCGAAATAGGTGTCCGCCAGTCCGAGTTTCTGGAAGTAGATCGTCAGCGGCAGCAACACCAGCAGGGGCGGTGCGAAGCGGAACGACAGAAGCGTGAAGGCGATGTCCTCGGAGCCACGGAACTTCAGCCGCCCGAAGGCATAGGCCGCCGGAATGCCGAGGATCAGGCCCAGCGCGACCGAGGCCGTCGACAGATAGAACGAATTGAACAGGTTCGACATGAAGTCGAATTCGAGCTTGCCCGCGGCGGTGTCCAGTTCGCCCGTGATGAGCGCCTGGTAGTTCTGCAGCGTCGGCTCGAAAACGATGGAGGGCGGCACCCGCAGGATCGTCTCGTTGGTCTGGAAGCTCATCAGCACGATCCAGAAGATCGGGAAGATGAAGAAGAGGATCACCAGTGTGATGGCGATGGCGCGCAGGACGCGTTCGAGCGTGCTTGTGTGTTCCATGGCTCAGGCCTCCCCTCGCTGTTTCTCGCGCAGTTTCAGCCAGTTCTTGATGAAGATGCTCGACAGCACGTAGGTGATCGCCCAGAGAATCATCAGCAGCGCCGCCGACCGGCCGACATTGGTTGACTGGAAGAAGTTCAGATAGGCTTCGACCTGGAAGACCGTCAGCCTGTCGCCGGGACCGCCCTGGGTCATGGCGTAGATGATGTCGAACTGCTGGATCGACTCGATGACGCGGAAGAGCGTGGCCGTCAGCAGGAAGGGCGTCAGCATCGGCAGGGTGATCCGCCAGAAGACGAACAGCCGCGGCACGCCGTCCAGCGCCGCCGCCTCGAATGGCTGTTGCGGCAGCGAACGCAGGCCCGCCAGCAGCAGGATCATGATGAAGGGCGTATAGACCCAGATATCGACCAGCACGACCGTCAGCATGGCGGTGGAGGGGTCGGACGCCCAGCGGAAATCCTCGAACCCGATGAGCGAGGCGAAATAGCTGAGAATTCCGAAGCCCGGATTGGTCATCAGCTTCCACATCAGGGATGCCAGGGCCGGCGCCGTCATCAGCGGCATCAGAAGCATGATGGAGACGAAATTGTTGAAGCGGGTGCGCTTTTGTAGAAGCAGCGCGATGCCGAGCCCGAACATCAGCTCCAGGCCGACCGTCAGGAAGGCATAGGTCAGCGAAACCTGCAGCGTGTTCCAGAACGAGCTGTCGGAGAGGAAATTCCAGTAATTCTCCCCCCAGTTCCATTTATGGGCCCAGGGCTGGGACAGGCGATAGCGCTGCAGCGAATAGGCGACGGCTGTGAAGAAGGGGATCAGAATGCCGATGCAGGCCAGAAGCGCCGGCAGACTCAGGACATAGGGCAGCCAGCGACGACTGATGCGAAAGCCCCTGCGTTTGGGCAGGCTGGCGGCGGCATCTGACATGGAAAAACTCTCCCCTGCGTCCGGCCAGCAACCCGGTCCGCCTGTCCCACTCAATGGTATCGGTGTGCGATGGAGGGATGCGCCCGCCCTGACGGGCGCATCCCTGGTTCAGGCCGTCAGCCGAGCCCGGCGTCCTTCAACTGGGAATTGACGCTCTCGGCCAGCTGATCGAGACCCTCGTCGACCGGGATCTCGTTGGCCACCATCTTCTGCATCGTGGCGGCCCATTCGGTCGTCAGATCGAAGAACAGCGGCTGCGCCGTGAACTTGATCGAGGCGCCCGGCGCCGACACGTCATGCATCTCCACATAGCCCGGATAGGAACTGGACAGTTTCTCGCGGAACGTCTCGTCGGCCCAGACGCTGGACCGCGCGGGATTGACCAGATCCATCTCGCGGGCGCCGAACAGGCCGTGCTCCGGCCCGGTCACCCACTGCAGGAAGTACCAGGTGGCGTCCTTCTGCTTGGAGAAGGACGACATCGACATGGCCCAGATCCAGATATTGGGCGTCGGAGCGGCCGCATCGGGGTTGGCCGCGAAGGGCGCGAAGGCCAGATTGCCGGCCTCGGCCGTGCCCGCATTCATGAAGTAGCCCAGAATGTCGGCGTCGAACATCATCGCCGACTTGCCCGCGCCGACATCGGTGCCGACCTGGTACCATGTGTGGGTCGACCAGTCGGGCGCGCCGGAGTCCTGGATCATCTTCACCCATTTGGCGTGATAATCCTTCGACACATCCGTGTTCATGGCGGCCGACAGGAGCCCGTCTTCGGAGACGTTCAGATCCTTCTGGCCGAAATTGGCGTAGCCGGAAAGGAAGCCCGGGTGGATCGTCGCCCAGGACCGCGAGCCGCGCACGCCGATACCGTAGCCGCCATCCATGGCGCCCTTGGCAGCCGCCGCGGTGTCGACCAGTTCGTCGATATTGCCCGGGATCGAGAGCCCGGCACTGTCGAAGACCCGCTTGTTGTAGGTCAGGTTGTTCTGCTCGTAGGCCAGCGGAATGCACCACTGCTTGGCATCGTCCGAGCCGAGCTCGCCGCCGGGCTTTCCGTTCCATGCGCAGGACTTGCGCACGCCTTCCAGCACATCCTCCCAGTTGTAGTCCGGATTGGTCCTGGTGTCGTCCATGATGTATTCGTTCAGATCGTCGACCCAGCCCGCCGGACCGTAGGTCCAGGTCATGTAGGCGCCGGTCATGAAGGCGTCGTATTCGCTTGAGCCCGAGGACAGCGCCGCGGTCACCTTGTCGAAATAGACATCCTCCGGGAAGACGTCGTATTCGACGTTCATGCCGGTCAGTTCCTTGAAGTTCTCAAGGTTGGCGATCAGCGCATCGGCGTAAGGATGCTTGTTGAGCAGAAGCTTCACAGTGGTGCCGGAATGCTTCTTCCAGTCGAAGCCGTTCTGGGCGAGCGCACGGGTTGCTGCGGCATTGACCAGCACACCGGCCGTTGCGGCCGTTATGCCCATCGATCCGAGCCCCTTGATCAGGCTTCGACGGCTGACCGATCCACGCATGAAGGCGTCGATCAGCTTGTTTTCCTTTTCGTACATTTGGGTTCCTCCTCCCCTTAAAGTCCACCTCAGGACAATTTCTGCTTGACCAGCGCGGTGGCTGTGCGCTCGTCGGTGATAAGGCCGCTCAGATACCCACTCCCAAGGGCCGATCTGATCGCTCTTCTCTTCTCTTCGCCGCCCGCGACGGCGATGATCTGCGTGTCGTCGAGACTGCTCAGCCCGACCGACATCGTGCGGTCGGTCAGCGGCGTCTCGACCTTCGCGCCGGTTTCGTCGAAGAAATGACCCAGCAGTTCGCCGACGCCGCCCCTGGTCTTGATGTCCTCGATTTCGGAAGGTTCGATCATCCCGCTCGACACGGCATAGGCGTCGGTCTCGAGCGCTCCGATGCCCACCAGCTTCAGGGACGATTTCGCCGCCATGTCCAGCACGTCGCGGACGCCGCGCTGCGCCAGAAGCACCTCGCGATCGCCGGGGCTGTTGGCGAAGAAGGGTACGGGCATGAAATAGGCTTCGGCGCCGGTCTTGTTGGCCAGGCGATGCATCACGTCATGCGGATTGGCGGCGTAGTTCCGGTTCAGCCCGCCGAGCAGCGAGACGAATTTGGTCTTCGCCGCGTTCATGCGCGGCAACTGGTCGACGACGGCGGCAAGGGTCCGGCCATGGCCGAAGCCGATCAGATCGCTGTCGCCGCGCTCCAGTTCGCGGCGCAGATAGCCGGCGCCCGCAATGCCCAGCGCCCGAAGGGGCAGGGCGTCTTCGTAGAGATCGGGCGTCACCTCGCAATAGGACAGGCCGAACAGTTCGGTCAGCCGGTTTTCCAGCGAAACGCATTCGGCGACGTCACCATCGATGATGACCTTGACGGCCCCGGCCTGGTTGGCCCGCGAGATCAGCCGATGCGCCTTCACTCCCGGCACACGCAACTTCTTGGCGACCTCGGCCTGCGTCAGGCCGCCGGCATAGTGCAGCCAGGCCGCCCTGATCGCCAGACTGTCTTCACCGATCTTCTGAACTGGGCTGGTCATGACGTCCTTTGGTCGGGCGATTGAATTTTTTTTCACCATTAGAAAAATTCTACAGTTGGGTGTTTCTGTCAATCCCTGTTTCGTCATTTGCGACCGGAGATACGCCGGCGGCCGGATCGGCAGAAGAAAGGCCGCGAGAAAGGCTTTGGCGGCCTTCGAGAATCGGCTTTGCGAAAGGATGCGGACGGCCCGACGGTGCGCCAAGGCGATGCGCTGGCGCTGGCAAATGTCGAAAGCAAGCCGGTCGGGCGCCGGCGTCGCATGGCCCTTATTCCGCGGCGCTGCGCCTTGTCTGGCGGTCCATGTAGTCGCTCAGGCGTGCGACCATCGCGGCATCGAAACGCAGCCCAAGCTTCGATCGTCGCCAGAGAATATCGTCGGCCTCGCGGGCCCATTCCTTCTCCACCAGCCAATCGACCTCGCGCTGAGTCAATCTGGCTCCGAAATCCCGGCCCAGATCGCCTGCATTTCGGGCGTCGCCCAAAAGGGTAAAGGCGTCCGTACCGTAGGCGCGGGCCAGTCTCCGCGCCCAGCCGATGTCGAGGAAGGGGTATCGCTGCCGCAATGCCTCCACCTGGCTGTCGAACCCATCGACCGGGAAATCGCCGCCCGGCAGGGCGACGCCGGCAGTCCATCCTGGCGCGATGTCCGGCCGGTGCGCGGCGATCTTGTCGAGCGCATGTTCGGCCAGTTTGCGATAGGTGGTGATCTTGCCTCCGAATATGTTGATCAGCAGCGCGCCGTCGGTGTCGGCCTCGATCACGTAGTCCCGCGTCGCGGCCGCCGCAGTCTGCGCGCCGTCATCGTAGAGCGGCCGCACGCCCGAATAGGTCCAGACGACATCGCCGGCGCCTAATTGCCTGTCGAAGTAGCGGTTCACGAAGGCGAGAAGGTAGTCGCGCTCCTCATCGGTGCAGTGGGGACGCTCGCCCATATCGGCGTGGTCCACATCGGTCGTGCCGATCAGGGTGAAATCGGTCTCGTAGGGAATGGCGAAGACGATGCGCCCGTCGCTGCCCTGCAGGAAATAGCATTTGTCGTGATCGTAGAGCCGCTCGACGACGATATGGGAACCGCGGACGTGGCGCAGCCTGGCGGAGGCGCCTTGCCCGATCGTTGCCGTCACCGTTTCGGCGGCCCAGGGTCCGGCCGCATTGACCAGCATGTCGGCCGTTGCGCTGTGCGTCTGCCCGCTATCCTTGTCGACCATTTCGATCAGCCAGTGGTCCTTCATGCGCCGGGCGGACGTCACCTCCGTGCGCACCATGATGCGGGCTCCGCGCTCGGCGGCATCGCGGGCGTTCAGAACGACCAGGCGCGAATCCTCGACCCAGCAGTCGGAATATTCGAAGGCAAGCCGGAACCTGTCCTGCAATGGCTGGCCTTCCGGCGAATCTGCCAGATCCAGTCGCTTCGTGCCGGGCAGAATCTGACGCCTGCCGAGACTGTCGTAGAGGAAGAGGCCGAGGCGGATCAGCCAGGCCGGGCGGCGCCCCTTCATGCCCGGCAGGATGCGCGTCAGAAGCCGCGATGTCGGCGTCTCGCTGTCGAAGCGCATATCGGGGTGATAGGGCAGTACGAACCGCATCGGCCAGGCAATATGCGGCATGGCGCGCAACAGGGTCTCGCGCTCGATGAGGGCGTCGCGCACCAGGCGGAATTCGAAATACTCCAGATAGCGCAGACCGCCGTGAAACAGTTTGGTCGACGCGCTGGAGGTGGCGGATGCCAGATCGTTCCTCTCGGCCAGGCACACCGACAGGCCGCGGCCCGCCGCGTCGCGTGCGATGCCGCAGCCATTGACGCCACCGCCAATAATGAAGAGATCGAAGTCGGACGACCGCATGAACAATGGCCTCGGCGCTCAGGTCAGGGCTTTCGCTGTGTCTTCATCCGTCACCAGGATGGTCGCGGCCTCGCGCCGCAGCACCGCGCCGATCGCGGCGACCTTGTGCTTGCCGCCGGCGCACAGGACGCGAACCGGTATCTGGCGGATGTCTTCGGGTCCGATGCCAAGGCACAAGGCGTTGAGCGGATGGTCGATCACCGCCCCGTCCTTTCCTATGAAGCGGCCGAGGAAATTGCCGATCGCTCCGGCTTTGGTGGCGCTGTCGTAGTCGGCTTCGCTCGCAACGCCAGCAAGGCGCAGGCTGCTCATTTCCGAGCCGCCTATGCTGAGCAGGGCAACATCGGCCTCCTTGGCCTTCTTCATGGCGGTCTGAACGACCGGCTGGCTTTCGATCGCCTTCTTGGCATCGACATTGTCGCAAAGGATCGGGCCGGGCAGATAGAAGCATTCGGCACCGATCCGGTCGGCAAGCACCGATGCCGCCTCGTATTTGTCCTGGCTGGAGCGGGTCGATAGCGACCCGATCATCGATACGACCGACAATTGCTGTACCGCGCCGGGGTCGATCGATCTGGCCAGCGCCAGCAGGGTCGAACCCCAGGATGTCGCGACAGTCTGGCCGTCGCGCAGCAGGTCGTTGACGATGCCGCTTGCATACTGGCCGATCACGATGGGGAGCGGCATGTCCTCGGTCTCGTCCGAAGGGCAAACGAAGGCGGCAGTCAGTCCGTAGCGTTCCATGAGGGCGGCTTCGAGCTCCAGCCTCTCGGCGAAGGGAACGTCGATCTCGATACGCACCATGCCGGTCTCGCGGGCCTGTGCCAGCAGGCGGTGCACCTTGAAGCGCGTGATGCTGAGCCGCTTGGCCACTTCCGCCTGGGTCAGGCCGAGAACGTAATAGAGATGGGCTGCGCGGGCCAACGTCTCCGATGCCGCATTCGGCACTGCCCGTCCCCAATGTTTGGTCATGTGTGTCGGCCCCATTCGCGTCCACCCTCCCATGGGCGGCGCTGCCAAATCGCCCATTTGCTAAGCCATTAGCACCCAGATGCACAAATGTGCAATGTATGAAAAAATATTGCACAAATGTTTCGGACGTGCAATCTAGTGCACAGAACGCTCGGAATGGGAGGGGTGGTTTGCGCGTTGGAGTGCTATCATGGGACCGGCCGTGGATCTGGCTGCTGCCGCTGACCGCGATGCTCGTCGCGTTCACGATCATGCCGCTGCTCTACAATATCTGGCTGAGCTTTCACGAGTACCACACCTTCAGCCGCGAGCTGCGCTGGGTGGGCGGCGCCAACTGGGCGCAGCTCGTCGCCGATGCGCGCATGTGGGAAGCGCTCGGCATCACGCTGTTCTATTTTGCCGTCACGCTGACGGTCCAGGTCATTCTGGGCATGGCGATCGCGCTGCTTCTGGATGACGATGAAATCGGCTTCGGTTTCCTGCGCACGCTTCTGACGCTGACGCTGGTCGTGCCGCCCGCCATCGCCGGCATGATGTTCCTGCTGATAGAAGACCCGGAATTCGGCGTTCTGACCTATGTGCTGGAACAGCTCGGCCTGCTCGACAAGACGACGCCGATACTGGCGACGGCCTCGACCGCGATCTGGGGCGTCATGCTGGTGGACATCTGGCAGTGGACGCCCTTCATGGTGCTGATCTTCCTGGCCGGCCTGCGGTCGCTGCCGCCCGAGCCCTATGAAGCGGCCATGCTGGACGGCGCATCGGCCTTCACCGTGTTCCGCCGTATCACGCTGCCGCTGATGCAGAAGGTGATCGCGGTCGCCGTGCTGATCCGCGGAATCGATATCTTCCGCATGTTCGACTACGTCTTCGTGATGACGTCGGGCGGCCCGGGCACGTCGACCTATACGCTGTCGCTCTATTCCTGGCAGCAGACCTTCAGCTTCATCAAATGGGGTTACGGCGCCACGCTGTCGCTGTTCACGCTTCTCATCATCCTGATCGTCGCCAATCTGTTCATCTGGGTCGCAAAGGTGCGCTGGTAATGATGGTCCGGTCGAAATCCTCGCGCGTCCTGCGCTCGGTCGTCGCATGGGGAACGGTGCTGCTGTTCGCCTTTCCGCTCTATTACTGGCTGACGGTGGCGTTCAAGGACGGCAAGGAGATCTTCAACTACCCGCCGCAGGTATGGTCGTTCTCGCCGACCGTGCGCAATTTCGAGGAAATCTTCGGCATCTCGCTCGGCTTCGGCTTCGGCGAGCAGCGCGAGGTGCTGCCGGGCGGCGGCAACTGGCGCATGGCGCCGCGGCTGTGGGACTCCATCGTCATCGCGGTCCTGTCGACCGGTATCGCCGTGTCGATCGCCACGCTTGCCTCCTACGCGCTGAGCCGAATGGAGTTCGCCGGCCGTCACCACTTCGTCTCATGGGTTCTTTCGACCCGCATGATGCCGCCGGTCGCCGTCGCGATCCCGGTCTTCTTCATCTACAAGGAACTGTCGCTGCTCGACACCTATACCGGCGTCATCCTCATTCATGCGCTGATGAACCTGCCGCTCGCGGTTCTGCTGATGAAGAGCTTCTTCGACGACATACCGCACGAAATCGACGAAAGCGGCATGATCGACGGCGCATCGCGCTTCCTGATCTTCCGACGCATCATTCTGCCGATGGTCAAGGGCGGCGCGGCGGCGACGGCCGTCCTCTGCTTCATCTTTTCATGGACGGAATTTCTCTTCGTCCTGACACTTACGCAGACGGGTTTGAAGACCGTTCCGGTCGTGTCTTCGACCTTCGTGACGTCCACCGGAACCGCCTGGGGCAATATGGCCGCGCTCGGCGCGGCGGCGATGCTTCCGGCCTTCTTGTTCATCTTGCTTGTCCAGAAACATTTGGTCCGGGGGCTCACCCTCGGCTCTGTCAAGCAATGAACTGCTGTAACAACCATACGGGAGGAGTGTTATGCGAGACAGTGACCGCAAATTCTACAGGGCCAAGATAGTCGACGACTATGTCCGTGGCCGTCTTGATCGGAGAAGCTTTCTGAAGGCCGCTTCGGCGCTCGGCCTCGGCGCCGGTCTGTTCGGCACCGGCATGGCGCGCCCCAGGCCGTCATTCGCCGCCTCGGGAACGCCGACGCTCGAGCCGTCCGCGGATGTTCTGGCCTGGGTGAAGGAGGTCTCCAAGCCGTTCGCCGGAACGACGTTGCGTCTGGCCACGGAGTCCACCCCGCCATCCAACGCCATCAACAGCCAGTTGAAGAAGTATTTCGAGGAAGCTTCCGGCATGACGGTGGAGATCGAGGTGCTGCCGCTGGAGCAGGTGCTCCAGAAGCTGACGCTCGACATCGCCTCGCAGCTCGGCACGTACGATCTCTACTATATCGATCAGTCATGGGCGGCCTCCGTCTCGCGCGACGTCTTCGACCCGCGCGAGCAGATGGCCGAAAAGCCCGATCTGGCCATGCCGGACTACAATATGGACGATTTCCTGCCGGCGCTGGTCGACGGCATTGCGAAATATGAGGATCGCTGGGTCGGCGTGCCGTACGACATCCCGATCTTCATCATGCAGTACCGCAAGGACATCTACGACAAGATGGGCTTCAAGGCGCCCGAAACGCTCGAGGAGTATTACGAGCAGGCCAAGGCCATCACCGAGGAGATGGGCCCGAACATGTTCGGCTCCACCGGCCAGATGAAGTCCGGCCACTACTCGCTGGAATGCGACTGGACGGCCTGGCTCTGGGGCCATGGCGGCTCGATCTTCACGCCGGACCGCAAGTTCTCCGGCAATGACGAAGCCGGCCTTGCCGCCATGGAGTACTGGGACCGTCTGAAGACCACCATGCCACCCGGCGTGACCGGCTGGACATGGGACGGTCAGGGCCAGTCTGTGGCGCAGGGCGTCGCGGCCACGATGATGTCATGGGGCGAGTTCTTCCCCTATTTCGACGATCCGAACGCCACCAAGGTGTCCGGCCTCATGGAAGCGGCGCGATGCCCCAAGCCGAAGGCGCTTCGGACGGTCTCCGAAACCGGTTTCGGCGAGATTCCGGGCGTCGGCCACCAGGGCGGGTCCTCGCTCGCCGTGTCGCGCAACTCAAAGGCGCCGGACGCAGCATGGATCTTCATGCAGTGGGCGACCTGCTACGACACGCAGGTGCTGATCACGGCGCTCGGCGGCGGAACGGGTCCGACACGCGAAAGCGTCTATGACGATGAGCGCATCATCGCCAATCGCCGCGTCGGCGCCGGCACGACCCGTCATCTCGACGTCGTGCGCGAAACCATCGCCAAGGATATGGGCTCGGAGCCCGATCTGCCGCAGTGGGCGGAGCTTTCGAACGACACGATCCCGGTTCGTCTCGGCAAATATTTCGCCGGCGAATACAGCTCGGCGAAGGAAGCCATGGACGATATCGCCCAGGCGACCGACAAGATCGTCTCTGCCGGCTGATAGCCCTCCCAGGGTGCGCGGCGGCCCCATTGGCCGTCGCGCATTTTCAACGATCCGTTTCGAGGCTTTGAAATGACTGACAAACCGCTTGTTGCGATAACCGGCGCCAGCTCCGGCATCGGCGAAGCGACCGCCCGCGCTTTCTCGGCTGCCGGCCATCCCGTCCTCATGATGGCGCGACGGGTGGAGAAGATGGAAGCGATGGGCCTTGCCAATTCCATATGCCGCAAGGTCGATGTGCTCGATCGCGACCAGATCAACGCGGCCGTCGCCGAGGCCGAAGCGCAGTTCGGTCCCGTCGACATGATGTTCGCCAATGCCGGCATCGCCAGGCTCGCCGATATCGGCCGCCAGCCGCCGGAGGAATGGGACGAGATGATCGACATCAACACCAAGGGTGTGATGAACACGGTCAAATCCGTCATGAACGGCATGATGGAGCGCCGGTCCGGCACGCTCGCCATGATGTCGTCGATTGCCGGCCGCAAGGTCTATCCGGATCACACCGTCTATTGCGGCACCAAGTTCTTCGTGCACGCGATCTCCGAATCGCTGCGCGAATATCTGTCGGATTACGATGTGCGCGTGCTGGTGCTGTCGCCGGGCGTGATCGAGACCGAAGTGCTGTCCGGCGTGCTCGATGAGCAGACGCTCGCCGCCTACAAGGAAAACAAGGTGAAGATGGGCGGCGGCATCGGTGCCGATATTGTCGGCGATCTCATCCTGAATGCCTATCGGCTACCGCAGAACGCGCTCGTGCAGGAAATCTGCATCACGCCCACACGTCAGAAATTCTAGGGACGATTGCGATGGCGAATGTAGAATACCGCAGCGTCGGAAAGAACTTCGGCACGGTGCGCGTCCTGAACGAGCTGTCGCTCGATATCGGCGAAGGCGAGTTCGTCGTGCTGCTCGGTTCGTCCGGCTGCGGAAAGTCGACGCTTCTGCGCATGACGGCAGGGCTGGAGACCATCTCTTCGGGCGAGATCGCCATCGATGGCAAGGTCGTCAATGGCGTGCATCCGCGCGATCGCAACATCGCGATGGTGTTCCAGAACTACGCGCTCTATCCGACGATGAAGGTGCGCGAGAACATCGCGTTCAGCCTCGAAGTGGCGGGCAAGAGCCGCGACGAGGTCAACGCCAAGGTGGAGGAAGCGGCGCGGGTCCTCAGCCTGACCGACTATCTCGACCGCAAACCCTCCGAACTGTCGGGCGGCCAGCGCCAGCGCGTGGCGATGGGGCGCGCGATGGTGCGCGACGCCAAGGTGTTCCTCTTCGACGAGCCGCTGTCGAACCTCGACGCCAAGCTGCGCGCTCACATGCGCGTCGAAATCCGCCAGTTGCACGACCGGCTGAAGGCCACGACCATCTATGTGACCCACGATCAGATCGAAGCCATGACCATGGCCGACAAGATCGTGCTGATGCAGGGCGGCGGCATCGTCCAGGTGGGGACGCCGGACGATCTCTACGACCGGCCCGCCACCCGCTATGTGGCGGAGTTCATAGGCTCCCCTCAGATCAATTGCCAGGAGGGCGAGATCGTCTCCGATGGCGCCGATGTGCATTTCAAGAACAGCGAGGTGAGCCTGCCATTGCCCGCCGGCTATGCGGCTCATGGCGGCACGAAGGTCACCTGCGGCATCCGTCCGAACGATGTGCAGCTGAGTGAGGAGGGCGCGATCGTCGGGCGGCTGAAGATCGCCGAGAAGACCGGTGCGGACAAGCAGATGCATCTGGACGTCAACGGTTCGGAGTTCGTCGCCGTGACGCCGCGCAGCACGGAGGGCGTGCCGGGCGATGACATGCGCTTCGCCGTCGATCCGGGCAAGGTGCACATCTTCGACCAATCGAGCGGCCACCGCATCACAACAACACTGTCCGGAGCCTGAACCATGAAATCGCGTTGGGACCAGTGCGAACTGGATCGTGTGACTGCCGACTATGCCAAGGCGGGGGTGAGCGCCGACCTCGCCATCCGCACCTACACCACTCGCATTCTGGGCCAGGAGCCGCTGCTCGTTCTGCACGGGGGTGGCAACACCTCGGTCAAGACGACCATGACCGACGCGCTCGGCGATGAATACGAGGTGCTCTGCGTCAAGGGTTCCGGCTGGGACATGGGTTCGATCGAGCCGGCGGGCCTGCCCGCCGTTCAGCTGCAGCCGCTGGCGGCCCTGGCGCGGAAGGAGGCCCTGTCCGACGAGGATCTGGTCGCCGCGCAGCGCCGGATGCTGCTCGACCCTTATGCGCCGAACCCGTCGATCGAGGCGGTCCTGCATGCGATCATTCCGCACAAGCATGTCGATCACACGCACGCCAATGCGATCATCTCGCTGACCAATCAGCCCGATGGCGAGGCAATTATCCGCGAGCTGTTCCCCGACACGACCATCGTGCCCTATGTCATGCCGGGCTTCGTGCTCGCCCAAGAGGTGCGGCGCATTCTTGACGAGACGCCGGATGCCAAGCATCTGATCCTGATAAACCACGGCATCTTCACCTTCAATGACGACCCGCGTCAGTCCTATGACGACATGATCGCCATGTGCGACGCCGCTGAACAGAGGCTGGCCAGGGGCAATCCGCGGCCGTTCAAGGGGGCCTCGCTGCCCGGCGGCGCGGCGCTGGCCGAGATCGCCCCGATCGTTCGCGGCGCACTGGCGCGCGAGACCGAGATCGAGGGCCGCCCCGACCGCTGGGTGCTCGACTTCCGCACGTCCGGGCAGATCCGCCATTTCGTCGATGGCGAAAACGTCGGCGACTACGCCATGCGAGGCAATGCCGCGCCCGACCATTCCATACGGATCAAGCGCTTTGGCATGGTCACGTCGCCGGCCGGCTGCGATGATTTCGCAGAAAATCTCAAGGCCGCGGTCGCCGCTTTTGCGGACGAGTACATTGCCTATTACCAGCGGCAGAACGCACGGGCCGGCGGCGGCTTCAAGCAGCTCGATCCGGTGCCGCGCATCGTCTATGTGCCGGGCCTCGGTCTTTTCGGCGTGGGCAAGACGGCCAAGGAGGCCAGCATCTGCGCCGATATCGCGGAGGCAACCGTCGACGTCATCACCAAGGCCGAAGGCATCGGCCGCTTCGTCACCCTGTCCGAGGACGATCTGTTCGACATCGAATACTGGTCGCTGGAGCAGGCGAAACTGGCCAAGGCGGTCGAAAAGCCGCTGAACCGCCAGGTCGCCATCGTCACCGGCGGTGCAAGCGGGCTGGGTCGCGAAACCGCGGCCATGCTCAGGAAAGAGGGCGCCGAGGTCGCGCTGTTCGACATCGACAGCGATGCCGTCGCCAGGGTCGCGGAAGAGATCGGCGCGATGCCGGTGGTCTGCGACGTCACCGATCCTTCCGCCGTCGATGCCGCCGTCGCCAAGGTCGTCGAGGCCTTTGGCGGCGTCGACATTCTGGTGTCCAATGCGGGCGCGGCGTTTCAGGGCCGGATGCTAGAGGTCGACGATGCATACTTCCAGAAGGCCTTTGCGCTGAACTACTGGTCGCATCACTACATGGCGCGCGCCTGCGTGACGGTCATGCGGGCGCAGGGCACCGGCGGTGCGCTGGTCTTCAACGTCACCAAGCAGGTGCTCAATCCGGGTCCCGATTTCGGGCCGTACGGCACATCGAAATCGGCATTGATGGCCCTGGTGCGTCAATATGCGATCGAACATGGCGCCGACGGCATCACCGCCAATGCGGTCAATGCCGACCGTATCCGCACCGGTCTTCTGACCGACGCTTTCGTGGCCGAACGGGCCAGGGCGCGTGGCGTATCGAGCGACGAGTATATGCGCGGAAATCTCATCCGCCGCGAGGTAACCGGCACCGACGTCGCCGAGGCCTTCCTTCATCTGGCCAAGGCGCGGAAGACATCGGGCGCGATCCTCACCGTCGATGGCGGCAATGTCGCGGCGATGGTCCGTTGAAGCCGGCGGACCCGAACGCCGTGCCGGCCATGTCCGGCAATAGCCGCCGGGCGGCAGGCGTCCTTGCCGGGGCAGGGCGTAGCCATGGCCGGACCGGGCCACTTCTCCGATGAGCGGCCGCCTTCATCTCGGTGTCGACATCGGAACGTCCGGGGTTCGGGCCATCGTCATCGACGATGCGCGCGATGTCCAAGGCGAAGCGGCCATGCGCTTCGGCGCCGATCCGAAATCGCCATCGACATGGCTCTCCGCCCTCACGGACGTGCTGCTGACGCTTTCCGCGGAGGTGGACCTTTCGCAGACCGTGTCCGTCGCCGTCGACGGCACATCCGGCACGATGCTGGCGGTCGGCGCCGACGGAGCGCCCGTTGCCGGTCCGTTGATGTATGACGAGGCGATCGGCGATGCCGAAACGCTGGCCGCGCTCGAGGCCCGCCAGTGCGGCCATTTGGCGGGCATGGCTACGGGACGGGCTTTCCACCTGGCACGTCGCGCGCCGCACGCCCTCATCGTCCATCAGGCCGACTGGCTGTCCGGCCAGTTCAGCGGCCAGTTCGGCATCAGCGACGACAACAACGCTCTGAAGACAGGCTTCGACCCGCAGTCCCGGCGCTGGTCCGGAGAGGTCGAAGCGCTCGGCCTTTCCGCGATGCTCCCGCAGACCGTGCTGGAGCCGGGCACGCCCATCGGCCCCGCTATAGGCCCGCTTTCGAAAACATTCGGCCTGTCGGCCGATGCGACGGTGATCGCCGGGACGACCGATGGCTGCGCGGCTTTTCTGGCAAGCGGGGCCGGGCGGGAGGGCGATGGCGTGACCTCGCTCGGCTCGACGCTGACCCTGAAGCTGCTCTCGGCCAGGCGGATCGAAGACCGCGCATCGGGGATCTATTCGCATCGTCTGTTGGGGCTGTGGCTGGCGGGCGGTGCATCGAATTCCGGTGGCCGCGTGCTTGCGCAGCATTTTTCGACCGACGAGATGGAGGCGCTGTCGCAAGGGCAGTCAGCCGCGCCGCCGACCGATCTGGACTACTATCCGCTGGTTGCTCCGGGCGAACGGTTTCCGGTCAACGATCCGCAATTGCAGCCCCGCCTGGAGCCGCGTCCCGACGACGATGCCCTGTTTCTGAAAGCGATGCTGGAAGGCCTGGCGCAGATCGAGGCAAGCGGCTATCGACGCCTGGCGGAGCTCGGCGCACCGCCCGTGAGCCGCATCTTCACGGTCGGCGGCGGTGCGGCCAATCCGTTGTGGACCGATATCAGGGCCATGGCGCTCGGGGTCGATCTGGAACAGCCGATTTCGGCGGAAGCCGCATTCGGCGCGGCGCTTCTTGCCAGAATGGGCGTGTCATGATCCGCTTCGCCAATCTGCTGACGCGCTATGACGGCTTCATTTTCGACCAGTATGGCGTCCTGCACGATGGGCAGAAGCAGTATCCCGGCGCCGTCGAGGCGCTCGGTGCCTGCGCGGCGGCAGGCAAGCCGGTCGTCCTCGTGACCAATTCCGGCCGAACCGCCGATGCCAATGCCGAGCGGCTCCATCGCCTCGGCTACGACCCGTCGCTCTTTGCCGCGATCGTGACCTCCGGTGACCTGGCGGTAGACAAAATTGAGGCGCTGGCGCCCCGCGCCGTCTTCACCATAGCGCGCGGGAGCGAGCCGGTCCGCGGCGTCGCGCATCCGACGAGCGATGCCGCGAAAGCCGATCTTCTGCTGATCGCCGGCAGCGAGGCAGATCGTGTTTCGGAAGCGGATTATCGGGCGATGCTTCAGCCGCTCGTCGCGCGCGATGTGGCCGCGCTCTGCTCGAACCCCGATCTGCAGATGCTAACGGAAGACGGGCTGAAGCCCGGCGCCGGACAGATCGCCGCCTGGTATGAAGAGATGGGCGGCCGCGTCACCTATGTCGGCAAGCCGTGGCCGCAGATTTACGAGGCGGCGGAACGGGCTCTCGGACTGCGCTCCGGCCGGCGCATCTGTTGCGTTGGCGACAGCATGCATCACGACATAGCGGGTGCCGGGCGCGCGGGTCTGTCGTCGGCTCTCGTTCTGACCGGCATCAGCGCCGCGCTCCACCCCGACGATATCGGGCGCATGGCGCGCGACGATGGCCTGAGGCCGACGCACGTCCTGCGGTCGCTGGCGTGACCGCTTCTGCTATCGCGAGCGGCTGTGCTCCACCACGATCCGGTTGAGCGCGCCCTGCCGCTCCAGCAGCGCGTCCCATTGCGCGCGCGTCGAAGACGAAGGTTCCTGCGCATCGCGCGTCGACGTCATCGCCGCCGCCGCGCTGTCGAAATCGGAATACCATCCGAGGCCGACGGCCGCCGTGATCGCGGCCCCGAGTGAGGACGCCTCAATCGTGCTGGAGATCTGCACCGGAACGCCGGAAGCGTCGGCGATCATCTTGAGCCAGAAATCGGAAACGGCGCCGCCGCCGACGGCGACCACCGAGTCGACTTCCACGCCCTCGGCCTTCATGTCGCGGATCGAGCGGGCGATTTCGCCGGTCAGGGCTTCCAGCACGGCGCGATAGAGATGGCCGGGCTCATGCTGCGGCGTCATGCCGAAAAAGGCCGCGCGCGCATCCATCGACCAATGCGGGTTCATGCAGCCGGAAAGATAGGGACTGACCAACAGGCCCTCGGAACCGATCGGCAGACGGGCCGCCGCTTCGGTCAGTTCCGCGAAGGTCTCGGCATCGGGTGTGCCGCGGGCGACATTGCGCACGAACCAGTCCACGAAGAACGTACCGGCCCGCAGCACGCCTTCCAGGAAATAGCCATCGCCCGTTGGCGATGACATGGTGCGCCAGGATTTCGAGACACGCGGCTCCCTGGACCAGGCGCCAACGATGATCGCCGTGCCCAGATTGAGATAGGCGGTGCCTTGCCGGACGGCATTGCCGCCAAGACCGGCGCACTGGCCGTCGCCGCCGCCGGCGATGATCGTCAGACCCTGCGGCAGACCCGCCGCATCGGCTGCATCGGCCGTGACCGTGCCGGTCTTGCAGCCCGGAGCGACCACGCTGGCAAACCGCGTCTCATCGAGGCCGAGGGCATCGAGCACATCGGGCGACCAGCGCTTTCGTGCCAGATCGAAAACACCGGACGGGTCCGCGCTGGTCCAGCTGGCGGTCGCCTTACCGGTCAGTCGGGATGTCAGATAGGCGTTGACATCGAGAATTTTTGCCGCCTTCGCCAGCATGTCCGGTTCGTGGCGGCGCAGCCATTCCATCCTGTAGACCGGGGGCGTCACGTCTACCGGCTTGCCGGTGATGGCGTGAAGCTTTTCGGCGCCGACCCGGTCGGCGAATTCATCGATGAGATAGGTGGCCCGCTCGTCGAGCCAGACCATGCCGGGGCGCACCGGCTTTCCATCCGCATCGAGAAAGCCGATGGTCTCCCGCTGGTTCGAAAGCGAAAGCGCGGCGGCCCTCGTCAGATCGACGGACTGCCCCAATTGCCGGACCGCTTCGCAGAAGGACGCCCACCAGTTTTCCGGGTCCTGCTCGAACCAGCCGTCCTGTGGGCGCGACATCTCCACCGGAGCACGCCCTTCGCCAAGCGCCTCGCCCGTTCGCGACCAGGCGATGGCCTTGGTCATCTGGGTCGAACTGTCGACACCGATTACGAATTCGTCATCCATCTCCTTCCTCCCCGACAAGCATTTTCGCCAATGCGGTATCCAGGACAAGGTGCGTGATCATACCCGCCGACAACGCAGCGCGCAGCGCATGGATTTTCTGTGTGCCGCTGCAGACGGCCAGCCGAACCGGAATCGTGGCGGCTGTCGCGAAGTCGATGGCGATGGTGCGCTGGAGCAGCGGCCCTTCGGTCTCGCTCCCGTCCGGTTCGAAGAAGCGGCCGAAGGCGATGCCCACCGCTCCGGCCTTCAGATAATGGTCCCGCGTTCTGTCATCGAGGTAATCGGGCTGATCGAACACGGTATCGGGCGACAGGTTGCCGATGCCGAAAACCAGAAGGTCGGAGCGTGCGACCATATCGAAATGGCGCCGGAGCGGCGGCTCGGCGCAGAGCGCGGTACAGAGCGCCTCCGTCGTCAGATAGGTCGGCGCCAAAAGGTTGAGACAACGCGCATCGAGCGCCGTCGCCACCGTCGCCGCACAGATTTCGGGCGAATGGTCCGAGGGATCGATCGAGCTTCCCGAGACCTGGATGACCGCCGCATCGTCGAGCCTGAACGGTCGGAGCTGATCGGCGAGCGCGCTCAGCGTGCGCCCGGACGATACGCCGATGGTCATGCCCGGTTCGACGAGTTCCGCCAGCACATCGGCGCCGGCGCGGCCGACATGTTGGCGCTCCTGCGCCTGCGACTCCGGTGAGGGCACGATATGTGCCGCGACGAGTCCGTATCGGGTCCGAAGGGCTTCGGACAGTGCATTGTGCGCCAGAATATCGGGAGACAGCGAAATGGAGACATGGCCGGCGCTCTTGGCTTCGGCCAGATAGCCCGCCGCCGTCTGGCGGCTGACGCCCAGCGCCTCCGCCACTTCACTCTGGGTCTTGCCGAGGCCGTAATAGAGCCAGGCCGCCGTGCGGATCACATCGCCCGCGAAGTGAAGTCGCCGTTCCGCTGCCAAGTCGCTCTCCCGCGTCAAGCATGCTTGACAAATGCTATCACCAACATGCATTTGTCAAGTCGCGCCGATGACGCCACCCGACGCGACAAAGGGAATCCCCATGCCGAGCCCGACATTCAACTGGACGGAACTGATCGACGACATCTGCGCGGGCACATGGATCAGCCCGCTGACCGGCAAGCGCTACCCCGCCGCGCCCTATGACAAGATCGTTTTCGCAGAGACGCTGAAGGGCCGGGAGGCCGATCTGGTCAGTTCGCTCGGCTTCGAGGGACCGTTCGCAGTCGTGTGCGATCCCGCCACCTTCAAGGCGATGGGCGCGCGTGTCGCCAAGGCCCTGCGGGGGATCGGCGAGGTGACCGAGATCGTTCTGGACCATCCTCACGCCGACATGGCGACCGTGCGCGATCTGCAGGAGCGGCTGAAGCCGTTCCCGACGGCCGTAGCGGTCGGCTCCGGCTCGATCAACGATCTGACGAAATTCGCCACATTGCAGAACGGTCGCCGCTATTGCGTCTTTGCGACTGCCGGTTCGATGAACGGCTACACCTCGTCGACGGCGTCGATCACACTGGATTCCGGCCTGAAGGTCTCGCTACCAGCACAGGTGCCTGCCGGCTTCTTCGTCGATCTGGACGTCTGCGCCGCCGCACCAGCCTGGCTGAACGCCGCCGGCTTCGGGGATTGTCTCTGCCGGTCCGTCGCGCAGATCGACTGGTGGATGTCGCATCGCCTGCTCGGCACAATGTACCGGCACGAGCCCTATCTGATCGAGATTCCTGACGAAATTCGTCTGATGGAGCAGGCCCGCGGCATCGCGGCCGGCGACATTGAGGCCATCGGCACGCTGTTCCGGGTGCTGACCCTGTGCGGTCTGGGCATCAATTTCACCGGCGTCTCCAATCACGGTTCGATGGGCGAGCACCAGATCTCCCATTACATCGACTGTTTCGCGGGCGAGCGCCATCCCGGCTCTACCCATGGACAGCAGGTCGGCGTGACTACCCTGACCATGGCGCGTCTTCAGGAGCATTTCCTGTCGCGCGAACAGGCGCCCGAGGTCGGCCCTACGCAAATCGACGAAGCGGATATGGCGCGCCGCATGGGCCCGGAAGTCGCCGCGCAATGCGCCGAATATTACCGCAAGAAGGCCTTCGACCAGAAAGCCGCCGACGCATTCAACGAACGGATCGGCAATCTCTGGCCCGAACTGCGCGACGAATGCATCGAAATGCGCGTCGGCCCGCAAAGACTGGCCAAATATCTGGAAGCGGCAGGCGGTTCGATTACGGCCGAAGCGCTTGGCATTCCAGTAGAATTCTACCGCGAGGCGGTCAGCCACGCTCACGAGATGCGCGACCGGTTCTCCTTTGCCGATATCGCCTGCGACAGCGGTGTGCTGAAGCAGCTTGCATCCGCCGAAGGTTGAGCCATGCGACCGATTGCCGAGATGCCGAGGGACGTGGCTGCCGCGGTGAAGGTGGTGTTTTGCGACATTGACGACACGATCACGACCGATGGACGCTTGACGGGCGCAGCCTATCAGGCCCTCGAAGACCTCAGTGCGGCCGGGATCGCCGTGGCGCCGATCACCGGGCGGCCCGCGGGCTGGTGCGACATGATCGCGCGCTTCTGGCCGGTGAGGGGCGTCGTCGGCGAGAATGGTGCGTTCTATTACGCCTATGACTGGGACGCGCATCGCATGATCCGGCAGCTGCATCCGGTCGTCGAAGAACATGTCACCAATCCGCATCGTTTCGAGCGTATCAGGCAGCGCGTGGAGAACGAGGTGCCGGGGGCGGCGATCTCGGCGGATCAGGCGTTTCGCCTCGCCGATCTGGCAATCGATTTCTGCGAGGACGTACCGGCGCTTTCCGATGATGAGGTGGAGCGGATCGCGGCGATCTTCGAAGAGGAAGGCGCCATCGCCAAGATATCGTCCATCCATGTCAATGGATGGTTCGGCGAATATGACAAGCTCACTACGTCACGGCAGTTCGCAACGGATATTCTCGGTGTCAATATCGACGATGCGAATGCTCAGATCGTCTTCGTCGGCGACAGTCCGAATGACGCGCCGATGTTCGGTTTCTTCGAAAACTCCTGTGGCGTCGCCAATGTACGCGCCTTCGAAGGCCGTCTCGATGCCACGCCGTCCTGGATCGCCGACCGCGTAGGTGGCGCCGGGTTCCATCAGATTGCCTACCAAATTTTGTCATTACGCTAAGGAGAGAAGTCATGGCCACAGAAGCCAATATCCGCCGGGACATTATCGACGCCTGTCTGGAAATGAATGCCTGCGGTTTGAATCAGGGCACGTCGGGAAATATTTCCATTCGCCACGAGGATCGGATGCTGATCTCGCCCTCGGCCACGCCTTACGCGAAGATGAAGCCGGAGATGATCGCGTCGATGGATCTGAGCGGCGAGATGAAGCATGAGTGGGATGGCCCGCTCAAGCCGTCGACCGAATGGCGCATCCACTGGCAATTGCTGAAGGACCGCCCCGACATGTCGGCAATCGTCCATGCGCATCCGACCTACTGCACGGCGCTTGCGATCCTGCGCGAGCCGATCCCGGCCTGCCATTATATGATCGCGGCCTTTGGCGGCATGGATGTGCGCTGTGCCGGCTATCACACCTTCGGCTCGCCCGAACTGGCGAAAATGACGGTCGATGCGATGGATCAGCGCACGGCCTGCCTGCTTGCCAATCACGGCATGGTCGCCGGCGGAATGGGGATCGAGCAGGCGATATGGCGCGCCGTGGAACTGGAGACCATCGCCCGGCAATATTATCTGGCGCGGCGAATGGGTGAACCCGTGCTACTGTCGAAAGAGGAAATCGACGACACGTTCCGGATGTTCGCGGGATACGGGGTGCAGGACTCCTAAACGCCGATCGCAGAACCCGCCCATGCGGCAATCGACCAGCACGCTGAGCTGCCATCGATTGTCGCATGAGACGGCAATGGACTTGCCCGGATTTAACGGAGAGCGTCTAGCTCACTTCCTTGGCCTTTCGCTCGAAGGCGATGGGGCTTGGAAAGCCGAGCGATGAATGTCGCCTGACGGGATTATAGAACCCGTCGATGTATCTGGCGATGCCGTTTTCGGCTTGCTGGCGGGTTTGCCATGCGATCGGCCAGATCAGCTCCGGCGCAGGGCCGCGCTTCAGCCGATCACTCGCTGCCCAGCCAACAACCCGCCGCGAGTGGAGATCGAGCACGACCGCGAGATAGAGCCAGCCCTGCGCCGTTCAGATGTAGGAGATGTCGGCGCCCCATTTCCGATCCGGCCGTTCGGCTTCGAAGTCCCGGGCGAGCAGGTTCGGGGCGACCGGCCAGGCGTGTTCGCTGTCCGTGGTCCGCTTGAACCGCCGCTTTTGACGGGCCACGAGGCCATTCTCTCGCGTCAAACGGACCGTTCGGTGATGCCCGATCCGGTGGCCGTCGTCGATGAGATCCAGGTGCATCCGCGGGCGGCCATAGGTGCCGTTCGACAGGGTGAAGGCCGTGCGAATATGGGCAAGACAGACCAGATCCTGCTTCTGACGCTGACAAGCCGGGTGAGGAACCCACTCTGGCAGACGCCCAGAACACGGCACATGCAGCTGATGGGAAAGCCGGCCTTCTGTGCCTCGATGAAAGCGAAGCTCATCGACTTGCGTCTTTCGCGAAGAGGGCTGCGGCTTTTTTTAGGATGTCGCGCTCCTGTTTCAGCACTGCGTTCTCGCGTCGCAACCGTTTTAACTCGGCATGCATGTCGACCGAAGCCTCGACCGGCTCACTGGCATCCCGCTCCCGACTGAGCCATCGCGTCAACGTCGAAAGTCCGATCCCCAGATCTTCCGCGATCTCCCTCCTCGGCCCACCGCTGGTCAGGCCCAGCCCAATTCAACGCCCTTCAAAGACGAGACGTCGTGACAGCTTTCGGGTTGTGCGGCTTACCAATCCGATAGTCGGGTCTCGAAAAACCTTGGAACCCGGAAGGAGAAGAACTCCTTCATCGCGGATTTCAGGGCAATAGTCGGTGAAATCTTTGCAGGACTCCCATCTTGTGGATCGTAGCCGATCAACTGTCTGGTCTTTTCGATGTCCCACCGCATTCCCGGATTGTCCGACATCAGGTTCAAGGCAGCAAAAGACACATCCTTGGCGTCGATCGCCGCGCGCATCCCGCTCAAAAAGTCCCGATCGCTCAACCACATCTCCTGACCCCACCGGCCCATCGCCATATGGGATCCGGGCTGGTTATCATGTGTCCATTGCGTCCAGCCGATGCGTAGACAGATAACGGAAAGGCCGTGATGCGCGGCGAAGTAAGCGCCTGTGCGTTCGCAAAACAGCTTCGACATTCCGTAGGCGTTCACGGGGCCCGGTGGCGTCGCACTGTTGAGGGCGTCATGCGTGAACCTCTTGTCGCCATGGATCCAGTTGGAACTGGCAAGAACCACGCGGCCGACGCCCTGTGCGGCTGCATGGTGATAAAGCGAAAGTGTCGCGTCCATATTGTGCTTGATCGCCGAGGGCCATGTGGCGGCCGGTTCCCGGTCGCCGGCAAGATGCACGATGACGTCGACATCCTTCAGCAAGTCGATCCAACTGGTGGTGTGTGCGGACAGGTCTGCCTTATGAATGTTCGGGTGATCGACAGGTCGGATGTCGATCCCGGAAACCTCATAGGCGGGATCGCTTTCCAGCGCGTCAAACAGTTTGCGGCCCAAATGACCGCCGGCGCCCGTGATCAGGACATGCACGACTGGAATTCCTCGTGTGTTATGATGCTTTCTGGCGCATCCGATGGGTCCTCGTCCGTCCAGATTCGAAACTCCTGCTGAAAGTTCAGGGTGTCACCTCGCATCAGCTTGACCGCCGGCGAATGCCATTCGGCCTCGCAGTAGGCATAATCGCCTGAATTGAAGACTTCGACCGGATGTCGATGCGCATATCGGTCACCCTGCTCCGCTTTGGGAACTGAGCACATCATCCACAACTCGCCTTTGTCAAAGCCGATCAGGGTTTCACCGCCCGGATTTGGCAATCCGACTTTGAATTCCTGTTTCCTGGAGCAATTCGCGACGACGCAACCTCGATAACGGGAGACCAACGGTCCGGCGCTGCCGAATACAGGATGAATGGTAGGATTTTCCATGGCGACGCCGATCCTGGCGGGCGCATCGATCATCATGACAGACCATATGCCTGTCAGGCGGGGAGAGTGTCCATGGTTGGTCACGGCATGGTCGATCGTCCATGAATTCGCTGTCTTCAAAGTAATGCGGCGCGTCACCGCCAGATGGCAGATCGGACAGACGGGGCTGGTCATTTCGACATGGTCATCGCTGCTCGACGCGACCTGATAGGCCCCACTGTCCAGCGCAGGATACGGTGCTCCATCCGTCCATGACGTGTCCGGGGCGATCCATGTCTTTTCGCCGCCCCAAAGAGGAAAGCCGAATTGAGGGGAACGGGTCGGCAAACCGGCAAGGTTCGCTTCGTCGATGGGCAGACCGTCAAGATCGGGGTTCTGAAAAAGCAGGGAACGTCCCTGGAACGTCACGTCCCATAGGCGGCCACCAATACCGGGAAGCATTGTCAGATCCAGATCATTCATCTGCAGCTGCAACACAGCCCATCTGTCCGACATGGCTTTTTCTCCCGCGGCGTCCCGGCGCATATTGGCTGCGCCGGGATTGCAGATCATCCGTGTTTGAACTGCGCGACGTTCTCGGCGGTGATCTTCATCACCCCGGTTTCCACCCGCTCGGGAAGTGGATTGATCCCAGCGGCTTTCCAATCGGGCAGGACCTTCAGCGCATCTGTGTTCTGCCAGTGCATCATATGGAAGGCCAGGAAGATCTCCAGATAGGATTTCTGCGCGACAGCACCGTAGATCGTGCCGTCTTCGATATAAGGAAGCATGTCATCGTTGCGGTCCATCGCAACGATCTTGATGTCCTTGCGACCCGCCTCGTTGACGGCAATCGCAGCTCCTTTGCCGCTGTCGCCGTCGGTGCCGCCGATGCCGACAATATCCGGATTGGCCTGAATGGCCTGAAGATAGGCTGTCGGCGCGTAGGACGGATCGGCTTTGTCGTTGACCACATCGACCACTTCGATATCCGGGTACTTCTCCGCGAAGATCTGCTTGTAGCCCTCGACCCGTTCCAAAGTGGAGGGCGCCGGGAACGTGCCGAGGATGACCTTGCCCTTGCCGCCAATGGCTTGTGCGAGCATTTCTCCACCGACACGCCCGGCGTGGACACCGTTGATTCCAAGGAAAGTGGAGCGGGGGCTGTCAGGAATATCGCCGATGCAGCAGGTGACCGGAATGCCCGCTTCGACCGCGCGTTCCACGCCGGGGGCCAATGTGGCTGGATCGCCGGGGAAGATGAGAATGCCGGCGGGGCGACGGGCAATCAGCTCGTCGAGCTGGCGGGCCTGAGCGGCGGTGTCGAAATCCAGCGGGCCGGTAAAAGTCGCCTTGATGCCCATGAGGTCCTCAAGGTCCTCCATCGCGTTGCGATAGTCTACCCAGAATGGCACCTGCGTGACGATGGAAAGGAAAACATATTCCTTGCCAGCCGCTTGCGCTCTGGCTTCCTTCGACAGAACGGGCAGTCCGAATGCGGCGGCCAGGCCTGCCGTGGTGCCCATAGTCAGCAAGTTGCGCCGGTTTACACCCATTTCAGCCATCGTGATCTCCTTTTTGGATCGCTGGTTGTTCTCGGTTCGTGTAAAGTATCGGTTCAGCCCCGTTTGCTTCGGATCAGCATGTCCAGAGCGACAGCCGAGACGAGAACGCCGCCGATGACGATCATTTGCCAATAGATCGACACCGCCTGCATGGTCATCGTGTTGTTGATCAGGGCGACGAACACGACGCCGAGAAACGCACCCAGGATCGTGCCTTCGCCGCCGCGTAACGATGCCCCGCCGATAACGGCTGCTGCGAGAACCTGCAGCTCTATGCCGTTGCCAGCCGTTGGCGTGCCGCTCATCAGCCGAGATGCCAGCAAGACGCCCGCCAGAGCGGCCAGAATGCCGGTAAGGGCGTAAAGGATGATGCGAACGCGGGTGACATTGATGCCCGACAGCACCGCTGCCTTTTCGTTGGCGCCGATGAAATAGACCTGACGGAAGAACCGGGTGTGGCGCACGGCCAGATCAAACAGAATGACCAGGATCACGGTGAGTATCACGATCACCGGAATGCCGCCGATATCGGTTTTGCCGATCCAGCCGAAGGATGCCGGCAGGCTGGATACCGAGAAACCTTCAGTCAGGACAAGAGCAATGCCGCGTGCGATCGACATGGTTCCGAGCGTTGCAATCAACGGGTTGATGCCAAGGCTCGTCACCAGCACACCATTGACCACACCAACGGTGCCGCCAAGGATCAACCCGCAGATGACCGCGAGCGGGATTGGCATGCCGGTCAGAAGCAGCATCGCCACAACGGTGGAAGACAGGGCCATGACCGACCCGACCGAAAGATCGAACCCTCCGGATGCCAGCAGTATTGCCATACCGATGACGATGATCGCTGTCGGGGCCATGCCAACGGCCACGGCGCGGAAGTTCGAAAAGCTGAAGAAATAGGGATTGACGTTCGCCATCACGATGATGATCGTGACTATCAGGACGATCAGCGTCAGTTCCCGAATATCGACGAAGGCCTGCAGGACACGGCGAAAGAATGGCCGCTTTTCAGAGATATCGGCTTGAACGGCCATGGTCACGACGCGACTCCTGTATGACAGGTTTGGGAAGCAGCTACAGGAATTGCGTTTCCAGCGGCCATTTGAAGAAGTGTGCTTTCAGTTGCCTCAGCGGCGACGATACTGCCCATCAAGCGGCCTTCGTGGACGACGAGAATGCGTGTCGAAAGCGCGACGAGTTCGGGAAAGTCGGATGACACGACGAGTATGGCCATGCCTTCGGCCGCGCAGCGCAACAGCTCTGTGTGGATCTGGAATTTGGCCCCGACATCGACGCCCTTGGTGGGCTCTTCGATAATCAAAAGGGCAGGGGCACGCTTCAGCCACTTGGCCAACATAATCTTCTGCTGGTTCCCGCCCGACAGATCTCCTATCTGCTCTGCGATACCGCGTGTCCTGACATTAAAGGCATCGATGGCGGCCATGCTTGCCGCCTTGATCGACTCGTTGCGCATGAACCCAAAGGCCGTGTGTTCCGACAGGCTGGCTGCAATCAGGTTGTTGGCGAGAGACTGTTGAAGAAACAGGCCCTCCGTCTTGCGCTCTTCAGGCACAAAGCCAATTCCCGCGCGCATCGCCTGGCGCAGGGATGCAAATTTGACCGGCTTTCCATGAAGCGACACCTCGCCGGTTGCGCCGTGCATCAAGCCGGCAATGGACCGAACGATCTCGCTGCGGCGGGCCCCCATCAGCCCGGCCATGCCGATGATTTCACCGGCTCCTACTGAAAACGAGATATCCTCGAATTGGTCGGGCAGGGAGAGGTTCTTGACGTTCAAGACCTCTTCCCCGCTCGCTTTGCCCGAACGGTTGATATCGCCGGGATGCGCTCCGCCGATCATCTCGGCAACGACCTGTTCCTGTGAGGTGTCAGACACTGGCAACGTGCTGATATGGCGGCCGTCTCGCAAAACAGTGATGCGATCCGAAATCCGGAAAATCTCGGTCATGTGGTGACTGACATAGACTATGCCAATTCCCTTTTTCGTAAGCCCACGCAGCACGTCGAACAGCGCGTCCACTTCGTCGGGGGCCAGGGCTGACGTCGGCTCGTCCAGCAGAAGCACGCGGGAGTCCAGCGATAGAGCTTTGGCAATCTCAACAATTTGACGGGAACTTATCGGAAGGCTGTCGACCGGCATCGAAACGTCGATATCCAGACCGAACTCCGCCAATAGCGTCTCGGCGCGTCGGCGCAGTTCGGGCCAGTTGACCACGCCCAATCGGGTAGGGGCGCGCCCGGCATAGATGTTTTCGGCAACCGAAAGCGCGCCTGCGAGGCTGAGTTCCTGAAAAACGCAGCCGATACCAAGGGATTGGGCGTGGGACGGGCTCTCGATCCGCTGCTCTATGCCATCACGCAGAATTTTTCCGGCGGTTGGCTGATGAAGACCATAGAGCAGGCCGAGACAGGTAGATTTGCCAGCGCCGTTTTCTCCGCAGAGCGCGTGCACCTCGCCAGGCTTCAATGCAAAGTCGATACCGGTCAGAACAGTGTTCGTCCCAAAACTCTTGCCGACCCCACTCAGCTGAATGAGCGGCTGCGCGTCGGGCGCTTCCAGACCTGATACTGACGTCATGCACAACTCCTCCTAAGCGATAATTGACATCTGAGATATCAGATGTCAATCCGCCAGATTGGAGAAGCCGACGGGTCGAAGAAGGGCGGACCCGGCCTGGCCCGCCCTTCAGAAGACTTTGTTATTTGATCGTCCGGTCTTGACCTTAAGAAGCAATAGCGGCTTCCAGAACGATCGCGGCGCTTTTGTAGGCTTGCCGCGTCCGGTCGATGTGTTCCTTGAGTAGGGATTTGATCTTGGCCATATCCCCTTCACGCACGGAGACTGCGATTTTCTTATGCTCGTCAAAGGACAGTTCAGTGTGCTTCGGGAGCTTGGACAAATGGGTGCGCAGGGCCGCAATCTTGCCGATGTAGCGCGTGTAGCTTGCTGTCAGATAATCGTTTTGGGCGTGTTCGAAAATCAACTGGTGGAATGAGGTGTCGAGGGAAAGGTATGCCTTCTCGTTACCTCGCGCGCGTTCACGCTCCATGTCGTTTACAACGCGCCGCATGTCACGCGCCAAGCCGTCGGGGTCACGCGACAAGGCCAATTCAAACGCCGCTGTTTCAATCGCCTGTCTGAAGTCGCAAATCTGGGTCACTTCCGGTTCGGATAGAGAAAACACGCGAGCCCCTTTTTGAGGCTCGATGCTTACAAGTCCCTCATCACGCAATTGCGCCAGCGCCTCGCGTACCGGAGATTTCGAGACGCCCAGTTCTTCGGAAATTTTCCTCTCCGATAGAACCTGGCCCATCTTCAAAGAGCCATCGATAATGCTGTTCCTCAGATGCTCCAATGCCAGTTCGCGAAGCGATTTAGGTCTCTCAAGAGGCATCGGTGAAAGTCTCCAAAAAAATATGTTGCGCGCCTGAGATTATCTGATACACCAGATAAGGCAAGCTGGTATATCAGATATCACAACGTGAGTGCGGGAGGCTACATTGTTGCGTGCAGAGCTGATTGTCGACTGCAAGAACAAGCACGGGGAGGGGGTCTTCTGGAACCCTTCAGACGGGCTTGTCTGGTGGACCGACATCGAAGGCTGCGCGCTTTGGTCTTTCGATCCGGCAACTTCGCAAAGCGCCTCGCACGAAATGTCGGAGCGCGTTTGCTGTTTTGCCCCGCGTGCTTCGGGGGGCTTGATCGTTGCCTATGCCGATCGCGTCGTTCTGTTCGACCCGCTCACGAAAGAAGAATCCCTCGTCACCCGGTTCGAGCCGGAAAATCCGCAGACGCGGCTCAATGATGGGCGCACCGATCGTCAGGGGCGGCTGATTGTGGGTGGCATGAACGAAGTGTCAGGCAAGCCCGACTCGTCGGTCATTCGCATCGATACCGACTTGAAGGTGCAGGAAATCATCGGTCAGGTTTCCTGCGCCAATTCGACATGCTTCTCGCCGGACGGCTCCACGATGTTCTTTGCCGATACCCCGGATCGGGAAATCGTGGCCTATGACTACGACACACAAACGGGCTCGGTTTCGAACCGGCGCGTTCACGCCTCATTCAAAGATGAACCCGGCTTGCCCGATGGGTCCTGTGTCGACGCCGAAGGCGGTGTCTGGAATGCCGAATGGGAAGGCCGCCGTGTTGTGCGCGTGGCTCCGGACGGCACGATTGACCGCATGATCGATGTGCCGGTCTGGAAGCCCACCTGCTGTGCTTTTGGCGGCCCCGACCTCGACACGCTTTTCATCACGACCTCGCGGCTGATGAGCGACGAAGCCGCACTGGAGAAAGAACTGGAATCGGGTGGCCTTTTCGCCGTGAAACCCGGAATTCGCGGCGTGATCGACGTGCCATTCAACGGATAAGCAATTCAATTCTGGAGGAGGAGACTATGCTTAAACACCTGATGAATACGACCCTTATCGTGGGCTTTGCTGTGCTGGCTTCTGTCGCACACGCTGAAGACTACCCGACGCCGGTTCCGCTGGCTGACGGCGCTCAGGCGCCCATCGATGCGATCAAACCGAAGAACGAGACGTTCCGGATCGCCTACATGCCGCCGGCAACCGAGTTCAACTACTACATTGCCATCGGCGAGGGCATCAAGGCGGTCGCCAAGGAAGAGGGTGTGGAGGTTTTCATGCTCGCTCCCCAGTCCGGCGCCGACATCAACGGGCAGATGGGGATGATTCAGGACGTCCTGACCCAGGATGTGGACGCGATCATATTCGGCACCCATGATGAGTTTGCCGCGGCCCCGCTGCTCAAGCAGGCGGTGGACAAGGGCCTCGCTGTCGTCATGATCAATTCCGACATCCCGAACTTCCCGACACCCATTCATGGCGTCGTGGGATATTCGCAGCGCAACGGCACGCACAAGCTGGCCGATTGGGCGATCGAGAATTACGGCGATGAACCGCTCAAGGTTGGCGTCATCGAAGGCCAGCCGGGTTACCACTCGACCGAACGCGTCGGCGGTTTCCTTGACGGTATCGAAGGCAACGAAAACTTCGATGTGGTCGTGTCTATTGACGGCAAGTGGAATGTCGAGGGCGGAAACACCGCCGGCATGGATATTCTGCAATCCCATCCCGATCTCGACATGATCTTCGCGGCCAACGACTACATGATCATCGGCGCTTCCTATGCGGCCAAAGCGCTCGGCCGCTCCGATATCGTCCTGCTCGGGAATGATGGGGACACCTCGGGACTTGAAGAAATCGCCACCGGGAACGTCACCGCGACCGTCAACACGTCGCCGTTCCTGATGGGTAAGGCGGCGATGCATGCCACGCTCGATGCGCTTGAGGGCAGCTATCCAGGCGGATGGATCGAGACCCCCACGTCCATCGAGGACAAGGATGGCGCGATCGCCGTGTTGCAGGAGCCCGAGAAGCTCTTCCCCCAGCCTTCCAAGGAGTACTGAACTGTTCTCCCGGTTCCCTGGCGGTGCGCGTTTGCATCGCCGGGGAGCATTCACCCGCCTTTCAAACTCCCCAAACCTGGCGAGGCTATGATGATGGCAGCTACGACGCCCCTCTGGGAATTCGTCGATATCTCGAAGGCCTATCCCGGCGTTCTGGCCAATGACGGGGTATGTATCAAGCTCATGGCGGGCTCGATCCACGGACTGTTGGGCGAGAATGGTTGCGGCAAGTCGACGATGATCAAGACTCTGTCCGGCGTGCAACAGCCAGACAGCGGCACGATTTTGCACAAGGGCAAGACGGTCACGATCTCAGACCCCCAGGCCGCGCGGGAACTTGGCATTGCTACGGTCTTTCAGGAGTTCTCGATCGTGCCCACGCTTTCGGTGGGGGAGAACATCTTTCTGGGCAATATGCCACGAACGAGGTTCGGGGTCATCGACTGGAAGAAAATACACGCCGATGCAGCGGCGGTTCTGGCCGGGATGAATATTGAAATTCCGACGGAGGCGATCACGGGTAGCCTCTCGGTTGGTGAGCAACAACTTGTCGAGATCGCAAAGGCGATCGCGATGAAGGCCAGGATGATCATCCTTGATGAGCCCACGGCTGCGCTGGGCGAAGATGAGATCGAGCGCCTTCACCAGCTTCTGCGCGACATGCGCGCGGATGGTACCGCCATTCTCTATGTTTCGCACAGGCTCGATGAAGTCGAACGTATCGTAGACGAGGTTACGATCCTTCGAAACGGGCGCGTGGTCCGCGCCAGCGGCGAGACGGATATCAACGTAGCCCAGATCGTCAGTGCGATGGTGGGCGAGGATGTCGGCGAACATTATCCAAAGGAGCACAACGCGTCTGAGGAAGTGGTGCTGGAAGCACGCGGAATCGCGACGAAATCCGGCGTCGCCGACGCCTCGTTTGATTTGAGGAAAGGTGAGGTTCTCGGCCTTGGCGGCGTTCTTGGATCGGGGCGCACCGAAATAGCACGAGCGATCTTCGGGACCGACGAATTCATCCGGGGCGAATTGCTTCTGAATGGCCGGCGCGTACGGTTTCGCAGCGAAATCGACGCGATCCGGGCCGGCATCGCCCTGGTGCCTGAAAATCGGAAATATGACGGACTCTTCTTCAATTTTTCGGCCAGCGGCAACATTACGGCCGCTTCGCTCGGCGCACTGTCGCGTTTCGGAGTCCTGAACCTCAAGGTCGAGGCGCAGGCGACCCGCGACCTGATTCGGGACCTTGAGATCTCTCCCCAGGCAGAGGAGAAAACCGTCAACCTGCTGTCCGGAGGCAACCAGCAGAAGATCGTCATCGCGCGCTGGCTGTTCTCGCAATCTCAGGTCCTGATCCTGGATGAGCCGACCCAGGGGATCGACATCGGCGCGAAGATTGCCGTCTACCGCCTGATCAACCAGCTCACACGCGCCGGCAAGTCGATCATCCTGATCAGTTCCGACCATGACGAATTGTTGGCCATGAGCGATCGGATCGCCGTCGTTCAGCATGGCGCGATCCGGCGCATCGTCTCTGCCAGGGAGCTGTCTCACGACGCGCTCGTGCGCGCATCCGCCGAAACCGCAGATACCCCGAAAGAGGAGGCTTTCGCATGAAGCGGGTTTTCGACACCCAACTGATCGGGCCCTTTGCGGCCATGATCATTGTGGCGGTCATCGTCGCTCTGACGACCGATCGCTTCCTCAACCCCGGCAATCTGTCGAATCTATTTCTGCAGGTCAGCATCGTCGCGCTGATTGCCATCGGGTCAACGGTCGTGATCTTCGCTGCGGGGATCGACCTTAGCGCTGGCTCGATGGTGGCGCTGCTGACGATGATATTGGCGCAGATGCTGAAGTTCGTCGGTATTCCGCTTGTGTTGGCCCTACCGCTCATTCTGGTGACGGGTGGCGTATTCGGCCTGTTTCTTGGCTTGATCACGGCCTACGGGCGCATCCCGTCATTCATCACCACACTGGCCGCGCTGATCGCGTTCCGCGGCCTGGCGCTGACCTTCAACAACGGTTCACCGATCTTTTCGCTCGACCCTGCGCTGGAGCCGATCTTTTACGGCAAGCTCGCCGGGATCCCGCTGCCATTCTTCTATCTTCTGTTCTTCTACGGTCTGGCAGCGTTCACTATGAACTTCACCCGGCTTGGACGTGAAATCTACGCGGTCGGCGGCAATCCCGCAGCGGCGGTTCTGACGGGGATCAATGTCAAGAAAGTTCAGACGATCACGTTCGTCATTGCGGGTTTCATGACGGCCGTGGGCGCGGTGCTGATGTCGGCGCGGCTGAACTCCGGCTCACCGAATTATGGCCAGACTCTGGAGTTGCAGGCGATTGCCGCCGCTGTTGTCGGCGGAGCAAGTCTGGCGGGCGGGCGCGGCAATATCCTGGCCACCTTCATGGGGGCGATGACGATCGTGATCGTTCAGAACGGCCTCAACCTCAATGCCGCGCCGTCCTCGGTGCAAAGTATCGTACTGGGGCTCATCATCCTGCTGGCAGTGGGCATCGACATGTGGCGCGCGGAAATCTCGGCCCTCATGCCCCGCGCGTTCGGGCGTCGTGAAACATCCGCAAAGGCCAGCAGCAGGGAGGTGACCTGATATGGATTTGGGACTGAAAGACAAGCTGGTTCTGGTCACCGGGTCGGGATCCGGGATCGGAAAGGCGACTGCAAAACTCTACCTCGAAGAAGGCGCGCGTGTGATTGTGCACGGCTTGACCGAAGCGGAAACAGCGGCCTGCGTGGACGATCTGTCGTCGCTCGGCGACGTTAAAGGTTTTGCCGCCGATCTGACGAAAACTGCCGATGCGGCTTCGCTGGCCGAATTTGCGCAGGCGCAGGGCGAAGTCGATATTTTGGTCAACAATGTTGGCATCTTCTCGGTGAAGCCCTTTGAAGAGCTCACCGATGAGGACTGGCTCCATTATTTCAATACCAACGTTCTGTCCGCCGTCAGGATGAGCCGGACTTTCCTGCCTGCCATGCTGAAACGGGGGGAAGGGTCAATCATCAACATGGCCAGCGAAGCGGCCGTGAAACCATTGCCCCAGATGGTCCATTACTCTGTCTCAAAAACTGCCATATTAGGTCTGACCCGCGGCATGGCAGAATTGACCAAGGGTACGAAGGTGCGGGTCAATTCCATTCTGCCCGGCCCGACATGGACCGAAGGGGTCGAAGCCTATTTCGACGGTCTTGCCGATCAGAAGGGCAAGCCGCTCGACACCATTGTAGACAACTACTTCAAATCGGATGAGCCAACCTCACTGATCCAGCGTTTCGTCCAACCCGACGAAGTCGCTCGAATGATCGTCACGATCTCGGCCAGCACCGCCTCCAACGGCGCTGCACACCGGATTGAAGGCGGCATTGTTCGCAACATTCTCTGACAATTGCGCAAGGGAGCCTCTCATGGTCGCACTTACATTTTCTCACATCGGCATCACGGTTCCGGATCTGGAAAAGGCGGTTGAGTTCTATTCCAAGGCATTCGATCTCTACGTCCTGATGGAGCCCACCGAAATTCTGCACGACGACAGCGCCATCGGTCAGATGTGCGACGATGTCTTCGGCGAAGGGTGGGGCAAGTTTCGGATCGCGCATCTTTCCATGGGGGACGGTGTCGGAATCGAATTGTTCGAGTTTCCCAAAACCGTCGAAGAGGAACGACCCTTCGAGTATTGGCGCCGCGGACTGTTCCATTTTTGTGTGCAGGACGAGGATCTGGAAGGGCGCATCAAGATCATCGAAAATCTCGGCGGCAAGCAGCGCATGAAGCAGGTGCGCAAGTATTATCCCGGCGAGAAGCCTTATCGGATGGTCTATATGGAAGACCCGTTCGGCAACATTTTCGAGCTCTATAGCCACTCTTACGAATTGACGTATTCGGCCGGCGCTTATGACTGATCGCGCTAACGTCATACCCAGAGCGGACAAACCAAAGGTCGTCATCACCGATTACGATTTTGGCGATGTCAGCGTTGAGACCGAAATACTGGAAGCCGCAGGCGCCGAAGTCATCGCGCTTCAAGCCAAGTGTGAGGAAGACCTGTTTGATGTCGCACCGCACTGCGCTGCGATGATGAATCAATACGCCAAGATCGGGAAGGAAACGATCACGCGGATGAAAAGATGCGAAGTCATCGCGCGCTACGGTGTGGGTGTCGACATTGTGGATGTCGGGACGGCGACTGACAAAGGCATCCTTGTGACCAACGTCCAGAACTACTGCACCGAAGAGGTGGCGGATCACGCTGTTGCCCTTTGGCTGGCGCTTGCCCGCAAGCTGCCCGACTATGACAGGGCAACACATGCCGGGGTCTGGCAATGGCAAAGCGGCGAACCCGTCTATCGTCTGCGCGGGCGTACGATGGGTGTCGTTTCGCTGGGAAAGATCGGGCAAGCAATCGTCACCCGGACGCAAGCATTCGGGGTCAACGTCATCGCGTATGACCCGTTTCTGCCAGCCCAAGTCGCCGAAAAGCTTGGTGTCGAGTTGGTGGACAAGGCCGATCTGCTGGCTCGATCCGACTACATTCTGATGCAGGCGCCAATGACCCCGGACACGCATCACTTCCTGTCGGATGCGGAGTTCGCCGCCATGAAGCCTGGCGCGATCCTGGTGAATACGGGGCGCGGGCCCACGGTCGACAACAAGGCGCTTTTTCGTGCGCTGAGCGAAGGGCACCTGGCCGCAGCCGGTCTCGACGACACCGAAGAGGAGCCGGCAAAACGGGCCAACTGGAGACCGGACGACAACCCGCTTTTCACATTGCCCAACGTCCTGGTGACACCGCACGCCGCCTATTATTCCGAGCAATCCATTCACGCGGCGCGGGTCACCGCGGCCACGCAGGTGGCCAAGGTGCTCACCGGACAAAGACCAGACTACACCGTCAATGCCGAGGCATTGGCCGTATCAACCGCATAGTAGGAAACCAAAATGCCAGAAGCCTGCAACGAGCTGAGAGTCTTCAATGACTTCGAACGCAATCCAGAACTCCTGACGAAGTTCGACAAGGTGCTTGAGGCCTATTCAGCGGCCGCAATATTTGCCGATGTGCAGTATCGCACCGGCGTCATGGACAGCGCCATCAAGCCGGCCTTTCGGTCCAAGGTCACGGGGCAGGCCGTCACGGTGCAATTGTCCAAAGGGGATTTGGTGGATCCGCTAAAGGCGCTCGAAATGGGCCAGCCGGGCGACGTGATCGTCGTCGATGCGGGCGGCGATCTGAACACCTCTGTGTGCGGCGGGCTGATGGGCGGCCTGGCCAAGAACCGCGGTATTCGCGGCATGATCGTGGACGGCGCCGGTCGCGACACGGACGAGCTGGAAGACATCAACTGGCCGATCTGGACCCGCGCGATCACGCCGCGTGGGACCCACACCATGTTCTCGGGCCGCAAGGAAGAGCTGTCGATCAACGTACCCATCGCATGCGGCGGTGTCGTGGTGAACCCGGGCGATTTCATCGTTGCCGATCTGATGGGTGTCGTCGTCGTGCCGCTCGGGATTGCTGAAGAGGTCGTGAAACTCGCTCAGGAGCAGGCCGACCGCGAAGTTGCAACGCGCGAATGGGTCGCCAAAGGCAAGACAGTCGAGGATCTTCTGAATGAATTCGGCCGTATCTGAGCCGGCCCTCATCGGTATCGATTGGGGAACGTCGTCCTTTCGCGCCTTTCTCATCGGCGCGGAAGGCGAGGTCATCGTCAGGGTCTGGTCACCCGATGGTATCATGCAGGTTGCGGGACAGGGCTTTGAGGCGGTTTTCGATCGTCTCGTCGGCCCTTGGCTTGCCCAGGCCAAGCTGCCGATCCTTGCATCCGGCATGATCACCAGCCGGAATGGCTGGGTAGAAACGCCCTATGCCGAAATGCCGCTTGGGGCCAGCGATCTTGCGCAGGCTCTGGTGCCGCATGAAGTCGCAAGCGGGACCTTCATCCACTTTGTGACGGGCGCCTCGACCGAACACGCGGGGGGACCTGACGTGATGCGCGGCGAAGAAACGCAGATCATCGGCGCGTCGGCGCTCGGCTTGAACGAAGGTACGTTCGTGATGCCTGGCACACACAGCAAATGGGTCCAGGTTGCGGACGGGAAGATCAAGGACTTCTCGACTTACATGACGGGTGAGGTTTTCGCAGTCCTGAAGGAGCACACGATCCTTGGAACCCTGATGGAAGACGGCGAATTCAGTGAAGAGGCGTTCGAGATGGGTGTAACCGCGGGCCTCGATGGCGGGTCGAACCTGTTGCACAACCTGTTTCATGTGCGGACACTCCCGCTCATGGGTAAAATTGCCAAGGTCGCCACGGCTGATTACATGTCTGGCCTACTGATCGGCGCCGAAGTTGCTGCTACGACCCGCGATATCGAAGATGCCGGCACGATCACCATCGTCGGGCGTCATGATTTGTCGGACCGCTACGAAAGCGCTCTTCGTACCGCAGGGTTCAAGAGTCGTCGTGCGCCGGATGACATCGTTGCCAAGGGCCATTTTCTGATTGCGCGCGCAGCGGGGTTGCTGGGATGATCGACCTTGTAACGGCATTCGCAGCAAACCCTTTGATTGCGATATTGCGAGGGTTGGAGCCGAGAAATGCTCTTCCGGTTTCTGATACGCTCATCGAGGCCGGGTTCCGGATTATCGAGGTGCCGCTCAACTCTCCAGACCCATTTGAGTCCATCCGTCGGATTGCGGAGCGCCATTGCGCTCAGGCTATCGTCGGCGCAGGCACTGTGTTGACCGTCGAGCAAGTCGAAGCCGTGGCAGATGCAGGCGGGCGGATCATCGTTTCGCCCAATATGAACCCAGATGTCGGACGCGCCGCAGTCGCGCGGGGCCTGTATTGGTGTCCGGGTGTCATGACACCATCCGAAGCATTTTCCGCCCTTGATTTCGGGGCCTCGATTCTCAAGTTTTTCCCGGCTGAAATGGTGCCGCCCAGGGCTATCGCCGCCATGCGCGCAGTTTTGCCCCAGGAGGCGGTCATCGCAGCAGTCGGGGGAATTTCTCCGGATAATATGGCGCCGTATCATGCTGCGGGTGTGAATGGGTTCGGGTTGGGATCGGCTCTGTTCAAACCGGTTTATACGCTGGAGGATATCGGCTCGCGCGCACGCGCCTTCACCGATGCGTTGAAGGACCTGGAATGAAGAGCGCGGTGGTCACCGGAGGCACACGTGGGATCGGTGTGGGTGTGGCGAAATGGCTCGCCAATGAGGGCTGGTCCGTCATCGCGGCATCTGCGTCGCAATCCGAACTGGATGCATTTGCACCTGACGACAGGATGGTCGTGAGATCCCTGGATGTCACCGATCAAAATTCCGTCGATGGCCTGTTCGGCGGCCTTACGCGGCTCGACGCTCTGGTGAACTGCGCGGGTATTCTGCTGCGGGGTGAGGAATACGACATCGATGTTTTCACAAAGGTTCTCGATGTGAACCTGACCGGCACGATGCGATGCTGCCTCGCGGCTCACCCCTTGTTGGCCGAAACGGGCGGCGCAATCGTCAATACCGCCTCCATGCTCAGTACCTTTGGTGGGCCATTGGTGCCTGCCTATTCCGCCTCGAAAGGTGGCGTGGCGCAACTGACCAAAGCCCTGGCGGGTCGCTGGGCTGAAGACGGCATTCGGGTGAACGCCATCGCGCCGGGGTGGATCGAGACAGAGATGACTGAGGGCCTTCGGGAAGACCCGGTTCGAACCGAAGCGATCATGGCGCGCACGCCGATGAAACGGTGGGGAAAGCCCGAGGAGGTCGGCGCGCTTGTTCACTGGCTCCTGAGTGAAAATGCAAGCTTTGTCACCGGTTCGGTCTATCCGGTCGACGGTGGCTATCTGGCAATGTGATGAGACCGATATGACCGAAGATACCAGCCGTATGCCCTACCAGCTGCCGTTCCCAAGGGACGCGCAAGCGGAGATCGTAATCCCGAACGCGGCGGATTGCGATGACCGGCTCTGGGTGCCGCAGGCCAAGAACGTATGGTTCCGTCCGCTCTGTCTGAACCGATCGCAGGGCTACTGGATGAATCTTTTGAAGGTGCGCAAGGCCGGTGTCCTGTCGCGCCACCGCCACCCGCAGCCCGTCCACGGCTTCGTTCTGAAAGGCCGATGGCATTATCTGGAACATGACTGGATCGCCGAAGAGGGCGGCTATGTCTACGAGCCGCCGGGCGAAACGCATACGCTGGTCGTTCCGGACGATGTCGAGGAAATGATCACTTATTTCCAGGTGAACGGCGTGATGTGCTACGTCGATCCCTGGGGCAGTGTGACCGGCTACGAAGACGTTTTCACCAAGATCGATCTTTGCCGCAAGCACTTTGCCGAAGCCGGTCTTGGGGAAGATTACGTTGACCAGTTTATCCGCTAGGACCCCGCGGTTTGCGCTTGTTGCCCACGATGCGCGAAAAGACGAGATCGTAGAGTGGGTCGGCCTTCAACTTGTCCCTCTATCGGGCATGCATGTGTTTTCGACCGGGACGACCGGCAGCCTTATCAAGACGGCTTTTTCGGAACTGAATGTGACCTGTCTGAAAAGCGGTCCCCTCGGAGGAGACCAGCAGATCGGCGCCATGATCTGCCAAGCCGAGCTCGATGCGCTGATCTTCTTCGTCGATCCATTGTCACCCATGCCCCATGATGTCGATGTCAAGGCGCTGACCCGTTTGGCGACAGTCTACGACCTGCCGATGGCGTGTTCGCGTTCTACGGCCGATCTGATCGTGGACGGTCTGCTCGGAGAGAAAACTGACGAGCGCTTCTGATCGGCTGCGCACTGGCAGCCTGATCAGTCGCTCTCCAGAAGGTAGCCTGCCAATTCGTCGATCTTTTCGGCCCCAAGCTGGCTCATATTGGCCTCGATGTCGGCTTTCAGGATATGCATCAGGTGATCGACGCCACGCGCTCCGAATGCTGCGACGGCATATTGGAATGCCCGTCCGACCATGACGAAATCGGCGCCTTTGGCCAAAGCGCGCATGACGTCCAGCCCCCAGGCCACACCGGAGTCGTAGATGAGGGGCACATCCGGTCCGACAGCATCACGGATTTTCGGCAATTGTTCGATCACGGCCGGTCCCGCTTCGAATTGACGCCCTGAGTGGTTTGACACCCAAATGCAATCCACGCCTTCTTCTGCCATTCGTTTGGCGTTGTCTGGCCGCAGAACGCCTTTGACGACAAGATGTCCCTCCCACTCCTGACGCAATTCGCGCAGGTAGTGCCAATCTGGGATGCCGCGGATCAAAGCGCCGGCATGGGTAAAGCTTTCCCGACCTCGCTGAGGGATGTAGTCGTCGAAGAACCGCATCCTCGGGACGACGCCTTCACGCAGATGCGCAAGACACCAGGCAGGCCGAGATGCCATTCCAGCCAGCGTACGAATGTCGGCCTTGGGCGGGACGGTCAAATTGGCGCGTCGCTGCCGCTCGCGCCGGCTCTCCTCTGGCACGTCCACGGTGATGATCAGCGTGTGAAATCCTGCGTCTTTGATGCGTGGCAGCATTTTTCGACGTAGGTCTCCCGAATTGACAGGATAATGCTGGAACCAGCCATTGTTGCCGATGAAGGGTGCGACGTCCTCGGGTGATGCAACCGCGACGCTCGACAGGCAGAACGGAATGTTGTGTGCGACAGCGGCCTGCGCCAGAATCCGCTCCGCCCCGGCCCACATCAGCCCTGACATGCCTACGGGCGCCATCCCGAACGGCAGATCGTATGTTTGTCCCAGAAGTGTTGTTTGAAGCTCCGCCTTGGTTCGGCCGCACAGAACGCTCGGCATGAAACCGATGGCGTCGAGCGCGTCCCGGTTGACCTTCAGTCCCAGTTCCCTGCCGGTCGCACTGTCCAGATATTCGAAGGCGAATTTCGGGATGCGTTTGCGCGCTGCGTTCCGAAGGTCCTCTATCGATGGGCAAGACAAGTCCAGATCCATCGGTATCCTCCAATTCTGTTGCATTGCGCATTGCGACGTCGGGCGGGTCACCAAAGAGATGGCAAAGCCAGGGAAATTGCCGGCACATAGGTGATAAGCATCAGCAGAATGAGCATGCCTGCGAAGAAGGGCAGGATCGCTCGGCTGAGGCTCTCGATGGAGACCTTCGAGATGCTGCTGGCCACGAAGAGGTTCACACCCAGCGGAGGCGTGCAGAACCCGATGGCCAGGTTGACCGTGAGAATGACGCCGAAGACGATCGGGTCGACGCCCAAGGCAATGGCAACCGGCAGAAGGATCGGCGTCATGATGATGATCGACGAGATCGTCTCCATGAACATTCCGATCACAAGCAGAAGCACATTGATCAAGAACAGGATGACGATCGGGTTGTCTGACAGGCCGGTGATCGTCGTGGCCAGCTCCGTTGGAATTCGGGCGAGGGTTATCAGCCTGCCAAAAGCGGTAGCCATGATCACGAGCACCAGAATGGTACCGCTGGTTCTGGCGCTGCCCGCCAGAATTTTGGGCAGGTCTCTGACGGTGATATCGCCGTAAACGAAGATACCGATGATGGCGGCGTACACCACGGCGACAGCGCCGGCTTCGGTCGGTGTGAAAATACCGCTGTAGATGCCACCGAGAATGATACCCGGCACCAGAAGCGCCCATATTGAAGCACGGAAACTCTGCCAGACACCCACGCCTGAAAATGCGGTGGTCGATTCCTGAACCGTCGTTTCACGGCGAAGAAGGAGCCGGGCAACCAGCATGAACATCAATGCAAACAGAATACCGGGCACCACACCGGCAAGGAACAGCTTGCCGATCGAAACTTCGGCTGTGACGCCATAGATGATGAATGGGATACTAGGCGGGATCATCACGCCGATCATGCCCGAGGAGGCTGTCAACGCGCCGCTGAACTTGCGTGTGTAGCCAACCTTTTCCATCTCGGGGATCATGTTCGATCCGATGGCCGCCACGGTCGCCGGAGACGACCCGGAGATTGCCGCGAAGAACACGCAGGCCAGCACGTTCACATAGGCCAGCCCACCCCGGATATGGCCGATCAGCGCATTGGCGAAATCGACCAGACGGCGAGACATGCCGCCGTGCTGCATCAGATCGCCAGCCAAGATGAAAAGCGGCACGGCGATCAACGGAAACGAGTCCGCACCTGTCACCACTGACCGGGCCAGTAGCACCATGGGCGGCGTACCGTCGACGAAGACCATCACGATCATCGTTGCAAGGCCCAGGCAGATGCCGATCGGCACGCTGAAGAGCAGAAGGGCAAGCAGCGTCAGGAAAAGGGTCGTCGCAAGCATTGGAGAGCCCTCACGCCTTGGTGGCTGCGATGAGCCGCAGGGTTCGTATCAAATGCTGGACAACGCGGATGGCGGACAGGCCTGCTCCGATTGGCGCCGAGGCGTAAAGGATCGGGATCGGCAGCCCAAGAACGACCGACGTCTGGCTGGCGACGAAGGGCATCATGATCAGCTTGATGCATTCCACTGTGAGAACAAGGAGAAAGCCGAGCACCAGCAACGCGATCACGGCATCCACATAAAGCCGAGCCCGTTCGCCCAGCACGTCCCGAAAGACTGTAATGCGCACATGATCGCCCGTGTGAAAGGCGTAGCTGATGCCGAGCCAGACAAACCAGACGAACAACCAAAGCGTCAGCTCTTCGCCCCAGGAGAGAGAGGCGTTCATGATATAGCGCATGAACACATTGCCGAAGATCAATAAGACGATCGCGGCCAGCAACAGGCTTGCCAAAGCCTTTTCTGCGTTCAAATCTACCCACCTGATAACCGACATCGTATACCTCCCCGGAAACGAAGAAGGCACCCGCACCGTGCCTAGCGCGAGTGCCCTTATTGGTTGAATAGACCGAAGATCAGCCTCCGCTCGCTGCGGCCACTGCCGCGACCCAGGCGTCATAGGCCTCTGCGCCAACTTCTTCGCGGTACTGCAGGCGCACGCTTTCGGTCTTGTCGGCGAACGCCTTGCGCTGCTCCGCCGTCAATTCCAGAACCTCAACTCCGGACGCGCGGATCTCTTCAAGTTGCGCGGCGTCTTCGGCAGCGACGATTTCGGCTTGATAAGCGCGGGCTGCCGCCATCGATTCGCGGATCAACTGCTGGTGTTCGGCAGAAAGCTCATCGAAGAATGGCTTCGAAATCACAGGCATATAGACGGCAAAGACGTGCCCCGTGGTCGACAGATATTTCTGCACTTCGTAGAAGCGCTGAGAGGTGATGATCGCAAGCGGGTTTTCCTGACCGTCGATGACGCCCTGCTGGAGCGCGGAATAAACCTCGCCGAAATTCATCGGCGTCGGGTTGGCCCCAAGCGTTTCAAAAGTCGCGACATGGGCGGGCACCTTCATCGTGCGCAGCTTGATACCCTCGAGGTCGTCCGGCGAAGCGACCGGGCGGACATTGTTTGTCACGTTGCGCACGCCCAGTTCCAGCCAGCCGAGGCCTACAAGGCCCTGATCTTCGACCCGGGCCAGCATTGCCTCGCCTGCCTCACTGTCCAGCACGTCAAAGGCAATGTCCTTGGATGCGTACATGTAGGGAAGTTCGATAACCGCAAATGCGGGGTCCCAGCCTGCGAAGAAGGAGGAAGGCGGGATGGCCATTTCGAGAACGCCGGTCTGGACACCTTCGATCATCTCACGGTCGGGTCCCATCTGCGAGGAGGGGAAGATCTGCACATCGATCTCACCGTTCGAGCCAGCCTCGACCAGTTCTTCGAATTTCACGAGTGCCCGGTGCATATGAAAAGCTTCGGCGGCGCCGTGTCCAACCTTGATGACCGTTTCAGCGGATGCTGCGAAAGTAAGCCCGACGGCCATTGCGGCGCCGAGCGCGAGTGTAGAGTTCTTGAACAAGGTATCCTCCCAAGGATTGACTGTAAGCGATATTCCTACCCTCAATCTGACATATCAGATACAATGTAGAAATCAAGGGCAGGTGTCCTATCTCGTTTCGAGGATGCTGGAGGATAAAGCGAATATGGCCGATCCATTACAGATTAAACGCCCGGATTCCTTAAGTAAAATCGCTGAAAATCATATCCGGCAAGGTATTCTCCGGGGCACATTTGGATTGGGCGAGCCGCTACCGGAAGTGAAGTTGTCGATTGCTATGGGGATCAGCAAAACACCGATCCGCGAAGCCCTAGCCGCCCTGAATCTTCAGGGTTTGGTCCAGATCGTTCCTCAGCGCGGGGCCTTTGTCTTCAGCCTGTCCGAAGAAGACGTCGTACAGCTCTGCCGGTTTCGACTGATCCTCGAAACAGCAGCCATGGATCAGGCGATCGACCTAAATCCCGCTGCACTTCTCGATGAGCTTGGGGACATTGTTGGCAGAATGTCAAAGGCCCAGATGGCCGATGCATTCGACCAATATCTCGATCTGGACGCAGATTTTCACGACGCCTTTTTCAAACATTGCGGCAACAGTTACCTGCGGGAGGGATATCGAAAAGTCAGCGACATCGTTAGAACGATGCGGACGCATCTTTCCAAACGCCCTGAACGTACGGCGAAATCGTTCGAGGAACATGCGGCGATCGCGACGCATCTGTCCGACGGCAAAATGAAATCAGCAAAGAACGTGCTGAAACGGCAAATCACACGTGGCGAGCGTTCTTACTCGGATCTGACCGGGGTTGGACAGGATTAGAAACACAACTCCAAACATGGCTCGGAGCCAGCATTGCCTGCCCTTGTCGCGATGGCGCGGGAATGAGAGATGTCCGTCTCGCGGGCGTTGGATTGATCATTCTGGCTGTTGTAACCATCGCCGACGCGACGCCCAACCGACGAAAAGCCATGCGAGTATGAGGACATGATGTTTCGCTGTTCCTCCCTGACGAGAATTGGAATTGTCAGCATCGATGTTACACGACCGTATTGCGGCTGCTTGAACGTTGTGCGCTTGGCGTGCAGATCGGCGCGTCGATCATGCCACGGTAGTGTGCAATGGACATCCATTCGCGACGTTCAATTTTCGGTTGCGAGCCGCAAAACGAGAACCGTTCCCAGTCACCCTTTCGCCTTGCCCCATGTCCTAAAGTACAAGGCGATTTGGCTGCTTTGTCGATTGAAAAGCCTGTGACCTGGTGTGATCCTCCCTGAATGGAGAGGAGACTTCGCACGCTGTTCCGGGAGGTGCTGCGCGCTTTCATCATCGTTGTGGCAATGGCTGCGCCGCAGGTCGCGGCCGCCGCGTTCACGGCGGACGAGGCCTCCAGATTCATTGAGCCACCCTATAGTCTCGGCGAGGAATTCGCCGAGGGCAGCTGGGAGCTCGTCAATCTGGACGGACGCGTCGCAGGCTATGGATTCGCCTCCGTGCCGCGAGCGCCCTTGCCGGGATTTTCAGGCGTGCCGATCAATCTTTTCGTTCAGGTCACGGCCGAAGGCCGCTTCATCGATGTCGACCTGATCGAACATAATGAGCCGATCTTCGTATCCGGGCTCGGCGAAACGCCCTTTCGCGAGTTCGTCAGCCAGTACAAGGGACACTCGATCACCGATACGCTCGTCGTCGGTGTTCCCTACGGCGCGTCCAGCGAAGGCTCATCGCTCGTCTATCTCGATGGCGTCACCAAGGCGACGGCCAGCGTCCGGATCGCGCATGAATCCATTCTCGGCGCAGCCTTCTCGGTCGCTCGGGAGAAAATGCAGGGCGTCGGCACATCCTCCGCCGCCAGACCCGACCTAACCTATGAGGAAGACCTCACTTGGGACGATCTGGTCAAACAGGGATTGGCCAGCCGCCGCATCGTTACCAATGCCGAGCTTCAGCAGGCCTATGCCGGAACGATCTGGGAGGACGACGACCCGGAAGCGGTCGGCGATCCGGATGGCGTTTATCTCGATCTATGGGTGGTCGATATCGGCCCGCCCGCCATCGCAAAGGCCGTCCTGGCCTCCAGCACCCTTAGGGAACTACAGAATTTTCGTGAAGTGTCGGAGCATGACGAACCGATCCTGCTCATCGAAGCCGGACGCCACGGCCTGATCGGCGACGCGTTCGTCCGCAACACCAGCCCCGATCTGATCGCGGCGGAACAGGGCGGCCTTCCCATCGCCCTGCGCGACGCCGATTTCCTGATCGATCTGAAGCCCGACGTCCCCTCCGGCACGGCTCTCGTGCTGCGAACCGACCGGCGACTCGGCTTCAATCCCATCGACGAATGGACGCTGTCGGTCAGGGCGATCCGCGAGCATGGCTCCTTTCAACCGGAAATCGGTACGATCGACTTCACGATTCCGCACCAGACGGACGAACGGTTCTTCGTCGTCGACCGTCCACCCGATCCGCCGCCGGTCTGGCTCCAGGCCGTTCAGAACCGCAGCACCGATCTTGCCGCGCTCGGCGTCGGGCTGGCCGGTCTGTTCATCCTTCTTGGTCCCAATATGCGGGCCTTTGCCGGTCACCGGCACTTTCCAACGTTCCGGCTGGTCGTATTGGCGGTCATGACAGGCTTTGTCGGCTGGTGGGGACAGGGCCAACTGTCCGTCGCCACGCCGCTCGGCGTGACACGCGCCGTGGCCGAGCAGAAATCGCTCGCCTTCCTCCTCTACGATCCGTTTTCGCTTCTCATCTGGCTCGCGACAATCGTCGCTTTCTTCTTCTGGGGCCGCGCCGTCTTCTGCGGATGGCTCTGCCCGTTCGGCGCCATGCAGGAATTCACGGCCAAACTGGCGCGTCTTCTCCGTCTGCCGGAGATCGACGTGCCGGATCGCTACGACCGGATCCTGTCCAAGCTAAAATATGTCGTGCTGGCGATCATGGTCGGCGCCGCACTTTTCGCGCCCGGCCTGAACGACAGGTTGATCGAGATCGAGCCCTTCAAGACGGCGGTGACAACCTATTTCGTCCGCGAATGGTACTACGTCGCCTATGCGGTCGGACTGCTCATCCTTTCCATGTTCGTCTTCAAAGGCTTCTGCCGCTATCTCTGTCCGCTTGGCGCGGTAATGGCGATCGGCGGCATGCTGCGCATGCGCAAATGGATCGACCGGCGCGTCGAATGCGGAACGCCTTGCCAGCTCTGCAAGGTCAAATGCAGCTACAACGCCATCGCGAAGGATGGCCGCATCGAATATGACGAATGTTTCGGCTGTCTGGATTGCGTCGCGATTCATGACGATGCGGAGCGCTGCGTTCCCCTGGTTTTGGCGGCCAAGGGCAGGAAACGCACGCTCAAACCGTCATCCGCCACCGAACCGGTACCAGCGGCATGAATGGGGAAAGGCTTACACGGCGGCGCTTTCTCGCCATCTTCGCGGGTGCCGGCATGGCGGGGCTGGGCAGCGCATCGTCTGTTCACGCCGTCAGTTGGCAGGGACGCGCACTCGGCGCAGACTGCCGCATCGAGATCGCCGGTGGCGCTGATGGCCATGATGAAGATGCGCGACGCGCCCTCGCGGCCGCCCGCGATACTTTGCGCCGAATGGAGGCATTGTTCTCGATCTACGATCCGGCGAGCGAGATCAGCCTGTTCAACTGCACGGGACGGCTTGAGATGTCGCCGGAGTTCGGCCGGCTCCGCCAGATCGTCTCCAGAATGCATGAGCGGACCGGTGGATTGTTCGACCCGGCCGTGCAAGGCCGTTTCGCCGCGCGGATGAGGAACGAACCCGAACCGCCTTCGTCCACCCTTTGGCGGGATCTGCGCGTAGAGGGGCGAACCCTTCTTGCACCACCGGAAGGGGCGACCATCACCTTCAACGGTATCGCCCAGGGGTTCGCCTGCGACCGGATCGGTCAAACGTTGGCGGCCCACGGGATTCACGATGTGCTGATCGATGCGGGCGAATTCAGCGCCAGCGGCCGGACGCGGCGTCTCGGTATATCGAACGGGCGCGATCTGATCGGCCATCATGCGCTGCGTGATGCGGCGGCGGCGACCTCGACCCACGACGCCTTTCTCTTTCCCGATGGCGGCGGACATCTGTTGCATCCGGTTACAGGCGACGCCTCGCCACCCTACTGGCAGACCGTCTCCGTGGTTGCGGAGGACGCGGCGACGGCGGACGCCGCCTCGACAGCCTTGGCACTGACATCCGGCCGGGACGAGATCGAAGCGCTGGCCGCTGCCTGCAAACTATCTCGCGTGGTGGCGCAGGATCGTCACGAAGAGGTTTTCTCCATCGATCTCTGAAGGCGTCCGGCCAGTCGCCTCCTTGACCTCACGCCTTTTTCGGCAGACGCAAAAAAGAAGGCGCCTTGCGGCGCCTCCAAGTCGCTTGGGAGAAAGAGCTTATTGCTGGGAGGCCAACTGCTTCGGCAGCTTGAACGTCCAGATCATGCCGCCCTGATTGAGGTAGTTGACCTTCTTGGCGACTTCGCCACCCCAGAGCGGCACGGCGCCGCCCCAGCCGGACGCGACGGCGACATATTGTTCGCCGTCCATTTCCCAGGTCACGGGCTGTCCAACGATGCCCGAGCCGGTCTGGAAGCTCCAGAGTTCTTCGCCCGTATCGGCGTCGAACGCCTTGAACTGCCCTTCCGGCGTACCGGTGAAGACAAGGCCGCCGGCGGTGGTCATCACGCCCGCCCAGAGCGGGGCGTCGTTCTTGTATTCCCACTTGATCTCGCCGCTCGTCGGATCGATGGCTTTCAGCGAACCGATATGATCTTCGAAGATCGGCTTGATGGTGAAGCCGGAACCAAGATAGGCCGCGCCTTTCTTGTAGGAGACGGGCTCGTTCCAGATATCCATGCCCCATTCATTGGACGGCACGTAGAAGAGGCCGGTATCCTGGCTGTAGGCCATCGGCATCCAGTTCTTGCCGCCAAGGAAGGACGGGACGGAGAAGACGACCTCGCCCTTGCCGCCATCGGCAGCCGCCGCCGGATTGCCCGGACGGTTGTCCTCGTTGAAGATCGGACGCCCGTTCTCATCGATCCCTTCGGCCCAGCTGATATTCTTGACGAACGGCGTGGCGTTGACGAAAGCGCCGTCCTCACGGTTCAGCACGTAGAAGAAGCCGTTCCGGTCTGCCGTCGCCCATCGCTTGTTGCCTTCGCCATCGGTGAATGGGACAACTTCGTTCACGCCGTCGAAATCCCAGCCTTCGCGGGGCGTGGTCTGATAATGCCACTTGATCTCGCCGGTCGCCGGATCCATGCCGATCCGCGATGCGGCGTAGAGATTGTCGCCTTCGTTGCCTTCTGGATTGCCTGCGCCGCGAAGCCAGGAATTCCAGGGAGCGGGATTGCCGGCGCCGAAGACGATTGTATCGGTCTCGGCATCGTAGCTGCCACCGAGCCATGTCGCGCCGCCGCCTGTCTTCCACATGTCGCCGGGCCAGGTGGCATTCAGTTCGCCCGTCATCGAGCTTTCTTCGCCCTTGAACGTGCCCATGTGACCTTCGATCACCGGACGGGTCCAGACCAGATCGCCGGTCTCCGCATCGCGAGCCTGCACTTCGCCGACAATGCCGAATTCGCCGCCGGAATTGCCGGTGATGACGAGCCCGTCTACGATCAGCGGTGCTGAGGTGTAGGAGTAGCCAGCGCGGTAATCGGCGATGCGGTCGCGCCAGACCACGTCGCCGGTCTTCATATCCAGAGCGACGAGAGTGGCGTCGAGCGTGCCGAAATAAATCTTGTCGCCGAAGATCGCCGCTCCGCGATTGATGACATCGCAGCAGGGCAGAATGCCCTCGGGCAGACGGGCATCGTACTGCCAGAGTTCCCTGCCGGTCTCCACATCGATGGCATAGAGCCGCGAGTAGGAACCGGTGACATACATGACACCGTCATAGATGAGCGGCTGCGTTTCCTGGCCGCGCTGCTTCTCGCCACCGAGCGAAAAGGCCCATGCGGGAACGAGGTTCTGCACATTGTCCTTGTTAAGCGTCGACAGCGGTGAATAGCGCTGTAGATGACGGCCCATACCGTTCGTCAGAACATTGTCGGTCGTTTGCGTGTCGTTGGCGAGGTCTTCCTCCGTCACCGGTTTGGTTTCGGTCGCCATCGTCTCTTCGGTATCGGCGGCTTTGGCCGGTTCCGTAGCGTCTTGCGCATAGGCGGTGCTGCTGGCCAGCATCGCGGCGAACGCCAGAATGAAGCTCTTCTTCATCAGGTTCCTCCCAGGTTGAAGTGCATCTCGACGGGTGCGTGGTCCTCCCCGGAGGCACCCTTGAAAACGGAGCGTACCGTATTCTTCCCCAACGCTAAGTCGAATTGCGCCGGACGGCTATTGTACCAAGGTGCAGACCCCAGTTGCCCCGCGCACGATCCAAGCAAAGCGAGCATCTTGCTATGCCGATGCGACTGCTCTCGCTGAGGTGTGCACTAAGGTACCGCTTCCGGTTCCGGCGGGATTATACTCTCATGGGGCGGGAGTTGATCGATCCGGTGCGCAGCCTGCGACGGGTCAAGGGAGGATATGATCATGAAGCTGAAGCGTCTCGTCGCCATTGCGGCGGCCAGCCTTACCCTTCTATCGCCAGCGGTCGAAGCGGCGGAAACCCTTCGCGCTGCCGTTCTGCAATCTGGTACGGTGAACTGGGAGCTTGACACGATCCGCCATTACGGCCTCGACGAGAAAAACGGGTTCAGGCTGGAGGTGGCGGGAATGGCCGGCAACCCGGCCACCCGAATCGCATTTCAGGGCGGAGAAGCCGACATCGTCGTCGCCGACTGGATCTGGGTTGCCCGCCAGCGGGCCGCCGGCAGGGATTACGTCTTCATTCCCTATTCCAGATCCGTAGGCGATCTGCTCGTCGACCCGGACAAGGGCTTCGACGATCTGACGGATTTGAAGGGCGCCAAAATCGGTATCGCAGGCGGGCCGGTCGACAAGAGTTGGCTCATCATGCGCGCCTATGCCCAGCAGAAATACGGGTTCGATCTTCTGGCCGAAACGGAGCAGGTCTTTGGCGCGCCGCCACTGATCATGAAGGCTGCGCTCTCCGGGGAGGTCGATGCCGGCATCAATTTCTGGCATTTTGCGGCCAAGATGAAGACGAAAGGCCTGACTTCGCTGGTCTCCGTTTCCGAAGCCGCCGAGGCGCTCGGCCTTGATCCGCAAATGCCGCTTCTGGGCTATGTCGTGAAGGGCGATATGCTTCGCGATAAACCGGATCTGGTGGCTGGGCTTGCGGCGGCATCGCGCGCCGCCAAGGAAAAGCTCGCGAACGATCCCACGGCGTGGGAGCGCATACGCCCTCTCATGCGGGCTAAGGCCGATGCGGAATTCGAGGCATTGAAAGAGGGGTTCATCGCGGGCATTCCCGCGCCGGGAGCCGTAGACCGGCAAGCCGCCGCGAAGGTTCTCGAGGTGATGAGCGAACTGGGCGGCGCCGAACTGGTGGGCGAAGCGACCAGCCTGCCGGAGGGCGTGTTTGTCAGTTTCGGCAACTGACCGGCTGCGCCGGTCGTCGCTTTATTTCGTTTCCCTCCTCGGGCTGATCGCCACGTGGCAGATCGCCGCCACGGTCGCGGGCGATCCGGCACTGCTGCCTGCTCCTTTGCCTGTTCTGACGGCGATGGGCGGCGAGTTGATCAGGGGTGAGCTGCTTCATCATGTCGGCATTACGCTGATGCGGGTGCTCGCGGCGTTCGTCCTCGCCATGTCCATAGGCATCACGGTTGGCGTTCTCATGGGGCGAGACCGTACCGTCGACGGTCTGCTCGATCCGGTGTTGATCGTTCTTCTCAACCTGCCGGCTCTCGTGGTAATCGTTCTTGCCTATCTTTGGATCGGCCTCACCGAGGCCGCAGCCATCGCGGCGGTGACGATCAACAAAGTCCCTCTGGTCACGGTGATGCTGCGCGAAGGCGCCCGTGCGCTCGATCCGCAGTTCGATGCGCTAGCCTCGATCTACCGCATGAGCCGCTGGAAACGCCTACGCCATATTCTTCTGCCCCAACTGGCGCCCTACATCGCCGCCGCCGCACGATCCGGCATCGCGCTCATCTGGAAGATCGTTCTGGTGGTGGAGCTGCTTGGTCGATCCAATGGCGTCGGCTTCAAGATCCACCTGTATTTCCAGCTTTTCGACGTGAAGATGGTGCTGGTTTATGCGATCAGTTTCGTCTTGGTCATGCTGTGTGTCGAAGCCTTCGTCATGCGCCCGGTCGAAACCGCGGCGAACCGGTGGAGATCGGCATGAGCGACAGTGCATTCGGTGATCGCGCCGTGCACATTCGTATCGATGGAAAGCGCTTCGGCGACACCGCGGTCCTTGGGTCGATCGCACTCGATGTCGCGTCAGGCAGGACCGTGGCGATCACGGGGCCGTCCGGGATCGGCAAATCGACGCTATTACGGATCGTCAGCGGTCTCGACCATGATTTCGAAGGGGAGGTGAGGGCGCCAGCGCGAATTTCACCGGTCTTCCAGGAGCCAACATTGCTGCCTTGGCTGACGGCGCTGGACAATCTTACGGTCGTCACGGGCGCGGGCACCGAAGAAGCCGAGCGTGTCATGCAAACGGTCGGGCTTGAAAACAAGCAGGCGCACTACCCCCATCAATTGTCGCTCGGCCAGCAAAGACGGCTTTCCCTGGCGCGAGCCTTCGTATCGAACCCTGAGCTTTTGGTGATGGACGAACCGTTCGCATCGCTCGATGAGCAAAAGGCTGATGAGATCATGGCGCTGACCCGCCGATTGATCGAAGATAGCGGGGTCACGGCGATCCTGGTTACTCACGCCCTGGCGGAAGCCCGTGCGCTGGGCGCTGAGACTTTCCACCTTTCGGGCCAGCCTGCGACGCTGACAAAAGGCATAGTCTAGAAGAGGTTCTTGTCGTACCGACTCTCATCGGCGTCGGGCGTGACGGCCCGATAGTCATAATCCGACCTCTGCAATTCGATGGCCGACCGGTCGCCCGCGGTTGCCGCCCGGTCGACCCAACGCTGCCCCGCTTCGGGGTCCGGCGCAACGCCGCGCCCGCGCAGCAGGTCGAGCCCGTAATTGAGCTGCGCGACAGGGTCGCCCAGATCGGCAGCCTGCCGGTTCCATCTCGCCGCGGCTTCCGGATCGATGCCGTCACGCCCGAAACCGTTTTCCTCCATATAGGACATCCAGGTCATCGTGCCGGTGTAGCCAGCCTCCGCACATCGGCGAAAAATCGTCCGCGCATCACCGTGATTGCCCATCTTCGTCATGAGGTAACCCTGAGCGCAGGTCATCATGTCGATCTTCCCGCGTGTCGCATTGTCGATCGCGCGATTAAGGGTCATCTCGTCGGGGTTCAGCGTGCCGAATTCGTCTGCATTTTCGGTCCCGGCATCCAGTTGCCAGATGTCCCTTTCCGACGTCGTTTCATCGGCGGCCAGGGGCGGGCACAGAGCCAGGGCGGCGGCAAGCGCCGTGCAAACCGGCAGGAAATTCGTCATGATCCTCTCCTCCTGCCTGCGACTATAGTGGCATGAGGCTAAACCGCCTATCGGGCCTTTCGTACCATCGACCCCTTGGCTGGATCGTAGCCGATCAGGCTGATGGCGAAAAAAACGGCGAAAGCCATGCCTGTCCAGCCAAGGCTTGCCCAGTTGATATCCAGGTGCAGCGCGAAGCGAATGGCTTCTACCGCGTGGCTGAACGGGTTCAGCGCGCAGATGTCGCGCAGAATGGGAGAGGCTTCGGCCATCTTCCAGAGGGGATAGAGCGCCGTCGACAGGAAGAACATCGGGAAGATCACGAAATTCATGATGCCGGCGAAGTTCTCCAACTGATCGATTGTCGACGAGAGCATCAAGCCAAGCGCACCGAGCATCAGCCCGGACAGCACGAGAACAGGTAGAATCGCCAGATAGCCTAGCGGTGAAAAACGGATATCGAACAGCGCTGCGAGGGCCAGAAAGGCATAGACCTGAACGATTGAGATCGCCGTGCCGGCCAGTAATTTCGAAAAAAGCAGCCACCAGCGTGGCATCGGGCTGGTCAGGAGAAGGCGCATCGACCCCATCTCGCGATCATAGACGAGGCCGAGCGACGACTGCATGCCGTTGAAAAGCTGCACCATGCCGATCAGGCCCGGTACGATGTAGGTCTCATAGGTGATGTAGGTGTCGTAGGGCTCCTGAATGGAAAGCCCGAGCGCAGCGCGGAAACCGGCAGCAAAGACGATTAGCCAGACCATCGGGCGCACGAGCGACGACAAAAAGCGACTTCGCTGACCAACGAAGCGCAACGCCTCGCGATTGACGATCGCCATCATGCAGATCGCAAATTCGCGAAAAGAAATCCCGGCGCGCTGCGGTGTCACGACATGGGCCCTTCGGTCAGCGATAGGAAGGCATCGCCAATGGTTCGCTCGCCACGTACGGCCCCTGCTTCACCGTCGGCGCGAACCGCACCGCGATGCAGCACGACCAGCCGGTCGTCATCACGGACTTCATCGACGAGGTGAGTTGCCCAAAGGACAGTCAAACCCTGCTCTGTGGCAAGCGCATGAATATGGTTCGTGATACTCTGCCGGGTCGCGGCGTCGAGACCGACGGTCGGTTCGTCGAGCAGCAGGATCGCCGGACCGTGCAGCAGGGCACGGGCGATCTCCATGCGCCGCCGGTGCCCTCCATTCAGCGCGCTGACCTTTTCGCCGGCGCGTTCGGCCATGCCAAGCCTTTCGAGCGCCTCAGCGATACGCTGGTTCGCTTCGCGCCCGGCAATCCCATGCAGCGCGGCGTAATATCGAAGGTTTCGCTCGACCGACAGATGCAGGTCAACTGCCGGCTGCTGGAACACCACGCCGAGCGCAGCAAGCGCCGAGCGCGGCGTCCGGCGCATATCGTGCCCTGCAATGCGGATCGTTCCCGAAGGGGTCGTGAAAAGCCCCGTCAAAAGGCCGAACAGGGTGGATTTTCCTGCCCCGTTCGGGCCGAGAAGCGCGCAGAACCGACCGCGTTCCACATGGAAGCCGACATCGGACAGCGCCTGTCTGCTGCCGTAGGAAAAGCTGACATTCTCGACGACAAGCCCGTCGCTCAATGATTCACACCGCTATTCGATTGTGATGTCGATCTTCTGAAGGCTCGACCCCGGCACCTGTAGCATATAAGCGCCCGGCTTGATGGCGATGAAGGAGATTTCCGCTGTGCCGGCCTCATCGAACTCCAGTGAATCGATGGCCATGGGCCGAATCTCAATGCCTTCGATAACAATCTCGTCGATCCAGATGGCGCGGAAAAAGCCTGAACCGACCAGCGCCAATTCCTGACTGCCATCGGCCTCGATCTCCATTTCGTAGTAACGACCGGACTTCAACTTCCATTCGCCGCTGTCCGCCAGCGGCATACCCGCGCTCAGCGTCAGCGTCGGCAGATCCTCCCTATTGCCGCGCGACAGCAGACCCGCTGCGCCGAAGCCGGTTTCGCTCTCGTCATTGTCCTCAATGTCCATGACATGTTCGGCGGCGTTTCTTTCACTACCGGCGGCGCTTTCGGCATGATTGTCGGCCAAAGCGAGCGGAGCGGAGCCGAAGACCAGGGTCAGGGCCAGTATGGCGGTCAGCGTCAGATGCATGGGTTCCTCCTTGAGATTGGCTAGGGTGTCGGGCGGAAGGCCGCGCCCCAGGGAAAGCGCCCGACCTTGATCGTCTTGACCGGTTCCATCTTCGCCACATCGATCACGGTCACGTCTCCGGACACGCCGTTCGTCGTGAACAGAAGGCTCTCATCGCCATTGAACGCCATGTGCCAGACCCGACGGCCGACCAGCAGATAATCGATCACTTCGTAGGTCTTCTGATCGACAACGGCGATATGGTTCGACGGGCCGAGCGCGACGAAGACATAGCGACCGTCCTTCGTCATCTCGAAGCCAACCGGCTGGACGCGGTCGGGGTGGACGCCTTTCACCTCGAACCCGATTTTGGTTTTCTCGCTTTGGGTGGCGACATCAAACACGGTAATGGTGCCGCCGATTTCCGCCGAAACCCAGAGTTCGCTGCCATCATGGGTAAATTCGGCATGGCGGGGCCTCTGGTCGACCAGCGTATTGGCGAAGAGTTTCTCCGTTTGCGTGTCGATCCAGTGCGCCATGTTTGTCGTTTCGGACGTGGTGATGGCAATCTTACCATCGGGCGAAACAGCCATGCCCTCCGGCTCCACGCCGACATCGATCTGTTCGATGACGCGGCGTGTCTGCGTATCCACGACCGTCGTGATCGCATCGTCCTCATTGGCGATGTAGAGGCGGCGATTGTCAGGGTGCAGCACGAACTGTTCCGGGTCTTCGCCTGAAGGCAGGTCGTGCAGAATCTCGCCCGTTTGCGGATCGATCACCTGCACCGCATCGCTATCCGACGCGCAGACATAGACAACCTTATGATCCTTTGAAAACGTGATGCCGCGTGGCCGTTCGCCGACCTCGATGGTACGGCTGACCGTCATCGTTTCGATGTCGATGACGGAAACCGTGTCGTCCTTCTCGTTCGACACCCATATCTCATCGGCAAACGCGGGACCGGCGAAAAGCACGGCCGCAAGTTGGACCGTTTTCGTTATGTTGCCGAGCATCTCATCGCTCCTTCTCGAACGCATCGCAGCCGGACTCGGCCTGGTCCAGCCCGAGCGTATCCAGCTCGTTGCGTCGGTGCAGAAAACCTTCCAGCGGCGCCATGGCCACCAAGGCGCGGGGGTGGGTGAGCGGTATCGGTTGGCGCAACTGTCCGTTCCACCGGCGGAATGTGAGCGGGCGGCCCTTGAAGCCGGCCAGTTCGAATTCATCGGACAGCATATATGCGCGTACAGTTTCACCCTCGGCAGACTGGGAACGCGTCACCGCTTCGCCGACGGCTCGAATGGCCGCCCAGGCTGCATAATCGACGGAGCGCATGTCACGGCCGGTCAGATCGGCGAACCGGCTCTGCAATTGCGCCGCGCCATGCTGTTCGACCGAGGCGCTCCATGCCGACGGGACCACGCCTTCCGAACCGCCGATCGGGCGCGGCAGCCATGTATTATAGAGAACGTAGCGACCGTAATCGTGCGCTTCGTCCGCGATGACGAGCATATCGTGATCGGGCGCGTCCTGAAGGAAGAGCGGTACTTCCGCTGCGGCGTTGCGGCGCATGTCGGCCTCGAAGCTCCAGCTCAGGCGCTCGCGCAGCTTCAGGCGGAACTTGGCGGCAGCGCGCTCGAAACTGTCGGCGAGCGCCATGTCGGCTTCGCTCTTTGAACTGATCAACACCCAGTCCGTCCAGCGCTTCTTTGTCGCGAACTGCGCCAGCGCATCGGCCAGCATGGCGCGGGAGGGGATCGTATGCAGTAGGTTGGGACGACATGCTTCGCCACGGAGATCGTTATCGGGCAGGCTGGCATTGACGAGGATCGCCGTCCGGGCTTCCGGCATATCGGCGAGCGCCAGCAGGTCTTCGCGCGGCGCCTTGACGACAAGGTAAGGCGTCCGGTCGAGCAGGTCGCGCGCGGCCTGCAGGAAGTCGTTCTGCGGCGCGACGATGGATGGAGACAGTGTCCAGGATTGATTGAGAAAGCGTCCTGTCGTCGCATTGTCCTTTATGGCGAGGCGGGCGCCTGCGAGTCCAAGATCGTCGGGCGTCTCTTCCAGATTGGACAGTACCGGCGGCGGCGGCACATGCCGTTCCAGATAGCCGACGAGGATGGACATTTCGCCCTCGGCGCGCGATGCGCCATGGCCGAGAACAAGCAGCGCCATCAGCCCCGTCATGGCCGCCAGCAAAGCGCGTCCTGTTCTTCGCATGTCGCCGCTCCTCCCAATGCTGCAACGGACCGAGCATGGCACTGCCAGCGTATCCGGTCGCTTGTTCTTAAGTACCAGACAAGTTCGGTTGTGCTTAAGTACGAATGCGAAACGGCGACCCTGCCGGTATATCGTTACGGCAACTGGATGGGAGGATGCCGGATGCAACGCAAGACTTTAACGGCCGTGATCGTGACAGGTGCCTCTGTCGCCGCGATGACGATGAACACCATGGCCTGGGCGCATGGTGATGTCGCGCCTCAGGCGGTCGATACATCGGCCCTGCCCACCCTTGAAGAGGGCGACTGGCTGCTGGAAAACCCCTGGCGCGACCCGGAGGGTGAAAACTGGGCAGCGGCGGTCAAGGTCGGCGCATCCGGCTACAATCAGAACTGCGCGCGCTGCCACGGGCTGGAAGCCATCTCCGGCGGGCTCGCCCCCGATCTGCGCTATCTCGAAGCCGACGAATTCGGCGACGAATGGTTTCTGGAGCGCTTCCGCCACGGCTACACCCAGAACGGCATCACCAAAATGCCGGCGTTTGGCGATCTTCTGGGTCAGGAAGCGGCCTGGGCGATTCGTACCTATATCGAGACCCGCCCGGACGATGGCGCACTCGACGATCACGACGACAGGCTGCACGACATTCTTGGTGAGTTGCAGGCGATGAACGGTCAGGGGGGTGAGGGCGCCAACGCCGCGCTCGACGAATATCGTGAGGAACTGAAGACGATTGCCGCCGAGGTGGGGACGGCTTCCGGCGCACCGCGCGCCGATTCGGTTGCTTCGCGGGCCGCTGCCGCACTCGATGGCTCGGAGAAGAATCTGGACGAGACAGTGGAAATTCTGACCATCGGGCTGTCCGCAGCGCAATGATGCGCGGACTGGTTCTTGCGATCTTCATGGTCTGGGCGTCGGTTGCCGGCGCACAGAATTGCCGTGACGTGAAGTTCGGCGACCAGGCGCCACGCCCGCCGCAAAACGCCTCCCGCGATATTGTCGGCCAAAGCCTCGATGAGATCGTAGAGCGCGGCTGGATACTCTTCGCCGTCTACGACGAATTTCCGCCCTTCGTTTTCAAGAAAGACGGCAAGGCTGTCGGGATCGATATCGACCTCGGTCGCCTGATCGCTGAGACGCTCGGCGTCGAAGCGCGGTTCAATATCGTCGGCGCGGGCGAGAATGTCGATGCGGATCTGCGCAACAATGTCTGGAAAGGGCCGCTCGTCAGCGGGCGCGTTTCCAATGTCATGCTGCACATCCCTTATGATCGCGAATTGCAGTGCCGGAATGAACTGGTGGTTCTGACCGGTCACTATTTTCAGGAGACGATCGCGATCGCCTATCGCAAGGCCGACTACCCGGACGGTGGTCCGACACCGCCCTATTTCCGGTACGATTCGGTTGGTGTGGAGAACGATTCACTGGCTGATTTCTATCTCAGCGGCATAGCGAACGGCCAGATCATACCGAACATGACCCGCTATGATTCGACCGAGGACGCGATGGCCGCTCTGCGCGAGGGCGAGGTTAAGGCTGTCATGGGGCCGCTAACGCAGCTTCAATTCGGCAAAGATGCGCAGGTCGCCGTCCACCAGCCGCCCCTGGTCGGTCTGTCACGGGGAAAATGGACCCTTGGCGTTGCGGTGCGTCACAGTTGGCGACCGCTGGGATACGCTGTCGATGACGCCATACGCGCGGCGGTGGAAGACGGTAGAATGGCCAAGATTTTTGGCCAATATCGCGTAGAGTACAACGCGCCGGAATGGTGAGAGGAGCAAAGCGGCTGGCGACGACGCATTTCGTGGCAGGGAGGAGGACCAGATGAAATCATTTCGAAAGACGCACCTTTGTTGTCCGCAATGGAGGTGATCGAGACGTCGAAGATACGTTTCCTCGTCATCGACGATCACCCGATGTTCCGCGAGGCGCTTCAGGCCGCCATTCGCGCGGCTTACCCGAAATCGGAGATCGTCGACGCCGCATCGCTTGCCGAGGCCAATAGGGCCTTGAACGAGAACGCCAATTTCGATCTCGCCCTACTCGATCTCGCCATCCCCGATACCGAGGGCTATTTCGGGCTGCTGGAACTGCGCAATCAGCATCCGCGCATGCCCATCGTGGTCGTTTCCGGCCATGAAGACCCGCATATCATCCGTGACGTGATGGCGCAGGGCGCATCGGGCTTCGTGCCGAAGTCGACGCCGCGCTCTACACTGACGCACGCCATCGAATCCGTCATTCAGGGCAACATTTATCTTCCCGAAGACTATTCGGTACCGGACGAAACGGGCGATCCGGAGCAGGACCGGCTGGAAATTCTGGAGAAGCTGGCGTCGTTGACGCCGCAACAATTACGGGTGACGCGCATGGTGCGTGCCGGCCTTCTGAACAAGCAGATCGCCTATGAGCTGGGTGTCGGTGAAACGACCGTCAAGGCGCATGTTTCCGCCGTTCTGCGCAAGCTGAACGTCTATAGCCGTACCCAAGTGGTGGTCGAACTCAACAAATTAGAAGACAGGGACATCAACCGTTTCATGACGTCTGACTGACAGCCACAGGCCAGTGGCTCTCAACTCGCCCGGTCGAACCTGCTGCGGTTCAGGAGATGGCTCATCAGGGCCCGCAATTGGGCCGGTTTAACGGGCTTCGGCAGCATTTCCATCTTCATCTGGCCGACGATAACCTCCAGTTCCGTGCACGGGTCGGCGGAGACGATAATTGCGGGAATGCGCTGTTTGCTGAAGGCGCGAATGGCCGCCACGGCCGAGGTGCCCAGTTCGTCATTGTCCAAATGCTGGTCGGCAATGATGAGATCGGGAACCACTTTCTTGTCGAGCACGAGCCGCATGGTTTCATCGAGACCTGTCACCGTGGAGACCTTCAGGCTCCAGGAACGCATAAGCGACGTCATGGCGCGGGCGACGGCCGGATCGTTTTCGATCAGAAGCACCACCTGTCCGGCCAGCGGCGCTTTCCCCTCTGGAACTTCCGGCATGCATTTTTCCGGTGGGGAGACGCGGCGGCTGGCCTGCTGCGGCAGTGCAAGGCGAAAGCGCGTTCCCTTGCCGGGTCTGGAAGAGACGGTAAGCTCATAGCCGAGCGCATCGACCATCCGCCGGACGATCGACAGGCCGAGCCCAAGGCCGGCTTCGGTATTGTCCGGATTGTTGCCGCGATGGAACTCCTCGAAAATGCTCTCGATATCGCCTGCCGCGATCCCGCAGCCCGTATCGTAGACGTCGATGACAATGCCTTCGGCCCGCTCCCGCACGCCCACCAGAACGCCGCCGGATATCGTGTAGCGCAGGGCATTGGAAATCAGATTTTGAAGGATTCGTCGGATCATCGTCTTGTCGGTTCGAACCGTCAGGGCCCGCGAAACGACCCGGAATTTCAGCCGTTTCAGGTCGGCAAAGGGCCGAAAGCTCTCTTCCAGCGATCCGATCATCTGATCGAGCGAAACTTCGGAAATCCGCGTCTTTACTGCACCAGCATCGAATTTCGAGATCTCCAGAAGCGTGCGTAGCAGTTCCTCGATCGATGTGAGCGACCGGTGCATCTGTTCGACCAGGCGCTGTCCCTCATCTGTCCGCTGCTGGTCTTCCAGCAGGGAAAGCGAGAGCAGGGCAGCATTCAACGGTTGCATCAGATCGTGGCTGGCAGCTGCGAGAAAACGCGTCTTGGACTGGTTCGCCTCCTCTGCTTCCTCCTTGGCGGCGGCGAGTTCCTGATTGATTTTTTCCAGACGCGTAAGGGTGGACGACAATTCGGCGGTTCGCCGTTTCACCTGACCTTCGAGATTGAGGGCTGTCTGGAACAGTGAAAACGAGTTGCCGTGATGATTGATGTCGCTTTCCACCCGGTCCATCAGCACCTTGTTGATCCGCTGAAGCCGCGCGACGTCCGTGATCTCTTCCATTCTCATTCTGCCGCTTCTTTCGTCGCCACGGGAATGCCGAACGCCACGCCTGCAAGTGTCTGATTCAGATGCATGGAGCGATACTGTTCGCCATAGGTGTTGAAGCCGATAACCCGGTTTTCCGCATAGAGCTGGGAGATCTTGTGGGTCACCTGGCGGTTGCGGGCATCGATACGCCGCAGAACGCAGTCGAAACCCAACACGAAGTCGATCTCGCCGATCGTCTCGCGTACGCTGGCAAGAACATCGGCCGTACTTCTGGCCATTCCCGTCGGCTCGGCCACCGTCAGGACGATACCGTCATCAATGGCGCAGAAAAAGGAAAGCGAGCCGTCCTCGTTCACCTTCTGGATAGACCGGCAATACATTTCGTTGCCGATCCGCAGCACCAGCGGGTGCGAAGCGAATGTCATGGGTGAGAGCGATTGCGGATCGACACCGACCACATCGGCATAGACATGGGCCGCATCGGCCGCATTGAACTCATAAACGATCCTCCGCTCCGGATCGGAGCGCGTGACGACCAGCTTTTGCGGGGTGGGTTCGAAGTTCTCGGTCTTGAAGATCTGCAACGGAAGGTCGCAGTTGACCAATAGCAGGATCGTGCCGTCGGTCAGAATTTCGCCGTTGAGGATCAGGCAGGTGCTGTTGAAATCCAGCCCGTCCCCCGCCGATCCGCCGAGGAGCGGCAGATCGTCAAGTCCCCAATGAAGCGCGGCGGCGACCGCTTCCTCATCGAAGGAAAGGCCATCCGTAATGCACATGGCGAAATTTCGGCTGGATTCGGACTCTTCGTGTTCGGCCTGAAATAGGCAGCGGAAAGTTGCGACATCCGCCGCCGCTTCATCCAGCCGCCGTGTTCGGTCGATCCGCATCGGGGCAGCCGCTACGTTGAAATGGTCCTTGGGCAGAAGAATGATCATGATCTGGCCCTCCGCGGCGCCGTTCGGCGTCAGCTCGCCCGCGGTCGAACAGGCCGCGTAAGGCAGATCGGGCACCGATCGCGCCATCAGCGCGATGATCGTTTCGGAGTCCACCCGCGATTTCGAGAAATAGATCAATGCGAACGTCGCGTTCGATGCAGCTTCGGAGAGCGCTTCTTCGAGCTCGTCCACCGCATCCTCAGCCGTAAAGAGACACATTGCGCCGCATCCGTATTGGACCGTCAGAACCTTCATCCATTCCTCCCAAAGACGTCAGGACGCCCTCGACAGTCATGCTAGTCCCGCCACCGGGCGCAGGCGAGTGTGCTAAAGTACACTATACATCCGCTTCTTCGCCAAACATCTACAGAGCCGGAAGAATGGTCCGCCATTCCGGTCGGTGCAAGCTGACAGAACGAGGGAAGGGCGGCATGGCGATGATGCGGTCAACGTAGCTCATCGGAAGAACCGCCCGTGCCGTGATATTGCATATGGCGGCTAACTGTTCTGCACTAGCCCATCCTGCCGACGCGCCGCACCTATGTGGGCTCTGCCCAAGTACGTGCCTTCGTTCGGACTTGCCGTACCGATATTTTACCGCGCAACCGGCCGCAGGGCACCTCGCCCCACGAAGGCAGGGACTACCGCACGACCAGGACAGAGCAGGCCGAATGCCGCACCACGCGCGCCGCATTGGGCCCGAGCAGGTAGTCCTTGAAGTCCGGGCGGTGGGCGCCGATCACGATCAAGTCCGCATGCGACAGTTTGGCGGCCTTCAGCACCTCTTCATAGGCGCTGCCCACGGCGACGATGTGCCTGACGTCTTGATTGGCTTCGTCGCCCAGCACGTCGCCCGCGAATTTTTCCAGCAGCTCCGCCGCCCCGTCCTTGGCCGTCTTGATATGATGATCCTCGAAATAGGCGCCGACAATGGTGGCCCCGAAATCCGGAACGACAGTGATCACGTCGAGCTGCGCATCGTCCAGTTCGGCCATCCTCCTGGCCGCTTCCAGAACGTGCCGTTCTTCCTTGGGGCGGTTTATGTCGACGGCACACAATACTGTTTTGGTCATGCCGTTGCTCCTTCGAGGACAGGTGTTGCGCGGCGCGATTGCAACCAGGCGATGAGACCCAGCAGAAGCAGGGCGGGGATGAAGATCAGTTCTTTTGGCCACTGATCGGCGCTCGCCTTCACGCTGGCGATCTGAACGGGCTCGTCGGCGTAGAAATCGAACCCGCTCAGGGCCTCACCGAGTTCCGTGCCGAACATCGGCTCGTCCAATCGCTGAACATCGTCCTCGGGAACGATGATGAATCCCAGCGCTTCGAGACGCGCATCGGCGCCTTCAGCGTCTGGCACGGTCACGGGAACGGTTACGTCCTTGACCTCGAGCGTGTCGAAGTCGGGACCGGAAATCACCGTCCGCAACTGGCTGCCGGGCCGGGCTTCGCCCAATGCTTCAGCAAACGCGGCGGGCGGAATGTTTTCGAATGGCGGTTGAATCCGGTCCATGAAGAAGCCCGGCCGGAACAGAGCGAAGGCGATCAGCAACAATGCCACGGTTTCCCAGATCTGGTTCCTGGTGAGGAACCAGTTCATCGTCGCGGCGGTAAAGACCAAGATGCCGATGGTCGCGACGATGAAGACGATGATGCCCTGCATCCAAGTCACGTCGATCAACAGGAGATCGGTGTTGAAGATGAACACGAAGGGCAGCGCCACGGTCCGCAGACTGTAGAAGAAGGCGGTGAAGCCGGTGCGGATCGCGTCGCCTCCCGATACGGCCGCCGCGGCGAAACTGGCCAGTCCCACGGGTGGCGTCACATCGGCCATGATCCCGAAATAGAAGACGAACAGATGCACCGCGATCAGCGGCACCACGAGACCGGACTGCGCACCCAGCTCGACGACAACCGCAACCATGAGCGACGATACGACAATGTAGTTCGCCGTGGTCGGCAGGCCCATGCCGAGGATCAGCGACAGGATGGCGACGAAGATCAGCATGAGGATCAGATTGCCGCCCGAGAGGAACTCGACGAAATCGGCCATCACCTGGCCGATGCCCGTCAGCGAGACCGTGCCGACGATGATGCCGGCGGTTGCCGTTGCCAGGCCGATGCCGATCATGTTGCGGGCGCCGTCGATCATGCCTTCGACCAGATCGACCACGCCGTCCTTCAGGCGGCCGATTGCGTCGCTCTGGCCACGGAAGAAGGCCTTGAGCGTCTTCTGCGTCAGCAGGATGCCGAACAGCAGGAAGGTGGCCCAGAACGCCGACAGGCCCGGTGATTTGCGTTCGATCATCAGGAAATAGACCAGCACGATGATCGGCAGCAGATAATAGAGGCCGGATTTGTAGATCTTCGCCACATCCGGCAGTTCGACCACTTCGGCATTGGGATCGTCCGGTTCCAGGTCGGGGGCCTGCGCGGCAAGATAGACCAGCGCGATATATACCGCCCCCAGCAACACCGAGAGGATCAGTCCCGAGCCTTCGGGGAACATTGAGACGATCCAGCCCACCGGATATTGCGTGGCGTAGCACAGAAGGGCGAAGCCTGCGAAGAAGCCGAACATGCCCAATATGGTGTTGAAGAGATTGACCACCTTGTTGCCGATGGTCGGCATGTTGTTCTTCACCGCTTCGAGGTGAACGATATAGACCAGCGCGATATAGCTGATGATGGCGGGCAGGAAGGCGTGGGTGATCACTTCGACGTAGGAAATGCCCACATATTCCACCATCAGAAAGGCAGCGGCGCCCATGACCGGCGGCATGATCTGGCCGTTCACCGACGATGCGACCTCGACCGAACCGGCCTTCTCGGCACTGAAACCGACCCGCTTCATCAGAGGAATGGTGAAGGTGCCGGTCGTCACCACATTGGCAATGGACGAGCCGGAGATCAGGCCCGTCGCGGCCGATCCGACGACGGCAGCCTTGGCAGGCCCGCCGCGCAGATGGCCAAGCGCGCCGAAGGCCATCTTGATGAAGTAGTTGCCGGCGCCGGCCTTGTCGAGAAGGGCGCCGAACAGCACGAAGAGGAAAACGAATTTCGTCGAGACGCCCAGCGCGATGCCGAACACGCCTTCGGACGTGATCCACATATGGCTCATGGCCTTGCGCAGCGACGCGCCGGCCCAACGGATCTGATCGGGCACGACGTCGGACGCGCCGAAAAAGACGTAGGCCAGAAACACGACCGCCAGAAGGACCATGATGGGCCCGAGAACGCGGTAGGAGGCGATGAAAAGAAGGATCAGTCCGGCCAGCGCGAAATAGGCGTCGGACGTATCTGCCAGACCGCCGTTCTGGACGATCTTGTCGTAGAAGAAATAGCCATAGAGCGCGAGGAACGCGCCGGCGATACCCAACGCCCAATCATAGAGGGGGATGCGGTCGCGCGGACTGAACTTGAAGAGCGGGTAGGCCATGGCGGCCAGGAAAATGGCAAAGGCCAGATGGATCTGCCGCGAATTGTTGATCAGATCGCCGGGCAGGATGTAGGGGGCGACGGGTGACGCCAGAAGCACCTGAAAGATCGACCAGGCCAGAGCGACTGTTGCAATGAAAAGTCCGACCGCGCCTTTCGGTTTGCGGGCGCCGCTGTCACTGGCGGCGACAAGTTCTTGCAGTTCCTCTTCGCTCAACCGGCGGTTTTCGGTGTTTGACATAGGTCCTCCAGCGCCGGTCCCCGGCTCGTGTTGGCTTCAGGTCGCGCCGCCGGAACGGGCGGAGGTATCCGAGGGGCGGCGCGCCGCCCCCCGAACGTCTTCGAATGGGTTGGCTTATTCGAGCCAGCCTTTCTCGCGATAGTAGCGCTCAGCGCCGGGGTGCAGCGGCGCGGACAGACCGGCCGTGACCATCTCCTCGGGCTTGAGGTTGGCGAAGGCGGGGTGCAGGCCCTTGAAGTCTTCGAAATTCTCGAAGACCGAGCTGACCAGCGCATAGACGACATCGTCGGACACGTCCGCCGAGGTCACGAAGGTGGCGCCGACGCCGAAGGTCTGCGTATCCTCGTCATTGCCGCGATACATGCCGCCCGGAATGGTGGCCGTGCGGTAGAAGGAATTCTCCGACACCAGGCCATCGACGACATCGCCGGAGATTTCGACCAGCACGGAATCGCAGGCCGTGGTGGCTTCCTGAATGGAGCCGGACGGATGACCGACAGTGTAGACCATCGCATCGATCTGGTTGTCGCAGAGCGCGGCGGACTGCTCGGCGGCCTTCAGTTCCGTCGCCAGTGCGAAGTCGCCGGTCGACCAGCCGAGGGCCTCCATCAGAACTTCCATCGTGCCGCGCTGGCCGGAGCCGGGGTTGCCGATATTGACGCGCTTGCCCTTGAGGTCTTCGACGGTCTTGATGCCGCTATCGGCGCGAGCCACCACCGTAAACGGCTCCGGGTGCACCGAGAAAACCGCGCGAAGGCCTTCGAACGGACCTTCCTCCTCGAAACGGGACGTGCCGTTATAGGCGTGATACTGCCAGTCGGACTGCGCCACGCCAAACTCCAGTTCGCCTTCGCGAATGGTGTTGATGTTGTAGACCGAGCCGCCGGTGGATTCGACGGAGCAGCGTACGCCATGGTCGCGGCGGCCTTTGTTGACCAGCCGGCAGATCGCGCCGCCGGTCGGATAGTAGACTCCCGTCACGCCGCCCGTGCCGATCGTGATGAACTCCTCGGCATATGCGGCCGGCGCCATCATCGCAGCGACCGCTGCGCCGGCTAGGCCGAACTTGATCTTGGAAAACATGGGTTTCTCCCTTTTTTGGCTTGTTGGTTGTCTCATTCAATCGCCACCAGCTCGCACAGGTCGCGATTATTTTCTTCAACTTCGGCGATGCGCCGTCGGGCTGAAGATCCTGCTCGCCGGACAAACATGCTCATAAGCGTTTCTGCCAGGAACATGGTCGGCACGTATGAGGAAAAGAAATGCGGGCTTTCAGTTGGGACCACCAGTCGGATCGTTGCGTGTTTCAGGGCCGGACATGCCAAGCTATCGGTGATGACGATCGCCTGACAACCCCGCTTCACAGCAAGTTCAACGGCTTTGATCGTGCCGGGCGCGAATGGCGGCTTCGTCACGACCAGAAGCACGTCCCTTCTGCCGATGTCGGCCAACCCGCTGCCGAGCGAGGCCCCCATCCGGTTCAGCATGAACCAGTTGCCGGCACAGAAACTGCCCATATACGCCAGATATTCGACGATACCGGTCGAACCCAGCGCCCCGACCAGATAGACGTTGCGTGCCTGGAAAAGGATCTCCACGGTCCTGTTGAGGAGCGTCTCGTCGAAATCCTGGGCGGTGCGGGCGAGGTTGGACTGGCAGGCCGTGAGATGGGCGCGGATAAAACTTTCTTCGCCTTCGCCATGATCATGCTGAAGCCGTTGGGCACGATCGGCGAAATGGCTGACGCGCTGCCCGATCTTGCTTCTCATCTCTTCGCGCAGAACGTCGAAACTCTCATAGCCGAGCGCTTTTGCCAGCCGCGAATAGGCCGAGGCGGACACGCCGCTTCCGAGCGCGACGGCGCGTAGCGGGCGTGTCGCGACATCCACCGGATTTTCTTTCAGGAAATCGGCCGCCTTCTGCAGCGTATCGGAGAGCGAACTGTAGCGAGCGGCAAGCCGCTCTTCGAATGGTTCGTCCAGGAAGACCTCCCTTGAGACAAGGCTCTTTCTGCTCACCCCGCGTTCCCCTTGGCGCGGATTAGTCACTTTGTTTCATTCGTTGTCAAGCATTGACGAATTTGTTTCAATCGAACATATGGCGCTGCGCGGATCGGCCCCGTGCCGACGCGCCTTCGGTGAGGCCGCGCTGGCCCGCCAGCCGACGAAACCATTTGGCACCCGGTGGAGAACGACATGGCGTTTGAGACGATCTTCTATGAGACGGCAGGCAAGGTCGCGACCATACGGTTCAACCGTCCTCACCGGCTGAACGCGGTCGTTTCCGAACTCTATTCGGAGACCATCACGGCATTGAAGGAAGCCGAACGGGACCCCGCCATCGCCGTCATCGTTCTGACTGGAGAGGGGCGCGCCTTTTGTGTCGGCGCCGACCTCAAGGAGCACAAGTCCGGTTCCCGCACCGAACTGGAAAAGCTGCAATATCTGCAACTCGGCAACGATATATGCCGGACCATCCGCGAGCTGGACAAGCCTGTCATCGCGGCCGTGAACGGCTATGCGCTCGGCGCCGGGGCGGAAATCACCTGCTCGGCCGATTTCATTCTAATGAAGGAATCCGCCCAGATCGGATTTCCGGAAATCTCCATCGGAACGCATCTGGGCGGCGGCGTGACTGAAATCATGCCCCGACTGGTCGGCCTCTCCAAGGCCCGCTACCTGATCTTCAGCGGCGAGCGGATCAATGGGGCGGAAGCCGCCCGCATCGGCCTTGCCACCCGATCCTTCCCGGACGAGGCCTTCGAGGCGGGCGTCGCGGCGTTCGCGGCGATGATCGGTGCGAAGGCGCCCTATTCGATGAAGTTCGCCAAGCGGCTTCTCAACGATGCTCAGCAGGATTTCGATTCGCGGCTGACCGCGGAGCTTTCGGCGCTTCGCACCTGCATGCTGACCGAGGACTGGCGGGAGGGCGTCGAGGCTTTCGCCGAGAAGCGGGCGCCGGTCTTCAAGGGTCGTTGAGGGAAACACGGGCATGAGCGAAGCACTTGACCGCATCTTCAAGGCGCGCTCGATCGCGATTGTCGGCGCATCTGGCGATCCCGCCAAGCGCGGCAACCAGGCGACCCGCAAGCTGCAGGCCGACGGATATGACGGGGCGATCTTCCCGATCCATCCGAAGGCGGATGAGATACTGGGCCTCAAGGCCTACCCGTCCGTTCTGGATGTGACCGCGCAGATCGATGTCGCCCTGATCTGCACGCCCGTCGGAACGCTGCCATCGGTTCTGGCGCAATGCGGAAAGAAGAAGATACCGGGCGCGGTCGTCCTGGCGGCCGGTTTCTCCGAGATTGGCCCGCAGGGCGAGCGGATCGCGGCGGAAACGCTGGAGGCGGCGCGGGCGCATAATGTCCGCCTCGTCGGACCCAACACCAACGGCGTGTTCAACCTCCACAACAGGATGAACATGGTCGGCGTGCAGGACGCCGTCCCCGGCAATATCGGCATCTGTAGCCAGTCGGGCAACATGATGCTCGGTCTGGTGACCGAAGCGAAACGCCGGGGTGGCGTCGGCTTTTCCTCCTATGTCGGGGTCGGCAACCAGCTCGATGTCAGCCTGGCCGAATATCTCCGCTATTTCGGACAGGACGACGACACCCGATCCGCGGTGTTCTATGTCGAAGGCTTCAGGGACGGCCGCGCCTTTCTCGATACCTGTCGGGACGTGACGCAGACGAAGCCCGTGATCGTCTACAAGTCGGGCCGCACAGAAGCGGGGCAGGTCGCCGCCAGCTCCCATACCGGATCGCTTGCTTCCAGCTTCACCCTGTCGCGCGATCTTCTGAGGCAGGCCGGCGCGACGGTCGTCGAACAGTCCGACAAGCTTCTTTCCGTGGCCGAAGGCCTTTCGAAACTGCCGGTCCCCAAAGGCGGCAAGGTCGCGATTCTGGCGGATGGCGGGGGCCATGCCACGGTGACGGTGGATGCGCTGGTCGATGCCGGCGTCGAACTTGCGCGATTGTCGGAGCAAACCGTTCGGCGATTGCGCGATGTGCTGCCGGCGGCGGCGTCCTGCGTCAATCCGGTCGATGTGGCGGGCGGGACGGATGACGACCCTTCGGTCGCCGCGCTCTGCGCGGACATTCTGCTGGGGGACGACAGCGTCGATCTTCTGATGCTGATCGGCATGTATGGCGGCTTCGCCGCGCGCTTCAATCCAGCCCTTCTTCAGAACGAGATGGCGACCTCGCGCCGCCTTGCGGACATCGCGGCGCGGCACGGCAAGCCGCTGCTGGTCCAGAGCGTCTATGCCGCGTTGCGAACCGAACCGATCGAGGTTCTCAAGGACCTTGGCGTGCCCGTCTTCGTCTGGCCGGAACCGGCCGTGCGATGCGTGTCCGAACTGATCTTCTATGCCAGGGCGCGGGATCGCAATGCCTCCTTCCCCCTGCTGGAGCCCGGCGAGCCCGAGCGCGAAGGATCGGACATTCTGGCCGCGGTTCTGGCCGATGGGCGGGACGCCTTTTACGAGCATGAGGCCAGGGATCTGCTCTCGGCCTATGGCATCGGGACGCCGCCGCAGTTTCTGGCGCGCAGCCGGAGCGATCTGCACGAGGCGGCGCGGGAGCTGGGAGACCGGCCCCTGGCAATGAAAATCGTCAGCCGTGACATCCTCCACAAGTCGGATGCCGGCGGCGTCAGGCTGAATGTGCATGGCGAGCAGGCGCTGTCCGACGCCTACGGGTCGATCGTCGCCAGTGCGAAGGCCTATGATGGCGACGCCGACGTGCATGGCGTCCTCCTGTCTCCGATGGCGCAACCCGGCGTGGAGGTCATTATCGGCGTCGTTCACGATCCGATGTTCGGGCCGGTCATGATGTTCGGCCTTGGAGGCATTTTCGTCGAAATCCTGAAGGATGTCGCTTTCCGGTCGCTGCCCATGAGCCGGGCGGATGCCGGCGAGATGATCGACGATATTCAGGGTTCGACGATGCTGGACGGCGCGCGCGGCCAGTTGCCGGTCGACCGAACGGCGTTGATCGATCTGATCATCCGTGTCTCCCGACTGGCGCTTTGCCACCCGGACATCGTGGAAATCGATCTCAACCCCGTCATTCTTCGCCATGACGGCTACGATGTCGTCGATGCCCGGATGATCCTGAAAGCGAAAGGCCACTGAATGTCCGAGAAACTGCTTTACCAACAGGCCGGTCACGTCGTCACGCTGACCCTGAACGCGCCCGAAACCCGCAATGTGATTACCGATCGGGACATGATGGACGCGGTCGCTGAAGGCTTCGAAAGGGCCGAGGCCGATCAATCCGTCCGCTGCATCGTTCTGACCGGCGCCGGCAAGGCGTTCTCGTCGGGCGGCAATCTGCGTCACATGAAGGACAAGACGTCCATTTTCGGCGGCACGACGCTGGACGTGCGCGACGGCTACAGGTCCGGCATCCAGCGCATGGTCCGAACCGTCTGGAACTGCGAGGTGCCGATCATCGCGGCGGTGAACGGGCCGGCTTTCGGGGCCGGCTGCGACCTGACCGCCTTCTGCGACATCCGCATCGCATCGACGACGGCCGTCTTCGCCGAAAACTTCGTGCGCGTCGGCATCATTTCCGGTGACGGCGGCGCCTGGGTCTGGCCGCGCCAGATCGGCCTGTCGCGCGCCGCCGAAATGCTGTTCACCGGCGAGCCGATCGACGCGCAGACCGCGCTGGAATGGGGGCTTGTATCCTCGGTGGTCGAACCGGACGAACTGATGGAAAAGGCGTACGCCCTGGCAGAGCGGATCGCCTACAATCCGCCGCGTCAGCTTCGCCTCAGCAAGCGCCTGCTGCGCCAGGCAATGACCGCACGCCTCGACGATATTCTCGAACTGTCGGCCATCTATCAGGGGGCCTGCCACCAGACCGACGATCACGCCGAAGCGGTCGACGCACTTCTGGAAAAGCGAGACGCCAGCTTCTCCGGCCAGTGATGGCGCTTTATCCGTAGCTGGACACGTCGGCGCCAGCGAGCGCGGCGATGTTGAGCAGGCCGCGTGACGTCACCTCCGGCGTCACGATATGGGCGCGGTTGCCCATGCCCATCAGGATCGGGCCGACTTCGAGGCCGCCGGCCGCCGTCTTGAGCAGATTGCGCGCCGCGCCGGCGGCGTCCGTGCTGCCATAGATCAGCACATTGGCCTTGCCCGTCAGCCGGTTGCCCGGCAGCAGGCGCTCCCGCAGTTCGGGATTGAGCGCGACATCGGTGTTCATCTCGCCCTCATACTCGAAGTCGCATTCGGTGCGGTCGAGGGTCTTGAGCGCGCCGCGCATCAGCCGTCCCGTCCGGCTGTCTAGATTGCCGAATTGCGAACCGGAACAGAGCGCGATCTTCGGATCGATGCCGAAACGGCGGACATGGCGCGCCGCCGCGATCACCGTCCAGGCCAGTGTTTCTTCGGTCTGTTCGATATTGACATGCGTGTCGGCGACGAACAGCGGCCCGTCGTCCAGGATCACGAGCGACAAGGCGCCGGCGGGCGACAGATCGTCGGTCTCCAGCATCTGCCGCACATAGTTCAGATGCCACAGATACTGGCCGAACGTGCCGCAGATCATGCTGTCGGCGTCGCCGAGGCGGACCATGACGGCCGCAATGGCGGTGGTGTTGGTGCGCAGCACGGCCTTTGCGAGGTCAGGCGTCACCCCGCGCCGCTTCATCGCCTCGTGATAGGTCTGCCAGTAATCGCGGTAGCGCTCGTCATTCTCGGGATTGACGATATCGACATCCTGATCGACCACGAGCGTCAGGCCCTCGCGCTCGATGCGGGCGCGGATGACGTCGGGGCGCCCAACGAGGACGGGCTTGTCCGAACGATCGGCCAGCATGGCCTGTGCTGCGTGGAGAACGCGCACATCCTCGCCCTCGGCAAACACGATCCGCCGGTGCGACTGCCGCGCCGCGTCGAAGACGCCGCGCATGATCATCGACGAACGGAAGACCTGGGCTTCCAGTTTGCGGCGATAGTCGTCCAGATCGATGGTACGGCGCGCGACGCCCGAATCCATCGCCGCCTTCGCCACGGCCAGCGCGATGGTCGGCAGCAGCCGCGGATCGAACGGTTTGGGAATCAGGTAATCCGGCCCGAAGGACAGGCGTTCCCCCTCATAGGCGCGGCCGACCTCCGCCGTGGTCGTCTTGCGCGCCAGAGAGGCGATCGCCTCGACGCAGGCCAGTTTCATTTCATCGTTGATCTGGCTGGCCTCGACATCCAGCGCACCCCGGAAGATGAAGGGGAAGCACAGGACATTGTTGACCTGGTTCGGAAAATCGGAGCGGCCGGTCGCGATCATCGCGCCGGGGGAGGCGGCCCGCGCCTCCTCGGGCATGATTTCCGGCACCGGATTGGCGAGCGCGAAGATGATCGGCTTGTCCGCCATGCGCGAGACCGCCGCCGCCGGCAGAAGGCCGGGACCGGACAGGCCGAGAAACATGTCCGCGCCGTCCAGCGCATCGCCGAGGACAGTGTCCTTCGGCGCATGGGCAAAAGCCATCTGTTCCGGGCAAAGATCGGTCCGGCCGGGATGCAGAACGCCATCCTTGTCGAAGACGGTGATCGCCTCCTTCGGCACGCCGAGCTTGTGCAGCATCGTCAGGCAGGCAACGCCCGCCGCGCCGGCGCCCATCGCCACGATGCGAATGTCCTCGGGTCGCTTGCCGGCAAGGTGCAGCGCATTGCGCGCCGCCGCGGCAACCACGATCGCCGTTCCGTGCTGGTCGTCGTGAAAGACGGGAATGCCCATGCGCGAGCGGCAGATGCGCTCCACCGCGAAACATTCCGGCGCCTTGATGTCTTCCAGATTGATCGCGCCGAAAGTGGGTTCCAGGCGGCAGACCAGATCGGCGAGCCTTTCGGGGTCCGCTTCGTCGACCTCGATGTCGAAACAGTCGATTCCGGCGAATTTCTTGAAGAGGACCGCCTTGCCCTCCATCACCGGTTTGGAGGCCTGCGCGCCGATATTGCCGAGGCCAAGAACTGCCGTGCCATTGGTGATGACAGCGACGAGATTGCGTTTGGCCGTGAAGCGTGTGGCCGCGCTGGCGTCCTCGGCGATGGCCATGCAGGCATCGGCGACGCCGGGCGAATAGGCGCGCGCCAGATCGCGATTGGTCGCCATCGGCTTGGTGGGCCGGATTTCGAGTTTTCCCGCCCTTGGGAACTCGTGATAATCCAGTGCCGCCTTGCGCTCGGCCCCTCTCTTTGCATCGTCGACGGACATGAAAACTCCCACCCAGCGCCCGACCGGTAGATCGGGCCGTTTCGATCAGCGATTGTGAATGCTCTCGCGGCCCTTCTCGTGCGCGGAGATCGAAGAAAACGCAAGGGCGACCGGCCTTCGGTTCATCCCCCAATTCGTCGAAGCGTCAGCCGAGCGGATACAGCAAGGCGCGCGCGTACGGTGGATCACAGACCGAGTACCTCCAGTTCCGCCGCGATCTGCGGACGCACCTTCGCCACGGCTTCCTCCTTGACGGGTCCGAAGCCGCGAATTTCCATCACGAGCGCGGCGATCCGCGCTGCATCGGTCAGATTGTCCTCGGTCAGTCCGCCGATCAGACGATCCAGAAGGTCGCGATAGTCTGCGATCAGCTCGCGCTCCATCCGCCGCTCGTCGCTATAGCCGAACGGATCGAATCTGGTGCGGCGCAGGCCCTTCATCTTCGCGAGTTGGCCGAAGACCGGCCGGATCCAAGGACCGAATGCGCGCTTCAGCGGTCGCCCCCGCGCGTCGTGCTTGAAGGAGAGAATGGGCGGCGCTAGATGGTGCTTGACCGAGTAATCGCCCTCGAAACGGTTCTTCAGCCCTTCATGGAAGCCGGTCTGGGTGTGCAGCCGCGCCACTTCGTACTCGTCCTTGTAGGACATCAGCTTGAAGAGGCCCTTCAGCGCCGATTCGGTCAGAGCGCCAGCCTGTCCGGTAACATTCTCCTCGGCTTTTCGAACACGGGCGATGTCGGCGCGGTAGCGGTCCGCCCAGTCCGCATCCTGATAATCGGTCAGGAACGCGGCCCGCCGCTCGATCATCTGATCGAGCGTCAGAATCGCGGTGACCGGCAGGCCAGCCGCGGCCTCCAGCGCCTCGGGATTGTCGATGGCGATGCGGCCCCAGGTGAAAGCGTCCCTGTTGAGATCGGGCTTCACGCCATTCAATTCGATCGCGCGCATCAGCGAGGCTTCGGATAATGGGACCAGGCCCGCCTGCCAGGCGGCGCCGAGCATCATGACATTGGCGAACACGGCTTCGCCGAGCAGCGCCTCCGATAGCGCGTTGGCATCCAGCGTGCGCAGCGTTTCGCCATTGACGGTCTCGGCAATCGCCGCGAGGCGCTGGCCGGCGTTCAGATCGGCATCGCGGTTCTGAACGAGGTCGCCCGTCGGCATGATGGCCGTGTTGACCACCGCGCGCGTCTCGTTCTTGCGATAGGTCAGCGATGCTTTCGGTGAGGAACTCACCACGAGGTCGCAGCCGATCAATGCGTCAGCCGAACTCGGCTCGATCTTCACCTGATTGACGCCGTCCTCGTCCTCCGACATGCGGATATAGCTCAGCACCGGGCCGAACTTCTGCGCAAAGCCCATGAAATCCAGAACGGATGTGCCCCGGCCTTCCAGATTAGCGGCCATGGCGATCAGTTGCCCGACCGTGACGACGCCGGTGCCGCCGACCCCGGTCACCAGAATATCCCAGGGCTTATCGAGCGCCGGCAGTTCCGGCGTCGGCAGTGCCGCGTTCAGCGCATCGAAGCCAGAGGCATCGCCCGACGCCTTCGTCTTTTTCAGCGTCGCGCCCTCCACGGTCACGAAGCTCGGGCAGAACCCGTTCAGGCAGGTGAAATCCTTGTTGCAGGAGTTCAGATTGATCTTCCGCTTGCGGCCGAACTCCGTCTCGATGGGCTCGACGCTGAGGCAGTTCGATTCGACCGAGCAGTCGCCGCAACCCTCGCAGACCAGTGGATTGATGACCGCGAAGCGCTTCGGGTCGACCATCTTGCCGCGCTTGCGGAGCCGGCGCTTCTCAGCCGCGCAGGTCTGCTGGTAGATGATCGCCGTGGTGCCTTCGATCTGACGCAATTCGCGCTGGATACGATCCAGTTCGCGCCGGTGCTCGATCGGCACGCCCTTCGGAAAGTCGGAGCGTCGGAAATTTTCCGGCTGGTCGGAGACGACCACCAGCTTTTTCACGCCTTCGGCGACGAGGCTTTTCGCCACCGCCTCGACTGTGAGCGGGCCGTCCACCGTCTGGCCGCCTGTCATGGCGACGGCGTCGTTGAACAGAATCTTGTAGGTGATGTTTGTGCCGGCGGCGATGGCCTGGCGAACGGCGAGCGAGCCGGAATGGTAGTAGGTGCCGTCGCCGAGGTTCTGGAAGATGTGCTTGTTGCCGTTGAATTTCGAGCGGGCGACCCAGTTCACGCCTTCGCCGCCCATCTGGATCAGCGAGGTCGTGTTGCGGTTCATCCAGCTGGCCATGAAATGGCAGCCGATGCCGGCTAACGCCTGACTGCCGTCCGGAACCTTGGTCGAGGTGTTGTGCGGACAGCCGGAGCAGAAATAGGGCGTTCTGGCAGCGCCCGGCACATCGATGGGATTCGGCGCCGGGACGATCGACTTTGCCTTTTCGGCCAGGTTCAACCCTTCGAAGTTGAGGTCCAGCCGTTCGGCGATGATCTGCGCCAGCATGACGGCGCCCAATTCGCGCGTCCACGGCACGAGGCGCTCGCCCTTCTCGTTGCGCTTGCCGACCATGCGTTGGGGCTTCTGGCCCGGAAAATCGTAGAAATATTCCTTCAGCTGGCTTTCGATGATCCCGCGCTTTTCCTCGATGACGAGGAGTTCCTGCTTGCCGACGGCGAAATCGAGCGCGCCGACATATTCCAGCGGCCAGACCATGCCCACCTTGTAGATATCGATGCCGAGTTCGGCGGCCCGTTCGCGCCCGATTCCGAGAAGCCGAAGCGCTTCCAGCACGTCGAGATGCGATTTGCCGGTGGTGACGATACCGAAACGGGCATCGCCATGGCCCCATTCCACCCGGTCGATCGGATTGGCGCGGGCGAAAGCCAGAACCGCGTTCTTCTTGGCTTCCATCCGCTCTTCGATCTGAAAGCCCGGCAGATCGGGCCAGCGATAGTGAAGGCCCGTTTGCGGGGGCTCGTAATCGGGCGTGACGAACTGCCGATCCTCCGGCAGTTCGAACGACATGCCGGATTCGACGGTCTCCGAAATGGCCTTGAAGCCGACCCACATGCCGGAGAAGCGCGATAGGGCGTAGCCCCATTCGGCGAAGGGCAGGAACTCGGCGACATTGGCCGGATGGATCGTCGGCATGAAGAAATTCATGAAGGCCACATCGGACTGATGCGGCATCGAGGACGACACGCAGCCATGGTCGTCGCCGGCAACCACCAGAACGCCGCCATGGGGCGACGCGCCATAGGCATTGCCATGCTTCAGCGCATCGGAGGCGCGGTCGACGCCCGGCCCCTTGCCGTACCAGAGCCCGAAGACGGCCAGGCACTGCTTGTCCGGGTCGGTCTCGACCTGCTGCGTCCCGATCATCTGGGTGGCGCCGAATTCCTCGTTCACCGCCGGCAGAAACTCGATTCCCGCATCGGCGACGATCTGGCGATTGTTGCCAATCTCCAGATCGATGCCGCCGACCGGCGAGCCGCGATAGCCGGAGACGTAGCCGCGCGTATCAAGCCCGTTTTGCCGGTCGCGCCGCGCCTGATCGAGAACGATGCGGACGATGGCCTGCGTGCCGGTCAGGAAAACCCGCCCGCTTCTGCTCGTATAGCGGTCGATCAGTTCGTAATTGTCCAGAACCGGTGTCTGGTCAGTCATGGTTCTTCCTCCCAGAGCGCCATGGCAGAGTATTCGACGATTGTAGAACTATATCGATCGCGAACGAAATGCCTCGTCACTGCGGTAAGAGGAAACCGAATGCCGTCAACCTCCGGTCCAGCCGCCGACCCATACGTTATTCTACGTGCCTGGGTTGCTTATGCGATTGCCGGGCGTATCGGCTGCTATCCGACTCAGTCGCGACTGGCCGACCTGTCGACGAAGCCAGTTGGTGAATTGCATCGTTAGCGGTTTGTTCAAGCCTGCGGGGGTGGCGATATAATAGCTCCGACCATAGGCGTCCGGCACGGATGTCAACTCGACGAGCGCGCCGGCAGCCAGCTCTTCTTCAATGAGGTATATGGGTAGGATCGCCGCGCCAAGCCCGGCGCTGGCCGCAGCGATAATCAGGGAAAACTGATCGAAATAGCTGCCCGTGCGGCCCGATCCGGTGGTTCCCTTCAAAGTCTGTCGAAACGCTTCCCAGAGCATTGGTCGTGACGTCAGGTGAAGAAGCGGAACGTCGAAAAGCCGAGCCGGCTCGTGCAATTCGAACCGGCGCACCAGATCGGGCGCAGCGACAGCGACAAGTTCTTCCTGGCAGAGCGGCGTCAGCTGCATTCCCGGCCAGTCGTCGGTGCCGAAATGAATGGCAAGATCGATCCGACTTTCCTCCAGATCGAAAGGCTCGCTTCGGCTGTGGACGACCAGTTCCAGATCGGATCGCTCGGCGCGGAAGTGTTTCAATCGCGGAATGAGCCATCGTGCTCCGAAGGTCGGAAGCACTGCTATGGAGAGGATCTCCCGGGAGCTGCCTGCCGCCACCGCATTGCCGATGGTATGACGGAGGCGTTCCAGATCGAGGTAGAGACGACCGGCAAGACTGCGACCCGCATCCGTCAGCCGAACGCCACGCCCTTCGCGCCTGAACAGCGCCGCACCGATCTGTTCCTCCAGCTCCTTCACATGCCGACTGACGGCGCCCTGCGTCAGCCCCAGTTCCTCGGCGGCGGCGGTAAAGCTCTGATGTCGCGCCGCGGCGTCGAAACATCGGAGAGTCGCAAGGCTTGGTAGAGGCAGCGCGCTTTGCATGACGATTCCATTACAATTACTCATGGAAAAATGCAGGAAGATACCGTTTTCTGCAATGGAAAACCGACTAATGTCTTGCCGATCACAGGGTGGATAGGCTGGACATGAAAAAAATCGCTGTTCTCGGGTTGGGCAAGGTCGGTGCGCTCGCAGGCGCCTTGCTTCATGACGCTGGCTTCGATGTGGTCGGTTTCGATACAGCGCCGCAAGACACTACGCTGCCATTCGAAACACGGCGGATCGATGTGGCCGACACCACAGCGCTCGGATCGGCGCTAGCCGCATTCGACGCCGTTCTTTCCTGCCTTCCCTATTCGTTCAACATCGAAGTGGCCCGGCAGGCGCACGCGCTCGGTCTGCATTATTTCGATCTGACCGAGGATGTGCCAACCACGCAGGCGATCATCGAACTGTCGAAGACGTCGAAAGGGCTGATGGCCCCGCAATGCGGCCTTGCGCCCGGCTTCGTCGGCATTGTCGGCGCCAGTCTCATCGACCAGTTCGACGCATGCCGGTCCTGCCGCATGCGCGTCGGCGCGCTTCCCCAGCATCCCTCCGGCCTCATGGGATATTCTTTCAACTGGTCGCCGGAAGGCGTCGTGAACGAATATCTGAACGATTGCGAGGTGCTGGAAGACGGCGTGATCAAATCCGTCTCGCCGATGGAATGGGTAGAGAAGATCGTGATCGGCGGCATCGAACTTGAGGCCTTCACCACATCGGGCGGCCTGGGCACGATGTGCGAGACCTACAGGGGACGGGTGCCGAACATGGACTACAAGACGATGCGTTATCCCGGCCATGTCGCGCTGATGAACTTCTTCTTCCACGAATTGCTGATGCGGGAGCGGCGGCAGGAGGCCGGCGATATTCTGGTCAACGCCAAACCGCCCGTGAATGACGACATCGTCTATATCCACGTCTCTGCGGAAGGCATGTGCGGCGATCGGCTGGAGCGGCGCGAATTCGTGCGTGCGCTGAAACCGATCGAGATCGGCGGGAAATTCCGCACGGCGATTGCCTGGACCACGGCCTCGTCCGTCGCGGCGGTCATGGAAATGGTTCGTGACGGAACATTGCCGAACAAGGGGTTCCTGAAGCAGGAGGATATCCCGCTTGACGCCTTTCTGAAGACCCGCAACGGCGCCCGCTATGCAGCTTGAAGCAACCGGAAAATTCCAGCCGGCAACGCGTATGGACGGACTGGCCCTGTCCGAGATCGTGCAGATATCGGAAAGAGCCGCGGAGCTGCGCGCGGAAGGCCGTGATATCGTTGCTCTCAGTACGGGCGAGCCGGATTTTCCGACGCCGCCCTACGTCATCACCGCCGCGCGGGATGCGGCTCTTGCCGGCCAAACACGATATACGCCAACGGCCGGCACCGCGATGCTGCGGGACGCCATAGCCCATAGGGTGGGGGCGGCACGCAATAACGTCATCGTCTCGACCGGTGCGAAGCAGGTGCTCGCCAATGCTTTGATGGCGACGCTCGATCCGGGCGACGAGGTTATCATCCCTGCACCGTACTGGACCAGCTATTCCGATATTGTGCGTCTTTGCCAGGCGCGAACGGTCACGGTGCCATGCCAGATGACGGACGGCTTCAAACTTTCGCCGAAGTCTCTGGAGCAGGCGATCACGCCACACACACGCTGGCTGATGCTCAATTCGCCATCCAACCCGTCCGGCGCCGTCTATTCGGCTGACGAGTTCGTTGCGCTCGCCGCAGTGCTCGAGCGCTATCCAGACGTGTGGGTGATCTCCGACGAAATCTACCAGCATCTGACCTATGGCGAATTTGCCTCCTTTGCTGCCGTCGCGCCGGCACTGAAAGAGCGCGTATTGACCGTCAACGGGGTGTCGAAGGCCTGGTCGATGACGGGCTGGCGTATTGGCTGGGGTATCGGCCCCTCCGCGCTTATTGCCGCCATGACCGCCGTGCAGGGGCAGTTTACGTCGGGCGCCAGTTCCGTCTCGCAGGCTGGCGCGCTGGCCGCCATTCTTGGCGACCGAGCGCTGCTGGCTGAGCGCTGTGCGGTCATGAAGGGCCGGCGCGATTACGTCGTTTCCGCGCTGAACGAGATGCCCGGTCTGCAGTGCGCGGTGCCGGACGGTGCATTTTACGCTTTTCCATCCTGCGCCGGGCTTCTTGAAGATGCGGGTGGACCTTTTGATAGCGATGCGGCGTTCTGCACATGGCTTCTGGAAGAAGCAGGCGTCGCACTGGTACCGGGGCGGGCCTTCGGACTGCCGGGGCATGTCCGTCTTTCCTTTGCCTATTCCGACACGGAGTTGTCGGACGCGCTCGCACGCATGGCCAAAGCTTTGAGAGGATTGACGCGATGAGTACGACCCGCGATGAGGCCCTGACATCCTTCCTCTGGTCCGATCCATTCCTCTTGGACGCCCAGTTGACCGAAGAAGAGCGGATGATCCGCGATACGGCGGCGGCCTTCGCCGAGGACCGGCTGCTGCCGCGCGTGACCGACGCCTATCTTGAGGAGACCACCGATCCGGCGATCTTCTCCGAGATGGGGCAGGCGGGCCTGCTGGGCGTGACGGTGCCGGAAGAGTATGGCGGCGTCGGCGCGGGCTATGTCGCCTATGGCCTCGTCGCCCGCGAAGTGGAGCGCATCGATTCCGGCTACCGCTCCATGATGAGCGTGCAGTCCTCGCTCGTGATGCATCCGATTTATGCCTACGGTTCCGAAGAGCAGCGCAGGAAATACCTGCCGAAGCTGGCCTCGGGCGAATGGATCGGCTGTTTCGGCCTGACCGAGCC
>NZ_NBYO01000002.1 GCF_002238045.1 Notoacmeibacter marinus
GCGGCCTCGCCAGCGATGAGCGGCTTATACGCACCACCCCACCAAACCGTCAACACCAAAATCAAAGAAAAATGGATGAGGTGGAAAAAATCGTAAATCGCTGGATTTTCGTCGCTTTTTCCGTTGCGGAAAGCAGAGCCGCTCGCTCAGAGGCTGTAACCGGCCTCTATTTCCGACGCTTCGCCGATGCGGCGAACGGCGCCGCGTGTAATCAGCACATGAAACGGCATGACCGCTGCCAGATACGCTCGCCCGAGGACGTTATGGGGGCGAACCCAGGTGGACATCAGCATGTCCGTGCCTTCTCGGTAGAAGGTGATCCGGAAATCGAGATGCCGATCGTCGAAGCCGAGGACCAGTTCATTGTCCCGCTCATAACGCACCGGGAACATGCCGAAGCGGTCCGCCGGGTTGCCGTGCTCGATATCCGTCTTCAGACCGAATGGCCTGACGAGCGCATTGCGAAGATGGAGAAGCGCCCTCGCCCATGCCGGAACCGCAAAGCCGATAGCGGCAGCCTGCCGAACACTGAGTTGCGAACGAACGCGATAGGCGTCGATGAAGTCGGTGCTTTTCAGACGCGGTTGTATGTGAGCGGCCTCGGGAAGTTGCGTGCGAGATATTCTCGAGTGGCTCATTACGGCGGGACCGGGTGTCGTTGCGGTATCGACAGAAAAGCGCGCTGAAAAGAAAACCGCAACCCGATGACGCGTCATTCGGCATTTAGCGCGAACGAGCGCGCATGCAGGCCAGCCGGAACCAAGGAGATGAGAAGGAGAAGAAGTGGTGCGGTCGAGAAGACTCGAACTTCCACGGGTTGCCCCACAGCGACCTCAACGCTGCGCGTCTACCAATTCCGCCACGACCGCACTTGCCCGACCAACCCTTGCGGCCCGGCAGGCGGCGATGTAGCAAACTCATATCGACCACACAAGCCTGTCGGACGCGCTTTTTCGCGGGCTTCGGTTTGCAGAAGATCAACATCTTATACTTTGCCGGACAACGATATGAGACGCGACGAGATCACGGTCGATTTCCGGCCCCGGCAATCTGCCGACCCCATAGCCTGGCGCACCCAGCCCGGGCTGACCGACTATGACGTCGCCGTCGCCCGAATGGAGGCACTCGCCTCCGACATTGCCGAAGGCCGGGCCGCCGAGGAAATCTGGCTTGTCGAACACCCGCCTCTGTTCACCGCCGGAACGAGCGCCAGAAACGAGGACCTGATCTGGGCCGACCGTTTTCCGGTCTATCCATCTGCGCGCGGCGGCCAGTACACCTATCATGGACCGGGACAGCGCGTTGCCTATGTCATGCTCGACCTGAAACGCCGGCGCGCGGACGTTCGCGCTTTCGTTGCAGCGCTGGAGCAGTGGATAATCGCGACCCTGGCCGAGTTCGGCCTTCGGGGTGAGCGACGGGACGACCGGGTCGGCGTGTGGATCGTGCGGCCGGATAAGCCGCCTATGGCTGCCGGCGCACCGGCGGAAGACAAAATCGCCGCCATTGGAATTCGCCTGCGGAAATGGGTCTCGTTTCATGGCATTGCCATCAATGTCGAACCGGACCTGACACATTATGCGGGGATCAACCCTTGCGGCATCCAGGAGCACGGCGTCACCAGCCTGGTCGATCTGGGCCTGCCGGTCACAATGCCCGATCTCGATCGGGCACTTGAAGCAACCTGTGGTGAACTGTTCGGACCGATAACGCATGTAGCGCCCTGCCCTGTCGAAGAAGGGATGCAGAGAGACCGGAACGTGGACGCATGACAACGCCGACGATCTGGGTCGATGCCGATGCGTGTCCGGTCCGCGGCGAGATCGAACGGGTTGCGGAGCGTTATGCGCTGAGGGTGATCTATGTGGCGGCTTCGGGCCTTCGACCGTCGCGCTACGAATTTGCGTCGATCAAGCTGGTCGGCGGCGGGTTCGACGAGGCCGACGATCACATTGCCGAACATATTGCGGCCAACGATCTTTGCATCACGGCGGACATGCCACTCGCGGCGCGATGCGTGGAGCGCGATGCTCTGGCTCTGACACCGAAAGGCCGCCTGCTTGATGCGGCAAATGTGGGCGGCGCGCTGGCGGCGCGCAACCTTGGTCAGCACCTTCGCGAGGCCAATCAGGCCCAGACATACAATGCCCCGTTCGGCAAGGCCGACCGGTCGCGATTTCTGCAGGTGCTGGACCGCGCGATACGACGGCTCCAGTCGTCATCGTAAGGACGCGCTACGAACGATCTACGGGCCAAATGCAGAAAATCCCGGTATTGTGCGGTTTTCCGTGTATAAGCCGTGAACAATGACGGAACGCGCTCGCATCGGACGAATCGGAATGCGAGACTTTTGGTGATTCGAGGACCATGTCGGAACGGAAACAAGCCATGGAAGGCGCTAAAGACCTTTTCAGCGGTGGGAGCGCCAGCGCCCAGGAACGCCGGTCGCAGGCGATCCGGGTTCCGAAGCAGGACAACGCGCCCCAGAAACCGGCAAAGGCGCCGATCGTTCCGTCCGATGGAGTCGAGGGCTATTCCGCCGCCGATATCGATGTATTGGAAGGCCTGGAGCCGGTTCGCCGCCGTCCCGGCATGTATATTGGCGGCACGGACGCAAAAGCCCTCCATCATCTCTTCGCAGAAGTCATCGACAACTCCATGGACGAGGCCGTTGCCGGCCACGCCAGTTGGATCGAAGTGGAACTGGAAACGTCGGGCCACCTGAACGTGACCGACAATGGTCGCGGCATTCCGGTGGATCCGCATCCAAAATTCCCGGATAAGAGCGCCCTCGAAGTCATCATGACGACGCTACATGCGGGCGGCAAGTTCGACAGCAAGGTCTACGAGACGTCCGGCGGGCTCCATGGCGTCGGTATCAGCGTAGTGAACGCTCTTTCCGACGATTTGACCGTCGAGATCGCACGGGGACGCCGCCTTTACCGCCAGCACTACTCCAAGGGTCTGCCGCAAGGCGGAATAGAGGATCTCGGTCCGGTTCAAAACCGGAGGGGTACGAGGCAGCGCTTTCACCCCGATCCGGAAATCTTCGGCAAGACCGCCCGCTTCGATCCCGATCGGCTGTACCGCATGGCGCGCTCCAAGGCCTATCTGTTCGGCGGCGTGGAGATTCGCTGGAAGTGCGATCCTGAACTTCTGGATGAGAAGAGCCTCGCAAGTGAAGCGGAGAGTTTTCATTTTCCGAATGGATTGAAGGATTACCTAGCCGCATCGATTGGCAAGGACCGGCAGATCACGACCGAAATCTTCGCCGGTCTGAGCGAAAAGAAGAGCGGCCATGGACGTGTCGAATGGGCCGTGACATGGCACGGCGGCGATGGCTTTTTGCAATCCTACTGCAACACTGTTCCGACAGCCGAAGGCGGCACGCACGAAGCGGGCATGCGCGCGGCTTTGTCCAAAGGTCTTCGCGCCTATGCGGAACTGACCGGCAACAAGCGGGCGGCCATCGTCACCAATGACGACGTGATGCTGAGCGCTGCCGGCATGTTATCCGTCTTTATCCGTGAACCGGAGTTCGTCGGCCAGACAAAGGATCGCCTGTCGACCGTCGAAGCCAGCCGAATCGTGGAAAACGCGGTTCGTGACGCTTTCGATCATTGGCTCACGGCATCGCCGGCACAGGCCGACCGCCTGCTCGAATGGGTGATCGACCGCGCCGAAGAGCGGCTACGGCGGAAGAAAGAGCGGGAAGTCAGCCGCAAGAGCGCGGTGCGTAAGTTGCGCCTGCCCGGAAAACTCGCCGATTGTTCGCAGAACGCGGCGGCGGGCGCGGAACTCTTCATCGTCGAGGGCGACAGCGCCGGCGGCTCCGCCAAGCAAGCCCGTAACCGCACCAACCAGGCAATTTTGCCCTTGCGGGGTAAAATCTTGAACGTCGCCTCCGCCGGACGCGACAAGACCACGAACAGCCAGCTCATTCAGGATCTGATTCTGGCGCTGGGCTGCGGTACAGGTGCAAAATACCGCGATGACGATCTACGCTACGAACGGATCATCATCATGACCGACGCGGATGTCGATGGCGCGCATATTGCATCGCTTCTGATCACCTTCTTCTATCAGGAAATGCCCGACCTCATCCGCAACGGACATCTTTACCTCGCAGTACCGCCGCTCTATCGCCTGAGCCAAGGCAGCAAGACCTTCTATGCCCGCGACGATGCGCATCGGGCCGAACTGATGGAGACGGTCTTCAAAGGTCGCGGCAAGATTGACGTCGGCCGCTTCAAGGGTCTTGGCGAAATGATGCCCAATCAGTTGAAGGAAACGACGATGAACCCGGCGACGCGGACATTGCTGCGTGTCGCGATCGAGTCGGAAGCGGACGCCACCCGTTCCACCGTCGATGCGCTGATGGGAACGAAACCAGAGGCGCGGTTCCGGTTCATTCAGGACAACGCTGCCTTCGCGTCCGAAGAAATGCTGGACGTTTGACGGCAGTCGAAGTCTTGCGGTCCGCCCCCGATCGGATGGTCGTCACTTTTCGCAGGGCGGAGCTGTAAGCGGCTCCAGTTCCACCAGTTTCTGATGGATGGTGAAATCACCGTAATCCATGCGGAAATCGCGGGTGATACCGTTGTCGTAGAGATCGAAAGACAGGCGAAAAACCGGCTCGTCCTCGCCCCCAGTCGGCACGGCAACATCGTAATAAGACATCGAAACCGGCCAGTAGGGCCGGTTCGCCAACTCCCCAAGGGGGGTGGCGGAGTCGTTTTCCTCGCCTGCTTTTTCAGGCTCGCCGATTACGACATTGGTCAGAAGGACCTTGTCGCCATTCTCCGTGCCGTCGAAGACCTTGGTTGCGTAGATGCGCTCGCCATCGGCCGCCCGCCGCAATAGATCCTGCAAATGGGCGACCGGAAAAAGCGCATCCGGCAGTTCGATGGTTTTGCGATCGGGCAGAGAAAGGATCACTTCCAACATTTCGCCATTCGAGTGATATTCCGCCTCCCCCTTCACCTCCTTGTCGAGCCGATTGTCGGTAAAGGACTGCGTGGCGAACGAGAAACTGCCGCTCTCAGTCTTTTCCAAAGTCGTGACGCGCTGGTCTATGACCTGCTGACCGGCCTCGCTACGAAACGAGGCGACCGAGCGGAAGCGGACGGCATAACCTTTGCAATCATTACCGAGGAACTCGTAGACCATGCGGCCATCCACTCCCGTCAGGCCGGAGCGCTCGCTCGCTTCGAGCAGTTCCATGTCGTAGACGGCCCTGTGAGAGGCCAGTTCCGCCGCATCCGATATGACCGGTGCGATCGATCCCACGAGGGCAAGAGCGATGGCGCGGTTGAGAATCATGGTCGGCGGTCCTTTTCTACCCTATAGCTGGCCCTAGGCTCGCTTTGAACCGAAATTGAGGAACCATGACCAACCAGATCGAATCACGCCTGGCTGACGCCGGGGTCGAACTTCCCGTACCCGGTGCTCCGGTCGCCAATTATCTTGCTGCCGTTCGTACGGGCGATACGCTTTACATCTCCGGTCAGCTACCCATGCAGGACGGCAAGGTTGCGGAGACAGGTCTGCTGACCGGCGATGGCGATGTCGAGCGCGGCAAGCGCGCCGCGCGCTATTGTGCTGTCAACATTCTAGCCCAGGCCAAAGCGGCGCTTGGAGGGTTCGACGAGATCGAACGTCTTTTGAAGATCGGCGTGTTCGTTGCCTCGTCGCCCGATTTCACCAGCCAGCATCTGGTGGCGAACGGCGCGTCGGACTTTCTTGTCGAGATGCTCGGCGAAACAATCGGCAAACATGCCCGCGCGGCGGTCGGCGTACCGGCCCTGCCCCTTGGCGCCGCCGTCGAGATCGATGCCATTTTCGCGCTCAAGAACGATCGCTGATCGGTGCCGCCGCGCTCTGAGTTCATTGTTGAGCGGCCCATCGCTCATCGTGGTCTGCACGATCGCGAAGCCGGACGACCGGAAAATACGCTCGGCGCAGCGAAGGCTGCGCTCGACGCGGGTTACGCGATCGAGTGCGATGTGCGGTTATCGGCCGATGGCGAAGCCATGGTCTTCCACGACGAAAAGCTGGAGCGTTTGACCGGGCAGGTCGGGGATTTTGCCAACCTCGCCATGCGCGAAGCGCATGCGCTATCAGTCCATGATTCGGACGAACGGATTCCGACTCTGGTCGATTTCATCGCCCTTATCGACGGGAAGGTTCCGCTTGTGATCGAACTGAAAGGCGATGGCGGCGGCGCGGACCATCTAGCGCTAGCCGTTGCGAAGGTCTTGGATGCTTCTGCGCTGAACATCGCCGTGATGAGCTTTTCGCACCGGCAGATTGGTCAGTTGCGAAAGCTTCTACCAGATCGTCCCGTCGGTTTGGTCGCGACCGGATGCGCACCCAGAGACCTGGACGAGCACCGGCAGATGATCGATATCGTCGATTTCGTTTCATTTAATGTCGATGAACTCGACAATGCCTTCTGCGCCGAAACGCGCGAGCGAGAACTTCCGCTGATCTGCTGGACGGTTCGATCGCCCGAACAGGCCGAACGGGCCTATCGCCAGTGCGATCAGATCACTTTTGAAGGGTTCCACCCCTGACGATCCCGGACCATGACCCCATATTTGCGGCATGAGGGACAATCCACCGACAAAGAAGAAGGAGGAGACTGGTGCGGCCACGCTCCGGCTGGTCGAAGGCATGGCAGCCTTCACCGAGGGGGAATGGGCCAACCTCACCGGCACCCGCCGGGGCGAATCGGACTACAACCCCTTCTCTTCTCACGCCTTTCTATCGTCGCTGGAAGATAGCGGCTGCGTCAACGGCAACACGGGATGGCTGCCACGTCATCTTCGGCTGGAGACCGCCGATGGCGCTCTGCTCGGCGCGGTGCCGACCTATGTGAAAGGTCACAGCCAAGGCGAATATGTCTTCGACCATGGATGGGCCGATGCTTTGGAACGCGCCGGCGGCCGTTATTATCCCAAGCTTCAAAGCTGCTATCCATTCACGCCCGCAACCGGCCCTCGTCTGCTGACGAAGCGAACGACGCCTGAAATTCGACCGCTTCTCGCGCAGGGACTGCGTTCCGCCTGCGATCAAATCGGCTTGTCCTCGGCGCATGTCACGTTTCTGGAGGCTGGCGATCAGGCTCAGCTTGTGGAAGCGGGATTTCTCGAACGGGAGGATATCCAGTTTCATTTTCCCAATCGCGGCTATGAGACCTACGATGACTTTCTGGCGACACTGGTCTCGCGCAAGCGCAAGGCGCTGCGCCGCGAACGGCGCGAGGCGCTAGCGAACGGCATAGAGATCGAATGGTTGACCGGCACCGATCTGACGGAAGAGGTCTGGGACGATTTTCACGCTTTCTATATGGATACCGGCAGTCGCAAATGGGGCCAGCCCTATCTGAACCGCGCCTTCTGGTCGCTGATCGGCGAGCGGATGAGCGATGATATACTGCTTGTCGTCGCGCGGCGGGACGGCAGGCGAATCGCCGGCGCGATCAATTTCATCGGTTCTGACACGCTGTTCGGCCGTCACTGGGGCTGCGTGGAAGATCACCCCTTCCTGCATTTCGAACTCTGCTACCACCAGGCCATCGATTACGCGATTCAACATGGCCTGAAGACCGTGGAGGCGGGTGCACAGGGCGAACACAAATTGCAGCGCGGCTACATGCCCGTCCTTACCCGCTCAGCGCATTATCTGCGGCATGAGGGTCTGCGCCAGGCCGTCGCCGGTTTTCTGGAGGCCGAACGGCAGGACGAAGCGGCGATCGCCGCGTTATTGGCGCAGCATTCCCCTTATAGAGAAGATGCGGCACCGGGCCGGCTTGCGCCAGATCTATAAAGACGCGTATCGCGTTAGATAAACGCTTTACAGAATGAAGGAAGTCCGCCGTGCCCGATACCACCCACGCCTATGATGACAGCAACATCTTCGCACGGATTCTGCGCGGCGAACTGCCAGCCCATCGAGTTTACGAGGACGAACGCTGCATCGTCATCATGGATGTGATGCCAAGCGCCGACGGCCATTGCCTGGTCGTGCCGAAAGAACCGGCACGTAACCTGCTCGATGCGGACCCATCGGTTCTGGCGCATCTGATCGGCGTCGTGCAGAAAATGGCGCGCGCTGTAAAAACGGCGTTCGATGCCGATGGCGTCCGCATATCGCAGTTCAACGAGGAAGCGGCCGGGCAGACGGTGATGCATCTGCACATCCACGTGATCCCGATGAAGGAAGGCGAATCCTTGCGCCGCCACGCCGGTGAAATGGCCGATGATGAGCTACTGGGGAGCCATGCAGAGCGCCTCCGCAGCGCGCTGGACCACAACTGACCGAGACCGGTCTTCGAAAGAAAAAGCCCGGCATTGCTGCCGGGCTTTTCTTGTTGGCGCCACCTTTTCGAACAAAGCGATTATACGTCCGAATCCGAAGCGGTTTCTTCCGCCGGGCTGTCATCGGCATTCTTCTTCGGCTTCACGGGCGTATCGTCCGGGATGCTCTCGAGGGTCAGCCCCTTCTTTCCGTCCGTTTTGGTCTCGATGGAGACCTTCACCGTACCGCCATGCTTCAGCTTGCCGAACAGCACCTCTTCGGCCAACGGCTTCTTGATATGCTCCTGAATGACCCGGCCGAGCGGGCGCGCGCCCATTTTCTGGTCGTAACCCTTGTCGGCCAGCCATTCGATGGCGTCCGGCGTCAGTTCGAAGGTCACGCCGCGCTCGGTCAGCTGCGCCTCGAGTTGCATGACGAACTTCTCCACCACGCGATGGATGACCGGGACCGGCAGCGGACCGAACGGAATAATTGCATCCAGACGGTTGCGGAACTCGGGCGTGAAGAGGCGCGTAATGGCTTCTTCATCCTCGCCCGTGCGCCGCGACGATCCAAAGCCGATGGCGGCCTTGCTCATTTCCGAGGCGCCGGCATTCGTTGTCATGATGAGAACGACATTCCGGAAATCGATCTTCTTGCCGTTATGATCGGTGAGCGAGCCGTGATCCATGACCTGCAGCAGAATGTTGAACAGGTCCGGATGCGCCTTCTCGATCTCGTCGAGCAGCAGCACACAGTGCGGATGCTGATCCACGCCGTCAGTCAGAAGGCCGCCCTGGTCGAACCCGACATAGCCGGGAGGAGCGCCGATGAGGCGGCTGATCGTATGCCGCTCCATATATTCGCTCATGTCGAAGCGCAGCAGTTCCACGCCGAGTGACGATGCGAGTTGCTTGGCGACTTCCGTCTTGCCGACGCCGGTCGGACCGGAGAACAGGTAGGAGCCGATCGGCTTGTCCGGCTCACGCAGACCGGCGCGGGCCAGCTTGATGGAGCTTGCCAGCGACTCGATTGCCAGATCCTGACCGTAGACGACGGTCTTCAATTCCTTTTCGAGATTGGCCAAAACCGCTTCGTCGTCGGCGGAGACCGTCTTCGGCGGAATGCGGGCCATGGTCGCGATCGTCGCTTCGATCTGATCGACATCGATCGTCTTGGCGCGGTCGTCCTTGGCCAGCAATTTCTGCGCGGCGCCGGATTCGTCGATGACGTCGATGGCCTTGTCCGGCAGCTTGCGGTCGGTGATGTAGCGGCTGGACAATTCGACCGACGCCTTGATCGCCTCGTCCGTGTAGGCGACCTGATGGAAATCCTCGAAATAGGGTTTGAGGCCCCGCATGATGGCGATGGCGTCATCCAGCGTCGGTTCCACCACATCGATCTTCTGGAAGCGGCGAACCAGCGCCCGGTCCTTCTCGAAAAACTGGCGATATTCCTTGTAGGTCGTCGAGCCGATACAACGGATCGCACCGGACGACAGCGCCGGCTTCAAAAGGTTGGACGCATCCATCGCTCCACCGCTCGTCGCGCCGGCGCCGATCACCGTATGGATCTCGTCGATGAAGAGGATAGCGCCCGGGAACTCTTCCAGTTCTTTGACCACCTGCTTGAGGCGCTCCTCGAAGTCGCCGCGATAGCGTGTTCCGGCCAGCAGCGTGCCCATGTCGAGCGAGAACACCGTGTCGTCGGCAAGAACCTCCGGCACGTCGCCTTCGACGATCCGCTTGGCGAGCCCTTCAGCAATGGCCGTCTTGCCAACGCCAGGATCACCCACATAGAGCGGATTGTTCTTGGACCGCCGGCAAAGCACCTGAATGGTCCGGTCGATTTCCGATGTCCGCCCGATCAGCGGGTCGATCTTGCCGTCCTTCGCCTTCTCGTTGAGGTTGACGCAATAGGCCGTCAGCGCGTCCTGGCCCTTTTTGGCAGCGCTATCGTCTTCGCCATCGATCTCGGCGGCATCCTCGCTGGCGCCCTTGATGACGCGGCCACCCGATGCGCCCGGCTTCTTGGCAATGCCATGGCTGATGAAATTGACCGCGTCATAGCGCGTCATCTGTTGCTCCTGCAGGAAATAAGCCGCATGGCTTTCCCGCTCGGCGAAAATAGCGACGAGCACATTGGCACCTGATACCTCGTCACGCCCGGACGACTGGACGTGAATCACAGCGCGCTGGATGACCCGCTGGAAACCGGTGGTCGGTTTTGAATCTTCGTCATAGCCGGTGATGAGATTGTCCAGCTCGTTGTCGACATATTCGATGACCGTCTTGCGAAGATCCTCGATATCGACACCGCAGGCGCGCATGACGGCTGCGGCGTCCTGATCGTCGATCAACGCCAATAGAAGGTGTTCCAGTGTCGCATATTCGTGCTCGCGCTCATTGGCGTAAGTGAGCGCATCGTGAATGGCCTTTTCGAGGCTGTCAGAAAATGCCGGCATCTAATTCCTCACTTTTTCTCCATCACGCATTGCAGCGGATGTTGGTTTTGATGAGCGAAATCCATCACCTGCGTGACCTTTGTCTCGGCCACCTCGAAGGTGAAGATGCCGCACTCGCCCACACCCTGTGTGTGGACGTGTAACATCACACGCGTCGCCATCTCCCGGTCCATCTGGAAGAATCGCTCCAGCACGTGGATCACGAATTCCATGGGGGTGTAATCGTCATTCAGAAGAAGGACGCGGTATAGGCTGGGCCGTTTGGTCTTGGGTTTGGTGCGTGTGATGACCGCCGTACCACGGCCAGCATCATCGTCGCCCTTATCGGAGTTGTCCTCTGGGCCCAGATGAAGCGGACTGCCGATGAGAAGCCCTTGCGTCATGCCAGATGGTAATCCCTGTCGCTGTTTGCCATGGCAAATCAGATAGGTTTTTCGACGCTCAGTTTAAGCCCTCGCTCGCACCATTCAAGCGCCCTTGCGGCAAAGATCGCTTCGCACCGGCTCTGAATTCCGATGGGCAAACGAAAAAACACCCGCCAGATGACTGGCGGGTGTTCGATCTGCTCTTGCCCGCATGACGCGGGCGGATAATGCCGGTGAAGAATTAGCGAGCCTTGGCGACGGCTGTTTCGACCGGCTTGACCAGCTCCTTGGCCAGATCCTGATAAAGCGCGCCGAACTTCTTGCTCTCGGCAATGAAGTTCTCGTAAGCGGCCTTGGCATATTCGGTCTGCACTTCGACGGCGCCTTCGACGGACTTCTGCCCCATCAGCTTCTCGAAGAAGGAAGCGTTCATTTCCATCGACTTCTTGGCATAGTCAGCCGTTTCGGTGGCGATGGTCTGCATGGACTTCGACATGGCCGAAACGGTGGCAAGCTGGCTGTCCATAACGTCTTTGGAAGCGGCGTTGAGCTGTTCGATATTCTGGTACATGGTGTTCCTCATTTTCGTTCATCGTGTCTGGACGACCCCGTCCCCGATCACTTGCAAAACAATTTATTGTGCAGTGCACAAAATGTCAAGTGCGACGCACAAAATTTTACGCAGGGTCAGTGTCCCCGATTGGGACAGCTTCGACATTTTGAGGTTTTGCTTAAACGTTTTCGAAAGGACACCGCGCCTATCAACATAGGATGACAAAGGATGGCCTGTCCCCGTTCCCCGTCGTGTTGGCCGTCGCCCTATGGTATGTTGTACAGGTGTAGTCTTGCGTTTTCCGTCCCCCAACCGCCCCCTTTCTGTTCGTCTATCATTGTTGACCGGTGCTCTGGCCGCTTCGTTTCTTTCTGGAACAGCGACCGCCCACGCCGCTAAATATGCCGGCATCGTCATGGATGCGAAAACCGGCAAGACCCTCTATTCGCACCAGGCGGATTCGTTGCGCTATCCGGCTTCGCTAACGAAGATGATGACGCTCTACATCACCTTCGAGGCGATGCGGTCGGGTAAGATCGACAAGAACAGCGAAATCCCGATGAGCGCGCATTGCTCGCGTCGTCCGCCGACGAAGATCGGCATTCGCCCCGGCCGCTCGATCAAGGTGGAGCCGGCCATTCTTTCGCTCGTCACCAAGAGCGCGAACGACGTATCCTGCGCCATTGCCGAATATTTCTCGGGCAGTGAAACACGCTTCGGTAAGGTCATGACAGCCAAGGCGCGTGGCCTCGGCATGTCGAAGACGGTCTTCCGCAATCCGCACGGGCTGCCGGATGGCAAGCAGGTGACGACGGCTCGGGATATGGCGCGGCTCGGCATCGCGCTGCGCGAGCACTTTCCTGAATATTACGACTATTTTTCCGCACGCAGCTTCTCCTACCGTAAAACCCGCTACGGCAACCACAACAAGCTGCTCGGTCGCGTGCGCGGTGTCGATGGCATCAAGACCGGTTACACACGTGCCTCGGGCTTCAATCTGGTTTCCAGCGTCAGGACCGATGGCCGATCCATCGTCGCTGTCGTGATGGGCGGACGCACCGGCGCATCGCGCAACGCACAGATGAAGAAACTGATCGCGGAGTACCTGCCCAAGGCCTCACGCCGTGGAGCGGGTAATCTGATCGCACGCGCGGCGCCGGCTGGCGTTCAATATGGCATGACCATCGCGTCGATCGACCCCTCGGACTTGCCGCTGCCGATGCCCAGCCCCGCCTTCCGCCAACCGCAGACCATTACCCAGTCCAACGCAGTGGTTGCTGTCGCCGCTGCACCGAAGCTGCCCCCAGCGCCCGTTTCGGCCTACGCTCCGGTTGCCGCGCCGCGGCCGCAGAAAATCATCGCTTCGCATACGCCGCCGCAGCCCGTCGCGAAGATCGATACGATCAAGACCTCATCCACTGTCGCAAGTCCCGGCCAGTGGGTCGTGCAGGTCGCTTCCGTCGGCAGCCCACAGCAGGCGACCAGCATGATCGACGAGATGCAGCAAAAGGCGTCTTCCCTGCTCGGTCGGCGTCAGGGCTTCACGGTCCCCTTCGTCAAGGATGGCACCGAATATCATCGCGTGCGCTTTGCCGGTTTCTCTGGAAAGTCGGACGCCTGGTCGGTCTGCAAGGGGCTGAAGCGTCAGAAGATCGCATGTTACGCGGTCCAGCAGTAAGGACGAACGAGAGTTTAAGCAGGGCGCAGCCCTCCCGGTTTGGTATTCAGTCGAAGGAGATCGCATCGATGAAGATGCAGCATGCACAAAGCAATCGTTCCGCACCGGCATCGGACGGCGCAAGCGATACTTTGCCCCAGAAGACCGGGGCGATTCATCCGCTTCGCCGCGCCGCGCGCCACTTGGCCGAGGTGGGCGCAGGCAAGAGTCGCACCCGCGAGATTGTTGGCGTGCTCATGACACATGCGGCCCGCTCGCGCCGTGTCGCTCTGCCGGCAACGTCCATAAGGCTGAGGGTGCACGGTCCGATGGGCCGATCTGCCATAGGACTGCGCGTCTGATCCGTCCGACCACTATGAAGGACGACGAACAGCCCGGCGAACCGCGCCGGGCTTTTTGTTTGGCCGAACGGACCGGTCAGGCGAGGAATTCAGGCATGCGCAGACCGGCTGCCATTCTCTGCGAAAGCCTCTGCCGCGCCTGCGCACGTTGTCGTCCCTCATCGTCGATGGGAAGGCGCAGCATTCTGACCAGGCGATCGATCTCGCGACACGCTGCCTTATGGGAGGGGCTGCTGCGCTGGCAGACATCCAGGGCATAAAGCGCCTCGGCATCCATGACGGTTAGGCCGAGCGGAAACAGTTCGCGATAAACCACACGTTCCGCGATTCCATCGACCAGTCGGAAGCCAAGCTGCATGGAGACCCGCCGCAGACCGTCATCGACCTTGCGCTCATTGCGCGAACTGAATGCCGACTGACGATTGCGAACCACAACCCAGTCCAGCACCGTTCCCTTCAGCCGGCGTCGCTCCCGCCTCGCTTGCCTGACGGTATGGGCATATTGCGAGGTGTTCTTCAGCGTTCCGTCAACCGGATCGATGCGTCCCAGAACATCGAAATCGACGAAGCTGTCATTCATCGGCGTAATCAGCGTATCTGCCTGACTGTGAGCGATATCGGACAGGTTGGTCGACGCGCCGGGCGTGTCCACGATCACGACGTCGCAATCATTGCGCATGTCCAGAAGCAGGCGAAACAGGGCACAGCGTTCTTCATGCGTGACGTCGCTGACCCGGTCCCGTCGGACTGGCGCCAAGGTCTCGACCCGCGGGTGGGCAAGGTCGAGGGATTTGATGGATGCGGTCTGCGCCCGGTAGGCGAAGAAGCGGGCCATTGTCTGCTGGCGAATATCCAGATCGATGACGCCGACCCGAAGGCCCTTATTCAGAAGAGCGGTTGCAATATGCAGGCCGAGTGTGGACTTGCCAGACCCGCCCTTCTCATTGCCGCAAACAAGCAGATGGGCAGGATCTTCGCGTCGAACCACCTTTTCGGATCGTCGTCCGAGCATCCTCTCCCCCGTTTTAAATGGTAAACGGAAGTTAGACAAAGATGGATAATGAAAGGTTACCGCGAGATAATCGAGATGCGCGGCTCTTCGGCTCAGGCTAGGCCCAGACTGACGAGTTGCGCCATCAATTCCGCGGGAACGTCTTCGGCCTGATCGCCTGACAAATCGGGCGGCGCATCGTCGGCAAGCAGGTAACGCCAGCCTTGAAACACACGTCGTGGCACGGGCCGAACAGGATGGAGCAATGGTTCAAGGACGATCCCGCATCGCTTGAGGCCGTCCGCGCCTGACAAAGACCGGAGTTCCAGAATGCGCTGACGCACCTGGATCGAGCCCTTGATGACCCAATAAAGGGATCCGCCGTCCAGGATTTCCTCGGCGCGTTTCGGCATCATTCGGGTGGCGTGGATATAGTCGTGCGCACCGCCTTTGCCGCTCGCTATTCGTCGGTCGATGCTGCGTTGCAGATCGGCGATATTCTCGACACCGACGCAAAGCTTGATGAGGTGGAGCGTCACTATGCCCGTCCCGTTGGACCTCTGACCGAAAGAAAACGCCGGCGCGATGCCGGCGTTCCCGTAATTTCATCTGGCAACCCGGCTGCGATCAGCTGGCAGCGAGAATCGTCGCTTCCGCACCACCGACAAGCCACGCAACGAATACGACCGTTGCGAAGGCGGCCACTGCCCAAGCGGTTACGCTCCAGCAGCTTTTCTGGACCTGTTCATCCATTCAGAAATGAAACCCCGTAATGTTCCCTATCCCGGTTCACGCATCCCGTCGCGAATGCGCCCCCAACCGGAGGATCGATATTATGGTAACGAAATCGTGAACGCAAGCGGGCTGTCTTAATTCCGTCATGAAAACGCCAGGGAAGCGCCGGAAGCTAACCGCTAAGCGCTTGAATTTCAACACCTGCGCGATCTAGGCATGGCTGCCAGCCGTCTGCCGCATCGCATGTTCGATCAACCGATGAGCCGACGCTTGACCTCGACGGACCTACCATGGTCTGCCTCACATGCAGTAATCAGGAGGCTCCATGGATTCGGGCTCCATCGCCAAACGGATACCCCGCGTCAACACGATCGACGTTGCCCGCACGGTCGCGCTGATTGCGATGGCGATCTATCACTTTTCCTGGGATTTGGCCATCTTCGGCTATGCGGAGGCCGATCTTCCGCAACAGCCGGGCATGATCATCTTCGCCAGATGCATTGCCGGCAGCTTCATCTTTCTGGCTGGCGTTTCCCTCATTCTGGCTCACGATGGCGACATTCGGTGGCCGGCCTTCTGGAAACGCCTGCTTCAGATCGCCCTCGCCGCGCTCGCCGTGACTATTGCCACTTTCTTCGCATTTCCAGAAACTTACATCTTTTTCGGGATTCTCCACCTTATCGCGGCCGCCTCGCTGCTCGGCCTTCTCTTCCTGCGATTTCGATGGTTGACGATGATCGCGATCGGCGCACTGTTCGTCGCTCTACCTCAGATGTTCCGGTCAGAAGCATTCAATGCCGGCCCTCTCTTATGGCTCGGCCTGGCCGACGCTCCGCCCAGGTCGAATGACTACGTGCCTCTCTTCCCATGGTTCGGCATATTCCTCTTTGGAATGGCTTTTGCGCGGATCGGGCGCGAACGGCACTGGTTCAAACGTCTGGCCGCCACCCGGTTCGATGCTGCCCTGCCGGGTTGGCTGGCATTTCCCGGTCGGCATTCGCTCATCGTCTATCTGGTTCACCAGCCCATCCTTCTTGGGCTTGTCTGGCTCGCAGCGACGATCGCGCCGCCTGCCATAACCCTGGACGATGTGCGTGCGCCTTGCGAGAGAAGCTGTTTGGCGCAGGCCGGCGACGCAACCTTCTGCACGAAGTATTGCGGTTGCATACTCGGGGCGATGCAGAGGGAAGGCCTCCTTTATCGCAGCGCCGGTCAGGGTTCGCTCACGGATCAGCAACTGCAGTTCGTGGACGAGCAGCGCACACGTTGCGTCAGTGAGGTCGATTCTGAGAGGATGGAACCGCCGAACCGCTCCGAACGACCGATCGATAAGGAAAGTGCCCGATGAGCCGCCGTCGCAAAACCCATCAGCCGGTCGAGCAGCTTACAGAGAGTAACAACGCGGGCGCCAGTGCCGTCCATGCAGGACCGACCCGCTTCCCGTGGCCTCCAGTCATTTTACTGACGGCCGGAATTGCCGCCTATCTTCTCGGGGACTGGGTCACGCCTCTTTCGCTGTTGCCATCCGCCTACGCGCCGGTGCTTTCCGCATTCGGCTGGCTTCTGGTGGTCGGCGGTCTTGGTCTGGATGTCTTCGCCCTGATGACCTTGCGCCGTGGCGGCACGACTGTCTCCCCCATTCACGGATCCGCCAAGCTGGTAACGAACGGCCCTTACGCCATCAGCCGCAACCCCATCTATCTCGGCAATACGCTGATCTTGATCGGCCTTGGCTTCGCGTTGAACAATTTCTGGTTCCCGATCCTGGCGATCGTCGCGGCCTTCGCCGTCACGAAACTGCAGATCGAGCCGGAAGAGCGCCATCTGGCCAGCCGTTTCGGCAGGGCCTGGCGGCAATACAGCAAGCGGGTTTCGCGCTGGTTCTGATCGATTTGAGGCGGAAGGCGCTACAGCTCTAACCCTTCACGCCCAGTTCGGCGAGTCGCTCCACGCAGCCTTCCTCGCTGGCGTTCAGTTCCGCGATGGTCTCCTCAATATCGCGGCGCTTCTGGCGCAGTTCCTCGCGCTTTTCCTCGATCTTGTTGATGATCTGTTTCAGTTGACCGACCTCGCCAGGTGGGTCGCGATACATCTGCACGATGTCGCGAATCTCGGCGATCGAAAACCCAAGGCGCTTGCCCCGGAGAATCTGTTTGACCAGATGGCGGTCTGCAGGCCGGAACAGCCGTGTCCGTCCCCGGCGAACCGGCGAGATCAGTCCCTCATCCTCGTAGAAACGTAAGGTACGGGTCGAAATGCCGAATTCTCGGGTCAGCTCGGTGATCGTATAGAATTCGCGCATTCATAAATTCCGGTTGGTCCGCTGTTTCATCAGTCGGCGAAAGTCTGCCAAAGTTACGTAAAAGTCAATTTTCGGTATAAGCCCTTCCCCAGCGTCATTCAGAGAAGCGCGAACCACCATGCCGCCAGCCCGAGAAAGGCAAAAAATCCTACAATATCAGTGACTGTGGTCACGAACACACCTGAGGCGATCGCGGGATCGGCTCCGATCTTGTCCAGAATGAGCGGGATGAGAATGCCTGCCAGAGCGGCCGCGAGCATGTTGATGACCATTGCCGCGGCGATAACGCCGCCGAGCGAAACATTGTCGAACCACAACGCCGCCAGGATACCGATCAACACGGCGAACATCACGCCGTTCAGGAGCCCGACGAGCGTCTCGCGACGAATGATGCGGGCAGCATTGTAGATGTCGATATCACGGGTCGCCAGCGCTCGCACCGCCACCGTCATGGTCTGCGTCGCGGCATTGCCGCCCATCGACGCGACGATCGGCATGAGGATCGCCAGCGCCACCATTTGCTCGATGGTGGCGTCGAAGAGGCCGATCACCATGGAGGCCAGCACAGCCGTGCCGAGATTCATCAACAGCCAGATAAAACGCGAGCGCGCAATCTCCAGCGTCGTGTCCGACAGTTCCTCATCGCCGACGCCGCCGAGCGCCTTGATGTCCTCTTCGGCCTCTTCCTGAATGACGTCCACCACGTCATCGATAGTCAGAACGCCGACCAGCCGATCGTTCTCGTCGACCACGGCAGCCGAAAGCAGATCGTAGCGTTCGAAGCGCTGCGCGGCTTCTTCCTGATCCATCTCGACCGGAATGGCGTGACGCGTTTCGTGCATCACGCTTTCGATCTTCTCGGCGCGCTGCGTCCTGAGAATGCGGTCCAGATCGACAGCGCCCAACAGCCGAAAACCCGGATCGATCACGAAAATCTGGCTGAACGTCTCCGGAAGGTCCTTGTCCTCCCGCATGTAGTCGATGGTCTGGCCCACCGTCCAGAACGGCGGCACCGCCACGAACTCGGTGGCCATGCGCCGACCGGCCGTCTCTTCGGGAAAATCGAGCGAGCGGCGAAGACGAACCCGTTCCGTGAAAGGAAGCTGGCGGAGGATTTCTTCCTGATCCTCTTCCTCCAGATCTTCCAGAATGTAGACCGCGTCGTCTGAATCCAGTTCCTGAACGGCCAACGCGATCTGGTCATTCGGCAGTTGGTCGACGATTTCAAGCCGGATGGCTTCGTCCACCTCGGTCAGTGCGGCAAAGTCGAAATCGCCCTTCAGGAGCGTCACGAGCGCGAGGCGTTGGTCCGGCGGCAGCGCCTCGATCACATCGCCCAGTTCGGAACTGTGGAGGCGGATCAGCTCCTGCCGCAGCCAGTCGTGATCGCTGGCGGCGATGGCGGCTTCGATACCAGCCAGCAAGTCCTGCCGCACCGCGCCCGTCTCGGTGTAGATCGAACCATGCTGCTCGTCATCGACGACCAGTTCATCCTCGGCCATGCAGGATCATCCTTCTGGATCGGAGTATGCGACGCTGCGCTTTCCTAACGGGGTTTCGTGACAGAGGCAAAGGAGCGAACGGCGTTTCGTGCAACTCTTTTGGCTTCGCATACGTCTTTAAAAAACGATGAGAAACGGAGGCTGCGATGAAACCTTACGCACTAGGATTGTTCGCCCTTTCCTTCGTGTTGTCCTCGACCATTGGCGCATTGTCGCAAGACACAGCACCCTGGCAGGGACCCATCGACGATCAGTTGCAATCCTTCCAGTCCGATAATGGCGCGCGGGCCTATTCTCACGCAGCCCCGAACATCCGCCGCATGTTTCCCACCCTCGAACGCTTCATGTCGATGGTCGAAGGCGGCTATCCGCAGGTCAGAAAGCCGAAAAGCTGGACAATGGGACCCGCCACGCCTCTTTCGGACGATCTCATCGCCCAGGAGGTCATCATCGTCGGCCCAACCGGCAAAGTATGGAAAGCGCTCTACACACTCCAGCAGCAGGCTGACGGGAACTGGCAGATAAGCGGCGTCTCGCTTCAGGGCCTCAAGAGCTTCGGCGTCTGATCCCTTACGAGGATCGACGATAGAGCCGCGCTGCCGTCAGCTAGAAGCCGTTCCCCATATCAGACCGGCCACCCAGATCGTCGCCGCTGCCGTAAAACCGGTGATGATCGTCCCCCAGACCGTATCGACGACCGCCACGACCGGATCGAAACCCTCGAGCACCGAATAGCTCGTCGCGTCATATGTGAGATAGGCAAAGAAGCCGAACAGCGCCCCGTTCAGCGCCGCCTCGGTCCACCCGCCGCCATTATAGGCCGGCCAGACGGCGAAATAGATCACGCCAATCACATAGACGGCGTAGAAAAGCGCGGCGACTCCGAGTTTGGGGCTGTCGCGCATGATCGCGCCCATCCGCTCGGCATAGAAGTTTCTGGCAACATATCCCAGCCAGATGAAATCGATGACGAAGAAGATCACCAAGGCGATCAGATAGAGATAGACCAGTCTCATGCGCGCTCCCCGCTTGCGGAATCTGAACAGCTCCGGCCCATGCCGGTTGAGGACAAATCTGGAGCTCAACCGATAGGCGGCAAGTCACCCTTCACCCATTCGGCGCGTGTTTCTGCCGCGAATGCAGCAAGACGTCCGCCAGTGATCGCGTCCCTGATGCCTGCCATCAACTGCTGGTAATAGGCCAGATTGTTCCAGGTCAGCAGCATGCCGGCCAGCGGCTCGCCGGCCCGCACCAGATGGTGCAGATAGGCGCGGCTGTAATCGCGCGTGGCGGGGCAATCGCTGGTAGCGTCGAGCGGCCGATGGTCTTCGGCATGACGGGCATTCTTCAGATTGATCCTGCCGTGGCGTGTGAAGGCCAGGCCATGACGCCCGGCCCGCGTCGGCATCACACAGTCGAACATATCGACGCCGCGCTGCACCGATCCGAGAATGTCGTCCGGCGTGCCGACGCCCATCAGGTAGCGCGGCTTGGTTTGCGGCAGAAACGGCATGACAGTTTCGATCATGTCGAACATCACGTCCTGCGGCTCGCCCACAGCCAGGCCCCCGATCGCATAGCCTTTCAGATCCATCGCAGCCAAAGCCTTGGCCGATTGGACGCGCAGCTCTTTGTGGTCGCCACCCTGAACGATGCCGAACATCGCTTTGCCAGGCTGGTCGCCGAAGGCCGCCTTGCAGCGCTCGGCCCAGCGAAGCGACAGCTCCATCGCTCGCGCGATTTCCTTTTCGCCGGCCGGCAGGGCGATACACTCGTCGAGCTGCATCTGAATATCCGAACCCAGCAGCCCCTGAATTTCGATGGACCGCTCCGGGCTCATGAAATGCTTCGCACCGTCGACATGGCTCTGGAAAGTCACGCCCTCTTCGGTGATCTTGCGCAGGCCCGACAGGCTCATCACCTGAAAGCCGCCGCTATCGGTCAGAATGGGATGCGGCCAGCGGGCGAACTCGTGCAGCCCGCCAAGCTTCGCAACGCGCTCCGCGCCGGGCCGCAGCATCAGATGGTATGTGTTGCCCAGAATGATGTCGGCACCGAGATCGCGGACCTGATCCAGATACATCGCCTTGACGGTTCCGGCCGTACCCACCGGCATAAAGGCGGGCGTGCGGATGGAGCCGCGAGGCATGTCGATCCGCCCGCGCCGCGCCGCGCCGTCCTGCGCCAGCTGCGTAAACGTGAATGTCTCGGAGGGGTGCTGTTCGCGCTCGTCGCTCATGGATCGTCGTTCCGGAAGAGGAGGCTGGAATCGCCATAGGAGTAGAAGCGGTAGCCGCTCTCGATGGCGTGGTGGTATGCGGCCTGCATTCTATCCAGCCCGCTGAAAGCGCTGACCAGCATGAAGAGCGTCGAGCGCGGTAGATGAAAATTGGTCATCAGCGCATCGATGACGCGAAAGCGATAGCCTGGCGTGATGAAGATGTCGGTCGCGCCCGACCATGCCGCCAGCCTGCCGTCTTCGCCTGCCGCGCTCTCCAAGAGCCGCAGCGATGTCGTGCCCACGGCGACGATCCGCCCGCCCCTTTCGCGTACAGCGTTGAGCGCGTCTGCCGTCTGCGCGGTGAGCGTGCCGCGTTCCGAATGCATGACATGCTCGGACGTTTCATCTGCTTTGACCGGCAGAAATGTTCCTGCGCCGACATGAAGCGTGACGAAATGGCGTTCGATGCCCGCCGCTTCGAGCCGCGCCATCAGTTCGGGCGTAAAATGCAGGCCGGCGGTCGGCGCCGCAACCGCACCGTCCTCCCGCGCATAGATGGTCTGATAGTCGGATCGATCCTGCTCATCGACGGCTCGCTTGCCGGAGATATAGGGCGGCAGTGGTATCCGACCGCCAGCATGAAGCGCTTCATCCAGAGCGGCGCCAGACAGGTCGAAGGCCAAGGTGACCTCCCCGCTCTGCGCTTTCTGCTCCACCGTCGCGTCAAGCGCGCCCAGAAGGCACGACGTGTTTCGATGGCCGAACCGGATGCGGTCGCCGGGCTGCAGTTTCCGGGCGCCGCGCACGAATGCGTTCCAGCGCGAGGCATCGAGCCGCATATGAAGCGTGGCACCGATACGCGCATCCGGCGCGCCTTCGCGCTGGCGCACACCTTCCAGCTGCGCCGGAATGACCTTTGTGTCGTTGAAGACCAAGGCATCGCCAGGTTGAAGAAGATCGGGCAGGTCCGCAATCGTCCGGTCGGTAAAGGGCGCGGCCGCTTCCGGGCGAACCAATAGCAGTCGCGCTGCCTCACGCGGTTCGGCGGGGCGCAGCGCGATCGCGCTTTCAGGCAGGTCGAAATCGAAGAGATCGGTTTTCATGGCGCGGCCATAACGGGATGTGGATGACTTGGAAAGCACCGAGAGGCGCTTACCATCCGCCTCCTCCACCGCCGCCGCCACCGCCGCCAGAGAAACCGCCTCCGCCCGAAAACCCGGACGATGACGTCGATGGCGTCGGCAGAACCGATGTGACGGCGCGGCTCATACGATTGCCGATGCCACCCACACTGTCGACCCATCCAGACCGGTCTCCCGGCCCTTGATACCAGCCGGGCGTCCATTGGCTTACCGAATAGGCGCCGCCAGCCAGTGCACCTGCGGCAAGCCAGGAATGAAACGTCTTCGTCCATGGCTTTTCCAGGTCGAGCGCGACCGCGTAGGGCAGCAGCGTTTCGTAGTGGCTGGGAGACATGGAAGGCGCGCCCTGTAGATTCATGCGATCGGCTTCGGCCAACTCGATATAGGTTCGCAACCCCTCGATCTCATCCATCTTCCGGCGGCCGAGCGGTGTCGGTGCGCCCATGATCATGACAAACAGGATATTGACCAACACCAGAGCGCCCAGTGCAACGATCGACCAATCCAGTTTCGTATCGGCGATGAGTTCCTTTGCCGCGCCGACAACGCCGGAAAGGAAGGCGAAGACGAAGAACGCTGCGAACAGGACGTTGAAGATCCGCTTGCCGATACCCCCGACGCTGGAACGGAACGTCCGAGCCACGAAGACGGAAATGACCACCGCCCCGATGATGAGGGGCAGCCCCACAGACAGAATATCCACTGGGAGGCCATCGGTCACGAGCGTGAGCAAAAGAACGGTTACGCTCATCACAATACCGAGAATGATCCAGCCGGTATTGCTTCGATAAAAGGTGTTGCGATGCTCTTGCAGCATCGATGTCCGGAAGTGGTCGACAAGACGTTTCACCGCTTTGCCATTGGACTTGGCCAACGTCACACCGTTGACTTCCGATACGAGGATCGTCTGCGCCAGGACGCGTTCGCCGACAGGCAGTGCCGTTTCGGCCTGCGCATGCAATTTACCGGTGGGTTCGATCTTCATATCGTCATCGACGTCGACAATGCGAACCATACCTTTGACGGCAAGCGACAGCAGCGCCGCGCCTATCATGCGGCTGCTCTGGCTGGAGCGCTCCTCGATATAGGCGACCAGACCGGGCGACAGATCGGACGGCACGTTCCAGCGCGGCACCACCGTTCCCCCCGCCGGGTCCCTGCCGATCCGCAGCCACATGAGGAGATAGTAGATCGCGACCAGCACCGTGCCGCCAAACAGGATCAGAGCGCCCAGATGATCGCGAAGGAACCAGCTGGCAGCCTGCGAGGCGTCTGGAGGCGCAACGATACCCTTTTCGAACGCGATTCCCGCCGTCAGCCCGGCGCCGACCGGCAGGCTTTCGGTCGTGGTGAAGAGCGCTGTTTGGCCATCGTCGGTTTTGGTCATCCTTGCCGTGTTGCCGGACGCCCCATGGCGCCCAGTATAAGCCACCATGTCGTCGATCTGCCCGGCCGGCAAAGAGATAGTCGCGCGAACCTTATCGATCGGAAACGCCCACCTCGTGCCGGTCACGTTCCATAGCAACTCATCGTGATCGTCGAAAAACCGGATCTGGCGATCCGTCCGGTAGACAATCTCGTATTCCTGCTGACCGTGGTCCAGAAAACGGTTCGCCTCGCCGATGCGCAGCCGGCTTCCGCCCGCAATGCTTTCACTTTTATACGGTTCGTCAGCTCCGTTTCGCCGCACGGCCACGACTTCGAAGGACACCTCCTGCCGACGGCCGTCCGGTCCAGTCTGAAACTTCGGAAAATCACGCAGAATTCCGCGTTTTATCGTCTGCCCTTCGACTGTGACGACAATCGTCTCGCGAACGGTCAGCTCGCCATCGGGCGCGATCTGAATATCGCTATCGAAACTCTTTATGCGTTCGTCCGCGAGCGCCTCCGCAGATGCGGAGGCAAACAGCATAAACAGTGCAGCAAGATAGGTGAGCCCGGCGCGGGGCGGGCGGAACATGTTCACGAGGTCAACCGGCTGAACCGAATTCGACTTTCGGAACCTGCCGGTCTGCGGCGGATTCCACTTCGAAGTAATCAGCCTGCTCGAAACCGAAAGGGCCCGCAACGAGATTCGACGGAAAGCTCTCCACGCGGACGTTCAGATCGCGCGTAGCGCCGTTGTAATACCGGCGCGACATCTGGATTTCAGCTTCAACGTCCTGCAGGGCTGTCTGCAGTTGCAGGAAATTCTCATTGGCCTTGAGATCCGGGTACGCCTCCGCGACAGCAAGAAGACGACCGACGGCAGTGCTGAGCAGGGATTCCACGGCGGCACGCTGCTGAACGTCGTCCGTTGGCACGTTGACCGCCCTGTTACGCAGTTCGGTGACCTGTTCCAGGGTCTGCCGTTCGTGCACAGCATACCCTTGGACCGTATCGACAAGATTGGGAATTAGATCGGCCCTGCGCTTCAGTTGGACGTCGATCCCGCTCCACGCCTCCTTGACCATCTGCCGTGCTTTCACGAGCCCGTTATAGATGAGGATGCCGTAAAGGACGGCCGCACCAATGGCGGCCAGGACGATCAGCGTGACCATTTTTCAGTCTCCCAGCGCACCCCCCATGACAACATAGATTAAAGCGTTGGCCGAGCAAGGCTGGCCGTTCTTGGAATGCTCAATAGATTCTTAGAGTAACAAGAAGTTCGCTTAGACCAGCCGGCTGTTTTCCACGGCCGCTTCGATGAAACTGGCAAAGAGAGGATGCGGTTCGAAGGGCCGGCTTTTGAGTTCCGGATGATATTGAACGCCGATGAACCATGGATGGTCGGCATATTCCACCGTTTCCGGCAAGACACCATCGGGGCTCATGCCTGCGAACAGAAGCCCTGCCTTTTCCAGCCGTTCCCGATAGTCGACATTGACCTCATATCGATGGCGATGCCGTTCACTGATGGTCTCGGAGCCGTATATTTCGGCAATGCGCGAGCCGTCGCGAAGCGCGGATTGATAGGCGCCAAGACGCATCGTGCCACCGAGATCGCCGCTTGCCTTGCGCTTCTCAAGCATATTGCCCTTCAGCCATTCGGTCATAAGACCGACGACGGGCTCGTCCGTTTCGCCAAATTCCGTGGAGGATGCATCCGCGATACCGGCAAGATTGCGCGCTGCCTCGATGCAGGCCATCTGCATGCCGAAGCAGATGCCGAAATAGGGCACCTTACGCTCGCGCGCGAAGCGGGCCGCGGCGATCTTGCCCTCCGCGCCGCGCTCCCCGAAAGCGCCCGGAACGATGATGCCATTGACCTTTTCCAGATAGGGCGCGGCGTCCTCGCTCTCGAAAATTTCCGACTCGATCCAGTCCAGATGGACCCGAACCCGATTGGCCATGCCGCCATGGTTCAGCGCTTCGATCAAGGACTTATAAGCATCCTTCAAACCGGTATATTTGCCGACGACGGCGATGGTGACCTCGCCTTCCGGATTGTGGATACGTTGGGTGACTTTCTCCCAGCGGTCCATTCTCGGCTTGGGCGCGGGATCGATTCCGAAAGCAGCCAGAACCTCGCCATCCAGCCCTTCTTCGTGATAGGCCATCGGCACGTCGTAAATATTGGCGACGTCCAGCGCCTGGATCACCGCGCTCTCGCGCACATTGCAGAACAGCGACAATTTGCGGCGCTCTTCGGACGGAATGGATCGGTCGGCACGCACCAGCAGAATGTCCGGCGCAATGCCGATGGATCGCAGTTCCTTGACCGAATGTTGGGTCGGTTTGGTTTTCAGCTCGCCCGCCGCCGGAATCCAGGGCATCAGCGTCAGATGGACGTAGATCGCATTGCCGCGCGGCAGATCGTTGCCAAGCTGGCGGATCGCTTCCAGAAACGGCATGGCCTCGATGTCGCCCACCGTGCCGCCGATCTCGCACAGAACGAAGTCGTAGTCCTCATTGCCGGAGAGAACGAAATCCTTGATTTCGTTGGTGACGTGCGGAATGACCTGGACGGTTGCGCCGAGATAGTCGCCGCGCCGTTCCTTGTCGATGATGTTCTTATAGATGCGCCCCGTCGTGATGTTGTCATCCTGGGTCGCAGAGCGTCCAGTGAACCGTTCATAGTGGCCGAGATCGAGATCGGTCTCCGCCCCATCATCGGTGACAAACACCTCGCCATGCTGATACGGGCTCATCGTGCCCGGATCGACATTCAGATAGGGGTCGAGTTTGCGAATGCGGACCCTGTAGCCACGCGCCTGGAGAAGCGCCGCCAAAGCGGCCGCTGCAATACCTTTGCCAAGCGATGAGACCACGCCGCCAGTGATGAAAATATACCGCGCCATGGGTTTATGGGTCTAACCCGTTCATTTCGATTCCGAAAGAGGCCAATCGCCCCTCCACATATCTTTCGCTGGGGATGACCACCGCACGGTTAAAAAAGGAGTGCGGCCTTGTCTGCCCCATTCGTGCGGCGCGTTCGACTGACAGCGACGAGAGGCCTGACGGCAGGTTGAGCGGAAGGGGGGCGCGGCGGCCAATCAGCCGCCGGACGGAACCGCCGGTTCGCTCGGTGCCGGTGCGGCCGGCTCTGTCGGTACAGTCTCCGCTTGACCGGTGGTCGAACCGCCTTCTCCGCCCGGAGCCTCGTTCTGCGTCGCGGGTTCGGACGAATTGTCCGTCTCACCGGAAAGACCGCCGCCCAACTGATCGAGAAGATTGCCGCCATCTTGCGTCGGGCCGCTCTGCGGGATCTGGTCCAGAATGTCGGTCGGGCGCTCGCCATAGCGGGCGAACAGCGACAGGCCGAGCGAAGTGGCGAAGAAGAGCACCGCCAGAATCGCCGTGGTGCGCGTCAAAGTGTTGGCCGTACCGCGCGCGCTCATGAAGCCCGATCCGCCGCCAATGCCGAGTCCGCCGCCTTCCGAGCGCTGAATCAATACGATTCCGCACAGCGCGATGACAATGATGAGATGGATGACGATGAGGACCGTAGCCATGGATATTCCACTAATGATGTTGACGCAGACCCGCGCCTGCGCGCCGCGCTTCTAACGTCTATTTCTTCCAGTTCCAACCCCGGATCGGTCAGCCGCGATAGGTCGCGGCAATGCCGAGAAAATCCTGCGCCTTCAGACTGGCGCCGCCGATAAGCGCGCCGTTCACATTGTCGACTGCCATCAGTTCCGCGGCGTTGGAAGGTTTGACCGAACCGCCGTAGAGGATGCGGACCGCCTCCCCGTGTTCACCGAGCCGCTCGACCAGCCGGGCGCGGATATGGGCATGAGCCTCTGCCACATCGTCCACCGTGGGCGTCAGGCCCGTGCCGATCGCCCAGACAGGTTCGTAGGCCACGACCATGTTGTCGGCGGTCGCATTGCCGGGCACCGAACCGGCGATCTGCTCGTCCAGAACCTCCAGCGTTTCGCCAGCCTTCCGCTGCGCTTCCGTTTCGCCCACGCAGATAATGGCGACGAGTCCGCCACGCCAGACCGCCTTCGCCTTTTCGGCGACGGTCTGACTGGATTCGCCGTGATCGGTACGCCGTTCGGAGTGACCGACGATAATATGAGATGCGCCGCAATCGGCGATCATTTCTGCGGATACGTCACCGGTATGCGCGCCGCTCTCCTTGGCGTGACAATCTTCGCCGCCAACGGATAGGCCCTGACCTTCGACCGTGCGGGCCGCCCGTTCGATCAGGGTTGCTGGCGTGCAGATCAGCCCGTCGACCGCTCCGCCGCACGCCTCTTCGAAACCGGTCGCCATCGCCTTCAACTCTTCCAGATCGGCTGAAAGGCCGTTCATCTTCCAGTTTCCTGCAACAAGCGGGCGGATCGAAGGGCTCATGGGACAGGTCCTTTTCGCATGAAATCGATGTGTTCGCCTCTCATTGCGCAAATGATCCATGCTTGCAATCGCAACTCTGCCGTTCGCGATTGACACGAACGCATCTGACGCCTTGATCCTGAAAAGCCGAGCCCGTAAACCGACCTTTACCGAAACGACCAGATAAGACGGTTTTCATGCTTCAAATGCTACGTCAGGCAGCCGGAACCTGGGTTGCCAAGCTGCTTCTGCTGCTTCTGGTGGCCAGCTTCGCCGTCTGGGGAATTTCCGGACAGGTTTCCAGCGGCCTTGGCGAAAAGGTGGTCGTGGCGGGCGACGCATCGGCGTCGGCGGTCGATTATCGGCTCGCCTATGATCGCCAGCTCCTGGCACTTTCGCGCCAGTTCGGCCAACGACTGACACGCGAGCAGGCCCGCTCGCTCGGGCTTGACAATCAGGCCCTCGCCGAACTGGTTTCCGGCACGCTGCTCGATGCGCAGGCGAATGATCTGGGCCTCGGCCTTTCGAGACAGCGTCTGGCGCAGATCGCAGGCTCCGATCCGACATTCCGCGGACCCGATGGCCGCTTCGACCGCAACACGTTCAACGCAGTCCTGCGCGAGGTCGGCATGCGTCCGGAGGACTATCTGCGTAGCCAGGCGCAGGTTGCCGTGCGCCAGCAGATCGTTTCCGCCCTGGCCGACGGAGCGGATGTCCCGGACGCCTTCTTTTCCGCCGTCGCGCTCTATCGCTCGGAACGCCGCAATGCGGACTATCTGATCCTTACCCCGGACGCTTTGCCTGAGCCGGCTGCGCCATCTGACGACGAACTGGCCAAGTGGTACGAAGAAAACAGCACCCGCTTCGATGCGCCCGAATATCGCGACGTCTCTCTATTGGTGCTCGATGCCGAGGCCATCGCCGAACCCGATGCGATCAGCGACGATGAAGTGGCGGCTGAATATGAACGGACGAAAGAGCGCTATGGTCAGTCGGAAAAGCGGACCGTGCAGCAGATATTGTATTCCGACCGATCGGCCGCCGAGGCAGCCTTTGCAAAACTGCAGGGCGATGGCGATTTCGATACCCTGCTTGCCGATGCCGGCCGCACCGCGTCGCAGGCCAGCCTTGGCAGCGTCGCCAAGGCTGATATTAGCGATCCCGCCATCGCCGAAGCGGCCTTCGCGCTGAACGGCATCGGCACGACCGGTATTGTGGAAGGCAAGTTCGGCCCAGCCATTCTTCGTGTCACCGAGGTCACGCCGGCTTCCGTGAAACCTTACGAGGAGGTCGCCGACGAAATTCGCGGGGAGATGGCCTTCGTTCGGGCCCGAAACGAGTTGCTCGACCGTTACGATGCCTACGAGGACGCACGCGCTGCCGGCGACACCATGGCCGAAGCCGCCGCGAAGATCGGCGTACCGCTGCGACGGATCGACGCCATTGATTCGGAAGGAAATGGCAGGGACGGCCAGCCGATCGCCGATTTGCCCGATGCGCCCAATTTGGTTTCCAGCATCTTCACGGCGGAGGAAGCCCTGGAAAACCCGGCCGAAAATCTCAAGGGCGACGGTTTCGTATTCTATGAAATCAACGCGATCACGCCGACGCGCCCTCGCCCGCTTGAGGAAGTACGCGACGATGCGGTGGCCGCCTATCAGTCCGAAAAGGCCCAAACCGCCGTTGCCGATTTGGCCAACGCCATGCAGCAACGTCTGCAGGAAGGCGAAACACTTGCGGCGCTGGCCGATGAGTTGGGCCTGGCCACGCAGACCGCGACCGATCTGAAGCGCGAAGCGGAAAACGGAGCGCTCGACGCCAATGCCATAGAGGCGATCTTCTCCATCCCGGCCGATGCTGCCGGGCAGGTGCAGACCGCCAACGGCCAATCGCACATCGTCTTCAGGGTAACGAATGTCACGAGGCCGCTCGCCAGCAGTGCGGAAGCGGTACCTGCAAATGAGCGGGAAGCGTTCGACCGGGCCGTCGCGGACGACCTGCTACGCCAGCTCGTCGACCGATTGGAAGCGATCTACAGGCCGCAGATCGACCAGGGCGCAGCCCAGCGCGCCTTGAGCTACTAGGATCGACCATGAAGGACGCGATGAAGGCGCTGATCGCCAAGCTGGCCGACGGCCAGCAGTTGGACCGCAAAGAGGCGCGGCAGGCCTTTTCCCTCATGATGGATGGTGAGGCCGAGCCGGCCCAGATGGGCGCATTTCTCATGGCGCTTCGGCTGCGCGGCGAAACTGTCGAGGAGATCGAGGGCGCTGTCGGCGCCATGCGCGAGCGGATGACCGGGGTCGTGGCCCCGGCCGACGCCATCGATATTGTCGGCACCGGCGGCGACAACTCCGGCTCCTACAATGTCTCGACGGCAGCCTCGTTCATCGTTGCCGGATGCGGCGTGCCGATCGCAAAGCACGGTAACCGCAACCTCTCCAGCAAATCCGGTGCGGCCGATACCTTGTCCGCTCTCGGCGTTAATATCGAAATCGACCCGGAGATGATTTCGAGGTGTATTGATAAGGCCGGTATCGGCTTCATGTTCGCACCGAGCCATCATGCCGCCATGCGCCATGTCGGCCCAACCCGCGTTGCGCTCGGAACACGCACGATTTTCAATCTTCTTGGCCCGATGTCCAACCCGGCTGGCGTCAAGCGGCAACTGATCGGCGTCTTCTCTCGCGAATGGCTGGAGCCGATGGCGCGCGCGCTACGCGAGCTCGGTTCCGAAAAGCTCTGGATCGTCCATGGCAGCGGCCTCGACGAATTGACGACGGTCGGTAAAACCGACATCGTGATTCTTGAAAAGGGCGAAATCTCAACGCGGACCGTCACCCCGGAAGAGGCAGGCCTGCCACGCGGCGACATGGCCGATCTGAAAGGTGGCGACGCAGCCCACAATGCCAAAGCGCTTCGAGAAGTTCTGGATGGAAAGAAAAGCGCCTATCGCGACATTGCGATCCTCAACAGCGCGGCGGCTCTGATCGTTGCGGGAAAGGCTGGCGATCTGCGCGACGGCGCCGAGCAGGCCGCGCGTTCCATCGATGGCGGCCATGCCGCTGAGAGGCTGGCGCAACTGATCGAGATTTCCAATAGTGTGGCGGCAGACCGATGACCGACATTCTGCGAAAGATCGAAGCGTATAAGCGCCAGGAGATCGCTGCGGCCAAAGCGGCGTTGCCGCTGGCTGAAATCCAGGCGCGCGCCCGTGATGCCGATCCGGTACGCGACTTTGTCGCCGCCCTGAGACGCTCCGTCGACGATGGCCGTCACGGTCTGATCGCCGAGATCAAGAAGGCGAGCCCATCCAAAGGCTTGATCCGCTCCGATTTCGACCCGCCCGCATTGGCCAGAGCTTATGCCGACGGTGGCGCGACATGCCTGTCGGTCCTGACCGATGAGCCCTCGTTTCAGGGAGCGCCGCATTTTCTGACGCATGCGCGATCGGCTTGCGCCCTGCCCGCTCTGCGCAAGGATTTCATGTTCGAGCCCTATCAGGTTCATGAAGCGCGCAGTTGGAACGCCGACGCGATATTGATCATCATGGCGAGCCTCTCCGATGCCGACGCGATCGCGCTGGAAGAAACCGCGCACGATCTCGGCATGGCGGCGCTGATCGAGGTTCACGATGAGCCGGAAATGGAGCGCGCCCTGCGCTGCCTCTCCTCTCCGATGATCGGGATCAACAACCGCAATCTGAGAACCTTCGAAGTTGCGCTGGAAACATCGGAACGCCTTGCCACGATGGTGCCGGACGATCGCCTGATCGTTGCGGAAAGCGGCATTGCGACGGCCGGTGACTGCGAACGTCTCTCACGGCACGGCATTCGCTGCTTCCTGGTCGGCGAAAGTCTGATGCGGCAACACGATGTTGCCGCCGCTACAACGGCGTTGATCTCCGCCCCGAAAAGCGAGACCCACATATGAGCGACGACCCCAGCAGGCTCACCCATCTGGCGGCATCCGGCGAAGCCAATATGGTGGATGTGTCCGAGAAGGCGGAGACCGTCCGCACCGCTATTGCCGGCGCAACGGTCACGATGCAGCCGCAAACGCTTCAGACCATCCTGACGGGTGACGCCAAGAAGGGCGACGTGATCGGTACGGCTCGGATTGCTGGCATCATGGCTGCCAAGCGGACCCATGAACTGATACCGCTCTGCCACCCGCTTCTGTTGACGAAGGTGGCGATCGAAATCGAGGCCGATGAATTGCTGCCTGGATTGCGCATCCGCGCGACCGCACGCCTCACTGGCAAGACGGGTGTGGAGATGGAGGCGCTGACGGCGGCCTCGGTGGCCGCACTGACGATCTACGATATGGCCAAGGCTGTCGATAAGGGTATGCGCATCGGCGATGTCGCGCTGATCGAGAAGACCGGCGGCAAATCAGGCACCTGGCGAAAAGGGGCGGAGTAGGTTCATGGCGATGCTGGCAGTTGAAGAGGCTCTCTCACGCCTATTGGCGAAGGTCGCCATACTGCCTGCTGAAACCGTGCCACTAGAAAGAGCCATCGACAGAATTTTGGCTGTCCCCCTGACCGCACGTCGCACGCAACCGCCTTTCGATGCCTCGGCCATGGACGGCTATGCCGTGCGCGCCGCCGATCTCGATCCCGAAGGCTCGCCGCTGCGCATTATCGGTGAATCCGCCGCCGGCCATCCCTTCGATGGCGAGCTTTCTGCCGGCCAGGCCGTCCGCATCTTCACCGGAGCGCCCATGCCGGGCGGGGCCGACACCGTCCTTATTCAGGAGAATGCCGAACGCGTCGGCGGCGACGCGCTTCGCCCGACCCAGACCGAGGAGGAAGGGCGCAATGTCCGTCTGGCGGGCAATGATTTCGCAGAAGGCGATCCGGTTCTTGAAAGCGGAACGCGTCTGGATTTCGCGGCCCTGTCGCTTGCGGCGGCCGCCTCTTACCCCGACCTGCGGGTTTACCGGCAGCCGAAGGTGGCGATCCTGGCGACAGGCGACGAACTGAAATTGCCTGGCGAGGCATTGGCGCCGGGTCAGATCATCGCATCGAACAGCTTCGGCCTTGCCGCTCTCGTGACGGATATGGGCGGCATTCCAGTCGATCTCGGCATCGTACCGGACGATCCCGAAGCGCTTGCCGCTGCGATCGAGAAGGCCCGAACAGCCGGCGTTGAGATCGTCGTCACGCTTGGCGGCGCTTCCGTTGGCGATCACGACCTGGTGCAGCAGGCGATGATCGACGCGGGAATGGAACTGGACTTCTGGAAAATCGCGATGCGTCCCGGCAAGCCGCTCATGGTCGGACGCCTGGATGACATCCATGTTCTGGGCCTGCCGGGTAATCCCGTCTCGTCGATGGTATGCGCGCATCTGTTTCTGCGCCCTTTGATGGCTCGTCTCCAGGGCGCGGAACACCAAACTGCTCTGGAAGAAGCACAACTCGTCGCCCCTTTACCCGCCAATGGCAACCGCCAGCATTACATGAGGGCGACGGCCTGGCGGCAGGATGGCGCATGGAAGGTGGAGCCTGCGCATTCGCAGGATTCGTCCCTGATCGGCGTCATGGCCTCGTCCAATGCGTTGATCGTATGCCCACCCGGAGCGCCGGCGGCGGATGCCGGAACCACCGTTTCCATCGACTTTTGGCGCCGGCCTTTCGCCAGGTAACAGCTTGCGGAACAGGATAAGAACAGATAGTGTCTGTTCATTCTATGTATCGCTTTGATTCTGTGGGGCGCCGAACATGTTGACCAAGAAGCAGCGTGAACTTCTTCTCTATATCGACCAGCGGTTGAAAGAGACCGGTATTCCCCCGTCCTTCGACGAGATGAAGGACGCACTGGATCTTGCCTCCAAGAGCGGTATCCATCGTCTTATCACAGCGCTGGAGGAGCGCGGTTTCATACGTCGTCTTCCCAATCGGGCGCGGGCGCTTGAGATTATCCGACTGCCAAGCGGTGGCGCGCCGGGCGGAGCGACAGGATTTCGGCCTTCCGTCATCGAGGGCAGCCTGGGTCGAAAGCCGGAACCGCAAAGTGCGCCTCCGGCAACCGAAGCTGCCAATGAGGGTGGCCTCAGCGTACCGGTCATGGGACGAATCGCCGCCGGTGTTCCAATTTCCGCCATCCAGAATCAGACCGACACCATTGCCGTTCCGCCATCCATGATCGCGGGCGGTGTTCACTATGCACTGGAAGTACGCGGCGATTCGATGGTCGAGGCAGGCATTCTGGACGGCGATACCGTCATCATCAAGGACGGTACCGTTGCCGATCCTGGCGACATTGTGGTTGCGCTCGTCGATGATGAGGAAGCGACCTTGAAACGATTCCGCCGCAAAGGGGGATCGATCGCTCTTGAGGCGGCCAATCCATCCTATGAGACACGCATCTTTCCGCCCGATCGCGTCAAGGTGCAGGGACGGCTTGTCGGTCTGCTGCGCCGGTACTGACTCGTTTCGATGGGTAAGAATGGGATATGTGAGCTTATTCAGGACTGCGGTGTCGCCGCGTCTTTCGTCTTTCTTTTTCGCGGTTCCCAGTCAGGTAGCCCACGTGCCGGTCGGCTCCATTGTCGAGCCGCGTGCCAGGGCATGGAGAGATCGGCAATCGCGTAAGTGATGCGCCATCCGCCGTCATTTGTTCGCCATAACGCAGCGGAGCCTTGCCGCGCCAGCGTCATTCGGTCGATGACGAGGCTTTCCGAAGAGGCTGGGCACCGGCCGCCTTTCGGCGTCTTCGTGTCGCCAACAATGATGATCGCGGCCTTGCCGCACCAATACGCTCGATCCACTGCGTGTTTCAGCCAGACAATAGGCCGACTGCCATCCGGTTCGTAAACACATAGACGGTCATCACACTTAAAGGATGGCCCGCTTGCTTCCGGTCCTCCTGGTTCCGATCCGATCGCCGATGTCGCATTCTCGACCTTCACCGGCTTGGCCATACGGTCGGTGCCCAAGGCTCGCATCCACTGGTCGCCAACGAAATCGGACAACCGCGACCGGTTCGAGGCAAGTGCACCCCTGCCGGTCGACAGGCCGACGGCTCGGCCGTTCTCCAGGATAAAGCCGACCGGCCGCTCACCGCTTCCCAGTAGAGCGACGCCGGCAATGGCAAGCGGCAAAGCGATCCAGCGTAGACCTGTCTGCAAAATGGCGAACAGTCCGAGCGCGGCAGCGAGGAGGAGAACCGCCGGTCCGGAAATAAGACCGGCTCCGTCTTCCGGCGAAAGCTCCGCGACAAAGGCGGCGATCCAGAGCATGGCATCGATCCCCTCCCCCATCAGCTTCAGAAATGGCGCGTCCAGGCCGAGTGGCATCAGAAGCAGAGAAAGCACCGCCATCGGCATGACCAACAGCGAGATAATCGGCGCGGCGAGTAGATTGCCGAGAGGCGCTAGGGGCGCCAGTCTTTGAAAGTGCCAGAGCGCGAAAATGGTCGTCGCCGCCCCTGCAATGAGGGTCGTTGCCAGAACACCGGCAGCGAACTTGCCAACAAGCCGAACGGGCCCGCTGGAAATCTGGTCGCTGCCGGCGGCACGGCGGCGCCATTGCCAGTTATTGTGCGCCCGATAGGCTGCTATCAAAGCCGCGGTCGCCGCAAACGACATCTGAAAACTCGGCCCCGCGACTTCGTGGGGCGCGATCAGCACGACCAGAAACATCGCGAGCGCCAGATTGCGCATGGTCAAAGCCGTTCGGTCGAACAGCAGGGCCGATAACATGATGGCAAGCATGATGAAACTGCGCTGGGTGGCGATCGCGCCACCGCTCAACAGCAGATAGACGGCTGCCGCCGCAAGTCCTCCGCCGGCGGCCCATTTGCGAATGGGCCAGCGCGCTGCCACCACGGGAAACAGCGCCAGGAGCAGACGGATCGATCCGATGACGGTTCCGGCTGCCAGCGCCATATGTAACCCGGAAATGGCCAGCACATGCGCCAGCCCGCTCGCTCGCAGGGCTTCGCGCTCCTCGTCCGGAATGGCGGCGCCGTAGCCGACGGTCAACGCGGAGGCGATGGCCGCTTTCGGTCCATCGAGAACCGAGACGATGCGTTCGTCCACCCCTTCGCGCAGATCGTTGATGGTAGCGCGCGCCCGATGAAGCAAGGATGGGGCCGGGCCGCCGGCTATGCGTTCCATTTGGCCAAGAGCGAAACCGGTCGCACCCAGGCCGTCGAACCATGCACGAAACGAGAAGTCGAACCCGCCCGGACGCACCGGGCCTGACGGTGGTAGAAGTCGCATTCTCACTTTGACAACGTTGCCGGCACGCATATCGTCGGAAACACTGCGAACGGTGACGCGCACCGTCTGGGGCGCATAGCGCAGAGGCGGCCTTGCCGTTTCCAGCACATCGAGGACAAAGCGCCGCCTTCCATCCTCCAGCCTCTCGCTGGACTGGATGCGGCCGGTCAGTTCGGTTGCTACCGGCGAGCCAAGGGTCTGGTGGTCGCGCATGGCGACATGCGCCGCCGAAACGGCTGCCCCGCAGATGAAGGCGAAAAGCACCGCGCCGAAGGTGCCGGCAAACCGACCGCGGTAGCTGAACGCCGCAAACAGAGCTGGCAGGCTTATAACCGCAAGCTGAAGAGGATGAAACGTGCCGCGCAGGGCGAAATAGGAAAAGGCGCCAGCGGCGAATAGCAGCGCCGTCGCCACAAACAGGCTGCCGCGCTCCGCCTCTTCATGCAGAAGCGATCGGAACCAACGGTGTACCGTGCGGAATGGATCGGAAGCGTGTCGACGAACGCTCTTGCGGTCACGCGCTTCTCTATTCGAACTCTCTTCTTCAGAAGCTGGTCCGACAGGCGAAACCGGAGTGGCGCTTTCGGCAGCGGTCCGCAACGCCGTGCTGTTCTTCAGCAGCGCACGTTCGTCGATCTCCCACCGTTGCGTCACTGGCGATACGTCATGTCGTGTGTTCCACCCCTGCCCCGCTTGCGCAGGCCGTTCCCTATGCTACACGGAGCGGGCACGGCCTGGCAAAGGCTGCAATCCAAACCTCTCACCGAACGATCCGAGCCCAATGACCGACCGACCCGTCACGCGCTTTGCGCCCTCGCCAACCGGCTTTCTGCACATTGGCGGCGCGCGCACCGCTCTTTTCAACTGGCTGTTTGCGAAGAAGCACGGCGGCACGATGCTGCTGCGGATCGAGGATACCGATCGCGCCCGCTCGACCGACGAGGCCACTGCCGCCATTCTGGATGGGTTGTCTTGGCTCGAACTCGGGTGGGAAGGCGATCCGGTCTCGCAATATGAGCGTGCGGCCCGCCATCGCGAGGTCGCCGAGGAACTGCTCGCCTCCGGCGCGGCCTATCGCTGTTACGCAACGCCCGACGAACTGGCGGAAATGCGGGAGAAAGCGAAGGCCGAAAAGCGTCCACCGCGCTATGACGGACGCTGGCGCGATCGCGACCCGTCCGAAGCCCCGGAAGGCCGCCCGTTTGCGATACGTCTGAAGGCGCCCCAGGAAGGCGAGACCATTGTGCGCGACAAGGTTCAGGGCGATGTCCGATTTCCGAACAAGGATCTGGACGATTTCATCATTCTGCGGTCGGACGGCAATCCGACCTACATGCTCGCGGTGGTCGTGGACGATCACGATATGGGCGTCACCCATATCGTGCGCGGCGACGATCACCTCACCAATGCAGCACGGCAGTCCCTGATCTACCAGGCGATGGAATGGGATGTTCCGGTCATGGCCCATATCCCGCTCATCCACGGCCCGGACGGTGCGAAACTGTCCAAGCGCCATGGCGCACTTGGTGTGGAGGCGTATCGCGCCATGGGCTATTTGCCGCAGGCGCTTCGCAATTATCTGGTGAGGCTTGGCTGGAGCCATGGCGACGACGAGATGATGAGCCTCGATCAGATGATCGAATGGTTTGCTCTGGAAGACATCAACAAGGGCGCCGCACGGTTCGATTTCAAGAAGTTGGAGGCGCTGAACGGCCAGTATATGCGAGCAACCGATTCTGACGAACTGACGGGGGCGCTTCTGCGGACGCTGCCGCATCTCCCCGGCGGCCCGGAGCTTGCAGAACGCCTGGACGAACAGAAGACCGGACAGCTACGTGCAGCGATGCCAGGGTTGAAGGAACGCGCCAAAACGCTCGTCGAACTGGTCGATGCAGCGGAATTTATCGTTGCGAAGCGGCCTTTACCGCTGGACGAAAAGGCCGACCAGCTTCTGGACGACATGGCCAGAAATCTCCTTTCCGATCTCCAGCCGAAGCTGGAGGCTGTGAACGATTGGAACGCATCGACGCTCGAACAGGCCGTGCGCGGTTTCGCCGAAGAGAATGAGGTCAAACTCGGCAAAGTGGCGCAACCCCTTCGCGCGGCTCTGACCGGCCGGGCCGTCTCGCCGGGCGTCTTCGACGTGATGCTGGTACTCGGTCAGGAGGAGACGCTAGCCCGTCTTTCCGACCAGACCGGCGCTGATTGAAGGTGAATGTTGCAGCGCAAGCAAGCTTCCCCTGCGGTTGCTTGGCATGGTGGTCTAAATAGGTTAGTCAGAGCCACGTCCCGCCAGTGCTGCGCTGCAGCAAGCGCGGGGTTCTGGGGGAAGTGTATCAACGCGAGGACGAAAATATGAGTGACACCAAGGCGAAACTGGCACTCGGTGGCGAAAGCTACGAGTTCGATGTTCATTCCGGCACGCTGGGTCCTGATGTCATCGATATTTCTTCTCTTTACGCCTCCACCGGCGTCTTCACCTACGATCCCGGCTTTACCTCTACCGCCAGCTGCGAATCCGACATCACCTTCATCGACGGCGAAAAAGGCGTGCTGCTGCACCGGGGCTATCCGATCGACCAGCTGGCCGAAAAGGGCTCCTTCCTGGAAACCTGCTATCTGCTGCTCTATGGCGAACTGCCCAACAAGAGCCAGATGGACGATTTCGAACATCGCGTCACGCACCACACCATGGTGCACGAGCAGATGAACCGGTTCTTCACAGGCTTTCGCCGCGATGCGCATCCCATGGCGATCATGTGCGGCGTCATCGGCGCGATGAGCGCATTCTACCATGACTCCACCGACATTTCCGATCCACGCCAGCGCATGATTGCATCGCTGCGGATGATTGCGAAAATGCCGACAATTGCCGCCATGGCCTACAAATACCACGTCGGGCAGCCCTTCGTGTATCCGAAGAACGATTTGTCCTACTCGGCCAACTTCCTGCGCATGTGCTTTGCGGTGCCCTGCGATGAATACGAGGTGAACCCGGTTCTCGCCAAGGCGATGGACCGGATCTTCATCCTGCATGCCGATCATGAGCAGAACGCTTCCACATCGACCGTCCGCCTGGCCGGTTCCTCCGGCGCCAATCCCTTCGCCTGCATCGCAGCCGGTATCGCCTGCCTGTGGGGTCCGGCCCATGGCGGCGCCAACGAGGCGGCGCTCAACATGCTGTCGGAAATCGGATCGGTCGATCAGATTCCCGAATATATCGACCGCGCCAAGGACAAGAACGATCCGTTCCGCCTGATGGGCTTCGGCCACCGCGTCTACAAGAACTACGATCCGCGCGCCAAAATCATGCAGAAAACCTGCCATGAGGTGCTTGCTGAACTGGGGATCAAGGACGATCCGTTGCTCGACGTCGCGTTGGAACTGGAGAAGATCGCCCTGACCGACGAGTATTTCGTCGAGAAGAAGCTCTATCCCAATATCGACTTCTATTCCGGGATCACGCTGAAGGCGCTCGGCTTCCCGACCACCATGTTCACCGTGCTGTTCGCGCTCGCGCGGACCGTCGGCTGGATCGCCCAGTGGAAGGAAATGATCGAAGATCCGCGCCAGAAGATCGGCCGCCCCCGGCAGCTCTACACCGGTGCGCCGCAGCGGGACTATGTGCCGATGGACAATCGCTGAACCGCACGCTCGATTAGGCGTTCGAAACAAAAAAACCGCCGCGTTCTTCGCGGCGGTTTTTTATTGGACCGAGGCCTGATTGTCGACGTCCGGTCGCCCCCGATCAATCTGATCCAGTAGGACGGCCGCGCCTGCAAGACCGGAATGGGTCGAAACCTCCATCCGTCGGCGTATCTCCGCAAACCCGTCCTTTTGCGCCGCCCGCGCCGGCTCGCTTTCGAGCAGACGGGCAATTTCACGCGCCACATTGGACGCGCGTCCATCGAAATCGTGGAGTTCCGGAATGACGGGACGGTCAGCGACGAGATTGGGCAGAGAGGTGGACCAGACGGGAATATATTGGTGCGCCCACCAGGCGATCCGGTCGATCCGGTAGGTCGATACGAAAGGCAGACCGGCCAGGGCCAGTTCGAGGGTAACCGTGCCTGACGCGGCAACGGCCACATCTGCGCTTTGGAAAGCCGCGTGACGCGCTTCTTCACCGACCATAACTTCCACATCGCGCGGCCAGTCGGCGACGCTTTCCCGAACGAAATGTTCGATTCGCGAAACTGTCGGCAGGACCAGCCTCGGCCGGTGCCCGAGCTCATCGAGAATATCGATAGCCTTGCGGTAGCGCGGCAGAAGCACCTTGGCGTCGCGGCTACGCGATCCCGGAAGAAGCAACAGCGTCTGGTCCGGTCGAACTGCCCGGCCGCAATGCGAGTCGTAACTTCTGCGAAGGCTGTCGAGACCGGCTAGCCGATGGCCGACATAAGTGGCCTCCGGCCCGCCGAGCCGCTTCAGCGCCTCCGGCTCGAACGGCAGAAGGCACAAAACGTGGTCGATATAGGACCGCATTTCCCTGGCGCGCCAGTGCCGCCAAGCCCACACCTGCGGGCAGACCAGATTGACGATGGGAAGGTCCGGCAGGGCTGCTCGCACTTTCCTTGCGACACGATGGGTAAAATCGGGATTGTCGACGATCAGCAAAGCATCGGGTCGGGCGCGAATGATCTCTGCGGAGACGTTGCGAATATGGCCGAGCAGCTTCGGCAGGCTGGTCAGCACCGCCGATATGCCTTTGATCGAAATGTTTTCCGGGTCGATGAGCGAAGCCTGACCCAGCGCGCCAAGGTGTTCGCCTCCGGTTCCGATCAGTTCGACATCGCGTCCGGCGATCTCGCCGAGATGCCTGATGAGATCGGCTGCCAGGACGTCGCCGGATTCCTCGCCGGCCACCACGGCGATTTTGAGTGCATCACTCATTCTTCGCCTCCGTCGATTCCCCAGAGATACAGTCCAGCCGTGTCGGCTGCGGTGATAGTCCCATTCAAATCCAAAATCAGCGAACGCCCTGCCTCGACAGCGATACCGGACAGGCCAGCCGCCACAGCCTGCCGAACGGTTTCCGGGCCGATGGTCGGCAGATCGCTGCGTTCGTCCTGGCCAGGCTTGGCGCACTTTACCAATACGCCGCGCCGCGATCCGGCTATCCGTCCATGATCGCGAAGAGCCGCGACTCGGTCCAAAAGCCCCTCGGTACCCTCTATGCCTTCGACGGCGACTGCGCGTGTGCCGAACACCACGACGGCCTGTCCGATATCCAGGTGTCCAAGTTCCTTGGCCGCACGGTATCCCGCAACAATAGCGGCCTTGTCAGCTTTGTTTGGCGCAAGCGCCGATATTGGGCCGGATGGCGTGATCAGTTCCGGCATAACGGCCTGAATGGGCAGGAGTTCGACACCCAGTTGCTCAAGGGCGTGGTGGGCCGTTCGCAGGAGCGCGTCGTCACCAGCAACCAGTGAACGCACAGCCCGCGGTAGAACGGGCAACAGGCGAAGCGGCAAACGAATGGCCTGCCATCGCGGGCGGCGAACAACACCTCCGCCCATGACGATCTGTTTAACGCCTTCCCGCCGCAGGATCGCTGCCAGCGCCCGCAGATCCTCGATCGGCGCGCGGAAAACGGGAATGGCACCGAAATCGCGATCCGCCTCCCCGTCGATTGCGAGGATGACGACATCGCGCCCGGCTTTTACGAGATGTTTGGCAAGCAGGAGCGGCAGGTCGCCGCTGCCCGCCAGCACTCCGATCCTGCCGTCGTCATCGCTTGCCATATTACATCAAGGGCGCATCGTCTTGCGAACCGGCCTCGCCGACCTCGCGGCGAGGTCGCATGACGGGCCGCTTGCCGCGCCTCTCCAGAAAATCAACGATCTCGGCGACGATCGGATGGTCGCCATATCGATCCCGCGCCTTGTCCAGATTGGCAGCAATGTTGCCGCTATCGGCGTAGATGATCGCATAGGCGGAGCGCATCGTATCGATATCCGAGCGCTTCATACCGGCCCGACGCATGCCGATCAGGTTGAAGCCGTGTAGAACGGCTGGATCGCGGGCGGCAAGGCCGAAGGGGATGACGTCGTGGCCGACGGCGGAAGCGCCGCCGACGAAGGCATGGTGGCCGATTCGCACGAACTGAAGAACGGCGGTGAACCCACCGATGCTGGCATGATCGGCGATCTCGACATGCCCGGCCAGAGCGCTTGCGCCGCCGATGATCACATGATCGCCGATATGACAATCATGGGCGACATGGCACTGGGCGAAGAGATGGCATTGTTCGCCGATCAGGGTCTTTCCCGTGCTGTTGCTGGAGCCGACATGAACTGTCGCACCCTCCCGAATGATGGTACCCTTGCCAATGGTCAGCGTTGTATTTGCACCTTCATGACGGAAGTTCTGCGGCTGGCCGCCCAAAACGGCAAAGGGGTGAACGATGCATCCTTCGCCCAACGTCGTCCTGCCGCTTACGCTGACATGGCTGAGAAGCTGTACGCCCTCGCCCAGCACGGCGTCGGACTGGACATGGCAAAAGGGACCGATCCGGACATCGGCGCCAAGTTCGGCGCCATCCTCGACGATGGCGCTTGGATGAATGGTGGCAGCCATCAGCCGGTCGTCTCGGAATCGCCCAGCATGGCCGAAACAGTTGCTTCGGCGACCTTTTGTCCCGATACGATGGCGACACAGGCAAACCGCCAGATGTTGCGGCGCTGTTTTTCTTTCTTCACATGAAGTTCGAGCACATCGCCGGGGCCGACGGGTTTGCGGAATTTCGCATTGTCGATGGTCATGAAATAAACCACGCTCTTGCCGCCGCCACCGGTATGGCGCGCACAAATTGCGCCAGCCGTCTGCGCCATCGCCTCGATGATAAGAACGCCCGGGAAGACCGGCTGGCCCGGAAAATGCCCCATGAACTGCGGCTCGTTGGCGGTCACGTTCTTGATCCCGATGGCTTCCTCATCGTCCTGAATGCTGACGATGCGGTCCACCATGAGAAACGGATAGCGATGCGGCAGAAGGTCCATCACTTCCTTGACGGAAAGGCTCGGCCGCGTTTCATCCAATTCGATCATGTCCTGTCTTCACCCTTCTTGCGTTCGCCGGGGCGCGCCAGGCGTTGAATGGCGGCCGTAAGGCGGAAAAACTGGCGTGCCGGCATGGCGGGCGCTCCCGCCCAACGCTCTCCGGCGGGAATATCGTTCATGACGCCGGCCTTCGCGGCGATCTGGGCCCGGGAGCCGACCTTCAAATGGTCGGCAAAACCGACCTGTCCACCGATAAGAACGCCGTCGCCGATGGTGACCGAACCACTAAGACCGGTCTGTGCGGCGATCGCACAAGCTTGTCCGATCTGAACATTATGGGCGATCTGCACCTGATTATCGATCTTCGTGCCAGCGCCGATGACCGTATCGTCGAGCGCACCGCGATCGATGGTGACGTTGGCGCCAATCTCCACACCGTCCTGAATGATAACCCTGCCGATCTGCGGTACCTTCTGCAGCCCACGCGGCCCGGGCACGTACCCGAAACCGTCCTGACCGATCCGGCTGCCCGCATGAACGACCACGCCATCGCCAAGATGCGCGCATTGAACCGTGACGCCCGGCCCGATGAAACAGCCTCGACCGATCGTGACATTCTGGCCAATGATCGCATGCGGAGCGATCACGGTGCGCGCCCCGATCCGAGCGCCGGGGCCGATAACCGCGAAAGGCTCGACGACGACACCGTCCTCCATAGCCGATTCAGGATCGACGGAAGCCTTATCGGAAAGACCTTCGGCGCCGGTCACGGGCGATGGGACGACAGCCTGGGGATAAAGACGCGCGGCGATTGCTGCAAAAGCCGCCTGCGGCTGATCGTGCGTCAGCGTCGCGATGCCAGAGGGCACTTTGTCGGCCAGTTCGGCAGGTAGCAGGACGGCTGCTGCATGAAGGTCCATCAGTTGATCCGCATAACGCGGAGCGGTAACAAGCGTTAGATAACCGGCGCGCGACGAGGCCAGGGAAGACAGGCCTTCGATGCGCTGCGATGGATCTGCGCCGTTTGGGTCGAGCTTGGCGCCGGTCAGTTCAGCGACCTCGTCCAAGGTCATGGGTGTGCTGGGCGAAAAGAACATGCATCCCTCAAATCAAAGGCCCGCCAATCCGGAAGGATTGCAGCGGGCCTTTCATATAATTGCAGTGGCGAGTCGGTCTAGAACTTCGAGCCGATACCGAAGCTGAAGCGCTGCACTTCGTCCTCGTCCTTCTTGACGAGCGGCTCGGCGTAATTGACTTGCAGCGGGCCGAAAGGCGAATCCCACTGAATGCCGACGCCGATGGACGCTCGCAGCCCGTCGGACTCGTCCACGCCACTGAACGGCGTGCCGCCCACCGTTGCCACGTCGGAAAACACCGCGCCACGGAAACCGAGGCTTTCGGGCAGAACCGGCATCGGGAACGTCACTTCCGCCGAAGCGTGAGCATAGGCCTGGAAACCCAGATGATCGCCGGAATCGATCGGACCGATGCCGTTATGTTCGAAGCCGCGTATGATTTTGTTGCTGTTGCGGAACAGATCGAATGTGCGCAGATCTTCGCCGCCCCAGGAGTCGACATAACCGCCGCCGACCGTTCCGACGAACGCCAGATCGTATTCCTGATTGAGCAGCGCGTAGTACTGGCCCCGCGCGGTCAGCTTGTAGTAGCTAGCGTCCCCACCGAGACCGGCCAGTTCCAATTCGGTCTTGCCGTAGAGGCCTTCCCGCGGCTTGGACAGGCTGTCCACCGTGTTGAAGGTCAGGCCGAGCGTAACCGCCGAAGTGTGCCAGTCGCCCTTCGACACATCGCGCGCGATGAAGTTGGACAGACCGCACGTATTCGCGCCGGTCGAGGAATTGGTGATCGTGCAATCGTCCAGATCGTAATCGTCAACCTTGTAGGTGTAGCCGATCTGTGCGGACAGCGCTTCGGTGATGGGCAGGCCGAAACGAACCGTACCACCCGTCGTTGCCGTATCGTACTTCTTCTGGTCCGTCGTCGAACGGAAGAGGTCGAAGCCAGCCGAGATACGCCGACCGAGAAAATAAGGCTCGGTGAACGAAATACGGTAGTTGCGCGACTTCTTGCCACCACCACCGGCCAGCCGGATGAACTGGCCGCGGCCGAGGAAGTTGCGTTCGGTCACGGACAGTTCGACACTCGGCCCCGAATTGGCGCCGCCAGTCGAGTATCCACCGCCGATGGTGAACTCGCCGGTGCTCTTCTCGACCACATCGACGACCATGACCACCTGGTCGGGCTGCGAACCCTGGGTGGTGGATACATTGACGGATTCGAAGAATTTCAGGGCTTCGAGCCGGCGCTTGCCGCGCTGAACGAGAACCTGGTTGAAGGCATCGCCTTCCGCCAGATCGAATTCACGGCGGATGACGTAATCGCGCGTGCGATCATTGCCGCGAATCTCAATCCGCTCGACATAGGTGCGCGGTCCTTCATCGATCGTATAGACCACCGAGATCGTGCGGTTCGCGATATCGCGATCACCGCGCGGGTTGACTTGGGCGAACACGTAACCCTGCCCGGCGACAGATTCCGAAAGCGCCAGAATGGAGTTTTCAACCTCGAGGGCGGAGTAGTAGTCGCCCTGCTCCGTATCGACTTCCCGAAGCAGGTCGGCGCCGTTGACATCAGGAATTGTGGAGTCGATCGAAATGTCGCCGAAGCGGTAACGCTCGCCTTCGGAAATGGTGAAGGTGACCAAATACTCGTTTTCAGCGTCGTTCAGCACGCCATCCGAAGAGATGATCTGAAAGTCCGCATAACCGCGATTGTAGTAAAAGCGGCGAAGCGCTTCCTCATCGGCACGCAGCCGGGCCTGGTCGTAAACATCGTTACGGAACAGGAAGGACAGAATATTGGAACGCTTGGTCGAGATCACATCGCGCAGACGGCGATCGGAATATGCGTTATTGCCGACAAATTCGATACGGTCGATCTTCGTGCGATCGCCTTCCTGAATGTCGTAAATGATGTTGATACGGCCGTTACCGACTTCGCTCACCTGCGGCGTCACCGATACATCCGAACGACCGATGCGCGAATAGACGTCACGGATCGCCTCGACGTCCTGATCGAGTCCGGCCTGGCTGAAGGTCCCACGCGGTTGAAGCTGGACCGCAGCGGCAAGCTGTTGGTCCTTTGCCTTTTTGTTGCCGCGGAAGATGACGGCGTTGACTGTCGCATATTCGGACACTTCGACAACCAGCGTACCGCCACGCTGCGTCACGCTGACATCGGAGAACAGCCCCGTACCGTAAAGCGACTTGACGGCCTCATCGACATCCGCCGGGCCGTAGTTCTGGCCCGGCCGAATGCCGGTGTAATTGATGATCGTCTGATCGTCGACACGCTGATTGCCGCGCACGTCTATCCGGCTGGCAGTCGCAGCAAACGCCGCGTCCGCGCTGAAAAGAAAGGCTGCGCCAGTGACGGGGCCGACCAGGCCGACGGTCAACGCTGCAGCCGAAACCGCACGGGTGAATTTGGAAGGTGCCATCATAGGGCCTGCTTACCTCTGTGTCGTATCATCCGGGCCGTATGTCCCGCACACGTACCCCAGACCGTATGGCCGGGTTCGGCCCACGTAACAAGGTCCGGGGTTAATCCTCGTTTACTAAATCTGCCGTCGTTGCATTCTGGACACGCCCATTCTGCACGGATGGTAAAGAGTTCCTAAACATCAGGAATCGCTTACATCCATACCCCCGCCCGGTGGTCTAGCAGCCAAAAATGTCGTTGAACAGTACGAATCCCATGAAGATGAGAACCGCGACAAATCCGACACGATAACCGATTTCCATCAGCCGTTCGGAGACCGGCCGGCGCATCGCGGCTTCCACCGTATAGAAGACCAGATGGCCGCCATCGAGCGGAGGGATCGGCAGAAGATTGAGAAAACCGATGCCGACCGACAACAGCGCCATGAGTTCGACCAGTCGCTCGAACCCTTGCGATGCGGCCTGGCCAGCCAGATCGGCAATTTTCACCGGCCCGCCCAATTGGCATTTATCCTCCCGTCCCATCGCAAAGCGCCGCATGAAGTTGAAGGTCCGCTCCAGAATGGAGCCGGTCTCTTCAATCGAGCGGACGAAGGCGGCAGGCAGGCTCATGGTCTCATGACGCACAGCCTCGCTGTCGCGGCCCATGGACGTGATACCGACAATGCCGATGCGCACGGTGTTGCCGGCGGAATCGGTCTGCTCGATGTAGCGTGGCGACGCTTCCAGTTCCATATTGCGACCATTGCGCTCGACCAGGAAGGTGATGCGGTCGCCAGTGCGGCCCGAAACATATTTCTGAATATCGGAGAACTCACTGATCCGTCGGCCGTCGACGGCCACGACACGATCGCCCGGTGCGAACCCGGCAGCTGCCGCCGGCGATTCCGGCCGCACCTCATTGACCACCGGCTCGATGACCGTGCGTCCGTAAAGGCTGAGAAAGATGGTGAAGACGACGATAGTAAGAATGAAGTTCGCAACGGGACCGGCCAGAACGGTCAGGAAGCGTTTCCAGACGGGCGCCAGGTGAAAGGCGCGGCGCCTTTCGTCTTCCGCCAGATTGGCCGCCTCCGGCGATGGCGAACTGGTCACCGTCATATCGCCGACGAATTTCACGTACCCGCCGAGAGGAATGGCCGACAGCTTCCAGCGCGTGCCGCCGCGATCGGTAAAGCCGGCGATTTCCGGCCCGAAGCCGAGCGAAAACGTCGTCGCGCCGATGCCGCACCAGCGGCCAACGAGATAGTGCCCCATCTCGTGAACGAACACGACGACCAGAATAACGAACAGAAACGGTAGGATCGTTCCGATCAGCAGACCGTCCGTTGAAAAAATTGCCGAAATCAGATCGTTCACGTGCCTACCGGCTCCCCGTCAGATCGTTCACGCCACACTGTGTCAGCGTTGCAGAAGCACCGTTTCGCCGAAGACATCGAAACCGCCCAGCGACAGGCCGATGGCGTAAAGACAAACGGCGGCGACGACAAGACCGTCCACCCGATCCAGAACACCGCCATGTCCGGGAATAAGATGGCTGGAATCCTTGACGCCCGCGCGCCGTTTGGCGCCGGATTCGAAAAGATCGCCAAGCTGCGCGGCAATCGAGAGAAGAAGGGCGATGGGCAGAACGGCCCAGACCGAATGGCCGGCATGCAGGCTGATGACGGCAAAGCCGCAGAGAGACGCCAGAAGAGCACCGCCTATCGCCCCCGACCACGTTTTTCCAGGGGAAATGGATGGCGCCAGTTTCGGGCCGCCGATCGCCTTGCCGGAAAAATAGGCGAAGATGTCGGTGCCCCACACCACCGCGAAAAGAAAAAGGAGTGCCGCCAGGCCTCCGGCGCCCGAACCGCGAATGGCGATCATCGCAAGGGCCGGAAGGCTGGCGTAGAGGAACCCGAAGGCCAGCGTGTGCGACAGCGAGTCTTCCCGTTTCGCCGTGACCGATGCAATCACCGCAAGAACGACATAGAGCCCGAGGATCATGGCGAGGGCGGCGGTTCCGGTCAGTCCGAAAAGCAGCGCTAAACTGGTCAAACCAAGCGCGGAAGCAATGCAAGCCTTCCAGAAGGCGGGGGCCTGTCGCCCGAACATGGTGAACCATTCATAGAGAATGGCGGCGCTCGTCACGATGGCCAGCAACCGGAACGGCACGCCACCGGCCCAGGTCAGTCCCAATGCGACCGGTGCAAGAATCAGCGCTGAAATAACGCGGGTAACGAAATTGCTGGACGCCATCAGCTAGGCCGTCGCCGTCTCGGCGGCGCCGAGCCCGCCATAGCGGCGTTCCCGACCGGAGAATTCAGAGATAGCCGAAGCCAGATCGTCGAGGCCGAAATCCGGCCAATGCGTCTCGACGAACAGAAGTTCGGCGTAGGAAAGCTGCCACATCAGAAAATTGGACAGCCGTGTGTCGCCGCCGGTTCGGATCAGCAGGTCGAGGGGCGGATCGCCCGCCGTATCGAGACGCGACGAGATCAGATCTTCCGATATTTCGCTCGCATCCAGGTTTCCCGCCGCCGCCTCCAGGGCAAGGTCCCGCATCACGCGGGCAATCTCGTCTCGCGAGCCATAGTTGAATGCGATATTGAGATGCAGCCGTCGATTGTCCACGGTCAACATTTCCGCCTTGCGGATCAGGTCGAGCAAATCGTCCGACAGCGTGTCGCGATTACCGATCATCCTGACCCGCACGCCGTTTTCGTGAAGCTTCTTCAGATCCCGGTCGACAAAAAGACGGAACAGGCCTAGCAGATCGGAGACTTCCGCCTTGGGCCGCGACCAGTTTTCCGAAGAGAATGCATAGACGGTCAGAACCTCGATACCCAGATCGCCGGCGGCGCGCACCGTGCGGCGCAGAGCCTCCACGCCGGCCCGATGTCCCGCCGAGCGCGGCAGACCACGCGCGGCCGCCCAGCGACCGTTGCCGTCCATGATAATCGCCACGTGGCGCGCGGCTGCCATCAGCGCGGTTCCTCTCCCATCACTGTTTTGCGAAATACGATCGTCAGACCTGCATGATCTCCTGCTCTTTTTCCGCAACGAGTTCATCGATCCGGCCGATCGTATCATCGGTCATCTTCTGCACGCGCTCCGAAAGCGTACGCCCGTCATCCTGGCTGATCTCGCTGGCCTTTTCCGCTTTTTTAACGGCATCCATTCCATCGCGCCGGACATGGCGTACCGCAACACGCGCCTTTTCGGCATAATCATGGGCAATCTTCACCAGTTCCTTGCGGCGCTGTTCGTTCAACTCCGGCAACGGGATGCGCAAGGTCTGGCCATCGACGATCGGGTTGAAGCCGAGATTGCTTTCGCGAATCGCCTTGTCGACCTTGCCGACCATCGTCTTGTCCCAGACATTCACGGCAATCATGCGCGCCTCCGGCACGGTCACATTGGCCACCTGGTTGAGTGGCATCTGCGATCCATAGGCTTCAACGGTGATCGGATCGAGCAGGTTGGCCGAGGCCCGGCCGGTTCGCAGCGAGGCCAGATCGCTTTTGAAGGCGGTGATCGCGCCATCCATGCGGCGCTGGAAGTCGGAAAGATCGATGGCGTCTGCCATAGGTTACTCCTGTCTCTTTGGTAACCGGCCTGCGAAGCATTGGCTCCTAATGGGCCGGCACCAGCGTGTGGCGTCCCTCACCCGAAAGGACGGCGGCAAGCCCCCCTTCCTGCAACAGCGAATAGACGATGATCGGAATTTGCGAGTCACGCGCAACGGCGACGGCGGCGGTGTCCATGACGCGAAGTCCACGGGCCAGCATGTCCTCGTGCGAAATGGTGTCGAAGCGCTCGGCATCCGGATTTTTCTGCGGATCGGCGGCGTAGATACCGTCGACCTGCGTCGCCTTCAGCAGCACGTCCGCGCCAATCTCGGCCGCGCGGAGCGCTGCGGCCGTATCGGTCGTGAAGAACGGATTGCCCGTTCCCGCCGCAAAGATGACCACCCTGCCCTCGGACAGATGCGCCATGGCCGATCGCTGGGTGAAGCTGTCGCAGATTTCGTCCATGGCGAGCGCCGACAGAACCACGCAGTCGACACCAGCCTGGCGGAGTGCGGTGCGCAGCGCCAGCGCGTTCATTACGGTGGCGAGCATACCCATATGGTCGCCCGTCACCCGGTCGCCGCCCGTATCGGCGATCTGCACGCCGCGAAAAATGTTACCACCGCCGATGACGATGCCGACGGACACACCCTTTTCCCAGACGGTGCGCACATCGGCCGCCAGACGGTCGCAAATCTTCTGGTCGATACCGAAAGCCCGATCCCCCATCAACGCTTCGCCCGATGCCTTGAGGAGAATGCGTTTGTACTGGGGCGCGTCGGCCATGGAAAACAACTCGTCTTTGGGTATGCAATATGTCTCCGCCCGATACACGAAGGGCGCGGCGATGTCACGCCGCGCCCCCGGTGATTTGAACAGAGATCGCTTTGCTTATTTGCCAGCGGCGGCAGCCACTTCGGCAGCGAAATCGTCCTCTTCCTTCTCGATGCCCTCGCCGACGAGGAAGCGGACGAAGCCGGTCAGCTCCGCATCGTCGCCGATGCCCGCATCCTTGAGCGCCTGCTCAACGGTGACATCCGGGTTCATCACGAAAGCCTGCTTCACCAGCGCCGATTCCTGATAGAATTTGCGCATACGGCCTTCCACCATCTTTTCGATGATGTTCTCCGGCTTGCCGGATTCGCGGGCCTGCTCCACGAAGATCGCCTTTTCACGCTCGGCGACATCGGCCGGAATGTCGTCCGGCGTCAGGGCGACGGGGTTGACCGCTGCGACATGCATGGCGACCTGACGGGCAAAAGCTGAGGCCTTCTCCTTGTCGCCAGACGTCTTGAGCGCGACCAGCACGCCGAGCTTGCCGAGATTGTCGGCAACAGCATTGTGGATGTAGTGCGCGACAACGCCTTCCGGCTGCGACAGCTTCTGCGAGCGGCGAAGGGTCATGTTCTCGCCGATCGTACCGACAGCCTCGGAAATCGTGTCCTTGACGTTCTTCTCGCCACCCGGATAGGCGGCATTTGCAACGGCCTCGACCAAGCCGTCCGTGCCGAGCGCGCTCTGCGCGACATGGCGGACGATGGTCTGGAAGGCGTCATTGCGCGCAGCGAAATCGGTCTCGCAATTGACTTCGACCACGACGGCGCTGTTGGCATCCGAAGCGACGCCGATAAGGCCTTCGGCGGCTGTCCGGCCAGCTTTCTTGTCGGCCTTTGCGATGCCCTTGGCGCGCAGCCAGTCCACGGCGGCGTCGATGTCGCCATCGTTTTCCTGCAGCGCCTTCTTGCAGTCCATCATGCCGGCGCCGGTCTTCTCACGCAGCGCTTTCACGTCAGCAGCTGTAAAGCTCATAATCTTGTTCCCGTAAGTCAGAGTTGTCTGGCGGTCGAAGCGCCATGGAAAGGCGCTACGCCAGAAATGAAACATTCTGAAACGAAGAAGCCGGAGACCGGCCACCCCGAGCATCGCTGGAAGGGGCGCGTTCATCCAGCTGTTTCAGAAATGGCGGCGGACACGATCGGCCCGCCGCGTTGTTCGCTCGGCGATCAGGCGTCGCCCTTGAGCGCGTCGGTATCGAGCGGCGCGCTCTTGCCGGCGACATCGCTGTCGAGACCCGGCGCCGCGGTGCTGACGTTTTCGGCAGCTTCGCCACCGGCGGCCGGTGCTTCCAGCGTCTCTTCGACAGCCGGTTCGGCGGATTCACCGACATCGATGCCCATCGAACCCTGCTGACGGGCGATGCCGTCCAGAGCGGCCTTGGCGATGAGATCAGCAAAGAGCGCGACGGCGCGCGCCGCATCGTCATTGGCCGGGATCGGATAATCGACGACTGCCGGATCGCAGTTGGAATCGACCAGCGCGACCACCGGAATGCCAAGCCGCTTGGCTTCCTGAATGGCGATGGCTTCCTTGTTGGTATCCACCACGAACATCAGGTCCGGCACCGAGCCCATATCCTTGATGCCGCCGAGGGCGCGGTCGAGCTTGTCGCGCTCGCGCTCCAGGTTCAGGCGCTCCTTCTTGGTGTAGCCCTGATCGTCGCCTTCCAGAAGGTCTTCCAGCTTGCGCAGGCGATTGATCGAATTGGAGATCGTCTTCCAGTTCGTCATCATGCCGCCGAGCCAGCGCGAATTGACGTAGTACTGCGCCGAACGCTTGGCGGCGTCGGCGACCAGTTCGGACGCCTGGCGCTTGGTGCCGACGAACAGCACGCGGCCGCCACCGGCCACGGTGTCGGACACGACCTTCAGCGCCTGGTGCAGCAGCGGCACGGTCTGCGACAGATCGATGATGTGAATATTGTTGCGGGCGCCGAAAATATAGGGCGCCATTTTCGGGTTCCAGCGGTGTGTCTGGTGTCCGAAATGCGCACCAGCTTCGAGAAGCTGACGCATGGAGAAGTCAGGCAGGGCCATCTCATATCCTTTCCCGGTTGAACCTCCGCGAGCCAAAGGCAGGAACACTGCCACCGGTGGACTGGAACGGGATGTCTCCCCGCAAAGCCCGAAGCTCACGTGTGGAATGGTCGCGCAGATAGGCGAAAACGGGAGAGAGCGCAAGTGTGGATGGTAGATCGGTCAATCCAAGCCGCTACATTGCGCTTAAGACTGTCTTTTCTGCAAAAGGCAATATGCTGCAGAACAACCTCATTGTTTGCGGTGGCAAGATGCTCACTTCAATAGCGAGCCATAGAAAGTTCGCACCTCTCGCTTTTCTCGCCGCATTCTCCCTTTTGACGGCATCCTGTTCGGCGCAGGATGATTTTCGTCGGATCACCGTCGATGACTGGAATATCGATATTCAGTGTACCGGATCGGATGACGCGGACGTCACCGTCTGGCTCGAACATGGCATCGGATCGCGCGCCGATGCCTCCGTCTGGACATCCATCATGGACGAAGTCGGCAGCTTTGCTCATGTTTGCCGCTATCATCGTCCTGGCGCGGGGACGAGCCCCGCCAGCGCGCCATACGGCCCTGACATTTATGTGCAAAGGCTTGGCGGCATTCTCGATAGAGTCGGCGCGCGCAAGCAGATCGTCGCAGTTGGGCATTCCTTTGGCGGGTACCCGGCACGCGTGATGGCCCAGACATGGCCGGAGCGCGTGCGAGAGCTCGTCTTGATCGATTCCATCAGCGAGTCGCTCGGATTGCCGTTGGCCACGGGCGTATCGCGCTGGGATGCCGTTCCCACCGGTTCCGAGTCGATCGATGTGCGCGCATTCGAGGCTGTCATGCAGCCTGCCCTTGGAGTGCCCGTGACGGTGATTTCCCGCGATCAGGATGTTTCGCCAAACTGGGCCGCAGCCCAGCAGCATCTTCTATCGCTGAACCCTGCTTCTCGACTCATCACCGCTTCCAGCAGCGGTCACATGATTCCGCTGGATGATCCCGGGAGCATTCTCAGTGCAATTCGGGCTGCGGTTGAAAATTGATGATGCTTCGCGCGGCCCCGTATGGAAATACCCGCTCCCACCTCTCCTCAATCGAAGATCTCGCCAATGGCGGCCTGTTCGGCATCCTCCCAGCGGCGCACATCCTTGCTGACCGCCTCGATCTCCTTGTCGCTGAGGTGATGGGCGCCGTCGGCGTCGATGCGGCAGAGGCTGAACGGCTCTCCGACACTGGGCGACGTCAGGTCGAGCGCGCGCAGAACCCGCAGTACCGCCGCGCAGCCGAAGCGCAGCGACCGCTCGGTCAGGTGAAAGTGAGAGAGGAGCGAGCCGGCCTGCTGGGCCATGGGCGCGCCGCTGCCGATGGCGTGGAAGCCGATATCGGCATAATGCCCGATCATGCCGGAGGGCGTGATCTCGATGATCCACGGCTCGCCGTCCCGCCATCCGGCGGCCATCACATAGGCCGACGGCGTGCCGCCGCCCTCTTCGCCCGGCACGTCGGTAATGAAGGTGTCGTAATGGTGACGCATGATCGGCAGGACCTGTTCCTGCAGCGCCCTTCCGATGTCCGGCGCTTCCAGGATCGCGGCGCTGTTTTCATTGAAACAGCGCTCGACATCGGTCAGCACGGATCGCGCGCCGCTGCCGCCCCATGCCGCTAGATCGCCGAGCGGATGCAGCTTTTCGGCGGGATAGGTCATGCCCCGCCCCTTGTCCGTGATCTGGGAGTCCGAGCCCAGCACGACTCCATCTTTGCACACGGTGGCCAGCACGACGGTCATGGGGCGATCCTCTCGCGGTCAGGTCTCTTGACGGATCGGTCCGTCGATCACGTCGCTCCGGCAAACAATAGAAAGGGATGGGCCGTCCGCAACCGCGCGGCCCTCCGCCCGGGCAACAGTGTCTCGGCTTATGCCGCCTTGGTGATCGACAGCGCGTGGGTTTTCGCGTTGCGGCGCAGTTCATCCAGATGCATGGCGCGGAGCAGGGTCAAAATATCGTCATTGCCCGGCTTCGGCAGGCCGTCGCGCTCGGATTCCACGGCCTTCATCATACGGTAGCAGACTTCCTGAACGCCCATCGTGGTACGGCCATCGGCGACTTCCCGCCACAGGCGGATGGCGTTGACAACGACATTGCCGCCGGATTCGGAGAGGCCCGCTTTTTTCAGAACGGCGGTCAGCGCATTGCGACGACCGCGCGCCAGAATGGCGTCGGTGCGGATCTTGTCGTCGTCGAGAAGATTCTTGAGGACCGCCGACAGGAAGCCCAGCCGGCCATGCGCGGCCAGCCTGATGACGAAATGCTCGGTGAGATCGCCGCGAAGGCGGAAATGTTCGGCCAGCGCGGGATAGTCGGCCGCCGGCGTCTTGCTGACCAGTTCGACGGATGCGCGATGGCACGCTTCGCGCAGAACGCGGGTGGAGCGCATCGGACCCATGAGACGCTTCAGAAGCGGCGCTTCGGTCAGCACCTCGCCGACCTTGACCATGAGCAAATGCCGCACATCGCCCGGCAGATCGGAACGCGCGAACAAAGCCGTGCGGATGGCGCCGCTCTGGCCGAACCGTTCGGCGATGCGGCGAAGGGAGTGAGCGGCGAGTTTCGCGGCCGGGTTCTCGGCCAAGGACTGGCAGGCGTGCCGGTCGCCGAGTTCGGCGAGCGCCGCGCACACCACGGATGCGATCGGCGCACGACGCGCGATAATCGCCTGTGTGCGCTTGTCGCCGTCCCTCACCCGTTCCACCAGGTCGGCGTCGGACAGAAGCGGTGAGCGCAACAGCACATTGCCCGCCACATCCGGCTGATCGGCTGCCAGCGCCGCGACGATCTGGGGCGGCGCGCCGCGCACCGCGCAGAAGACATCGGCCAGCTTCTGGCGCACTTTCGGGCTCGGATCGTCCAGGAGCAGCGTCAGCGCCGCTTCCGCATTGGCCCGCTCCTCAAAGTCGAGATCGGATTGCAGCCAGGCCCGGGCCAGTGCATTGGCCGCATTCGCGCGCTGATCGACCTTTGCCGTTTCGAGCCATTTGAGAAAGTGCTGGACGATCATACTGACGAACCTGAACGATGAGAAACTCTCGGCCCACCATGGCAGGCAAAAGGTTTACGTTCGGTTCACCATGATCGTCAGCTTCTCGCTAACCATGTGGCCTCAATCGGTAATCGGCCATTGCGGCCGGTCCATCGTGAAGACCTCGTCGGTCGACAGATAGTCCATATAGCCGAGCCGGGCGAGAAGCCGCGCCGCGGTCACGTCGAAGCGCCCCTCGCGAAGGGCCCGCTCGGCAATGTGGACGCCGACCACCTGCCCCGTGACCAGATGGTTGTGCGTCGCCTTGCCATCGAGATCGGTGACGTGCCGCACCTCGATGACCTTGCATTCCAGCGACGCGACCGCCTCGGCGACGCGCGGTGCCGCCACCATTTCGCTATCGGCTCGCGTCAGGCCGGTCAGATCGAACTCCGAAACGTCGCTTGGCGCCGGGGCGGACGACAGATTGACCGCCTCGGCCAGGTCGCGCGAGGCGATATTGACGACGAACGCGCCGCTCTCTCCGGCGGCGCGGGCTGCGTCCTTGATCCCGACCGAGGAGAACACCACGATGGGCGGCTCCGAAGAGATCGCCATGAAAAAGGAATAGGGCGCCAGATTGTCCCGACCGACCGCATCGCGGGTGGATATCCAGCCGATGGGGCGCGGCGAAACCAGCGCCTTGAATGGGTCGTGCGGCAGGCCATGGCCGTCTTCGACGCGATAGAACACAGAAACTAGTCTCCGTTTGCACTGGAAAATTCGGTGATGAGATCGTCAATGTCTGGACGCGCCCGATCGGCCACGGTCATCGCCGTTTTGCCGATATGCACGAAGCCGGCCACGCGCTCCTCTTCGCCGATGCCGAGAATGGCGCGCGCCTTGGCGTCGTCCGAATACCAGTTGGTGATCCAGTTGCCGCGATAGCCGAGCGCCGCGGCCGCATGGAGGAGGTTCATGCAGACCGCGCCGGCGCACAGGAACTGCTCCCATTCGGGGATCGGCTTCGGCCCGTTATCCCTCGCCGTGAAGACGACGCCGACCACGAGCGGCGCGCGGGAAAAGCGCTCTTCCTCCTTCTGCCGGGCAGCGGCGCTGAGCGGGCCGTCGCGCTCTTCCAGACGGCGGGCCAGCAACGTTCCCGCTTGGAACCGCTGCTCCCCGCGATAGAGGATGAAGCGGAACGGCGTCAGCATACCGTGATCGGGCACACGCGCCGCAAGGGTGAGCATGGTTCGAATCGCCTCGTCAGAAACGTCCCCGCCGAGAGAAGCGATGGGCGGCGAGCGCCGCGTGGCCAGATGCTCCAGCAAGGCATCGTTCGTCATGGAAGACCCTCATAGCCGACGGGATATTCGATCGATCCCATGGCATGACGGTCTTGAAATTGCCACCCGCACGGGTTTGATGACGACCATGAAAAGAATGCCGTTCCCTATCCTTGTTGCCAAAAGGACGTTCGCTGTCGCGATGGTGCTGGCGCTGGCCGTCCCGGCTCCGCTTCATGCGCAGAGTCGGCCCGGCGCCGGCCCTGGCGATGTGATTCCACCGATGCCATTGCCGCCACCCGACCGCAAAGCTCCGCGATCCGATAACCCCTGGTCCGGTCAGCCCGACGTCAAGCCGACGCCACTGGTCTTGCCCGACATGCCGCGTATCAGGATTCGGCGTGGAAGCGGCGCCGGTGCCGGCACAGGTGAAATTCCCCGTGCGCGACCGCAGGGCGAAGGCGAACTGGTTTTGTCGGCCCGGCTTGTCGAGAATGGCGACGTGATTCCGTCGGGGCTGGTCTTCCGGGTCTTCGAGCCCGAAACGGGGCCGGAGGGAAAGCTGCCCCTCGTCGCGACAGCGTCGGGCGGAACGGCAAGGCTCAAGCTGCAGGCGGGGCCCTATCTCGTTCACGCCAGTTTCGGACGTGCCGGCGCCACGCGGCGGATCAATATCGTGCCAGATCGCAAGAGCGCCGAAACGCTGATCCTCGATGCCGGCGGGCTGAAATTGTCTGCCCGGCTGCCCGAAGACGTACCGATCAGCGACAGCAAGGTGCGGTTCACGATCTATGAAAAGCTGTCCGGCGTGCCGGATGAACGCGGGCCGCTCGTGCTGCCCGATGTCAGCCCCGGTTCCGTCATTCGGCTGCCGGCGGGCGATTATCATATCGTTTCACGCTACGGCAAGGTGAACGCCTCGACCGGTGTCGACATCCGCGTCGATGCTGGCAAGCTCACCGACGCCTCGGTGGAAATTGCGGCATCGGAAGTCACGCTGAAACTGGTGCGCAACGCCGGGGGCGAGGCCATTGCCGATACGTCCTGGGTCATCCAGTCCGATAGCGGCGAGAAGCTGGCGGAGCGGATCGGCGCTTTCACGACCCTGGTGCTGGCGGAGGGCGAGTACAACATCATCGCGCGCAATCGCGATCAGTTCTATACGCAGCAGATCAGCGTCGCGGCAGGCCGTTCCGACGAAGTCGAAGTCGTCGCAAATCAGACCAACAGGGCCGAAAGCAGCGAGTTTCTGCCCGATTAGATCGACTTGGCGCGTGCGATGCTTTAACTGCGCTTGGGTTCTGCAATAGCCACGGCTTCCACTCGCCATGACTGCTTCGACGCCCTCCCGTACGCAGCGAATTCGCGCTCAGCTGTTCCGCCTTTATAACGCGCAGAACCGCCAGGCCAGAACGTTTCGCTGGTCGCTGCTTGCCTTCGATATTCTGACGATCGGCTATTTCATCGTTACCGCGTTCGGGCCGATGAGTTCCAGCCTGATCGTCGTCGATACGCTGATCGGGATCGTTCTGTTACTCGATTTCGTCGCACGACTGACGATCGCACGACCTTTGTGGAAATTTTTGCTTTCACCGGTCACATGGGCCGACATCATCGTGCTGCTGTCATTGCTTGCGCCGCTGCTGGTCGGGCCGAACTTCGTCTTCCTGCGCATCCTGCGGGCGCTGCGTATCCTGCGGTCGTTCCGCCTCGCGAAGGAGCTTCAGCGCGTCACCGGCGACATGCCCGTCAATACGCGCGTCGTCGTAGCGGCCACCAATCTGGCGGCCTTCATCTTTGTCGTGACCACACTTGTTTGGGTGCTGGAGCATGAACGCAATCCCGCGCTCGATAATTACTGGGACGCGCTTTACTTCACCATCACCACGTTGACGACGACCGGCTATGGCGACATCGTCCTGTCGGATCGGCTCGGCCGGGTTATCACCGTCTTCATCATGATCTTCGGGGTCGGGTTCTTTCTCAACCTGCTTCAGGCCATCTACCGACCGGCCAAGGCCAACGCACCCTGCCCCCAATGCGGATTGCGGGTCCACGATCACGATGCGAGCCATTGCAAGCATTGCGGGCACGTCATCCACATCGAGACGGATGGTAGCACCTGAAAAAGGAGGGATGTCTTTCAGCACGCCTCCCGATGGCTAAGGCCAGCGTCGGGAAACAAGAACGGTCCTGGCCAGCAGCCACGAGCCAGCTTCTCCGTCAGTTTGGCGTTCCATCCGGCGCGGCTGCTTCGCTGGACAATTGCGCCACCGCCTCATCCAGAGACATGGACGTCTGATCCCGTGTTCCGAGCCGGCGGATATTGACGGTGCCCTCTTCCGCCTCACGCTTGCCGCAGACCAGGATGACCGGCACCTTCGCAAGGCTGTGTTCGCGCACCTTGTAATTGATCTTTTCGTTGCGCAGATCGGTCTCGACCTGAAGACCGGCCGCCTTCAGCTTCGCGGCAACCTTTTCAGCGTAGTCGTCAGCCTCGCTGGTGATCGTCGTCACCACCACCTGGACGGGCGCGAACCACAGCGGCATATGACCGGCATAGTTTTCGATCAGAATGCCAAGGAACCGTTCCATCGATCCGCAGATCGCCCGATGAATCATCACCGGCTGCTTCTTCTCGCCATCGCTGTCGATATAGAAGGCGCCGAACCGTTCCGGCAGGTTAAAATCGACCTGCGTCGTGCCACACTGCCAGGACCGCCCGATCGCGTCTTTCAGCACATATTCGAATTTCGGCCCGTAAAATGCGCCCTCGCCCGGATTGATGCCGGTCCTGATGCGATCGCTGGACTGGGCGATCCGTTCCAGAACGCTTTCCATCACCGCCTCTGCGTGATCCCAGCTGGCATCGTCTCCGACACGCTTTTCGGGGCGGGTCGACAGCAGAACCGTGATCTCCTCGAAACCGAAATCCTTGTAGGTCGACAGGATCAGATCGTTGATTTTCATACACTCGTCGGCGAGCTGCTCCTCGGTGCAGAAGATATGCGCATCGTCCTGGGTGAAGCCGCGCACGCGCATCAGGCCATGCAGCGCGCCGGAGGGCTCGTAGCGATGCACATTGCCGAACTCCGCCATGCGGATCGGCAAATCGCGATAGGATTTCAGGCCATACTTGAAGATCTGGACGTGGCCCGGACAGTTCATCGGCTTGATGGCGAAGACCCGGTGATCGACATCCTCCTTGTCCGGATGGGTCAACGCTTCGGCGCTTTTCACCGCGAACATATTATCCTGATACCAGCCCCAATGGCCGGATGTCTCCCAAAGCGACTTGTCGAGGATCTGAGGCGCATTGACCTCCTCATAGCCCTCATTGTCGAGACGGCGACGCATATAGGAAATCAGCGACTGGAACATGCGCCAGCCCTTGGAGTGCCAGAAGACGACGCCCGGTCCCTCTTCCTGGAAATGGAAGAGATTCATCTCACGGCCGAGCCGGCGATGGTCGCGCTTCTCGGCTTCTTCGAGCATATGGAGATAGGCATCGAGCTGCTTCTTGTCGGCCCAGGCCGTCCCGTAGATACGGGTCAGCATCGGATTATTGGCGTCGCCGCGCCAATAGGCGCCGGCCACGCGCATCAGCTTGAAGGCATCGCCGATCCGCCCCGTCGAATCCATGTGCGGACCGCGGCACAGATCGAACCAGTCGCCCTGAAAGTAGATCTTCAGGTCCTGATCGTCGGGAATGGCATCGATCAGCTCGATCTTGTAGTCCTCGCCCTTGTCGGCGAAGATTTGTCTGGCCCTCTCGCGATCCCAGACTTCCTTGGTGAACGGGCGGTTCCGCGCGATGATCTCGCGCATCTTCTTCTCGATCTTGGGCAGATCGTCCGGCGTGAACGGCTCGTCCCGCGCGAAATCGTAATAGAAGCCGTTTTCGATCACCGGACCGATGGTGACCTGCGTGCCCGGCCACAGTTCCTGCACCGCTTCGGCCATGACATGGGCGGCATCGTGGCGGATCAGTTCGAGCGCGCGCGGATCGTCGCGGGTCACAATCTCGATTGCGCCATTCGAAACCGGATCGGCAATGTCTCGCAATTCGCCATCGAGCGCGATGGCAACCGATTTTTTCGATAGCGATTTGGAGATGGAATCGGCGACATCCTTACCGGTCGTGCCAGCGGGATAATCGCGGACGGAGCCGTCGGGAAACGTCAAAGAAACGGAAGAAGCCATGGAATCGATTCTCCTTTTCCAGTCCCGCCTACGAATGCGGGTGGCATGGATGAGGCAAGTTCGATGAACCGAAAACTGCCTCTGGTCGAGCGCGATCTAGCAACCCGCCAGCAGGAAGGGAAGAGCCGGTATGGTCATTTATCCGGAACGGGATCGTAACCATGGGTGCCTCCGGGGCGACACTTCAGGACTCGCCTGACGCCGAGCCATCCACCACGAAACAGGCCATGGCGTGCGATCGCTTCATAGGCGTATTCGGAACATGTCGGTTGATGGCGGCAGCCATGACCGACAAAGCCGGAGAGCGTCAACTGATAGAGCCGCACCAGGCCTGTGCCAAGCAGGCGTGCAGGAGTCCTGTGCCAGGGACCGGAATAGTTACGGCTCGCCAAACGCTTACGCCGCTTCTTCGGCGCGCTTCTTCTCGATCTGGTCGAGGCAGTCGATCACCGCATCGAAGGTCAGCATGGTCGAGGCATGACGCGCCTTGTAGTCGCGCACGGGCTGCAGATATTTCAGATCGGCAAAACGCCCTTCCGGCGGCGCGCCGTTCTCTTTCAGCATCGCGCGCAGCGCCTCACCGGCCTGCCGAATTTCATCCGGCCTCGCGCCGACAACATTCTGCGCCATGATCGAAGAGGACGCCTGGCCGAGCGCGCACGCCTTCACCTCATGGGCGAAATCGCCGACGACGCCGTCCTGCAGCTTCAGATCGACGGTGACCTTCGAGCCACAGAGCTTGGAATGGGCGGTCGCGGTCGCGTCCGGCGAATCCAGACGGCCCGTTCGCGAAATATTGCCCGCGAAACCGAGAATTTTCTCATTGTAAACGTCGTCGATCATCAGCGCCTTCCGTTCACCGGCTCTTGTCTCTATATAGGGGCCGAAGCCGCGGGCCGGCAAGATAAGGCAAACGTCATGGAACGTGCCGGCCGGATCGGGATCGGTCATCCCCGAACGCTAGCTGTTTCGACCGTTCAACTCGTCGCGCCATCGAGCGGGACTACGGGAGATACTCATCATGGACGCTACTATCCATAAATTTCGCGACGCCTCCGGTCGCGAGGACCGGCCCAGCCGCACCGAAGCCGAGGACGCGGTGCGAACCCTTCTTCGCTACATTGGCGAGGACGAAATGCGCGAGGGTCTGGTCGATACCCCCGCCCGCGTCGTCAAGGCCTATGACGAGATGTTCGCGGGCTACGACCAGGACCCCGAACAGATTCTCGGTCGCACCTTCGAAGACGTTTCCGGCTATAGAGACATGGTCCTGATCCGGGACATCGTTTTTCATTCTCATTGCGAGCACCACATGGTGCCGATCCACGGCAGGGCGCACATTGCCTATCTGCCGGACGGCAAGGTTCTGGGGCTGTCCAAGATCGCCCGGCTAGTCGATGCGTTCGCGCACCGGTTGCAAACCCAGGAATCGATGACGGCGCAGATCGCCGACCAGATCCAAGGTGTGCTCAAGCCGCAGGGCGTCGCCGTGATGATCGAGGCCGAACATATGTGCATGGTCATGCGTGGCATTCGCCGCGAAGGCTCGGACACGGTGACGACGGCCTTTACCGGCACCTTCTCCGATGAAGTAGCCGAGCGCGCGCGGTTTTTCGATCTGATCCGGACGGGCAGCGGACGTTGAATGTGACCGACGAGACAATCAGGGGCGACGAAGACGCCGTCATTGCGTTTCCGACACCGGCAAATGACAAGGCTGCGCTGGAAGAAGGATCGGTTTTCTCGCCGCGATTCGATGCCGATGGCCTTATTACGGCCGTCGTAAACGATGCTGGCGATGGAAAGCTTCTCATGGTCGCGCATATGAATGCGGAAGCTCTGTCCAAGACGCTGACTACCGGGATCGCACACTACTGGTCGCGCTCCCGCCAATCGCTCTGGCAGAAGGGTGAGACATCGGGCAATCGGCAACGCGTTGTCGAGATGAGGACGGACTGCGATCAGGACGCGGTCGAACTCAGAGTTCGGGTCGAAGGCCTTGCGGCAACATGCCATACGGGCCGGCGGTCCTGTTTTTATCGCATAGTCGCCATGCGGAATGGTTCGGCGGAACTGCGGCACGATGAAACCAAACCGCTCTTCGAAACGAAGAAGGTCTATGGCAAGTAGGCGGCGAACGAGCTTCTTCCGTTAGTCCCGGAGCACCATGGATCAGCGCAGCAGCGACCCGAAACATCATCCCGAAGGCATTGCTGTCGCGCTTGGCGGCGGCATCGGTCGCGGCTGGGTGCATATCGGCGTGCTACGCGCCTTGGACGAGTGCCGGATTCCGATTCATACGATCGCCGGCACATCGATCGGCGCAATCGTGGCAGGCGCCTATCTGGCGGGCAAGCTGGACGAACTGGAAGCCTTTGCCCGCGCCGCGACTTGGCGCCGCATGTTCGGCCTGTTCGACCTGCGCTGGGGCGGCCAGGGCCTTGTTACCGGCGCCAAGATCGACCGCCTTTTGCGCGCATCCCTCGGCAATATGCAGATCGGCGATCTCGACCGGCCGTTCATTGCAACGGCAACGAGCCTTCCCGGCGGCGAGGAAGTCTGGATCACCGCCGGCAGCCTGGTTCTGGCGATGCGCGCATCCTACGCCGTGCCGGGCATATTCGAGCCGGTCAGTTGGGGACATCGTACACTGGTTGATGGCGCGCTGACTGCGCCACTGCCCGTCAAGGCGTGTCGGATGCACAGTCCCTGCCCGGTCGTCGGCGTCACGCTTTCGGGCGATCCGGGCTTCAAGGAAGTGGTGATCGAAGAGGCCGCCGTCGATCCGGATCCAGCCCGTGCATACGAAGCGTCCGGCGTGGAGGCTGGGGGTGGGCAACTCGGTTTCGGTGGCGTCATCTTGCGATCCTTCGCCGTCCTGCAGGATCAGATCGTTCACTCCATGATGGTCAGTTCGCCGCCAGACATGCTTTTGGCGCCGCCAACCGAATCGATCGGGTTGCTCGACTTTCACCGGGCGGACGAATCCATCGCAATCGGTTATGAGACGACTATGGCGCACAGGGACGAACTGCGCGCTTACGCCGCCGCGAAATAGCTTTCTGACCAATGGCTTGAAAGAAAATATCGATTCATTTTGTGAGAGCCGAAGTGCCTGTCAGACGATCTCGGCGGCATCCTCGATCTTGAACTGCACCCGCTTTTGCCCATTCCAGTGATTGACGCTGAGCGTGCCTGCAAAATGCAAGGTCTCGCCTCGCCGTTTGATAAGGAAGCGTCCGAGATCGGTGTCGGTACAACGAAAAGCCACGGCCTGCAGCCGCCCGCCGCTTTGTGAGCGCAAAGCGAGCCGCAGATGGCTGCCATCGCGTCCCATCGTATCGAGATTCTCGATTCTGTGCCGCGCAAGGACGAAGAACGGGCTCGGGTGGCCCGCTCCGTAAGGACCGGCTGCGTCGATCCGCTCGCACAGATCGAGCGTTAGCGCTTCCGCCGTCAGGGAGCCGTCGATTTTCCGCATGGCGGACTGCCTTAACCGGGTAACGGTACGCGACAGCTTCTCCTCCAGAAAGGCCCGGAACGGGCCGAGCTGATCGCGCATGATGGTAATTCCCGCCGCCATGGCGTGGCCGCCACCTTTGACGAGAAGGCCGCGTTCGACGGCATCGCGCACGATGCGACCGAGATCGACCCCGGCAATGGAGCGTCCGGACCCGGTGCCTTTTCCGTTCGGATCGAAGGCGATCGCAAAAGATGGACGCCCGAACCCGTCCTTTAGCCGCGAAGCCAGAATGCCGACAACGCCGGGGTGAAATTTCCGGCTCTCGGCAATCAGAACCGCCGGTCCCTCCCCCTTTGCCGTTTCGGCATCGGCTTGCGCGCGCGCCATTGCCAGCATATCGGCTTCCATCGCCTGTCGCTCACCATTCAGAGCATCGAGTCGTGCCGCCAGGGTTTCGGCATCGGTCGGGTCGTCCGTCGTCAGAAGGCGCGCACCGAGCGACGCATCGCCGATCCGCCCACCGGCATTGATGCGCGGCCCGAGAATGTAACCGAAATGAAAGGGCCGTATCGGCTCGCCCAGCCTTGCAACTGCCGCCAAAGCCGCGATTCCGGGGTTGCCGTGGTGGCGCGCCACTTCCAGGCCACGGACCACGAAGGCGCGGTTGACCCCGATCAGCGGCACGACGTCGCATACGGTTGCCAGTCCAACAAGATCGAGAAACCCGCGCAGATCGGGAGTGCCTTCATTGCCCTGCCGCAGCGCGGCATTGGCAGCAACCATTGCGAGAAAGGTGACCCCTCCCGCACAGAGATGGCCCTGGCCCGACAAATCGTCCTCACGGTTCGGATTGACCACCGCGAGCGCGTCCGGCGGCATCGGGCCGGAAGGTTGGTGATGGTCGAGAACGACGATATCCGCGCCAGCCTGCTTCGCCGCTGTAATGGCCTCGGCGCTGTTGGTGCCGCAATCGACGGTGACGATCAAAGAGGCATCGCCCGCCAGTTTCTCCATGGCGGTGGGGTTCGGGCCATAGCCTTCGAAGATGCGGTCGGGAATGTGGATCGTCGCTTCGATGCCGAAGAAGCGCAACCATCGCGCCAGTAAAGCCGACGAGGCCGCGCCGTCGACATCGTAATCCCCGAAGATCGCGACCTTCTCGCCGTTGCGCGCTGCCCATGCCAATCGGTCGGCGGCGGCGGTCATGTCCGTCAACGTCTTGGGATCGGGCAGAAGATGACGAAGCGTCGGCTGCAGAAAGCTTGGCGCATCCGTTTGGCCAACCTGCCGGCCCGCCAGAATGCGTGCCACGATCTCGTCGATCCCGCTTTGCTGCGCGATGGCCAGCGCGGTCTGCTCCTGCATCTCGGTCAACCGATGATGCCAGGCAAAGCCGGCTGCGCTACTTTTGACGTTCAGAAAATATCGCGATTCCATGGCTCACCTCATATCACAGAGACGAGTCGGTGCACCGTCTGCAACGAACCGTTTTACGGTCTTTCGAACTTGGCGAGGTCGGTGTGGCGGGCGCGGATTTCGCGGATCGTACCGCTGGATGAGCGCATGACGACCGTATGGGTGTCGATCCGTCCGGGGCTGAATTTCACCCCGTCGAGCATGTTGCCGCTCGTCACGCCCGTCGCCGCGAAAATGACGTCGCCCTTGGCCAGATCGTCCAGTTTGTAGATCTCCTGTGGATCGGAAATGCTCATCCGTTTCGCTCGGTCGATCTTCTCTGGCGTATCGAGAACCAGTCTGCCTTCCATCTGCCCGCCGATGCAACGCAAAGCCGCGGCGGCCAGAACACCCTCAGGTGCGCCGCCGACGCCCAGATAGATGTCGACGCCGGTTTCGTGCGGGTTGGTGGTGTGGATGACGCCGGCGACATCGCCATCGCCGATCAATTGGATGGCGGCACCGGTTTCCCGTACCTCCGCGATGAGTTTCGCATGGCGCGGCCGGTCCAGGATACACGCGCTGATGCGGTCTGGTGTGACGCCTTTGGCCTGGGCCAGCGCTTCGATATTGTCGGCGGGGCTTCGGTCCAGACCGACCAGACCGGGTTCGAAGTCGGGGCCAATGGCGATCTTGTCCATATAGACGTCTGGAGCGTTGAGCAGACTTCCGCGCTCGGCAAACGCGATCACCGCTAGAGAGTTGGGCAGGTTCTTCACGCAGAGCGTCGTGCCCTCCAGCGGGTCGAGCGCGATGTCGACGACCCCGCCCTTCTTCGTACCGACCTCCTCGCCGATGAACAGCATAGGCGCGTCGTCCCGCTCGCCCTCGCCAATCACGATGCGGCCATCGATCGGCAGTCGGTTCAGTTCGGTCCGCATGGCGTCAACGGCAGCCTGATCGGCCTCCCACTCGTCACCCCGCCCGCGAATGCGCGCGGCGGCCACAGCAGCGGCTTCCGTTACGCGTGCGATTTCAAGCGCCAAGATCCGGTCCAGCCGTCCTGTCTCGGTCATATCGGCACCCTCTCCCAATTCTTGCGATCAGACTTACGCAAAGCCCGTGGGCCAAAGGGCTTGTGTCAGATGGGCATGACACTGGCAAGAAGGCTCCGCGCGGCGCGAACGGCTTCGCGAACTGCCGACAAAACCATGCGCGCATCGATTGCACGGATCGAAACGATTGAACCTTTTCGGCGCCGATGCCTTCGGACTAGGCGTTACTTCAACCGGCCGGCTCCATCCGGATCACCTGAGCCGCGCCGCGCAGATGCCCGTCGGATTCGATGGCCGCGATAGCCTCCCGGATCGACGTTTCCATCGTGGCGTGCGTGGTCAGAATGATCGCCTTGCTGGCGTGATCGGGACTGTCGGGATCGTCGCGCTGAACGATGGATTGAAGCGAAATGCCGGCCGATGCCATACGCTGCGCGATGGCGGCGAAGACACCCACCTCGTCGCGGACGAGGAACCGGATGAAATAGCCGCCCTCATGGCTTCGCATGCGCGCCTTCTCGTAAGGCGCAAGTTCCTTGGCCGGCGTACCGAGTGCGGGTCCGTGCTGTCGGCCGGGCCGGCTTTTTGCGATGTCGGCCACGTCGCCGATGACCGCCGAGGCCGTGGCTTCGCCGCCGGCGCCAGGCCCGCTCATCAGGAGCGCGCCCAGAAGATCGGTCTCCAGCACCACCGCATTGGTGACGTCGTCAACCTGCGCGATCTGCGATTCGATCGGCACCATCGTCGGGTGAACGCGCTGTTCGATGCCACGATCCGTCTTTTGGGCAACACCGAGAAGCTTGATCCGATAGCCCAGATCGCGTGCCGCCCGAATATCCGCCAGTGTGATATTCGAAATGCCTTCCAGATAGATGTCGTCAGCGGCGATCCTCGTGCCGAAGGCGATGGAGGTCATGATGGCCAACTTATGGGCGGTATCGTTACCCTCGATGTCGAAGGTCGGATCGGCTTCGGCGTAACCGAGGCTTTGCGCTTCGGCTAGCACCTCCTCGAACCCGATCTCCTCGTCCTCCATCCGCGTCAGGATGTAATTGCAGGTGCCGTTCAGAATACCGTAGAGCCGCGAAATGGTGTTGCCGGCCATCGCTTCGCGCATGGTCTTGATCACCGGAATGCCGCCGGCCACCGCCGCTTCGAAGTTGAGAAGCACACCTTGCTCTTCGGCCATCGCCGCCAGTTCCACGCCATGTGCGGCGATCAGCGCCTTGTTGGCGGTGACGACATGTTTGCCGGCCGAAAACGCCGCCTTGACGGCGGAAAGCGCCGGTTCGCCATCGCCGCCGATCAGTTCCACGAACACGTCGACATTGTCGGCCTGCGCCACGGCGACCGGATCGTCCAGCCATTGCACACCGGAAAGGTCGATCCCGCGATCGCGGGTGCGGTCGCGAGCGGTCGCGGCGACGACTTCGATCGGTCGGCCGCATTGCCGGGTCAAAAGCGCACGCTTTTGATCCAGAAGACGCACCACCGCCGCACCGACCGTGCCGAGACCAGCCAGGCCGATTCGAAGGGGCTCGGTGGTCATGACGATATCCTTTTGACTGTTCATTTCGAGGATGAATCCGGTTCGGGATCGGCAATCTCCGGTGCGTTGCCGGACAGAAAGCGCTTGATGTTGCGCGCCGCCTGGCGGATGCGGTGCTCGTTCTCGACAAGGGCCAGGCGGACATGGCCGTCGCCATGCTCGCCGAAGCCGATGCCGGGCGCGACGGCGACATGCGCCTTTTCGACCAGCATCTTGGAGAATTCCAGCGAACCCATATCGCGGAACCGCTCGGGAATCGGCGCCCACGCGAACATGGTCGCCGGTGGTGGCGGCACCTCGAAACCGGCCCGCCCGAAACTCTCCACCATCACGTCGCGACGCTTGTGATAGATCTGCCGGACCTCTTCAATATCCGATCCGTCGCCATTCAGCGCTGCTGCGGCGGCCACCTGGATTGGCGTGAAAGCACCGTAATCCAGATAGGATTTCACCCGCGCCAACGCTGAAATCAGCCGTTCATTGCCGACGGCGAATCCCATGCGCCAGCCCGGCATCGAGAACGTCTTGCTCATGGAGGTGAACTCCACGGCCACATCCATCGCGCCATCGACCTCGAGAACCGATGGCGGCGGCGTGTCGTCGAAATAGATTTCCGAATAAGCCAGATCCGACAGGACGATCAGCTCGTTCTTCCGGGCAAAGGCGATGACGTCCTTGTAGAAATCCAGCGTAGCGACTTCCGCGGTCGGATTGGATGGGTAGTTGAGAATCAATGCCAGCGGCTTGGGAATCGAATGCTGCATGGCCCGTTCGAGTGCTGGCACAAACTGATCGTCCGGCACCACCGGCATCGAACGGATCACGCCCCCGCTCATGATGAAGCCGAAGGCGTGGATCGGGTAGGTCGGATTGGGGCACAGCACGATGTCGCCTGGCGCGGTGATCGCCTGCGCCATATTGGCGAACCCTTCCTTCGATCCCAGCGTCGCGACGATCTGCGTGTCCGGATCGAGCGTCACACCGAAGCGCCGCTTATAATAGGCCGCCTGCGCACGCCGTAGACCCGGAATGCCGCGCGATGTCGAATAGCGATGCGTGCGTGGGTCTCGGATGACTTCGACCAGCTTGTCGACCACGGCCTTGGGCGTTGGCAGATCGGGATTGCCCATTCCCAGATCGATGATGTCGGCGCCGTCCGCTCGCGCTGCCGCCTTGAGCCGGTTGACCTGCTCGAACACATAAGGCGGCAATCTGCGAACTTTGTGGAACTCTTCCATCAATTCAATCTCTTCGGGTTTCGTGGCGTGGGGCGGCGCGAACCGAAGCGCCGCTGACCGCTGGACCGAGGCTGGCCTATACACGCTTCACTTTGATGCGAGAAGGTCCGCACCGCCATCAACGTGTCTGCAGATCAATTGCCCGAAGATTCGATCTGTCGCAGCGCATCTTGTGCATGGGTCTGCCCGAGCCGGCGGAGGCGCGCGGTTTCCGCCTCCGAAGTCGGCACGGTGCGAGATTGCGGCCGGGCGGCATCGATGACCTGGATCTTGACTTGCGCTTCTTGCGAATCGAATGGCGCGGCAGCGGGAACCGGCACTCGGTTGAGGTTGGGGAACGTCCCGTCATTGGCAATGCGGGGGTCGTCAAAATTAATCTCATCCGAACCGCACGAGGCGCAAAGGAGCAGAACGGCGGAGAGGCCGGCAAGTCGGATAAGCTCATACATCGCGCGTCCTCGCTAAACCGCCGAACCGTTATTCTAATGGCTTAGCCATTTTGTTCAGTTGGAATTCGCCTTCTGTGCCATAGTGTTGAAAACATGTCACCTGCATCGGGTACGGCGCAGTTGAAAAAGGGCCCTGGGAGGTGGTTCGATGAGTAAGCGTGAGGACAACAAAAAGAACACGGCGAGGGAAAAGAACGCGACCGACGAAATGAAGTCGGTATCCGTGCAGGATCCCGAGGCATTTGCGAGAAATATCGCGCTTGCGATGGAAAATGCCGGCAAGGCCGCGGCAGCCTGGTTGCGACCGCGCGAGGAGCATCCGGAAAACTATGTCGGCGAGACGCCGGAGATCGTCAAGGAGACGGTCAATACGATTATGAGCGTGCGACAGCACTTCCTGTCCGATCCGGTGCGCGCAGTCGATATGCAGACCCGTCTGATGTCCAGCATGCTGGATGTGTGGAGCAGGAATGTCAGCCGCCTGGCCGGGCAGAACATCGAGCCGGAACCGGAAATTCAGCGAGACAAACGGTTCGCCGGCGAAGACTGGTCGAACAACCCGTTCTACGCCTTTCTGCGCGACAGTTACTTCGCGCTCGACCAGTGGACCAGGTCCCTCGTCGAGGACATGGAAGAGATGGATGCGACCGAAAAGCAGAGGGCGGAGTTCTTTCTCGGTCAGGTGATGAACGCCCTGTCGCCCAGCAATTTTCCGCTGACCAATCCGACCGTCATGCGGGAAATGGTGGAATCGAACGGTGAGAACCTGGCGCGTGGCATGAAGATGCTGGCCGAGGATGTCGAGCGTGGCGGCGGTGAGATCCGGCTGCGCCAGGTCGATGCAAGACCGTTCAAGGTCGGCGACAACATCGCTGTGACGCCCGGCAAGGTGGTCGCCCGCAACCGGCTCTGCGAAATCCTGCAATACGAGCCGACGACGAAAAATGTCCTGAAGCGGCCCCTCGTCATCGTCCCGCCCTGGATCAACAAATTCTACATTCTCGATCTCAACAAGAAGAAGAGCTTCATCTCCTGGGCCGTTTCCCAGGGCCATACGGTATTCGTGATCTCCTGGGTGAACCCGGATGAGCGCCACCGCAACGAAAGTTGGGGCAATTACGCTCGCGACGGTATCGGCTTCGCCTTGGACACGGTGGAAGAGATTACCGGCGAGGACCGGATGAACATGGTCGGCTATTGTGTCGGCGGCACGCTTTTGTCCTCAACACTCGCCCTTTTGGCGCAGGAAGGTGACAAGCGGCCAGCCTCGGCCACCCTTTTCACCACCCAGGTCGATTTCGAATATGCCGGTGACCTGAAGGTGTTCGCGACCGAACGGCAGGTTTGCGAGATCGAACAGGAACTGGACCGCAAGGGCTACCTGGCCGGCGACAGGATGGCGAACGCGTTTAATCTTCTTCGTTCGAAAGAGCTGATCTGGCCCTATCTGGTCAACAACTACATGCGCGGCCAAGACCCGATGGCGTTCGATCTGCTCTACTGGAACGGCGACCAGACCCGCATGACGGCTGCCAATCACAGTTTCTACCTGCGAAACTGCTATCTGGAGAACAATCTGTCCGCCGGACGCATGAACGTCGATGGCAGGACGATCAGCCTGTCTGACATCAAGGTTCCGATCTACAATCTGGCCACCAGGGAAGACCACATTGCGCCGGCCAAATCGGTGCACAAGGGCTGCCGCCTGTTCGGCGGACCGGTTCAGCTTGTCGTTTCCGGTTCTGGCCATATCGCCGGCGTGGTCAATCCGCCGGCATCGAAGAAATACCAGTACTGGACAAACGAAACCGCCGATTTCTCCGAAAGCTACGATGAATGGCTGTCTGGAGCCGAAGAGCACTCGGGTTCGTGGTGGCCGCACTGGCAGGCTTGGATCGAGGATATGTCGGACAAGAAGGTCGATGCGCGGGAGGTTACCGGGCTGGGCGGCGAACTGCTGGGCGATGCGCCAGGTTCCTACGTTCAGATGCGGATCTGATCTCTGCGAACCGCGACGGGAAAAGTTGAGGCGTCCATCGCAATTGTGCCCTATTCACCTCACAGAATTGTCATGGCAGTTACGGTTTGCGTCGGGATGCGCTAACCGAAGTTTAAGCCAGCTCGCTTTATGTGGGCCTGAGTGAATTTGAGGGCGCTTGTTGAGACGTTCTCGACCGCCAAGAGGGGAATACCGTTTGCCGGAGCCGACAAACAGACGCCATGGCATTCGTCTGGCTGCTCTGCTGCTGGTGTCCGCATCGGCGTTTTCAGTCGCCGGGTGTACGTCCGGCACTCCGGTTCCGCCTCTGGGTCTCTCTTTGGCCGATGTCGCTGAAAGCCAGCCCAATACTGCCCAGTCCCGGCAGACGGACATGGTTGGCCAAACCGCTTCTTCTCCATCTGAAACCGATCTTGCAACAGTCGAACAGGGTGATGGCGGTGGAAGTGAAGCGACCGCCATGCGTGTCGCGATGAACGAGGTGGGCAATCAGCCGTCACCGACATCGCCGGCTGCCCGGTTGGCGCCGCCTTCTGTCGCAAGTGCGGCTGCGCCGGCGCCCATAAGGCTGGCCGATCGAAAAGATGCGCGGGAAACGGCCGAACCCGACGCGCGGGAATTGGCTGCGACAGCCATGGCGCCGGTTGAGCCACCGGCTGGAATACCGCAACCGATTCGCCTACCGCAAAACGACATTCCGCGCGCAAAAGGCCAGGGCGAAGTCGCTCTTGCCCTCGCCGCACCGCCTTCTCCGATTCGCCTTGAGCGTCCTGTTTCCGCCAGCATGCAGCCCCTGCCCCAGCCTGTTACGTCACGCCCTCCGACCACCCAGCAGGTCGTTGGCGTCGGCAATCCCGTATTGCCCGGCGTTGACAAGGATCGTCTGTTCGAGATCGAGCGTAAGGACGGTCGAACGGACAATAGCGATATCGATCTGGATGAAGCCGACCAGCCGATTCGGCTGGCCTCTCTTTCCGGCCTGGCACGGCTGGCGCCGAACGGGCTGAAGACCCAGCACGAAGGTGTGGACGTCAAATGTCTGAAGCCGGCGCTCGTGCGGGTGCTGAATCAGGTCGAGAAAAAGTTCGGACGCCCCGTGATCGTTACGTCCGGTTTCCGCTCGCGCCAGCGCAATGCGCGCGCCAGGGGCGCCAAACGATCGCTGCACATGTTCTGCGCGGCAGCCGACATCCAGGTCGAAGGCGTCAGCAAATGGACGCTGGCGGAATATCTGCGCAGCATGGATGGTCGTGGCGGCGTCGGAACCTATTGCCACACCAAATCGGTGCATATCGATGTCGGCCCGGAACGCGACTGGAACTGGCGCTGCAAACGGCGTCGCCGCCGCTGATCGTCCGGTGCCTCGGGTGAGAGTTGGCTGCCCAGCCGTAGAGACTTGTCCCCAATCGCGATTTTTCGAAATTTCATCACAATCCGCACTTGCGTTTGCGGGGACCTTCCGACTATACGGCTCACACCTTATCCGCGCCCTTCGTCTAGCGGTCTAGGACGCCGCCCTTTCACGGCGGAAACACGGGTTCGAGTCCCGTAGGGCGTACCACTTCCTTCTCCTCATTCTGACAGCACTTGCATTTGGGTCATGGCCTTGCCATGTCGCTGTCATATGTGCACGGCGCGATAGCCGCCGCTCTGCCGGAGAACGAGTTGATGACCATCTACATCCAGGCCGAAGAGCAGGTGCAGCGGAACACCGGCCAGATCCGTCTATACGGCCCGGAGGCTTTCGAGGGGATGCGGAAAGCATCCCAATTGACGGCGCGATGCCTCGATGAGCTCGTGACGATGGTGAAGCCCGGTACGCCCACCGAGAAGATCGACGATTTCGTTCTGGAATTCGGCCTCGATCACGGCGCCATGCCGGCCACGCTCAACTATCGTGGCTATCGCAAGAGTTGCTGCACTTCGAAGAACGAGGTGGTTTGCCACGGTATTCCCGACCGCAAACCGCTCCGCGAGGGCGACATCGTCAATATCGATGTGACCTATGTTCTGGACGGCTGGCATGGCGATTCGTCGCGCATGTATCCCGTCGGGCGCATCAAGCCCTTCGCACGCAAATTGCTGGAGGTCACGCAGGATTGCCTGATGAAAGGGATTGAGGTCGTCCGGCCAGGCGTCAAGACTGGAGCAATCGGCCAGGCGATCCAGACTCATGCGGAAGCGCATCGCTATTCGGTTGTCCGCGACTTTTGCGGCCATGGCGTCGGGCAGCTATTCCACGACGCCCCAAACATTCTGCACTATGGGCGCGACAGCGAAGGCATCGAGATGCGTGAAGGAATGATCTTTACCATCGAGCCGATGATCAACATGGGACGCCCCCATGTGCGCGTTCTGGGCGACGGCTGGACCGCTATCACGGCGGATCGCAAGCTCACCGCACAATATGAACACACGGTCGGCGTGACGAAAAATGGATGCGAAATCTTCACCCGCAGTCCCGCCGGGCTTGACCGTCCCGGGCTGGACGACCCAAGCTGACGCTTCAACGCTGAACGGAGCATGCTGGGGGACGGATGAGCGAGGCGGACGAACGCGGCTTCTTCGAGCGCTTCGGTAAGGGCGATGCTGGAACCGGCTCACGAAAGGCCGAGACTGTGAATATGTCTGCCCCCGGAAAGGGCAAAGCCGCCAGCGCCGCCAGGCCACATTATCACGGTCACAGGGAACGGCTTCGCGAACGTTTCGATTCGCACGGCGATGGCAATTTCCGCGACGATGAATTGCTGGAGCTCTATCTCTTTCGCGCTGTTCCCCGAGCCGACACGAAAAGCATCGCCAAGGCACTTCTTGGCCGATTCGGCAGCCTGTCGGCCGTTCTGTCGGCTCCCCGTCATCTTCTGCAGGAAGTGCCGAGGGTTGGCGAAGCGGTAGCCCAGGACCTCGCCATTGCCGCCGCAATTCATCGCCGATGCCTCAAGCGCGACATCCAGCATCGCGAAGTCCTCTCTTCATGGGCAGCCCTGATCGATTACTGCAGGGCGGCGATGCAGCACGAATCCCGCGAGCAGTTTCGCATTCTGTTTCTCGACAAAAAGAACGCGCTGATTGCCGACGAGGTGCAGCAGGTCGGCACGGTCGACCATACGCCGGTCTATCCGCGCGAAGTCGTCAAACGCGCCTTGGAACTGTCGGCGACGGCAGTCATTCTGGTCCACAACCATCCCTCGGGCGATCCCTCCCCGTCCCGCGCCGACATCGCAATGACCAAGACGATTATTGAGGTCGCGGCCCCGCTCGGTATAACTGTTCACGATCATGTCATCATTGCCAGGTCGGGTGAAACCAGCCTGCGCGGCCAGGGTTACATCTGAGACCGGTGGGGTCGCTCTGCCGGACCGATCAGCCGTCCCATCGCTCGTATTTGAAGCGAAATTTACGGTTAACCACGAGTAAACAAACAGGGTTAGCGAACGGTTACCCGGTTCGGATCTTCGTCTAGGTATCGATGTTTCATATTGAGACAGGCTGAGCCGATGAGACCGAAATCGAAGCTGATCCCAAAGGCCCGGGCACGGTGCGTGGCGCAGCCAACCGGACCTCGTGATCCCTATCGCGACCCTACGAGCCTGGAATACCGGTTCCGTCGGGCGCGCTTCCGCCATATCCAGCAGATGATCGAAGCGATTCTCCGAGAGCGACGGCAGGCCCGGATCATCGATCTGGGCGGAACTGAACAATATTGGGATATCGGGCGCGATTTTCTCGATGCGTACCGCCCCCGCATCCACATTACCCTGGTCAATCCCGAAGTGTTCCCGATCAGGGACGAATCATTGTTCGCCTCCATGAAGGGTGACGCCACCGATGCCAAGCTGATGGAAGACGAGACGTTCGACCTCGCCCATTCCAATTCCGTGATCGAACACGTTGGCCAGATGCCGGACATGGAGCGCTTTGCGGCCAATATGGCGCGACTGGGTCAACGTTATTACATGCAGACGCCCAATTACTGGTTTCCCCTGGAACCGCATTTTCGCGTTCCGTGTTTTCAATATCTGCCGCAAGCCGTTCGCGTCGCCATGTTGCAACGCATGAAGCTAGGCTTTTTCAGGCCCCTACCCGATTACGACGACGCCAGGGCCGTGATCGAGCACCACCGACTTTTATCCATGCGCCAGGTGCGCACGCTGTTTCCGGATGCCAACTTCGAATATGAGTGGGTCTACGGACTTCGAAAATCGATACTGGCAATGCGTCGCGCGCCAGTGCGCCGGGATATTCAGCCTCCGAGCATTGCGCCCGACGATCTGCCGAAACATGCGGGCGTAATCCGCCAGACGGCCTAACATCCGGAAAGGCAGAACCTAGCAAAAAAGCCGCGTCGACGACGCGGCCTTTTCTCATTTCGGTCGAGCGCGTTTGCGATCAGGCGTCGTCGCCGCCCGTCGCAGTGCTGCTGCCGAACTCTTCGTCGTCATCCGCCATCAGCTCGTCCTTGCTGACAGTCTTGTCGTTGACGCTGACCTCTTCCATAAGGTGATCGATCACCTTCTCTTCGAAAATCGGCGCACGAAGGGCGTTCACCGCATCTGGCGTATTGCGGTAGAACTCCATCACCTGCTGCTCCTGGCCGGGATAACGGCGAAGCTGTTCGCCAAGCGCCTTCTGCAGTTCTTCATCGGTCACGGTGATGCCGGCTTTCTCACCGACCGCCGAAAGGACAAGGCCGAGGCGAACGCGGCGCGCCGCAAGCTTCTGATAGTCCGCGCGAGCTTCCTCTTCGGTCGTTTCTTCGTCCTCGAAGCTCTTGCCATTGCGCTCCAGATCGGCCGTCACCTGGTTCCAGATATTGTTGAACTCGGCTTCGGTCAGTTTCTCGGGCGTCTCGAACTGATAGCGCTCGTCCAGTGCATCCAGCAGCGACCGCTTCACCTTCTGGCGGGTCATCTGGCCATACTGGCCCTGCACCTGATCGCGAACGATCTCGCGCAGCTTGTCCATGCTTTCGAGGCCGAGCTTTTTGGCCAGTTCGTCGTCCAGTTCCTGATCCTGCGGGGCTGCGACCTCGTGGATCGTCACGTCGAACGTGGCTTCCTTACCGGCAAGATGCTCCGCACCGTATTCTTCCGGGAAAGTCACGGTGATGGTCTTCTCATCATCCTTCTTCAGCCCGATCAGCTGTTCTTCAAAGCCGGGGATGAAGTTACCCGAGCCGAGAACCAGATTGGCGCCTTCGGCCTTACCGCCATCGAATGGTTCGCCATCGACCTTGCCAAGATAGTCGAGCGTAACCCGGTCGCCGTCTTCGGCAGCGCCGTCTTTGGTCTCATAGGAACGAGCGGACTGCGCGATCTGCTTGATCTGATCCTCGATCTCCTCATCGGCGACCTCGACGACCGGGCGCTCGATGGTGATGTCAGAGACATCCTGGAGTTCGAACTGCGGAACGATCTCGTATTTCAGCTCAAAGGCAAAATCCTGCTCGCCGGCCAGGATCTTCTCCGCTTCGTCCTGATCCTCCGTCATGACGACCTCAGGCTGCATGGCAGCCTTCTCGTCACGCTCTGCGATCACGTTGCGAGTCGAATGTGTCACGATCTCATTGACGATTTCCGCCATGAAAGACTTGCCATACATCCGCTTCAGATGGGCCGTCGGCACCTTGCCGGGACGGAACCCCTTCAGTCGGACCTTGTCCTTGGAATCGTTGATCCGCTCCATCAGTCGCGATTCCATGTCGGCGGCCGGGACGACGACCTTGATTTCGCGCTTCAGGCCCTCGTTGAGCGTTTCGGTTACCTGCATATTCACTCTCTTCTGTCGCATGCGGGAGATCGGCCGGCTTTGATCGATACCGGGCTCGTAACTCCTGCGAAATTTCGGTCTCGCGGGGGCTGGCCCTGCGGGTGGAGGGACTTGAACCCCCACGCCTTGCGGCACCAGAACCTAAATCTGGCGTGTCTACCAATTTCACCACACCCGCTCATGCCGGTGGCAAGCCACCCGCAAAAGCGCGGCCCTCTTATCACGGGCGCTTGCCGCTTCAAAGGGAAAATCGGCTTGAATTAGCGGAATTCGTAAAAGGGATTCGGCAATGGCCACCCTTCCCTATTCGCACGAACAATCATGAAGAAAGTATGGTGGGAGCCCTGCATGCATTGCACCTCACCATTGCAAACCCATCACTGGTAATCCGACTCCTAAAGAGGCAAATGCATAAAAAGAAATCAGCAACCTGCCAATCGCTAGAGCAGACGCTGCAACGCAACAGGAATTGAAAATGCATATCCTCGAAAACTACCGCCGCTGGCGCATGTATCGCAAGACCGTCGACCAGCTCTCACACCTGTCCGACGCACAGCTTCACGACATCGGCCTGAACCGCTCTTCGATCCATCAGGCGGCACGGCGTAGCCTTTGATGGGCCCGGCGTTGACGGCAAACGTCACAACTGAATATTTCGTATAAGGGCCGCTTCGAACCAGGCGGCCCTTAGCTTTTGCAGAACGCTTATACCGTTCCGATGACCGGAAAATCGAGATACCCGCCCCGTGCAATGCTGCTATGCAACATGGACGCTGGCGAGACTGGCAATGATCGCCTAAATATTTCTTCGACCGGGGCAGACAACTCCTCCTCCCAATGTCTCCTCCGGAACATATTCGCCGAAGCCAACTCCTCCTCCCATGGCTTCGACGGAACGCGAGAGCCGGTCATCCTCCTCCCAGACCGGTTCGAACGCAAAAGACGCTCGTCGGATCCTCCTCCCCCGACGAGCGTTTTGCGTTTTGGCGCTGCCTTATCCGCTTCGGCTTCGAACCGTCTTGTGTGAAGCCGTTCGAAATCCTATTGCCGGACCAGCCGTTTTACCGGGAGACCGCCTCATGACAGATCGACCCGTCCACATCGTCGGCGGCGGACTTGCCGGTTCTGAAGCCGCCTGGCAGATCGCCCGCGCCAGCATACCGGTGATCCTCCATGAAATGCGCGGCGTCCGCGGAACGGCGGCCCACCATACGGACGGGCTGGCCGAACTGGTCTGCTCGAATTCTTTTCGCTCCGACGATGCGCAGGCCAATGCGGTGGGCGTCATTCATGCCGAAATGCGCATGGCCGGCTCGCTCATCATGCGTTGCGCCGACGCCAATCAGGTGCCCGCCGGCTCAGCTCTCGCCGTCGACCGCGTGGGCTTTTCCGAGGCCGTGACGAAAGCGCTGACCGATGAGCCACTGGTGACGATCGTTCGTGAGGAGGTCGAGGGCCTTCCGCCCGCCGAATGGGATCAGGCCATTGTCGCCACCGGCCCATTGACGGCTTCCGCTCTGGCCGATTCGATCGCCGAAGCCACCGGCGCGGACGCGCTTGCTTTTTTCGATGCGATCGCGCCGATCGTTCATTTCGATTCCATCGATCTCGACACCGCCTGGTTCCAGAGCCGCTACGATAAGGTCGGTCCCGGCGGAACCGGCAAGGACTACATCAACTGCCCGCTGGACGAAGCGCAATACAACGCGTTCGTCGACGCGCTGATCGAGGGCGACAAGACCGAATTCCGCGAATGGGAGGGCACACCCTATTTCGACGGCTGCCTGCCTATCGAGGTGATGGCGGAACGGGGCCGTGAAACGCTTCGCCATGGTCCGATGAAGCCAATGGGTCTGACCAATGCGCACAACCCGTCCGTGAAGGCCTATGCGGTGGTCCAACTGCGCCAGGACAATGCACTCGGTACGCTTTACAATATGGTCGGCTTCCAGACGAAGTTGAAATATGGTGCGCAGGCCGAGATCTTCCGCATGATCCCCGGCCTGCAAAATGCCGAATTCGCAAGGCTCGGCGGCATTCATCGCAACACCTATCTCGACTCGCCGCGCCTTCTCGATAGCTCCCTGACCCTGAAAGGGCGACCGGGCCTGCGCTTCGCCGGGCAGATCACCGGCTGTGAGGGCTATGTGGAATCGGCGGCGGTCGGGCTTCTGGCCGGGCGCTTCGCCGCGGCGGAGCAACTAGGCTACCGGCCCGAACTGCCGCCGCTTACTACCGCATTCGGCGCGCTTCTCAATCACATTACGGGTGGCCATCTTTCCACCGACGAAGAGCCCGGCAAACGCTCCTTCCAGCCCATGAACGTCAATTTCGGCCTGTTCCCGCCCCTAGAGCCAGGCACAAAGCTGAAACCGGATGGCTGGGAAGGGCGATTTCGCGGCAAGGACAAGGCGGCGGCGAAGAAGCGCGCCCTCTCCGCCCGGGCCTTGTCCGATTGCGAAGGATGGCTGAATGGCCAAGCCGTCGAGGCCGCGGAATAAGTCTCAGCGCCGCAACGCCCGCCAGTCGGCCCTGCGAATGAGCAGGCTGCCGTGAAGGCGGCGCAGTGCATCGCTGCCATCGCGTTCCGGATCCGACCAGCTCCAGTGTTCCACGATCAGGCGGATACGCCGCCCGCCCGCCTGCATGTCGAGTATGGGTGGAAACGGCTCGCCGATTCCTATCGCTTGACCATCCGCCTCCAGCGCGAAGGTGGCGCTTTGCGCACCGACCGTCACCACGATACCGCCTTCGCGCGCCGCCAAGACAATCGGAGGTGGATCACTCGTAACCGATCCGCCGATGCGCTGGTCAGCGTCGGAGACGATGACATCACGAACCATGATGTCATAGCCGGCGAGGTCCATCATCTGACTGTCGTGACGGTGAAATCCCTCGAACCGGCTGATTCGCCGACTGTCCGGGTCGAGGCCAAAATGGCGTGTGTAAACCTGTAGAGTGTCCGCGCTTTCCGCCACGGCGAGCGGTTCGCCCACCGTTCGTTCCACCGCGTCGGCTCTGGTCAGGTAGGTCAGCGCGCCGAGCGCCTGTTGCTCGGCCTCCTCGCGCCCTTCCCGGAATGCGGCGAGCGATGCTTCGAACCGCGACAACTGGCTGCTGACCGAAACCGACTGCGCGCTCCACGGGCCGAAACTTGCCATAATAAGGGCGGTGCACCCGAACAGCAGCAGTAGGCGGTGATCGTTTCGAAAGCGGGCCGAAAGCTGCATCACCGCCCAGACCAGCACGACCAGTCCCGCCAAACCGAGAAGATAGCGCTCTTCGGTCACGCCATAGGCCGCGACTCGTTCATAAAGCGAAACGAACAAAAGGCCCATCGGCCCAACAACGAGCGCCGGCCAGTATCGCATGACGAACCGGCTCGTCGCCGGGCGCTCCTCGCGTTCATGGCCGGCTGTCACGATCAGCGTGCCGAACAGCGTCAGCAGATAGGCCAGCACCATCCAGCCAATCTGGCCCCGCGGCAATTCGCCGGCGATGGCGATCTTTGCCGCATAAGCGTGCAGCACCAGCGTATAGACGATCAGAAGCGGAAATGCGCCGAAATCGAAAAGGGCCAGCGCTGCGCGGTCGAGCAGGATGCGCCCGCCGAGATTCACCTCGCCCCGCTCTGGAATGCGCCCGAGCGCGAAGAGCGGCGCAAGAAACAGTCCGGTCCATATCCATGTTTGTGCGAACATGCGGTCGGGCACCGGCAGGCCGAACAGGTAGCGCAGACTGGCAAGCGTGCCCGACAGTCCGCCGGCGAAAATGAGCAGCGTCAAAACACCGAGCGCCGCGGCAAAGCCGAGGCCGCCGAGCACGACCGGTAAATCATTCCGATCCGACCGGGACGCCGCTGCGGGGATCAGCAGAAGAAGCGCGCCGACAATCATCGCCGGAATATAATCGGCCGATGACTGAACCGACGCGATCGCACCCAACGCCAGAGCGCCGCCTGCCTCTATCAAACGCGCACGGGCGAAGGGCCCGGCCTCGGCAGCCAGCCTCAGAGCCAGACTTGTGAGGGCCGCCACGACGAAAAATGTCGCGCCTTTCTCTGTGAGTGTGTCGTCAAGCAGGTTCGCTTCGTTCAGCGACACCGACAGCGCCAGCCCGAAAAGCGCGGCGATTGTCACGGGAAAGCGCTCCAGTGCGCGCCGCATTCCATCGGCTGCCAGACCGCGCAGACCGGCAAGCGAATGGAAGCCCTGTCGTAGCCATCCCGCCATATCGATCCTCTGGTTAGAAGCGTATGCGCCGGCGAAGTAGCGCCCAATGATGGCGGAACGGCGATAGTTGAAGCGGGGTCCGCACCACTTTTGCACCCTGCCGTTCGGCCTGGCGCAAAAGCAGTTGAGCGCTGGCGAGTGGCAGATAAACCGGACGGGCGTCCGCTCCGAGCGACAGGATGGCCCGGTCGGCCTTTACCAGATGATCGGCGCCAAGAGCCGTCAGGGCCTGGACCGCGCGACCGAGAAAGGCATCGTCATCGGCGCGTAACCAGTCCTCCGCCGAGCCGCCGGCGCTTTCTAGCAGATCGTTCGGAAGTCGCACTTTTCCGGCTCCTCGATCCATCGCAGCGCGGCTCAGGATCTGCGCGATCCCCAGCGCGCAGCCCGCATGGCCGGGCGCATCGGCCGAGATCACCATGGTTGCGGGATCGACGATTTGCAGAAGAAGTTGGAACAACGCACTGCGCGTCTGTCCGCAATAGGCTTCCAGATCGGTTCGGGTATCGAATCGATCCGCATAGAGATCGGCAATGCGTCCATCGAGCATCATGCCAAATCCACTCATCGGCAGATTATGAGCCGAGATCACCTCGACCAGGGCCGACGCCAGCGGGTTACTGCGTCCCTCACCCGCGCGCTCTCCGGACAGGACTTCCCGCCACCATTGCAGGCGGATTTCTCCGGCCATCGGCTCGCTGACGAGACGTGGAATGCGGGCCAGTTCGAGATCGAAAAGATGAAGCGTCGCAAGTGGACGCCGGAACGGCTCGGCCATATAGAGGAGTGCGGCGTAACGTTCCGGATCGGCTTGCCGAAGAGTGTCGAGCGGGTTGAAATCCGCCATCGCTGTCAGTCCACCGCGATCAGCATCGCCGCAACCGCGCGCTCTTCCGCGAGAAGCACATTGTAGGTGCGAACGGCAGCGCCCGTGCTCATCGGATCGGCGGATATCCCGGCTTCGCGGAGAGTGGGCCGCACGTCGCGCGGCAACGGCTTCAGATGGATGCCAGTACCGACCAGGAGGATTTCGATCTCGCCCGCCTCCTGCAGTGCGGCCTTGAAATCGTCCGCCGTGAGTTGCTCGGGATCGACCGGGTTCCAATCGCGAACGCCCGATGGCAGCAGCAGCAGGGAGCCGCGATGGCTCATATCGGCGAAACGGAACCCACCATTGCCATAGGCGTCGATCGGCGGCCGGCCCGGGAAGTGGGCGGGCCGCAACGAGAAAGGACCGCTTTGGCGCCCATCATCCATCCCGATCAGACCTGAGCGCCGGCCGGCGCATTCTCATCGCCGCCCTCTCCCTCACCCTCGGCGACACGGGTCCCGCGCAGCTTGAAGAGGATCAGTAGCGGCGATGCGATAAAGATCGACGAATAGGTACCGATGAAGACGCCGACGATCATCGCCGCCGTGAAGGAGCGGATCACTTCGCCACCGAACATGAAGAGCGCGCCCAGGGCCAGAAGCGTCGTGACCGAGGTCAGCACCGTGCGCGGCAGCATTTCGTTGATCGAAAGGTCGAGCAGCTCCGGCAATGGCATCTTCCGGTATTTTCGCAGATTCTCGCGAATACGGTCATAGACCACCACCGTATCGTTCAATGAGTAACCGACAATGGTCAGGATGGCGGCGATCGAGGAGACGTTGAACTCGATTCCAGTCAGAACGAAGAACCCGATCGTCATGATGACATCGTGCATCGTCGCGATGATAGCGCCGACGGCGAACTGCCATTCGAAACGGAACCAGATGTAGAGCAGGATCGCCAGGAGCGACACGGCGACGCCGATCGTGCCGGCTCGCGCCAGCTCGGAACTGATGGTCGGGCCAACCACCTCCGTGCGGCGGAAATCGTAGTCGTCCCGCAATTCGTCCTGCACTTTGGTCGCGGCGCTCTGTTCGGCATTGTCGCCTGCATCCTGCGCACCGACCCGGATCAGCACTTCGCGCTCCGAGCCGAAGGACTGGACCTGCACGTCGCCGAGATTGAGATCGGAAAGGCGGCTGCGAATATCGCCGATATCGGCCTGCTGCTCCTTGGATTGAACCTCAATCAGGGTGCCGCCCTTGAAATCGATGCCGAGATTCATGCCGATAGCAAGAAAGCCGGTCAACGCGATGATCGAGACCAGCGCCGACGCGGTGAAGGTGATCCGCCGCAGCCACATGAAGGGCGCCCTCGTGCCGTCCGGCACCAGTCGAACGGGCGCGCGGGGCAGTTCCTTGGCCCGTGTCCGCTTGTACCAGAAACCGACCATCCAACGGGTCAGCGTAAAGGCCGTGAAGACGGTGGTAATGATACCGATGGCGAGTGTTACCGCAAATCCGCGAACCGGACCGGTTCCCAGATAGAACAGGATGACGGCGGCGATCAGCGTGGTCAGGTTGGCGTCCACGATCGTATTGAGTGCGCGGTCGAAGCCCGTCTCGATGGCGTTGAGCAGTTTACGTCCGCTACGGCGTTCCTCACGGATTCGCTCATAGATCAGAACGTTGGAATCGACCGCCATGCCGACCGTCAACACGATGCCGGCAATGCCCGGCAGCGTCAGCGTAGCGCCAAGGAAGGTCAGGATCGCAATCAGCAGAACGATATTGGCGGTCAGCGCGATATTGGCGATCAGTCCGAGCGTGCCATAGGCCAAGAACATGAAGCCGATCACGAGAATGGAACCGATAATCGAAGCGGTCACGCCTGCATCGATGGAGTCCTGACCGAGGCCGGGCCCGACCGTCCGTTCTTCCACAATGCTGAGTGTGGCCGGCAGCGCACCCGCCCGCAGCAGTACGGCCAGGTCCTTGGCCGAATCGGTTGTGAAACTGCCGGAGATTTGCCCGGAGCCGCCGGTGATCGGCTCGCGGATGACCGGGGCGGAGATCACAGCCTCATCGAGAACGATGGCAAACGGGCGCCCAACATTTTGCTGCGTTGCCTGACCGAAACGAACCGCGCCGCGATTGTCGAAGCGGAAGGAAACCACGGCTTCGCCCGTCCGCTGGTCGAAGGTCGGCTGCGCATCGACGAGGTTTTCACCCGAGACGATAACGCGATCCTCGATCAGGTAGGGAATGGGCGGATCGTCCGTTGAATACATGATCGTCGTGCCGGCTGGCGGACGCCCGTCGATCGCTTCCTGTACCGGCGTCGAATTATCCACCATCTGGAAGGTCAGCTGTGCCGTCTGTCCGAGGAGGTTCTTGAGACGCTCCGGATCGCCGAGGCCCGGCACCTGAACCAGAATACGGTCATCGCCCTGACGCTGGATGATCGGCTCGGTCGTGCCAAGCTCGTTGACGCGGCGGCCGACCACTTCCACCGATTGGGTCAGCGCCGAAGAGACGCGGTAGGTCAGCCCCTGATCGGTCAGCGAAAGGCGGATCAGGCCGTTCTGGCCTTCCTCCATCTCCACTTCGGTCAACTGCCCGCCGGAAAACAGGCCGGCGGAGATCGGCGCCAGCGTGTCCGAAAGCGCTTCGCGTGCCGCATCCATCTGCGAAGAATCGCGCAGGCGAAGCTGGACCGCGTTGCCATTCAACGCCAGACCCGTATAGCCGATCCGCTCGCCGCGCAGCGCACTACGCGCTTCGTCGCGGATGGCCTTCAACCGGTTTTCACGAATTTCATTCGTGTCGATCTGCAGCAGGATATGTGAGCCGCCCTGCAGGTCGAGGCCGAGCGTCATCTGACGGGTCGGCATGAAGTCCGGCAGCGCATCAAGCGTCGAGCGCGAAAAGAGGTTGGGCAGGGCAATGATGACGCCGACCAGAACGGTCAACCAGATCAGAATCGTCTTCCAACGGGCGAAATGCAGCATGGCGGGTCCGGCGTCTTGTTTTGACTTGCCCGCCGTTCTGGCGGTGCAAGGCGGCAGGGATTGGGCGAATGGGCGGCATATGCCGCCCGGCCAGCGCGCTATTTCGTATTCGCGGGAACCGGCTCGCCCTTCACGCGGACGTCAAGAACGCTGGAACGCAGAACCTTGACGCGTGTATCGGCTGCGATTTCCACTTCAAGCTCGGTCTCGTCCGCCTTGATGACCTTACCGATAATGCCGCCGCCGGTCACCACCGTATCGCCGCGCCGAACCGCCGAGAGCATCTCATCGCGCCGCTTGGCTGCGGTGCGCTGTGGACGGATGATGAGGAAGTACATCACCACGAAGATGAGTATGAAAGGCAGGAACTGCAAAAAGGCGTCTCCGGTACCGGCCGCGCCGGTCCCCTGGGCAAAGGCGGGGGTTACGAACATAAAAGAGCTCCTGCGGAAGATTCGGGTTGAGGAGGCGGCCAATCCGCCTTTCGAAACGCGCGCGAAATATAGGACTTTGCGCCTTCGGCGCAACCGTGGCACATGACGACGGCGTTGGTGAAAGGGTCCAATGCCTTTTCCAGAGCCGGAGAGCAAGCATCGATGAGCGATAATTCGGCATTGGCCAGAGAGATGAGCGCCATCCGCGAGGCTCTGGAACGGCTCGCGCCCGCCCCGCCCATGACGTTCGATGTCGCGGCTGCGCCGGCCTTCGTCTGGCAGCCCGACCCGTTTCCCGGCTGGCTGGAACCGGTGGGCCAGGTGGCTCGCGTGCCGATCGGCCTGATCCGGGGGGTCGACGCGAGCCGCGATCGCCTTCTCGATAATACGAGGCGTTTCGCCACCGGTCTTCCCGCCAACAATGCGTTGTTATGGGGTGCGCGCGGCATGGGAAAATCGTCGCTGGTCAAGGCCGTCCATGCCGAATGTGCGGACCAGCCCGGCATGGACGCGCCGTTGAAACTGGTCGAGATCAATCGCGACGATATCGAGACGCTGCCTCGCCTTCTGGCAACGCTGAAGAAGGCCCCGGCGCGATTCATCCTGTTCTGCGACGATCTGTCGTTCGACCGGGACGACACTTCCTACAAATCGCTCAAGGCCGCGCTCGATGGCGGTATCGAGGGTCGGCCGGAGAATGTGCTTTTCTATGCCACATCGAACCGCCGACACCTTCTGCCGCGCGACATGATCGACAATGAGCGCGCAACCGCCATCAATCCGGGTGAGGCCATCGAGGAGAAGGTATCACTATCGGATCGCTTCGGCCTTTGGCTCGGCTTCCACAAATCCAGCCAGGACGACTATCTGGAAATGGTCCGCGGCTATGCGGCGCATTTCGCCCTGCCGCTGGGTGCCGAAGACCTGCGAAAGCGGGCACTGCAATGGGCGGCGGAACGCGGAAGCCGCTCGGGCCGCACTGCCTGGCAATTCATTCAGGACATCGCCGGAGAGCTTGGACACCGGCTGGACATATAGGAAAAGGCCGGCGACAAAGCCGGCCTCCCTGTTTTCGTCATCGAGCGTAATGCGTTATTCCAGCCATTTCTTCGGATCGACCGGGTTGGACTTCTTGCGCACTTCGAAATGGACTTGCGGCGCACTAGCGTTGCCGGTGGTGCCGGCGCGTGCGATCTGCTGGCCGCGGGCGACCTTGTCGCCTTTCTTGACCGACAGTTCGGACGCATTGCCGTAAACGGTGGTGGTGCCATCGGCATGCTGAATCAATACCGTGTTGCCAAGATCCTTCAACCCGCTGCCGGCATAGACGACGACGCCGTTTTCAGCAGCCTTGACCGGCGTTCCCATCGGCACTGCGATGTCGATACCTGAACTGCCGTTGCCGAACCCACGGATGACCCGACCCTTGGCCGGCCAACGCAGTTTGGAAACACCGGTGGCTTTGGGCGCATCCTTGGTTTTCTCAGCGGCTTTGGCCAGTGTCTTCGCCTTGTCGGCCTTCGGCTTCTGATAACTCGGCAACGTCTGTGTAGAGGACTTCTTGTCACCATGCTTGGCCGTCACCGGGCCGGTTGCGATCGGATCGACTGAACGCGCAGCGATGGCCGATCCGGCAGATGCGACTTCCCGGCCGGGAAGACGCAGGGTCTGGCCGATGCGAATCGTATCGCTGGACATGCGGTTGGCGGCCTTCAGGGCCGAAACGCTGGTTCCGGCACGTCGTGCGATACCGGCGAGCGTGTCGCCCGCCACAACCTTGTACACGCCTTCGCCAGTCGTAGCGGCTGGCTTTGCCTGCTGCGCTGCTGGTGTTGGCGACGTGGCATTGGTCGAAGTGGCGACAGACTGGCCGAAGCGCGGAATGATGAGCGTCTGCCCGGCACGAACGGCCGATGCGTCGCTAATTCCATTGGCTTTCTCAATGGCTTCCACCGGCACGCCATAGCGCCGGGAAATGCTGTAGACGGTCTCGCCATGGCCGAGCGTGACACGGGTGCCCTCGCCATTCCAGTCGGTCTTGGCGCGTTGCGGCATGGGCTGCCGGGCTGGCGCAGCACTGCTTCGAGAAGACGATGCCGGCGGAAGGGGCGCGCTGATGACGGCTGGGCGGACCGATCCGGTCGTGACCCGATCGGCGGCGTTGCTGGGGGGCGCCAGAAGCGGAGCGCCCCCGGAGACGGCAGCATTGCCACTGTTCAACTGGCGGCGATCATAGACAGGCGCTGCGCCGCTGCGCGGATAGGCTGAGGCCGAGGGCGCGGCCACGGCGTAGTTTGGCGCACCGGAAGCGCCGACATCCTGCTGCGGCCGGACGGCACGGCCCACACCCGCGCCCTGCCCGCCAATGGAGCCGGTGCTGATCGTATCGACATTGGAGGCTTGCGGAACGGCGCTGTTGTAGAAGCCATCCTGACCGAAACGGAGCGCATCGGTGCTGCAGCCGGCCAGAAGACCCGCAACGAGAAGAAGCGCCACGCGTCTCCCGTGTCCGGGATGGTTGCGCCGCGTTGTTGAAACGTCACTCCGCATGAAACACCTGCCTTATACTCAAACGCGTACTGCAGGCATTAGAACCTATTAATCTTACTGGCCCGTTAAATGCTAAAGATAGAAGGCCTTCTGTTCTGCCAGAGGTTGCATTCTGGCCTCGGCAAAATCGGTGCGTTCGAACCGACTGCCGATTTTCTCCAGCTTGACGACGCTCTGCGGCTCGTCCGGCAGGCCGATGGTAACGATAGCAACGCCACCGCCGCAGAGCCAACCGGCCAGATGGCCCGGCAACCGGTCGAACGCCGCCCAGACGACAATACGGTCGAACGGCCCTTCTTCCGGCTCCAACGCGTCGAACGCGTTGCCGTGGCGGATAATTGCATGGTCGAAACCGAGCCGTTTCATCTGTTCGGAAGCGGACGCCGCCAAAGTGCGGTATCGCTCGATCGACAGCATCCTGTCCGCCTGGGCGGCGAGCACCGCGGCGCTGAAGCCGCTGCCCGTACCGATCTCCAGCAGGCGCTGTCCCGGCTTGAGGTCCAGCGCGGACAGAAGAGCGATCTGAAGATCCGGACTCTCCAGCGTCTGTCCACATTCGATGGGAATAGAGCGCGGCGACCAGACGGCGTCGCGGTGAGCCGCATCGACGAAGTGCGGGCGGCCCGCTCGCTCGAAGGCGGAGACGAGATCGGGATCGGTAATGCCGTTTTCACGCGCTCTCAGCGCGAACGCCGCAAACCCCTCGCTCATCATCAGCCGAGACGATCTCTCAGCGCATGGAGCGTTTCGTCATCGGTGAGGTTCAACTTCAAGGCCGAGACTGAGATGCGGTTCTCACGCAGCGCCTGAATATCGGTCCCCTGCTGCTGCTCGGCCTTCTCTCGCCCGAAGCGGATCCAGTAATAGGGAAAGCCACGCCCATCCGCCCGTTCCTCGATACCGGTGGAGTGCATCATGCGACCCTGGCGCGTGACCTCCACGCCTTCGACCTCGCGCGCCGGGCATTTCGGAAAATTGATGTTGATGAGCGTGCCGTCGGGAAGTTCCATATCGACCAGCTTGCGCAACACGCCCGGCCCATGCTCTTCCGCCGGCTCATAGGAAACGGTGCGCTGCTTTTCGCCATCCCAATTATAGGCCTGGCTGAGCGCAATCGACCGAATCCCCATCAGCGTGCCTTCGATCGCCCCGGCGACGGTACCGGAATAGGTCACGTCATCGGCGATGTTGACCCCCGAATTGATGCCGGAAAGGATGAGATCGGGCGGGCGGTCCAGAATGTGCTTCACGGCCATGATCACGCAGTCGGTCGGCGTGCCCTGCACGGCGAAGCGCTTGTCCGCGATCTGACGCATGCGCAGAGGATGCGACAGGGTGAAAGAGTGCGAAAGGCCGGACTGATCGGTCTCCGGCGCGACCGTCCACACATCGTCGGACAGGGCAGCCGCAATCCGTTCGAGAGCTGTCAGTCCTTCGGAATGAATGCCGTCATCATTGGTCAGAAGAATGCGCATCGTGTCCTCATTATTCACGGCAGGCTCGTTAAACCTCAGCCTGAAATTTTCCTCTCAGACCGTTGGCGATACTTAACCTTCAGGTTTCTCTATCCGGTCGATCCCTCCCATATAGGGTTTCAGCGCCTCGGGCACGGTGATCGAGCCGTCTTCGTTCTGATAGGTCTCCATTACCGCGATCAGCGCCCGCCCGACCGCAACGCCGGAACCGTTCAGCGTATGGACGAACTGTGTCTGCTTCTCGCCGGCCGCGCGATAGCGCGCATTCATACGCCGACCCTGAAAATCACCGCAGAGCGAGCAGGAAGAGATTTCGCGATAGGCGCCCTGGCCCGGCAGCCACACCTCGATATCGTAGGTCTTGCGCGCGCCAAATCCCATATCGCCCGTGCACAGCACCACGGTACGGAAATGCAGCCCGAGCCGTTCCAGCACCGTTTCGGCGCATTTCGTCATGCGCTCCAGCTCTGCCTCGCTGCTGTCCGCATCGGTCACGGAAACCATCTCGACCTTGTAGAACTGGTGCTGACGCAGATAACCGCGCGTATCACGCCCTGCCGATCCGGCCTCGGAACGGAAACAGGCAGTCAACGCCGTATAGCGACGCGGCAGATAGTCATGATCGACGATCGCACCGCTGACGATGTTGGTCAGCGAAACCTCGGCCGTCGGAATAAGCCAGCGATCGTCGGTCGTACGAAAGGAATCCTCGGCGAATTTCGGTAATTGCCCGGTACCGTAGAGCGCCTCGTCACGAACCAGAAGCGGTGGCTGCACTTCGGTATAGCTATGCTCGCCCGTATGCGTATCGAGGAAGAACTGGCCGAGCGCCCGTTCCAGCCGCGCCAGCGGGCCGGAGAGCAAAGTGAAGCGCGCCCCGCTCATCTTCGCCGCCGTTTCGGCATCCATCATGCCCAGCGCTTCGCCGAGTTCGAAATGCTCCTTTGGCGTGAAAGGGTAGTCGTGCTTCTCGCCGACCTTGCGAATTTCGACATTGTCGCTTTCGTCGGCGCCGACCGGCACATCCGGCAGCGGCACATTGGGTAGTGTGGCCAGAAGATCGTTCAACTCGGCATCGAGTTCGCGCGCTCGGGCTTCGCCGGCCTGCAGATCGCTCTTGAGCGTCGAGACTTCAGTCTTCAGCGCCTCGGCCTTCTCCGTATCGCCCTGCCCCATCGCCTGGCCGATCTGCTTGGAAGCCGCATTGCGCCGCTCCTGCATCTCGTTCAGCCTCGTCTGATGAGCGCGGCGATCGGCGTCGAGGTCCAGGATTTCGAGCGCTTTTGGCTCTGCGCCACGGGCCTTCAGCGCCTGGTCAAGTTCGTCGGGATTCTGGCGAATCCATTTGATGTCGAGCATGAAAACGGCTCTCGAAAAGTGGTGGAGTCGATTGCTGAAATAGTCAGCGTGTCTCTTGCCATGGCTTCGCGAGAAAGAAAACCGGGCATTTGGCAGCCTCTTGCCCGGACAAAAACCGCTCAGCCTTCGGCTTCTTCGCTCTGTGCTGGCGGACGCTCCACCCGACGCGCCATGAAGATCGCGATCTCGTAGAGAAGGATGGTTGGCAGGGCGAGGCCGATCTGGCTGATGGGATCGGGCGGCGTCAGAATGGCGGCGGCGACGAAGGCCAGCACGATCGCATATTTGCGCTTATCCTTCAGGCCTTGGGACGTCACCATCCCGACGCGCGCCATCAATGTGGTCGCCACGGGAAGCTGGAAGACCAGCCCGAATGCGAAGATCAGCGTCATGCAGAGGCTGAGATATTCCGACACTTTGGGAAGAAGCGAAATCTCCACCTGTGCGGCGGTGCCCATCTGCTCCTGGCTCAGGAAAAACCACATCACCATGGGCATGGTGAAGAAATAGACCAGCGCCGCGCCGCAAAGAAACAGGACCGGTGAGGCCATCAGAAACGGAAGGAAGGCCGAACGCTCGTTCTTGTAGAGACCTGGAGCCACGAACTTCCATATCTGCGCGGCTATGAGCGGAAACGCCAGCACGAAGCCGCCGAACATGGCGATCTTCAACTGCGTGAAGAAGAACTCCTGCGGCGCGGTATAGATCAGTTCGATCTGGCGGTTGTCGAGCCCGGCCCACTCCACAGCCCAGCGGAAGGGCTGGACCAGAAAATTGAACAACGGCTTGGCGAAATAGAAACTGATCAGAAAGGCGATGAAGAAGCCACCGACCGCCCACATGAGTCGCTGGCGCAATTCGATCAGATGCTCGATCAGCGGAGCGCTGGACGATTCGACCTCGTCGTCCTCTTTGAACGTGCTCACGACTGGCCCTCTTCAGCCGTCTTCGGCTTGGCTTTGCCGGCGGCACTGGCGCCTTCCGGCGGCGCTATCGGCGCAGTCGATTCCGGCGCGGGCGTATCGTCGTCGCCAGAACCCGCTCCCTTTACAGGTGCGGCCGGCTCCACCTGATCGGAAGCTGGTTTCGCCGCCTTCGAAGAATCCTTCGCGTTGGCCGCGCCTTTGAGATCGGTCTCCATCTTGCGGCCGATCTTGTCGAGCGAAGACAGTTCGCGGCGAATGGCGTTTTTAGGATTGAGCGAGCGGGCGGTGTCGACGAGGTCCTTGACGTCGTCGAGCTCGGCTTCCTTCAACGCCTCGTCGAACTGCTTGCGGAAATCGCCGGCCATGGAGCGTACCTTCGAGGTGGTGCGCCCGAAGGTGCGCAGCATGCGCGGCAGATCCTTGGGTCCGACCACAACGATCAGGACGACCGTAACGACCAGCAGTTCTGGCCAGCCAATATCAAGCATCAGACTTCAGCACTCCGAAGGCCGCCTGGCAGACACGCCGGAAATCAGGCCTTGCGGTCTTCCGAAGTCGGTTCGTTGTCGATTGTCGTTCCGGTCGCATCGCGGCGATGCTCGACGGAGGCTTTTTCGCTCTCATCGTCGCTCATGCCCTTTTTGAAGTTCTTTATGCCTTTGGCGACATCGCCCATCAGTTCCGGGATCTTGCCGCGGCCGAATAGCAGCAGAACGACAGCCAGAACAATAAGCCAATGCCAGATCGAAAACGTACCCATGATCTCTTCCTCAATCCCCGGCGTTCTTGTTTGGATGTAGGCCTAGTCCGACGGCGATGCAAACACAAGAACGTCAGAAAGACGAACCGACAGGCGAACATTTTTTACGCCCGCTTCGAGATGCCCCTCGCGAATGGTGGCCCGCACCGTCTGCTCTGCGCCGGAAATCGCCAGTTCCAGCACCTCCGTCACTCCCAGAAATCGCCGGCGGACCACGCGCGCTTCGATCTCACCATGTTCTGACGAAACCCCGATTCCCACGAGACGGATCGCAACCTTGACGCGGGCGCCGGGCGCAAAGCCCGGGGCAGCAATGCGGCCAAGCGTGGTTTCGACCGCACCATCCTCGACCGTTCCGCGGAAGATATTGACTTCGCTGAAGAAACGCGCGGTGAATAGATCGACCGGCTGATGATAGAGTTGCTGGGCCGTGCCGACCTGCACCACCCGCCCATCCTTCAGAAGGGCAATGCGATCGGCGATCCGCATGGCCTCTTCGGCATCATGCGTCACGATGATCGCCGTGGTGCGGCTCTGTCGCAGGATAGCGAGCGTTTCGGCCCGCACCGCATCCTTGAGGCGGGAATCCAGCCCGGAGAACGGCTCATCCATGAGGAGAACGGCGGGGCGGGGCGCGAGCGCGCGGGCCAGCGCCACCCGTTGCTGCTGCCCGCCGGACAGTTCGTGCGGATAAGCATCCATCTTGTCGCCAAGCCCAACGCGCGAAAGTGCGTTTTTGGCTTCCGCAATACCGTCCTTGCGGCTGAGCTCCGTCAGGCCGAAGCGCGTATTGTCCAGAAGCGTGAGATGCGGGAAGAGCGCGAAATCCTGGAAGACAAGACCGATAGAGCGCTTTTCCGGCGGCAGGAAAACCGACGGCCCGGCAATTTCCCGATCGTTCAGGAGAACACGGCCGGCCTGCTGCGGCTCGATGCCGGCCGCAATCCGCAACAGGGTCGATTTTCCTGAACCGGACGGCCCCAAAAGGCAGAGGACTTCGCCGGCTTCGGCAACCAGGCTCACATCGTCCAGAACCGCTTTGTCGTCATAGGCGTGATCGATATGCTCGAACGCCAGCCGCGCCGCAAAGCTGACGCCGACCGATGTACGCGGATCGTCTCTGTTTTTTCGCGGCAAGGACATGGGGTCCCGGGTTTCTGATGCTGTGGGCCACCCGTGAAGCATCGGGCCGCTGGGCCGTCAACAGCGGCGCGGCCAAAACTCCGTTCCGATCAGGCGAAAACGCCCATCAGTTCGGAAAACTGTTTGCGGCAGGCCATCTCGTCGGCACGGTCGTCCCGGGCAAGCAGTTTCAGGGCCCGTTCCGCTCTCTCGGCAATCTGACCCGTCACGGCTGGCGTTCGACTGGCAAGTTCCCGCATCTCACGCATGTTTCCGTTGCAGTGAAGCGCCATATCGCACCCGGCGGCGAAAACGGCTTCGGCTCTTTCGGCATAGGTGCCGCTCATGGCATCCATGCAAAGGTCGTCGCTCATCAGAAGACCGTCAAAGCCGATTTCGCCACGGATGATTTCATTGACGACGAAGGGCGATGTCGTTGCCGGGCGGTCGGCGTCCAGCGCTTTGTAGATCACATGCGCCGTCATCCCCATGACAGCTTCGTTCAGGCCTCGAAACGGCGCGAAGTCCTGTTCGAGTTCGTCTCGGGAGGCTTGGACGACCGGTAGTTCGACATGGCTGTCCGCGCCAGCGCGCCCATGGCCGGGAATATGCTTGACGACAGGTAGAACGCCGCCATCCAGCAGGCCCTGCATGACCGCACGGCCGATGGCCTCGACCTGTTCGGGCCGCCTTCCATAGGCGCGGTCGCCGATAATGTCGTGAGCACCGGCCACCGGCACATCGAGGATCGGTAGGCAATCGGCGTTGATGCCGTATCGCTTGAGGTCGAAAGCATGAAGCCGCGCCAGGAGCCAGGCGGCGCGTAAGCCCTCGTCACGATTCCGCGCATACACTTCGCCAATCGCGGCGCCCGTTGGATAATCGGGTGCGAGCGGCGGTCTCAGGCGCTGAACGCGTCCGCCTTCCTGATCGATGAAGACCGGCATGTCCGCTTGGCCGACGCAATCTCGAACCGAAGCCACAAGGTCGGTCAACTGGTCCGCCCCGCCGATATTGCGCGAGAAGACGATGAAACCCCATGGCCGCTCATCGCGGAAGAAGGCGATCTCATCGTCACTCAGCGCGAGCCCGGCAGCACCGACGATCATGGCTTTCGATTCGGTCATGAGAGATGGTTGCGCCCGTTCTCGGCCGTCGGAAAGAGCCTTGTCTCGTTTTGCACGGAGAAAGTGCATCGCGGCGAACCCGGTTCCGGCGCCCGAGGCGATCATGCCAAGCGCTGCACGTCGTCCCAGCTTCTGCGTCACGGCCTAGTCACGAGACGGCTTACCGCCGCGCCAGGCAATCGCCGCCGGCGCTCTTGATTTGGCCGCAAAGCGCGGTGGCGTCGGCAAAGCTCGATGCGGAGATGTTGACGCGGTAAAAGGTGCCCCTTCCGGAAATTTCGGCCGGCACGATGTTCACGCCACGCCCCGCCAGAAGCGAGTTGTAGCGCTGACTCATGGCCCGGTAGCTCACCTGCGCCGCCTCGCGCGTCGGATGTGAGGAGATCTGAACCCACGCCGGTGGAGTCGCTGCGGTCGCGGTGGTTGAAGCACCGCTTGGCGTCGGCGTCGGCGTCGCCGGCGCGGCGGTCGTTGCCGTGACGGGAGCAACAGCTGTCTGCTGCGGAGCCACGCGACCGACATTGGGACGCGACAGCGGCAGCGGAATATCAACGATCTGCTCGGCTATGGAAGCGGTCTCCGGATCGCTCTCAACAGCTGCGGTAGCTGCGGCTTCCGTTGCGCTGGCCGCAAGGGCGGCAGTTGCGGGATCGCCACTTGCCGGCGCCAAAGCCAGATCGTTCGGGTCCACGCCGGTGGCATCGGCATTGCCGGCTCCGCCGATCGGCGTCGCTGCGGCCGGATCGACCCGACCGGGACGAAGCGCCTCCGTCGAGGCATTCGCCGGTTGCGTTGCGCCGGCTCCGTCGGCGGATGCTATGGTCGTCCCGGTGGCGGCAACGGCAGCCGTGCTATCCGACGAACCCCGGGGAACGATCGAGCCGTCCGGCTTGACGATGAAGGTGCGAACCTTGCGCGGCTCGATCGACACCACATCGCGGCGAACCGGTGTTTCCGAGTCGGTATCGTTCGCGGCGATGCGCGTTTCGTCCTTGCCGGCGATTTCGAGGGGTTTTTCCGTCGTATCGACCAGTTCGTTCTGTTGCGGCTGGTTGCCGGTCCGGCCTTCGACCGTTTCGTAAACCTCGTTCTCCTTCGGTCCGGCCGCCGCGGACTGCGTATCGGCGGGTCGAACTTTCAACGGTTCGGAATCGGCACGAATGATCGCCACTTCACCGTCGCCCCCATCGCCGGAGAAGAAGACATAACCACCGCCCGCGACAAGCAGCGCCAAGAGCGCGGCGCCGCCATAGAGTGCGTAGCGCGACAAGGATGATCCGCGTTCGGGCGGAAGAAAGCCGACCCGGACATCGTCCCTGTCGGTATCGGCGCCAAAATCCGCCGGGGGTTCGGCGGGAGACAACTGGCTCACATCGAAGGATGGATCGGACATGTAATCCGGTTCCCCAGCAGTGCCGAAGGACGGGTCCTCCCACGCATCATCCGCTACCGCATCACCACCATAGGACGCGGCAACCGCCGAATCGGGCTGCGGAGCGTGTGCGGACATGCCTTCGGCCCTGAGAATATCGGCGAATTCATCGGCCAGGGCGTCTTCCTGATAGCCGCTTGCCCCATCGGTATCGCTGTCGGAGATGTCGGGAATGTCGAGAGCATCGGTCATCGGAACGGTCATCTCATCATAGACGCGAGTTTCAATATCAGGGACATCGGGGTCGCCGGCATGCGCAAAATCCACCTCGGGCTCTACCGCCAGATCGTCGGACAAGTCGGGGGCGGTCTCATAGCCGCCCGACCATTCCGGCGCGGCGGGAACAGCAGCAGCCACGACGGACGGATCGGCAAACGTTTCGCCCTCAGACGGTGACGCCGCCGCTTCGAAAGGCTCGGTCGGCGCTTCGACCGGCGCGGCGTCGGCAAAATCGGGGATGCGCGCCTCATCGGCGCCGTCCAGAATGTCTGTCAGCTCGCCGGTTTCATCGAGTAGCGCCGCCTCTTCTTGCAGAAGATCCGCTTCGTCCGCCGACAGCGGCACGTCGTCCGCCGCCTCAGCGACTGGTTCCCGCAGAATAATGGCGTCATCGACAGACCCGGTTTCGATCACGGCATCGCGATCAGCTTCCACCGTCTCGGCAGGTAAGCCATCATCGGTGCGGAAATCCTCCATCAACGCGGCATCGAATGCGTCGACAAAGCTGTCTTCATCCAGATCGGCAGACGCTTCCGGCGCAGGTTGCACTGGCTCTTCCCTCGCCTGGACGGTCTCGAAAAAGCTGTCTTCGTCGAATTCGGCCATTGCGAGATCCGACGCATCGAGTTCGATATCCAGTTCATCCGGGTCGGTGGTCGAACCGCCTTCTTCCGCCAGGCCAAACGCGGCAAGCCCCTCATCGGCAACCAGATCGTCAGCCGAAAGGCCGGCCCCATCGGCGGTCTCTTCAGCCGCGATCGGAGGCTCGGCGGTGGAGCCGTCACTCCCCATGATAGCGGCCAATTCGGCATCGTCGAAAAGCGTATCGGCAGCCGGCGCAGCATCAGCCGGCTCGCTGTGCTTCAGAAAATCCTGGTCGAGCGATCTGATGAAGACGTCCTCGGAATCGGCATCGACCGGTTCCGTTTGGGCAGCCTCAACCGGATAATCGACATCCATCGCAGCAGCGCCATCGACCGACACGACCTCGTCGACGGCCGGAACCTCGTCTGCCCGCATCTCATCAAGGGAATGGTCCAGATCGAGAGTATCGAGCTCAGTCAAATCGATGGAAAGATCGTCGGATGGTGTGTCCGCTGAAAAATCGGCGGTCGTTTCGTCGGGCTGATGGATCGGCCCGGCTTCCCATGGTTCGGGCGCGGCATCGCTTTCGGCGTGCGGCACCGTATCCAGATCGTCACCCAAGGACGGATCGAGCATGTCGGCGAGACTGGCGTCGAGCGATTCGGCTTCCGGCTCGCCCTGTTGGGGCGAGGCGTCCAGTCCGATTATGCGAGTAAGCTCGGCGAGCGGATCGTCATCCGAGATTGAGAAGTCGCGACCGACGGGCTTCTTCTGCGAATTGGCTGACATATTGTTCTCCGCACACCATACTTGCTCGGAGCGCTGCAGGCATCCGGCCCCACTGTGGCCGGATAGCAACGCAATGTGGGCAAATGGTGACAGATCGGCACAGCCGCCTTGACAGAGCTAGCGCATTTCCTCCGGCGCCGAAGCCCCGATGATCGCAAGACCTGCCGAAAGAACGTTCCGTACAGCCATCACCAGACCCAATCTGGCTCGCGTCAACACTGCATCATCATGCTTAACGAACCGTAACTGTGCATGGTCCGTGCCGCGATTGTAATGGCCGTGAAAGGCGCTCGCCAGATCGTAGAGGTAAAAAGCGACCCGGTGCGGCTCCATCGCGCTGGCAGCCGATTCGACGAGGCGCGGCCATTCGGCCAGCTTGCGAATGAGAGCCAGTTCGCCCTCGTCGTCCAGCGCATCGGCACCCTCGCCGATTCCATCCACCATCGCCACTTCAGGGCCGAACGCCTCGATGGCCTGCCGGATAATCGAATGGGCGCGCGCCGAAGCGTACTGCACGTAGAAGACCGGATTGTCCTTGCTCTGCTCGGTCACCTTGGCAAAATCGAAATCGAGCGGCGCATCGGCCTTGCGATAGAGCATCATGAAGCGCACGGCGTCGACGCCCACCTCGTTGACCACCTCGCGAAGGGTGACGAAATTGCCCGTCCGCTTGCCCATGCGTACCGGCTCGCCGTCGCGATAGAGTTTGACGAGCTGACAGAGAAGAACGTCGATGTCGATCTTGTCCGAAACCGCGCGCGCCAACGCTTCCATCCGCTTGACATAGCCGCCGTGATCGGCGCCGAGGACGAAGATGAGTTTCTCGAATCCGCGCTCGAACTTGTCGCCCATATAGGCGACGTCGGCCGCGAAATAGGTATAGGATCCGTCGCTCTTGACCAGCGGCCGGTCGATATCGTCGCCTACTTCGGTCGAGCGGAACAAGACCTGCTCGCGATCCTCCCAGTCGTCCGGCAGTTGGCCCTTTGGGGGCGGCAACGTGCCGGTGTAGACGAACCCCTTTTCCCGCAGATCGTCCACCGCCGCGCGGATCCTGCCGCCATTGCTGCCATGTAGGGTGCGTTCGGAAAAGAAGACGTCATGGCCAATGTTCAACGCCGCCAGATCGTCGCGGATGATGTCCATCATCATGACGACGGCCTTGTCCTTGGCGATCGACAGGGCTTCCCGTTCGCTCATTTTTAGCAATGCGTCGCCATGTTCCTCGGCAAGCGACTTACCAACTGGAACGAGATAATCGCCCGGATAGAGCCCTTCGGGAATCTCAATGGTCTCGCCGAGCGCCTCGCGATAGCGCAGAAGAACCGAGCGGCCCAGAACGTCGACCTGCCCGCCGGCGTCGTTGACGTAATATTCGCGCGTGACGTCGTAGCCGGCAAACGCCAGAAGCTGCGCCAGCGCATCGCCGACGACCGCCCCCCGGCAATGGCCGACATGCAACGGGCCGGTCGGATTGGCCGAGACATATTCCACATTGGTCGCGCGCCCGGCCCCGAGCGTCGACTGTCCATAAGTGTCGCCAGCGTCGAGCATGGTACGGAGCTGGTCGTGCCAGAAGCCATCCGCCAGCCGCAGATTGATGAAGCCGGGGCCCGCCACATCGACCGAAGCCACATCGTCATCCTTCGCCAGTTCATCTGCGATGGACTGCGCCAGATCGCGCGGCTTCATGCCGAGCGGCTTGGCCAGCACCATGGCCACATTGGTGGCGAGATCGCCATGCGAGGGATCGCGCGGCGGCTCGACCGTCATGCGCGAAAGGTCTGGCGCATTGCCGTTTTTGTCTTTCAGGTCAATGACTTGCACGACCGAACGGATTCGCTTTGCGAAGTCGGCGAATAGATTCATGGATTCATCTCATTGTCAAAAGGGCGTCCGGCCAGCGATCCCGAACCTTGCCCATCGGCCCGCCGCCTAGCCGATCGGTTCGGACCCGTCAAACAGGCGGGCGCATTCTTTGCGGGCATAGCTGTCCGTCATGCCTGCGATGAAATCGGCGACAATGCGGGCTGCGCGCGCTTCGTTCCCGCCCATGACCGCCTTGCGTCGCCATTCGGACGGCAAGGACGCCGGATCGGTCAGATAGCGTTCGAAAAGCTGCGTGACCGTCCGGTCGGCCATCTCGCGAAAGGCCATGATCGCCGGTGATCGATACATGCGATCGAACAGGAACGCCTTCAAATGCAGGTCGGTTTCCTTCATCGCCGGTGAAAAGCCGACGGTCTGCGCCCCTCGTTCTCGGATCGCAGTGGCGCTTTTCGGCTGTTCGCGCTCCAGAATTCGGCGAGCGCCACCGATGACGTCTTCGACCATCGCCGTGATCTGACGGCGTTGGAATTCATGGGTGAGGCGCGAAAATTTCAGATCTGGCCAGCGCCCGCGCACTTCGGCCAGTGTCTGCGCAACGAAGGGCACAGCTTCCGCAAGCTCATCCAGCGTGAACAGCCCGGCCCGGATGCCGTCATCGATATCATGTGTGTTGTAAGCCACGTCGTCGGCGATGGCGGCCGCCTGCCCCTCGATACCGCACCATTGCGACAATTCGAGGGGAAACAGCGCATCGAACTCCAGAAAATAGGCCGGAACCTCACCCGACGCCTCCGCGCCAGAGCCTGTCAGCGGGCCATTGTGCTTGACCAGCCCGTCCAGCGTTTCCCAGCTGAGGTTCAGCCCATCGAAACCGGCATAGCGACGCTCCAGCTTGGTCACGACCCGCAGAGACTGCGCGTTGTGGTCGAAGCCCCCGAATGGCTGCATCAGACGGTCGAGCGCATCTTCACCGGCATGGCCGAACGGCGTGTGGCCGAAATCGTGACAAAGCGCGACCGCTTCGGCGAGATCCTCATCCGCCTCGAGTGCCCGGGCGATGGCCCGCGCGATCTGCGCAACCTCGATCGTATGGGTCAGCCGCGTCCGGTAATGATCGCCATCGTCGCTAATGAAGACCTGCGTCTTCAGCTTGAGCCGCCGAAAGGCCGTGGAATGAATGATTCGGTCGCGGTCGCGCTGAAATGGCGTACGCGTCGCGCTGGCAGGCTCTTCGATCAGTCGACCCCGACTCTTCCCGGGATCGCAAGCCCATGGCGCACGCGGCCTGTAGCCGAAACCGATACCGGACAGCGCCGGTGATTGATCCGTTTCCATATCCGCTCTTTCCGGCGCACCCGCCGCCCATGCGTTGACGTTCGCCTGATTGCTTCTTACCTCTGTCAGGAAATCAGACAAAGGCGAGTTCGGCATGAACGCGATCGACCGTCCCGACAAAACCATTACAATTACCGAGAGCGCGGCCAAGCGGATCAGCAAGGTCGTGGCCGGTTCCGACGACAAGATCGGCCTGCGCGTCACGGTCGAGGGTGGCGGCTGTTCCGGTTTCTCCTACACGATCGATCTGACCGATTCGCAGCAGGACGATGACAAGGTCTTCGAACGCGACGGCGCCAAGGTGTTTATTGACGATCTGTCCATGGTTTACATGGCCGGCTCGAAGATCGACTTCGTCGACGATCTGATCGGCCAGGCCTTTCAGATCGACAACCCCAATGCGGTCGCTTCCTGCGGCTGCGGCACGTCCTTCTCGATCTGATACGCTTTCGCTTTACCTCGTCGCTGCGCCCCGTTACCTCCTTGGCATCGGATGCGGGGACGGAACGGCATGAAGATCGCAACCTTCAATATCAACGGCATCAAGGCGCGCATTGAGGTACTGCTCGCCTGGCTTGATGAAAGCCAGCCGGACATTGTCGGTCTTCAGGAGATCAAGAGCCAGGACGAACCCTTTCCCCGCGCCGCCTTCGAGGAGAAGGGCTGGCACGTCGAGACCCACGGTCAGAAGGGCTTCAACGGAGTTGCGCTGATTTCGAAGATACCGCCGTCGGAGGTCAATCGCGGCCTACCGGGCGAAGAAAAGGGCGAGCCCGACGAGCAGGCGCGCTTCATCGAAGGGGTTTGGGAAACCGACGCCGGGCCGCTGCGGGTCGTCTCACTCTATCTGCCGAACGGCAATCCTGTCGGCGAAGACCGAAAATGGGGCTACAAGCTGCGCTGGATGGAGCGCCTGCATCGTTGGTCGCAGGAGCGGCTGGCGCTGGAAGAAATGCTGGTTCTTGCGGGCGACTACAATGTCATTCCGGAGCCGCGCGATGCCTGCCACCCCGAAAACTGGGCAGGCGACGCGCTTTTCCAACCGGAAAGCCGCGCCGCCTTCCGCCGGTTGCTAGCGCTGGGCCTCACCGATGCGATCCGGGCCTGCGATGGATCGGAAGGGCTTTTTACATTCTGGGATTATCAGGCCGGCGCATGGCCGAAGAACAATGGCATCCGCATCGACCATCTCCTTCTTTCGCCGGAAGCGGCGGATCGTCTGTTATCCGCCGATATCGAAAAACATGTCCGTGGGTGGGAAAAGCCATCCGACCACGTACCGGCCGCGGTCAATCTCAGGGTCGAATCCTAGGCCGCGAGCGTTTTACTGTGCGCTGACAACCACTTCACCGAGCTGGTGACGGCTCATTTCGTAAGCTAGCCGCCTTTCTGCTTCCGACGCCAGGCCGAACGCCTGCTCCTGTCGCTGTCGAATCCAGCCCCGATCTCCTTCACTCGCCCGGTCGAGCGCAGTCGTCAGCAGAGCCAGGCCTTCGACGGTGCGGCCCTTTTGGAAAAGCAGGTCCCCCAGCAGGGCCTGCGCCCCGACATGGCCCTTGCCCGAAGCGAGCTGCAGCCAGCGCGCGGCGCGGCGCAGATTGCGGTGCTCGTCGAGAAGCATGTGTCCGATCTCGAACTGCGCCTGCGTGTTGCCGTAAACGGAAGCGGCACGGACATAGAGGTCCATGGCCGCATCGGAATTGGCGCGCACATCCGTTTCGGCGATGCCGGTGCGATAGTAGCGGGCGAGCGCGACCAGCGCATCGGAAACGAAGATTTCTTCCTGGGAACCAGGCGTGACGCCGTGTTCCACGATCTTCTGAAACATCTTGAAGGCGCGGTAGTCGTCCCGGGCTATACCGTCGCCATCGGCGTACATGCGGGCGACCTTCCAGCGGGCGCCGGCATGTCCGTCCTCGGCTGCCTTTGCATAGGCCGCAAGCGCGCCATCCTTGTCGCCGTCGCTGTAAAGCTGATACCCGCTGCGAAACTGAGACCACGGATCCGGGCTGCGCTGGGCCAGGTCCACGGCCGATACGCCGGTCGTGGACATTGCGCCGGCCGCCGCACTCAGCAGCGCCAAACGAATGCACCATGATGATGAGCGTGCCAAACGTCTCATCGCGCCCTCTTCCTTGCCCCTTCGTCCGACCGGATCGTCTCACGAACCGGTCGCCATTGTCTTAAAGACACCGATACCGCGCCCTCGCGTCGGTGGTCCTTCTCATCTGTAACGGGTTTGTGGCGGCTTCCGGGCACTTTGTCCGCCTGGCTACCCGCCGGGCATGCGCGGGGTTGCATCTGTTGCACATTTCACACAGCCGGGCGAGCCGGCCGGAACGGCGACGGACATCTTGACGCCATCATGGCGAACCTCAATGTGGGCGCTATGCGAGCCGGACGATCGCGGTCCGGGCGAACCGAGCGAAGGAGCAGGCACCATTCGTCGTTTCCTGTCACGAATAGGCGATGGGCTGGCCGGGCTGTTTCTTCTGGGTACGGCGCTTGTTGCCTGCGCCGGTGTCTGGCTGGCTTCCATGAGCGTGGCCGGCGATTACGACCGGGCATCCCTGCATCATCGCGCCTATTCGTCCTGGGCTTATGTCAGGCCCGGCTCTGAGGGGATCCGTGCACAGGATGTCCAGCTCGTCGCACCGCTTCACCTTCAACCCCAGCAGATTTCCGAAACCGTGCGCGAGGCGTTTCTGACGGCGGAGGACAGGTGGTTCGAGGTTCATCCCGGTTTCAATCCGCTCGCTCTTGCTCGCGCAATCGCACAGGAAACGCGGGTGGCTTTCGGTTCTGGCGAGAATGGCGGGGGCGGTTCCACCATCACGCAACAACTGGTGAAGAACCTCATTTTGACCAATGATCGCGACTATCTGCGCAAGTTCCGCGAGCTTCTCATCGCGCTGCGGCTGGAAACGATGTTCAGCAAGGACGAGATCCTTGCGATGTATCTGAACAATATCTTCTTCGGACAGGGCGCCTATGGCATCGAAGCGGCCGCGCGTACCTATTTCGGGCGTAGTACGGTCTGGCCCCGGCAGAGCGGTACGATCAATACGGGCGAAACGGCTCTACTGGCATTGAGCGTGCGTGCGCCCTCACGCGCCAATCCGGGTCGCGGTCGCAAAAGGCTGGAAGCGGAAGCCCGCGATCTGATTGCCGCAATGCGGGAACGCGGCTTTCTTACCGCTTCGGAAGCGACGAACGCCGCGCTACAGCTCGACCGGAGGCGCGGCCAGCTCAGCTGGTCCATGCACATGTCGCGAGCGCGCGATTTCGCACTCGGCCTCGGCCTGCCGACTTCATTGCAGCAACGCCAGAAACCGATGGTCGTCTCCACGACCATCGAGCCGGAGGCGCAGCTTTATGCAGAGCGGGCTGTTGCGCGCCTGCTGGAGCGCGCCCGCCGCACCGATCGCGCCTATGACGATGCTGCCGTGGTCATTCTGCGGCCCGATGGCGCGATCGCCGCCATGTCCGCTGCACAATCCTATGGCGACAGCGGTGGCTTCAACGTGTTGTCAGAGGGGCGCCGCTCGCCCGGCTCCACCATCAAACCTTTCATCTACCTGTGTGCCTTTGCTGACGGGAAGACACTGAACACCCAGGTGGCCGACACGGCGCGGGAATTTCGCAATGGCTGGACGCCACGCAACAATGACGGCCGCTATCTCGGTGGGATCACCATGGCGCGCGCATTGGCTCTGTCGCGCAACCCGCCGGCTGTGGCGCTTTGGTTCGACTATGCGGACTGCTTCAAGGAAACGATGACGCAGTTGGGCGTCAGCGGACATCTGCCGGACCAGCCCAGCGCCGTTCTTGGAACGGGCTCGGTTTCGCCCCTCGACATCGCACGCTGGTACGCCGCGCTCGCCAATGGGGGTCATACGGTCGATCCCTATGCGATATGGTATGCGCGCAGCATGGACGGCCGGACGATCTTTCACCACGATCTGGGGCCTTCGGCGGCTCCGTCGGTGCTTGCCGATCGCAATGCGCGTTGCACTTTGGAAAAAGGGTTGAAAGATGTCGTGTCGGTCGGCGGAAGCGGTCGGCGCGCCGCTTTCGCCCATCCCATGGCCGGCAAGACCGGCACCAGCCAGAACGGCCGCGATGCCTGGTTTGCCGGTTATACGGGGCGATATGTCGCGGTCGTCTGGCTTGGCGCAGAAAAAAGCGCGCCGCGCCAGGCAATCACGGGTGGCGGCCTGCCAGCGCTTATCTTCGCCAATATGATGGCGACGCTTCACCAGGGCAAAACGCCCCTGCCCCTGCCATGCGATCAGCCAGCCCGCAACGGGACAGACGCTGAGGCCGCGGCCCCGGGCTGAGCCAGATCAGCCACGAAGATTGGCGAGCGCCATTTCGAGACGGCTCACCTGCTGGGAAAGTTCCATGGCCTTTTCGCGTTCGGCCTCGACCACTTCCGGGTCGGCTTTGGCGATGAACTTCTCATTGCCCAGCTTCTTCTCGCTGCGGCTAAGATCGCCTTGAACCCCCTTCAGCGATTTCTCCAACCGGGCCGTTTCGGCATCGACGTCGATCAGATCGCCGAGCGGCAGGCACAAGGTGGAATCGCCTACAATGACCTGCGCCGATTGTGGTGGCGCCGTGTCTGCATGAGTGATGTTCTCGATGCGGGCCAGTCGCTGCACGGCCGCGCGATGGCGGGCGATGCGCTCATGCGTTTCGTCGGAACCCCCAACCAGGACGAGCGGTGCCTTCGCCGCCGCCGGAACGTTCATCTCTGCCCGCAGCGAGCGAATGGCGGTGATCGTGTCGATCAGCCAGTTGATTTCGGCCGCCGCCGTTCGATCTTTCACGTCAGCCGTCGGCCAGGCCGTATGGCACAGCATGGCGTCGCGCTCTGCCGTACCGGCCCAAAGCTCCTCGGTCAGGAACGGCATGAAGGGATGCAGCATCGCGAAAGACTGGTCCAGAACGTAGCCGAGACATGATCGCGCTTCGGCTTTCGCCCCTTCGTCCTCGCCATTGAAGATCGGTTTCAGCAGTTCGAGATACCAGTCGCAGAGCTGGTTCCAGACAAAGCGATAGAGAGCGCCGGCCGCCTCATTGAAGCGGTAGTCCCGCAACGCCGCATTCACCTCATCGATGGTCCGCGACAGTTCGGTCAGAATCCAGCGATTGAGTTGATGGCCGGCCGAAGAAGGATCGAAAACGCCGCCATGCACGGCGCCGTTCATGCCGGCAAAGCGCACCGCATTCCAGAGCTTGGTGCCGAAATTGCGGTAGCCGGCAATGCGCTGCTCGTCGAGCTTCACATCGCGGCCCTGCGCCGCCATGATCGCCAGCGTGAAGCGCAGCGCATCGGCGCCATACTCGTCGATCAGCTTAAGCGGATCAATGACGTTGCCTTTGGACTTGCTCATCTTCTGGCCGCGCTTGTCGCGAACCAGCGCATGGACATAGACCGTCTCGAACGGCTCTTCGTCCATAAAATGGATGCCCATCATCATCATCCGGGCAACCCAGAAGAAGATGATATCGAAGCCGGTGACCAGCGCATTGGTCGGATACCAGGTCTTGAGCGCTTCGGTGTTTTCAGGCCAGCCCAGCGTCGAGAAGGGCCAGAGCGCGGAGGAAAACCAAGTGTCCAGAACGTCCGGATCGCGCGTCAGAAGATCGCCCGGCTCCATATTTTCCAGCTTCTCTTCGACGAACGCTTTCCACGGCCCTTCATGGGCAAGGTAATGCTGAACAGCAGCGCCGAGCGCTTCTTCTTCGGTCTTGCGCACGAAGACCTGCCCGTCCGGTCCGTACCAGGCTGGAATGCGATGCCCCCACCAGAGCTGGCGCGAAATGCACCAGGGCTCGATATTCTCCATCCAGGCGAAATAGGTGTTTTCCCAGTTCTTCGGCACAAAATTTGTGCGCCCTTCGCGGACGGACGCGATAGCCGGCTCGGCAAGCGTCTTTGCGTCGGCGAACCACTGGTCCGTCAGCATCGGTTCGATAACGTCGCCTGACCGGTCGCCGAAGGGCTGCATGATTTTCTTGCTTTCGACGAAGGGGTGCGCGTTGCCGTCCTCGTCCAGCGTCATGACGGCCAGACCGTCCGCGTTGATCGCCTCCACAACCCGCCGGCGCGCCTCGTAACGGTCCAGACCGCGCAGTTCGTCCGGCACGAGGTTGATGGCGTCTACTATTACAACATCGGGCGTTTCATCGGACTTGACGATCGCCATCGCCTTGGCCGCTTCCTCGGCATAGGGTTCGCCATCGGCGCGCATCTGCGCCTTTTCGTCCATCAGGCGATAAAGGGGGATTCCATTTCGCTGCGCGACACCGTAATCGTTGAAATCGTGCGCACCCGTGATCTTGACCGCGCCGGAGCCGAATTTCGGATCGGGATAATCATCCGTAATGATCGGGATCAGCCGGCGATGCTCTTTCGGGCCGACAGGGATTTCGCATAACTTGCCAACAATTGAGGCATAACGCTCATCCGATGGATGAACAGCAACCGCGCCGTCGCCCAGCATCGTTTCCGGCCGGGTCGTCGCAATCGAGATATAGTCGCGGGTCTCGCGAAGGGTCTCGTTGCCGTCCTCGTCCTTCTCCACATATTCGTAAGTCGCACCGTCCGCGAGCGGGTATTTGAAGTGCCACATATGGCCGTCGACTTCGCGATTCTCGACCTCGAGGTCGGAGATAGCCGTTTCGAAGGTCGGATCCCAATTGACCAGCCGCTTGCCGCGATAGATCAGCCCGTCATCGTAAAGCCGCACGAAGACCTCCAGCACGGCCTCGGACAGCCCCTCGTCCATGGTGAACCGTTCGCGGCTCCAGTCGCAGGACGCGCCCAGGCGTTTCAGCTGGTTGAAAATCGCGCCGCCGGATTCGTCCTTCCACTGCCAGACACGCTCAATGAAAGCGTCGCGACCCATTTCACGGCGACCGGGCTCGCCCCGCTCGGCCAGCTGTCGCTCCACGACCATCTGCGTGGCGATACCTGCATGGTCCATGCCCGGCTGCCAGAGCACATTGTCGCCCAGCATGCGCCGCCAGCGGACCAGAACGTCCTGCAGCGTGTTGTTGAGTGCGTGGCCCATATGCAGCGAGCCCGTCACATTCGGTGGCGGAATGACAATGCAATAGGGGTCCGCGCCGCCCTTTGCGCCTGCACCGGCCGCGAAGGCCTCGGCTTCGTCCCAGCGGGCGGCGATTTTCGGTTCGATGGCGGCAGCGTCGTAGGTCTTGTCCAGCATGGTCTTGGGGTCCGTTGAGGGAGCCCATGCATATCGCGACCGCGCGCGGGGAAGTCAACCGGACGACACAGCGCTCTCCCGGCTCATGACCGAGGCGGACATATAGCCGCCCGGCGTTCAGCCGCCCTGGGCGATTCGTTCGATCTCTTCTTTGACGAGACGTTCGACCAGGGTGGGAAGATTGTTGTCAAGCCAGTCCTGCAGCATGGGGCGCAGCATCTCCTCGGCCATCTGATCGAAATCGCGCTGGCGGCTGGCGAAAAACGCGTCCTTCAACTGACCGAACGAATCGGCGACGGCTTTGCCGGCCTCGCGTGAAACGATCGGCGCAAGACCGGATGCGTTGCTCGACGAAACGGGATCGGCTGCGTCGTCTTCGGTGGACACTAGCGATGCCGCCGGAGGTTGTGCGCCAAGCGGGCGGCGTTCCAGTTTCTCCGCAACAGCGCGAAACCTGTCTTCCGAAGGCATTGAGTGAGAAGCGGCGGTTGCTGGTGCTTCGCTCCGCGGAGCTTGTAAGGCAGGCTCTTCGGCTTCCGGCGGAGCGGTCTCGCCAACGGCGTCGACATCGGCCAAAGGCTCTACGGGCGGGGTTTCGTCCATTGTGTCGACCGTCACCTTATCGTCGGCGACTTCTTCGTCAGGATCGTCGGCGACTTCTTCATCAGGGCCGAAACCGTTCTCTGACGATTGTACGGCAATGGTGCCGGCATCGAGATCGTCTGCTTGCGAAGACAGCTTCGCCTGAATGTCGGCGAGGCTTAGCGGCCCGCGACTGTTCGCCGTCGAAGGTTTGCGGGGCGCCGCGCTCGCGGGTGCGGCGGTCTCGGCACCGCCATTGGACCGACCGGACGCCCCTGCCGGCCCTCGGTCGCTGATCGCCTCGCGAAACGCATTGAGCTCCGCTTCACCGGCAGCGACGATTTCATCGTCGATCTGATCGTCGGCATCCAGAACCGTCGGAAAGCCGGCGATCGCATCATCCGCGTCGTCCTCATCCAGATCGGATGGATCGAAGGCAAGATCGATTGATCCGGATGGCCTCGAAGGATGCGCACCTTCGGCCTCGGCCGCCGAAGCCGCAGCATCCGATTCTTCGATAATTTTTCGGATGGACGCCAGAATTTCGTCCATCGACGTCTCTCGTGCGGCACCGCTCGCCTGCGACATCACTCCGCCCTCTCCCCGGATAATCATCCGGTCTGTCGGCAATACGAATCGCATGGAGCCTAGCCGAGGGTCGGTTGGATGAGAATCCCCTCGACCGCTTTGCGGTCCGGGATTCACAGCTATCGGCGTGGCGGCGTTAGCGGCCGTCCGGCGTCCGCAATCCGTACCAGGCGTCCTTGACGGCGTTCAGATGCTCGTCCGGATCGTGCCGCTTGACCCCAAGGCCGAGCCCTTCGGCGGTCAGCTGGCCGGTCGCCGACAGAATGCCGAGCGACGCGACAACCGCATCCCGTTCGGCGCTGACCTGCGTGACCTGCGCGGTAATAAGCGCCGATTGCGCGTCCAACACGTCGAGCGTTGTGCGTTGCCCGACATTGCGCTCCTCGACGACGCCGTTCAGCGCCAGGGTCTGTGCAGAGATAAGGTCGAGCCCGGCGGATATGGCTTCGCGCGCAGCGACATACTGATTCCAAGCCGCGATGGCATTGGCTCGAACCTGATCGATCGTCACATCGACATTGATGCGCGCCTGGCCCAACTGCTCCTTGGCCTGACGCGTTTGCGCGGACGCCACGCCACCTTGATAAATGGGTACCGTCACCGTCGCACCGATCGTGCCGGTCAGCGTATCGCGATCGCCGGAGCTTCCCGGCGCATTCTGCACATCGATGTTGGCAAACTCCTGCGTCAGCGAGGCCGAAGCACCGACCTGCGGCAGGAAGGCGCCCTCACGCGCCTTGACGGTAAAGCTTGCCGAGTCGACGAGATGCCGATTGGCCTTGATTGCCGGATGGTTGTTGAGCGCGATGGCGATGGCTGTGCTCAACGAGCCCGGCAGCTTTCGTGTCAGCGGAGCCGTCGGCTTCAACTCGCCAGGGGTCCGCCCGACGATCTGCCGGTAAGTGGCTTCGCTGACCGCCAGATTGGATCGCGCGAGATAAAGCGCGGCCTGGGCCTGAGAAAGAGAAGCCTGCGCCTGGGACACATCGGTCCGCGTTGATTCACCGACATCGAAGCGAGCCCGCGCACTGCGCACCTGCTCCTGCAGGAACTGAAGATTACGCGAGCGAAGCGTTACGAGCTGGCGGTCGCGCAGCACGTCCATATAAACGGTGCCGGCGTTGAAGAGCGTATTCTGTTCGGTGTTCGTCAGGCTGGCCTGACTGGCAAAGACGTTCGATTTGGCGGCCGCGACATTATTGCGTGTCTGAAAGCCATCGAAAAGCGTCTGATCGATCTTCACGCCGAAATCGATCGACAGAGAACCGGTATCCGTCCGTGTACTGACGCCGAGATCATTATCGAAGTCGCGTCGAACCGACGTGCCCGCGGCGGTGCTCGTCGCTGAAATCCGCGGCCGCATTCCGCCCTTGGCAATGGGAACGTTTTCGTCGGCGACGCGCACCCCGGCTCGTGCGCTGTTGAGATCGGCATTGTAGCCATAGGCCGTCGCCATGGCGCCGAGAATGGTCTCCGCGCTAGCGGGAGCTGCGGACAGGGCCAGAATGCAGGATAGGCTGAAGATTCGGACAGTGTTGTTCAACACGGACTCATTCCGTTCGAGGCGGTCTTTTACGTCTTGGTAAAGGTCATGACTTGTCGGCGTCCAGCGACGAAGGTTCGAGTGGAAGCGCCGACATGCCGATCCCTTTTTCGGTGTGTCCTAAAAGACAAAGCCTGGTTGGCGACGAAAACCCGGCACTGGTTTGACGGCGCAATTAAAAGCGGTGCGGCCGCCGCCAACGCCGCGACCGCCGACATAGAGCACCGCGTTCGCGGCATTACCGTGACCTTCCACCGTTACCAAACGGCCTCCCGGCTTGAGCTGCTGGAGAAGCGTTTCCGGCACGTAATCCACCGACCCGCCAATGAGGATCACGTCGAAGGGCGCTTCATCCTCGCAGCCATTTTCCGGATTGCCGTGCAGTACGGCGACATTGTCATGGCCGAGGGCGGAAAGCCGTTCGGTTGCCGATTCGGCCAGTTCCTCGTCCGACTCGATGGCAATGACGCTGGACGCGATAGACGCTAGAATGGCGGTGGAGTAGCCGGTCGCGCAGCAGAGGTCGAGGGCCACATCGCCGGGCCGAACTTCCGCCAGCTGGACCATCTTTGCCAGCGGCCCCGGCTCGATGAGATAGCGCGACGGCGCCACTTCGAGATCCTCGTCAATATAGGACAGATCGCGCAGGCGCGTCGGCACGAACTCTTCTCGCGGCACGGACAGGAACGCTTCCAGGACCGGCAGCGCCGTCACGTCGGTCGTTCTCAACTGTCCGTCAACCATCTTGCGGCGAAGGTCGGAAAAAACCTGGCTCATCGTCATCCCCATTGCGTCGGCAGGTCGGCCGATAGTCGATCCGGTCGATAGCAATTAGGGTCCCGGGCTGCAAGGCATGCGCCCGTCGAATGATGGACGGGGGCCACCGCACCGGAACCTCCGATGCCGGATGGAATGAGGGCTTGACGGGATCGAACCGCAACGGATATTGAGAGCGCGCTGAAGACGAGGGCTATCGCTCAACATTTTGAGGGGCCAAGTCTTTGGGATAGCGCGATCTTTCTCACGTTATCGGCCTCGTGGCGGAGTGGTTACGCAGAGGACTGCAAATCCTTGCACCCCGGTTCGATTCCGGGCGAGGCCTCCATTCGTTTCCGAGACATGGCGACGTAAACCGAACGGCCATCAAGCCGCGTGCGCGTAGCTTGGGCCGATCGCGCCTTCCATAGCCTTGAGGCGAAGCCGCTCGCCCTCAATCCTTTCCGGAAGACGAGCCGCTTCCGATCGCGTTCGGCCAGCGTCGTCCTACCCAGGATATGAAACGCCGGCGCCAGCGCCTGGCCAGCGGAATATCGATCGAAAGAACCCCCAACCCGAGCGGGATCATCCAGAATCCGACCACGGGGAGAAAACCGACCGTGCCGGCGGCGATTAACGCCCAGCCTAAAACCAGTCGCCCGGGCTTCGAGCGCGGAGTCGAAAAGCTTCGGCCGAACAGGGAAAACAATGGCCGAGGCGTTGTTTTTGATGCGTCTTTCATGGCGTCGCGGCCGCAGATCGAGGGCGATAAGGTTTAAAACCATATAGGTTACGCGGAGATTTTTTATCAGGGCGGCTTGGCAAGCTGGAAACGGCTCTGCTATAGGCCGCTTCGCTTGAGCCGCTGTTCCCCGGTAGCTCAGTGGTAGAGCAACCGGCTGTTAACCGGTTGGTCGCTGGTTCGAATCCGGCCCGGGGAGCCACTTTCCTTTCATTATCCGTTCTGGGACCGCCGATACCGCCATTCGCGCGGCGTCCATCCGCGTCCGCAGGTCGCACGGCGCTCACCTCCAGCTTGCGAGAAACTTTTACTCGTGTAAAAGAACTGGTGGATGCAGTCCGGTGCCGTTCGGCAGGCGTGGCCAGAAGGAGACCATGCCTGGCTGTGGACCGACGTTTGAAGCGGCGAATGGAGGAGGTTGCCGTGAAGAGCAGATCGAAGCGAGCTGGAAGGCCTGCCGCCCCGCTCCATGGCATCCGCGCCCCGGCCGTTCATTCCAAGGACCGCCCGTTCCCGCCCGATCAATCGCGACTGGAATGACGGCCTGATCCGGCACGTCAGAATTTTTTCGAGGATCTCCCATGGCCGTTCGCCTGAATATGTCCGCCCTGCCGCATATCGGATGTGCAAGCGTTCCTTCCTACGACAGATCGGCGCTGAAACCCGGCATTTTGCATATCGGCGTCGGAAATTTTCACCGGGCTCACCAGGCGGCCTATCTCGACCGCCTTTTCGAAACCGGTCGGGACCATGATTGGGCGTTGTGCGGGGCCGGGCTCATGGCGTTCGACAGCAAGGTTCACGACGCGCTGGCAAAGCAGGATTTCCTGTCGACCACCGTCGCCCAGGAAGCAAACAGCACCACCCTACGCATTACCGGCCCCATGGTGGAGTTCGTCGTGCCGGAGAATCCGCAGGCCATCATCGACCGGTTGGCCGACCCCGCGATCCGGATCGTTTCGCTGACGATCACCGAAGGCGGCTATTTTCTGGATGCAACGGGCCATTTCGATTCGCGCCATCCGGCCATCCTTGCCGATGCCGGAAGCCACAGCACGCCGAAAACCGTCTTCGGCGTTATCGTCAGCGCCTTGAGAGCGCGGAGGAATGCGGGGCAGAAGGCGTTCACCGTGATGAGTTGCGACAACCTGCCGCATAATGGCCGGATCGCGCGGGAGGCGGTAGCCGGCCTTGCGCGTATGATCGATAGCGAACTGGCCGACTGGATTGACGAGCATGTGACCTTTCCCAACGCAATGGTGGATCGCATCACGCCCGCGACCGGCGAACGCGAACGCAAGCTGGTTCGCGACCATTTCGGCATCGATGACGCATGGCCCGTATTTTGTGAGGAATTCAGTCAGTGGGTGCTTGAGGACAAATTTGCCGATGGACGCCCTGCCCTTGAAACGGTCGGCGTAAAGTTCGTCGATGATGTGACCCCCTATGAGGCGATGAAGATCCGCATTCTGAATGGCGGCCACGCCATCATCGCCTATTCGGCAGCGCTCATGGACATTCATTTTGTCCATGAGGCCATGCAGAACGATCTGGTTCGCCGCTTTCTGACGAAGGTCGAGGAAGAGGAAATCATCCCGGTCGTCCCGCCGGTCCCGGAGACCGATCTTGGTGATTATCACCGGTTGACGCAGCGCCGCTTCGCCAATCCCAAGATCGGCGACACCGTTCGGCGGCTCTGTTTCGACGGTTCGAACCGCCAGCCAAAATTCATCCTCCCATCCATTGTAGATAACCTTGACCGGGGTCGGCCGCCGGTCGGACTTGCCCTGGAGAGCGCGCTCTGGTGCCGCTATTGCTATGGGCAGACGGACAGCGGTGCGTCGGTCGCGCCGAACGATCCTGCCTGGGACAGGCTCACCGAAACGGCAAAAACGGCGAAGACGAACCCCGACGCATGGCTTGGAATGAGGGATGTCTACGGCGATCTCGCCAAAGACGAGCGGTTCGGAAGACTGTTCGCCGATTGGCTGGCGCGTTTATGGCGCGACGGCACCAAACGCACACTTGCCTTCTATCTCGACAGCTGACGCAAGAACCCTCCGCCGTCCCGAATGCAGGCGCAGACCTGTCGTCAATTCGCATAAGCTGCCCCTCGCATCATTGAAGCCGCCGCTTCGCGCAATAGAACAGACTGCAAGGCAATGAGCGTGGGCGGGGACCGTGACTGCAGCAGATAATGACGTTCCGGTTCTGGTTCTCTTCCGTAACGATCTTCGGCTGGAAGACAATCAGGCGCTTTTGGCGGCTCAGCGAACAGGCGCGCCCATTCTGTGCGTTTACGTCCACGAAACCGAAGGCGGCTCGGCCTTCCGGCCGCTCGGCGGCGCCAGCCGCTGGTGGCTTCATCATTCTCTCGCGGCCCTGTCGGCCGCCATCGCCAACAAGGGCGGCGCGCTCGTCCTGCGGTCGGGGCGGCTGGTTTCCGCCATTGAGGCTTTGATCGCCGAGACGGGTGCGCGCCACGTTCATGCCACACGTCGTTTCGATCCGGCGGGACGGCAGGCCGATGAGGAATTGGCAGACGCGCTCGCCGCATCCGACATTGCTTTCGAGCGTCATGACGGCTTCCTGCTTCATGATCCGTCTTCGATCCGGACATCGTCGGACCGCCACTATAGTGTCTTCTCCCCCTTTGCCCGGAAGCTCATTCCCGTCATTCAGGACGCCCAGCCAGAAGCGAACGACGGTCCCTTCCACTTTTTCGATCCGCCGCAAAGCGACGACCTTTCCACCTACGGATTTCTACCCACCAGTCCGAATTGGGCGGCGGGGTTTGCCCCTCACTGGCAACCTGGCGAGGTCGGCGCGCAAAAATCCCTCGAACGGTTTCTGACCGACGCACTCGACGATTACGCGACCGGGCGGGATCGGCCTGCGGTTCAGGGAACCTCCCGCCTGTCACCGCATCTGGCTTTCGGCGAGATCGGGCCGCGTCAGGTCTGGCGCGCCATAGAGACGGTCGGGCCGCAAAAGACTGGCCGTGATGTCACGACCTTTCAGCGCGAGATCGTCTTTCGCGAATTCGCCTGGCAATTGCTGGCCAACAGGCCGGAGATGACCTGGGACAATATCGATGGCCGCTTCGATCGTTTCCCTTGGGATGAAGATCCGAACGGCGCACCGCTCCGCGCGTGGCGGAAAGGCCGGACCGGCTACCCTATCGTCGATGCGGGTATGCGCCAGCTTTGGCAGACCGGCTGGATGCACAACCGCGTCCGTATGATCGTCGCCAGTTTCCTCACCAAGCATTTGATGGTGCACTGGAAGCGGGGTGAGGAATGGTTTCACGATACGCTGATCGATTTCGATCCCGCCAACAATGCGTTCAATTGGCAGTGGACGGCGGGCTCCGGCGCCGACGCCGCGCCCTTCTTCCGCATCTTCGCCCCAGTCACCCAGGGGCGCAAATTCGATTCCGAAGGCAACTATGTGCGTGCTTTCGTTCCGGAACTCGCCGCGCTACCCGCCAAATTCATCCATGCGCCATGGGAAGCGCCGGACGACGTTCTTTCTGAAGCCGGTGTGAAACTCGGCAGCGACTATCCCCGTCCCATGGTTGACCACAGCGTGGCGCGCGAACGGGCGCTCGACGCATTCAAAGCCATGAAAGGCGATTGATGAATTTTGTAGACCCCGCATTCCCGCGTTCCGGGAATGGCGAAGACGCAAGGCCCCGTGTGGCGGTCATCGGTTCCGGCATTTCGGGTGCGTCCTGCGCCTGGGCATTGCGAAAGAATGCCAGTGTTACCCTTTTCGAGGCCGAGGACCGGCCCGGCGGACATACGGCGACGCGTGATGTTTGCATTGGTGAACGTTCCATCGCGGTCGATACGGGTTTCATCGTTTTCAACACCCTCACCTATCCGTTGCTGACCGCCCTTTTCGAGCATCTCGATGTTGCGACAGAAGAAAGCGAGATGAGCTTCTCGCTTTCCCTCGATGGAGGCCATTTGGAATGGGCCGGTTCGGACGACTGGCGTCAGGCCATCGCGCAAAAGCGCAATATCGTTCGTCCACGATTCTGGCGTATGCTGTGGGGCATGAAGCGGTTCAACGAATTGTCGGCCGCAGAACGCGGCTCACCGTCCCTATCGGGCCTGACGCTGGGCGACTGGCTGGATAGTCACGGTTTCAGCACCGCCTTCCGCGACGACTATTTGATCCCGATGAGCGCGGCGATCTGGTCGACCCCGCGCGATGCGATGCTGGCGTTTCCCGCCGATGCCTTCCTGACCTTCTTCCACAATCACCGGCTCAACACCATGGACCGGCCGAAGTGGCGTACTGTCAGCGGTGGCGCGCGCAATTACCTCGATCGCCTTCTCGGAGCGCTTCGTAGGGACGGCGATGTCGTGCTGGGCGCGCGGGTGCGGTCTGTCACGGCCTCCATGGCCGGCCCCGTCATACGCACCGACCGGCTCGAACAGACATTCGACCATGTCGTACTGGCAAGCCACAGCGATCAATCCAGGGCCATGCTCCACGCAGATGCGAACGAAGCGCGACGAGCTGTCTGCGAAGCGGTCGCCTATCGGTCCAACCGTGTGATCCTCCATTCCGATCCGTCTTTCATGCCGAAGCGAAAGCGCGCCTGGGCGGCATGGAACTACCAGCGCACCTCCGGCGACGAAAAGGTTGGCGACGTCACCGTTACCTACTGGATGAATCGCTTGCAGAATATCGATTCGTCGATTCCGCTGTTCGTCACGCTCAATCCCGTCGGCGAACCGGACCCGGCCAAAGTTTACGGTGAGTGGACCTACGACCATCCGCAATTCGACGCCGCGGCGATGGCGGCGCAGAAGCGGCTCGATGCGATCCAGGGTCGGGACGGCATCTGGCTGGCCGGCGCATGGACCGGCTACGGCTTCCATGAGGACGGACTACGCTCCGGCCTGAGGGTAGCGGCCGCCCTCGGTGCGCAATTGCCTTTCCCCGCTGAACTGAAGCCGTTTACGTTGCACGGCGACAATGATCGTGGCCCTGCCCTTGCCATCGTGCCGGAGGCGGCAGAGTGAAACGGCGGCTCCCTTCCACTTTAGCGGCAAACGGGCCACCGCCAAAGGCGGCAGCGACGCTCTATGCCGGGCCGGTCATGCACCAGCGGTTGCGACCGGTCGGGCACCGCTTCACCTATTCGGTTTATTCGTTGTTGATCGATATCGACCGGATGGAAGAAGCGAACGACCTGTCGCCCCTTCTCGGAATCCAAGCGCCCGGGCTGCTGAGCTTCCGGGCAAGCGATCATCTGCGCGACGGGGCGGACAATCTGCGCCGCCAGGCCGATGAGTGGTATCGTGAAACCCGACCGAACGATCCTCTTCCGACCCGTTGGCTGCTGCTTTGCTACCCGCGCATGTTCGGCTGGGTCTTCAACCCGATCAGCGTCTGGTTCGCCCTCGATGAAGCCGACGTCCCATTAATGCTCGTCTACGACGTCCGCAACACATTCGGCGGCCGGCACGCCTACCTTGCTCCGGTGAAAGACGGCGAAATCAGCGAGGCCGGTATCCGCCAGACGGGCGACAAGCGACTGCATGTCTCGCCCTTTCTCGGCCCGAACCTGACCTACCGGTTCCGCATCATGCCACCCGGCAAGGGTGTGAAACTGCGCATCCATGAAACCGAAGAGGGCGAACCGCTTTTCGACGCCACATTCAGCGGCCATGCCCGCCCCGTCACCACCGCGACGCTTCTGCGCTATCTCGTCACGATTCCGTTCCTGCCCTTCAAGGTTTACGCGGCCATCCACTGGGAAGCTTTCCGGCTGTGGCTGAAGGGCGTGCGATTCCTCGGAGCGGGCGACCAGAGCCGCGACGATCATGCCCCGATCGACAAACCGTTCGACGCCGATACCCACTCCCACCCCAGATCATCCAGGGAGCGCAACGCCGCATGACCGATACGACCTTTCACGAGATCCAACTGCATCCCGGAATGGAACTGCCCAAGACACTTCGCGATATTCCGCTGACGGCACGAAAATCGCTCGCCAGCCTGTCGCAGCTACGCGCCGGCTCGCTGCGCGCCACGCTGCCGGACGGTCACAAGATCTTCATCGAGGGCGCGCAACCCGGACCCAATGCCGAACTGCACCTCTACAACTGGCGGCTGGCACGCCGCGCCTTTATCGATGGCACGGTCGGCGTTGCCGAAAGCTGGATCGACGGCGATTGGGATAGCCCCGATATCGTGAGTTTCCTGCGGCTTTTTCTTGCCAATGGCGAAACGATGAACGAGGTCGCCACCACAAGCGGCAAGCTCTCCCACGCCATTCAGAAATTCCGCCACTGGCTGAACGACAATACGCCGAAGGGATCGCGCCGCAACATCGCCGCCCATTACGATCTCGGCAATGCGTTCTACCGGCTTTGGCTCGACCCTTCTATGACCTATTCCGCAGCGTTATGGCACAAGGGCACCGAAACGCTGCAGGAGGCGCAACACGCCAAATATACCGCTCTTCTGGACGATATGGGCGCGGAAGCCGGCGAACACATTCTGGAGATCGGTTGCGGCTGGGGCGGCTTCGCCGAGATCGCCGCGCAGCGCGGATGCCGTGTGACCGGTCTGACGATCAGCCAGCAGCAGCACGACCACGCCGAAGCGCGACTGGCGGATGCGGGAGTGTCCGACAGGACCGAGATCGTTTTCCGCGACTATCGTGAAGAAGCCGGCCAATACGATCACATCGCTTCGATCGAGATGTTCGAAGCTGTGGGCGAACGCTGGTGGCCCGCCTATTTCGAAACGCTCGACCGCACGCTGAAGCCCGGCGGCACGGCGGGTCTCCAGATCATCACCATCGCCGAACATGCCTTTGAGGATTACCGCCGCTATCCCGATTTCATTCAACGCTACGTCTTTCCCGGTGGCATGTTGCCGACCCCGACCCATCTACGCGATCTTGCAGCCGAGGTCGGATTGACCATCGAAAACGAAAGGCGTTTTCCGCAGGATTACGCCCGCACTCTGGCTTTGTGGCGTGAGCGGTTCGAGGAGGTCTGGCCGAAGGTCCGCGCGCTCGGCTTCGATGAGCGGTTCCGCAAGGTCTGGCTGTTTTATCTCTACTATTGCGAAGCGGGCTTTCGCGAAGAGAATATCGATGTGCGGCAGATCGTGCTGCGCAAACCGGCCTAGAGCGAAGTGGACGGACGCGTTCCGTTCAACGTCTCCAACCGTTCTTGGGCGCTTAGCGGTCTGATAGTCCCATGCGAGCGCTCGGTCACCACAAAGCCGAAGCGCTGGTAGAGGCGCAGGGCGGCAGGATGATCGAGCGATGTTGTTCCGATCGTGACCCGTTCGGTCCCCTCCTCCCAGGCGGCACTAAGGGCGGCATGCAGAAACCAGGGCGATAGATTGCGGCCCTGAGCATGATCGATCAGCCCGAAATGAACGATATGGGCGACGCCGTCGCGCTTGCTGTCGATCTCGAAAAAACCGGCTGGAGCACCATCCAGATAGAGCACAGAGATATGTGTGGTCGGCGCGTCAAGAATGGCTCGGATCGAGACATCCGACAGCCGCATTCTCTGCACCCAGTAATGGTCGTGCCCAACCTGATCGAGGAGAAACCGGTAATAGGCGATCGGCATCTGCTGAACGCGCATCAGCGCCAGCTGACCTGTCAGAGGTGCGGGCGGCATGTGCCCCGGCGGCTGAACTAGTTCCAGCCAGGTGAAGACGGCCTTCAACTCCCCATTTTTGCCGCTCGTCGCAGTGCTCACTTCTGCACGCCACGCGCAGGGCCTGTCTCGACTTCCGTATCGGATCGCGCGCCCCATTCCGACCAGGATCCGTCGTAAAGGCGAATATTCTCGTATCCGGCCTCCTCGAGCGCCAGCAACAGCGCAGCCGCTGTGACGCCGGAGCCGCAGCTGGTAACGAGCGGCCGGTCCTTCGGCACGCCCGCTTCAGAGAACAGGGCACGAAGCACGTCGACGTCTTTGAGCCGCCCATCCTTGGATAGTTCGGTGAAAGGCACGTTGAGCGAGCCGGGAATGTGGCCCGAGCGCATGCCTTTTCGCGGTTCCGGTTCTTCACCCGTGAAACGCCCGGCCGGACGCGCATCGACCACGATCGCATTGCCCGACGTCGCGATCCGCTTCATCTCATCGAACGGAACGACCGTATCGGTGTCGAACTCTGCTTCAAAATAGCAGCCGGCGGTCTTTGTCGGCTCGGCCGTTACGGGCCGTCCGTCCTTTTTCCAGCCATCCAGCCCACCGGCCAGCACGGCGACTTTCTTCGCGCCCATGGTTCGCAGCATCCACCAGACGCGCGGCGCGGAGAAGAAACCGGGTCCGTCGTAGACGACGATATTGTCATGGACCGAAATGCCCATGGAGCCGAGGTGCTGGGCAAAATGGCTGGGCGATGGCATGGCGTGCGGCAGATCGACGCCCGGCTCGACCACCAGATCCTGATCGAAGAAGACGGCGCGCGGAATGTGCGCTTCCTCATATTCCTTTTCCGCATCGCGCCCCTGTGCCGGAAGATACCAGGACGCATCGATGATCGACAGGCCGGGATCGTGCAGATGCTTCTCCAGCCATTCGGCGGGCACGATCGGCATTGGCATGGCGTCGCTCATCGAAGCATCTTCCTTCCATCTGTTGCGCCGCCAGCGAAGCGGCGTCCCGCGCCTATCCGAAACCGAAGCGCGTTCTCACCCGCGATCTAGGGCGCCGAACCGGATACGGAAACGCCGGTTCTCGCGCCCCTTCTTCTCGATCTTGCCGATATGGATCGCGCCGACCTCGGCGGTTTCCGAAACATGGGTGCCGCCGCAGGGCTGGCTGTCGACCGATGCTTCATCGCCGATACAGACTAGCCTGATCGTTCCCGCTCCGGCGGGCGGACGGACATTCTTGCTTTTAACGAGACCCGGATTGGCGGCCAGTTCGTCCTCCGTGATCGTGCGTGTGAAGATCGGGTGATTGCCCTCGACAAGTTGCATCAGCTCCAGCGTCACTGATTTCTTGTCTGGCACTTCCGACATATCCAGATCGACGCGGCTTTCGTTTTCGCCGACCGCCGCCCCCGTGATCGGATAGGGGCAGACGACCGACAGAAGGTGGCAGGCGGTATGCATCCGCATCAGTCGGTAGCGGCGGTCCCAATCGATATGAAGGACCAGCGTCTCGCCGATGACGGGAACGGGCGCGTCTTCGTCCGGCAGATGCCGGACGATAGTCTTCGCCGCGTCGCCATAAACCGTACCGGTGATCGAAATCTGGCTGCCGTCCGCCCGTTCCAGAAAGCCGGTATCGCCGGGCTGGCCGCCAGAGGTCGCGTAGAAATTCGTCCGGTCCAGAAGGATGCCGCCCTCGCCGTCGATCCCGACCACCTTGCCCTCCACGGTCGAAAGGTAGGCGTCGGGCAGAAACAGGCGGTCGGTCGGCGCGGTCATCCTTACGTCAGACCTCTTCGAAGGGAATATCAATTTCCGGCTGCCGCTCCATCCACTCCGGCACCGGAAGCTCTTTGCTGCGCAGAAAATCGGGATTGAAGAGCTTGCTCTGATAGCGCGTGCCGTAGTCGCACAGAATGGTCACGATGGTGTGGCCGGGTCCGAGATCCTTGGCCAGACGAATCGCGCCGGCGATATTGATGCCGGACGAGCCGCCAAGGCAGAGGCCCTCTTCCTGCACCAGGTCGAAAACGATCGGCAGCGCTTCCTCATCCGGGATCCTGTAGGTGAAATCGGGCGTGAAGCCCTCCAGATTAGCGGTGATGCGCCCCTGTCCGATCCCTTCCGTGATCGAGGTGCCTTCGCTCTTCAACTCGCCCTCGGTGTAATAGCTGTAGAGCGCCGCGCCGCCGGGATCGGCCAGCGCCGATTTGATCTGCGGATTGTGCTCTTTCAGCCCCATCGCCGTGCCGGCGAGCGTGCCGCCCGTGCCGACCGCGGCGACGAATCCGTCCACCTTGCCGTCGGTCTGCCGCCAGATTTCCTGCGCCGTGGTACGGATATGGCCATCGCGATTGGCGATATTGTCGAACTGGTTGGCCCAGATCGCTCCCTTGTTGGTTTCACGCGCCAGCTTCTCGGCCAGCCTGCCGGAGACCTTTACGTAATTGTTCGGGTTCTTGTAGGGCACCGCCGGCACTTCCAGCAGTTCAGCGCCGAGAAGACGCAGCGCGTCCTTCTTTTCCTGGCTCTGCGTGTCGGGAATGACGATGACCGTGCGATAGCCGAGCGCCTTGGCGACCACGGTCAACCCGATGCCCGTATTGCCCGCCGTACCCTCGACGATCAGCCCGCCGGGTTGGATCAGGCCCTTCTCTTCAGCATCGCGAATGATGAACAGGCCCGCCCGGTCCTTCACCGACTGGCCGGGATTGAGAAATTCCGCCTTGCCGAGAATTTCGCAGCCCGTCATCTCCGACGCCTTCTTCAGGCGGATGAGCGGCGTTTCGCCTATGCAGTCGAGAACGGTGCGGTCCATCGGAATTTCCATCTGTTTTCTGTTCTTTTGCAGGATGTGCAAAGGGTATGGCTGCGGCGAGGCGAGTTCAAGCGCTGGCGTTTCGCGCCCGGCCATATCGGCGCAAAAACAGCCCTCCCATTCCACCGCTTCACGCGATAGCGCCCAGCCCTATCTGGTGCGTGCAAGATGTTTTCAAGCCGGAGCCAACCACCGATGTCCCTTTATCGCGCCAGACCCAAAGACGGCCTCTGCTTCATGACCGGGGCGTCGTCCGGCATAGGCCGCGCAGCAGCGCTTGTTCTGGCGCGCAAGGGCTGGACCGTCGTGAGTGTCGCCCGGAGCGCCGACAAACTGCAGAGTCTGGCGGATGAGGCGGAAGCCCTCAGCGGACGCATCATTCCCGAGCCGTGCGACGTGACGGACGAGGAGGCGATGGCGGCGCTGATGCGGCGGGTGGTCGCCGAGCACGGGCCGATCGCGCTCGCCGTTTTCGTCGCCGGCAATTACTGGCCGGTGGTTGGCAGCGATCCCAGCCTTGAGAACATGAAGAAGACCTATCAGGTCAATGTCTTCGGCGTGCTTCATGGTTTGGTGCCGGCCATCCTTCATATGCGCGAGCGCCGGAAGGGCCAGATCGCCATCGTCGGTTCGGTCTCGGCCTATGGCGGCCTCCCCATGGCCTCGGCCTATGGCGCATCGAAAGCGGCGCTGAACAATATGGCTGCGGCGCTGAAGTTTGATCTCGACAAGCTTAATATCCGCACGCAGATCATCAATCCCGGCTTCGTCGATACGCCATTGACCGAGCAGAACGACTTCAAGATGCCGTTCCTGATGGAGGTCGACGAGGCCGCCGAGGCGATGGTGGACGGGCTTGAGAATGGCGGTTTCGAAGTCACCTTCCCCAAATCGCTCGCCACGATCCTGAAATTTATCAACCTCTTCCCCTATGGCGTCTATTTTCCGGCCATGCGGCGCATGATGGGCTGGAAGGACAGGCGAGCGCCTGCCCCCAAGCACTTCTTTGACAGGCCGGATCGCGACGAGCGGCCGGGCGAAAACGAGACGGCCGACAGCTAGGCCGGATCGGCCACGCTCTCGATGCCCCGCCGCAATTGCTGTTGGAAGGCTTCGTCGAGCGGAAAATTCCACATCAGGCCGATGGCGATCAGCTTGAAGAGGATCGGTGCCCAGCCATAGAGCGCCGCGAGAACGAACAGCGCTTGCGCATCGTTACCAGCGCCGGCTGCGGAATCGAACCCGGCGAGCTGTAACAGCGGAAAGGCGATGCCAACGCCGAGGGCGAGCGACAGCTTCGTCGCCAGAGACCATGCCGAGAAATAGAGGCCGGAGCGCTGCTCCCCGGTCGCCGCCGTGTCGATATCGATGACGTCGGCCTGGATCGACGAGGGCAGCGAGAGGTCGAAGCCGAGCGCGAGGCCAGTCAGCACCACGATGCCGATAAAGACGATCCCACCCGTCATCCCATCGAGAAACGGCACGAAAACGAACACGACGCAGGCGGCGAGCATGGCCCAGCACCAGGCGCGATGCTTGGAAAGGGTCTTGGACAATCCCAGCGCCAGTGGCACGCCCAGCACCCCGCAGGCGAAATAGAGAAAGAGGAGCGGCCCCTGCCAGTCCGGCATTCCAAGCCGTGCACCCACGAAGAAGAGAAACAGCGTGGCCGGGATGCCATTGGCCAAACCGTTGAGGAGATAGGCGAAGATCAGCCGCAGAAAGGGTTTGTTGGCCGCCATGGCGGCGAGCCCCTCGCGCAGACTGACATTGAAGCGGCGGCTGTGTTCGCGGGGCTCCGGCACGCGGACCAGCATGATCAGACTGAAGATCACGAAGAGCGCGCCCACGCTCGTGCCCAGCACGGCCAGACCGTGCCAGCCTTCCGCGCTTTCGGCAACGCGCCCTCCATCGATGGCGAAGGGCAGCGCGATGGCCAGAAGCGTGCCGATCAGCGTGGCGCTTTCGCGAAACCCGGCAACCCGACTTCGGCCGCGATAATCGGTCGTCAGTTCCGCGCCCCATGCCGCGTAAGGCAGATAGGCAAGAGTGAAGGAGATGGCGAGCGCCGTCGCCCAACCGAACAGATAGCCGAGCCCCGCCCCTTCCGGTGGTGCAAACAGCATGTAAGCGCTGATCGCCGTTGGCAGGATCGCGAGCGACAGCGCCGTCCGACGCCGCCCGAAGGCCGGCCGGTAGCGATCCGCGGCCCAGCCGACAATGGGATCGGACACAGCGTCGATCAGGCGGACGGCCAACAGGATCGCGCCTACCGCGGCGAGCGGCAGGCCGACGACGTCGGTATAGAAGGTCGGCACCACGATGTAGAGCGGCAGCGTCAACGCCGCGAGCGGTAGGGCCGGCAGCGCGTAAATGGCAAGCAGCCGCGCGGGAAGGCGTTTGATCTGCGGTCGATGATCGGATAGCGGCTGGCTCATGCGCTGCAATTAGGGCTTCGCCACGGCCCGAACAGCCGCCATCACCTGCCGCCTTTTGCGATTCCCGATCAACGGGTTACGCCAACGAACCGAATCAGTTCGGCAAGCAGATGATTCAGCGCTTCATCCTTTGCGCGGACCTGCATCGCGGGCGAACAGATAGATCGACAAACCGACAGCCAGAATAAACGCATAGAAACCGAACACGGTCTCATAACGAATATCGGCTGGCGCTGCCGCCGCGATGCCTCCGCTCAGCCACTGAAAGACCCCTGCCCCGCCGATCGAGAAGAAGTTGATGAGGGTAACGCCACGCCCGGTCAGTTCCACCGGCACGAAGGCCCGGCCATGGGCCATCACGACACCATAGGCCGCGCCGAAAAGGCCGACCGTGACGAAGAGCACCAAGGTGGTGAGAAGAGAAACGCCCGGAAGTACAATCAGTGCGAGAAGGGCGGCAAGTACGGCCAGATTGCCGCCGAACACTACCCATTTGCGCGTTCGAAAGAGTGTGTCGAGCGGGCCGTAGGCGATCGAGCCGATCACCATGGCGATGGCCATCGCCAGCGTGACGTGGCCGATCAGCACAGCATCGGCCTCGAAACGTTCGGCGAGATAAGGCCCGGCCCAGAGGCCGCGAATATTGGCGGCGGGACTGTAAACCACCGCAGCCATGAGGAGCACCGGCCAGAGCGCCTTGATCCTCAGCAATCGCAGCGTACCGAGAAAACCGTCCGACGGAGACGAGCCGGAAAGGCGCGGCGGGTCGCGTACCAGAACGAAAGTGAGAATGGCCGTTGCGACGGTGACTGCCGCGAGTCCGCCCATCACCTGCCGCCAGCCATAGGCCTCCGCAGCAAGCGCCAGCGGCGTGGTTCCGACGATATTGCCGGCCGAGCCAACGCCGATGAAGACACCGAGCAGAAGCGCAAGGCGGGCCGGGTCGAACCGTCGGGCGAACAGGACAGTCGTCGCCATCAGCACTGGCGCGCAGCCGAGGCCGAGCAGACCCATCGCAATCACGATCATGAAAGGTTTGCTGGCCAGGGCGAAGAGGATCGCCCCGCCCCCGCCGGCCAGCAAAAGCAGAGACGATGCCGTGCGGCGCGGTCCATACCGATCGAGCGCCACGCCGACTCCAAACTGTGAGAGGGCGAAGATCACGAAGAACGCGCCCGCCGCTACCGAAAGCGCGCTGTCGGTTGCGCCGAGATCGCTTTTGAGCGCCGGTACCAGAACCGCCAGAAACGACCGGTAGAACTGCGACAGCACATAGGCTGCGCCCAGCACGGCAAGATCGAGCATTCGCCTCCTCCAAACGGCGGCAAACTGGCCCGTCCACAGCCCAGGCGCAACGGTTAGCCTGTCGCCCGGACAATCAAATCAGAAGGTTCGCCAGAAGATCGTTGTCGGTAATGTCCTGCCACTCCCATCCGGCATCGTCGAAACGCTCGATCAGCGCTGGGAAATTCGATGCCTGGTCGGTTTCGATCCCGATCACTACCGAACCGAAATTACGGGCGCTCTTTTTCAGATATTCGAAGCGGACGATGTCGTCCTTCGGACCGAGCAGATGCAGAAAGTCGCGCAGCGCTCCCGGCCGCTGAGGGAACCGGAAGATAAAATATTTCTTCAGCCCCTCGAAGCGCAGCGCCCGTTCCTTGACCTCCGGCAGGCGTTCGAAATCGAAATTGCCGCCCGAGGTCACGCAAAGCACAGTCTGCCCGACAAGGTCCTTTCCATCAGGACCGGCCAGATCGCCCAGCGCATCGATCGACAGCGCGCCCGCCGGCTCCAGCACGATGCCCTCGATGTTCAGCATCTCGATAATGGTGCCGCAAAGCCGGTTTTCCGGGATGGTGAGCACACTTGTGGGATCGATGTGACGCAAAGCCGCAAAGGGCAGTTCGCCGATCTCCGCCACCGCTGCGCCATCAACGAAACCGTCGATCCGCGGCAGTTTCAGCCGTTGGCCGGCTTCCAGGCTGAGCTTGAGGCTGGGCGCGCCCTCCGGTTCGCAAAGCGTGATGAGCGGCTCGAGCCCCGCCGCTTTCACGACGCCAAGAACCCCCGTCGTAAGGCCGCCGCCGCCCACCGGCAGAACCAGCCGGTCGAACGTTCGGCCCTTCGGCAACTGGTCGAGCACCTCCGTCATCACCGATCCCTGCCCCTCGATAATGTCAGCATGGTCGAACGGCGGAACCATCAGCGCGTCGTGATGGGCGGCGAAATCCTTGGCAGCGCTGTAGCACTGGTCGAAAATGTCGCCGATCAGCTCGATCTCGACGAACTCTCCGCCGAAGGCGCGTGTCTTGCCGATCTTCTGAGAAGGTGTCGTGACCGGCATGAAAACAGTGCCCTTGCGGCCGAAATGCCGGCACGCATAGGCGAAGCCCTGCGCGTGATTGCCGGCCGATGCGCAGACGAACCCACCAGCGTGCCGCAGCACCGATTTGCACATGAAATTGAACGCGCCACGCAGCTTGTAGGATCGGACGGGCGACAGATCCTCACGCTTGAGCCAGATCTCCGCGCCATAGCGTTCCGACAGATAGGCATTCTGTTGCAGCGGCGTCGGATCGAACAGTTCCCGCAACGCCTCCTGCGCCTGTCGGGAGGCGACCAGCGGATCGGTGGCGAGAAAAGCGGACTGCTGGTGCAAAACGGACCTCTCCATGCCTGACCCGGCTATAAAATGGTATTTGTCTTCTATAGGGTTCCTGCGACCCCGGACGATCTGGCCCTCGTCATGGCAGCAGGAAGGGCCTATCGCAAGCACCTTGGGAGAAGTGAGCCAACGTGACCACCTCGATTGTCCGCGCCACGCTGTTCATCGCCGCCTATTTCGCCCTTTATCTGTCCATGCTGATGCTGATCCCGGCAGCCGTGGACCTTTATGTCGGCAATCCTGACTGGCAGATCTTCGCCATTTCGGCCTTCAGCGTGGCGGGTCTGGCGCTTGCGACCATTTTCGCGACGCAGGCCCCGCCCCCGCCGCCCAGTTCGCGCCTTGCTTTTCTCGTCGTCAATGCGCTGTGGCTGACGCTGAGCCTTGTCGGCGCGTTGCCGCTTTACATGTCTTCGCTCGACATAAGCTTCATCGAAGCGCTTTTCGAAGGTGTCTCCGGCGCGACGACCACCGGTTCGACGGTGCTTGTCGGATTGGACGACCTGCCGCCCGGCCTTCTTCTTTGGCGGTCGATCCTGCAATGGATGGGCGGCGTCGGCGTGATCGCGCTCGGCGTTTTTATTCTGCCCTACCTCAACATCGGTGGTTTCAGCTTCTTCCGCATCGAGAGTTCGGACATCGAGGACCGACCTTTTGCACGGTTTTCGACATTTTCGGTGTCGATCCTGATGATCTATACTGCGCTGACGGCACTCTGTGCGCTCTTCTACGTCATGGGCGGCATGAGCGTCTTCGACGCGGTCAATCATTCCATGACGACGCTGGCGACGGCGGGGTTCTCGACCCATGACGCCAGTTTCGGCCATTTCGCCGACCAGCCCATGCTTCTCTGGACAGCCATCGTCTTCATGATCATCGGCGGGCTGCCCTTCACGGTCCTCGTCCTCTTCGCCTTCCGCGGCCAGACCGAAGCGGCCCGCGATCCGCAGATCACGCTCTTTCTCTGCCTCATTGCCGGAGCGGCCTTCGCCGTCACGATCTGGCTCATCGTCTATCAGGACTGGTCGTTCTTCCGCGCCCTCACCCATGCGCTCTTCAACATCGTGTCGATCATCACGACAACGGGCTATGCCAGCGACGACTATACAAGCTGGGGGCCGTTTGCGGTGGTGCTGTTCTTCGCTGCCACATGGTTGGGCGGCTGCTCCGGTTCGACCTCCGGCGGCACCAAACCCTATCGCTTCCTCATTCTCTGGCAATTGTTGCGGACGGGCCTGCAACGTCTGCTGTTTCCAAAAATTGTCACGCCGATCCGCTATGGTGGCCGTTTGGTTTCAACCGATATGCAGGCGGCCGTTCTGCTGTTTGTTTCGACTTCTCTCGTCCTCTGGATCGTTCTGTCCGTCGCTCTTGCCGCATTGGGGCTCGACCTCGTCACCGCCCTATCCGGCTCTTTGACAGCGCTGATGAATGTCGGTCCCGCATTCGGTCCGATCATCGGGCCGGCCGGCAATTTCGGAGCGCTGAGCGACGGCGCGCTTCTTGTCCTCATTTTCGGAATGCTGCTCGGCCGGCTGGAGATTTTGACGGTTCTGGTGCTGTTCAGCCCGCTCTTCTGGCGGCGCTAGCCTACGATGAAAGCCCGCCCGGCCGTGGCGATTGCAGGCGGTAAATGGGGGAATACTCTCATCATCGCCTGTTCAGCCTTGCCGCGCCGAACTAAACTTCAAGGTAAAAGAGGGCGCGGGACTGTCCGGTTCAGGATCGTCTCGGTCAGAGGGAGCGGACACCGCTTTGAATCTCGAACTCCTACGAACCGCGTTCCATATCGCGGCGCATTTCGCACTTTATCTGGCCGTGACAATGCTTCTCCCGGGAGCGGTCGACCTTTATGTCGGCAATCCCGACTGGCGGGTCTTCGCCATGACATCCTTCACCGTTGGCGGTCTCGCGCTGACTGTCATTCTCGCAACGCGTGGCCCCGCGCCGCGACCGTCGGTCCGGCTGGCCTTCCTTGTCGTCAATATTCTGTGGCTGACACTCGGCTTCGCCGGCGCGATGCCGCTCTACTTCTCATCCCTGCCGATCGATTTCGTCCACGCCCTCTTCGAAAGCGTTTCTGCAGTAACGACGACTGGCTCGACCGTTATCTCCGGCCTTGACGATCTGCCGCCCGGGCTTCTTCTCTGGCGTTCGCTCCTGCAGTGGATCGGCGGGATCGGCGTCATCGCGCTCGGCCTTTTCGTCCTGCCTTATCTGCGTCTCGGCGGCTTCTCCTATTTCCGCATTGAAAGCTCGGACATTGAGGATCGACCCTTCGCGCGTTTTTCGACGTTCTCCGTCGCCCTTCTCGGCGTCTATTTCGGGCTGACCTTTCTGTGTGGCTTCAGCTACCTGATCGGTGGAATGAGCACATTCGACGCTGTCAACCATGCGCTTACCACCATCGCAACCGGCGGGTTCTCGACCCATGACGCCTCGTTCGGCTTTTTCGAGGACCCGTGGCTGATATGGACGGCCACGATCTTCATGGCAGTGGCGGGCCTGCCTTTCACCATTCTTGCGGTCGTCGCGTTTCGCCGACAGACCGACGCCATTCGCGACCCCCAGATCCAAACCTATTTCCTTATCCTGATCGGACTGATTGGGGTCTGCAGCATCTGGCTCATCGTCACCGACCAGTATGAGCCGTTCGATGCGGTGACGCACAGCGCGTTCAATTTCGTCTCGATCGTGACGACGACGGGTTATGCCACCGAGGATTACAGCGGTTGGGGTTCGTTGGCGCTGCTTCTCGCCTTCGCGGCCATGTGGCTCGGCGGCTGCTCTGGTTCGACGGCGGGCGGCATCAAGACCTACCGTTTCGTCATTCTCTGGCAGTCCTTCGTAAACAATCTGAAGCAGTTGCTGTTTCAGCGGATCGTCTCGCCCATCCGCTACGGCGAGCGCGTCGTCAGCAATGAGATGGAGAAGGGGGTCGCGCTGTTCATTGCGTCCTATGTCTGCATCTGGATCGTTCTCTCCATAGCCCTTGCCGCGACGGGCCTCGACATCATGACGTCCCTTTCGGGCGCCTTGACCGCACTATCGAATGTCGGTCCGGGCCTCGGCGCATTGATCGGTCCCTCCGGCAACTTCCAGTCGCTCGGCGACGTCGCCCTTTCCATCCTCATCGTCGGTATGGTTCTCGGAAGGTTGGAGATTGCCACGGTACTGATGCTTCTGACGCCGCTTTTCTGGCGACGCTAACACGTCTGACGCATCACGAACGGCTGGCCGTCGACTCACCCAGATGATCGGCAACATAGGCGCCGCGTTCGCCCATCGGCTGCTCGGGCGAAACCGTTGTGTCAATGACGGTCTGGTGCTCGATTTCGGCATTCAGTTCGGCACCCAGCATGACGATGGTCAATGTCAGCCAGATTAGCGTCATGAAGCCGATGACCGCGCCGAGCGATCCATATGTGGCGTTGTAGTCGGCGAAATTCGAAACATAGAAGGAAAAGGCGGCCGACACGATTATGACGAGCACGACCGCCGCGACCGCACCGACAGGCAACCATCGCCACCCGGCGTTCTTGCGGCTCGGTCCGTAGCGGTAGAGAAGCATCAAGCCGAAGATCAGCATCCCGGCCAGAAAGGCGAATCCCGCGATGCGGATAAGCGGCTCGAAACTGCCCAGAAAGAGAAACTCCAGGATGATCGGGGTGACGATGACGACGCCGATCATGCAGATGACGCCGATCACCGCACCGAGCGTGAAGAGCAGCGAAACGGCGTTCAGTCGAAAGAAACCGCGCTTTTCCGTTTCGTCATAGGCCACGTTCATCGCCTCGAAGAGGCCCTTCATGCCCGAATTGGCGCTCCAGACCGCAAGGCCGAGCGACAGCAGAAAGGCGAAGGAAAGCGTGGCCTCGTCCTGGGTCGTCAATCTCTGAAGCTGATCGCGGATGAGGTCGATTGCCGCAGCCGGCATGAAACGCGACATGATGGTCAGATGATCGGCAAGCGAAGCCGGGTCGAACAGGAGGCCATAGGTGCTGATCAGGACGGACAGCGAGGGCACGAGCGCCAGCAGAACGTAGAATGTGCCACCGCCGGCGACCAGCAGAACGCGGTCGGAACTGATCGAGGCATAAGTGCGGAAAAGTATATCCTTCCAGCCCTTCCAGGGTATGTCTGCAACGGACTCCGCGCGGCGTCCCCGGCCGCGTTCATGCTCTAGAACTTCGTTCATTGTCGGACCGCCCCCTACGATTCGTCCATCATAGGCGAACAGCCTGCCAGCTATCAAACCTTCGGCCTGTTCAGGCAGCATTATCTGGCAGTTGCGAAGGGCGAACGAGCGATATACCGTCCGCGCCGCAAACTAGGCGCCCCCTTGGCGGAATCGGTAGACGCAAGGGACTTAAAATCCCTCGACCTCGGTCGTGCCGGTTCGAGTCCGGCAGGGGGCACCATTCTCCGAACCGTTCCGGCAGGCCTTGCATCGGTTCCAGGAAAAGGCTCACCGCGTTTCGGCAGAAACCGCTGCCTTATACAGCCGGATTGGCCAGCAGTTCTTCGCGCAGTCTGGGATCGATATTGGCTTTGGTCAGATCGCCGTCTGCCCGCGCTAGGGCTTTCGCGTCCATGATGGCGAACCAGACCGGCGGGACCAGCGCCAGGCCGAAACAACCGGGATATCCCGACGGTAGTGCCGGCACGTCCTCGAAATTGCGCAGGGACTGATAGGGCCGCATCGGGTTGACGTGATGATCGGAATGCCGCTGCAGATGGATCGTGGCCAGATTGGAGAACAGATGGTTCGTGTTCCACGAATGCTGGGGCCCGCACGGCTCGTAGCGCCCGTTCGGCTGCATCCGGCGCAGCAGGCCGTAATGCTCGATATAGTTGGCCAGCGTCAGGATGAAGAAGGCAACGAATTTGTAGAGCGCGATGAAGATCAGCGCGGACCATCCCAGCCAGAGTGCCAGGATGAGCGCCAGGGCGATGGACGCGGCCCAGTTCACCAGCAGCTGGTTATGATACGAAACGACACTGTATCCGCGGCGCGCAAGCCTCTCCTTCTCCAGCTTCCAGGCGCCTTTGACCGCCCCGGGAATATCGCGGAGCGCGAAGGCGTAGAGGTTTTCGCCAAGCCATGCGGACGAATAATCCTCAGGTGTCGACACGCGGCTGTGATGGTTCCGGTTGTGTTCTGACGTAAAATGACCGTTGCCGATGGAAATGAGTGCCAGTCGGGCGAAAAGCTGATCGACGGCGCCCGATTTGTGACCGAGTTCATGAGCGATTGTATTGACGTTGCCGTTGACCAGTCCGATACCCACCGCAAACGCAGCCTGCGCCCAAAATGGCAGACCCTGTGTCATCAGGAACCAGATGCCACCGGCATACACCACGTAGAACATCGGAACACTGAAGAGCAGCAGGGTTCGATAGTAGGGATCGTCGGAAAGTTCCGGCACGGCCGCTTCGGGCGGGTTGCTTCGGTCTTCGCCCAGAACGAAGTCGATCAATGGAATGAGAACGAAGAAATAGACCAGCAGCGCCAACGACCAGAGGGGATCGCGATCAAACGCCCAGTACATCGCCATGACGAAGAAAGGCGCGGAAAAGTTCACCGCAAGCACGAGTGGAAAAAGATACCGCTTTGGATCGGTGTAAATCGCTGTCTCGCCATTAGGCCGCGTGTAGGTATACCGCATCTCGAACCTCATGTATGCACTGCATACATCGACACTACAGGGCGGCGGCGTTCTGGTCAACGACAGGCTAGGAGGGTCTAAGACTGATGGCGAAGTTCCACCACGGCAATCTGCGTGAAGCGCTGCTGACGCGCGCCAGCGAGATTATCGAAGCGGGCGGAATCGAAGCGCTTAGCCTGAGAGGTATGGCGCGCGATCTGAAAGTGTCTGCCACCGCGCCCGCGCGCCACTTCAAATGCCGGGCCGATCTGCTGCGCACCCTTGCGATGATGGGATATGACCGCGCGACGAACGCCACCGTCGCCGCCTTGAACGATGCCGGCGACGACCCCGTGACGCGGCTCAACGCCATGGCCAAGGCCTTTGTCGACTGGTCGCTGGACAATCGCGCGCTTTATACCGCGATCTTTCATCCCGATGTGAGTCGACAGGCCGACGAAGCCCTGAAACGCGCGCTCATCGATTTTGCGGCTCTGGTGCAGACCGCAATAGGCGAGGCCCAGCGCGCGGGATGGCGGCAGAGCGACGACCCGCAGGTCCTCTTCCATCACATCACCGCCCTCATTCGCGGCATGACAGCCAACATGTCGGACCCGCTATACGTCTCGGTGGCCGGAAGGGTCGACCGGCAGGTGGTCGAAACCGTGATCGACGCGATGATACCGATCGGCGCCGGATCGACCGACCACATATCCCCACGGTGAGTTCGCCGGAAGTCCCGTTCGGAACAGTCCTCTTTGCGAAATGCACCGCACCTCGCCCGGCAAAAGCAACTTGCGAAATTCGTCGTGATCCTCTTCATTTCGCCCGCCGGAATGCTGGTTCCGCATTCCGGACGGGCTACGGCAAACATCGTTCCACGTCCGTTTCACGCCACCAACCATCCATTGCAGCGAGCCATGTCAGAACAGCCTTCTCCGTCGACCGCCGCGATGCTTGTCATCGGCGACGAAATCCTCTCCGGCCGCACAAAGGAGCGCAATGCCGGCCACCTTGCCGAACGGCTCGATCCGGTCGGTATTGCCCTGCGGGAAATCCGTGTGGTGCCTGACGAGACGGCGCGGATCGTCGAGGCGGTCGATTATCTGCGTGACCGGCACACCTATGTTTTCACTAGCGGCGGCATCGGCCCCACCCATGACGACATCACTGCCGAGGCCATCGCCAAGGCGCTGGACCGACCGTTGATCGAGGACCCCCGCGCCGTCGCTATTCTGGAAAAGCACTATGCCGAGCGGCAATTGCCGTTCACCGCGGCCCGTCGGCGCATGACCCGAATGCCGGAAGGCGCAACGCTCATCGAAAACCGGGTGTCCGGCGCACCGGGTTTCGTTATCGAGAATGTCCATGTCATGGCCGGCGTCCCGTCGATCTTCGAAGCTATGCTGGACGCCGTTCTGCCGACACTCAAGCTCTCTCGACCGCTGACGATCCGAACGATCGCAACCGATTTCGGAGAAGGCACGTTTGGCGAGGCGCTGGCGCGCGTGGCCGCAGATCACCCGAATGTGGCCATCGGTTCCTATCCACGCCATGACGGTACGCGCTACAGCGCGGAGATCGTCATTCGCGGTCTCGACTCCGAAGACGCGGACGTCGCCCGAATCGCAGTGGCTTCGATGCTGGAAAACCTCGCCGAAACCGATTGAGGGGGTGACTTTTTCGCCCGTCGGCGCTAGCGCCCTTGGAACACTTGCCGCTCCTGTCTTCGCAAAATAGGTTGCGTGGGCGCCCGTGAGGAGATCTGCCCTTCATGACACTTCCAGACAAAGCCTTTCCCGTATCGTGGGATCAGTTTCACCGCGACGCCCGTGCTCTGGCGTGGCGTCTCTCGGCTCGCGAACAGCCGTTCCGTGCGCTCGTCTGCATCACGCGCGGGGGCCTCGTGCCGGCGGCCATCGTCTCGCGCGAATTGAATATCCGGACGATCGAAACGGTCTGCGTGGTGTCCTATACCGGCGAGATCGGCACCGAGCAGAACCAGTTGCGGCTTCTGAAAGAGATTGATGAATCCATTCGCAGCGATGGCGGTCGCGATGTTCTGATCGTCGATGAATTGACGGATACGGGCCGCACTGCGTCGTTTGTGCGCGAAATGCTGCCGCAGGCGCATTTTGCCACCGTTTATGCCAAGCCGGCCGGCCGGCCGCTCGTCGATACCTACATTACCGAAGTCAGCCAGGACACCTGGATCTATTTCCCGTGGGATCTGGACGTCACATACGCCCAGCCCATCGCGGGCGCGGACTTCGATTAGAGCCAGGATATCGAACGGATGAAATTCCGCCGTGCACTCGACGGCCTGTTGGGGCGCTTGGCAGCTCTTCTCGGCGCACCGCCGCCGAAGCTTCAGGCGGCGGCTCTACCCTACCGCCAGGTGGACGGCCGGCTTCAGTTCCTTCTCATCACCAGCCGACGGACCAAACGGTGGATCCTGCCGAAGGGCGGCATCGACGCCGGCGAGGGCACTGCCGATGCCGCCGCTCGCGAAGCATTTGAGGAATCGGGCGTCAAAGGCCGCACCGAAAGGGAGCCGCTCGGTGTTTACGACGGCCGGAAATATCTTGGTGCGGGCGCCACGGCGCGCATGAGAATCGTTGTCCATGCCCTTGCTGTCGAGACGATCCATGACGAATTCCCGGAGGCGGGTGAACGGCAATTGCGCTGGATGTCACCGCAGGATGCGTCGCACCTCGTCGACGAGCCCCAATTGGCTGCCCTTTTGTTAAACGCCGGCCAAAAACTCTTGGATTGATGGTTCGGGCGGCGTGGCCCCGGTTGCCAAAGATAAAGCGTCCTGACCTAGTGCGCGAAAGGCCGGACTGTATGGCGTGAGGAAAAACATTCGCATGGCTGATACATTCCGCAAGGAAACGCTCGACAAGGATCTTTCGCGGGTCGGCGAGATCGGAGCAGCCACAAGCGCTCTCAACCGACCGATGGTTGGCGTCGGTATCGCCTTTCTCTTCATGGTGCTCGTGATCGCCTTCGTGTCGATCGGGCTTTCCGGCTCGCCCGCCATGATCACCATCGTCGCGGCGGCGGCTATCGGCGCCTATATGGCGATGAATATCGGCGCGAACGATGTGGCCAACAATGTCGGCCCGGCGGTCGGCGCCAAGGCGATGACGATGGGTGGCGCTCTCGTCATTGCCGCGATCTGCGAGAGCGCCGGCGCGCTGATCGCCGGCGGCGATGTCGTCAATACGATTTCCAAAGGCATCGTCAATCCGGCAGATCTGGCCGAGACCCATACCTTCATCGCTGCCATGATGGCGGCGCTCGTCGCGGCGGGCCTTTGGGTCAACCTCGCCACGGCGATCAACGCACCGGCATCGACCACCCATTCGATCGTCGGCGGCGTCATGGGCGGCGGCATCGCCGCGGCCGGTTTCTCCACGGTGGACTGGGGCATCATGGGCGCCATCGCCGCCAGCTGGGTCATCTCACCGCTGCTTGGCGGGGTCATCGCCGCCTTCTTCCTCTATCTCGTGAAATCGCTCGTCATCTATCGCGAAGACAAGATTGCCGCGGCCCGGCGCTGGGTGCCGATCTTCATCGCCGTCATGTTCGGCGCGTTTGCCGCCTATCTGACCATGAAGGGCCTGAAGAAGGTCATTCGCGTGGATGGCGCGACCATCTGGATGATCGGCGCGACGAGTTTCGCGTTGAGCTGGGCGATCTTCCATCCCCTCATCCGCTCACAGTCGGAAGGAATGGAAAACCGCAACCAGTCGATCCGCAAACTGTTCCGCATTCCGCTGATAATCTCCGCAGCCCTCCTTTCCTTCGCGCATGGCGCGAACGATGTGGCCAATGCGGTCGGCCCGCTCGCCGCTATCGTGAATGCAACCAGCGCGGATACGGTATCTGCGAAGGTCGGCATTCCGCTTTGGGTCATGTTGATCGGCGCCGCTGGCATCTCGCTTGGCCTGCTGCTCTTCGGTCCCAAACTGATTCGCCTGGTCGGCAGCCAGATCACCAAGCTCAGTCCGATGCGCGCTTATTGCGTCGCGCTCTCCGCCGCTATTACCGTCATCGTGGCATCCTATTTCGGCCTGCCGGTGTCTTCGACGCATATTGCGGTCGGCGCAGTGTTCGGCGTCGGGTTCTTTCGCGAATTCTGGACGGCGCGCTCCAAGCGTCGTCAGCGCTATCTCGCCATGCAACGCAATCAGAATGGTAGCATGACGAGCCAGATCCCTCTCACATCCGAGGATGGCGCATCGGACAGAGCGCCATCGCCGGAGATCATCCGCCAGCGCCGCCTCGTTCGCCGCGCTCATGTGTCGACCATTGCAGCCGCATGGATCATAACGGTGCCGGCCACCGCCGTCCTGTCGGCGCTCATCTTCTATGTGATCCGCGCTTTTGTCTGACCGCCTCCGTCACCGGTCGGACTAAGGCTCAAACAGCCCGGCTGGAGCGGCGGAAGCGTGGCAAGCCCTTTTTTGGTGCGATTCGATCTCCTCCACGTAATCCCCAAACCCCTCACACTAGATTTAGTATTTTTCTCGTTTCGAGACATTGCCTCTACAACGCTCTTGATCTGTGGCCCGACTCGGTTCCTTTTAAGGCTTGGCGGTATGAAAAGCCGTTCGGAAGAGAGCCGTTTTCGCTTTGAGGAGCATGGGGAACTTCAAATTTTAAGACTTGATTAACCCCATATGTAGTAGTCTACTCCACATCGAAGCGCGACATGTAGATTTTAGCGGTTCAAACAGCACGAACATGATGATCGGTCCCGGCCTCGCTCATATGGCGCAGAAGGGGTGTTGCGCTGTGCGGCAATTGGAACGGGTCATCGAGCGAATTGCTTCGTTGCCTTGCCCTTCGAGGGCAGGAAATACCGAAGTCGAACACTATATATAGGGCCTGACATGGGCCTCCATACGAGGGGACGAGAATGCAGATCACGCGACGCTTCACCAAGGCCGGAGAATCGGCCTACGAATCCATCGCCTTCCGCAAGGCGACCAGCGAGATCCGCAATCCCGACGGCTCGGTCGTGTTCCGCGCCGAGAATATCGACGTGCCGGCGCAGTTCAGCCAGGTGGCGGCGGATATCATCGCACAGAAATATTTCAGAAAGGCCGGCGTGCCGGTCCACCTGAAGAAGGTCGAGGAGAACGACGTCCCCTCCTTCCTCTGGCGCTCCGTCGCCGATGAGGACGCCCTCGCCGATCTGCCCGAAGACGAGCGCTATGTGGGCGAAAGCGATTCGCGGCAGGTCTTCGACCGCCTCGCCGGCACATGGACCTATTGGGGCTGGAAGGGCGGCTATTTCGACTCGGAAGAAGACGCATCCGCTTTCCGCGACGAGTTGGCCTATATGCTCGCTACCCAGCGCGTGGCGCCCAACAGCCCGCAATGGTTCAACACCGGCCTGCACTGGGCCTATGGAATCGACGGTCCCGGCCAGGGCCATTTCTACGTCGATCCCTTCACCGGTCAGCTCGAACAGAGCCAGTCGGCCTATGAACACCCGCAGCCGCACGCCTGCTTCATCCAGTCCGTCGCCGACGATCTGGTCAATGATGGCGGCATCATGGATCTGTGGGTCCGCGAGGCGCGCCTGTTCAAATACGGCTCCGGCACCGGCTCCAACTTCTCGCAGCTGCGCGGCGAAGGCGAGAAGCTCTCCGGCGGTGGCAAGTCCTCCGGCCTGATGAGCTTCCTGAAGATCGGCGACCGCGCCGCCGGCGCCATCAAGAGCGGCGGCACCACCCGCCGCGCCGCCAAGATGGTCGTCGTCGACATCGATCACCCGGACGTCGAGAACTACATCGACTGGAAGGTGAACGAGGAGCAGAAGGTCGCTGCGCTCGTCACCGGCTCCAAGATCGTCAAGAAGCATCTGGCCGCCATCATCCGCGCCTGCGTCCATTGCGAGGGACCGGACGGTGATTGCTTCGATCCGAAGAAGAACCCGGAGCTGAAGCGCACCGTCAGGGCCGCCAAGCGCGACCAGGTGCCCGAGAACTACATCCAGCGCGTTATCCAGTTCGCGCGCCAGGGCTATACCGACATCGAGTTCAAGACCTACGACACCGACTGGGACAGCGAAGCCTATCTCACCGTCGCCGGCCAGAACTCCAACAACTCCGTCTCGCTGAAGGACGATTTCCTGCGCGCCGTGGAGGCCGATCTCGACTGGCACCTCACCTCGCGCAAGACCGGTGAGACCATGAAGACGCTCAAGGCCCGCGATCTGTGGGACAAGATCGGCTATGCAGCATGGGCCTCGGCCGATCCGGGCCTGCACTTCAACACCACCATGAACGACTGGCACACCTGCCCGGAGGGCGGTCGCATCAACGCGTCCAACCCGTGCAGCGAATATATGTTCCTGGACGATACGGCCTGCAATCTCGCTTCGCTGAACCTCCTTCAGTTCTACGACCGCGAAACGCGCCGCATGAAGCTCGACGATTACGAACATGCCGTGCGGCTCTGGACGGTCGTGCTCGAAATCTCGGTCATGATGGCGCAATTCCCGAGCCGGCAGATCGCCGAACTCTCCTACCGCTACCGCACGCTCGGCCTCGGTTTTGCGAACATTGGCGGCGTGCTGATGACCGCCGGCATTCCCTATGACAGCGACGAGGGCCGCGCGATCTGCGGGGCGCTGTCCGCCATCATGACCGGCGTCGCCTACGAGACCTCGGCCGAAATGGCCTCCGAACTCGGCGCTTTCCCGGGCTATGACGACAATGCCGACGCCATGCTGCGTGTTATCCGCAACCATCGCCGCGCCGCGCATGGCCAAACGGATGGCTACGAGCATCTGGCCGTCAATCCGGTGCCGCTCGACCATGACAATCTGGAAGACGAGGATTTGACGGCCCGCGCCAGGGCCGCTTGGGACCGCGCCCTCGAAAAGGGCCAGGAGCACGGCTATCGCAACGCCCAGGCCACCGTCGTCGCGCCGACCGGCACGATCGGCCTCGTCATGGATTGCGACACCACCGGCATCGAGCCCGACTTCGCGCTGGTGAAGTTCAAGAAGCTGGCCGGCGGCGGTTATTTCAAGATCATCAACCGCGCCGTGCCGGAAGCGCTGCGGACGCTCGGCTATTCCGAAAGCCAGATCGGCGAGATCGAGGCTTATGCCGTCGGCCATGGCAATATGAACCAGGCGCCCGCCATCAATCCCGGATCGCTCGCCGCCAGGGGCCTGCCGGACGACAAGATCGCCATGCTGAACGAGGCGATGAAGAACGCCTTCGACATCAAGTTCGTCTTCAACAAATGGACGCTCGGCGAAGATTTCCTGCGTGACGAGCTCGGCGTCACCGACGAACAGCTCGACGATATGAGCTTCGAACTGCTGCCGCATCTCGGCTTTTCCAAGAAGGAGATCGAGGCCGCCAACATCCATGTCTGCGGCGCGATGACGCTGGAAGGCGCGCCGCATCTGAAGGATGAGCACCTGCCCGTCTTCGACTGCGCCAATGCCTGCGGCAAGATCGGCAAGCGGTACCTCTCGGTCGACAGCCACATCCGCATGATGGCCGCCGCCCAGCCCTTCATCTCCGGCGCGATCAGCAAGACCATCAACATGCCGAACGAGGCGACGGTCGACGATTGCAAGGCGGCCTACATGCTGTCCTGGAAGCTGGCGCTGAAGGCGAACGCCCTCTACCGCGACGGTTCGAAGCTCAGTCAGCCGCTCAACGCCTCGCTGGTCGAGGACGACGAGGACGAGGATGCGCTGGAGGATCTGATCGAGGCGCCCGCCGCCGCCCGCACGGCGGAAGTGGCCGAGAAGATCGTCGAGAAGATCATCGAGCGCGAAGTGCAGGTGCGCAGCCTGCGCGACAAGCTGCCGAGCCGGCGCAAGGGCTACACCCAGAAGGCCGTCATCGGCGGACACAAGGTGTATCTGCGCACCGGCGAATTCGACGATGGCCGCCTCGGCGAGATCTTCATCGACATGCACAAGGAAGGCGCCGCCTTCCGCGCCATGATGAACAATTTCGCCATCTCCATCTCGCTCGGCCTGCAATATGGCGTGCCGCTGGAGGAATATGTGGAGGCCTTCACCTTCACCAAGTTCGATCCGGCGGGCCCTGTCATCGGCAATGATGCCATCAAGAGCGCCACCTCGATCCTCGACTATGTGTTTCGCGAACTCGCCGTCTCCTATCTCGGCCAGCATGAACTGGCCCATGTCGACCAGTCCAATTTCGAGACGACGGCGCTCGGCAAGGGCATCAGGGAAGGCAAGACCGTGCCGGTCAGCAAGGGCTGGACGCGCGGCCACACGCTCAAGCTGGTGCCGGGCCGCGAAGGCATCGATGGCGGAACCGCCAATCCGGCGGGATTCGCCGGCGGCAAGGCGCCGACCGGAGCCAACACCAACACGGCGAGCGCCAAGTCCGGCAATGCGGCGGCAAGCGCCAGCGGCGTCCATGCGGTGGCGGCGGTCAAGGGTGGCGCTGCGGTGGCGCTGGCGCTGAACGAGGAGCCGGTGGCCTTCAAGCGCGACTATGAGGAGCGGCAGAAGGACTTCGATCTCGATCATGAGGAGGAAGGCGCGACCGGCCTCTTCACCGCCGACAACGCCTCTTCCGCCGAAGCGGCCCGCGCCGAGGCGAAGAAGCTGGAAGCCGATCGCCGGGTGAAGGCGCTCTCCATGGGCTATACGGGCAATAGCTGCCCCGAATGCCAGAACTTCACGATGGTGAGGAATGGGACTTGCGAGAAGTGCGATACGTGTGGGTCAACGAGCGGCTGTAGTTGAGGCTCGGCAAGATTGGAACAAGGGCACGCTGCGTATGCAGCGTGCCCTCAGGGTCGATGAGAACAAAAGGAGAACAAAAGGAGAACAAAAAATGCGGCTTACAAAAATTGAGAGCCGAGCAAAGCTCGTCCGCGAAAAGCTCGGCCTCGAGGGCATTGATCAAATCGTATTTAGCGCACTTCGAGACAGACTTGCAGAGCGACAGCCCAATTTGCATCTTAAAAAGACTTTGGCCGATGACATGCCGAACGAGCAAGACGAAGCCTACTACGACGAAAATTCACAGACAATATTTGTAAGCGATGTCGTCTGGAACCGTGCAGAGAACGGCGATGGTGACGCAATGTTCGTGATCGCGCACGAGTTGGGTCATGCCTATCTCGATCACACTGGTATTCGGAAAAGAAACTCGATCTCTTACAGCAGATACAGTTTGAAAAACCGCACGCTTGAAGACGAGGCTGACGAATTCGCATCGCACTTTCTCGTACCGACAAATCGGGCCTTGATCGCCCCAAACAGTGAATACATCCGTTCGCGATTTGGAGTATCTAGCCTTCAGAGTGAAATTGCTTGGAAACGAATTAAATTAGCCAAATTTGACTTAGCTGGAACACAGAGGCCACTCCCTCGAAATGTGATCAACTTCCGGGAAGCTGTTGAACGTCAACGAGATAACTAAAGACACACTACGCCGTTGTGATCGAAAAAGCCGAAAGCAATTATGCCGCCTATGTGCCCGATCTTCCGGGCTGCATCGCGACAGGCGATACGGTCGAAGAAACCGAACGCGAAATTGCCCAGGCCATCCGCTTCCATATCGAGGGCCTGAGGGAAGACGGCATCGCTGTGCCCGAACCGAGCAGCCGCGCGGAATATGTGGAGGCTCAAGCCCGCGTTCTTTTCTGCATCGCCTCGATGTAACCCAGTCGAGGCATGGATCCTCGGATCAAGTCCGAGGATGACGACCATGTTGAAAGGTGGCCGATGGTTCTTCAACGCTGGGCGACCAGCGACCGGCTACCGTGTTGGAAGGTGGCGATCGTTCTTCAACGTCGGATGACCGAAGACCGAAGACCAGCCACCGACGACCAACGGTTAAGGTTCTTGGCAATCCCCATTGAAGCTTCGTCATCCTCGGACTCGATCCGAGGATCCATGCCTGAATGTCGGAGCGCCGCCGGCGTTCGACCGGCGATCACGCGTCTGCCGATCCATCGCCACGACTACGTTTGACGGTTTGGAATGGATCCTCGGATCAAGTCCGAGGATGACGACCATGACTGGGCTTTGGCGAATAACCGCCGACGCTGAGGCAACGGCCGGATCATTGTGATCAGGCGCTAATTGCTCGCCTTACGGAAGCATCGCTGCCCTACTCCCAGCCCCAGCCCACGAACAGCTCATTCCAGTCGGGATTGTGCTCTTCGATCAGGGCTACCCTCCAGGCGCGCGGCCAACGCTTCATCGTCTTTTCGCGCTGGATGGCGTCACGCATGTCAAAATGCTCTTCGTACCAGACCAGCCGATGGCAGCCATATCGCGCCGTGAAGCCCTTCGTCGCTTCGCGATGCTCCGGAATGCGGCGGGCAAGCGAATTGGTCACACCGATATAGAGCGTGCCGTTCTTCTGGCTTGCGAGCATGTAGACGTAGCCGGTCATGGGTGACAGCGTAGCGTGTTCGGATGAGGTTGTCGGCATGCATGCTTGCCTCGCCGAGCCGCTTGCAGGTCGAGGCGTGGATCCTCGGGCCGCGGCCCGAGGATGACGAAGTTTTCATGAGAGCGGTCAATCTTAAACCCTAGCGATACCGTCGCGACGGCGCGGGCGTTGAAGGACAATCCGCAACCCATATGACGGTCGTCATCCTCGGACTCGATCCGAGGATCCATGCCTGAACGGTCAAGCGCTGCCGGCAATGAAGAACAATCGCCTATCCACCCTCTCGTGCCTTTGCCTTATCATCCCTGCCGTCATCTTCCGGTAGGCGTGCCCTTCGCTTGTGCTCCGGGCGTTTGTCGCTCTGAAGGCCAAATCGTTGGCTTTCAGCCGCGCTATGCGCGACCGCTCCGCACGGTCGCGAACCGGAGCCCCAGCGAAGGGCCAAAGCGTCGCGCGGCGCAGGTGGAAGGAGCCGGTCCTTCGCCCGGTGGGCAGGGAAACCCCTTTGGCCGCGTCTCTGTGCATGTTCGTCACCTTGGCCCGCAAGGGGGGTGGCGTCCGGCGGTGGATGCCAGCGCTGCACCCTCTCTCAACAGCCAGATGGTCGCCGGGCGTGGCGGCGATATCGTGCGCCATCATCCCGCCCCATGCTGCGCGCAGATCGCTCCCTTATTTGCAAGGAGACGATTCGATGCCTCTCACCCGACGCGCCTTCGTCGCAACCTCCCTTTTGACCCTGACGGCGTGTTCGACGGGAACGTTCGATCCGGCTTTGCTCGACGCGTCGGGCGATCAGGCGGTCAACCGGCTGCGGGCCGATAAGGGACTGCCGCCGCTCAGCCGCGATGGCGGGCTCGTCCGCGCCGCTCAAAAGCAGGCCGACGCCATGGCCGCGAGAGAAACGATGAGCCATAGCGCGGGCGGAAATTTCGCGGCCCGTGTCCGCCCCTACTATCGCGGCCAGCATTACGCCGAGAACATCGCTGCCGGACAGACGACATTGGGCGCGGCTGTCGCTTCCTGGATCCAGTCGCCGCCCCATCGCCGCAACATGGTGAACCGCAACATGCGCGCTTACGGCATCGCGTCGGCGCAAAGCGCCGGCGGCACGCGCTATTGGGCGATGGTCCTCGCCGGTTAGCTGTGCCATCCTTGCGGAACGAGCCGCGACCGACGTCGAACGAGGAAAAGAAGCATGACCGACACGATCGAAATCACCCGCGAAGAAGGCGAGACCAAGGGTCGATATGTCGCCCGCGTCGACGGCCATGAAGCGGAGATGACCTATTCGCGCCTCGGCGACACGTCGATCATTATCGACCATACCGGCGTGCCGGATGCGCTGCGAGGCCAGGGGGTCGGAGAGGCGCTCGTCAAGCGTGGGGTGAATGACGCGCGGGCCGAAGGCCGGACGATCATTCCGCTCTGCCCCTTCGCCAAGGCGCAGATCGCCCGACACCCCGATTGGCAGGACGTGCTGAAGCGCTAGATCCAAGAGGAGATCGACCCGAACCAGAGGAAACGCCATGTCCTTTTCGCCCTGCCCCGACCCCGTTCCTGGCGATGCGGAAAGCGTCGACGCCATCGAGACGCTGATCGTCCCGCGCGCGGTCGATCTGGGCGAGATGGAGGTGCGGCGCGCCTTGCCCTCTACTCAGCGGCAGATGGTCGGCCCGTTCATCTTCTTCGACCAGATGGGACCGGCAGAGTTCCTGACCGATCAGGGCATTGATGTGCGCCCGCATCCGCATATCAATCTGGCCACCGTCACCTATCTGTTCGAGGGCGAAATCCGCCACCGCGATTCGCTTGGTTCCGATATCGCCATCAATCCCGGCGCGGTGAACTGGATGATGGCCGGGCGCGGCATCGTCCATTCGGAGCGGACCAGCGAAGAGCGCCGGCAGACCGGCCAGAAGCTGTTCGGTATCCAGACCTGGGTGGCATTGCCTGAAAACGCGGAGGAGCGCGATCCCGATTTCATTCATCACGGCGCGACAGACCTGCCGATCGTCACCGATCACGGCGTCGAGGCGCGCCTCATTGCCGGCGAATGGATGGGCGGCGCGTCCCCGCTGAAGACGGCATCGGAAACCCTCTATGCCGATGTGCAATTGCAGGCCGGCCGGTCCGTGCCGATCGACCCGACTTATGAGGAGCGCGCGCTCTACACCATTGCCGGCACGATAAAGATCGCCGGGCAAAGCTTCGGGCCGAACCAGCTTCTGGTGCTGCGGCCTGGCGATGCGATCACCGTGAAGGCAGCAGAGGACGCCCGCTTCATGCTGTTCGGCGGCGCGCCGATGGGCGGCCCGCGCTATATCTGGTGGAACTTCGTCTCCTCGCGCGCCGAGCGGATCGAACAGGCCAAGGAAGAGTGGCGGCAGGGCCGGTTCGAAACGGTGCCGGGCGACGAGGAAGACTTCATCCCGCTGCCGGAAAACGCCAGCAAGCCGCGCCGAGCGACGGGGGGCGTCGCCTATCCCTGATTAGTCGTCCGGAACGAGTGGAACGAACGCGACCGCGCCGAGCGTTTCGCTGGAGAGATGACCATCGGCGTCCTTGATGAAACGCATTAGCGTTTGCGCGCCTCGGGCCGGTCCGATCGGCGCGACCAGCCGCCCGCCCGGCGCCAGCTGCTCGAACAGGGTCGGCGATACGTCCTGCGCCGCTGCCGAAATGATGATGGCGTCGAAGGGCGCTTCCTCCGCCCAGCCTTTCGTGCCGTTGCCGGTGCCCACGCAGACGTTGCGATAGCCGAGATTTTCGATGCGCACCTTCGCGCCATCGGCCAGTTCCTTATGGCGCTCGATCCCGTAGACCTGGCGGACGATGCGACTGGCGACCGCCGCCCCATAGCCCGAGCCGAGACCGACCTCGAGCACCCGGTCGTCTTGTGTGAGCCGTGCCGCTTCCATCATGAAAGCCACCATGAAGGGCTGTGAAATCGTCTGGCCATGGCCGATCGGCAACGGATGATCGTCATAGGCTTCCGCGCGTCGTCCCAACGGCACGAACGCTTCGCGCGGCACCATGGCCATCGCCTTCAGTACGGCCGGATCGGCTATGCCGCGTGCGTTGAGCTGCCGCTCCACCATGGAGTGGCGGCGTCTGGCAAAGAGATCGGAATCCGTTTCGCAGGACATGGAAGGCGAAGACTTGTCATCGCCAAAGGTTCCTATCGACGCGATGGCCAATTCATGGCGAAGTTGCCCTCACCCGGCCTCAATTGGCTGGCAACGCTGGCAAACGCTGATTGGGGACAAGGCGGGAATCGCCGTGGCGATAACGATGGAACAGGGGCATGAGGGCGGGCTGACGCCGCGTGAAAGTCGCCTCGTCGCGATGGAGATCGACGGGTTGGGCCGGTGGGTGTTCGCCGCTACGGCCTTTCTGATCGCGTTCAGTGTACGCTATGCGCTCAATCTCGATCTGCCGATCGGCTTTCCCTACATCACCTTCCTGCCCGCCGTCATTATCACCACCTTCGTTGCGGGCCTGTCGCCCGGTATTGTCACGGCGGTCGCCGGTGGCCTGACGGCCTGGTACTTCTTCATGGCGCCTTATGGCAGCTTCGCCCTTAACGGCAACTCAGCGCTGGCGCTCGGCTTCTACATCTTCATTGTCGTCATCGACATCGCCATCATCCATATCATGAGCCGAGCCCTGCACCGGCTGGCGGAAGAACGGCGGCGAAGCGCCGAACTGGCCAGAAGCCGCGAATTCATGTTCAGCGAACTGCAGCACCGCGTATCGAACAATCTGCAGGTCGTCGCTTCGATGATGCAGATGCAAAAGCGCCAGATCAACGATCAGGACGCCATGAAGATCGTGGACGAAGCCATCCGCCGGCTGCAACTGGTCAGCAAGATTCAGCGTGCGCTGCACAATCCGCATGGGCAGCGCATCCCTCTGCAGGACTTTCTGAACGGCATGGTGCCGGATGTGATCGAAGCCGCGGGCGGACCGCCTGGTATTGCGTATGACGTGAGGGCCGATAGGGGTGCAGACGACATCGTGCTGAACAGCACGCAATCGGTGCCGGTCGGTCTGATCGCCGCGGAACTGATCGCAAATTGTGTGGAGCACGGATTCGAAGGGCGGGATCGGGGCCATATCGAAATACGGATCGGCCGGACGGATAATGCCCTGATAGCGCTGGATATTATCGATGATGGCCATGGTCTAGACGATGATTTCGATCTGGCGAAATCCCGTTCGCTTGGCATGCAGATCGCCCGGGCCTTTGCCATGCAGCTTGGTGGCGTACTCACTCTGGATGGAGACGGCGGGACGCACGCGCGGCTCGTGTTCCCCGAAGCGCAGGCGGAAGAAGATGCATGGTCCGAGCCGCAAGGCATATCGTCCGCGTAACCGTCGGACGATCCGTTAACCGGCCATGCATTTCTGCAATGCTGCTCCGCAACATAAGCGCTTCCAACGGCAGGGATTCGCTCTCATATTAGCGTCGACGCAATTGAGAGAACCCAAGGAAACAGAGATATGGGCAGCCGTTTTTTCCAGTTCCGCAGCCGTCGCCAGCGTGACGAGGACTATCTCGCCAAGGCCACCGATCTGGCCGATCTGGAGCGCCGCATGCGCAACATCGATCGCGCTTCGGGCCGTCTGCCGAACTTCTGATCCGAAACGATCAAGCGATATGGAAGCCCGCCGGTTTGGCGGGCTTTTTCTTTGAGTGGAAGCGCCTACCCGAAAAGATCGCCACCCTCTTTTGGGCTGGTTCGAATCAAGCGGGAAGTAAGAACGGCGGCCTGACGATGCTTGACCGCCTGGCGGTAGGCCGGGTCGCGGACCATCTCCACGAAGGCGGCAAGGTTCGGATATTCGGCGATGAAGCAATGGTCCCAGCACTCATCGCTCGGGCCGATCAGTATGAACTCGAACTGGCCTCGCCAAAGGATTCGTCCCCCAACGCGATGAAAAACCGGTCCGCTCTGCCGGCCATAGGCCGCATAGGCGTCGACACCGCTGATCTGGCGGCCATCGTCGTAGATCGCCTTATCCAGCAGTTGGACGAGATTGAGCATGTGAAGCGGCCCGTCTCGCTCCATCGCCCGAAAGGCGGCGAAGGTTTCCTTGTCGGGATCGACATAGCGTTCTTCAGTCATGACGGCCTGTTTCCCTAATTCGATAGCATCCAGTTGATCGTCCGTCGCCAGTCGACCATACGGATAGGCGTGCCGTGATTGCCGCTCTCGTAGCGATCCATGCGCACAGGATAGGTCCCGGCCCCGTTGCGAAGCTGTTCGTAGAGCCGTTCGGCATCGTCGATAGCAAAAACCGGATCGCGGCTGCCATGAGCGATGAAGACGGGTACCCGCGCGCGAAAGGCGGTGCTGGACAGGAAATCACCGGCGGGCGGCGCAGCCAGAAAGATCAGACCGGCAAGATCGGCGACTGTGGAGGCCCGGTTGGCAAGGCGATGGCAGATAGCGCCACCCATCGAGCCGCAGGCGACAATAACCTCCGCATCCGGCGAGCGCTTCAGAAGTTCGTCGATGAGTGAGGCGATCTGTTCGGCGCCGGCCTCGCCGAAATCGCGGAATGTCGGCGTGACGTAAAGCCCGCCATTGCGCGCCATCAAATTGCGGATGCGGTTGAAGTTTCCGCCGAAGGTCAGATCGCGGCTGCCGAGCTTTTCGTCGCCGCCCTGGCCGTGCAGAAAAATGGTGATGACGGACGCGCCGCGTGTCTTTCCGGTGGCGAGGAAGAGAACGAGGCCAGCCTGGGTCTGCAGCGCCAGCGCGCTTTCCTGCCGCCGCACCGACAGATCGAGATAGGCGCGTTTTGCGCGTCGCTCCGGAACGGCGTCGCGTCCGTTTATGTCGCGCATCTCGTCGTAATCCACGACGCGAAACGCACCGCCATCGCGCTCTTCGACGACGCGGTTCGCAAACAGATCGTCCTTGAACGGCGCGAGTGTGGGCTGCGCCATCGCCGGCGTCGCGATGAGCACCGCGAACACTGTCAGGCAGAACGATAACGGGTGTCGGATCAGCCGCATGGCTGCAACCATTGCCGGAAGATCGATGCGCGACAAGCCCGAAACGAAGGCTGACGGACATCGCTCTGGCAGGAATGGCGGCGGATCGTCACCCCTCGAACGACCCGCCGGCGGATGCCAGCGCCTCCGGCGTATCGATATCGGTCACCGCGGCCCGGCCGATCTCGACCAGAACGGTCGGCGCGCCGCTGGCTTCGATCAGATGACGCGCGCCGGTATCCCCGGTCAGGTGAGCGGCTTCGCTGACGATTCCGGGCGGCAGGATGACCGGGTTGCCGGCCTGTCCATCGCTGCTGCCGCGAACCACCGCCCGGCCGCCATGCTTCTGGAACTCCCCGATCATCCGGTCGATGTGATCGGCGGTCACGTGCGGCATGTCGCCAAGAAGGACGAGCGCGCCCTGCCCTTCGGCGATGGCTTCGAGCCCCTGGCGCAGCGATCCCGCCATCCCGTCGGAGAAATCGGCGTTGTGCACCCGCCTTACCGGCAGATCGTCCACCGCCTCGCCGATCCGATCCGCTTCATGGCCGGTCACGAGGACGGCTTCGGTTGCCGTGCTGCCCAACGCCTCGCGCGCGACCCGATGAACGGCCGCCTCGCCATCGAACACGGCCAGAAGCTTGTTGTGCTGACCCATCCGCCGCGAGGCGCCGGCCGCCAGAATCACCGCTGCGACCGGCACGGGCGCGGGGTTGGCGTCACGCGGCCGGGGGCGCGTTTCGATTTCCTGCAGCAGTCCGCCGACGCCCATGGCTGCGATGGCGGCGGACGATGGCGGTTCGCCCGCCAGAACCCGCTCCAGAACCCAGTCGAAACCGTTCTCCTTGGGGCTTCTGGCGCAGCCCGGCGCACCGATCACCGGCTTGTCGCCGAGATGGCCGAGAACGAGCAGATTGCCGGGATCGACCGGCATGCCAACCCGCTCGATCTCGCCTCCAGCGCGGGCAATGGCCGCCGGGATCACATCGTCGAAATCGCAAACGGCGCTGGCGCCGAACACGATCAGGAGATCGTGGTCGCCAGCCATGCGACGCAGGGCCGCCACCAGCGCCTCCTCATCGTGCGGGACGCGCATTTCCCGCGCGATATGGCTGCCCGCCCGCGCAAGACGCGCCGCCGTCACGGCAGCCGTCTTGGTCAGCACCTTCTGGGCCGTGCCGGTGACCATGGTCTGGACGAGGCCGACCCGTTTCGGCTGAAACGGCGTCAGCCGGATCGCTGGAGCCGCGCCGGCGAGCGCTGCGACGCCGCGCTCGACGGTCTCTTCGGACACGAAAAACGGAATGATCTTGACCGTTGCGAGCATCTGTCCGGCGCGCACCATCGCACCGTCGGGCAGTGTGGCGATCGTCAGGGCGGGATCGATGGCGTTGAGCGCGTCGATCGTCGCGGCATCGATGGAAACGAGGCCGGGCCGTTCGGCATGCAGATTGACACGGCCCGTCACCGCTTCACCGGCCGAAATGTCGGGCGCGACAAGCGGAAAAGCCAGGCGGCGCGCCGCGTCGTCTTCCGAAAGATCGCCCCGATCAGGATAGGCGACGATGATCTCCGACACACCCTCCTGCGCCAGACGCGCCAGAGCCGCCCCATCGAGCACCGTGCCCTTGGAAATGCGCTCGCCCCCGCTCTGGATGGAGTGAGCGAGCGTGGCGCCTTCCGCCTGCGCGATCGGTACCGGGCCGAACTGCATCAGCGTGCGCTCTCGGAACCGCGCCTTCGGAAGGCGGCGATCATCTGCGCCAGAATGGCAACCGCGATCTCGGCCGGATTGGCGGCGCCGATGTCCAGCCCGATGGGCGCATCGATCCGCCCAATCGCCGCATCGTCGAAGCCGGCCTCGGTCAGCCGTTCGACGCGACGGCCATGGGTTTTGCGGCTGCCGAGCGCGCCGATATAGAAACAGTCCGCCTGAAGCGCCGCGATCAGGGCCGGATCGTCGATCTTCGGATCGTGGGTGATGGCCGCGAGCGCGGTGTAGGCGTCCAGCGGGTCGTCGGCCAACACATCCTGCGGCCATTCGGCGTGAAGAGTGACATCCGGAAACCGGTCCGGTGTGGCGAAGGCGCCGCGCGGATCGATGATCTCGAGCTCGTAACCGGCGGCCCGCGCCATCGGTGCCAGCGCCTGGGTGATGTGAACCGCCCCGATCACGACGAAACGCACCGGCGGCACATAGGCGTTGAGGAAAAGCGTTTCGCCGTCGATCTCCACGGACGACGCCTTGCCCGTGCGCAACGCCTTGCCCGCAGCCTGGCCCAGCGCATCACCCGGTATCTCGCCCTCGAGCAGCAATTGCTGGACGCCATGGCGCTCGGTCGCCACGGTGACGGCGCCGCGGCGGCTCGCGCGCGCTTCGTTCAGACCATGAAGAAGGGTTCGGTCCATCGCGATCAGCCGAACGGTTCGACGAGAACGCGAATGCGGCCCCCGCAGCTGAGACCGACCCGCCAGGCCGTCTCATCGGCGACGCCGAACTCCAGCACCTTCGGCTCGGCGGTCTCGATCACCTCGATGGCTTCGGCGACGACCGCCCCTTCCACGCAACCGCCAGAGACCGAGCCTTCGAAATCGCCGTCTTCGCTGATCGCAAGGTGGCTGCCGGCGGGGCGCGGCGCCGAGCCCCACGTTTCGATGACGGTCGCCAGCGCGACCTTCCTGCCGCCGGCGAGCCAGTCCTCGGCGGCCGTCAGCGGATCATGCGAGCGGGCGCTGCTGTCGTGAACCATCTTTCGTCTCCTGACCGACAAAGGAATAGCGATGGGGCGTGACCGGCTGGGCGTCCACGATCCACGATTTCGGATCGGCATCGCCCGGCCTGATGGTCCCCGAGAGAGCCGCGCACAGGCCCGCCAGGCTCTCCATATTATGCACCGGGCGGAACTCGTCGACAAAGGGCAGCATGGCCCGGACACCCGCCGCCCTCGCTTCGAACCCGTCGAAACGCAGCAGCGGGTTGAGCCAGATCAGCCGTTTGCAGCTTTTCTGCAGACGCTCCATCTCCTGCGCCAGCTGGGCAGTGCCTTCACGCTCCAGCCCATCGGTGATGAGCAGCACGATGGCGCCCTGCCCCAGAACGCGGCGGGACCAGTCGCGATTGAAATTGTGCAGCGTCTCACCGATCCGGGTTCCCCCCGACCAGTCCTGAACGCTCGACGCCACATCGGCCAGCGCCTCATCGGGGTCCTTGTGGCGAAGCTGCCGGCTGAGATTGGTCAGCCGCGTGCCGAAGACGAAGGAATGCACCTTTCGCCGATGGCCGAGCGCGTGAAGGAAATGCAGCACCACGCGGCTGTACTGGCTCATCGATCCGGAAATGTCGCACAGCGCCACCAAGGGCGGATGAATGCGCCTGCGCTTCTTGTAGCGCGGCAGGATGATGTCGCCGCCGCTGCGCATGGCGCTGCGCAGCGTGGCGCGCCCATCGAAGCGGCGCCCGCGCATGTCCGGGCGGAACCGGCGGGTCGGGACCTCGTCCATCGAAAGATGCAGATCGGCGATCAGCCTGCGGGTTTCGGCCAGTTCGGCAACTGACATCTGCGCGAAGTCCTTCTGGCGCAGGATCTCATTGCCCGAGACGGTGTGGCGCGCATCCACCTCGATCTCCGGCTTCTCCCGGATCGGCTGGGCATGATGGTGCTGTTCGAAAAGAGCGTCGTTGACCCGCTGTTCGGCCGCTTTCGGCTTCTGGCGTTCGCGCTCCTTTTCCATCGTCGGCGAGAACATGGCGATCATCTTTTCCATCAGTTCGCGCGAGCGCCAGTACAGCCGGAACGCTTCGTCGAAGGTCGCGCGGTCCTCGCGCCGCTTCACGAAGACCGAATGGAGCGTCCAGTAGAAATCCTCGCGGCTGCCGATCCCCGCGGCCATGACGGCCTCGATCGCGGTCACGACCGTCGACGGCCCGACCTTCATGCCGGCCTTGCGCAGGGTCCGTCCGAAATGAACGATGTTGTCGGCCAGCCGGCTCTTGTCCGGACTGCCGGCCAGAGCGCGGTCGATCGAGGGACCGAACGAGGCCATGCCGTGCTCGGCATTATCGTCAGCCTTGGCCGGGCTGACGTCGATCAGCCCCGCCGCATCGCCGAAACCCGCCGATTTGCCGGACGCGCTCATGGCGCTATTCGGCCGCCGCGAGATCGCGCTTGACGTCGGTCAGGATCTCCGCGGCCGCGCCGTCCGAAAGGCGCTGGATGTCGTCCTGATATTTCAGCAGCACACCGAGCGTATCGGAGACCGTTTCCGGATCGATCGCCATCTTGTCCAGTTCGATCAGGGCAGTTGCCCAATCGATCGTCTCGGCGACGCCAGGCACCTTGAACAGATCCATTTTGCGAAGGCGCTGGACGAAAGCCACCACCTCGGCCGAGAGCTGCTCGGACGCCTGGGGCACCCGCCGGGCTACGATCTCCAGTTCGCGTTCGGCGCTCGGATAATCGACCCAGTGATAGAGGCAGCGACGCTTCAGCGCGTCGTGAATCTCCCGCGTCCGGTTGGTGGTGATGATGACAAGCGGCGGCTCCGCTGCCTTGATCGTTCCGAGCTCCGGCACGGTGACCTGAAAATCGGAGAGGATTTCCAGCAGAAACGCCTCGAAGGCTTCATCGGTCCGGTCGAGCTCGTCGATCAGAAAGACGGGCGCGCCGCCCTCATGCGGCTCGAGCGCCTCCAGCACCGGGCGTCGGATCAGATAACGCTCGGAAAACACATTGTCTTCGAGTTGGTCGCCGGCCGCCGTGCCGCTCGCTTCGGCCGCCCGGATGGCGATCATCTGCGCGGCGTGGTTCCATTCATACACCGCCGATGCGATGTCGAGCCCTTCATAGCATTGCAGCCGGATCAGTCTGCGCCCGAGCCCTTTGGAAAGCACCTTGGCGATTTCCGTCTTGCCGACACCCGCCTCGCCCTCCAGGAAAAGCGGGCGCCCCATCTTCATGGAGAGATAGAGGACGGTCGCCAGCGCGCGGTCGGCCACGTAGTCCTGCCCCGACAGCAGATCCAGCGTCGCATCGATGGAGTGTGGCAGTTCGCTCATGCGCTCTCTCTCCCGGGCGTGGCCATGCTCAGCTTCTCCGCCGGTGCGAGCTGGCGATAATTACGATCGTAATAGATCAGAGGAGCAAGGCTAGGGCCGATTGCCAGGGCTGTCACTCTGCCAAAAAGTACCCGGTGGGTTGCATGATCGTGCGTGTGCTCGATTTCGCAATCGAGAACCGAGGCCGCATTGGCCAGCACTGGCGCGCCGCTTGCGAGCACGGTCCATTCGGCCCGCGCGAACCGGTCGTCCTGCGATTCGCGGGTAAAGCCGGCAAAGGCGTCAGCCAGTTCCACCCCGCCGTCGGACAGCGTGTTGAGCGCGAAATTGCCGTTTTTTACAAAGGCCTCGTTGGCGGGATTGTGGCGATTGAGGCAGACGAGGACGGTTGGCGGATCGTCGGAAACCGAACAGCCGGCGATGATCGTCACTCCGCGCCGGCCCGCTTCGCCATCCGTGGTCACGATATGGACGGCTCCGGCGAAGCGCGCCATGGCATCGCGGTAGGACTTCGGATCGACATCGCGGCTTACGAACAATTGGCACCTTTTCCTGCACAATGGAGGCGGCCGCCTGCGCCGCCAGCCCGTTTCGAAACTGCACCGGCATATAGGTGGAGGCCGGGAACACGCAATGGCGTCACGGTTCGTCCTTGTCTGGCGACGCCTGGAATGCGAACACGTTTCTCCAACCGAAAGCGCGGCCATCCGCGCCCGTTCGGAACAGGAGAGGACGTATGAATATCGGGCCCCGCAACACCATCGCCGACGTCTCCGACATTCGCGTCGGTCACGCCACCGACGATGCGGCGAAGAGCGGCGCAACCGTGATCTGGCCTGTCCGCCCTGCAACTGCCGCCGTTCATGTCATGGGCGGCGCGCCGGGCACGCGGGAAACCGATCTTCTGGCGCCGGAAAACACCGTCGAACGTATTCACGCTTTGGTGCTGTCCGGTGGTTCGGCCTTTGGACTTGCCGCCGCCGATGGCGTGATGGCCGCTCTTGCGGAGGCCGGTGAAGGATTTCCGGTCGGTCCGCACCACATCCCCATCGTTCCGGCGGCGATCCTCTTCGATCTCATGGCGGGCGGCGATGGCATCCTCCCGGACTATGCGAGCCTTGGCCGCCACGCTCTGCAGAACGCCGCGACCGATATCGCGCTCGGCTCGGTCGGCGCGGGAACCGGCGCGATGACGGCGACCGTGCGCGGCGGGGTCGGCTCGGCATCCAGCGTTCTTGATGGAATCGGCACCGTTGGCGCACTGGTCGCCGTCAACGCACTCGGCAATCCGCTGGTCGGCTCCAGCCGGCACTTCTGGGCCGCGCCCTTCGAGCAACGAGGCGAACTTGGCTATCTCGGATGGCCCGCTTTAATGCCGGAAGACGCCACGACAGTGCGGCTGAAACATCGCCCGGTTCCACCGAACGCCAACACCACGATTGGCGTTATCGCGACCGACGCGCCGCTCACCAAGGCGCAATGCAAACGCTTAGCCATCGCCGCCCATGACGGTTTCGCTCGCGCCGTCTGGCCCGCCCACCTGCCGATGGATGGCGATCTCGTCTTCGCGCTTTCGACTGCCGAACCGGGCGCAGTGCCGGTCGGTATCGAAACGATGATCGATCTGTGCGCCGCCGCCACGGCGACCATGGCCCGCGCCATCGCCCGTGGCGTTTACGAGGCCAGGCCGTTGCCCGGCGACCCCAAACCCGCCTGGCGCAATCTTTAGGACGCCCCTGCCGTGCGGATCTAACCTTTGACGGCGCCCGGTTCCCTGCCGGCGAAGCGTGACGAAACGCCCACTCCTTTCTTGTCCGCTTCCGCGCCCTCTGCTAGGCGGGCGGCACATTCATCTGCCGTTCCGAAAGGCCCCTCAATGACCGACCGTTCGCTCGTCATCGCACCCTCCATCCTGTCCGCCGATTTTTCGCGGATCGGCGAAGAGGTGCAGGATGTCGTGGACGCCGGCGCGGACTGGGTGCATCTGGATGTGATGGACGGCCATTTCGTGCCGAACATCACCTTCGGCCCGCCTGTGGTGAAGGCGCTGCGCCGCTGGACGGACGCCACATTCGATTGCCACCTGATGATCGCGCCCGCCGATCCGTACCTCGCCGCTTTCGCTGATGCTGGCTGCGACATCATCACCGTCCACGCCGAAGCCGGACCGCATCTGCATCGCTCGCTGCAGACCATTCGCGGCCTTGGCAAGAAAGCCGGCGTCTCGCTCAATCCCGGCACGCCGGAAAACGTTATTGAATACTGCCTCGATCTGATCGATCTGGTGCTCGTCATGAGTGTCAATCCCGGCTTCGGCGGCCAGAAATTCATCGAAAGCCAGGTCGAGAAGGTGCGCCGTATCAAGGCGATGATCGGCGACCGGCCCATCGACATCGAAGTCGATGGAGGCGTCTCGCCAGACACCGTGGGCGCTCTTGCCAAGGCTGGCGCGAATGCTTTCGTAGCCGGTTCCGCGGTCTTCAAGGGCGATGGCAAGCAGGCCTACGCCGCCAACATCTCGGCAATCCGCGATGCGGCGCGTGTCGCAACGCTTGCATGAGAAAGGGGCGCGCCCCGATCAAACGCCTTTTGCCAATTCTGGTTGTCTGGCCGCTCGTCTGCGCGGCTAGTTCCACCCTGACGGTCCTGCTACGGAATTTCGAAACGCTATCCACAGCCTCGGATCTCATCGTCCTGCATGCGCTGGGCGGGTTGGCCGCTGCTCTGGCCTGGTTCGTGCTGGATCGATTCTGGATCGCAAGGCGCAAGCGCCTTGCGCTTCGCTTCGTTCTATCTTTCATCCTTCTGTTCGGGCTGACCGTCGGCGCGACCGCCGGTCTCTTCGCCCTCCACTTCTGGATATATTTCAGCCAATGGCACGAGCCCCTGTCCAGCCGGATCGGCCTCTATCAGGCTGTTTTCACGTCAGCATCGGCCATCTATCAATATGCGGTTCTCGGCTCCCGCCATCTGATCGCTCTGGCCTTTCCAGCGGCCGCACTCGCCGCGCTATTTGCGGCTCGCCATCCGCGCATTGAAGCCGCAGACCGGATACGGTAACGACCCCTCAACCACTTCAACCCGCCAGTTCCAAAAAAGGTTTGTCCGATGATCCCGCGCTATTCGCGACCCGACATGGTTGCCATCTGGTCCCAGGAAACGAAGTTCCGCATCTGGTTCGAGATCGAGGCCCATGCCTGCGACGCGCTGGCGGAACTCGGTGTCATCCCGAAAAAGGCTGCGCGGACGATCTGGGAAAAGGGCGGAGCGGCAACGTTCGATGTCGAGCGGATCGACGAGATCGAGCGCGAAACCAAGCACGACGTCATTGCCTTCCTCACCCATCTGGCCGAATTCGTTGGTGACGATTCCCGCTTCGTCCACCAGGGCATGACGTCGTCCGACGTGCTCGACACCTGCTTCAACGTCCAGCTCGTCCGCGCCACCGATCTGTTGCTGGCGGATATGGATGCGCTGCTCGCCGCGCTGAAGAAACGGGCCTTCGAGCATAAGGATACAATCACCATCGGCCGGTCGCATGGCATCCATGCCGAACCCACCACTTTTGGCGTCAAGCTTGCCCAGGCCTATGCCGAGTTCGACCGCTGCCGCGCCCGCCTCGTCAATGCGCGCGAAGAGGTTGCCACCGTCGCCATTTCCGGCGCCGTCGGCACCTTCGCCAATATCGATCCGAAGGTCGAAGAGCATGTGGCCGAGAAAATGGGGCTGAAGCCGGAACCGGTTTCGACGCAGGTCATTCCGCGCGACCGGCACGCCATGTATTTCGCCACGCTCGGCGTGGTGGCCTCCTCCATCGAGCGATTGGCGACTGAGATCCGCCATCTCCAGCGCACCGAGGTTCTGGAAGCCGAAGAGTTCTTTTCCAAGGGCCAGAAGGGCTCGTCCGCCATGCCCCACAAGCGCAACCCGGTTCTGACGGAAAACCTGACCGGTCTTGCCCGCATGGTCCGCGCCTATGCGATGCCAGCCATGGAAAACGTGGCGCTCTGGCACGAACGGGACATTTCCCATTCCTCCGTGGAGCGGATGATCGGACCCGACGCGACCGTGACCCTGGATTTCGCGCTGGTCCGCCTGACCAATGTGGTCGAAAATCTCGTCGTCTATCCGGAGCGGATGGAGGGCAACATGAACCGGCTCGGCGGCCTGGTGCACAGCCAGCGCATTCTGCTGGCGCTGACGCAGGCGGGCGTGTCGCGCGAGGACGCCTACCGTCTCGTCCAGCGCAACGCCATGAAGGTCTGGGACAGCTATCAGCAGTCCGGCGCGGCGAGCGTCGATTTCCTCGATTCGCTGCTGGCGGACAAGGAAGTCAGCCAGCATCTGTCCGAAGAGGCCATCCGCTCGCGCTTCGACCTCGGCTATCACACCAAACACGCCGACACGATCTTCAAGCGGGTGTTCGGCGAGAGCTAGAGCCCGACGGTCTCCTGAATTTAGACAATGATGCGGCTTCTCGGCACGATAGCGCTTTTTCTGTTTCTGACGGCGATCACCCAGATCGGCGGCATCATACTGCTGATGTCTTTGCTCTTGAGACGTTGGTTTGGCGCTTTGGCCATGGTGGCCAGCTTCCCGGTACTTTATCTGATTGGGACATTCTTCCTGGTTCCCCCGCTTGCCTCGGCTATCAGCGGACGAGTTCCTCTGCCGTGTTCCGGCCCTGCCTCCCTTCAGAGCGCCAGTCCACTCTACTGCTTGTTGAACAGAAACTATGTGACCCCAAGACTTTTCGATCTCGCGCAAGCCCTTTCCCGCAGCACGGAAGACGCATTTCCGGGTACGGTAACCAGAACACTGGACGGCAATTTCCCATTCTTTGACGGTTTTCCGCTGCTCCCGCATCTGTCGCATGACGATGGCAGGAAACTCGATCTCGCGTTTCATTATGAGGGCGGAGGGTTGCGTTCGCCGATTGGCTATTTCGCCTTCCAGAAACCTCTTCCCGGCGACCCTCAAATCTGTCCCGACCAGCCCATTCTCTCGCTTCGTTGGGATTTGGACTGGCTCCAGCCGGTCTTCCCAAAGCTTCCTATCGACATTGAGCGGCAGCGCATGGTCATCGATTGGCTCACGAATGAGGGAAAACAGTACGGGCTTGAGAAGGTGTTTATCGAACCTCATCTTACCGCGAGGCTGAATGTGTCTGATCCGACAATTCGATTTCAAGGCTGCCGTGCAGCAAGACATGACGACCATTTACACATCCAGCTTGCCGACTGAGCAGTTCTCGTCGCGAACCGGCTCAACCCGGTCGGCCGAAGAGCAATCGCAGCCGTCGGCCGGTTCGCTTGCCGAAGACGTTGATCGAAAGACCGGTGAAGATCAGCACGATGCCGACGATCGAAAGCGGGTCGAGCTCTTCTCCGAATGCGATGGCGGCGCCGGAAAGGCCGAAGACCGGGATCAGCAACGCAAACGGCGTGACCTTGGCGGCCGAATGGGATCGCAGCAGGAAGACCCATGCCGTGAAAGCATAGACCGTCGTCGGCCAGGCAAGAAAAACGATGGACCCGATGACCGGCAGGCTCGGCATCTGGTCGGGCAGGCCGAAGCGCGTGCCCTCCAGCGCCATGGAGGCCAGGAACAATGGCAGCGGCGCGGCCAGCGACGACCACGCCACGAAGGGTAGCGGCTCGGTCGGCGGCATGATCTTGGCGATCATATTGGCGATGCCCCACGCGGCAGCGGCGGCGATGCACAGGACAAACGGCAGGATGGGCGCGATGTTGGCCCGCCCGACGCCGATGGCGACGATCCCGACCAGCGCCGTTATTGCGCCGAGCGCCTGCATCGGGCGCACGCTCTCTTTCATGAAAATGGCAGCGAAAACGATGGTGAAGAAGACCTGCATCTGCACCACGACCGAGGCCAGGCCCGGCGGCAGGCCGAACGCGATCGACATGAAGAGGAGCCCGAACATCACGGCGCCCTGCATCACCCCGAAGGCAATCGGCCAGCGCCACGCGATCTTCGGCACGGGCACGAAGAAGACCAGCGGCAGCGCCGCGAAGAAATAGCGGTAGCCCGTCAGCAACAGCGGCGGTATCTCGTCGACACCGATGCGGATGGCTACGAATGCAAGACCGTAGATGGCCGCGACGCTGACCGCCAGCAGGATATGGCCGATTGGCATGGAAATATCGTCCCATTTGGCGCGGCGGCAGCCGCATTTTCTCTTGGCCCGTTCACGACAGCCGGGCAAGTCTTCCGAACGTCATGGTGACGCAAAATGGCGACGCTACGCTCGCCCTATGCAGTTGCGCCAACGGATCCGGAAGCCTATCTGGCCCGGATGAAAGCAAAGAGCGCAACCATTCTTTTTCTGCCCGACGAAGGCCGCACCGGCGACGGTCACTGGCTCAAACGCTGGCAGGCAAAACTATCGACAGGCAAAATCGTACCCGTCGATACGTCCGATCCGTCTGCGGATAGCTGGTTGTCGATGCTGAGCAGCACCGTCGAGGAAACTGACGGGCCGCTCGTTCTGGTCGGACACGGACTAGGAGCGGGAGCCGCCGCCTTGGCGGCGCCGAACTTACCGGATCACGTCAGAGGGGCTTTTCTGGTTGCGCCGCCAGCCCTTGCGGAGGACGCGGGCGAAGACCCCACGCTGTTCGGACCGTATCGGCGCGACCCCTTTCCCTTTCCGTCCATCGTGGTGGCCAGCCGCAACGACCCGCTCTGTCCCTATGAAACGATCGAGGATCTGGCTGGCGCATGGGGGTCTCTGCTGATCGACGGCGGCGAGATCGGCCGGATCGACGAGGAGAGTGGTCACGGCCCCTGGCCGGAAGGCTCGCTCACCTTCGCGCGCTTTATTGCGCGTCTGCCAGACTAACCGACACCGGCCATGAAAAAGGCCGAGGCGAATGGCCCCGGCCTGTCGGTTATCGACGCGCCGCGAAGTCGCTTTGCGCAATGGCGGTTCTGCCAGCCTCAGCTCTTTTCGACGTCCATCACGGCCTGGGCCAGCAATTCCTGCATTTTCGCACGGATGTCGGTGTCGGACACCTCGCCCGGCAGGTCGCCGCGCAGCTTGCGGAACACATCCTCGTCGCCAGCCTCTTCGAAATCGGCCGCGATCACTTCCTTGGCGTAAGCCTCCCGTTCGTCGCCTTCCTTGCCGGTTTGGTCCGCCACCCAATAGCCGAGCAGCCTGTTGCGACGGACGGTGGCCTTGAACCGCAATTCCTCGTCGTGAGCGAACTTGGCCTCGTAACCCTTCTCGCGATCGTTCATGCTGACCATCGGCGCATCCTCTATGTTTCGGCGACCGGCGATGCCGGCCTTCATCCCGTGTAGATAGCCGCACCGCACAGCGCAGAAAAGGTTTGGACGGGCAAAAGATGACGCTCTTTCCCCAGGCGAAGCGGCAGCCCACCGCCTGACACAGATTGAGCCGCCCTCAAGATTGCGCTACAGGAAGCGCGAAACCACCCGCAAAGTGCGTATGCCGCACCCGAACCATAGCGGGTCACATTGTAAAGGCCAGATTTCATGAACCGTCGCCGGCGTATCTACGAGGGCAAGGCCAAGATTCTCTATGAAGGCCCCGAGCCGGGCACACTCGTCCAGTTTTTCAAGGACGACGCCACGGCCTTCAATGCGAAAAAGCATGAGGTGATCGACGGCAAGGGCGTGCTCAACAATCGCATCAGCGAGTACATCTTCACCCATCTCAACCGCATCGGCGTGCCCACACACTTCATCAAACGGCTCAACATGCGCGAACAGCTGATCCGCGAGGTCGAAATCGTGCCGCTGGAAGTGGTGGTGCGCAATGTTGCCGCCGGCTCGCTTGCCAAGCGGCTCGGCATTGACGAGGGCACGATGCTGCCGCGCTCGATCATCGAGTTCTACTACAAAAGCGATCCGCTGGACGATCCACTCGTGTCAGAAGAGCATATCACCGCATTCGGCTGGGCAAGCCCTCAGGAACTCGATGACATCATGGCGCTTGCCATTCGTATCAACGATTTTCTTTCCGGCATGTTTCTGGGCGTCGGCATCCAGCTGGTCGACTTCAAGATCGAGATGGGCCGCCTTTGGGAAAACGACATGATGCGGATTATCCTGGCCGACGAAATCTCGCCCGATAGCTGCCGGCTGTGGGATATTGCGACGCAGGAGAAAATGGACAAGGACCGCTTCCGCCGCGATATGGGCGGCCTCTTGGAAGCCTATCGCGAAGTCGCCAAGCGACTCGGAATCCTGACCGAGGAAAACGGCAATCGTGGCAAGGGTCCGGTTCTGGTGTCGTCCAATGACGGCAATCCCGACGGATCGCTGCACTGACCGGTCCGACGGATACCGCAATCCGTGCCTCAATATCGATGGAGACCATGAGAGAATGAAGGCCCGCATCACCGTCACCCTCAAGAAGGGGGTTCTGGACCCACAGGGCAAGGCCATTGAAGGCGCGCTCGGAACGCTCGGTTTCGAGGGCGTCGGCGGCGTCCGGCAGGGCAAGGTGTTCGATGTCGAACTGGCCCATGACGACAAGGAAAAAGCCGAGACGGATCTGACGGCCATGTGTGAACAGTTGCTGGCCAACACCGTCATCGAGAATTACGCGATCGAGATTCTTTGAAAGCCATGAAAGCCGCTGTCATTCTTCTTCCCGGCCTGAACCGGGACCGCGACATGATCGCGGCGTTGACAAAAATATCCGGCCGGGCGCCGACGACCATCTGGCAGACCGAAACGTCGATACCGTCCGATATCGACCTGATCGTCATTCCCGGTGGATTCTCCTATGGCGATTATCTGCGATGCGGTGCCATCGCCGCGCGAATGCCCGTTATGCGCGCTGTGGCCGAACGCGCGAAAGCCGGTACCCGCATCATGGGTGTCTGCAACGGTTTCCAGATCCTGCTGGAAATGGGGCTCCTGCCCGGCGCGTTGATGCGCAACGCCAATCTCAATTTCGTCTGCAAGGAAGTGGAACTGGAAGTGGCCAACGCGCAAACGGCCTTTTCCAACCGCTACGAGCAAGGCCAGATCATTCGGTGCCCCGTCGCCCATCATGATGGTAATTACTGCGCCGACGATGAAACGCTGGCGCGGCTGAAAGGCGAGCATCGGGTGGTGTTCCGCTACGCCAACGGCACTAATCCCAACGGATCCGTGAACGACATCGCCGGCATCCTCAACGCCTCGGGCAATATTCTCGGCATGATGCCGCACCCGGAAAACCTGATCGAGCCCGCTCATGGCGGCGACCATGGCCGCGGCATTTTCGAAAGCGCCCTTGATCTGGCACTCGCTTGATCGATCGGTGGACGGTAAGGTCGCGTTGATGAACCGGTCCGCTCTCTGTTTTACGACAATTCTGGCGCTTGCCGGCGGTTGCTCGACAACCGACACGCCGCCGACGTCAGATTCTTCTGTTCCGATTCTTCAGCGCATCAATGATACGGCGCAGCGTTGCTGGATGAAGAGCGGCGACCCGGCTTTCCGAGCGTACCGGGTCGTGCCGGAACTCGATACGCGGACCGGAAAACCACGCATTTTACTGTTGCGCCTGGGCCAGACCGCCGGCTTGCCGGAACTGGTCATCGAAGCCAGCTCGCGCCAGATCGACGCCTATGGTCCGGTGCAGAACACGCCACTGGCTGGCAGGATCAATCGAGACATTGTGCGCTGGGGCAGCGGCGACATCGACTGCTAAGGGTCGGTCGATGCCTCCAAGGCTATGGACGGGCACTATGACGCCCGTCCGCTCCATCACGTGTACCAGTCGCCGCGCCATAGAACTCGCTCTGCCTCGCGCAGCGCCTGATCCCGTGTGACGCCGATATCCGTCAATTCATCGTCGCCAAGCCGAGCCAGCGCAATGCGGCTGCGGCGTTTGGCTAGAAATGTAAGAACGGTGGCAACAACCGCGTAGGGGCTGAGCCAGCGCAGGTCGAAGCCGTTTCCGCGAACGCTGACCTGCGGCAGGCACCGATCAGCACAATTCCTCGTCATTGTATCTATTGCCATCGTTCAATTCCTTCAAGCCTCACATTTCTTGGTAGCGAATACGACAATACGTGGATTGACTTGGGTGACAATATTTGAAATTGTCCCTGGAACACGATAATTGTACTATACGAAAGTGGAATTGTATCGATGACTGATTGGGTTCCGAAGCTTCATGAAAGCCGTCAACCGATCTATCTGCGCCTGGCTGATGCCATCGAAGAGGCGATCATCTCGGAGGAGTTGCCACCGGGATCGAAACTGCCGCCGCAACGCAATCTCGCCTTCGATCTCGGGGTCACACTCGGTACGGTGACACGAGCCTATCAGACAGCGCGCGAACGCGGTCTTCTAACAGGTGAGGTCGGACGCGGCACATTCGTGCGGAACGGCGAATTTCAGGATAGTGCCCATCTCAAGGCGAGTAGCGAACCGATCTTCGCGATGCTTGGCAGGGAACGACCGGACACCCCGCAGACCAGGCCGATGATTCTTTCCTCCACATCTGCACCGAGCGTCGGGCAGACCGAGCTTTTGACGCCCATCATGGAGCGCATTCTTGCCAAGGACGAGCATCGCGCCATCGATTATGTCCGCCGGCTCCCACGCTCATGGTCGGACGCCGGCGCGCAATGGATGACGACCGGCGGCTGGACACCGAACCCGTCATCGACCTTCGCAACGCAGGGCGCCGATCCGGCGATCCTTGCGGCCATGGCGACGGTTGCCGCGCCCGGCGAGCGAATCGTGATGGAAACCCCCACCTATAAATGTGCGGCACAGGCTATCGGGCTGATCGGCCGGATTCCCATCGCCAGTCAGAGCGACGGCGAAGGTCTACGCCCGGATGATTTCGAACGCCTTTGCGCCCGGCAGCATCCTCGAGCCGTCTTTTTGATGCCGGCGGCACATAACCCGACACATGTAAGAATGACGGAAGCGCGACGGCACGAAATCGTCGACATCGCCCGCCGGCACAATGTTTGGATCATTGAAGACAATGTCTACGGATCGCTGCTGACCGACAATCTGCCCCCGCTTGCTGCCTTGGCTCCGGAGCGGACGTTCCATTTGTCGAGCTTGTCGAAAGCGGTCGCCGCCGGTCTTCGCGTCGGCTGGATGAGTTGTCCGCCCGGCCAGGCGCCTCGAGCCGCTTCAGCCCATAAATTGTTGGCCGGACCGAAGCCCTTTCTTCTGGCTCAGCTCGGTGCCGAACTGGTTCTCAGCGGCATTGCCAACGATATCCGTGACCGTGTTCGCGCCGAGCTGGCTGCAAGGCATGAACTTGTTGGCCGCCATCTCAACGGGTTTGAGTTCGCGTCGAACCCGCACCTGCCATTTATCTGGCTGAAGATGCCGGAACAGTGGAGTTCTGCTAGCTTCGTCAAAGCGGCGGAAGCCCATGGCATCCGCATCGACGGAGAGGATGAGTACAAACCTGTCCGCTCCGAAACGCAGTTGCATCGGGTCAGGATCGGCATCTCGGCCATCACGGAACGAGAAACGCTGGAACAAGGTCTGTCGTTGCTTGCCGGACTGCTTCAGCATGGCGCGGCTGCCTACGAAACCTTTGCATAAGGCAGCTGCGCCGACTTTTCTCAGCGCCCTTCCGCCTTGTTCCAGGCGGTCGCACGCTGTAGCAGAGGACACGCTTCTGACCGGCTGGAGAATCTGTTGATGAACGCTTCGAAGGAAACGCCCGTGACACCGGAGCTGGTGGCTTCGCACGGGCTGAAACCTGACGAATATGAACGCATTCTCGATCTGATCGGCCGCGAACCGACGCTGACGGAGCTCGGCATTTTTTCGGCTATGTGGAACGAGCACTGTTCCTACAAATCATCGAAGAAATGGCTGCGGACATTGCCGACCACCGGTCCGCGCGTTCTTCAGGGGCCGGGCGAAAACGCGGGCGTGGTCGATATTGGAGACGGCGATGTCGTGGTCTTCAAGATGGAGAGCCACAACCATCCCTCCTATATCGAGCCCTATCAGGGCGCGGCGACCGGCGTCGGCGGCATTCTGCGAGACGTCTTCACGATGGGCGCGCGGCCTATCGCGGCCATGAACGCACTGCGCTTCGGCGCACCCGACAATCCAAAGACGCGCCATCTGGTGGCAGGCGTCGTCGCCGGCGTCGGCGGCTACGGCAATTCCTTCGGTGTGCCGACCGTCGGCGGCGAAGTGGAATTCGACTCCCGCTACAATGGCAACATTCTGGTCAACGCTTTCGCGGCGGGCCTCGCCAAAGCCGATGCGATCTTTCTTTCCGAAGCCAAGGGCGTTGGCCTACCGGTCGTCTATCTCGGCGCGAAAACGGGTCGCGATGGCGTTGGCGGTGCGACCATGGCTTCCGCGGAGTTCGATGAATCCATCGAGGAGAAGCGCCCGACCGTTCAGGTCGGCGACCCCTTCACCGAAAAATGCCTGCTGGAAGCCTGCCTAGAACTGATGCAGACCGGCGCAGTCATCGCTATTCAGGACATGGGCGCGGCGGGCCTCACCTGCTCGGCGGTGGAGATGGGCGCCAAGGGCAATCTCGGCATCGAACTCAATCTCGACGACGTACCGGTGCGCGAAGACGCGATGACCGCCTATGAGATGATGCTGTCGGAAAGCCAGGAGCGCATGCTCATGGTGCTGCGTCCGGAGAAGGAAGAAGAAGCCGCCGCCATTTTCCGCAAATGGGGCCTGGATTTCGCCATTGTCGGCAAGACCACCGACGATTTGCGGTTCCGCGTCCTCATAGGCGGCGCGGAGGTCGCCAATCTGCCCATCAAGGAACTGGGCGACGAGGCGCCGGAATACGATCGGTCGCACGTCAGGACGCCAGCGATCCCACCGCTCGAGGTCGAGCACATCGCGCCGCCGCAGGATTACGGCGAGGCGTTGATGACGCTTCTCGGCAGCGCCAATGGCTCCTCGCGCCGCTGGGTGTGGGAGCAGTACGACACCATGATTCAGGGCAACACGCTGGTGCGCCCCGGCGGCGATGCCGGCGTCGTCCGCGTAGAGGGTCACGAGACAAAGGCGCTTGCCTTCTCATCCGACGTCACCCCCCGCTATGTCGAAGCCAACCCCTATGAAGGCGGCAAGCAGGCCGTCGCCGAATGCTGGCGCAACATCAACGCCACGGGCGCCGAGCCTCTCGCCGCGACTGACAACCTCAATTTCGGCAATCCGGAAAAGCCGCAGATCATGGGACAACTTGTCGGTGCGATCGAAGGTATCGGCGAAGCCTGCGAGGCGCTCGCCTTTCCCATCGTTTCCGGCAATGTCAGTCTCTATAATGAGACCAATGGCGTGGCGATCCTGCCGACGCCGACCATCGCCGGGGTCGGCCTCCTGGACGACTGGAACATCATGGCGCGCATCGACATGATGAAGGATGGCGATGTTCTGTTTCTCGTCGGCGATGATGGGTATCATCTTGGCCAATCGGCCTTTCTGCGCGATGTCGCCCTGAAGATTGACGGCCCGCCGCCGCCGGTCGATCTGGAAAAAGAAAAGAAACACGGACTTTTCGTGCGCAGCGCAATCCGTTCCGGCCAGCTGTCCGCCTGCCACGACATCTCTTCCGGGGGCCTCGCCGTGACCCTCGCGGAGATGGCGATGGGCGCTTCATTGGGCGTCGTCATCGACAATCTGGGGGAAGACCCGGTCCGCGCACGGCTGTTCGGCGAGGATCAGGCGCGCTACGTCGTTGCGGCGCCCGCCGATGGCGCAGATGAATTTGAAAGTAATGCTGCCGGTGCGGATGTACCGGTGCGGCGGCTTGGCAGAGCCGGCGGAAGTGCGTTCATGGTGACGGACATCATCGAACTCGATGTCGCTAGCATGAAAGCGGCGCACGAAAGCTGGTTCCCGGACTATATGGCTGGCCATGAAGCGGTCGACCGCCCGGCTGCCGCGGAGTGAAACGGAACCAGATTGCAAACGATCCGCCGGCATGGTCTGCTTGGCGAACGATGAGAGGAGCGTGGCGCCGATGCCGATGAACGCTGGTGATATTCAACGCCTGATCGAGGAAGCGCTGCCGGATGCGGAGGTCACGATTCGCGATCTGGCGGGCGATGGCGATCACTACGCGGCGGAGGTCGTCTCGGAGGCCTTTCGCGGCAAGAGCCGCGTGGCGCAGCACCAGATGGTCTATCAGGCGCTGAAAGGCAAAATGGGCGGCGAGTTGCATGCCCTTGCCCTGCAGACAAGTGTTCCGGAAGCCAAGGGCTGAGCGTTCACGGTAGACGCGGCGACTTGAGTCCCGTGCGCCGAAGGACTATTTCAGCAACACGATGTTCAAGCGGCAGGGCCGCTCAGATGAGGAGCCGATGATGGCCGAGACCAACGACTGGATCGAGAACGAAGTCAAGAACAACGACGTTGTACTGTTCATGAAGGGGACGCCGGGCTTTCCGCAGTGTGGATTTTCGGGCCAGGTCGTTCAGATTCTCGATTATCTCGGCGTGGAATATAAGGGCATCAACGTCCTGTCTTCGGACGAACTTCGTCAAGGGATCAAGGAATTCTCATCCTGGCCCACTATCCCTCAGCTTTACGTGAAGGGTGAGTTCGTCGGCGGTTGCGACATTATCCGAGACATGTTCCAGGCCGGCGAACTGCAAAGCCATTTCGCCGAAAACAATATCGCGGTGAAAGGCGCCGCGTAAAAGCCTCCAGCAATATCAGCCAGAATGTGCAGACAGGCGTCGGATCTCCGGCGCCTGTGGCTTTTTTTGGAGTGAGTGGAACTTATGCCGCATCGCGGCCAGGGCGTTCTCATGGACCAGACGACCGGCAATTATAACAACCAGACGGCTGAATTGCCGGACGCATCGCCCAATGCTGGAATGTCCGCGCTTCCAAACGGCATTGGTCGAGCGGAGTTCGTGTCCATTCTGGCGCTGCTGATGGCGCTCAATGCCCTGGCCATCGATATCATTCTGCCAGCCTTCCGCCCGATCGCCGACAGCTTTCAGCTTCAGGACGCCACCGACACCCAGTTCACGATCTTGGCCTATCTGATCGGCTTCGGCGCGGCGCAACCGATTTTCGGGCCGATATCGGACCGGTTCGGCCGTAAAATGCCGATCGTTTTCGGTATCTCTGCCTATATTCTCTGCGCTGCGGCGGGCGCCCTCGCCCCGACCTATGAATGGCTACTCGTCGCCCGGGTCGTTCAGGGTATCGGCGCAGCATCCACGCGGATCATCGCGCTATCGATTATACGTGACACCCATTCGGGCCGCGCCATGGCATCCACGATGAGCCTGGTCCTGATGGTTTTCATGATCGTGCCGGTGGTCGCCCCGATGGCCGGCGAAATTATCGTGATTTTCGCCGATTGGGAGTGGATCTTCGCCGCGATGGCGCTCATCGCGCTCATTTCGGGTTTCTGGACCTGGTTCCGGATGCCGGAGACGCTTCCGATGGAGAAGCGCCGCCCCCTGACGGCAAGAGGCGTGCTGGAAGCCTTCCGTATAGTGGTTACGACCCATTCCACCTTCTGGTACGCGTTCGCTGCCGCCGGCGCGTTCTCCGTTCTGTTCGCTTATATCAATATCGCCCAGCCGATTTTGGATGGATATTACGGTCTCGGCAGTTGGTTTCCGATCGCTTTCGCCATCATCGCGAGCTTCATGGCTGCCACGGCTTACGCCAATTCGCGGCTCGTCCGACAGCTCGGCCAGAAGGTGATTTCGCATACGGCCCTTTGCGTCCAGATCGCGACGACGCTCTGCTTCGTCGTACTGGCGGCCACCATCGACGTTCCGCTTTGGCTTTTCATGGTTCTATCCACCCTCATCATGGTGAGCTTCGGACTGATGGGGGCGAACTTCAATTCGCTGGCTATGGAAGAGGTCGGCGAAGTCGCAGGGTCCGCATCATCGATTCTGGGCTTCAGCCAGACGGTGATCGGCGGCATTGTCGGCACGATCGTCGGCCAGCTCTGGAATGGCGACCTGGTGCCGGTCGCGATCGGCTTCGCCGTTGTCTCAATCTCTACGCTGGCAATCATCCTGATCGGCGAACGAGGCCACCTCTTCGGCAGTGGCGAGCGCTAAGGCTTATTCGGCCGCGTCGGCTGCCCTGGCTACCGCAGACGGCGCCGCCAGTCCGACAAAATCGAAAAGATTCCGATCGAGCATCTGACTGGGTCGGATATTGGCGAGCGCCCGGATCATCGTGTCCTTACGGCCCGGCATACGCTGTTCGATATCGTCGAGCATCGCCTTCATGGCATTGCGCTGCAAGCCGTCCTGCGAGCCGCACAGATCGCAGGGTATGATCGGAAAGGCCAGCGCCTCCGCCAGCTTTGCCATGTCCGCCTCGGCGCATAAGGCGAGTGGGCGCAGCACTTCTACATCGCCCTCGTCGTTCAGCAGTTTCGGCGGCATTGCAGCGAGCCGTCCGCCGTGAAAGAGGTTCAACAGGAAGGTCTCCAGAATGTCTTCGCGATGATGGCCGAGGACCAGCGCCGAACACCCTTCCTCCCGCGCGATCCGGTAGAGATGGCCGCGCCGCAGCCGCGAGCAGAGCGAGCAATAGGTCGCATTGTCAGGCAGCTTGTCGGTGACGACGGAGTAAGTGTCGCGATATTCGATCCGGTGGGCGATGCCGTTGGTGTTTAGCCAATTCGGAAGGACATGTTTCGGAAAGTTCGGCTGGCCCTGATCCAGATTGCAGGCCAGAATCTCGACTGGCAACAGACCCCGCCAGTTGAGATCCAGGAGGATCGCCAACAGGCCGTAACTGTCCTTGCCGCCCGATAGCGCAACCAGCCAGCGCTCGCCGGGCCGCACCATACTGTAATCGTCCAGAACCTGCCTAACCTGACGGATCAGCCGTTTGCGGAGTTTGTTGAATTCAACCGATCCAGGTGCCCGCCGAAAGAGCGGGTGGCAGCCCTCGTTTGCGTCGATTGCTTTGGTCGTCACTGGTCGATCCATATCGTTTGCCGAACTGACTGTCTTCCATCAGCCCATAACGAAAAGGGCCGCCGAATGGCAGCCCTTCTCCCAAATTCAATAGATGTCCGCGCTTAGCGCGAATAGAATTCGACGACCAGGTTCGGCTCCATAACGACGGCGTAGGGCACGTCGTTCAGGCTCGGCACGCGCACGAAGGTCGCGGTCATCTTGTTGTGATCGGCTTCGACATAATCCGGCACGTCGCGCTCTGCGAGCTGGGCCGCTTCCAGAACCGCGACGTTCTGCTTGGACTTTTCGCGAACCTCGACCACGTCACCGGCGCGGCAACGATAGGACGGAATGTTCACGCGCTTGCCATTGACCAGAACATGGCCGTGATTGACGAACTGGCGCGCCGCGAAAACGGTCGGAACGAACTTCGCGCGATAGACGACGGCATCCAGACGGCTTTCGAGCAGGCCGATCAGATTGTCCGGCGTATCGCCTTTGCGGCGCACGGCTTCATCATAGATGTGGCGGAACTGCTTTTCGGAGATGTCGCCGTAGAAGCCCTTGAGCTTCTGCTTGGCGCGCAGCTGTACGCCGAAATCGGACAGCTTGCCCTTGCGGCGCTGACCGTGCTGGCCGGGGCCGTATTCGCGGCGGTTCACCGGCGATTTCGGGCGGCCCCAGATGTTCTCGCCCATGCGGCGATCGAGTTTGTATTTCGCAGATTCGCGCTTGCTCATCGCATTTCCCTATCAATACGTTCTGACCACGACTTCAAGTAATGGTCGAAGGAAACGCGCCCTCCTCTGCCCGATCTCTCGGACTGACAGGCCGACCCACGCACGCTTTGCGGTAGAAGGCCACGGGACACGTCAATGAAACACCGGCCCTCGCAAAAGAGCCGGTGATGGCCTGCCTCTAGAAAGAAACGGCGCCGCTGTCAACAATCAGCGCGTTTCGTACAGCGATTTGGAAGCGCCTTCCTCATACGCCGTATCATCGACCGGTTCCAGCCAGTCCACGGTTCGCCCATCCAGCTTTTCGTGGATGGCGATATGGCTCATGGCCGCCGTTGCGGTCGCGCCGTGCCAGTGCTTTTCGCCCGGTGCAAACCAGATCACATCACCCGGCGAGATCGTTTCGACCGGGCCGCCTTCGCGTTGCACCCAGCCGCACCCCGCGGTGACGATCAGCGTCTGGCCGAGCGGATGGGTATGCCAGTTCGTTCGTGCCCCCGGCTCGAAGGTGACCAGAACCATGCCGACCCGCGCCGGATCGGGCGGCTCATGCAACGGGTCCATCCGCACCGTGCCGGTGAACCATTCGCCGGGTGCGGCTTTCGATGGCTGCGATCCGCTGCGTTTGATTTCCATGTCGGTCCCCCGTGCCTTCTTTGAACGATCTTCGACTTAAATTCAGGCGATGTCACGGCTCGAAAGAGAGCGGGCCAACAAAGAACCGCGCATGATCCCATGACCATGCGCGGCTCCGGTTCGAATCGGCAGATGTGGCTTCGGATCAGATGCCGATCTTGCCGCCGCCTTCTTTCGTGACGACCACGACGGACGGACGCACCGGCAGATTGTCCTTGAAGTCCGGCCAGCGCGTGGCCGGGTTTTCGAAAGTCGCCAGCCCGTCATCGCCCGGATGCTGGACAGCCAGGAAAAGCGTTTCGCCTTTTGGCGTGAAGACCGGGCCGCACATTTCCGCGCCGACCGGGCAGCGGAAGAACAGACGCGACGTGGCGCGGTCCTCGCCTTCCGTTCCCACAGCCCAGAGGCCATCCGTCCGGCCGGTCTTCTTTTCGCTGTTGCCGTCCGTCGAAACCCAGAGGCGGCCATCGGCATCGATCGCGCAATTGTCCGGCATGCCGAACCAGCCATCTTCGGTTGTCGCCGGAGAGAAGGTCGCGCCCACTTCGGCAATCGACGGATCGCCGCATTTCAGCAGGATGCCCCAGGTCGATTTGGTCGAAGCGAAATCGCCATCGGTCTCGCTGATCTCGATGATATGACCGAAGGCGTTTTCGGGGCGCGGATTGGCCGCGTTCGTATCGCCTTCCTTGCGCTTGGTATTGTTGGTCAGCATGACATAGACCTTGCCGGTCTCGGTGTTGGGCTGAACATCCTCGGGCCGGTCCATCTTGGTCGCGCCCAGAAGATCGGCGGCACGACGCGTCTCGATCAGAACGTCGGCCTGGCTCTCGAAACCGTTCTCGGCCGTCAACTGCCCTTCGCCATGGATGAGCGGCATCCATTCCACCGTACCGTCTTCATCGAACCGTGCGACATGGAGCGTGCCGTCGTCCAGAAGATCCATGTTCGCTTCGCGGTTCTCGTCGTCGATCGTGCCGCTCGACACGAATTTATAGACGTAATCGAAGCGTTCATCGTCACCCGAATAGGAGACGGCGCGGCCGTCCTTGTTGCGGATTGTCTCGCAACCTTCGTGCTTGAAACGGCCGAGCGCGGTGCGCTTCTTCGGCGTGGCGTCGGGGTTCATGGGGTCGACTTCGACGATCCAGCCGAAGCGGTTCGGCTCGTTCGGCTCCTTGGACAGGTCGAACCGGTCGTGGAACTTGCCCCAATTGTACCAGCCGCCGGGCACGCCCATGCGCTCGTAATTGGCCGCTTCCTTGTGATCGGCCGGCAGTTCGCCAAGGAAATAGCCGTGCGTGTTTTCCTCAGCCATGAGGTAGGTGCCCCATGGGGTCACGCCGCCGGCGCAATTGTTGATCGTACCGAACACCTTGCGTCCGCTGGCATCGGCACTGGTCTGCAGGCGTGGGTGGCCGGCGGCAGGGCCGGAAATTTCCATTGGCGTGCTGACGCTGATGCGACGGTTCTTCGCACTGTCGCGCACCGGCGACCACGAGCCGTCCTCGCCCTTCTGGATTTCGATGACCGTTCCGCCATGGGCGGCCATTTCGATGTCGACCATCTCCTTGGTCCACTCGTCGATAACGATCTCGTCGTCGCGCTCGACAGCCGCGCCCGGAAACATCAGTTCGGGGTTGGTGTATTCATGATTGACGACCAGCAGGCCGCGATCGTCGCTGCCATCCAGCGGGATGAAGCCGACATAGTCGTTATTGTAGCCGAACTGCTTTTCCTGCGCGGCGGCGGACTGGTTGTTCGGATCGAACTCCGGCGCATCGGCAAGGACGGGGTCGCCCCAGCGCAGCAGGACCTTGGCGTTGTAGCCCGGTGCGACATGATGGGTCTCGTCCACACCGGCAGCGATCTCGTCGAAGGAGAAGGTGCTCATCCCTTCGGCCTGCGCATCCCCCGCCGCCATCAAGGCCAGCGGGCTGACGGTCACGGCAATGGCGCTCGTCGCCAGCGTGCCCTGCAGAAAACCACGGCGGGAATAACGGCGGTTGATGATGTCGCCCATGGTCGGATTGTCGGCGATATTGCGGCCGACATCTTCGGTGGCTTCGCGTTTTTCGGTTGGCGTTTGAATGATTTTCGACATGATCGACTCCTCGTTCTGCAAGACGGTTCTCGCGTTCGGCTGTTCGACTACCTCAGCTGCGTGACACGTCTGTAACAACGGCCCGTCCTCCGTATTGCGCCGAAACCGGTGATCGCGAACCACACTGTAAAGACCATTCGTGGCAATCCCGCGCTGGACTTCCGCGCGAACCTCATCGACAAGAGCCAGCTTCTCAGGCTGCCCGCCGGAGGCGAGTGAAGGCGACCGCAACATGATCTACGAACTGGCCGCGTTGAGCGCAGCCCTTTGTTGGGCCTTTGCCGGAATCATCTCGCATGGTCCCTCCACCCGGCTCGGTGCAGTCGCCTTCGTGCAGCTTCGGCTGGTGATCGTCTCGGTTCTCTTCGGAGCCTGGGTTCTCTTTGCCGGAACCTGGGCAACGCTTTCACTCAACGCGACCGGCGGCCTCATTCTGTCCGGCATCATCGGCATCTTTCTGGGCGACTGGGCGCTGTTCGCCACCATGAACCGCCTCGGTCCCCGGCTGACGGCCATTCTGTTTTCGCTGAACGCGCCCATGGCCGTCATTCTCGGCTGGGTGGTGCTGGACGAACGGCTGAAATCCTTCGCCATCTTCGGCATCGGCCTGACGCTGATCGGCGTCATTCTGGCCGTGCTGTTCGGACGTCGTGCAAGCCAGCGGCACATTTTCGAGACCACCCATGGCCGCCTCGAAGTCGGTGTGGCGCTGGGGCTGATCGCGGCCTTCTGTCAGGCTGCCGCATCGCTGATCGCGCGTCCCATCATGGAGACCGGCGTCGACCCCATCGCCGCATCCCTCGTCCGCCTCGCCACGGGCGCGATCGCCCTCAGCATTCTGATGCTGTTCGTCCGGTCAACACGCCAGCAAGCGCCGTTGGATCGGCGGACATTGGTTGTCGTGGTGCTGTCCTCTTTGCTTGCCATGGCGCTCGGCATGACACTGGTTCTGTTCGCGCTGATCGGCGGCGAGGTCGGGATCGTCTCGACGCTGACGGCGACGACGCCGGTCCTGATCCTGCCGCTCCTGTGGATCACCACCCGCGAGCGGCCCGCCGCAGGGGCGTTTGCCGGCGCGGTTCTGGTGGTGATCGGCACGGCCTTCCTGTTCAACCGGTGACGGTCAGGGCCCCGTGCGAACCTGAAAGCCGAAACCCTGCGCCAGCCGCCGCAGTTCCTGCGGCGTCCGGCCCGAGGTGAAGACGGCCAGATCCGGTGCATCCGAAAAGTTATCCGGCTTCATCTCGGTAATGAGATTCAGAGCCCGTCGCGCAATGGCCTCGGAGGTATCGATCCAGTCCACCGGCCAGGGCGCGACCTTGCGCATCCGGTTCGCCAGAAACGGATAATGCGTGCAGGCCAGCACGACGATGTCGGTTCGTCTGCCGTCCCGTTCGACGAAGCACTGGGCGATTTCCTCGCGAACTGCACTCTCATCGACAAAGCCGGTTCGCATGTAATTTTCCGCCAGCGCGGCCAGCTTCTCGCTGCCGACAAGCCGCACATGCACGCAGCTTGCATAACGATCGATCAGGTCGCGCGTATATTGCCGCTTCACCGTGCCCGGCGTGGCAAGGACTGAAATGAGACCGGAGACCGTACGCTCAGCCGCCGGCTTGATGGCCGGGACGGTGCCGACGAACGCCTGGTCGGGAAAGGCGTCGCGCAGTGCGTCGATAGCAAGTGTCGAGGCCGTGTTGCAGGCGATGACGATCAGATCCGGGCGGTGCTCCTCGATCAGCTGGCCGAACAGACCGGCCATGCGCTCCAGCAGCGTGGCCTCTTCCCAAGCGCCATAGGGAAACGCCGCATCGTCCGCCACATAGATCGACCGATAATCCGGCAGCAGAATGCGGGCTTCCTTGACGACCGACAGGCCGCCGATCCCGCTGTCGAAATAGAGGATCGTGCCTTTTGTCGTCACCGATCGTCGCCTTCGCTTTGCGTTTTGCGTGGGCGGAACCGGTCGAGCGCGGTGAAGACGCCGCGCAGCACGGCGATCTCGTCGGCGGAGAAACCCGGCCGCGTCAGGACGGCGCGAAGGTTCTCCATCATTTTGGGCTTTTTCTGCTCGGTGCGGAAATAGCCGCGCTGGTCGAGCGCCGGCTCCAGCCAGTCGAACATGGCGTTCAGAACCTGCTTCTGCGCCGGCTCCCGTTCGGGCGCCGAGAAGTTGGTCTGCGCGCTGCGCCCACGCGACAGTTCATACGCCATCAGCAGCACGGCCTGGGCGATGTTGAGAGAGGCGAAGGCCGGATCGACCGGAAAGGTGACGATGGCATCGGCCTGGCCGATCTCCTCATTTTCGAGACCCCAGCGCTCCCGGCCGAACAAAATGCCGCTCCGCGAACCGCCCTCGCCCAGTGTGCCGATCCGCTGGCAGGCCTCGACCGGGCCAAGCACTTCCTTGTGCCCGTCGCGCTGACGCGCCGTCGTCGCCAGCACGAAATTGAGATCGGCGATGGCGCTCGCGAGGTCATCATAGACCCGCGCGGCATCGATCACATGATCAGCCTTGGACGCCGTGGCGCGCGCCCGCTCGTTCGGCCAGCCATCGCGCGGCGTGACGAGGCGCAGATCGGAAAGGCCGAAATTGGCCATCGCCCGCGCGACCATGCCGATATTGTCGCCGAGTTGCGGCTCGACCAGGACGATGGCAGGTTTCGGCGGCGTCATCTCACCGGCCGCAATGTCGGCCATGCTGTCTTCTCCCTGTTGATCGTCGCAGGCGATACATCAAGCGGTCGCGAAGACAAAGCCAAAGACTGCAAGAGCGAGATCAAAACATGCGGGATAATCTGCGACACTCGTGACCGAACTCACGAGGCTTCGCCGAGGAATGCCCGCATCAGTTCGGCGACCTTTTGCGGCTTCTCATGCAGCACCCAATGGCCCGCGCCCGGCACGAACACCTGCCGCAGATCGTCCACATAATTTTCCAGGCCGTCGATCACGGACGGACGCAACGCGGCATCCTCCTCGCTCCAGATCAGAAGATGCGGCATTCGCACGCGCACCCGCTCCGGGTCGATGTCGAGCAGCGGCACATCGGCCACCTCCTCGCCTTCCGCCGGAACGATCACGGGCGATGCGCGATACCAGTTCAGCATGGCGGTCAGCGCGCCGGGCTCGCTCCAGGCGTCGCGATAGGCCCGTCGTTTTTCCTCGTCGAGAAAATCACAGTTCGAAAAACCTTCCATCATGTTCAGCAGACGGCGATAGCCGTCCTCCGCAAGCCGTTTTTCTGCGTTTTCGGCCTTCAACTTTGGGATATAGGCGCTGGCTATCCGCTGCGCCGGATCGTCGACGATCGCGCGCTGGAACGTTACCGGATGGGGCCCGTTGGCGATCACCAGCCGATCGATCGGATCGGGCTTCGCGAAGGCCATGGCATAGGCTACTGATGCGCCCCAGTCGTGACCGGCCAGAAAGAAGGTCCGGCCGGGTGCGATGGCCTCCATCAGGGCGAACATATCGGCCGCCAGATGGTGAGTGCGATACGCCTCAACGCCTTCTGGTTTGGCAGTTTTTCCATAACCGCGCTGATCTGGCCGGACGATTCGGAAATCCGATTGCAGCAGCGTCGCCACATCGGCCCATGCTACGCGATATTCCGGAAAACCATGCAGGCACAAAAGCAGCGGCACGTCCTCCGGTCCGTCGACTTCATAGGCGATGGAAAGGCCGTTCGCCTCGACGCTTTGTCGCTGTGTCATATCTCTACCCTCATGTGGCCATCTGATCGGGCGGGCCGATAGCTGCGTTCAGACACTTTGCACCTGCGCGCGTGGCTGCTATGGGGCCACCACGAACGGCGCAAAGGCCGAAGACAGCGATAAATAGAGGGACCGATACTGATGGCGAAGATCAAGGTGGAGAACCCGGTCGTCGAACTGGACGGCGATGAGATGACGCGGATTATCTGGCAGTTCATCAAGGACAAGCTGATCCACCCCTATCTCGATATCGATCTGCTCTACTACGATCTGGGCGTCGAGAAGCGCGACGAGACGGACGACCAGATCACCATCGATGCAGCCAACGCCATCAAGGAGCACGGTGTCGGCGTCAAATGCGCGACCATCACGCCGGACGAGGCGCGCGTCGAGGAATTCGACCTGAAGAAGATGTGGCGTTCGCCGAACGGCACGATCCGCAACATTCTCGGCGGTGTCATCTTCCGCGAGCCCATCATCTGCAAGAACGTGCCGCGTCTCGTGCCGGGCTGGACGGAGCCGGTCATCGTCGGCCGCCACGCCTTTGGCGACCAGTACCGCGCCACCGACTTTAAATTCCCCGGCGCCGGCAAGCTGACCATCAAGTTCATCGGCGAGGACGGCACCGAGATCGAGCACGAAGTGTTCGATGCGCCCTCCTCCGGCATCGCCATGGCGATGTACAATCTGGACGATTCGATCCGTGATTTCGCCCGCGCCTCGCTCAATTACGGCCTGCAGCGTGGCTATCCGGTCTATCTGTCCACCAAGAACACGATCCTCAAGGCCTATGACGGTCGTTTCAAGGACATCTTCCAGGAGATCTACGAGGCCGAGTTCGAGGATCAGTTCAAGGAAGCCGGCATCACCTACGAGCACCGCCTGATCGATGACATGGTGGCGGCCAACCTGAAATGGTCGGGCGGCTATATCTGGGCCTGCAAGAACTACGATGGCGACGTGCAGTCGGACACCGTCGCGCAGGGCTTCGGCTCGCTCGGCCTGATGACCTCCGTGCTGATGACGCCGGACGGCAAGACGGTCGAAGCGGAGGCCGCGCACGGCACTGTGACCCGTCACTACCGCCAGCACCAGGAAGGCAAGGAAACCTCGACCAACTCCATTGCTTCGATCTTCGCCTGGACGCGCGGCCTCAAGCATCGCGCCAAGCTGGACGGCAATGACGAGCTGAACCAGTTCGCCGAAACGCTGGAAAAGGTGTGCGTATCCACCGTGGAAAGCGGCTTTATGACCAAGGATCTGGCACTGCTGATCGGTCCGGACCAGCCCTGGCTGTCCACGACGGGCTTCCTCGACAAGATCGACGAGAACCTACAGAAGGCGATGGGCCGATAGATTTCGGCCTTTACCGATTGAACGACACGACGCGGCTCCTTCGGGAGCCGCTTTTCGTTTCGGCCTCAGTATCCGAGCCACCAGTCGATCACGGCGAGGCCCCAGGTCCAGGCCGCGATGATAGACGCGATCAGCACCGCCAGCGAACCGCAATCCTTGGCCGCCTTGATCCGCTCGTCGAACGTGGTCGATAGCGCGTCGCAGGCCTTCTCGATGCCCGTATTGAGTGCCTCGACCAGCATCAGGATCAGAATGACCGAGATCAGCAGCGCATAGCCGCGCCAATCTTCCGATATTGGCAGCGCCGCAAACAGCGCGACGATTAGAAGCACGCATTCCTGCCTGAAAGCTTTCTCATGCGTAGCAAGAAACCGGAACCCGTCGATAGAGTTCCAGAAGGCGTCGATAAGCCGTTTCATGATCTGCCCCAAGAGCGGTCTTTTCGGCGGAAATAACCGACGCCGTAGGCCATGGCTACCTATATCGGGAAATATTGGAGCGTAACGATCTTCGCCTAAGGCACGAAGCGGCGAAATGACGGTAGGCCAAAGAAAACACCCGCACCGTTCAGCGAACGGCGCGGGCGCTTGAACGGTCGCAGGCTGGAGGTCGTCAGCCCGTTGCGGCCAGTTTCTGTTGTTCAGTATGGTTCTTGCGAAGCAGTTCGGCAATCATGAACGCCAGTTCCAGCGCCTGCTCCGCATTGAGCCGGGGATCGCAATGGGTGTGATACCGGCTGGCGAGGTCGGCTTCGCCGATGGCCCGTGCGCCGCCCATGCATTCCGTCACGTCCTTGCCCGTCATCTCGACATGCACGCCGCCCGGATAGGTACCCTCGGCGCGGTGAATGTCGAAGAAGGTCTGGACCTCCCGCGTGATCCGTTCGAAGGGTCGCGTCTTGTAGCTGCCGGCAGAGATCGTGTTGCCATGCATCGGATCGCACGACCAGACGACGGTCCGGCCTTCCTGCTCGACCCGGCGGATCAGACGCGGCAGATGCTCGCCAATCTTGTCGCTGCCGAAGCGGCCGATCAGCGTGATACGCCCCGCCTCTTCGTTCGGGTTCAGGCGATCGATAAGCCGGATCAGATCGTCGTCTTCGGTCGACGGGCCACATTTCAGGCCGATCGGGTTCTTCACCCCACGGCAGAACTCGATATGGGCATGGTCGTACTGACGCGTCCGGTCGCCGATCCAGATCATGTGGCCGGACGTGGCATAGTAATCGCCGCTTGTGGAATCGGTTCGCGTCAGCGCTTCCTCATAACCCAGCAGAAGCGCTTCGTGACTGGTATACATGTCCGTCTCGCGCAGCCGACGGTAATTGTCCGAATTGATACCGATGGCGGTCATGAAGTCCATCGTCTCGGAGATACGCGCAGCCAGGGCTTCATAACGGTTGCGCTGCGGGCTGTCGGTCACGAAGTCCAGCATCCACTTATGGACGTTTTCCAGGCTCGCGTAACCGCCCTGCGCGAACGCGCGCAACAGGTTCAGCGTTGCGGCCGACTGGCGGTAGGCCATCTCCTGGCGAAGCGGGTCGGGAATGCGCGACGCCTCGTCGAAATCGATCCCGTTGACGATGTCGCCGCGATAGGACGGCAGCGACTTGCCATCCTTGCTTTCCGTATCGGACGAACGCGGTTTGGCGAACTGCCCGGCGATCCGGCCAACCTTCACCACCGGCTTGCCGCCAGCAAAAGTCAGGACGACCGCCATTTGTAGGAAGGCACGAAAGAAGTCACGGATATTGTCCGCCCCGTGCTCGGCGAAGCTTTCGGCGCAATCACCCCCTTGCAAAAGAAAGGCGCGGCCGGCGGACACTTCCGCCAGCTTATCGCGCAGCGAACGAACCTCTCCGGCAAAAACCAGTGGCGGATAGGAGCGGAGACGACCTTCCACCTCTTCTAGAACCGTGGGATCAGGATAGACCGGGACCTGCTTGATCGGTTTTTCACGCCATGACGACGGCGACCATGCTTCGATGCTCACGGAACGGCCCTCCTTCTTCGAATTGCTTTTGATGTCGTTGTCGGCCGCAACGCGTGGCCGAGCCGGCGCGCGGCTTGGATCGGCAAAGGCGCTGTGAGACGGAATGGCGAGCGTTGCCTCGTCCGCCAAGGCACGAATTTTCATCGCTGCGATGGTCTCGAAGGCGCGATCGCTATCGGCTTCCATGCGGTTGATCGTCGGCTGAGATACGCCGGCGCGTCGTGCCATTTCGCTCTGGCTCAAATCCAGCATGGCGCGAATATAGCGTATCTGGCGCCCCGTCAGGCTGGGTATGTCGACCATCTTCTTATGTCCCTCGACCGTTCGCCGAAGCACTTACGCGAGAAAGCGCATCTATTCAACCCGTAAAACAAAATGAATAGAAAATTCAATCCGTCACGCGTTCGCCGCTGCGAATGCGATAGGTCGGTTCATACATCGTAACCAGTTCTTCGGAAGCGGAGGGATGCAGCGCCATGGTGGAATCGAAATCATCTTTCTTCAGGCCCGCCTTGACGGCGATGCCAAGGATCTGCGCCATCTCGCCCGCATCCGGTCCGAGAATATGGCAGCCCAGCACACGCCGGCTGTCGCCATCGACCACGATCTTGATCAGCATGCGCTCGTCGCGTTGGGCCAGCGTATTGCGCATCGGCCGGAACGAAGCCTTGTAGATCTCGATCTCTTCGTACTGTTCGCAGGCATCGTCTTCCGACAGGCCGACCGTGCCGATCTCCGGCTGGGAGAACACGGCTGTCGGGATACAGCCATAGTCCGGTTCGGTTGGATTGTCGTGATAGAGCGTCTGAATAAGGCACATCGCCTCATGAATTGCGACGGGCGTTAGTTGTACGCGATCGGTCACGTCGCCTAACGCCCAGATGTTCTCCACATTGGTCCGCGACAGCCTGTCGACGCAGACGGCGCCGTTCTGGTCGCTTTCCACACCGGCGGCTTCCAGTCCAAGGCCCTTCGTATTGGGTGTACGGCCGATCGCCATCATGACCTGATCGAAAGGCAGAGCCTCGTCGGCATTGTGAAGACAGGCGTCGATCCGGCCGTCCTCGCGCGTGTCCAGTTTCCGCAAATTGTCGCGGGTAATGATGCGGATCCCCTTCCGCGCCATGGCGTCGTGCAGGCCGCGCCGAACGTCCTTGTCGAAACGGCTGAGAATCTCCACGCCCCGATAAAGCAGGGTGGTCTCCACGCCGAGCCCGTGGAAAATATTCGCGAACTCCACTGCGATATAACCGCCGCCATAGATCAGAATGGACTTCGGTAGTTCTTCGAGATGGAACGCATCGTTGCTGTCGATCGTCAACTCGAGGCCGGGCAGTGCGACATGTTCGCTGGGCCTGCTGCCTGTGGCGATGACGATCTGATCGGCTGTCACCACCATATCCTGGCACGAAAGACGCAGAGTGTGTGCATCTTCCAGCACGGCGCGCCCGCAGAAAATATCGGCGCCGGCCTCCTCCAGCCCGTTGGCGTAGAGACCTTCCAGCCGATCGATCTCCGCATCCTTGTTCTTCAGCAGGGTCGACCAGTCGAACTGCGTTTTGCCGACCGTCCATCCATAACCTGCCGCATCTTCGAAATGTTCGTTGAACTGACTGGCGTAAACAAAGAGCTTTTTCGGTACGCAGCCGCGAATGACGCAGGTTCCGCCAAGCCGGTATTCTTCAGCGATCGCGACCTTCTTGCCGAGCTTGGCGGCCAGGCGCGCGGCGCGGACCCCGCCCGAACCCCCACCGATGACAAACAGATCATAATCATAGCGCTGCATCAGATGTCCTCAGCAATAAATGGAAGGCAAAACGAAAACCGGCGCGAAAGACGGGTTCCGCGCCGGCTGAATTCAAGTCCGATAAGCCCGTTCGTCAATTGGCCGGCTGTTCGGCAGGCTCTTCGCCGGGGGTCTGCGTAGTTGAGGCGCCCTCGGATTGCGCCGCCCTATCCGCGCCGACAATATCTTCGACGCGCTTCTGAACGGCAGCAGCCAGGTCCTTGCGGAAACCGTCGCGCCAGATCTCGGCAGCGCGACCGACTTCGCGGAACATGATTTCCTGCTCGTTCAGCATCTTCTGGCCGACATCGGTGGAGAAAAAATCCGCCAGCTTTTTCAGCTCTTCCTCGGTAAAGGCCTTGGCGTAGATGAGCGCGGCTTCGCCCTTGAACGCACGATAGCGGTCAGCCAGGTTCAGCGCTTCTTCCTGCACGATATCGTTGATGCGATCGGCCAGATTCGGATAGGCGACAACGATCTGCGATTCGATGACGAGTGCGTCCTTGATAGGCGCATCCGCAAAGGGATCGGTCACGTGGATCGCGTCGATCAGCCGCAGGGCCTGCTCTTTCTGACCATCGGTCACGGCCTGCGCATGGGCGGCACCGGTCAGCAGCATAGCCAGGGCGCCCAGCAGAAACGTTACGCTACGAAGTGTCGGCATCGAAAAACTCCATCATTATACTGCGAGCGGCGTGAAGCGTCTTACGCCTTCCGAACCGGCAATAACAGCCAGATCCGCCATATCGAGGAAAAGACCATGCTCGACGACACCTGGAATGTCCTGGAGCGATCTTGCAAGGGCTCTTGAATCCGGAATGCGGCCAAATGATGCATCTATAATCAAATGACCGCCATCGGTGATGAACGGATCGTCGGCGCCGCCGCGCACATCCAATGGGCCGAACAGGCCGAGCGACTTGGCAGCCATTCCAATGGCAAGCCGCGTAGCGGCCAGGCCGAAGCGGTTGACTTCAATCGGCAGGGGAAAATGGCCGAGCGTATCGACCATCTTGCTTTCATCGGCGATCACGATCATCCGATCGCTCGTCGCGGCGACGATCTTCTCGCGCAGCAGCGCGCCGCCGCCGCCCTTGATCAGGCCAAGGGACGGGTCGATTTCATCGGCCCCATCAATGGTCAGATCGAGGGACGGCACCTCTTCCAGCGTCGAGAGCGGCACGCCAAGTTCCTTGCACAATGCAGCCGTTCGCTCCGATGTCGGCACGCCGATGACCGACAGACCATCCGAGACCCGTTCGGCAAGAAGCCGAACGAAGGCTTCCGCAGTCGAACCGGTGCCGATTCCGAGCTTCATTCCATCGCTGACCTCGTTCAACGCTTCGCGCGCCGCTTCCGTCTTCAGCGCTTCTGCATCCATTCTCTTTTTTCCGATCCGTTGCGTGAAATTTCCGATTAACAGCTTTGTTCAGGCGGTCAAAGCCTGCCTTGACCTTGAGCCGGACGACGGCAATGAGGGAACCCACGAACACAGCATCTTTCGGCAGGAGAAAATCGTGCGCCCCACCATCGTCTTCGATCTCGACGGCACGCTCGTCGATACCGCACCCGATCTCGTCGATTCGCTCAATCATTGCCTCATCTCCCATGGCCTGCAACCGGCGCATGAGAAGGATATTCGCCATTTCGCCGGACGCGGCGCGCGGGTTATGCTGCAAAGGGCCTTCGAAGCGCAAGAGCGCCATGCCGACTTGTCCGAACAGACGCTGGCAAACCTTCTCGACCTCTTTATCGAACACTACCGATCGCACATACCCGGTCGCAGCCGGCCCTTCTCCGGTGCCGTCGATGCGATGGAACGGTTCGCCGAAGCCGGATGGACACTGGCTGTCTGCACCAACAAGTTCGAGAACCTGGCCCGTCCGCTTCTTGGCGGGTTGGGACTGGACAGCCGTCTGGCGGCCATTGCCGGCTCCGATACCTTTGCCTATCGCAAGCCCGATCCGCGCCATCTGACAGACACGATCGCAATGGCGGGGGGCAATCCGCGGCGTAGCCTGCTGATCGGCGATTCGCGCACTGACATCGATACGGCGAAGGCTGCCGCCATTCCGGTCGTCGCCGTCACGTTCGGCTACAGCGATGTGCCGGTCGCCGATCTCGATCCGGATCGCACGATCGACCATTTCGACGAACTGACGCTGGCGCTCGCCGACGAACTGATCTCCAGTCTGGAAGTGCAGGATCGATAAGAAAATGGTGGGCGGTACTGGGATTGAACCAGTGACCCCTCGCGTGTGAAGCGAGTGCTCTCCCGCTGAGCTAACCGCCCGCCGCATGGCTTGGCGAGGTCCCCGCCGCCATGGATCGCGCGTCCTATACGAGCGCCGGCTTTATCTCGTCAAGCGTCCGTCCCGATGAAATGCTGTGCGTCCTCGCTAAAGGAAGAGACGTCGGCGCTCAAATTGTGCGCGATCCGCTCACCTTGTCGAGCGACTTCAGCAGATGCGCGTCGCGTCCGTACACATCGTCAAACACATTCACACGTCCTTCCCTGTCCGGCCAGGCGGTGAAGTAGCCGAGATAGACGGGAATATTGCCGCTGACAGCCTGTCGCTCGCCATTCGTCGCCGAACCGAGACGCGATACGATATTCGACGTGTCCGTTCCAAGGATCTTCGCGGCCATCAGGCGCGGGTCGGACAAACGCACGCACCCATGGGAATAGGCTCGCGTCGACCGCGCAAACAAATGCTTGGTCGGCGTATCGTGCATGTAAATATTGTGCCGGTTCGGAAACAGGATTTTCAGTTCGCCGAGGGCGTTCTTCGGTCCGGGCTTCTGCCGGACACCGATATTGAGCTTTGACGGCGAAGCCCACCAGTTCACAGCGGAGGAGGAGACCTGGCGTCCGCCCTTCACGACCTCATAGCCGCGCCGGTCGAAATAGCCCGGGTCGGCCCTCAGTTTGGCGAGATACTCGTTGACGATGATAGAGCGCGGCAAACCCCAATAGGGCCTGAAGACAACCGTCTCGATCTCGTCATAGAAAAAGTTTGTCTGATTGGTCTTCGTGCCGACAACCACGGCCATCTGCGTGTCCTCGACGCCGTTTTCGTAATAGCGCGCGACATATTCCGGCTGGTTGATGAAGACCCTGCGCTCTCCGAGTTCGCGCGGTAGCCACCGAAGCCGCTCGAGCGCCAGCTCGATTTTCTCGATCTTCTCGGCTGGGCTGACCGGCACGAGGCCCGATATCGTCCGCGGCCCGATCACGCCATCGGCCTTGAGACCGGCATTCTCCTGCAGGGCCTTCACCAGCGATACGAGTTCCGGCGTGTAGGTTTCGCCTCGATGAGCGATCAGAACATCGCGATATTCGTCCAGAAGCGTGGATGGAGCCGTGGCCTCGACAATCGTCAGGAAATCGGCGAAGCGCGGATCGTTCGCGCCGACCTTCCAGAGCACCCGTCCTTCGATCCTCGGCAATTGCGAGGATTGGCTGCGAAGATCGGCCAATTCTGTCAGCAGGCGAGCGTAAGCAGGATCCTTCGGCGCCAGGCGTCGTGCTGCAGTGGCGGGCGTCTCGCCGTCGGCAACAGCATTCAGCAGCGCCACGCCGTCGAAAGACTGACGAGGCAGATCGTGAAACCCGGACAGCGCATTGGCGTCCAGACGCCCGATCGCAATGTCGCGGCCATAGCGCAGCAGCCGCGCCGACAAGGCCATCTCGAAACGAACGGCCAGATCCCTGGCGCTATCCCTGCTGCGTTCGGAATCGATGGCGCCCGTCGTTTCCGGGCTCGGTGTGAGCTTCGGCATTTGCGGCTTTCGGTCACCGGATGCGGTGATCGGTATCGCAAGAGACTGCGCGATAACCGGCTCGCCACCCGGAACCGGTATTCCAAGCGCGTAGTCCGCAGCGCGCAAGCCATCGTCCTCGGCAGAAGCCAGCAGCGCCAACGCAGCTCTTGCATTCCGGTTCGGCGTGAGCCCATCGAGCCAGAGAGATTGCGGACGGCTGGCGTAAAACGCCGTGAGTGCCTCGCCAACCTCCGGCTCGGTTTTCAACTCATAGCTTTCCAGGCGTGGCAGGAGCCCCAGGAAAAGGCCACTGGCGACGAGATTGGGACGCTCCGGACGGATCACCCGCAGCGCCGCGAAATCCACGGAAGTCATCGCCGGCGCATTGAAATTCTTGAAGGTCGGCGGCGCGACCTTCTTGATCGGAGCAGCCGCTCGCCGCGGGGCGGCCCGCTGCGTCGAACGACGGATGACGCGACGTTCCGGCGCACGGCGAATGACACGACGTTCCGGCGCGCGTCTGATGATGCGGCGATCGTTACCGCCGCGAAAGATGCGGCTGAAAACGCCCGGCAGGCCGCCCCGCTCGGATATGAGCCGAACGTCGGCGCGCTGGGCCAAGACCGGATCGACCGGCATCGCAATGCCCAGACCGAAAGCGACAATGACAAGCGTTTTCAGTGAAGGTCGGCGAGAGAACATCAAATCTTCCTTGCTCAACTGACGCGAAAGTCAGGCTGGAACGACGTTGGGATACGCTATGGATGCCGCAGCGGACCCGTGCATTCGTTCCCGTCATCCTACCGGAAACGGTCCTGATCGCTAAAGCTATGTGTCATTCCTCCATAAATGGTTTCCAGATCGTGACATTCCGGCAACCCTAAAGGCTGATTGGCAAATTTCGCATGGACCGTTAAAGACCCGCCATACCAAGCCAATCGCGTAGATGGGAGAGCACTCCATGGCCGAAGCCGCGATCACCGATATTTTTCCGCTATCCGGGAAAGACGAGACGCCCTGGCGCAAGCTCACCGATGATTTCGTTTCGGTTGATTCGTTTCGCGGCGAGGAGATGCTGACGGTCGAGCCGGAGGCGCTGCGCCTGCTCTCCGAAACGGCGTTCGCCGACATCAACCACCTTCTGCGACCCGGCCATCTTGAACAGCTCCGCAAGATTCTGGACGATCCCGAGGCGACCGAGAACGACCGCTTCGTCGCTTTCGATCTCTTGAAAAACGCCAATATCGCTGCCGGCGGCATCCTGCCGATGTGCCAGGACACAGGTACGGCGATCGTTATGGGCAAGAAAGGCCGGCGTGTTTGGACCGAAGGCGGCGATGCCGACGCACTCGGCCAGGGCATTCTCGACGCCTATGAAAAGAAGAACCTGCGCTATAGCCAATTGGCGCCGCTGAAGATGTTCGAGGAGAAGAACACCCGCAACAATCTGCCGGCGCAGATCGACATCTACGAGGAAGGCGAAGACGCCTACAAGTTCCTCTTCGTCGCCAAGGGCGGCGGTTCGGCCAACAAGACGTTCCTCTACCAGGGCACCCCTTCCCTTTTGACGCACGATCGAATGATCGAGTTCCTCAAGGAGAAGATCCTGACGCTCGGCACCGCCGCCTGCCCACCATACCATCTCGCCATCGTCATCGGCGGCACGAGCGCCGAAATGAACCTCAAGACCGTCAAACTGGCCTCGACCCGCTATCTGGACGGCTTGCCGACCGAGGGTTCCGAAAGCGGCCACGCCTTCCGCGATCTGGAGATGGAGGCCGAGGTCCATAAGCTCACCCAGCAGATGGGTGTCGGCGCGCAGTTCGGCGGCAAATATTTCTGCCATGACGTGCGCGTGATCCGCCTGCCGCGCCACGGTGCGTCGCTGCCGATCGGCATCGGCGTGTCCTGCTCGGCGGATCGTCACGCCAAGGGCAAGATCACCAGGGACGGTATCTTCATCGAGGCGTTGGAGCGCGATCCTGGCAAATACCTACCGGATATCGAGGACGCCCATCTCGGCGGCGATGTCGTGCGGATCGACCTCAACCAGCCAATGAATCAGATCCTTCAGACGCTCTCGCAACATCCGGTAAAGACTCGCCTTTCGCTGACCGGGCCGATCATCGTGGCGCGCGATCTGGCCCATGCGAAAATCCGCGCCCGGCTGGAGGCCGGCGAAGAGATGCCCGACTATTTCAAGAACCACCCGATTTACTATGCCGGGCCGGCCAAGACGCCGGAAGGCTATGCGTCCGGTTCCTTCGGCCCGACCACGGCCGGGCGCATGGATTCCTATGTCGACCAGTTCCAGAGCTTCGGCGGTTCCATGGTGATGCTCGCCAAGGGCAATCGCTCGGCGCAGGTGCGCCAAGCCTGCGGACGGCACGGCGGTTTCTATCTCGGCTCCATCGGCGGCCCCGCCGCGCGCCTTGCGCAGGACTGCATCAAGAGTGTCGAAGTCGTGGAGTATCCGGAGCTCGGCATGGAGGCGATCTGGAAGATCGAGGTGAAAGATTTCCCAGCCTTCATCGTTATCGACGATAAGGGCAATGATTTCTTCAAGGCCCTCAATCTGAGCTGACGTCGCAATTGCATCCCGCACTATGGCTGATTTGCAACGTTCGGCATTTCGGTCGAGCGGTTCACGCAAATGTGATCGTCCTGTTATTTGACCCTTAACCGGTCCTTGCGGAAGGTCGTGGCGAGATCTGAGAATCGGGGGACTGCCAAATTATGAAATTGATGAGAACCGCCGCCGCCGCACTGCTGGCCCTTGGCCTTGCCCTGTCCGGCGCTACCGTCACCACCTCGCCGGCGTCTGCCGAAAGCAGCTTTGCGAATTTCCTGCGTGGCGGCCAGAAACCGATCAGCCACGGCAAGTTTCGCTCGGACAAAAGCCCGATCAAGCGCAAGACGGTGAAGTTCGACAAATATCCGGCCAACACGATCTACATCGATACCGCGGAACGCCGGCTCTATTATTCGCTCGGCAACGGCAAGGCCATCCGCTACGGCGTCGGTGTCGGTCGCGACGGATTCCGCTGGTCCGGCTCCCATAAGATCACCCGCAAGGCGGAATGGCCTGGCTGGACACCGCCGGCGGTGATGCGCGCCCGCGTCAAGCGCCAGACGGGCCGCACGCTCCCGGCTTTCGTGCCGGGCGGGCCGGAAAATCCGCTGGGTGCCCGCGCCCTTTATATCGGCTCGACCATCTATCGAATTCATGGCACCAACCAACCCTGGACGATTGGCCAGGCGATGAGTTCCGGTTGCATTCGCATGGCCAATGACGATGTGGTCGATCTCTATAAGCGCGTCGGCGTCGGCACGCGGGTCGTGGTGCGCCAGTAAGGCCGGCCGATCTCGTCTTACCATTATCGGAAGGGTCGCCACTGGCGACCCTTTTCGCATTCAGGGCCGGAGTGACGGATGCTCGACCGATGAGGTCGGCGCTTTCATGGTTTCCCGGCCGATGATCGGCACGTTCGGGTGGAAAGCATGCGCGACGAAGGCGAAGGTCTCGTGCGCAATCGCTGGCTGCCCGCCGCGCGTGACCAAAATCTGCATCACCGCCCTGCCCTGTTCGATACGGGCATCGTCTAGCGCCGAGGCGACGGTTCCCGTTTGGCGGATCGTCACGCCACCCTTTTCGAAGCGGCCGTTCTGCAAAGCGTCCAGCGCCACGATCAGCGGCTCGCCGCCGCCTTCTTTCGGCACCACAACGACACGCGCCATGGCCGGCATCCCTTCCGGCAGATCGCCACGATAGAGGAAAGGCTGGCGCGTCGTGTCGTAAGCGACATACGGGTTGCGGCCATAAGGGCGAAGCTCAGGATTGTTCGGGATGAGAACCTTCGCGTCCGGATTGGCCTTGCGGAACGGGCCGAACGCCTCGGTGGACGAAGGAAGCGAGTCCAGCACCTCTCCGGCATGGCGGCCGACAATGGCTTCGCCGGTGAATTGCTGCCACCAGCTCTCGCTCGCCCGGTCATACATGACGAGGTCAGAATTGCGCAGCCGGCCGGTCGTGCCGAAGGTCGTCGCTTTGCCGTCGATCCGACGGTCGAAGACGATCGCCGCATTGCAGAGCGGACAATAGGTCACCGCCACGGGCGTGCCGGCCACCTCGTCATTGACGATCTCGTGATACATCATGATGCGCATCGGATAGGCGCGCACCTCCCCGCCATGGCGCAGCACCATGACCGGCTCACTTTTGCCGAGATCGTCGATCTGCGAAGCTGGCTCGAAGCGAGGCTTGTCGATGGCGGGAATACCGTCCTTCGGCGGCCCGCCGGACTGAATTTCGGAAAGCGGCACGATGGCCTTGTCGAAATCGGTTTTCCATTCCCCGCTACCGGCAATCTGGGTGGTCGCTGAGTCATTGCCCTGCCCGGAAGCCGGAACGGCCGCGAGACCGGCGCATAGCAGACCGGCCAAAAGTGCTGCCATTGTTTTGTTCATTCGTCCTCTCCCATTCTCCATGAGAATTACGGAGGATCGAAGAGAAACGTTACGTCGTGGCGCGCCGGGGCAGGATCAGAAGAGCGTTCTTGCGGCGCGTTCCGGCCAGGCGCGATCGTATGCCTCGCCGCCCTCACGTTCGTCGCTCGCCTCGGCCAGCATCTGCCCCGCTGTCGGCAAGGTTTCCGCTTCGGAAAAATGCGCTGGATTCCAGAGATCGGCCCGCATCACGGCCCGGGCGCACTGGAAAAAAGCCGTTTGGATCGAAACGACGATGGCGCTGCGGGGCGTTTTGCCGTTCTGCTGCAGGGAATCCAGCAGATCGGGATCGCACGATACGATGGCCTGGCCGTTGACGCGGAAGGTCGTGGCCGATCCAGGAACCAGGAAAAGCAGAGCCACGCGAGGATCGCCGACAATGTTGCGAAGCGTGTCGATCCGGTTGTTGCCGCGCCAGTCTGGAATGATCAGCGTCCGCTCATCGGCGATGATAACAGCGCCACCCCGCTCGCCACGCGGCGAACAATCCAGACGGTCCGGGCCGACGCTGGCGATGGCAAAGAACGGAGAAGCCTCGACCACCCTTCGGTAGGATGGAATCAACCGATCCTTTTCCTTGACGATGGAGGCTGGCGCCGGCTCGCCGTAGATCTGGTTCAGCGTCTCGCTATCAACAGCTTGCCATTTCAACGGCTCAGCCCCTTTTCTTCCAGTTCGGCAAGATAAGCGGACCATCGCTCCTCCATCGAACCCGCAAGTTCGGCGAAGAATGTCCAGGTATAGAGCCCGGTATCGTGCATATCGTCGAACCCGATACGCACGGCGTAATTGCCGACGGGGCTGACGGTTAAGATCAGCACACCCTTCTTACCCGACTGAAGCTTTCGCTGATCGGTCGAATGACCCTGAACTTCGGCGGACGGGCTGAAGACGCGGAGCATTTCGGCCGGAAATTTCGCTGTTGCGCCATCTGGCCAATCAATACTGAGCGAACGCCGGTCCGGGGCAACGCGAATGGCTTTCGGTGCCGTGGCCACCGGATGTTCCTTCCACTCGGTTGCAGGACGCGGAAACTAGGCATATTGATAGGATACGGCCAGCGCAAGGTGCGCAATGACTGTAGGATAACGACAAGGGCCTTCACAATGTCCGGTAACACTCAGCCAGCCATGATCGACCCGTTCGGTCGGCATGTAACCTATCTGCGCGTCTCGGTGACGGATCGCTGCGACTTCCGCTGCACCTATTGCATGGCGGAGAACATGACCTTCCTGCCTAGGAAGGACCTGCTGACGCTGGAGGAACTGGACCGTCTCTGCTCGACCTTCGTCGCCAAGGGCGTACGCAAACTTCGCCTGACAGGCGGTGAGCCCCTCGTTCGCAAGAACATTATGAGTCTGGTCCGCAACCTGTCGCGCCATCTTGAAACGGGCGATCTCGAGGAACTTACCCTGACGACCAATGGCAGCCAGTTGGCGAAATATGCCAAGGAGCTTGCCGATTGCGGCGTCAGGCGGGTCAATGTCTCGGTCGATACCCTCAACCACGACAAGTTCCGCCAGATCACCCGCTGGGGCAATCTCGGCAAGGTCATGGAGGGCATCGCCGCCGCTCAGGACGCGGGTATCGGCATCAAGATCAACGCCGTCGCGTTGAAGGATTTCAATGATCGCGAACTGCCCGCCATGATCGAATGGGCGCATGGTCAGGGGATGGATTTCACCGTCATCGAAACGATGCCGATGGGCGAGATCGACGCCGACCGGACCCATCAATACCTGCCGCTTTCGGTTCTTCGCGAACAGCTTGAAGAGCAATGGACGCTCCGCGACATTCCCCTCAAGACAGGTGGCCCCGCGCGCTATGTCGAAATCGCCGAAACCGGCGGGCGGCTCGGCTTTATCACGCCGCTGACGCACAATTTCTGCGAAGGTTGTAACCGTGTCCGGCTGACCTGCACAGGCACGCTCTATATGTGCCTCGGTCAGGACGACGCCGTCGACCTTCGAGCCCCCCTGCGGGCGTCCGAAAGCGACGAACTGCTGACACGGGCGATTGATGATGCCATCGGCCGCAAGCCGAAGGGCCATGATTTCGTGATCGACCGGACGGCAAAACCCTCCGTCGCCAGGCATATGAGCGTGACTGGCGGCTAGGCCGGGCTGCACGAATCCCTCGAGAGTAGGAATGGAAAGCGTCGTCATCGCGAATGGACGCATCCATTCCGCTCGCCACGCATTGGCTCTTCGACAAGGCCGGAGAATGACATGAACGTGATCTTACCCATCCGTCCCGCCCGCCGCTGCCGCATCGCTCTCGCGGTGCTGGCTCTCGCTGCGTTTACGCTGCCGGCTGTTGCCGATACGCTGACTTATCGGAACGACCGCTTCGGCACCACCATCCGCTTCCCGACTGATCTGTTCGACACGCTGACTCCGCCGGCAAATGGCGATGGCCAGACGTTCCTTGGCCCCGACGAGGCGGAACTGATTGTCTATGGCAGCCGCAGCGACGACTATCGTGACCTGGCCGCCCAGGCACGGCAGCAGCTCGAAGAGATTACGCTGGATCGTGTGACCCGCGATTGGTTCGCCATTTCCGGTTTCGATGAAAATGGCAACGTCTTCTATCAGCGCACAGAGCGCGGCGCCGGCGGTGTTCTCCATACTGCGATCTTACGCTACCCCACCTCACAGAAACCGGTCATAGACCCGCAGGTCGGCCGGATCATGCGAACCCTGACGGGACCGTAAATTCTCGAAATACCGGACGGGCATGGCCACCGCATAGATTGCCCTCCATTCAACCATCGCTGATGCAGACAACAGGATTGTACGCTGGCGGATTTTGCTTCCGCTGGTCGCGGCGGGTGCAGAAGATCCATTTCAAAGGAAACTCTTGTAAAGGTTGCAAAAGTAGCGAGATTGCTCTCGATATGATGCGTTAGGCCATTAACGGGCCTGCGGACCAGAAGGGACACTGCGAAAATGCAACCGGCAGGTATTGTCCTCGCGGGCGGAGAAGCAAGGCGGATGGGCGGCGGCGATAAGCCGCTCCTCGACCTCGATGACAGGCCAGTCATCGACCACGTGATCGAGCGGCTCGCGCCTCAGGTCGGCCAGCTCGCCATCAGTGCGAACGGCGATCCGGATCGCTACGCGCATTACGGCCTGCCGGTTCTGGAGGACGAAAAACGGCTGGGGCCGCTGTCAGGCGTTCTGGCGGGGATGGAATGGGCGGTACAGCAGCAGAACCCACCATCTCACATCGTTTCGGTATCGGGAGACACGCCATTCCTGCCGCTCGATCTCGTCTTGCGGCTGGAGCTTGCGTCGGAAGGCGCCACGGACCGGATCGTCCTCGCCACGTCGGATGGTCGCCGCCATCCGACCGTTTGCCGTTGGCCACTCGCCATACGTCCAGCGTTGAGAGAATGGCTGGATAAATCGGAGAGTTACAAAGTCCTTGGCTTCATTCACCGGCACGATTTCGCATTGGCCGACTTTCATGGCTCCGAGGGTGACGACCCGTTCTTCAACATCAACACGCCGCAGGATCTGGAACAGGCGCGGCGGCGGGCAGTCATCGCGGAGCAGAAAGGTGCCAACAGAAAAGGCACGTAAATGGGATTGCCTTTTCCCCTCGCAGTCTGCGACTAATTCATCAGGGATAATCAGCGATGGCATTCAGCCATCGCAACAAAGGAGGATCGTATACCTATGTTGTTACGCCGAACATTTCTTGCCCTTTCCGTTGTGGCGCTCACCGTTCCGGCTGCCCTTGCCCAGGACAAAATGAGCCTGAAGATCGGCAGTGAAGGCGCTTACCCCCCATTTAACCAGCTCAATTCCAACAATGAGCTCGAGGGCTTCGATATCGATATCGCCCGCGCGCTCTGCGAAGAGATGAACGCCGAATGCGAATTCGTCACGCAGGACTGGGATGGCATCATTCCCGCTCTGCAGGCCGGCAAGTTCGACGCGATTGTCGCATCGATGAGCATCACCCCGGAGCGGCAGGAGCAGGTCAGCTTCTCCGAGCCCTATTATACGAACTCCCTGCGCCTGGTTGCAGCCAGCGATGGCGACATCAAGGATGCGACGGCTGAAACCCTGGCCGACAAGACCATCGGCGTTCAGCAGGGCACCGTGGCCGAAACCTTCATGACCGAAGAGATGGGCGATGTGACGATGAAGCCCTATCCGACGCAGGAAGAGGCCTATCTCGATCTGAAGAATGGTCGCTTGGATGGCGTCGTGGCCGATTTCGGCGTGCAGGACGAGTTCATCAAGCAGAACGAAGGCTATGAGGTGGTCGGCGAACCGCTCCTTCAGGACGATCAGATCGCCATTGCCGTGCGTAAGGACGAGCAGGATCTGGCTGACAAGTTCTCCGCGGCCATCAAGGCGATCCGCGATAACGGCACCTATCAGAAGATCAACGAAAAATACTTCGGCTTCGATATTTACGGAGGCTGATGCTAGGGTTCGGAACCCGAATTTTCGCCTGGCCGGATAACGACCTGTCCGGCCAGGCGGTTTTGTTTCAGCAGACGGGGACGTAGTGGATGGAGAACGGTATCCTGCCTTTGCTTGGCTTCGGCGCTGAGGGATGGGGCGACCAGCTTCTTTGGGGCGCCGTCCTGACGGTTTGTCTGGCGCTATCGACCCTCCCACTCGGTCTGACGCTCGGTTTCCTCGTTTCACTGGGGCGGCGCAGTGAAGAGCGCTCGTTGCGTTTCAGCGCCACGCTTTTCACGACGATTTTTCGTGGCCTGCCTGAACTGCTCACGCTGTTCCTGATCTATTACGGCGTGCAGATCGGCCTGTCGGCAGCTCTGAAATTGATGGGTATCCCGGCCGTGGTCGAGATCAACGCCTTTGTCGCCGGCATGGTCGCGCTGGGTCTTGTCTTCGCCGCTTATGCCAGCGAGGTTTTCGTCTCCGCCTTCTCCGGCATTGCTGGGGGCCAATCCGAAGCGGCCCGCTCGCTCGGAATCGGACGACTGACGACCATGCGGCGGGTCATCATGCCCCAGCTGTTCCGGCTGGCTCTGCCCGGTCTCGGTAATCTGTGGCTCATTCTGCTCAAGGACACGGCGCTGGTCTCCGTTATCGGCCTTTCCGACATTTTGCGGCAAAGTTCCATCGCTGCTCGTGTGACCCAGGAAGCCCTTCTCTTCTATTCGGTCGCCTGTTTCATCTACCTGATGCTGTCGCTTGTCTTCACCCTGCTGATCGGCCGGCTGGAAAAGCGGTTCGACCGCGGGCTGGTTCGCTCATGAGCGCGCCATCGGTTCCAACCGGTGAGATGACCGCCGGCATGCCACCAGCCCTGAGTATCGAGGCGCGCCCTGCACCCGCCCCGGCTCCACGCGGCTGGTCGATCGCCCGGCTCGGCGGCTACGCAGTCGCTGCGGTCTGGCTCGGACTGCTGGCCCTTCTGGTGTTCTACCTCGTCAGCGTCTTTTCGCCCGAATTCATGACCCGATACGGGCCACGCTACCTGGACGGGCTTTGGACCACCCTGCTTCTTGTCGGCATATCGGTCACGATTGGCGGCCTTCTGTCTTTGCCGCTGGCGTTGGCGCGTCTTTCCGGCAATCCGATCCTTAACGGCGCAGCGCTCCTCTATACGACCTTCTTTCGCGGCACACCGCTGATCGCACAGACCTTTCTGGTCTATTATGGACTCGGTGCGCTGAACGCAGAACTGAAGAGCATCGGACTGTGGTGGTTTTTCCGGGAAGCTTGGTATTGCGCCATTTTCGCTTTCTCGCTTCACACCGCAGCCTACCAGGCGGAAATCCTGCGCGGCGCAATCCGCACCGTTCCGAGCGGCCAGCGCGAGGCGGCAAAGACAATGGGCCTGTCGCGCTGGATCACCTTTCGAAAGATCATCCTGCCGCAGGCACTGATCGTGGCGCTCCGACCCTATGGCAACGAGATCGTCCTGATGATCAAGGCGTCGGCCATCGTTGCCGTCATCACCGTCTACGATCTGATGGGGCAGACCCGCTTTGTCTTCTCGCGATCCTTCGACTTCCAGGCCTATCTCTGGGCAGCCCTGCTTTATCTGGCGATTGTCGAAGTGCTTCGCCGGGTCTGGGACGTTCTCGAAGAGCGGCTGACGAGGCATTTGAAACGATAGATCAGCAATATCAATAAGATATTCAGCAAACCGGAATCCTCGTCGGAACGACTTGATTCCGTTGATGAGGGGAAGTGGCATGGCCAAAGCAGCATTCATCGGTCTGGGCGTCATGGGATTCCCGATGGCGGGCTACCTTACGCAGAAAGGCGGCCATGACGTCACGGTTTACAACAGGACTGCCGCGAAGGCCGACGAATGGGCGACAACCTATGGCGGCGCGCGGGCCGACACGCCTGCCGCAGCCGCAAAGGGTGCCGACTTCGTCTTCACCTGCGTCGGCAATGATGATGATCTACGCTCCGTGGTTCTCGGTGAGGATGGCGCCCTTTCCTCAATGAACGAAGGCACCGTTCTGATCGACAACACCACCGTCAGCGCCATTCTTGCCAAGGAGATCGGCAAAGAAGCCGAAAAAAAGGGCGTCGGCTTCATCGACGCGCCCGTCTCGGGCGGACAGGCCGGTGCCGAGAACGGGGTTTTGACGGTCATGTGCGGCGGCGAAGAGGTCACCTTCGCCAAAGCCAAGCCCGTGATCGAATGCTACGCGAAGATGGTGGGCCTCATGGGCCCGACGGGATCGGGACAGCTGGCCAAAATGTGCAATCAGACGGCGATCGCCGGTCTGGTTCAGGGCCTTTCGGAAGCCATTCATCTGGCGAAGAAGTCGGGCCTTGATGTTGAGAAACTGATTGAGGTTATTTCCAAGGGCGCGGCCGGTTCATGGCAGATGGAAAACCGCCACGCAACGATGGATCGGGGTGAGTTCGACCACGGTTTCGCCGTGGACTGGATGCGCAAGGATCTGGCCATCGTACTGCAGCAGGCCGAGGAAGTGGGCGCCAGCCTTCCGGTTACGGCGCTGGTCGACCAGTTCTACAAGGATGTGCAGAAGATGGGCGGCAATCGCTGGGACACGTCGTCCCTGATTGCGCGGCTCGATTCATTCGATAAGGAATGACCGTGGGGCAGACTATTCGCCCTTTTCCACCGCCATATAGTCGAGCGGCAGTTCGGTGGTGTATTTGATCCGCTCCATTGCGAAAGCGGACGAGACGTCGCTGATCTCGATCTTTTCGATGAGTTTGCGATAGAAAGCGTCATAGGCCGCGATATCGGGCACCACCACGCGCAGAAGATAGTCCACATCGCCGCTCATGCGATAGAATTCCTGCACTTCTGGAAAAGACGAGATCACTTCGGCAAACCGCTTCAGCCATTCGACGGAGTGCGAATTGGTTCGGATGGACACGAACACCGTGACCGCGGCGTTGACCTGGACCGGATCGAGAATGGCGACCCGCCGTTTGATGACGCCTTCCTCTTCCAGCTTCTGAATGCGCCGCCAGCAGGGCGTCGTCGACAGGCCAACCTTCTTGGCGATGTCGGCAACGGCATGAGTGGTGTCTTCCTGCAGGATGCGCAGAATCTTCCGATCCAGTCTGTCCATCTCGTCCTCTGCGGCTGCGTGCGATTCCAAGCGCCTTTTGCAGCAAACCCGACTAACGGGCAAGCGCGCGACGGCAAAGCTGCCCTGCATGGTCTCAAAGATCAAGCTCGGTCCGCAATCGCGTCCGCAACGCGGGTACCAGTTCCTGCTCGAACCATGGATTGCGTTTCAGCCAGCCCGTATTGCGCCAGGAGGGATGGGGCAATGGCAGCACCGCCCGCCCCTGCTCCGCCTCGGTGGCGGCGAGGATCGCGCGCCAGTTTCTGACGGTGTCGGTCATTCGCGGCTGGCGCAACGTCCCGAGATGGTAGCGCTGGCTGTAAAGTCCGATGCAAAGGATAAGCCGGATATTCGGTAGCCGCGCCATCAGCCCGTCCCTCCACGCAGGAGCACATTCGCGGCGCGGCGGCAGATCGCCGCCATGGCTGTCATAGCCGGGAAAGCAAAAGCCCATCGCCGCAATGGCGATCCGCGATTCATCGTAGAAGACACGCCGATCGATCCCCATCCATTCACGCAACCGGTCGCCCGACCGGTCGTTGAAGGATTGGCCGGTTTCATGCACCCGCAGTCCGGGCGCCTGCCCTGCGACAAGGACCGTCGCGGCTGAAGAAGCACTTAGCGTCGGCCGGGGTTCGTGCGGCAGGGGGCCACCGAGCGGGTCGTCGCGGCAGATTGTGCAACGACGGATTGCCGATAGGTAACCGTCGAGCGACAGACCTCCGTCGAGATCGTGGGCATCCATTCGGCGCGAAACCAAATCAGGCCTTATAGCTCGGACGCGCCTGCATTCGTTCAACATAGCGCACCACGTTCGGCACATCCTCCGGCATGGCAATGCGCGCCGGCTTCATGAAACCGGCGGTGACCATGGCGGTGATGTCTGCGACCGTAAAACGGTCCGTGATCAGAAATTCGCGATCCGCCAGGTGCTCGTCGAGAAGGCGCAGATAGTCCATTGCCTTTTCGCGGTTTGCAGCGCCCCATTCCTCGATCTGTGGTGTTTCCCAATCCTTCATTGCCGGATGGGTGTGCCGGAACGCCTGCGCGACCGGGTAGAAGAAGTGCAGCTCGATCTGACGCTGCCACATCTCCACCTGCGCCCGCTCCAGAGCGGTAGTGCCGAAAAGGGGCGGCTCGGGGTTCATCTCCTCGAAATAGCGGCAGATCGCGATGGTTTCGGTCAGGATCGTGCCATCGTCGAGCTCGAGAACCGGCAGTCGCTTCAGGGCGTTACGCTGCGCAACCCGTTCGCCCGTATGTTCCAGCGCGCCCATATCCACCGGCTCCAGCGGAACCTCGATCCCCTTTTCGGAAAGGTAGATGCGCACCCGCCTCGGATTGGGCGCCATACCGCCATCGAACAGCTTCATCTTGCATCTCCCCCAGACAGTTTCATCGCTCATCCGTAGCAGTTCGGGACGGCTTGCAACAGGATGACCGCTCTTTCCACCGATCGAAGGAATGACGGGACACATTGCCGAAACACGATCTTAACCGTGCCTCTTCACAATTGTGGAGTTGCTGCGGCTGCTCCCGGTGGGGCAGGTGCGAGCATGGCCGAACTCTGTCACGTTGATCCATATGTCCTTCACCGAAGTCGGCACGACCGACAAGATCATTGTCGATAGACGCAAGCGCTCGCGCAACGCAACGCTGGCCCGAACGCTGCGCGAGCAGCGCGACAAGATGCGCGAACGTTCCGGCGACGTGCATTTCGCGCGCACGCTTCTGCTCATCAATGCACGGACCATCCGGTCCACGGCGTTGCTGTTTCCGGCCATCGTTCTGGCAGTCGTCGCGCTCGGCCTTTATCGCGGCACGCCTTCGGTCGCACTGGTCTGGATGCTGGGCGCGCTGATCTGCTTTGTGCCGCGTCAGATCGTTGCCTGGCAGGTGCTGCGGCTGCCGGAGAGCAAGGTCGATCTCAACGCCTATCGGCAGTGGTTCCGGCTGACCCACATCGTCGCCAGCCTGCCATGGGTCGCGTTCGTCTTCGTACCCTGGCAGATCACCGCGGTTGCCGGCGACATGGTCTTCCGCGCCGCCACCCTGCTGCTGGTTCTGGCGGCAAGCGCCTTCATCATGAGTTCGATTCGCGGCGTCCTCCTGCTCTCCTTCGCGCCAGCCGTCAGCGCCTTCTGTCTCGAAGCGTTCCGAAACGGCGACCCGACCAGCGCCATGCTGGCGCTGATGATGATCATCGGCCTCGTCTTCTTCATTTTCATGGCCCGGCAGTTGCATGCCAGCCAATTGCTGGAAATCTCCTATCGCGCTGAAAAGGATTCGCTGATCGCTGAACTGGAAACGGCGAAAGGCATCTCCGACGAAGCCCGCCGTCGCGCTGAAGAGGCCAATCTGGCGAAAAGCCGGTTCCTCGCCTCCATGAGCCATGAGCTGCGTACGCCCCTCAACGCGATCCTTGGCTTCTCCGAAGTGATGGCCGAAGAAATTCTCGGTCCGATGCAAAACGATACCTATCGCGAATATGCCAGCGACATTCATGCTTCAGGCGAACACCTGCTCGAACTGATCAATGAGATTCTCGACCTCTCCCGCATCGAGGCCGGCCGCTATCAGATCAACGAGGCCGCGCTATCGCTCTCTTATCTGATCGATGAGTGCTGCCACATGATGGAGCTTCGGGTGCGCAACAAGGATGTCCAGCTCGACGTCAAGATCGAGCCCGGCCTACCGCCCCTGATCGCCGACGAGCGGTCCGTCCGCCAGGTTCTGCTGAACCTTTTGTCCAATGCGATCAAATTCACCCCCGCCGGGGGTAGCATCACGGTCAAGGCCGGCTGGACGACGAAAGGCGGGCAGTATGTCTCCGTCGCCGATGACGGCCCAGGCATTGCGGAAGAGGAAATACCGGTGGTCCTGTCCGCCTTCGGTCAAGGGTCGATCGCTATCAAAAGCGCCGAACAGGGTGCGGGGCTCGGCCTGCCTATCGTTCAGGCCATCATGCATATGCACGATGGCCAGTTCTTCCTGCGCTCGGAACTGCGCCACGGCACAACCGCCATTGCGAGTTTCCCGAAGAAGAGAGTGGTGGTCGACCCGCCTCCCCTGGCCGCCGACACCGCCCCAATGCCGGCTGAAGCCGAAGAAACAATCGACGGCTGACCGCGATGCTGCCGAGCGGCAGTGCTAAATGGCGCTATCGTTCGGCCTGAACGGGCTCCGCCATGACCGATGCCATGTTCACCGCAGTCTTGACCAGACCTGCGCCCAGCACCGCGGCAGCGCCATCGTCGGTGTCCATGCCGTAATCCAGCAGTGGCGTCAGACCCAATCGTCGGGCAGCGCGGGCAGCGCCCGGCTGACGTCCCGGATCGGCAAGAATACAATGGCCGACAGCCATGGCGTTGGCCTTGTGCAGGACGGTCAGTACGGCAAGCGCTGTTCGACCCGACACGACCACCGGCACGCTTTCCAGCCGTGACGCAAGAAGAAGGCCGGCCATCGCCGCATGTTCGCGCCCGCCAAGCCGGCGGAGCGCTTCGAAGGGATCGGACAGGTGCCCCTTGTGTTGCCGCAGCGCGGCCTTCACCGCCGCTTCGCGGGCCGCCGACAGATCGTCCGTCGCCTCGCCGACGAACACATCCGCTGAGCCGCCAAACATCGCCGTCAGAAGAGCCGCCGAGGACACATCGCTGCCCTCGCCCATGGCGCCGATGGCCAGAAGATCGCTGCCGCCGGCCATGGCTTCCATGCCGAACGCCATGGTCGCCGCACAAGCCCGTTCGTCGAGTGCGGCATCGGCGCGAATATCGGCGGTCGGATGATCGAGCGCGAGGTCGAGAATGCGAAGGCCTACATCCTGCGCCACGCAAGCGCCGTTGACGGCGCTGCCGCCAGCCGCGGCCAGATCGACCATCGCCTGCGTTCGCGCTGCATCCCAGGGCGTATCCGGTGCATACGCATGGCCGTGATTGCCGGCAAAGACCGCACAGAGCGGCCGTGACACCGGTTTCAGCGGCCTGCCCGACCATGTTCCATACCAGCGCGCAATATCGGCCAGACGGCCGAGGTTCTGACCTGACGCTCTGGTTCGCAATTCCGTTTCCACACGTTGGCCGGCGGCATGGTCAGGCGTCGGCAACATCGTCAGCAGATTGCGGAAATCGTCGAAGGGAAGGCCGGACGCCATGGTATCTCCCGATTGGAACGGCCGGTTCGGCCGGTTCGGATAAGGATCGCGGTCCCGCCCATACTGTCTCTGCCCACCGCCGACAAGGGAGCGCTCCAGGGCCGAACTTGCGGCAGTCGGCCCGCATCCCCATCTGACAAGCCGGAGAAAAAGCCTTGAACCCAGCACCCCTCTCACCATGCAATCGCATCTGCACCGTGGACGAGATATCGAACCTTTGCGTCGGCTGCGGCCGCACGCGAAGCGAAATCGCGACATGGGGCGGCATGGATGATCGGACGCGACGGGGTATAATGGCCGAACTGCCGTCACGTATGGCAAGGGCCGGCATCGCGATGAACGAAGGACCGAGGAGAGAGGACAGCGCCGGCAAATGCTGAAATGGATCGCCATAGGCGGCATCGGCGTGCTGCTGATCGTCTACATGCTGGAAAGCGGCCTGATGGAGGCGATCGGCCTGCCGGCCGAAGACGGTGCGCGGGTCATCTATCTGTCCCTATGGGCGGCCATGCTGGCGCCGGTCATCCTGTTCTCCGGCATGCCTTTCGGAAAGCTCTTCCGAAGCCTCGCGACATGGGTCGTTATCGGGCTCGTCCTTGTGATCGGCTATGAGCGGCGTGACGAACTGGAAAGCTTCGCGCTGGATATCACGTCCGGCCTGTCGCCAGGCACGCCGGTCACGTCCGTATCGGAAGACGGTCGCCCGACCGTTACGCTGAAAAAAGGGCTTGGCGGCCATTTCTACGCACAGGCGACGCTGGACAAGGCGCAAGTGCGTATGCTGGTCGATACCGGCGCGACGACCACGACTCTGCGCCAGAGCGACGCCGAACGGGTTGGGATCGATCCGCGCGATCTCCGTTTCATCCTGCCGGTCATGACGGCGAACGGACCCACCCTTGCCGCCCGCGCCAATATCTCGCTTTTCTCCGTCGGTGGGATCGAGCGCCGCGATGTCACCGTGATGGTGGCAAAGGATGCGCAGCTCAGTCAGTCTCTGCTCGGCATGAACTTTCTGGGATCGCTCGAAGCCTTCGAATTTCGACGCGACCGCCTCGTTCTGAAGGGCTAGGCAGGCAAGCTGCGTCTGTCAGATCAGCGAATAGAAGAACCGTGCGGACACGACGAGCAGAAACAGACCGAACCCGATCCGCATGGATCGTTCAGGCAATCGGTGCGCCATAGCGACGCCGACCGGCGCCATCAGCAGCGTCACCGGCACCACGATAATCGCGGCCAGAACATTGACGAAGCCGAGTGAAAAAGGCGGGAGAGCCGCCGCGCCCCAGCCCGCCCAGACATAGCCGAACAGGCCCGGCACGGCGATCAGGACGCCAACCGCCGCGGAGGTCGAAACCGCCTCTTTCATCGGTCGGTTGTAGAGGGTCATGAAGGTGTTTGTCAGAACCCCGCCGCCGATCCCCATCAGGGCCGAAAGCAGCCCGATCAAAAATCCGACTACGCTGCGGCCGAATGTGCCGGGCAGGCTGTCGCCCAGAGAAAATGTCAGGCGGCCCGACAGAAGGCGAATCGCGATGACGATCGCGATGGTGGCGAAGATGGCGCGCAGGCTCGCGCCGGAAATCGACGCGGTCACGGCGCTGGCGAAGAGTGCGCCCGCCGGCACCGCCACGATGAACACTTTCAGCAGCGCATCGTTCATCTGGCCATAGGCGCGGTGCGACACGAAGGAGCGCAGCGACGTCGCCGCTATGATCGCGAGCGACGTGCCGACGGCGACATGCATCCGAACGGCTTCGCTGACGTCAGCGATGGTCAACATCTGATAGAAAACCGGAACGAGGATGGCGCCGCCGCCTATGCCGAACAGACCGGCCAGGAAACCGGCGAGAAGGCCTGACACGATGATAAGAGCCGCAAAACCGAACAGTTCCGGCGTCAGAAGATCCATCGCGTTCACGAAAGCGAACTCCGGGAGCGAGGCTTATGCAACGGCGAAAGCCGGCATCGTTTCGCCGGCATGACGATCGACGGCTTCGAAAGCCTGCGCGATAATTTCCGGGGTAGCGTCCGGCCGGGTCGCTTCTGTCGATAGGATCTGCCGCCAGCGCCGCGCTCCAGGCATACCGGTGAACAGCCCCACCATGTGGCGAGTCACCGCAGACAGCCGCCCGCCCCTCTCGATGTGCCGGGCGGCATACGCCATCATCGCATCAATGATCGCAGCCCAATCGGGATCGGAGGGCTTATTGCCGAAGAGCGTGTCGACCGCGGTCAGGAAGGCCGGCTCGCCATAAGCTTTTCGTCCGACCATGACTCCATCCATGCGCTTCAGATGATCACGCACTTCGCCAATTCCAGCGATACCGCCATTGATGCCGATGAACCAGTCGGGATGCGTCGCCTTCAAAGCATGAACGAGCGGATAATCGAGCGGCGGAATGGTGCGGTTTTCTTTCGGGGACAGGCCCTGCAGCCACGCTTTGCGTGCGTGAACCCAAAGCCCGTCTGCGCCGCCTGCGCGCATCTGCCCGGCAAAATCGGGCAGTACGGTTTCCGGCTGCTGTTCGTCGACGCCGATACGACATTTGACCGTCACCGGAACATTGCGGGCGGCGCTTTTCATTGCGGTGACGCAGCGCTGCACGAGAGCCGGGTCGCGCATCAGACAGGCGCCGAATGCGCCGGACTGTACACGGTCCGACGGGCAGCCGACATTCAGATTGATCTCATCGTAACCGAAATCGACGCCGATCCGCGTGGCTTCGGCCAGCTTGTCCGGGTCAGACCCGCCGATCTGCAACGCAACGGGGTGTTCAGCGACATCGAAGGCCAGCAACCTGTCGCGGTCGCCATGAATAATGGCATCGGCCACCACCATTTCTGTATAGAGGAGCGCCCTGCGGGTCAGCTGCCGGTGAAAGTATCGACAGTGCCGGTCCGTCCAATCGATCATCGGTGCAATGGCGAATTTATGATACTTATCAATCATTTATGGCACTCATCTAGAACACCGTGAGATTGGACGGATCGTCATTGCGGGTTTCACTAGTAAGGATGCGTTTCTCTACCCGATTTTCAAAGGGTTCCATCTCAACGCCGCCAAGCACAGCCTTCCTGCTTATGCCTCAACACAACGACAAATCCCTCATTCCGCTCGAAGAGGTTCGCCGCAACTTCATTTCACATCCGACATTGCCAAAACTTCTTCGCGAGCTTGGGTCTGAAGAGATTGGCGTCCCACTTGTACGAATAGAAGAGTGTCAGAAATCTGCAACACGCATTTATCTGCACGTCTTGACCTCTAACCCAGACAGGCGCGTGAAGTCACAGTGCCCGAGGCGCGCGTTTTCCGCCAGAAAACGTACCGGAACAAAATCGAGTAAGCCCGGATGACAGTTTTGGGCGCCCCGATCGATCAGTACCACTTCTCTTCTCAGCCTTCACTTTCAGACATTTCGTTTTCCGTATCAAAGGCCAAGATGTTGGGCGACGACATGGATGGCGTTCCCAGACTTACCTCAATCCTCTTTGACAGACCGGGGCAGTCGTGAAGCGACACGAGAAGCGTCTAGAGGTCCATTTTTATTTACTTGCAAAAAACATTTAATTGCGATACGCATGAATTAGGGATTCAATTCCTGAACATACTCCGATCACAAGTCTCCAGGGAGGAGAATATGACTAGGACGCTAATGAGGATTTTGCTTGCCACCACCGTCGCGCTGCCGCTCGCTGGTGGCGCGTGGGCCCAGGAGGCCGCCCGGACCGATCTGGTCATCGCCGACCTCGGCCAGCCGGAAACGAACCCGTGGGTGATCAATCGACACCGTTTTGAACGGTGCGTCGCCGAAGCGCTCGGGGTCGAATTGAAAGAATTCGACGACCAGAACTCGGAAGAGCAACACGTTTCCCAGGCCGAATCGATCATCGCGAGCGGTCCCGACGGTTTGATCTTCAATCCGTTGACGTCTCCGGCCGGGATCCAGGTCGCCAGGCTTCTGGAGGACAACAAGATTCCGGGCGTGGCCGTCGGACGATTGGTCGTTTCCAATTATGACAATGACTACAAGGGAGAGTACTTCCTTGCGCAGGTTACGCAGAACAACGACACTTGGGGCCAGGCGATCGGCAAGGCAACCGCTGATCTCGGGCATAAGAAGGTCGCGATGATCTGGAACCAGAAGGGCGTGACCTCGGCCGAAGAAATCTGGGCCGGTGTACAGTCTGAGCTCGACGCGGCCGGCATCGAAGTGGTCGCGGAGGCCTGGGATCGTCTCAACCGCGAGAATGGCCAGAAATATGCCGAGCAGTTTATCGCCCGTTTTGCTCCCGGGGAAGTCGATGCGATTATCGTGCTGGGCGCGGTGGCCGGGCTAGGCAGCCAGTTCGCCGTTGATCAGGCCGGTCGCGACGACATCGCCATCATCACCACCGATATCGACGAGCAGGTTGCGCAGTTCATCAAGGACGGCAAGCTGGATTTTTCGATCGGCGGCCACTGGATGGTCGGCGGTTTCGGCCTGATCCAGCTTTATGACTATCTGCACGGGCACCCGATCGAGGACACTCAACCGCGTGTCGGCCTCATCCCGGTTACGGCTGAGAATGTGGACACCTACGCAAACAGCCTCCTCAACGGCTGCATTCTCTCTCCGGATACGATCCGTGGCCTCAGCAAGGTTCACAACCCGAACGCCGATTTGCCCGCCTTTATCGACGCCTGGCAGGCAAACTGGCAAGACTACGTGCAATAACCCTCCCGAGCACGTCATCCCCCCGGTCTTCAGGCCGGGGGGGATCCAAGCACCATAAGTTTGACCGGGGTTAATCAATGAAACTGTTCGGATACGCGCCGGAGCGTGGCGCCGCGGCCGGCGATACGATGCCGTTTTATTATAACGGCGCATGGCACCTGTTCTTCTCCCAGCCGCCGGTCGGCGCCTGGGAATATGTCGAGCGAGCACGGGTCTCGACCGCCCATCTCAAGTCTGACGATCTCGTGACCTGGGACGTGATGCCCGATGCTTTTGGCCCCGGTGCCCATGGCGATTGCGATGGCGACGGTATCTGGACCGGCTCGGTCATAGAACACGAAGGCAAGTTCCATTTTTTCTACACGGGCTACAATCGCCAGTCGGCCTCGCCGCAGACGATCTGCAAGGCGACCTCCACCGATCTCGCGACGTGGGAAAAATCCGGCGCGAACCCGATGATTTCGCCCGACTCGCGCTGGTACGAAACCGTCGACTGGCGCGATCCCTTCGTCTACCGCGATGACGAAGCGGGATGTTTCAAAATGTTGATTTCGGCCCGTCTGAAGGACGGTCCGCAGTTCCGCCGGGGTTGCATCGCCGTGGCGACCTCCGATGACCTCGAGGCATGGGAGGTTGGCCCGCCGCTCGCGTCATCCATGTTGACCCACTGCCCGGAATGCCCCGAGCTCTTCAAGCTGGGCGATTGGTGGTATCTGGTCGAAAGCCGTTATTCGGAACGCATGCAAACAGTTTATCGCGTTGCGAAGTCCCCTGAGGGTCCGTGGGAAAGCCGTAAGCTCGATAGTCTTGACGGCCGCCGTTTCTATGCTGCGAAGTCGGCGAGCGATGGCGAACGGCGCATGAGTTTCGCCTGGATTCCGTTCCGCAAGCATCACGGCCCCAAACGCAGTTGGGTCTGGGGCGGCGAACTGGGCAGCCCACGCGAACTGATGTCCCTGCCCGACGGGACGCTGATCAGTCGGCTGCCGCAGGAGGTGGATGCGAGCTATGCAGAAGAAGCACCTCATACCCTGCGCCCGATGCTGGGCGACTGGACCCGGGGCGAAGGCGTGCATTGCGACGCGACCGGCTTCTATGGATATGCATTTCTTGATGGTCCGGACCGGGACGATGTTCACCTCGACGTCATCATTGAGCCTGCGCCCCACACTGAAGCCGTCGGCATCCTGATCGAACCCCGTGGAGGGGATCATCTGGACAGCGGCTATAGCCTTTCCATCGAGCCGATGAAGGGGCGTGTGCTTTTCGACCGCTGGCCCGCCGCGATGGACCCGCTCTGGGATAGCCTCGTGCTCAAGGAGCGCCATGGCATCGAAGTCAGCCAGGAGATCGACAGCCCGTTGGTGGAGCGTCCACTTGCCTTCACACCCGACGATGGCCGTTACCGGGTCCAGATTCTGCGCAACGGGTCGGCCATCGAGTGTTTCGTCGCCGGACAGGTCGTCGCATCGTTCCGGGTGTACGACATCTCGAACACGGATGCCTGGGGGCTGTTCGTGCAGGAAGGCGCGGCGACATTCCACGACTTGAAGTTCCGGAAGTAAAGGCGAAGGCATGCCCCTTATCTCCCTCCGACAATTGCTGGACTACGCGGCCGAACACGGCTTCGGCGTTCCTGCGTTCAATATCTCGAACATGGAGCAGGGTCTGGCGATCATGAACGCGGCAAAAGTCTGCGACGCGCCCGTGATCCTCCAGGCCAGCCTGAATGTTCGCCGCAGCTATGCCGGCGACCGGATGATCGTGGCGATCGTCAATGCGCTGGCCGATATGTATCCCGAGAATCCGATCTGCCTGCATCAGGATCACGGCCATAACGAACAGGCCTGCGTCAGCGCCATCTCCGCCGGGTTCACCTCGGCGATGATGGACGGGTCGCTTATGAGCGATGGCAGGACGCCGGCCAGCTATGCCCACAACGTTGACATCACAGCCCGTGTCGCACGGATCGCCCATTGGACGGGAGCTTCGATTGAAGGCGAACTGGGCGTACTCGGCTCGCTGGAAACCGGCGAGGCGGGCGAAGAGGACGGCTCGGGGGCGGCGGGCAAGTTGGATTTCGACCAGCTTCTGACTGACCCTTGTCAGGCCGCGGAATTTGTTGCCGCAACCAAGGTCGATGCGCTGGCGATCGCCTGCGGGACATCGCACGGGGCATACAAGTTCAAGCGAGAGCCGGACGGCGACATCCTTGCCATCAGCCAGATCGAGGCGATCCACCACGGGGTGCCGAACACCCATCTGGTCATGCATGGCTCGAGCTCGGTACCCCAATATCTTCAAGACTTGATCAATGCCCATGGTGGCGAGATGCCGCAAACCTGGGGCGTGCCTGTGGAGGAGATCGAGCGCGGCATTCGCCACGGGGTGCGCAAGGTCAATATCGACACCGACTGCCGGATGGCTATGTCCGGCGCGATGCGGCGGTTCGCCTTGGAAAACCCCGCAAATTTCGACCCCCGCGCCTTTATCCTGGCCGGGATGGCGGAACTGGAAACACTTGTTCGAGATCGCTTCGAGCGGTTCGGAACCGCGGGACACGGATGCCGGATCAAGCCGATTCCGCTTGCCGACATGGCGCGGCGGTACGCCGAAGGCAGTCTCGATCCATGTCTGGAAGCCGCGTGAGCCGGGCCCTGTTCATAGGGCGTTCGGTGCTGGACGTCACCGCATTGGTCGAGGATTTTCCCGGTCCCGACGGAAAGGTCCGGGCCCTAGCCAATGACGTGATCCCGGGCGGGTCGGCTCTGAATGCGGCCGTGACCTTCGCACATCTTGGCGGAACGGCTTCTCTCGCCACGTCGCTCGGAGCCCCTGGGCCAATGAAGGAGCTCCTGTTGCAGGATCTGGGCGCGCGAAAGGTCGCGGTTCACGACATTTGCGATGATCCCGGCTACAAGCTTCCCCTGTCGACGGTCGTCTCAACCCGCAGCCTTGGCGCCAGGATGATCGTTAACGGCGCCGAAGAGGAATGCGAAACTGTACTGAGTCGACGCGACCTGATCGGGGAAGATGTCGATCTTATTCAGATCGACCAGTATGAACGGCACTTCGTGGCGGCGCACGAAGATGCGTTGCGCGCTTTTACCGGGCCCATCGTCCTTGACGGCGGAAGCTGGAAAGACTGGTCGGCTGATTTCCTGCGTCTGGCGGACATTCCGATCGTCAGCGAGGTGTTTTGCCCGGACGGTCCGCGCGCTTTCGCCAACATGTGCGCCGAACTCGGCATTTCCCGTTGGGCTATGACGCGCGGGCGGGCCGGTGTCATCTGGCACGATCAAGGCAGTGAAGGCGAGATACCCGCACCGGACGTGGAAACCGTCGATACCCTCGGCGCGGGCGATGTGTTTCATGGCGCCTTCTGCCACGCCTACCTGGCCTCGGGATCGTTTGTCGAGGCGCTTAACTCAGCAAACGAGATTGCCGGAACATCCTGCGCCCATGCCGGGACACGGAGTTGGATGGATGCCTGAACTTGTTTCCGACTATGCCGGCCTTCTGGGCACGATCACGGCGCGGATCGGCGTGGGACCGCAACCGCTCATTGTCGCCATTGCGGGGCCTCCGGCGACCGGAAAGTCGACGCTGGCGGAGCGGCTTACGGAGGATTTGCAGCTCGCGGGACAAACTGTTGCCTACTGCCCGATGGACGGGTTTCACAAAACCAACGCTCGGCTCGACGCCGAGGGACTGCGTGGTGTGAAGGGCCGCATCGACACATTCGACGGCGGCGCCTTTGTCGATGCCGTTGCGCGATTGTCGGGAGAAGACGCCTTCTGGTGGCCCCGATATTCGCGGCACAGGCACGATCCGGTCCCGGAAGGCACCCGGATCGACGGCAATGAAACCGTCTATATTGTCGAAGGCAACTATATCCTGAGCGACGAGGAGCCGTGGAAATCGGTCAGCGGCCGATTTGGCCTGCGCATCTTCATCGATGCGCCAGATGAGGTGCTCCTTCGGCGCCTCATGCACCGCCACCAGAGCGGCGGCAAGAGCGCGGCCGAAGCCAAGAGAAAGATCGAGCAAACCGATCTGGCGAATGCAGTGGCCATTCGCAGAACTGCGAACCATGCCGACCTGCTCTTTCAGGGTGGTGCCGATGGGTAGCGCCAGTCAATTCATTGCAAGTTGCAACCAATCTTCGCTATGTTTGGGCCAGTGCGAAGAAACTGGGGTCCAGACATGAAAATCGTTCAAAGAGGCCTGTCGATTGAGGGGGTTCAAAACCACAACCGGCGTGTCATTCTCGCGGCCCTGCAAGACATGGGGGCGTGCTCGCGAAAGGAAATCAGCGTCGCAACCGGCCTCGATCAGGCGACGGTCACCCGCGGGATCGCCCCACTCATCGATGATGGCATCGTCGAGGAAGTGGGGCTTGTTCGCGGCGGACGCGGGCGGCGGTCGATCAATCTGAGCTTCTCGGGCTCCGGCCGCTACATCCTTTGCCTGAGATTGCAGCGGCGCAGCTTTTCCGTCGCTGCGTTCAATCTGCGAGGCGATCTTCTGGATACAACCGAGTTCCCGATCGCGCGGGACAGTTCGGCAAGACGGACCTTTGGCGAGATTTCCGCCATCTTGGATAGCCATATCGCCAAACTGAAGCAGGTCGACGGCATCGGGGTTGCCGTTCCGGGTCCCTTTCTGGAGCGTGACGAGCGGGTCATCCTGATGACCGAAAGCCCGCAATGGCAAGGGTTCGACCTCGTTCCCGAGCTTCGCGCTCGCTACCCGGATGTCCCGGTTCACTCCGCCCACGACGCCAAGGCGGCCGCCTTGACCGAATGGCGCCACCGTGCCCGGGTGCTGGGAGCAAAGGTCATGCTGTATGTGTCGGCCGGTCAGGGAATCGGCTCCGCGCTGGTCGTGGATGGCCATGTTCACCGCGGCGCGCAGGGTCTGGCGGGCGAACTTGGCCATACCTCCATCAGCGTCGATGGCGACAGGTGCAAATGCGGAAATCGCGGCTGCCTTGAACTTTTTACCTCCCGCATTTCCCTGCTGCGCGCCATTCGCAAACGCGCGAGCGAAGCCGGCGGCACACAGTTGAGGTCAGACAGCGATTTTGTCGACGTGCTGAAAGCCTATACCGAAGGGGACGACCTTGCCAGCGAGGAGGTACACAGAGTCGCGCGCTATCTGGCGCAGGGGATCACAAACTGCATCAATTTCGTCAATCCCGATCTGGTGGTGATCGGCGATGAATATGCCGGGTTTGGCGAAAGATTCCTCGACGAGATCAAGACCCATGTGAAAAAGGCGGTCCTTCCCAGCATTTTTGATGCGGTGAACATCGAGTTGAGCCAGCACTGCGAAGACACCGTGTTGCGTGGGGCCTATCTGGACGTCCTCGCCCAGACATATCTTGGCTCGCCCCGGGTCGAGCCGGAAAGCCGCGTCGCCGAAGCAGCCGGATGAGACGGGAAGGAAACGCAAATGAACAACCATGACGCTTCCCCGCTCCTTTTGGTCGAACATGTCTCCAAATCCTTCGGCGGCGTGCAGGCGTTGCGCGACGGATCCTTCGATCTCAACCGCGGCGAGGTTCTGGCCATTGTCGGCGGTAACGGCGCCGGTAAATCGACGTTGATCAAGGTCGTGGCCGGGGCGCATGTTCCCGACGGCGGGCGCATCGTCATCAAGGGCAGGGAGGTGCTCCGCTCCGAGCACAGCGTCTCGCATATGCAGGCGCGCGGCATCGAAGTGGTTTATCAGGACCTCGCGCTGGTTCCCAACATGACGGCGCCCTACAACCTGTTCCTGGGGCGTATTCCGAAGAAGTGGGGCATCTTCGTGGATGAGCGGGCGATGCGCGAGAAGACCCGCGACGTTCTGGCGAAACTCAATGTCACCACCGTGCAGGACCTGTCCCAGCCGATTTCGTCGATGTCCGGCGGACAGCAGCAAAGCATCGCCATCGGGCGCGCCATCGCCTGGGGCAGCGACATCGTCATTCTGGACGAACCGACTGCAGCCCTCGGACCGAACGAGACCGCCGAGGTCGAGCGACTGGTTGAGGACGTGCGCGATCAGCACGGGACATCGTTCATCCTGATCAGTCACAACCTCGATCAGGTGCGGCGTCTTGCCGACAGAATATTGGTGACGCATCACGGCGTGACGTCGCGCGAATTCAAGCGCGACGAGATCACGTCGGATCGCCTCGTCAAGGCCATCACGCTTGGCGAATGAGGAAGACGACATGACCGATACAAGCGCCGCCCTTCCGCTTCTGACACCCAAGCGCGCAGAGTTGTTGCGCGATTACGTTCCGTTCATCGCCATTGCGCTGGTCATCCTGTTGTTCTGGGCGATTTCGGGCGATCGATTCATGTCGATGCGCAACTGGACGTTCATCGCGCAGCAGACGCCTGTCCTGATGCTGCTGGCCTTTGCGCAATTGATGATCGTGACAACCGGCTCGATCGACATTTCGATCGGATCGAGCCTGGCGTTCTCGTCCTTTCTCGGCGCGCTTGGAATGCTGTGGTTCGGAGATGCGGGGCTGATCGTGGGGATCTTCGCCGGCGGTCTGGTCGGGATGACGAACGGTCTGATCATATCGCTGCTGAAAATCCCGTCCTTCGTCACGACGCTGGCGGTGCTCATCATCGTGCGGGCCGTCGTGATCATCGTCTCGGACGGCACGGCGATCTATATTACCGATGACAGCGTATCCGGCGGCACCAACATATCGTCGGTCGCAGCTCCATGGCTGCTCTCGATGGGCAAGTTTCCCGCGATCTTCATTCTTGCGGCGATCGTCGCGCTTTTCATGTGGGCGTTCTACGAGAAAACCGTTTTCGGCCAGCAACTGCGCGCGGTCGGCGGCAACGAGAAAGTGCTGCGTCTTGTCGGCATCAACGTCACGACGTTCAAGATCAAGGTGTTTGCCGCCGCCGGGCTGATGGTCGGGCTCGCGGCGTGCGTCAATCTGGCGAGGGCGGGAGCCGCCACCCCGCAGGCCGGCCTGATGATCGAGCTTGACGCCATCGCCGCGGTGGCGCTCGGGGGAACGCCGCTTACCGGCGGCTATGGCAGCGTGGTCAAGACGATCATCGGGGCCCTCACCCTGACCATCGTCCGCAACGGACTAACGATTGCCGGCGTTCCGCCGTCCTGGAGCCAAGTCGCCCTCGGCGTTCTCTTAATCGCGGCCATCGCCATATCGCTGAACAGAAGCAAGGTGGACGTGGTGAAGTGACGGCGCCGAACAACGCGGCGATGTTGCCGGGATCGCTCGTTGCGATGCCCAAGCACCGGATGGCGAGAGCGTTGGCGCCTGAACCTGCTCGACATAAACTAGGAATGCTGTGCCGTTCATGGCGCCGTCGAGCACCATGGGCGCTGTCATGCCGGTCAGGCGCAAAGCGCCGGTGAATGTCGTCGTTTTCCAATGATCGTGAGGGATACCTGCCCGCAGCGCTCGCCTTTAGGGAATGGCCGCGAATGCGCGCCATCTTCGTGTTGAGCCCGTTCGACGGGCAATCGATTCACCGGATCGATTGCTTGTCAGTCTCACCATCAATGAAGACGAGCTTTTCCGGATCGAGATCAAGCTGCTCATCGAACCATTCCTGCCGCTGCTTCAGCAGGCCCGGACGTTCCTGCTCCAATGCATGTGTGGTCCTTTTTTGAATGTCCAACCGCGCGAGCGCAGCCAGGCGCTGAGCGCCGATCGTCCAATTTTCACGGCGCGCTCATCGGCGAGGCACACCACCATCTCGTCAAGCGTGGTGTCCTTGTGGTCCTCAATGATGGCGTCGATGAAGGCTTCGTGTGCCTCGAGGCGCGAGGCGCATCTTTCTCGTTTGCGCGGTTTCGTCTCGCCTTTGGCGGCGCGGTCGATCCAGCGGATTGCCATCGAAGCAGCGAAGCCAAATCGTTCGGCACATCTACGGGCAGGGAGCCCACCCTTCGAGGCTTGTAAAACGCGTTTACGCAAATCGTGGCTCAGTGCACGGCCCATCCAAATCACCCTCCATGGTTGGAGAATTTGGTTCAGAACCGTAACGTCATGTCACCCCAACAACGATTCAACCTGCGCCGGATATGCACTAATAACCAACACTACGCCAAGAGCAGCGTCAAACGCGCCGCCGAGTACAGCAAAAGTACAACTTTAGAATGTTGAAACTATTTACTTATTGACTTCTCGACGTTTTTCGCCACGTCCGTCCAATCGATCATGGGCGCAACGGCAAAGGCTGAAGAATGGATGGGCATCGCGCGTTTTGCGGGCTTTCGACATGGTACCGGACGACCGGCAAGGCTGGATATGTCCGCCCTATATCACGCCCCTTTGCGCGATGCACATACCAAGGTCTGTTTGCCAAGCCTTGCTCCTTGCACATCAACGAATATAGAACCCGCCGACAGGTTTTCCGTCCCACTGAATGCGCATCGACCGATTGGCATGAAGGTGGGATTTTGATGAAGGCTACCCTTGGCTACGGGGTTTCGAAGGGTTCGATATGAATACACGCAGTCTCTCCTTTATTGCTTTGTTCGCCGCCTTCATCGCGGTGCTCGGCCTTGTGCCGGCCGTTCAGATTCCGGTACTGGCGGTGCCGATCACCGCGCAAAGCTTCGGCGTCATGCTGGCCGGCGCGGTTCTCGGCGCCAAACGCGGCGCACTTGCCGTGCTGCTCTTTCTGGTTCTCGTGGCCATCGGCCTGCCGCTTCTGCCAGGTGGACGGGGCGGCCTGGGCGTCTTCATGGGTCCGTCCGCCGGCTTTCTCTTCTCCTGGCCGATCGGCGCTTGCATTGTCGGTTGGCTTGCCGAACGGTTCTGGAACCGAATGAATTTCGCCTGGATGATGTTGGCCTGCGTGGTCGGCGGCATCCTAGCCATCTATCCGCTCGGCATTCTCTGGCTGGCCTATGCGACGGATATTTCGGTGCTCAAGACCGCCATCGGATCGGCCGCCTACCTGCCGGGCGATTTCATCAAGGCTGCGATCGCATCGGCTGTCGCCCTGATGGTGCGCCGGTCCTACCCGCTCATCGAAACGCGCGGACGCGCCATTTCGTGAAACTCACCTTCACCGACGCCACGCTGGTGCGGAACGGCAAGACCGTTCTGCATCCGCTCGATCTGGAATTGACGGAGCGCCGGATCGGATTGATCGGCGCGAATGGCTCGGGCAAATCGACTCTCGCAAGGATGGCGGGCGGTCTGATCCGCCCGTCGGAGGGTGCGGTGACGGTGGCGGGATACGACACGGCGCGAGATGACAAAGCCGTCCGGCGGATAACCGGCTTCGTGTTTCAGAACCCGGACAGCCAGATCGTCTATCCGATCGTCGAGGAAGATCTCGCCTTCGGTCTTAAGGAACGCGGTTTTGCGAAGGCCGAGCATCGAAAGCGCATCGGCAATGTTCTGGACCGGCTTGGCATAACCGATCTGCGCGAGCGCCTGGCGCACGAACTGTCCGGCGGCGAACGCCAGTTGGTGGCGCTCGCTGGCGTTCTGGTGACCGAGCCGGAATTGCTGATCCTTGACGAGCCGACGACCCTTCTCGATCTGCGGCACAGCCGGCGCATCGCAAACCACATCGCCGCCCTGCCCCAAACAGTCATCTTCGTCACGCATCATCTGGATTTGCTGGTCGACTTCGACCGAGTTATCGTACTGGACGATGGCAGGATCATCGCCGACGGTGATCCTGCCAATGCCATCGCGGCCTATAAACGGGCGATGATATGATCAACGGGCTTTACCGTCCGGGCGCGAGCCCTATTCACCGCCTTCGCGCGGGAACGAAGCTGCTTCTGCTGGCGATCACCTGCACGATCGTCTTCTTCATGGAAGGCTGGGCCCTGGCGGTCGTGCCCGTGATAACCGTCGCGCTCTATGCGACGGCCCGTTTCGATGCGCAGACGCTTTACCGGCAACTTCGGCCGGCCCTGCCCTTCATTCTGCTGATCGCGATGTTTCAGGTCTTTGCAGCGAGCTGGGTGGAAGCCGTTGAGACCGTTCTGCGTTTCAGCGGCCTGATCCTTCTGGCCGCCCTTTTGTCGCTCACTACATCACCGGCCGCCCTGTCTGATGCGATGCTTTCGGCAATGAGGCCGTTCAAGCGGTTTGGCTTGCCGGCGGAGCAGATCGCCCTGGCCATGACGCTCGCGATCCGCTTCATCCCAGTCATATCGCAGGCCGGCGAGGACGTTCGCGAGGCGCAGCGGGCGCGCGGCGGGCGAAACCGTTTCTTCCGAAGCGCCGGGCCAACCATCATCCGCACACTGAAACTTGCCGACGAACTGGCGGAAGCCTTGGAGGCGCGCGGTCTCGGTCTTGGCGACGCCGAGGCCCCGCGCCGGCCCACATCCGCCTTCGAACCACGCCGATAGCAATATGGGCGGTTGTCAGGATGCGATCGCGAGCCATTTCGAATGCAACAGCAGGTGTTGACAGGACGATCATGACGACATTCGACAAGGACACCCTGGCCGAACTGGCGCCGAAAGGCCGCCTTCGTGCGGCCATCAATCTCGGTAACGCGGCTTTGGCACGCCGGGGCGATGGCGGCCAATTGGCGGGTATCTCCCCCGATTTGGCGCGCGAGCTGGCGCGGCAAACGGGTCTGGAGTTGGAGACGATCATCTATGAAGGCGCCGGCAAGACCTTCGCAGATGTCGACAGCGATGTTTGGGACGTCGCATTCCTAGCCGTGGACGAAACCCGTGCGCGCAAGGTGGATTATACCGCGCCCTACGTGGAGATCGAAGGTACCTACGCTGTTCCCGTCGATTCACCCTTTCAGGAAATGGATCAACTCGACGTGCCGCACGCCAAGATACTGGTGGCGCAGAACTCGGCCTACGACCTCTATCTGTCCACTGCGCTGAAGGCAGCGGAAATCGTTCGCGCCGAAACGCCAGGCGCTTCCCTGGACCAGTTCGATCGCGGCGGACACGACGCGGTGGCGGGCGTCCGGCAGACACTGGAAGCGCGCTATGCGAACCGCAACGACATCAACATCCTGCCGGGCAGCTTCATCTCGATCCATCAGGCAATGTGCGCTCCCAAAGGCCGCCCGCTCGCTTTGGCCGCACTATCTAGCTTCATCGAAGAGGCCAAGAGCAGTGGCTTCATCGCCGAGCGCCTGCGTGCAAATGGCGACGATACGGTGAAGATTGCACCGCCCACGGACTGAATGACGGACGATTCGGAGATAGAAAGACTGACTTGCTTCGTAGAATAGGAAAGACTTTCTCGAACGGCATCTGATGCTCCGGCTCGGCCTGACTAAGTAGACGCCGCAGAACGGAAAATAGTCTTCGCAGCGGAGCCTTCGGGGGACGCAAGGTGAACCAGCGCCCCGGTTGCCTTGGCTTTGAGAAGCGTTATGGTAACACAACTAATCCTTTTGATCGGGCTCGAACTACATGCGCGATCCATCAAAAAAATTATGGGAGAACGACGACATATGATCAACAAACGACTTCTTACCCTAGCCGCCGGCGCGGCTGCTCTCGCGTTCAGCGCAACAGGCGCTGCCGCTCAGGATTCCAGCTGCGGAAGTGTTTCGATGGCGGAATTCGACTGGCCCTCCGGTGAGTTGATGGCCAATGTCGACAAGATCATTCTGGAAGAGGGCTATGGCTGCGACGTGCAGCTCGTCACCGGCGGAACGACCACCATCTTCGCATCCATGAACGAGAAGGGCGAGCCGGAAGTGGCTGGCGAACTGTGGATCAACGCGGTTCGCGACCTTCTGGAAAAGGGTATCGAGGAAGGTGAACTGAAGATCGTCAATGACGGTCCGATCACCGATCTGGGCGAAGGCTGGTGGGTGACGCCGAAATTCGCCGAAGAGCATCCCGATCTCGACACGGTCGAGAAGATTCTGGAGCGGCCGGATCTCTTCCCCGACCAGGAAGACGAATCGAAGGGCGCATTCATCGGCTGTCCGGCCGGATGGGGTTGCCAGCTCATCAATGCCAATCTCTATCGTGCATTCGATATGGAAGAGAAGGGCTGGAAGCTGGTCGATCCGGGCTCGGCCGCGGGTCTGGACGGTTCGATGTCGAAAGCCAATGAGCGTGACGAACCCTGGTTCGGTTATTACTGGTCGCCGACCGCGATGATCGGCAAGTACAAGATGGTGCTGTTACCGTTCGAAGCCGAATATGCCGGCGATGAGAACTGGAACGGCTGCATCGCGCTTGCCGAGCAGGATTGCGAAGACCCGAAGAAGACCGCCTGGACCAAATCCGAGGTGCGGACCGTCATCACCGACGAATTCGCCGAAAAGTCCGGTCCGGCCCAGGAGTACCTCTCCAAACGTGTCTTCCCCGGCGAGATTATGAACGAGATGCTGGTCTACATGCAGGACGAGCAGGCCAGCGGCGAGGACGCCGCGTTCTACTTCCTGGAAACGCACAAGGATCTTTGGAACGAATGGGTTTCAGAGGACGTGGCGAAGAAGGTTCAGGAAAAGCTCTAAGGCTACGAATTTCAGGGAGTCGCCCGTCGGGCGGCTCCTTTTTTCTTCACCGGGACCGTTCGGCGGGGCAAGGGCAATAAGACAATGGGTGGGGTATAATGGAATTCCTAGACGAATTCCCGACGATGGGGCGTTCAGACCTTCGCGATCTGAAGAAATCGATCGATGGCGGTTTCCGCGAGTTCTCGCGCACCTATGGCGAGGGGCTGGAAAATTTCTTCGATCCGCTTCTGCACTTTCTCGTCTGGTTCGAAAGGCTCCTGGTCAATACGCCATGGCCCATTGTTTTGGGTGCGATTGCGGCTTTGGTTTGGTTCGGCGCGCGATCCGTCACCATGGTGATCGCCACGATCGTCTGTTTCATGGTGATCGGCTATCTGGACATGTGGGAAGACACGATGGCGACCCTGGCCATCGTCTCGGTCGCGACCATCATATGCATAGCCATCGGCCTACCGGTGGGCATTTTGATGGCCCGTTCCAACAAGTTTCAGGCGGCGATCACACCCGTGCTGGATGTGATGCAGACCATTCCAAGTTTCGTTTACCTCATCCCGGTCGTCATGCTTCTGGGAATCGGCAAGGTTCCGGGTCTCATTGCCGTCTGCATCTACGCCCTGCCCCCGATGGCGCGTCTGACCAATCTAGGCATTCGGCTGGTCGACAAGGAAGTGTTGGAAGCCGCGACGGCCTTCGGCGCGGATTACAAGCAGAAGCTGTTCGGCGTTCAGATTCCGCTGGCGCTGCCGACCATCTTCGCCGGCGTGAACCAGACGATCATGATGGCACTATCCATGGTGGTCATCGCTTCTCTGATCGGCGTGGCGGGCCTTGGTGTGCCGGTTCTTAGGGCGGTCTCCAACCAGTATCTGGCGCTCGGTCTGATGAACGGGCTGGCCATCGTAGCGCTTGCGATCATTTTCGACCGTGTCTCGCAGCGCTTCGGTCGCCGAATGCAGAGCCATCGTGAAGAGGGAGCTGGCCATTGAACAAGGCTAACACTATCGCGCCTGCCTCCACGGGAGGCGAGGTCAAAGTCTCGATCCGCAATCTGTACAAGATCTTCGGCGATAACCCGCAAGCTCATATTGACAATGTCCGCAACGGCATGGGCAAGACGGAACTGCTGGAAAAGCATGCCCATGTTCTTGGTCTTCAGGACATCAATGTCGATATTCCCGCACGCAAGTTGCAGGTCATTATGGGCCTGTCGGGGTCGGGAAAATCGACCCTGATCCGTCATATCAACCGACTGATCGATCCGACGGCAGGAGAAGTCATCGTCGATGGCGAGAACGTTCTGGAGTTCGATCAGAAACGGCTGATGGACTTCCGGCGCCACAAAACATCGATGGTTTTTCAGCGCTTTGGCCTTTTTCCCCACAGAACGGTCGAGGAAAATGTCGCCTACGGGCTGACGGTTCAGGGCATCAACAAGAAGAAAGCGACCGAGGCGAGCCGCCGCTGGACTGAAAAGGTCGGCCTTGCCGGTTATGAAGACAGCTATCCGAACCAGCTATCCGGCGGCATGCAGCAGCGCGTCGGGCTGGCGCGGGCACTCGCGACGGATGCCGAAATTCTCCTGATGGATGAAGCCTTCTCGGCGCTCGATCCGCTGATCCGCACCGACATGCAGAACCTTCTTCTGGAACTGCAGACGGATCTGAACAAGACCATCATCTTCATCACGCACGACCTGGACGAAGCGCTGAAGCTGGCGGACCGCTTGGTTATTCTGAAAGATGGCGCAGTGATTCAGCAGGGCGAGCCGCAGCATATCCTGCTTCATCCGAACGATCCCTATATTGAAGACTTCGTCGCCGACATCAATCGCGCGCGCGTCCTGCGGGTCCGCTCGGTGATGGAACCTTTGGAAGGTCCGGCCACAGCCGAACAGGCGGCCCAGATCGAGGCGAAGGATCACCTCATCGACCATGACGATACGCTGGAAGAAGTGATCGCCCGGTCGCGCGGCGAGGTAGATCGCGATTATCTCGTTCTCAAGAACGGGCAACTGGTCGGCAATCTTCATATGGAAGATGTCGTGCGGGCACTGGTGCCACGCATTCCGGAAAACGAAGATGATGAGGAGGTGAAGAAAACGGAAGCCGCCTGACGCGCAACGGCTTTCCTTTTCTCACTTTGCTAGATTTCCCATCATTTCGATCTGACCGAGCAGCCGCGCCGCAAGCAGAAGGGCGCGGCCGCTTGCCAGGCACATGGTCGGCAATACCATCCATTCCAGCGTCCAGGCTGCGCCGCTGCGTTCCTGCTCGTGGATTTGCGACGTGTGCAGCAGGCCCAATTGCGCGGTGTTGTAGCGGGCCAGCGAAACCAGCACTTCGGCTGCGACCGGGTTCGATTTGTGCGGCATGGCCGATGAGCCGCCAGTACCACGCAGTTTGATCTCGTCGATGCCGTTCTGCGCCATCAGCGCCACGTCCTGCCCGAACTTACCGAGGGCGCTGGACAGGCGGCTGAGTACCTCCCCCTGCGCCATGATGGGCCGCCGATCGGTATGCCAGGCATGGCCCGGATCGATCAGGCCCAGCCGTTCCGCCATCTTCTCGGCGACGCCGTCAGTCCGGCCTTCAAATCCCCGCCTGTCGCCAACAGGCCCGCCCAGTTGCAGCCATTCGATCTGCGATGACATGTGCGGCCAGTCGTCCAGGAGAGCCTGCAATGGACGCCGCCAGTTGCCGATGCGATGAGAGACGGAAATCGGCAGCGCCGCCTGCATTCGGGTTCGCCCCATGATCGTGCGATCGCCGAAACGGGCCGCCAGACGATCGAACTGGCCGAGCAGGTTCTGAAGCCGGGTTTCTAAAACCGCGTTCACATCGCGCAAGCAGAGAATCAGTGCCGTATCCATGACGTCCTGGCTCGTCGCGCCTGAATGAACGGCATCGGCTGCTTCCCCGTTCAGTCCCTGCTTCAATCGCTCGATATAGCCGGGGATCGGAACGCCATCCCGCCCCGTCTGTCGCGCGAGAAGCTCGGTATCAGGGACGAAACTGGCAAGATGGCTGAGCGCCTCGCTTGCCTCTTTTTCCGCGGTCATACCGAGATCGCGCTTGGCCTCCACCAGAGCGGTTTCGAATTGACGGTAATGGGCAAGAATGGCGATATCGCATAGCAGCGCCTGCAGTTCTCCGTCGCCAAGCAGATCGGCGAAGAGCGCCGAGGACTGAACCGTCCCACCGATTCCATCAAAGAGCGGGCCTGTCTCAATATCCATTGAAGGTCTCTTTCAAAAACAGGACGACGCGCGCGTCTCGGAGCCACTACAACTTTTCGAAATCCGTCAGATATCGAAGAAGATCGTTTCCTTGTGGCCCTGAATGCGGATGTCGAAGCGATAGCCCGCCCTATCCTGCTCCGCAATCAGTGTCGGTACGCGGTTCTGGTGTTCGATCCGGCTGAGAATCGGGTCCTCCTTGTTGGCCGCCTCCTCATCCGAAAAATACATACGCGTCTGCAGACCGATATTGATCCCCCGCGCCACGATCCAGAAGGTGATGTGCGGTGCCTGATCCTTACCGGTCGGATGCGGAACGCGGCCCGGTTTGATCGTCTCGAAGGAAAAGGAACCATCCGCCATATCGACGGGAATGCGGCCCCAACCGCTACATTTCGGATCGGCCCTGCCGCGTGTCTCGCTGGGCGAATTGTAGAGCCCATCGGCATCGGCTTGCCAGATTTCGATCAAAGCGTCCTTCAATGGCGTGCCGGTGCCGTCCATAACCTTTCCGGAGACGACGATCCGCTCGCCCTTCACCCCGTCCTCGATGACTCTCTTCCCAAGGTCTTCAGCGTAAACACCCGATATACCGGCGAAATTCGGCGTCAGACCAATATGGACATAGGGACCAGCGGTTTGCGACGACGTTTCCTTCAGATCATCGAGCCGTTGCACCATCAGTTTCCCTCCAGCCGGTTTTCGAACAGGGTCGAACGGCGTCCACGAAGAACGATATCGAATTTGTAGGCGCGGGCATCCATCGGAATCGTATGGTTCATGTCGAGCGGCGCGATCAGCCGCCTGATCGCCGCTTCGTCGGGAATGGTTCGGACGATCGGACAGCGCGGAATGAGCGGGTCGCCCTCGAAATACATCTGCGTGATCAGCCTTTGCGCAAAGCCGTGGCCGAAGATCGAGAAGTGAATATGCGCCGGCCGCCATTCATTCGGCCCATTCGGCCAAGGATAAGGGCCTGGCTGTATGGTCCGGAAACAGTAATGGCCCTCATCGTCGGTGATGACGCGCCCGCAACCGCCGAAATTGGGATCGAGTGGCGCAAGATAGGATTCCTTCCTGTGTCGGTATCGACCGCCGGCATTGGCCTGCCAGACCTCGATCAGCGCGCCGGGAACAGGCCGGCGCCTTTCGTCCAGCAAACGGCCATGCACGACGATGCGCGGGCCGATTGCGCTTTCGCCGGGTGCGGCGAAATTGAGGATCAGATCATTGTCGAGATCGCCGAGAAGGTCGTGGCCGAAGACCGGTCCCGTCATCTCCGACAGCGTCGTGCCGAGCGATAGTTTGGCGTGTTTCGGCGAACGGGCGACCGACGTCTTGTAGGAGGGCGTCAGAGCGGGCGGATGAACGGTACTGTCGCGCGCGAAAAAGGCTCCGCTCTCCGGTCTGCTGTCGTCCGCGGCCATCACACCGTCTCCCATTCGCCCAGATCGACCCCGATCGACCGATAATGCGCCTTCGCCAGTTTGAAACCGTGATTGGCGGCAGGAACACCGGCATAAATTGCGACATGCAGCAGCACTTCGCGAACGTCCTCCGGCTGCGCTCCAGTGTTGGCCGTCGCCTTCAGATGCATCTCGAATTCGTCCCAGTGGCCGCCTGCGGCCAGAAGAGCCAGTGTCAGCATGGACCGTTCGCGCTTGGTGATCGCATCGGACGACCAGACGCGGCTCCAGGCGGAGTCGACGATCATGTCCTGGAAGGGCGCGTCGAAACCCGTCCGAGACTGTTCGGCGCGGTCGACATGATCGTCGCCCAGAACGCTGCGCCGGGTTGCCATGCCTTCCTCCTGCCGTTTGGCAGGCGGCGTGTCCGGCTGGCGGTTGGAAACGGTCATGGGGCCTCGTTCTCCACCGTTTTCAGAAAGGAGCGAATATGGCGCACCACCGCGTCAGGCTGTTCGATGTTCGGCAGATGGCCGGCATTGGCGATGATCTCGAACCGGCTGCCTTCGATCAGATCGGCTGTGGAGCGCACCAGATCGGGCGGCGTGGAGCCGTCCCGTTCACCGACGAGCAGAAGCGTGGGCACTTTGATCGATCGCGCGGTTGCGGTGAAATCACTATCGCGCAGTGCTTCGCATGTACCGGCGTAACCAGCGACAGGCGTCCGCTCCAGCATGGCACGATAGAGCGGGAAATTCGGATCGTTCGCGCGGAAGTCGTCCGTGAACCAGCGTTCCAGAATGCTGTTGGATATGGAAGCGATACCGTCACCACGCACCCCTGCGATCCGGTCGTTCCACATATCGGTCGAGCCGATCTTGTGCGCGGTATCCATCAGGATCAGCCCGTCGACAAGATCGGGCCGTTTGCCGTAGACACCCTGCGCGATCTGCCCGCCGACCGATAGCCCGCACAGAACTGCTTGGCCGCAATCCAGATGTTCGATCAGTCCGATGAGATCGTCGATATGATCGTCCATGGTCAGGGAACTATCAGGCAGGCTCGAAAGCCCGTGGCCGCGTTTGTCGTAGAGAACGAGGCGGTACCTGTCCGACAGAAGGTCTATGACCGCGTTCCAGATGCGAAAATCGGTGCCGAGCGAGTTGGAAAAAACGATCGTGGGGTTGGATGCGCTGCCCTCTACATCGTAATGGAGCGTCATGCCGTTGATCGCAGCCGATTGCATGTCATCGCTCCCGTTCTTCGCTATGACCGCCATTATCACGTGGCAGTTGCAATGCCCTCGTCAAGCGCTCGCAACTGATCGGTCGAGGTGCTCGAAGTTCCCATCGTAAGGCAACCCCGTGTAAATCTCTGCCATAAGGGTCTGCGCCGCCGGTGAGTCACGGATACGCCGTAGTTCCACTTCCTGAAGCCGCCTGTCGAAGGGCGTCTGGTCCGGAAAGCGGTGCATCATGGAAGTCATCCACCATGAAAAGTGAATGGCTCGCCAGACACGGTCGAGCGCCCGCGCGGAGTATATGTCGATGCCGCGCTCATCATCGTCCTTCAGTGCGCTGACGAGGCCCTCGGCCAGATAACGCACATCGGACACCGCCAGATTGAGACCCTTCGCCCCGGTCGGCGGAACGATATGGCTGGCGTCACCGGCCAGGAAAAGCCGGCCATAGCGCATCGGCTCCGAAACGAAGGACCGGAGCGGCGCGATGGACTTTTCGACAGACGGCCCGGTTTCAAGCGTCTCGGCGGCTTCGTCTGGCAGCCGGCGACGCAATTCGTCCCAGAATTCGTTGTCGGACCAGCTTTCGGCCTTCTGATCGGCAGGGACCTGAATGTAATAGCGGGAAAGATTGGCGTTACGCATCGAAGCCAGCGCGAAGCCGCGCTCATGCTGGGCATAGATGAGTTCGTCACTGACCGGTTCCGTTCGCGACAGGACGCCCAGCCAGCCAAAGGGATAGACACGCTCATATTCGGTGCGCATGGCCTTGGGGATGGTTTGCCGACAGACGCCGTGGAAACCGTCGCATCCGGCCACGAACTGGCAGTCGATCCGGTGCTCAATCCCATCCTTGCGATAGGTGACGAACGGTCTTTCGGTTTCGATATCGTGTGGCTGCACATCTTCGGCTTGTTGCACCACGACAACGCCGTCGGACCGGTCCAGGGCTTCGTAGAGGTCACGCGTCACTTCGGTCTGCCCATAGACCATGACAGGCTGCCCGCAGGCTTTCATAAAATCGACGCGGAAGGCGGCATTCGCGGCCGCCAGAGAGACCCCCTCATGGACATAGCCTTCGCGGTCCATCCGCTCACCGACACCCGCCTGCCGAAGGGTTTCGACCGCGCCCCATTCCAACACACCAGCGCGGATGCGCGACAGCACGTAGTCACGGCTCTGACGCTCCAGCACGATGACGCTCGCACCAGCCTGGCTGAGCAGTCGGGCAAGCAGCAAGCCAGCCGGCCCGCCGCCAATAATCGCGACATCGACGTTCAATGGTCCGTCCTCCACAACTTCAAGATTAGCGCCCTTCCGAATTTGGAGAATGGACGGGTCGCACTTGAAGTTGTACTTTTCCAACATGGATACCGAGACCGAACCGCCTATTGTTCCTCCCTACGGCCTCTATGGTGAAACCCTCGGTTTTCCGGATATTTTACATTATGAGAAGACCCCATGGCGGGCCCGTTTCTACGGACATATAGCGCCACACAGCCATCCGAATTTGCACCAGTTCTTCATCTTGCGAACGGGCGGCGGAACGGTGACGCTGGATGGCGGACGTTACAATCTGGCGGACGATATGGTGCTGAACGTTCCGCCGGGCTGTGTCCATGCCATCGCGTTCGACGAGCGGTCCGTCGGCTCCGTCATCACGGTCCCGCGAGAGGTGCTGGACGAAGCCCGTCTGCCGCGCCAGGCACTCGCGGCCATCGCTTCGCCAAAAACGCTTTTCGCAAGTCCGTCGATCTGGCAATGCGTTGAGACGGTTCAACAGGAATATGGCGAAGGATCATCGGCGCTCCGCTCCGCCATTCTGCGCCATATGTCCGCTTTGCTGGCATTAAATATTGCGCGCATGACGCCGGCCGGGGTCGGCATGCACGACGACGCACCGCCACCCAACGCAAACACCAGGCTGGTGAGGCGCTTCACCGCCCTGGTCGAAGAGCACTTCCGCAATCATTGGCCGATTGCCCGCTACGCATCGACCCTGGGCGTCAGCGCAACCCATCTCGGGCGGGTCGTCCGCGCTGGGACAAGGAGTACGCCACGCATGATCGTCAGCGCCCGACTCCTGGTGGAAGCGCGGCGACACCTTGCTTACACGAACCGCCCCGTCCAACAGATTGCGGAAAATCTTGGCTTTGCCGATCCCGCCTATTTCACTCGCGTCATCCAGCGGAAGACAGGCCTTTCACCCACAGAACTGCGCCGACGACTAAAGGGCAGTTCGCCGGCAGTCGCTGCGGACAAAAGGGTCTGACATCAGAGTCACCGGAGCGCGTCGGGCCGCTTATGTCCAGAGGCTCGACGTGACGATCAGTTCGTAATCACCACGCGCATATTGCGCATGCCCACCTGACGGGTCCAGTTGTAGAGCTTCGCCGCATGGCTCGGATGAAGGCGAATGCAACCATGAGATGCCGGTCGGCCGAGCGAGCGGACCGCACCCGTGCCGTGAATGGCGTATCCGCCGTGGAAGAAAATCGAATGCGGCATCGGCGACATATCGTATTTGCGGCTGTACCACTGACGGTGCATCCGCTTGGCCGAATAGGTGCCGCGAGGCGTGTAGTAGCCTCGACGGGCGGTGGATACGCGCCAACGCCCCAGAACTCTACCATTCTTCAGGACAGTCATACGCTGCTGGGAAACATCGATCTTGGCAACGAGCTTGGCTGCGGAAGCGGAGATCGGACCGATCGAGACGATGAGCATTGTGAGAAATGCGACGAGTACTGACTTCATGGAACCCTCAAACTCACATAATACATCCCTTACCCGACCCAAAGTGACAGAAACACGTCAAGGTTTCATCACAAAATTGCCCCAAACGCTTCGGTTCGCCCTGACATCCGCGACGCCGTCCCGAGCAAATTTTTGAAAAAAACTTTCCGATCAATCCCTTAATAGAATCGTCCACGTCAGATCAATCTTTCGCGGAACAAGGCCAAGGATGGGTGTTTTGCCTGAAGCTGATCTGATCCTTCTCATCCTGCTGGGCGTTGCTTTCGCCGCCGGTCTCATCGACGCCATTGCCGGCGGCGGTGGCCTTCTCACCATACCGGCGCTCCTTCTGGCGGGGCTGCCGCCGTTGACAGCGCTCGGCACGAACAAGCTTCAATCCATGTTCGGGTCGGGGTCGGCCTGTTTGCATTATGCGCGGGCTCGGCATCTCGACTGGGGTCTTTGGTGGCCGTACGCTATCGTGTCCGGGATGGCCGCGGCCATCGGAGCCGGTCTTGCTGGCCTGTTGTCGCAGAACATTCTGGCGGCCCTTCTGCCCTTCTTTCTGATCGCGGTCGCCATATGGTTCGCATTCTGGAGAAGCCCGCCGCAAACGGAAGTCGAAACGCCTCGCTTGGGCCGAGCCGCCTTTGGTCTGAGCGCGGTTCCAGCTGTGGGTTTCTACGATGGGCTGTTCGGCCCCGGAACCGGCTCGTTTTTCGTTCTGGCCTTCACCACCCTGCGCGGCCAGAGTCTGCTTCGCGCCACCGCCCACACCAAGCTGATGAATTTCGCCTCCAATATTGGAGGCTTCGCCGCCTTCTTGGCGCTTGGCGCCGTTGACTGGCGGATTGGTATCGCGATGGGCGTGACGCAATTTCTCGGCGCACGGTGCGGCGCGGCGCTCGCCATCAAGGGCGGGACTTGGATCATCCGGCCGCTGCTTATCGTCATCTGTCTGGCGACGGCCGCACGTCTTTTCTCGCAGGCCGATCATCCTCTGAACGCTCTCTTGCAACGTCTTCTTGCCTGAAAGTTGAGGGACGGATTTTACCCTTTGATAAGGGCCCGATAACTCGGCAGTAACGAAGAAGGGCTACAAAGGAAAACGAAGCGGACAGCCGCTTCGGCGCTCCGGATCAGGTAATGCGTACCGGAGCCCGGTATCTTCGCAGAGTTTGTCGGCGAAGCGCCAGCGTAGAATGGCAAGGCCACGTTTCACCCGATCAAACGGCGAAACGTGGCTTTTGCGTTTTGGGTTGAAAAATTTCCTATTTGCACGCTTAAATTGCATTGTGATTCGTGGGGACCACATATGCTTGCGGCAAATCTCATTTTCTCGGTGCGAATCTTGATCGCTACGTTGACCGTTTCGGTCCTTGGCGGGGTAGTCCATGCGCAGGGCGTGGGAAGCGACCCATTTTCTAACGTGGAGGCCCGAGGTCTAGTCAGCGCGGCGAACCGACTGGATATCGGCACTGATCTAATGGCGCCTGTCACGGAAGCGCCCTATCGCGACGGGCAGGCTTTTCGAAAGGGTGACATTCTCATTCGCTTCGCCTGCCAGCGCTATCGCGCCGAATGGACCGCCGCTCAAGCGTCGTCGCATGCCGCCCAACTGGAACTGGCACAGAAATCGGAGTTGAGCCGCTACGGCGCGGCGGGGAAAGGCGAAGTCGACATTGCCAAGGCCGGTCTTGCCAAAAGCCGTGCGAACGCCGCCGCCCTGGCAGCGCGCTTGGAGAGCTGCGAGATCGTCGCGCCCTTCGACGGCCGCGTGATCGCACTGAATGTCTCGCCATCGGAGTTGCCGCGGAGCGATCAGTCGCTGATCAGCATTCTCGACGATCAGACCCTCGAGATCGAATTTGTCGCTCCCAGTCACTGGCTGCGTTGGATCGAGATAGGCCAGCCTTTCTCGTTCCGCGTTGACGAGACCGGCGAGATCCTGTCCGCGTCCGTTGCCCGGATTGCGGCCGAGGTCGACGCCGTCAGCCAGACCATCCGCATCATCGGACGCATCGAAGGCGGTAGGGGTCGGACCCTGGCCGGGATGAGCGGTACCGCACACATGTCGGTCGAAACGACTAGTGCGGTCGCTAAATGAACCGCCCGTCACCGTCATCCAATTTCGCCATTGACGACCAGACGACCTCCTGCGGCGAGGCCTCACCAGCGGCGATCGCCGCTTCGTTGCCACAAGGCCGGCCGCTACCTTCGTCGCGCCTTGCCGAGCTTCTTCGCTTCGAGGGTCTGTTGCGAGAGGCCCAATCCGACGATCAGCTTGGCATCACCATCACGACAGCTCTGAATTCCAAGCTGCTGCCCGGCCTGCAACGAGCCCTCCTCTTCGGCAGGGAACGCAGCGATAAGTTCCGTCTGCAACACGCCAGCTACGTCACCCGACCGGATCGGGATTCACTGCCCATGCAACGACTGGAACGTGCGGTTTGCAGCCAGGCGCGCTCACTTTCCGAAATCGCCGTTCTGGCGGCGGACGAGCTACTGGCCGCCCGGTCCGACGACGATGCACACTGTCAGGCACGGTCATTGATCTGCCCTTTCGTCGCGCTCCTTCCCCTGGTAGACCGGCGGCCATCAGGCCGTGGAAAGGCAGGTGAAGCATCGTTGATAGGTGTCCTGCTGCTGGAGTTCGACCGCGCTCCCGGATCGCACGATCCGATTCTCCAGCGTATCGCCGGAGCTTGCGGGCATGCCCTGTCGCTATTTGGCAAGACCCCGTCTGTCTTCGCGTCGATACGCTTGTCGCGTCTTGCCACGTCCGGTCTCATTGCCATTGTCCTTCTCGGCGTTATTCCCGTGCCGCTATCGGCCCTTGCGCCAGCGGAAATCGTTGCCGCCGATCCTTTCATCGTCGCAGCACCCATCGACGGGATTATCCGCACGGTGAATGTCGCGCCGAACAGCCTGGTGGCGAAGGACGATCTTCTCTTCACATATGACGACACCGAACTGGCGGGCCGCCAGGCTATTGCGCGCGAAGCGCTCGCTGTCGCCGCGGCGCGTGAGCAACGCCTGCGTCAGGCGGCTTTCTCCGATCCTGCTGCACGGCGTGAGCTGGCGGAGGCTGACGCACTGCGACGGGTCGCGGAAGCCGAGTTCCGCCAGGCAGAGGGCAGGCTTTCGCGTACACAGGTTCGTGCGGCGCAAGAAGGCGTCGCCCTGTTCGCTCGGCCGGATCAATGGATCGGCAAACCGGTCTCGACAGGCGAACGCATTATGGAGATTGCCGATCCGGACAGCATGCGGTTGCGCGCGGAACTGCCGATCGGTGACGCCGGTCTACTGGCGAACCGTCAGCCGCTCCGGCTGTTTCTGGAAGGTCGTCCCTTCGACCCCGTCGGCGGGCGGATCGTGAGCGCGGGGTATCGGGCGGAAGTCACGCCAGACAATCGGCTCGCCTATATTCTGACGGGCGAATTGAACGAGACCGACGCGCTGCGCATCGGCATGCGCGGAACGGTGCAGATCATGGGCGATCGGGTTAGCCTGGCCTATTACCTGTTCCGCCGCCCGATCGCCGCATTACGTCAGCGGTTTGGCCGGTAGCCGTGAAGGAGGCGGAACCTACTCCCGCCCTTCGGCAGGACCTGCGTTTGTGGCGAATGCGGAAACCCGACACCGGTATCCTTCTGGAAGACCCCGTCCGCAATTGCTTTTTCAAACTGCCGGACAGATTGGTGCCATGGCTGGCCGACTGGGGCGCTGGCGGCACATCTGCTTCGAGCCGACATCATCCTTCGGATGATTCCGGTAGGTCATCCAGAGGCGATCCCGAAGAACTACGCGCGTTTCTCCGCGACAATCAGCTCTTGGAGACCGACCACGTTCATTCGCTGTTCGCCGCCCACGACACGCCGAAAAGATCGCTCCTTTCGAAGCTCTTCCACGCCTCACTTTTTGCCCGCATTCCGCTGTTGCGGCCGCAGCTCCTGCTGGACCGCGCATGGCCCTATGTCGCGCCGGTCTTTTCCCGCAGCTTCGTCGCACTGACTGTGATCGCCGGTCTGCTCGGTCTCTGGTTGACGAGCCGCCAATGGGACGGGTTTCGGCGGACCTTTTCAGATTTCGCAACACTGGAAGGCATGTCGCTTTATGCCGCCAGCCTCATCGTTCTGAAGATCCTGCATGAATGCGGTCACGCCTTCATGGCGCGGCGCTATGGCGTACCCGTACCTCGGATAGGCCTTGCCTTCATGCTGATGACGCCTGTCCTCTATACCGACACCACCGGCGCCTGGCGTCTGCCGCGTCGCTCACGCATGATGATCGGCGCCGGCGGACTGATGGTCGAGCTTGTCATTGCGACCTATGCGACACTGGCTTGGGCGTTGTTGCCAGATGGAGCGGCGCGATCCGTCGCCTTTACCCTTGCCACGTTGAGTTGGGCCATGAGCCTTCTGGTCAACCTCAATCCGCTCATGCGATTCGATGGCTATTATCTCTTCTCCGACTTGATCGGCGTCGACAATCTGCAGCAGCGCGGCTTCGCAATGGCGCGCTGGACGTTGCGAAAAAGCCTCTTCGGTTTCGCCGATCCACCGCCGGAGCATCTTTCGCCGCGTCAACGTTCGATCATCGTCGTTCATGCCTACGCCACGTGGATCTACCGCTTCTTTCTCTTTCTCGCCATCGCCCTTCTCGTCTACCATTCGGTTGCGAAGGCACTGGGTATCCTTCTTTTCATGACGCATCTGGCTCTTTTTGTCGGCAAGCCAATCCTCGACGAACTGAAGCACTGGTATGAGCAACGCGGCCGCTTCCGTTTCAATCGCCACACGTTTGCGACGACCGCTGTCCTGACGTCGCTCGGCGTGGCGCTCTTTGCGCCCTGGCAGGGCACGGTCCGCGCGCCGGCGGTTCTGCGAGCCTCACAGGTTACCGATCTGCACCTGGCCTCACCGGCCTTCATCGAGAGTGTCGAAGACGTAAGGACCGGCGGCCAGCGACTCCTATCGATCAGGGCGACCGATCCGGATTTGGCCCATCAGTATGAAGCCGCCCGCGCCCGTCTCTGGCTGAGCGAACTACGCCTTGCCCGCATCGCCGCCGATACGCAGGAGCGCCACCAACGACAGATCTTTGCACGGCAGGTTGCCGCAGCCCGGTCCGAGCTGAACGATCTGAACGAACGGGCTATGGGTCTGCGCATCCTCAGCGCCGGTCGGCAGGCGCATGAAACCGATCTGGCATGGGTCTCCGAAGGACTTCATGAAGGGCGTTGGATCGCCTCATCCGCCCCGCTCGGCACGATCGTCCGGCAGGGACCGCCCGTTTTTATCGGCTATGTCACCGAAACCGAGCTGGAACGCCTTAGCCTTGGTGGCAGAGCCGCCTTTGTGCCGGATCATCCCGAAAGCCCTATCCGGAGAGGTGAGATGATCGGCATCGCCACGGCTCCGAGCGCGGCACTGGATCTGCCCCTTTTGTCCGGCGTCTATGGCGGTCCCATTCCCGTCGACGATGTCGGCGATCCTGGCCATGTGCCGATAACGCCGCGGTTCGCGATCGCCGTCCGGCTGGACGATTCGGGAGAAGCGCCGCGAATGGAACTGCGCGGGACGATGGTCGCCGAGGCGGATCGGAGGGCGCCCATAAGCCGCTACCTTCGCCATGCCGCCGGCGTTCTACTGCGTGAGTTTAACTTTTAGCGCTTCGTGTCAGTCGTCGGTAGTTCTTCTTGACCTGCCGAGCCGACGGATCGAGCGCTGCCCTTGTGGCCCGGTTCTGTGCATCCGACAGGGTCGTCACCGCGGACTGGCCGCTCATCAAATCATAGGGAAGCCACGCAGCGCGCGTAAAATAGGCAAAAGCCCCGGCCCAGGCGCCCACCTGCGCCGCTATGAGCTTTTCCGTCACGGCTCCGGTCGTCTCGGCGCGCTTGTCGGCGGGCAAGGCAAGCTCGGCGAGCATCAGCGGCATTCGCATGGCCATAACTGCGGGCACAAGGACAAATGCTGAATCAGCGGACCTGTTTTTGAACATAGGGGGACTTTCCGCCAAAGGGCGCTTGGGAAACGTTTTTGAAGAAAACGTGACAGGGACTGAACGCCTAACACGTTTCACAGTTCCTGGGCCATTGAGACATTCGTTAGTAGGCGTAAAGGCGCCTCTGCCTGATGCAAGCGACATCGACCCGTTTCATGCCGCTGTTACGAGTTGTGTTGAGCGCTTATCAATGAGTGCTTGCCCATTACGGCGTGGCCGCCTATCTGCGTGACCGCTAAACCCGAATTGCCCGGAGCATTGCTCGCATTGGATCTGCCCGCCCCCCAAAGGCCCCCCTATCGACGCCTCTCCGAGGTGCTTCGGCAGATCGAACCCGAAACCGATGGAAGCGTCGGCATTCGCAGGATCGCCGATGCGCTCGGCGACCGGTCCTTCGCGACCATCTTGATGGTCTTCGCTTCATTCAATCTCCTGCCATTGCCGTTCGGCACCAGTGTCCTTCTTGGTATACCGCTCGTCATCATCGCCTGGCAGATGGTGATGCGTCAGGATCGCGTCTGGCTACCCCGGTTCATTCTGAAGCAGTTCCTTCCGGCAAAGGCCTGGCGCTTTCTGATCGGGCGGATCGTGCCGATCATCGAAAAGGGCGAGCGCTTCATCAAACCCCGCTACTGGCCAGCCAATCGCGCCGGAGCGGAGCGGATGATCGGCTTTCTTCTGCTCATCCTTGGAATCGCGGTCGTCGTGCCGATCCCATTGGGCAACTGGCTTCCCGCCCTCGCCTGCTTCACCGTTGCCCTGGGCTTGTCCGAACGGGATGGCATCGTTCTGGCAATCGGCGCACTGATCGGATTGGTGTCGCTGATCATCATCGGTATCGTTCTGTCCGGCGCGGGCTTTGCGATGGAATGGGTAAGCGAACAGATCGAATCGATGCCGGACGACCCGCCGCCTTTGTAAGGTAGCGCGAATGGCACTCTGGCTCCTGAACTAAGCGGTCGCATTGAAGCCGGCGGCATCGAACCTGTTCTGCGCGTGATCCAGGCGGTCGGCGGGCAGCGGTCGGGCAATCAGGTAACCCTGTATCTCATCGATACCCATTTCGGCGAGCGTGCCAAACTGCTCCTCGGTCTCGACCCCTTCGGCCGTGGTTCTGACCTTCAAATTATGCGCAAGGGAAACGATGGCCCGAACGATGGTCATCGCTTCGGCGGAAACCATGGCCTCGGACACGAAGCTGCGATCGATCTTCAGCTTGTCGAAGGGAAAGCGGACGAGGTGCGACAGCGATGAGTACCCTGTTCCGAAATCGTCCAGGGCGATCGATATGCCCATCTCGCGAATGGAATGCAGCATGTCGATGATGTGTTCGGGGTCACCTTCCAGCGCGGTTTCAGTGATTTCCAGTTCCAGACGGCGGGCCAGCAGACCGCTCTCGCCGAGAGCGCGCGGGAGAACTGCAAGTAGAGAGAAGCCGTTCAGCTGATGCGGCGACAGGTTAACGGCGATATGAATGTCGTTGGGCCATCCGGCGGCATCCATGCAAGCCTGATGGAGAACCCATTCGCCGATGCCGGCAATCATGCCGCTCCGCTCAGCAATGGGAACGAATTCGCCCGGAGAAACAGGGCCGAATTTCAGATTGTTCCATCGCAGAAGCGCTTCATAACCGGTGATCTTCCGGGTTTGGCTGTCGACGAGCGGCTGATAGTTCAATTCGAACTCGTTGCGCTTCAGAGCCGTGCGAAGTTCATATTCCAGCTCTTGGGCGCGTTGAGCGAGCGCATCCATCTCCGGCGCAAAAATACGATAAGACGATCCCGCCAGGGTTTTCGAACGATATAAGGCAAGGTCGGCATTGCGATGGATCGTATGCCGGTCGACACCGTCACGTGGCGCGACGGCCAGTCCTACAGAACAGTCTACCTCAAGCACATTGGGCCCGAGGCTCAGCGGTTCGTCTAGAGACGAAATGAAACCCTCGGCCATTGCGATGCCGCGGCTTTCGCCCTCGCCCGTTGGTGCCGGCAGCAGAACGCAGAATTCATCACCACCAAACCGCGCTATACACGCATCGTCCGGACTGGCTGTGCGCAAGCGCCGGCCGATCTCCTTCAGCACCTCATCGCCGGCCTGATGCCCGAGCGTATCGTTGACCATCTTGAACTTGTCGATATCGATCGTCAGCAGGGCGAATTCCCTGTTGGCTTCCGAGACTGTTTCGATGAGCATTTCCACTTCGCGCTCGAAACTGGCTCTGTTGGCCAGTCCCGTCAGCGGATCGTGCAGGGCCAGGAAGTGGAGATGCTGTTCGGCAAGGTAGGTGTCGGTGATGTCGGAGAAACTGCCGCGCATTCCGATGTAGCGATGATCGGTATCGAGAACCGGGCGCCCGGAGACACGCCAGTATCGCCACGCGCCGTCGAGTTCCACCGCGACGACGATGTCGCGAAAGGGTAACCGGTTCTTCAAGGCCTTGAGAAGCGCTTTCGGCATTCGGCCATGAGCGCGTTCCTTTTCGCAAATGGCTGGATCCTTCAAGCTCCGATAAACCGCGGCCGGCTCCAGCGAATAGCCGCGCGTCCTGCTATCCTCAAGGAATTGTGGTGAGATGTGGTTGAGTTCGCCATGCTCGTTCACGCTCCACATCCAGTCGCTGGACGTGTCTTCGAAATCCCGAAACAGAATGCGAAAAAGTTCCCGGCTCCGTTCCAGTTCGAACCGTTTGACGAGGCCCTCGAAATAGGCGTTCGAAATTTGCCGAATGGCGACGATGATGCCGTAAGCGTAAAGCAGGAGCATCACAGATACGCCAACTGCAGCCATGCTTCCCCGTCCGATCAATCCAATCAGGCATCCGGCCGCCATGATGAGGACCAGCGCAGCGGCATGGCGTGGCGCCATGTACAAAAACAGGCTGTTAAAGGCCATATTACCGCACGCAAGGCCGCAAACGAACAGCAGAAGCTCGCCATCGGCGATAGGAAAGAAAATTGCCGGAACCGCCGCCCATATTATACTTGCGGCAACCAGGCTGACGGTGCCGCGAGTAGAGATCCCTTCGAACGAATTCATCCGGTAACGGCCGATTTTATGTCTCAGCAATCGCTCCGTGAAGACAGCCGAGAGAAAAAGCAGGTAGCAGAGCGCCCATAGCCATATCCGGTCCGAAGAAGCGGCAAACACGCCAACGCCCGTTACCGTGACAGCGCTGACGGTGCCGGCAACCTTTATGAACTGATAGTTTTCCCTGACCCGAATCCTGCGCTCGGCATCGATCCGCTCGAGCGTCTTTTTATCGGTCAGATTCGCAGTGGGATCGGAAACCAGCAGGGATAGAAAGCGCGATGTAAATTTCGCAAACATCGATCACTGCCACCCCAGATAGATTTCCATAGGCCGTCAAGTTTAGCAGCAGCCAACTCTTATGATGTTAAGTTTCAAGGGCGATCCGGATCAAACGGCATTGGACTTAGCGGGGGGTTAACGCCATGACGGGGCGCATTGACCCGCCTTTCCGCTTTGGGCATTGAGGACGCACAGGGAATGGGTCGGGGTAATTCAATGATCGCAGGGACAGGCCGCCAGCATCGCGGCTGGATATGGGTTGGCTTACCCGGAATTCTTATCCTTGCGACCACAACATTGCTGTTCGGTATACTACTGGTTGTACAGCGGGTGCCGATCGGTCCGATGTACTGGGATCTGTACATCTATTTCGATGCCGTCCAGCGGCTGCGAACCGGTCAGATTCCGGCCGTCGACTTCTTCATGCCGGCGGGGCCGCTTTTCTATTGGATATTCGACGGCGCACTGCGTGTTCTGCCGAACGCGCAGCCGCTTCTCCTTATAAGCTGGTCCGTTCTGCTGATCACCGGTCCGGCCATGGCGGTCGCCTGTACGGCGGCGGCACGGCGATCCCTCACGGAAAGCCTTCTCTACCTTCTGCCTTTTCTTCTGTTCACCGCCCTGCCGTTCAACACGCAGGAATATTACCCGTTTCCTGGCTCCGACGGCTTTGGCATCTACAACCGGCATGGTGCGCAGTTGCTTTACGTGCTGGTCGTGACCGTCCTGGCCCTGCGCAACACCTTTCTGATGGCGGTCATGATCGCCATTCTCATGCTGGCGCTGTTCCTGACCAAGATTACGGCCTTCGCGGCAGGCGGACTGGTCTGTTTCTTTGCGCTTGCCACCCTGCGCATTCCGTTCCGCCACGCGCTTATAGCGGCCGCGATCTTCCTGATTACACTGACAATCTTGGAATTTATCTATCGGCTGCCGTCGGCTTACCTCGTCGACGTCCTGACTCTGATAAGGATGAATGAGGGGTCGCTTCTACCGCGTTACATGCAGGGCGCCTCCATGAATATCGTGCCGCTGCTTGGCGGCGGCGTTCTGGCTTTATTGACCTTGGGGTGGGCGGCGGGTGGCGAAATTCCCGCCGACGGAGCACGCTGGATGCAATGGCATGAGCGCGTTGCGGCACGGCTCGACCGGCTGGGGCTTTGGATCATCGTAACGCTGCTTGCCAGCCTGATCTATGAAACGCAGAACACAGGCAGCCAGGCGATGATCGCCGCGATCCCGCCGGCACTTCTCGCTTGCCAGCGGATCATGCAATCCGAACGGTCGATGGCCAGCGTCGTGCGGGTGGCAATGGCCGGACTTCTGGTGATGCCGCTGGCCGGTGTCGTCATCGAAAGAGCGGCACGGACGTGGGTTGGTGCGCTGAAAAACGAGGCGATCGCCGCACCCAATCTGAAGACGATTGGGCACGTTACCGCCCGCCCCTTCTTTGTTCGCCAGGCCGAGGTGCATCTAAAAGTTGCACTGCAGCACAGGGATACCTTCGAAACCTTTATCGAAGAAGGCGAACTACCCAGTCCTCTTCGCTATTCCGACTTCGAATTCCAGATCCGCCTGATATGGATGATGGACGCGCTGGTGCGCCAGCTTCGCCAGATCGAAGAGCGGCACGGCATTCGCTTCGATACCATCATGACGCTGGATTTTACCAATCCGATAGGCTGGGCGATGGATCGGAACGCGCCGAAACATATTCCAATCGGCGCAGATCCGAACCGAACGGTGCCGGAACCGGATGCCAGGATCATCGAAGCCGTGCAGGCGACCGATCTTGCGGTATTGCCGACTTGCGCACCACGCGCCAATAGCGCCCATCTGCTGCGCATCTACGGCTCCCATCTGAAACAGCATCGGCGCGTGCGGCTGACGCCATGCTATGACGGTTTCGTCCATCCACGTTTGGCCGGATCGCTCGCGTCACAGCCTTCCTCATCGGCTGAAACGCAGGAAGCCGGCCCGCAAAGCGAAACCGGCTCCCTTGACTTGCAACAGTAGAGTTCGGAACTTAGCCGACCTGGCTGGCGACGAAGTCCTTGACGATGCGCACCACGCCCTTCGACAGCACAGCATCGAGCGCGTCCATGAATTCGTCGACATGTGCCCGCGTGGCGATAAGTGGCGGCTGCAGACGGATAACGTTACGATTATATTCGGTAAACGCCACCAGAACGCCATGGTCCCGCAATAGCGCCGACCCGATGAAGCCGGGCAGCGAACCCTTCAGCTTGTCGTCCAGCATCGCAATCATCGGCTTGACCACAAGCGGCATGGCCTGGCTGAAATCGTGAAATTCGAGGCCGACCATCAGCCCTCGGCCGCGCACGTCCTTGATGAGCTTAGGATAGCGGTTCTGCAGCTCTTTCAGCCGTTCGATCAGATAGGCGCCGGTTTGCGCCGAGTTTTCGATCAAGCCTTCATCGTACAGCACGTTCAGCGCCTCGATGGCGGTGATGCACGATTCGCCGATGCCGCCGAATGTCGCCTGCGCATGGATCAACGCGTTCTTCGGCGCACCATAGGCCTTCATGTAGATATCGCGTTTGGCGATCATGGCGGCCATGGCCGTTTTGCCCCCGCCCAGGCTTTTGGCGAGCGCGGTGATGTCCGGCACGATGCCGTGATGTTCAAAGGCATAGAACTTGCCGGTTCGGCCGAAACCGCACTGGACTTCATCGCAGACCATAATCACGCCATAGCGGTCGCACAGCGCCCGCAGTTCGGTCCAGAAACCGTCCGGCGCCTCGACGATGCCGCCGCCACCCTGAACCGTCTCCAGGACGATGGCGCCGATCTGTTTGTCGGCTCTGAAAGCGCGCTCGATCGCTGCTATGTCGCCAAAGGGAACGCGCACCGTATTGTCGACCAGTTTGAACTGGCCGCGATAGAGCTCGCCATCGGTGATCGACAGGACGCCCTTTGTCTTTCCGTGGAAGGAATTGACGGCGTGAACGATTTTCGGCCGATCCGGCCCGGCTGCCCTTTCCGCCAGCTTGACGGCGGCTTCCATGGCTTCGGAGCCCGACGAGCCTAAGAAAACCATGTCGAGATCGCCGGGCGAAACGGTGGCGAGGTTTTTGGCCAGCGCGGCGGCATACTGGCTCATGAAGGCGATGGCGATTTCGTGCCGGCTCTCGTCCTGGAACCGCTTGCGGGCGGCGGTGATGCGCGGATGATTATGGCCGAGCGCCAGAGAACCGAAGCCGCCGAAGAAGTCGAGGATCTTCCGGCCGTTCTGGTCGTAATAATACATCCCTTCGGCGCGCTCGACCTTCACCTTGTTGAAGCCGAGCAGCTTCATGAAATGCATCTGGCCAGGATTGATATGCGCCATGAAGAGATCGGTCATAGTGCCGAGCGACATCGAGGCGGCGTCTTCCACCGACAAAAGATCGGGCTTTATCTGCGGGGCCAGTTCCGTGGGGGCGAGATCGGGCGTGTTCAAATCAAGGCGCTCCGCGCTTTCGGGTTTTTCGATTACGTTCACCGGACTGCTCCTCATTGCGCAGCTTCCAGATAACTGCGATCCTTTTTGCCGCTCGCGGGAGCATTCCCGCCGGCTTTCCTGGCGTGGTATTCGTCATAGGCGGCGATCAGCATGTCTTCGTCGCGATATTGCGGCACCCAGCCGAGATCGCGTTCGCCCTTGGAAACATCGAGCAGGCAGTCCTCATCGGCGATGAGATACTGTTCCGGGTCCATCAGGGGCATGTTCATGCGGTCCAGAAGATTGAGCGTCTGTTTAACCGCCCAGCCCGGCGTCGGCACCAGAATGGACTTCGATCCGGCATGCGTGATCAGCTTTGTCAGCAGCGCGCGAACCGAAGGCGGATTGAGCGAGCCGAGATTGTAGGCTTCGTTCGGACAGCCATGGATCATGGCAAGGCGCGCCGCCTCCGCGCAATCGAAGACCGAAATGAACTGATAGGGGTTTTTACCCGATCCGATCATCGGCACCGGCAGATTGCGGTCGACCAGCTTGAAGAGTTTCTCCAGAATGCCGAGTCGGCCCGGTCCGATGATGAGGCGCGGTCGAAAGAGCGTGATGTTCATGCCCTTCTTGCGCCAGTCTTCGGCCAGTTCCTCCGTTCGCAGCTTCGACAGGCCGTATTCACCCAGCGGCGCGACGGGATGATCCTCGGTCATCGGATAGTGCACGGTATGGCCGTAGACCATGTCGGTGGTGAAATGCACGAGTTCGCGTGCGCCGACCGCATCCATCGCCTCGATGATATTGACCGTTCCATTATAGTTGACCGGAAAGAAGAAATCGTGCCGCTTCGCCCGCACCTGCAAGGGCGACAGCATCTTGGCCGACAGATTGTAGATCTTATCGTCCGAACGCAGACCGAGCGCCTCTACCGATGCGCGATCGGTTACGTCGCAATGAGTAAAGGAGACGCCCTCATCGTAGTGCGGCAATGCGCTCTTGGCGATGTCCGCTACGATGACCTCATGGCCGTCCTCGATCAGTTTCGGCGCCAGATGACGGCCAACGAACCCGTCCCCCCCGAAGATGACATGACGTTGTTTTGACATGGGATTCGATCTCACTTGAGCGTTGAGGAAGAGATGGTTTTGGTGCCGCTGATGTCGGCATGCTCCGCGGTATCGGCCTGGCCCTGCCGGCCCGATTGGGCGATCAGCACGGTTCCGACGCAGATGAGCGCGATACCCCCAATACGCAGCGCGTTGAGGTCTTCGCCGAATAGCTGCCAGGCCAGAACCGCGACAAGCACATAGGCGAGCGACAAAAACGGATATGCGAAGGACAGGTCGACCTTCGACAGGACGAAGAGATGGCTTGCCATGGAGACGACGAACACGCACAGCCCGAAGAAGACCCAGGGCTGAAAGACGATCTGGAGAATGCGCAGAACCGGATGGACACCCGGCACCGCCAATTCACCCAGTTGCATCATGCCATGCTTGAGCATGAGCTGCGCGAATGCGTTGGTCGCCACGGTAAACAGGATAAACGGGATATATTTCATTTCGGCACAGGTTCCGTTTGAATTACCGTCAGGCTAGACGGCAAAGCGTGCAAAGACGTAAACGAGAAGGCCAAATCACACCTGTAGATCAGCGTTTTGCTGCCTAGAGTTAATGGTTTGACTTGAAAGAAGAATTTTGACGGTTCGTTAACCGTCCTGCTTCAGCACGATGGCGGTGCGCCGCCAGTAATCGCTGATGAGGCATGGGTCCCTCATCGCTTCCAGTTTCGCCCAGTCGGGAAAGCCCGCCTTGAAGGTGCGCGGGCTCATTCGGGCATCCTTGTAGGGATTGACCGCGCCGCCGGCAGCCACCGTGATGGCGTCCAGACGATCCATGAGCCGGCGGGTGCGCTCGCCCTGATTGGGGAAATCCAGCGTCAGCGTATAGCCGGGTCGCGCAAAGCCGATCAGCCCTGCGCGACCCATTTCACCAAACCGTTTGAGAACCGTGAGGAAGGAGCCAGCCTGTTCCTTCTGCGCCGCGTCCAGCAGGGCCGGCAGCGCGTCGGCCGCGGTCTCGTAAGGCACGACGGACTGGTGCTGGTAAAGACCTTTCGGACCGTAGAGCCGGTTCCAGTTGCGCACGCTATCCAGCGGATAGAAATAGCTCTGCCAGCTCGTGCGGATCGGCGCACCCGCCTTGCGAATCTGCGAAAAACGGTACGCGCCGTTGAAAAGCTTCAGGAACGGCCGGTTCAAAACGTTGATCGGCGGTTGAAACGGCACCGACAGGCGCGCCTGACCGGGTGCGGCATCGCCTTTCGAACCGCTCTCGGCATGATTGGCCGCAAGCAGAACGCCCCTACCTTGCTTCGCGCCCGACGCCAGCTGATCGATCCAGGCGACGGCGTATTCGTTCTTCGCGTCGGCCTCTTCCGCCATGGCGAGGTAGTCACCGATCGTATCGAAAGGCGTTATCGTCTGAACGACATCGAGCGAGCGAACCGGCATCATCCGTAGACGGGCCGAGAGGATGACCCCGGTCAGCCCCATACCGCCGATCGTCGCATGAAAGAGTTCGGCTTCCTTCCGCGCGCTTATTTCCCGAATGCCGCTGTCGCTTCGCGCGATGGTCAGGCTTTCGACGTGCGCGCCGAACGTGCCGCGCCGGTGATGGTTCTTGCCGTGCACATCGTTGGCGATGGCGCCGCCCAGCGTGACGAACCGCGTGCCGGGTGTGACCGGAAGAAACCAGCCATGTGGCCCGCACTGGGCGATGATTGCCTGGAGGTCGACACCCGCTTCTGCGTCGAGAAGGCCCGTTTGCGTGTCGAAGGAAAGAATGCGGTCTGCCTGCCCCATATCGATGAGCTGTCCCGCATCATTGTGGCAGCTATCGCCATAGGAGAGACCTTTGCCGAACGGCAGAAATCCATCGGCGAGCGGGCCGTCGCCGATCCGGGCAAGGCCCTCCTCGGGCGACACCGCGCGGCGCTTGTCCGGTTTGATCCGCCCGAAGCTCTGATAGGGATCGCTTGCCATTGATCAGAGAACCAGCGCGCCCACCACCAGCAACGCACCGATGGCGCCGACTGCCTGGCTGCGCCAGTCGCTCATGATGAAAACGATCGGATCGTCATGCATCTCGCCGCGATAGGCAAGGATCCATATTCGCATGCAAATGAACAGAATAGCCGGCGCCAGCGGCCACAACAGCCACGGCAACGAATATTGGCTGGCGATGGAATCGGACTGGATGTAGAGCGCCAAAACCATCGCCGCACCGAACCCGGCCGACACCCCGCTCATGGCGATGATGGCCTTGTCTTCACCGCGATAGGCGCGACCCTCGATCTTTCGTCCGATTTCCAGACCGCGATCGTTCAGCTCGACGAAGCGTTTGACGAGCGCGAGCGACAGGAAGAAGAAAATCGAGAAACCGAGCAGCCAGAAGGAAACGTTGACCTGCGTGGCTGCGGCGCCTCCAATGATACGCAGCGTATAGAGAGCCGCCAGGGTGAAGACGTCGATCAGCAGCATCCGTTTGAGGGCGAAGGAGTAGGCGGTGGTCGCCAAAAGATAGACCGCCAGAACGCCGGTAAACGCGAGCGGCAGCATCAGCGACAGACCGAATGCCGCGGTCAGCAACACGACCGTGGACATCAGCCCAAACGGAATGGAGAGCCGGCCCGACGCAAAGGGGCGTTTCTGCTTGGTAGGATGCGCACGATCCAGCGCCATGTCGAAACAGTCATTGACGATGTAGATCGCCGACGCCGCGAGCGAGAAGGAAAAGAAGGCGACGATAGCCTGCCCCACCATGGCCCAGTCGCCATATTCATGCGCCAGCATCAACGGCACGACGACCAGAAGGTTTTTGAGCCATTGGTGAAGGCGTACCATCTTGCGAATGTCGCGCCATGAAATCGGCTCGTCGACCAGCCGGGTGGCATTGTTGCGCATGGCCCAGCGGCGCGCTGCCGCATCGGGTTGAACGACGATTCCCTGTCGCGCCGCGGAAAGGACCGGCAGATCGGCTCGGCTGTTGCCGACATAGTCGAACCCGGCTTCGCCATAGCGGCCAACGAGTTTGGCGGCCTTGTTGCGGCTGGTCATGTTGCCCTGGTCTTCGGTGGCAATGACCTCATCGAACAGACCGAGATGATCGGCGATGGCCTGCGCGACGGGCCGGGGCGTCCCGGTCGCCAGGACGATCGTGCGTCCTTTGCGCCGCTCTGCGCGGATCAGCCGCAGCACATCGTCGCGGTATGGCAACGTCGGCACGTCCCAGTCGGCACGGCGGGCTACTTCGTGTTTCAACCGCGCCGGGCCTCCAGACGCAATCCAGAACGGCACCAGAAACAGAATGAACGGGTTGGACCGCAGTAGTCGGAACAGTCCTTCCCAGAGCAGATCCGTGGAGACCAGCGTACCATCGAGATCGATGGCGAGCGGGATGGCCTTGATGTCAGTCCGTACGTCCATGTCAACAGTCATCGTTTGGTTGTGGCTCATGGGAATTTGATGCCATCGAGAAATGACCATCGGCTGAAGACCGCAGATCTGGCGTCGATTGAATGATCTCACGGCTAACAGAAGGCTAACGGCCCATCACATGGATGAGCCGGCGCTTTGGGTCATTACGAAAAACCGGTAATCGTTCGAACCCTTCGGAAAGGGCTGGACAGGCGAACAATCCACGCCTATATGGCCGCGACGGTTCGGGTGATTAGCTCAGTTGGTAGAGCAGCTGACTCTTAATCAGCGGGTCGTAGGTTCGATCCCTACATCACCCACCAATTTCAATGACCTAAAGTTTAGATGTGAGGCATGAGGCGCTTTCTGTGAGGCATGAGGCGTGGCTGTGTTCCGAATGCGTTCACACTTGCCCGCCGCGCAGTTCCCATAGCTCTACCAGACGTCCGGCGACGGCCAACAGACGCGCCGCCCCTAGGACGAACATCCCGCGCCTGGAAAGTCCCTCAGGCCGTCAGTTTCATCGGCCCGAAGGGCAGGATCCGCGGCTTGTTGCGTTTTTGCTCATACATCATCGTGTCGGCGGCCTGTAGCATCGCCGGAACATTGTCGAAATCGTCGAACTCGGCATAGCCGACACTGGCGGAAATCCGGATGGACCGGCCCCCGTGCTGAAAAGGCTGGTTGAGAGACTGCGTCAGGCGCTCGGCTACGGCCGCAGCCTGCTCAATGCCCGAATTCGGAAGGATGACCGCGAACTCGTCGCCACCAACCCGACAAGCAATGTCGGTGCTCCGGCAAGATTCCCTCAGACGTCGGGCAAATTCCTTCAACACCGCATCGCCGACCAAGTGCCCGTAATTGTCGTTGATCGGCTTGAAATCATTGAGATCGATAATCGCGACCGAAAATGGCTGTCCGCCGGCCTTGCCGGCAAGCTGGTCGATCTTGGTATCGAAGACCCGCATGTTGCAGAGATCGGTCAGCGGATCGCGCTGCGACTTCTGCTCCAATTCGTGTTCGCGCAGCTTTTCATTCGTAACGTCGACAGTGACGCCGCAAACGGCCGTTACCTCGCCATTCTCATCCTTCACCGTCTTCCGACGACATCGCATCCATCGCGTTTCATCGGCGAGTGTATTGATCCGGTAATAGGTGATCATACTGTCCACTTCTCCACTGAGAAGCGTATCGAGTCCCGCCGCGCATTCGTCCGACGGATTGACGAGCGCCATCCATTGATCCCCGCTGAAAGGTTCACTCGGATCGCTGTCAGCAAGAAGGGCCAGGCCCTTGGAAGCGGTGAATTCCCCGCTCGGAACGTCGAGATGCCAGAAAGCGCCATCGACGACATCGAGTGCGAGTTCGAGGCGCGTATTGGCGTCGCGCAGCGCTCTTTTCTGCTTCATAACTTCGGTGACGTCCTGAAAAACCGTCACCACATGGCTGACATCGGACGAACCGGCCTCACGAAGGGGGGTCATGGTGATGTTCAGATAGGTGGGGTTGGCTTCGCTTCCGCGCTCGTCGGTGAAGCTGGTCATCTTCCCACCATTCAGGCAGGTCTGATATTTCGAGGCGATTTGCTCACCGGGAGCGCCAGGCCAGGCGTCCTTCGGCGTCTTTCCGACAAAGTTCGAAGCCTCGATACCGAGCATATTCTCAACCAGAGAATTCAGCCCGACATAGCGGACCGATCCGTCCTCCTGCACCGCAACAAGCGATGCCGGTACGCCGAGCATTTCGATATCAATCATGACCTTACCTCCATGTGGGATGAAGGTAGGTCAACAGATTTAATCGGCTATGAATCGTATCCTAAAGATTATCGAAATCTGCCGCCGTCAGGCCCTCTTGACCTGACGGCGGCTTGCTGGCCGCGCGCTAACGCGACGTGATGATTTCCGGCCCCATAAGCGCGGTCGGCACCGCCGTCGAGAGCCACGGCACATAGGTCACGAGCAGAAGGAATATGAACAGCACGCCGACGAAGGGAAGCGCCGCGCGAACGACCTGTATCAGGCTCATTCCCGTAATACCGCTCGTCACGAACAGATTGAGCCCGATCGGCGGTGTGATCATGCCGATCTCCATGTTCACCACCATGATAATGCCGAGGTGAATCGGGTCGACGCCCAGTTCCATGGCAATCGGAAACACCACCGGCGCCACAATCAGCAGAAGACCGGACGGCTCCATGAACTGGCCGCCGATCAAGAGCAGAATGTTCACGGCGATCAGGAAGGTGAACCAGTTGAAGCCGTAATCCAGCATCACCGCGGCAATGGCGTCGGGAATGCGTTCGGATGTCAGCACATGAGCGAAGAGCAGCGCGTTGACGATGATGAACATCAGCATCACGGTCGTCTTGCTGGCGTCGACAAGCACCTTGTGGGTGTCGGCGTGGAACAGCGCGCCGAAGAAGTGGCGGCCGATCTGGCCCAGATTGCGGCCCCACACCGGCAGACCTGCGCCCAGCGTTGCCGGAAGAGCTGACGCCCCCCCATCGCCCCGCCATAGCGGATAGGCGATGAGGATGAGCGCCGAGCAGATCAGGCCGATCATCGCCCGGGTTCCGAAACTGCCTTCGCCGGCCTGCGCAAAGGCGAAGAAGGACAGCATCATCCAGACAAAGAAGAAGGCGAGCGCATAGACCAACGCCTTGAAACCGACCGTCGCCCGGCGGCTATCGGTCGGCTCCGTCCAGTCCTTTTCCTTCAGCGGGCCCATATCGCGATAGATGAACAGGGCCACGAAGGCTGCATAGACCGCTGCAACGGCGGCGGCCTCGGTCGGTGTGAACACGCCCCCGTAAATGCCGCCCAGAATAATGATGATGAGGAACAGGCCCCAGCCGGCTTCCTTGCCGCCGGCGATGACTTCACCGAAACCCTTCCACTCCTCGGCGGGCAGGTTCTTGCGCCGCGCCTGGATGTAGATGGCGATCATCAACATGAGGCCGGCGACGATGCCGGGAATGATACCGGCAAGGAACATGCGTCCGACCGAGACATTCGTCGCGGCGGCATAAACCACCATCACGATGGAGGGCGGAATGAGAATGCCGAGCGTGCCCGCATTGGCGATGATGCCCGCAGCGAACTCCTTGGAATAACCGACCTGCCGCATTCCGGCGATGGCGATGGTGCCGATGGCGACAACCGTTGCCGGAGACGAGCCGGACAGGGCCGCGAACATCATGCAGGCGAAGACCGACGCCATGGCCAGACCGCCCCGGAAATGTCCGATGGTGGCGATGGCAAAATGAATGATCCGACGCGCCACCCCTCCGGTCGACATGAAGGCCGACGCCAGAATGAAAAACGGAATGGCGAGTAGCGTATAATTCTGCGAGGCGGTGAAAAGCTGCAGCGCAACCGAACTCATGGAATCGGACGAGAACAGCGCAATCGTCAGGATCGACGAAAGGCCGAGCGAGATCGCGACCGGCACGCCGAGAAAGAGCAGGCCGAGAACCATGACGAAAAGGAAGGTCGTTTCCATGGCCTTACTCCTTCAACGCGTTCAGGTTTTCGGAGACGAGTTCTTCCGCCTCGTGGCTCGCGACGATCAGTTCGCGATCGCCCCGCGCAATGGCGATGACGGCCTGAAGGGATCGGAAGGAAAGCAAAGCGAGCCCGACGGGTAGCATCAGATAGGCAACCCAGCGCTGAACGCGTTCCTGTACGCCGAAGGTCTCGCTGACCCAGGTCGGATAGCGCAGATCGTCGAGCCCCGTGCCGCGGTCGAACATAAAGTTCCAGTAGCCGATCGCACCACTCTGCCGCCAATTACCGCCGACATCGGCGCCGACCATGGCAAGAAACCCGCTATGAAGGAGGATCAGCCCGTAGGCCAGCGTGCAGAGCGCGCCGAATATGGCGGCCGCCTTGAAGAGAGGTCGCGGAAAGAGGCGGATGATCGCATCGACACCGAGATGCAGGCCGATCCTGACCCCGTAGCTCATGCCGAAGAGGATCAGCCAGGCAAACAGGATGCGCGTCATTTCCAACGCGCCGCCCCATCCGGAATTGAAACCGTAACGCGCAACCACCTGCGCGAAGGATATGAGAGTAATCAGCGCCAGAAGGCTGGCAACGATGTTTTCTTCGAGCTTGGCGACACCAGCCGGCCAACGCCTTTCGGCAAGAAACAGGCCAATAATGAGTATCGCGAGCAGGACGCTCGGCCACAGAAGCTCCATAGGAAATCCCCTCTCTCCCCAAAGATGGCCCACCGGCGACTCTGCCGCCGATGGACATGACATTCGAATGCGACCGCCACCCTCAGGCGGTCACATTCCATCTGCGATCAGTTGGTCGAAACGCTCGCGGCCTTCTCGATGACGTCCGCACCGATATCGCCTTCGAACTGCTTCCAGACCGGCTTCATCACCGATACCCAGGCTTCGCGCTGCTCGGGCGACAGTTCACGGATCTCACCGCCGGAATCCAGGATGGACTGGCGGCATTCGCCTTCCTTGTCGGCCACCTGCTGGTTTGCCTCACCCAGCGTCTTGTCGACGATGCTGACGAACTGTTCGCGCACATCCTCATCCAGCCCGTCAAGAAAATCCTGGCTGGTGATGACGCCATAAGCGAGCACCTGGTGGTTGGTTTCGGTCACGCCGTCCTGCACTTCGAAGAACTTCTGGGTGTAGATGTTGCACCAGGAGTTTTCCTGACCATCGACGACGCCGGTCTGCAGGGCGCCGTAGACTTCCTTGAAGGCCAGCTTCTGAGCCGATGCGTTCAGCGCCTCGATCATCGCCACCGCGACATCGGACGTCTGCACGCGGAACTTCAGCCCGGAGGCGTCTTCCGGCTTCTCCAGCGGCTTGTTCGCCGAGAACTGCTTCAGGCCGGACACGATGTAACCAAGACCGGTATAGCCTTCGCTCTCCAGAGCGGCTAGCAGTTCCTTGGCGTCATCGGAGCCCATATAGCTGTTCGCGCCGTCCAGCGACGAAAACAGGAAGGGCAGATCGTAGAGGCGAAGCTTCTTGGTATAGGCCTCGAACTTGGACAGCGACGGCGCAGCAAGCTGAACGTCGCCGAGCAGCAGCGCTTCCATCACCTTGTCATCGTCGTAAAGCGTGGAGTTCGGATAGACCTCCATGCAGACCTTGCCGTCCATCTCACTATTGATCGTGTCGGCCAGCAATTGCGCGGCATCACCCTTCGGATGGCCGGTTGCCGCCACCACATGGCTGAAGCGGACGACGGTTTCGTCACCGTCGCAGCCAGCGGGGTCGGCCATGGCCTGACCGGCGCAGACGGAAATGGCGAGCGCCGATACGGCGCCAAGCATCTTGGACATATGTTCCTCCCTTGGATACCCGAATCCATGGCTGATCGCATGGCGGGCAAATTGCGAATTTACTCGATGATGGGCTCTCGGCCCGACAACCTCCTACGGCTTGCAAGCAGCGTGCCATCTCCCAGCTTCGGCACGAAGATCGTTCGTCGTCAATGGGATAGGAAGATCCCCGGTCGCCCATCCATCCGATCGATGCGTATCGATCGACACACCCTAACCAAATTCACGGGTGGCTGGCTACACAATAGGATGAGAAGACGGAAACCGAGAAGGGCCTCAGCCGGTCTAGACGTCGTCGCTGTCGGCTTCCGGCCGGGTGGCGATACCGAGCCGGCGGATCTTGTCGTAGAGCCCCTTCCGCGACAGGCCGAGCGTTTCATAGGTCGGCTTCATACGCCCGTCATTCCTGGCGAGTTCGGCCTCGATAACCGCCTTCTCGTAAATGGCGAGATGCTCCGATAGAGACACGCCCTCGGAGGGAACGTCGACGTTATGTGTCGGCCTGGATGCCAGACCGCGCCAGAGACCAAGTACCCATCGGTCGGCCACATTGCGCAGTTCGCGCACATTGCCAGGCCAGTCATAGGCCATCAATTCGGCTTCGAGCGCCGGCGTCATCGGGGGAATGTCGCGCCGATACCGCGCCCGCGCTTCCCGCGCCAGATGGTGAAAGAGAAGCGGGATGTCTTCCCTGCGCTCTCTCAGGCTGGGGATCAGAAGGCTGACGACATTGAGCCGGTAGTAGAGATCGGCGCGAAACCGCCCGGCCTGGCTCTCCGTCGCTAGATCGGCCTTGCTGGCGGCGACGAAACGCACATCCAGCGGCTTCAACTTGTTGGAGCCCAGCGGCTCCACGGCCCGCTGTTCGATCACGCGAAGAAGCTTGACCTGCAGGTCAAGCGGCATGCTCTCGATCTCGTCCAGAAAGACAGTGCCGCCATTGGCGTGTTCGATCTTGCCGATCCTAGTGCTCTTGGCTCCAGTGAAGGCTCCAGCCTCGTGGCCGAAGAGTTCGCTCTCGATGATCTCTGCCGGCAGCGCCCCGCAATTGATCGCGACGAAATGACCCGAAGCGCGCGATCCTGAATCGTGCAGGGCGCGGGCGACGACCTCCTTGCCGGTGCCTGTGTCGCCACGCACCATTACGTCGACATCCGTATCGGCAAGCGCGGCAATTTCGGCGCGCAGAAGCCGCATGGCGTCAGTGCGTCCCACCAACCTTTCCTCGACAGCCGAAACGCTCTCCAGATGTTCGCGCAGCGACCGGTTCTCCAGCGCAAGGCGCCGCGCATCGAGCCCGCGTCGCACCACGCTGGCAAGTCTCTGCGATGAGAAGGGCTTCTCGATGAAATCATAGGCGCCTTCGCGCATGGCCTCGACGGCGAGCGGCACGTCGCCATGACCGGTTATCAGAATGACCGGCAATGCCGCATCAATGGCCAGAACGGCCTTCAGCACGTCGATCCCACTCATGCCCGGCATACGAATGTCGGATACGACAACGCCCTCGAACCGACGCGTCACGCATTCCAGGGCGTCGGTTGGATCGGCATGGTCCTGAACATCGTAACCTTCGAGTTCCAGCCCCTGTGCCAACGAAAGGCGCAGATCGTCGTCGTCGTCGATCAGAATTACCTTGGTCATTGCAGCGCGTTCACCTCTTCCAGACGCCGGCGCGGTCGTTCACTGGTTGAGCAGAGACCTCGCCATCAACCGCCAGCGCTAGTCGGATATCGAAGCAGGCTCCGCCCATTGCAGACGAACCCGCCTCTATCGTCCCACCGAAATCGGACACGATGCTGTCAACCACGGAAAGGCCGACGCCAAGCCCCTCCCCGACCCCTTTGGTCGAAACGAATGGCTCGAAGATGTCGTTCGGCGTCCGGTCCGGCAGGCCAGGTCCGTTGTCCTCAACCCTCACAAGGCATTGATCGTTTTCAATCGCGGCCGATATGACGATCCGCAGCGGGCCGACTGTCTGGTTCGCCTTTTCCGGCGCAACACCCAACCCTTCCAAAGCATCGGCTGCATTGTTGATCAGGTTGACGAAAACCTGCGTAAGGCGCAGCCGCCCTCCCATGATCCGCAATTTGTTGTGAACCGCCTGACGATCGACGGCGATGGCTGCCTTGCGCAGTCGCGGCCCGGTCAGCATCAGCGCCTCGTCGAGCGCGGCAGCAAGGTTCGTCGGCGCGATGTCCGAGCCTGGCCGGCGCGCAAAACCGAGTAGGGATTTGGACAATTCGCCCATGCGTTCCGTCAGTCGGACGATGTGCGACAGCGCCTTATCGGCAGGTTCCGGTTGGCCGCGCGCCAGAAATGTCTTTGCGTTCTCCGCCTGGCTCCTGACGGCTGCGATAGGCTGATTGTATTCATGGCTCAATGTCGCGCTCATCTGGCCGAGCACAGCCAGTTTGGCGGTATGGATCAGTTCCGACTGCGTTTGCTTCAGCTGCTCCTCGGCCATTTGCCGCACCTGAACTTCATGCGCCAGAGACTGGTTGACGGATCGCAACTCGACCGTTCGGTCACGAACGCGCCGTTCCAGCCGCAGAGCCTGTGCCCTCTCGCTACGCAGCCGGCCCGTTGCCATTTCGGAACGTTTCAAAAGGGTCAGCGCCCCAAGTCCGGCGAGCACCGTCAGCAGCGTGCCGACGGCGAGCGCCAGATCGGCCGCTTGCGATAACGGCTTGGCGTCGATCAGCGCGTGTAACTGCCAGTCCAGAAGCGGCAGATCGCGTTCGGCGAGATAGACGAGCCGCGAAAGATCCGCCCCCGGTTCTTCACGCAGCCGCACCAACCCCGTTTCCTCGCTCCGAGTGACCAGAAGTCCGGGTCCCCGATCGCTGGAATGGAAGGACATGCCAGCCCAATGCGGCCGGTTGCCGGTTAGGACGATATCTTGACGGGTCACGACGATCGGTTCGCGCGACAGCGCCCAGATACTCTCCAATTGATCCAGCCCGATCAACACGGCGATCGCGCCAAGCAGGGCGCCATCCCGCTTGACGGCGGAAGCGAACGCGTAGAGCGGTTGATCGGCAGGACCGTGAAGGGTTTGGCGGCCGAGCCGGTTCTGGAAAGCTGTCTGAAGGAGCACGCTGCCGGAAAATTCCAGGCTGTCATAGTCGCCATAGGCCGATGCGAAAACTGTCCCGTCCGGTCGCAGGAATAGGATGTCCTTCGCCCCAGAAAGCCCTGCGACACGCTTGGCTTCCGCCACGACCGCAGCGGTATCGCCATTGGCGAAGAGCGTCTGGATCGTATCCCTTCCCGCCAGCAGCGGCGGCAAAAGCCAGAATTTTTCCAGATGATCGGTAAGGACGGAGCTTTGCAGAACCAGCGTTTCGCGCGCCTGCCGTTGCAGATCGGCCTCCGCGCGATCTCGGGCAAAATGCCGCAGCGACAGGATGAGAACGGTCCCGACGAGAATGACTGCGATAATGAGAGCGCGGGTCAGGAAGCGGAACTTGCGCCGCACAGCATAGCCCGATCGAACAGCCATAATTTGTCCCGATACTGACGCCGAAGATCGCACGAGACCGCGTTCTAGCAGCCAAGCGGGATCGTCAGCAATGACGGGACCTATCGTCCAGCACCATCATATCGTCCGCAACGACAAGAAAACGGCCCCGAACCTAGAAGGCTCGGAACCGCGAACGATTTTGGCAGATCTTTATCGGCGAATGATCAGACGGCAGCCGTGCCCGCCGGCGTTGCGGCCTTCGTGTCGGGATCCCCGCCATTGGCCAGCACGACGGCGCGCTTGGCCATCGCAACGATCAGCGCCGCGCGATACTCAGGCGATGCATGAATATCGCCCATCAAACCGGTGGAATCAATTGTTTTTCCATCGAGCGCACTTGCCGAGAAATCATCGTTCAACGCTTCTTCCAGCGCCGTTGCGCGGAAAACGCCATCGTCTCCGGCACCGGTCACAGCCACCCGAACGCCATCCGCCGTCCTGGCCACGAAGACCCCTGCCATGGCGTAGCGCGAAGCCGGATTCGGGAACTTGCCATAGCCGCTCTGTTCGGGCGCCTTGAACGCCACGCCGGTGACGATCTCGCCTTCATCCAGTACCGTGTCGAAGAGACCCGTGAAGAAATCTTCGGCAGCGACCTCCCGATTATTGGTCCGAATAACGGCGTTCAGCGCGATCATGGCGGAAGGATAGCAGGCCGCCGGATCGTTATTGGCGACCGAGCCACCAATGGTGCCCATGTGGCGCACCATCGGATCGCCGATATGACTTGCCTGATAGGCGAGGCCCGGCGCCTTGGACTGGATGATGTCGTTGGTGGCGATATCGTTGTGGCTGGTCGCGCCGCCGATGACGATCATGTCGCCCTCCTCCGACACGCCCTGCATGGCGTCGATGTGACGCAGATCGATGAGGTCGGACGGTGCGGCAAGTCGCTGCTTCATGGTCGGCAGCAAAGTCATGCCGCCGGATAGATAACGCGGATCGCTGGCGCCCTGAGCCATGTTGACGGCTTCTTCCACGCTGTTCGCGCGATGATATTGAGTTTGATGCATAATCTTGAACTCCGGTGTTCCTGGGACGGTAGAGGCAAGCGGCGGGAAACGAGACGTCTCCCGCCGGTTTCGTCCGTTCCTACTCCGCGGCCTGCGCCATGGCCGCGCCGCGGATCGCCTGCCAAACCTTCATGGGCGTGGCCGGCATCGTGACCGCCTCGGTACCGATGGCATCGGTGATGGCGTTGATGACCGCCGGCGGCGAACCGATCGCTCCGGCCTCGCCGCAACCCTTGATGCCGAGCGGGTTGCCGGGGCATGGCGTCGTCTGGTGGCTGACCTCGAACATCGGAACATTGTCCGCGCGCGGCATACAGTAATCCATGTAGCTTGCGGTGATCAGCTGTCCGCTATCGGCGTCGTAATGGACGCCTTCCAGCAGCGCCTGACCGATACCCTGCGTCAGACCGCCATGGACTTGCCCTTCGACGATCATCGGATTGATGATATTGCCGAAATCATCTGCTGCGACGAAACGGAGTATCTCTGTCTTGCCGGTCTCCGGATCGATCTCGACCTCGCAGATGTAGCAGCCCGCCGGGAAGGTGAAGTTGGTCGGATCGTAGAAGGCGGTTTCCTTCAGACCCGGCTCCAGCCCGTCCGGCAGGTTGTGGGCGGTGTAGGCCCCGAGCGCCATCTGGAACCAGGGCAGCGTCTTGTCGGTGCCGGCGACCTTCAGTTCGCCATTCTCGATCTCGATGTCGCCCTCATCGGCCTCCAGAAGATGGGCCGCGATCTTCTTGGCCTTGGCCTCGACCTTGTCGAGCGCCTTGACGATGGCGCTCATGCCGACTGCGCCGGAACGCGAGCCATACGTGCCCATGCCCATCTGCACCACATCGGTATCACCATGAACGATGTTGACCTGATCGAGCGGCAGGCCAAGGCGTTCATGCACCAACTGCGCGAAGGTCGTCTCGTGGCCCTGCCCGTGGCTGTGGCTGCCGGTCAGCACCTCGATGGTGCCGGCGGCGTTGACCCGCACTTCCGCCGATTCCCAAAGCCCGACGCCGGCGCCGAGCGAGCCGACAGCAGCCGATGGCGCGATGCCGCAGGCTTCGATGTAGCAGCTCATGCCGATCCCGCGCAGCTTGCCGCGATTGCGACTTTCCTGACGGCGGCTTTCGAAGTTCTTGTAGTCGATCGCCTCCGTCGCGGCATCCAAGGACGCTTCGAAATCGCCCGTATCGTAATTCATGATCACGGGCGTCTGATGTGGGAATTCGCGGATGAAGTTCTTGCGCCGCAATTCCGCAGGGTCGACGCCGAGCTGGCGCGCTGCCTGCGTCATGGTCCGCTCGACCAGATAGGTCGCTTCCGGCCGCCCTGCGCCGCGATAGGCGTCGACGGGCACGGTATTGGTGTAGACCGTCTTCACATTGGCGTGAATGTTCGGGATGTTATACTGGCCCGACAATAGCGTGGCGTAGAGATAGGTCGGCGTCGCGCTGGAGAAGAGCGACATATAGGCGCCGAGATTGGCCACCGTCTCGACCTTGAGGCCTACGATCTTGTGATCGGCATCGAAGCCGATCTTTGCCGTGCTTGTGTGGTCGCGGCCATGGGCGTCCGTCATGAAGGCTTCGGTGCGCGTCGCCACCCATTTGACCGGCACGCCGGTGCGCTTGGACGCCCACAGACAGACGATCTCTTCAGGATAGATATAGATTTTCGCGCCGAAGCCGCCGCCGACATCGGGCGCGATGACGCGCAGCTTGTTTTCCGGCGCGACATTGTAGAACGCGCTCATGACGAGCCTTGCCACATGCGGGTTCTGGCTCGTCGTCCAGACCGTGTAATGGTCTTCGGCCTTGTTGTAGTGGCCGAGCGCTGCACGCGGCTCCATCGGATTGGGCGACAGGCGGTTGTTGCGGATGTCGACCTCGACCACATGGGCGGCGCCGGCAAGAGCATCGTCTGTCGCCTGCTCTTCACCGATCTCCCAGTCGAAGATGAGATTGTTCGCCGCTTCGGGGTGAAGCTGCGGTGCGCCATCGCTCAGCGCATCGACAGCATCGGTCACTGCGGGCAGCGGATCGTAGTCCACCATGACGCGTTCGGCGGCATCGAGCGCGATATCGCGTGTCTCGGCAACCACAATGGCCACCGGATTGCCGACGTGACGCACGGTGTCGGTTGCAAGCGGGCTCCACGCGCCCATGTTCATCGGCGAGCCGTCCTTGCTGGAGACGGCCCAGCCGCAGATCAGATCACCGATGCCGTCGGCCTTCAGTTCCGGTCCGATCAGCACGTCGATCACGCCGTCCATCTCCAGTGCGGCGCTCTTGTCCACCCCGTTGACCTTGGCGTGAGCGTGCGGCGACCGAACGAAGGCCGCATGCATCATCCCAGGCACCTTCATATCGTCCGTATACCGCCCCAGACCGGTGATGAATCGCTTGTCTTCCTTTCGCGCCACACTGGCGCCGATACCCTGTCCTTCAGACATTTCCGATTTTCCTCCTGGCAAAGAGCGCGCTCGCTATTCGCCTTTTGATCCCATTTCGAAAAACGACCGTTCGATCCCGCACTCCAACCGGATCGAAACGATATCGCCTTGAATTACTCGGCGGCCTCGTTCAGCTGCGTATCGCTCTTGGCCATCTCATCGGATGCGGCGAGGATCGCCTTGACGATATTGTGATAGCCGGTGCAGCGGCAGATGTTGCCTTCCAGATTCTGGCGCACCGTCGCTTCGTCCAGATTTCCCGGACCGTAGCGTCGCACCATGTCGATCCCGGCCATGATCATGCCGGGCGTACAGAAGCCGCACTGCAGGCCGTGATATTCCTTGAAGGCCTTCTGCATGGGATGCAGATCGTCATAGCCACTATCGGCCGCTTCGATCGTGACGACCTCCGACCCATCGGCCTGTGCGGCCAGAATGCTGCAGCTTTTCACGGCTTTGCCGTCCATCTGGACAACACACGTCCCGCACTGAGCCGTATCGCAGCCCACATGGGTGCCGGTGAGGTCCAGTTCGTCGCGCAGAAAATGGACGAGCAGCGTGCGGTCCTCGACAACCCGCTTCACCTTGCGTCCATTAACGACAAGCGTCACTTCAGACATTGAATCCTATCCTCCCAATAAAGGCGCCCTGGTCGCTAGATCGCGACCGCCTGTCCAAGTAAATGCCGCCACGGCCCGTTCGGTCAATGTGAAAACGAGACCTTAGCACTATGGTACAGGGGCAACAGGATGCGGGCAGCCCGCTCTTTTCCTGATTTGTCGCTCCGCCCAACCCACGCCGTCCGGTCAAGGCCGCGAATGCGCTCGACCATAGCGGCCCGTCTTTCGGTTGCTGCGGTTCGGTCGGTCGGGAAAGAACGCAGAACCTGCAAACCGAACAGACGGGCATGTCCTAATTCGACGGGCAGCCTGCGCCAGCCGCGACCCATGCTTTCGTCAGATCGCCGAAAATTTCCTGGCTTCCGGGCGCCGGCTCACGGCCTTCTCCGGGCTCCCATCCCCAGCCCACAAGACCGTCTTCGGCATTGTGCTCGACCAGTTCGGAAAGGGTTTTGCCGCCGTTGCGCGCCGGGTCCTTGATCTGCTCGCAAATCGCTGCGAGCGACAGGCCGATCCATCCCATCTCCTTCGGCGCAAGTAGCCAGGGCTCGTGTCCGGGAACGGAACCTCTGCCGACCGTATAGGCGACGTTTTCCGTGCCATGGCACGTGTTGCAGCGCATGGCCGCCGCGCCGAAATCCGCGTCTCCGCGAATGACGGGCGGGTTGTGCAGCTGCATGGCGTCGCCTTGGCGCGGCATGTCATCGACCGGGTGGCAGTTGAGGCAACGCGGATGCTGAAGCACCTTGCCCATCTCCGTAAAGAGAGCTTCCGCACGCTTCTGCCTGTCAGGTATCGAAGTGAAGGCGTCGGGACCGCGCAAATCCTCCTTCGCGGACGCTCCACCGCCAGGCACAAGGCAACCGAAGAGAAAAACGAAACGCGCAAGACCAGTAAGCCGGATCAAACTATCCTCACATGGAAAGGGTCGCCGAAGAGAGACAGCTAGGGCGCTTGCGCATCGCGTCGACCGGCTCAGGCGAGGCTGTCTCGATATTCAAGGCTCGCGCTTGGCCCGTACTATATCTTGTCGGGGCCAAGGCAAAGAGAGCGCCGGTGCCAACCACCATCAGGGTCTTTCAACACCGCCGCAGGCGCAGTCCGCCACGTCCCGAAGGGGATATGGCCGAAATCGCCCATTTCCTTGATCAGATCGTGAATGACGATACCGCCTAGAGCAGCAACTGGCCTTCCGCGATCCTCACCGCATGCCCGCCAAGCCGGGCCTTGGTCAGCTTGCGATTTTCGATATCCATCTCCAGACGGAGTGCGGAAGGCCGACCCATCTCCACGCCCTGTTCGATCAGAACGACGTGCGGGCCGTCATGCGGCGTGTCGAACTGCATGACCACGCCAGCGAACGCCGCAGCAGCGGCACCCGTTGCCGGATCCTCCGCAATGCCGAAACCGGGCGCGAAAAGACGGGAATGAAAAGCCGCGTCGTGGCGAACCGTATCGCGCGTATAAAGATAAACTTCGCCGAACCCTGTCCGCTTCGAAAAGGCCGGCCAGGTATCATTGTTGGTGCTCGCCCGACCGATAGCCTCCAGCCCGTCGACAGGCACGCACAAGAACGGCACGCCGGCGGAATGGAGCGTCGGCACATGGTTCTCGAACCCGATCTCGGCAGGTGCGAGGCCAAGCGCGTCGGCGATCTCGTCCTTTTTCAGATTCAGCTCCGCGGCGACCGGCAGCTTCGGCAGGTCGAACTCGGCGAAATGCGTTCCGCCATCGTCCTTGACGACGCAGCGAACCAGCCCGATCCCCTCCTCCAGCGTCACGATCCGTCCATCGCCGGCAAGACCGCCACGCCGTTCCACGATTGCAATGGCAGCGCCGACGGTCGGATGGCCGGCAAAGGGCAGTTCCGCCTTCGGAGTGAATATGCGCGCGCCCCTACTATGAGCCTCGTTCTCCGGCGATGTGAGGAAGATCGTTTCCGACAGATTGAACTCACCGGCAATGGCCGCCATCTGGCCATCGTCGAGACCGTCGGCATCGAACACCACGGCCAACGGATTGCCCTCCAGCGGGGTGGCGGTAAAAACGTCGTAAATGGCGTAGTCTCGGGTCACGGTCGTTCTCCATCTATCTCATCGCCGAGCCCCGCCGCCTGTTCGAAGTGGAAGCGAACGAACGGAGCCATATGGGCCGGCGCATTGGTCGGCAGATCGTCTAAGCTGCGCAGAACGACCGCCGAAGCAAGCTCCGGCTGTGTCTGGGTCGCAATATGGTCCTGGACGAAGGCTTCCATTTCATTGGAGGAGAACGGCATGGCGAAGCGCTGAAAGAGGCAGCTCGCACCGTCCGTTCCACCCCAGAACCAAAGCGCCGGCTCGCGCTTGCCCCGTTTGAGATCGATGCCGGTTTCCTCGGCGACTTCGCGCAGCATATTGCCCTGAACATCAATAGCGCCATCGTGGACATCGTCGGCATCAAACGAACCAGCTGCGAAATAGACCCTCCCCGCATTGAGCGTCGCTTCGCCCATACGCACAGCCAGAAGAGTTCCGTCCGACAGAACCGGAACGGCATGGGCGAAGAGATGCTCGATCCCCTCCTCCCGTCGTGCGAGCCAATGCAGAAAGGTCGCGTAGCGGCCAATGTGGAACGCGCCTCGCAACACCCCATCCGCGGAAAGGGCCAAACGTTCCATCAAACAGAAACGGCCATCGAACAGGGAGGGCGTCGCCGCCTTGCGGCGCTTCCATTCCGCTTCGATTCCAACTCGGTGACGCAGTTCATAGGGGTGCGACCCCTCGATTTGCCTCAGTTCGATGCGCTCGAGCGGAACGATGGTTTCCCGCGGCAGATCGAATTTGGCGCGATGGTCGTTATCGTTCCGATCGGTCATATCGACAGTTCCATCACGATCGGGCAGTGGTCGGAGGCTTTGGGCCGATCCCAGCCGGTTCTCGGAAAGCGTTCCACGATCTGGCTCGGTGGCATGATCGTCCGCCATGGCTGTCCCCGTCGCTCGATCCGGGGCACGGCGTCGGGGTTTGCGTCTGCCAGTTTGGGCGACAGGAGAATGTAGTCGAGCTGGCAGAGATGGCGTTTGCCGGGTCCGCGGCTATGGAACAGCGTCCATCGCCCCATCGGATCCAACTTCTCTGACGGATCGATGGCGAAACCGTCATCCAGCAGAATATTCAGGCTGGAATCGTCTTCTTTCGAATGTTCGAAACGGTAATCATCGTCGAATTCACCATGGACGAGAATGCGCTCGCGATAATCATTGAAATCGCCGCAGATCGCCCAGCGCATCCTGTCCGGACGATCATCGAATTTCTCAGTCAGGATCTGCCGTGTCGCGGCCAGTTCGGCTCGACGCATCGGCATGGTCCACTGCCGCCCGGGAATATCGGGATCGCGCGAGGGGCCCATGCTTTTCAGGTGAAGAGCGACGAGCGTGAACGGCCGTCCGCCGACGGCCATGTCCACAACCATGCAGTCGCGCCGAAAAAGTTTCTGGCCGCCATCGATACCGATTGCCATCAACTCGTCCGACTGAAGGCCGAAATCGGCGACGGTCCTGAAGGCATGGGTTTGAATGTCGCGAATTTCAATCCGTTCGCCATCGCGTGTTTCGTCTCGTGCGAGCACGGCGATATCGATCCCCCGTCCGTCATTTCCTTGGCTGAGATGGCGCTGCCGGTAGCCATGTCCGATCATCCGGTAGAGATAGTGGCGCTCGAAGGCGTCGAGCGCGCCCTCGTTCTCAACTTCCTGCAGACAGATCACATCGGCGCGCAAAGCCGTCATGGCGAGGGCGGACAATTGGCGTGTGTCGTCCGTTGTCGCGATCGCCCGCGCCGCTTCCAGCGCCTCATATTGCCGCTGATCGTCGATTCGGTAGAGCGAAAGCGCCCGGTCCTGCCGCAGCGCGTTGCGAAATCCCGCAAAATCGAAGCGGTTCATCAGGTTTTCGATGTTGAAGGTGGCAAGCCGCAATCCCATCGAAGCAATGTGAAGCCCGCCACAATCCTTGTAAACATGGAACGTTCGGACCAAACGGCCCATGCCCTGTTAAATGGCGTTCGCGATCAGTCGTCCAAGTCGCGCCATGCCCTCTTCGATCATTTCATCACCGGCGCAGGAGAAGGACAGACGGATCGTATTGGCGCCCGAGCCGTCGGCGAAGAACGCCTGGCCGGGAACGAAGGCGACCTTCTCGGTCTCGAGCGATTTCTCCAGAAGCGCTGCGCCGTCCAGCCCCTTCGGCAGGGTTACCCAGACGAACATGCCGCCTTCCGGCTCGGTCCAGCTGACGCCGTCCGGCATGTTCTTCTTCAACTCGGCCAGCAGTTTGTCGCGGCGGGCCGAATAGACCGAGCCGATCTTTTCGACCTGCTCGTCGAAAACCGTGCGCGCAATGTGGTCGATGACCATCTGGTTGATCGTCGACGTATGAAGATCGCCGGCCTGCTTGATGATGACCAGCCGGTCCAGAATCTGGCGCGAGCCGCAGACCCAGCCGATCCGAAGACCCGGCGCCAGCGTCTTGGAAAAGCTGCCGCAATAGATCGTCCGGCAAGCCTCGATATCGCCACCGCGCTGTTCCTGTTCGATGGCAAGAATGGGCGGGATCGCCGTACCATCGTAACGCAGCGCCTGATAGGCCCCGTCCTCGATAATCGGAATGTCCAGCTCGTCGGCCATCTCGATGAGCCGCTCGCGCATCTCTCGGCTGTAGGTCTGCCCGGTCGGATTACCGAAATCGGCGGAGAGATAGGCGAATTTGACGGAGCCGCCTGCGTCTTCCGCATCTTTCGCGATTTCGGCAGAACTGCGATTGCCCATCGGGTCGAGACGGTCGAAACGCGGCTCATAGGCATTGAAGGCCTGCAGTGCGCCAAGATAGGTAGGCCAGGTCACGAGCGCGGTGTCGTTCGGCGACAGATAGAGCTTGGCGATGAAGTCTAGCGCCTGCTGGCTACCGGAGGTGATCATCACATTCTCAAGCTCGCACGTGACACCGAGGCTCGCCATATACTCGACGATCCATTGGCGCAGCGGCGCGTGGCCATCAGACAGCGAATATTGCAGCGATTTGCCCTGGGTTTCGCTATCGAGGGCTTTGACATAGCCCTCTTTTGCCGCATTGGCTGGAAACAGCGATTCATCGGGAATACCGCCGGCGAAGGAAATAATGTCGGGCCGCGCCAGAAGCTTCAGGAGTTCGCGGATCTCGGACGCGCGCATGCGATTTGCGCGATTGGCGAGGCGAGGCTGCGACATGATTTCCCCCATCGGTCGAACTTGGTGTCGCATGTTTCCGCCTCCCGCCGCATTATGTCAACAGCACTGACCTATTTTTCAGGCCGCAAAAAAAGGGCCGCATCCGAAGACGCGACCCCATAGCTTGCGATCCTTGGAAAGGACCAATCAGTTACGATCCTTGTCGACCAGCGCGCCGCTTTTGATCCAGGGCATCATGCCGCGCAGCTGTTCGCCCACCTTTTCGATCTGGTGCGCATCGTTGACACGGCGAATGCCCTTGAAGCGGGCCGCGCCGGAATGCCATTCCTGCATCCAGTCCGAAGTGAACTTGCCGGTCTGGATATCCTTCAGCACCCGGCCCATCTCGGCCTTGGTCTCTTCGGTGATGATCCGCGGGCCGGTGACATACTCGCCCCACTCGGCGGTGTTCGAGATGGAGTAGTTCATGTTGGCGATGCCGCCCTCATAGATCAGGTCGACGATCAGCTTCACTTCGTGCAGGCATTCGAAATAGGCCATTTCCGGAGCGTATCCGGCTTCGACCAGCGTTTCGAAGCCGGCGCGGATCAGTTCGACGAGGCCGCCGCACAGCACCGCCTGTTCGCCGAAGAGGTCGGTCTCGCACTCTTCCTTGAAGGTGGTCTCGATGATGCCCGACCGTCCGCCGCCGACGCCAGCGGCATAGGATAGCGCGACGTCGAGCGCATTGCCGGACGCATCCTGATCGACGGCAACCAGACACGGCACGCCGCCGCCCTTCTCATATTCGCCGCGCACCGTATGGCCGGGGCCTTTCGGCGCGATCATGATGACGTCGATTGTCTTTTTCGCCTCGATCAGACCGAAATGCACATTGAGGCCGTGCGCGAAGGCGATGGCCGATCCGTCGCGAATATTGTCGGCGATCTCATCTTTCCAGATGTCGGCCTGCAACTCGTCCGGCGTCGCCATCATAATGACGTCGCCCCAGGCGGCAGCCTCCGAAACGCTCATGACCTGAAGCCCGTCGGCTTCGACCTTCTTGGCCGTGGTCGAACCGGGGCGCAGAGCGATGCGCAGTTCGTTCGCGCCGCTATCCTTAAGGTTCATCGCATGGGCCCGGCCTTGGCTGCCATAGCCGACCACGACAACCTTCTTGTTCTTGATCAGATTGAGATCGGCATCGGCATCGTAATAAACGCGCATTATGTGTCCTTTCCTGAGGCTTGTTGTATGTTTCAGTGCGCCGGACGGCCGCTTCCGACCGCTTCTCCGGTGTTCGGTCTTCCACCCTCTTCGGTTCCGAAAAGAGCGAGAAACTGATCGGCCGCGCGCTTGGCGTCGGCGGCGATTTTCTGATTGTCGGGCAACGGCCCCTCGCCGAGAAGAAGCCGGATTTGCACGTCCCGGCCGACAAGGCCGAGAAAGGTGCGGAACACCTCTTCCGTATCGTCGAAGGCGAGCAGCCCGGTCGCTCTGCCTGCATCGAGAAGTGGCTTCAGCCGGTCGGCGACCGCCATGCGGCCATTGGCCAGCACGATGGTGCCGAGGCGGCTCTTGCCGGACCCGGCCTGCCCGACCGCGACGCGATTGAGCGCGATGGATGTCGGCGACGAAATCACGGACAACCAGTTCGCTGCAAAATTTTCCAGATGGCTCCGCAGGCGGTCGCCGTCTAGCGGACCGCCTGAGTAATCGCCGGCATGAACGCGCGACGCCTGCCATCGGACCGTCGCCGTCAGCAAGCCGTCACGGTCGCCGAACCATTTGTAGAGCGTTTCCTTGGAGCAACTTGCCGCTCGGGCGACGCGGGCCAGCGAAAATCCGTCGCCCTCATCGACCATCAATTGAAGAACGACTTCCAGCACCTCCTGCTGGCGGCTGGTGAAATCGTCTTTAATGGCAGTAGCGGACGTCATGGAGGCGATGTACCGTACGGTACGGTACACCGTCAACAGATGTTTTCATCTGGCGAGGTCGCTGTGCCCCGAGCGGTTCGGATCGACGAGGGCGGAGAGCCTTGTCAGCGCCCGCACTGATGCATCTGCTGATTGTAGGACAGGGCCATCTTCGTGGCCTTCTGCGCTGTTCGGGCAAGACCCGCATTGCCGTGATATTTGCCGCGCCGATAGCCGGAATGACCGAGATAGTAGTTGAGGTAGAGATTATAGGTATCGTTCAACGCGACGCCGTTCTTCTCATGGGCCAGGCGATGGTGCCAGCCGACGAAGTCCACCGCATCGTCGAAATCGCTGCGTTTGGCGCCCCAATTGCCCGTTTCCTTTCGGTAGCGGTCCCATGTGCCGTCGAGCGCCTGCGCATAGCCGAACGCGCTCGAAGGACGCTTACCGGGAATGAAGCCAAGAATCTTCTTGCGCGGCGGTTTGGCCTTGCCATCGAAACCTGATTCCACGCGGATCGTCGCCAGCAGCACCGAGCGCGGCACGCCCCAGCGCCGTTCCGCCTTGTAGGCCGATTTGGACCAGTCGGTGAAGAAACCGTCCGTCTGTTCGAAGACAGCGCAAATATTATTGATGCGTTTTGGCGGCGTGGCGCAGCCGGCCAGAACCAGAATAGGAATGAGAAACAGAACGGGACGCATGACAAACCTCGTGCAGACGCACGAGTTAAAGGCTGAAAATCATAAAATTTTATGCGTAATGGAATTAACCATGGTCGCACTTCGGCACTGTGATGATCCACCTCGGCTGGGCGCAGGTCCCGCCCCGCCCAAACCTAGAGCAGATCGTCCATATCGGGCGCGAGCGGTGGCGGATTGTCGACGATCAGCCGGCCTTTCGGCGCTTTACCATCGTCGCGGTCGTTCCGGTTCTCCGCCATGATCCGTTTGTCGGCCTTACTCTGAACGTCACGGCTTTTCGTATTTCGTGCCATTCGCAAGAAACGGCAGGGACGCGCCGCGAGGTTTCGTATCCCACGCTATTGAACGGATTTATGGTAAAGGGAACGTTAAGGTCGCTCGGTATTGGCATGGCCAAGCGCCGCCAAAAAGCGGTTCACGGTGCCGGCCATACCGTGTTCGAGCGCATCGGCCGTCAGGCCATGACCGATCGACACTTCGGCGAGGTCGGGGATCGCGGCGACGAGCGGCGGCAGATTGGCGACCGTCAGATCGTGGCCTGCATTGACGCCGAGCCCTCTTTCGCGCGCCAGCGAGGCCGTTCTGCCAAGCAGTTCTGCCTGCCGCATTTGGGCCTGCGCGTCATCGAACGTTCCGCCATAAGGCCCCGTATAAAACTCCACCCGGTCGGCGCCAATCTCGGCTGCGGCGTCGAGCTGGCGTTCGTCCGCATCGGGATCGCAAAAATGGCTGACCCGAAAACCGTTGACTTTCAGGCGCTTGGTCACCGCTTTCAGATTCTCTTTGTGAGCGGCGAAATCCCAGCCATGGTCGGAGGTCGCCTGCGCCGGATCGTCCGGCACAAGCGTCACCTGATCGGGCCGGTTCTCCTCGCACAGCCGAAGAAACTCTTCGGTCGGGTAGCCTTCCATATTGAACTCGCCGCCACGAAATTCCTCGTCCAGCAAGGCGCGAATCGGCGCCAGATCGGAGAACTGGATATGCCGCTGATCTGGCCGCGGATGAACGGTCAGGCCATGCGCGCCCGCCACCATCGCGATCCGCCCGAGCCCGGTCACGCTCGGCCATGGCAGATCGCGGCGGTTGCGAAGCATCGCGACAGCGTTGAGATTGACGGACAGGGCAGCGGGCATGACGCTCTTTCCTCGGATTTCGGGAACGGAACCATAGCGGCCTGCCGCGCAACGGCAATCGTCTGTCATGTCACAGTGGCATGTTCGGCAAAGTGTGAAGACGACAACGGCGCCGGGTACGGCCTGCGCGTTTCGCAGCGGAACCCTAGCCGCACATGGACAGGCGGATTGAACTTAGCGGCAGCAATACAAACATGAAAGACCGATATGGCGCGCAAACCGCCCTGCCCTTTTCAGCTTGGAGCATGTCCCATGGCTATCACAATCGAAACGCTCGCCCCCGGTGTCTGTCACCTGACAATCGACGGGCGGATCGAGAAATCCGATATCAGAATGGCGATGGCGGCCATCACTGCCGCCAAGGATGAAAGCGAGCGCATCAACATACTCGTCGACGTCCGGGGTTTCGCCGGGTTCGAGATGGCTGCCCTCATTGAGGATCTCCGACAGGGCTTCCGCGAACTGCGCGATCTGTCCCGCTATGATCGCGTCGCGGTGGTGACCGAAAAGAGCTGGATGGAATGGGCCGCCAAAACCGAAGGCGCGCTTCTGCCGGGCGTGTCCGTCCGCACCTTCCGCTCAGAAGAGATGGATCGGGCGCGCCGCTATGTTCTGGGCGAGGCCATCGAGGAGAAGGAGGACGCCGCCCCCGCCCTCCATCTCGTCCAGACCGACCGGCCCGACGCTATGGCGTTCTCCGTATCGGGGCGGCTGACCAAGTCCGACATCAGGGCGTTCAGCCAGCTTCTGGAAGAAAAGCTGCGCGACTATAAGGAAATCGACGTTTTGGTGCGGCTTGAAGAGAAAATGCCGAGTTTCGATCCGGCCGTCCTGTTCAGCGGCAATAGCTGGGCAACCAAATTCAGCGCATGGCGTCATCTACGCCGGTACGCTCTCGTCGGCGCACCCCAGATGCTGGGCGGCGCAACCGATTTCCTTGGCGCGATGATGCCATTCGAGGTGCGGACTTTCCCGGCGGGCCGCGAAGACGACGCATGGCAGTGGATCGGCGCCTCGCCGGTAGCGCCGCCTCCGCATGGAGCGACCGGAGCAGAAACCGGCGCACCGCCTGCATAGGCCGTCCCTGAATCGCGTTCGTCAGTCCGATCGGACGGTGAATGCGATTGACAGGCGGACGATTTACGGAAAGCTGGGATCATAGTCCCAAACGCCCAACCGGAGACCCCACCATGTTCTCGCGACTTTTCACGCTTCTGATCGTTTTTGCACTCGGAACGCTGTTCGGCTGGCTGGTGCTGCCCGGCATGGTGTCGGAAAGAGAGGTTGCCGCCACCCAGAATCAGATCGAATCGGGTCAGGAAACGCTGGAAAACCGCTTCGATGAATTGCAGGCGACCGTTCAGTCGCTAGCCGAACGCGTCGGCGAGGGCGCGCGCAATCTTGGCGGCGATGCGGCCGATGCAATCCAGAATCTGCAGGGCGATGCGCAGGAGGCCGGCACCGAAGTGCGCGAACAGTCCGAAACCGTGACGACCAATGCCCGCGAGGAGCTTGAGCAGGCCAAGTCGGAAATTGCCGAAAGGCTGGATGCGCTGGAGCGGGCGATTCGCGGCGAACCGGACCCTGCCGAGACACCTGCGGAAGCGGAACCGGCCACCGAAGCCGCGCCGCAGGAAAGCGAAACGAACCAGTAGTCCGACCCGCAAGCCCGGAAACGCTTACTTGACGATGGTGAGCGTTTCCGCCGCCCGCGTGACGGCGGTGTAGAGCCAGCGTTCGCGATTGTCGCGAAAGGCGTAGCTCTCGTCGAAGAGGACCACATTGTCCCACTGGCTGCCCTGCGCTTTGTGAACGGTCAGCGCATAGCCATAGTCGAAATCGTCGTAGCGCCGCTTGAGCTGCCAGGCGATTTCGGTTTCCGGCTCCTCGAACGCCGCCTTCAGCAGCTTGATCTTGGCAAGGCCGCGTTCGGCGTCTTCTTCCTCCGGGCTGACCAGTAGATTGATACCCGGCTTCACCGTCTCGCGGCTGGACGAGACCACCGTCCAGAGCGAGCCGTTCAGAAGCCCCTTGGTCGGGTCGTTTCTCAAGCAGACCAGCTTGTCGCCGGATTGCGGTGTCGCCCCTTCGAAGCCCTTCAACTGCCGCAGCCGTCCATTGTAGCGCCGCCGCGTCCGGTTCGTGCCGACCAGCACCTGATCGGCCGCCAGCACCATCTCCTGGTCCACATCGTTCTTGGATATGACCTGCGCGGTGCCGTAATCGCCATGCATCAGCGCCTTGCCTTCGCGTACATCCATGGCCAGCCGGATGATGGGATTGTCCGCCGCTTGCCGGTGGATTTCCGTCAGCAGGAAATCCGGCTCCGCATCGGTGAAGAACCCGCCGCCCGATATTGGCGGCAACTGGCCCGGATCGCCGAGCACGAGAATGGGCGTACCGAAGCTCATGAGATCGCGGCCGAGCTCTTCATCGACCATCGAGCATTCGTCGATCACGATCAGCTTGGCCTTGGCGACCGGGCTCTGCCGGTTGAGCGAGAAGGAGGGCGAGATCCTTGTCTTGCCGGTCTCTTCATCCTCGACCGCCTCCTCGCCGCGCGGGCGATAGATCAGCGAGTGGATGGTCTTGGCGTTCCTTGCGCCGCGATGGCGCAGCACCTGAGCGGCCTTGCCGGTAAAGGCGGCGAACTGCACGTCGCCGTCGATGCCCTCCGCGAAATGGCGGGCCAGCGTCGTCTTGCCGGTGCCGGCATAGCCGAAAAGGCGGAACACCGGCCCTTTCCCGCCCTTAAGCCAATCGGCCACGGCTTTCAGGGCGGCATCCTGTTGCGGTGAGAAATCCATGGCCACTGCCGTGCCAGATCAGGTGATTCCCGGCAAGACGCTCTACTCCGCAGCCGAACGACTGTCCCCCGGAAGCGGCACCTTCGACCCGGCCACAAGCCCCTCCAGCGTCTCGCCCGCCAGCGTGGCCAGGAAGGACGAACGAGCCTCCGCCAGCAGCGACTTAAGCCGGCAGCCGGGCAAAAAGCAGCAGCCCGCCCGCTGGAAGCATTCGACGATGGCGAAGTCCGGCTCGACCGCCCGCACCACGTCGGCAACGACGATATCGCTTGCCGGTCGCGCAAGACGAATGCCGCCTCCCCGACCCCGCACTGCCACAGCGAAGCCGTTTCGGATCAGAGTCTGGGCGGTCTTCATCAGATGATTGCCCGATACATTGAAGCGCTCGGCCATCGCACTGACGGACAGATGCTCCGGATGGCACGCGGCCAGCGCCATCAGGATACGCAGCGCGTAGTCGGTCTGGACGGTCAGGCGCATGGGTTCCATTCCCAGATCGCATCGTAAAGTGGCATATGGGATATTGCTTTTCAGCGCAATGTAATACAGGTATTGTATATACCACTTTTAGGATCGCTGACCATGCATCACATCGTCAATCTGTTTCTTCTGCCCGGCGATTTCGTACGGCGGCGGCTCGGCATTTCGGTCGAAGAGGATGGTGGCATCATCCGGTCCTTCATCAATATGTGCGTATGGGGTGTTTTGTTGACCGTCCTCGTGCTCAATCTGCGGGACTGGCTTTAGGAGAGTCACGTGAGCGATCCATCCGACAACATACCCGAATTGACGGTTCGGTCTGTCAGCCGGCCGCCCGCTCCCGCCGCGCCCGGCATCGAGGCGAATGATATCTCGGTCATGGTCGACCGGTTCTACGATGCCGTACGGCATGATGAGCGGCTGGGTCCGCTCTTCGACGGAATCATCCAGGATCGCTGGCCGGTTCATCTGGAGCGAATGAAGGCGTTCTGGCGCTCGGTGCTGTTGCGAACGGGCGAATATCATGGTCGTCCCGTACCGGCGCACAACGGCATTGCCGATCTGAAGTCCAGCGATTTCGAACGCTGGATCGCGCTGTTCGATGCGACGACGAATGCGCTTTTCGAGCCGCAGGCTGCAGCTACCGTTCAAGCCGTGGCCAGACGGGTCGGGTCGAGCCTCTGGCTGGCGCGGTTCGGCTCGCCTTTCAACACGCCGCCGGAGGCGCTCAGGGGCAACGCGGCCGATCGTGGCTGAAATTTCCTGTCAGGCGGTGCCGTCCGTCTTGCCGCGCCTCTGCAATTCCGGCAGATCGGCATAGGCCGAAACCTTCTGCCGCAGGGCTTCCGTTTCCAGAACCTCGACATCGGTTTGCGATTTCAGCCAGCCGCCCATGGCGTGTGGAAGGCTGAATTCCTCGTCGGCATCGCTCAGAGCTTCGTCGAGCTCCTCGAACACCTTCTCATCGTCCGCTCCCGCCGGATCGGCGGAGAGAGCATCGGCAAGGTCGCCATCCTGCGCCAGAAGAGCCTGTAACGCCTCGACGAGACGCAGATGGCTTTCGGCCTCGACCGCTTCCAGTCCATCGACCAGCGCTTTCCAGATTTCCGGGCGGTCGATCGCCAGATGCACGAAGCGTGCAAGCCCGCCCTCGACAGCGTTTCGCCAGAAGAAGTCCACGCTCCAGCCCATGAAAGCCGGTTCGCTCAATTCTTCCGACGTGACGAACGCATCGAAGAGAAGAAAATCGCAGATCTGGGCGTTCAGTTCATGCGCCGCGGTATCGTCCTCCTGCGCCATCACCTCGTCGCTTAGCATCAGGGGAATCGAGAGGGCGGCATGGCCGCCTTCTTCGCGATCCGCAGTATCGGCGTTTGCCGGTTCCGGTTGGTCGGTGGCGGCCACATGAGGCGCTTCATCCGTGGCGCCGACGGCGTCTTGCGCCTCCGAACGACCCGGCTCCTCCGCCACGGTAGGTTCGGTATCCGCGCTCGCGTCGACTTCGTCGTCGCCATCGGCTTCGAAACCGCCGGTCACCATTTCCTCAAGCCGGCGAAGCCGTTCCTGATGCTCATCCGGTGTCATGGACGCGATCTGGTCGCCGAGACTGACCTTCTCGCTATAGGCCGGCATTGCCTCGTCCTTGTTTTCAGGAAAGGCATCCTCATGCCCCTCTCGCGCTTCACCGACCGCACGGTCTCCCAACATATCGTCGGCATCCTCGACGATGTCCGTCACGTCGGGAATCATCGAGGGCGCTTCCATTGCCACGCCGTCATCCGCCGACTCATCCGTCGGGGCGCTCTCGTGAGCCAGCCCGTCTTCCGCCGGTAATGCGTCCGTTGGATCGTTTCCGACGTCGCTCGCCTCGTCCGGCTGCACGATCGCAGCAGCATCGCCATCGATCGTTGCATGAGATTCATCAGAAACACCAACCGCTTCCGAAGCAACAATTTCTTCGGCCGGTTCGGCAACCGCCACACTCTCATCGTCGGATCGCGAGCGGGATAGCGTTTCTGCACCTTCACCGTCGGTATCGAGCGCGTCTTCGGTAACTGACGCATGATCGGAATCGGGCATGTTGGCAGGTGAACCGCCATGATCCCTCTCATTCAGAAAGGCCTGAATGTCGGCATTCGAACGGCGCAGCGTTTCCAGATGCGCTTCGATATCGCGGCCAATGTCGCGAAAGGTCGGAGCCTGCGCAAACGGGTTACTGCCCTGCGCACCAGCGTGGGCCAGGGCGGCGGACAAAGTGTCGGCTGCGGATTGAACGTCGCTCGCCGCTTTCTCCACCACGGCTGGATCGTCATCGTCTTTCTGGACGGTCTGTGTCTGCCCCTCGCCCATGGCTTCGGCAGCAGCGGATGCGACAAGTCGCTTCAGAGCGCTTTTATTGTCGTCGGGCCTGTCTGGCGCATTACCTTCCGCGCTCTTGAAGAGCCCTTTCAGGCGCGCACCCACTTCGTCCTTAGTGACTTGGGGATGAATAGACTCGTCCGTCTTCTTCTTTTTTTTCAGCAGACCATTCAGCATGACAAACCCTGACGCGGACAATGAACTGCCACCGAGTCTGTGCCTCTATGGTCAACATCCTGCTAATAGGGCGGACGGCTCTACCGAAGAGCCGCAACATGGTAAATGAACGGTTAGCAGCCGGTCATTCCAACATGCCTTCCGCGCCGCGCGAAAGGGCGACCACGCCTGTTCGGCAGACTTCGATGAGGCCCAGCGGCGCCATGATCGAGATGAACTGCTCGATCTTGGAGACCCGTCCGGTGATCTCGAAGATGAAATGCTCGGTATTGGCGTCGATCACCGTGCCGCGGAAAGCCTCGCACAGGCGCAGCGCCTCAACGCGCTTTTCGCCGGTCCCCGCAACCTTGACCAGGGCAAGCTCCCGCTCGATCGGCTTGTCGTGTCCCTTGGAGGTTGCCACGAGGTTCAGATCGACGACGCGATGAACCGGCACGATTCGCTCAAGCTGGTGGCGAATCTGCTCCAGCACATGCGGCGGCCCGCTCGTCACGATCGTGATCCGCGACAGGTGCTTCTCGTGCTCGGTCTCCGAGACGGTCAGGCTTTCGATATTGTAGCCCCGGCCGGAGAAGAGGCCGATGACTCGCGCCAGTACGCCCGGCTCATTGTCCACGAGAACCGATAGTGTCCGGCGCTCTGCGCTCTCGGTCTCCTTGGTGATGAAATAGGCCGAGGCGGGTGGTTGCAATTTGACGTTCATGATTATTCTCCGTCTCAGACCAGTCAGACCAATTGTGCGCCTTCGCGATCGATTGCCTTGGAGACAACCTCATCGCTGGCTTCGTCCGGCAACAGCATCTCGTTATGCGCCTTGCCGGACGGAATCATCGGGAAACAATTGGCCAGATTGGCCACCTCGCAGTCGAAGATCACCGGGCCGGGCGTTTCGATCATCTCCTGGATGGCATCGTCCAGATCGTCCGGCTTGGCGCAATGCAGTCCGGTGGCGCCGAACGCTTCGGCCATCTTGACGAAATCGGGCAGTGCTTCCGAATAGGAATGCGATAGTCGGTTGCCATGCAGCAATTGCTGCCACTGGCGCACCATGCCCATATAGTGATTGTTCAAGATGAAGATTTTCACTGGCAGGTCATACTGGATCGCCGTCGAAATCTCCTGCATGGTCATCTGCACGGACGCATCGCCCGCAATGTCGATGACCAGCGCATCGGGATGCGCGGCAGCGACGCCGACCGCCGCTGGCAGGCCATATCCCATCGTTCCGAGCCCGCCGGAGGTCATCCATCGGTTCGGCTCCTCGAAGCCGTAGAACTGGGCCGCCCACATCTGGTGCTGGCCGACTTCCGTAGTGATGAAGGTTTTGCGATCCTTGGTCAGCTCATACAGCCGCTGAATGGCGTATTGCGGCATGATGATATCGTCATTGGGCGAATAGGCCAGACAATCGCGCGCCTTCCAGCTTTCGATCTGTTCCAGCCAGGGTTTCAGGCGCCCCTTATCGGCGGAACCGGCCCGCCAGAGCCGAACCATATCTTCCAGCACATGGCCGCAATCGCCGATGATCGGAACATCGACATGCACGATCTTGTTGATCGAAGACGGATCGACGTCGATATGAATCTTTCGGCTATTCGGCGAGAAGGCATCCAGCCGTCCGGTGATGCGATCGTCGAACCGCGCGCCGATGCACAGCATCACGTCGCAATCGTGCATGGCCATATTGGCCTGATAGGTGCCGTGCATGCCGAGCATGCCGAGCCAACGCTCGCCGGACGCTGGATAGGCCCCGAGCCCCATCAGGGTGGAGGTGATCGGAAAATCGGTCAGCTGGACGAATTCGCGCAACAGATGCGACGCTTCCGGCCCGGAATTGATGACGCCGCCGCCCGAATAGATGACGGGCTTCTTGGCATGGCGCAGAAGTTCGATCGCTTCGCGCACCGTATCTGAACGGCTGCGGATGGACGGCTGATAGCTCGTGCGCCGTTTTGCCGCACTCGGCGGTATATAGGTGCCGGTCGCAAACTGAACGTCCTTCGGAATGTCGACGAGCACCGGTCCCGGCCGGCCTGTCGTCGCAATGCGAAACGCCTCGTGCATGATCTCCGGCAGTTCGTCGACATTGCGCACCAGCCAGTTGTGCTTGGTACAAGGCCGCGTCACGCCGACCGTATCGCATTCCTGGAATGCGTCCGAGCCGATAACGGCAGTGGGAACCTGGCCGGATATGCAGACGAGTGGGATGGAATCCATCAGCGCGTCCTGCAACGGCGTCACCGCATTGGTCGCACCCGGCCCGGAGGTCACCAGCATGACGCCGCACCGCCCGGTGGATCGGGCATAGCCCTCGGCCATATGACCTGCGCCCTGTTCGTGGCGGACCAGGATGTGGCGGACGGTCTCCTGCTGGAAAATCTCGTCATAGATGGGAAGGACGGCGCCGCCCGGATAACCGAAAATATCCGTGACCCCATTATCGATCAGCGCCTGCACCACCATTTCGGCGCCTGTCATCTGCCGCGCGCCTGCTTCCCGTCGTCCGTTTCCTTCGGCCATCGTCCCGTTGTCCTGTCTGTCCCGCCCAATGCGGCGGTTTGTCCCAACTCATGTCGTGAAGGCAATAAAAAAGGCCCTTTCGGGCCTGATTTTCCGCGCATGGGTGGCAAATGCCGGGCGGCTACGCCACCCTGCCCATGCGCGGTCCTACGAGTACGATACGAATAGAAATCATGACCCGCATCAAGCATGAGCAATGCCTCCCGTCAAGAGATGCCGGCCATCGGACGATTGGAGTGCAGGCAGCTAGCCGGCTGTTAACAGGATTTTGGCAACGGCGTTCTTATAGTCTGCGAGCCCGGCGAAGACCCGCCGCTAGATTTGGGACGAAGATGGATAAACCGTCGACACATTTTCCGGCCGCTACAGGCGAGCGCCTCAAGGCAGATGGTCGCCGCGAGAATGGTTTTCTCGATGACAACGGCAAGTTCGTCAAACGCAACCGAGCCGAAGGTTACGTGATCCAGTGCGACGGCAACAACGCTATCATCATGGCGAAAGGTGGCGGCGATGCAGCCGGCTCCGACGATTACTGGGCGGTCGGCCAGATGATCTCGGTTCGAGTCAACGAGAACCGCATTGTCGGCTTCGTCTATAAGGTCGATACGGTCGCCGAGGCCTGGGACCCCAAGGCCATCAACCAGCTACGTGTGGTTATCGAAATCGTCGGCGAAGTCCGCCAGACCGAGAACGGTGCCCCGGTCTTTTCGCGCGGCGTGACTACCTATCCCTATATGGGCGCTGTCGCCCACCGCATCCGGGCCATCGATCTAGAGGCCATGTACACCTCCGAGAACGGCGGTTTGGCCATCGGCACGCTCTCCCAGGACGAGCGCGTCTCCGCGACCATCGATGTCGAGAAACTGCTATCCCGCCATTTCGCGGTCGTCGGCTCCACGGGCGTCGGAAAGTCGACGGCAATCGCTTTGCTCTTGCGAAAGATCGTCGAAATCAGACCCCAGCTGCGCGCACTGGTTCTCGACCCGCATAATGAATTTGCTGCCGCCTTTGGCGACAAGGCGCTGACCATCGATGCCAACCAGCTCGACCTGCCCTACTGGATGTTCCGCTTCGAGGAGTTCATCGAGGTGATCTATCGTGGCCGCCCTGCACCGGTGGACGAACGCGACGCGCTGCAGGATCTCATCCCCCTCGCCAAGCAGCGCTATGAATCGGGCGGACGGCCCGAGGCCAGCGTACTGGTCCGCAACCAGCAGGAGATATCAAACCACACGGCCGATACGCCCGTGCCATACCGAATGCAGGATCTGCTTGCGCTGATCGACGAACGGATCGGCCAGTTGGAAGGCAAGGAGGACCGCCCCCATCTTCGGGCCATCCGCAACCGGCTTAGAACCCTTCTGTTCGACAACCGGTTTCAGTTCATGTTCGGACGCAACGCCGTTTCCGACTGTATGCAGGCTACTCTTGCCAAAGTGTTCCGCCTGCCGATCGACGGCAAGCCGATTTGCGTCTTCGAAATGAGCAATCTGCCGAGCGAAGTCGTCAACGCCGTCGTGTCGGTGCTTTGTCGGATCGCGTTCGAACTGGCGACATCGTCCGATGGTTCCATCGAAACCCTCGTCCTTTGCGAAGAAGCCCATCGCTATATTCCGGCCGACAAAAGCGCCGGTTTCCTGCCGACGAGACTCGCCATTTCGCGGATCGCCAAGGAAGGCCGTAAATATGGCGTGCACCTCGGTATCGTGACCCAACGACCCGGCGAACTGGACCAGACTATCCTGTCGCAATGCTCGACCATCTTCGCCATGCGGCTGGCCAATGAATACGATCAGGAGATCATTCGGCGAGCATCCGTTGGCGCAGCCAAATCGACGCTCTCATTTCTGTCGTCGATCGCAAATCGCGAATGCATCGCTTTTGGCGAAGCGTTTCAGACGCCCATGCGGATGCAGTTCGAAAACCTGCCTGGCGAACACTTGCCCGGCGCTCATATCTACGAACAGCGTGACGCTATCGCGAACGGCAAAAAAGCGCCCAATCTCGGCAAGGTTATCGCGCGTTTGCGAACGGAGGGTGCAGCCGAGGACGGAAATGGCAAGGTTTCCTGGTCCGCCCCAGCGCGTGAAACCGAAGGGCAGGATCGAGGCGCCGATCCCGGCGGGCAGGACATGCTCAGCCGCGTGCGCGCCCGGGTGCTGCTGGCGGATGGCGACGCCAATGACGAAGGGGCGGACAACGCTCAATTGCAGACGAATGCAGACGCATCGAAGAAGGCGCATAGACCCGTCGTTCCGTCGGGCCCCTCCGCGCAGTCGCCCAAACCTGAGCCCAGGGCGGCGAACGACAAACAGAGAACCAGTCGGTTCGATCTGTCCGACCGTTCAGCGGCTGGGCGTACGACCAATAATGATCTGATGAAGCAATTCCGGCCGAAGCGCTGACCTTTGCTCAGGCGCAGACGCGGTTCCGGCCCTCGCGCTTGGCCTGGTAGAGCATACGGTCCGCCCGCCGATACAACTCTTCCGCCGTCTCATCGCCGTTCCATACAGCGACGCCGACGGATGTCGTCACGCGCAGATGCACATTGTCCGTTAGAATATCGATCGTTGCGATGGCCTTGCGCAGCCGGTCGGCGAAACCAGGCAACCCTGACGCACCCATATTGGGCGTGACGACAGCAAATTCCTCGCCGCCAAGCCGTGCGACGACATCGTGATAGCGCGTGAAATCCTTCAGGACCTTGGCGACCGCTTTCAAAACTTCGTCGCCAACATCATGGCCGTGCGTGTCATTGACGGTCTTGAAGTGATCCAGATCGAGGATCATCAGACCGATCGGCCGCTTAATCCGGCCGAACTCTTCCATGTATTCGCGCAGGGCATCGTCGAAATAGCGGCGATTCTGCATGCCGGTCAGGCCATCGGTCAGCGCCACATGCTCCAGCGTCTCACTGCGTTCGGAAAGATTCGCCGTCATCTTCCGCAGCTTGTGTTCCTCTCGGGCATGGGAGCGCAGGAGCGGATAAATGTAGAGCGTGCCGAAAAGGAGCGCAGCGCCCTGAATGACCAGCGCGCCATGAGTGAACGCGCGCAGACCATAATTGGACGACAATTCATCCGATACATAAAGTGCGAACGCCAGCAGCCCACTCGCCATCAAAAGGGCAAACGTGAACGCAAAAAAGGCCAGTTCGGATTTGTGAAAACGCATTGAGCCGGCGATCCTCGTTGTTCCGGCAGCATAATGAAACCGCCCTAAACATCTCTTAAGCGGCGCACTGTTCCCCAAGGTAACTGGTCACGCGATTAGGCGATATAAACAGGCGGTTGGCATCTGTCGAGCCGCTCCCATTCGGGGCCGAGTTGATTTCGGAACCAGGTGGTTTGGCGCTTGGCGTATTGCCGCGTGGCATTAATCGATTGAACGATGGCCTCACCCTTTTCGATCTGCCCATCCAGCATGGCAGCGATCTGCGCGACGCCGATTGCCCTCATGGCCGGCAGCGAACGATCCAGTTTCAAGGACAGGAGGTGCCGGACTTCGTCGACAGCCGGCCCCGCCATCATCGTTTCGAAGCGCTCGGCGATACGCATCCGCAACTCACCGCGATCCGGTACCAATAGCAGGCGTCGCGTTTTCTCAAGGTCGACAAGCGGCATACTGCCCTTTCCCTGATGCTCGGTGAGCGGAACGCCGGATGCCTCAAAAACCTCAAGGGCCCGGAGAATGCGCTGCGCATCGTTTTTGCCGATCGCGGCGGCAGCGGACGGATCGCATTGCGCAAGCTCGGCATGAAGCGCTTCCGATCCTTCGCTCTGCCAGCGTGCGCGAAGATTCTGGCGGATGATGTCTGGAACGGGTGGCATGGTGGAAAGCCCACCTTCCAGGGCCCGGAAATAGAGCCCCGTGCCGCCCACAATAATCACGGAGCGGTCTGCAAGCGGGCCGGCCAGCAATACCTCCACATCGCGAGACCACTGGCCAACGGAATAGGCGTCAGCGGGAGAAACATGGCCGAACAGATGATGCGGTGCGGCAGCGAGTTCCGATGCGCTTGGGCGTGCCGTCAGCCGGTCGAGCACGTCATAGACCTGCATGGAGTCCGCATTGATGATGACCGCGCCCGTCTTCACTGCCATTTCGACGGCCAGCGCCGTCTTGCCGCTTGCCGTCGGCCCAGCTATCAGAGTAGCCGCGCCGTGAGCCCTCTTTCCACCTGTCATCGAAGCCGAGATCCTTTCCATGCCGCTTGTCGCAACGCTGATCGCCGCGCCGGGTTCGGCCGCTTTGACCGCCGATGTCCTCCAGCAGGTCGAAGAGGCGATGTCAGCCAAGGCCAGCATTCTGGCCAACACGGAAGCCTGCGACCTTACCCTACCCGCCGAAAGTCGGGCGCAGGATGCCGACCGGCAGCTGCGTGGCCTCCTATCCGACAGACCCGTCGATGTCGTGGTGCAGGACGATGCCGTTCGGCGCAAGGCCATACTCATTGCGGACATGGATTCCACGATGATCCAGCAGGAATGCATCGATGAATTGGCGGATATGGTTGGCATGAAGGATCGCGTGGCGGCCATCACCGCCCGCGCCATGAACGGCGAGATCGCCTTCGAACCGGCGCTTCGAGAGCGCGTCGCACTACTGAAAGGCCTTCCCGTTTCCGTGATCGACGACGTGATCCGCACGCGGATCACCTTGATGCCCGGCGGCCGCGAGCTGGTCGCCACCATGCGGGCCAATGGTGGCTATTGCGCACTTGTCTCCGGTGGTTTCACGGCCTTTACCAGCCGCGTTGCCGCATTGCTCGGCTTCGATGAAAATCGCGCCAATCGTCTCGTCGAGCACGAAGGAAAACTGGCTGGTGAAGTGGTCGAACCGATCCTTGGCAAAGAAGCCAAGGTGAGCGCGTTGCAGGAGGTATCGCACGCAAAGGGCGTCACGCCGGGCGACGCTATTGCTGTCGGGGATGGGGCCAATGATCTTGGCATGATCGAAATTGCCGGATCGGGCGTAGCGTTGCATGCCAAGCCGACCGTCGCCGAAAAGGCGCGGTTCCGTATCGATCACGGCAATCTGACAGCCCTTCTCTACATGCAAGGCTACCGAGAGACCGATTTCGTCAGCTAGATAAGCGCTATTTGATCGGCAGCGTTTCGATAAAGGTCTCGCCATCGGGACGTGAGAGCAGCAAAAACGCGTTCTGCCGACCGTTCTCCTTCAAGGCCTGCAACCGTTCCGAGGCCTCCTCCGGCGAGGCGACCAGCTCCTGAGCGATGGCGATAACGATCATGCCGGCCTCCAGTCCACGCTCTTCGGCTTCCGATCCGGTTTCGACGGACGCGATAAGAACGCCGTTCACATCGTCCGATATGGCGTATTGCGCGCGGGCCGCCCGGTCGATCTCAGCCAGTTCGACGCCGCTCAGGCTGACGCCGCTTTCGTCGTTCGTTTCGGGCGGCTCCTGATCGGTCCCGGACTCGTCTGCAGCCTCATTTTCGGCTGCGTCGGCATCTTCGAGACGGCCAAGCGTGACTTCAACCGTAACCTCTTCGCCCTTCCGGATAACGATGACCTCAACGGACTTCCCCACAGCCGTATCGGCAACGATGCGCGGCAGATCACGCGATTGCTTTACCTTGCGGCCATCAAATTCGGTAATGATGTCGCCTGGAAGAATCTCTCCATTGTCGACCGGACCAGGCTCGATAATGGCCGCAACAAGCGCCCCCTCCGTGCTGTCCAGATCGAGGCTTTCGGCGATGGATTCTGTCACCGGTTCGATCCGCACGCCAAGCCAGCCACGTCGGGTCTCGCCATAATTAATAAGCTGGCTCACCACACCGCGGGCCAGATCGGACGGGACGGAAAATCCGATACCGATCGACCCGCCCGAGGGCGATATGATCGCCGTATTGATGCCGATCACTTCGCCGAACATGTTGAAGAGCGGACCGCCGGAATTGCCCCGATTGATGGCCGCATCCGTCTGGATGAAATCGTCATAGGGCCCGGCCTCGATATCGCGGTTGACGGCGGAGACGATGCCCACCGTCAGCGTGCTGCCCAGACCGAAGGGATTACCGATCGCCATAACCCAGTCACCGATCCGCATCTCTTCGGATGGACCGAATTTAACGTCCGTCAGCCGTTCGTCCGTTTCATCCAATTGTAGAACAGCCAGATCGGTTTTCTCGTCGGTACCGCGCAAGGTCGCGCCGATACGCGTGCCGTCCGGGAAAACCGCGGTAATGTCCCCTCCGCCCTCGATAACGTGATTGTTCGTCACGACATAGCGGTTCTCCGCATCGATCACGAAGCCGGAGCCGAGCGAACTGGCAGGAAGCGGAGGGCCATCCTCCGACCGCTTGTTGAAGAAGTCCTCAAAATACTCCTTGAACGGGGAGTCCTCCGGCAAATCGGGTGGCGCAATCTCACCGCGGTCGGATCGATCAGGTTGCTGCGTCAACGAGATGTTCACAACAGCCGGTAGCAGCTTTTCTGCCAGATCGGCCACCGATTCCGGTCCTCCCGACAACCCACCCTGTCGAGACGCCGTAAGGTTCAAACCCGTTTCGCTCTCCGGCGCTGGCACCAGATCGAGTTCCGGAGGCGCGGGCGGCAGATCGACTTCTGGCGTCGGTTCCACGGGTGTAGCCGGACTATCGGGCTGGGACGGAGCGATCTGGCCCTGGGGAAGCTCTGGTCGGCTATCCTGCGCAAAAGCCGGAAGTGCGATAATCAACGAAGTGCCAAGAAGTGTCCGGACGATCGTTCCCGGAAAAGGCAGGCGGCGTTTCGACATTACGAACTCCCATCCGATACGCATATGCAGCACATCGGAATCATAGATTGGCACTTGAGCGATAGCGAGGCACCTTACCGCCTTTTCATACGACGAGGGCGCGGATCCGATCCACGCCCTCTTATTTGTCGTAAAGTCGACGTCAGCTTCAGTTCGCCGGCGCGGGCGACGGTTCTTCCGTCGGAGCCGCATCGCCTTCGGTAGCTGCCGCAGGCGCTGTTTCTTCTTCGGCTGCTGGAGCATCATCGACCACCGGCGTTGTCGATGAGGATTGCTCGTCACCCGACGAAGGCTGGCGCGCGATTGGTGCAACCGCCGAAAGATCGCCGCCACCAGCCTGGCTGAAATAACGGAAGAACTCTGAATCCGGCGAAAGAACCAGTGTCGATCCACTATCGTCCAACGACTGCGCGTAAGCCTGCATAGACCGGTAGAAGTCGAAGAATTCCGGATCTTCACCATAGCTTTCGGCGAAAATGCTGTTGCGCTCGGCATCGCCCTCACCGCGCAGGATCTCCGATTGGCGTTGCGCGTCGGCCCGGATTTCCACGACCTCACGGTCGGCCCGAGCGCGGATACGTTGCGCCGCCTCGCGACCACGGGCACGCAACCGCTCGGCCTCGGCCAGACGTTCCGCCGACATACGGTCATAGGTCTGCTGGCTGACTTCCGTCGTCAGATCGGTGCGGCGAATGCGCACATCCTCGATCCGAAGACCAAGCGATTCGGCCGATGGGCGAAGCTGTTCGGCCACTTCGCGCATCATCTCCGTGCGTTCTTCGGACAGCGCCGCTTCGAAGCCCCGGCCGCCATAGACCCGGCGAAGGGCCGCATCCAAACGGGTGCGAAGGCGCTGCTCGGCCAGCTGCACGGAACCCGAAACGGCCTGTCGGAACCGCCGCGGATTGTCGATCTCGTAGGCGACGAAGGCATCCACGACATAGAACTTACCGCCGGAAACCTGAACGCGGATATCGTCCAGATTGAAACGGAGGACCCGGTCGTCGACCAGTTGAACGCTGTCGAGCACCGGCAGTTTGAAATAAAGGCCCGGCTCTTCCTGAACATCGACGATCTCACCGAACCGCAGCACGATGGCCTGCTGGCGTTCATTGACCACGAAGATGGAGGAAAGACCCGCCACGATCACCACGGCGACCGCGATAAGGAGCAGAGTAATCCGGTTCATCACTGATTACCTCCCGAGGTCGCGGACTGGTTGCCGGTGTTCGGCGCCCGCGAATTGGTGCTCGACGTGGTTCCGGACTGGCGGTCGTTCGACCGTTGCAGTTCGTTGAGCGGAAGGTACGGCACCACGCCATTCGTGCCGGAAGCGCCCTGTTCGACAATCACCTTGTTGGAGTTGCGGAACACGTTCTCCATGGTCTCCAGGAAAAGGCGCTTGCGCGTGACTTCCGGCGCCTTGGCGTATTCCTCATAGATCGAGGAGAAGCGCTGGGCTTCACCCATGGCTTCCTGAACGACGCGATTCTTGTAACCGGCGGCGCCTTCCAGAATCTGCGCCGCTTCACCACGCGCCTGGCCGAGTACCTGGTTGGAGTAGCGGTTGCTTTCCTCAACGAAACGGTCCTCGTCCTGCTCGGCGCGCTGCACCTCGTCGAAGGCGTCGGCGACCTGCGAAGGCGGGGCCACGTCCTCGATCGAGATCGCGTTCACGCTGAGGCCCGAATTGTAATCGTCGAGCGTAACCTGAACGGTCTCGCGGACCTGCTCGGCGATTTCCGCGCGGTTATCGCGGAAGATGTCCTGCGCGGGGCGACGTCCGACCACTTCACGCATAGCGCTTTCGCCGACCTGGCGCAGCATGTCGTCCGGATCGGACACCGCGAACAGATATTTGGAGGGATCGGAGACCTGATAAGCGATGGAGAACACGACATCGACGATGTTCTGATCGCCCGACAGCATCAGGCCGGACGTGTCGCGGGACGAATTGTTCGTCCCTATCGTTACCAGCTTCTCGGCTGTCGTTACCTTGTCGACAGTCTCGAGCGGCCAGAAATGGAAATGCAGGCCCGGCTCGGAAAATTCCTGCTTGGGCTTTCCGAAGAGGAGTTCGACGCCGATCTGATCCGGCTGTACGGTATAGAAGGATTGGAACAGCACCACGCCGGCAACGCCGACGGCTATAATTCCGGCGATCATTCCGGCGCCAAGGCCGCCATTGCCGCCGCCGCCGCCATCGCGCTGGCCGCCGCCGCCCATGCGACGGATACGGTCCTGTCCCCGGCGAATGATATCTTCCAGATCGGGCGCGCTGTTCTGGGGGCCGCGTGGCCGCTGGGGACCATTGCCCCATGGCCCGTTATTTCGGCCCCCGCCTTTGTCGCCGCCGCCCCATGGGCCACCGCCACCGCCACCGCCTTGATTGCTCCAGGGCATTGCGCCTCCAATTGTGCTGGTTGTTTCCTCGCGCGCACCAGCACGAAGGAAAGGAATTCATCTCTTAATAGGTAGCCGGGTGCTGCAATTCAACGCGCATGGCCGCCTTTCCATTCTTCAGATTGGATCGGAGGAATTTTTCAGGACCGCGCTCGCGCCTCGTGTCGCCTCTGCCATATTTCGTAACGGGTCGGATGGCTGTCCTTCGGGCCGGCCGGGACGTCTTCGGAATGAATGCGCTCGAATGCGCTGGCGGGTAAGGGCGGGAACACCGTATCGCCGTCGATTGGGACCAGAACACGCGTCATGTGAATGACGTCGGCGGCGGGTAGCGCCTGCTCGTAGATCTGGCCGCCGCCAATAATACAGATGGATAGCTCGGGATCGTCATCGCCATCGTCCCGCGCCGCACGCTCCGTGCTTTCGATATGCGCCGCCGCCAGATCGAGCGCGGCATCCAGCGAGCCGGCGCGCAGTGCCCCGTCAGCTTCCCAGTCATAGTTCCGCGTGACGACGATATTGAGCCGGCCCGGCAGCGGTCTGCCGATACTCTCGAAAGTCTTTCTGCCCATGATGATTGGGCAGCCCATGGTGATCTGCTTGAACCGCTTCAGATCGCTCGATAGCCGCCATGGCATTTCGCCATCCCGACCGATGGTGCCGTTCTCGGCAGCGGCGACAACGATTTCGACAGGGGCGCGTTGGCTCATTCCTGTCATACCGCGATTGGGGCACGGATCGTCGGCTGCGCGACATAATCGTCGATACGAATATCGTCGAAGGAAAAGCCGTCGATCGCATCGACCTCGGGATTGAGCCACAGCGTGGGCAGCGGCCCCGGCTTGCGCTTCAACTGCTCTTGCGCCTGTTCGAAATGGTTGTGGTAGAGGTGCGCATCGCCCAGCGTATGAACGAATTCTCCCGGTTTCAACCCTGTCACCTGCGCCACCATTGCGGTCAGCAGCGCGTAGGAGGCAATGTTGAACGGCACGCCCAGAAAGATGTCGGCGCTGCGCTGATAGAGCTGGCACGACAGCCGCCCGTCCGCAACGTAGAACTGGAAAAGGCAATGGCACGGAGGCAGCGCCATCTCGTCGACCTGCGCCGGGTTCCAGGCCGACACGATCAGCCGTCGCGAATTCGGATTGGTGCGGATCTGCTCGACCACGCGGGAGATCTGGTCGATCGTTCCACCATCGCCATCCGGCCATGAACGCCACTGCGCACCATACACCGGGCCGAGATCGCCATTCTCGTCGGCCCATTCATCCCAGATGGTAACGCCGTTTTCCCTCAGATAGCCGATATTCGTGTCGCCCTGCAGGAACCAGAGTAATTCGTGGATGATGGAGCGCAAATGCAGCTTCTTGGTCGTAAGCAGCGGAAAATGCGCCGTCAGATCGAAGCGCATCTGCCGGCCGAAAACGCCGCGCGTACCGGTTCCGGTCCGGTCTCCACGGTCCACGCCATTGGTCAGAACATCGTCCAGAAGATCGAGATATTGCCGCATCGTCCACCATCCCCGGCACTGTGCGCCGAGGTCATTTCGAGTCGTTATCGGAAAGCTAGCATGCCCGATTGCCGGGCGCACCGGCTCACATCTTGCGAACGGTGTCCAGCTTGTCGAGCTTTTTGGCGACGAGATAATAGAAGACCGCCCGGTTCTTGGCCCGGGTGCCCTTCATCATGGCGCACATCGCCTCGACGGCCTTGATGCCATCTTCGTAGGAAACGCCCAGCTTGTCCTGCGCCCAGTTCTTGGCGACGGTCTCACGCTCCGACTTCTGGCTGCAGGCGACTGTTCTTGTTTCACGTCGGGCCAGCACCGAGGCATAGCGCTTCTCGATCGTCTCGAGAACCGCCATATCGGCGTCCTTATCGTAACTTTTGAGCTGTTCAGCATATTTTGCCATGCCGGCTTCCTTCTCGGTTGAGCGTCGGACCGAAGCAGTCCAACCCAAAACCCCGCTGTCGGCAAGGGCGCAAAGAGCGTCCTCCACGGCTCTTCCATAAAGACTGTTCCGCCACTATATTGGCCTTGCCGGTTTTCGGATCGGCTATGGCGATAAACGAGCGATGTAATAAACCTATCGGACCCGGGGGCAGTACCCGGCGCCTCCACCACGAACCGCCCGGCGGCGAATATGTCAGGGCGGCTGGTGTTGGGGGCGAAACAGGATCGACGAGGGTGTAAAGATCGACTTTTTGCCCGGCATGATACCACCGTCATCGGGTCGAACCTATAGTTGCAAACGACAACTATGCTGAGGCACGTCTCGCTGCGTAAGCAGTGCGATAGTCTCGAATTGAAGTCCTGAGGGTTAGCACTTTCAGGCGGGGCCCGGAGGCGCCTGGCAACAGAAGCCTCCACTTTTTTCGCCTATTCGAGCGCCATTCGACGATCTATTAACGCTTTGCGGACCAAGGATGCGTGACGCGGCCCTGGTGCTGCGCTATACCCGTTCGCCAAACGGTCAAAGCCATGGTGCCGACAGGAACGATCCCGCAATGACGCAAGACCAGATTCGCTACGATATTTTGGCGCAGGAAGCGCTGCGCGGTGTCATGCGTAAAGTGTTGACCGAGGTGACGAAAGCCGGTCTGCCAGGCAACCACCACTTCTTCATCACCTTCCTGACGAAGTTTCCGGGTGTGCGCATTTCATCACGTCTGCGGGAGAAATACCCCGAGCAGATGACGATCGTGTTGCAATATCAATATTGGGATCTGACAGTCACGGAAACGGGCTTTTCCGTCGGCCTTTCCTTCTCCGACATTCCCGAAAAACTCGAAGTGCCATACGCCGCTGTGCGCGGCTTCTATGATCCGAGCGTGAATTTCGAGCTGGAGTTCGATGTGCGCCTGGATGAGGAGGCGAGCGGCGATGCCGAGGTCACCTCACTGCCGGCGCCGGTCGCGGCGGTGAAGGACGACGCCGCAGCTAAAACCGGCGCCAAGGCAACAGGCGAGCCGGGGGAAAAGAAAACGGCCAGAAAATCCAAGGCCAAGGACGCCGAACCCGCACAGAACGACGAAGCTGAGCAGAAGCCGGCGGCCGATGTCGTCTCGCTGGATGCCTTTCGGAAGAACAAGTGACGACGGGCGACGTCGTCAATCTTCGCCGCTATCGCAAATGTCGGGAGCGGGAGGATGAGGCTAGGCGAGCCGAAGAAAATCGCCGGCTCCACGGCCGGAACAAGTCGAAAAAGCAAGAGGCGCGGCTGACAAAGGATCGCCAGGACCGGCACCTGGACGGCCATCGTCTGGACGAATGACTGTCCGCGCGCTCTACGATATGTCCGCCCGTCTTCGTCGATGACCATCCGCAAGAGATCGGTCTCGATAGCCGGCCATCGCACGTCGTTCTCGCTGGAAGATCCCTTCCTTGAGGAGCTGAAGAACCTGGCGGATCGTCGCGGCGTATCGTTTGCCGCGCTGGTGCGGACGATCGACGCCAAACGCCCGCCGGACACCAACCTTTCAAGCGCGTTGCGCCTGACTGTCCTCGACGATTTGAAGGCCCGTTGTAACGCGGCGACGGAAAACGCAACCTCCGTGCCGGGCGATGCGCCATCTCAGCCGTCGGGCAGCAGATCGGGCACGAGCCCTTCGAGTTGAAGGCGATCCTCCGGCACCAGGGCCGGCGATGATGGCTCGCGCGATGCCGCCCGCGCCTTTTCCTCCAGACGTTGCCGTTCCTGCCGCAAACGCTCTGCCTCTTCTTCAGCGGCACGCCGTCTGGCCTCCTCCTCCGCAGCACGCTTCCGCGCCGCTTCCTCTTCCGCTTTGCGCCGGGCTTCCTCTTCGGCCTTCAGGCGCGCCTCTTCTTCGGCTCTCCGTTTGGCCTCCGCCTCCTGCTGCCGGCGGCGCTCTTCGGCTTCTGCTTTGCGGCGAGCCGCCTCTTCGGCGATGCGTTTTTCCAGCGCTTCGAGACGCGCCTGTTCGCGTTCCACCGCGCGTAGCGTCAGATATTGCTCCAGAAGGGTGGTGTCGATGCTCGCTTCCACAGCATCCGGCGGACCGGACAGGCGAATGCCGATCGCTGGCTTCAGCGAAGCCATCGCCGTTTCGCCGAGCGGTTCGAGAATAAGCCGCAGATCGGCATCGATCTGTTGCAGCGCCAGCTGATAGGTCATCGTTCCAGACAAAGACCCACCGGGCACAACCCAATTCAGAAGCGGACTTCGAACGACACCGCTTGCAACCGTCCAGACCGATGGCTCGATTGTAAGTTCGACTGCTTCGCCATTGCCGATGAGCGAGCGCGCCAGTTCGACGGCAGGCGCAATCGAAGCTGTCGGATCGACCGGAGCGTTCGAATCGCGCTGCTCGATGCTGACACGGTCGGCACGCGCCAGCGTCTGGCCAAGAATGTCAGTCGCGAAACCGCGCACGGCGACATGCTCTTCGACCGGTGTCACGGTCACTGATCCGCTCAATGAACGCACCAGGCCGGCTGGGTCGCGTCCGCCCCCGGTCAATTGCAAGGACAGATCCACCGCCCCGTCGAGATAGCCGCCGCTATGGTCGGTCAGCTTCAGGGCTGAAATATTCGCCTCGATGTCGGTGAGAAGCGACGGCCCGCTGCGGGTGAAGGTCGCCGAGCCGCCAATCGGCGCGCCGGCGCGGTTCGCCCTGACGTCCCTAAAGGCCAGCCTTTCATCGGTTGCTTCGATGGTCAGCCTGGCGGCCTGCGCGGCGAGCCGCCCCAGCCGCAATTCGGCGCTTTCGACCGACAACTCTCCGTGGAACGGCAATGTCTGAGGCAGAGCGAAGTCAGTGTCGTCGAACCGGACGGACGACGGTTCGCGCATTTCGGTTCCATCCTCCGCTGCCCTGCCCAATGTGAGGCCCTCACCGCCGGCCAGCGCGGGAGGCTGAAGCGCTGGAGGCAGCTCCCCTCCCATCAACCTTGCAAAGAGCGGGCCGAGATCGAGCCGGTCGGTTTTGAGCCGGCCAGCAACATTCGGCGGGGTGGCGCCGATATCGACAGTAAGTGCACCGCTATAGGCGGTATCGCCGATATTGCCGGTCACGGAAGCAAGATCGAATGCGTTGCCGTCGCGAACCACTTCGGATTCCAGACCGAACGCAAGCGAAGGCGCGTCGGTCGGCGCGGCCCAGCCAAGGAGTTGCGTCACCGGTAGAATATTGCTGGTCTGTAACGAAACTCCACCAGCCAAAACGCCATCGTCACGCAAGATGAGATCGGCCTGCCCAACGACGTCGTCGCCCTGCAGCTGCACGTTCACCTGTCCGTCTTCGCTGAGGGTTGCGTCGATGGCGTAGCGTCCCGCCGTGTCGAGCGGCAGCACTTCGAGACCGAGCGCCGCCACGGTCGGACGAAGCCCCTCCGCCCGCAGCGATACCGATCCGGACCGAAGCGGCAGACCAGCCCTGTCCATCTGAAGCGCTGCCGTTCCAGACAGTTCCGCGGCAGCTGTTTCGCCGTTGAAATCGACCGTCAATGCCGCTTCGGGATCGCCGGTGATCGATAGGACGAAACGCCCGTTCCTTCCAAGCGAGGGCGCATTGCGAAGGCGGCGATTTCCAAGAGCGGCAAGCCGTTCGAAGGCCGGTACGCGGCGAAGCGCTGCTGAAAGGCCGGAGAAGTCCTCCGACAGAGCAGTGAGGTCGAGTGCGATCCTACGCGCACCGGTATCGTCATTCTCGATCCGCCCCGTGCCTTCGACCTGGCTTCCCGCGAAATTGTCGAGCCGCAATTCGGCGATGTCGATCGAGCCGCCGCCAGCCGTAAGCCCAACCTTCCCGTTGTCCGCCGCGAGACCCGAATGCACGAAAGGTCCACCGGACAGCGAGAGTGTCAAAGCCGCAACGGGCCCTTCGCGCCGTATCTCATCTATGAAACCGAGAAACAGATCGATCGCCGTTTCGCCGAGACCATCGGTTCTCAGATCGGCGGCAATGTTTCCTTCATCGGTCCGCTCAACCGCCCCGGTCAGCCGCGAAGGGCCGATGGCCAGTTCCAGATTGGATAAACGCAAACTGTCCGGTCCGAGCGAGAGATCGGTTTCGAACCCCGCGGCAGACAGGCTGGCCAGCGCCTCATGGCGTTCCACACCGAGCCAGCTGAGAAAATTGCCAGGCTGGCGGACGGCCAGAACGACACGTCCGTCGAAGCCCGGCCTATCGCCGGTCCTTAGCGAGCCTTCGGCCTCGAGACGGGTGCGCCCGGGAAGATCGGCGGCCAGCTTGTTTATCAGCCATTGCCGGTCGCGCGCTTCGGCTTCCAGAACGACGTCGCGGATCGTGGTGGCACCATCGATGATGGCAGGCAGGCGAAGATCGAGCCGGCCATCGATGAGCGGAGCGGGAAGCGCTTGAAAAAATGTCAGTATCTGCTGGCGGATTTCGGCGGGCGAGATGGGATCGGTGCGGCCGAAACGGTTTTCGCCATCGCCGATCGTGCCTCGCAACTCATCGTCGTCGCCACGATTTTCAGACAAGGCGCCACCCACTGTGTCGCCCTTCAATCGAACGGTGAATTTGGGCGTGTCGCCGAGATCGAATGCGCCGGAACCTGTCGCTGCATAGGGTGTTTCAGCGGCCCCCGTTTCCAGACGCAACTTGTCGCTGCTGAGACTGTTCGGCGTTGCGGCCAGCGTACCGTTGATGCGGATCGCCGCGGGCGCATCGTCTTCGCTGTCCTGTTGAGCGGCGGTCAGACGGAACGTCCCATCCAGGCGCGGCAGCCCATTGTCAGCGCGAAGCGCACCATCGATCGCTAGAGATGCCGGGTACTTTGCCGGCTTCAGGCGCACGGAAAGACCGACCGAGCCATCCGCCCTTCCGGTCCCCGTACTGAGCGTGAAGGCCAGAGACCCGAACGGTTCGGAGACTGCCTGACCCTCCGCTTGCCACGGTCCGCCAAGGGAACGCGCCGACAATTGCGCATCGATATCGTCGATCCTGACCTCCGGCCGCCCCTCGCCGCGCGTGACGAAGATGGCGCCGTCCTCTATGGCGAGGCTCTCGACGGTAATCTGCTGCAATTGATCGGGAATGCGCAGCTTGAACGGCCAGTCGATGCGGCCATCGCGATGCGCTGTCAGCATAAGCAGCGGCGAATCCATCCGCATATCGAAAATGCGGAATTCGCCCGACAGGAGCGGCCCAAGCTCGGCGTCCAGTGAAAAGGTTTCGGCGACGAAGATCGGTTCGCCCTCATCGTCCGCGACGGTCACATCGTGAAACGTGATGGATGGAAACGGCAGGAGACGAACCGCTGTCTGACCATCCACCGAAACCGGGCGCCCGAGCAATTGCGACGACTGCGCCTCGAAGCGGCTGCGATAATCCGTCCAGTCGATGAAAGGCGGAACGATGGCCGCTGCAGCCAGAACGAGGACCAGTAATCCACCGATGAAGACCAGTAGGCGGGCCAGAATGATTCTCCCAGACGATCCGTGCCGTTGTCCCGTCACACAAAACGCGAAACGCCGCTCTGTTCAAGGTCCGTCTTCGCTGATGCTGCTCTATGAGGCGGCGAATGCGCTACAAAACGCCCTGCCCGTCGGTATCGGACACGGAATGGATAAGCATCGCGATGGCTTGCGAAAGCTCTATGGCTCTGGAATCTAGGGTCAGGAGGACTGGCGATGACACGGCGCAATGTGGGCGGTTTACTTCCGGCCTTCGATCAGGAGGGCTGGTTCCGCTCGCGCCCGATCACCGTGCCTCGCGAATGGATCGACTATAACGGCCATATGAACATGGCCTATTACAACCGGGTCTGCGATCTGGGCGTCGACGATCTCTTCGATCATATCGGAATCGGCGCCGCCTACAGAGACACGCGCAATCTCTCCATCTATACGGCAGAGTTCCACACCCGCTTCCTGAGGGAGGTGATGGAGGGCGAGACGCTGATCGTCGCAACGCAATTGCTGGATCACGATGAGAAGCGCCTCCACGTCTTTCAGGAGGTGCGTCAGGCCGACGAAGGCTGGATCGCAGCGACCGGCGAAGGGCTGTGTCTCCATGTCGATATGAGCGGTCCAAGGGTCGCTCCCTTTCCGCGCGATATTGCTAAAACGATCGCCGAGCTTGCGGAGCGGCAGGCCGATCTGCCGCAGCCCGGCGCTGCCGGCGGACAGATCGGTATAAGCCGGCGGCCTGGGCCTGCGCGGGGACAGTCGTGACCGGTTGGATACGCGCCCATATCGACCGTTTTTTCGCCCGGCTGACAGGTTGGATCGGTCCGAATTTGCGGGACTTCGTCGCCAGCCGTCAGCCGACGGTCTGGTTGATGGCATTGATCTGCGGCTTGGCCGCCGGCGTTGCGGCCATTGCCTTTCGAGAAGCTATCTTCTTCGTTCAGAACATCTGGGTGCGCATTCCAAGCGAGTCGCTGGTGCCTTGGATTCACGCCCGGCCAGCATGGCAGATTTTCATAGGACCGCCCATTGCCGGCCTTCTTGTCGGCATCATTCTGGAGCGCATTTCCGTTCGGCGCCCCTTTGGCGTGGCCGATGTGATCGAGGTTCGCGCCAGCGCCAAGATGCGCCTCTCTAAGGCCGATGGCGCCTGGAGCGCGCTTGCCACCGTCATCTCGCTCGGCGGCGGCGCCAGCGCCGGGCGCGAAGGCCCGGTCGTCCATCTTGGCGCGACGCTGGCCACCGCGCTAGTCTCCAAACTGAACCTGCCGCTCTGGTCGCGCCGGACCATTCTGGCAGCAGGCGCAGCGAGCGCGATCTCCGCCTCGTTCAACGCGCCCATTGCAGGCGTCCTCTTCGCCCATGAAGTCATCCTGAACCATTATTCCCGCCGTGCCTTCGTGCCGATCGTCATTGCGTCCGCCGCCGGTTCGGTTCTCTCCCGACTTTGGAGCGGCGACGCACCCGCCTTCAACGTGCCGCCGCTCGCTGTCGCAACCTATTGGGAATTTCCGGCCTTCGCACTGCTCGGAATCGTCTGCGCCATCGTAGCCATTTCATTCCAGTTCAGTCTCTTCGCCGCCGATTACATGGCGCGCGGCGTACCGATGCCGCTCTGGATGCGACCTGTCATCGGCGGTCTGATTGTCGGTGCGATCGGCGTCTTTTATCCGGAAGTCCTTGGCGTCGGTTACGGCACGACCGACCAGGCGCTGCGCAGCGAAATCCCGATCATGACGCTTCTGATCCTGCTGGTGCTGAAGATCGTTGCCACATCGGTCACGCTGGCCTCCCGGTTCGGTGGCGGGGTGTTCTCGCCTGCCCTTTATCTCGGCGCGGTCGCTGGCGCGGCCTTCGGGCAGATCGCCGCCTCGGCGGTCGAGATCGACGCGTCCAGCACCGGCCTCTATGCCGCCCTCGGCATGGGAGCGGTGGCCGGCGCGGTTCTCGGGGCACCGGTATCGACGGCGCTGATCGTATTCGAACTGACGGGCGGTTATGCGCTCTCCATCGCCCTGCTTCTCACCGTCGCGGTCGCCTATGGCGTCAACCATGCATTTCATGGCCGCTCCTGGTTCCAGTGGCAGCTCGAAGGCCGTGGCCTCAATTTGCGGGCCGGTCCGCACCGCGATCTGGCAACCCGCACCAAGGTCATGGATATCATGACCATGCCGGAAGAGGACGCGGAGTCGGAAACCGTCACGGACGAGTTGAAGGAATGGGCTCTCCGCCCAATCGACACGCTGGAAACCGCCTTGCGCCAGTTCGATATGAGCGGCCGCTCGCGCCTGCCGGTCATCGATCCGAACGATGGCGAAACCATCATCGCCCATCTGACGCAGATCCGCGCCCTCTCCCACTTCAACCGCGCGCTGATCTCCGTATCCGAGGAAGAGCATCGCTAGATCATGACCTAAGGCGTGGCGGCTCTCCCATCACTTTTCATGTCCCCGTTCCCGTTTTGTATGGTAACGGCGCGCCGAATCGCTACATCTGGTCCCATGATCGATCTACCTGACGACTGGCCCCTGCCCGGTGATGGCCAGAACCCGCCCGCGCGTCCGAGCGGTATTGCCGCACGCGCCATGGCCGCCCGCGGCCAGAGACAGTCTACCGATTACCTGTCCGGCCTGAACCCGGAACAGCGCCTTGCGGTTGAGACGACAGAGGGCCCGGTTCTGGTGTTGGCTGGCGCAGGCACGGGCAAGACCCGCGTGCTGACCACGCGCATCGCGCACATCCTGTCGAGCGGAAAAGCCTGGCCGAGCCAGATTCTCGCCGTCACCTTCACCAACAAGGCCGCCCGCGAGATGAAGGAGCGCATCGGCCTGCTCGTCGGCGAGCAGATCGAAGGGATGCCCTGGCTCGGTACGTTCCACTCGATCGGCGTAAAGATATTACGCAAGCACGCCGAACTGGTCGGGCTGAAGAGCACCTTCACCATTCTGGATACCGACGACCAGATCCGCCTGCTCAAACAGGTGATCCAGGCCGAGGGTCTGGACGACAAGCGCTGGACGGCCAAGACGCTCGCCGGCCTCATCGACGGATGGAAGAACAAGGCGCTCGGCCCGGACGCGATCCCCGAAGGCGATGCGCGCAGCTTCGGCAACGGCAAGGGGCGCGAGCTTTACCGCGCCTATCAGCGCCGTCTGACCGAGCTGAACGCCGCCGATTTCGGCGATCTTCTGCTGCATCCCATCGCGATCCTCCGCAAACATGCCGATGTGCTGGCGGAGTATCACCGCCGGTTCCGCTACATTCTCGTTGACGAGTATCAGGATACCAATGTCGCGCAATATCTGTGGCTGCGCCTTCTGGCGCAACGGCCAGACGGCGGCGCGGTCAATCTCTGCTGCGTCGGCGATGACGACCAGTCCATCTATGGCTGGCGCGGCGCGGAGGTCGACAACATCCTGCGGTTCGAAAAGGACTTTCCCGGCGCGACCGTGATCCGGCTGGAACGCAATTACCGCTCCACCGAGCATATTCTGGCCGCCGCATCCGCGCTGATCGCCAATAATGAAAGCCGGCTCGGCAAGACGCTTTTCACCGATCTGACCGACCCGGACGCCGAACGCGTCAAGGTGCACAATGCCTGGGACAGCGAGGAAGAGGCCCGCGCTATCGGCGAGGAGATCGAGGCGCTCCAGACGAAGGGCGGGAAACTCAACGATATCGCCATCCTTGTCCGTGCCTCGTTTCAGATGCGCGAATTCGAGGAGCGCTTCGTCACGCTCGGCCTGCCCTATCGCGTGATCGGCGGGCCGCGCTTCTATGAGCGCAAGGAAATCCGCGACGCCATGGCCTATCTGCGTGTGGTCGCGCATCCCGCTGACGATCTGGCCTTTGAGCGGATCGTCAATGTGCCGAAGCGTGGGATCGGCGACACGAGCGTCCGCCTGATCCACGACACGGCGCGCGCGCGGCAGTGCCCCATGCTTCAGGCTGCGGCCGATCTGGTCGGCACTGACGAGGTCAAGGGCAAGACCCGCAGCTCGTTGCGCGAGGTCGTCGAAAACTTCAGGCGATGGAGCGAAGCCCTTGATTCGACTCCGCATGTCGAACTGGCTGAATCGATTCTTGAGGAAAGCGGCTATATCGACATGTGGAAGGCGGATAAATCCGCCGACGCAGCGGGCCGCCTCGACAATCTTAAGGAACTGATCGAGGCGATGGGGGAATATGACAGCCTGCGCGCCTTCCTCGAACATGTCGCGCTGGTGATGGACAATAGCGGCGATAGCGATCTCGATGCTGTCTCGGTCATGACGCTGCACAGCGCCAAGGGGCTGGAGTTCGACACTGTTTTCCTGCCCGGTATGGAAGAGGGCCTGTTCCCCCACCAGCGCAGCATGGATGAGGGCGGCCGCGCCGGTCTGGAGGAAGAACGCCGCCTGGCCTATGTCGGTGTCACCCGTGCCCGGCGCAATCTGCATGTCTGGTTCGCGTCCAACCGCCGTATCCATGGCCTATGGCAGAGCACGATCCCGTCGCGGTTCGTCGACGAACTGCCGGAGGCGCATGTCGAGGTGATGGAAGCGCCGGCAAGCTATGGCGGCTATGGCGCGGGCGGGTTCGGCGAGCGCGGCGGCTATGGCGCGTCCCGCTTCGATAGGATGGAGCCGTTCGGCTCGTCCTACGGCTCGCCCGGTTGGCAGCGCGCGCAGAAGAACCGCACCGACGCAACCCGCGAGAACTGGGGCGGGCGCTCCGGCATGGGCGTGTCGTCCCGCGTCGAGCGGATCGGCTATGGCGAAGCGGATGGCGGGCGGCGCGGCCGCCAGATCGAAGGCGAACTGGTGGCCAAGAGCGTGACCGACGAACCGGGCCGCTTTTCCAAGGGAGACCGGGTGTTTCATCTCAAATTCGGCAATGGCAATGTCGTGGCCATCGACGGTAACAAGCTGACCGTCGAATTCGACAAGGCCGGCCAAAAGCGCGTGCTGGAAAGTTTTCTCAACCCGCCGGGTTGAGGATCTGCTCTATGTCCGACGAGAACGCGCCTGAGGAACCGCCGAAGAAGACCCATCTTCTGGGCTTCTCCAAGCGAACCCATGCGATTATCTTCGCGGTTTCTGTGGCGATCGAGATTGCGATCGTCATCGTCTTCGGCGCTTCGCTCTGGCAAGGCGCCAAATGGGCATGGGCCTGGCTGGCAGGCGGATAAACCGCCGCGGCCCCCTTCAACCGGGTCGCAAACCGTGCGGCGAGCGAAAATCCGGACATGAAAAAGGCCGGCGCAAGCCGGCCTTCCCAAGGCTTCGTCAGCGATGCCAGTACATCCGTGGTCATCGCGCCAAAGCCGTTCCGCCATGGCCTGCTCCCTCGGGAACGGGCCGGCGAACTTGATCCGATCAAGCGGCCGAGAGGTTCTCGGCGGCGCTCTTGCCGGTGCGGCGATCGGCGACGACTTCGTAGTTCAGCTTGTCGCCTTCGGCCGGAGCAGCCATGCCGCTACGCTCGAGAGCGGAGATATGAACGAAAACGTCCTTGCCGCCATCGTCCGGCTCAATGAAGCCGAAGCCTTTGGTCGTGTTGAAGAATTTTACGGTACCGGTAGCCATTTGGCGATCTCCTCAAAGAAAAATCGGTACAAAGATACGCCCCAGATCGGGGCATGGTGAGTATCGATATTTCAGAGAGTTCACAGTGCGTGCCGAAGCACGGGGATGGGAAACGTCCATCAAGATCGATGCCGATGATGTAGGTGCTTTGGCCGTTAATAGCAAGGCGGCGCGCAGTGATTTTGCTCATGAGCCAACGAATAGTGAGAAGCCTGCGATTGTAGAGCGGCGAGGAGCCAAGGCCACCTTCGACCGTGCGGCCGACAGGAAGGGTGCGGCCAGGGCCTCGTCCGATGAAGAAACCCGCCGATATTTCGACGAATGACTTATGAGCATATGCAACAATTTGTGACAAATTTTAACCGAATCTAACCTTTGGGAAGATCATCACTGGGCACACGCAGTTCGTATCCCGCGCACTGTCCGGAACTTGGCGAAAGTGATTGAAATGCAAACCGATACGCAAAAGCAGACGACAACCGATATTGCCGGCCGCCTTGCTTTTCTCAACATGGATGACGCCTGCCTGGAACGGTTGCGGGAATTGCGACCGGTGATCGCGCGCGATCTTCCAAAAGGGCTGGAACGCTTTTACGATGTCATCCGCCAGACGCCGGAAACCCGACAGTTCTTTTCGTCCGACCAGCATATGAAGTCCGCGCAGAAAGCGCAGATCGGTCATTGGATGGCCATTCTCGAAGGCCGCTTCGACAACGACTATACCCGGCGGGTCCAGCGTATCGGCAACGCCCATGCGCGGATCGGTCTTGCGCCGAGTTGGTACATTGGGGGCTACAGCCTGCTGATGGCGCAGCTCATTGCCGGAATCGTCGATGAATACTGGCCGAAGAAGCGCCTGTCCCGGTCCGCCTCGCCGAGTGCCGCTAAAGACTTCAGCGATCGTCTGGTCAGCCTGACAAAGGCCGTTCTGCTCGATATGGAACTGTCGGTTTCCGTCTATATCGAAGAGGTGGAAGCAGCCCGCAGGGCAGAGCAGGATGCGGTGGATGCGGAACGCAACATGGTGATGGGAGCCTTCCGACATGCGATCCAGGCCCTCGCGAAAAAGGATTTGACCTACCAGATCGACGCCGATCTCCCCGATGGCTACGCTACGGTGAAGGCGGATTTCAATGCCGCCCTTCAGCAATTGGCTGCCACGATGGACGAGATCGGCGGGTCTGCCGAAAAGATCCAGTCCGGTTCCGTCGAAATCAATGCCGCAGCCAGCGACCTATCGCGTCGCGCCGAGATCGGAGCGGCATCCGTTGAGGAAACGGCCGCCGCGCTGGAAGAGATGACAGCCAATGTAAAATCGTCTTTCGAACGAGCCGAAAAGGCTGGAGACATGGTTGCGCAAACGCGCCAGAAGGCGGAATCTTCCGGGCAGATCGTGACGGATGCCGTGGAGGCAATGGGGCGGATCGATTCATCTTCCGAGGCCATCTCAAGTATCATCGCCGTGATCGACGAGATCGCGTTTCAGACCAATCTTCTGGCGTTGAACGCCGGTGTGGAAGCCGCGCGCGCAGGCGAATCGGGCCGAGGCTTCGCCGTGGTCGCCTCCGAGGTCCGCGTTCTGGCGCAGCGCTCCGCTGGCGCGGCGAAGGAAATCAAACAGCTCATCGAGGGATCGAGAAAAGAGGTCAAGACAGGCGTACAGCTGGTCTCCGATACCGGCGAGGCGCTGGCCCGCATGGTCGAGGACGTGCGCCAGATCAGCCAGGATGTGCTGGCGGTGGTGGACTCAGCGCGCGAACAGTCGGCCGGCCTCGATGAAATCAACGCTGCCGTGTTGTCGCTCGACACCGCCACCCAACAGAATGCAGCCATCGCCGAAGAACTGTCGGCGGCAAGCGATTCGCTCAGCTCGGAAGTCCACGCCATCAACGCTATGCTGGCCGCGTTTCAAGCCTTGCGGGAAACGGAAGATGCTGCCGATCTGGCCGCCTGACAAGGCCTGTCAGTCAACCGGTTGGGCGTTCTGGCGTATGGAACTGCGTGAGCCGCCCGGCGGGGACTTCAAGATGACGTTGTCGATGGGCCGTTCCACCAGCAATCGGCCCAGCCAGAGCCAGACGGGCGCTAGCCACTTTTCCCAGACGGCGACAACGAGAAGCGAAAGTCCGATAATTGCGATGGCCACAAAGCCTATGGACAGGAGCGGCCACGTCGCTGGCGCGAAATGCGCCAGAAGCGTCAGACCGATGGCATTGTGCAGTAGATATAGCGGATAGGTCGCAAGCCCCAGCGCACGGGCGTGCGGCAACTTCAGCTTTGCCGCCGACGGCGTCGTCGCGGCACAGAAAGCCACGAATATTGCTACGGTGACCCAGGCAGCAATAACCGGGTCGTGAACGACGCCCCGCAATTCGCTGATTTCTTCGGCGCGATCGACGACCTGAACCAATGCGACACCGAGCGCGAGGATCAGTGCTGCGACACGAATTGGCGACCAGCCGGTCATCTGAACTCGGGCGAACAGGATTCCGGCGGCGAATAGCGGCCAGTAATCCGTCAGACTGGTATGGCGCAGCGGCGTGAATTCACCAGCCGCAAGCGCAACGAGAACACAGATCGCCGCTGCCTCGAGCCGGTGGACGTTTCCGGCTACGATAAGGCCGAACACAAGCGCGTAGAAGAACAGTTCCCGGGCGAGCGTCCAATAGACATCGTCTATACGCGAAAAGCCGAACACTTCCGGCACCATCGAGATATTTGCGACATATTGCCCGGTCGATACGGGACCGAACGGCTCTGGAAGGACCGTCAGGACAAACGCTGTCGCGCTCATGCAGAGAAAGAATGTCGGCCAGAGCCGCACGAAGCGCTTGCGCGCAAACGTCCCTGGGCTCTGTCCAACCACCGTCAGTGCGATCGCAAAGCCGGATACCACGAAGAAGGCGTCGACGCCGAGGTGGCCGTGCCGCGCCGCCAGATTACCCATCGGACCGAGATCCACGGCGAACGGCAGAACGCCCTCAAGCTCGCCATCGTCGCAATAGTGGAAGAGCATCACGGCAAGAGCCGATAGAAAACGCCCATAATCGAGCCAATGAAAGTTGCGCTGTGCCATATTGAGACGCTCCGGTCGCGAATTGCCCCCTGCCCCGCAAGTTCCATGCCGGGCGGCATTGTTCACGCAGACATTCGCTGTCGCATCCCGTGCTGGCTGCTACGTTTCTGACTGATGTTGGGCAAAGTGTATCCACAATCCTCCGACGGACTGCTTCGGTTGGCGTGAGGACTGACGTCGGCCCTGTCCAAACCATCCTCCAGACACGGATTGAAGGGGTAAATCCTGTAAAAAGTCATACAAATTCACAGACCTTAACACTTCTGCGCTGCACAAAATGACATCTTTTTGACAAGGCCAAAGGCGCTTTTTCCGTGACAGATCGCACGAGGTGGCGCATATCCAGCCTCAAGCGGTTGGCCGAAGTTACGGGCAGTTGCCTTCTTCTGCCGCACTGCCGCGCCACAGACCGTTACAGGTTTTTACATTGTCAATGACGAGGACCCCGCAATGAGCGCTTATCAGCAAACCATTCAGGATATTCAGGACCTGAAGAAGAAGTTCGAGACCTGGGGCGATATCGAGCCGGAAGCGGTCGCCCGTATGCGTGCGCAGAACCAGTTCAAGACCGGCCTCGACATTGCGCGCTATACTGCGAAGATCATGCGCGAGGACATGGCCGCCTACGATGCCGATCCGAGCCAGTATACGCAGAGTCTCGGCGCCTGGCACGGCTTCATCGGCCAGCAGCAGATGATCTCCGTCAAGAAGCATTTCGGCTCCACCAAGCGCCGATACCTCTATCTCTCCGGCTGGATGGTTGCGGCCCTGCGCAGCGAATTCGGCCCTCTCCCCGACCAGTCCATGCACGAGAAGACCTCCGTGCCCGCGCTGATCGAGGAGCTTTACACCTTCCTGCGCCAGGCCGACGCCCGGGAACTCGGCATGCTGTTCCGCGAACTGGATCAAGCGCGTGAGAATGGCGACACCAACCGCGCCAACGAACTGCAGCACAAGATCGACAATCACGAAACGCATGTCGTGCCGATCATTGCGGATATCGACGCCGGCTTTGGCAATGCGGAAGCGACCTACCTCCTGGCCAAGAAGATGATCGAAGCCGGCGCCTGCGCGCTGCAGATCGAGAACCAGGTCTCCGACGAAAAGCAGTGCGGCCACCAGGACGGCAAGGTCACCGTGCCGCATGAAGACTTCCTGCAGAAGGTGCGCGCCTGCCGCTACGCCTTCCTGGAACTCGGCATCGAGGACGGCGTGATCGTTACCCGCACCGACAGCCTCGGCGCGGGTCTGACCAAACAGATCGCCTACTCCAAAGAGCCGGGCGATCTCGGCGACCAGTACAACGCCTTCCTCGATTGCGAAGAAGTCACTGTCGAGGAATTGAACGCTTCCGACGTCGTCATCAAGCGCGACGGCAAGCTGATGCGTCCGAAGCGCCTTCCGTCCAACCTTTTTCAGTTTAAGCCGGGCACCGGCGAAGACCGCTGCGTGCTCGACTGTATTACCTCGTTGCAGAACGGCGCTGACCTGCTCTGGATCGAAACCGAGAAGCCGCATATCGGCCAGATCGGCGGCATGGTGAAGCGTATCCGCGAAGTGATACCGAACGCCAAGCTGGTCTACAACAATTCGCCGTCCTTCAACTGGACGCTGAATTTCCGCCAGCAGGTCTTCGATGCATGGAGCGAAGAGGGCAAGGATGTGTCTGCCTATGATCGCGACAGGCTGATGAGCGTGGATTACGACGGCACGGATCTGGCCATCGAAGCCGATCGCCGCATCCAGTCCTTCCAGGCGGATGCCGCGCGTGAAGCAGGCATCTTCCACCACCTCATCACCTTGCCGACCTACCACACGGCGGCACTGTCGACCGACAATCTGGCCAAGCGTTATTTCGGCGACGAAGGCATGCTGGGCTATGTCGAGCCGGTGCAGCGGGCGGAAATCCGCCAGGGCATCGCCTGCGTCAAGCACCAGAACATGGCCGGCTCTGATATCGGCGACGACCACAAGGAGTACTTCGCTGGCGAGGCTGCCCTCAAAGCGGGCGGCAAGGACAACACCATGAATCAGTTCGCCGCCGAGTAATCATGTTGAAAACCGGGCGGCGCATCGGCGTCGCCCGGCTGATCGCTCCGCTCCTGCGGGCGATCTGGGGTCGGCTCGGGGGCAAGCCGGCCCTTTTTGCGTTTTCATAGCAGGCTCGTCCATGGCGGCGTGGTTCAGCGATCCAGGAAGACCATACGTAAACAGATCGTTAAACTTTTAATCGGATAATCGATAAATGATGATCGATCGACGTCATGGATGGAGACTTTCCGACGGCTGGTTTGCTGCGCTCTTGAACCGCAAAAGCCAGCGCATCATCGATGTCGGCGATCTATTTCTGTTGCCACAGCGTCCATCGATCGTCGATTTGATGCTGGGCCGCCTCAGGCTCGGCAAACCTTTCCGCCGCCGCTGACGGTCGACCGGCATCGACCTTATACCGAACCGGTCTCATGTCTTTCCAGAAACGCCGTAATATCGAGTTTCTGCATATCCGATATGGCATCGTATAGCCGCTCCAGCGGCCAGTCCCAAAGCGCAAGACGCTCCAGCCTTTCGGCAATCGCTTCGGAAAAGCGCCGGCGAATGGGCCGCGCCGGCACCCCGCCGACAATTGTGTAAGCCGGCACATCGGCGGTCACGGCGGCATTTGCACCGATCACAGCGCCATTGCCGACAACGACACCAGGCATGATGACGGCGCCATGGCCGATCCAGACATCATGACCGATTGTCACGCGTTTGGCTGCACGCTCGCCCCGCCATTGCGCATCGAGGGGCTGCCAACGGAAATACTCGTTCGGCCGATAGGTGATCTTGTGACCGAGCGGACGCCCGATCGGATGATCGAGCGCATTGATCCGCGCATTGGCGGCAATCGAACAGAACTTGCCGATATCGGCATGGATCGCCTCGCCCTGCCGCTCGAAATAAGTGAAGTCGCCGACATGAACGTCGCGGAGGATGACCCGCTCGCCAACCTCCGCATAGCGGCCGATCCGGCAGCCCTTCAGCCGCGCCGTGCTGTGGATGCGTGGCTCGGGATCGAGAAACCGCAGCTCTTCGTCACGGTTCTCGTCGTACGCAGCCTCAGGCCGATCCGTCACTGGCCGGGCTCACCGTTTTCCCATGCCACATCGGCGCTCCATAGCGGCACGGTCGAAATGCTCATTTTCGCCGAGCCATCCTGCACCTGCTGGGCATGGGCGAGATAGACCAGCGTCTTGTTCTTGGCATCGTATATCCGCGTGACGCGAACGCTCTTCCAGATCAGCGACTGGCGCTGCGAGAAGACATGCTCACCCTCCTCGTCGAGCTCGATATCGCCGATCTCCACCTTCTCGGACACCTGCCGGCAGGCAATGGAATTGTTGGAGGGATCTTCGAACCAGTTGCCTTTCTGCAGGCGGTCGATCACGCCGCGTTCGAAATAGGCGACATGGCAGGTCACGCCCTTCACCTTCGGATCGGCAATGGCTTCGACGATGATATCGTTGCCGAGCCAGTCGACATCGACTTCGCCGACTTCTTCTGCCGTGGAAGGCTGAACGAAGGCGAGACAGCCGGCGAGCATGGCGAGCGCATATTGTTTCTTCAAATACATGGTTTCAAACCTTTCTGGACGCTTGGGGCATGCAGTGGCATATAGGATGGATGGTGCGACAATCCCACGCCAGAACTATCGCCGCTCTCTATCTTCTGACCGGCGTTGTGGCCATAGCGGGCCTGGTCAGTCTGAGCGGCTGGCATATGCATGGCTTGGCGATTTATCAGACGCTCACCACGAGCGGCATCACCTGTCTTTGAGAGTCGAGCAGGCGCGCTAGTTTCACCAGCGGCTTCCGCCCGATATTGCCTCGCACAATCTTTGGGCTATCTTTGCCACGATCAACGGCCTAGCGCCCACCCGCCGGAGCGGAACTTTTGCACGACATAGCATTGAAACTGGCCTTTATCGGCGCGGCAGGCATCGCAGCCCAATGGATTGCGTGGCGCACTCACCTACCGGCTATCGTCCTTTTGCTGGCAGCGGGCTTCGTGGCCGGCCCTTTAACCGATTTCATCAATCCGGTCAGAGATTTCGGTGACGTTTATCGGCCCGTCGTTTCGCTGGCGGTCGCGATCATCCTCTTCGAAGGTGGCCTGACACTCAATTTTCGGGAGATCCGCGAAACTTCGATGGGTGTGCGTCGACTGATCTATTTCGCTGGCCCGCTCGTCTGGGCGACGACAGCGCTTGCGGCGCATTACGTGGGCGGCCTGTCATGGCCGACCGCCGCGGTGCTGGGCGCCATTCTCGTTGTGACCGGCCCGACCGTCATCATGCCAATGCTGCGTCATGCGCAACTGGCCAGCCGTCCTGCATCCCTGCTGCGTTGGGAGGCGATCGTCAACGATGCGCTCGGTGCGCTGTTCGCGGTCATCGCCTTTGAGACCTACATGGTCACGTCTGGCCATCACGAAGCCGGAAACCTCCTTCTCAGCATCGTTTTTGCGGCTGTGGTGGCGGTTGGCGGAGGCTATCTGTTGGGCCGTTTCATCGCTTACACCTTCACGCGCGGGCACGTGCCGGAGTATCTCAAGGTGCCCGTTCTTTTCGCGGTGGTCATCAGCGGCTTTGCGCTGACCAATGTGATTCTGGAAGAGGCCGGTCTTCTAACCGTGACCGTCATGGGCATCACGCTCGCCAACAGCCGCATGGCGAGCCTCGGAGACCTGCGACGCTTCAAGGAGGCGATGACCGTCCTTCTTGTGTCGTCGCTCTTCATCCTGTTGACGGCGGCTCTGGATATGGACGTCATCAGGCAGCTCGGCTGGCAGGCTTTCGCCTTCGTCGTGATGGTCATGTTCGTCATTCGCCCGGTTATTATCGGTCTTGTCACGATCGGCGCCGGTCTTTCCTGGAAAGAACGGCTTCTCGTCGGCTGGATCGCGCCGCGCGGCATCGTCGCGGTGGCCGTGTCAGGCCTGTTCGGTGCGGCACTGACCGCCAATGGCGTGGCCGATGGTCCCGTCATGGTTGCCTATGCGTTCGCGGTGGTCACGGCGACGATTCTTGCTCATGCCTTTACGCTGACGCCATTGGCCCGGCTGCTCGACCTGCGCTCCACGGCCCGGCCGGGCGTCCTGATCGTCGGCGGTTCGCGTTTTACCACCAATCTTGCCGTTCGCCTGCAGGATGACGGCGTGCCGGTGCTGATTACCGACCGGGAGTATGACAGGCTTCGCGAGGCCCGTCTGAGGGAAATCCCCACCTGGTTCGGCGAGGTGCTGAGCGAGGAAGCGCATCATCGCCTGGATGTCAGCCGCTTCTCCACGGTTATCGCGGCGACGGCGGACGATGCCTATAACACGCTGGTCTGCACCGATTTCGGACCCGAGGTCGGGCGCGACCGTGTCTTCCAGATCGGTGACGGTCGGCCTCGTCCTGACAGCCAGACGATGAACTTCACGCTGGGCGGACGCCCCCTCACACGCGATCCTGAACAAGCCTATTTCGATCTGCGTGCGTTGATCGATCGGGGTTACGTCTTCACATCCACCACGCTGACCGATGAGTTCACCTACGAACAGTATCAGGAAAGCCGCCCCGACAAGACGATCCTTCTGCTCTGGATCACCCAGGGGGGGGACCTCGTCTTCCGCTCGACGACTCGTGAGAACAATCCAGCGCCAGGCCACAAGCTGATCAGCTTCGGGCCGCCGCCGCGCGATGCGGAGACCCGGCGACGCGAGCATGAAGAATGGCGAAACGGCAAGGATGGGGAAACAAGCGACGAGCGTGAAACACGCGACACCGTGCCGTTGGAGAAGCAGCCGTCCGACCCGCCAAAGCCCAACCTGCCATGACCGAAGAAGACTGTCGGTTCTATCTGACCGCGACCCGTGCGGTCGCGCGGGCTGCCTACGATTGGGCCGGTCAGTTCTTCGAAGACGATGGATACGCCGTCGTTCTGCAAGAAATCGATGAAGATCGAGACATTTTCGAAACGTCGGTCTACCCCCTTGGCGACTCCGAACGGGTCGCCGACGCATTCAGAGCGTGGGTCGCCGAAAATGCGCCGGCTGAAGAACTCCGTAGGGAAGTTTTTCACGATGTCGATTGGGTGGAGAAATCGCTTGAGGGACTGAAACCGGTTCAGGCAAAGCGGATCACCGTTCACGGTCGGCATGACCGCGCAGCGGTGGGACTTGGCCAAATCGGCATCGAGATCGAAGCCGGCCAAGCCTTCGGGACCGGCCATCATGGCACCACGGCCGGTTGCCTCATCTTGTTGCAGGATATCTTAAAGGCCGAGCGGCCGCAGACCATTCTGGACCTCGGCACGGGCAGCGCCGTTCTGGCCATTGCAGCGGCGCGACTGTCGCCCGCTCACGTTATCGCAACGGATATCGACGCTGTCGCCGTGGAGGTCGCCCGCCACAATGTTCGCCTCAACGGCGTACACGATCGGGTTCGGTGTTGGACGGCCACTGGTTTCGGTCACACGGCCATCAGGGTTGGAGAGCCGTACGATCTCATCGTGGCGAACATTCTGGCCGGACCGCTCAGGCGACTGGCACCGGAAATGGCGCGGCACCTGGCGGCCAATGGATCGGTGCTGCTATCCGGTATTCTGGACGAACAGCGGCGCAGCGTCATTGCGGCCTATACCGGGCAGGGATTCCGCCACGTCCGGACCATCCATCGGGAAGGATGGTCCACGCTTCACCTGAGACGCTAGATTATTGGCCGAGCCGCTCAGAAGCGGCGACCGCCGGTCGGGAAACCGGAACGGCGGCGGTCGTTGTCGTCCATCAGTTCCATGTGGTTGCGAACATAGGCAGCGGCCTGACGGCTACGGGCTTCGACCAGGGCGTCGAACATGCCGCGAAATACGTTTCTGTTGCTCATCGGTTTCGATCCTTCGGTTTGTCTCTTGATGTCTTGCTACCAAGATGAGGTGTGTCGCCCTGCGGAACCAGAACCATATGCGCATGACTAACCTCCGCTTTTTGCATATGCGAAGAAACCGTATGCCTAACCCTTTATTCACTCTCCTTGCAGCGCTATCCGCTTGCCTCAGGCTATCGCGCCCCCTAGCTTGGCGGCTTGTGATTTCCGATGGGACAGACAAATTATGGCGCATTATCAATCCTTTGCAGCTCCGGCGGAGAAAGTGCCGGCGGCAGAACGGCTGTCTGCGCTGCGAAAGCTTATGCGCACGGCCGATGTCGACGCGATCCTCATACCTCACGCCGACGAGCATCAGAGCGAATATCTGCCGGAACGCGCCGAACGCCTTGCCTACGTGACCGGTTTCACCGGTTCCGCCGGCGCCGCGATCGTTCTGGCTGACGAAGCCGTTCTATTTGTCGATGGCCGTTACACGCTTCAGGCGAAGGGACAGGTCGATCCTGCCCTCTTCACCGTCGAAAGCCTCGTCTCGAACCCGCCCTCGGCATGGATCGCGGAACGAGACGGCCCCCTCCGTCTCGGCATCGATCCCTGGCTGCACACGATCGGCGAGACCAAGGCGCTGGATCGGGCCTTGTCCAGCAGGGGCGGCGCGCTCGTCTTTCTGGAAGAGAACCCGGTAGACGCCATCTGGCCGAACCAGCCGCCTCCCCCTCTCGGCCAAACCCGTATTCAGGCGAAAGAGCATTCCGGCCGACTGGCCAGCGACAAGATCGAGACCATGCAGGCGGCCATCGCCAAGGCCGGTTTCGACGCGACGGTTCTAACCGATCCCGCTTCTGTGGCCTGGACGCTGAACATTCGCGGCTCGGACGTGCCGCACAATCCGTTGACCTTCGCCTTTATGATCGTCCCCGCGACGGACGAACCGGTGCTGTTCGTGGATCGCCGGAAACTCGATCGCGAGGCGCATGCCTATCTGCGCCAGATGGTGACGATCGAGGGGCCGGACGCTTTCGCCGAAGCCTTGGCCCAACTGGGCAGGGCTGACAAGCGGGTCGGTCTCGATCCTGCCCTCGCCTCACGCGGCATTGGCGATGCCATCACGATAGCGGGCGGGTCGGTCGATCCCTTCGATGATCCTGCGCGCCTGCCGCGAGCGATCAAGAACGATGTCGAAATCGAAGGCGCACGTTCGGCCCACCGCCGGGACGGCGCCGCGATGGTGACATTCCTGCATTGGCTTTCGAGGCAGGCGCCGGGCAGCGTGACCGAGATCGCCGCCGTCGAGAAGCTGGAAGCCTGCCGGATCGAAATGGCGATCGCGAATGGCTCCGAGTTGCAGGATATCTCATTCGATACGATTTCGGGTTCCGGGCCGAACGGCGCGATCATGCATTATCGGGTCACGGAAGCGAGCAACCGGACGCTGGGCGGAGGCGAACTCTATCTCATCGATTCCGGCGGCCAGTATCTGGATGGGACCACCGACATCACCCGCACCGTCGCTATTGGCGAGCCGATCGGACAAATGCGTCGCCACGCCACCATAGTTCTTCGCGGCATGATCGCGCTCACCCTTGCGCGCTTCCCGCAAAAGGCCTGGGGGTCGGAACTCGATCCGATCGCCCGGCGCCCGCTATGGATGGCCGGCATGGATTATGCGCACGGCACGGGCCATGGCGTCGGATCGTTCCTGGCCGTTCATGAAGGTCCGCAACGGATCGCGCGGACGGGCAAGGTGCCGCTTCACGCCGGCATGATCGTCTCGAACGAGCCCGGTTACTATCGCGAAGGGGCCTATGGCATCCGGCTTGAAAATCTCATCGTGGTGGAGCCGGCCTCTGATATTGCGGGCGGCGATACGCCCATGCACGGTTTCGAAACCTTGACGCTCTGTCCCTTCGACCGCCGCCTGATCGGTCCTGAACTGATGACCTCCGATGAGATCGAATGGCTGGACGCCTATCATCGGCGTGTCGCAGGCGAAATCGGCCCGCTTCTTTCAGGCGACGTTCTGGAATGGCTAAATGAGGCCTGTGCGCCCTTGCAACACAAAAGCGAAGCTAGCTGAACCCGATCTGCCGCAGGACGATGAGAAGAACGGCCGACGCGAAGAACATGCCGGTCAGTTTTGCCCTCAGCCCAATAAAGGCGGCGAAGATGATGGCGGCCCATTCGGCCGGCCCGGCGGTAATCATGGCCGGTGCCACCAGCGTGGTCAGAACGGCGGCCGGCACTGCATTCAGCCCCGCTTGGACGCGCGGATGAATGCGCTCGAAGCGGCTGAGGATGAGATGGCCGCCGATGCGCGTGCCATAAGTTGCGAGCGCGCCGAACAGAATCACCCAGATCATGCCGTTCATGTCGTCCGCTCCTTGGCTTCGGGCGGCATGGGCGGCGGTGCTTCGGGCGCGCCGATCAGAATGGCGGTCGCAATGCCGCAGATCGCGCCGATCGAGACATGCCAGGGCGAACCGACGGTCAGCATGGCCAGCACCGAGCCGGCAGCGCTCGCCCCGACGATCGGGAAGAACGGCTTGCGGGAGCGAAAATCGTAAAGCATCCCGAAAAAGTAGAGGGGCAACATGAAGTCGAGACCCAGCGCCTCAGGATCCTCGATCAGCGCCCCGAAACGCGCGCCGAGATAGCTCTCCAGAACCCAGAGACCATAAATCGTCAGGCCAAGCCCGAAATACCAGGAAAAGGCAACGGGCCGTTTGTCCGCCATTTTCATCGATTCGGCGAATTGCGGATCCGAGAGCACAAACCAGCCCACCAGCCGCTGCCAGGGCCGCCAATGCATTATTTTCGGGCCAAGCGCCGCCGAATAGAGAATGTGCCGGAAATTGACCGCAAAGATCGACAGAACGATCAGCCAGCCCGGCACCCGCCCGTCGAAAAGCTGAAGGCCGACCATCTGACTGGCGCCACCGAAGATCGTCGCGCTCATGAAGGTGGCTTCGAAAACGGAAAGGCCGGTATCGGCGGCCAGCGCGCCGTAGAGAAGGCCGAAGGGCGCGATAGCCGCGCAGATCGGCAGGGACCGGACAATGCCGGCGACAAAACCGGCTGCGGGAGAAAGCGGCGGTGCGGTCACGGGGCGACGCTTCGTCGCATGATCGGACGGGTCGGAGAGCGCCGCGCGACTTCCTTGAAATTGGCGCGGCGAAAGCTCTCGACAAAGCCGGTAAAGGCGTAGAGCGGCGGGTATTTTTCCTTGGGCGTATCGATAGGATAGCCCTCGACGATCGTACCACCCTGCGCCGCGACAAACTCCACGGCGGCGTTGAGCAGCGCGGTGCAGAGCGCCGTTCGCCGATACTCCTTCTTCACCAGGAAACAGGTGACCGACCAGACCGCGGCGTCGTCGACCGGTTTGAAAATGCGGGATGACTTCATGCGCGGAAAGACTTCGCGCCTGTCGACGGAAATCCACCCGGCCGGCTTACCATCTATCCGGGCGATCAGCCCCGGTGGCGGATCAGCCTCGAACCGGGCGCGTATCGCCGCCTTGTTCTCTTCGCCAGTGGCGGCATCCATCTCTTTGGCGCTGCGCCGCCAAAGCATGCACCAGCATCCGCCGCAACCGCCCTTTGGCCCCATCACCTCTTCGAACCCTGCCCAGTCGGCAGGCGCGATATCGGTAACGGTATTCATTCGCTTTCTCCCACTCTGTCGAACCATTCGTCCTCGGTGATGACCTCGATTCCAAGCTCCTCGGCCTTTTTCAGCTTGCTGCCCGCGCCCGGACCCGCGACCACCAGATCGGTTTTCTTCGACACCGACCCGGCCGCCTTCGCGCCCAGCCGGTCGGCCATCGCCTTCGCCTCGTCACGCGACATCCGTTCCAGTGAGCCGGTAAAGACGATGGTTTTTCCGGTAACGGGGGAACCGTTCGCTGCCGGCGCTTCGGCCTCCTCGACGGTCAGTTCGCCGATCAGCCGGTCGACCATCGCGCAATTCTCATCCTGCGAAAAATACCGGGCAACCGCTTGGGTTACCGCCCCGCCGATATCGTCCAGCGCTTCCATCTCCAGCTTGGCGTCTTCGTCGCCTTTCGCCAGCCTCGCGGCCACTATCTCGAACGACGCCCATGAACCATAAGCGCGCGCCAGCGTGCGCGACGTGGTTTCGCCGACATGACGAATGCCCAGCGAATAGATCACCCGGTCGAGCGGCACCGTCCGGCGGGCCTCGATGGCGTCGAACAGATTGCGCACGGACGTTTCGCCCCAACCGTCGCAATTCTTCAGCTTGGTCAGCGCCCTGTCCTGACGCTTCTGTAGCGTGAAGATATCCGCCGGCTCCCGGATTCGCAGGTTCTCGTCTTCGCGTTCGTAAAACCAGTCGATCTGCTTGTCACCGAGCCCATCGATGTCGAAGCCTTTGCGCCCGACCAGGTGCTTCAGGTGCTCACGCCGCTGATAGGGGCAGGCGAACTCGCCCGTGCAGCGCCGCACAACCCCCTCGACGCCCCCGGCGGTTGTTTCGCGCACCAGTGGCGTTTTCAGTTCGCAAAGACACTGGGACGGAAATTCGTAAGGCTCGGTGTCCTTCGGTCGCCTTTCGGGAAACGCGCGTAGTATTTGCGGAATAACGTCTCCTGCACGCTGCACTTCAACCGAATCGCCAAGCCGGACGTCGAGCCGTGCGATTTCATCGGGATTGTGCAGCGTCGCATTGGTGACAACGACGCCGCCGACGGTCACAGGCGTCAAACGGGCGACGGGCGTATGCGCACCCGTGCGACCGACCTGAATGTCGATGGCCAGAAGTTCCGTCACGGCCTTTTCGGCGGGGAATTTGTGGGCGATGGCCCAACGCGGCGACCTTGATACGAAGCCAAGGCGCTCCTGCAAGCGCAGACCGTCGACCTTGTAGACGACGCCGTCAATGTCGTAGCCCAACCCAGCACGATCCTCTTCGATCCGATGATAGTGGGCGATCAGCGCATCGAGATCGGTAAAGCGCTCCATCAGCGGATTCGTCGAAAAGCCGATCTCCGCCAGCCAGCCCACCATCGCGCCCTGCGTGTCGCGCGGCCGCTCCGACAATTCGCCCCAGGCATAGGCAAAGAAGGCGAGCGGACGCGCCGCCGTGATGGACGAATCGAGCTGGCGAAGCGAGCCGGCGGCAGCGTTGCGCGGATTGGCGAAGACGGTTTTCCCCGCCTCCGCCTGCCGCGCGTTCAAGGCCGCGAATTCCTCGTGGCGCATATAGACTTCGCCGCGCACTTCCACGACATCCGGCACGTCACCTTTCAATTCCGTGGGAATGGTATCGATGGTCCGCGCATTGACGGTGACGTTCTCGCCAACCCGGCCGTCGCCGCGTGTCGCGGCGGTAACGAGCCGGCCCTTCTCATAGCGAAGCGAAAGCGACAGGCCGTCGATCTTCGGCTCCGCCGTCAGCGCCAGTTCGACATCGGCCTCCATCTTGAGGAACCGCCGGACGCGCGCGGCGAACTCGCGCACATCCTCGTCGGAAAACGCATTGTCGAGCGAGAGCATCGGCACAGCATGCCGCACCTTTTCAAATTTCTCCGATACGGGCGCGCCGATTCGTTTGGACGGCGAATCGGCAAGGACGAGTTTGGGAAAGCGTTCTTCGATCGCGCTGTTGCGCTTACGCAATTCGTCATAGGCCGCATCCGAGATGGCGGGCGCATCCTCGCCATGATAGCGGCGGTCGTGCTCGGCAATCTCGGCGGCCAGGCGGTCCAGCTCGGCGCGCGCCTCGTCTTCCGTCAGCTTTTCGACCGGCCTGTTTTCAGCCACGATGGGGCACTCCGCATTCAGAACTGCCTGTAGCGATACCGGCCAGTCCCACCAGCGATCAAGCGTGAAGTTGCGTCGGACACACGATCCGAAGCGTCATCCCGTTTCTGCGGCATGGAGAAGCTTTTCCGCTGCCGCGCGCGCTTCGTCCGTGACGGATGCGCCGGACAGCATACGCGCAATCTCTTCGCTCCGTTCGTTTCGCGCCATGGGCGATACCGAAGTCGCCATCCGGTCTTCTCCGCTCTTGGCGATCAGGAAATGCGTTGCGGCACGCGCTGCCACCTGCGGAGCATGAGTGACCGAGAGAACCTGAACAGTCTCCGCCAGCCGTGCCAGACGCGCACCGATCGCATCCGCCACAGCGCCCCCAACACCGGTATCGATCTCGTCGAAGACGAGCGTCGGCGCCGATCCGCGATCGGCGAGCGCGACCTTGAGCGCCAACAGAAAGCGGGAGAGTTCGCCCCCGGACGCCACCTTCATCATCGGCCCGCCGCGCGTGCCGGGATTGGTCTGCACCCAGAACTCGGCGCTATCAATTCCGTCGGCGCTGCGGGCGGCAGGATCGCTTTCGAAATGAACGAAGAAGCGCGCCCGATCCAGTTTCAGCGCTGGTAGCTCGGCCATCACGGCATCGGCGAGAGCCTCCGCCGCCGCCTTGCGCTTTTCGGACAGCAGCGCGGCTGCTTCGTCGTATTCGGCCAACGCTTCCCGCGCAGCTTGTTCCATCATGGCGAGACGTTCTTCGCCCGCATCGATATCGGCAAGATCGTCGGCCATGCGGTCCCGCAGCTCTGGCAGCGCTTCCACGGGCACGTTGAATTTGCGGCTTGCCGCCCTTAGCGAAAACAGTCGCTCCTCTGCGGCCTCCAACTCGTGCGGATCGAACTGTGCCGCACGCTGCGCCTCATCGACCCCGGCCTGAACGGCATCGAGCGCAATCATCGCTTCGTCCAGAGAGGTCACGATCCCCGAAAGAAGTTCGGGATGATCGGCGCTTTTACGTTCCAGCCGCCGCATTAGCGAGGCAAGCTGCCCCATCGGTGCATCCGATCCGGACAGCACCTCCTGCGCATCGGCGATTTCAACTGCGATCTTCTCCGCACGCTGCATGGCCGTGCGCCGTTCGGCCAGTTCCTCTTCCTCGCCAGGTTGCGGGTCGAGTTCGGTCAGCTCTTCGACTGAGGCGCGCAGATAATCGGTTTCTCGCGCTGCTTCCTCGATTCGTGCACGATGAGCCGCAAGACTGCTTTCTGCCCTGTGCCAGGTGGTGTAAATACGCGAGAGACTTTGCACTTCACCGAGCAAACCGCCAAAGGCGTCGAGCAGCACGCGATGCGCCGCCAGATCGACCAGGGCGCGATCGTCGTGCTGGCCGTGTATTTCAACGAGTTCGATACCGAGCTGGCGCATCAGCCCGACGGAGGACGCACGGTCGTTGACGAAGACGCGCGTTCGACCATCGGCGTTCTGCACGCGCCGCAGAATGATATCGCCATCATCGTCCAGATCGTTGTCGCGAAGGATTTGCCGGGCGGGATGGGCCGAGGGAATGTCGAACACTGCCGTGACTTGGCCCTGGCTCTGGCCGGCCCGCACCAGCCCGGCATCGCCGCGCGCGCCGAGTGCAAGTGCCAGCGCATCGAGAAGGATCGATTTGCCAGCGCCTGTCTCGCCCGTCAGAACCGACAATCCGGCGGACAGGTCAAGATCGAGCCGCTCGATCAGCACAATGTCACGGATCGAGAGGGAAGCCAGCATAGCCCGCCGATGATTTCGTGTTCTGCCCGACCGGCCCGGATCAGCCTTCCGACTTCTTGCCGAAGCCGACGCGGCTGAGCCATCCGCCGGAGCTCTGCTGCGGCTTGTAGCCACCTTCCGTCAGCAGGGCATAGGCGTCCTTATACCACTGGCTGTCGGGGAAGTTATAGCCGAGAACGGCAGCCGAGTTCTGCGCTTCGTCCACGAGCCCCATGGCAAGATAGGATTCGGTCAGGCGCGCCAGGGCTTCTTCGACATGGCGCGTGTTGGAATAGTTCTCCACCACATAGCGAAAGCGGCGAATGGCCGCCAGATATTCGCGCCGTTCCAGATAATAGCGACCGACCTGCATTTCCTTGCCGGCGAGCTGGTCGCGACCGAACCGGATCTTAGACTGGGCATCGTCGACATATTCGCTATCCGGCCAGCGTGTGACGACCTGGTTCATTACCTGGATCATCCGCTTGGTTTCTTCCTGGTCGCGCGTCACATCTTCGATCTGCCGCCAGTAGGAGAGCCCGGCAATATAAGTGGCGTAAGCCGCATCGTCGGTTGCAGGGTAAAGTGTCGTGTACCGCTTGGCCGTCTGGATGGCGTCGTCGAACTGGCCCTGCCGGTATTGAGTGAAGGCTTGCATAACCAGGGCCTTGCGGCCGAAATCGGTGTAGGGATGCTGGTTTTCGACGGCTTTGAACTTGCGCCCGGCTTCCGTCATCCGGCCCGCCTCGAGATTGGCGAGCCCTTGGTTGTAGAGGCGGTCGGCCGGTTCGATATTCTCGACGTAGAGGGCCAGATCGGCATCGTCGGTAGAGGTGCATGCGCCGAGAACCGGCAGCACGGCCAGCATGGCCGCCCCTGCAATCATCTTGAACTTTCCGGCTGGAACGCGTTCGATCCGCTCACTCATTGTCTACCCTCAAACCCCAAAACCCGCACATCGCCATAAAGGAAGCGAAGCCCGGCGGCAATCTCGCATCTGTCGTGTGCTGTCATTGTGGCAACGCTGGGGCAATCGCCGATTTCGCCCTTGCCCACCGGCACTCTTTCGGAAGGATGTGACCTGAAAATATCAGTCGAACTCTGGCGCAAGGCTCGGTGCGGCGGCGACCGCCATGGCCATGGCGCCCGCACGAACGGCGGAGCCGGCCATGTCCGTTTCGATGCGCCAGGCGGTTCTGTCGTCCATCAATGCCTTCAGCGCCATGGCATTAATGCGGTGGCCACTGCGATACGACCGGAACGTGCCGATGAACGGCATCCCTGCCAGCGCAAGATCGCCCACGGCGTCCAGCAGCTTGTGGCGAACGAATTCATCGGCGCCGCGAAGACCGCCCGGATTGACGACTCGGTCATCGTCGCCGATCACAACGGTGTTTTCCAGCGAGGCGCCAAGCGCAAAGCCGGCTGCCCAAAGGCCTTCGACATCCTTCATGAAACCGAAGGTTCGCGCGAAAGCGAATTCATGCTGAAAAGTCTCCGCCTTCAGGTCCAGCACCGCGTGCTGGGCACCGATAACCGGGTTGGCGAAATCGATGGCGACATCGAACCGCGTGCCGTCCGACGGCAGAAACTCGGCATAGGACAGCCCGCTCTGCACGCGGACCGGCTTCAAAATTTTCATGTAGCGGCGCGGCGTTGCCAATGTGCGAATGCCAGCTTCCAGAAAACCTTCAACGAAAGCGCGCGACGAGCCGTCCATGATCGGCACCTCGGCCTCGTCGATCTCGACGACCATATTGTCGATGCCGCAGCCCATGGCGGCTGCCATCAAATGTTCGATCGTCGCAATCGATGTGCCGCAAGGCGCGCCGAGAACCGTGGCGAACGACGTCGCAATAACGGAAGATGCTTTGGCGGGCAGGCTAACGATGCGGCCATCGTCGAGCGTACGATGAAAGACAATGCCCGTATTGGCGTCAGCCGGATGGCACTCCATGCGGACGAGACGGCCGGAGTGTACGCCTGCGCTTTCGAACGTAACGCTTTCGCACAAAGTGGTCTGGCGGTCTGACACGCGTCTTTCGTCCCCGTTTTCCATGGGCACCAAGGGTGCCGATCAGGCTTTCAGAAGCACCCGCGCCTCCCCTATTGGCAATCGGGTACGTCATCGGTCTAACCGTCGGGTCGAAAAGAAGGAAATCACGCTTGTTTACCCGAAACGTACGAATCGTAACGTTTGCGTAAAAGCCCCGGGAGAAAATCGCCCAATCCCTTGCACAGCAAAGGGCCGGCCCCTTTCGGAGCCGGCCCTCAAATTGTGAAGATTGTGTGAGGTCAGTTGGCCTGCCGCCGCAGGAAAGCCGGGATTTCCAGTGCTTCCTCTTCACTGCGAACCTGCGGGTTCAAACGGCCGACCTGGTCCGTCTGGCCGCGACGCGGCGCGTAGACCGATGAGTCCTGAGCCGTCGGCCGGCGTTCAGCTGCGGGAGCAGCCGGCGCTGCGGGACGCAGTTTCGGCGCACGCGGCGCGGCATGGGCCGATGGCGCCTCGCTTGGGCGGGCGGTATCGTCCTCACGGCGACCGAGGCCGGTCGTCAGCTTCTTGATCAGGCCGAGCGGGCCACGATCGGCCTCCTCATGCCGCCCATCGTGGCGATGCGCGATCTCTGCGCGAAGCTGCGGCGGGAAATCTTCCACGCTCGGCATGCGCGGCATTTCATCCACCGGCTCGGTGCGTTCGGTCGGTGCAGGCTTGGCCGCGAACCGCGCGTCGGCGGCAGGCTCCATCATCGCCGGCTCATCCAGCGGCAGAGCCTGCTGGCGAACGGGGGCCGGCTGAGCCGCCGTGGAAGCCTGAGGCTCCATATCGCGCCGTGGTGCGACGGGCGCTGGCCTCGCTGCCGCCGGGGCGGGCGCCGACTGCGGCATGGCGCCGAAGATCTGGCTCGTCGGGCGCGCAGCCGGTTCGACCGGTGCGGGGCGAGCTTTCGGCGCCGGGGCGGCCGGCTGAGACGGGGCCGACATTTCAACCGGGCGCGCGGCTGGCGTCGGGCGGGGTGCAGGCTCCACCGGAGCCGCGGCGCGTGCCGTAACAGGTCGCGATTCCAGGACCTGCTGTTCCAGGCTCGACGCATTGCGGTCGATGCCGGTGGCGACGACACTGACGCGGATGATGCCTTCGAGGCTTTCATCGAAGGTCGCACCGAGGATGATGTTGGCGTCCGGATCGACTTCCTCGCGGATGCGGGTCGCCGCCTCATCGACTTCGTAAAGCGTCAGATCGCGGCCGCCGGTGATGGAGATTAGAAGGCCATCGGCACCCTTCATCGAGCTTTCGTCGAGGAGCGGGTTGGCGATCGCCGCTTCGGCGGCGGCCATGGCACGGCCCTCGCCGGACGCTTCGCCCGTACCCATCATGGCTTTGCCCATTTCGCGCATAACCGAGCGAACATCGGCGAAATCCAGATTGATCAAGCCTTCCTTGACCATCAGGTCGGTAATGCAGGCGACACCCGAAAACAGCACCTGGTCGGCCATGCCGAACGCGTCGGCGAAGGTCGTCTTGTCGTTGGCGATCCGGAACAGGTTCTGGTTCGGAATCACGATCAGCGTATCGACGGCCTTGTGAAGGTCTTCGATGCCCTGATCGGCAATCCGCATCCGGCGCTTGCCTTCGAAGTCGAAAGGCTTGGTGACGACGCCAACCGTTAGGATGCCCTTCTCGCGGGCCGCATTGGCCACAACAGGCGCCGCGCCCGTGCCCGTGCCGCCGCCCATGCCGGCGGTGACGAAGCACATATGGGTCGAGGACAGATGATCCACGATTTCATCGATGCATTCTTCGGCTGCGGCGCGTCCGACCTCTGGCTGGCTGCCCGCGCCGAGACCTTCGGTGACGTGCGCACCGAGCTGGATGATCCGGTCAGACTTGCTCATCGCAAGCGCCTGGGCATCGGTGTTGGCCACCACGAAATCCACACCTTCGAGGCCAGCGGAGATCATGTTGTTCACGGCATTGCCGCCGCCGCCACCCACGCCGAACACGGTGATCCGGGGCTTTAGTTCGGTGATATCTGGCTTCTGTAGATTGATACTCATGGTCTTCCCGTCCTTTACCCTCTGGGAGGCTCCTGCGACTGATTGTGACATGGCTGCGGGGGCAGCCATTGCCGTTTTCTAAAAACTCTCCCGCAACCAGGCGCCGACCCGTGCGAAACGGCCCCCCGCCTGCAATGCGAAACCTGCTGCCCCACCACGCTGGCGGGATTCGAAGCGGGCGACCTGCGGATAGATCAGCAGCCCCACCGCGGTGGCGAAAGCCGGTCCCTTGCCCATCTCCGGCAGACCGGAAACGCCGAGGGGCCGCCCGATGCGAACATTGCGACCGAGAATGCGCCGGGCGACTTCCGGAATGCCGTTCAATTGCGAAGCGCCGCCCGTCAGAACGAGCCGCTTTCCGACGATACCGGCATGGCCGGACTCGTTCAGCCGGTCGCGAATCAGTTCAAGCGTCTCTTCGATTCGCGCTCGGATGATCTTGGTTACGACCGAACGCGGAACCGTCGTGCTCTCCTCGCCGGAGAGGGCCGGCACGCTGATCAGTTCGCGGTCATCGGCGGCGCTCGGTAGAGCCGAGCCATGCATGACCTTCAGCCGCTCGGCTTCCTCGATGGAGGTCGACATGCCACGGGCGAGATCCAGCGTCACGTGCTGGCCGCCCACGGCCAAAGCGTCGGCATGGATGAACCGCCCGCTCTGAAAGACCGAAAGGGTCGTGGTGCCGCCACCCAGATCGATACAGGCCGCGCCCATCGACACCTCGTCGTCGACCAGCGTGGAAAGACCGGACGCATAAGGCGTTGCGACGATCCGTTCGACCGATAGATGGCAACGATTGATCGCCAATTCGAGATTTCGCAGCGGTCCGGCATCGCCGGTCAGCACATGCATCGTGACGCCAAGGCGATCGGCGACCATGCCGCGCGGATCGGTGATGCCGCCTTCTTCGTCCAGCGAAAAGCCGGTGGGCAGGGAGTGGAGGACCGTCCGTTCCGCCTCTTCCGACAACCGGGCGCCAGCCGCGAGCACACGCGACACATCGCCGGCCTCGACCTCGTGTCCGGCCAGATCGACATGGGCAACGAAACTTTCCGACTTAAGGCGACCCGCTGAAAGATTGACGATGATGGAATCGACCGTGAGCCCGGCCATATGCTCAGCCGATTCAACGACTTTCCGGATCGAGCGTTCGGCCGCGTCGAGATCGACGATGACGCCGCCTTTGACGCCGTTGCTGCGGCAGTGGCCGATGCCGATCACGCGCATCTGGTGAGTACGGCCCTTCAAGACCTCGCCATTCTCCTCGCGCGGCTTCAGCCGGGCAATGATGCAGGTCAGCTTGGTGGATCCGATATCGAGGACGGTCAGGACGCCGCCACGCGCGCCGCGGTGACGCGGGAAAGGCAGAATGGTCATGTCCGCCCCTCCAGCAGTGACCGTCGAAGATTCTTTTCGATGGTCTCGAACGCCTTGCGGCGCGCCTCCATCACCTCGTCGGACGTTGCGATCACGAGTTGGCCCTCGATGCGCATGTCGATGGCGCTGACGTCACGGGCGACCAGTTCGGAGAACAGATTGCCCTCCTCCAGACGCGCAAGCGCTTCGGCCGCGCGGCGCTCCGGCAGTTTGACCGTTACGCCATTGTCCAGTTGCAGATCCCAGCGGCGATGACCGACCCGGATGAAGGCTCGGACCCGATCCTCTACCGTGGGATAGGCGGCCACTAGGTCGCTGATCTGCCGCGCATGATCGGCAGCACCTTCGCCGACGACCAGCGGTAGGCCGGACAGAACGACGCCCTCATAGGGCGCAATCACCATGCCCGTCCGATCGATGACCTGAACGAACGATCCCACCTGCCAAAGGGCGGCCGGCTTATGTTCGACGATTTCGACGGTTAGGCCGGACGGATAGGCTTTGCGCACTTCCGCCGACTTGACCCAGGGCAGCGCGGCGACCGCACTGCGGGCATCCTCGACGTTCAGACCGAGAAGCGCGCGGTCATTCTCGAGACCGATAGCATTGGCGATCGCCTTCTCATCGGTGAAACGGTTGCCGGCGACGGCCAGCTCGGCCACACCGAAGCCGGTCGCATTGGCGACAGTGCCCGTCACGCCCGCAATATGGCCGCCCATTATCACACCAGAGACGATCCATGCAGCGAAAAACCCGCCGATGATGACCGGCGTCGCAGTATCCGGAACAGCCACCTGCCCCAGGAAGAAACGACGGCAGAACCGGGCCGGTCGGCGCAGCGGCTTGGGCAGCACACCGAGGCCCCTGCGAACGGAAAGATGGTCGATCAGCGCCCGCATGACGCATCCTCCACCATCCAGCTGACCAGTTCCGCCATGGAATGGCCGGCATGGGCCGCCAGTTCCGGCACCAGCGACTGTTCGGTCATGCCCGGCTGCGTGTTGACTTCGAGCCAGATGATCTCGCCATCCTCGGAGCGGCGGTCGTCATAGCGGAAGTCGGAGCGGGTCACGCCGCGGCAGTTCATCGCTTTGTGGGCGCGCAACGAGTAATCCTGAATCTTGCGTGTCACATGCACCGGCAGATCCGCCGGACAGACATGCGTCGCGCCATTTTCGGAATATTTCTCGTCGTAATCGTAGAATTTGTCGCCGTGCGGAACGATTTCGGTGACGCCGATAGCGACGTCGCCCATGACCGCACAGGTCAGTTCGCGCCCTGCAATGTAGCGCTCCACCATGACGATGTCGCCATATCTCCAGTCGTCGGAGGTAACCGACTGGGGCGGATGAGGCTGATCGCCATCGACGATCAGAACGCCGAAGGACGAGCCTTCCGCAACCGGTTTGATGACGTAGGGCGCTGGAATGGGGTGCGCCGAACCGATGTCGAAGCGATTCATCACCTTGGATTCGGCCACCGGGATGCCAGCCTTCCTGGCCAGGATCTTGCTGACCTCCTTGTCCATGGCGAGAGCCGAGGAAAGGACGCCAGAATGGGTGTAGGGTATGCCAAGAAATTCCAGAACGCCCTGGACCGTGCCGTCTTCGCCAAATGGCCCATGCAGCGCATTGAAAGCCACATCCGGCTTCATCTCGGCCAGCGTTAGCGGCAGGTTGCGGTCCACATCGACACGGCTCACCCGGTAGCCTGCCTCTTCGAGAGCGGCAGCACAGGCCTCGCCGGAATCGAGGCTGACGGGCCTCTCCGACGAAAATCCTCCCATTAAAACGGCAACGTGGCGGCTCATGGCACCCCTTACAGGCGGCAAGATTGCAGTGTGTTTCAGCCGTCACCCTAGGAGGCAGATGGTTAATCAGTGGTTAGCATTTTAGGATCTGGAAAGATTTTGTCAGGATTTCGGAAACCTTTCCTGAGAGGCCACGGACAGGTCCGTTCGACGGCTCGCGCCGTGTGTCATTGCCCGTCGAGAAAGGGCGCGACCTCCCGGCCCGGTTCGAACCGGCCGATACGCTTGATCTCCCAGTGCAGTTCGATGCCCTGACCGTCGCGGACGCGGCGGCGAACCGTCTCGCCAAGCGTTTCCAGATCGTGCCCCGTCGCTTCACCGCGGTTGATCATGAAATTGCAATGCATCTCGCTCATTTGCGCATCGCCGACGATCAGGCCCCGGCAGCCGGCGGCGTCGACGCATTTCCACGCGCTGGTGCCATCCGGGTTCTTGAAGGTCGACCCACCGGTTTTTTCGCGAATCGGCTGCACCGTCTCACGATGGGTCTGCACCTCGTCCATTGCGGCCTGAATGGCGGCAGGATCTCCCTCGGGTCCCTCGAAGACCGCATGGGTGAAGATGTAATCGGACGGCGCATCGGAATGGCGATAGGCGTAGCCCATATCGGCATGGCTGAGCACATGGCGCTTACCCTGCCGGTCATAGGCGACCACTTCGACAACCCGATCCGTGGTCTCCACGCCGTTCGCGCCGGCATTCATGCGTAGCGCGCCACCAATGGCGCCGGGTATGCCGTGATAGAAATGGAACCCGGCCAGACCGGCATCCAGCGCGGCCGCCGCCAGGCGCTTGTCCGGCATTGCGGCGCCCACTTTCAGGCGGTTCTCGCCGATTCGCTCGACCGAGCCGAAGCCCCGTGCCGCCAGGCGAATGACAACGCCTTTGACCCCGCCATCGCGCACCAGAAGGTTGGAGCCGACGCCCACCACCATGATCGGAATTTCAGCAGGAAGGGCTGCCAGAAAAGCCGCCAGATCTTCTTCGTCCTCCGGCTGGAAGAGCAGTTCGGCGGGTCCGCCCACCTGGAACCAGGTCAGCTTGGCCATCGGATAGTCGGGCGTCAGGCGCCCGCGAATATGCCGCATCCGGTCGGCCAGCCGGTCGAGCAAGGCCTCGCCATCGATCGTCGAATTTCCGGTCACGCTACTTCACCCGCCGCCAGCTCGTCCGGCAGGCTGTTTGCCCATAGGCTGATGGAGCCGGCGCCAAGCATCAGAACGAAATCGCCCGGCTCCGCCACTTCGCGAACGAAAGCCGGCACCGCATCCTTACCTTCCAGAACGCGTGCGTCCCGGTGGCCGCCTGCTCGAATGGAAGAAACGAGGGTTTCGGAGCTGACGCCCTGGATCGGTTCTTCGCCGGCGGCATAGACCGGTAGGATCGCGACGCAGTCCGCATCGTTGAAGCAGCCCGCAAAATCGTCGAACAGATCGTTGAGGCGCGAATAGCGATGCGGCTGGGCGATGGCGATCACCTTGCCAGACGCAGCATCGCGCGCCGCAGCCAGGACGGCTTTGATCTCGACCGGGTGATGACCGTAATCGTCAAAAATATCGACGCCGTTCCAGTTGCCCGTATGGGTGAAGCGGCGCTTTACGCCACCGAAGGACGCAATGCCTTCGCGAATATCGGCGCCGCCCATATCGAGCGCGTGGGCAACGGCGATAGCGGCTGTCGCGTTGGATATATTGTGGCGGCCGGGCATCGGCAGTTTCAGGCCATCGATCAGGACGCCTTCGCTGCCCTTCTTCGGGCGGATCATCACATCGAAGCAGCTATGGCCGGCCTCGAAGCGGGCATTCATGAAACGGACATCCGCCTGCGGGTTCTCGCCATAGGTGATGATGCGCCGGTCCTCGATCTTGGAAACGAGCGACTGCACCTCGGGATGATCGATGCACATGACGCCCAGCCCATAGAACGGCACGTTCTCCACGAAACGGCGGAAGGCGGCGCGCACCGCATCGAAATCGCCGTAATGGTCCAAATGTTCAGGATCGATATTGGTGACGACGGCGATTTCGGCCGGCAATTTCAGAAAGGTGCCATCGCTCTCATCGGCTTCGACAACCATCCATTCGCCAGCGCCCATGCGCGCATTGGTGCCATAGGCGTTGATGATCCCGCCATTGATGACGGTCGGATCGAGCCCTCCCGCCTCCAGCAGCGTGGCGATCATCGAGGTTGTGGTCGTCTTGCCATGCGTACCGCCGACCGCGATGGCCTGGCGGAAGCGCATCAGTTCGGCGAGCATTTCTGCGCGGCGGACGATCGGCAGGGTCCGCTCGCGCGCTGCCATCAGTTCGGGGTTGTCGCGCTTGATCGCCGTAGAGACCACCACAACCTCGGCGTCGCCGAGATTATCGCCGTTCTGGCCGACGAAAACAGTGATTCCCTTCTCCCGCAACCGCTTCACATTGGCGTTGTCGGACTGGTCGGAACCCTGAACCGAATAGCCGAGATTGTGCAGGACCTCGGCTATGCCGCTCATACCGATTCCGCCGATCCCAATGAAATGCACGGTGCCGATCGTTTGGGGCATAGCCATGGGCGGATGGCCCTTTCTCTTCGTCTGAAGCGTTTGCGATGCGAAATTCAGCGCGAGGCAATAGCCTCTGCCTCGTCGGCAAGCAAGGCGGCTGCGTTCGGACGCCCTGTCGCACGGGCGGCTTCGGCCATCCGTTGAAGGCGTGCGGAATCGTTCGCCAGTTCCGCAATGAGAGCGGCAAGGCGCTCGGTTGTCAGACTGTCCTGCTCGCGGACCAAGCAGCCGCCCGCCGTTTGCAGGGCCGCGGCATTGGCGCTCTGGTCGTGGTCGAGCGCATGCGGATAGGGAACGAGGATCGACGGTCTGCCGATCGCCGCCAGTTCCGAGACCGTCGACGCTCCCGCCCGGCTTATGACCAGATGCGAGCGGGCGATCCGTTCGGCCATGTCGGAAAAGAAGGGCGAGACCTCTGCTGGAACGTCAAGCTCCTGGTAGGCGGTTCGAACCCGGTCTTCGTCGTCGCTCCGGGCCTGTTGGGTAACCGACAGACGGCCTCGCAATTGCCCTGGCAACTGCGCGATGGCAGCCGGCACCGCCTCGCCGAAATATTGCGCGCCCTGACTACCGCCAAAGATCAGCAGATGGAAACGTTCGCCAACCGCCGGCGCGGTATAGCCGCTGACCACTTCGTCGAGAACCGCCGGGCGGACAGGGTTGCCGGTCTGGACGGTCCGGTCTGAAAATGGGCTCGTCTCCGGCGTCAGAAAACCGCCGGCGATCCGCGTGACACGAGCAGCGAGCGCGCGGTTCGCGCGCCCCATCACAGCATTCTGCTCATGGATCATGGATGGAACGCCACGCCGGCACGCCGCGAAGACTGGCGGAACAGTCGGATAGCCGCCGAAACCGATCACGGCGGCAGGTTTTAGCTTTTGAAGAAGAGCGATCGACTCCCGATAGCCGCCGAACAGAGCATAGGCAGCTTTCAGAAGCGACAACGGATTGCGCCCGCTAATGGTCGCCGAACGCACGATATGTATCGGGCCCGGAAAACGCCCGGCAAAGCGTTCGGCGCGCTCATCCGTTGCTAGATGAACGTCCCAGCCCCGTGCGATCAGTTCATGCGCCAGAGCCTCTGCCGGAAACAGATGACCGCCCGTGCCGCCTGCGCTCAGCAGCATCACGCCTTTCGTCACCGCCATGCCTCAAGCCGCCGGCGTCAGTGCGCCCGTCGGCGCCGATGACAGGTTGAACTCCAGCCCGGCGCGCTTTTCCGGCCTGTGCCGTGTCAGCGCCAGCACCATACCCATGCCGATGGCGGTCGCGACCAGTGACGAACCGCCGCTCGAAACGAAAGGCAGCGTCATGCCCTTGGCCGGCAACAACTGAAGATTGACGCCGATATTGATGACCGCCTGAAGGCCGAAGATCGTGACCAGGCCGCAGGTCGAAAGGCGCGTGAACTCGTCCCGTTCGCGGAAAGCGAGCCAAAGGCCGCGGACCACGACGACCGTGAAGACGGCCAACAGGATCAGGCAAAAGATCGCACCGAACTCTTCTGCTGCGACGGAGAACACGAAATCGGCATGGCTGTCGGGAAGTGACCGCTTGACGATCCCCTCGCCCGGTCCGACGCCGAACCAGCCGCCATGCTGAATAGCCTGCATGGCCTGCATGACCTGGTAATTGTCGCCTTCGCCCGTAAGAAAGCGGTTGATACGGCTTTGAACGTGGTCGAACGAAAGATAGGCTGCAGCCGCCGCGCCAATGCTGAGCGCGCCAAGCCCACCGATCAGCATCCATCCCAGGCCGGACAGAAAGAAAAGCACGCCGAATGTGGCGGCGACCAGCATGGTCTGACCGAGGTCGGGCTGCCCCACCAGAAGGGCGGACACCAGCAGAAACAGAACGATCGCAAAGATGTTTCCTGGAATTTCGGGCTTCTTCATATGCTCCGAAAACAGCCAGGCCGCCATCACCACAAAGGCGGGTTTCATATATTCCGATGGCTGGATCGAAAAGCCGAGAATGTGGAGCCAGCGTCGCGAGCCCTTGATTTCCATACCCACAAACAAAACCAGCACCATCATGACTAGGGTGACAAGAAACAGGATGGCCGCGAGCCGCCGCACCTGGCGAGGCGTCAGGAAGGACACGGCCACAAGGGCGATCACCGCCGGCACCATGAAGACGATCTGGCGGATGACGAAGTGATAGGGATCGAGCCCGATCCGCTCCGCCACAGCCGGGCTGGCGGCAAAGGACAGCGTGATGCCGAACAGCATCAGCAGGAGCGATGAGACCAGCAGCCAGCGGTCGATGGTCCACCACCAGTCCGAGATCGGTCCGCGTTCGGTTCGCTTGAGGTTCATGGGACATCACCTCCGATGGGTTCGGCGCCGGGCAGCGCCTGCACGGCTGCGCGGAACGCATCGCCGCGCACTTCGAAATTGCGGAATTGGTCGAAGCTGGCGCAAGCCGGCGAAAGCAGCACGATTCCTCCGCCCGCTTCTTCGGCGTCGCGTGCGGCATGACGGACCGCGACGTCCAGCGTATCGCTGATTTCGTAGCGCACCTGATCGCCGAGAGCCGATGCGAAGATCGGCGCGGCCTCGCCGATCAGATAGGCCTTCTGGATCCGTTCGAAGAGATGCGAAAGCGCGTCGATGCCGCCCGCCTTGGGCAGCCCGCCAGCAATCCAGCGAACCTGATCGAAGGACGACAGCGCCGGCGCCGCGGCCTCCGCATTGGTCGCCTTGGAATCATTGATGAACAGCGTTTCGCCGATCCGCGCCACTTGCTCCATACGATGAGCGAGGCCGGGAAAACTCATCAGACCCTCGCGGATCGTGTCTTCGTCGAGACCGAGCCGCAGGCATACCCCGATGGCGGCCATGGCGTTCTGTGCATTGTGAAGGCCGCGCAGCGAGCCGACGCCGTCCAAAGACGCGATGACACGTCGGTCCGGGCCGAGCGCAAGGACGATGTCGCTTCCATCGGCGAACAGGCCGGTGCCCAGATGCTGGGTCGTTGAAATCCGTAGCGGCTCCCGGCCCTCTTCGACAAGCGCATCGGCAAGGCGTCGCCCGTAATCGTCGTCGACCCCGATGATGGCGTAGTCGCTTCCGGCAACGAGCTGCGCCTTGATGGCGGCGTAGTTTTCGATTGTGCCGTGACGGTCCAGATGATCGGGCGTGACGTTGAGATGAATGCCGATGGTCGGATCGAGACTCGGCGCCAGATCAATCTGGTAGGATGAGCATTCGACGACATAATGCCGGCCCTCGACTGGTGGATCGAGCGTCAGAACGGCGCGGCCAATATTACCGCCCATCTGAACGTCCTTGCCGGCTTGCCGCAGCATGTGCGCGATCAGTGCCGTGGTGGTCGATTTTCCGTTCGTTCCGGTAATTGCGATAAAGGGCGCGGTCGGGCCGAAGGCGCGGCGCTCGCGAGCAAACAGTTCGACATCGCCGATGATCGGAACGCCCGCATCGTTGGCAAGCGTTGCCGTCCAGTGTGGCTTCGGGTGGGTCAGCGGCACACCGGGCGCTAGGACGAGCGCCGACAGGTCCGTCCATTCGATGCTGCGAAGATCGGCGGTCGGCACGCCCTGCCCTCGTGCATCTTCCACGCTGTCGGGACTGTCGTCGAAAGCCGTCAATTCCGCCCCACCGGACAAAAGCGCCTTCGCTGTGGCGAGACCGGAGCCGCCCAACCCGAAGATTGCGACCTTTTTGCCGGAAAAGGAGCGGACCGGAATCATCACTTACCGGACCTTCAGTGTGGAAAGACCGATGGCCGCCAGTATCAACGCGATGATCCAGAAGCGGATCACCACCTGGCTTTCCGTCCACCCTTTCTTCTCGAAATGGTGATGGATCGGCGCCATGAGGAAGACACGCTTGCCGGTCTGCTTGTAGACGACGACCTGGATGATGACCGACAGCGCTTCCATGACGAACAGGCCGCCGACGATGGCGAGCACCAGTTCGTGCTTGGTGGCCACAGCGACGGTGCCGATCAGTCCACCGAGCGCAAGACTGCCCGTGTCGCCCATAAAGATGGCCGCGGGCGGCGCGTTGAACCAGAGGAACCCAAGTCCGGCCCCGACGACCGCGCCCAATATGACCGCCAGTTCCCCCGTGCCGGGAACGAAGTGGATCTGCAGATAATTGGCGAAGATCGCATTGCCGGAAAGATAGGCGATCAGAGCGAAGCTCGCCGCCGCGATCATGACCGGCACCGTCGCCAGGCCGTCCAGCCCGTCGGTGAGGTTGACCGCATTGGCCGAGCCAACGATGACGATGGATGCGAATACCGCGAAGAACCAGCCCATATGGATCATCAGATCCTTGAAGAAGGGAAAGGTTAGCGACGACGAAAACGGCTTTTGTCCGGCCTGAATGATCGTCCAAGATGCAATGACGGCAATGATGAATTCGGCAGCGAGCCGCGACTTGCCGGAAAAGCCGAGATGGCTCTGTTTGGTCACCTTCAGATAGTCGTCGTAAAAGCCGATGATCCCGAAGGCGATGGTCACCAGCAGAACGCACCAGACATACGTCGAGTAGGGATTGGCCCACAGAATGGACGATCCGAGAATACCGACGAGGATCATCAGCCCGCCCATTGTCGGCGTGCCAGCCTTTTTGAAATGGGTCTGCGGCCCGTCGGCGCGGATCGGCTGCCCCTTGCCCTGCCGGATGCGCATCGTGTTGATGATGGCCGGACCGAAGAGAAAGACGATCATCGCAGCGGTGACCATGGCGCCGCCGGTACGGAAAGTAATGTAACGGAAGACGTTGAAGAAAGAGACGGTCTCTTTCAGATCAACCAGTAGATACAGCACAGCGTATCGTTTCCTTCTTCATTGGTCCCCGGCGCCGCAGCTTGCGTGTTCCGGCGCCTTTATTCCGTTTCGGCGTTCTTGCGTAAGGCAGTCACCAGCCGCGACAGTCCAATGCTGTTCGACCCCTTGACCAGAGCCACATCGCCGTCGCGCAATTGTTGCCGCGCCAGCGTTATGAGATCGTCGACATCGGCGCAATGATGACCCGAAACATCGTCAGGCAGCGCATTCTTCAGGGCCGCCATCTCATCGCCGACGCTCAGCACCATGTCCACATTCGCAGCCTTCAATGGCTGAACCAGACCGGCATGATAGCCAGCGCTCTTATCGCCAAGTTCGCGCATATCGCCGAGAATGGCGATGCGCCGGCCACCTTCTTTCAGGCTCATTTGGCCGAGACTTTCCAAAGTCGCGGCGACTGAGGCAGGGTTGGCGTTATAGCTTTCGTCGATCAGCGTTGCCGATCCCCCATCGCCAAGGGCGATCCGGTGGGTCTCGCCGCGTCCGGTTCCGGCACGCAGCGTCGCCAGCGCGATGGAGGCCTTCCCGACATCGGCGCCGGTCAGTTTGGCAGCGCCGAGCACCGCCAGCGCGTTCTGCGCCATATGGCGGCCGCCGACGCCGAGTTTCAGTTCCATCGCGTCATCGGACAGGCTAATTGCCAGTTCACCGCCATCGCGGACCGATTTATATTCGCGCAATTGAAATGCCGAACGTGGATGCTCGCCAAAACCGAGAACATGGTCGACGCCCGCCTGCCGCGCCAGCTCTTCCAGAAGCGGAAACTGGGCGTCGTCACGGTTGAGCAGCGCCGTGCCGCCCGTCACCACGCCTTCGAATATCTCCGCCTTGGCGTGAGCGATTTCCTCAATCGACGAGAAATGCCCGATATGGGCTGGCGCGATTATCGTGATGATCGCGATGTGAGGCCGGACCATCTTCACGAGAGGCCGAATTTCGTTCGGATGGTTCATCCCGATCTCGAAGATGCCGAACTGCGTCGCTTCCGGCATCCGCGCCAGCGTCAGCGGCACGCCCCAATGATTGTTGAAACTCTTGTCCGACGCATGAACGGTCCCGGACGGCTCGAGCGCCGTCCGCAGCATCTCCTTGGTCGTCGTTTTACCGGACGATCCGGTCACGGCAATGATTCGAGCGCGACTGCGGGCCCGTGCCGCCTGCCCCAGCCGACCGAGCGCTTCGAGAACGTCATTGACGACGATCATCGGCGTTCTGAGACGACCCATGGCGGGTAGCTTGTCTTCCGAAACAATGAGTAGCGAGGCGCCATTGGCCACAGCTTTGGTACAGAAATCGTGCCCGTCGAATCGCTCTCCCTTGATCGCGAAAAATGCTTCGTCGGGCTGGACGGTGCGGCTATCGATGGAAATGCCGCCGATTCCTTCCGGCATGTCGCCGACCGGCCGGCCATCCATGGCGGCGATCATGTCATCCGTGGTCCACAGAATGCTCATGACGCTGTCCCTGCTGCTGGATCGCTCTCCTGTTCCGCCAGCGCGCGCCGCGCTTCTTCGTGGTCGGAAAAGGGCAGAGTGTCGCCTTTGATGGTCTGGCCGGTTTCGTGCCCCTTGCCGGCGATGACAAGTGTGTCGCCTGGCCCCAACATGTCGACGGCCACCTCGATTGCACGGCGACGATCGCCGATTTCGATCGCGTCGGATACGGCTTCCAGTATTGCCGCTCGAATAAGCGCCGGCTCTTCCGAACGGGGATTGTCGTCGGTTACGATGATCGTATCGGCCAGCCGTCCCGCAATTTCACCCATGATCGGCCGTTTGCCGGGATCGCGGTCCCCGCCGCAGCCGAAAACGACCACGACCTTGCCGGTGGTGAAGGGGCGAACCGCCCTGAGAACGTTCTCCAGCGCTTCGGGCTTGTGGGCGTAGTCGACATAAACAGCCGCACCGTCTTTGGTTGCGCCCACTTTCTCCAAGCGCCCGCTGGCGCCCTTCAGATGCCGCAGTGCCGCAAACACCGATCCGGATTCGCTGCCGGTTGATATTGCCAATCCCGCTGCAACCAGCGCATTGGCCATCTGGAACTCGCCGGCCAGCGGCAGATCGACTTCGTAGTGATGGCCGGCGTGAAGAATCTGTGCGCGCTGACCGTCCTGCAACTGTTCGCACCGTTCCAGTCGAAGAAACGTGCCAAGCCGCCCCACGGTCAGAATCTCACACCCGCCCTCCTCGGCCGCGGCAATCGTCCGCTCGCTCCACGGATCGTCGGAAAAGACAATGGCTGGCGCATCCTTTGGCAGCAATTGGCGAAAGAGCCGCATCTTGGCGCGATGGTAGTCCTCCGCATCGGCGTGAAAATCCAGATGATCGCGCCCGAGATTGGTGAAGCCGGCCGCCGCCAGTTCGACGCCATCGAGGCGATACATTTCCAGACCGTGGCTCGAGGCTTCCATGGCGCCGTGGGTGACACCGGAAGCAGCAAGTTCGGCCAGCAGCGCATGCAGGGAAATCGGGTCCGGTGTCGTCAGCGACCCGTAATCGTCGCGGCCGGGCGCGTTCACGCCGGTCGTACCGATGGATGCGGCTTGCAGACCGGCATGACGCCAAATCTGGCGAACGAAGGACACGACCGACGTCTTGCCCGCCGTCCCCGTCACCGCCACCATCGTTTGCGGCTGACCGCAGGAAAAGCGGGCGGCGGACAATGCGAGCGCCCGTCGGACATTGTCTGTTCGAAAAACCGGGATGGAAAGTCCGTTGACGGCAGCCGCCCCATCGGCGACCACCGCCGTCGCGCCGGCGCTTGCGGCATCCGCGGCGAAAGCCGCGCCATCGGTCTTGGTTCCGGGAACGGCGAAAAATAGCGTTTCCCCCGCGACCTGACGGGAATCGCTGGCAATAGCCGCTACCGGGCTGTTTGGATCGGCGTCGCCAATGTCCACCAGATCAGCGATATCCGCGAGTCGCATACGGCCCCCTTAGCCTGCAGGCTTGCCCTTCTTCACTAGGCAAGCCCATGGTGATTCTCAATCCGCCGCCAAGAATGCCTCGTTTTCAGGGCCGAATTCCGGCTCAACGCCGAGAAGCGGCGCAGCGCGTCGAATGATCTCACCGACCGTCGGCGCAGCGTTCGATCCGGCTGTCACACCCCCCCCTTCCGGCGGCGCCTTTGGCTCGTCCAGCGTGACGAAGACGATGTAACGCGGATTTTCGATTGGAAAGGCCGCAAGAAAATCGTTGTAGCGCTTGGTTTTGGAATAGCGGCCATTGACCACTTTCTCTGCCGTGCCGGTCTTGCCGCCAACATGATAGCCCGGCACTTCGGCTCGTTTTCCAGACCCTTTCTCCACATTCAACCGGAAGAGATAACGCATGTTTGCGCTGGTTTCCGGTTTGATGACCTGCTTGGCGTCGCGAAGAGCCTCGTCGATGCTTTGGCGGCGGAAGGTCGGCTTGATGAGACGGCCGCCATTCATCAGCGCGGCAGCAGCGGCTGCGGTCTGAAGCGGTGTCGTCGAAAGTCCGTGGCCAAAGGCGATGGTCAGCGAATTGATCCGTTTCCAGTCCTTCGGATATTGGGGCTTGCCGATTTCGGGCAATTCGAGTTCCATCTCGTCCATCACGCCCATCTTCTTCAGGAAACCTCGATGATGGTCGATACCGAGTTGGTCGGCGAGTTTGGCTGTGCCGATATTGGAGGAATAAACGAAGACCTCCGGCAGCGTCAGCGGACGGTACTTGCCGTGAAAATCGCCGATAGCGTGCCGACCAACCCGCAGCTTCTGGCTGGCGTCAATGATCGACCCCATATGGACGATGCCAGAATCCAGCGCCATGGCGAGCGTCAGCGCCTTGAAGGACGATCCCATTTCATAGACGCCCGACGTCATACGGTTGAGCCGGTCTGGCGCCTGCTGGTCATGCGGATCGTTCAGATCGTAGTCCGGCAGGGACGACAGCGCGACGATTTCGCCGGTCAACGCATCCAGGACGACGCCAGCAGCGCCAATGCAGCGATAACGCTCCATCGCATGATTGAGTGCATCGCGCAGAACATGTTGCACGCGCAGGTCGAGTGACGTTCGCACCGGCTCCAGGCTCTCCGCCTTGGCCAGACCCGCCGAGCGGAGCTGTTCCAGACCGTTGCCATCGAGCCATTTCTCAAAACCGGCAATGCCGCGCCCGTCAGCACTGGTGAGCCCCAATACGTGAGCGGCGGTCGCGCCGCCCGGATAGAACCGTTTCTTCTCCGGTTCGAACTTGATGCCGGCAAGGCCGAGATCGTGGATCGCCGCCTGCTGGCGCGGTGTCAGATCGCGGCGAAGGCGAATATATTTGGCCGAACTCTTGAGCCGGCGCCGGGTCGATTCATAGCTCAGATCGGGAAGAACGGTCCGCAGCTTCTCCACCACCTCGTCGGGATCGCCGGCCCTGTGCGGTTCGGCGAAAAGCGACGCCGTTCTGATGTCGGTCGCCAGGACCTGGCCGTTCCGGTCCAGAATATCCGGTCGTGCCATTTGAGCAGCGCGCGGAATGGAGCCGGTGATCTCGCTTTTCTGCACGGCAAGCTGGACGATCCGCCCGCCCATGACCGCATAAACGGCAACGAAAAGCCCCATCATCATCGCAACCCGGCCACGGGTGCGACCGCCGCCCTTCTTGCCAAGACCCTCCAGATGGATCGCCGCTTCGCTCATTGCCCCGCCTCCTCCGGGATCGAGCCCGTCATGACGCCGTCATGGCTCAGACTGTCACGCCCCAGAATAGCGAGCGCTTCATCCAGGCCCTCCTCACTCGTCTCATCGAGCGGGCGTTCCGGCAATTGTCTGACCCGCGCATACTGGTCGGGCCGCAGCGGTTCCAATGGCAGCTGGGAACGGAACGTCTTCAGATGCGACTGCAGGCGGTGCGGCTGCGTCATCAGGCTCCAGTCGGTCTCCAGAATTTCGATGGCGTCCTTTCGCCGCTGGATCTCACGTTCAGCCCGGGCGATCTCCTCAAGCGTCGTGTCCGTTTGGTGTTTGGCGGTGTAGGTGTATCCGACCGCCGAAACGATCACCGCCACCATCAGCATGTCGCGAAGGCGAAACATCTTCATCGCCGATCTCCTGCAATCCGTAGAGCATGAACGTCCGGCAGTCCGAGCGCCTTGCGGTTCTCGATCGGGCGGGCGGGAGCATAGGTCCGCCGCGCCGCGCGAAGCCGCGCCGAACGGGCGCGTGGATTGGTCGCCGCTTCATCGTCCGAAGCCGACACCGCAGCGCCCATGCGCTCGAATGTCGGGCTCGGGCCGTCCGTCACGGGCATGTGTCGAGACACGGCCTTTGCTTCCGAGCGGCTTTGCATGAAGCGCTTGACGATACGGTCTTCGAGCGAGTGAAAGGTGACGACCACGAGCCGTCCGCGCGGCTTGAGCGCACGTTCGGCAGCTTCGAGCGCCGATACCAGCTCGCCGAGTTCGTCATTGACGAAAATGCGCAGGCCCTGAAAGGCGCGCGTTGCCGGATGGATGCGTTCGCCGGCCCGCCGCGGCATAAGATCGGCGATCGCCTTGGCCAGATCGCCTGTTCTCGTGAACGGTTGCTCCATACGGCGCTGGCCGATCATCCGCGCGATCCGCGAGGCTTGTTTTTCCTCACCGAGTAGACCGAAGATGCGCGTCAGCTCCTTGATGTCGGCCTCGTTCACGACATCGGCGGCGGAAAAGCCGCTCTGTGCCATGCGCATGTCGAGCGGACCGTCCTGCTTAAAAGAAAAGCCACGCTCAGCCTGGTCCAGCTGCATGGACGATACGCCGATATCCAGAACAATTCCGTCGAGCGGCTCGGTCACAACCTTGTCGAGAACACTAAAATTGCTAGGAGCGAAACGGAACCGCGCACCATATTCACCGGCAAAGTCTGCGGCGGTTGCCGCGACGGCCGGGTCACGATCCATTGCAATCAGATCAGCGCCGCGATTCAGGATAGCGCGACTGTAACCGCCGGCGCCGAATGTGCCATCCAGAATGGTTTCACCGGGCTGCGGGGCCAGCTTTTCGAGAACCCGGTCGAGAAGGACCGGAATGTGACGGGCCGGTCCGCCAACGGAAGACGAAACGTCTCCGTGGCCCGCCATCATTCCATCCGCTCCGGACCGCGCGCCGCCTGCCGCATGGCCAAAAGCCGCTGCCGAACCGCCCTCGTATGCGCCTCGGCCTGCTTCGGATCCCACATCTGGAAAAAACGCCCCCGCCCGATAAACGCCACCTCGTCGGTGATACCGGTATGCTCCCTCACGAAATCCGTCACGACGATGCGCCCTTCCTTGTCGAGCTTCAAAAAGGCCCCGTCGCCATGAATGAAGAAACTCATATCGTCCGCACTGCCCAGAAACGGGTCCTCCATCTCGATCCGTTGCTCGTAGCGATCCAGAAGATCCGGTCCACCAACATCCATGGCGGCACAGTCGAGCGCCCGTAGCGCGTAAAGTTCCTGTGTATTTCGAGACGATAAAACGGCGCGGAAATGCGCTGGCACCGAAACCCGCCCCTTGGCGTCGATCCGGTTGATGGCATTGGAAAGAAAGCGCTCTGCCACCGAACGACCTCACCCTCATAATCCCCGCCTGAAAATCGTGCTTTTCCGACCGCCGCGCGCCTCATAGACACACGTCGCTCCACGAATGAATGAAAACGCGATTCCCAATCGAACCAGCAGCTTACGACAAAGTGCAGGTGCCCCTTCCTGCGCTCGCCAACGATCACTCTGATACTGCAGGAGAGCTAGCATGGGCATTCATGGGCGTCAATGGGAGCACTCTGGCTTACCCTCTTATTTTAGAATTCATTCACTTAAGACGACCGTTCGTTGTTCATGGTTTATGAACCAAGTCGATTAAGGAATTCTTAGTAGGAGGGGCAGCTCGCAACCTGTGGTGCGATGATGAAGAAAGGCAAGTTGGAACTCCCTCGCCCATGCTCGGGAACGAGCCTGATGAAGGCACGGGGTGTCGGTGGGAGACGAACCCATGAGTGAAGAGGTGTCAGTCGGCCGTTAAGCCGGGTTCTGTACGCCGCCATCTGGCGATGACATTGCAGCGACCATTCATCTGGGACCGTCCTTGCGAACGGCCTCAAGCAACCAACCCGGATGACAAGAGCGGAAACGCCCTGGTGCCGAAGCGCCGCGCCATCCCTATTCGGTTTTGCTCCCGGTGGGGTTTACCATGCCGCTTCCGTTGCCGGTCGCGCGGTGTGCTCTTGCCACACCCTTTCACCCTTACCCGAACGAAGGCTTTCGCCGAAGCGAAGATCGGTCGGGCGGTCTGCTTTCTGTGGCACTGTCCCTGGGGTCGCCCCCGCCGGGTGTTACCCGGCACCGTGTTTCCGTGGAGCCCGGACTTTCCTCACCGCCCGCCTTTCGGCGCTGGACGGTGCGGCCGCCTGGCCGACTGACGCTGCCCATGTAGAACGTGGAAGCAACGATGTCCACGCAGCAAAAAGCCCGCTTCGCCGGATGCGAAGCGGGCCTCTCTTCGGATCGTGCAATTGCTATCAGGCGCCGAGCAGACGCTTGACCTTCTGGCAGTACCGCTTCGAAATCGGGTTCATTTTCTTGGCGCCGTGGCCAGCATTGTACTTCAGGATGGTCCCGCAGGTGGAACCGCCGCCCAGCTTGTGCGCCTTGGCCAGATAGGCAACGCCGTAGCGGATATTCGTCGCTGGATCATAGAGATCCTTGGCTTTGCCCTTGAAGCCCATCATGGCAGCCGTAGCCGGCTTGATCTGCATGAGGCCAACTTCGCCAGCCGCGCCGGTGACGTCCGGGCGGAAACTGCTTTCGACCTGAATAACGGCCTTGACCAGAGAGGCGGGAACGCCGTGCTTCTCGGCTTCCTTATTGATGATGGAGCCGAACTTCGGATCGGCCTTCGCCGTCTTGGTTTGCGCCTTCGCAGCCTTGGTCTTGGCGGTCTTGTGAGCTGCCTTCGGCTCGTCCGAACCCCCGCGTATTCCCTTCTTCAGGGTCGCGGCCAGCGAATCTGTCGCCGGCGACGAAGTGCTCGTTACCTTCTCGGCGAAATGTGTGACTCCCGGAAGCTTGTTGGAAGAGGTTTCCGCGTTCACAGGCGCGCTCAACATCGCGGCAGCGAAGAACGCCGCCGTTACACCGGTCATTTTCAACATGATCTCTCGTTCGTTTCTTGTGCAGCGTTCCGCTTGGGAGAACCGTTTTCACAGGCACGGCTTCGGTTTGCTGCTTTGCCCCACATCCAGCGGCAAATCAGTGCCGCCAATCACGAGGAGATGTTTCGCAGGGCAGATGCACCGAAATTGGGCATTAAAGATCACGAAATGTAACAGCGATCACATTGATGGAACCCGCTATTGAGACGACGCCAAGGCGTTTACGCCCGTGCCTTCTGCGACAAGCGATAGAGACGATCCAACGTCTGTCGGTCTGTCCTTCCGTCAATACAACCTTGACGATAGTGCATCTGGAATGACTCAACCACTAAGCGAGTGCGCTCGTCATATTCCCCCGTCGCTGCCACATCGTAGCCATAGAGTGACAAGAGCGCTTGCAGGGCTTCGACGGGCTGCCCCCGTTCCCCCGGACCGAGCAAAGGAGGTCCGACAGTCCCGCGATCATCGTCGTAGAGGCCGATGCCCGCTCCGGCCAGCGTCTTCCACGGGAAGTGCTCTCCGGGGTCAATCTTGCGGCCCGGCGCCACATCGGAATGGCCGAGCACATGGTTCGGCCGGATATTGTGGCGCTCGACCAGATCGCGGCACAGCGCGATAACGGCATCGATCTGCCGAACCGGATAAGGCGGCAGATTGGCTGGATGGCCGCCATTCACAATTTCGATGCCGATGGACCGCGAATTGATATCGCGCTCGCCTTCCCAGCAGGAATCCCCGGCGTGCCATGCTCGCATGGCTTCTGGAACCATCTGCAGCACCGCCCCATCCTCATGCACGATATAGTGACAGGACACATCGCTTTGGGGGTGGCAGAGCCGAGCCTCCGCTTCCTCGCCGGACGTCATGCCGGTGTAGTGTAGAAGCAGCATGTCCGGCCGCATGGCGTTTCGGCGGGGCCCGCAATTGGGCGATGCCCGCACCCGGGCGTCCCGGTAATCGGCAGAAAAGCTCATGCCCGGTGATTCTCCGGGACCGCGCGCACTTCTTGGATCGCCGCCATGGCTGCGTTGAGCGCGGCCATGCGTTGATTGGCGATTTCCATGAATTCTTCCGGCACGCCCCTGGCGATCATGTAGTCAGGGTGCCACTGCCGGGCCAGTTCGCGATAGCGTTGCTGGACTTCCCGATCTGAGGCGTCGGCCGAGAGGCCCAGAATGGCATAGGGGTCGGCCTCACCGAGCGAAACGTGACGCGCGGCGATCGTATCGAACACCGTATCGGAGAATCCGAAAATCGAACCGACGATCCGCAGGAAGTCGAGTTCACGCTCGTGAAGAACGCCATCCGCCTTTGCGATATGAAAGAGGCCATCCAGCACGTCCTCGGTCAGGCAAGTGGTTTCACCATCGTTCCGGCCGCCATCGCCGCAGAGTTCAGCCATCTGTTTCGCGTAGGCCTCGAACCCGGCGACATCCTGTTGCGCCAGTTCATAGAGACGAAAGACATTGCGACTTTCGGACGCGGGTATCTCGAAGATCTGCTGAAAGGCTGTCACCTCCGACTGGGTGACCACGCCGTCGGCCTTGGCCATCTTTGCCGACAGCGCGATCATGGCGACGGAAAACGCCACCTTGCGCCGGTTTTCGGGATCGCCGGCAAAGAACGAGCGAAACATCTCCGTCATGAACAGCAGGATGCTCTCCGCATGCGAAGGCATGCGCCGTATCAGTTCGCCGATGGAAGACCACACATTCATGAAACGCCTTGTAGCCGTGGAGCGGAAAAGCGCAAAGGATCAGATGTGGCAGTAACAAAAAAGCCGGCCCATACGGCCGGCTTTCTGTTTGTTTTCGGCAAGCGCGGGATCAGTTTGCCGGCTGGCTATTCGGATCGTCCAGCCTGTCGGTAGAACCGCTATCCTGCGGCTCGGTCGTCAGATCGCTTGGCGTCGTTATATTGTCCGGCGGAGGCATCTCCGCCTGCCCATTATTGTCGGGCGGCGCGACCTGCATCGTATCCTCTGTCGGCGCCGCTGGCTGTGTGCCCTCGACGGTGCTCTGCGTCGTGGCTTCATCGGTATCGGAATCCGAGCATGCCGCAAGGCCGAGAAGAGCCAGGGCGCAAACGCCGGGAACAAGAAGCTTTTTCATGAGAAAGGGTCCTTATGCTTTTCACGCAGACCAGCGAAAAGCCGGCCTCAGCGCAAAACGCCAAGGCCGGCCATCCGTTCAATCACGAAATGCTAATATACAGAGATAAGGTTTGAATTGAGGACCTTACTCTCGTCACATACGATCAGTTGGCGTTGGAAGTGCCATCTTCTCTCCGCAATTCGACTTCCGCCTCGTTGGCAGCGTCATTGATTTCGTTGGCCGCGTCCCGACCGGCATTTTCAATGGACTGGGCGGCGTCCTCGACAGCGTTCGATGTCGCAGTGGCTGCATTGTCAGCAGCTTCCGAGGCACTCTGCGCCGCGCTGTCGGCGGCCTCTTCGGCCTGAGTCGCGGCGTCGGATGCGGCGGCTTCTGCTTCGCCAGCGGCATCGGCTGCGTCCTCGGCCGCTTCGTCGACAGCCGCTTCGGTTTCAACAGCCGTTTCTTCTGCTGGCTGCTCGATTTCCACATTGTTGGTTTCCACGACCTCGTCATTATCGTCACCACATGCGGCAAGGCCGAGAAGCGCGATACCAGAGATCGATGCGAGCAAAATCTTTTTCATAATTGCGTCTTCCTTCTTCAAATACACAAATGACAGCCATCCAACGCCCATCACCACAATTCGTTTCAACAGAAAGCCAGAATTTGGTTCTTGACGAACTAGACATGGCGGCCTCGATCATGGCCAAACAGAGCACCCTTCGCGCAACTGGAAGCCCATTCGCATGACAAATCTCTGGCAGTTCTGGATCGACCGTGGCGGCACGTTCACCGACATCATTGCCCGCGATCCCGGTGGCCGCCTGCTGGCGCGCAAGAAACTGTCCGAGAGCGAAGCCTATGACGATGCGGCGGTGGCCGCCATTCGTGAATTCCTGGAACTGGGCGAGACCGATACGCTGCCGGCGGGCCGTGTCGGATCGATCCGCATGGGTACGACCGTGGCGACGAATGCACTTCTGGAGAGGAAGGGTGAGCCGACGCTGCTTGTCACGACGAAGGGCTACCGCGACGTTCTCGAGATCGGCACGCAGGCCAGACCCGACATTTTCGCCAAGAGCATCGTCAGGCCGGACATCCTCTATGACCGCGTGATCGAGGTGACCGAGCGCATGCGCGCCGATGGCGAAACGGAACAGGTCATCGAGGTCGAGCCGCTGGAAGCGGAGTTACGCAAGGCCCACGCGCACGGGTTCCGCTCCTGCGCCATCGTCTTCATGCATTCCTGGCTGAACGGCAGCCACGAGCATGTGGCGATGAGTGCGGCAAAGGCTACCGGCTTCGAACAGATTTCGGTCAGCCACGAAGTCTCGCCCCTCGTTCGCTTTGTCGGGCGCGGCGACACGACCGTGGTCGACGCCTACCTCACGCCCATTCTCGAACGGTATATCGGGCGCTTTCAGAACGCCCTTGGACTTCAGGCTCTCGATGAGGCCGAGCGGCCGGACCTGCGCTTCATGATGAGTTCCGGCGGCCTGACCGATGCCAAACTCTTCCAGGGCAAGGATGCCATTCTCTCCGGCCCGGCTGGCGGCGTGGTCGCCATGGTCGAAACCGCCCGCGCGCTCGATTTCGACAATGTGATCGGCTTCGACATGGGCGGCACCTCCACCGATGTCGCCCATTCGTCCGGCCGGCCCGAGCGGGTCTTCGACACCGAGGTCGCGGGTGTGCGCATCCGCGCGCCGATGATGCTGATCCATACGGTCGCCGCCGGCGGCGGTTCCATCGTCCGCTTCGAGCAGGGCCGCTACCAGGTCGGCCCGCAAAGCGCCGGCGCCGATCCCGGCCCGGCATCTTACGGGCGCGGCGGACCGCTGACGGTAACCGACATCAACGTGCTGCTCGGTCGCCTCCAGCCCGATCTGTTCCCGGCCATCTTCGGCGAAAGCGGCCGCGAGACGCTGGACAGGACGAGCGTGAGGGAGAAGTTCGAAGCGCTGGCGCGCGACGGCGGCACCGATCCGATGAGCGCTGCCGAGGGTTGCCTCGCCATCGCAATCCAGAACATGGCGAACGCCGTCAAGACGATCTCGGTCCAGCGCGGGCACGATCTGGCCGGCTGCCTCCTGAATGCGTTTGGCGGCGCGGCCGGGCAGCATGCGTGCGCCGTGGCCGATGCGCTTGGCATGAAGACCATCCTGATCCACCGCCTGTCGGGTCTTCTGTCGGCCTATGGCATGGGCCTGGCCGCGCTTTTCGCCAGCCGGCAGCAGGCGCTTATCAGGCCCGTCGACGACAATCTGCCGGCGACGCTCCGCTTGGTCGTCGACCGCCTCGTCGAAGCGGTGACGGATGAACTCGCCAGTCAGGGTGTCGAAAAAGACAATGTCGGCTGGCGAGCCATTCTGCAATGCCGCTACGATGGCACCGACACCACCCTTCCGGTCGCCGATGAGAGCTTCGATCCCGTGGCTATTCGCGCAGCCTTCGAGGCCGAACACAAAGGCCGCTTCGGCTTTTTCGACGAGGGCCGCACCATCATCGTCGAGCAGGTCTCGGTCGAGGCCATCGATATGGGCGACGAAGACACGTCGGTATCGAAAGCGCCCGCCGAACCGCACCGGCCCGAACCGTCGGAGAAGCGGCCCGTCCGCTTCGATGGCCGGACCATCGACACCGGCATCTATCGCCGCTCCGATCTGCGGCCCGGTGCGGCGGTGGACGGCCCCGCGCTCATCATCGAACCGAACCAGACCATTGTCGTCGAGCCCCACTGGCGCGCGGAGATCACCGCAAGCGACGATGTTCTCATCCGGCATCAGGACGATGCGTCAAGCGATTCATCGGCGAGGCGAAATGGCGTCCCGCTTGAATCGGACCCTGCGCGGCTGGAGATCTTCGCCGGGCTTTTCATGGCGATCGCGACCCAGATGGGCGAAGCGCTGCGCAACACCGCATCCTCGGTGAATATCAAGGAGCGTCTCGATTTCTCCTGCGCGGTTTTCGATCCCGACGGGCGCCTCGTCGCCAATGCGCCGCACATGCCGGTTCATCTGGGCTCCATGGACCGCTCGGTCGAGACCGTCATCGCCCGCAATGAAGGCGCGATCAGACCCGGCGATGTGTTCGCGCTGAACGATCCGTACAATGGCGGCACCCATCTGCCCGACATCACCGTGGTGACGCCGGTTTTCGACGAGGCCGGCGAGGAGATCATCTTCTGGGTCGCGGCGCGTGGACACCATGCCGATGTCGGCGGCCTGGCGCCCGGTTCGATGACACCGCGCGCCACCTCCATCGAGGAAGAAGGCGTTCTGATCGACAATCTGCGTATCGTCACGGAGGGACGGTTCCGGACCGAGGCGGTGGAAAAGGCGCTGACCGACCACCCCTACCCCGTCCGCAACGTCCAGCAGAATATCGCCGATCTGCGCGCCCAGATCGCTGCCAACGAGAAAGGCGCCAGCGAATTGCGCGCCATGGTCCGCCAGTTCGGGCTGCCGACCATGCACGCCTATATGCGCTTTTTGCATGATAACGCGGCGGAGGCGGTGCGCGATCTGCTGGACACGCTGCCCGATCGGGCGTCCGCCGAATACAGGACCGACACCGGCGCGACGATTGCCGTCACCATCTCGGTCGACCGGGACAAGCGTCGCGCCACGGTGGATTTCAGCGGAACGAGCCCCCAGCAGCCCGACAATTTCAACGCCCCGGAACCGGTCACGCGCGCCGCCGTCCTCTATGCGTTCCGCGTGATGGTGGAGAAACCGATTCCGATGAATGCCGGCTGTCTGGACCCCATCGATATCGTTGTGCCGCAGGGCTCCATGCTGGCGCCGCTTTATCCGGCGGCGGTCGTCGCCGGCAATGTGGAGACCAGCCAGCACGTCACCAACGCCCTGTTCATGGCGCTCGGCGCGATGGCCAACAGCCAGGGCACGATGAACAATCTGACCTTCGGCAATGAGGACAAGCAATATTACGAGACCATCTGCTCCGGCGCGCCGGCGGGCCGCCGCAACGATGGCGCGGGCTTTGCCGGCACCGATGCCGTGCAGGTGCATATGACCAATAGCCGCCTGACCGACGCCGAAATCCTCGAATTGCGCTATCCGGTCATGCAGGAGGATTTTTCGATCCGCCGCGGTTCGGGCGGTGATGGCGCGTTCCGGGGCGGCGATGGCGTACGCCGGGCGATCCGGTTCCGGGAGCCGATGGATCTGGCCATTCTGTCGTCGCACCGCGCGGCCCCGCCAAAGGGTCTGTCCGGCGGTGGCGACGGCCAGCCCGGCCGGACCGAAATTCACCGCCGCGACGGGTCGGTCGAGACACTGGCCGCGTCGGACCAGACGCAGGTGGCAGCCGGCGAAACGGTCGTCGTCATGACCCCGACACCCGGCGGCTATGGCGCGAAAAACGGGGCGTGAGCGCGGCGGCGAAAAACCGCTGAGTTAACGGACGACGCGGACCGGGCGACCTTTCATTCGCCGGCCATGGCGATATGGTCGGCGCGAACCCGAAACAGGAGAGGAAAGACGATGAGCGGCAAGGTTGCGATGTTGACGGCGGGCGGACTGGCGCCGTGCCTGTCTTCGGCGGTGGGCGGTCTGATCGAGCGCTGGACGGAGATCGCACCGGATCGGCAATTGCTGGCCTACACATCCGGCTATCAGGGCCTGTTGAAGGGCGAAAGCATCGCCATCGACGAGACCATGCGCCGCGACGCCCCTCTCCTCCATGGCATGGGCGGCTCGCCCATCGGCAATTCCCGCGTTAAGCTGACAAATACGAAGGATTGCGCCAAGCGCGGCTTGGTTGAAGAGGGCGAAAACCCGCTGGCGGTGGCGGCGAAGCAGCTTCAGGCAGACGGCGTCTCGATCCTCCACACCATCGGCGGAGACGACACCAACACCGCCGCCGCCGATCTGGCCGCCTATCTGAAGGAGAACGGCTATGAGCTGACCGTTGTCGGCCTGCCGAAGACCATCGACAACGACATCGTCCCGATCCGCCAGTCGCTGGGCGCCTGGACGGCCGCCGAAACCGGCGCGGCCTTCTTCGACCATGTCGGCAACGAGCAGAGTGCCCAGCCGGGCTGCCTTGTCGTCCACGAGGTGATGGGCCGCCATTCGGGCTGGCTCTGCGCGGCGACAGCCCTTGCCTATCGAAAGCGCATTGCCGGACGCGCCTATCCGGCGAACTTCCTGATGGGGACCGCGCTGAAGGATCTGGAAGCCGTCTACGTGCCGGAGATGGCCATCGATCTGGAGGCAGAAACCGAGCGTCTGAAGAAGGCGATGACCGACAACCGCTTCGCCACCGTTTTCGTGTCCGAGGGCGCGCTGGTGGACACGATCGTCGCCGAGCGCGAAGCCGCCGGCGCCGATCTGCCGCGCGATGCCTTCGGCCATGTCCGGCTCGACAAGGTCAATGTCGGCGGCTGGTTCGCCGACCAGCTCGGCCCGTCCATCGGCGCTGACAAGGTGCTGGTCCAGAAGAGCGGCTACTTCGCCCGCTCCGCCCCGGCCAATGCCGACGATCTGCGGCTGATCAAGGGCATGGTCGATCATGCCGTCACCTCGGCGCTCGATGGCGTCAGCGGCGTGGTCGGCCATGACACGGAAGCCGATGGCCGCCTTCGCACCATCGAATTTCCCCGTATCGGAGGCGGCAAGGCCTTCGACCCATCGGTCGAATGGTTCGTCGCGATGCTGGACGAGATCGGGCAGCCGGCCCGTTGATCGCTCCGCGACCCGCACCGTTCGTCATCGTCGCCTCGCCATAGAAAGGGCGCGATCGCAGCCTTTGTCTCGCACATGGAACAGGCTGCGGAGACGCCCTCTAAATGATGCGCGAAACGTTGGTTGCGGCATTGCTGTCGGCGGTGCTTCTTGGATGCACGACGAATACGGCACGGCAGAGTTCGCCGGGCATGTCTACTCGCGTTGCCGAGGTGCCGCCCGCGCTTGCCGACAACGCGTCAGGACGGGACTCGTTAGAGCCGTTGATCGCCTACTACGCGGCCAAGCACAACATACCGGAATCGTTGCTCCATCGGGTGGTCACGAGGGAAAGCCGCTACAGGCCCAAGGCGCGCAACGGTCCCTATTGGGGTTTGATGCAGATTCGCCACGATACCGCACGGACCATGGGTTACCGCGGCTCCGCTTCCGGTCTTCTCGATCCTGCGACCAACATGGAATATGCCGGGCGCTATTTGCGCGGGGCGTGGCTGCTCGCCAATGGCAGCGAAAAGCGCGCAGTCCGGCTCTACGCATCCGGCTATTACTACGTCGCCAAGCGGCGCGGCATGCTGTGCGAGACCGGTCTGCGCAGATGTCGCGATAAAGACTAATCGTCCAGCGCACCGATGATTCTGGTCACAAGGTGTTGCGGCCGATAGTTCCGGCTGGAAGGCGTCAGCCCCATCCGCAGAACCACCAGTTCTTCTGACGGCACGATCGCCATGGACTGCCCGTCATGGCCGAGCATCCATGCCGTATCGTCCGGCAGATCGGGAAAGGTCCCGTTTGACGGTGCTGGCGTATTGTCGCCCATCTGACCATCCCCGACACGCCAGATCGAGCCTTGTCGATAGTCGCCATTCGATTGCGACACAGGCTCCCATAGCCACTTTAACGCGCGCTGAGACAGGAGCTGGCGGCCGTTCCACCGGCCGCGATCCGCAAGCAGCCAGCCAATCCGCGCCCAGTCGCGCGGCGCCATGTAAAGATAGGAGCCACCGGCAAAATGATCGGCCTCGTCAAGCTCCAACGTTGCAGTCGTGATACCGAGCGGTTCGAACAGAAGCCGGTCCGGCATGGACAACGCTTCGTCGCGGTTGTCGCACGCATTCATCAGAGCCGTTATGAGGGCGACGGAGAAACCGGTCGAATATTCCCATATATCGCCGGGACGCGCACCGGGCACGAGAGATTGTTCTGCAACGAACCCTGCCATGTCGCCACGCAGATAGAGCATCCGGGTGACATCGGAGACGGTGGCGTAGCCCTCGTCCCATCGAAGGCTGGGCACCATGGCCGAAAGGTCGCCAAGCGTGATCGCCGCGCGGGCGTCTCCTTCCCACGATTCGAACAGATTATCCTGATCGTAGGAAACCAGTCCCCTGTCCGCCATCAGCCCGGTCAGGATCGCTGTCACCGACTTCGTCATCGACCAGCCGATCAGCGGCGTGCCCGGCCGAATCGTCTCGGCATATCGCTCCGCGACGATGCGCCCGTTTTTAACAACGATCAGGGCGCGCATCCCCTCGCCCGCCAACTCATCGTCGTTCAGCAAAGCAGAGAGCGCAGGATCGATATTGGATCCCACGCGCTCGCCTGCCGGCCATTCGGCCGCCACATCGTCACGCTCGATGGAAAGGCGCGGCGGCAGTGGGCGGTCCTTCAATGTCTGCGCCGTCTGCCGGTTCAGAACGGTGCAGCCATAACCCGGCCGGTGAACCGCGGTCCGCTCGGCCACAAAGCCCAAAATGGCGGCCGATACGGTCTGCGCTTCGTCGTCGATGGTCACCCGCATCAGGTTCAGAAGCGGATTCTCCGGCGCGAAGATATCGACATCGACCACCTCCTGCCGATCGCGATTGGCCACGAAGACGCTTGAGCAGGTGATCTTGGCCACATAGGCCCCACCGATTCGCAGAAGGTCCGGCGGGCGGATGGCCACAAAGGCGATGCCGGCGAGCAACAGCACGGTTAGAACCAGCCCGATCTTTGCGAACAGGCGCATATTCGTTACCTTCTCTTAACCGTGACGGCGCAGCATAATCCTCGATATGGCCGCCGCGTCTTCCTCACTCCGGTCGACAGGAAACCCGGCAAAGTGCATCTCGGCAAGTAAAACCCAACGTCAGCTCACCTCATTTCGGCGGATATTCCACATGATCGGCAAACGACGCGGCGCCCTTGCGGTCTTTCTCGGCACCCTGCTGCTTTCGGTCCCGCTGGGGGGCTGCTCGTCGACCGACACTGCGGGGGTCCTTGCGCTGGCCGAGGTGCCGCGCAGCTCCTCGAAAGGATTGCGGTTCGGCGATCACGATCCCTACGACTTTACCGGCACCACGCCCTGGCATCACCAGGTTCACGGGGTGGATGTCGCCAAATACCAGAACACGATCGACTGGCCGCGCGTCAAAAGTTCCGGGATCGGCTTTGCCTTTTTGAAGGCGACGGAAGGCGGCGATCGGCTCGACGACCGGTTTCGCGAGAACTGGGCGAAGACGAAGGCCGTCGGCATGCCGCGCGGCGCCTATCACTTCTTCTATTGGTGCCGCTCGGGCAGCGAGCAGGCCGATTGGTACATACGCAATGTGCCTCGCGAGAAAGGGGCGATGCCACCCGTGCTCGATGCCGAGTGGAACCCGGACAGCCCGACATGCGCCAAGAAAGTGCCACCCGCGCAGGCTCGCAAAATGCTGCGGGATTTCATCGCAAAGGTTAGTCGGCACTACCGTCAGGTACCGATCGTCTACACAACCGTCGACTTCTATCACGACAACGATCTGGGCAGCATGAAGGGCGTTCAGTTCTGGCTGCGGTCCACCGCCGGCCATCCGTCGGAGAAATATCCAGGCCAGCATTGGACCTTCTGGCAATATACCGGAACGGGCAAGGTGCCAGGCATCGGCACACCCGCCGACATCAACGTCTTCCAGGGTTCGCCTGCCGACTTCCGCAAATGGATGGTCAAAAACAGCTGAGTGGCGCGACTTTCATGTGCGCGGCGCGTTAAATCGTCGGGCGTCGTCTGGAAGGCGGAACCTGCGACGATATAATCCGGGCCATGATTGTTTTCACCGATCTCGATGGAACGCTGCTCGACCATTCGAGCTATGCGTTCGATGCCGCGTTGCCGGCGATACGGCGGTTGCGGGCGGCAGCTATTCCCATCGTGCCGGCAACGTCGAAGACGGCGGCGGAGGTTGTGCCGCTTATGGAGCGGATCGGCCTCGACGGCCCGGCCATTGTCGAGAATGGCGGCGGCGTGATTGCCGGTTCGCAGGCCGGGCCTCAGAGCGAGGATTACCTTGTCATCCGCGAACGGCTCGAACAGATACCCGAGACCCTGCGCAAGAAATTTACCGGCTTTGCCGATATGGGCGAAGATGGCATTGCACGAGCGACCGGTCTGTCATCGGAGGCTGCTAGGCTCGCCGGCCAGCGGCAGTTTACCGAGCCAGGCCTTTTCGACGGAAGTGCGGACGAATTGCGAGATTTCCTCGACGCATTGAACCGGCTCGGCATTTCGGCCAAAAAGGGAGGCCGGTTTCTGACTCTCGCCAATGGCCGTCATAGCAAGGCTGATCGCATGAGCGAGATCGCCCACGAATTGAAGGCGCAACCGCCGTTCGTCGCGCTCGGCGATGCGCTCAACGACCGGGCTATGCTCGAAGCGGCCAATATCGCCATCATCGTTCGCAATCCCGATCATGACGGGATCGATGTGGCGGAGTCGGCGGATCGACGGGTCATTCGAACGTCACAGCCCGGCCCTATGGGCTGGAACGAAGCCATCCAGACCATTCTGGACGAACAAGGCCCATAAGTTTCCGGCAGGCCCAAAACCGATGGCCGGACAGGAGTGCAGATTTTGAGCGATTTCCACCAGACGGGTGCGATCACCACGTTTCACAATGTCACTCGGCGCGACGAGGACAGTATCGTCGATGAGGTGGCGCGGTTCGCAAAATTCCGCCCGGTCACCCTGGTTCTGCCATCGCTCTTTTCCGAACTGGAAGGCCCGGCGCTGGAAAAGATCGTGGACGCTCTCGTCGAGATGCCGTGGATCAACAACATTTATATCGGGCTCGATCGGGCCAGCGAAGAACAGTATCGCTACGCCAAGAACTTCTTCTCGCGTCTGCCTCAGCACCACCGCGTCCTGTGGAACGACGGCCCGCGCATGCAGGCCATTCACGAGAAACTCGCGAGCGAGAACGTCGCCCCGACCGAGCTCGGCAAAGGACGAAACGCCTGGTATCTGATGGGTTACGCGCAGGCTGTGCCGCGTGGCAGCGAGGTGTTGGTGCTGCACGATTGCGATATCGTCACCTACGACCGGGCCTTACTGGCGCGCCTTCTCTACCCGGTGATCAATCCGGACTTCAAATTCGTCTTCTCCAAAGGCTATTATGCGCGCGTTGCGGAAGGCAAGCTGAACGGGCGCGTCGTGCGGTTGCTTGTCACACCGCTTCTGCAGGCGCTCGATATGGTGATCGGCCCGCACAAATTCACTCGTTACCTTTCCTCGTTCCGCTATCCGCTATCCGGCGAGTTCGCCATGAATATGGACATCGTGCCGGAGGTCCGTATCCCGTCAGACTGGGGTCTGGAAATCGGCTTTTTGTCGGAGGTGCGTCGCAATGCCAATCAGGCGCAGATCGCCCAGGTCGACATTGCAGACATCTACGATCACAAGCATCAGGACCTGTCGGAGGAAGACGCTACCAGCGGCCTGTCGCGTATGAGCATTGATATCGTCAAGGCCGTGCTGCGCAAGCTGGCAACCGAAGGCGTGATCATCAGCGACAGCACGCTGCGAGCCCTGAAGGCCAGCTATTACCGGACCGCGCTCGACATGATCGAAGCCTATGCCGCCGATGCGCTGTTCAACGGCGCGCGCGTGGATCGCCACCGCGAGGAAAAGGCCGTCGAGCTTTTCGCTGGCAATATCATGGAAGCGGGAGAGACCTTTCTGCGCGACCCTTCATCGACACCCTTCATTCCGAACTGGCGGCGTATCAAATCGGCCTATCCCAATATCTTCCACGACCTTGCCGAGGCCGTGAAGGAAGATATGGACGACGTCTAGCCAATGGTCGCGCCGACGGCCCTAGCCCCGTCGGTTGGCCAGCCACACGCATTGGTACGGCGCAAGCTCGATCGTCTCGTCGCTTTCTGCATAGCGGCGGCCCGACAGCAGATCGAGGACCGGTTCGTCCATAATCAAATTGAGACGATTCAGTTCGACTGTCTGCACCTCGTTGCTGACCGAATGGATGGCATGGATCGACTGGGTTCGATCGCGTGACTGACGCCATAGCGAAAACAGGCCCGGGCCGAGATCCAGCGTCATTTGGGTGGCATTGGGGTGGAAGGCCGGCTGACGGGTGCGAATGGCGAGCCGGCGCTTCATCTCCGCGAATACTTTCGACTGATCGCTGTCGGGCTGGCTGAGCCGGTCTTCGAGGTCGCGGTAATCCCAGATATGCCGATTAAGCGCGCGCTTGGTGCCGGTCCTCTCCATCCGCTCTTCATCGTTGGGCGTCGCCAGGAGCGAATGAATGTAGATTCCTGGAATGCCTTCCAGCGCCATCTGTATCGTCTGGTTGACCATGAAGCGTTCGAAACGGAAAGCGTGTCCTCCGGGCCCGGCCTTCATCGCATCCCACAGCGATACGTTGATTTCGTAGGGTCGTTCCGAGCCGTCCGACATGGCGCGCATCGAGACCTGGCCGCCGACGGCAGAAACGGCGGCGATCATCTCCGCCACCTGATCGTCGGTCAGATAGCCTTCGGCGGCGCGCACACCGATCCCGTCATGGCTGGCGGTGAAATTGAAGTAGAAACTGCCGGCCGGCGCCGGCGGCTGATGACGCTGCCAGAGCGTGAGCTGGCGGGCATCGCCTGTCGTCAGCGCGTGCAGGGCCAATGGCGGCAGCGCGAAATTATAAACCGCATGCGCCTCGTTGCTGGCTCCGAAATAGGAGATGTTCTCGCGGTTCGGCACATTGGTCTCGGTGATGATGACCATCGCTTCGCGGCTGTAATCGGCAAGCGTGCGCATCAAACGGACGATCTCATGCGTCTGGGGAAGATGGACGCATTTCGTGCCGATCTCCTTCCAGATGAAGGCCACTGCATCGAGGCGCACGGTTCGCACACCCTGGTCCATGAACAGGCGGATGATCCGAACAAACTCGATAAGCACGTCCGGATTGGCGAAGTTCATATCGACCTGATCGCGCGAAAAGGTGCACCAGACATGCTTTTCGCCCTCGGCGGTCTCGAAAGCCTGCAAGAGCGGCTGCGGACGGGGACGCACCACCTCCGACACATCCGTTCCAGGCTCTACCGTTCGAAAATAGTTGCAGCCCGGCTCCTGTCCCTGCCGGAACTGCACGAACCAGGGATGCAGCGCCGAGACATGGTTGAGCACGAGATCGGCCATCAATTTGTGATGGCCGGCAATGCGTCGCATGTCTGCCCACGTGCCGAGTTCGGAATGGACGCGTGTGAAATCGACGATCGCGAAGCCGTCATCGCTGGTCCACGGAAAAAAGGGCAGCACGTGAACGCTGTTGATGACGCTTCCAAGATGGCGGGTCAGAAAGTCGTCAAGGATATGCAGGGGCGGATGCTCGTAATCCTGTAGAGAATTGCCATAGGTGATAAGAATCGCATCGCGCTCGCTCCATGGCGGTGCCGAGAGGCGACGGCGTTGCGGGCGGCACAGAACACGCTTGTCCGCAGGCCAAAAGGCCTCCAGAACCTGGCGCGTGAGATCGTCGGCATCGTGGCGCGGATAGATGAAGGACAGATGATAGACCAGCCGCTTCACGAGCAGCGTTGGAAACGCCTTCAGCGAAGCGTCATAGGCTGTTTCATCATCCACGGCGTCACTTGCCTGATCTGTTCTTATCGCTTCGTCCATAGAGGCTTTGCCAGTCTGCGCTTTTCTTGGTCAACCATCGGGTTTGCACACAATATGCTCAACTTTCCTCGAAGGTCACGTCTGTATGAACCCGGAATGGCTGCTATGCGTGATCTTCGGGGTCAGAATGGTGCGATACTTGGCTGGTGCGAGCCTGCCGCTTCAATTCCCGTGCTTCGCGCCAGTCCCGCTGGCGCTTGCGGACGGCATAGCGACCGGCCCGCCAGCGCACCTTCATGCCGTAGAACCGCCGACCGCGACGCGCCCGCTCCTCGGCCCGGAACATCTGGAGACCCTCACGGTAGTGCCAGTAACCTTCCGTAGCGATGTTATCCACCCGGTTCATCAGGAAGGTCCAGGCCGGCGACACCAGGAGCGTGACGGCGGTGACGGCAATCGCCAGACGATAGAAATCGTAGCCTAGCGCACCGGCCGACAGACCTGCCGTCGCCAGAACGAAGGAGAACTCGCCGATCTGGGCCGTCGACAGTCCCGCGATGAGCGCGGTCTCGCGACTATGGCCCGTCAGGGACAGCAGCTTGATGTTGAGCAAGCTCTTCGCCGCGATCACGGCCAGCGACGTGCCGACCACGAGCGCGAGGTTGGACCAGATATAGTTCAGATCGATGAGAAGGCCGATCGACAGGAAGAAGACGACGAGCAAGACGCTCTGTATGGGTTCGATCACCGGAATCACCCGCGCCCGGAGCGTCGAATTGCCGAGCAGGAGACCTGCCAGAAACGCGCCGTAGGCGGGCGACAGACCGCTGTAACCGGAAGCCGCTGCACCGCCGAAACAGAGCGCCAGTGCGCCAAGGGCCAGCATCTCCACATTGCCTTCGATGGCTGACGAAAACGGCAGGCGGAGCTTGCCGCGCTTGCCGAGATACCAGAGTACGAGCGCCAGCACGGTCACTGCCGCAAACACCTTGACGATGAGAAGCAGGATAGAAGCCTCGCCCCGCCCGAGCGCACCGACAATGATGAGCATCGGCACGACGGCGATGTCCTGTGCGATCAGGATGGCGATGGCGATCCGTCCGGCATCGCCGCGCAGTTCGCCCATATCGTCGAGCATCTTCATCGCAACGACGGTCGAGGACAGCGCGATGATGAAGCCGAGGACGATGCCCTCCGCCGTGGTTGCTTCGCCCGCCCAGGCGATGATGAAACCGACAAGCAAGCCTGCGACCAATTGCCCAGAAGCGATCAGAACCGCAGGCCGCAGGCTCAAAACGAAGGCCTTCAGCGATATCTCCAGGCCGATGAAGAAAAGCAGAACCAACACACCCATCTCGGCCAGCGCATTCACCGATTCCGATGTGCGGATGAAGCCGAGCGCCGTCGGCCCCATCAGCAGGCCCGCAAGGATGAAGCCGACCAGCGGCGGCTGGCGCATACGCATAAGCCCAAGGCCGAGCACCGTGGCGACGGCAATGACCAACGCGACGTCGATCAGCGGAAAAGCGGTATGATGTTCATCCATAAACGCAAATTATCGCGGATCGCGGCAAGATGATATGGCGGGCCAATGCCTGTCTCACTATTTTTGCGCGATCGGCTTTCGGGTGGTCGCCGCGCCGGCCAAGAGGCAAGAAGACCACGAACCGATCATGTGAGACGACCCTCGATGCAACCATCCGACCCGACGATGACCACCGGTCAGTGGGCCCAGCTTGTTCTGCTTTCGATCTTGTGGGGCGGAACGTTCATTCTGACCGTGCCGGCACTGCAGGGTTTTGCACCGGTTGCATTGGTGGCGTGGCGCCTTTCCATCGCCGCCCTCACTCTCTTGGTCATCTGTGGTTGGCTCGGGCTTTCGTTGCATCCTCTGATCGCGCATGGCCCGCGCCTACTTCTGCTTGCCGTTCTTAACAACGCCGTACCGTTTTTCCTGATAAGCACCGGCCAGACCGTGATCGGCGCTGGCCTCGCTTCGATCTTCAACTCCACCACCCCGCTGTGGACGGCGCTGATCGCCGCCTTCATCTTCGGCAATGAAACGTTGAAAGGCATGAAACTCGCCGGCATATCAATGGGTATCCTCGGCGTCGCCGTTCTGATCGGACCGGCCGCCTTATCGGGGTTGGGCGGGCCGCCCTGGGCGATGGCCTGCTTCGTCGGCGCCGCAATCTCCTATGGGTTCGGCGCCAATTTGGCGCGCGGTCTTGGTGATCTGCCGCCAGTCCTGATCGCTACCGGCCAGTGCCTTTGTTCCAGCGTTCTCGTCATGATCGCCGCCTTGCTCACCGTTGGACCCGGCGGACTGATCAGCGATGACGGCGCGGCCATCGCATCGATCATCACGATCGGCACCGCAATGACGGCCGGCGCTTATCTCCTCTATTTCAACCTGATCGCGAAAGCCGGAGCGACCAATGGCTCACTCGTCACGATCCTCATTCCGGTCAGTGCGATTCTGGCGGGCATAGTGCTCTTCGGCGAGACGATGACCGCCAATGGATGGATGGGTTTCGCACTCATCTCCTTCGGCCTCCTCATGATCGACGGTCGCCTCTTCAAAAAACGAACGCGGCGGGTTACGCCGGTGCCATGAAAACGCAGTCCTACCGCGCCATCCGCGACGCCATTGCCTCGCACGATCTGACACCCGCCGAAGCCATCCGCTCATCGCACGACGCCATCGCGATGGCGGACGGTCATATCCATGCGTTCACCGCACTGGCCGACGAGGCAATGCTGGAACGCGATGCTGCTGCTACCGGTCCCCTTGCCGGCATTGCCATAGGCATGAAGGACATCATCGATACGGCGGAACTGCCGACATCCTACGGCAGTGAAATCTATAACGGGCACCGCCCCGCGGCCGACGCCTCGATCTGCGCCATGGCGCGAAGCACGGGCGCGCATATTGCCGGCAAGACCGTGACCGCGGAATTCGCCTTCTTCCATCCTGGCCCGACCGTCAATCCGCACGATCATGCCCATACGCCGGGTGGGTCGTCCTCCGGCTCAGCCGCTGCGGTCGCGGCCGGCATGGTTCCGCTTGCCATCGGCACGCAGACCGGCGGTTCGGTGATCCGGCCCGCCAGCTTTTGCGGCGTCGCCGGCTACAAGCCGAGCTTCCGGCTCATCCCGACCGTCGGCGTGAAGACCTTTTCCTGGACGCTGGATACGCTCGGCCTCTTCGCCGTCAGTATCGAAGATGTCGCCGCTGCAGCCACCGATCTGACGGGGCGCCCGCTCGACCGACCACGTTCGAACGAGCCGCTGCGCATCGGCATCTGGGACGATGGCAACCGACGCGAGGTCAGCGACGACATGGTTGCCGCCGTCGAAAGCATTGCGCGCATCGCCGAACGAGACGGCCACACCGTGATAACGGTCCGTGAAACTGAACCGATGGTGGCGGCGGACCTTTGCCATGCCCTCCTGCAGGAATATGAAGGCGCATTGTCGCTGGCGCATGAATTGCGAAGCGCACCCGACCGGTTGAGCGAAAAACTGCGCAGCGCTCTCGAAGCGGCAAGTGAAATCGAACCGTCCGAATACGATTCAGCGCGTCGAACAGCCCGAAGAGCACGGCTTGCCGCGCGCGATCTTTTCGGCGAAGTCGATCTGGTTTTGTCGCCGGCGGCGACCGGCGCCGCGCCGGCAGGTCTCGCATCGACAGGATCTGCCGAACACAACCGGCTTTGGACATTGCTGGGTTGCCCGGCTGCGACTTTCCGCGCCAATGGGGCCGACTCGCTTCCCCTCGGCGTTCAACTGACGGCGCGTTTCGGCGAGGACGCTATGCTGCTGGCGGTGGCGTCGCGACTGGAAACCGCGCTTCACGACCAGTAGACATCTTTCGGACGAGCCAAATTGACCGGTCAGTTTGATTCAAAAAGAAATTTTACCGCACTGCACCATAACCTGGCCTTTGCCTGACCTGGCTTTGCCGGAGAATAAGCTTGCGAGATAATGAGCCGTGCGCAGTGCAGCACATTTTCGCACTAGGCTCATGGCCCATGGGCCACTATTTTCCAGATCACCAAACTTGAGAAGGGAGATGATCATGATCTCGGTCAGCTTGGTCAATCGCGTCGTGATCGGCGCAGTGTTCGTCTTCCTCGCCGTCGCAATCATCGGTCTTCTGCCGTAAGACACGGGGCGCGATCGTCATACTCTCTAAAAATTCGAAGAGCTATGAAGCTTCAACCGGCTTCTCGGCCAGCCAGATATGAACCGTAAGCCCCTGTTCACGATGACCGGGCGCGATCGTCCGTCGATGGGTGACAATCAGCCCTTCCCCATGCAGCCAGTCCGTCATCTGTCTATCGGAAAAGCCCAGTCGCAAATGCGCATATTCGCTGCGCAGAAATTCCAGATCGTGTGACTGGAAATCGATGATGGCCATCCTCCCTTCGGGTCGTAGCGCCGCCGCCACCGCTTTCACCGCCCGGGCTGGCTGGTCCAGATAGTGAAGCACCTGATGGATCGTCACCAGATCGACACTCGCCTTCCCGACCGGCAGATCGAAGACGCTGGCTTGGCGCAACTGCGCATTGGCGATCCCAGCCTCCTCCAGCCGGGAGCGCGCAATGGCCAGCATTTCCCGCGACGGATCGATGCCGATGGCGCGGCGGCAGAGCGATGCGAGAAGGGTGATCATTCGCCCTGTTCCCGTCCCGATATCCAATAGGGTCTCGACCTGGCGTTCGCCGATCACGGCGCAAAGCGCTTCTTCCACGGCCTCGTCGGGCGCGTGAAGCGAACGGATCCGGTCCCATTCCGCTGCATTGGCGGCAAAGTAGCTGGCGGCGCGCGAGGCATGGGCGTCCCGGACCTCCGCCAGCCGCTCCCGATCGGACTGCGCCTGCATATCTGCCTGTGACAGCCGATCCAGCAAGCTGTCGCAAAGCGAACGCATCGCGTCGTCTTCGACCAGATGAAAATAGGCCCAGGCGCCTTCCTGGTACCGGCCGATCAGACCCGCCTCCATCAGCAGCTTGAGGTGACGCGAGACGCGCGGCTGCGACTGCTCCAGCACGGCCGTGAGGTCCGAGACCGTCATTTCCCCCTGCCGCAACAGCAGCAGAATGCGCAGCCGACTGGATTCGGCCATCGCTTTGGCGGTATCCAGCAATCGTTGGAAACTGAGCTGGGAATCGTCCGGCAAACCGGCCTCCTTTCATATAAGGATAGGTTTATGTGGACACCCCGACTTTCGCAACCGAAGGACATAGGCATGGCCGAATTCGAACAGCGCGACGGCGAAACGCACCTGCCCTTCGACCCGGCGGCAAGCCCCCCCGATGCGGGTCTCGTCTTCATCGGCACGGTTCGCTCGCCCTGGACCAGGCGTGAGGACTGCCCGAAGAATCTCCGCCAGGCGCGCGAACGCGGCCAAGCCGCATCCCTCATCGTCGACGCACCCTACCGGCCGGCCCTCGCCGGTCTGGAGACCGGCCAGTATCTCCATGTTCTGAGCTGGTTCGACCGCGCGCCGCGCGATCTGATCGCCCAGCGGCCCCGTCATGCCGATGCGGCGCGCGGCACCTTCGCGCTGCGCTCGCCGGTCCGGCCCAACCCGATCGGCCTGCACACGGTGAAGATCGTCGCCATCGACTTGGACGCCGGTCAGATCGGGATCGACGCCATCGACCTGCTCGACGGCACACCGCTCCTCGATCTCAAACCCTATTTCTCCTCCATCGATGCATTCCCGGAGGCCGCCGACTAGTGGCGCGGACCGGACGCCAGAAAGCCCTGCGCGAGGCGCTGCGTTTGCTGGTTCCGGCCGCGCCGCTGGCCGATGTCGAAACGCTGTACGATGAAGCGTCGCGCCCGCACATGCGGGACCTGCCCGTAGAGGCCGCCGCTTGGCTGGCCGCGCTCGCCCATATCCGGCACCAATATACCGATTACGATGCGTTGCGCGACGACGGCTACGATCGCGAAAGCGCGCTGCACTTCATCGCGGACGACATCAACGAGGTGCTGACACGCTGGCGCGCCACCCGTCTGCTCGACCCCGAAGCGCTGACCGAAGAAGATGTCTTTCCGAGCGATACCTCGCCCGAGCGCCGCAGAAAGGCCAAAAGCAGCAACCGGGAACGGGACGACTAGTCGTTAATTTTCAAGGCTTTAGTCGGCAGAACGGAAACATCGCTGAAGCCCGTTGATTCAATGTCGCAACAAGCTCTAGCGCCGCCGCGCGACGAGGAAGAAGCGCGGATAGCGCAGCAGCCGCTCGCCATTGCCCATCGCCGGATAGGCCTTGTCGATCTGTGATCGGTATTCGGTTAGGAACGTCTTCGCCTCACCCTCCGACAGCCTGTCGAGATAGGGCTTCAGCCCCGTCGAACGGACCCAGTCGACGATAGCGTCCGGGCTCGCCATGCGGTGATAATAGATCGTATGCCAGAGATCGATGTGATCGGCGATGTCGTACAATGCATCGAAAAAGACGACCGGCCCCGCCAGCGGATCGCGCGCCGTGCCGACGATCTTTCCGGCAAACGGCATCGCCGCAGCCGCCTCCTCCATCAGCCGGTGCGACGGCTCGTTCACATTGTCCGGCATCTGCGCGGCGATCCAGCCGCCTTTCGGCTGCGCCGCATGCAGGCGGCGAATGGTTGCCACGGGATCGGCTGTCCAGTGCAGCGAGGCGTTCGCAAAGAGAACGTCGTCCTCCGGGGCGGGCGTCCAGTCCTCCGCCGATACCTGCTCGAAGGTCGCGTCGGGCAGGCGTTCGCGCGCCGCCTTCAGCATGTCGGGCGAGGTATCGATGCCGGCGATGCGCGCCTTTGGCCAGCGGGTGGCGAGCAGTTCGGTGGAATTGCCCGGCCCGCAGCCGATATCGACGACGGCGCGCGGCGTCTCGCAGCCGATACGCGCCAGAAGATCGGCGGCCGGGCGTGTCCGCTCGCCGGCGAATTGCAGATATTGCGCGCTCGACCAGTCCGCCATGGCCAATGCCCTACCAGCTTTCGCGTTCACTGCCGTCCCAGTTCCAGAACCGCCCGGTCTTGTCGATGGTGAGCCGCTGGGCGAGATCGAGAATGCCCTTCGCGCTCTCTTCGGGCGAAATATCGGCCGACGAGCCGCCCATATCGGTCCGCACCCAGCCCGGATGCAGATTGGCGACGGCGATGCCGTCGTCGCGCAGTTCGGTGGCCAGCGCCTGGCCGATCTTGTTCACCGCCGTCTTCGATGAACGGTAGGCGATATTGTCGGCCTTGGCGTAGTGCATGCTTCCCATTTGCGACGAAACAATCAGGACGCGGCCCCGCTCGCTCTTGCGCAGGGCAGGCAGGAAGGCCTGCGTCACCATCAGCGGGCCGAGCGCGTTGACCTGCAGCGTCTGCAGGAAGCCGTCCATATCGTCGAGCGACAGCGCCGAGCCCTTCGGGCCCATGATGCCGGCATTGTTGATGAGAATATCGACCGGCTGGCCGAGCGCGCCCACAGCCCTGGCCAACCCGTCGCGGTGGGTGACGTCGAGCACGAGCGGCGTGAAACCGTCCCGGCCCTTCAGATCGCCGAAATCGCCATCGCTGCGCGCCGTGCCGATGACGTCATGCCCGCGCGCCAGCGCCTCTTCCGCCATCGCCCGCCCGATCCCGCGCGACACGCCGGTGATGAGAATGGTGGTCAAATGTTATTGCCCAAAAGAAATTTCAATTTCTGCCTGAGCCAGTCCCAGTATTTGATTCCCGAGAGAGCCTTTAATCTTCCAGCCCTTTAACACAGTCGCCGCCTGCAAAATGTTAAACAACCAAGACTGAATATTTTTAAGAAGCTTGAACAATTTCGAAATCGCTCCAGAAAGGCCCGCATATCTATTTGAATTATATGATAACGTAGCGTAATCATCAATTTTAATAATTAAAGTGGCAATCAATGTTAAAGGATTCAATATTTCACGTGAGTTGATTTCACCCGATTGTAATTTTGATTGAGATATATTCGATATACTATCGGCTATCAAAAGACACTCTTTAGCGATTGATGACTTCATTAAACCTGAAATTTCTTTATCATTACTATCAGAAATGTCAGAAATATCAGAAATATCAATCTCGTTAATATCCTCTGCCGAACGCCGAAGCCGTTCCTCCCAATAATCGTACGATTCTTTCGGTATATCCGACAGCGAAACCATATCTGATACCTCGGGAGACTTCAGCGGCTAGCCGAATTTACAGAAATTCGGGGCAATGTAAAATTACCGCGTCAGCCGTTTGTATGTCACCCGCTTCGGATTGACCGAATCCGGGCCGAGGCGGCGGATCTTGTCGGCCTCGTATTCCTGGAAGTTGCCCTCGAACCATTCGACATGGCTGTCGCCCTCGAAGGCGAGGATATGGGTGGCGAGGCGGTCGAGGAACATGCGGTCATGGCTGATGATGACCGCGCAGCCGGCGAAGTTCTCCAGCGCGTCTTCCAGCGCCGCCAGCGTCTCGGTGTCCAGATCGTTGGTCGGCTCATCGAGCAGCAGAACGTTGCCGCCCTCTTTCAGCAGCTTGGCCATATGCACGCGGTTGCGCTGCCCGCCCGAGAGCGTGCCGACCTTCTGCTGCTGGTCGCCGCCCTTGAAGTTGAAGGACGAGCAATAGGCCCGGCTGTTCACCTCGTGCTTGCCGAGCTTGATGATGTCATTGCCGCCGGAAACCTCTTCCCACACGGTCTTGTTGGGATCCAGCGCATCGCGGCTCTGGTCGACATAGGAGAGGTCCACCGTCTCGCCGACGCGGATTTCGCCGCCATCGGCCTCTTCCTGCCCTGTGATCATACGAAACAGGGTGGTCTTGCCGGCGCCGTTCGGGCCGATCACGCCGACAATGCCGCCGGGCGGCAGCTTGAATTCCAGATCGTCGATCAAGAGCTTGTCGTCATAGCCCTTTTTCAGGCCGTTGGCGTCGATCACGTTCTGGCCGAGCCGTTCGCCCACCGGAATGACGATCTGTGCGTCGCCGGGGCGACGATCCGCCGCGCTCTTGACCAGCTCGTCATAGGCTTTGATGCGCGCCTTGCTCTTGGCCTGCCGCGCCTTGGGCGACGACGAAATCCATTCGCTTTCGCTGCTGATGGCCCGCTGGCGGCCCTTCTCCTCACGGGCCTCCTGCGCCATGCGTTTGGCCTTGGCTTCCAGATAGGCGGTGTAGTTGCCCTCGTAGGGAATGCCGCGGCCGCGGTCGAGTTCGAGGATCCAGCCGGTGACATTGTCCAGGAAGTAACGATCATGGGTAATCATCAGGACAGCGCCCGGATATTCGCGCAGATGCTTTTCGAGCCACGCAATGGTCTCGGCGTCCAGATGGTTGGTCGGCTCGTCCAGCAGCAGAAGATCGGGCTGGCGCAACAGAAGCTGGCACAGCGCCACGCGGCGCTTCTCGCCGCCGGAGAGTTGATCCACCGGCCAATCGCCGGGCGGGCAACGCAGCGCGTCCATCGCCATCTCGACCTGGCTGTCGAGATCCCAGAGGTTCTGGCTGTCGATCAGGTCCTGGAGTTTCGCGCCCTCTTCCGCCGTCTCGTCGGAATAGTTCATCATCAACTCGTTATAGCGGTCGAGGATTGCCTGCTTGTCGGCAACGCCGGCCATGACGTTGCCCCTGACGTCGAGCATCTCGTCGAGCTGCGGCTCCTGCGGCAGGTAACCCACCGTCGCCCCCTCGGCGACCCACGCTTCGCCGGTATATTCGGTGTCGAGCCCGGCCATGACGCGCAGCACGGTGGACTTGCCGGCGCCGTTCGGCCCCAGAATGCCGATCTTGGCGTCCGGGTAGAAGGAAAGATGGATGTTCTCCAGCACCTTCTTAGCGCCATAGGCCTTCGAAAGGCCGCTCATGTGATAGATGAACTGTCGTGCCATGGGGCGGACGTGTCCTGTCTTTGCGAGGGAAAATGGAATTGCGCCTCACATAGACGTTCGGCGCGTTGGCTGCAACGCGGATACACCATCCCCCGCAGCCAATCTGAGGACGGGCCGCCGCAGCGCCCTACCCGCCCGGCGTCTGTAAAGCTTCGGTCCTTGCCGCCGGAAAGGCTCGCTTTGAGAAGCCATAGCGAGAGGGCCGCAATCGCAACGCCAGCCAGAATGTTGGCCAGCGCGATTCCGCCGAACAGGCCCCATCGCGGCAGAAAGAGCGAGGCGAGATAGGCGAGCGGCACATAAAGCAGCGCCGAGCGCAGAAGGTAGAAGCCGAGCCCCGTCACCGCGCGATCGATTGCATTGAAGCCGCCGGATGCCACGACGGTGATGCCGTAGCCCGCCAGCGTGATCGGCACGATCGTCAGATAGAGAGCGCCCGTATCGACGACTTCGGCATCGTCAGAGAAGAGCGTCATCAGCGGCTCGGCGAAGACGAAGAGCAGCACGGCGACGCCAAGGCTCCACGCGGCGCTGAAGAAATAGCTCTGGCGATGCGCCGCGAAGACTCGGTCATATTGCTGGCGCCCGTAATTCTGCCCAGCGATGGGGCCTATGGCGGCGGACAGCGCCAGCATGGGCACCGATACGAAACTTTCGATCCGCGTCGCCGTGCCGAACGCGGCGACGGCGGCATCGCCATAGGCGGCGACGATAGCCGTCACGATGGAGATGCAGAACGGGTTGACCGCATTGCCAAGAGCGGCCGGAAGCGCCACCTTGCCGACCTCGGTCCAGCTCGCAGCAAGTCGTCTCACGGGCGGCGGGCGGAAGCTGATGAGCCGGTCGCGGAACACCACCAGCGCCAGCATGATCGCACCGGCCACGAGCCGCCCGATCAGCGAGGCCCAGGCCGCGCCTTCGACACCATAAGCCGGCACGGGCCCCCAACCGAAAATCAGGATCGGATCGAGCACCACATTGATGACGGCCGCGCCGACCATCACCGCTCCGACGGTGAAAGCATCGCCGGAGGCGCGCAGCAGATTGCTCGTCCCCATCATCAACGCCAGCAGCGGAAAGCCGAGGAAGAAGATGCTCATGTAATCGCCGACCAGATCGAGCGTTCGTCCCGATGCGCCCAGCAGGCGGAAGACGGGATCGATCAGCAGATAGCCGATCGCGGCAAGAGCGATGCTGACCAGCATGATGAGTGTCAGCGCATCGGTCGAGACACGCCGCACGCGCGCCTGGTCGCCATTCCCGATGGCCCGGCTGACCACCGAGGCCGTCCCAGCGCCAAGGCCGATGGAAAGGCTCATCAGCGTCAGGACGACGGGAAAGGAGAATGAGATCGCAGCCAGTTCTTCGGTGCCGATCCGGCCGAGAAAATAGGCGTCGGCCAGCGCCGTGCTCATGGTCGCGACGATGCCGATCACCATCGGCCAGGCCATGCGGAAAAGAACGGCAGGCATGGGCGCGCGCGTCAGGTCGCGCCTGTCGGCTCGGGCAGCGTCGTTTTCAGGTTCGGTCGATGTCGTGGGATGTTTTGTGGTCACCGCTGCGAAGTAGCGCAGCGCCTCCGGCATTCAACGCCGGCGGTGGCCAGGGCCGCAATCGCGCATCGGGTTTGACCTTCGGCGCGATTCCGGATGAATGTCGCCCTTCATGGGAGGGCCGCACGATGCAGACCGCGCTGAAACAGGAAACGCTTGCCTCGCCAACCGGAGCGGAACTGCAGCTCTACAGCGCCACACCGGACGGCGATGAAAGGGCGGTGCTTGTCATCAGCCATGGCCTGTCGGAGCACGCCGCGCGCTACGCCCCCTTCATGCAGGCGGCCGCCGATGCCGGCATCGCCGCCTATGCGCACGACCACCGCGGCCACGGCCGAACAAGAGCGCCGGATGCGGCGCCGCGGACCTTCGCGCAAGAAGGAGGCGCGCGCAAAGTTCTGGACGACCTTGCATCTGTGCGCGCTGAGGCAGCCGCCCGCCACTCCGGTAAGCCAATCATCGTGTTCGGCCACTCCATGGGCGGGCTTATCGCACTCAACCATGCCATGGATCACCCGGACGATCTGGCCGGCCTTGTCGTCGCCAATTCGGATTTCCGCGCCGGCCCGCTGGTGGCGGCGGCAAGGGCGCTTCTTGCCTGGGAGCGGTTCCGCAAAGGGTCCGATGCCGAGGCGACCATCATGAAACGCCTTACCTTCGATGCCTGGAACAGACAGGTCGGCGAGAGCCGCACCGAGGCCGACTGGCTCTCGCGCGATCACGCTCAGGTCGACGCCTTTATCGCCGATCCGGACTGCGGCTGGCTTCCGACGGTCTCCATGTGGCGCGATCTGTTCCGTTTCGTCGAAGGCGGCGCCGACGATGAGAGGCTGAAGCGTCTGCCGGCAAACCTGCCCGTTCTCCTGATCGGCGGGGGGCAGGATCCCGCAACCCGCGGGGCGACGGCCACACGCGAACTATACGCCCGCATGGAAAAGCGGGGAATGACCGACGTGACGTTACGGATCGATGAAAACCATCGCCACGAAACACTCAACGAAATCGACCGAAAGGCGGTGATGGCCGAACTGATCGAGTGGTTCCGCGCCGTGAGCACCGAACGCAAGACGAACCGATAGGCGAACATTCCATTGCCTCGGTCGCGGGCGAGCGCAATGAAAACTGTCACATTTCGCCGTTAGTTTCAGCCATGATCGGCTGACCTGCCGGAGGCTGGGCACCCATTCGGCAGATGCCACTGAAACGGCGTCGATCACTCGACGCTCTGGATCCGCAGGACTTGATTTTCCGGTTCGGAATGGCGAGATATAAACTGGATAGACGCACCATCAACGCATCCCTGTGCAGAGAATGACAGCGATTTCAGCCCAACAGCTCCATCAATCGGGATCGCCCTGTTGGGCCTCGCGCCTTCGCGACCGCATGCGGGCGAATGGTTTGCGTCCGACACGTCAACGCATGCACTTGGCGACGCTTCTGTTCACGCGCGGCAATCGCCACGTGACGGCGGAAGAGATCCACGCCGAAGCGCTGGGCGAAGGCGTCTCGGTCTCGTTGGCGACAGTCTACAATACGCTGCACCAGTTTACCGAAGCAGGTCTCTTGCGTGTGCTGTCCATTGAGACGAACAAAACCTATTTCGATACGGACACCTCGGACCACCACCACTTTCTGGTTGAGGGCGGTGCGCAACTATTCGACATTCCCGAAGGCTCTATGGAACTCGGGCGGCTGCCGACCCCGCCGGAAGGTTACGAGATCGCTCATGTCGATGTCGTAATCCGCCTTCGCCGCAAATAAGCATCAGACGGGCTTTGGGGCCTCTGGCCTTCTTTTAATAGCATCGATGCTTCGTGTTCATCCGGATTGCCGATGAGCACAACATTGCGAAACGTCCGATCATAAAAAAACACCGCCAAGGGACGTTGGCGGTGTTTTTTTGGATCAACCGGCGCTGGAGGACGCCGGAAGACGATGGATGATGAAATCAGTTGGTGATGAGAGACGTGTCGGCTTGTGCATATCGCGATGTCGAGGCCATCTCGATGTCATCGTCGAATTCGACGGATGCGACGAGTTCGCCAGCAGGGTTGATGTCCCAAGTAATCCAGGCATCTTCCTGAAGTTCATCGACATTGACGGTCACGCATTTCCCAAGAACCAGCGGCGCCGCTGAAGCGTTATCGCGAATGGCATTGCCAATCTGCGCTTCGCACATCTGCTGATTTGCATAGGCGGCCTGGGGTGCTTCGACCTCATTACAGATGGCCATGTCATCCGAGCAAGAAATCAGAAGCATAATAGCTGCAAGTTGTTCCATCATCGTCTCTCCTTGCCCCATCAACGGAGAGTAGGCAGATCGGTTCCCGGCCTAAAAGCGTTTCTTTTCGGTTAAAGAAACCGATGACGCGACGCGTGAAGAATGGGAGGCCGTACAGATTTCCATGAAAAGCTCGCAGATGTGGGCTCTGTGGTCATTTCACAACAGTCAATAATACGTTCCGACTTTGATAGCGCCTCACGAAAAAGTGATCGCTACGTCGTCTCTGGTGAACGCAGTCGACGTAGAGCTGCGCAGATCGTGTTGGGTACGGCGATGGTATCGCTGCGGGAAACGGACTGAGTGAAGTCATAGAGATGGAGACGTCGGTTCTCGTGACTGACGCAAATGACATCTGAACCTCTGGCATCTGAACCAGAAAATAAAAATCTGAAAAAAGTGAAATCGCCATGCAACCAATCGGCGTCCGGCCCGTTTCGAAAGCAGACCGGGACGGCCAGCCCCCACATCCCCGCACCCCAATGGCCCTCTCGGCGATCTCCTTCGTTCCCCTCACGAGGAGAGTTAAACCGGCTCCGCCATCCCCGGCGGGGCCGGTTTTTATTTGGGCCCTGGGCGCATGCGGTCAGGAACCGACATGTGGCTACGCCTATCAGACCTCATAGGAACCCGATGAGGCCGGGCGCGAACCGCCTTTTGAACGCGGGTCTCGGCTGAACGAAAAATCCGGTGCGTCGCCGCACCGGATTTAAGATGTTGTCGCTCGATTTTGCAGTCCACTCAGGCGGCGTGGCTGACCCGGTCGTTGAAAAACAGCGCCTGGCTGATCAGCGCCTTTACCATGGCCGGATTGAATGGCTTGGTCACGAGAAACGCCGGTTCGGGCCGCTCGCCCGTCAAAAGCCGTTCCGGAAACGCCGTAATGAAGATGACCGGCACATCCGCCGTCGTCAGAATTTCATTGACTGCATCGATACCGGACGATCCGTCGGCCAGCTGAATATCGGCTAGAACCATTTTCGGACCTGTCTCTTCGAACAGCTTGACTGCTTCTGTGTGGGTTCGCGCAATCCCTGTCACCTGATGACCGAGATCGCTGACCAATTGCTCGATATCCATCGCGATCAGCGGTTCGTCCTCGATAATCATGATCGAGGTTGCGACCTGGCGGCTGATTTCTTCAGACGCCTGGGCGAGAAGCGTGTTCACTTCCTCCACGCCCTTCTCCAAAATCTCCGCCGTCTCGCGAATTGAGAAATTTTCCACCGAGGTCAGGAGAAAGGCCTGACGCGGCAAGGGCGGGACATTGGCAAGGTTCGCGGCGGCCTTCTGCTCCCAGGCGAAGGGAGACGATGTACGCGGCTCGATCTCCACATTGATCTGGCTGAAAAGTTTGGCGAACAATTTATAAACGGCGACACGGTCGCCGCTGGCATCCGGAAACATGGACACGTCTTCAATAAGCGCTTCGAGGACCGCTGCCACATAGGCGTCCCCTGATGCCTGCGATCCGGTCAAGGCGCGGGCGTAACGGCGCAACAGCGGTAAATGAGCCGCAATGCGTGTGGACAAAGACATTCTTTTAAAACTCCCCTACGAGCCGGCCATAACGCGACAGCACCCCGAATTGTTCCCTGCCGGGCTGGAACTTTTCGACCTCCGCATCATTTAGTGGCAATGCCGGAGGGGCCGCGGACTGCAAGTATGGCAGCCGCCGGTCTGTAACAAGGGATAGGGATGTTTTTGCAAATGAAAGAGCCGGCTCCAACGGAGCAGAACAGCGATATTTCACAGAAACTGCGCTCACTCTACGAAGCCGTGCAAGAAGAAGCGATTCCAGACAAATTCCTGGATCTTCTGGAGAAATTGGATCAAGCGGAGCAGGCGTCTCGGAGTACGTCCGATGACCACTGATAAGGCAAAGAACAAGACCGGCGCTGAGGAATCCGTTTCGGAAAGTTCCGCCTTCAAGCGCGACTTGCTCGCCACGCTTCCCAGTCTCAGAGCCTTTGCGATTTCGCTGATCGGTCGGCACGACAAGGCCGACGACCTGGTTCAGGAAACCATCATGAAGGCTTGGGCCAAGCAGGAAAGCTTCGAGGCCGGAACGAATATCAAGGCCTGGCTTTTCACGATCCTGCGCAATGAATTCTACAGCCAGATGCGCAAGCGCGGTCGCGAAATTCAGGATAGCGAAGGCACCTATACCGAGAGCCTTTCGACCCATCCGGAGCAGTATGGTTCACTGGATCTGAAGGATTTCCGCAAAGCTCTGGACCAGTTGCCCGCCGATCAGCGCGAAGCAATCATCCTGATTGGCGCTTCCGGCTTCGCTTACGAAGAGGCGGCGGAAATCTGTGGCTGCGCGGTGGGCACGATAAAGAGCCGTGTCAGCCGCGCGCGAACACGCCTTCAGGAGATGCTAGGCGTCGCCGGCGAAGGGGATTACGGGCCGGACGCCGGCAATGCGGCAGTGACATCCCGGGCTTTCATTCACTAAGCGAAGCCAGATAATACGGTCAGGTCTCGAACGGGATGGCTTTTCGAAGCTGTCCCGTTTGCGATCAGGCGTCAGATTGCGAGGGTTGCCAGATGAAGACGATTGCGGTGCTCAATGTCGATGGCGGTACGTTGCGAACCACCGATCTTGACGCATTCTCGGACCATCTGCGTCGCGCGTTCGAAAAGCAGGGCCATGAGATCGAGGTCCGGCGGGTTCGCGGGGCCGAAATTACCGAGGCCCTGCAAAGCGCGGCGGATGAGTGCGAGGTTATGGTGGTGGGCGGCGGGGATGGAACCGTTTCGGCTGCTGCTGGCATCGCCTGGCACCAGGGGCGAGTTTTAGGCGTTCTGCCCGCTGGCACGATGAATTTGTTCGCGCGGTCGCTTGGCCTTCCTCTCGATATCAACGAAGCGGCCACGGCGCTCGCTCAGATGAACATCCGTCCGAGCGATATTGCGGATATGGACGGCAAAACCTTCGTTCATCAGTTTTCCGTTGGCCTTCAGCCACGTATCGTCGCCAAGCGAAGCGAGATCGAATACAATTCCAGGATCGGAAAGATCATCGCTTCGACGCGCGCCGCGCTGGCTGTCTTTTTCCATCCGACCTGGTTCCGCGGGGAACTGACGGTGGACGGCCGCCGGATCAGGCAGGGCCGCTTTGCGGTGATTACCGTGACCAACAATCCATATGGCGAAGGGCACATGCCCTATGCGGACAAGCTGACGACGGGACAGCTCGGTATCTATTGGAGCCGCCCGCTCAGTACGTTCGGGTCGATACGGCTGACGAAGGATCTGCTGTTCGGTTCCTGGAAGCGCAATCAGGATTTCCGGGAAGAGGCCGGGGATAGGGTCAAGCTGCGTTTCAAGGGCAAGCTCCATCATGTGAGCGCTTCACTCGACGGTGAATTGCTGGAACCGAACAACCCGACCGTGGTGACCATCCATCCGGGCGAACTCAGGGCGATTTTTTGCCCGCAGAGCGAAGCAGCCGATGCCAGCGACAAGGGTAGCGCTACCGCTGCCTGAGATCGATCTCTTCTAACTGACGAAAAAAAGGGCGCGGTTTCGTCACCGCGCCCCCATGATTTCTGCCAGTATATTAAGTGGCTCAGTTCTGTTCGCGGCTTTCCGCCGGTTCCAACTGACCCGTTGTTCCGCCAGGCGCCGTTTCCAGCGTCTCGCCATCGGTAGCCGCATCCGGTGCAATAGCGGGCTCTTCGATGGTTGGTGACGGCGGCTTGTCGTCAAGCGTCTGGTCTTTCAGATCGTTATCATCGGAAACATTGGCGTTCTCGGAGGCGACCGGGCTGCCATCGTCCGGAGAGATCGTTTCTCCGTAGATTCCCACGAAAAACCATGCGACAAGAGCCAGCGCGATACTGATAACCATGACAATCAGTATCGGACGTCCTCGTCGACCCTGACGTGCTTCGGTCGGTGTCATCTTTTCAGACATCATAATCCTCAATAACCAATAATCTCTCCGCCACCGGGATGCTTAACGATCCCGGCGGAACGGTCCCATTTCGAAATAGCGCGCAGCAAGAAAAGCGCTACCCGCAGCAGCGGTCAGCCCCAATAGAATACGTGACTTGACGATGACCGGCACGAGCGGAACGGCTGCCCCCACCATCGCCGACTGACGCGCAGCGCGCTGGGCCTTGCGCCGTCGGCGAGCGGACGCGTTCATCAGCGAAGCGGTAAGGACCACGATAAGGGCCAGAACGATCAACGCCCCTGCAATGGCGAGTGCCGCTGTTACCGGGCCGTATATCTGCCCGATGTAAACAATGGCCGCTGTCAGGAACGACGCCAGAGCCAGAAGTCCCAGGACACCGGCAATTGCATAAGCAACGCCAAGCCGCTTCGCACGGTCGAGGCGAACACTGAGCTCTTCGGTCGAAAGGCTGGCGAGAAGAGCAAGGAAAGATCCCATGGGCCGGTCAGCTCCGCCAGATCACACCAACGAGAAAGCCGACACCCGCCGCAATGCCGAGAGCCTGCAACGGGTTTTCCCGAACCCGCTCTTTGATCTCTTCTTCTTTGACCCGCAATTGATCGGAAATCTCGTCACGTTTGCCGTATGCACGGCCCTGCAGGTCACGAGCCGTTGCAGCACCAACCGATTTCAGCGTCTCAGTCAGTGAAGCGACGTCGGCGCGAAGCTGCGCAATTTCTTTTTCGACATCGCCAGTCGTCGCGGGCGCGTGTGCGGGCTTCTTGGTGGTCGATGAGGTCGAGCCGCCAGTCGTGTTGGCCATGGAAACAGTCTCCTTCTTTTTTTCCCATTGGTGAACGGAGAGGCGAGCGCTGGGGTTCCCGCCATTCTCTTTGATAGCAAGGAAAGAGCCGGCCACGAATGGCCGGCTCTCCCAATCCACATTGTTTGGTCGAAACCGAACTTACTTCAGAACGACGCTGTCGGGATTGGCTTCATATTCTTCCTGCGAATATTCGGCCTGCTGGTCGAGCTGCTCCTCGGTGAACTTGGTGAAGATCGCATAGTCGTCCGACTCGGCCTGCTTCATCAATTCGATTGCATCGGGAGAAATGGCGACCGGCTTTTCGCCAATACCCAGGAAGCCACCGACGTCGATGATGTAGGCTTCGATGGACTTGTCATCGCCAAGGATCACATCGCCGATTTCGCCGAGATTTTCCTCACTCTGGCCATAGACCGTCGTGCCGATCAACTGCTCGACGGACACCGATTCCATGTCGGCCGGCTGCATGCTTTCACGAAGGCTTGGCTGCTCAGCCATGGCCTGCTGTTCGGTTGCTGCAGGCTCGCCATCGGCGGGAACAACCGGGACGGTCGCATCCTGGCCCTGCTCGGCCATTTGCTCACCCTCCTGCTCGACTTCGGCAGCCGCCTCTTCGGTTTCCTGCTCGGCTTCGTTCGCCGTCGCATCGGCAGCCTGCTCAGTCTCGGTTGCGGCAGTCTCGGCAGCCTGCTCGGTTTCCATCGCCGCGGTCTCAGCAGCCTGCTCAGTTTCCTGACCGGCTTCCTCAGCCATCGGCTCAGCTTCTTCCGCACCTTCAGCGGCCTCGCCTTCGGCTTCGGTCATTGCTGCTTCCGGCTGTTCCGGCGCCAGCATATCGGCATCGAACTCGGCCATCTGATTCAGCTCTTCGCTTGTAGCGTCGGAGACGATCCACTGCTCCCCGTCTTTCATCTCCATGCTGAGGCGATCGAACGGTAGCGCGACTGATTTGTCACCGATACCAAGGAAGCCGCCAACCGATACGACGACGGCGTCGACTTTGCCGCTCTTGTCCAGAACAACATCCTCCACATCGCCAATGGCTTCGGCATCGTCATTCGTGGATGTGTAGACAGTCTTGCCAATGAAGGTCGAGGCAAGCATGTCTTCTTCATTGATGTCGGAGCTCATGGAGTCGGAAGACGCTTCCATCGTCGTCGTGGAAGAGGCCTCCATCTCCTTGGCCTTGTCCTGTTCGGTAGCGTCCTGAGCCATCACCGGAGCGGTCATGAGCGCGGCAATAGCGGTGGTTGCAAACATCTTGCGAAGCATAAATACCTCCTAATTTCAATGCGGTCGTCGGGGCATGCGATCCGCCCCTTCGGTTTTGAATATGGAATAATCGACCGTTGCCCTGATAACGTAAGACCCAATTCAAGGTTCCAAGGCAGAACGATTTCAACCAGAATAAATTCCACCGGCGCGGTGCGGCCTGTTCAGCGGCATCGCGATATGTGCGTGGACCCCGGCTGGCGTCTGCTCAACATCAACGGTCGCGCCGATTACCTTGTCCAGACTACGCTTGATGAGGAGCAGTCCAAAGCCGGTCTCTTCCAGGCAAGCCACTGCCGCGCTACTTTCGCGCCAATCGATGCAGATCGTCTCGGCTTCTTCGTGGTCGGGCCGCCGAACGATATCTGTCTGAACGGCGACCGAGCCCTCACCGTCGGCGAGCGCCCCGTGACGCAGAGCATTCGTGGTCAGTTCATGAACGATCAGGGCGAGGCCAACGGACTCTTCCGCACCGATCGTGGCTGAATTGCCGGAAATGGCGACCCTGTGCCGTTTCTCGCCGAGGAGTGGATCCATCTGTTGGTGCAACAGTTCATGGACCTCGACCGCGTCCCAATCCTGCTCCGTCAGAAGGTGATGGGCGTTGGACAGCGCCTGAAGCCGCCCCGAAAATGCGGCGTTGAACTCTTCGGCGCTGGCGGACCTGCGCATGGTCTGTCCGGCGAGGCTCTGCAGCATGGCCAGCGTGTTGCGCACCCGGTGATTTAGTTCACGCAGGAGCTGACGCCGTTTTTCATCGGCCAATTGCCGATCGGTTACGTCGATGGCAACACCGTAAACGATCTGTTGATTCGGGGCCTGATCGGGCAGATCCAGAACCCGACCGAAAAGGCTGACCGTTCGCTCGTTCAGCAAGGGCGCTTCGACGGAGAATTCTCTGTCGTCGTCCAGGCTGTTGGCGATGGATTTAATCAACGCGCTCCGATGCGCAGGCTTCATCGCAGTTTCAACATCTGCGATGGCTAGGTCAGTGTCTTCGCCGACATCCAGCATGCGGCGAAACAGCCGATCCGCTTCCACCGTGTTGGTCTCCCGGTTCCAGGTCCAGGTCGCAACCCGAGCTGCGCGCAGCGCCAGATCGTGGCGACGCTGGCTACGCACCAGATTGAGCGTCATCTGTGCGGCACGCAACTCCGCTTCCTTGCTGGCGATCAGGGCGCTCGCAACCTGCGAAAGTCGCTCCATGATCGCCCCGATGCGATGGGGCTGCTCCTCTCGCGGTGCACGGTCTGCGACGCACAGCGTTCCCACCAGTTCGCCTTCGATCAAAACCGGAAAACCGGCGTAGAACCGCAGATTGAGCGTACGGTTGAGCAATGGACTGTCCTGGAAGCGGTGGTCCTTCGCAAGGTCGGGAATGATAAGGGGCCCGATCTCATCGTCACCCATCCCATGCACGAAGATGGACTGCTCGATCGGCACATTCTGGCAGTCCATGCCGTAGCAGCCGACCAACCTTTGATGATCGGCGTGAATGAACGAGAAGAAGCCGTAACAGGTATTCAGCGCCAGTGCGGCCGCCTCGCAAAGGGCGGCCAGATCGGAATCATCGTTGCGAATTGCGGGGGTGCGGCGGCTGACAACATCGAGCCGCATCGTGTCGTTCAAGCGATCGATCACCCGCGCTGACAAGGGTTGCATGACTACGCTGTACTCCTTTGGGCCGGCGGCGGCCCAATGTTTCACTCGCCTTCGAATGAAAGGACCAGGCTATCGGCGCAGACCGCGAACCGAACGAACCGCAATGACCGCCGAAGAGCGGTGCGGCTGGAGTCGTGATAAAGGCAAGCCGAACGTGTCCTTTCATGAAACACTAGGCTGCAATGTACGGATGCGAAAATCGTTCCGTTGCCATTTGCCCAGTCGCTTTGCTTCTGACGCGTTGTTCGACAATTATTCCTCCTCACATCCGGGGCAAACCCGTCGCGGAAAAGCCGCCTGCCTTGCAGATTCCCCTGTGGCCGTTCTGCAATTCGTTCGCCGGATGGCCGACATGTCCTATTTCGCTGCGCAAAGAGACACGAGCACGAATGGAAGTTGCGTGAGATCGACCAGACGAAAGGTTCTCCTGGCTGGAGCAGGAGCGGTGCTGGCCGGCGCCTTCGGGTGGGGCGCAGCGCGGCCCAACCCTTATTATGACGGTCCACAATCCGACCATTTCGACGGCGAGCGCTTCTTCAATCCGGGAAGCCCGATGCGGACGAACCTGATCGATTTCATCCAGATGCGACTGACCAATGAAAGCGCGGAGTGGCCACAGTCTTTTCCATCCGGTGAAAAGGATCGCCCACCTCCCCGAGTGGGCGGCAGGGACCTGCGCGTATCGTTCGTCGGTCATGCCACGTTCCTGATCCAGCTCGCCGGGTTGAACATCCTGACTGACCCGGTCTTGTCCGAGCGGGCTTCGCCGATTTCATATACTGGCCCGAAGCGGGTGAACGATCCGGGAATCGCATTTGACGATCTGCCCAAGATCGATGTGGTTCTGCTCTCGCACAATCACTACGATCACATGGACGAAACCACGATCAAACGTCTGGTCGCGCGTGACCGTCCCCGATTCATTGTACCGCTCGGCAATGACACCATCCTGCGCGCATTCGCCACGGATATCGATGTTTCCGCTTTCGATTGGGGCGACGAAACGGACGTATCGCCTGACGTCGCCATTCGGCTTCATCAGGCGCATCACTGGTCGGCGCGCGGCGTAAGAGACCGGCGAATGGCGTTATGGGCCGCGTTCTCGCTGCGGACGCCGGCTGGCAATATCTACTTCGCCGGGGATACCGGTTATGCCGATGGCAGCCACTTCCGCGCGGCGCGTGATGGAGCCGGTCCGTTCCGGCTCGCCCTGCTACCCATCGGCGCCTATGATCCGCGCTGGTTCATGTCTTACTCCCATCAGGACCCGGAAGAAGCGGTGGCCGCTTTTGGTGATCTCGAAGCCGAGAACGCCATCGCTTATCATTGGGGAACGTTCAAACTGACGGGCGAGCCGATCGATGAACCTCCTGCCCTGCTTGCCGAAGCCCTGCAGGCCCGCGACATCGATCCGAAGCGTTTTGTGGCGCCGCGACCCGGGGAAACATGGAAAGCATCCTGACAGTGACTGGCACCTTTCGAAGAGTGCCGGTATAGTTCCTTACTTTATGTGCCCTGATACGGTTGCCCTATGCCCCTTCCCAAACTGAGTGCAGATACACCGGCGGATGTGCAGTCCGATTACTTGAAAAACGCGAGGCGTGCGGCGGACTTTCTCAAGGCGCTCTCGCATGAATCGCGCCTTATCATTCTGTGTATTCTGTCGCAGGGTGAGAAGTCCGTTTCGGAACTCGAAACGATCCTCAATATGCCTCAGGCGGCTGTCAGCCAGCAATTGGCGCGATTGCGCGCCGACGATCTGGTGGATACGCGCCGCGATGGAAGAATGATCTACTATTCGATTGCCGACCCGCAGACGTCGACTTTGATCGAGCTCATCTACAACATGTTCTGCGAAGACAACACCGCGCTGGGGGCGGCGTAGTAGCAGCCTCGGTTTTCAGACCACGGCAGGGCGACAGCAGGCGACACAAGACCGCCTACTGTCATTCGTTTCACTTGTTCTTGAAGCTCGGCTGACGCTTTTCGATGAAGGCGGCCATACCCTCTTTCTGATCCTCGGTCGCAAAAAGCGAATAGAAGAGCCGCTGTTCGAAGAGGAGCCCCTCCGCCAATGTCGTTTCCATGGCCCGATCGACTGCTTCCTTCGCGATCATGACGGCCGGGGCGCTGAAGCCGGCAATCGTCCGGGCCGCCTCCAACGCCGTTTCCATCAGGCTGCCAGCGGGCACGACCCGCGAAACCAGGCCGGAGCGCTCGGCTTCCTCGGCGTCCATCATACGCCCGGTCAGAACCAGATCCATTGCTTTGGCCTTGCCGATGGCGCGCGTCAGACGCTGCGTGCCACCCCAGCCCGGAATGACGCCGAGCCGGATTTCCGGCTGGCCGAACTTGGCTTTCTCGGAAGCGATGATGAAGTCGCACATCATGGCGATCTCGCAGCCACCGCCGAGAGCGAATCCATTGACAGCGGCGATGATCGGTTTGCGCACCCGGGTCAGGCGCGACAGTTCTCCCATCTTGTTGTCCTTGAACATGTCCATGTAGCTGCGTTCGGACATGGCCTTGATGTCGGCCCCGGCGATGAAGGCTTTCTCGCCTCCGCCTGTGATGATCATGGCGCCGATCCTGTCGTCGGCGTCGAATGTCTCGACCGCCTCGACCAATCCGTCGATCACCTCGTCATTGACCGCGTTCAGCGCCTCCGGCCGATTGACCGTGATTATACCGACTTCCCCGTCCGTCCGGGTCTCGACCACTGCCATAAGACTGGAACTCCCTTTTGTTCGTCAGATTTGAACTTCATCGTTAATCGATCGTGCATTGGCCGCAAGGCCGAAACAAAGCTTCATTAAGCGTCAATCGTTGCAAGGGTTTGTCTAAACGTCTCGACGCGAATCGTTCGCACGCTTGTCGAACCCGGCCGGATCGAGACCGCTCCGGTCGGAAAAGCCGACATTGGAGCGGCTGGTAAGGGGGTCGCCTTCGCCTTGGCCCCAGACACGTTTCAAGGCTTCCTCGCTGAGATAGAGATAGGCCGGGTCGAATTGGCCGAGCTTCCAGAGGGCGCTCAGATCATCGATATCGACGGTGCTGTCGCGGAATGTGGCGAGGCCGCGCTCGCGAAGCTCCCGGAGCACGCGGTTGGTGTGAACGACGGTCAGCCCCGAGACATCGGCAAGGTCCGCCTGTGTCAGCCCCAGATCGAAGGAGTTGCCTTTGGAGAGGCCGACGCCCGTCAGGCGCGCATGGCACTCGCAAAAGAAGTGTGCGACGCGTGATACTGCCCGGAGCCGCCCGAGACGCCAGACCCATTTGCGATGGAGCGCCGCATCCAGAAGCGTCGCGAACCACAGCTTGCGCATGATCGAAGGATGTTCGTGCTGCAAGGCTTCCAGATCGGTGTGCCGCATCAGCGCCACCCGCACATCGGTGAGCGTGCCGACATCATGATCGAGCGATTTCAGCGGATAGGCGTGCAGATCGAGAAAATCGCCGGCGAAATGGATGGACAGAAGCTGGCGACGACCGCTGGCGTCATCGAGAAACCGCGAAATGATGCCTTCGACGCAAAGCATCGAAAAATCCAGCGTGTCGCCGTTGCGCACCAGCGTTTGGCGCGCCGGCACCATACGTTCTTCCAGAATCCGCCCTGACAGGATTTCGGTTTCGTCTTCCGTCAACTGTCCGTGGTCACGACCATTCAGAAGGTAGGGTCCAACCCCGGCGAGGGCGATATCCTCGTTGCACGCATCGGCATCTTTGCCGCCATCGACCTGGGCCGACATATCCATTCCCCTCATATTTTTATCGGTCGTCCCGGTCCGATGCGCGAACTATTCCATAAATCGATGAAATGGTGAACAGGCCCATGACCGTGACCGATTGTGAGCGTGTCGGCCCCTTCGATCGCGCGGACCAGCCAGCTATGAGCGGTGGCCACGGCCCGCCGCGGCGCGGCGCCCTTGGCCATTTCAGCAGCTATAGCTGATGAGAACGTGCAGCCGGTTCCATGAGTATTCGCGGTGTCCAGCCGTTTCGATACGAAGGCCTCGCTGCCACCGGCGTCGATTAGAAGATCGGTACAGGTCGGCCCGGTTCCATGCCCGCCTTTGACGAGAACGGACTGACAGCCATAAGCCAGAAGCGCTCTACCCTGCTTTTCCATCATATCTTGTTCGGTGGCTTCGCTACCATCCGTCAAGGCCGCCGCTTCCGGCAGATTAGGCGTCAAAATCGTTGCGCGCGGCAGAAGATGTTCGCGTAAAGCGGCGACGGCATCCTCATCGAGCAGACGATCGCCAGACTTGGCGACCATGACGGGATCGAGCACGATCGGCCCATCATACCCGGCGATCGCGCGAGCGACCGCGCGGGTCAGTTCGCTCGTTCCCAGCATCCCGATCTTTATGGCGTGGACGTCAATATCCGACAGGACCGCTTCGATCTGCGCAACGACGATCTCCGGATCGAGAGTCCGGACCGCCGTGACCGCGCGCGTGTTTTGGGCAGTGATCGCGGTAATGGCGGACGCGCCATAGACACCGAGCGCGCTGAACGTCTTCAAATCAGCCTGAATACCTGCGCCGCCACCAGAATCCGATCCGGCGATGGTCAAGGCGGTATGTGTCGGTCCGGTCAATATCGGCCCTTTCGTAACCTATATTAATTTAGCAGTTTTAACATACGCCGCAAGCGGGCGGTTTTCTGCACGGAAAGAGCCGCCGGACAAAATCCGGCGGCTCTCTCGATACTCTTGGAGAACTCTATCAGTTCGGCAGGTCGCCTTCGATCCCTTCGACATAGAAGTTCATGCCGAGAAGGGCGCCATCATCGGCCCGTTCACCCTCGGCGAGGAAGTCCGAGCCGTCCTTCTTCTTGAGCGGTCCGCTGAACGGCTCCAACTCGTCGCTGGTGATCTTCTTTTCCGCCTCTTCCGCATCGGCCTTCACATCGTCAGACATGTTCGTATAGGGCGCCATGCGAACATTGCCTTCGGCAAAGCCGTGCCAGGTATCCGACTGTTCGTAATTGCCGTCGAGCAGCGCTTTGATCCGCTCCACATAATACGGGCCCCAATCGTCGATGATCGACGTCAACTGCGTTTCCGGACCGAAATTGATCATGTCGGAGGCCTGACCGAACGCCTTGATGCCCCGCTCGGCTGCAACCTGCATCGGCGCCGTGGAATCGGTGTGCTGGGTAATGATGTCGGCACCCTGGTCGATCAGCGCCTTGGCGGCATCGGCTTCCTTGCCCGGATCGAACCAGGTGTTGGCCCAGACCACATTGACCTTCACGTCGGGATTGACGCTCTGCGCACCGATATAGAAGGAGTTGATGCCGCGCACGACTTCGGGGATCGGGAAGGAGGCGATGTAGCCGATCGTGTTGCTCTCGGTCAGCTGTCCGGCGATCACGCCCTGAACGTAGCGGCCTTCGTAGAACTTCGAATTATAGGTCGAGACATTGTCATGCTCGCGCTTGTAGCCCGTCGCATGTTCGAACTTCACGTCCGGAAAGCGGCCTGCGACGGCATTGGTCGCGTCCATATAGCCGAATGAGGTCGTGAAGATGATATTGCAGCCGGACCGTGCGAAGCGTTCGATCGCGCGCTCTGCATCGGCGCCTTCCGGCACGCTTTCCAGAAAGGCCGTCTCGACCTTGTCGCCGAGTTCTTCCTCGACCTGCTTGCGGCCCTGATCGTGCTGGTAAGACCAGCCGAAATCGCCGACCGGGCCGACATAGATGAAGCAGGCTTTCACCTTGTCCATCTGGGCGGATGCGCCGCCGGCTGAGGCGAAGACCATCGCGGCGGACGCCGCAAGAAGCGTTGTAAGTCGTTTCATGAGTTCGGACCTTTCTCTGGATTGCGGATAGGGCTGGACCTAGCGGTCCGGGACAAAGGGCTGACCAAGGCAAGCAGGTGTATTAACCAGCGCCAGGCGGCGGTTCCTGGAGATCAGCACTAGAACGACGACAGTGGCAAGATAGGGAAGAGACGAAAGAAACTGGCTTGGCACGGATTTGAGCGCACCGACAATGCTGTCGAGCGGCGCGGCGAACCCGGCGATAGTCGAAAGGCTCATCGCCTGTATCTGAAGCTGACCGATGGTAATTGCACCGAACAGCCAGGCTCCAACCAGCACGCGAACGGGCCGCCAGGAGGCGAAGACGACGAGCGCTAGCGCGATCCAACCGCGTCCGGCGGTCATCGCCTCCACCCATTGCGGCGTATAGACAAGGCTGAGATATGCGCCGGCAAGGCCGGCACATGCACCACCGAAGGCAACCGCCGCATAGCGGATAGCGATAACGGGCACGCCGAGGGCGTGAGCCGAGACATGGCTGTCGCCGACCGCGCGTACCTTCAGGCCCGGCTTGGTGTGGAACAGGAACCACGCCACCACGACCAGCAGGACGAGTGAGAACCAGAAGATCGGATCGAGCCCGAGAAAAACCGGCCCCATACGCACGCCCGGTTGGCCGACATAGGCTTCGCCGATCTGGCCCGATACGCCGAGTCCGAGCAGCGTCAGCGCCAGGCCTGTCGCGACCTGATTGGAGGCCAGCGTCAGCGTCAGAAACGCAAAGAGCAGCGAGAAGACGGCCCCGACGATCACCGCCGCCAGCGCTCCGATGAGCGGCGATCCTGTCGCAAGCCCGATGCCGAACCCTGTGACGGCGCCCATCGCCATCATGCCCTCGACACCGAGATTCAGAACGCCGGCGCGTTCGGAGACGAGTTCGCCGATGGCTGCCAGAAAGAGCGGCGTCGCGGCGGTGGCGATGGAGATCAGGATGGCTTCAAGCATGGCGTCCCGCCTCCGGCACTGCTCCGGCTGCCGCATCGATGTCGCGCTTTTGCTCCGGACCGACCGTGGCGGCCGGCGTCACGGCCGCCGTCCCACTCACCGACGCGCCCTTTAGCCGGATGCGGTAATTGATAAGCGTGTCGCAACCCAGCACGAAGAAGAGAATCATGCCCTGGAACACCCGTGCGATCTTGTCGGAGACGCCGAGGGTGATCTGCGCTGCCTCTCCGCCGAGATAGGAGAGTGCCAGAACCAGTCCGGCGAGAATGGCGCCGGCAGGGTTCAGGCGGCCGAGAAACGCCACGATGATGGCGGTGAAGCCGTAGCCCGGTGAGATGGTCGGGCGTAATTGCCCAATGGCGCCGGACACCTCGATGATACCTGCAAGGCCAGCAAGCGCGCCGGACAGAAGGAAGGCGAACATGGTCGTCCGGCCCGGTGAAAACCCGCCGAACCGCGCCGCGCGCGGGCTCTGCCCGGTTACCCGCAAGGAAAAGCCGCGGCGCGTGCGCGCCAGCATATACCAGAGCGCCAGCGCGACGATGATCGCGATTCCGAAGCCCCAATGGGCGCGCCCCGACGCATAGTCGATCGCGGGCATTGTCGCTTCGGGCGAAAAGCGCACCGTCTGCGGAAAATTATAACCGGCGGGATCGCGCCAGGGCCCTCGCACCAGCCAGTCCAAAAAGAGTTGCGCCACATAGACCAGCATCAGGCTGGTCAGAATTTCGCTCGTGCCGAACTTTGCCTTGAGAAGGCCCGGAACCGACGCCCATAGGGCGCCGCCCAACATGCCGAGACATAGCATCAGCGGCAGGGTAAGAATGTTGCGGAATTCCGGCATCAGGACCGGCACCAGAGCCCCGGCAATCGCTCCCATGACGAGTTGGCCTTCCGCGCCGATATTCCAGTTACCCGATAGAAACGCGATGCAGAGGCCCGCGCCGATCAGGATCAGCGGCGTTGCCTTGACCGCCAGTTCGTGGAGCGACCAACCCTCTGTCAGCGGCTCGATGAAATAGGCATAGAGCGCGGCGGCGGGGCTTTTCCCGATCGCCAGGAACAGGATCACTCCGGCAATCAGGGTCAGCGCCAGCGCAATGAACGGCGACAGTGTAGCGTAAAGGGCAGACGGATTTGGACGTTTATCCAGCGCGATCATTATATCTGCACCTCGTCCAATTCGGTGTGATCCGGATCGGCGCCGCCCATCAAAAGGCCGATTTTCTCTCGCGTGGCGTCTTCGATCGGGATCGGTTTGGACATGCGTCCATGATGCATGACGGCGATGGCATCGGCGATCTCGAATAGTTCGTCGAGGTCCTGGCTGATCGCCAGCACCGCCCCGCCTCGTCGCGCCACCTCTGCAAGCGCGCCCCGTATTCGTGCGGCAGCGCCAGCATCGACGCCCCAGGTCGGTTGGTTGACGACTATTAGAAGCGGTTCACGATCCAGTTCGCGGCCGACGAGAAATTTTTGCAGATTACCGCCTGAAAGCGCGGAGGCGTGCGGGTCCGGTGCCCCCTTACGCACATCCATGGTGGCGGAGATGTGAGCGGCCACTGTCTTCAGCTTGCCCTTCAGAATATTACCGAGCGTGCCGGTGAAGCTGCCGCTATCGGTGCCGTGACGCGACAGGAAAAGATTGTCCGTGAGAGGCATGGCTGGCGCAGCGCCGTGGCCGAGCCGCTCTTCCGGCACGAACGCTGCCCCAAGAGCGCGGCGCCCCTCGATATCCATCTGACCGGCATCGGTTCCGTCGATCGCAACCATGCCTGCATCGTTTTGGAGAACCTCGCCCGAGACCGCCTCGAAAAGTTCGCCCTGTCCATTGCCGGCGACCCCGGCAATGCCAATAACCATACCGGCTGGCACAGTCAGATCGACATTTTTCAGCGGCACCGCAAAGGGTGACGCTGCCGGCAGGCTCAACCCGTTCAACCGGAGCACGGCCCGGGCGGACGCATGATTGGACGAGGCGGTGCGCGAAAACCCTTCGACCTCCTCGCCGACCATCATCGCGGCGAGGCTGGATGCGGTTTCTTCGCTCGGCGTGCAATGGGTCACGACCTTGCCATGGCGAAGGACGGTCGCCCGATCACACAGCCGGCGCACCTCGTCCAACCGGTGACTAATATAGAGAACGCTGCGCCCCTCGCCCTTCAGCCGCTCCAGCGTCTCGAACAGCTTTTCTGCCTCCTGTGGCGTCAGAACCGAAGTCGGTTCGTCCAGAATGATGAGCTTTGGATCCTGCATCAGGCAGCGAACGATTTCGATTCTCTGCCGCTCGCCCACCGAAAGCTCGCCGACAAGCGCGTCCGGATCGATCGGCAGGCCATAGGTTTCCGAGACCTCCCGCGCCTTTTGCCCGATAGCGCCGTGGCCGGTACCGCCGCCCTCGAAGGCGAGCGCAATGTTTTCGCCCGCCGTCAACGCTTCGAAGAGCGAAAAATGCTGGAACACCATGCCGATGCCGAGAGCCCGGGCCTCGGCTGGCGTGTGGATCGAAACCGGCTGGCCCTCCCAGCGGATGATGCCGGCATCCGGTCGGAGGGAGCCGAACAGCATTTTGACGAAGGTGGATTTGCCAGCGCCGTTCTCGCCGAGAAGCGCATGAATTTCACCGGGCGTGATGACAAGGTCGACCGCATCGTTGGCGACGAGTGTGCCGAAGCGTTTGGTCAGCCCTTCGACAGAGAGCATGGCGGTTTGGTGGTCATTCCCGTTCGAATGCAAGACCGTTCGCTTCCCCAAAGTGTCGGATTTATGCCGCAACTGCACAATGAGTTTAGGCTTTCGCATTGTCCAGGATCGGTCAAGGGGAAACTGGCAGGCGAAGAACCTGTCGTCAAAACAAGACAATCTTACCTGTTGAAGTCGATCCGCCGCGCTTTTCGAAGCCACCGTTCGCGCGCCCAGATGAACAGCCCCGCTCCGGAAACGATCGATGCGCCGAGCACTGTCAGACCGTCCGGATACTGGCCGAAGAGAAGCGCGCTCCACAGGGTCATCCAGACCAGAAAGGAGTAGGAGAAGGGCGTCAGGACACCTGCCTCGGCGAAGCCGTGCGCGCGTGCGAACACTTCGTGACCCGCCCAGCCGAGCAGACCGATCGCGAACAGCATAACCCATTCCATCGCAGTGTCCGGCGTCTGCCAGAACAGAAAGGCGAATGGCGCTAGAACGACAGTACCGACGAGACCACTGTAGAACTGCATGGTCGTCGGAGAGACCGCGCCGGACAATCGCCGCGTGAGTAACGCATAGAAGGCCATGCAGATGGCGGTGCCCAACGAAATGAAGACAGCCCAGTGCAGCGTCGCCCCAAACGGTCGGATGGCCACGAGCAGACCGAAGAACCCGACCAGGATCGCGGCCCAGCGCCAGGGACCGACCCGTTCGCCGAGGATCGGCCAGGACAGCGCGCAGACGATGATCGGCGCGGAGAATCCGATCGTCGCCGTCAGGGTGAGCGGCAGATATCTCACGGCGATGAAATTCGTCACCGACGTGCCGACCAGGAGAAGGGCGCGCAAAATGACGAGCCCGATCTTGTCGGATGCGAACCGGTCAAAACTGAGCCCGCCAAGGCCGATCAGCCCAATCGTGAGAACAAGATGCACCGCATAGCGCATGAAAGCGATCTGAAGAGCGGCGAGTCCCGCCTGCCCCATCCATTTGGCGCTGGCGTCCACCATCGAGAACGTCGCATAAGCCAGCAGCATGAGCACGATGGCAAGCGTCAGACGGTCTTCGCGCGCTTTCGATGCCAGCCCGACCATGAAAGTCCCCTCCATTCGTTCTCTTCCGCCTGCCGTTCCCTCGCGGGCGACGGACGACAGCGGGTTTTGACGCTCACCTGCTTCTTTCTACTTCATGGTGCAAGAGCGAAAATTTTGAGGGCGATACGCGATGAAACTGGTGCGCTACGGCGAGCGGGGCAGGGAGAAACCGGGCCTTATCGACCAAGAAGGAACGCTGCGCGATCTCTCCGGCGAGGTGGAGGACATTACCGGCGCAACGCTTTCGCCTGAGAGCCTTGGCCATCTTGCCGGCCTTGATGCAAGCGACCTGCCTTTCGTCAATGGTGAGCCCCGCTTTGGCCCGCCCGTCGGCAGAATCGGTAAATTCATGTGTATCGGTCTGAACTATGCCGATCATGCCGCCGAAACCGGGCTCGATCTTCCCGAACATCCCATCCTTTTCATGAAAGCGAACAGCGCGATCAACGGACCCAATGACGATGTGGTTCTGCCGCGCGGTTCCAGACGATCCGACTGGGAGGTCGAACTTGGCGTCGTGATCGGAAGTCCCGCAAAATATGTCTCCGAAACCGACGCCCTTTCGCATGTCGCCGGCTACTGCGTCGTCAACGACGTCTCCGAGCGCCGCTTTCAGGGCAGGCTCTCCGGCCAATGGACCAAGGGAAAAAGTTGCGACACGTTTGGCCCGGTCGGCCCGTGGCTGGTGACGGCCGACGAAATCCCCGATCCGCAGAACCTTTCCCTGCGCTGCGCGGTCAACGGCCGGACCATGCAGGACGGCTCGACCCGGACCATGGTCTTCACGATTGCCCGGATCATCGCGCATCTGTCGGAACTCTTCACGCTTCATCCCGGCGACATTATCGCGACGGGCACGCCACCGGGCGTTGGTATGGGCATGAAGCCGGAGCCGGTCTATCTGAAGCCGGGCGACGTGATGGAACTGGAAGTCGAAGGGCTCGGCCGTCAACGGCAGATTGTCCGTATGGACGAATAGTGTCAGCCCTTCGCCTGCCTGAAAACATCCAGGGCTTGCCGTGTGCACGATCTTCGCCGATAGCTGAAGGCAAGGGACCAATGGCTGGCATACCGGAGACAATCGTGGCGAATATCCTTCTTCTAAACGGCCCGAACCTCAATCTCTTGGGCACGCGCGAGCCGGACGTCTATGGCCATGAGACGCTATCGGATGTCGAAGCTTCGGTACGCGATCTGATCGAAAGTGCCGGTCACACCCTTCGGGCAGAGCAATCCAACCGGGAATATGAACTGATCGACCGGGTTCATGAGGCGCGTGACGGCATTGCTGCGATCATCGTCAATCCCGGCGCCTTCACCCATACATCGATCGCGCTTCTCGATGCCTTTAACGCCTATGAGGGGCTGGTGTTCGAGGTGCATATTTCGAACGTTCACAAGCGCGAGGCCTTTCGCCACCATTCCTATATCAGCGGTCGGGCGGACGGCATCATCGTCGGTTGCGGGGTGCAGGGTTACGAGCTGGCGGCGCGCCGTATCCTTACCCTTCTGGCTCTGGCGGACGGCTAGCGGAGCGCCTCATGCCGTCGCTTCTGATCGTCTATCATTCGAAGACGGGTGGCACCCGACAGATGGTCGAGGCAGCCACCGAAGCGGCTGGCAGCGAAGAGGTCGAACTGACCGTCAAACAGACCGCACAAGCCGGTCCGGACGATCTTTTGAAAGCCGACGCCTATCTTTTCGCAACACCGGAAAATCTGGCGGCTATCGCCGGCATGATGAAGGATTTCTACGACCGGAGCTATTATCCGGTCCTTGGGAAGATCGAAGGGCGACCCTATGCGCAAATGGTATGCGCCGGCACCGACGGTGAAAACGCTGCGCGCCAAACGGCTCGGATCGCAAAGGGCTGGCGGCTCAAGCCCGTCGCAGAACCGCTGATCGTCTGCACGAACGCTGATTCCAGAGAAAAGATCCTGGCCCAAAAGATGATCCCGAAAGCCGATCTCGACCGCTGCGCGGAACTCGGTCAGACGCTCGCCGCAGGTCTTGCGATGGGTGTCTTCTGAACGGAGCCGATCTGGATCAGCCGAGCGCGTAGCCTTCACCGCGCACGGTGCGGATAGGATCGTCCCCGCCATGACGGCGCAGGGCCTTGCGGAGCCGCCCGACATGCACATCGACCGTCCGTGTTTCCACGTCCAGATCGTGCCCCCAGACGCGGTTCAAGAGTTGTTCGCGGCTGAAGACTCGGCCGGGACGCTCGATCAGCACGGACAGCAGGCGGAACTCCGTGGTGCTGAGCGAAATGCGCTGACCGTCGCGCTCAACCAGATGACGGCCCGCATCGAGCACCAGATCGTCATGCTCGATCCGCTCGCCTACTGCGACCGGATGGGTGCGGCGCAATTCCTTGCGGATGCGCGCGATCAGTTCGGCTACCGAAAACGGCTTGGTAATGTAATCATCCGCGCCGATATCGAGGCCACGTACACGGTCGCCCTCCTCTGTCCGGGCCGAAAGCATGATGACCGGCGTGTTGCGACTGTCGCGCCCCGATTTGATCTGACGGCAGATTTCGATGCCTGAGGGGCCGGGCAGCATCCAGTCCAGCACGACGAGATCGGGCTGGCTTTCCGCCAGATGTTCGAGCGCCTCGTCGCCGGTTTCGGCCAGAACGACGTCGAAACCCTCGGCGACCAGATTGTAGCGCAGCACTTCGCGCTGCGCCGGCTCGTCTTCGACGACGAGAATGGAGGCGCGGCTGCCCATTAGTGGCCCAACACGGCATCGTCCGCCATGTCCACCGTCGCATTGGCTTTGGGCCGATCTTCCGACGGCAGTTCGCCGGACACGAGATAGATCGCCTGTTCGGCTATGGACGTGACGTGATCGCCCATCCGTTCGATATTCTTGGCGATGAAATGCAGGTGCATGCAGGCCGAGATGTTCCGGGGATCTTCCATCATGAAGGTCAGGAATTCGCGGAAGATGGCATTGTACATCTGGTCGACTTCAAGATCGCGGTGGCGCACTTTCTCCGCCAGCGTCTGGTCGTGCCGGATATAGGAGTCGAGCGCATCCGTAAGCATGGACAGCACCTCATTGGCCATACGCTGGAGCGAGCCCGTCGCGCCATTAACCGGCATCATCTGCGCCAGAAGATTGGTGCGCTTGGCCATGTTCTTTGCGTAGTCGCCGACCCGTTCCAGATTGCCGGCGATCTTCATGACGGAAAGCGCCAACCGAAGGTCGGATGAGACCGGCTGGCGAAGAGCGACCAGCCGGGCGCAATCCTCGTTGATCTCCGCTTCCAGCTCGTCGATCTGCCGGTCGTCTTCGCGAACCTGGTCGGCAAGCTCGAGATCGCGGGTGCGCAGTGCGTTGGCGGAGTTGCGGATGGCGTTCTCCACATAGCCGCCCATCTGCATGAGCTTGGCCTGGATGGCTTCGAGATCGCGGTCGAAGGCGGATGCGATATGGGGTTTGTCGTTCACAGCGTCCTCGCTTGGAGCCTGTTATGATAGGATCGAACCATTCTGCCGTCGTTCGGTTCGGGATCGAGGCCTCTATCCGATACGTCCGGTAATGTAGCTTTCGGTGCGCTTGTCTTCAGGCGAGTTGAAGATCTTCTCGGTGTCGCCGTACTCGACCATCTCGCCCAGATGGAAAAACGCCGTCTTCTGGCTGACACGCGCCGCCTGCTGCATGGAGTGCGTGACGATCACCACGCAGAAATTCTGGCGCAACTCGTCGATCAGTTCCTCGATCTGCGCTGTTGCAATCGGGTCGAGCGCAGAACACGGCTCGTCCATCAGAAGGACTTCCGGTTGCGTGGCCACTGCCCGCGCGATGCAAAGGCGCTGCTGCTGGCCACCCGACATCCCTGTGCCGGATTCCTTCAACCGATCCTTCGCTTCGTCCCAGAGCGCAGCACGGCGGAGCGATGCTTCGACAATATCGTCCAGTTCGGATTTGTTCCGCGTCAGCCCGTGGATACGCGGGCCGTAGGCGACATTGTCATAGATCGATTTGGGAAACGGGTTGGGCTTCTGAAAAACCATACCGACCCGAGCGCGAAGCTGCACGGGATCGACCCGCTTATCGTAAATATCTTCACCGTCCAAAAGGATATCGCCCTCGACACGCGCAATGTCGATCGTGTCGTTCATACGGTTCAGGCAGCGCAGAAAAGTCGACTTGCCGCAGCCGGACGGGCCGATGAAGGCGGTGACCGTCTTGTCGTCAATATCGACATCAACATTCTTGATGGCGTGGTTCTTGCCGTAGAAGACATCCACGCTGCGCGCGGCGATCTTGTTGTCGCTCGCCTCGGTAAGCGTTTCCGATTGAGACATCGATATCTGGTCCGTGTGAGCCATAGCGTCCATGACGTTCCCGTTCCTTGAAATTACCAGCGGCGCTCGAACCGGCGTCGCAACACCACCGCGAGAATATTGACGGCGAGCATGAAGACGAGCAGCACGATGATACCGCCCCAGGCCCGTTCATAGAAGGCCGGATCGGCGCGCTTGCTCCATTCGTAGATTTGCGCGGGCAAGGCCGAATTGGGCGAGACGAAACCGTCCAGAAAGCCGTCCGGATAGTTGGAGGCTATATAGCCGACCATGCCGATGAGAAGAAGCGGCGCTGTCTCGCCCAACGCCTGCGCCAGACTGATGATGACGCCCGTGAGAATACCCGGCATGGCAAGCGGCAGAACATGCTGGAAGACCATCTGATTGCGCGATGCGCCGATGCCGAGCGCCGCCTGGCGGATGGAAGGCGGAACCGCCTTCAAGGCCGCGCGCGCCGGAATGATGATCTGCGGCAGGCTCATCAGGGTCAGAACCAGGCCGCCGACCAGCGGCGCGGATTGTGGCAGGTTGGCGAACTGAATGAAGGCGGCCAGACCCAGAATACCGAAAACGATGGACGGCACGGCCGCCAGGTTCGAGATGTTCACCTCGATCAAATCGGTAAAGCGGTTCTGCGGCGCGAACTCTTCCAGATAGATGGCGGCTGCCACGCCGATCGGCACCGCCAGCGCCACCACGACGAGGATCATGAAGAGCGAGCCAAGAAGCGCGACCCCGACCCCGGCCTGCTCCGGGCGATTATCCGATGCATCGGCGCCGATAATGAAGTCCAGATTGAACCGCCGCTCGACCAGGCCTTCCTCTTTCAGCGCGTCTGCCACATCGAGGTGGACGGAGGTCAGAACCATGCCGCGATTGACGGAAGCGCGGTCGACGCGTCCCTTGTAATAGCCGTCGATCCGGCTGGAGGCGAGCAGGTCGAACTCGACGGTTTGTCCGACGAGGTCGGGATTGTCGAGGACTTGTCGGCGTACTCCTGCTGCCGCACCGTCCGATAACAGGTCGGCGAGGATACCCGCATCGTCGAACGGCATCTCGATGCCGCGATCGGCAAGCGTGTCGATGAGCGCCTGCTCCAGAAGCGGCTTGTAGCCGAAGGTGGACACTTTGCGCATGTCCGAGGGATTGCGGTTGCCGACCTTGTCCAGTTTCTCCGCTGGCAGCGTGACCGGAATCGTAAGGTAGGTCTGCGTGAAGGCCGGCACGCCATTGTAGACGATGGAGGCAATCAGAATGACCAGGAAGAACAGGCCGGTGATCACGGCGCCAAGGCCGAGCATCTTGAACCATGTTTCGCTGCGGCGGCGCTTTTTCAGCTTTTCGTCGGGCAGGAGCAGCGAGCGATGGCCGGTCTGCGATTCCAATGGAACGGTCGTGTCGCTCATTCGTACTGCTCCCGGTAACGGCGGACGATGGCAAGGGCCACAATGTTCAGCCCAAGGGTCACGATGAAGAGGGTCATACCCAGCGCGAAAGCGACAAGCGCTTCAGGGCTGGCGAAATCGGCGTCGCCCGTTAGCTGACTGACGATCTTGGCGGTCACGGTGGTCATTGCCTCGAACGGATTGAGTGACATTCTGGCGGCTGCGCCTGCGCCCAGCACCACGATCATCGTCTCACCGATCGCCCGCGATGCAGCCAGAAGGATCGCACCGACTATGCCCGGCAGCGCGGCTGGCACGATCACCTTGCGCACCGTTTCGCTCTTGGTGGCGCCGAGACCGTATGATCCGTCGCGCATGGCCTGTGGCACGGCGTTGATGACATCGTCGGAAAGCGACGACACGAAGGGAATGAGCATGATGCCCATGACGAGGCCGGCGGTGATGACGGCCGTGTCGCTCGGCATCCATCCCATGCCGCCGCGCCCGAACACCGATGACAGAGCCGGCCCGACGATAAGGAGAGCGAAAAGCCCGTAGACGATGGTCGGTATGCCCGTCAGAACTTCCAGAAGAGGCTTGGCTGCCGAGCGGAATTTCGGATGGGCGTATTCCGCAAGATAGATCGCGGAGAACAGGCCGAGCGGTACGGCGACGAGCAGCGCAATGAGAGAAATATAGAGCGTGCCCCACAGAAGCGGGATGATGCCGAGCTCGGAGCCGCCGCCGAAGCTCGGGCTCCAGGTCAGGCTGAAGAAGAACTCACCGGCCGGATAAATCCGGAAGAATTCGATCGTGTTGAACAGCAGCGAAAGAACGATGCCGAACGTCGTAAAGATGGCCACGCAGGCGGCTGCGACGAGTAGGCCACGCACCCCCATTTCCGTTCGGTTACGGGCACGAAGATCAGGATGGGCAGCCGAATAGCCATAGGCTGCGCCAGCCAGCGCCAGAAGAAGAACGAGCCCCAGCTTGATGAGATCGCCGGTGGCAGAGACGGAACGGTAAATTCGGGCGGAGTCTATGATCTGCGGCGGAAGATCGGACAGGACCGGAATGCCGGTATCGTCGAGTTCGCGGCCAAGATCCTCATCGCTCAGTGTCTCCAATTCACTGGTGCCGAGCTTGCCGCCCCTGACGAGCGCGTCGATCGATTCCGCGACCCGGCGCACTTCGCTCATGGCCAGCGAACGCTCGCCCGACGTATCGTATTTCTCGCCGGAGAAGTGCGATACGGCGACTCGGTCCACGACGACCGGCTGCAGGACGGTCCAGCCGAACAGCAGCAACAGTGCGGGAACCGCTGCGAGTAGCATGGCGTGCATGCCGTGGTAATGCGGCAGGGAATGCAAGCGCCGCCGGTCGCCTTGTGCCAGGCCGAGAACCTTGCGGCGCGACAGCGCGAATGCGACCGCGGCAATGGCGATAACCGCCAGGAAGAGCGTTCCGAAACTCATCACTTCCCCGTTCAAAGAAGGCGGACCGGGACGACACCCGGTCCGCGAAGGCGTTCGTTACGAACGCCAATCAACGTCGCGACGTAACAACGCTTAGTTGCTGGCCGGCTCCATTGTGGTCTCGCCATCGACCGTCGCCTGAACGTCGGCCAGTTCGGGCGTCGGAACCAGGCCGTAATTAGCGAGCGGGCCGCCCGGGCCGGCGATCTCGTCGGCCACGAAGAAGGATGCGAATTCCTTCAGGCCCGGAATGGTGCCGATATGCGCCTTCTTAACGTAGAAGAAGAGCGGACGGCTGACCGGATATTCGCCCGAAGCGATCGTCTCGGTCTTCGGCTCCACGCCACCCATGGTGGCAACTTTCAGCTTGTCGGCATTGTTTTCGTAGAAGGAAAGGCCGAACACGCCGATACCGTCCGGGTTGGACTGGATACGGGCGAGCGTCTCTGTGTAATCGCCATCGATGTCGACCGACTTGCCGTCGGTACGCACGGCCATGCACTGGTCTTCGGCCGCATCTTCATCCATGCCGCCATCCATGAAGGCCTTCATGGCACCGGTGTCTTCACAGCCCTTCAGCAGAACCTTCTCTTCGAAGACTTCGCGCGTGCCGTGCTTGGTACCGGGAATGAAGGCGGCGATCTGGGCGTCCGGCAGTTCGGAATTGAATTCCGACCAGCTATTGTAGCTGTTGTCGACGACTTCGCCGTCCTTGACGACCTTGGCGGCCAGGGCGTTGTAGATGTCGGCGGGCTCGAAAGCGGTGAAGGCCGGGCCGTCTTGCTGGCTGGCAAACACGATACCGTCATAGCCGAACTGCACTTCGATGATCTCGCTCACACCGGCTTCGGCACAGGCCTTGATCTCTTTTTCGCGGATCTGGCGCGACGCATTGGCGATATCGATGGTGTTCTCGCCAACGCCTTCACAAAAGCGCTTCAGGCCGGCCGAAGAGCCGCCCGATTCCACGACCGGGGTCGGGAACTCGAAGTTCTCGCCGAAGGCTTCGGCGACGATGGAAGCGTAGGGCAGAACGGTCGAGGAACCGGCGATCTGAACCTGGTCGCGCGCCATGGCGGTCGTTGCGGAAAGGGCCGTCGCGGCCGCGGCCAGTACGGTAAGTTTAGCGATAGACATTGGGGTCGCTCCACTGTGGATTTCTCTTTGGGGGACAGCGCCACATTCGAATGCGCTCCCCTTGCAGGCGGACTCCCTAGAGCGGGTTTGTAACAATGGCGTGACACATTCGCCGATGTTCAGGGGGAGGTGTTCGGACCCGTTCAATCGGCTGGCAGAAGGACCGTGAACGTGCTGCCCTTCCCGACCTGCGACGCGATCCGGAACCAACCGCGGTGACGACGCACTATATGTTTGACGATTGCCAGGCCGAGCCCGGTTCCGCCGATCTGCCGGGAACGGTGCCGATCCACCCGGTAGAAACGCTCCGTCAGCCGCGCCAGATGCTCCTGACCGATGCCGCGTCCGTCATCCGTAACTGCCGCCCGGATTGCCGGACCGCGCAGAAGCGGATCGTATTTCTCGTGCGAAACGGCAATCGTGACCGTCCCGTTTTCTTCGCCGTATTTGATCGCGTTCTCCACCAGATTGTTGAAAACCTGGCGAAGCTGATCGCTGTCGCCGTGCAACGGAACCGGTTCGTGGCATCCTTCGAGAACAATCGAAATGCCTCGCGCGGCAGCGCTGTCGGAGAGGCTCTGCCGCGCCGCCGCGATAATCTCGCAAAGATCGATCCTGTCGTTCCGCGTCACGACGTCGGCGTCTTCCAACCTGTTGAGCGAGAGCAAGTCCGAAACGAGCCGGTGCATCCGCTCCGTTTCTTCGGCCATCATGGCCAGGAACCGCACCCTCGCCTCCGCATCGTTCTGCGCCGCTCCCGACAGGGTTTCGATCAGACCGCGCAGCGCCGTCAGCGGCGTCTTCAATTCATGGCTCACATTGGCCACGAAGTCGGAGCGCATCCGTTCGGCATCGTGCGCTTCGGTCTCGTCGATCAGCGTCACGATCGCCCCACCTTCGCTCCAAGGTGCAGCAGTCAACGAAAATATGCGCTCTCTCTCATCGACCCGGCGGCGCAACTCCGCGGGGTGAGTCTGCCGGCCCGTAACCGCCGCTTCGATCTGCTGGACGCAGAAAGGCTCGCGTATGATCGTCATGTAATGCCGGCCCGCCATGTCTGCGCCGTAGAGCGACCGAGCGAAACCGTTCAGGCTGACGATCCGTCGTTCCCTATTCACGATGATGATGGGAACGGGTACGGCTTCGATAAGATCGGTGGACATGCAGCTTGGCGATCCGTCAGATCAGGGAAGGTTGCAGCGCAAGATAACCGGAAGCTCGCAGAACGGAACCCTTGTTCTTGCTCCACCGTCACGCGCTACCTTGCCGATCATTATCGACAAGCCGAAAAATCCATTCGGGAAAATCAGGTGTCTTTCCCGGACGCAGTGTGTTCCATTGCCGTCGATCACCAGCCACGGAAGCCGAATAATGCCAGACTATTACAGCCCGGTCGGGGGATTGCCGGATCGCAATCAGCTGCTGACCGGTCGCGCCGTCTTCACCGATGCCTATGCTGTCATTCCGCGCGGCGTTCTGACCGACATCGTGACCAGTCGGCTGCCGGGTTGGGAGAAGACGCGGGCCTGGGTCCTGGCGCGCCCGCTGACCGGATTTGCGGAAACTTTCAGCGAATCGATCCTCGAGATCGAACCCGGCGGTGGCTCACAAAATCCCGAACCGGACAGCGAGGCCGAAGCCGTTCTGTTCGTCCTTTGCGGCACTGCCACGCTTACGCTGGAAAATGAAAGCCACGAACTGGCGGATGGCAGCTACGCCTTTCTTGCGCCTGGCGCCAAATGGTCGGTCAGTGTCTCCGCCGAACCGCCGGGATCGTTCAAAGCGGTCTGGATTCGCAAGCGCTACGAGCCCATTGACGGGGTATTGCCGCCGCGCTCATTCGTGACGAACGATCGCGATGTCGCGCCGACCACGATGCCCGGCTATGACGGCGCATGGTCGACGACGCGCTTTGTGGATGCGGACGATCTTTCGCACGACATGCACGTCAATATCGTCAATTTCGAACCCGGCGCGTCGATTCCCTTCGCCGAAACCCACGTCATGGAGCACGGGCTCTATATGCTGCATGGCAAAGGGGTTTATCGTCTGAATGGCGACTGGGTCGAGGTCGAGGCAGGCGATTTCCTCTGGCTCCGCTCCTTCTGCCCTCAGGCCTGCTATGCCGGCGGACCCGGCCCGTTCCGTTACCTGCTTTACAAGAACGTCAATCGGCACATGCCGCTCAGTCTCGGCCGCTAGGACGAGGAGTCGCTTCCGTCTTCGGTCATGACGGTGAATGGCGCATCGTAGCGGAACTCTTCCAGATTTGCCCCCTCGCCGATCCGGTCGATGACGGCGAACAGGCCGTTGCCGGCAATCGGCGTCAGGACGCCGTGCCAGACACCGCGATGGAAGTTGATGGCCTCACCGGGCCGGGTGACAAAGGCGTGCGGCGCGCCCGGTCGATCCCCCTCACCCGGTGCGACGATAACGAGAAACGGCACCGCCTCCATCGGAATGAAAGCCTGGCTGCCATTGGGGTGGCGCTCGACCAGATCGAAACGATAGGGCAACGACCGGATATCGGCGCGGAACAGGCTGATCCCAGCCCGCCCATCGGTAAAATCCAGCGCGGCCAGATCGTGCCACCGCCCGCATGCGCCGTCATTGATGAGACGGGCCGGCTCGCCCGCCGCTTCGAGCACGTCACCGAACGGTGCAAAGGCGTCCGAGGATAGCGGCTCGGCGATCAGCGTTCGGGACGGGCTCACGACAGAAGCGCTTTCAGGCGCAATTCGCCGATCCGCTCGACCTGGCGCTCCGCCGTCTTCTTCTCGGTCGCGGTGTCATTGTCCAGCCGGCGTTCGAATGCTTCTAGGATCGATGCCTTGTCGTGATCGCGCACGGCGATGATGAACGGAAAGCCGTGCTTTTCGACATAGGCCGCGTTCAACTGCTCGAACCGCGACCGCTCGTCATCGGTAAGGGCATCCAGACCCGCCGACGCCTGCTCCGATGTCGAGTCCGCAGTCAGTCGCTTGGCAGCGGCCAGCTTACCGGCCAGATCGGGATGGGCCTTCAGAACGGCCAGCCGCTCGTCGGGTGAGGCGCTACGAAAGACGCGGGCCATGGCATTGGCCAGGCCGGAAGCGGTATCGTGCGCCGCGCCGAGTTCCAGCGCATAGGCGCGTTCGGCCACCCAGGACGAATGCTCGTAAATGCTGCCGAACCGCTCGACAAACGTGGCTTTGTCCATCGCGCTCGGACGCTCCCGCGTTTCGGGCGGATGGGTTTTCAGCCAGTGCTCGGCTATGGCAAGCCGGGTCGCGAACCAGACCTCATTGCCATGGTTTTTGGCGTAGTCAAGAAAGCGCTTGACCGCCATCGCCCGGCCTGGCCGCCCGGCCAAGCGGCAGTGCAGACCGACGCTCATCATTTTTGGCGCTCCCGCCCGTCCCTCTTCCAGCAGCATGTCGAAACTGTCGCGCAGATAGGCGAAGAACTGATCCCCGGAATTGAAGCCCTGCGGCGTGGCGAACCGCATATCGTTGGCGTCGAGCGTGTAGGGCACGATCAACTGATCGCGATCGCCGAAGCGCACATAGTGCGGCAGATCGTCATCATAGGCGTCGGCCAGATAGGTGAAGCCGCCCTCCTCCACGCCGAGCCGGACCGATTGCATGGAGGCGCGGCCGACATAGAGGCCCTTGGGACGCTCGCCGACCACCTCGGTATGAAGACGCACGGCTTCGGCGATATGCCCGCGTTCCTCCTCTTCGGGCGCGTCCTTGTATTCGATCCATTTGAGCCCGTGCGAAGCGATCTCCCAGCCAGCGGCCTTCATCGCCGCGACCTGTTCGGGCGAACGGGCGAGAGCCGTCGCCACACCATAGATCGTCAGAGGCACGCCGGCATCGGTGAAGATGCGGTGCAGACGCCAAAAGCCGGCGCGCGCGCCATATTCGTAGATGCTCTCCATGTTCCAATGCCGCTGGTCCGGCCAGGGAGCCGCGCCGACGATCTCCGACAGAAAGGCCTCGGACGCCGCATCGCCATGCAGAATATTGTTCTCGCCGCCCTCTTCGTAATTGACGACGATCTGCACGGCGATCCTAGCGCCGTTCGGCCATTGCGGGTCGGGTGGATTCGCGCCATAGCCGATCATATTACGTGGGTAGCGCTTCACATCCTGTTTCGAATTATCCATCAATCGCCCCATTCGTCCGGCAAGCCTGCAGAATATGTCGCTCGCCCCGCAGGAGAAGGCATGTCGGCTTGAAAGATGTCGATCCACTCTGGATGACGGCTCACGATAGCCCATTCTTGCAGCGCAGTAGCACCGAAGAAGAGGACATCATGGCAGGCTATCTGACCACCCACGTTCTGGATACCGCGCATGGCTGCCCGGCCGCCGACCTTTCGATCCGGCTTTACCGGCTGGACGGCGAAGACCGCACGCAATTGGCGGAGATGACGACCAATGAAGATGGTCGGACGGACAGCCCGATCCTGCCGCAGGATCGTTTCGAGACAGGAACTTACGAGCTTGTCTTCGCCGCCGGCGATTACCTGCGCGGACAACCGGGAGCACAGGACAGCCTGCCTTTCCTGGACGAGATTCCGATCCGGTTCCTTATGGAAGACGCCGAGACGCATTACCATGTGCCGCTGCTGCTCAGTCCTTATGGCTACAGCACTTATCGCGGCAGCTAGGAGGGCACGTCCGGATCACGCATCTGAGCGAGAATGCGATCGATCATGAAATTCATGAAGAGCCGGCTCTTGGGGTCCTGGTGCCGGCGGTGGATGTAAAGGCATGCCAATTGGACCGGCACCGGCGGCGTCTGCTCGCAAACCTCGATCAGCCGGCCCTCTTCCAGATGGTCGGCGACTTCGAAAAGCGGCTTCATGGCGATGCCCAGCCCTGCCAGCGCCCAGTCCGTTAGAACGTCGCCATCGTCGCATTCCAGCGGGCCGCGCACGCTGTAGGCGTGTTCGCCGTCCTCGGCCTGAAGGCTCCAGCGATATTCGGACGCGCCGGGAAACCGTAGATTGAGGCAATCGTGCCGTCCATCGGCGATCTCGTCGCCTTTCAGAGGGTGCCCCCGCGAAGCGATATAAGAAGGGCTGGCCACCAGAACGCGCGGGCATTCTGCAATATTGCGAATGCGCAGATTGCTGTCGCGCGGACGGCCTAGGAAGAAGGCGATGTCGAGACCCTCTGCCGCCAGATCGACTTTCCGGTCCGAAAGTCGCAAACGCACGGAAATGCGCGGGAAAGACGCACGGAAATCCACCATTGCCGGCGCAACGAACCGGCGGCCAAGACCGAGCGGCGTCGCGACGAAGAGCGTTCCGGCCGGCGCGCCCGTCACCGCGGAAACACCCGCTTCGGCATCTTCGACCGCCTCGATGATGCGCCTTGCGCCCTCGTAGAAGATGCGGCCCTGCTCGGTCGGCGAAAGGCTCCGCGTCGTCCGCTGGAACAGGCGCACGTCCAGATGCTGCTCGAGCTGAGAGATCCGGGCCGACGCCACGGCGGGCGAGATGTGAAGATCGCGCGCCGCCGCGCTCATCGAGCCCAGTTCGTAAATCCGGGTGAAGGTGCGGACATTATCCAGATAGGCCATTCTTCGGCTTTCATTGATGACGCTAACAGGATTAACTGGATAATCACAACATCGCCAGCCGCATAGTGTGACAGGGCCTCTAGAATAAAGTGAACCGATGATCGATCTCGCCATTGCCTGGGACTGGCTAGCCTTTGCCGTCCGATGGACTCACGTCATCGTGGCGATCGCCTGGATCGGATCATCCTTCTATTTCATCGCACTTGACTTTGGTCTTCGGCGCGACCGCGCGCTGCCGGATGGCGTCTCCGGCGAGGAGTGGCAGGTCCATGGCGGCGGCTTTTACCATATTAACAAATACATGGTCGCACCCCAGCATATGCCGGAGCATCTGACCTGGTTCAAATGGGAGAGCTATTCGACATGGCTGTCCGGCGCCGCCCTTCTGATGATCGTCTACTGGGCCGGCGCAGAACTCTATCTGATCGATCCGGCCAGGGCCGATCTGGCCGTCTGGCAGGCCATCCTGATCTCCGCCGCCTCGCTGACGATTGGCTGGCTTGTCTACGATTATCTCTGCAAGTCCGGCCTCGGCGAGCGCCCCACGATATTGATGATCCTTCTGTTCATCCTGCTGGTCGCGATGAGCTGGGGCTACAATCAGGTCTTTACCGGCCGCGCGGCCCTGCTCCATCTCGGCGCATTCACCGCCACGATCATGAGCGCCAACGTCTTCTTCACCATCATGCCGAACCAGCGGATCGTGGTCGCCGATCTGAAGGAAGGCCGCATTCCCGATCCGAAATATGGCAAGATCGCCAAGCTGCGTTCGACGCATAACAATTATCTGACGCTGCCGGTCATCTTCCTGATGCTGTCGAACCACTACCCGCTGGCCTCTGCGACGGACCATGCCTGGATCATCGCGGCGCTGGTCTTTCTGATGGGCGTCACCATCCGCCATTTCTTCAACACCCACCATGCGGGTGGCGGCGAACCCTGGTGGACATGGGCCGCCACGGCGATGATCTTCCTCGTCATCGTCTGGCTGTCCTGGATCGGCCGCGCCGATGCCGGCTTCGACGATGCCGAGCAGAGCCTGACGCCGGCCCAGCAGCAGCTCGTTTCAGCGGCTGGCTACACGGAGGCCGCCGATATCGTGCGCAGCCGCTGCAGCATGTGCCACGCCCGCGAGCCGGTCTGGGAAGGCATTCATTGGGCGCCGAACGGCGTCTTTCTGGAGACTGACGCCGACATCGCGGCTCATGCCCGCGTTATCTATCTGCAGGCCGGCATCACCCACGCCATGCCGCCGGCCAACATCACGCAGATTTCGCCGGAAGAGCGCGCGGCGCTGGCCCAATGGTATCGGATCGCCTCCGCGAACTGACCGTCCGAACCCGCCGGCGGTCAGCCGTGCCACCCGGCCGCATGAAGCAGAAGGCCGAGCCCGACGCTGACAGCCAGCACCCGGACGATCTCCCAGCGCCGCACGAGCAGCAGATAGGCTGCCACGACGGCGAGCAGCGGCATGCGCCAGTCGAGCGTCGCAATGTCCGGCATCCAAGGCTTGAACGGCCCGACCCCGCGCCGCTCGACAGTTACGAAGGCGGCGCTAAGCGCAAACCAGACCGACAGGTTGAGGATCACACCCACAACCGCCGCCGTGATCGCCGACAAGGCGCCGCGAAGGCGCGGCATCTTCTGGATTTGATCGATGAAGGGCGCGCCGACGAAGATCCACAGGAAGCAGGGCGCGAAGGTCGCCCACAGCGTGACGGCGGCGCCGGCCACGCCCATGCCGAAATCGACGCCGCCCGCCGACCGCGCGGCGGCCAGGAAGCCGACGAATTGCGTCACCAGGATGAGCGGGCCGGGCGTGGTCTCGGCAAGGCCGAGCGCATCGATCATTTCGGAAGCCGTCAGCCAGCCATAGGCTTCGACCGCCTCCTGGCCCATATAGGCCAGCACCGCATAGGCGCCGCCGAAGGTGACCGTCGCCAAAAGCGAGAAGAAACGGCCGATCTCGCCGAGGACCGAACCGGGCAGCAGAAGGTCGATGGCCATCAGCGGCAGCAGCCAGATCGCCAGCCATATGGCCGCCATCCGCATCTGTCCGGTCCATGAGACGCCGGCCGGCGCCCTGTCCTGGATGTCGGCATCCGCCGACCTGACATTCACGGTTGCGCCGAGAAGGCCGGCCGCCGCGATCACCAGCGGATAGGGCGCGTCGAACGCGAACAGCGCGGCAAAGGCCGTACCGGCGACGGCCCAGTGCAGCGGCAGTTTCAGAGCCCGCTTCGCCACGCGCAGAAGCGCTTCGACCACGATGACCAGCACCGCCGCCTTGATTCCGAGAAAAGCAGCCTCCACCAGAGGCACATCGCCGTACCATGCATAGAGCGCCGCCAGAGCGAGGATCACCGCGGCGCCCGGCAGGACGAAGAGCGAGCCGGCAATCAGGCCGCCGATGACGCCGTTTGTCCGCCAGCCGCCATAGGTGGCAAGCTGCATGGCCTCCGGACCCGGGAGAAACATGCAGAACGACAGCGCGTTCAGATATTGCGCCTCGCTCAGCCAGCCTCGCCGGTCCACGACCTCGCGGTGGATCAGCGCGATCTGCGCGGCCGGTCCGCCGAAGGACAGGATGCCGATCCTGCCCCAGACCTTCACGAGATCGGGCAGGGAAACGTCATCTCCGTTTCTGGACGGAACCGGTCCGATAGGCTGCCTCCCTGCTTCCGCCGGCGACTAAAGCGACTTTGTAACAGCCTTGCGAAATCACGCAGACCGATGGCGGAACGAAGACGATGTTCTAGCGAAGCGGGATGGCGTTGTCGCTCTTGCCTGTCTGGTATCGCGCTGACAGCCGGTCGTAGATCCCAACAATCGTCTCCGCTTTCTCTTCCAGCGGCGTCCGCTCGCCTGCGGGCAATTCGGCGATGGCGGAACGGATGCTGCGCGCCGTCCAGTAGGCGTTTTCCTTGCGGTAGCCGCCTCGCTGCACATCGAACACCTCCCGCAGAATGTTCAGATCGTGCGGAATGGCGAAGCTGTCGCGGCTGTCCTCATGACTGAAGAGATAATGGAAATTGTCGAAGCCGGCCCATGTGATCGCCGACAGGCACAGCGAACACGGCTCATGCGTCGACAGGAAGATCATCTCCGAGGGCGCGGGCCGCGAGGCGGCGGGCATCTCGTAGAAGCGCTTCAGGCAGTGGATTTCACCATGCCAGAGCGGGTTTTCGATCTCGTTGTTGGTTTCGGCCAGAACGAGCGACAGGTCGCCTTTGCGCAGAAGCGCCGCGCCGAACACCTTGTTGCCGCGCTGAACCCCTGTTTCGGTCAAGGGCACGATGTCGTCGGTCACGACATCCAGCAGGCGGTGAAGGAAGGCGGCATCGGACGAGGGCATGGCGAACCTTGATTGGCGGAAGGACGGTCTCAGGCATAACCGTTTTCGCCATTCGCCGGGCCTCTCTCAATATGTGAAAGACCTATCCCCCTTTGCGAACGATCCGCTCTTGCGCGTTCGCAGGTTGCAGCGCACCCTTGGACCATGACAGCCAACGCCCCTGACCCCAGCGATTCCGCGCTTCCGCCACCGATCCGGCGGACGATGCGGTTTCTGCTCAACGACAGACCCGTCTTTCTGGATCGCGTCGCGCCGGACGACACGCTTCTGGATTTCCTGCGGATCGAAAAGCGGCTCACCGGAACGAAGGAAGGCTGCGCGGAAGGCGATTGCGGCGCCTGCACGGTTCTGCTCGGCACGCTGGATGCGCAGGGCCGATTGCACTACCGCTCGGCCAATGCCTGCATCGTGTTAATGGGCATGATCGATGGCGCGCATATCGTGACCGTCGAGCATCTCAGCCCGCGCGGCGGGCCGCTGCACCCGATCCAGCAGGCGATGGTCGATCATCACGGCAGCCAGTGCGGCTTTTGTACGCCGGGTTTCGTCATGAGCCTCTATGGCCTTCTGATGCGCCAGCCCACGCCCGACCGGCTGGCCGTCGAACGGGCGCTTCAGGGCAATCTTTGCCGTTGCACCGGCTACGCGCCGATCGTGCGCGCGGCCCTTTCCGTCGCCGCGCTCTCCGGGACCGACGATCCGGTTCTCGCCGAACGGCCGACCGTCACGAAAAGGCTGGCAGAATGGCGCGACGGCTCGCGTCTCGAAGTGTCCGGGCACGAAGCGGCAAGCGGGAATGCCGAGCCTGGCGGCGCCACGATCCTTCCCTCGGACGTTCCCTATGAAGGCGATGTTTCGGAAAGCGAGGGCGCATCCGACAATCGCATCCTCCGGCCCGCCTCCGTCGCCGATCTGGCCCGACTCTTCGAGGACAATCCGGCTGGCCGCATCGTCGCCGGCGCCACCGATGTCGGTCTCTGGGTCACGAAATTCATGCGCGATGTCGGACCGCTCATCCCGATCGGCCATCTCGACGAATTGCGTGGCGTGGAGGAGAGCGACGGCGCGCTTAGGATCGGCGCGAACGTCTCCTATACCGACGCGCTCGATGCGCTCGCCGAGCGTATTCCGGCCTTCGCACCGCTCCTGTGGCGCATTGGCGGCAATCAGATTCGCAATATGGGCACCATCGGCGGCAATATCGCAAACGGCTCGCCCATTGGCGACATGCCGCCCCCTCTCATTGCGCTCGGTGCGATGCTTCATCTGCGAAAAGGCGATGCTCGCCGCGACCTGCCACTCGAGGACTTTTTCATCGAGTACGGCAAACAGGACCGCTGGGATGGCGAATTCGTCGAGGCCCTGTCCGTGCCGCTGCCTTCGCCCGATGCCAAGATCGCCTTCCACAAGATCAGCAAGCGGCGCGACGAGGACATCACGGCCTGTCTCGGCGCCTTTCACCTGATGCTCACCGACGATGGCACGGTCGACACGATCCGCATAGCCTATGGCGGCATGGCCGGCGTGCCGAAGCGGGCGAGCGCCGTGGAGAAAGCGCTGATCGGACGGCCCTGGACCGAAGACGCGGTGGAAAGCGCCCTGGCCGCTTTCGAGGAAGACTTCACGCCGCTCTCCGACATGCGCGCTTCCGCCGATTACCGCATGCTCGTCGCCAGGAACCTGCTGCGCCGCTTCTTTGCGGACACGCAGGACGATCCGATTCAGACGGAGGCGGCCCAATGAACGAGGTTCTGGCCCGCGGCGCGGATCGCAAGCATGACGACGATGCCCTGCCTGAAAAGGATGGCGCCGATGCGCAGAGCCATGAGAACGCGCCGGCGCATCAGTCGAAACGCCACGATTCGGCGCATCTGCACGTGGCAGGCCGCGCGCCCTACACCGACGATCTGCCCGAGCCGCCCGGCACGCTGCACGCCTATCTTGGTCTTTCGACCATCGCCAATGGCCGGATCGAATCGATCGATCTGGAGGCTGTCCGGGCCCAACCCGACGTGGAGGCGGTCATCACCGCCGACGATCTGGGCCATAATGATGCCAGCGCCTGGCAGATCGGAGACGAGCCCTTCCTGACAAGCGGGAAGGTCGGCTTTCTCGGACAGCCGGTCTTCATGGTCGTCGCGACCAGCCGCAATGCCGCCCGCCGCGCCTGCCGTCATGCGAAGATCGCCTATGCCGAGGACACCCCGATCCTCGATGTCGATCAGGCGCGCGAGGCCGGCGGCCGCACCGTTATCGACGGCATGACGCTGGAGCGCGGCGACGCCGATGCAGCCCTTGCGAACGCGCCGCGCACGCTGTCCGGCACGATGTTGATCGGCGGGCAGGACCATTTCTACCTGGAAGGTCAGATCGCCTTTGCCGTGCCGGGCGAGGACGGCACCATGATTGTTTATTCCTCCACGCAGCATCCCTCGGAAACGCAGATGCTGGTCGCCCACGCCCTGCACCGCCCCGCTGCCATGGTCACATTGGAAGTCCGCCGCATGGGCGGCGCGTTCGGCGGCAAGGAATCGCAGGCCAACCTCTTCGCCGCGCTTGCGGCCTTCGCCGCCGATCGGCTGGGCGCGCCGGTAAAGATCCGCCCCGATCGCGATGACGATATGGTGGCGACCGGCAAGCGCCATGATTTCCGCGCCGATTACGAGATCGGCTTCGACGATGAGGGCGGCATCCACGGTGTCAAATTTACCTATGCGGCGCGCTGCGGTTTTTCCGCCGACCTCTCCGGTCCGGTGACGGACCGCGCGCTCTTCCATTGCGACAACACCTATTACTGGCCAGCGGTGAAGGCCGTCTCGCAACCGCTCTTCACCAACACGGTCAGCAACACCGCCTTTCGCGGCTTCGGCGGCCCGCAGGGCATGGTCGGCGCCGAGCGCGTGATCGAGGAAGTCGCCTTCGCCACCGGCCTCGATCCGCTGGAAGTGCGTCGCCGCAATTTCTACGGCGAGGGCGAGCGAAACCTGACGCCCTATCACCAGACGGTCGAGGACTTCGTCCTGCCGCGCATTGTCGACGAGCTGCTGGAAAGTTCGGATTACGAGGCGCGGCGGCAGGCGATACGGCAGACCAACCGCGACGCGAACGGTTTCAAGCGGCGCGGCATTGCGCTGACGCCCGTCAAGTTCGGCATTTCGTTCACGGCCAGCCATCTCAACCAGGCCGGCGCGCTGGTCCATATCTACACCGACGGCTCGATCCATCTGAACCATGGCGGCACCGAGATGGGCCAGGGCCTGAACACCAAGGTCGCGCAGGTCGTCGCCGCCGTGTTCGGCGTGCCCTTGGAGCAGGTGCGGATCACGGCGACCTCGACCGGCAAGGTGCCGAACACCTCCGCCACCGCCGCCTCCTCCGGCGCCGATCTCAACGGCATGGCGGCCAAGCTGGCGGCGGAGACCATTCGCCAGCGGCTGGTCGATTTCGCCGTGGCCGAACACGGTGTGCCCGCCGAGCAGGTCGTGTTCCGCGATGGCCAGGTGCAGATCGGCAATCGCGAGGTCGGCTTCGCCGAGTTGGTGGAAGAGGCCTATACCGCCCGTATCTCGCTGTCTTCGACCGGCTATTACCGCACGCCGAAAATCCACTGGGACCGCGCATCCGGGCGCGGCCACCCCTTCTACTATTTCGCTTATGGCGCCGCCGTCTCCGAGGTGGAGATCGATACGCTCACCGGCGAATATACTGTTGAGCGGGTCGATATTCTGCACGAGACCGGCAACAGCCTGAACCCGGCCATCGACATCGGCCAGATCGAGGGCGGCTTCGCCCAGGGCATGGGATGGCTGACCACAGAAGAACTGGTCTGGGACGAGAAGGGCCGCCTACTAACCCACGCGCCATCGACCTACAAGATCCCGCTGGCCTCCGACATGCCGCGCCAGTTCAACGTCGCCCTGGCCGAATGGTCACGCGCACACGAGCCGACCGTCTTTCGCAGCAAGGCCGTGGGCGAGCCGCCCTTCATGCTCGCCATCTCTGTGCTTCATGCGCTTTCGGACGCGGTGGCCTCCGTCGCCGACTATACAATCTGTCCACGCCTCGACGCGCCGGCGACGCCGGAACACATCCTGATGACCATTGAGCGTTTGCGGGCCGACTCCAAGACCGCAAACTGATGCGCGCGCGCGATCTCGACACCCTTATTGCGTCTGGCATGGGGGCGGTTCTTGTGTCCGTCGCGGACACGAAAGGCTCAACGCCGCGCGAGGCTGGCGCCCTTATGATCGTGACGGAGAATTCCGCGCTCGGCACGATCGGCGGCGGCGCACTCGAGTTTCGAGCGATTGATCAGGCGCGGCAGATGCTGTCATCGGGAACAGCGGATGAGCAGGTGATGGACCTGCCGCTCGGCCCGGAAATCGGCCAGTGCTGCGGCGGGCGTGTTGTCCTGTCGCTCAGAACGGGCGATCGGGCGATGCTCGAAGATCTGCGGGAGGAACTGACACGGCGGCAGAGCGGTCAGCCGATCGTGCTGATCTTCGGTGGCGGCCATGTCGGCACGGCGCTGGCAAGGGCGCTCGCGCCCCTGCCCTTCCGCACACGCATGATCGAAACGCGGGCCGATGTCCTGCCCGCCGATCTGCCGGTTCCCCACACTGTTCTGGCGATGCCGGAGCAGGAGGTCAGAACGGCGCCGGCCGGATCGGCCATCATCGTCCTGACCCACGATCATGCGCTCGATTATCTGATCGTGTCCGAGGCGCTGCGGCGCAACGATCTCGCTTATGTCGGGCTGATCGGTTCGAAAACCAAGCGCGCGACCTTCGAGAACCGGTGGCGCAGGGAAGGCAATGCAGCTGAACCGATGGAGAGGCTTGTCTGCCCTATCGGCGGCGACGCAGTGAAGGACAAGCGCCCGGAAGTGATTGCCGCTTTGGCCGTCGCTGAAATTGCTACCGCACTGCTCGATCCGGCGCGGTAGCACCGGATCGAATGCTTAGCGCAGCTTAATGCGCGTCGTCCGACGAGTCGGCGTTCAGACCGCCGAACTGTTCCGGACCGATCTTTTCGTAGAGGTGAAGCTGCGTTTCCAGGAAGTCGACATGACCTTCCTCGTCCTTCAGTAGTTCCTCGAACAGCTTCATCGTAACGTAATCACCCACTTCATCGCAGATTTCCCGCGATTCCTTGTAGGACTTGATGGCTTCGAATTCACCGGCCAGATCAGCTTCGAGCACTTCCTTGACGTTCTGGCCGATCCTTAGCGGGGCGACCGACTGAAGGTTCGGGTGACCCTCGAGGAAGATGATCCGGTCGATCAGCTTGTCGGCGTGATTCATCTCTTCGATGCTCTCTTCACGCTCCTTCTTGGCCAGCTTCGTAAAGCCCCAATCCATCAGCAGACGGTAATGCACCCAGTACTGGTTGATCGCACCCAATTCCAAAAAAAGCGCCTCGTTGAGGCGCTCGATCACACGATCATGACCCTTCATAAAATGTTCCTTTGACGCAATTGGTTGTTCAGGCCGCGCGAACGGAAGACAGTCTGGCGCGCGCATCTTTGCGCTTCTGCTCCAGCCGGCTATGCTCGGACCGCAGCCGATCGATGAAGCATATGACTTCGGCGGGTGGCGTAGCAAGGCGCTGATGATAGGCTTCGGTCGTTTCCACGATGATATCGACCACGCCGGGAAAACAGCCGCAGCATCGACCGCGTTTTTCCATAGCGTGATAAACCTGAACCGGCACGATCAACCGCCAGGGATCGGCATCCAGCAGCTCTGTAATAACGTCCCGGATTTCCTGGGCCGATATCATGTTACAACTGCAGACGAGCACGGCATGTTCCTTAGCCTGAAGGCCTCGAAAAATAGTCGTTGCGGAAAGCGGTGTCAAAATGTCTAGTTTGGAATTGCTCTAATCTGCCGGCTGTATTACACACAGGACGCACGATGGAGTCTGGAGGCATCTATGCGGCTGACACGGCAAACAAATTACGCAATCCGGATGATGATGTACTGCGCTTCGAACCCCGAGGATCTGAGCCGTATTCCCGATATCGCAAAGGCTGCGGAAGTGCCGGAGCTCTATCTCTTTAAAATCCTCAAACCGCTGGTCGCCGCCAATTTGATGAAGACAGTCCGCGGACGCAAAGGTGGTGTTTGCCTGGCCAGGCCGGCCACCGAAATCACGCTGTTCGATATCGTTCGCGTAACGGAAGAGGGCTTCTTCATGGCGGACTGCTTCGAGGACGGCGAGACGACCTGTCCGCTCGTTGATCATTGCAGCCTGAATGCGGCCCTGCGCGAGGCGCTGAATGCCTTCCTCAACGTGCTGAGCCGGCATACGCTCGCCGGCCTGGTGAAGGAACGGCCGGAGATTCCCGAACTGTTCGGCCTGGAAGTCGCCTGACAGCGAATACGACTTCTCTTCGCAGCATTCTCGAACCGGAAATTAACCATCCTCTGGCATTCGTGAAGCCTGTTTGCGAATGCAGAGGACCTACTGGATGGATGCCGTATCGCTTTGGGAACTCTTACCCGGCCTGACAGCAGGCGGCATTTGCCTTGTCGCCGTCCTGGCATGTCTGTCACTTGCGACCCTTACGATGATCGCGGGCAGGCAAATCGCAATGGTTCGCACATCGACCGGACAAACCACAAAAGCGGAACGAGCCGTTTCGCTTTTTCGAAGAGGTCAAATCCAGCGCGCGCGGACGCAGCTCCGCGATGATCGGAGCGGAGCCGGACAGGCGCTCGCGCTCATTCTAACCAAACATGATGAGGGTGACTTCTCCCGCCCCCAGATCGAAGAGGCAATCGTCGGATTTGTTACCGACCGTCATCATAGCCACGCAACAGGCCTTCCCTTTCTGGATTTTGCGGTTCGCGCCGCACCGGTGCTCGGTCTAGCCGGCCCGTTCATCGGCATGTGGGATGTTCTTCGCTGGCTGCTCGCGGCCGAAGGAGCGGCGAGCGCCTCCATCCTGCTGGGCAGCCTATGGTTCGCTTTGTTCACCCTGTCCGTCGGCGCCATCGTCAGCCTAGGCGCTTTGAAAGCCTTGAACGCGTTTGAAGAGCGACTGGAAAGCGAGCGACGCGCAATCGAGCGCACGACCGCTGACCTCCTATCCTTATTGGAAGAGCAGCAGGCTTTGGAGACGAAATCAGGACTTGAAGCTGAAGCCGCTCAAAGCCTCGCGCAGACGCCGCCATCCCATCTCGCCACTCGGCAGGCCCAGCCGCAGCAGAGGCGGGTCGAACGCAAAACGCCGCGTCCAGATACCCGCACAGCCAAGGCTCTCGAACAACGCCGGCACGCTTTGGCCGCGTAAGGTTCGAAAGAGCGGGCCGACGCCCTTTGGCTCCAGGCCACGTTCCGCAAGAAGATCATCCATCCGCCTGCCTGCTTCATGAAGCCGCGCACGTTGCTCGCTCTGCCAGTCAATGTCGGCCAGCGCCTGACGCCCAACGGCGATGGCGGGGCCGGAGACGGGCCAGGGGCCAACCGCCGCAGCCAGCTTCTCTGCAACGGGTCGCGCCGCAAGAGCAAAGCTCAGCCGCAGACCCGCAAGGCCATAGAATTTCCCGACCGAACGCAACACGACGATGGCGCCATTGTCGACGTGGCCGCCGAGGGATTGCCCCGCATCGCCAAGGCTGTCCATGAAAGCCTCATCGACGATCAACAGACCATCGCGCCGGGCCATCTGCCTGCCAAGCGCCAGAAGGTCGGTCCGGGCGACCAGCGTGCCGGTCGGATTGTTCGGATTGACGACGATGGCAATGCACGCATCCTCACCGAGCTGGTCCGGCATGGTTACATGCTGAACGCGATGGCCCGCCTGGCAGCAAAGGCGCTCGTGTTCGGCATAGGTGGGGCCGAGAATGGCCGCGCGGCTGGGCGGCAAGAGGCGAAGAACCGCCGCCATAAGCGGCTGGGTGCCGCTGCCTGCGACGATCTCCCCGGCCTCCGCGCCATAGGCGGACGCGGCGGCCCGGCAAAGCGCGGCGAGATCGCCTGCCTCCGGCAGCCGTGTCCAGCTCTCCGCGGCTATGGCCGGCACCGGATAGGCGAAGGGGCTGATGCCGGTCGAAAGGTCGATCCACGGCGTCGGTGCGTCGGGAAACAGCCGCCGCGCATCGTCCAGATCACCGCCATGGCTGATAGGCGGCATGACCGGTCCATCTTCGATCGAACGGTGCGCTTCTTCTTCGACGATGATCCGTTCAGCGCGCATGGCTCAGCAGTCCGTCGATGTCGCAATGGGTTTCGAGATGATCGGCGAAACCGTCCAGAACGGTTTCGATCTCCGCTTCATAGGATTGCGCCCCGCCCGAACCGCCGAGCCCTTCGAGAAACTGCCGGCGAAACACGTCATTTGCGAAGACGCCGTGCAAATAGGTGCCGACGGTCCGGCCGTCCCCGCTTCTCGCGCCTTCCGCCGAACCATCGGCAAAATGCGCGAAGGGACGCGAACAGTCCGGCCCGCGTGTCTCGCCCATATGCATTTCGTAGCCCTTAAGCATGCATGGCGACGCGCCAGCGGTCGTCACCTCCACTTCGACGAGCCGCTTCTCGGTAGCGATGGTTGTCTCGACATCGAGAAGACCAAGGCCGTCCATCCGATCCGGCCCGCCTTCGATGCCGCCGGGATCGACCAGGGTCCGGCCGAGCATCTGATAGCCGCCACAAAGACCGAACACCGTTCCACCCCGCCGATGATGTGCCATGATGTCGTGCGCCAGGCCGCTCTCATGCAGGACGGCAAGATCGGCCAATGTTGCCTTGGAGCCCGGCAGGATCACGCAATCGACATGCGCCGGCAGAACCTCGTGTGGCCCGATCCGCATCAGCCTGACATCCGGTTCGGCCGCGAGCGGATCCAGATCGTCGAAATTGGAGACCGACGGCAGCGCGATCATCGCGATGGACACCGTGGCATCCGGTCTTTCGGCCAGCCTTGCGCGCAACGCCAGCGCATCTTCCGCCGGCAGCTTGGCCGCATCCTCGAAATGCAGCACGAGACCGAAGGAGGGCCAACCGGTACGCCGTTCGATCTCCGCCATACCGGTCTCGAAAAGGGATGGATCGCCGCGAAACCGGTTCACCAAGAACCCGCAGATCAGTTCGGCGTCGGCGGGATCGACCACGGCTTTCGTTCCGACAAGCGAAGCGATCACCCCGCCGCGATCGATATCGCCGATCAGCACAACCGGCACATCGGCCTGCCGCGCAAAGCCCATATTGGCGATGTCGCCGGCGCGCAGATTGATCTCGGCGGCGGAGCCGGCGCCTTCTATCAGTACGATATCTGCCGCGTCGCGAAGGCGTTCGAAACTCGCCATCACATCGCACATCAATTGCGGTTTCAGCGCTTGATAGGCGGCGGCCTTCGCAACGCCCTCCACCCGGCCATGCACGACGATTTGCGAGCCGTTGCCGCCCTGCGGTTTCAGCAGAACCGGATTGAAATCGGTATGTGGCGCGACACCGCAGGCCCGCGCCTGAAGCGCCTGAGCGCGGCCGATCTCGCCGCCATCGGCGGTGACGGCGGCATTGTTGCTCATGTTCTGCGGCTTGAACGGGCGCACGGTGAGGCCGCGCCGCGTCAGTGCACGGCAGAGGCCGGCAACGATCAGGCTCTTGCCGACATCCGACCCCGTCCCCTGAAACATCAGGGCGCGGCCTGTCGGTGCCCCGGATTGCGAGCGAGCGTTCATCGGCCCTAGAACTCGATCCCTTCCTGCGCCTTCACGCCGGCTTTGAAGTGATGCTTTACCGCCCCCATCTCCGTGACGAGATCGGCGGCCTCAATCAGTTCCGGCTTGGCGTTCCGCCCCGTCACGACGATATGCAGATCCTCTCGCCGGTTCCGGAGCGTCCCGACGACTTCGGACAGATCGAGATGGTCGTAGCGCAGTGCGATATTGAGTTCGTCGAGGACCAGAAGCGCGATGGATGGGTCGGCCATCAGTTCATTGGCCTTGGCCCAGGCGGCTTCGGCGGCGGCGACGTCCCGCCCGCGATCCTGGGTTTCCCAGGTGAACCCCTCGCCCAGAATATGCAGCGCGATCTGATCTCCGAACCGTTTCAGCGCTTCGGCTTCGCCCGTCTCCCAGGCGCCCTTGCCGAACTGGACAATGCCGACGCGCTTTCCATAGCCAAGCATCCGCAAAACGAGACCGAATGCCGCCGTGCTCTTGCCTTTTCCCGGTCCCGTATGGACCAGAAGAAGGCCCTTCTTCTCGACGGTCTTGGAGGCGACTTCGGCATCCTGAATCGCCTTGCGCTTTTCCATCTTTGCGCGGTGCCGCTCGGCTTCGTTCTTCTGCATTCCATTCGCCTTCCATTCGAAAGAGAAACGTCACCTGCCCGATTTCGGGATCGGAACGCAAGGTCGGGCGACTGTTGCGAAGTCTGTCCGCCTCCGTTAGAGATTGCGCCGTCTGGTTCTTCCCGGAAGGGAAGCGAAGAGGGAATACGGTGCGGCGGGAAAACCGCCCAATCCGTAGCCGCCCCCGCGACTGTAAGCGGTCCGCGCAGATCCAATAAGCCACTCGGCCCTTTTTCGCCGGGGAAGGTGGATCGAGCGATCGGCCGCAAGCCAGGAGACCTGCCAGACCGATGAAACCGTGAGCGCTGTCGGTGGGACGGCGAGGAAGGACCGACTATGTTTCTGCACGTCGCTTCGGCGATCCCGACATCGTATCCGCGAACCGATTTCGATCGGTTCTAGATCATGGCGATTCGCATTCAGCCGCTGGCCCTGCTCGCGCTCGGCCTGATCTATGGTGGCGGTATTGGCTTCACGCTGGCCGCTGCGAACAATGTCGGCTTTGACGGCCACGATCATGGCGCTGGTGCCGCCCATGGCGCAACGGCTACGCCCGGTGCCCACGATCATGGCAGGATGCTCGATGTCTCTGGCCCTGAGGCACCGACGCTGGACGTCACGCTCGAGCCCGATCCGGTGTCGGGCTTCAACCTGCATCTGCAAACCGCCAATTTCCGCTTCGCGCCGGAGAATGCCGGTAGAGGCGACCGCCCCGGCGAGGGTCACGCCCACGTCTATGTGAACGGCGAAAAGATCGCACGGCTTTACGGGCCGTGGATGCACATTCCTGCCCTGCCGCCAGGCGCCGAAGTTGCCGTCACGCTGAACAGCAACGATCACGCCGCGCTGGCCGTCGGTGGCAAGCCGGTTCGCGCAGAACTCGTCGGGCCGGCCACGCCTGCCCTCTCCTCCGCTCACAAAGGTCCTCATTGATGCAATCGACCGCCCGCATTCCCTGCACCATCATCACCGGCTTTCTCGGCTCCGGCAAAACGACGATCGTCCGCAATCTGATCGAGAACGCCAAAGGCCGCCGCTTCGCCATCATCGTCAACGAATTTGGCGATATCGGCATTGACGGCGAAATCCTGCGCGGCTGCGGGGTCGAGAACTGCAGCGAGGAGGATGTGGTGGAACTGGCCAATGGCTGCATCTGCTGCACCGTCGCCGACGATTTCGAACCGGCGCTCGATGCGATCCTGAAGCGCGAACCGGCAGTCGATCACATTCTGATCGAAACGAGCGGCTTGGCTCTGCCGAAGCCGCTCGTCCAGGCCTTCAACTGGCCCGCGATCCGCAGCCGCGTGACCGTCGATGGCGTCATCACCGTCGCCGATGGCGCGGCGCTGGCGGGCGGGCAGGTCGCGACGGACATGGATGCGCTGTCGGCGCAGCGGCAGGCCGATGAGAGCGTCGATCACGACGACCCCATCGAAGAGGTGTTCGACGATCAGATCGCCTGCGCCGACCTCGTCATCCTGTCAAAGACAGACCTCATTTCCGATGAAGAGCGCAAGCGCGTCGAAAATCGACTTCAGGGCGAACTGACCCGGCCCGTCCGCATCGTGCCGTCGCGAAACGGGGCGCTCGATCCGGCCATTCTGCTGGGTCTCAACGCTGCGACCGAAGAGGGTATCGACGCCATCCATACCCATCATGATGCGGACCACGAAGACGGCCACGATCACGATCATGACGAGTTCGAGAGCTTCATCGTCGATCTGCCGCCGGTCGCCTCGCCGGAAGAGCTGACCGCGCGGGTCGAAGCGGCCTGCGCCATTCCCGATGTTCTACGGGTCAAAGGATTTGCTGCGGTCGGCGACAAGCCGATGCGTCTGGTCGTGCAGGCGGTCGGCAGCCGTGTGCAAAGCCATTTCGACCGGCCCTGGAAAACCGATGAGACGCGCGGCACGCGGCTGGTCGTGATCGGCCTGCACGATCTGGACGCCGAAGCCGTCCGCAATGCTCTGGCGGCCTGAGGACGGACGCGCGCCATGCACATCCCTTCCATCTCGACAGCTTCTCTGGACGGATCGATCGAACCGCTCGATCTCGGTCAGGATGCGGCCGAGATGGTGGTTCTGTCCTTTTCGGACTCCGATCTTCGCGGCATCGCCGCCGCGCAGCGCAGAGCGGATGAGGCACGGCCGGGCGGTCCCGGCCTTCGCCTCGCCAGCCTGCGCGATCTCCGCCATCCGATGAGCGTGGATCTGTGGATCGATGCCGTCGCGGCCAAAGCGAAGATCGTCGTGGTTCGCATCCTCGGGGGCTACGATGCCTGGCCCTACGGCTGCGACCTGTTGGCCGAGATCGCCCGGCAGAACGACATCGCACTGGCGCTTCTGCCCGGCGAATGCAGCGAACGCGACGACAAGCTGACGGCCCTGTCGAGCCTCCCGGCGGATCGGCTCGAAAGCCTGCTGGCCTTCTTCCGGCAGGGCGGGCCGGACAATATGGATCGGCTGCGGCAGGCCATGGCGGCATTCGCCGAAACGAAAGACGGGGCCGTCTCCTTTTCCGAAGCCGAGCCCCTGCCACGGATGGGCTTCTGGTCGCCGCACACCGGCGCGGTCTTGTCGCAGTACGACATTCTGGCGGCGTTCGATCCGGCCATGCCGCGCGTGCCGATCCTCTTCTATCGCTCGCTGCTGCTGGCCGACGACGCCGAACCGGTCGCCGAACTCTTTGACGCGCTGACCGAACGCCGCTTCGCGCCGCTTCCGGTCTTCGTCCCCTCGCTGAAGGACGACAAGGTCGCCGCGTTCCTGGAGGCGCTGGTCGCGGACACCGGACCGGCTCTGCTGATCGCGACGACCGGCTTTGCGGCAGCCCTCGACAGCCGCGTCGCGCAAGGCGATGGCCGTCCAGCGACGCCGCTCTTCGAACGGCTGGACGTGCCCGTCCTGCACGCGGCCATTGCCACGACCCGGCGCGAAGCCTGGGCGGCAGGCGATCGCGGCTTAGGCGCGACCGACATGGCGATGCACTGCGTCCTGCCGGAACTGGACGGCCGGATCATGGGCGAAGCGATAGCGTTCAAGGCGCTCGCCGAGCCCGACGCCGCCATCCAGATGGCCTTGCAGCAGAACATGGCAGAGCCCAGCCGCATTGCCGCGCTGGCCGAACGGGCGCGCCGTATCGTGGCGCTTCAGAAAACGCCGCGAAACGAACGCCGAATCGTCGTCATCCTGCCGGATTATCCCGGCGCGGAGGGACGCGAGGGCTATGCGGTCGGCCTCGACGTCTTCTCGTCCGCCCTCGCCATTCTGAACGATCTGGCGGAAGCCGGCTATCGGGTCGGCGATGTGCCGGACGCGCCGCGGGACCTTCTGGCGCGGCTTCGGAACGCCCAGTTCGCCCAGCCAGGCAGCGCCTGGAAACGAGCCCTCGGCGATCTTCCCGAACCGGCCCGACAGGCCGTGATCGGCGCGTGGGGCGAGCCGGACGGAACCGACCTCCATCTTCGCCATGCCCGGTTCGGCAATGTCACCGTCTGCTTCGCGCCCGATCGCGGCCGCGCTTCCGAACGCCGGGCCGATTATCACGACCCGGCCCTTCCGCCGACGCACGATCTTCTGGCTTTCGGCCACTGGATGCGCCAGACGATCGCCGCCGATGCGATCGTCCATCTGGGCGCGCACGGCACGCTGGAATGGCTGCCGGGCAAGGCGGTGGCGCTGTCCGAAAGCTGCTTCCCGGAAATCGTCACCCGGCAAGTCCCAGTCGTCTACCCCTTCATCGTCTCCAACCCTGGCGAAGCGGCGCAGGCCAAGAGACGGATCGGCGCCGTGACCCTCGGTCATCTTCCCCCGCCGCTCAAGACCGCCGGACTGACGGACGATCAGGCCGAACTGGAACGGCTGGTCGATGAGTTCGTCCAGGCCGATGGCATGGACCCGCGCCGCCGCGAACGCCTGCGCGATCTCGTTCTGTGCAAGGCCGAAATCACCGGGTTCGACCGGATCGCGGGCGGGGACTCGACAAGCGATCCCGACGAGCGGCTTCTGTCCATCGATGCCTGGCTCTGCGATCTGAAGGAGATGGCGGTCAAGGACGGCCAGCACGTCTATGGCCGCGCTGAAACCGATGCGCCCGACGCCCGACGCCAGGCCGCCGCCAGCGAAAGCGCGCGCCTGATCGACGCGCTGGACGGCCGCTTCATCCCGCCCGGCCCCGCCGGCTCACCGGATCGCGGGCGGCATGACGTTCTGCCGACCGGACGCAACCTGACGGTCATCGATCCGCGCACCATGCCGACCCCGACCGCCTTCGAGATGGGCCGCGCCGCCGCCGCCGAAGTGCTGCGCTACCATCTGCAGAAGCATGGCGACTGGCCGAAGAGCCTCGTCATGGACCTCTGGGCCTCGTCGTCGCTGCGCACCGGCGGCGAGGAACTGGCGCAGGCCCTTTGTCTGATGGGGTGCCGGCCGGTCTGGGACCACGCATCGGGGCGCGTCACGGCGGTGGAGGTGCTGCCGCCCGCGCTGATCGGCCGACCCCGCGTGGACGTCACTTTTCGCCTTTCAGGCCTCTTCCGCGACATGTTCGCCTCGCAGATCGAACTCCTCCATCAAGCGATTCGCGCCGTCGCCGAACGCGACGAGGACGCGATGGAGAACCCGCTGCGCGCCAGCACCCATGATGGCCGCACGCCATCGCGTATCTTCGGCACCGCGCCCGGCACCTATGGCGCCGGCGTCGAGGACATGCTGCAGAAGAGCGACTGGAACGAGCGCGAAACTGTCGGCGAGGCCTATCTCGCGGCGACCGCGTTCAGCTTCGATGCGGCGGGCGATGCGAGCCCCGCCTCCGACGCCTTCCGCCAGCGCGTCGCGAGCGCCGATCTGCTGGTCCATACCGGCGACGACAAGGGCCGGGACCTGCTCGAAGGCAATGCGGATGCGGCCCATATAGGCGGGTTCGCCGCCGCCGCCGCGGCCCTCGGCAAGGCGGTCGATCTGGTCTGCCTCGACACCACGGACCCGTCGCGCCCGAAGGCCCGCGACGTCGCGCAGGCGGTCGCCCGTATCGTTCGCGGCCGCGCCACACGCCGCGACTATATCGATGGCCAGATGCGCCATGGACCGCGCGGCGCGTCGGATTTCGCCGAGACGGTTGACCGGCTCGTCGCCTTCGCCGAGACCACCAACACCATCGACGCCGATCTGATCGAGGCGGTGTGCGATGCCTATCTCCACGACGAGAGGGTCCGCGATTTTCTGATGCGCGAGAACCCGGCCGCGGCGCGCGCCATCGTCCGCCGCCTGAACGACGCCATTCGTCGCCAGCTCTGGCAGCCACGCCGCAACAGCACGCCGGCGCTTCTGGCCGAATTGCTGGCCCAAACCGACAGCCAGCTCGGTATCGAGAGCGGGACCGTCAGCGAGGCCGCCGAATGAACGCTTCCGCTGATTTGATGACGGCACCGGTGGGCGGCACCGGGCACCCCGGTCCCGTCCCGGCGGTCAGGCGTGGCGCGTGTCCTTCGCTCGACCAGCCGATGCGGACCGGCGACGGCCTGCTCGTGCGGCTGACGCCCAGTCGCCGCGGCCTGACACTGGCGACCGCCCAGGCGGTGTGCGAGATGGCACGGCGTCATGGCAACGGCCTGCTGGAGATTTCGACACGCGGCAATCTGCAGATTCGTGGCCTGAGCGACGACAGCGCGGCGCAACTCTCCGACAAGATCGACCCGCTCCGAGATCATTTCCGCTTCGGCCTGACCGTCGATGCCGATCCGCTCGACCCGCGCGATCCGAACGAAAACGGCCGAGCGAAAGCGATTGTCGGGCGGATCGAGCACGAGGCCGAGAAAACCGGGCTGAAGCAGCGCCTTGCACCGAAATTCTCGATGATTGTCGATGCCGGCGGGCCGGTCGATTATTCCGGTCTGAAGGCCGATATCCGTTTGCGCCTTCTGGAGACGCAGCGTTGGGCGATCCTGATCGGCGGCACGGAGGCGACCGGCCGCCATCTGGGCGATCTGGCGGCAGACGAAGCCGCCATCGCCGCTTGCGTTCTGGCCGCTGTCATCGCCACGATAGTACCGAACGCGCGTGGCCGTGATATGCAGGCGGACCAGGCGCGCGATGCGATCTCATGCGTCGCGCCCTCCTTTGTGCCCGCCGTCGGCGACGCATCGCCCTTTCGTCCGGCGGACCGCCAAACCGTCGCCGACGTCGGAGCATTGCGCCTCGGCGGCACGATGGCCGCCATTCTCAGCCCGGCCTATGGAACGATGACGGCAGACGATCTGCAGTCGCTGATTGAGGCCGCGGCGAGTCTCACCGATGCGACGAACGCCAGCCGGATTCGCATTCATACCGTTCCGGACCGTCTCCTTGTCGTCACCGGCCTTTCAGCCCATGGGGCCGAGGCGCTCCTTGGCACAGCCGCGGCGAAGCGGTTCATCGCGCAGCCGGACGATCCGCGCCGCGCCATTGCCTGCTGCGCCGGCCATCCAGCCTGCGCATCGGCCTATTTCGACACGCACGGACTGGCGGACCTTCTCGTCTCTCACGGTTTGTTGGGCAACCGCGAACAGCCGGTCCATCTTTCCGGCTGCAAAAAGCAGTGCGCCAGGCCGGCCAGCGCCGCGCTCCATGTGGTCGGCACCACCGCCGGCGTGGACTGTCTGGACGAGGCCGGAACCGTGATCGCGCAATATACGCGCCCCGACGACACGCTGCCGCTTGTCCTGGGGCTCCCCCAATCCGAGGAAGGGCGGCCATGAACGCACCCGCCACGCTGAACGACCACATCCGCGATGGCACGGCCATCTACGAGAAGAGCTTCGCGATCATCCGCGCCGAAGCCGATCTGTCGCACTTCACCGAAGCCGAGGCCGATGTCGCGGTGCGGATGATTCATGCATCCGGCGTCGTCGAGGCGGCGGAGCATTTCGTCTTCGGGCCCGGTGTCTGCGAAGCGGCCAGTGCTGCCCTGCGCGATGGCGCCCCCATTCTCTGCGATGCCGAGATGGTGGCTCGTGGCGTCACGCGGGCGCGCCTGCCGGCTGACAATGAGGTGATCTGCACCCTGCGCGATCCGCGCGTGCCCGATCTGGCAAGGCAGATCGGCAACACCCGCTCCGCCGCCGCGCTGGAACTGTGGCGCGACCGTCTAGCGGGCGCGGTGGTCGCCATCGGCAACGCGCCGACGGCTCTGTTTCACCTTCTGAAGATGATCGATGAGGGCGCGCCGAAACCGGCTGCCATTCTCGGCATGCCGGTCGGGTTCGTCGGCGCGGCGGAATCCAAGGAAGAGCTTGCGCGCGATCCGCGCGGCGTTCCGTTCGCCATCATTCGCGGCCGCATGGGCGGCAGCGCGATGACCGCCGCCGCGCTCAACGCGCTGGCCCGGAGCGGGATCTGACGATGGCTGAACGCGACCTCCACCCGCAGTGCAGCGGCCGTCTCTATGGTGTCGGCACCGGGCCGGGCGATCCCGATCTGCTGACGCTCAAGGCCGCGCGTCTGCTGGGGCAAGCCGACGTCATCGCCTATTTCGCCAAGGCCGGAAACGCCTCCAATGCCCTGCGGATCGTCCAGGCCTATCGCCGCGACGATGTGATCGAGGTGCCGCTGCTCTATCCAGTGACGACCGAAAGCCATCGCCATGGCGACGCCTACCGGCAGGCCATCACGGCCTTCTACGATCAGATGGCGGCGGAACTGGCCGGCCATCTTTCCGCCGGGCGCGATGTGGTGGCGCTGTCGGAAGGCGATCCGCTCTTCTACGGCTCCTACATGCATCTTCACGTGCGGCTCGCCAGCCGATTTGTGACCGAGGTCGTGCCCGGCATCACGGCGATGAGCGGCTGCTGGAGCCTGGCGGGCCTGCCCATCGTGCAAGGCGACGACGTGCTGACCGTTCTGCCCGGCACGCTCGACGAAGAGGAACTGGCGCAGCGCCTGGCGGCAACGGAAGCGGCCATCGTGATGAAGATCGGCCGCAACCTGCCGAAGGTGCGCCGGGCGCTCGCCCGCGCCGGACGTCTCGATTGCGCCGTCTATGTGGAACGCGGCACGATGACCGAGGGCCGGCACCTGCCGCTGAACCGCAAGACCGACGACGACGCGCCCTATTTCTCGCTGGTGCTGGTGCCGGGCTGGGCCGGACGGCTCGCCGCGACCGACCCGTCCGCTGAGGCGGACAAGGCAAACGCACCGGCCGATCTGGAGACTTCCACCTCATGACCGGCCGACTTTCCATTATCGGCCTCGGCCCCGGATCGGAGGCCATGATCACGCCGCAAGCGCGCGACGAGGTTGCGCGGGCGGCGCATATTTTCGGCTATTTCCCTTATGTGGAACGGCTTTCGCCGAGGCCGGACCAGACGGTCCACGGCTCGGACAATCGCGAGGAGCTGGATCGCGCCCGCGCGGCGCTCGATCTGGCGGCGCGGGGTGAGGATGTCGCAATGGTGTCGGGCGGCGATCCCGGCGTCTTCGCCATGGCGGCCGCCATTTGCGAGACCATCGACGACGGACCGGACGCCTATCGCGCGGTCGAACTGGTCGTCACACCCGGCGTCACCGCGATGCTCGCCGTCGCCGCTGCTGCCGGCGCGCCGCTCGGTCACGATTTCTGCGCCATCAATCTGTCGGACAATCTGAAGCCATTCGCGATCATCGAAAGGCGCGTCGCCGCCTGTGCCGAAACCGGCATGGCCATGGCATTCTACAATCCGATCAGCCGGTCGCGGCCCTGGCAGCTCGATGCGGCCTTCGATACCGCACGGCTCTATCTGCCAAAGGCGACGCCCGTCATTTTCGGACGTGCGGCAGGCCGGCCCGAACAGCAGATACGAACCGTGCCCCTTTCGATGGCGAAGGGCGAGATGGCCGACATGGCGACCTGCGTGATCGTCGGCTCGGTGACGACGCGGATCGTCGAGCGTCCGGGGCGCGAGCCGCTGATCTATACGCCGCGCTTCTGGAATGCCGATACCGGCCAGGCCGAGCCGGAGGCAGCGCAATGAGCGAGGTCTGGCTGAAAGTGGTCGGGATCGGCGAGGACGGCGTGGATGGCCTCTCCCCTGCGGCGCGCGCGGCCATCGCCGATGCACGTCACGTCTTCGGCGGCAAACGCCATCTGGCGCTCGCCCGATCGCTGATCGAAGGCGACAGCCATCCTTGGCCCTCGCCTTTCGACACCTCGATGGAAGCCGTCCGCGCCTGTGCCGGGGAGCCGACCTGCGTCCTGGCATCCGGCGATCCATTTCATTTCGGCGTCGGCGTGACGCTGGCGCGCCTGATCGAACCGGCGGCCATGCGCGTGATCCCGCATCCTTCCGCCTTTTCGCTGGCTGCTGCCCGCCTCGGCTGGGCCTTGCAGGACGTTGAAACGCTGTCGCTGCATGGCGAACCGGTCGCGAAGGTTCGACGCCACCTCCATGACGGCGCGCAGCTGCTCCTGCTGACATCTGACGGTTCTTCGCCCGCCGAAATCGCGCGTTTTCTCGTCGGTCTCGGCATGGGAGACAGCCGGTTGACCATCTTGGAGGCCCTCGGTGGAGATCGCGAAACGCTCAGCGAAGTCGGGGCGAACGCTCTGGCGGACAGCGATGAGCGTTTCGACCCGCTGAATGTCGTCGCGCTGACCGTTCATGCCGAGGCCGATGCACCCGACATTGCGCTGACGCCGGGATTGCCGGACAGCCATTTCGACCATGACGGCCAGATCACGAAGGCCGATATGCGCGCGATCACGCTTGCCGCCCTGGCGCCGCGTCCCGGAGAAACGCTGCTCGACATCGGCGCCGGCTCCGGTTCCATCGGCATCGAATGGATGCTCGCCCATCCGCGCAATCGCGCCATTGCCGTCGAAGCCGATGCGGAGCGGGCATCGCGCATCGCGCGCAATGCGGAGCGGCTTGGCGTTCCCGATCTCCAGGTCGTCCATGGCAATGCGCCTGACGCCCTTGCGGGGCTCGGACACATGCAGGCCGTCTTCGTCGGCGGCGGTGCGAGCGATGACGGCGTCATGCAGGCCGCGCTGGACCGTCTTTCGGCGCGGGGCCGACTGGTCGCCAATGCGGTCACGCTGGAAACCGAAGCGCTGCTGTCCGATCTTCACAAACGGCTCGGCGGCTCACTCGCCCGCATCCAGTTCGCACAGGCTGCGCCCATCGGTTCCATGCGGGGCTGGCGGAACGCCATGCCCGTCACGCAGTGGCGCTATTGCAAGGCGGACGAAGCATGATCGCCGCCGGGTTCGGATTCAGCAGCCGGGCATCCGCTGGCGAGTTCGCGGCAGCCCTCGACGAGGCGCTACGCGTGACGGGGATCGGCGCGGATCGGATCGGGGCGCTCGCAACACTCGATGACAAGGCCGAAACCGGGGCGTTCCGCCATTTCGCCGAGACCCATGCGATTGCGATCGCGCCGGTCGGTCACGGTCTTGCGGCCGCGTTCAGCGCATCGTGCGCAACGGCATCCGCCCGTTCCGAAACCGAGACGGGCCTGCCATCGGTCGCCGAATGCACCGCGCTTGCCACTGTCGCCTCTGCGGGCGGGTCGTCAGAGCCGAAATTGCTGCTGGCCCGCATCGTCTCCGGCCATGTGACCTGCGCCCTCGCCGGCTCGGCCTCGGCCGATGAAATCGCGCATGGGCGTTCCGAAGCCGAAGGACACGCGTCATGACGGTCTATTTCATCGGCGCCGGCCCCGGCGCACCCGACCTCATGACCCTTCGCGGCAAGGCCCTGATCGAACGCTGCCCCGTCTGCCTCTATGCCGGCTCCATCGTTCCGCGCGACCTCCTCGCCTGGTGCCCGCAGGACGCCGAAATCATCGACAGCGCGCCGATGAGCCTAGACGAGATCGAAGCGGTTTTCGCGACCGCCGCGCAGCAGGGCCGCGATGTCGCCCGCCTGCATTCCGGCGATCTGGCCATGTGGAGCGCGGTGAACGAACAGATCCGCCGCCTCAAGCGGCTCGGCATCGCCTATGAGATGGTGCCGGGTGTACCGGCCATCGCCGCCGCGGCGGCCGCGCTGGGGCAGGAACTGACGGTTCCGGCCGAGGCGCAGAGCCTCGTTCTGACCCGCGTCGAGGGGCGGGCGTCGCCCATGCCGTCAGGCGAGACGCTGGAGAATTTCGCCAGAAGCGGCGCGACGCTGGCGATCCATCTGGCCATTCACGCCCTGCCCCAGATCGTCGCCCGCCTGACACCCTTCTATGGCGCGGACTGCCCGGTACGGATCGTCGCTCATGCCAGCCGGCCGGAACAGAGAATCATAACCGGCACGCTCGCCGATATTGAGCATCGTTTTGCCGCCGACCCCGTCGAACGCACGGCCATCATCCTTGTAGGGCATGCGCTCGGCAGCGAAGATCACCGCGAAAGCGCCCTTTATGACCCGGCCTATCAACGACGCTTTCGCGGCCGGAGCGAACTGGACAGACAATGATCGACAGAGCCCTCGACAGACTGCGCGAAAAGCGCCCCGCCTTCGAACCGGGACACGTCTGGCTGGCCGGCGCCGGTCCCGGCTCCATGGAGATGCTGACCGTCGGCGTCCTGGCCGCCGTCATGGAAGCCGATGTCATCGTCTACGATGCTTTGATCGATGCCGATCTTCTCGACTATGCGAGGCCGGACGCCGAACGCGTCTATATGGGTAAGCGCGCCGGACAGCCCTCCGCCAGCCAGGACGAGATCAATCGCCGCATCGTCGAACTGGCGCGCCGCAATCTGCGCGTGCTGCGCCTGAAGGGCGGCGATCCCTTCATCTTCGCGCGCGGCGGCGAGGAGGCCGTGGCGCTGCACGAGGCGGGTGTGCCGTTCCGCGTTCTGTCCGGGGTGACGGCGGCTATCGGCGCGGCGGCTTCGGCCCGCATGCCGATCACCATGCGCGGCGTCAACAATGCGCTCGTCCTGATGACCGGCCACGACAAGGATGGCGTGACCGAACTCGACTACAACGCCCTCGCCCGCCTCGACCAGCCCATCGTGATCTATATGGGCCTGACCTATCTGGGCGAGATCGCCGGCCGGTTGATGAATGGCGGCATGGACGGCGCCATGCCTGTCGCGATCGTGCAGAATGGGACCCGCCCGGACGAACGCATCCTGATCTCGGACCTGAAGAACGCCGCCGCGGACGTTCGGCGCGAAGGCCTGAAGTCGCCATCGCTTGTTTATATCGGACGCGTCGTGCCGGTCGGCGAAACGTTGCGTCAGATGGCGGCGGAGATGGCATGATCGGACCGAAGGCGATCATCGTCGGCGCGCCGCGTTCCGGCTCCGGCAAGACCTCCGTCACAACCGGCCTGCTCAGGGCGTTTGCCCGGCGGGGATTGCGCGTGCGCGGCGCCAAGAGCGGGCCTGACTATATCGATCCCGGCTTCCATGCCGCCGCCACCAACGCGCCGGGTGTCAACCTGGATAGCTGGGCCATGGAGCCGACGCTGCTGGAAGCGATGCTGGCGGAGCAGGGCGAAGATACCGATCTGCTGATCATCGAAAGCGCCATGGGTCTGTTCGACGGGATCGAGGCCGGCGAAGGCCGCTGCGGCGCCGCCGCCGATCTGGCGCGCCGGTTCGCCATTCCGGTGCTGCTTGTGCTGGACTGTTCCGGTCAATCCCGCAGCGCCGCCGCTGTCGCTCATGGCTTTGCGTCCTTCGATCCGGATGTGAGGGTGGCGGGCGTCGCACTCAATCAGATCGCGTCCGACCGGCACGAACAGCAAATCGCGGACGCCATGCGAAAAGCCGGGCTACCGGTTTTCGGGACGGTGCGACGCAATGCCGTCTCGGCCATGCCCGAACGCCATCTCGGTCTGGTGCAGGCGCGTGAGCATGCCGCGCTCGACGATTTCATCGAGCAGATGGCCGACACCATGGAAGCCGCGCTCGACCTCGATGCCATATGGGATGCGGCAACGCCTCTCCGAACCCCGGCCGATACTGCCGGACGGGCCCTCGCCTTGCCGCCACCGGCCCAGCGCATCGCAATGGCGCAGGACGACGCCTTCTCCTTCATCTACCCGCATTTGCTGCGCCAGTGGCGGGCCGCAGGCGCCGAACTGCGCTTCTTTTCGCCACTAGCCGACGAAGCGCCGCCGAAGGATTGCGATCTTTGCTGGCTGCCGGGCGGCTACCCGGAACTTCACGCGGCACGCCTCGCTGCCGCCGGCACCTTCATGGCGGGGCTTCGTGCCTACGCGCGGACAAGGCCGGTCCATGGCGAATGCGGGGGGTTCATGACGCTCGGCCGCGCGTTGGAGGACGCAGATGGCGTCACCCACGAAATGCTCGGCCTTCTGTCGCACGAAACGAGCTATGCGAAGCGGAGGATGAATCTCGGCTATCGCCGCGCCACCCTCAGCGCCGACTGTCCGATCGGTTCCGCCGGCACGGTGGTGCGCGGCCACGAATTTCACTATGCGCGCGTCACGGAGCCGGGAACCGACGAACCGCTCGCCGATCTTCAGGACGGCATCGGCAACGATCGCGGGGCGTCGGGCGGCCGGCGCGGTCACGTCACCGGCACCTTCTTCCACGCCATCGCGCGGGAGCCAGCATGAGCGGCGTGGCACGGCTCGAACGGTTGACCAACGACGCGCTCGTGGCCCTCGGCTTCTACACGCGCCTTCCGAGCTGGCGCCTGGTGCCGCCGGACCGGGCCACGGATTTTTCGAACGTGCAATGGGCCGCCCCCTTGGCCGGTGTCGTCATCGGGCTGCTGCTGGGGGCGCTCAATGGCGCGGTCGACGCCATGGACGTGCCCGATCTGCTGCGCGGCATCCTTGTCGTCGCCTGCGGTATCCTGCTGACGGGTGCGCTTCACGAGGACGGCCTGGCCGATGTCGCCGACGGTTTCGGCGGCGGAGCGGATCGGCAACGTAAGCTCGCCATCATGAAGGACAGCCTTCTGGGCTCCTACGGCACGTTGGCGCTGATCGTGTCTTTTATGTTGCGTGTCACTGCAATCGCTGCCCTGACCGATCCGGTCCTCGCCGCGTTGGCTTTGGTTGCCGCACATGGCGCCGCGCGAGCGCTCATGCCAGTCATGCTGCGCCATCTTCCGAACGCTCGCGGAGAAGGGGTCGCCCATCGGATCGGCCGCCCTTCCCAGGGGGCGGTCCTTGCCGCCGTCGGCATCGGCGTGGCGGCTCTGCTGCCGCTCGGTTTTCCCGCCGTTCCGCTCGGCCTGGTCATTCTCGTCATCGCCTATATCGCCGTCGCCACCCTCGCCCATCGCCAGATCGGCGGCCAGACCGGCGATGTTTGCGGCACTTTGCAACAGACCGGCGAGGCCGCAATCCTCACGCTTTGTGCAACTCTTTTAGTCTAGCTCACAGGTAGGCCATGTTTGAAAACCTCGATGCCATTGCCGAAGCCGTTCGCAACCTGCCCGAAACCGACCAAAGCGCTGCCGCGCAAGCCGCCGAACGCCAGATGCAGCTGACCAAGCCGGCGGGTAGTCTCGGTCGCCTGGAAGATCTCGCTGTCTGGCTGGCGGGCTGGCAGCGCAGCGAAAAACCGCGTCTTGAAACGGTGGTAACGCTGGTTTTCGCCGGCAATCACGGCGTTGCCATGCGGGGCGTCTCGGCGTTCCCGCCTGATGTCACCAATCAGATGGTCGCCAATTTCGAGCATGGCGGCGCGGCCATCAACCAGCTTTGCCGCCTGGCCGGCTCCGAACTGAAGGTCATAGCGCTGCAGCTCGACGAGCCGGCGGACGATTTCACGCAGGGCCCCTCCCTGTCCGAAAGGCAGTTTCTGGAAGCCGTCAACGCCGGCTACGACGCCGTACCGGAGGATGCCGATCTGGTCTGTATCGGTGAGATGGGCATCGGCAACACCACCGCTGCGGCGGGCGTCGCCTACGGTCTTTTCGAAGGAGCCGCAGAGGACTGGGCCGGGCGGGGCACAGGTGTCGACGATTCCGGCCTGCAGCGGAAGATCGACGTGCTGAACGAAGGTTACGAGGCCAATCGCGATCTTCTCCATTCTTCGCTCGGCGCGTTGCGCGCTTTCGGCGGACGCGAATTGGCGGCCATGTTCGGCGCTGCGCTCGCCTGCCGCACCAAAAGCGTAGCGCTGGTGGTCGATGGTTACGTCTCAACCGCAGCCGTCGCGCCACTTTTCGCCATGAACCCGCATGGACTCGATCACGCCGTCTTCGCCCATCAATCCGCCGAACAGGCGCATCAGCGGCTGGTGGCGCGGTTCGGACAGACGCCGCTCCTCGACCTCGGCATGCGGCTTGGCGAGGCGTCCGGCGCCGCTGTGGCCGTTCTCATTCTGAGAGCAGCCATCGAAACGCATAACGGCATGGCGACCTTTGCCGAGGCCGGCGTTTCGGAAAGCGCCAGCTAGACGCATCGAAGGTCCGCACCCTGTTCGCCACCCTCGCCTTGGCTGCTCTGCTTGTCGAAGCCACGTTCGGCTATCCGAACCGGCTCTTCATAGCCATCGGCCATCCAGTGACGTGGATCGGGCGACTGATCGAGACGCTGGACCGGCGCTGGAACAGACCGCACCTGTCGCGCCGCACCCGCATCGTTCTGGGTGGCCTTCTGACGGTGGCGCTGGTTACGATTTCACTGGCGGCCGGCCTGCTTCTCCATTGGCTGGCCGGCGACGTTCTGCCGCCCCTTCTGGCCGTTCTCGTGCTCGGCATCCTTGCATCCACGCTTCTGGCGCAGCGCAGCCTGCACAGCCATGTAGCGGATGTTCGCGATGCGCTGAGCAATAGAGGGGGCGATCTGGCCGGGGCCCGCCGCGCCCTTTCAAAGATCGTTGGACGCGATACCGCCGCACTCGATGAAAGTCAGATCACCAGAGCGGCCCTCGAAACGTTGGCCGAGAACTACTCCGACGGTGTCGTCGCGCCAGCCTTCTGGCTGGTTGTGGGCGGATTGCCCGGCGGCCTTGCCTACAAGGCGATCAACACGGCGGACAGCATGATCGGCCATCGCAACGAACGGCACGAAGCCTTCGGCAAGGCCGTGGCGCGGCTCGACGATCTGGTGAATTTGCCGGCGAGTCGGCTGTCCGCCATTCTGATCCTCGCAGCAGCCGCGTTCATGAAGGCAGCCAATTTACGCGCGGGATATTGCGCGGTACTGATGGACGCGCGCCATCACACCTCGCCCAATGCCGGCTGGCCGGAAGCGGCCATGGCCGGCGCGCTCGGCGTCACCCTGGCCGGCCCGCGCGTCTATGGTGGCAAAACCGTCGATGCGGCGTTGATGAACCGCGATGGGCGGCATGAACTCACCGGCGACGATATCGACCGCGCGCTTCGCCTTTATCGCCATGCCGACAGGCTGCTGATCGCCCTGATTGCAGCCCTTGCCCTGCTTTTGACGCTCTAGCCGCCGAACGCCCCAAACCAGATACGGAACCCCGATATGTCGAACGATCCTTCCATCAACGCCGACCGAGAGGGCACACTGTTGCTGTGCCGCCTATGCTGGGAAGAAAGCGGCGCGGTCGTCGATCGGTGGAAGAAGCGTGCTGCGAAGTCCGGCATTCAGGTTCAGATGGTCGATTGCATGGCGGCCTGCGACCATGGGCCGTCCGGCGCGCTCGCCGCACCGGGCGCGTGGACCTATTTGCTCGGCCACCTGAAGGAAGCCGATGGCGATGCCCTGTTCTGGGGCGCTACGGCCCTTGCCCGGAGCAAGGACGGGCTGCTGCCATGGGATTATCGGCCCGCCCGTTACCGCAAGATCATTCGTGGGCGCATCCCGCCGATAGCGGCAGGTCAATGACCACGCTTTCGGATCGAAACATCCTGATCCTCGGTGGCACGGCGGATGCGCGCAAGCTGGCGGTTGCGCTCGCTGGAAAGGGTACGAATGTGACCCTTAGCCTTGCCGGCGTAACGTTGTCGCCGCGCGATCAGGGCGTGCCGACCCGCGTGGGAGGCTTCGGCGGCGCGGATGGGCTTGCGGTTCATCTTCACGAGCAACGCATCGAACTGCTGATCGATGCGACCCATCCCTATGCAACGACGATCTCGCGCAACGCCGAGATCGCGGCGGCAAAATCCAACACGCCGATCCTCGCGCTCCGCCGCGCTCCATGGCGGCCCGAAGCTGGCGATATGTGGTATGAGGCGGGCGATCTGAAGGCCGCGCTTGCCATCATCGGCTCCGAGCCGAAGCGGCTCTTCGTCGCGCTTGGCCGCAAGGAGATCGCGCCGCTCGCCACGGCACCGCAGCACCTTTATCTCATTCGCTCGGTCGATCCGGTCGATGCTGCGCTGCTGCCACCGAAGCACGAGACGATTCTGGATCGAGGTCCCTTCGCGCTGGATGGCGAACGCCAACTCCTTCAAAACCATCGGATCGATGCGGTCGTCTGCAAGAATAGCGGCGGCACGGCAGCCTATGCCAAGCTGCGCGCCGCCCGTGCGCTCGGCCTGCCGGTTCATATGTTGAACCGCCCGCCGCTCCCCGACGTGCCGCAAGGGTCGGACGTCGAGACCGTCATTCGGATGGCGTGTGAATACCTTCAAACGTAGTCGTTCAAGCTGGTTCAGTTTTCCGATGAACCGCCAGTGAAGCGGATGGTGCCCGCCACCGCATTCTGCCACTTCCGGTAGCGCCGTTCGCGCTCTTCGCTCTCCATCTGCGGCTCGAACCGGCGTTCGAGCGACCAGCTTTTCGCGAACTCTTCCTGACTGGGATAGAAACCGGCCGCCATGCCAGCCAGCCAGGCCGCACCCTGCGCCGTTGTTTCCAGCACTTTCGGCCGGTCGACCGATGCGCCGAGAATGTCCGCCAGAAACTGCATCGTCCAATCGGATGCACTCATGCCGCCATCGACGCGCAGGACGGCCTCTTCGTCCGTCGCGGCATCCGGGCCGAGCGAAGCGCGCCAGTCGGCCCGCATCGCCTCCATGAGATCGCGCGTCTGATAGCCGACGCTTTCCAGCGCCGCTCGCGCCAGTTCGTCAGGGCCGGTATTGCGCGTCAGGCCGAAAATGGCGCCGCGGCACTCCGCGTCCCAGTACGGCGCGCCGAGGCCGGTAAAGGCCGGCACCAGGACCACGCCCTGCGAGGCGTCCGCCGCTTCGGCCAGCGGTTGCGTTTCGGCGGCGTCGCGGATCATCTTCAGCCCGTCGCGCAGCCATTGCACGACCGCGCCGGCGATGAAGATCGAGCCCTCCAACGCGTAGGTCGGCTTGCCGTCGAGCTGATAGGCGATTGTCGTCAGAAGCCGGTTCTGCGACATGACGGGCGTGTCGCCAGTGTTCATCAGGGCAAAGCAGCCCGTGCCGTAGGTCGACTTCAGCATGCCGGGCGCGAAACAAGCCTGACCGACCGTCGCCGCCTGCTGATCGCCCGCCACGCCCATGATCGGAATATCGCCTCCGAAGAGATCGGCCCGCGCCATACCGAATTCGCCGGCGCAATCGCGCACTTCCGGAAGCATCTCCATCGGGATGTCGAGCAGATCGCACATGGTGCTGCTCCAGCGACCATTGCGGATATCGTAAAGGAGCGTGCGCGCCGCATTGGTGGCGTCGGTCACGTGGGAGCGGCCGCCGGTCAGCTTCCAGATCAGATAACTGTCGACCGTGCCGAACAGGAGTCCGCCGGCACGGGCACGCTCGCGAGCGCCTTCCACCCTGTCGAGAGTCCAGGCGAGCTTCGTGCCAGAGAAATAGGGATCGATGAGAAGACCGGTCTTCTTCGCCACGATGGCTTCATGGCCGGCATCCCGAAGTTCACGACATTTCACAGCTGTTCGCCGATCCTGCCAGACAATGGCGTTGTGGATAGCCTTGCCTGTCGCCTTGTCCCAGACCAATGTGGTCTCGCGCTGGTTGGTGATGCCGATCGCGACAATGTCCGCAGCTTGCGCACTGGCGCGTTCCATGACCTGACGGCACGTCCCCGCAACGGTGGTCCAGATGTCGTCCGGATCGTGCTCCACCCATCCGCTCTGCGGAAAATGCTGGGGGAACTCCTCCTGCGCCGTCGCCACCGGCGTCATCGATTTATCGAACAGAATCGCCCGGCTCGACGTCGTTCCCTGGTCGATCGCGAGAATATAGGTCATGGCTCCAAACTCCTCCGGTCTGGGTAGGCAGCATAGGGTCTGTCATGAAGAAGGCGACCGCTCGGGCCGCCTTCTTCGTTTCGTCTGGGCTATACGGTTTACTGCGCAGGCTGGCTTTCACCATCCTTTTCCATGGCGGCATCGTCCTTCATGGAAGCGTCGTCCATCGGCTTGTCGCCCTCGGCTTCCATCGTGGTCGCCGACTGATCGGAGGACCAGCGCTGGATCAGATCGTCATAGGCGATGGTCTGCGGCTCCGGATCCTCATTTTCGAGCTTGGCTTTCGGCGCGCCGTCCTGGCTGAGCCACTCGCTCGGATCTTTCGCCTCGTTCATCTTCGGACCGAGATCGCCCTGCACGCCGGCGCGCTCGAGACGCTCAAGCACCCGCTCCTGCTGTTCGCAGAGGCTGTCGAGCGCTTCCTGCGCGCTCTTCGCGCCGCTCATCGCATCGCCGATATTCTGCCACCAGAGCTGCGCCAGCTTCGGATAGTCCGGCACGTTGGTTCCGGTCGGGCTCCAGCGAACGCGGTCGGGCGAACGGTAGAACTCGACGAGGCCGCCCAGCTTCGGCGCGCGTTCGGTGAACTGCTCCGACTGGATGGTGCTCTCGCGGATGAAGGTGAGACCGACCATCGACTTCTTCAGATCGACCGTCTTCGACGTAACGAACTGCGCGTAGAGCCATGCCGCCTTGGCGCGATCCACCGGGGTCGATTCCATGAGAGTCCACGAACCGGCATCCTGATAGCCGACCTTCATGCCGTCCTGCCAGTATGCGCCATGCGGAGACGGGGCCATGCGCCATTTCGGCGTACCGTCCTCGTTCAGCACGGCTGCCGCACCGTCACCGACCATGTCGGCGGTGAACGCGGTGTACCAGAACATCTGCTGGGCAATGTTGCCCTGCGCCGGGATCGGGCCGGCCTCGGAGAAAGTCATACCCGCAGCGGAAGGCGGCGAATACTGCTGCAGCCACTCGACAGCCTTGTTAACCGCATAGACGGCCGCCGGCGAGTTGGTCGCGCCGCCACGTGCGGTGCACGAGCCGACAGGCTGGCTATTTTCGTTGACGCGGATACCCCATTCGTCGACAGGCAGGCCGTTCGGCTCACCCTTGTCACCCATGCCGGCCATCGACATCCACGCATCGGTGTAGCGCCAACCAAGTGACGGATCCTTCTTGCCGTAATCCATATTGCCATAGACGCCGGAAGACGGTTCGCCCTCGATATAGCTCATGTCGCGGCCGGTGAAGAACTCGGCGATGTCCTCGTAAGCGCTCCAGTTGACCGGCACGCCCAGCTCGTAGCCGTATTTCTCCTGGAAGTCCGCCTTGGTCTTTTCGTCGTTGAACCAGTCGTAGCGGAACCAGTAGAGGTTCGCGAACTGCTGGTCGGGCAACTGATAGAGCTTGTCGTCCGGCCCGGTGACGAATTTCAGGCCGATGAAATCCTCGAGATCGAGCGTCGGGCTGGTGACGTCCTTGCCTTCGCCTGCCATCCAGTCGGTCAGATTGCGGACCTGCTGATATCGCCAGTGCGTGCCGATCAGGTCGGAATCGTTGACGTAACCATCGTAGATGTTTTGGCCGGACTGCATCTGCGTCTGCAGTTTCTCCACGACATCGCCTTCGCCGATCAGGTCGTGCGTGACTTTGATGCCGGTAATCGCGGTAAAGGCCGGAGCCAGAACCTGGCTTTCATACTCATGGGTCGTGATCGTTTCGGAAACGACCTTGATCTCCATGCCTTCCATCGGCGCAGCGGCATCGACGAACCACTGCATCTCAGCTTCCTGCTCCTCACGCGAAAGCGTGGAGACATCGCCGATTTCAGTGTCGAGGAATTGCGTTGCTTCCTCCATGCCGGCAAAAGCCGGACTGGCCATCGCACCAGCCAAAAAGGCTAGCGCCGTGGTCGTCTTGAATGCGTTTTTCATTCTTTCCTCCCAGGTTGAAGTTCACGTCTATCGGGCGCCAAAGTCCATCCGGCGCCGATTGGTTTTGCTCATCTATGCTATGCCCATCGAAAGATGGGAATGGCGACAATGAGGCTGATGAGAAGTCCCCACCATTGACTGAGATCGGTCAGACCCAGCCAGGCGAGATTGAGAAAGGCCGCGGCCAGAAGCACGATGAAGAGGCGGTCGCCGCGCGTCGTTTCCATGCCGAGCACGCCGTGACGCGGCGTTTCGGGAAAGCGGATCGCCAGCACGGTGAAGATCACCAGCAGCGTGGCGATGGCGACGAAGAAGATCGCCGTCGGCATTGTCCAGGCCATCCATTGCATGGTCAGTCTCCTCCTGCCTAGACGCGCCCGAGGGCGAAGCCCTTGGCGATGTAGTTGCGGACGAACCAGATCACGAGTGCGCCCGGCACGATGGTCAGAATACCGGCCGCTGCCAGAACGCCCCAGTCGAGGCCGGACGCGGACACGGTGCGCGTCATCGTCGCAGCGATCGGCTTGGCATCGACCGAGGTGAGCGTGCGGCTCAGCAGCAGTTCGACCCATGAAAACATGAAGCAGAAGAACGCGGCGACACCGATGCCGCTCGCGATCAACGGCATGAAAATCTTCACGAAGAAGCGCGGGAAGGAATAGCCATCGATATAGGCCGTCTCGTCGATCTCACGCGGCACGCCCCGCATGAACCCTTCGAGAATCCAGACCGCGAGCGGCACATTGAACAGGCAGTGCGCCAAGGCCACGGCGATATGCGTGTCGAACAGGCCGACCGACGAATAAAGCTGGAAGAAGGGCAGCGCGAACACCGCCGGCGGCGCCATGCGATTGGTCAGAAGCCAGAAGAACAAATGCTTATCGCCCATGAACTGATAGCGCGAGAAAGCGTAGGCCGCTGGCAGCGCCACCATGATCGAGATTACCGTGTTCATGACGACGTAGATCAGCGAATTGACGTAGCCCATATACCAGGACGGATCGGTCAGGATCGTCAGATAATTCTCAAGCGTCGGCCGCAGGGGAATAAGGCTGAAGGTCGAAAGGATCTCCTGATTGGTCTTCAGGCTCATATTGAGCAGCCAATAGATCGGCAGCAGAAGAAACAGCAGGTAAAGCCCCATCACGAAGGCCGATCCGGTGGGCCGGAAGCGGCTCTTCAATCGTGCATTGGCGGTCGCGCGTTCGGCTGTAACGTCGCCTGGAATCGAGGCTGCGCCAGGCGCGGAAACGGTCGGTTTCATGGTCGTATCGCTCATGCTACGCCATCCCTTTTATCCAGATTGGTCATCACGGTGTAGAACACGTAGGAAATCACCAGGATCACCAGGAAGTACATGATCGAGAAGGCAGCGGCGGGACCGAGGTCGAACTGACCGAGCGCCATCTTCACCAGATCGATCGACAGGAAGGTCGTGGCGTTGCCAGGTCCGCCGCCCGTGACGACGAACGGCTCGGTGTAGATCATGAAACTGTCCATGAAGCGCAGCAGAATCGCAATCATCAGAACACCCGCCATCTTCGGCAGTTCGATGTAGCGGAAGACCGCCCAGCGGCTGGCCTGGTCGATCTTGGCGGCCTGGTAGTAAGCATCCGGAATCGACTGCAGGCCGGCATAGGCCAAGAGCGCCACCAGGCTCGTCCAATGCCAGACATCCATCACGATGACGGTGGTCCAGGCGGCGAAGAAATCCTGCGTGTAATTGTAGTTCACGCCGAGGGCGCGAAGCGTGTAGCCCAGAAGGCCGATATCGACGCGCGCGAAAATCTGCCAGATCGTGCCGACCACGTTCCATGGAATGAGAAGCGGCAGGCTCATCAGGACGAGGCAGACCGAGGCCCAGAAACCGCGCTTTGGCATGTTCAGCGCGACGAAAATGCCAAGCGGCACCTCGATCGCCAGGATGATCGCCGAGAAGACCAGCTGCCGTCCGAGCGCGTTCCACATGCGATCGGACTTCAGCATCTGCTCGAACCATTCGAGCCCGGTCCAGAAGAAGACATTGTTGCCGAACGTATCCTGGACCGAGTAATTCACCACGGTCATCAGCGGAATGACCGCGGAGAACGCCACCAGCACCAGAACCGGCAGCACGAGGAACCAGGCTTTGTGATTGACGGTCTTCTCCATTAGGCCGCCCTCCCCTCGACGCGCCAGTCATTGGCATAGACATTGATCCGGGCCGGATCGAATGCGACCTGCGCATTCTCGGATGGCAGCGGCCCGCCTTCGTCGGCGATGACATTGACCGGTCGCCCCAGTACCTCCGCCCGGACAAGGCGGTGACGACCGACATCTTCGACACGCTTGATGGTCGCTGGCAATCCGCCCTCGTCTGTCAGACGAACGAATTCCGGACGGATACCGATCTCGACCTTGCCTGACAGATCGTCATAGCCGGAGCCAAGCATGACCTCATGGCCGTCTATGACGGCCCGGTCTCCACGCACTTCCGCCGGCAACAGGTTCATGCCCGGCGAACCGATGAAATAGCCGACGAATGTATGCGCCGGCCGTTCGAACAATTCTTCCGGCGTACCGATCTGCACGACGCGGCCGTCATGCATGACGACGACGTGATCGGCGAAGGTCAGCGCTTCGGTCTGGTCATGGGTCACGTAGATCATGGTGTGGCCGAACTGCCCGTGAAGCCGCTTGAGCTGCGTACGCAATTCCCACTTCATATGCGGGTCGATCACCGTCAGCGGCTCATCGAAGAGAAGCGCGTTGACATCGTCGCGCACCATGCCGCGTCCGAGGCTGATCTTCTGCTTGGCGTCGGCGGTCAGCCCACGCGCCTTGCGGTTCAACTCGTCCTCCATCCCGATCATGGCGGCGACGCGCTGGACACGCTCCGTGATGGTTTGCGCTTCGATGCCTCGGTTCTTAAGCGGAAAGGCGAGATTCTCGCGAACGGTCATCGTGTCATAGACCACCGGGAACTGAAAAACCTGCGCGATGTTGCGCTCGGCGGTGGGCATGTCGGTGACGTCTTCGCCACCGAACAGGACGCGGCCATGGGAAGGGCGCAGCAGGCCCGACACGATGTTCAGAAGCGTCGTCTTACCGCAGCCTGAAGGGCCGAGCAGTGCATAGGCCTCGCCGTCTCGCCAGACGTGATCGACCTCTTTCAGCGCGTAATCGGCTTCCTCGGAGGGCGCATCCATATAGGAATGGGCGATATTTTTGAGTGTGATCTGTGCCATCGTCCTCCCCTCAGGCCGCCGCTGCGTAAGTAGCAGGTGCGACCAGCCGGCCATCACCATCAAATATGTAGATATGCGCCAGCGACAGATAGACGTCGAGCGAACGCCCCGGCTCGAACTCGTGTACGCCATGCACCAGACCAACCCATCGCTGACCATGATGATCCAGATGAATGAAGGTTTCCGAGCCGGTCAGTTCCGAAACGCTCAATGTTGTATCGAAGGCGAGCGCCTCCGGACCCGGTCGCTCCAGCGCCAGATGGTTGGGACGGAAACCTGCCGAATAGCGGCCATCGGCAAGCGCGGTGAACTGGCCGGTCGCCTTAACATCGAGCCCGTCGGCGAATACCACATGACCGCCCCGCTTTTCGAAGGGCAGGAAGTTCATGGGTGGATCGGAAAACACACGCGCGGTCGTTGCGTCCACCGGCTGGCGATAGACACCGAGCGTCGGGCCGAACTGCGTGATCCGGCCCTCCCACAGTGTCGCCGTATTACCGCCTAGCAGCAACGCCTCTTCGGGCTCCGTGGTCGCGTAAACAAAGATCGACCCGCTCTCCTCGAAGATTTTCGGAATCTCGATCCGCAGTTCCTCGCGCAGCTTGTAGTCCAGATTGGCCAGCGGCTCGTCCAAGAGCACAAGGCCGGCATTCTTCACTAGCGCCCGCGCCAGAGCACAACGCTGCTGCTGGCCACCGGAGAGCTGTAGCGGCTTGCGGTCGAGCATCGGCGTCAGTTTCATCAACTCGGCAGTTTTGCGCACCTGCCGGTCGATCTCGTCTGCCGGACGACCGGATAACCGCATCGAACTGGCGATATTGTCGTAAACCGTCATGGAGGGGTAATTGATGAACTGCTGGTAGACCATGGCGACGCCGCGATCCTGGACGCGCACATTCGTCACATCCTCGCCATTCCAGCGAATGCGGCCGCTGGACGGCTTGTCGAGACCGGCCATCAGGCGCATCAGGGTGGTCTTGCCGGCGAGCGTCGGGCCGAGCAGGACGTTCATCGTTCCGTTCTGCAGCGTCAGATCCGTCGGGTAGATATGGGTCCGCCCGCTCACGACCTTCGACACATTCTCCAATTGAAGCGTCATTCGTTTCCTCCTACTCGGCCGCTTTCACGGGTCGGGCCGTATTCGACAAACCGCCCTTTTCTACCATAAAAGCGTCGAGCCGCCGGACATCCTCGTCCGACAGGCGCAATCCCAGTTTCGACCGTCGCCAGATCACGTCATCGGCGGTGCGGGCGAATTCCTTGTCCATCAGCCATTCCACTTCGCGCGCGCTCAGCGTCTCACCGAACATTTCACCGAGAGCGTTCTGCGACATGGCGCCATTCAGCATCTCATCGGCGTCGGTTCCGTAGGCTCGCACGAGCCGCGTCGCCCATTCGTCGGTCAGGAACCCATAGCGGGCACGGAGCGACGAAATAAGGTCGCCCACGCCGTCGACCGGAAAATCGCCGCCCGGCAACGGCACGCCCGCCGTCCACGATTTGCCGAAGCGCCCGCCCCGTTCCGTCAGCCTGTCGATCGCCTGTTCGGCAAGCCGCCGATAGGTCGTGATCTTGCCACCGAAGACGTTGAGAACCGGTGCGCCGCCCTCATCGTCCATGACCAGAACATATTCGCGGGTCGCGGCCGTCGCCGACGATGCACCGTCATCATAGAGCGGACGCACGCCGGAATAGCTCCAGACAATATCGTCGGCGGTCACTCTCTGCTTCAAATATTCGTTGGCGAAGGCCAGAAGATAATCGCGTTCCTCGTCCGATATCGTGACGGACTGGTTGGGATCGTCATGCTTGGCGTCTGTCGTGCCGATCAGAGTGTAGTCGTTTTCATACGGGATCAGGAAGATGATCCGGCCGTCCTTCCCCTGCAGGAAATAGGCCTTCTCATGGTCGTACAATTTGCGGGTGACGATGTGGCTACCCTTTACCAGGCGCACATCGGTTCTCATATCGGACCGCGCTGTCCGATCGATCAGTTCGCGAACCCAGGGGCCTGCGGCATTGGCCAGCATCTTGGCGCGGCATGTAAAGCGCTCGTTCGTTTCCACATTCTCAAGCGATGCGAGCCATTCGTCGCCAGTGCGTTCCGCGCCGATCAGCTTGGTGCGCGTCATGATCGTCGCACCGCGCTCGGCGGCATCGCGAGCGTTCAAAGCCACCAGGCGCGAATCCTCGACCCAGCAATCGGAATATTCGAACGCCTTTTCGAATTCATCCTTGAGTGGCTTGCCGACCGGATCCACCGACAGATCGACCGACTTGGTTCCGGGGAGGAATTTCCTGCCGCCCAACGTGTCGTACATGAACAGGCCCGCCCGGATCAGCCACGCCGGACGCCGACCCTTCATCCACGGCAGAAAAGTCGATAGCAACTTCGAGGTGGGCGTATCGTTCTCGAAGCGCATCGTATCGGTGTAGGGCAGAACGAAACGCATCGGCCAGGAGATGTGCGGCATCGCGCGCAACAGAACTTCCCGCTCCGATAGAGCTTCGCGAACCAGCTTGATCTCGAAATATTCCAGATAGCGCAGGCCGCCATGGAAGAGCTTCGTGGAGGCGGACGATGTGCCGGATGCCAGATCGTCCATTTCCACCAGACCGACAGACAGACCGCGGCCCACGGCATCTCGGGCAATACCACAGCCATTCACACCGCCACCGATGACCAGCAGATCGAAAACTTGCACATTATCGTGATGCAGATCGTCTGCCATGCGCCCTCCCGACGTCGTCTGGTTCAATCTCTCAGCCGGCAACTAAACGCAGTCCCATGGAAGCGTCAACTCGAATGTTCGCAAATTTTCGCTTTTTATGTGTTTGCAGCGCGATATTTGTTCGCAGATGCGAGAAGGAACATAAAAGGGAAACGCCTGCCTTGCGCGTTTCCACAAAACGCGATCTATTGCCCAGCGCCAACTGGGGGAGCGCTTCGGTAACGATCGATCATGAGCGAAACGCTAAGGCATCCCGAAATTCTCGAGCTCGCGCGCCAGCAGGGCAAGGTCACGGTAGAGGATCTCGCCGGCCATTTCGGCGTGACGGTCCAGACGATTCGCCGCGACCTTTCCGAACTGGCGGAGACGGGTCGTCTCAAACGCGTGCACGGCGGGGCAGTGCCGGTCTCCGGGGTCGCCAACTTCGGCTATGAAGAACGGCGGAGCCTGAACGAAGATGAGAAGCAGGAAATCGGCCGCACCTGCGCAGCCGCTATCCCTGAGAATTCCTCGGTTTTTCTGAACATTGGCACCAGCACTGAGGCCGTGGCGCGGGAATTGCGGCTTCATCGAAACCTTCTTGTCGTGACGAACAATCTGAACATCGCCAATATTCTCGTCGTCAACGAAAGCTGCGAGATCATTGTGGCAGGCGGCGTTTTGCGGCGGAGCGATGGCGGACTGGTCGGCGGAATGACCAACCGCGTCGTGGAACAGTTCAAGTTCGACTATGCGGTGCTCGGCTGCTCGGCGCTCGACACCGATGGCGACATGCTCGATTTCGATACCCAGGAAGTGGGCGTCAGCCAGACGGCGCTCGCCCGTGCGCGAACGAACATCCTGGTGGCCGATCACTCGAAATTCGAACGCAGCGCGCCAGCCCGTATTGGAAGCCTCGCCGACATCGACGTCTTTTTCACAGATCGACCAGTTGATCCGGACCTTGCAAGACTTTGCGACGATTGGGGCACGCAGATACGTCTGCCCGAATAGGAAGCCCTCCGCCCGGGTGAACCCGTCACGCTGGGACAACTCTCCTCCATGTTGCGGGACCTTGGTAGAGACGACCCGCCAACCTGATCGGAGCATTTGGCTTATATGACAGGATTTTGACACAGCTCAAGGCGGGTGCAGTTCATGGCTGGAAAGATCATTGTCCTTGAATTTTCCACCTGTCGGAGGGGACAGTGCCCATGAATGATACCGTGACAGAATCCAAACCGGTCGATGCGTCTGTTATCACACAGTCGACAAATGGCGCGGGTGCGGCCTCCGCTTCCACCGAAACGAAGCAGCCCAGCACGACGAACCCGGTTCGCCGCGCACGCCGCGCGCCCACACAGGCCGAAATACGCGAAGCCTTCGAGACCGGCGAATACCCCTACAAGACCAAACTGCGGCGTCCAGTCTACGAAGCCCACAAGGCAAAGCTCCAGGCCGAGCTCCTGAAAGTGCAGAAATGGGTGGCGGAGAGCGGCCAGAAGATCGTCATTCTCTTTGAAGGACGTGACGCGGCAGGCAAAGGCGGCACGATCAAGCGCTTCATGGAGCACCTCAATCCGCGCGAAGCCCGCGTGGTGGCACTGAACAAGCCGACCGAAGAAGAGAAGGGTCAGTGGTTCTTCCAGCGCTATATCGATCATCTTCCGACATCTGGAGAAATGGTTTTCTACGATCGCTCCTGGTACAACCGTGCCGGTGTCGAACGGGTGATGGGCTTCTGCGAGCCCAACGATTATCTGGAATTCATGCGGCAGACCCCCGAACTGGAACGTATGCTCGTACGTTCGGGAATACGCCTTTACAAATACTGGTTCTCGGTTACTCGAGACGAACAGCGTCGACGCTTCGAGGCGCGCCAGACCGATCCGCTGAAACAGTGGAAGCTATCGCCCGTCGATCGGGCCAGCCTCGATAAGTGGAACGAATATACCGAAGCCAAGGAGGCGATGTTCTTCTATACCGACACTGCCGACGCCCCCTGGACGGTCATCAAATCGGACAACAAGAAGCGCGCCCGCATCAACTGCATGCTGCATTTCCTCGACAGCCTGGATTATCCGGACAAGGACCGGCATATCGCTCACGCACCCGATCCGCTGATCGTCGGCCAGGCCGGCCACGTGATCCATCGCGCCGATCATATTCTCGGTACGTCACTGCATCCCGACAAGCGGCGAACCGAGACGCGGCAGCATGAGGTCGATACTTCGAAGAGCTGAGACGGCGTTGGTCATTCTGTATCGATTACGCCGGGGCGCCGGCTCCACAAGATCGGCGTTATTGAACCGCACCATTTGATCTGACGCATCGCGACAACGCCGGCGAAATGGCGACGGGCGAACCCGGTCAGGCTGCCCGCCGCCAAATCTCGTTCCGAACGAATTCCATAAGCTGGTCCGAATTCATTGGCCTACCAAGGGCATAGCCCTGCAGCGAATCGCAACCGAGATCCCGAAGAATCGCAGCATGCTCCATAGTCTCCACGCCTTCCGCCAGCACCTCGATGCCTAGCGAATGGCCGATTTCGATGATGGAGGCCACAAGCCGGCGCTGGCTGCCGGATTGCAGGATCGGCGAAACCAGTTGCCGCTCGATCTTCAACCGCGAGGGATGAACCCGGATCAGACTGACGATGGAGGCATGACCGGTTCCGAAATCGTCGATCTCGATAGAGATGCCCATGTCGCGCAATCGCTCGATATTGGCGACGATCCGATCGTCCTGGTCATCCAGGAAGGTCGATTCCAACAATTCGAATGAGAGCTTACCCGCTGGTATGGCAAGGTCGGAAAGGCTTTCGATGAGCTGTTCCGATTTCAGCTGGCCCGTCGAGACATTCACCGACATGCGCGGAATGGAAACGCTATTCGCCTGCCATTGCGTTGAATACCATAGCGTCTGCTCAAGGATCATCCGGTCGATCAGAGGCACCACGTTCAGCTCTTCCGCGATACGCAGAAAGGATGCCGGCGCCAGGACGCCCTCTGAAGGGTGCTGCCAACGCGCCAGCGCCTCGACGCCAACAATATCGAGTGTTCTCGCATCGAATTGCGGCTGGAAATACGGCACGAATTCGCGTCGTTCCAGGCTGTTGAGAATGTCGTCGGCGACGCGCTTGTTCCGAATGGCTTCCTCTTTCAGCGCTTCGGAGAAGAAGATATAACGGTTGCGCCCTTCCTTCTTGGCCCGATAGAGCGCGATATCCGCATCGATCAGCAGACGCTCCATGCAATCAGTCGAACGGCAGTGCGCTGCGGCAATGCCGATACTGGCGCCGAACCGGCATTCGTGGTGCCGGTAGGGTACGGGTTCACGCATCTGCTCTATGATGCGTTCTGCCATGGCGGACAGCTGCTTTTCATCCGTCAGATTCATCATGGCGACGACGAATTCATCGCCGCCGATACGCGCGACGATGTCGTTCTCCCCGACATTCGCCTTCAGGATCGAAGCGGCATGCACCAGCATTGCGTCGCCGGCAGCATGGCCGAGCGTGTCGTTGATATGCTTGAAGCGGTCCAGATCCACATGCAGAAACGCTGCGGATATCGGCGTTGCATGGGAGGCCAGCATTCTTTCATCGAGATAACGTCGGTTCGGCAGACCCGTCAGACTGTCGTGCAGCGAGTTGTATTCCATCTGCGCACGGGCATCTTCGAGCTGATCATTCTTGGCCTCTGCACTTTGCTTGGCCGCCAGCAGGCGCTTCTTGAGCTTGATGTCCGCTGTCGCATCCCAGTTGACGCCAAGGATCGACCTTCGGCCATCGGCCTCGGTATGAACGGCGCCCATGGCACGCACCCAGCGTGTGGCGCCGTTCCGAAGCAGAAGCCGAAACTCATCCGAATAGGGGGAGTCGGTTGCAATAGCGATCTCGAACGTTTGTCTGGCGCGCCCACGATCGTCGGGATGAAGAGCAGCGACCCAAACCTCAGGACTATCGGCGGCGGCGTCGGGAGAAAGCCCATAGAGCTCTTTCATGCGGTCGTCCCATTTGAGCCTCATCGTGTTCAGATCGAGCTCCCAAACGCCGATCCGAGATGTATCGAGCGCCAGGTTCAACCGGTGGGACAATTTGTGCAGTTGGGCCTGTTTCCGCTTCAACTCGCCGACATAACCGCGCCGCTGATCGTAGAGACGGCCAGCGAATGCCACCAGAGCGGCAATCGGAATGATGACCGCCATGACGAGAATTCGAAAAAACCAGACATTGCCGATCGCCCGGTCCCACCCGCCTTTGGGTATCGCTGCTATACGCCACTGGCCATTGGGCAGCGAAAGACTGGCGATGACAGGGTCGGATCGAAAGGTCGCCGGATCGCCGAAGAACACCGTTCGGTCGCCGACTTTCGTATCCTGCCCTCGTATCGCCAGATCGAGAGGCAGAGACGGGTCTAGAAGGCCGCTATCGGCATAAAGTTCCTGAGCATCGACCACCGCCGACACCAGTCCCCAGAGACGGTTGGTGCCATCCGGGGCCTTCGTGAAAACCGGGTATCTACCAACGAAGCCCTTGCCGCCCTGAATGAGATCGATCGGTCCCGCGAGGATCATGTCGCGGGACTCCACGGCACGCAGCGCCGCCTCTCTTTGTATCTCGTTCTTTGTATAATCGAGTCCGATGGCCTGCTCGTTGCCCTTCAATGGGTAAACGTAGCGAATGATGAGGTCGGGCGCCGCGCCGATGTGGCGCAGATGGGAATGTTCGCCGATCAGCCTGCTGGCGATCTGGGCGAAACGGGCTTCGTCCAGATCAGGTGTGGTCTCGATGACCGCGACGAGGCCGCGCACCAGCTGGATATTGCTATTGATGTTGCCTTCCAGCCGCATTCGTACCATGCCCAGCTGTTCGCCGACGGCGGCGCGGGCCTGCTGACGGGATATGACATGGTTTTGGTATTCGGCGAAAAGACCGATGCCAACGGTGATGACGATGGCGATGGCAGCTCCGGCCTTGCCGGGCTGAACCAGTTCAGTCCACTTTTGCAATAAGCGTCTGAATATACGCAATACAATCACCTTGCCACGCCGGACGGCGCCGAGCTGGACGTGCGGCTTTCAATGAAAGGAATATTCTCATGCATTCGTGAATTGCAGCTTAACCGGCCAGGATCTGCCGGTCGGAGACGATGGTCGCCGGCTAACAACGCGCTGCATGAAAGCACGGCCGCCGGCGGCCGTCTTGCAGCTCACTCGCTACCGTATGGCAATGTGGCGATCGAAACCCGGACGGACCGGACATTCGAACAGGACAAGAAGGCCGAGGAAGACCTGTTCTGGTGGAACAGCAGCGATGAAGGCTTCTCCCGGGAGGTCATCGAACACACCCATATGAAGGCCGGCGGCGGCATCCGTATCGAAGCGGGCGACGGCGTTGTCGTCGAATACGAAGCGCAAGCCAATCTCGATGCCGCCGTTGCGGAACTTTCGACCCATGAGGGTCTGGAATGGATGGGCGATCTGAAATCCAGCCCGAATGTCGATTGGCGCGCTGTGCGGCCGAAAGTGGAAGATTGGGATTACGAGGATCAGGGGCTGACACAGGCGGGGGCGGCGCTGGTCGCTCTGGTCGTGTCGACCGTGACGTCCGGTGTCGGTGGCAGCATCGCTTCCGGCCTTGGCTTTGCGCAGGGCACCATCGTCTCGGCGGCGATGGAGGCCGGCTTCACCTCGCTGGCCACCCAGACTTCGATTTCCCTGATCAACAATCAGGGCGATATCGGCGCCACGCTGAAAGAGCTGGGCTCTGAAGAGTCCATTCGTACGTTGGTCGGATCCATGCTCACCGCCGGCCTGACGCAGGGCGTCCTGAACAAGGTCAACATTCCGGCGACATCGATCGAACTCGGCGCCAGTCAGAACTTCGCCAACGCGGCCCAGCGCAACCTTCTTCGCGCAGCGATCAAGGTCGGCGTGCAGAGCACGGTCGAAGGCCGTGCGCTCGATGACAGCCTGGTATCGGCCCTGCGTCTGGCGGCCGCCGACACGCTTGGCGCCACGCTCGCCACGGAGATCGGCCGCTCCTACCATACGGGCCAGATCAACAAGGCGACGCAGCTGATCGCCCATGCGGCGCTGGGCTGCGCGACGGGCGCTGTCTCGTCCGGCGCCTGCGCCAGCGGCGCTAGCGGCGCTGTGGTTGGGGAGGTCGCCGCTGAACTCCATGTCCGGAACTGGACGAAGTCGGTGCTTCGGCGCGCCCGGAATGGCGAACTGACGCGCGAGCAGCTCGCCCTCGAGATCGCAGCACTGGACAGTAACGCCATTGATGTGGCGACATTGACGGGCGGTCTGGCGGCGGCCGTTCTTGGCGGGGACGTCAATGCGGGAGCCTCCGCGGGCGGCAATGCGGCGCAGAACAATTTCGTTTGCGGGGGCCTTTGTGTCGCGGGCGTTATCATAGGCGCTGGCGCCATATATTCGACGATCGTCGGCGAAGGCAACCCGCTGGAAGGCCTGGCGCAGATCGGTTCGGGCAGCGATCCCTTGTCGGCAGCGATAAGCTCCGGCGTGAATGCGGGCATCGAGCTTTCTCTGAAGGCCTACCCGGGACAGACATTGGCCGCCCTTGGGGTTCTGGAAGCGATCGGAGAAACAGCCGATCTGGCTGTCACTTATGCCGTGGCAGACAGGCGATCAGAACCTGCGCCACATCGTGCTACGATTAGGCTTTACGGGGCGGACTTTCAACTGCCGTGAAACAGCCACTTCGACCCCAAAAATACTTGCTATTCAACGTATTATAGAAGATTAACACGTAAAATGGAAGATTGGTGGGCCCGGAGGGACTCGAACCCCCAACCAAGCGGTTATGAGCCGCCGGCTCTAACCAATTGAGCTACAGGCCCGACCCGCCCATCCGCATAGAGATTTCAACCGTGCGCCGCAAGCATCCAATTGTGCCGCATGCCGCCGCAATACCGCCTTTCTGGCAAGCAAAAGATCAGTCACCGATTTTTAACCGATGGATATGCCAATGATGCTTTTGCGCTCCACCTTTCCTTCCCTGCCTCGCATGGCCTTGCCGTTGGTTTTGGCGGCGGGTTTCGCGGTAGCGACTTCCGGCCCCGCGGTGTCGCAAGAGTCCGAAAAGCCCCATATCGCCGTCACGGCCGAAGGCTCGGCCACCGTGGTTCCCGATATGGCTGTGACGCAATTCACCGTGCTGCGGGAAGCACCCGATACGGTGGAAGCGATGGAAGACGCCAACCAAGCCATGGCCGATGTGATTGAAGCCATGAAAGGATTTGGTATCGCCGAGCGGGATCTGCAAACCGCTGGCTTCAACGTCCGGCCGATCTACGACCATCGGCGCCGCGAACCGGTCGACGGTAGCGAACCGGAAGGCCCGCGAATTACGGGTTATGCCGTTTCCAATACGCTGACGGTTCGCATTCGCGACCTCGCCAAGACCGGAGAGGTGCTGACAAAAGCCGTCGAACTTGGTGTCAGCGCCGATGGCAATATCCAGCTTACGACTGCCGAACCGCAGGCGATTATCGACGAGGCGCGTCGCGACGCGGTCGAGCAGGCCATGGCTAAAGCGAAGACTTTGGCGGAGGCCGCTGGCGTGTCCCTCGGCCCGATCATGTCACTCTCCGAAGGGAGCTACTCCCGCCCGCCGGTTCCGATGGCGCGGATGGAGATGGCGATGGCAGATCAGGGATCGGCCGTTCCGATCGAGGCCGGCGAGAACGAATATACGGTCAATGTGACGCTCAAGATCGCGATCGATCAGCCCACCGATTAACGACAAAAAAAGCCCGACGCGACGGTCGGGCTTTTCCTCTCGCAAAGACGTTCGCGTTCACCGGATACGCGGGCAACCCCGAACATTGGCGAAGGTCACGACCGTCCGGTAGCCATCGCGGCGACCGGCCACCTTCACCACGCGGTTGTTCCGGCGGATAACGCGGGCCCGGTTGATACCGTGCCTGCGGGCCGCCTTCCGGACTGCTTTCCTGTTGCGGCAGATGCCGCGATTATAGTGGCGGTTCCGCCGAACGTCGCGGCGATTATAATGGTCGCCGAAACCGAAATAGATGCCGCCCGAACCGGCGTAAACGCGAAGATCACCGGCGTTGGCAGGGGCCGAAACGCCGGCGACGGTACCAAGCGCGATTAGAGCGGAGAGGACGGCGGTGCGAATGGACTTGAACATGGCTGGTCTCCTTGGTCAGGTTCTGCATGGCGACTTTTCCGCCGCCGCTTGTCGATCCTTATGGCCTCGCCTAACTGAACCGGCTCGGAACCCGTCGTTCATTCTCCGTTCAGATGATGCATCCAGAGCGTAAGGCTGTGATCCGTTTCGTCGGCCTGTCCCCTTTCGCGCCACGATAGATGCGCCTTTGGGCCGTTGAGCGGCTGGTAGCCGCGCCTTCGCCAGAAGGATTCCAGCGAACGGGTGTCAGCGGGGCGACGCGGATCCTCCGCTTCGCGATCCACAGCGCAGAAAAAGCAGGTCGCAAAACCCTGCCGAACGGCTTCGTCTTCGCGCATGTCGAAGAAGCGATGACCGATCCCCGCGCCGCGATAGTCGGACAGCAGAACCGATTCGCTGAGATAAAAAATTGCTTGGGGATCAAGGCCAAGTTGACGAACAGGCTCGGCCAGATCGTCCATATGCTGCAGAAGAGGAGTAGCCGTGGCTGCGCCGATCAGCGCCTCGCCATCGAATGCCGCAGCAACGAATGCGCCCTCACCTTCGAGGAATTGTCCGAGATAGCGGGCTTCGTAGTCCTCGTCGCCTTCATAGAGGTAAGGCCAGTCGGCGAAGACCGTGATCCGCAGGGTCGCGAGGCCGTTTAAAAGCGCTTGTGCTTCCGATCCACGATAGGCGGCAAGTCGAATCGCGCCACCCCGTCGTTCACCCATCGCCGACTTGCCGCTGCCAGTCGGCCATATTGTAACAGGTCGTGACGCGGCCGATCGCACCATCGTCGATTTCGAAAAACAGGCCCGCGCCGAGCGAATAGGACTGGTCGCTCGCCTCCGGTTGCCCCGGAGCGGTGGCAATATAGCGGCCGCGAACCGTTACTTCCGCAGCGGCGCGAAGACCGCTCTCGTCGGTCATCACGACAATATCGCCGAGCTTTTCGTCGTAGTAGCGGCTGTTCTCGACCAAAAACCGATGAAAAGCTTCACGCCCGATCTGCCGTTCGCCCTGATTGATATCGTGGACCACCTCTTCGCCGACCAGCGCAGCCATGCCATCCCAGTCGGAAGCGTTGAAACGATCCAGATAATTCTTCACCAGTCGACGTGTCTGCTCAGCGCCCATGACTTGTTTCTCCCTTATGATCGTCGCGTTTGCGAAAAGGTGCGCCGATGGAGCGGCGTTTCAATAGCGATTACGGCTCTTCATCCAATACGAAGGGGAAATAGTCCTCCGGCTTGCCGAGTTCGGTTTCGGAAGCTCTCACCCGCCCGCGAACGCTCTCGCCCCGTTCGTGAATGCGCTCGCGATCGCCGCAGACCAGATGATGCCAAGATGGCAGCGCCTTGCCCTCGGCAACCAGACGATATGCGCAGCTCGACGGCAACCAGGGCAACGCCCGCACCTGTTCTGGCGTAAGATCCACGCAGTCCGGCACCAAGCTAAGGCGATTGTCATAGTCCTTGCAGCGGCAGGCCCTTGCGTCAAAGAGCCGGCAACCGACACTGGTCCAGTAGATGTCGCCGCTATCTTCGTCTTCCAGCTTGGCAAGGCAGCATTTTCCGCACCCGTCGCACAGGCTTTCCCATTCGTCCGGAGTCAGATCTTCGAGGGGTTTGGCGACCCAGAATGGCGTGCTGTCTTGTTTCTTCATATCGACCTGCCTTGTCAGTTGCCATGACGGCCGGGTCAAGTGGCTGGCTGCGTTGGCAATCGTCATGGGAAAACCTTCAAGAGGATGGAACTCCGCCATAATCGAGGCGTTTGCTGTCGTTGAAGGGTTCGCTGGGCGTCAGCCCGTAGCATGTTGGGGAGAGATCCTTGAAGACCAATAGATTGAACTTGGTGGCGAGCACGGCGTTGAGCCTTGTCGTTGCCCAAACAGCCATTGCAAGGCCGTTGAGTGTTTCACCGGATTTTGCTGGAGGAACCGCCGGTGCGCTGATCCTTGCCCAGGCGGATGGCGGTTGCGCCGAAGGACAGGCGCCAATTGGCGAGGGCGGAGCCTGTATCGACGTGGAAGTGCTGCCCGCTCCGACCGAAGAGCCTGCCGCTGAAACACCGGCTCCGATCGAAGAGCCGCCTGTCGTCGAGGAAGCACCGGTCGAAGAGCAGCCTGTCATTGAAGAAGCGCCAATAGTCGAACCTGCGGTGGAAAGTCCGCCCCAGGCAGAAGAGGCGGCGCCGCCGCCCGAACCGACTGCCGACGAGGCGCCAGTTGTAGAGGAACCGGCCACAGCACCTGACGCGCCGGTGGAAGAACCAACCCCGGTCGATGAACAGCCCATCTCCGAGGAGATGCCGCCGGCTGATCAGATCCCGGTACCGGAAGAAGCGCCCGCACAGCAGGACGATGTTGCGGAAGACCCGGCAGTCACCGAAGAGCAGCCGACCGAAGCAGAACCTGTAGCCGAGCAGCCGGCCGTTACCGAAGAGCAGCCAGCCATCGACGAGGAACCGCAGGCGGAAGTCGAGGCGCAGAACGAAACGCCCACTGAGACCGATACCTCCGCGGACGTCCAAACCGACACCCCGGATACGGCGGATGAACCGACAGCCGCCGATCGGCCTGAAGCTGAGCAAACCGACGCGACCGAGCAGCCGGATGCTGAACAGTCCTTGGAAGGCGATCCGTCAGTTGACAGCCAAGCCGAAGAAGGAGCGGACACCGAAGAACCGGCATCGTCGGAAGCGCCAGTTACGGAAACACCCCAGCCTCTGCCGATCCCGATGGATGGCGAAGAGGCCTCGCTCACCGATAGCGGTAAGGAAGCTGGCGTAAGCGCTGAGGAAGAAGCGGCGACCGCTGAGAGCGGTGAGGCATCAGAAGCTGTTACTGCGTCCGACGAGCCGCAAGCGGCGCCTGTTATTGTAACGGGAGAAACTATGCCGGAAAGCGATGCCGCGGCTCAGACAGCGGTCGTTCCGGAAGATCTCGAGCCCATTCGAGCCGAGGAAGGCACCGAAATCACAGGCGTTGCGGCCGCGCGCGCCGTTGTGCGCCGCCCGCAGGAGCGCGAAGGCGCACGTGTCGTCGGCCGATTCGGTGATCGTGAGATTGTCCAGTTGGCGACCGGCGCGCTCGTGGTGGCTGCTGTAGCTGCGCTGGCGGCGAACGCCGGCAGTGCTAATGACGACCGGCCCGACTATGTACCGCGCTATCGCCGCGACGCGGAACGGGTGACTGTCGAAGAGTTGCGTGATGGCCGCTATCGGGAAACCGTTGAGCGGCCAAACGGCGTCGTACTCGTTACCGTCTACAACGAGTTCGGCGAAGTGCTTCGCAGAACGCGCATTTCGCCCGATGGCAATGAACGGACCCTGGTGTACGTGCCACGCGACCGCTGGGACGATCTGCGAGATCCTTACTACGATCCGGGCGACGACTTGCCGCCGCTTATCGTTCGCATCCCGCGGGATGAGTATATCTTCGATGTTGTCGAACCGGTTGATGAGGATCGTTATTACGACTTCCTGGCCCAGCCGCCTGTCGAAAAGGTCGAACGGCTCTATTCGGTGAACGAAGTGCGGCGCAGCGCCCGGATCAGGGACAAGGTCCGCCGTATCGATCTGGGCACCGTCAACTTCGAGTTCGGCAAGGCGTCGATCAACGACTCCGAAATCAGCGAGTTACAGTCGCTGGCCGAAGCGATGGAACGTCTTCTGAAGCGCAACCCTGGCGAAACGTTCCTGATCGAGGGTCACACCGATGCCGTTGGCTCAGACGCCGCCAATCTGGCCTTGTCCGACGCCCGTGCCGAAAGCGTCGCTTCAGCCCTGACCAATGTCTTCGGCATTCCGCCTGAAAATTTGGAAACGCAGGGTTATGGCGAGCGTTATCTGAAATTGCGGACGGAAGCCCCTGCCCGCGAAAACCGGCGTGTTGCGGTTCGCCGCATTACGGCACTCGTATCGCCGGAGAATGTGGCCAGCGCCCAATAATGCAGATGGGTCCGGCGCTCGCCGGGCCTGTCAAAGATAAATACGGCCAGCCGGAACCAACGCATCCGGCTGGCCGTTTTCGTTTGGCTATGATCGGTCACACCGCAAGGAACTTCGAAATGCTGGATAATCAGAACTTCGATCCGGCAACCGAACCGCCCGCCGATATCCCTCACGACCACTTTGTGTCTCACGTGACTGACCGGGGCTCGATCTGGTTTGTCGCCGGCGTTCTTTCCGTCATGCTGGTATTCGGACTTCTCTGGTTTGTTGGTGTCGTCGATCCCGCGCTCGAAGAGCAACGGGTGGCAACATCATTTAATTCGAGTCCAATCGACCGGCAGGTCCCAGCGATATCGTCTGCCGACTAGCTCCTTTCGGATCGCCGCTGGCGATTACATCCGATCGTCCGAGGAAAAATGGCAGACGATCCGTCGCCGATGCGGCCGATCACGATGTTCAAAGAGATAGATCCCCTGCCACGTGCCGAGCAGCATGATCCCGTTTTCGACCGGAATGGACAATGATACAGCTGTCAACGCCGATTTGATGTGCGCCGGCATGTCGTCGGGACCTTCGGAGCGATGACGGATCCACTGCATGGCCGGATCGTCCGAGGGTGGAGCAAGGCGATGAAAGAACGACTTCAGATCAAGTGTAACGTCTGGATCGGCATTCTCTTGAATTAACAACGAACATGATGTGTGGCGTACGAAAACTGTCAGAAGCCCATTGCCGGCCTTGGCTTTATCCAACGCGGCGGCCACTCTCTCTGTCAGTTCGTAGAGCCCCTGCCCCTTCGTTGCGATGTCCAGATGCTGCAACGCCATGATCGGCCGACCTTTCCGCCATCCCAAAGTCTAGCAGCACAAATCCATATCGCTTGATCAAGATCAACACGGTGGATTCCAAGTTTCCGTAAATTTTGTTGTAGCCATGCTGAAGGGTGCGCCCTTCTCTCAAAGGAGCGACAGGATACCGATGCAGGATAAAGCCGCAGCAGCGAAAGAGATTCTACTCCAGCGCAAACGCGAGCTGGAAGTCCGTCTGTCCGAGATCGACGCCTCTTTTAGCCAGCCGGCCCCCGCCGACAGTGAAGAAGCGGCTATCGAGGCCGAAGATGACGAGGTTCAAATCGAACTGGGCGTGACCGGCGAAACGGAACTGAAGGCGATTGACGCCGCATTGCACCGGATCGAGATCGGCATCTATGGCACGTGTCTGCATTGCGGCACGCCGATCGACGAGAAGCGGTTGGAACTCATCCCTTGGACACCGTTCTGTCGCAACTGCGCGCAAACGCTCTAGCCGCCTGTTCGTCCAGCTAGAACAATATCAAACGGACAACCGGTGCGATCGATAAGCCAGCGCTAAGACTCGGTGATCCTGCAAACAGGTCATCAGCAGCAGTTTAATCATCGCTGGCCTCGGAGCGTTCGCCCCGTAACAATGGCAGCGGCTCTTTGAAAGTGAGCGTTCGATAAGGGAACGGAATTTCGATACCGGCGCTATCGAGCGCGCGCTTGACGGCTGAGATCACCTCGTCACGGCTTTTACGTTCGTCCACCGGCTTGGAGCCAGTCCACCACGTCACCTCGAAGTTGATGGCGGAATCGGCAAATTCCTGCGCGAAAATCTGGATTGGCCGCGCCGCATTGCGAACGACGGTCTCGCACCCCTCGACCGCTTTGCGGATCACCGCACGTGCTTCATCGACGTCCTCCCCATAGGCAACACCGGCGATGACGGTAATGCGGCGTAACTCCAGATCGGTCACGATGCGGAGCGGATTGGTGAACAGCATGGCGTTCGGAACGATGATCAACTGGCCGTCCGTGCGCCGGATATGGGTCTCGCGCACGGAAATCCGCTGAACACGTCCCTCGATGCCCTCGCATTCGATAAAGTCGCCCGTTCGCATCTCCTTCCTGAAGAGAATGATGATACCGGCCAGGAAATTTTCGAAAATATCCTTGAAGGCAAACCCGATGGCCACCGTGCCGATACCGAGGCCCGCCAGCATGGATGCGGGCGTCAAGGAGGGGAACATCACGACAGCGGCAACCATGAAGCCCAGCACCCAGATCGCGATGCCGAGCAGCATCACGAACAGTTCCTGCAGGCTGGGGCGAAGGCCCGTCCGTTTCAGGCCGCGTTTCAGCAGCCAGCGCGCACCATGGGCTAAAAGTCCGGTGAAGACGATGACGAGAAGCGCCACGACAATCTGCGGCAACATCGTTATGCCGGCTCGCGCCATGCCAGTCAGTTGCTCATGCAAGATATTCACCGGTTCGATATTGATGGCTTCGATTGCAGTTTCCACGGTCGCCCAATTCCTTCACGCTCGCCGCATCCCATATGGCAGGGTGCATGCGATCTTCAAGAAAGACGATGAGGGGACCGGACGATGCCGACAGACCAACAGGAGCCGACCTGGCCGTTAAAGGGTGGATGCCATTGCGGCAGTGTGCGTTTTGAGGTGCGGCTAAAGGGCGGTTTCGAACAGGCGCGGCGGTGCAACTGTTCCTATTGCGCCATGCGGGGCGCAGTGGCGTTGACTGCAAATATGGACGATTTCGCGATCGTAAAGGGACGCGAGGCGTTGACGCTCTATACGTTCAACACGAGGGCTACGCAGCATTATTTCTGCAGCTGCTGCGGCATCTACACCCATCATCGACGCCGATCGCACCCCGGCGAGTACGGGATCAACGCCGCCTGCCTGGACGGTGTCGGCCCGTTCGATTTCGAAACCTTGCCGGTATATGACGGTCAGCACCACACAAAGGATGGCGGCTCGGACGGCATTGTCGGCATGTTGCGTTTAGACAAGAACTAAGGCCGGCGTTTCCGCCGGCCTTTCGTTATTGCTTCTGTCCGATCATTGATCGAGGAAGCTGCGCAGCTTGCGGCTGCGGCTCGGATGCTTGAGCTTGCGTAACGCCTTGGCCTCGATCTGGCGGATACGCTCACGCGTGACCGAAAACTGCTGACCGACCTCTTCCAGCGTGTGGTCGGTATTCATGCCAATGCCGAACCGCATACGTAGAACGCGCTCCTCGCGCGGTGTCAGCGAAGCCAGCACGCGGGTGGTCGTCTCGCGAAGATTGGCCTGAATGGCAGCCTCAATCGGCAGCACGGCGTTCTTGTCTTCGATGAAGTCGCCGAGATGCGAATCGTCTTCGTCACCCACAGGCGTCTCCAGGCTGATCGGCTCTTTGGCGATCTTCAAAACCTTGCGCACCTTGTCGAGCGGCATGGCAAGCTTTTCGGCCAGTTCTTCCGGCGTCGGCTCGCGGCCGATCTCGTGCAGCATCTGCCGGCTGGTACGGACGATCTTGTTGATCGTCTCGATCATGTGGACCGGAATACGGATGGTACGAGCCTGGTCGGCAATCGAGCGGGTGATCGCCTGGCGAATCCACCAAGTCGCATAGGTGGAGAACTTGTAGCCGCGACGATACTCGAATTTGTCGACCGCCTTCATCAAGCCGATATTGCCCTCCTGGATAAGGTCGAGGAACTGCAGGCCGCGATTGGTGTATTTCTTGGCGATGGAGATCACGAGCCGCAAATTGGCCTCGACCATTTCCTTCTTGGCAATGGCTGCTTCGCGCTCGCCCTTCTGCACCTGATTGACGATCCGGCGAAACTCGGAAATCGAAATACCGGTTTCCTGCGCGAGAACCTGGATCTCTGTGCGGAGACGCTCCGCCTTTCGCTTATCGGCGGCGAATTTGTCCCAGCCCTTGCCGCCCTTGATCGCCATCGCCTCGAGCCAGTTGGGATCGAGTTCGTGACCGTAGTAATTCTTCAGGAAATCCTCACGCGTCACGCCATGGCTTTCGCCAAGACGCAGAAGCTGACCCTCCTGCCGCACCAGCCGCTTGTTGATGTCGTAAAGCTGCTCGACAAGCGCCTCGATACGGGCATTGTTCAGAGCCAGGCTCTTGACCGATTTGATCACCCGATCCTTGAGCGCCTTGATTTCTTTCTTTTCTTTGTCGGTTAGCGCGCCAGAAGCGGCCAACCGGTTTTCGACCTGCTGATCCTGCAATTTGCGCAATTCGGCATAGCGCGTGGCGATATCGTCCAGCGTCTCCATCACCTGAGGGCGCAGTTCCGCTTCCATGGCGGCCAGAGAAAGGTTCTGTTCGTCCTCTTCCTCTTCTTCCTCCTCGGCGTGACCTTCGCCTCCGACATCGGTGATGTCGTCGCTGCGGCGCCGCGGCTGGCGCGCTGCCTTTTCTTTGGCTTCGCGCTCTTTTTTCTGTTGTTCGATCTCTTCTGGCGTCGGAACGTTGACCTTCTTGGCCTCTGGCCCGGCATAGGTCGCTTCGAGATCGATGATCTCGCGCAGCAAAATGTCGCCTTCGTTCAGTTCGTCGCGCCAGATGATCAGCGCCTGAAAGGTGAGCGGGCTTTCGCACAGGCCCGCAATCATGGTCTCGCGACCGGCCTCAATGCGCTTGGCAATAGCGATCTCGCCCTCGCGCGACAGGAGTTCTACCGATCCCATTTCACGCAGATACATGCGCACAGGATCGTCAGTCCGGTCAGATGATGAGCGCGTATTGCCAGTGCTGACAGCGCCGCCGGCTGGCTTGGCGACCGCACGGCCATTGGCCTTAGGATCGGCGTTCTGCTCGGCATCGTCTTCCGCCGGCGCTTCCTGCTCGTCCTCTTCGCCTTCTTCCACCACGGTTATGCCCATATCGGACAACATACTCATCGTGTCTTCGATCTGCTCGGACGTGACTTCCTCACTCGGCAGAACCGAATTAAGCTGATCCATGGTGACATAGCCGCGCTGCTTGGCGGCTTTGATCATCTTCTTGACGGCGGCATCGGAAAGATCGAGCAAGGGGCCATCAGTGGCGCTCTCCCGCTCGGCTTCGACGTCTTCCTTCGCCTTCGTTGCCATACATGCTTCTCCGGACCTCTGACCATTTCGTAACGAACAGCTAACGAAACGGTTCAATTCTATGTCTTGTCGGCACGTCGCCCGAATACGTCACGCGGAAACTAGAGCCGGCCCGGCCTCTAGCAACCCACGATTAACGCGTGCTTAACCTTGCTTATCCGCCAAAGAGATCCGTTCCGGAAGCTCTGCGAAGCATCCGGGACAGTCGTGGCAGGACATCGATAGGACCGCGCCATATCATTCGAAGTCACACAACGCGAATCATAATTGTTACGTTGGGCGTCCGATGGGCAAGACAAGCCTGAACGATTGGCATTTTCCAAGAAATTCCCCGACCGATAGGAAGAATGCCCTAGCTTTCCACCTGCGCCTTGCCACGGCCCGATTGCAATCCGAAACCATCGAGCAGCGCCTCGGTCGCTCTCGCGTCGCGGAACCGGCGTTGTATTTCAAGAAAATGCCGGTAATTGGCGTCGGTCGGGTCGCGGCCCAATTCGGCTTCCGCGTCACGCAGCTCCCTATTTAGGGATCGGGAAACCTGGTGCAAGTGGAGCGCCTGGCGAAATGCTTCTCGAGCGTCGTCCAACGCCGCATCCGCTTCTGCCGGCCAGAACCGGGCACGCCGCACAAGTTCTTCGGTTTGAGCGAGAATATCGCCAAGGCCCCGTTCGATGAGGGATTGGCGGGCGGCCTCGCCATCGTCGGAAGAATCACCCGTCGCAAGCCCTTCCATCAGCGCAGAGAGAAGGGAAGTCAGTTCGTCGTGACCGAGATCAAGCCGTTCCAATGCTTCGAAATACTCGCCGACCAGTAAGGGGTGTGTGACCAAAATCATGACGATAGCGGCTTCCCGAACCCCCATCGAAGCGCCACGCCGTGCCAGAAGACGGGAACGGGCCAAGCTGTCCGACACGGTCAATCGAGAGGTTCTCTGGACAACATCGCTGCCGCGTTTACCGAATCGTCGTTCCTGAGACTGGCTGCCGCCACTCCCACCCGAACGGCTGGAACCGCCGAAGAGCGAGTTGAGCCGACGGCGCATATCCTGCCCGTAAAACCGCCGGACGGTCTCGTCGCCAATACGCCCAACCTGCGAAAACAGGCTGCGTTCCAGTTCGGCGCGACGTTCCGGCGTCGTGAATGCACCGCCGGCGGTTTCCCTCATGAAGATAATGTCGGCAAGCGGCAGGGCGCGGGCAAGTTCCGTCTTCAGAGCGTCCACGCCATCGCTGCGAATCAGATCATCCGGATCCTTGCCGTCAGGCAGAAGCGCGAAGCGAAGCGAGCGACCCGCCGCAATCTTCGGCAGAACCATATCCGCCGCGCGATAGGCTGCCTTGCGCCCCGCCTCGTCGCCATCGAAGCACAGGATCGGCTCGCCCGTTATCCGCCACAAGAGATCAAGTTGTTCTTCGGTGAGCGCCGTGCCCAGCGGCGCCACGGCATGTTCGATCCCCGCCTGGGCGAGCGCAATCACGTCCACATAACCCTCGACCGCGATGACGGTGTGCGCATTTTGCGCGGCTTTGCGCGCCGGACCGTGATTGAACAACACGCGGCTCTTGTGGAAAAGGTCCGTTTCCGGCGAATTCAGATATTTGGCCAGCGCGTCCGGCTTCATGGCCCGCCCGCCAAAGGCAATCACGCGACCGCGCGTGTCTTCGATCGGGAACATGATGCGGTCTCGGAACCGATCGTAAGAAACTGCAATATCCTCACCCGAAACCACAAGCCCGCAGGCTGCCATGGCCGCCTGATCGACGCCCTGGTCAGCTAGATGCAGTTTCAGCGCATTTCGGCTGTCGGGTGCGTAGCCCATGCCGAACCGGGCCTGCACGGCAGAACCGAGGCCGCGTTCGCGCAGATAGGCTCTGGCGTGAGCACCCTGCCCACCCTGCAATTGCTGCTGGTAGAAGGCCGCCGCCATTGCCATGACATCGGAAAGCGTCGCCCGCTTCTCCTCGCGTGCCGCCGCCTGCGGATCGGGCGCCGGCATTGGCACTCCGGCCATTTCAGCGATCCGCTCCACCGCCTCGGGAAACGGCATCCCATCCAGTTCGGTAAGGAAGCGGAAATGATCGCCGGATACGCCGCATCCGAAACAGTGATAGCGGCCCTTGCGGTCTTCGCAGTGAAAGCTCGGCGTCTTCTCGCCATGAAACGGACAGCAGGCCCAGTGATCGCCCTTGCCCGGATTGCTTTTCTTCCGGTCGAACGTCACGCGCTGGCCGATGACCGAGGAAATCGGCACCCGGTCCCGAATTTCATCAAGAAAGCTCGGTGAAAAACGCATCACGCTCCGATCCCGCAGATTTCCATAGCTGTCTATCGCAAACCTTCTAGCTACAGTGCCGAAGCAAACTGTGCAAAGTGCAACAGCGCCGGTGCCCGCATTCCACAGCTTCGCTCCGACAGTCCTCCGATTTTGCGGTATGTCTGTGACAAAGTCCGAACCCGAACACACAAGAATGGAACGCATCGATGCTGCATGCACTGACGGCCATACTGATTTGCCAGCTCGTTGGAGAAACCATTGCCGCCGCCGGTGGCTTGCCTGTTCCCGGCCCTGTGCTTGGCATGGTTCTTCTGTTTGTTGTTCTACTCGTTCGCGGCAGGATAGGCGACAATCTGGAGCGCGTCGGCGGCACGCTTCTATCCTACCTCTCCCTTCTTTTCGTACCTGCCGGGGTCGGCGTCATTACACATCTCGGCGCCCTGCGTAGCAGCTTGCTGCCTCTGGCCACGGCAATCGTTGTGCCGACGCTACTGACGATTATTGTAAGCGCTCTTCTGGTGAAATGGCTGGATAGGACCGACAGTGGAAGTCCGGAAGAAGGACCGGCTGGTGGGAATATTCAGCCATGAACCCGGTCGAGACGATCTGGGTCTATCTGGCCGCGAGCCCCCTGCTGCACCTGACGATCACTCTTGCGGCCTATGCTGTCGCGGAGGCGGCATACGAGCGAAGCGGCCGGGTATCGCTTCTCAACCCTGTTCTGCTGACGATACTGGTTCTAGGCGGCCTGCTTTTGCTGACAGGTACTTCATACGAAACTTACTTCGAAGGCGCGCAGTTCGTTCATTTTTTGCTCGGACCAGCGACAGTGGCGCTGGCGATCCCGCTCTACCGGCAGTTCAACCGTGTCAAACAAGCGGCGTTTCCGCTTCTGGCCGCGATTCTCAGCGGTGCGATAACCGCAGCCGTCAGCGCGATTGGCGTTACCGCTTTGTTGGGTGCTGGAAGAGATATCGTGGCGACGGCCGCTCCAAAATCCGTGACGACGCCAATTGCCATGGCCGTTGCGGAACGGATCGGAGGCTTGCCGTCGTTGACGGCGGTTCTGGTGATCCTGACCGGCATTATAGGTGCTGCGCTGGGACCAGCGCTTCTCGACCTCATTCGCATCAGAAGCGATACGGCACGCGGGGTCGCGCTCGGAACGGCGGCAGGCGGCATCGGAACGGCCCGTGCATTGGAAGACAACGATATTCAGGGGGCGTTTTCGGGATTGGCGATGGGACTCAACGCGCTGGCAACCGCGATCCTGGTGCCGATTATCTGGCTTCTGATCGGTTGATCAGCGTTCAAGCTGCGCTAGATACCGTCAGCTTGGCAGGTCGAGAAGCGCTCCCCCTTACCGGCTTCCGAAATGCTCTAGCGCAACATGGTTTTGACGATACCGGACGCCTGGCCGAAATCCATCTGTCCGGGAAATTTCTGCTTAAGCGCATTCATGCAACGCCCAACATCGCGCAGACCGCCAGCATCCACTTCTTCGATCACCTGAGCGCAGGCGCGCCGCGTGTCGTTCTCGTCAAGCTGGCGCGGCAGAAGATCGCGGACGATCTGAATTTCCTCGCGTTCTTCCTCCGCCTCGGATAGCCGCCCGCTGGCCTCGTATTCGGCAGCGGATGCTTCACGCTGATGAATCATTTTCAAAAGCATATCGCCGATCTCCGCGTCCGAGATCGGGTCCTTGCCTTCGGCCCGGTTTGCCACATCGCGATCATTGATCGCGGTCTGGATGAGCCGCAACATACAGGCGCGGCTTCGCCTCTCCTTCTGCACGGCTTCATTCAATGCCGCGCCGATCTGATCCCGCATGGATATGATGTGCCCCGTTGAACCTCGGCGTGTTTTAGACTCAGTCTGCGTCATGGGCAAATCCTGTCCATTGTCCACAGCCATTGCTCCGCCATAATCGGACCATGTTGTCATTTTTCCTGCTCCACACGCAAGCGGATCGATAACCTACCCATTCTAGAACGTTCAAAGTGGACGCAGGTTTCCCGGTGGTCTTCGAATTGAACATCGGATGCGGGCATTGAGCCGATTTACGGTCGCAAGAGCCGCTCTGATCTTGTTTCGGCCGCCTATATATGGTTACGCACTGCCGCGAATGCACGTTAGACGCCGGTCACGTGCGCCATTGCCAAACATCAAGGGAGAGTGTCATGTCCACGGCCTGGAAAGCATCGAAGCCGACGGCAGTTATGGTTCTGGCGGATGGCACGGTGATCGAAGGCCGAGGATGCGGTGCGACAGGTGCCGTTGAAGGTGAAGTCTGCTTCAATACCGCGCTGACCGGTTATGAGGAGATCCTGACAGACCCCTCTTACGCCGGCCAGATCGTTACCTTCACCTTTCCCCATATCGGCAATGTCGGGGCCAACAGCGAAGATATCGAAGATCTCGATCCTGAAAAACCGCAACGGGCCGTCGGCGCCATCATGCGCGCCGACATCACCGATCCGTCCAACTACCGCTCGAGCGATCACTTCGACGACTGGCTGAAGGAACGCGGCATCATTGGCCTCTCCGGCATCGACACGCGCGCGCTGACAGCGATGATCCGCGAACATGGCATGCCGAACGCCGTTATCGCGCACGACCCGGAGGGCCGGTTCGATCTCGATGCGCTCAGGAAGCGCGCCGCGAATTGGTCCGGCATCGTCGGTGCCGATATGGCGAAGGACGCCACCACGGCCGAACGCCGCGAATGGTCCGAACGGCCATGGGTTTGGGATGAGGGATATGGCGGTGCCGGTGAAAATGCCGAACTGCATATCGTCGCGGTCGATTTCGGCGTCAAGCGCAACATCCTGCGGCTACTGGCCGGTCTCGGCGCCAAGGTAACGGTGGTGCCGGCCAGTAGCAGCGCCGACGATATTCTGGCGCTCAAGCCCGATGGCATCTTTCTGTCTAACGGACCGGGCGACCCGTCCGCGACCGGCAATTATTCCGTACCGGTGATCCGCGCACTGATCGATAGTGGCCTTCCGATTTTCGGTATCTGCCTGGGCCATCAGATGCTGGCCCTGGCGGTCGGCGCCAAGACGGTGAAAATGCACCAGGGCCACCATGGCGCGAACCATCCGGTCAAGGACCATACGACCGGCAAGGTCGAGATCGTTTCGATGAATCACGGTTTCGCCGTCGATACCGACTCATTGCCGGACGATGTCGAAGCGACCCATGTCTCGCTTTTCGACGGCACCAATTGCGGCCTGGCGCTCAAGGGCAAGCCCGTCTTCTCGGTCCAGCATCACCCCGAAGCCTCGCCCGGTCCGCAGGACAGCTATTACCTGTTCCAGCGCTTCGCCGACAGAATTCGCGAACACAAGGCGGGTGTCGCCGCCTGAGGCGGGCCACGCCGCAACCTCCTAGCGGCGGCGATGGGCTATCGCCGCCCGGCGCGAGCCGAACATCGGCTTGCCGCGCAGAGGCCGGCTGATCCGATGAAGCAGCGATAGCAGAAACGCGATCAGAAGCCCGCCCGCTCCTGCATAGACAAACCCGTCCGACGTGACGGGGACTGCCGGCCGGAAATCGCGCAATGCGCCCTCGGACAGGCGCGGATCGGGATCGCGGGCGACGATCAGCGGCCAAGCGAGCGATGGCTGCTCGGCAAAGGCGGCCGACTGCGTTTCCAGACGTTCGAGCCTTGTCAGCGTTTCGCGAATAGAGCCACCTCGCGCATTCAGAAACTGTTCGTCCGAGCGGTCGTAAGAGGCCAGTGCCTCATCCCGCGACAGACCGTTTTCGCGGGCATCACGGTCGAAATCGGCGATTACGGCCCGCAATTCCTCTAGCGCACCGCCGAGACGCTGGCGGTATTGCTGGGCGTATTCGGGCGCCTGCGAAGCCGTAACGCCGGCGGCGAGAGCCGCCGCGAGCCAGAAACTGCGATAGAGCATTGGTGCTTTCCCATGGCAAACCGCGCAGACCATAGCGGCTTGGCGGCAAGAGAAAAGCCTTTCTTTCCAGCCAGTGGGCTGCGATGAACCGGAACGGAATTTGAGGGAGGGAAGTCATGACGGAGCCCGAATTGCTACCGAAAGCGGTGCGCAAGGTGGCAGAAGACGCGCAAGCCCGCGGCGTCGAGATCGCCATCGTAAAAACCGATAAATCGGCGCGTTCCGCACAGGAAGCCGCCGAGGCGGTCGGTGCGGATGTTGGGCAGATCGTCAAGACGCTGGTGTTTCAGGGCAAGCAGAGTGGCAAGGCACTTATTGTGATGATGGCCGGTGATGGCCGCGTCGACGAGAAGGCTGTCGCACAGCTGATCGGCGAGAAAATCAGGCGGCCCGATGCGGATTTCGTTCGCGAGACGACAGGCTTCGCGATCGGCGGCGTCTCGCCCTTCGGCAGCAACCATCCGCTCCGATATCTGATGGACGAATCGCTCTTTCGGTTCGAGACGGTCTGGGCGGCTGCCGGAACACCCCACCATGTCTTCCCGATCGCCCCGGACGTGCTCTGCAATGCCACCGGCGCTGAAAAGGCGGCCGTAAGCTGAAGACGATCAGGCGCTGGATTGGGAAAAACGGTAAGCCCCGCCCCGTTCCAGCGCTCGCTGATAGGCCGGCCGCGAACGAATGGCCTCCATCCACTGCGAAATAGCACCGGTCTCGCCGTCATATTCGATACGATCGATCCCGGCCTCGACGGGAAAACTCATCATGATGTCGGCAGCGGAAAAAGCCGATCCGGCGAAATAACCGTCGCGCTGCAACTCTGTTTCCCAAAAGGCGACATGATCTTTAACTTGCGGATCGATCAGTTTGTCAGTGGCGCCCTTGCAGATTGCTTTTGCCACTGGCTTGACCAGAAACGGCGTCCGTTCCGGCAGAACCGAAAAGATCAGCTTGAGCAGAAGAACAGGCATGGCCGACCCTTCGGCATAATGCAGCCAGTAGGTATAGCGGCGGAAGTTCTCTTCATCCGACGGCTTCAGAACGCCTTCGCCATCATACTTCCTCACCAGATATTCAGTGATGGCGCCGCTTTCGGCGACGATGACGCCATCGTCCTCGATAACTGGCGACTTACCGAGCGGGTGAACCTCTTTGAGGCTGCGTGGCGCCAGCATGTCCGGCCGCCGCTCATATCTTTTCAACTCGTAAGCTAGGCCCAGCTCTTCCAGCAGCCAGAGCACGCGGTGCGCACGCGAATGTTCAAGATAGTGAACGGTGATCATGTTTGGTTATTCCGTATCCAGGGAAAGGTTCTGTGGCGAGCCATTAGCCAATAGCCAACGGCCCGCTCACGACGCGGTCGAAGCGGCGGCATGCATCAGACCGGATTGTTCAGCGTATTGCAGCTGTTCATCCGGCCGCTCTCGAACCCCTTGGCGAACCAGGTCCGACGTTGCTCGCTTGTGCCGTGGTTGAAGCTTTCCGGCACGACATAGCCTTGCGTCCGCTTCTGCAGCGTATCGTCGCCGATTTGCTCGGCTGCATTCAACGCTTCCTCTATGTCACCCTGTTCCAGAAGACCTTTCTGATCAGTGTAGTAGGCCCACACCCCGGCAAAACAATCCGCCATGAGTTCGATCCGCACACTCATCGCATTGGCGTCACGCTGGCTCATGCTTTGACGTGCTGCATTGAACTTCGGCAGCACACCGATAAGGTTCTGGACGTGGTGGCCAACCTCGTGAGCGATGACATAGGCCGCAGCAAAGTCGCCGGCCGCGTTGAACCGCTGCGAGAGCGTCTGGAAGAAGGTGGTATCGAGATAGATTTTCTGATCCGCCGGACAATAGAAGGGACCGCTCGCCGAACTGGCAAAGCCGCAAGCAGCCTGCGTAGCGCCCGAAAACAGGACAAGGGTCGGTTCCTGGTAATCATTGCCCTGCTGTTCAAAAATGCCGTTCCAGACATCTTCCGTTTCTGCCAGGACGACGGAAACGAACTGGCGCATTTCGTCGCTCGCGCCGTCATCGGCCGGGCGCGTTTGGCTCTGGGTTTGCGGAAAACCGGCCGAACCGCCGGAGCCGCCCGAAAGCATGTCGCCGACCGGCACCCCGCACATTTGAAGCACGAAGAAGACGACGACCAGGATGACGATCGTACCGATGGAAAGCCCGCCCCGCCCGCCGATGGGTATGCCACCGGGAATACGCATACGCCGACCACGCCCAATCCCGCCGCCAAATCCGCCGCCGCTGCCGCGGCGATCTTCGATATTGCTACTGCCTCGGCGGCCTCTCCAGCGCATGATGCGTTCTCCGGTCTGATCGCGTCTGATCGTCCTGAGAGGTTATAGGCGCATTGGGGCCGGCTTCTAGGAAATGTTCAGTGGCTTACTCTCCATCTATGATCATGCCACCGGAAAGCGCGTGCGGATTCGGGACGGGAACCTGATTTCGGGGGTGTTCGAAACAGTTCTTTGTGCCTATAAGCCCCACTTAGCCTTCAACACGACCTCGCTGCCCGGACGGGACTTCCCGCCCGCGCTTTCGCGCGCAGACAAACGGAACCGATTATGCCGAAACGTACAGATATTAAGTCCATTCTCGTGGTCGGCGCGGGACCCATCATCATCGGTCAGGCCTGCGAGTTCGACTACTCTGGAACTCAGGCCTGCAAGGCCCTGAAAGCCGAGGGTTACCGCGTCATTCTGGTCAACTCCAATCCAGCCACGATCATGACCGATCCGGAGCTGGCCGACGCCACCTATATCGAGCCGATCACGCCTGAAGTCGTCAGCAAGATCGTCGCCAAGGAACGGCCGGACGCCATTTTGCCGACCATGGGCGGTCAGACCGCATTGAACACTGCGCTCTCGCTCAAGCGGATGGGCGTTCTGGAACGCTATGGGGTCGAGATGATCGGTGCTAACGCCGAAGCGATCGACAAGGCGGAGGACCGGAAGCTCTTCCGCGAGGCGATGGACCGGATCGGGCTGGAAACGCCGCGCTCCATGTTGGTCAATGCAACGGAAGTGAAGGACGCTGACCGCGAGAGCCACGAAAAGCGGCGTGCCGAACTGCGCCAGGCACTTTCAGGCGACGAGCTCGACGCGGCGCTGGACGAGCTGGAAGCGGAATGGAACCGTGGCGAGGGCGACCGCAAGCAACGCTACATGCGTCATGCCATGGCCCAGTCCGCGATCGCCTTGGAAAACATCGGTCTGCCGGCCATCATCCGCCCATCCTTTACGCTGGGCGGCACCGGTGGCGGCATCGCCTACAATGAAGAAGAATTCAACAAGATCGTTCAGCAGGGCTTGGACGCTTCACCCACCACCGAAGTGTTGATCGATGAGAGTGTTCTCGGTTGGAAAGAGTATGAGATGGAGGTTGTCCGCGACCGGGCGGACAATTGCATCATCATTTGCTCCATCGAGAATGTCGACCCGATGGGTGTGCATACGGGTGATTCAATTACGGTCGCGCCGGCGCTGACGCTGACCGACAAGGAATATCAGATCATGCGGAACGCCTCGATTGCGGTGCTCCGCGAGATCGGGGTCGAAACTGGCGGCTCGAACGTCCAGTTCGCCGTGAACCCGCAGACAGGCCGGCTCGTTGTCATCGAGATGAACCCACGCGTTTCGCGTTCTTCGGCTCTGGCGTCCAAGGCCACCGGATTTCCGATCGCCAAGGTCGCCGCGCGATTGGCCGTCGGCTACACGCTCGACGAGCTGGAGAATGACATTACTGGCGGGGCGACGCCGGCAAGCTTCGAGCCGTCCATCGATTATGTCGTGACGAAGATCCCGCGCTTTGCTTTCGAAAAATTTCCTGGCGCCAGGCCGAACCTGACCACGGCGATGAAGAGCGTCGGCGAAGTCATGGCTATCGGCCGGAACTTCCAGGAATCGCTGCAGAAGGCGTTGCGTGGCCTCGAAACCGGCTTGACCGGTCTCGACGAGATCGAAATTCCCGGCATGGTTGGTGACGACGACGACAAGAATGCGTTGATTGCAGCTGTCCGCAAGGCTACGCCCGATCGTTTGCGGCACGTCGCCCAGGCCATGCGTCACAATATGAGCCTCGAAGCCATCTACGAGGCATCGGGCATCGACCCCTGGTTCCTTCGGCAGATGAAGGCGATTGTCGATATGGAAGCGAAGATCCGCGACCACGGCCTGCCGGATGACGCCGACAACCTTCACATGTTGAAGGCGATGGGATTTTCCGATGCTCGTTTGGCAAGTTTGACAGGGCAGGACGAGAACAACGTCAAGGCGCTGCGTGAACGGCTCAGCGTCCATCCGGTCTTCAAGCGCATCGATACCTGCGCGGCGGAGTTCGCCTCCCCCACCGCCTACATGTATTCGACTTATGAGCGGCCCTTCGCTGGTCAGCCGGCAAGCGAAGCCGAGGTTTCGGATCGCAAGAAGGTGGTCATTCTGGGCGGCGGGCCGAACCGGATCGGCCAAGGCATCGAATTCGACTATTGCTGCTGCCATGCAGCCTTTGCATTGGCGGATGCCGGCTATGAGACGATCATGGTCAACTGCAATCCGGAAACGGTTTCGACCGATTACGACACGTCCGACCGGCTCTATTTCGAACCGCTCACGGCTGAAGACGTGCTTGAAGTTCTGCGTGCCGAACAGCAAGCCGGCACCCTTCACGGCGTCATCGTCCAGTTCGGCGGGCAGACGCCGCTGAAGTTGGCCGACGCGCTGGAGCGCAACGGCATTCCCATTCTGGGCACGAGCCCGGATGCGATCGACCTTGCTGAAGATCGCGACCGGTTCCAAAAACTGCTCGTTAAACTCGATTTGACCCAGCCAAAGAACGGAATTGCCTATTCGGTCGAGCAGGCGCGCCTCGTCGCTGGCGATCTCGGCTATCCGCTCGTCGTCCGTCCGTCATATGTTCTGGGCGGCCGGGCCATGCAGATCATACGGGACGAAGGCGGGTTGCAGAGCTACTTGCTGGATACTGTTCCCGAACTGGTGCCCGAAGATATCAAGGCCCGCTACCCGAACGACAAGACCGGCCAGATCAACACCCTACTCGGCAAAAACCCACTCCTGTTCGACACCTATCTCGCTGGCGCTATCGAAGTCGATGTCGACTGCCTGTGCGACGGCGAAAATGTCTACGTATCCGGTATTCTGGAACATATCGAGGAAGCCGGCATTCACTCCGGCGATAGCGCCTGCTCGCTACCCGTTCACTCCCTTGGCGAAGACACCGTCGGCGAACTGGAAAAGCAGACAGCGGCGCTGGCTCGCGCTCTCAAGGTCGGCGGTCTGATGAATGTGCAATACGCCATCAAGAACGGCACGGTCTTTATTCTGGAAGTGAACCCTCGCGCCTCACGAACCGTTCCCTTCGTCGCCAAGACGATCGGCCGTCCTATCGCCAAGATCGCCGCGCGCATCATGGCTGGCGAAACGTTGGACGAGGCGTTCGCCGATTATGGCGACAAACCGGATTTGAATGCGCTGGACCATATTGCGGTGAAGGAAGCGGTATTCCCTTTTGCTCGGTTCCCCGGCGTCGACACGCTGCTCGGTCCGGAAATGCGTTCTACCGGCGAGGTCATGGGCCTAGACCGCGACTACGCTCTGGCTTTCGCGAAGAGCCAACTCGGTGCTGGCGTGGAACTGCCGCGCAGCGGCACGGTGTTTGTTTCCGTGCGCGATGAAGACAAGGACCGGGTTCTGTCGGCCATCCGCCGGCTGAATGAGAGCGGCTTCGAGATCATAGCCACGACGGGCACAGCCCGTTTTCTAAACGCCAACGGCGTTGAGACGACCAAGATCAACAAGGTGCTGGAAGGCCGTCCGCATATCGAGGATGCGATCCGCAACCGGCAGGTTCAACTGGTTATCAACACCACGGATGGCGCCAAGGCCGTGAGCGATTCCAAATCGATGCGCCGCGCAGCCCTGCTGCAGAAGACACCCTATTACACGACACTGGCCGGAGCCGAAGCCGCTTCGCTCGCCATCGCTGCGTTGCGCGCCGGCAATCTAGAGGTTCGTCCGCTGCAGGATTACGTCAACTGACCTTCGGCATCCCGCCGGATCAGCAAACTTAGCGAATGATCCAGGGCCTGAATCGATTCTGATGGTCAGGCACTTGGCAGGTCAGCAGCCGGCAGGTTCCTTCGCGCCGGAAAACGGTCTCCGGCAAGGCTTCCTCACCCGGCTGGCAGAAGTAGCTGCTGGCAACGAACCGGTCGTACAGTATCCGGTCGGATTGGCGTGATGAGTAGCGAAGGATCGCCGCGCCGGTATCCGCCACGATGCGCCGTACCTCGCGGCAGCTTTCGCCATCGATGTCGATGCGGGGGTCCGCGAAGGCGGATTGCGCGCCGGCCGTGATGGCCGCAGTTGAAAGCGCGACGATCGAAAGAGTTCTCATAAGGAATCACCTCAACCTTGGACCGGCGCTATCGGCGATGCCGGCGCGTCGCCCGCTAGGATCATCCCTTCTTCACACGTTCTAGCATTCTAGCCCATTTGGGGCACGATCAAGTGCGGGCCAACAAATATCAGCCTGAACCGGGCCCGTTCTGCGACCGTTCTGGCAGCCATTCCAGCGCAACGTGGCCCGGATCGGCTTCGACCCGGGCGAGCCACGTAATTACCGCCTGCATCTCGGAAAGATCGAACCCGCCCCGGCTCTCGGCAGTTGCCGTATAGGGATAGAGGCAAATGTCAGCCAGCGTGATGTCGTCACCCACGAGAAACGGTGTCGTTTCCAACTGCGCGTTCATTCGAGCCAAATTGCGCTGACCGGCGTCAAAGAGTGGATCGAGCACTTCGGTGCGGCGTTCCGCTTCACGATGGGCGTAATTAAGAATAGCCGCGCGAACAGCGACCGACGCTTCGTGCGAATTCTGTTCCCAGAACATCCATTCCAGCATTTTGGAGCGCAAAAACGGATCGGATGGCGTGAACTTCGTGCCATCACCGAAATGGAAGAGGATCGCGTTGCTTTCCGATAGGATGCGACCGTCGTCCCATTCCACCAGAGGAACGCGGCCATGGGGGTTTTTTCGCAAGAACTCCGGCCGAGTTGTGACACCGCTTCCATACTCGGCGGCAACATGCCGGTATTCAATGCCGAGCTTTCTAAAAAGCAGGCGGACCTTGTGAGAATTACCTGAACTCGGCATGGAATAGAGAGACAGCACAGCCTAATCACCCCTTCTGGTCTATTGGCAATATTTCGAGCCGAGAAGCATTTGAGGTCAATGCCTTTGCTGTCACCCATACAGATTGCTCCCGAGCAATCGGCTTGCCCGCAATAGCCAGCGGGGCTATGGGAGCGGGGACCTGCGTCTAACGGTCAGCTTACAAACCGACACCAGTTCACGGAGCCTGATTTACCATGGCATTTCTCGCCGATATTCTTTCACGTGTGCAGCCCTCAGCAACCATCGCGGTTGCACAAAAAGCGCGCGAACTGAAAGCACAGGGGCGCGACGTGATCAGCCTGGGTGCTGGCGAGCCAGATTTCGACACGCCGGACAATATCAAAGACGCGGCGAAAGCTGCGATCGATCGAGGTGAAACCAAGTACACACCCGTCGCCGGCATTCCCGAACTACGCAAGGCTATCGCTGAAAAGTTCAGCCGCGAGAACGGGCTGGACTACGATTGGCAACAGGTGATTGTCGGAACCGGCGGCAAGCAGATCCTGTTCAACGCCTTCATGGCGACTCTCAACCCCGGCGACGAAGTGATCATTCCGGCGCCGTACTGGGTGTCCTATCCGGAGATGGTCGCCATCTGCGGTGGCGAATCTGTTTTTCCGGAGACCCATCTGGAAGACAACTTCAAACTTCGGCCCGAAGCCCTAGAAGCTGCGATCACCGGCAAGACCAAATGGCTGGTTTTCAACTCGCCATCGAACCCTTCCGGCGCAGCTTACACCAAGGATGAGATCAAGGCGCTGACCGATGTGCTGATGCGGCATCCCAATATCTGGGTGCTGACCGACGACATGTATGAACACCTTGTCTATCGCGGCTTTGTCTACCATACGCCTGCGCAAGTCGAACCGGGCCTCAAGGACCGGACCCTCACCATGAACGGTGTATCGAAAGCCTATTCCATGACCGGGTGGCGGATTGGCTATGCAGCGGGACCCAAGAGCCTCGTCAAAGCGATGGAGACGATCCAGAGCCAGCAGACGTCGGGACCGGCCTCGATCAGCCAGTGGGCCGCTGTCGAAGCGCTCACCGGTCCGCAGGATTTCATCGAGAAAAACAAGGCAATCTTCCAGGGTCGACGGGATCTGGTCGTCTCGATGCTGAATCAAGCGAACGGCCTGACCTGTCCAACGCCGGAGGGGGCATTTTATGTCTACCCGTCCTGCGCTGGACTGATTGGAAAGACAGCGCCGTCCGGCAAGGTGATCGAGACCGACGAGGATTTCGTTACCGAACTGCTCGATGCCGAAGGCGTTGCCGTCGTTCATGGCTCGGCATTCGGCCTTGGTCCGAACTTCCGGATCAGCTACGCGACCAGCGAAGAAGCACTGACGGAAGCCTGCACCCGCATTCAGCGTTTCTGCGGCAACTGCAAATAAAGCGCCCGGTTATTGGCGGCTAGGAAACTTGTCGCTATCCTCTCTTCACGGAGGGTAGCGATGAAGACTATAGGCAATCTGATCCCGATGCTCGCCTTGTCGGTAGCGTTCGCGCCGGCATCGGCGTTGGCTGCGCGCTGCACGGATTATGCGAATTGCCGGCAGGCGGTCGAAAACTGGTGCGCCGGACGACACGCACGCGCCGACGGCGATAATGACGGCATTCCCTGCGAGAATGTCTGCTCAAGCCGCGCCGAGGTTCAGGCGATCATGGCGGAGATCGGCTGCGGCCGCTGAATCTCGCCTTGGCCGAGCTCCCAGGCCGCTTTAGGGACAGTTAAAGTGTCCTTGCTATGGTTTTCGCGAACTGTAGGGGGGAAGCGGCGTGGAAAAGCTTCGAGAACTTCTGAAAGACGAACAGAACATTGATCCCGACTTGATTATCCGACGTTCGTTGAAGGCCGTGCGCGAACATCTTGGTATGGAAGTCGCCTATCTTTCCGAAATCGTGGACGGACAGTCGGTTTTCCGTGCAATTGACAGCGGTGATACGACCATTCCGGTCGGGGAAAACGATTCCATCCCCCTCGATCAGGTCTATTGCGAGCACATTCTGGAGGGACGCCTCCCGAATCTCATGCCGGACGTCATGCTTGAACCCTTGGCGGCGGCAATGCCCATCACGGCTGCCATGCCGATCAACAGTCATGTCAGTGTGCCGATTTATCGCACTGATGGCAGCGTTTACGGCATGTTCTGCTGCCTAAGCTCCCGCAGAAACACTTCGCTCAACGATCGCGATTTGAAAATCATGCAGATGTTCGCCGAATTGTCGTCCGGCCAGATCAACGAGGCGATCACCGAGCGTCAGAAGCGTGACGAGATCGTCTCACGCACACAGGCTGCCCTGACCGACAATGGATTTCATATGGTCTATCAGCCGATCCTTAACTTGGACGCCGGCGTGACAGCTGGTTTTGAAGCATTGGCCCGCTTTCATTCAGAGCCTTACCGCCCGCCTGATATCTGGTTCGACGAAGCGGAGTCGGTCGGTTTGGGAATAGAGTTGGAAATCGCAGCAATCGAAGCTGCGCTTGCAGCCCTTCAGCAACTTCCGGATGAGGTCTATATCGCCGTCAACGCCGCGGCTGAAACAATCTCGTCGGGAAAACTTGCTGACGTTCTAGCTGATTATCCGGCGGAACGGATCGTTGTCGAACTGACCGAGCGGGCCGTCGCCAAAAGCGGTGAGATACTGTTGAGAGAAATTCAAAATCTTCGTTTCAAGGGCGTGCGGCTGGCGATCGATGACGTCGGAACCGGCTATTCGGGCCTGGCGCAGATCGTCAGCCTGTCTCCTGACATTATCAAGCTGGATCGTTCGCTCGTCACGGAAATAGACCGCCACGAGAGGCGCCACTCCCTGGCTAGCGCACTCGTCAATTTTGCCAACCAGTCCAAATCAGTCATCGTTGCAGAAGGGATCGAAACTGAAAATGAATTGAAAGCGCTAAAAACCGTTGGCATTCATCTCGGACAGGGATGGTTGCTAGGCAGACCCGCAACGCTAGAGGCTTTTGACGACCAACTCCAAAGCGCCGCCGAACTCAAAGCAGGTTGAAGGCGCATCAACACACGATTAGAAGTTCCACCTGCGCGCCTTGGCGAAGATGAAATCGCGAAAGGCCTCCAGTTTGGCCTGGTTCCGCATGGCTTCGGAATAGACGAAGAACGTGTCGAACGTCGGAACTTCGACCTCCGGCAGAATGTGAACAAAGCCAGAATCGCGATCGACGATGTAGTCTGGCAGCATAGCGATACCTAGACCGCGCTTAACAGCGCTACGGATCGAATTCAGGTCGTTCATCTGAAGGCTGGCCTGAAGATGCTCACCATCTGACAGTTCCACCGTTTCAAGCCAGTTCAGATTGCGCAGATAGGCAATCACTGGCTCGCCGAAAGTGATTAGACGATGGCCCTTCAGGGCTTCGAGGCTCTGCGGCTGACCGTTTCGCCGAATATAATCCTCGGACGCCCAGAAATGAAAATGCACAGTGAAGAGCTTGCGCTGAATGAGATCGGGCTGCTGTGGCTGACGAAGACGAATTGCGCAATCGGCTTCGCGCATCGTTAGATCCAACTCCTCATTGGAGAAAAGAAGCTGTAGCTGCACATCCGTATACTGGTTCATGAACTCGTCGACGCGCTTCGCCAACCAACCGGTTCCGAGCCCGACCGTGGTGGTGACACGTAGCGTGCCGCTGGGTTTGTCTTTAGATTCCGTCAAGCTGGAACGAACGGTTTCCAGCTTCAGCAGGACCTCCTGCGCTGTCTTGAACAGCGTTTCGCCGGCTTCGGTGAGAACCAGTCCCCGAGCGTGGCGATTGAACAGTGAAACGCCTATCTCGTGCTCCAGAGCGCTGACTTGTCGGCTGATCGCCGATTGCGACAAATTGAGCGTATCGGCCGCATGGGTAAACGAGCCGGCCTGCGCCGCCGCGTGAAAAACCCGCAATTTGTCCCAATCGACCGGCATCGTCTCCTCCTCCTGCAGCCGATCCAATGGACGCCGCGTTGTGGCCTATTCGGCGGCCTGAACCTCTGTCTCCGACGCAATGCCCGCCAGATAGCGCTCCGACTCCAACGCCGCCATGCAACCCAGCCCAGCTGCCGTGACCGCCTGCCGGTAGATATCGTCGGTCACATCCCCTGCCGCAAAAACGCCAGGCACCGAAGTTTTCGTCGAATCCTGTTCCGTCCAGAGATAACCGTTTGGCTTCTGCTTCAGCTTGCCTTCGAAGAGCGTTACGGCAGGAGCATGACCGATGGCAACAAAAGCACCGTCGATATCCATTTCGCTTTTCTCACCGGATTTGGTGTTCTTGAGGCGAACGCTGGTAAGGGAGGCGGGGAGCGGCGGTTTGGCTGCCGTACCGAGAAACTCGTCGACTGCCGTGTCCCAGAGGATTTCGACATTGTCTTTCTTGAACAGTCGGTCCTGCAAAATCCGTTCGGCCCGGAATGCATCACGCCGATGAACGACCGTCACCTTTTCGGCGATGTTGGACAGATAAAGCGCCTCCTCGACGGCGGAATTTCCTCCGCCAATCACCATCACATGCTTTCCGCGGTAAAAGAACCCGTCACATGTGGCGCAGGCCGAAATGCCAAAACCCTTGAATTTTTCCTCACTGGGAAGACCGAGCCATTTGGCCTGAGCGCCGGTCGCGATGATGAGTGAGTCCGCAGTCCAGACCGCGCCGCTATCGCAGCTTACACGGAACGGGCGCACATCGAGATTGACGTCCGTCACGATGTCGGAGACGAGTTCCGAGCCGACATTCTCGGCCTGTTGTCGCATCTGATCCATTAGTTGCGGACCCATGATCGGATCGGCAAACCCCGGATAGTTCTCTACATCGGTCGTGATCATCAGTTGGCCGCCCTGCTCGAGCCCGGCGATCAGGACAGGCTTCAAAAGCGCGCGCGCAGCATAGATGGCTGCGGTATACCCGGCCGGTCCGGACCCGATAACAAGAACGCTCGTATGTTTGGGGGACGCTGACATGGATGTTCTCCTGAGACGACGCGGCCGGTCAAAAACTTCAATTTGCAAAACGGCGAACTATCGGCAGATAAGCAACGGGGTTGGGCCACCGCAAGGTCAGTCGCGCAAAACCCACGATTCATTGCTCAGCCGGCGGTAAATGGACAAGAGGGTTTCAACCTCCCTCTCAATCGAAAAATGCTTTTCGGCATAGGTTCTGGCAGCCGTGCCCATCGCTACGCGCATGCTATCATCATCCATGAGACGTGCTAGCGGGCCAATCATGGCATTCTCATTTCCTGGCTCGATGAGAAACCCTGTTTCGTTCTGTGCGATCAGTTCGGGAAAAGCGCCGACGCGGGTTGCGACGGTGGGTACGCCGGTCGAAAGGGCTTCCAGAACGGTCAGACCAAATCCCTCCCACCGCTGCGGTGCAACGAAAAGATCCAAGGCTTTGTACCATTGCGGCACCGCATCGACCGGTACTTCGATCGGAAAGAGAACACGATCCGACAAGCCGGCCAGGTCGATCCGACGTTTCAATTCGCTCAAGAACGCTTCATGCGCTTCCGTTGCCCGGCCTAACACAACCGCCTGCCACGCCGGCCGTTCGGCAAGAAGTGCGATCATGGACTTGACGAAGACGTCTGTACCTTTCTGGTGGCGAATACGCCCGAAACAGCCGATCGTCGGCCGGTCGGGCAGGCCGAGTACTTGACGAACCACTGAGCGGCTCTCCGGAGGCGCAAAATCGACAATATCGATGCCGTGGTGAACGACATCGGACGGCGCTTTCAGATAAGCCTGTCCTGCCGCCGACGTGGCAATGACATGATCCATCCGGGAAATGAGAAAACGGCTCCAGCGTGTATGTTGCCTCTGGGAGGCCGAGGTGAACAGCAGTTTCCAGCGGCCCCGAAGCAGATCGCGCAAAACGAGACCGAGCAGCATTTCGGTATTGCGCCGGGCGTGGAGAACCGGCCGACCGTCGCGCGTTCGATAACCTTCGCGCAGAAGTCGTATCGCACCGATCCGCGGCACGCCTGCCGGCAGCCCTGCGCCAAACGCCGCAACCGGCGCTTGCCTTGCCTGAAGTGGCACCAGTCTGGCAATGGTCGCTGTAACGCCCGAGAGCCGCATTTTGAGATTTGGAGCAACGGCCAGCAACGGCTCGGAAGAGACGGTATCGTCGAAAGGAACGTCGGGCGGCATCAGGGTTTCTTCTGAAAAAGCCGGATATATTGATCGCAGATCGCGTCTTTGGAAAAGCGCTCAGTCAAGGTAGCGACACCACCAGCCGCGATGCGTTCCGCCAGGCCATCCTCTTGCTGCAGACGGCGAAAGGCTTCGGCAAAGCCCTCCGTATCGCCGATCTCGACCATCAACGCATCACTTTCATCGGTCATGAACCAGGACGGCCCCTCCGACCTGGTGGAGACGACCGGTTTGCCCTGCGCCCAGGCCTCCAGCGCCACATTACCAAGCGGTTCGTGGCTGGACGCCATGGCAAAAGCATTACTGGCCGCGACAAAGGGGCGCGTATCGGCTTGCCAGCCGAGAAACCGTACCCGATCTTCGACACCGCGCTGTTTGGCCTGCGCCTTCAATTCGTCGGCCAGTTCTCCATCGCCCATGATCCACAAATGCATGGATGGCGTCAGTGCTGCCGCATCGATCAGAACGGCGAAGCCCTTGCGTGGCACAAACCTCCCCATTGTCGATACCACGAAATCATCCGGACCCGCGCCATAGACCGCGCGATCGACCGGCGCGACACGCTCGACCGGCGTAAAATTGGTGATGACTTCGACATTGCGTTCCCAGCCTAGGTCGCGAACCCGCTCCGCGATGCCGGGTGCATTGCAGACCAGCGTGTCGATCCGGTCGAAATACTTCAGCCGCAGGGGGTAGTCCCCAAGTCGCGCGATCTTGTGCGTGTTCGGATCGTCCGGCATCAGCTTGGCGCCCTTTGGCATCCAGGCCAGCACCGCGTCCGGCTTCTCGCGCGCGACCCGGTATTTCATGCGGGTCGGCAACAGCAGCTTGTCGATCGAAAGATCCCGAAAATGGCTTTCGATGATCGTGGCGTGAGGTGCGATGGACGGCTTCCACAAGCGTTTCGGACGGATCACCGCCGTCTGTTCGATGCCTCTCTCCGCCAGTCCGCCGACCAGATGGGTGAAGAACCGCTCCGCGCCGCCATCCTTGCCAAAATGAAAGTGAAAGACCTTCACACCTTGTCCTTTGTCGTTTCGTTTGGATCGGCCTGCGGTGAACGCCACCAGATTTCCGATCCGGTCTCGACTGGCGGACCATTGCGAAGTGCCGTCCGCTCGAATTTCTTGGCCTCGGTCATGAAGGAATAGGCCGCGCCGGTCATCGCCTGGATCAGGCCCGGCACTCCACAGCGCCAAAGGCCCGTGCGAAAGTAGAGGCGCAGAAAATAGGTCGCCGGACTGAAGAGCAACTTGATCAAGCAGGGCTCGCGCCCTTTCTCCATCTGCATATCCGCCTTTAGCGACGAATACTTGTTTTCCTTGAGGATCTGCTCGTCGAGCGGCAAGGGGCGGAAATGGAGGAGGCTGCCTCTCTTCGATGGCCGAACCTCGCCGTCCGGCACGATGCCCTCATGCACCTTCAGTGAAAGATCGTACGCCCCACGCTCTTTGCGGATCAGTCGAAGATTGCGTCGCTCATGCGCCCGTTCGGGCGTATAGCCGTAGCCAATCAGAAACGGTCGCCGAGCGATCTTCCAGCCGACGACATGATCCGGCGCGTCGAGTAGAGCCGGCAGCGCTTCGACGAACGCTCGGTCGAGCCGTTCATCCGCGTCGATATTGAGGCACCATGGCTGGGTGCACTGCTCTAGCGCGAACTGCTTCTGCGCGGCATAGCCGGGCCAGCCTCGCTCTATGAGGCGAATAGGGAAATCTTGGGCTATGTAGCTTTCAATCAGGTCGAGCGTCCCGTCGATCGATCCGGAGTCGACGATGACAATCTCCGCGCAACTTGTCAGACTCTCGATGCAGTCGCCAAGATAACCGGCTTCATCTTTGCAGATGATAAAGGCTGACAGGGGAAGCACGGCAACGTCACGCATTGTCAGTTCTTTGTCACAATGCTCTGCAGAAAGCCACGTCTGCGTAGATCGGCGGGACCGGAAAAGGGAACGCTACCGTCGTAATGCAGCACAGGTTCGTCTTCGTCCTTCAGATGAGCCCGAATGGTCTTGTAAACGGCGGCGTCGTTCATGTGCTGGCCGTTTTCTATGATCGCCTCCGCCCGTTCGTCCATATCTGAGAAGACCTTGAAATGCAGAAGGATGCCCCATTCGCTGGTTACATTCCGGCTCGTCGGTGTAGGCCAATGAATTGATGCTCCGAGTGTGCAGCTGCGATCCCAGAATATAAGCGGGTATTTCATCAGGTGCATGTCGGTCCCGAACACACGCTGGCGCACGCCGCCGCGCAGAATGGCGCCGCTATCCTCGAAAATTCCCGAATAGCCCTCTGCGTCGAAAAGCGGTGCGATCTCCCAAGGCATACGACCATCTCTTCCGTCGAATATTGCCTCTGACAAGGCCCCTTCCGGGTATAGATCGATCATAGGCGCCGCAACGCGGCAAACGCCCTTTTCTTTCAGTACGCGCAGATAGTCTGTCAGTGCCGTGATCCCGGCGCATGGCGGGACAAGGTACTCATCGCTGTCGATATTGATGTACCAGCGGCCAAAGCCGTATAATGCCATCAAACGCTCACGCCAGATTTTGCCGCGAGCGCTCTCGGCAAACCGCTTTTCGGATCGCCAAAGATCCACATCGCTCTCGGCCGCCAGATAATCGGGGGTACCGTCATCCGACTGATCGTCGACCACAACGAAGCGGTCGACACCCAATCCACGATAGTGCTTGAGAAGAGAAGGCAGGAAGCGGCGCTCGTTTCGACAGACGAGAACGCAGATTAACGCGTCGTCCGGGCAGGCCCAAGGCCCCGCGCCCGACACCTGCTGCAGTTTGGCGCGGACGCTGTTTTTGCGGCGGCGCCAGAAGGCCGATGCGTAATCTGCGATCTCGGACCGATGATCGTTCCTCTGCGTAGGCTGCGATTCCGTGAACGGATAGAAAAAATGTCGTGTCATGTCGGGCGTCTCGATCATTTCCATTCGGCATAACACGACGGGCGGAGACGGTGTCCAGTCATCGCAGGAAGACGAGCCTACCCCTTCGCAGCGGTGATACTATAGCAACGGCATCGACGTAAGGTGCCTAGGCGAGAATAGACGGTACAATAACGACGGTCAGATGCACCCGACTGTTCGCGTCAGACGAAAAGCAATTTCCTACCGGAGACAGCGCGCCGGACGCGGAATGGGCGATCTGTACTAGGTAAGTTGAGAGGCCGTTACAGCAGCGCGATCCAGCCAAACAACATTGCCGCGCCGTCCGATCAAATCGAAGCCGCGACCGAGAAGGCTGTCGACAAGCTGGTCGGTAGCCTGCAACCCAACGATCTTGGGGTGAAGTTCCAGAACGATCGTTCTGACACGATCCAGTGGGGCGTCGGCATCAAAGATCTCGATCTCCGCACCCTCAACGTCCGCTATAATAACGTCAGGTCGAATTTCATCGACCAGTTCGGAAATGGCGACCGCTTCAATTTCGATCGTCCGCCGACGACCCGCTCGCGAGGCCATCGACGATGAGATGATATTTTCGTCAACCTCGAACGACACCCTGCCCGACACCTTTGAAACTGCCGCAATCCGAAGGTTAGGCGTCCAGCCGTTAAGGGCATAATTTCGTTTGATGACTGGCTCTAGCATGGAGTTGGCTTCAAGAGACCAGACCTGCCCTTCACCGGCCATGCGGGTTACGACAAGGCTAACCGCGCCAATACCGCAACCCACTTCCAGAACCCGGTCACCCCGCTTTACGGCCTTTCGAACGAATTCACGTTCCTTGTTTTCATAGATGCCTCGAAAAAGCAGCCGGCGTACTTCAAAGGGCAGTTCGTTTCTTGCCGCGTGAACGGCAACGCCATCGAAGCGAACCGTTTTGACGCCCGCCAAACGTTTCAGATCGCCGATCAAACGACGCGCTTTTCGACGCGCCCTCGTGATCGAATTCATTTCCACGCCACTCCCAGCACTTCGTAATACCGGCTGCCTGCGGGAGCCTTCACCTCAATGGAATCGCCCACCGTCTTGCCGATCAGCGCCCGAGAAATCGGCGAAGAAATCGAGATGCGGCCCTGCTTCGGATCCGCTTCCTGATCGCCGACGATCTGATAGGTCTTCTCTTCCTCGGTATCTTCGTCGACCAGTTTGACCGTGGCGCCGAATTTGATCGTATCGCCGCTCATCTTTGACACGTCGATGATCTCGGCGCGAGTCGTCAGATCCTCCAGTTCCTTGATCCGACCTTCGTTCAGGCTCTGAGCTTCCTTGGCTGCATGATACTCGGCATTCTCAGACAGGTCGCCATGGGCCCGCGCCTCCGAAATGGCGTCGATAATGCGCGGCCGCTCGTCCTGTTGGCGCCAGCGGAGCTCTTCCTTCAATTTGGCGTGACCGGAAACGGTCATGGGAACTTTTTGCATCGTATCTTCCCGCTTGTTTCGTCCGCGACAGCCGGCGACGGTTCACTATCGTCCGGCCAAAAAAGAAGACCCCCAGCCGCCGTTTCTGGCAACCGGGCGTCAAATCGGAGTGAAGCTTAACGGAAGCCGGATCGCCTGCCAAGAACCGTGAAAGCAGGGCGTAGTCTTGACTTCGAAGCGCGGACACGCGACGGGCAGCGTTCAATTCGGACATTCTGCCGAGAGGCCTTTCGTGAAAATCGCGTTTCTCATCGCCGCCGCCATCGCCGTGCTCGCCATCGTCGCATTTCTTGGCCTTGTTCTCTACGGTCGGACCACAGGATGGGAAACGGCCACGCGCTCGGCCGATCAAGGCGCTTACGATTTTGCTGCGTCACCGCGCTCGGCAACCGACAATGACGCCCTCGCCTGCTCCGAAGGCCTTTGCGAAAAGCCCGACATTATCTTGCCGAAGCCATCGGAAGATGCGCAGGCCGCCTTCGCCGAACTCGCGCACCGAATCGCCACTGAAACCGACGATGTCGAGCGCGTCGATGACGGTGCCGATCCTGCCTATCGACGCTATGTCGTCCGAACGCCGCTGATACGGTTCCCCGATACGGTCGATATTCGATGGTCGCCGGAAGGCTGGCGCGCCATGAGCCGCTCGCTGATCGGACGCAGCGATCTCGGCGCCAATGAAGCCCGGCTTCGCCGCTGGTTCGGTCAATCCCAATGGCCGAGCTGACGATGTCTCACGCGCAACTGCCGATGCGCCGGCGCCTGACAGCCGCGCTCATGCTGCTTGCCGCCGGCGGCATCTGGGGCGGCGGCTTTGTAGCGCAATCGACGGCGATGGATTCGCTCGGCCCCTTCGCCTTCATTGCAGCGCGTTTCGCGGTCGCCTTTATCGGCTTACTGCCCTTCGCCTTGTTCGAACTGCGCCGCGCCAAATCGCCGCTTGGCGATAGGCTCGCCGACACGAGCGGCGCTACCCTTATCCCCGAATGGCGGGGCTATGGGCTTGCCGGGCTCGCCTTCTTCGCCGGCATGGCGACGCAGCAGATCGGCCTTCTGACCACCTCGGTCAGCAATTCCGGTTTTCTGACCGGGCTCTATGTCGTCTTCACACCATTCATCGCCCTTCTTCTCTTTCGCGAAATGCCCCGGCTCCTCATCCTTCCTGCAAGCTTTATGGCGCTGGTCGGCATCTTCCTTCTGTCCGGCGGCATCCACGGGGAACTCACCGAAGGCGACTGGTGGACCATTACGTGCGCCGGGTTCTGGGGACTGCAGGTGGCGCTGACCGGCCGTCTTGCCGAACGGACCGGTCTGCCAATGACGTTAACCGCAGTGCAGATGGCCGTGGCCTGTCTTGTTGCGCTGCCGATCACCCTCGTTTTCGAAACCACCGAACTGTGGCAGTTTAAGGCGGCCCTGCCGGAGATCCTCTATACGGGCCTCTTTGCCGGCGGCCTCGCCTTCTCGCTCCAGGCGCGCGGCCAGCGCTACATCAAACCCGGGCCGGCGGCCATCCTCTTGTCGTCGGAAGCGCTGTTCGCTGCCCTCTTTGGTGCGCTTCTGCTTGGCGACCGCCTCGCGCCGATCGCGCTGATCGGATGCGGCCTTATCCTTGCGGCGATCCTTCTGGCGCAATGGCCGCAGAGGCGCCGGACCTCTTAAAATCTAAGCTAACTTTGGATTCATTTGTCGCAGCTAAAATGGCGGCGTCGGTTGCGTTTCGACCGGCGTGTCCACGTTTTGTGTCACGGGTTGCGTATCATGGTCCGTCCGTTCTTCCTGCCGTCCGCGCTCGCCCTTGCCGGCGCCTTGCTGATGCTCTCCGCCTGCGGCGGGGACAGCAGCCAGTATGGCAAGAGCCGCACCTACGGCTTCGCCGGAAGCCTCGGGCGGACCATCGACGGCGCCAGCGCGCCCGCCGCCATGCCCCGGCAGGAGGTCGAATGCCGCAAGCGCCTGAAACGAATGAAGGTGCGGTTCACCGACATCGCGCCCATCCATGACGGCCCCAATTGCGGCATCGAATGGCCGGTTCAACTCACCCGCCTGCCCGGCAAGGTGGAGGTCCGGCCCGCCGCGACGGTGACGTGCCAGATGGCGCTGGCAACGGCCATATGGGCCAAGAAGGAACTCAATCCCTCCGCCCGCTGGCGCTTCTTCTCCGGCGTCGACCACATCCGCAACGGATCGAGCTATAGCTGCCGCCGCATCAATGGAAACGGCAAATGGAGCGCCCACGCTTCCGGCAACGCGCTCGACATCATGGAAATCGTGCTCAAGAACGGCAAGAGCGTCGATGTCAGGAAGCCCGGCTTCTTTTCCTTCCGCCAGAAGGGCCTGCTGAACGCGGTGCGCGAAGACGCCTGCCCCTACTTCAACACGGTGCTCGGCCCCGGTTACGACCGCGCCCACCGCGATCATTTCCACTTCGACCTGATGCACCGGGCGAGCGGCCACCGCGTCTGCAGGTAGCGCGCGCGAAGCGATCCCGCCCCGACGCGCCTATTCGGTCGCTTTCAGATAGGCTATGATCGCCTTCTGCTCGGTAGGATCTTCCACGCCGACATGGCGCATCTTGGTGCCCGGCAGCATGTGGTCATTATCGGCCATCCACGCCGCCAGCGCCCCTTCGGTCCAGACGATGCCCGACTGTTCCAGCGCTTCGGAATAGTCGAACCCTTCGACCGAGCCGGCCTCGCGACCGACCACGCCGATCAGCGTCGGCCCGTAGCCGACGCGTTCCTCGACATCCGCCGCGCCCGCGTGACAGCGGCGGCAGACGCGGTCGAACAGGGCTTCGCCCTCGGCGACCAGCGCGGCGTCCGGCTCTTCGGCGAGAACCGGCCCGGCGGAAAGGCCGGTCAGGAGAAGACAGCCGGCCAGCACGGACCGGACGGATTGGGGCATACGGATCATCGAACCCTCCAAATTGCGACTGGCCGGCCCTCTCCCGTCGTTTCGGTCAGGGGCCGGCGCCACGCCGATTAGAGGCCGCCCGCGCCGCGCCGCGCTTGATCGAAGTCAAATCGGCATGTTCGACTTTCGGTCACCCCTTCCGGCCGCTCACTGCACGCGGAACTTCACGCCCATCGAATTGCGATACTGGTTCGGCCCGATCTTTTCGAAGGTGACGCACTCGGTGCCCTTGGCGGGGCCGCGCGGAAAGGTGGTGCAGACCTGGTTGCCCTTGGCGCGCCAGGTGCCGTCGACCGAGCCGATCAGCGCGCGCGCCGTCACCGTGCCGTCGGGGCGGTAATTCATGGTGATCTTCATGCCGAAGCGCCGCGCGATGATGGTCTTGCCCTCCATCTCCTGCTTGATTTCGGCGGCGGTCATCGTCTTGGCCTCCGCGACAGGGGGCGCGCCGACCAGCGCAGCGGCGATAGCCAATGTGGGAACGATAAAGTGGCGCATGGAAATCCTCCGGTCCGATGCGGTGAGCGCGATCAGATGCCGCGCGGTCGCGAAGAATGTAGGGCAATGGCGCGAAACACCCAAGCGCCCGGCGACAATCCACTGCCGCCCCGAATGTGCGGGAGGCGCCGAACCGACCGCGCAGGCCAAAACGCGCCACCGGCGCGGCGGGCCGGAAGCGTTGAAAAGGACGTGAGCAAGCCGGCGGCCGGATCGTCGCTCCTGGGTAATGTAAGACCGCGACCATCCGGCCGCCGGCTGACGATTTGTGGCGTTCGCCTTTCAGACGGGGGGCCTTCCGGGCAAAGGGATGCCCGTGGCGGAACCCCGCCGCCGAGACCCTGCGCGGCGCGCAGGCAGCCCGGCTATCGACGACCCGCAGCCAAAGGGGATTGCTGCACCCCACCGCAACCGGCCACGGATCGCCGGCTGCGCGCTGCGCTCGTCACCGCCCTCCCAGGAATCTCCGGTTCGCGATCCCGTTGCTCCGAAAGGCGGCTGGCAAGGATGATAAGGGAGGTTGAGAGGGGGTGGATATCTCCACTTCTCGATATAGACTGGTTAAGACATTCGCCGTTTGACGCAAGTCTTTGCAGGCTCTCTCCAATCTCGGAGAGAGGGGGACACTATTATGAACATTGAGCAATTCGTTGCGGAGGTTCAGCGCCTTTACGCGACTGGCCAAGCCACGGAGCACTCCTACCGGGCGGCGTTGGGCCAACTCTTCGACAGTCTTTACGACAATGTGACGAGCATCAACGAGCCGACGCAGGGACGATCTGGTCGACCCGATTTCGTTTTGCTCCGCGGCCAGAATGACGGCACTCAAATTACGGTTGGCCATTGCGAGGCAAAGGATATCGGGCTCGATATATCGCCTCGCGGATTGAAGGACGCCAACAAGGCACAGTTCGAGCGATATCGCGCCGCGCTACCAAACCTCGTTTACACGAATGGGTTGGAATGGCGCTTCTACAAAAATGCTGAACTCGTAACCGAAATCCGCATCGCCGATTTCGTCATGGGCATCCAGCCACTTCCTCAGAATTACGACACGCTATGGCACCAGCTACGCGACTTCGCCGCCGAACGCCTGCAAACGATCATCTCCGCCGAAAGTCTCGCGAAGATGATGGCAGGCAAGGCCCTTCTCATGAAGGACGTTCTGTTCAAGGCCTTGCGCGACGACGAAGAACTGACAAGCGATCTCGCCGGCCAGTTCAAGGCATTTAAGGACCAACTCATTCATGACCTCGACGTGGCCGAGTTCGCCGACATCTACTCTGAGACCATCGCCTATGGCATGTTCGCTGCTCGGCTACACGACGAGACCAAATCGACTTTCTCGCGCGAAGAAGCGCTAACGCTGCTGCCGAAATCGAACCCGTTCCTGCGCAACCTCTTCAGCTTCGTGGCAGGACCAAACCTTAATGAAAGTTTGCGGCGCACCATCGACGAACTGGCCGAAATTTTCCAGGCCACCGACCTCGGAGAACTGTTCGCCAATTTCGGCTCGTTCACCCAGCGCAACGACCCGTTCATCCACTTCTACGAAACGTTTCTGGCCGAATACAACCCGGCCAAGAGAAAGGCGCGCGGCGTCTGGTATACACCTGAGCCGGTGGTCAACTTCATCGTCCGGGCCGTCGATGATGTGCTCAAGGATGAGTTCGGCTTAAAAGACGGCTTGGCCGATACGTCCAAGATAACTGTGGACTGGGATACTGGGCAACAAAACGCCAAGGGCAAGCCGATAATCGAGAAACGCGACGTGCATCGCGTCCAGATTCTCGACCCCGCCGCCGGAACCGGCACTTTTCTGGCGGAGGTAGTCAAACAGATCGCGCCGCATATTAAGGATGTCGCCCCCGCCGCCTGGCATCGCTATGTCGAGGAAAACCTGATCCCTCGCCTGCACGGATTCGAGTTGTTGATGGCCTCCTACGCCATGTGCCACATGAAGCTGGACATGATGCTGACCGAGATGGGCTACAAACCCACGGGTAATCCGCCGCGCTTGAATGTCTACCTGACGAACACGCTGGAGGAACCCTCGCCGGAGCGGCAGGACCTGTTCATGGCGCGATGGCTAAGCCACGAAGCGCAGCTTGCCGACGATGTGAAGAAGAACACGCCCATCATGTGCGTGATTGGCAACCCGCCCTATTCGGGCGAGAGCGCCAACAAGGGCGATTGGATCATGCGCCTAATGGAGGCCTACAAGAAAGAGCCGGGCAGCAATAGGAAGCTGAAGGAGCGCAATTCGAAGTGGATCAATGACGATTACGTCAAGTTCATCCGCTTCGCCGAACATATGATTGAGAAGACCGGCGAGGGTGTGCTCGGCTTCATCACCAATCACGGCTATCTGGATAACCCGACCTTTCGCGGGATGCGGTGGCACCTGCTCAAGACGTTTGATAAGATTTGGGTGATCGACCTGCATGGGAACGCGAAGAAGCAGGAAGTGTCGCCAGACGGATCACGCGACACGAACGTCTTCGACATTCAGCAGGGCGTAGCGCTGATCATGGCGGTGAAACGCAGGCATGCGGAGAAGGGTGTAGGGCAGATAAAGCGAGGAGACGTTTGGGGGTCACGAGAAGCGAAAGGCGTTTTACTTTCCAAAGCGGGTCTCGAACTCGCTTCGGACGAACTTGATACCGAGAACCGCTATCGAATGTTCTATCAGGTCGATGGTGCCCTGCTCGAAACATACGATCTGGGGTTTTCCTTAGAGAACCTTTTCCCAGTTCATGGGAATGGCATTGTCACAAAACGCGACTGTCTAAATATTCATCGAACACCAAATGAAGTTAAGGAGATGGTAGCGGCTTTACTTAGCGATTCCGAAGCTGACGTTCGGAGAAAATACAGACTTCCAAAAGATGTGCGGGACTGGCGATATGAATGGGCACAGGACGATGCGCTTGCGCATTCTCCTGATGTTCCGGTTCGGCAAATTGGCTACAGACTCTTCGATGATCGATACATCTTCTACTCAGGTCGAAGTCGAGGAGTGGTTGGCTGGCCTGTATTTAATGTAATGCGCCACTATCTAGAAAGTGAAAATATCGGCTTACTCTGTTCGAAAGCCCATAACGATGCCACATTCGCCCATTCATTCGTGACGCGACAGCCCACTGAGGCGATCTTTTTTTCGGCTACGACTGGCTCGAACGCGATGAACTTTCCACTCTACCTGTTCAAGCATGTCGCTGACGATCAAATTCAAGCGGAAGGCATTGCGAACCGTAGTGTCAATTTCGACCCCGCCATCCGCAATGCCATCGAGAAGGCCGGGACGCTGGAAGGCGGCGATGTACCCGACGAGGTGGCGATCTTCGACTATATCTACGGCGTCCTGCATTGCCCGGCCTATCGCGAGACCTATGCCGAGTTCCTGAAGATCGACTTTCCGCGCGTGCCCTACCCACCATCGCCAGAGGTATTCTGGGATGTCTCGGAGAAAGGCGGGCGCTTACGCCGCCTGCATCTTATGGAGAACGACGCCGTCAACGATACACCTTACCAATTTCAGGGCGAAGCGCCGGAGGGAGAGGATGGCGTGGTTGGCAAGCCGTTCTTTGTGGAGGCCGGCGATGGTATTGGCCTTATCGCCATCAACGGGACGCCCAAGGCGCCCGGGCAGCATTTCAAGAACGTGCCGACAATCGCCTGGGAGTTTTTCATCGGCGGCTATCAGCCAGCGCAGAAATGGCTGAAGGACAGGAAGGGCCGCGAACTCAACTTCGATGATTTGCGACACTACCAAAAGATCATAAAAATTCTCAGCGAGACTGATCGGATCATGGAAACGATAGAGATGCCGCTTGCCGCCCAACCTGCGGCATAATGGTTATCCACCCTTCCCCCATCCGCTCCTTTCCCCTATAACCATCATGGGTCGGAAAATATTCCGGTCTGGGGCGTAGTAACCCCGCGCAAGTGGCCGGTATCGAAGCCGGCCGATATCCTTCTCGGACAGCTATGGCCGGGGAGGCCTCGGTGCATGTCCAAGGCGAAAGCCTAAAGGCCGGGGCGGCCGCCTTGCGCGGTTTACTAACTCCCCGGTCACCAGAGCCCAAAGCCTGGTGGCCGATTTCCTTTTCTCAAGGGGAGTTGACCGATGGACGACTACAATTTCCGCGCCGATCTGCTCGACACGTTCCAGTCCGCGCCGGACGCGATCAAGGCGCTGATGCTGATCCTGCCGCTGGCCTTCGCGCTGGGCCTGATCGTCGCGCTGCTGCACCATTTCCGCGCCGCCCGGCGCATGGAACGCTACGACGCGATGGAGCGCGCCGCGCGCGAAGCCGAATGGGAGCGCATGATGGAGGCGACGCTGGCCGATCTGCGCTGGCAGGAGGAAGGCATGACGGGCCGTTCGCCGCGCCCGCTGAAGAAGGACGAGCGCTTCGACGAGACCCTGATGCTGGGCCGGAATTGACGGGAAAGGCTGCGTTTCACCTCCCCCTTGAGGGGAGGTCGGAGAGACGAGCGAAGCGAAGACGATCCGGGTGGGGGATGGACACGGTCGCATTGTCACCCCCACCCGCGGCTGCGCCGCGACCTCCCCCATCGGAGGGGGAGGTGGGCGGCGTCGTGTCTGAAGCGGATCGATGGCGAAGTTGGATGAGGGGGATAAGGGCAGCCTCCTCTCTGTCGGCTACGCCGACATCTCTCCCCAAGGGGCGAGAGTGGCGCGGTGCTGAGTTTTACCTCACCAAAATGCGGCATCGGCTCGGTGGGCCTCGCCGTGCCTGCCTGTCCCTCTCCCCCGCGGGGCGAGGGAAGCGCGGCGCGCACCCTCCCCCATTGTGGGGAGGGTCGGACCATGGGTCCGGGGTGGGGGATGGAGAGTGTCGCACCGTCACCGTCCGGGCATTCTCCGACCGCCGAGCCGACGTTCGATGACGCGCCGCCGGGGATGAAGGAACGGTCCCTACTTCCCCGGTTTGCCGCTTTTGGTCAGCCGCTTCTTGCGGCGGGCATCGCCCTCATCCTCATAGGAGCCGAGGCCGATCTTCGCGCGGCGCACCGGCTTGACGTCACCGGCATGGTCGGCGGCGGAGAGGCCGGGCACCTCCTCCGGCGCGGGGTGGACGACGCGGCTGGTATGGACCGGCTTTTCCGGCAGCGCGCCGCCCTTGCCGACGATCTTTTCGGTGCGGCCGACGGTCATCTCGTCGAGGCCGGGCTTGCGGAAATAGCTTTCGCCCCGTGCGCCCATCTCGTCCAGCTCCGGCTTGCGGAAATAGGAGGCGTCAGAGGTCGCACCCTCGTTCCCCGGCCCTTCGCTTTCGCTACGGGCGTTCGCCTTCTGCCTGGCCGGCTTGCCTTGTGCCTTACGCTTGCGGCTGTCGCGCGTGTTCTCGATGCCCGCATCCCGTTCGAGCGGATCGGCGAGAACCTCCAGCTCGGTCTGCTGCAGGCGCTTGATCTCGTCGCGCAGGCGCGCGGCGGTCTCGAAGTCCAGATCGGCGGCGGCATCGCGCATCTGCTTTTCCAGCGCGTCGAGATGGGCCTTCAGATTGTTGCCGACGAGCGCGCCCTCATCCTTCGCCGCGCCCTTACGGCCCTTGCCGCCGGTAATGTCGGCGCGCACATGGTCGGCCTCGTAGACGCTTTCCAGAATATCGGCGATGTGGCTCTTCACGCTTTCCGGCGTGATGCCCTGCGCCTCGTTCCAGGCCTTCTGCTTTTCGCGGCGGCGCGCGGTCTCGTCCATGGCGCGCTTCATCGAGCCGGTGACATTGTCGGCATAGAGGATGACCTTGCCGTCGACATTGCGCGCGGCGCGGCCGATGGTCTGGATCAGCGAGGTCTCTGAGCGGAGGAACCCTTCCTTGTCGGCGTCGAGGATGGCGACGAAGGCGCATTCGGGAATGTCGAGCCCCTCGCGCAAGAGGTTGATGCCGACGAGCACGTCGAACGCGCCGAGCCGCAGATCGCGGATGATCTCGATGCGCTCCACCGTGTCGATGTCGGAATGCATGTAGCGGACGCGCACGCCCTGCTCGTGCAGATATTCGGTCAGGTCCTCGGCCATGCGCTTGGTCAGGACGGTGCAGAGCGTGCGGTAGCCGGCCTCCGCCGTGGCGCGGATTTCGCCGAGCACGTCGTCGACCTGGCTGCTGGCGGGCCGCACCTCGACGGGCGGGTCGATCAGCCCGGTCGGGCGAATCACCTGTTCGGCGAAGACGCCGCCCGCCTCGTTCATCTCCCAGTCGCTGGGCGTGGCCGACACCGCGACGGTCGGCGGGCGCATCGCGTCCCACTCCTCGAAGCGCAGCGGCCGGTTGTCCATGCAGGACGGCAGGCGGAAGCCGTATTCGGCAAGCGTCGCCTTGCGGCGGAAGTCGCCGCGATACATCGCGCCAATCTGCGGCACGGTGACATGGCTCTCGTCGATGAAGAGCAGCGCATTGTCCGGGATGTATTCGAACAGCGTCGGCGGCGGCTCGCCGGGTTTCCTGCCGGTCAGGTAGCGCGAATAATTCTCGATGCCGGGGCACGCGCCGGTTGCCGCCATCATCTCCAGATCGAAGCGGGTGCGCTGTTCCAGCCGCTGCGCTTCGAGCAATCGCCCGGCCCGCTCCAGCTCCTCCAGCCGCCATTTCAGCTCGGCCTTGATGCTTTCCATCGCCTGGTTGAGCGTCGGCTTCGGGGTGACATAGTGGCTGTTGGCGTAGATCTTGACGCTTTTCAGATCAGCCGTCTTCCTGCCGGTCAGCGGATCGAACTCGGTGATGCTCTCCACCTCGTCGCCGAACAGCGAGATGCGCCAGGCCTGATCTTCCAGGTGAGCCGGGAAGATTTCGATCGTATCGCCGCGCACGCGGAACGAGCCGCGCACGAAATTGATGTCCTGGCGCTTGTATTGCTGGGCAACGAGATCGGCGAGAAGCTGGCGCTGGTCGATGCGGTCGCCGATGGCGATCTGGAACGTCATGGCCGTATAGGTTTCGACCGAGCCGATACCGTAGATGCAGGAGACCGAGGCGACGATGATGACATCGTCCTTCTCAAGCAGCGAGCGCGTGGCGCTGTGGCGCATCCGGTCGATCTGCTCGTTGATCGACGAATCCTTCTCGATATAGGTGTCGGTGCGCGGCACGTAGGCTTCGGGCTGATAGTAATCGTAATAGGAGACGAAATACTCCACCGCATTGTTCGGGAAGAACTTCTTGAACTCGCCATAGAGCTGGGCCGCGAGCGTCTTGTTCGGCGCAAGGATGACGGCGGGACGCTGCGTCTCCTCGATCACCTTGGCCATGGTGTAGGTCTTGCCGGAACCGGTGACGCCGAGCAGCACCTGCGTGCGCTCGTTCTGATTGGCCGCCTCGACGAGATCGGCAATGGCGGTCGGCTGGTCGCCCGACGGTTCGAACGCCGTCACCATGTCGAGTTTGACGCCGCCCTCTGATTTCGGTGGACGCGCCGGGCGATGCGGCGCCCAAGTGCCGTCCTTCATCTCGGGCCGGCCATGCTCGATCAGTTGCGACAGCGCATCGACCGTCGCGGTCACCGCGCCGGTGGCGGCGAGCTTGGAGGCGTCTTCCAACGATACGTCCAAGCCGGCGACCGGATTGAGGCCGGCAGCCGCGCGTTCCTTCGGATCGGAGGTGCCGCCGATCAGAATGCCCGCGCCCGTACGCTTGTTGCCGACCGTGTTGGAGGCGGCCTTCTTCGCATCGCGCTTCTTCTTGGCTTCGGCGGCGCGCTTCTTCTTCTCCGCCAGCACGTCCTCGGCTTCCGAAAGCTCGACCTTCTTGCGGTGCTTGCCGGCTTCGGACGCGCGGCGGCGATTCTCTTCCTTGCGAGCGGCCTTGGCTTCCGCCTCTTCGGCTTCGCGCGCCAGATCCTTCGCCCAGTCCGTTATCGACCCGCCCTCATAGGGCGCGGCTTCGAAACCGGATTGCGGCGCTTCGCCGAAACCGTCGGACGGTTCGGCCTTTCGGTGAGGCGGATATCGTTTTCCCATGCGCCCAATATGGTTCCGCGAGGGCGCGATGGAAAGGGTTGTTTGCGCGGACTACTGACAGTTCAATATGCAAGCCGGGCCACGATGAAGGGCCGCGGATCGCCGGACGCATCGGCATGATACTCGACCGTCTCGACCACGAAATCCGCATCGGCTGGCAGCCGCGAAACGATGGCGTCAAGACTCGTCCCCCAGGCAGAGGAATCATAGATCTTTTGCCGCGCATGACGTTTCGCGATCAGTTCCAGAGCCGTGCATCGCGTTTCGCCATCCAACTAGAGTCCGGCACGCGGCCGTCCTGCCCCGGCGGCCGCCATGACGGCGCCTATATCGAGAACCGGCAGTATGTCGCCGGCTCCGGCACGCTCGGCCGATGCTGATGCGGTATGAAAGACGACAAATTCGTCTGTACGCCACGATGAAATTGCCGTTCTTTCCGTGCTGCCTCTACGGCAATATCAGCGACGATTTCCGTCGCTCATCGAAGCGCGCTCAGGTGTGGGCGCGCACCTTGGCCAGCAGTTCGCGCCGGCGCCGCTTGGAGCGGATCTGGTCGGTGCGAACATTGAGCGGCATAACCTTCGGCCCCTTGGCGATCTGCCGGTCGAAGCGGAATCGCCGTGAGGCCCCGACTGGCAGGCTTTCCGGTGCGTAGAGCGCAACGACGGTCAGATCGAGCTGGTCGACATGATCGACGTCGATACCCTCCTCGTCATTGGCTTCCAGCATAGCGGAGACGATATCGTCGAAATGGCCGATATCGAGGAACTCTCCAGTGTTCAGGCTTCCCTGCGCCATTTTCGAACGGGGGTCCTGTCCCAGATCTTCCGGCAGATCGCGCAAATCCGTGAGGCTGAGTTCGATCTGTCTCTCCGCGATATGAAGCGTGCCGATCAGACTGGTGACGTAAAGCGGCTGGGCGCTCATATTGGTAACGAGGCACCGGCTGCGCATTCCCTTGCCGGCCGCTCGCGTGATCAGGATCGACGAACGCCGACCGGCCCGAAACTGGATGAAGAGCAGTTGCAGATAGGTGATCCACACCGCAAGCATCATGGCGCTGAGAATGGTGCTGATAGCGCCGCTATGGTTCGACAACCATTGCAACATGCGAAGTTTTCCCTTGCCGGATCGGCGGTCCTGTCGCCGGCCGAACGCGCCCTCTAAAGCCGGCAAACGACAAGGTCAAACGCCAAATGCATGTGCCGCCAAATGAATTCGGTCGCCTCTCATTTGACGGATCGGCAGTCTGCAACAGATGCAGCGCCAGACTTCAGTGATGCGATGGATGGGATAGTGGCGTAGATGAGAGATCGCAAAAGCACGATGCGCGTACCGGCCATGCCGGCCGACGCCAATGCAGCCGGCGATATTTTCGGCGGCTGGGTTATGTCGCAGATGGATCTGGCGGCGGGTATCCGCGCTGCCGAGAGGGCCGGCGGACGGGTCGTCACGAAGGCGGTCAGGGAGATGGCGTTCGAAAAACCGGTCAAGATCGGCGACACGGTGGCGGTTTACACGGATGTCGTGGCTGTCGGGCGCACATCGATGACCTTATCGGTCGAGGCTTGGGCGCAACGCTATCACACGCATGAACAGGAACGGGTCACGAGCGCCGAATTCGTGATGGTTGCGCTGGACGCGGAGGGGCGCCCGACGCCGGTACCCGCGGCTAACAAAGACTAACCGTGCCGCTGTAGCGGAAGTTTTACTTGCCGGACCGGAAGGTTCGGGCAATAATCCTGTCTATACGGGCGGTGGGCTCGGTGGATAGACCCTTTCGCGCCGCGACGTCTGTTCTCCGATCTGTCATTCGTATGACGGTTGCCTGGCAGCCGTCTCCACGCCGCTGCCCATGAGCTCCCCCACCATGGTTCAGCAGACTTTCGTAGAGGGGGAGGGACGACTTCGAATGAGCCAGACCGGCACCGTCAAATTCTTCAATTCCGAAAAAGGCTTCGGCTTCATCACCCCCGAGGAGGGCAGCTCGGACGTTTTCGTGCATATCTCCGCCGTGCAGGCATCCGGCCTCGATACCTTGTCAGAAGGGCAGAAGGTCAGCTTCGAAACCGAGCCGGACCGCCGCGGCAAGGGGCCCAAAGCGGTAAACCTCACCACACTCTGACGCTCTTCGCCGATCATCACATGCGAAAGGTCGCCCTGCCCGGGCGGCCTTTCTTTATTTGTGCCGGGCGCTGAACGAGCCGTTCAGCCACCGTTCAGGTGGAGGCAGGCAGTCTCCTCTCTACCGGCGGGCAGAACCGCCGATCCAATTTCGGAGTGAGATGATGTTTCGCCGCTTTTTCCACACCACCCTTTGCGCCATGATGATTGCGGGCATTGCCCTGCCCTCCGCCGCACAGGCGCAGTCGCGCTACAGCGTCTACGAATATTACGAAACCTATGAGGACGACGGCTGGGATGGGGGCTGGGACCGCCGCGACGTGATCTTCGAAGAGCGCCGTCGCGCTGAACGAAGGGCGGAGCGCCGTGCGGAACGGCGTCGCGCCGAACGAAGGGCCGAACGCCGGCGCGATCGCGATGATGCGACGAAGTTCATCGCCGGCGCGGTGGTCGGACTGGCCACGGCCGCCATCATCTCCGGTGCGACCCGACAGGATAACCGCCCGGTCTACCGCGCCGCGCCGCGGCGGGCGCCGACCCGGGTCGGCGGTCTGGAGCCTTGGACGCCCGAATGGCGCCGCTGGTGCAGCAATCGCTACCGGTCCTTCAACCAGAACACCGGCTTCTGGCGGGGCTATGACGGCAAGACCTATTTCTGCCGTCCCTGACGCCGGGCGTATCTGAAACGAACAAATGGCCCGGGGAAGACGATCCGCCGGGCCGTTTTGCGTCAAGCGCCCGATGCGATGAAGGGATTGGTCCGCCGCTCTTCGCCGAACGTGCTGCCTGGCCCGTGCCCGCAAACGAACGAAACATCGTCGCCGAGCGGCAGCAATTTCTTGCGAATCGACTCGATCAGCGTTTCCGCATCGCCGCCCCAAAGGTCGGTCCGACCGACCGAGCCCCGAAACAGCGTGTCGCCGACCTGCGCGAATTTGTGTTCCCTGTTGTGGAAGATCACATGGCCCGGCGCGTGACCGGGCGTATGGTAGACATCGAAGCTGTGACCGCCGAACGAGACAGTATCGCCATCGCTCAGCCATTTGTCGGGCTTACAGTTGCGGGCCGGGTCGGACGAGCCGAACATTCTGGCCTGTTGTTCGAGCTGATCCAGGAGCGGCTCGTCGTCGCGATGCGGCCCGACGATCGGCAGGCCGTCCAGCTTGTCCTTCAGGTCCATCGCGCCACCGGCATGATCGATATGGCCATGCGTGAGCCAGATCGCTTCGATCGTCAGATTGTTGCTTTCGATGACGTCCATGATCCGCGCCACCTCGCCGCCGGGATCGACGACGACGCCGGCGCGCGTGTCTTCGTCGAATAGGATGGTGCAGTTCTGCTGAAAGGCGGTAACCGGCACGATGCCGACTGATAGCTTACCCATGAAACACTCCGTAATGGACGGCTGCGGACCATAATCGGGCCAGCCGGCAAAGAACAGGCAGTCATCGCCGGTTCTTGTGCGCGTCGCGCGGCTTGCCTATGATATGTCAGCATGACTGACCAGTTCGGCCCGGAGACCGATTGCTGAATGGCAAAAGCCCCATCCGCTGCCGAGAACGGATCGGCCGAGAAGAATGCCGCGGCGAAGTGGGCGGTCCGCTACTCCAATATGCAGGAATTGCTCTTTTTCGCCTATCGGGATTTTACCGCCGGCCCGGATGCGATCCTCAGTGATTACGGCTTTGGCCGCGCCCATCACCGCGTGCTGCATTTCGTACATCGCTGGCCGGGGCTCACCGTCGCCGATCTGCTGGAAATTCTCGGCATCACCAAGCAATCGCTCGCCCGGGTTCTGAAACAGTTGATCGACGCCGGCCATATCGAGCAGAAAACCAATGTGCGGGACCGCCGCCAGCGCGAACTCTATCTCACGAAGGAAGGCGAGAGCCTGGCGGCCGCCCTTTCTGCGCCGCAATGGCGGTTGATCGAAGAGGCCTTGCAGGCGGCAGGCACGGAGCATTACGACGCTATTGTCGCCTTTTTGCGCCGTATGATCGATGAGGATGGCCGCCTTGCGATTGGCGCGCTGGAAGAGCACCGACGCCGCCCGGAAGGAGATTGAGGCCCATGTCCGTACTGGAAGAGACGCCATCGCCGGCGGGCATGCCTCACCCGGACGACGAGAAGATGCATATTCTCGTCGTCGACGATGACAGCCGCATTCGCGAATTGTTGCAGACTTTCCTGATCCGCCGCGGGTTCCGTGTCACGGTTGCGGAAGACGCGGCGACCGCGCGCCGGGCCCTGCGGGGCCTGACCTTCGATCTTCTCATCCTGGACTGGATGATGCCGGGCGAAGACGGCGTCTCGCTGACCAGATCGCTGCGTGAAACCATGAATGTGCCGATCCTGATGCTGACGGCGAAGGCCGAAACCGACAGCCGGATCGGTGGGCTGGAGGCAGGCGTCGACGATTACCTGCCCAAGCCTTTCGATCCGCGCGAACTGCTGCTGCGCATCGAATCGATCCTGCGCCGCGCCGCGCCGCCAAGCAAAGACGAGCCGGCCATTGTCGCCTTCGGGCCCTTTACCTGGGCGACGGGTACGCGTGAACTGAAGCGTGGCGGCGAGCCGGTTCGTCTGACCGACCGCGAGCAGGACATGATGAGCATTTTCGTTGCCAGACTGGGAGAGACGGTGCCCCGCCACGAACTGGTCGCCGATGGCGTGGAAGTCGGCGAACGGACAATCGACGTCCAGATCAACCGACTGCGCCGCAAGCTGGAAGCGGACTCGGCCAATCCGCTCTGGCTCCAGACGGTGCGCGGCATCGGCTATCGGCTGAATCCCGTCATCGGATGAGCATCGAACCCGGCGCCGAACAGGAAAAGGAAAGCCGCTTCTCCGGCCGTTCCGCCGGCGCGCTTGTCCTGTCCGCATTCATGGCGGTCCGCGAAGCCTGGCGCCGGTTCTGGCAGCCGATCTTCCACCGCCTGCCCAAACGACTCTATGCCCGCTCGCTCATCATCGTGATCGCGCCGATGCTGATCCTGCAATCGGTCATCGCGCTCGTTTTCATGGAGCGGCACTGGACTCGCGTCACCGAGATGCTCTCGGACCGCGTTTCGCAGGAGATCGCGGCGATCATCGATCTGATCGAGGCCGAACCCGGGATTGCCGATATGGACAGGATCGCGCAGATCGCCCGCGAACGGTTCGACCTGCAAGTGGAACTGTTGCCCGCGACGCCTTTGCCGAACACGACCAGCCGGCCCTTCTTCTCGCTTCTCGACACCGTGCTGACGGAGCAGATCGACGATAATATCGGCCTGCCCTTCTGGATCGACACGGTCGGCCAGTCGCGCTTCGTCGAAATCCGGATTGCGCTGGACGATGCGGTGCTGCGCGTCGTGACGAACCGAAACCAGGCCTATGCCAACAATAGCGAGATCTTCATCTTCTGGATGGTCGGCGCGTCTCTCGTTCTGATCGCCGTCGCCGTGATTTTCCTGCGTCAGCAGATCCGCCCGATACAGCAGCTTGCCGCCGCGGCTGAGAGCTTCGGCAAGGGCCAGCCCATGCCGGCGGAATTCCGGCCACGCGGCGCCGAGGAGGTGCGACGCGCCAGCCTCGCCTTCATTCAGATGCGCAACCGCATCGAACGCCAGATCGAACAGCGCACCGCCATGCTGGCGGGCGTCAGCCACGATCTGCGCACCATTCTGACCAGGTTCAAGCTGCAACTGGCGCTGGCCGCCGAGGAAACCGACACCGACGCGCTGGAGCGCGACGTAGCGGACATGCAGACCATGCTGGAAGCCTATCTGGACTTCGCGCGTGGCGACAGCGAAGAGGCCGTTGCGCCTTTCGATCTGGCGACCTTCTTCCAGACCATGGCGGATGAAGCCAGGCTGAAGGGCCGCGAGGCGGTATGGCACATTGAAGGCGACCCCGAACTGATCGTCCGGCCGATCGCCTTCGGGCGAATGCTGCATAACATCGTGGCCAATGCCATGCGACACGCCGAGAGGATCGCATTATCGGCCACGCATACGGACAAGACGATCACCATCTGCATAGACGATGACGGCCCCGGCGTGCCGAAGGAACAGTATGATGTGATCTTCCGTCCGTTCACGCGGCTGGACGACGCCCGCAATCTCGATCAGTCCGGCACGGGACTGGGCCTGTCCATCGCGCGCGACATCGCGCGCAGCCATGGCGGCGACATCCATCTCGACAAATCCAGAATGGGCGGGCTGGAGGTGACGATCAGACTGCCGTTGTAACCGCCCGGTTGCTCAGAACAAACGCCCGCCGATCGGAACGTTGTGATCCGGGGCCAGCAGCACCACTTCGCCATCTTCGTCCGGCACGCCGAGCGTCAGAACTTCGCTCATGAAAGGCCCGATCTGGCGTGGCGGGAAGTTCACCACCGCCATGACCTGACGGCCGACCAGCTTGTCGGCCTGGTAATGGCGTGTGATCTGTGCGCTGCTTTTCTTCTCGCCAATCGGATCGCCGAAATCGATCCGCAGCTTGAAGGCCGGTTTGCGCGCTTCGGGAAACGGCTCCGCCGCGACGATCACGCCAACCCGGATATCGACCTTGAGAAAGGTATCGAAATCCGTTTCGACCGCCGGTGCGCCGCCCTTGCCCATCCCGATCAGGCCGTGCCGAAGGTTTCGAAGATCGCAGCCGCCATGGCGTCTTCGGCGCGCGAACCCTCGACGACGAAATGGAACGCCTGGAAATAGGCCTCGCAGCTTTCCAGCGACGCCGCCAGCAGACGCTCGACCTGTAATGCTGTCGGCTCCAGCCCGCCCGGCAGAATGAGCGAATGGCGAAACATCACCGCGCCTTCGCTTTCCCACAGATCGAAATGGCCGAACAGAAGCTGCTCGTTGATGATGGACAGAAGCCGGGTGATCTCGCTCTGGCGCGGGCGCGTCACCGTCATGTCGAAGGCGCAGGCAAGATGCAGCGCCTCGTGCTCGTCCAGCCATGAATAGCTGACATGATAATCCGCCCACTGCCCCGCAACCGAAATGGCGATCTCGTCGTCGGTCGTGCGCTCGAAGCTCCATCGATTGTCATTGGCCACCGATTCGATGACATCCACCGGATGAACGTCACGCGGATCGAAAATGGAATGGAGCGCCATGTAAGCTGTTCCTCGTCGCCTGTTCGTGCGCCCCATGCCGCCGCGCATGGAGCGCCTCCGCCCGGATCCTCGCCTGCCGGGACGGCCTTGGCTCGAATCATCTTGTAGATTCAGTCTATTGATCCGGACTCCGGGCGAAAGCCCCAAGGCGATTTGAGTAGTGAACAACGACACTTCAGGTTGAATCAATTGATTCAGAGATCACCGATAAGTGACTCCGCCATCTGGCTTTTTCGAACCGGTCACTTTGTTGAAAACTTTCTGTGAAAACGGTCGAATGTCGGAATGAGGCTGTGATGCTAGTCGGTATCGCCGCCTGCTTCTTTGTCATCGCCGGCATGCTTGGCTTCGAGTGCGGCAACGCGCTCGCCAAGGGCCTTGGCTTCGGCGCGGGCGCGTAACGCCACATCGCGCATGGCCTCGAACTCCTCCCGGCTGACCAGATCGAGCGATCCGGTGAACCGTTCCGCCTGCGTGCGAACCGCCGTCTCCACCTCACGCCGCGCCCCCTGGGCAACGCCGGCCGCGTCGGTAACGAGACGGGCCAACTCATCGAGGAAGCGGCCTGGACCGGCAGCACCGCCGCGTCCGCTCGTTCTGGCGCGACCGAACGGGTCGGTGCCGTAGGGATCGGTGCCATAGGGGTCGCCATGGCTGCCCCCGGCGAATTCGTCCTGACCGAAGGGGTTGCGATCGTCGTTCTGCATGGCACGCTCCAAAATTGGTCTCAATTGGATTTAACGTCACTTTGCTGCGTTGCAAGAGACATCTTGACCCGGGGACGCCGGCCCGCGCATGGTCCGCGCCATTCCCGCCCGACCGATGGAAGGAAGCCCTTTCGTGCTGGACGCCCTGCGCCCCCTTGCCCTTATCCCCTACCCCGAAATCGATCCGGTCATCTTCTCGGTCGGCCCGCTGGCCATCCGCTGGTACGGGCTCGCCTATATTGTCAGCCTGCTGCTGGCCTGGTTCTACGTCAAGCGCCTGCTGCGCAATAACAGGCTATGGGCACATGGCCACGCGCCGATGACGGCGCAGCAAACCGACGATTTTCTGCTTTGGGCAATGGTTGGCGTCGTGCTCGGCGGACGTCTCGGCTATGTGCTGTTCTACGAGCCGATGCGCTATCTCTCCGAGCCGGCGGCAATCCTTCAGATCTGGTCGGGCGGCATGAGCTTTCACGGCGGCGCGCTCGGCACCATCCTCGCCATGATTCTCTACAGTCGCCGCCATGGCATTCCCACCTGGTCAATGCTCGATGTCGTCGCGGCGGCGGTGCCGATCGGGCTGTTCTTCGGCCGCATCGCCAATTTCATCAATGCCGAATTGTGGGGCGCGCCGACCGACCTGCCCTGGGCGATGATCTTTCCGACCGACCCGGAAGGGCTGCCGCGCCATCCGAGCCAGCTCTACGAGGCGTTTCTCGAGGGTATCGTACTGTTTCTCATCCTGCGCTGGCTGACCCACAGCCGGCTGATGCTCAAACGGCCGAAATTCGTCGGCGGGGCCTTCGTCGCAGGCTATGGCGTCTGCCGCATTCTGGTCGAGTTCGTCCGCGTGCCGGATGCCCAGCTCGGCTATCTGTTCGGCGGCTGGCTGACGATGGGCATGGTGCTGTCGATTCCCATGGTGCTGGCAGGCACATGGGCAATGGTGACGGCCCGCCGGCCGGAGAGCGCACCAGCTTCGTCCGCATGAGTCTGAAAGACAGGATCAGCGCGCAGATCGCCGCGAACGGGCCGATGCGCATTGCCGATTACATGGCGCTCTGCCTGTTCGATCCGGCGGACGGCTACTACACGACGAAAGAGCCGTTCGGCGCCGATGGCGACTTTACCACCGCGCCGGAGATCAGCCAGATGTTCGGCGAACTGGTCGGCGCGGCGCTGGTCGGCCACTGGAACAGGCTCGGCGCCCCGCACCCATTCACGCTTGCGGAAATCGGGCCGGGCCGCGGCACGCTTTTCGCCGATATGAGCCGCACCGTCGCCGCCCTCGCTCCGGATATGATGGAAGCCGCCGATGCCGTGCTGATCGAGGCGAGCCCGCGTCTGCAAACCTTGCAGGCCGAGCGGCTTGCCGAAACGGGCATCGCGGCAAGGCATGTCGCTTCGCTCGACGACATCGCGCCGGACAGCCCGCTGATCATTGTCGGCAATGAATTGTTCGATGCCCTGCCCTTCCAGCAATTCGTCAGAACGGAAAAGGGCTGGCGCGAACGCGTCGTTCTGCTGGACGACGAAAACGATCTGGCTTTCGGCATTGGGCCGGGCACGATCGACGATGCCCTGCTGTCGCCCAGCCTAAAGGCAACTGACATCGGCGCTGTTTTGGAAATCTCGCCGCAGCGTGGAGCCCTGATGGATGAGATCGCCCATCGCCTCGCCCGGCAGGGCGGTGCCGCGCTCTTCTTCGATTACGGCCACGTTGACCCCGGCTTCGGCGACACGTTCCAGGCGGTCGCTCGCCATGCCTATGCCGACCCGCTGGCCGAGCCGGGCCGCGCCGATCTGACCTCCCATGTCGATTTTGCCGCGCTCGCCGCCACCGCCCGAAGCCACGATCTGAACGTCACCCTCTCGACGCAGGGCGAGTGGCTGCTGCGCCATGGCCTTCTGGAACGCGCCGGCGCGCTCGGCGCGGGCAAGGACGACCAGACACAGGATCATCTCCGCGGCGAAGTGCAGCGTCTCGCCGGCAACGAGCCGGACGAAATGGGCGACCTCTTCAAGGTGATCGAGATCACGCCTTCTCAAACGGAATGAAGGCCGGACGAATTGTCCTTTTCGCAAGGTCAGTTAGCCGGACAATCCGAATCGGGTTTTGAAGACTTACGTCCCACAGAAGGTCGCGGTCACGCGCTGCTGATCGGTCGGCGGAGCCGCATAATCGGCTTTGTCCGGCCGGCTCTCATAGGGCCGCGACAGCACATCCATCAATTCGTGCATTGGCGTCAGATCACCGTTCAGCGCCGCCGCGATCATCGCCTCCACCCGATGGTTGCGGGGGATGAAGGCCGGGTTGACCGCATCCATTGCCGCCTGGCGCTCCGCTTCGGATATGCCCTGCCGAGCCAGACGCCGCCGCCAGACCTCCGCCCATTTGTCAAAGACGGTCGGATCGGCAAAGAGATCGCGCGCTGGCGCGTCGGTAGAAGGCCCACCCTCATTCGGCAGCTTGCCGAGAGCGCGGAACAGATTGGTGAAATCCACCATATTGGCCGACATGCGCGACAGAAGGTCGGCGACCAGCGCCGGATCGCCCTCCTCCCGTTCGTCGGCAAGGCCGATCTTGCTGCGGAATCGCGCGACAATGGCCGCATCGAAACGCGGCGACACGCTGTCGATCAGCGCCTGCGCATCGGCGATGGCCAGATCCTTGTCCCCGTTCAGGATCGGAAGAAGCGCCGAGGCCAGGATCGCTAGGTTCCATTGGGCGATGGGCGGCTGGTTGGAATAGGCGTAGCGCCCGCCCCGGTCGATCGACGAGAACACCGTATCGGGGTGGTAATCGTCCATGAAGGCGCAGGGACCGTAATCGATGGTTTCGCCCGATAGCGTCATATTGTCGGTGTTCATCACGCCGTGGATGAAGCCGATGGACTGCCAGTGGCTGACCAGCGCGACCTGCGCATCGATAACCGCCTCCAGCATCGCGAGATACGGGTTCTCGGCCTCTCGCGCTTTGGGATAGTGCCGGGCGATGACATGATCGGCCAGCATTTTGACAGCCTCCACATCGCGTCGCGCCGAGAAATACTGGAACGTGCCGACCCGGATATGGGATCGAGCGACGCGCGTCAGCACCGCGCCCGGCAGAACCGTCTCGCGGACCACCTCATTGCCTGTGGCAACAGCCGCCAGCGACCGCGTGGTCGGCACGCCGAGCGCCGCCATCGCTTCGGAAACGACATATTCGCGTAGCACCGGTCCGAGCCAGGCAAGCCCGTCGCCGCCCCGGCTGAACGGCGTCGGCCCGCCGCCCTTCAATTGCAGATCGCGCCGGACGCCGTCCGTGCCGGTTACTTCGCCGATCAAAATAGCGCGTCCGTCGCCGAGCTGCGGCACCCAGCCGCCGAACTGGTGACCGGCATAGGCCATGGCGATGGAGGCTGCTCCCTCCGGCAGGCGCTGGCCCGACAGCATGGCGAGCCCTTCCTCGCTGCGGAGCCATGCGGCATCGAGACCGAGCACTTCGGCCAACCCCTTGTTCAAGGCCAGCAGCGCCGGCGCTTTGGGCCTTGCCGGGGCAACCCGGGCGTAGAAGCGTTCTGGCAGTTGGGTATAGCTGTTGTGGAATGTCGGAAATTGCTCTGTCATGATCCTGCCGGTTCGGCCGCGCACTGTTCTGGCGCTTTCCCGTTCTATGTAGGTCGTCCAGACCGCCTCGAAACCACCGGAGAGCGACCAGCCCATGACGTCTGAGACCGAAATGAAAGAAGGGCGCGAAGTGCCGCCCATCATTCGCCATGGCGCCCTCGATGCCTTGAAAGGCATTCGCCACGGCTTTTTCACCCGGCAGGGCGGTGTCTCGAACGGTATCTACGACTCGCTCAATATCGGCGCCGGTAGCGATGACGAGCCGGGCAAAGTCGAGACTAATCGCCGGCGCGTGGCGGACGCCCTCGGCAGCGATCCGCTGGTCTCGACACCCTGGCAGATCCACTCGCCCGATGTCGTTACCATCGACGCCCCGCTTTCCGGCGAGCGTCCGAAATCCGATGCGTTGGTGACGAAGACGCCGGACGTCGCCATTGGCGTGGTGACGGCCGATTGCGGGCCGGTCCTCTTTGCCGATCCCGACGCCGGTGTGATCGGCGCGGCCCATGCCGGCTGGCGCGGGGCCTTCAGCGGTATTCTGGAAAACACCGTCCACGCAATGGAGGCGCTCGGCGCGGAACGCCAGCGCATTGTCGCTATCCTCGGCCCATCGATCAGCCAGCCCTCCTATGAGGTCGGGCCCGAATTCGTCGAACGCTTTCTGATGGCGAACGAAGACAACCACCGCTGGTTCGCCCCGTCCCAGAAGACGGGTCATGCTCTTTTCGATCTCGTGGGCTTTACGCTGAACAGGCTGGCAGAGTTCGGCGTACAGGCCGAGACGCTGGGGCTCTGCACTTATGAGGACGAGCACCGCTTCTTCTCCTATCGCCGCACCACCCATCGCGGCGAAGGAGATTACGGCCGACAGATCAGCGCGATCATGCTGGCCCGTTAAGCTTCTCCACACCTCCCCATCTCATCGCGGGTTGCAAAGGGCGGCCCTGCCCCTTATGGCAGCGGCAGGACATCGGCCGGAACGTTTTTTTGATGAAGCTCTTCGCGGGTAACAGCAATTCGCATCTGGCCGACGCCGTCGCCAGCTATCTTGATATTTCGCTTGGCAAGGCTTCGGTCCGCCGTTTCGCGGATCAGGAAATATTCGTCGAGATCAACGAGAATGTGCGTGGCGAGGACGTGTTCGTCCTGCAGTCCACCTCGTTCCCGACGAACGACCACCTCATGGAACTGCTGATCATGATCGACGCGTTCCGTCGTTCATCGGCAAAGCGCATCACGGCGGTCATTCCTTATTTCGGCTATGCCCGACAGGACCGCAAACCTGCCGCGCGTACGCCCATCTCCGCCAAGCTCGTCGCCAATCTGATTACCGAGGCGGGAGCCGACCGCGTCCTGACGCTGGACCTTCACGCCGGGCAAATTCAGGGTTTCTTCGACATTCCGACCGACAATCTCTACGCGGTGCCGGTCATCTCGCGCGACGTGAAGGCCAAATACGACCTCTCCAACACCATGGTCGTTTCGCCCGATGTGGGTGGCGTGGTACGCGCCCGGGCTTTAGCCAAACGTCTCGATGCACTGCTTGCCATCGTCGACAAGCGACGCGACCGCCCCGGCGAATCCGAGGTCATGAACGTGATCGGCGATGTTACCGGCAAGGATTGCATCCTGATCGACGATATCATCGATTCCGGTGGCACGCTCTGCAATGCCGCCGCGACCATCATGGATCGCGGCGCGAAATCCGTCACGGCCTACATCACCCATGGCGTGCTGTCGGGCAAGGCGGTGGAGCGGATCGAAACGTCCAAGCTGAAGGAATTGGTCATCACCGATTCCATCCAGCCGACCGAAGCGGTCAAGAACGCCGAGAAAATCCGCGTTCTTTCGATCGATCAGCTGATCGGCGAAGCCATCAATCGCACGGCGCTGGAGCAGTCGGTCTCTTCGCTCTTCGATTGAACGGAAACGCGGCGTTTTTTTCCAAAGCAGTCCAGCAAAAAGGGCGCCGATTGGCGCCCCTTCTCATTCAAGCCGCGTGGCCGGACCGATCACATGCCGTCGATGGCCTTCACGACCGGCTCGCCATTACGCATGGTCGGCGTATCGACATCGGTCGAGCCCGGACCGAAATCATAGGTCGTGTTGTCATTGGTCTCGTCATGAAGCATCAGCGACAGACCCGGTCCCGGCGTACCGGTCAACTCGATGGAAAGATCATCGGTGCTGCCGGGCTGGACCGCAATGTGACCGAGATTGGCGGGAGCCGCGCCTTCTGCGTCGTCATGCACGACCAGATAACCGGCCGTATCGGTGTTGACGCTGATGCCTGTGATCTTGCCGTCCTCGACTTTTGCGTTATCGACGCCGATCATGGCTGCTGAACTGGCCTGATCGTTGTCGTTGTTGTCCTGCGCATAGGCGCCGGAAACACCAAGTGCGAAAGCCGCTGCGGTCGTAAGAATAAGCTTGTTCATATCGTCCTCCAAAAGTCGAAGCGATCGCATGATCATCGCGCGATCGTCGTCAGGTAGAGAACGGACTGCCGGCGTTTCCTGTTCCATGGCCATTTCAGGGAATTTTCATGGCGCTTGCCCTTACTCCCGCAATGCGATAAGGCCCCTGCCAGCCACGCAGACACCCTTGGAGGCACCGTGGTCGGGGCGAAGGACGGGCAGCCGTCGGTTCGCCCTCCGGCGTTTTGGCACAGCGAAAACGTCACTCCATAATTTGAAAGGAACTACGCTATGAGCGAGAGCTACGAGCTCGCGGCCGAGCGTCGCGAACGGGTCGGTAAGGGGTCCGCCCGCGCACTGCGCCGTGAAAACAAGATCCCCGCCGTGATTTACGGCGACAAGAAAGACCCCCTGTCCATCGCCCTGCCCTATAAGGACGTGCACCTGAAGGCGACCACGCCCGGCTTCCTCACCACCATCGCGACGATCGATGTGGATGGCGAGAAGATCCAGGTCCTGCCGAAGGATTTTCAGGTCGATGTGGTGAAGGACTTCACCATGCATGTGGACTTCCTGCGGGTCGGCAAGAACACGCAGGTGACGGTGGCGATCCCCGTGCACTTCATCAATGAAGAGCAGTCGCCAGGCCTCCACCCAACCGCAAGCGAAGACGAGAACGGCGATCCCATCGTGCCGGGCGTTCTGAACGTCGTTCGCCACGAAGTGGAAGTGGTCTGCGCCGCAACGTCCATTCCGGACGCGCTGGAGCTCGATCTTGCGGGCGCCGAGATGGGCGCGTCGCTTCACATTTCGAGCGTCAAGCTGCCGAAAGGCGTAGAGCCGACCATCACCGACCGCGATTTCACCATTGCAACGATCGCCGCCGCCGATTCCCTGGCTTCGCAGAGCGACGACGAGGAAGTGACCGAGACGGAAGTGATCGAACAGAATGTCGACACGGTCGAGGGCGAAGAATCCGCCACCGAAGAAGCCGGTACGGACCGTCCCGATCAGGACTGAGGCAAAAGCCGGTCCATGAGAATGATACGAAGGGGCGGAGCGATCCGCCCCTTTTCTTTTGGCCCGTGCTTTGCCAAGTGCGGAACTGGCAAAACGGAAAGGTGACGTCATGTTGCTGATCGTCGGTCTCGGCAATCCCGGGACGAAATATGCGGGCAACCGGCACAATATCGGCTTCATGGCGGCCGACAAGATCGCCCGGCGGCACGGCTTCGGCCCGTTCACGAAAAAGTTTCAGGGCGAACTGGCGGAAGGCCGGCTTGGCGGCGACAAAGCGCTGATCCTCAAGCCCCAGACCTATATGAACGAAAGCGGCCGCGCGGTCGGCGAAGCCATGCGCTTCTACAAGCTTGAGACATCCGATCTCATCGTCCTCTACGATGAACTGGACCTTGCACCGGGCAAGGTGCGCGTGAAGACCGGCGGCGGCGCGGGCGGCCATAACGGCATTCGCTCCATCGACGCCCATTGCAGCAAGGACTATCGGCGCGTGCGCATCGGCATCGGCCATCCGGGCGGCAAGGAACTCGTCACCCGTCATGTGCTCGGCGATTTCGCCAAGGCAGACGCAGAGTGGCTGGAGCCGCTGCTGGACGCGATTGCCGACGCCATGCCGATGCTTGCGGAAGGCAAGGACAGCGACTTCATGAACAGGGTCGCGCTGGCGATGCAGGGCAAGGCCCCGGCACCGAAGAACAAGGCGGCGTCAGCAAAACCCACGCGGCCAAAGGTCGGCGAAGGCGCCGCCCCCAACAAAAAGCCGGCGCCAAAGGGCAAGAGCCATATCCATCAGGCCCGCCAGAACGGTCCTGCCATCGCCCCGCCCACCACCGGCCCGATGGCGGAAATGCTGAAGAAGTTGCTGGGGAAGGGGTGAAAAGCATGTAGCGACTCGCTATATTCTTATTCAGGTTTGTTGAGGGAGCAGTGTCATGGAAAGGGAACTGCTGAATTTCCAAGTTTTGGCCGAAGACGGATATATACGAAATGCCAAGCTAATAGAAAGAGCGGTTGATTTTACTCTGCTCGGCGGACCAAAAGATATAAGGACAGAAGAGATTATTTTTATCGATGGCGTATCTGGACCGATCTCATACAAAGAAAGCGAACAGGCTTTAACGGACACGGCTGAACGAGTTTATAAACTCTTAAATGAGTAGCAATTAAGCACTTTCTCAGTATGCTGTGCTGCATTTGTTGTCAGGTTGATTGGTATAAATATCTCACTCCTCCGGTTCGGTGGTGAACATCAGCGGAAAACCTTCGCTTTTGGCGAGGTCTGTGCCCTCCTTCGCCTTTTCCTCGGCGATCTCGCGCGTCGCGACCGTGACGACACAGCTTCCCATGCGATGCGCGGTCATCATCAGCCGGTGAGCGGTGTCGGTCGGAATGCGGAAGACGGCGCACAGCACCATGGTGACGAAATCGCGCGGCGTGTAATCGTCGTTCAGTAGAATCACCTTGTAGAGTCGCGGTTTCTCCACCTTGGGCTCGGTGATCGTTCCGCGCTCGATCTCCGGCGCATCATCAAGAAGGGTCGGGCTGTCAGTCATGGCAAGCCTCGTTTGCAGGCGGATCGAGACCGATATTAGAGCAGCGCTTGACGCCTGCCCTCCCCTCGCCCATAGCCTGCCGGAAAATCGAGCACGTTTCCAAGGACCGATCCACCCATGGGTTTCAAATGCGGCATCGTCGGACTGCCCAATGTCGGCAAGTCGACCCTCTTCAACGCCCTGACCAGGACCGCCGCGGCGCAGGCCGCCAACTACCCCTTCTGCACCATCGAGCCGAACACCGGCGAAGTGGCCGTACCCGATAGCCGCATGAAGGCGATCGCGAGCATCGCCGGCAGCAAGGAAGTCATCCCGACGCGTATCTCCTTCGTCGATATTGCCGGCCTCGTTCGCGGCGCAAGCAAAGGCGAAGGGCTCGGCAACCAGTTCCTCGCCAATATTCGCGAAGTCGACGCCATCGTCCATGTGCTGCGCTGCTTCGAGGATGGCGATATCACCCATGTGGAGGGGCGGATCGACCCCGTTGCCGATGCCAATACGGTCGAGACCGAGCTGATGCTGGCCGATCTGGACAGCCTGGAAAAGCGCATCGTCGGCACGCGCAAGAAGGCGACCGGCAAGGACAAGGAATCCATCACCATATTGCCGATGATGGAGAGGGCGCTGTCGCTGCTGCAGGAGGGCAAACCCGTTCGCCTGATGCTGGATGGCATCGCGGCCGAAGACCTGAAAATCCTGCGCGGCCTGAACCTCCTGACCAGCAAGCCCGTCCTCTATGTCTGCAATGTCGCCGAGGAAGACGCCACCAAGGGCAACGATCACAGCGCCGCCGTCCAGGCGATGGCGGACGAACAGGGCGCATCGACCGTCGTCATTTCCGCCGCCATCGAAGCGGAGATCGCCCAACTCGACGATGCGGAAGCCGCTGAATATATGGAAACGATGGGACTGGAGGAGCCTGGTCTCGACCGGCTGATCCGGGCCGGTTACGAACTGCTCGACCTCATCACCTATTTCACCGCCGGTCCGAAGGAGACTCGCGCCTGGACCGTGACGCGCGGCACCAAGGCGCCCGGCGCGGCCGGTGTGATTCATACCGATTTCGAGCGCGGCTTCATCCGCGCCCAGACCATTGCGTACCCCGATTATGTCGCGCTGAAGGGCGAGCAGGGCGCCAAGGAAGCCGGCAAGGCCCGCGATGAAGGCAAGGAATATGTCGTGCAGGATGGCGACGTGCTGCTGTTCCGCTTCAACACCTGATGTTGGCGACGGGGCGAAATGACGGAACGATGAGATGAGTGGCAACGAGCAGATGCTGGCCTTCGAGGACATGACGGTCGGGCGACAATTCGCGCTCGGACCGCGTACGGTCAGCGCGGCAGAGATCGTTGCCTTCGCCGCGGAGTTCGATCCGCAGCCATTTCATCTCGACGGCGACAGCCAGCAGGCGCAGTTTACCGGCGGGCTGATCGCTTCGGGCTGGCATATATGCAGCCTCTTCATGGCGATGGCCTGTGAGGTCTTTGTCCTGAACAGCCTGTCCGAGGGCGCGCCCGGCGTGGATGAAGTGCGTTGGATGAAGCCATTGCGACCCGGCGATACGCTTTCCGGCGTGGTGACGGTCGGCGAACGACGCGTTTCGCATTCGCGTCCCGGTCGGGGCTTCGTCTATTTCGATGCCGTTTTGAACAATCAGAAGGGCGAGACGATTGCGACGATGCGCTATCCAGCCATGGTCCGGCTCCGTGACCCCGACAATGCCAGCGCGGAGACCGGTGCATGACGCAGACGTTCTTCTCGCGGTTGCAGCCCGGCATGCGTCTGGAGCTCGGCAGCTACACATTCGAAGCCGAAGCGATCAAGACCTTTGCCCGGCAATTCGATCCGCAACCCTTTCACCTGGATGAAACGGCGGCGGAGCAAAGTCATTTCGGCCGGCTCTGCGCCTCCGGCTGGCACTGCTGCGCAGTGTTTATGAAACTCTACGTACGGAACGGGGAGACGGCGCTTCGTGAGGCCATGGGCTGGACCGGAGCGATGCCGGACCGCGGCCCATCCCCCGGCTTCCGCGATCTGAAATGGCTTCGCCCGACCTATGCCGGCGATACGCTGGCCTACCGTTCGACTTTGCTTGCGGCGAGAGCATCGCAATCGCGTCCGGGCTGGGGCCTGATGCAATCCGAAATCGAAGCGACGAACCAGAACGATGAAAGCGTTATGCGCTTCGTATCGACGGTGTTCATAAGCACCAGATAGCTAGGAAGACGCTGGCGCTCAGTGACCGTCGAAACTGAGCAGGATCTCGACATGGACGTCGCGGGCGGCCAGCCTTGCCGCTCCACCGAGATCCGGCAGGTCGATCACAAACGCTGCCGCGACGACATGGCCGCCCAGTTCCTCGACCAGTTCGACGCCGGCCAGCGCCGTGCCACCGGTCGCGATCAGATCGTCGATGACCAGCACCCGCGCATTGTCCGGCAGTGCGTCGATATGCACTTCCAACCGATCCGTTCCGTATTCCAGCGCATATTCGCGGCTGATGGTCCGGTGCGGCAGCTTGCCGCTTTTCCTGATCGGCACGAAGCCGACGCCCATGGCATGCGCCACCGCGCCGCCCAGAACGAATCCGCGCGCCTCGATGCCGGCCACGCTGTCGATTCGTTCATCCGCGAAACGGCCGGCAATCGCGTTGACGGCGTCCTGAAAGGCCGGACCGTTGGACAAGAGCGTCGTGATGTCGCGAAACAGAATGCCGGGCTTCGGATAATCCGGAATGGTGCGGATGGCGGCGCGCAGGCGCTCGGCCAGCGCCGGATCGGCAATCGTCGATGGCATGGATTGTCCTTTGGATGATAGCGATCCCGTTTTGCCGCGCGGACGACCGGCTGACAAGAGCGCTCTCTAAAGCAAAGGGCGCCACCCGTAAGGTGACGCCCCAAATTTCGCAGCGGCAGAAGACTGCCTCAGTGCTTCACGCCGGACCAGACCTTGCGCTTGGTCAGCCAGAGCAGCGCGCCGAACAGCAGCAGGAAGAGCATGACGCGAAGGCCGATCTTCTTGCGCTCTTCCAGCTTCGGTTCCGCCGCCCACATCATGAAGGCGGAAACATCCTTGGAATACTGCTCCAGCGTCTGGGGAGCGCCGTCATCGTAATCGACCATGTCGTCATCGATCGGCTTGGCCATTGCCAGTCCCGCCGACGAGATGAAGTAGGGGTTGTAATAAACGCCGTCCGGCAGCTCGATATGCTCCGGCTTTTCTTCGTCATAGCCGAGCAGAAGGCTGTAGATATAGTCCGGTCCGTTCTCGGCATAGCCGGTGAAGATATCGAAGACGAACCAGGGGAAGCCGCGTTCCACGGCCCGCGCCTTCGCCAGCAGCGAGAAGTCCGGCGGCGCAGCCCCGTTATTGGAAGCCGCGGCAGCTTCCTGGTTCGGGAAGGGCGACGGAAAATAATCCGAACCGACGGCCGCGCGGGTGAACATCTCTCCATCGGCGTCCGGGCCGTCTTCAACCTCATAATCGGCGGCGAATGTCTTCACCTGCTCTTCGGAGTAGCCAAGTTCTTCGAGATCGCGGAACGCCACCCGGTCGAGACCGTGACACGCCGAGCAGACCTCCTTGTAGACCTTTAGACCGCGCTGGAGCTGGGCGACGTCGTAATGGCCGAAGGGACCGGCGAAACTCCATTCGGCGTGACGCGGCTTCTTGAGCGGATAGTGCGGCGTATGCGAATCTTCTTCGCCATGGCCGTCATCGCCCGCATGGGCCTCGTCGCCGCCTTCCTCTTCTGCGGAGGCCATGTCGCCCTCTTCCGCCGGTGCGGCGTCCGGGGTCTCATCGACCGGCTCAGCCGGCGCGGCGGTTTCTTCGCCGTCAGCAGTCGGCTCGACCGCCGGCTGTTCGGCCGTTTCACCTTCCGGTGCGGCGGTCTCGGCCTCGGTCTGCTCAGCAGGCGCGGCCTGCTCGGTCGCCGCCGGTTCCTCGACCTGATCCTGCGCATAGGCGGTGGTGGCGACACCAAGCCCGAAACCGATGCCGACCAGGCCTTTCAGAAGCGTATTCATAAGTTTCATTCCCTGTCGCTGGTCCGAGCCACTCATTCGGCGGGTTGTGCGGCAACCGCATCGTCGTTCTTCTTCAACACCGCTTCCGTTATCGAATTCGGCAACGGCCTTGGCGTCTCGAGAAGACCGAGCAAGGGCATGATGACCACGAAGAAGCCGAAGTAGAACAGCGTTGCAAGCTGCGAGGCGACCACGTACCAGCCCTCCGCCGGTCGCGAGCCGAGCCAGCCGAGGAAGATGCAGTCGGCCACGAACAGCCAGAAGAAGAGCTTGTACCAAGGCCGGTAGGCCGCCGAGCGCACACGCGACGTATCGAGCCAGGGCACCACGAAGAGGATCGCGATCGAGGCGAACATGGCGATGACGCCGCCAAGCTTGGAATCGATCGGACCGACATTGAACGTGATGGCGCGCAGGATCGCGTAGAACGGCAGGAAGTACCATTCGGGCACGATGTGGGATGGCGTCACGAGCGGGTTGGCCGGAATGTAGTTGTCCGGATGGCCCAGATAGTTCGGCATGTAGAACAGGAAGTAGCAAAACACCAGCAGGAACACGACCATGGCGAGGCCGTCCTTGACGGTCGCATAGGGCGTGAAGGCCAGCGTGTCCGTATTGCTCTTCACCTCGATACCGGTCGGGTTGGTCTGGCCGACCACATGCAGCGCCCAGACGTGAAGGATCACGACGCCGGTGATGATGAAGGGCAGCAGATAGTGCAGCGAGAAGAAGCGGTTGAGGGTCGGATTGTCGACCGCGAAACCGCCTAGCAGGAAGGTCTGCAGCCACTCGCCGATCACCGGTATGGCGGTGAAGAAGCCGGTGATGACCGTCGCGCCCCAGAAGGACATCTGGCCCCAGGGCAGCACATAACCCATGAAGGCTGTCGCCATCATCAGGAAGAGGATGAGAACGCCGAGGATCCAGAGCAGTTCGCGCGGCGCCTTGTAGGAGCCGTAATAGAGACCGCGCGCCATGTGCAGATAGACGGCGATGAAGAAGAACGATGCGCCGTTGGCGTGCATGTAGCGCAGCAGCCAGCCGGAATTGACGTCGCGCATGATCTTCTCGACCGAAGAGAAGGCGACGCCGGTCTCAGCCGCATAATGCATCGCAAGCACCACACCCGACAGGATCTGGACGATCAGCATCACCATCAGGATGCCGCCGAACGTGTAGGCGTAGTTCAGATTGCGCGGCACGGGATAGGAGACGAAGCTGTCATACATCATCCGCGGCAGCGGCATGCGGGCGTCGATCCATTTCTCGATCCCGCTATTCGGCGTATAAGTGGAATGTCCGCTCATCGAAGAAGGCCCCTTCCGGAAAATCAGCCGATACGAATGGTCGTATCAGAGGTGAAGGCGAAGGTCGGAATGGCGAGATTGGTCGGCGCCGGACCTCTGCGGATACGGCCAGCCGTATCGTAGTGACTGCCGTGACAGGGACAGAACCAGCCGTCGAAATCGCCGGCCTGGCCGAGCGGCACGCAACCCAGATGGGTGCAGGAGCCGATCATGACGATCCAGTTCTCCTTGCCCTCGCCCGCCGAGCGGTTGAAGTCGGTCGCTTCCGCCTCGACGGCGATGTTGTCGTTACGGGCAATCGGATCCTTCAGATCGTCGAGCGGGACCGAATTGGCTTCCTCGATCTCCTCATCCGTCCTGTTGCGGATGAAGACCGGTTTGCCGCGCCATTTGGCGGTCAGGCTCATGCCCGACTCGATCGCCGAGACGTCCACATCGATGGACGCGAGCGCCAGTGTCGACGCATCCGGGCGCATCTGGTCGATAAAGGGCCAAAGCGCCCCTGCGGTGCCGACGACCGCCGCCATACCCGTCGCAATGTAGAGAAAATCGCGGCGGGTCGTCTCGTCCTCGCCGTCATGTACGATCGTGTCGTTTCCGCTCACGTTCACCATCCTCTGCTGGAAGACCGGCCTTCGGTAGAGCACCGCCGGATCAGACGGCTGTCATGCAACGAGATACGTGCCCATGCCGCCGGAATACCCCACTACCCGGTCTTTTCGCGCCCTTCTATTGTCCAGAGGCAACCTTGTCCAGTGACCCGCACATTACTTTCGTCCAAAAGCGGTGGAGCGAATGCCGATCTTTCAGGTCGCGCCAAGCCGAGCGAGCACTGCGGGCGGAATGCCGAACAGCGCGATGGCATCATGATGGCGCCTGAGGCCGCATAATTCGCGCTGGATGAAATAGGCATGCGTGGCCGCGGCGGCACGCTTGAGCAGACGGGTCCTTTCCCGCCGGGCGGTTTCACCCATGTCAGCATTGTTGGAGCCGTGTTCGCTCTCGAAGGCGCGCAGCGCGTCCATGGCTTCGCCAACAGCCTTGCCGGCCCGCCCGAGACTGCTGGCCTTTTCCGCCGCGATCTCATAGCCGAGCGCATCGCAGCTTTCCTCGATAGCCGTCAGGCGCTCGCGATAACGGGAGGGCGGGCGGAGCGTCATCGGCCTCATTCGGCGGCAAGGTTCCGCGGCAGGAACCCGCCGGTCTGCCGTTTCCAGAGCCGCGCATAAAGCCCGTCCTGCGAGAGCAGATCGTCGTGACTGCCCTGCTCGACGATGCGGCCCTCATCGATCACGATGATGCGGTCGAGCCGCGCAATGGTGGAGAGGCGGTGCGCCACGGCGATGACGGTGCGGCCTTCCATCAACGTCTCCAGCGAATCCTGGATCGCCGCCTCGATCTCCGAATCGAGCGCCGAGGTCGCTTCGTCGAGAACCAGAATCGGCGCGTCCTTCAGCACCATGCGCGCCACCGCGATACGCTGGCGCTGGCCGCCGGAGAGCTTGACGCCCCGCTCGCCGACATGGGCGTCATAGCCATTGCGCCCGCGATGATCGCCGACCGTCTGAATGAAGCCGTCGGCGGCGGCGCGCCGTGCCGCCTCCCTTATATCGGCGTCGCTCGCTTCGGGCCGGCCATAGGCGATATTGTCGCGGATCGACCGGTGCATCAGCATCGGCTCCTGACTGACCATGCCGAACTGTCGGCGCAGCGAGCTCTGGGTCAGGTCGCGAATGTCGTGCCCGTCCAGCGTGATCCGTCCGGACTCCACGTCGAACAGGCGCAGCAGCAGCGAAAGAATGGTCGTCTTTCCGCCGCCGGACGGCCCGACAATGGCGACCCTCTCGCCCGGCTCGATCCGGAACGAAAGATCGCTGATAACCGGCATATCGTCGCGCCCGTAACCGAACGAGACGTTCTCGAATGCGATCGCGCCATTGGCGCGGTCGATCTCGATGGCGTCCGGCGCATCCTGCAGCGCCGGGCGGACGGAGATCGTGGCGGTGGCGTCCTGCACGGTGGCGAAATTGCGCACGATCCCGTTGATGTTGAACATCACCCAGCCGCTCATCTGGTTGAGGCGGAAGACCAGTCCCATGGCTGCCGCGACGGCGCCCGTGGAGACATCGCCGGCCATCCAGCCACGAACAGCCACCACGCCGACCGCCGCCATCATCGCGCCGTTCAGAATGGCGACGGAGGCGCGCACGGTGGTGATGGCGCGCGCCGCATGGGCCGTTGCGTAGAGCAGGTGCTCCACTCCCTCGCGCACGAAGGCATGTTCGCGCCGGCCATCGTCGAACAGTTTGACCGCCAGAATATTGGTGAAAGCGTCGACGAGCCTGCCGCTCAGGATGGAGCGAGCATTGGCCCGGCGTCTCGAGGTCTTGCGCACCCGGGGCAGCAGGAACCGTGCGACGGCGAGGTAGCAGACCACCCAGACCGCCACCACCACGCCGAGAATCGGGTCCATGGCGACGAGAATCGAAGCCGTCAGCACCACGAAGGTGGCGAACGACCAGAACGTGCCGATGATCGAGGTGATGAGATCGGTGGTGCTCTCGCCGGCCTGAATGATCTTCTGCGCGATGCGGCCGGCGAAATCGTTCTGGTAGAAGGACAGCGGCTGCTCGATCACGCGGCGGAACGCCTGCCAGCGAATCATTGCGATGAAGCGCGGCGAGATGACCTGCTGCTCCAGCATGGTCTGGCCGATCATCACCGCCGCCCGGACGATAAGGATCAGGACGAGCAGACCGGTCAGCGACAGCCAGTTCTCGGCGAGGAAGTCGGCCGGCCCTTCCCGCTCCATCAGATCGACCAGCCAGCCGACCGACCAGTAGAGCGCCGCATCCACCGCGCCGGACAGGCCGCCGACGATCAGCATCGCCGCGAACGGGCCCTTCGCCTGCTTTGCGAAATGCAGAATGAACGCCATCGCCTCGCGTGGCAGAAGGCCGTCATCATCCTTCTCGAACGGATCGATATAATTTTCGGTGACGCCGAAGACGCGGTCGGAAACGGTTTCGCGCCGGTTGTAATCGGTGCGAAGCTCGTCAGCCTGCGTCGGCAGATCGGGGGACTGGCCGGCCTGCCTCACTGCGCCGCCACCCCCGGCGCGTCACGGTCCGTCGTTTCATCGACATGCAGGAACCCGCCCGATTGCCGCGCCCAGAGCCGCGCATAGAGGCCGTTCTGCGCGATCAGATCGTCATGTGTGCCCTCTTCGACGACCGCACCCCGATCCATCACCACCAGCCGGTCCATCTGTGAGATGGTCGACAGCCGGTGTGCGATTGCAATAACCGTCTTGCCTTTCATCAACTGGTCGAGACTGTCCTGAATGGCGGCCTCCACTTCCGAATCGAGCGCGGAAGTCGCCTCGTCCAGCACCAGGATAGGCGCATCCTTCAGCATCACGCGCGCGATGGCGATGCGCTGGCGCTGGCCGCCGGACAGCTTGACGCCGCGCTCGCCGACATGGGCGTCGAAACCGGTCCGCCCCGTCGGATCGCTGAGATCGCCGATGAAGTCGATGGCCTTGGCCTCGCGCGCCGCCCGCTCGATCTCCTCCATGGCGGCATCGGGCCGCGAATACTGGATATTGTCGCGGACCGAGCGGTGCAGCAGCGCCGTATCCTGCGTCACCACGCCGATATGGGCGCGCAGGCTGTCCTGACTGACAGAGGCGATGTCGGTGCCGTCGATCGTGATGCGGCCCTCTTCGACATCGTGAAAGCGCAGCAGCAGATTGACGAGCGTCGACTTGCCGGCGCCGGAGCGACCGACAAGGCCGATCTTCTCGCCGGGGCGGATGGAGAGATCGAGATGGCCGATCACGCCCTCGCCCTTTCCATAATGGAAGCTGACATTGTCGAAATGAACCGCGCCCTTGCGCACCACCAGCGGCTTGGCGCCCGGCCTGTCGGTCACGGCCTGCGGCTTGGCGAGCATGGTCGCGGCGTCCTCGGCCATGCCGAGATTTTCGAACAGGCCGGCCAGTTCCCACATCACCCAATGGCTCATGCCTTCCAGCCGCATGACGAGGCCGAGACCGACGGCCAGCGCGCCGACCGACGCCGTGCCGAGCGACCAGGACCACAGGCCGAGCGCGCCGACGGCGAACAGCAGCAGCGCATTGGCCATTCCCAGACAGGTGTTCAGCAGTGTCACCAGCCGCATCTGCGGAAAGACCGTATGCAGAAACCGGTCCATCGCATCGCGCGCATAGCGCTCTTCGCGACCGGCATGGGCGAACAGCTTGATCGTCGCAATATTGGTGTAGCTGTCGACGACACGGCCCGTCATCTCGCTTCGGGCATTCGCCTGCACCTCGGATGTTTTGCGCAGGCGCGGCAGAAAGAAGACGAGAATGGCCGTGTAGGCGACGATCCAGACGATGAACGGGATCATCAGCACCGGATCGAACGTCGCCATCAGGACGACGGCGCCGAGGAAATAGATCGCGACATAGGCGAAGACGTCGACCGTCTTCATCACCACCTCGCGAATGCCGAGCGCGCCCTGCATCAGCTTGGTCGAGACACGGCCCGCGAACTCGTCGGCAAAAAAGCTGACCGATTGCCGCAGCAGATATTTGTGCCCCTGCCAGCGGATAATCATCGGAAAATTGCCGGCCAGCGTCTGGAACAGCAGCAGATCGTGCAGGATACCGAGAATCGGCATGGCGATGAGGATCAGCGCCCCCATGCCGAGGAGCGTCCAGAACTCATTGCTGAAGAATTCGTCCGGCGGGCGCCCGGCCAGCCAGTCGACAATGTCGCCCATGAAGCTGAAGATCACGATCTGCGCCACTGAGATCAGCGCCGTCAGAACGCCGCCCACCGCCACCAACGGCCAGATCGGCTTCGTATGATGCCAGATGAACGCCCATAGTCCCGTCGGCGGCTGCTCGACGGACGCCTCCGGGAAGGGATCGGTCAGCCGTTCGAAGCGGCGGAATAGAGAATCGATCATGTGCTCCCGCCCGCTCGATGGTGAAAGATGGATTGTGGAGGACGTGCGCGCATGGCGCATCACGCCGGGACGATATAAGGCGGCTGAACGCACTTTTCCACGCCGGCCCGCCAGCCTTTCTTGCGCGCCCAGCTTACGAGCCGATCATGACGGATCATAAAAGCCCGCCGGATGGCCAGCCCCTGATCGCGCTCTACCAGCCCGATATTCCCGGCAATACCGGCACGATTCTGCGCATGGGCGCCTGCCTGAACCTGCCCGTCGCGGTGATCGGCCCGGCCGGTTTCGACCTCTCCGATCGCGCCCTCAAACGAGCCGGCATGGATTATCTTGAGATGGCCGCGCTCACCCGCTTCGACGACTGGGCCGCCTTCGACGGCTGGCGAAAGGCCGAGGGTCGCCGGCTGGTCCTTCTGACCACCAAAGCCGAAAAATTCTATCACGCCTTCGACTGGCGGCGCGACGACGTCGCCCTGTTCGGCCGCGAGAGCGCCGGGGTGCCGGATGACGTTCACGAAGCCGCCGATGAACGGCTGACGATTCCCATGCGCGACGATGCGCGGAGCCTGAACCTGGCTGTCAGCGCGGCCATGGTGGCGGGCGAAATGGCGCGGCAATTCGCTCTCGACGGTAGATCAGCCTGACTAATCGGCGCTTTTCAGGCGGCGCATGGTGAACTCGATCTCGTCATCGCCGACAATGCGCCAGCTTTCCACCTCGCTCCAGTAGGCCGCCTTCGGCCAGCGGTCCAGAAAGTCGCGCGCGGTCTGCCGCGCCTGCGGCCGTGGCAGGCGGAAGGTCTCGCGCACGAAACTGTCGCCCGCGCCGTTGCGCCCAGCGGCGATCTGCTGCGACAACCCCTTCAGGGCAGGACGTTTTGGCGGACCCATCATGGCCTCCACTCGTTTCAGGCGAGCCCTGCCGGGCTTGCCCTTACCGGTAAGATTAGGCATGGCCGGCGCAAATTGCGAATCGGTGGCCGCAACGCCGGGCCGCCTTATTTTGACCCCAGCCGCAACAGCCGAGGATAAATCATGGAGCGCCCCACCCTGCCGCAGGGCCTACCCGCCGACATCGAGGCGAAGAAGAAGACGGCGCGCCAATGGTTCGAGACGCTGCGCGACCAGATCTGCGCCGCCTTCGTGACGCTGGAGGACGAGGCGGACGGCCCGTTTGCCGGGGGCGCGGACGAGCCGGGCCGCTTCGTCCAGACGCCCTGGGCGCGCGATGAGGGCAAGGGCGGCGGCGGCGTGATGAGCATGATGGCCGGCCGCGTCTTCGAGAAGGTCGGCGTCCACACCTCCACCGTCCATGGCGAGTTCTCGCCGGAGTTCCGCCAGCAGATCCCCGGCGCGGCGGACGATCCGCGCTTCTGGGCTTCGGGCATCAGCCTGATCGCCCATCCCTGGAACCCGAACGTGCCGGCGGTGCACATGAACACCCGCTTCGTGGTGACGACGAGCTGGTGGTTCGGCGGCGGCGCCGACCTCACCCCCGTGCTCGATGCGCGCCGGACGCAGGACGATGCGGACGCCATCGCCTTCCACCAAGCGATGGAAGCACCCTGCCGCGCCCATGCCGTCGCCGACTATCCGAAGATGAAGGCTTGGTGCGACAGCTATTTCCACCTCGCCCACCGGAACGAGCCGCGCGGCATTGGCGGCATCTTCTACGACTGGCAGCACTCGGCGGACGAGGATGGCGGCTGGGCGGCGGATTTCGCCTTCACGCAGGATGTCGGACGCGCCTTCCTGCACGTCTATCCGGAACTGGTGCGCAGGAATGTCGGCCTGCCATGGACCGATGCGATGCGGCAGGAACAGCTCATCCGCCGCGGCCGCTATGTCGAGTTCAACCTGCTCTACGATCGCGGCACGATCTTCGGCCTGAAGACCGGCGGCAATGTCCACTCCATCCTGTCCTCCATGCCGCCCACGGTGAAATGGCCGTGAAATGACCCGCATCAAACGTGATCTTTGGACGATGCGCCGGACGGACCTAATTGCGATAGAGCGCAATGCGGATCAGAAGGCAGCATATCGGAACACGTGCGATGTCGGAAAACGGAAATCAGGGTCAAGAATCGGAACTTCAGAAGACGACGTCCAAGATTTACGAGAAGTCGGGCGGCAAGGTCGACGAATTCCGCAAATTGGCCGAGCGTATCGCCAATGGCGAAGAGGTCATCCCGCCTGTCCTGCTGACAGGTCAGGCAAGGCGCAGGCACGTTCGCTCGACCCTGCGCGAGGATCACGCCGACCGGATCGAGCAGCGCAACCCCGCCGCGGAAGTGAAGTTCAACGAATTGGCGAAGGACTTCTTCAAGTTCTATCGCGGTACGGCGCTGCTTTTCTATCGCGATATGGTCGGCATGGATTCCGACATGCCCTCCGTCATGGCGCTCGGAGACGTCCACCCGCAGAATTTCGGCGTGATGCCGGACAAGAACGGCGCGCCGATCTTCGGGGTCAATGATTTCGACGAGGCGGTATACGCCCCGTTCACATGGGATTTGAAGCGCGGCGCGGTCGGCTTCTGGATCGCCGTGCGCGAAGCGGGCGGTATGAAACGCAAGAAACGGCGCAAGATCGTGAAGAAGTTCGCCAAGGGCTATCTGGAGGCGATGCAGAACTATGCCGACCGCGCGACCGAAAGCAATGATGACTATCGCATGGACAATTCGCCGAACGTCATCCGGCGTCTTTTCGAGGAAGCGTGGACCGATCGGCAGGACTGGCTCTGGTCCGATTACCTCAAACCGTCCGGACGCGGCTTTCGCGCCAGTGATGAGCTACAGCCCATCTCCAGCGAACTGGACAAGTTTCAGCAGGCGGTCAACGATCTCGCCAAGTCCAACGGTATCGAAGTGACGCCAGACCGTGCGGGCGAACTCAAGGTCAAGGATGTGTGCGTCCGCCACGGCCAGGGCACCGCATCGCTCGGTCTGCCGCGCTTCTATGTGCTGATCGAAGGTCCATCCAGGGACGCGACCGACGATATCATCATCGAATTCAAGAAGGCCCGCCGATCGGCGCTGGAAGGCCTGACGCCGCCGACCGATTTTCATGCCGGCGAAGAGGCGGACCGCATCGCCCACGGCCAGTCCGTGCAGCTTGCCCATGGCGACATTTTCTACGGCGCGGTGAAGATCGATGGCGAGAGCTATATGAGCCGCGAACGCGCGCCGTTCCGCGACGATATCGACCTCGACGATCTCAGCTACGGCACATGGAAGGACTATGCCCGCGTCTGCGGTGCGGCCCTGGCGCAGGCTCATGCGCTGTCGGACGATCTCGGCCAGATCGATTACGATGTCGAGCCCTCAATCATTGAGGCGGCGAAACCGCGCAAACTGTTCATCAAGGATCTTATCCGCTTCGCCGAGGAAGCGGCAGACCGGCTCGCCGCCGATCACGAATTCTTCCGTGAGGACCACAAGGATGGAGCGTTCGAACGGGTCGATATTATCTACCGCTGATCCGGTGCGGGCGATCCGCACGAAATTTGAACTTCTGACGCCCTTTCCCCGTTGTTCCGGCACATCAACGCGAAAGAAGGAGGTTCACCATGAAACGCTTCGATTGCGGAACCCTGGTTCCGGGCTGCCACTGGCACACCCAGGCGGAGGATGAGGCGGAAGTGGTCCGCCGCGCCAGCGAGCATCTGCGCTCCGCCCATGGCGAGACCCATGTCCGCCCCAATATGGTCAGCGAGATCAAGAGCCGCATCCGCGACGTCCAGCCGGCGTGATGCAGGGCTGATAGGAAAACGAAACCCGCCGGGGTAACTCGGCGGGGTTTTTTATTTCAGATGTCATCCATGGTACGCTCAGTTGGCAGTGGTATGATGATCGTAGATATACTGCATTTTTCTAATGAAAGCCTGCTGCAGGTCGCGGCAGAAAATCAAATCTTTAGAATATATTTCAACATATTGATTTATGAGATCGCCGAATAAATCTCGATTGACTACTTTATGTTCAAAGTCGACTGCCTTGTCGTTGGCACTGCCAGCCCAAATTTTCCATCCATTTTTGGTTTGTGCTTCGTGGACCAGACCGCAACGAACATTCTTGTAAAAATTCAAGGCACGATCTTCGTCAGTAAATAAACCTGAAAAAGGCGACTGCTGAGTAAGGAAACCGCAGTAAAGATCTTGGCTGCGTCCATACTGAAAATTTTTTCCCGGCTGAGCACCGACCTTATGATTCCATCCGAGCCGTAAAGCTGCCAGGAACTCTATCAGAGAACACTGAATCGTCAGAATTGCGAACCCTTCGCCGCGGTAATTGCTACCACTCCGTATTAAGGAAATCGGCTGAAAATAGCGATCATCTAAACGAGTTGTAAGCAGACGATCACAAGCATCTTTCCATATTGTCGCGTCAGGGCTATCGCCCTCTAATTTGTTTTTGATTTGAAGCCATTCTTCTTCGAAACTTGCCTTCATCAAATTTTAGCTCCCAGTATATCTATTTTAATTCTATATTATCATAGCAACGAAATTTCATTCCGACTATCCCCCTCAATTTCTTCCCCGCCTAGTCCGACGCCCGCATTCTCATACCATTCACGGGCGGCATCGACGGCAACGGGCGAGGAGTTCGACAGGACTTTGAAATAGGCGGGATCGCCCCTGCACCTCCAACTCCTTCACCCCCGCCCCACGGCCCCTACTCCCAGCCCGCCCTTCCCCGTCGGCCGGGCCGTCCATCCAGAAGGCCGATATCGCGCAGCCGATCCTTCGGCGCCGTCGCCGGATCGATCCTCGCGATGGTCCGCTTCGACCTGCCGCCAGGACAGCACTTCGATGCGGTCGCCGCACTCCCACGCCGTGAAAAGCAAAGGCGCAACAGGTCAATGAGTCGGCGCATGGTCGATCCTCCTTATGAGAGAGAATCGACAAAGCCCGACCGCTGAGATTAAATCCAACGGAATATCCGATGCTTGGTATAAGGTAGCTTTATGCATGTCGCGCTATGATCTTCCGCCGCTCGCCAGCGTCCGGGTCTTCGAGGCCGCGGCCCGCCATTTGAGCTTCACCCGTGCGGCCGACGAACTGGGGATGACACAGGCGGCGGTCAGCTATCAGATCAGGATGCTGGAGGACCGCGTTGGCGCGCCGCTCTTCATTCGCCGGCCGAGGGCGGTGGAGCTGACGGCCATCGGCGATACGCTGGCGGTGGCGGCGTCCAAGGTCCTCGATCAGCTCAATTCGGCTTTCGAGGCGGTTCGGCAGAGAGCTTCGGGCGTTCTGTCGATCAATGTGATCCCGACCTTCGCCGTCCAGAAGCTGTCGCCCGTCCTGGGGCGGTTTCAGATCGCGCATCCGGATCTGGCCACACGCATCACGGCGACACGGGCTTTGGTGGATTTCGCCAGTGACGATGTCGATGTCGCCATTCGCTCCGGCAACGGCCAATGGCCCGGCCTTCGATGCCATGAATTGTTCAAGGCGCGCTTCACGCCCATGCTCAGCCCCGCCCTTGCCGAACGGCACGGACCGCTGCGCCAGCCCGCCGATCTGCTGAAATTGCCGCTGGTCGATCCGCACGATCCCTGGTGGTCGGCCTGGTTTTCCGCCGCGGGCGTCGATGCGAGCGAGATCATGAAGCGGCCGAAATCGTCGATGGGCGATCAGTTTCTCGAAGCGCAGGTGGCGCTCGGCGGCATGGGCGCCGCCATCCTTACCCCGGAGTTCTACCGCCGCGAGCTGGAAACCGGACAGTTGATCCAGCCCTTCCCGCTGGTGGAGGAGATGGGCCAGTCCTACTGGCTCTGCTATGCGGAACGACGCCGAAACGTCCCCAAGATCAAGGCGTTCCGCGATTGGTTGCTCGCTGAAATGGCGGGCACGGCGGAACCGGTCGCGACCACGGCGTGAGCAGACCCGACGCGACGATTGACAAGGACGGCCCCGCGGAGCTATTCGATTGTTATGTTATAACATAACGAATGATTGGAACGATTTTGCCTTCTCGCCTGCACGACAATCGCCTGCCCGTCACGGTTCTTTCCGGCTTTCTCGGTTCCGGCAAGACGACGCTTCTGAACCATGTGCTGAACAATCGCGATGGCCGTCGCGTTGCCGTGATCGTCAACGATATGAGCGAAATCAATATCGATGCCGATCTCGTGCGCGATGGCGGCGCGAATCTCTCTCGCACCGACGAAAAGCTCGTCGAGATGAGCAATGGCTGCATCTGCTGCACCCTGCGCGACGATCTTCTCGCCGAGGTTCGAGATCTCGCGAGCGAAGGGCGGTTCGATTACCTTCTGATCGAATCCACCGGGATTTCCGAACCGCTGCCGGTCGCAGCGACATTCGAGTTCCGGGATGAAGAGGGCAGAAGCCTCTCCGATGTCGCGCGGCTCGATACGATGGTGACGGTCGTCGACACGATCAACCTTCTGAAGGATTATTCGAGCCATGATTTTCTGAAGCAACGCGGCCAGAGCCTGGGCGAGGGCGACGAGCGCACGCTGGTCGATCTTCTGGTCGACCAGATCGAATTCTCCGACGTCATCGTTCTGAACAAGATAACCGACGCCGGCCCCGAGAGGCTGGATGCAGCGCGCAAGATCGTAAGATCGCTCAACCCCGATGCCCGGATCGTGGAGACGGACCACGGCAGGGTGGCGGAGGAAAGCATATTCGACACCGGCCTCTTCGATTTCGAAACCGCTCACAACCATCCATTATGGGCAAAAGAACTCTACGGATTCGCCGATCACATTCCCGAAACGGAAGAGTACGGCGTCACCTCGTTCGTATACCGCGCCAAACGACCGTTCCATCCGCAGAAGATTCACGAGGTCCTCAATCGGACCCTGCCCGGCGTGATCCGTGCCAAGGGCCACTTCTGGGTGGCGACCCGTCCCGAATGGGTGACGGAATTTTCACTCGCGGGAGCGTTGAGCAGCGTCAAGCCGTTGGGACGGTGGTGGGCCTCGGTACCGCGCGAAAGATGGCCGGACCATCCGCAGACTATGGCGTATATCGAAAAGCACTGGCAGCCGCCCTTCGGAGACCGGCGTCAGGAACTGGTCTTCATCGGTTCCGGCATGGATCGGGACGCCATCACCGCCGATCTCGACAGCGCCCTGATCGGTGAAGGAAAGACATTCGAGGCGGACCGATGGAGCCATCTGGAGGATCCTTTTCCGCTTTGGCAATGAATGAGGCCGGCAAGGCCGTGACGGTCGTCTAGTCGCTTCCGTCTCGCCCTGCGTTCTCCTCGCCGCTCTCCTCCTCCGCATCCTGCGCCGCGTCCTCATACCATTCATAGGCCGCGTCGACGGCAACGGCGGAGGAGTTCGGCAGAACGCCGAGATAGGCGGAATCGTCGCCTGCCGGCGCGGCGCGCTGCGTCACGCGCCAGCCGATATAGGCGGCGATCACCGCGAACAGGACGGTCAGCAGAACCCAGAAGGAGACCGGGCCGGTCAGCTCCATCGTCTGGCCGATCACGACCGGCCCGGTAACGGCGCCGAGCCCGTAGATGAAGATCATGCCGCTGGCCGCCGACGGCATCTCCTCCCGCTCCAGATAATCGTTGGTGTAGGCGACCATCAGCGAATAGAGCGGCGTCGCCACCCCGCCGGCGATCAGTCCCGCGACGAGCAGAACGGCGAAGCTGCCTTCGATGAAAAAGGGCAGAATGCTCGCCAGCGCGCCGACGATGGCGAGGCTTATCATGAGAATGCGCCGGTCCATCAGGTCCGACAGCCGCCCCACCGGATACTGGAAGATGAGCGAGCCGACGAAGATGGAGGCGATGAAGAGCGAGACGTCGCGCACATTGAGGCCGATCTTCGCGCCATAAACCGCCGCCATGCCCATTTGCGCCGCGATGATGGCGCCAATGATGGCCGTGCCGACCGTGGCCGTGGGCGAGCGCTCATAGAGGTCGCGCAGGCTCATTGGCTTGACCGCCTCAACCGCCGGCAGCGGCACGGCGGACAAAAGCACCGGCGTGAAGGCGAGCGACACGAAGATCGACGCCAGGATGAAGAGCGACGCGCCCGCCGCATCGCCGACGTTCAACAGCCCCTGCGCGCCGACCAGGCCGGCCATCTGCGCCAGCATGTAGGATGACAGCATCGTACCGCGCGTCTCATTGGTGGCGCGGTCGTTCAGCCAGCTTTCCGCTGTGACATAGATGCCGGACATGCAAAAGCCCAGTACGATGCGCAGCAACGTCCAGGACCAGGGATCGGTGAGCAGCGGATAGGCGATCAGCACCGCAGACATGAGCGAGCCGAGCGCGGCGAAGGCGCGCACATGGCCGACCTGGCGGATCAGCTTCGGCGTGACCCGCGAACCGATGAGAAAGCCGAGAAAGTAGCCGGAGGTGACAAGCGACAGCGCGAAGGTGGAAAACCCTTCGATCTCGCCGCGGATGCCCATCAGCGTCGATTGCATGCCGTTGCCGATCATGATCAGGAAGACGCCGAGGAGAAGCGCCCACACGCTTGCGACCAGCTTCAACATGGCGCTCTCCGATTCCGCCGGCAAAAACGCGCCATGCCGTCTTTATGCGCCGCCGTCAATCACCCCGGATCGAATTTCGTTTGGGTGCACGCTTTCGCCAGCAAATCGTCGCGATTCAGCCGGAAACCACTTTCGATCCACGCTTCTTCCGCAGCCTTCAGGCGCTCGCCGATCTGCGGCCCAGCAGCCATGCCGGCGCTGATAAGGTCGGCGCCGCGCAGCGGAAACTGCGGAATGTCCCAATTCTCAGCCGTTTCGAGCATTGCCGCGAACCGTCCGGCCTCGACCAGCGCGGCGTCATCGCTCGTCGCGCGTCCCCGCGCTGAAGCGAGCGATAGTCTGAGGCGGTCGAGCACGGCCGGGCGGCCTTGGCGGTAGAGCCATTCCTTCAGCGCCTTGTCGGTCATCTCGGCCGATGGCGCGGCATTGAAGGCAAAGGCCAGCAGGCGGTCGCGTTCGGCGTTGGAAAGCCTAAGACGATCGGCCAGCATCTTCATCCGCGCTTCGTCCGGCGGCAACATGGCCATCAGCCGAAGCAGCGGATCGGGCGTCCAGCCGGCATTTTGGCCGGTTTCTACGAGCGGGCCGACAAGATCGATCCCCCATTTCTCGCTTTCCGGCAGAATGGTCGTCAGCACGCTCGCCGTCCGCATCCAGAGCAGCGCGCGATGGGGATCGGGCGCGGCGAGCAGCTTGCGCAATTCGCTCCATACCCGCTCGGCGGACAGGCGGTCCATGCCGCCCTTCATCGCAGCGCAGGCGCGCAGCCCGTCCGCATCGGGCCGGCCCTGCCCGTACCAGGCGAAGAAGCGGAAGAAGCGCAGGATCCGCAGATAATCTTCCTCGATCCGCTCGCGCGCTTCGCCGATGAAGCGGATCGTCCGCGTTTCAAGGTCGGGCAGGCCGCCGACCGGGTCGTAAACGCGGCCATCGGCATCGGCATAGAGCGCATTGATCGTGAAGTCCCGCCGGCGTGCATCCGCCTGCCAATCGGTCCCGAACCGCACATCGGCGTGGCGGCCATCGGTGGTAACATCGGTGCGCAGGGTCGTGATTTCGAAGACCGCGCCGTCGGCCACCGCCGTCACAGTGCCATGTTCGATCCCGGTCGGGATCGCCCGGAAACCGGCCTTGGCCACACGCCGCACCGTCTCTTCCGGCGGCGTGGTGGTGGCGATGTCGATATCGCCGACCGGCAGGTCGAGCAGGACGTTGCGCACCGCGCCGCCGACGATCCGCGCCTCATGCTCGCCGTCCGACAGGGCAGCCAGAAGGGTCTGAAGCGCCGGCTCTTTCAGGCATGGCGCCCGTCCGGCGATGGAAACCGTTTCGCTCAAGGGTAGAGTCGCTCCTGCATCATGCGAATGATGCCGGCGGTTACGCCCCAAATGTGCCAGTCGTCAAACGGCATGGTCCAGTAATAGCGGCGCTGGCCCTCCCAGATGCGGCTGTCCTGGATGTGGTTGGCCTGTTCCATCAGGAAGGACAGCGGCACCTCGAAGATGTCGGCCACCTCGCCCGGTTCGGGCCGCAAATCGAAGGGCGGGTGAAGGAGCGCCAGAACAGGCACGATCTTGAAGCCCGATCCGGTGGCGTAATCGGGCAATCGCCCGATTACTTCGGCACGCTCTATCGGCAGTGCCACCTCCTCCTGCGCTTCGCGCAGCGCCGCGCCGACCGGCCCGTCATCGCCAGGGTCGATCCGCCCGCCCGGAAAGGCGACCTGGCCCGAATGGGTCTTCAGATGATCGGTGCGCCGGGTCAGGAGAACATGCGCGCCGCCCGCCCGCTCGACCACGCCGATCAACACCGCAGCCTCGCGCTTCCTGCGGCGGAAGAAATGCTCGGCAATGTCGAGATTCCAGCGGTGGTCGCCCCAGTCCGTCGTGTCGAACGGCCCGGATTCCCGTTCCGCACGCTGGCGGAACTCGTCGATGGAATAGATCGCGGACGGCCTCCTGGCCTGCTCCTGCAGCCGGCTCATTCGGCCATGGCCTCGATACGGTCCATCGGCGCGATGGGAAACACCGCGCCCCGGCTATGCAGCGCCAGCACCTCGACGTCGCCGACCGTCATCGGCTCGGCCATCTCGATCAGCTGATAGGTCACGGCACGGGTCGCCAGCGCGGTCAGCCGTCCGCGAACGCGCAGATAGGGTTTGAGCGGGCCGTCATCCTCCGCTCCTTCGAAGCGGAGCGGGTGATCGGGGCCGGCCTCGACCAGATCGCCGACATTGGTCCGGAAGGTCAGGACACGCGTTTTGCCGCTGCCGCTGGATGCGCATTCGACCGCCATGAAATGGGCGTCCGCCACATTTACCAGCACCTTTTCGACCGGCGTGACCAGATAGGTCTTGCCGTCTGTGTCCTTGCGCAGGACCGAAGAGAAGAGCTGGACCATACGCTGGCGGGTGATGGGCGAACCCTTATAGGTCCAGGTTCCGTCCGCCGCGATTTCAAGGCCGATATCGCGGCAGTTCTGCGGTTCCCATTGATCGACCGGCGCGGGCTTTCGGCCATCCTGCACCGACCGGGAAATCAGTGCTTCGAGCGCTTCGGTCCTGTCATCCGCCATGGCGGCCCCGTCTGTTTGCGGCTTGGTCATGGCTTACGAAATAGTCATGCCGGGCGCGCTTGCCAGCCTTATTCCTTCCCTTAAGCTTGAAGCGGACGTAAGCGCGATCCCTGATTCTGAGAAAAAGCCAAGGCGGACCCTCCATGAGCGCACTGACCGAGCCTCGCACGATGACCGAGGAGGAGATGCTGGCGAGCGCCGAAACGGCATTAGCCGATATCGGGCGGATCAAGCAGGCGGTCGGCGAAGTCATTTTCGGCCAGGAGGCGGTGGTCGAACGCACCCTCGTCGCCGTTTTTGCCGGCGGACACACGCTTCTGGTCGGCGTGCCGGGGCTTGCAAAGACCTTGCTTGTCGAGACGCTCGGCACCGTGCTCGGTCTGGACGCCCGCCGCATCCAGTTCACGCCGGACCTGATGCCCGGCGATATTCTCGGCACCGAAATCCTCGAAGAGGACGATGCCGGCAAGCGCGTCTTCCGCTTCGTCGCCGGCCCGGTCTTCGCGCAGTTGCTGATGGCCGACGAGATCAACCGCGCCAGCCCGCGCACACAGTCCGCGCTGCTGCAGGCCATGCAGGAATATCATGTGACGGTCGCCGGCCAGCGCTACGATCTGCCTCGCCCCTTCCATGTTTTGGCGACACAGAACCCGCTGGAACAGGAGGGCACCTACCCGCTGCCCGAAGCCCAGCTCGACCGCTTCCTCATGCAGGTCGATATCGACTACCCCGATATCGAGGCCGAGCGGCGGATCATCACCGACACGACGGGTACGGCGAATATGCGCGCAAACGGTGTCGTATCCGCCGACAGGCTGATGGAGATCCAGGACCTGGTGCGGCGGATGCCGGTGCCGGCTTCCGTGGTCGACTCCATTCTGACCCTGGTCCGCTCGGCCCGTCCCGGACACGGCAACGACGAGATCGACCGGCAGGTGGCGTGGGGCCCTGGCCCGCGCGCCAGCCAGGCGCTGACGCTGTGCGCCCGTGCCCGCGCGCTTTACGATGGACGTCTCGCCCCCTCCGTCGACGACGTGATCGCGCTCGCCGAACCCGTGCTCCAGCACCGCATGGCGCTGAGCTTCTCCGCGCGCGCCGAAGGCACGAAAATACGCGATGTCATCGCGAGCCTGACCAAGGGTCTGCAGTAGGACAAACGATTGGCCGCAATCGGCACGATAAGCGCGTCCGTCGCGCCGCAGAACGCTCTGGCAAGGGCGCGGGAACGTGCGGCCCTCGTTCCCGATCTGCTGGTGGAGGCGCGGCGTATCGCCGCTGCCGTCCTTTCGGGCTGGCATGGTCGGCGGCGGCGTGGCATCGGCGAGGATTTCTGGCAGTACCGCCCCTATACGGCCGGCGAGACGATGGCGCGCATCGACTGGCGGCGCAGCGCGCGCGACGATCATGTCTATGTTCGCGACAATGAGTGGCAGAGCGCGCACACGGTCTGGCTCTGGGCCGATCCCTCGCCCTCCATGCTCTATCAGTCGCAAGGCGCGAGCGTGTCGAAGGAATCCCGCGCCATCGTGCTGGCCCTGGCGCTGGCGGAACTTCTGGCCCGTTCCGGCGAGCGGATCGGCTGGCTCGGTCTTTTGGAGCCGATCTCCGCGCGCAACGCAGCCGAGCGCATCGCCGCGCGAATGATGATGTCGCCGCTTCCCGAAAAGCCGGATTTTTCGATCGTCAACGGTCGCAGCGACGTGGTGCTGATCTCCGATTTTCTGGACGAGACCGAAGTGCTGGAAGAGATGTGGCGGCCGCTGGCGCAGCGCGACGCGCGCGGCCATCTGATCGAGATCGCCGACCCGGCCGAGGAGACCTTCCCCTATGATGGGCGAACCCGTTTCGTCGATCCCGAGACCGGCGAACGGCTGACCGCCGGCCGCGCAGAAGATGCCGCTGCCGCCTATCGCGATGTCTATCGGGCGCGCCGGGCCGAACTGTCGCGCGACGTGCGCCGCCTCGGCTGGAGCTTTACCCTCAACCATACCGATCAACTGGCCAGCGAAGCGCTAGTCCATGTGCATCAGGCGATGACGACCCCGCATGGGAGCGCACTCTGATGTTCGGCCTGCCGCTCGCCTTCACCGCCCCCGCGCTTCTCGCCGGCCTCGCCGCACTGCCGGTGATCTGGTGGTTGCTGCGCGCCACACCTCCCCGTCCCAAGGAAGAAATCTTCCCGCCGCTGCGCATTCTGGCGCGCGTTCTGAAGACGGAAGAGACACCGCAGAAGAGCCCTTGGTGGCTGACCGCCCTGCGGCTCCTGATCGCCGCCTTCGTCATTCTGGCGCTGGCCGGTCCGCTCTGGAATCCGCGAGAGCCCGTCATCTCGGAATCGGGCGCGCTGGTGCTGGCCATCGACAATGGCTGGGCGAGTGCGCGGGACTGGGACGAACGTGTCGAAACGGCCAGCGGTCTGATCGACGAGGCGGCCAAGGCCGAGCGGCCCATCTTCCTCGCCTTCACCGCCGAACCCGCCAATAGCGAGATCGGCCCGTTCAACGAAGAAGAAGCCCTGCAACGCCTTGCCGCGGCCCGCCCCTACCCGGTGCCCGTCGACCGCACCGCGACCTTCGAGCGTCTGGCGACGGCCGCAAGCGAAACCGGCGAAGCGGCAAGTTTCGTGCTCCTGTCGGATGGGCTGGCATCGGCGGACGATGCCGACGCCTTCGCCACGATCGCCGAAGCCGGTGCCGCGCGCATCGTGCTCGGCAAGCCCGACCGTTTGCCGGCGCTTATTGCAACTGCCGCCGAAAACGAAGCCGATGCCATGGTCGTCACGCTAAGGCGGGCGGACGAAAACGATGGCCCGGAACTCTTCACCCTCGGCGCTTATGACGGGCGTGGGCGGCGCATCGCCGAGACCGAGGCGCTTTTCCGCATGGATGAAAGCGAAACGCAGGCCAGTTTCGGCGTGCCGTTCGAACTGCGCAACGACATCGTCCGTATCGCCGTCGACGGCGCTGAACAGGCGGGTGCGGTGCGCCTGCTCGACGACGATGCGCGGCGCAGGCGGGTCGGCCTGGTTGGCGGGCGCGGGGCTGACGCCAGCAGTCAGCCTTTGCTGTCGCCGCTTTTCTATATCCGACGCGCCCTGGCCCCCTTCGCCGATCTGGTCGAACCGACCTCCGGAGATCTGAGCGAAGCGGTGCCGACCGTGCTGGAGCAGAAACCGGCCATGATCGTGTTGGCCGATGTCGGTGTTCTGCCGGAAACGGTGGAGCGCGGGCTGCTACGCTGGGTCCGTAATGGCGGGATGCTGGTTCGCTTCGCCGGGCCGCGCCTCGCCGGCGCCGATGGAAATGGCGATCCGCTCTTGCCGGTTGCGCTTCGAAGCGGCGAACGGGCGCTCGGCGGCGCGCTTTCCTTCACCGAACCGCAACCCGTGGCCGATTTCCCGGTGAATGGGCCGTTCGCCAATCTTATCCCGCCCCGCGACGTCAAGGTCGAGCGCCAGGTGCTTGCCCAGCCCGCACCGGAACTGGCGGCCCGCTCATGGGCGACGCTGGAAGACGGCACACCGCTCGTCACCGGACGTACCGAAGGCGAAGGCACGCTGGTCCTCTTTCACATTACGCCCGAAGCCAGCTGGTCGAACCTGCCGCTCTCCGGCAGTTTCGTCGATATGTTGCGCCAATTGACGCGGCTGTCGCGCAATCAGGGTCGCCTCGATGCCAATGCGGAGACCGCGCAGGCGGCGGCGATCCCACCCTGGCGGGTGCTCGACGCCAGTGGTGCGCTCGTGACGCCCGGTCCGGAAGCCAGACCGCTCGAACCGGGCGCGGACGGCGTGACCCTCGCCAATCCCCCCGGCCTTTACGGCAATGAAGAAGCAGTCTTCGCGCTCAATCTGATGACCGCCGATGACAGGCTGGCGACTATCGAAACGCCGGCCTTTACGGGCGGCGTCCGGCAGATCGGTTATGGCGCCGGCGAACAGGTCGATCTGCGCGGCCCGCTCTTCGCCATTGCCCTGGTGCTTCTGGCCATCGATACGCTGGTCAATCTATGGCTTGCAGGCGCGCTCTCCTCTCTGCGTCGGAACCGGCGTATGGGACGCCATGCCGCAGCGGCGTCCGCCATCCTGGTGCTCGCGCTCGCCATGGGCGCGCCCTCGCCTCTTCTGGCGCAGGACGCCACCGACCAGCCGCCACCTTCAGGATCGTCGTCCGAGATCGCCGACACCGAGGCGGTTGAGGCCTTGACCCGAACCCGGCTCGCTTACGTGCTGACGGGGGATGCCGAAACCGACCGGATCAGCCGCGCCGGAATGCGCGGCCTGTCGGCATGGCTCATCGGTCGGACGGCCATGGAGCCGGGCGAGCCGCGCGGGGTCGATATCGAAACCGACGAACTGGCCTTCTATCCGCTGCTCTACTGGCCGGTCGTCGCCGAAGCACCAACCCCTTCGCCCGCCACATTGGCTCGCATCGACGCCTATATGACCAATGGCGGAACCGTCCTCTTCGATACCAGGGACGAGTTCTCAAGAAATCTGCGGCGCAGCGGAACATTGACGCCGGCGACGCGCAAGCTGCGCGAAATTCTGGCGACGCTGAACGTGCCGCCGCTCGAGCCGGTGCCGGCCGATCACGTCCTGACCAAGAGTTTCTATATCCTGCCAAGCTTTCCAGGGCGCTACGCCAACGGCCCGCTCTGGGTAGAGGCGGTGATGACCGCCGACGGCAATGCCTCTCGGCCCGTCCGGCGCGCCGACGGCGTTTCACCCATCCTGATCACCAGCAACGATCTGGCGGGCGCCTGGGCGATCTCCGAGAGGGGCCGACCGCTGCTTCCCGTGGTGCCAGGGGGCGAGCGGCAGCGCGAATACGCCTACCGCGTCGGCACCAACATCATGATGTATATGCTGACGGGCAACTATAAGGCCGATCAGGTGCATGTGCCGACCCTGCTCGAAAGGCTCGGCCAATGACCGATCAGTTCTCGCTCGCATTCGAGCCGCTCGTGCCGATGCTCTGGCTGATCGTTCTGGCCGTGCCGCTGATCGTCTTCATTGCGCTCGGCTTCGTTCTGGGCCGGCGGGGCGCGTTCATCCGCGCTCTTGCCGCCGCGCTTTTGTTTCTTGCCGTCACGAACCCTGTGGTGCTGCGCGAGGAACGCGATCCGCTGACAAGCATCGTCGCTGTCGTGGTGGACCGCAGCCAGAGCCAGGAGATCGGCGAGCGCCGAGCCCAGACCGACGAAGCACTGGCGGAACTGCGCGAGCGCATAGGGGCGCTGCCGCAATTCGAACTGCGTGTCGATGAAGCCGGTGGCCCTTCCGATGACAGTGACCGGACACGAACACGCCTGTTCGAAAGCCTGAACGCCCTTCTCGGCGACGTAGCGCCATCGCGTGTTGCGGGAGCCGTCTTCATCACCGACGGTCAAATCCACGATGTTCCGGACGGCGCGGCGCAAGCCGGTATTGCCGCGCCAGTCCACGGTCTGATCACGGGCGAGCCGGATGAATTCGATCGCCGCATCCGCCTGGAGCGCGCACCCCGCTTCGCTCTTGTCGGCCAACCGGTCGAACTGACCTACCGCGTCCTGTCGGACGGCAAACCCGCCGGCGCGGGTGGCCCCGAACGCGGCGCCGTTGACGTGACTATCCGCCTGAACGGCGAAGAGGTGGCCCGCCAGCGCGCCTTCATCGGCGAAGAGACCGCCGCTTCCGTCGAACTGCCGAATGCCGGACGGGCCATCGTCGAACTGGACGTCGCGGAGGCCGACGGCGAACTGACGAGGGCCAACAACACCGCCATCGCCAATATTGACGGCATCAGGGAAAATCTGCGCGTTCTGCTCGTCTCGGGCGAACCGCATGCCGGCGAGCGCGCCTGGCGCAACCTGCTGAAGAGCGATGCGGCGGTGGATCTGGTCCATTTTACCATTCTGCGCCCGCCGGAAAAACAGGATGGCACGCCGATCAACGAATTGTCGCTGATCGCCTTTCCGACCCGCGAACTCTTCGTCGAGAAGATCGACGAGTTCGATCTCATCATCTTCGACCGCTACCAGCACCGCGACGTACTGCCGATCCTCTATTATGATTACATCGCCGAATATGTGCGCAATGGCGGCGCGCTGCTCGTAGCCGCCGGGCCGGAATACGCCTCCGAACAGTCCATCTCACGCACGCCGCTTCTGCCGGCCCTGCCGGCCCTGCCGACCGGTGAGGTGTCGAATGCCGCCTTCCACCCGGTTTTGAGCGAACTGGGCGAACGTCATCCCGTTACACGGAATCTCGACGGGTCCAGTGTCGAGCCGCCGGCCTGGAGCCGCTGGTTCCGCCAGATCGCCGTGCAGCGACCGCGCGGGCAGGTCGTCATGCATGGGCTGGACGAGGCGCCGCTGTTGATCCTGGACCGGGTCGGAGAAGGCCGTGTCGGAATGCTGCTCTCCGATCAGGGCTGGCTCTGGGCGCGCGGTTTCGAGGGCGGCGGCCCGCATGTCCAGCTTTATCGCCGCATGGCGCACTGGCTGATGAAACAGCCGGAGCTGGAGGAAGAGCGCCTGGTCGCCAGCGGCGACGGCATGGTGCTGGAGATCGTCCGGCAGAGCATGGCGGAGGAGATCCCGCCAGCGATCGTGACCGGTCCCGATGGCGAACGGATCGAGGCGTCGCTGACGGAGGACGGGCCCGGCATCTTTTCGACGCGTTTGCAGATGAAGAATATCGGTCTGCATCGCGTTCAGAACGGCGATATGAGCGCCATCGCCCATATCGGTCCGCTCAATGCGCCGGAGTTCGCCGACACCATCTCGACCATCGACACGCTAATGGGCCTGGCCGGTGAAACCGGCGGCACGGTGCGGCGGCTGTCGGACGGCATGCCGGCCATTGCCCCGATCAAACCCGGCACGACCGGATCGGAGCGTTTCGTCGGCCTGCGAGAAACCGACGAGACGATCCTGCGCAGCGTCGACCGGACGCCGCTCCTTGCGGGCTTCGCCGGCCTTGGCGCGATCCTTCTTCTGCTCGGCGGCATGTGGTGGCGCGAAGGGCGCTGAGCCCCGCAGCCGGCCCACGGTCACTGCGTCTGGATCAGATCGACAGGCGGGCCGGAACGGTCATCGTCGAAGACGGCAGCCGAGAGAGGCCCGCCAAATACCGCACCGCTATCGATATTGGTCCGGTTGCCCCGCGTCGTCGGGTTGGACGAACGCGGCGTATGACCATGCACGAAATGCCAGGGCGCGATCTGCTTCAACGTATCGAACGCCGACCAGCGCTCCCACAGCACCGTGTCGGCGACCTGCTCTTCGTAAGGAACATCGACATCGTAGAAGGCATGGCCGTAAATGCGGTGCTTGTCCCGGTGCAGAAAGTGCAATCCCCGCACATAGTCCAGATGATCCTGTGAAATCCTGCCGTCCGGATAGGACGCCTGCGTCGCTTCGCCGCCATTGGTCAGCCAAAGCTTTGCCTCATCGGCCGATGCGGTATCGGATACGCCTTCGAGCATCATGATCTCATGGTTGCCTTTCAGCGCGATCCACGTCCAGCCGGATGGCGGGCCCTCGATCAGCCTTTGCAGAACGCCCGCGCTGTCGGGTCCCCGATCGACATAATCGCCAATGAAGACGACCGTGCCGCCATCAGCTTGGCTTTCGATCTTCATCAGCAGCATGTCCATCTTGGCGCGTTCGCCATGAATGTCTCCGACTGCGAAGGTAAGGGCCATTGCCGCGCGATCCTGTAAATCAGTGATTCCTAAACAGGCTCAATGCAATAGGCATGACGAACGTTCCCTTCCAGCCGTTCGCAAACGGCCGTATCCAGCGCGCAGACCAGCAGCCGGTCCGGCGCGACTGGCAGGGGCATCCGCACCGTCTCAGCCGATATGGGACGAAACCCCATCGGCCAGTAATAGGGCGCGTCACCCACGAGAAGAACGAAAGGACTACCGGCCACACGTGCCGCCTCGACGCCGAGATTGACCAGATGCTTGCCGATACCGGCCTTTCGCCGGTTGCGCAGAACGGCAAGCGGCCCAAGGAGATGGCCCCGCGCAGGGCCGACAGAAATCGGCGACAGCCGCACCGAGCCGATCAGCTCGTCGTCGAACCGCGCCGTGAAGGACAGAGCCCGATCATGCGGCCCCTGCTCGCGAATGGCCGAGGCGGCGCGCACGAAGCGGCCAGGCCCGAAAACTTCGTCATGAAGCGCTTCGATATCGGCGTCGTCTGCCGATGTTTCCTGCGTGAAACGAATGTTGGAAGACTGGCTGGGCGATGGCGTGAAGGACATGGTGGCGATCCGGAAGGCGTGCGTCGAAACTGGCGCCGCGCATTCGGCAGCACCGTTTACCGTGGCTTCGGTCGTCCTCGTCGGAAGATCATCGGTTCATCCCTCGGTTCCGGCCCCTCACTGCCGGAAAAGCCATCAGCTATCGCATAGCGGCCCGCCTGTCTACTTGTCCCGGGTTTCGGACGCGAGCGCCCCGATCGGGAAGACGGTCTGTTCACGGCGCCACCCTGTTCCGCCGTTCGGCCCGGCCCTAACTGCCTTGGCAGAACAAAGGAGTTTTCATGGGACAGCTGGTCGATGGCGAATGGAAGAGCGGCGATGTCGCCACCACGAAGGATGGCGGCTTCGAACGGCAGGATTCCACCTTCCGCAACTGGGTAACGAAGGACGGCAGCGCCGGTCCGAGCGGCGAAGGCGGCTTTCCCGCCGCGCCGAACCGCTACCACCTCTATGTCTCCCACGCCTGCCCCTGGGCGCACCGGACGATGGTGATGCGCCGTCTCAAGGGGCTGGAGGACATCATATCCGTCTCGGTCGTCCACTGGCATATGGGTGACAAGGGCTGGAGCTTCGACGACGATGTGAAGGGCGCCACCGGCGACGATCTCTACGGCAAGGCTTTGCTGCACGAGATCTACCAGAAGGCCGATCCGGACGCGACATGCAAGGTGACCGTGCCGGTGCTCTGGGACAAGGAGCGCCAGACGATCGTCAACAATGAGAGCAGCGAGATCATCCGCATGCTCAATTCGGCCTTCGCCGAATGGGCGAGCGACACAACCGACTATTATCCGGCCGATCTGAAAAGCGAGATCGATGCGGTAAACGATCTGGTCTATCCGAATGTGAACAATGGCGTCTATCGCGCCGGCTTCGCCAAGAACCAGGAAAAGTACGAAGCCGCCTATGACGATCTGTTCGGTGCGCTGGACGAGTTGGAAGAGCGTCTCGCTTCAAACCGCTATCTGACGGGCGATCGCTTCACCGAAGCCGATATCCGCCTGTTCACCACGCTCATCCGCTTCGACGCGGTCTATCACTACCATTTCAAATGCAACCGCAACCGGCTGAACGAGATGCCGAACCTGTCCGACTTCATGCGCGAGATCTACCAGATGCCCGGCATCGCGGAGACGGTTCATCTCGATCATATCAAGGGCCATTATTACACGAGCCATCCCGGCGTGAACCCGACCGGCGTGGTGCCGAAGGGGCCGGCTCTGGATTTCAATGCGCCCCATGGACGTGGATGAAAAAACGGGACGGCTACCACTCAGTGGCGGGCGGCTGACCGGCGCGCCATTCGGCGATGCGCCGCGCCGTTGCCGGGCTGAGATCCTCGGGCAGACCGTCGAGCGGGAAGGCGCGCGCTTCGGCGATCTCCCAGTTCGGATCGGGATCGCCGGTCTGCACGCAGTCCTCGCTCAGATAGAGGAGGATGTGGTTGTGCCGCGCCCTCCGGTTGAACAGCACGCCCAGAAACAACGGCTCGGTCGCCAGCTTCAGACGCCCCTCCTCCATCAGTTCCTTTCGGACGGCCTCCATGACCGTCTCGCCGCGCTCGACGCCGCCGCCCGGTAAATGCCAGCCTTCCACATAGGTATGGCGCACCAGAAACACTGTCCCCGCCGCAGGGTCGTGTACGATGATCCGAACGCCAAGTGTCATCGGGCGTGTGAGAAGAAAAAACGTCTGCAGCAGCCTGTTACGCAAAGGGCGCAGGATCGACGGCAGTCTCATTGGGGCGAACCGGTCTGGAAAACCGTCTCAAGCTGGTTAGGATGAGCGCCGATGTATACGCTAGGCCACATTTCCGATCTCCATCTCGGTCCGCTGCCGGACATCCGGTATCGCGAACTGGTGAACAAACGTATCACCGGATACGTCAACTGGCATCGCTCGCGTAGCAGCGCGCTCGGCGACGACGTTCTGAACCGCGTGGCCGAACACATGCTGGAAAGCGCGCTCGATCACGTCGCCATTACCGGCGACATGACCAATCTGGCGCTGGAAAGCGAAATCGAATCGGCCCGCCAATGGCTGGAGGGCTTCGGCGATGGGCAGTTCGTTTCGCTGGTGCCCGGCAATCACGACGCTTACGTCCCCGGCGCTCTCGACAAGGCCTGCCGCGCATGGAGCGAATGGATGGGCAGCGATGGCGTGAAGACGCCGATCACCAGCCGCTCCTTTCCCTATATGCGGGCGCGCGGCCCGCTGGCGCTGATCGGCATTTCGACCGCAAGGGCCTCCGCGCCCTTCATGGCGACCGGTTATTTTCGCCGCCGTCAGGCCAAGAGGCTGGCGCTCATGCTCGACGATGCGAAGCGCCGCAATCTCTTCCGCGTGATCATGATTCATCACCCGCCGGTCCGCAAAGCGGCCCAGCAGCACAAGCGCCTGAACGGGATCAACCTGTTTCAGCGGGTCGTCTCCCAGCATGGCGCCGAACTGATCCTGCACGGCCATACGCATCTGCCGACGCTGCACTGCGTGCAAGGCACGGATGGCCCGGTGCCCGTCGTCGGCGTCAGCGCGACCGGTCAGCAGCTTGGCGGCAAGAAGCCTGCCGGAAGCTGGAACCGCTTCGACATCACGCCCGACTATCATGGCGGCTGGACGATCAATCTGCAGCGCTATGCGGTGACGGGCGAAACGACGCCGCTGGAATGCGTCGCCGAAACCCAGCTCGATCGGCTCGACATGCCGATAGAAAATCCCGATTGGAGCGATGCGCACAACCGGATGGCGATCGCCCGGTAGGAGCGGAACCGGTTAGTTCATGCGGTCCGACGGGAAATTATGCGCCGAGCGGTCGCAGCAGAGTTTGCAGAAGGTCGGGCGCAATGAAAAGCGCCACTGCCACGAAACCGACCGCCATACCGAGCAGGATCACAATCAGGGCGAGAAGAACCGTGACCCAGCCGCTCCGGCCGGACGATTTTTCCGGGTGTCGCTCACCGGTCATCTCAACGCGCCCTGCCGTCGGCGGCAATTCCTGTTCAGGCTCCGGCGTTGGCGCACTCGTTTCCCTGGCGAGCTTATCGGCCGGCCGGTCCGGTTCCTTCGGCGGAAGCGACAGCGACGGACGGAACGCCGACGTGCCCTCCATCTGCAGCCGCTCGCGCTCCACCATCCGCTCGGCCACGTAGAAGGTGACGTATTCCGCCATCTCCTGCACATTGCTTGCTTCCGCGATGACTTCTCGGCCCAGTCGCAGATCGCGCACGAAACAATAGCTCCGCCCGTCCCGCCCGATATGGACATGGGACACGGCGTCGATCCAGAAGCGGGGCTCCACGCCCGACGACACCGCCAGATCGAACAGATCGTCCTCCGCCGGAATATCGTCGATGAGCGGCTGCAATTCCTGCACCAGAAGATCGATCCGCGCCCGACGCGCCTCCCGCAGATCGCCGAGAATGTCGGACCGGTCGGCGACGGCGTTCTTCACCTCGCGAATGGCGTCGGAAAGGCGGCGCGTGCGCACCGGATCGTGTCCCCGCCCCTCATTCTGCTCGTCCATCGATCTCACCCGTTCCGAAACCTCTGCGTCGCTGACGGATATCTAGCAGTTGCAGCGATATTTTGCACCGATCCATCGGTCGCAGAACCACGGCAATCGTTTAGCGAACCGCTTCTGCGATCACCTGCGCGACCCGGGAAGGGCTTTCTTCGGGCAGCATGTGGCCAGCGCCATCAACCGTATGGAGGGTAAAGTTACCGGGCGCATTCTGCGTCTGATCATAAGGCAGAATGGTGTCCTCTGTTCCCCAGATCAGCGCAACTGGCATGGCGAGCTTTTCCAGCCACTTCGCCGGCAATTGCCCCTGCTTGCCGTCGCGAGTCATGGTGTCGGCGATCCGCTGCAGCATCGGCACCTGCCCCGGTCGCTTGCGCATGGCAACGAGCGCCTCGATATCCTCGTCCGAAATGTCCGCGCCCGGCCCGCTCATGCGCGACAGGCATTGGCGAAGATCGTCCGCCGTCGCGGCCTCGGCAAAGAGCTTGAGAACGTCGATGGCGATCTCCGGTCCGAAGCCGCCCGGCGCGACGAGCGTCAGCGAGGCGACCGGATCCGGTTCGGCGCAGGCGATCAGCGTCGCGATCGCCCCGCCCATGGAATGGCCGGCCAGATGGTAGCGTTCGATGCCGCGCCGCTTCAGATCGGCGGCGATCAGCTCCGCCCCGCGTTTCGGCGGGCCGGCGCCCGGCGCATCGAGATTTTCGCCATGGCCCGGCAGGTCGTAGGCGAGGATCGAAAGGTACGAACACTCCGCCAGAAGCGCGTCGATGACGGCCTGCCAGATGCGATGCGTGCCGCCGAAACCATGCAGCAGGACGAGGACGGTCGAGCCGTCCTCGTCGCCGAACTGCGTGGCGTGAAGAGGGTGCGGCTGATCGTCGGCCATCAGTCCGCCTTGCCCGAAGCATCCGCCAGAACGCGATTGGCGGCGGAGGTGATCGCCTTCAGCGAAGCGGCGACGATATTCTTGTCGATGCCGACGCCGAAGAGCCGCCCGCCCGGGTGCTCGATCTCCATGTAGCAGATCGCCGCGGCGTCGGAGCCCTTGCCGATGGAATGCTCGGAATAATCGACGACCGACAGGGGCGTTGCAATGTGCTCCGAAAGCGCGGCGATGAACCCGTCGACCGGTCCGGTGCCCGCGCCGGCAATACGCATCTCCTGACCCTGATCGACGATGGTCGCCTCGACCATGCGCCGTCCTGGATTGACCGTATCGGGGAAGGTGTGGTGATCGACGAATGTCAGCCGCCCGTCCGGCTGCTCGACATAATGCTCCATGAAGCGGTCATGGATTCGCGCGCTCGGCAGTTCGACGCCTTCCTCATCGGTAATGCGCTGGATATCCTCGCGGAATTCCACCTGCAGATTGCGCGGCAGGTTCATGCCGTAATCGGCTTGCATGATATAGGCGATGCCGCCCTTGCCGCTCTGGCTGTTGATGCGGATGATCGCCTCGTAAGTGCGGCCGACATCCTGCGGATCGATCGGCAGATACGGCACTTCCCACAATTCCTTGTTGGCCTGCGAAATAGCCTTCATGCCCTTGTTGATCGCGTCCTGATGGCTGCCGGAAAAGGCGGTATAGACCAGTTCGCCGACATAAGGATGGCGTTCCGGGATGGTCATCTGGTTGGAGTATTCATAGACATCCTTGATGCGATTGATCTCGCGCACGTCCAGCATGGGATCGACGCCCTGCGTGTACATGTTCAGCGCCAGCGTCACGATATCGACATTGCCGGTCCGCTCGCCATTGCCGAACAGCGTGCCCTCCACGCGGTCGGCGCCCGCCATCAGCCCCATCTCGGTCGCGGCAATGCCTGTGCCCCGGTCATTGTGCGGATGCAGCGACAGGATGACGTTCTCGCGATTGTCGAGATTGCGGCTCATCCATTCGATCTGGTCGGCATAGATGTTCGGCGTGCTCATCTCCACCGTCGCCGGCAGATTGACGATCAACTTGTTGTCCGCTGTCGGTTGGACGATCTCGATCACCGCGTTGCAGATCTCCAGCGACACGTCCAATTCTGTGCCGGTGAAGCTTTCGGGCGAATACTGGAAACGGTAGCCGCCGCCGGCCTTCGCCGCCATGTCTGTGATCATCTTGGCTGCGTCCGTTGCGATCTGCTTGATGCCGGCAACGTCCTTGGCGAACACCACGCGCCGCTGCAGTTCGGATGTCGAATTGTAGAAATGGACGATCGGCCGGTTGGCCCCTTCAAGTGCTTCGAACGTTCGCGTGATCAGCTCGGGCCGGCACTGCACCAGCACCTGAAGGGACACGTCCTCCGGCACATTGCCCTGCTCGATGCACCAGCGGGTGAAGTCGAAATCGGTCTGGCTGGCCGCAGGGAAACCGATCTCGATTTCCCTGAAACCCATATCCAGCAGCAGCGCGAACATGCGCGCCTTGCGGTCGTGCCCCATCGGATCGACCAGCGCCTGATTGCCGTCGCGCAAATCGACGGAGCACCAGATCGGCGCCTCCTCGATCCGCCTGGACGGCCATGTCCTGTCGGTCAGCCCGACCATGGGATAGGCCTGATATTTGCGGGCCGCATCGTCCATCGTCCGGTGGCGAACGGGAGAGGTCGTATCGGTCATAAACTTGATCCATTTGCTTTGGCCGGGCGAGCCGCGCATCTGTACGTTGGCGGGTCGTTCCAGGCTTGTCGGCCATTCGGCCGGAAATTTCCATTGAAGTGATCCGGGGCAAACGGCAGCGGCGGCCGATCGACCGCCGGGCGCCCCTTAACGGACCCGACGGTCGCCAGGAAGGAGGAGGAGAAGCTGCGTGGCGCGCTTCGACAAAGGGGCCGAAATCATGATCATGGAACCAAGACTAACCCTGGATGTTTGGCCGGGCAAGCCCAATTGGAATCCGGCGCGACGGCAGGCAATGGAAATAGCGGGAATATCGGACGATGGCTTCGGACGACAACGCCAGGCAAAGCACCAGAACACTGACGCAGCCCTGGGTTTTGAAGATGCTCGGATGGTTTGCACTCGCCTGCTGCGTTTTCGTTGCCGCCACCGATCTCATTCTCGGCTTTTTCCTGCAGAAGGACTATTCGCCGATCTCCGATACGATCAGCGATCTGGCGGCGGGTGGGCGTTATGCCATATGGCAGGACTTCGCCATGGAAGCGTTTGCTATCGCTGTCGTCCTGACCGGTATCGGCCTACTTCTGGCCCGTCGCAGCGGCGCTCGCTGGATCGCCGGGGCGGCGGCGATGATTCTCACCGGCGTCCTAGTCTTCTTCATTGCACGGTGGGACGAATATGGCGATCTGGACGAAGGCGGTTGGGTTCTGCACTACCGGATGGTTTATCTGATGGCGGCTCTGGTTCCGGCAAGCCTGCTGCTGCTTCGACGGGACATTGCTCGCCGATCCGATCACGACCGGGCGATCCGCATCGTCTTCGTGGCCCTGGCGGCCCTGTGGGTCTTGGGTGCGCCGATCTTCTATCTCATGGATACGGCCTTCGACGGCCTGGTCGAACGGGCCCTCGCCGCAGTCATGCTGGTCTGGATTGCGACCTGCGCGCGTTCTTTGACAAAAGAGCGACAGTTGGACGACGATGGCGGCACGAGCCCGTTGTGAGGGTTGTCAGGCGAGCGGCAGGCCGTGCGGCTCGCTCTTCTGGTCGGGTTCGACATGGATCGTCACCCGCGCGCCCTCGACCTTGCGCCGGATACCCGTTTCGATGCGGTCGCAAATATCGTGTGCTGCCGCCACGCTCATGTTCCGGTCGACGACCAGGTGAAATTCGATGAAGCGGGCCGGCCCGGCGATGCGGGTCCGTATGTCGTGAACCTCGATGGCCCCTTCCGCTTCCTCCCGGATCGACCGTTCGATAAGCGCCTGTTCTTCTGGATCGACGGCGCGGTCCATCAGCCGGTCGAGCGACGACATTACCACCCTTGCCCCATGATAGAGAATATTGATCGCAACGAGTATGGCGATGACAGGATCGAGCCAAAGCCAGCCGGTCAACCCGCTGAGAATGAGCGCGACTACCACGCCAACCGACGTCCACACATCGGTCATAATATGCCGACCATCGGCCTGGAGTGCGGGCGAACGGTAGCGCTTGCCTTCGCGCAGGAGGGTGATCGCCAGAACAGCATTGATGATCGTGGCGAGAAGATTGATCGCGATGCCGGCCGATGAATTGTCGAGCGGTCGCGGCTCGAACAATGCCGGAACGGCTTCCGATATGATCAGGAGCGCGGCCAGGACGATCAGAACGCCTTCCAGCACGGCGGAGAAATATTCGGCCTTGTGGTGGCCGAACGGATGACCTTCATCAGCCGGTTTGTGAGCGATGGATATTGCCATGAGGGCGGCGCAGGCCGCCACGACATTGACGATCGATTCCAGCGCATCGGACAAAAGCGCGACCGAACCGGTGAGCCACCAGGCCAGAAACTTCAGTCCCATCACCGCAAAGGCCGTCACCAATGACAGGATGGCAAGCTGGCGCACCCACACGCGGCCGGCCCTTACGCCGTCTTCTTCGCTACCGTTGCTGGACTGCCCGCCGATCGCCATGGCCGGTCCCTAACACGACGAATCGCCTTCGTCATGATGCCTACTGGCAAAGGCGGTAGCCGCTGCTGCGCTTGATGACGTCGAAATGCAGATGATCGTCGTGATAGTCATCCGAACCCGGCCCGAGCACCGTCGTGAAGTGAAGGCACCCGCCCGCTTGCACGGTTCGCTGAAAGGCTTCCTGCATCGTGCCCTTGCCGGCGCGCGGAATGATCGGCAGCGGCTTGTGACCTTCGAAAGCGAAGCGAATAATGTCGATAGCCTGGCCTTTGGCGTGTTCGCTGAGTTTGCCGGTCGGCCGATTGTTGCGCCGCCGGCACACATAGGTGGAGGCATGGGTGATTTCGCTCAGCCGAACATCCGGGCCGAGTGCAGCGGCACTGGGTTGCACGACGCCCCGCACCCAACGGGCCAGAGCCAAAGCCACATCGCAGGTCATCTGCGTGCGCGGCCGTATCTTGATCCCGTCGATTTCGGAGACATTGTAGGGACGCGCCACGCCGCAACCGTTCTTGCCGGCGATCGGGTCGAGTACCTCGAACGTGGCGCCGAGCGCTTTCAGGTCTTTTTCGCACCGTGTGACTTCGACAGCGGACATGCCCTCCGGCACGGTTTCGACCGGTGGAGCAGGAGCGGCGGCATCATTCTTCGCATCGTCAGCCGGGCCATCCTCGGATTCGCTGTCATCTTTCGGCGGAGCGCTGTCTTCCTCGGCGTCATTGTCCGGCGCGTCATCCGGTCGGGAGCGGGGAAGCGGCGGTTTGGCCTTATCGTCCGGCTTGTCCGACGCCGCCGCATTGTCTGCGTCGGCTCGACCGTCCGTCTCGTCAGTCGTATCATCTCCATCGGTCGGCCGCGATTCCGGCAATGGTGGATCGATGTCACCCGCCTGCGTGCCTTCCTGGGCGAAACCGACCAATGGATGCGCCATCGCTCCGGCGACCATGAGACAGCTACCGAGAGCCAGTGCGCGTAGAAGTTTCATACCGGATCAATCCTTGAATTCGACCGTGGTGCCCTGCTCGACGGCCTCAGCCAGTTCCAGCGCGTCCCAGTTCGTCAGGCGCACGCAGCCATGGCTTGCCGTCTTTCCGATCTCGGCAGGGTAAGGGGTGCCGTGAAGCCCGTAGGTGGGCTTGGACAGATCGATCCACACCAGACCGACAGGTCCGTTCGGCCCCGCGGGAATGGCGAAGGTCTCTTCAATATCGGATTCGGGAATATTCTTCGGATCGAACGTGTAGGTCGGTTCGATCGCCACCGCATTCACCTCCACCGTGCCCGATGGGCTGGGCGTATCGTCCGAACCGATCGTCGTGGGATAGGACAGGACGATCCTGTCCTGATCGTCATAGGCCAGAATGCGCGAACGCCCCTTATCGGCGACAATGCGAGCGACGCTAGCGCCCTTGTTTGCGCCCGGATCAGCCACAACGATCGTGTCGCCCTCCTGGAACCGGCGGTCCGGATTGACCGCTTTCAGAAAGTCCTCGTCCATGTGGAACTTCTCGGCCAGCGCCTCGCTCGCCGAGGTGAAGCCGAGCCACTCCTCTTCAGCCATCTCCTTGTAATCTTCGGGATTGCTTTCCTTCAGCCGTTCCAGATCGGACGCCTGGATGGTGTAATCCATCATGGCCGGTCGGTCCTTGCTCTCCAGCGCGTTCCAGATCTCCTCATCCATCTTCCCATCGACGGTGAACCCGCTCATTTCCTCGAAACCGGTCAGCGCATCGCGAACATTGCCGCCGGAATAGCCATCGATCACACCCGGCGAAGAACCGTTTCGGTCGAGCAGGATCTGTATGCGCGTGGTAATGGGGCTCTGGCCTTCCGGCAGTGCCCCTCCGCTATAGGACGCTTCGTTGACGGACTGCATCGAAAGTTCGGCAGTGGCCGCAGGCCCGGTCAGCGAAACAAGAGCGACACCGGCCGCCAGAAAACCGAAAATCCGAGACGTCATACGTGAACCCTCCAAGGAATTGTCCCGACCAACGCCGGGCCACCCTAATTGTTGCCTCATGCAAGAAAGGAACGGCATTCGGCACGCAATGACAACTTCAGGGTGCAAAAGTCAGAAACGAAAACTTTACCGGGTGCGACTTACAAGGAACCTGCTTCACCGATGGTTCGATCTGGCGCCACACGGTGAGCCGGTCTCGTGGAACTGCCCTCTTACCCTCCACGCGGACCGATCAGGCTGCAGCAAACACGCGGCTATTCGACTGGGGGTCTGCCGGTCAATGACTAGGGCGGACCCCCTTTTTCGCTTCAAATGGCAAGCCGTCCTTCAAAGCCGATAGACAAGTGCAACCGCGCGGCCTATGAGGCAGGACATGAACACGCCGCGCATCGAGACTGGGAACTGGTGGCGCCTCTGAGAGGCGAGCCGATCCGCATGCATTCTTGATGCAGGCAATTTGGAAGAGGTCGCCATGGAGATGTCCGGGGCGGCCTTTTTGCTATGAGCCCGGCAATCCTTGGCCAGATCAGGCAGAACGATCATGACGACGCATCGAACATCCCCCCCCCTCCGTATTCAGACACGCGGCGGCGTGGCGATCGAACGAGGACGCACTCCCGTGGAATATGAGGGTGCGATCGAACGCTGGATCGATGCGCTGGACAGCCGTCGCGGCGCGGTCTTCTCGTCCAATTACGAATATCCGGGACGCTATACGCGCTGGGACACGGCCATCGTCGATCCGCCGATCGCGATCGCCGGGCACGGACGACGACTTTCCATCCGGGCGCTGAACGAGCGCGGACGAGCGATGTTACCCTTTCTGGCCGGCCTGGCGGCCAGCCCCGACGCAGCTCGCATGACAGCGCAGAGCGAAGATGAAGTCGCCATCGAAATTGATGAACCCAAGGGCCACTTTACCGAAGAAGATCGCTCGCGCATGCCCAGCGTCTTCACGGTGCTGCGTGCGATCACCGATTGTTTCCATACAGACGAAGACGAAAATCTCGGCCTTTACGGCGCGTTCGGCTATGATCTGGCGTTCCAGTTCGACCCGGTGACGCAGCGTCTGGACCGGCCGGACGAGCAGCGCGATCTGCTGCTTTATCTACCGGACGAGATTCTGGTCGTCGATCATTATACCGCGTCGGCCTGGACGGAGGATTATACATTCTCCGGCGATGGATGGACGACGAAGGGTCGCGCGCGCGACAACCGGCTCGAGCCGTTCCGCTTCGCCGACATCGATCCTCCGCGTAGCGACCATGAGCCGGGCGAATATGCGCGGCTCGTCGGTAGGGCCAAGGAGCATTTCCGCCGCGGGGATCTGTTCGAGGTCGTGCCCGGCCAGACCTTCTACGAAAAGTGCGAGACAGCGCCCTCGGCAATTTGTCGGCGGCTGAAGGAGACCAACCCCTCACCCTATTCCTTCTTCATCAATCTGGGCGAACAGGAATATCTGATCGGCGCCTCGCCCGAAATGTTCGTGCGCGTCAATGGACGGCGGATCGAAACCTGCCCGATTTCCGGTACGATCAAGCGCGGCGCCGACGCCATCGAGGACGCCGAACAGATCCTCAAACTGCTCAATTCCAAAAAGGATGAGAGCGAACTGACAATGTGTTCGGATGTCGACCGTAACGATAAGAGCCGGGTTTGCGAACCGGGCTCGGTGCGCGTTGTCGGCCGTCGCCAGATCGAGATGTATTCCCGGTTGATCCATACGGTCGACCACATCGAAGGCCGTTTGCGGGCCGATATGGACGCCTATGACGGCTTCCTCTCCCATGCCTGGGCCGTCACCGTGACCGGTGCGCCGAAGCTCTGGGCGATGCGTTTTCTGGAAGAGAACGAGAAAAGCCCTCGCGCCTGGTATGGCGGGGCCGTCGGCATGGTGCATTTCAACGGCAATATGAACACCGGCCTGACCCTGCGCACCATCCGCATCAAGGAAGGCATCGCCGAGGTTCGGGCCGGCGCGACGCTTCTTTTCGACTCCGTGCCGGAAGACGAGGAAGCTGAAACCGAATTGAAGGCGTCCGCGCTGCGAGCGGCGGTGCGCGAAGCCGGATCGTCCAATGCGAATGCGGCTGCGCGATCGGCTGCTCCGGTGGGGGACGGCATCCGCATCCTCCTAGTCGATCACGAGGACAGCTTCGTTCACACGCTGGCCAATTATTTCCGGCAGACGGGCGCGGAAGTGACGACCGTTCGAACGCCTGTCCCGGAAGCGCTCTTCGAAGAGGTCGATCCCGATCTCGTGGTGCTGTCGCCCGGCCCCGGCATGCCCAAGGATTTCGACACCAAGCGCACGATCAAGATGGCGCGCGACGCCGACCGGCCCGTTTTCGGCGTTTGTCTCGGCCTCCAGGCGCTGGCGGAATCCTATGGCGGTTCGCTGCGCACCCTTCACGTTCCGGTGCACGGCAAACCGTCGCGCATTCGGGTCGATGCCCACCGCACCATCTTCTCGGGGCTGCCGCAGGAGGTCACGGTCGGTCGCTACCATTCCATCTTCGCCGATCTTGCCCGCCTGCCGGACGATTTCGAGGTGACGGCGCAAACGGACGATGGCGTGATCATGGCGATCGAACACAAGAGTGAGCCTGTCGCCGCCGTTCAGTTCCATCCGGAATCGATCATGAGCCTCGGTGGAGAGGCCGGGATGAGAATGATCGAGAATGTGGTGGCGCATCTGCCACGCCGGCGCGGGAACACGGCATGAGCGAATTAATTAAGATTTGGCGAAAATGTGTCAGCCCAATGGCAGCATTGCGTCAACGATAAAAAAGTAATACACCCGGACCTGAGGGGAGCGACGGCTGCGGACGATTGCCGCTATCGCCGTCTATCCGACCGCAAAGTTTTGCGGAACTTCTAGGCGAGGCCGTTGTATGACTTTGGCAACTGATCAATTTCGGGACATACCCGACCGACCGAATCTGACATTTTGCCACCTCAACGAAAAGATCACGCAGAGCGCCGATTTTCTGGCGGCCCTGTCGAACGCCAAGCGCCTGGAGATCCTTTGCATCCTGCACGCCGGCGAAATGAATGTCGGCAGGCTGGCCGAACGGGTGCAGTTATCGCAGTCGGCTCTGTCCCAGCATCTGTCCAAGCTGCGCGCCCGCGAAATTGTCAGCACACGCCGTGACGGGCAGACGATCTATTACAGCCTGCAGTCCAACCTTGCCAAAGAGTTGCTGGAACTGCTGGATCAACGCTGCACCAAGCTCTGACATTGGCAGGCCCCGCTCTGCGCGGCATATCCTGACAGCATCATGGCCAATTTGATCCGCATCACCCATTGTGATGATCCCGCCATCGCGCCCTACCGCAATGTGCGGGAGCGCGACCTTGCGGGCCGGCAAAAGCTGTTCGTCGCGGAAGGCACGGTGGTTCTGAACGTTCTGCTGACGAGTGGCCGCCATGCCGTCCATTCACTTTTTCTGCTGGAAAACCGGCTGGCGGGGCTCGCCGATCTGCTAGCGAAAGTGCCGGACGGCGTGCCCGTCTATGTCGCGGACCGGACGATCATGGACGAGGTCGCCGGCTTTCCGATCCATCGCGGCGTCCTGGCGCTCGGTTATCGCGAGACGGGCCAAACCGCGCCCGCCTTCCCGGCCGGCCGATCCCTTGTTATGGGCCTCGTCGGCATCGCCAACCATGACAATATGGGCAGCCTCTTCCGAAACGCGGCGGCGTTTGGCGTCGACGCGATCCTGATGGATGAAACCTGTTGCGATCCACTCTACCGCAAGGCAATCCGCGTATCGGTGGGCGCCGCGCTGAAACTGCCGTCCATGACGATCGGCCCTGCGTCGGAAATGATCGCGCGCCTCAGGGCCGAAGCCTATACGATCTACGCCACGTCCCCGAGCGCCGGTCTCGTTCTGGAAGACGCGCCACGCGCCGAGCGGGTGGCTCTGCTCTTCGGTGCCGAGGGCGACGGGCTGCCGGATGATATTCTGACTGAAACCGACGGCCTGCGTATCGGTATGGCTGCCGATTTCGACAGCCTGAACGTCGCAGCGGCATCGGCCATCGCTCTCCACCATTTCCGCAAAACGGCGGATTAGGCGGGCGCTTAACGCTCCCCGGAAATTCGTGCGGCGAGGCGGCCGGACAGGCCCGGACTGTCCGTTTCTTCGGCCAGCAATTGATGGATCGTGCCGTCTTCGCCTTCCTTTGCAGCCGCGGAAGCCACGGTCTCCTCAGCGAACCGGTCCAGCGCTTCGCGAAGGGCGGCCATCTGCTCGCTATCCCCGGCGCCGTTCATCGAACGAAGCTGTTCCAGTTGGCTGCGCAGCAACTCGTTCTCGGCGCGCAGCGCACTGGCATAGGCCGTCGCATCCGCCTGACCGCTATCGCTGCCGACCCCGGACAGGGCGGCGGGCGCCGAATGATCGCCGTCGCTCTTTGCGTTCGCGAAGTCCGAAACGGGTTCGTATCGCTCAATGCTCTCGCCAAGCGCTTCGAGCTGTTCTTCCAGAGCCGCGCGACGTTCGCGCTCGCGGTTCAGTTCGCGCGTGCCGGTCGAAACGCGCTCGAGTAGGCTTTGCAATTCGCCGTCCTGTAAAGCCAGACGTTCGACGAGGCGTTCCCGCTCCCGCCGTCCCGCCTCCACGCGAACGCGGTCGACCTCGAGATCGGACTGCAGATCCTCGCGCTCGCTTTCCAGTCTGGTCACCGATTGCTGCGATTTCTTCAGGCTGCTTTCGGCCTTGGCGAGGCGCTTTTCCAGAACGGCCACATGGCCCTTCAGTTCGGCGATCGTTTCATCGCGAAGCGCGACCGCGTGATTGCCTTCGCGAATTTCACCTTCCAGCGTCTCGATCGTTTCGGTCTGCTGGGTGTTGTCGCGAACGATCAGGCGATTCTCTTCCCGGATTCGGCCGATGGCCGCTTCGCTCAACGCCACTTTCTCACGCGACCGGTCCATGCCGATTTCAAGCTTGCGCAGGCGCATGGCGTAATCGGCCCGGATCTGATCCTTTTCCGCCCGCGCTTCCGCAACGGTGGTCGGGACGGATGCGGCAATGCGCCATCCGGTCAGCTTGACGGCCCGGCTCCAGAGAAATGGCGCCAGCAACAGCGCCAGAAGAAGCGCCGATAGAAACCCCGCAGCGAAAATCAGACCAAATTCGATCACAGCCCACTCACCCTGTTTCTCGTCCTTACAATGACGAAACGGCCCTCATGCGTCGGTGTAACGCAAGAGGGCCGGTCTGTGCAGTCTCAAAAAGAGATGTGGATCGAAGCGGGACGCTCAGAAGGGGTTCCAGGTCGGCGAAGGCGTCAGCTTCAGATAGCCGACATTGACGCCCAGCCGCGCGCCGATTCCGGTTCGCACCGGCACGAGAAGCACATTGTTGCGTTCCAGCACATTGATGCCGACGCCGGCCAGAACATACGCTGCGCCGGCCACACCGCCATAACGGGTGTAGAGGGAAGAGACGCTGTCCAGATTATAGACCAGCATCATGATGCGGGAGCCCTGGCCGCCGAAGTCGAAACCGAGCGACGGACCCTGCCAGAAGACGGGATGGTCGCCGGCATTCTTGGTGTAGAGAACGCCTTCGCCATAGGTGAGCCCGCCAATGAAGGCGCCCGATCCCTCCTCGCCCAGGACATAACCGTTGGGCTGGCCGTATTTTGCGAAGATCGTCTCGATTGCCTGCGCAAGCCCGCCCGAAGTGGAGCCGAAGAAGCGGTGGCCATTATCGACGATTTCCTGCGAGGAGTAATCCTCGCCGGCCGCCTGAGCCGCACCGAGGCCCAGCGAAAGCGTGATTAGGAAGGGCGCGAAGATTCGCGCGAAGACGATTTTGAGGAACCGGTTCAGCATGGCCGCAAACTCCTGACATATGGTCGGCAAAGCGCCCGCTCCCGCCGTGATCGCCGGCTGAATTGGGGGCCGATTTGCCGTCATAATCGTCGATAATCCTTTTCTTAAGTTTAATAGACGGTGACACGCCTGCGTTCACTTTGTGGCAAATGCGCAGCATCATTGGGGCGCAGGACCTCTCGCTTGCCCCGGCGGCCTTTAGCGGGGTAACCGTTCTGCAGGCAAACGCTTACGATTCGGCGTATGGACCGGCGGCGGCCGGACCTAGAGACGGGGATTTTCGACACCATGGCAAATGTTCTGACCCTTTCGGCAAGCGACCTCGCGGCGCTTTTGTGCTCCAAGGTCTGCCACGACATCATCTCGCCCGTGGGCGCGATCAATAATGGTCTGGAACTTCTGGACGAGGGTGGCGCCGACGAAGACGCCATGATGCTGATCCGCGCTTCGGCCACCAACGCGTCCGCCCGGCTCCAATTTGCGCGGATCGCATTCGGCGCGGCGGGATCGGCGGGCTCCCAGATCGATACGGGCGACGCAAAGGCTGTGGCCGAGAGCTTTATCGCCAATGAGAAGCCCGAACTGATCTGGGAAGGCGAGCGCGCGCTGTTGCCCAAACAGAAGGTCAAGTTGCTGCTCAACCTGCTCCTGATTGCCAATGCCGCCATTCCGCGCGGCGGCGAGATCAAGGTATCGCTCGACGCGCTGGAGACGGCGCCCGTCTTCACGATCACCGCCACCGGGCGAATGATCCGCGTCCCGCCGCACTTCCTGGAACTGCACGGCGGATCGGTCGGCGAAGAGCCGATCAACGCCCATTCCATTCAGGCCTACTACACCATCCTCATGGCCAGCGAAGCCAAGATGGACATCGGCATTTCCACCACCGGCGAAGCGGTGACGCTGACGGCGCGCTAGGTCGGCCGGCACCGCGCCTGCCATCTCCATCAAATCGGAAACAGCCTATTTCAGGTTCCTTAACCCGCGGGCGATAGGCTTTCGTCGGGCGCATGCAATCGCGTCGCGTGAAGGGAAAAAGCAAGGGTCCCCGCTGGTGATGAACCGATGTCTTGTCATCGACGATGCTCCGGTCGTCCGGAAAGTCGCATCCCGCATCCTGTCCTCCGAGGGCATGGAGGTGGAGGTGGCCGATAGCGGCAGCGCTGCCCTCAGCATTTTCAGTGACATGCGCCCGGACATCATCCTTCTGGACGACTGGCTGCCCGATATGCGCAGCGTCGATTTTCTGCAGAGCCTTCAGAGCATGACGGCCGGCGCGATGCCGATGGTCTTTCTGATGGTGGTCGAAGTGGACCCCGTTCCGATCATGCGCGCCAAGCGGGCCGGAGCAGAAGGCTGGATCCTGAAGCCCTTCGACCGTCCTCTCCTGATGTCGGCGATCGAAAAGAACGTCGAAAAAGCGATGCGCCGCCGCAGGAGAAATGCGGAGAAGGAAGAAGCCGCAGCCTAGATTTCAGAAAGCCGCGGCGTGGATTCCTCGAGTTCCGGTTTTCATTCAGAAAGAAGAAAAGCCCGGCGTGGCGGCCGGGCTCTTGAGAATTTCGATTGTTTTGTTCCGGTCAGGCCCTCAGGCGCTGGCGCGGACTTCTTCCGGCTCGCGCAGCACGTAACCGCGACCCCATACCGTCTCAATGTAGGACTGACCGCCGGACGCCATGTCCAGCTTCTTGCGCAGCTTGCAGATGAAGACGTCGATGATCTTCAGTTCCGGTTCGTCCATGCCGCCATAGAGATGGTTGAGGAACATTTCCTTGGTGAGCGTCGTGCCCTTGCGCAGGGAGAGCAGCTCCAGCATCTGATATTCCTTGGCGGTCAGATGCACGCGCTGGCCGCCCACTTCCACCGTCTTGGTATCGAGGTTCACAACCAGATCGCCGGTGGTGATGATCGACTGGGCGTGGCCCTTGGAGCGGCGGACGATAGCGTGAATGCGGGCCACAAGCTCGTCTTTGTGGAACGGCTTGGTCATGTAGTCATCGGCGCCGAAACCGAGACCGCGCACCTTGTCCTCGATGCCGGCCATGCCGGAAAGGATCAGGATGGGCGTCTTGACCTTGGAGAGCCGCAGCGTCCGCAGCACCTCGTAACCGCTCATATCGGGCAGGTTCAGGTCCAGCAGAATGATGTCGTAATCGTAGAGCTTGCCGAGATCGACACCCTCCTCGCCGAGATCGGTCGTGTCGACGTAAAAGCTTTCCGACTTGAGCATCAATTCGATGCTCTGTGCCACCGCACTGTCGTCTTCAATGAGCAGAACGCGCATTCAGTCTTCCCCTCTTTCACCGCCGAGGCTTCGAGCCTGCCCGTTTGGGCGACAGCTGATTTGCCTTGGCGTAGAGCCTGCCACGAAGATGGTTAACAAAGTCCGAATCGGGATGGCAAGTCTGCCTCGAACCTATGAAAACCTCATCGCAACGTGATGATCTTACAACAGAAATCGAGGTTTAGGCCCACATGGACCGACACGAAGAAACGCCTTCAAGTGATTCTTCGGACTCGCCTTCCGGGTCATTTCGATGCGGCGCATATTTTTTTACCGCACCTTAATGACCGGTCACTATGATTAACGACGCCCGTAAACGAAGTCTTACCAAACCCCGGCAATCGCAACCTTTTTTTAAGGGGTGCCAATTCGGGGAAGAAAAGGCGGAAATGGGGGTCCCGGAGCCAGTTTCGCCGGGTGCATCGCGTTTGAGTGTCAGGAGTACACCGATGAAATCGAGGGATAACCTTGTCCGTCTCAACCAGTTTCACGTCAATGAAAAGCGGCGTCAGCTGGACCAGCTTGAGACCATGATGGCCGAATTTACCCGCAAGGCTGCCGAACTGGAACTGCAGATCGAATCGGAAGAGAAGAAGGCGAACATCACCGATGTCGACCATTTCGCCTATCCGACCTTCGCCAAAGCAGCCCGGGTTCGCCGCGAAAATCTGCTGACGTCACAGGCCGAGTTGAAGGTCCAGCGCGATGCCGCGGAAGCAGCATTGGCGGAAGCGGAAGCGGAACTGTCACGCGCTGAAATGCTGGATGCCCGCGAAGCGCGCTCGCGGCCGGTCGAAACGGTCGATCGACGTCATATGATCGGCTAGAGCCGTTTAAATAGGCGACAATCAAGGCAGCCGTCGGAGCCTCGTCCTGACCGAGGCCCGACGGCGCTTGCCGTCTATCCGTCGGATGGCGATTTACGGCGTCTGGCGCCGATCCGGAATGCCGCGTCATTTGTTCGCGAGCAAGACCCGTCAGCTCATCCACTGTCCGCCATCGACATTGTAGCATTGTGATACGATATAGTCCGCTTCATCCGAAGCGAGGAAGACAGCCATGCCCGTCAGATCGTCGGGCGTCGCAAAGCGGCCCGCCGGCACGCCGGCCTCCACCTCCGCCTTCTTCTGGCCCGCCGGTTTGCCTTCCAGCCTGGCGAACAGGCTGTCGACGTGCTGCCAGTGTTCGCCTTCCACGACGCCAGGAGCGATGGCGTTCACATTGATGCCGTGCCGGATGAGGTTCAGCCCGGCCGATTGCGTCAGGGAAATCACCGCCGCTTTGGTCGAACAATAAACCGCAACGAGGCTTTCCCCCCTGCGCCCGGCCTGGCTGGCCATGTTGATGATCTTGCCGCCATGGCCCTGCGCAATCATCTGCCTGGCCGCAGCCTGCATGGTGAAGAGCGTGCCGGCGACATTCACGGCAAAGAGCCGCTCATAGCTATGGCGGGTGATATCGACGATAGGGTCCGCGTCGAACACCGCCGCATTGTTGACCAGAATGTCGAGTTTGCCAGACCGTTCGGACACGGTTGCAACGGTCAGATCGATGCTGGCCTGCGCCGTCACGTCCAGCTCCACCGCATAGGCGCCGTCGCCGATTTCCACCGCAGCCGCTTGCGCGGCGGCCAGATCGATGTCGCCGATGGCGACGGTCGCGCCTTCGCGGACATAGGCCTTCGCAAAACCGAGGCCGATTCCCCGCGCCGCGCCGGTAATCAGCGCCGACTTGCCTTCGAGACGCCTCATGCGATCAGGAGCCCACCTTCGTCGAACCGATGAATCTTGTCGGGATGCGGCGTAAGATAGACCCGGTCGCCGTGATGCAGACCGATCTCGCCGTCGGCCCGGATCGTGACGGTTTCGGCAAGCCCGGTCTCATGAACGTGGAAAAACGTGTCCGAACCGAGATGTTCCGCCACGCCGATCGTGCCGTGCCAGACGCCTTCCTCTGTGGAGACATCGATATGTTCGGGCCGGATGCCAATGGTATGAGCGCCGCGCCGCGCCGCTTCCGGCCCGTCGATCAAATTCATCTTCGGCGAACCGATGAAACCGGCGACGAACAGGTTGCGCGGGCTGCGATAGAGTTCGAGCGGGCTGCCGACCTGCTCGATATGGCCCGCCCGCAGAACCACGATCTTGTCGGCCATGGTCATCGCTTCCACCTGGTCGTGCGTCACATACACCATGGTGGTGGCAAGCCGCGTGTGCAGTTCGGAGATTTCAAGGCGCATCCCGACGCGCAGCGCCGCATCGAGATTCGACAGCGGCTCATCGAAGAGGAAGGCAGCCGGCTCGCGGACGATGGCGCGACCGATGGCCACTCGCTGGCGTTGTCCGCCGGACAGCTGCCCCGGCCGGCGGTCCAGATAATCGGTGAGGTTCAGCGCGTGCGCAGCGCTCTCGATCCGCCGCTTCTGTTCGTCCTCGGGCACCTTCGCCATCTTCATCGGAAAGGCGATGTTCTTGCGGACCGACATATGCGGATAGAGCGCGTAGCTCTGGAAGACCATGGCGAGCCCGCGCTTGGCCGGCGGAAGATCGGTCGCCGGCTTGCCATCGATGCGGATCTCGCCTCCGGACACGTCTTCCAATCCGGCGATCAGTCGCAGAAGTGTGGATTTGCCGCAGCCGGACGGGCCGACGAAGACGACGAATTCGCCGTCTTCGATGGTCAGGTCGAGCGGCGGGATGACCTCCACATCGCCGAAACTCTTCTGCACGTTCTCAAGGGTGATGCGTCCCACGGGAAGGTCTCCTTATTTCACCGCGCCGAAGGTCAGGCCGCGGACCAGCTGCTTCTGGCTGAACCAGCCCATGATGAGGATCGGCGCGATGGCCATGGTCGAAGCCGCCGAAAGCTTTGCGTAGAACAGCCCTTCCGGTGACGAATAGCTTGCGATGAAAGCAGTAAGGGGGGCGGCGTTTGCGGCGGTCAGATTGAGCGTCCAGAAGGCCTCGTTCCACGCCAGGATGATATTGAGCAGCATGGTGGAGGCGATACCCGGCACCGCCATCGGCAACAGCACGTAGGTGACCTCCGAACGCAGCGTCGCGCCGTCCATCCTAGCCGCCTCCAGGATCTCGCCGGGAATTTCCTTGAAATAGGTATAGAGCATCCACACGATGATCGGCAGGTTGATCAGCATCAGCACCGCGACCAATCCGGTGCGGGTGTCCAGAAGCCCCATATCCCGGAACAGAAGATAGATGGGCACCAGAACGCCGACGGCTGGCAGCATCTTGGTCGACAGCATCCACATCAGAATGTTCTTGGTCTGCTTGCCGGGCACGAACGCCATCGCCCATGCGGCGGGCACGGCGATGGCAAGGCCCAGAATGGTCGATCCGACCGAGATGACGACCGAGTTCCAGAAGTGGCGGAAATAGTTCGACCGCTCCTGCACCGCCTCGTAGTTCTGGAACGTCCAGTCGAAGAAGAGGAAGGAAGGTGGAGACGAAATCGCTTCGGCCTCGGTCTTGAAACTGGTCAGGACCGTCCAGAGAATCGGAAAGAAGATGATCAGGCCGATTGCCCAGGCGATCGTCGTGTTCACGATCTTGCGGGATCTTGTGACTGAGCGCGCCATTATGCCCTCCTCACGCGTCGAGATTCTTGCCGATCATCCGCATCAGGAAGATCGCAACGATATTGGCGAGGATGATGGCGACCACGCCGCCGGCCGAGCCGAGCCCGACATCGAACTGAAGGAGCGACTGGATATAGACCAGATAGGTCAGATTGGTGGAGGCGACGCCCGGCCCGCCCGCCGTCGTCACCAGAATTTCCGCGAAAATCGACAGGAGGAAGATGGTCTGGATCAGAATGACCACCGTGGCCGCGCGCGAAAGATGCGGCACGACGATGTAGAAGAAGCGCGAAAGGGCGCCGGCGCCATCCATCTCTGCCGCCTCGATCTGCTCGCTGTCGAGCGACTGCATCGCCGTCAGCAGAATCAGCGTTGCGAAGGGCAGCCATTGCCAGGCGACGATCAGAATGATCGAGGCGAGCGGCGCCACCGCCAGAAAGTCGAAAGGTTGTATCCCGATGAGGCGGGCCAGATGGGCGAACAGCCCGTTGACCGGATTCATGAACATATTCTTCCAGACCAGCGCCGACACGGTAGGCATGACGAAGAAGGGGGCGATGACGAGCAGACGCACGATCCCCTGCCCGAACATTGGCTGGTCGAGGAGAAGCGCCAGCAGCGTACCGCCGATTATGGTGATCAGAAGAACGCCGCCGACGAGCAGCAGCGTATTGACAAGCGCCGTCGTGAAGGCCGGATCGGTGAAGAAATATTGATAGTTCTCCATACCGACAAACGGGGTGCCGCCGGGCATCAGCAGATTGTAGCGCAACGTGGAGAAATAGAGCGTCAGCACCAGCGGCACGATCATCCACAGCAACAGGACGATCACGGCAGGCGCGATCATGAGCCGCGCAGCGGCTTTGGAATGCTGGGTCGCCATGGCGGCTCCTCCCTCCCCGGGCAGGCGGCAGATGCGGGGCCGCTTTCAGAAGCGACCCCGCCTGTCGGCAGATTACTTGCCGTAACCCGCGCGGCTCATCTCGCGCTGGGTGATGGACTGGGCCTGCGCCAGCGCCTCCTCGGCCGAGCTCTGCCCGGCCAGCGCTGCCGAGAGCGCCTGCCCCACTGCCGTGCCGATGCCCTGAAACTCGGGGATCGCAACGAACTGCACCCCTGTATACGGCACTTCCTCGACAGTCGGGCTGGTCGGATCGGCAAGCTCGATCGACTGCAGGGTCATCTTGGCGAAGGGCGCCGCATCGAGATAATCCTGGTTCTCATAAAGTGAGGTGCGGGTGCCAGGTGGCACGTTCGCCCAGCCCTCTTTCTCGGCCACGATTTCGGTGTAGTCCTTCGAAGTCGCCCACGCCACGAAATCCTTGGCGGCCTGCTCGGCATCTGTGCCCGCTGGAATCGCCAGCGACCATGCCCAGAGCCAGTTGGCGCGCTTCTCCACGCCTTCCTTGTTGGGCGCCAGCGTGAAACCGACGCTGTCGGCGACCTGACTGTCATCGGGATTGGTTACGAAGGAGGCGGCGACGGTGGCGTCGATCCACATGCCGCACTTGCCCTGCTGGAACAGCGACAGGTTTTCGTTGAAGCCGTTCGACGCCGCGCCCGGAGGACCGTATTTGTTCATCAGGTCGAGATAGGTGGTGAAGCTCTCCTTCCATTCTGGGCTGTCGAACTGCGGCTTCCAGTCCATGTCGAACCAGCGCGCGCCGAAGGAATTGGCCATGGTGGTCAGGAAGGCGGTGTTCTCGCCCCAGCCGGGCTTGCCCCGCAGGCAGATCCCGTAAATCTCGTTCTCGCCATCATGCATCGCCTCGGCGGCCTTTGCGATATCCGTCCAGGTAGGCTCATCCGGCATTTCCATGCCGGCCTTTTCCATCAGGTCCGTGCGATACATGACCATTGAGCTTTCACCGTAGAATGGCGCGGCGTAGAGCGTGCCGTCGACCGAAAGCCCCCCGGCGATTGAGGGCAGGATATCGTCGGCGTCGTAGCCGTCGGGCATGTTCTCAAGCGGCACCAGCCAGTCTTGCTTTGCCCAGATCGGAACCTCGTAGGTGCCGATCGTCATCACGTCGAACTGGCCGCCCTTGGTGGCGATGTCCTGGGTGACGCGCTGGCGCAGCGTGTTTTCTTCCAGAACCACCCATTCGATGGTGTGGCCGGTCTCTTTCTCCCACTGCGGCGAGAGCTGTTGCATCCGGATCATGTCGCCATTGTTCACGGTGGCCACCGTGATGGTATCGGCCATGGCCGATGTCGAAAGACCCGCCACAAGGCCAAAGCCCACGGCGGACCCCAAAAGGGTGCGCTTCGAAATCATAGTATCCTCCCAGAAACTTTACACGGGGAAAATATAAGGAGGAAAGTTGCGCCGCGTCAACTGAAAACGGCGACTGCCGATTGTGGCACGCCAACCGCCGTTTTGGGCTAGGCCGACTCGCGAAGCTTTAACGCTCCGTCGAACAGCTGAATTTCCGGTTGGCCGGGGGCAAAGCCGCCCCGCATCTTCTGAACCAGTCGCGACACGGCGGCCTTGCCGATCGCATCGACATTTTGCGCAACGGTCGTCAGCGATGGCGCGGTGAAGGGGCAGAGCGGATAATCGTCATGGCCGGCGATCCGCAATCCGCCCTTCGCGCCACGCCCGGGAACGAGGCCGTGACGCGATGCCGCACGCAACGCGCCAATGGCGACGCGGTCGTTGACGCAAAGAACGGATCGGTCGATGTATTGGCCACGCGCGAAAGCGGCATTCATCACCGCCTCGCCGTGCTCCTCGAAATACCAGAAATCCTCGATCAGTTCGGTGCCAACGACCTCCGGCTCATGGCCGAGCCGTTCCATACATTCGATATAGGCGTGTTCGCGCTCCATGGCGTTGAAGTTCACGCGCGGCATGGCGAGGAATATGGGCGGCGGCCCGACACGGCAGAGATATTCGGTGATCAGACCCGTGCTCTGCCAGTGATCGCTGCCCACAAAATCGACATTCGGCATCGTTGTCGGCCGGGAGTCCACGAGAACGAAGGGCAACCGTTCTTGCAGTCGTTCATAGGTTTTCAGGTCGCTCTGATTGCCGAGCGGCACGACGAGCGCGCCATCCACGCTCATCGACATAAAGGTTTGGGCGGCCCGCGCTTCGATATCCGGATCGAAATGGGAGCACTGCATAATGACGGTGAACCCCGCATCCATCGCGGCGATCTCAATGGCCTGCAAAAGCTTGGTGAAGAAGAGGTCGTTCAGATAGGGGATGATGACGCCGATCAGCCCGGTCGTCTTCCGGTTCATCCGCGTGGCGAAGAAGTTCGGCACATATTCGATCTTTTCCAGCTCCCGCTGGATTCGCGCCGCAGTAGAACGGCGAACGCTTTGCGGGTCCTGAAAATAACGCGAAAGGGTGGGCCGGGAGACGCCGATCGCCACCGACAACTCCTTCATCGTATCGATCTTCTGCTTTTTCATCGCCTGCCTTACCGCTCCATAGTGGCGCCGTACCTTTACGCAGATACGAACCGTGTCAAATTAGCGAACCGACGAACATAATATTTACACGTGTAAAATTCTTGAGTCCTGATGGTGGTTCCCGGTCTGGCGTCCAGTTGATTGTCGTATTGTCGAACCCCTGCCCTGAAAGCACGGGGGATGGCCATGAGCTCGAGGATATCCCTGCATACGCAGTAGCGGCCCGGGAGAATATTGGGTTTGAGGGAAGCCGGTTCCGTTTACGAATATCGTGCAGGATCGGCAGACTTTTCGATTCCAGTAGTCCGCGCAATGCCGTTCTTCAACTGTCTCGTTTTGATCGTACTGGCTCGTGCCGGTATCCATCGCCGTGCTGTTCGTGATGGTCGCCAAACAGAACACGCGCATAAGGCGGCTGGAGACGCTTCTGGTGCAAGGGAAAGCGACGATCGGCGCGCAGGAGAGAGGGCGCCCCGCTCTGACCGAACCTGCGGTACCGGCCGAGCCTGCCGAACCTGCAACTCCGATTACCCCTATCGAACCCGCCGCTCCAGCCGCAAAACCGTCTATCGGCAGGGGACAGCCGACCACGGAGGAGGCTGGTTCTGCGGTCCTTTGCTGGCCGCCGTCGGCATACTGGGCGCCAGCATCGCGCCGTTTCTGGTTGGCGGCGAGCCTAGCGCGCCCTTCTGGCTCCATGGTTATTTCGGCACGGTCGCGATGGCCGGTCTGACGATCAACATTCTGCGGAAATGGCGCTGGATCGGCGGCGTCTCGCTTTTCGTTCCTTACGGAGCTGCGACAATTGTGATGATCGGCCTGGGCGGGGCCCTGTCCTTTACGCTCCTGTCCGTGACTCTTTGCCTCGCAGCCGTGTTTCTGTCCTACGGCTCCTTCTCGCCATCGGGAGATGGCCGGGCGATGTGGGTCAACACCGCTGCGAGCCGCTCCGGCGATGGTTGGGCCCTGGGCGCGGTCGCGCTGGACAGGCGCTTTCGCCTGCCGGGCCTGCTCCTTTTCGTCGTCCTGGGCGGGATCGTTCCTCGTTCTCGGCTGGGCTCCCGCGAGCCTTGCCTGGGTCAACCGTCGCGCATCCATGGCAAGCGCACAAACACCGTAGCGCCTGACGTCGCCCGATGGTGCATCGGCGCCCTATGCGTCGGCGATCGCGATGGGCTGGCCTTCTGCGAGCGAACGGGCAGCGGCATCGGCGAGCATCTGTGCGCGCAGACCGTCGCGAATACCGGGCGTCGGCTGCGTGCCATCGAGAACGGCCTCGATGAAGTGTTCCATCTCGGCGCGATAGGCGGCTTCGTAACGCTCCAGAAAGAAATGTTGCGCCGGCGCCGCGCGAAAACCGGCCCCGGACGCCACCTCGACCGTATTTTCCAGAACGTTCGCCGCGCGAAGCATACCACGCGAACCGTGCACCTCGATCCGCTGATCGTAGCCATAGGTGGCGCGCCGCGAATTGGAAATCTGACAGATTTTTCCGGAGGCGGTGGTGAGCGTCACGGCGGCCGTATCGACATCGCCGGCTTCGCCGATATTCGGATCGACCAGAGCGGCTCCGACCGCATAGACGCTGACCGGCTCTTCGCCGAGCAGAAAGCGGGCCATGTCGAAATCGTGGATCATCATGTCGCGAAACAACCCGCCGGAGCTTTTGATGTAATCGATCGGCGGCGGGCTTGGGTCGCGCGACAGGATCGTCACGATCTCCACATGGCCGATCTCGTCTTCCACGATCCGGCTCTGCAGATTGGCGAAATTCGGATCGAACCGCCGGTTGAAGGCGGACAGAAACGGCACGCCGGCCTTTTCCACGGCGGCAATGCAATCGCGAATGCGGTCCACCGACAGATCGACCGGCTTTTCGCAGAAAATGGGTTTGCCGGCAGCGGCGGCGGCATGGATCAGTTCATAATGGGTATCGGTCGGCGTGCCGATAACGACGGCATCCACATCGCCGCTCGCAATCAACTCTTCGGTTTCCATGACCGTCGCGCCGGTCTTCCTTGCCAACGTTTCGGCCGGTTCGGCGAAGGCATCCGCGACCGCTGTCACGACCGCGCCATCGACCTGTCCGACCGAGCGGGCGTGAACCTGTCCGATACGGCCGCATCCCAATAGTCCGATCTTCAGCATGTCAGTCCTTCTTGAATGCTTGCAAAACAATTCGCGCCGCCGCGACGACAGGATCGTGCGTTTCCTTGAGGATCGCCACCCGGTCGAACCGGCTCGCGTCCCGCTCGACAGCTTCGCGCAATGCATTGCCGAACGCCATGCGCAGCTCGGTGCCGATATTGAATTTGCAGATTCTGGAACCGTGCGCCAGCGTCCGGCGCTGCGCCACCGGCACGCCCGATCCGCCATGGATGACGAGCGGCACGTCCGTCACCGCCTCGATGGCGCGGATGCGCTCTTCATCGAGCCCGCCTTCCTGGTCCTGCTGCAGATGGACATTGCCGACCGAGATCGCCATGGCGTCCACCCCCGTCTCGCGCGCGAAGCGGCTGGCCTCGTCGGGATCGGTGCCGTCGGACCCTTCGCCCCCCGAATAGCCGACGAAGCCGATCTCACCCTCGCATGAGACGCCGGCGCTATGCGCCATTTCGGCGATGGCAGCGGTCTCGTCGATGTTCTGCGGCAAGGGCTTGCGCGATCCGTCGTACATCACCGAGGTGAAGCCGCTGTCGATCGCCTCGCGGCATTCCTCCGCCGTGTAGCCATGATCGAGATGGGCGACGACCGGCACGCTCGCGCCTTCCGCCAGATGACGGTACATCTTGCCGAGGATCGGCAAAGGCGTGTGCGCCCGGCAGGACGGGCCAGCCTGCAGGATCACCGGACAGTTCTCCGCCTCGGCCGCGGCCACATAGGCGCGCATGTCCTCCCAGCCGAGCGTGACAAGGCCCGCCACGGCGTAACCGTCCGACAGCGCCGGCCGCAGCACCTCTTCCAGCGTCGCAAGCGTCATTTGAACTTCGCCACCATGTCCAGAATGCCCGGAATGGTGTGCAGCTGCGCGTCATGCGTCGGCTGGAAATATTGCTTAAGGCTGCGCTGGCTGAGCCCGCCGAGAATGGTGAAGTAGTACATTTCATAGCCCGGTAACGCGGCGCAGGGGTGGTAGCCCTTGTCGATCAGAATCGTGGAGCCGTCCATGATGTGATAGGCGTCGCCCGGCTCGTTGTCCTGGCGTTGGAGCATCTGCATACCCGAGCCGTAATTGGGCCGGAACCGGAAATTGTAGGTCTCGTCATGGCGGGTTTCGATCATCTCGCCATCGTCGCCCTTACGGTCGGTATCGTGCTTGTGGCTCGGAAAGCCGGACCAGCCGCCCTGCCCCACGGTGAAAAGTTCGCTGACGAGCAGACGGCCCACCTTGTCGTGATATTTCGTGCCGAGAATATGCTTGATCTTGCGGTGCGTCTTCGTTTCGTCCGAGCCGTACTGCACAAGATCGAGTTCGGCCTCGCGCACGTCGAAGGGCTCCAGAACCTTGTCGTATTTCGCGCCGGCGATGAAGGTCTCGGTTTCGTCGCTCAGGCATGTGATCGTCACCTTCGCACCGACCGGCACGTAGACGCCTTCCGGCTCGCCGTCCCACACATCGACGGTGCGGTTGCCGAGATTGTCGTATACGGCGCCTTCCACTGCGACCTTCACCGTGCCGGTCGCCGGTACCACGCAGGTCTCGTAGCCCGGCACCGCATAATCGAAGGTCTCGCCCTTCTTCAGCTTGACGATGTTGAAATAGTTGAGCGGCACCAGATCGTGATCGGCATCGACGATCGGTTTATTCTGATTTTCGTGGGGCGCGATATGCATGGGACGTCCTTTCAGGATTCTGTTGGGCCGGGATGGGACGCCAGAAAGGCTTCCAGCGCTTCGGCATCGGGCATGGCGGGGGCGCATCCTGGTTTCGAGACAACGATCGATGCGCAGGCCGAACCGCGCAGAACGGCTTCCTTCATCGCGCGCCGTTTCGACAAAGAAGCAAGGAAACCGGCCATGAAGCTGTCGCCCGCACCGGTCGGCTTGATGGCTTCCACCGGATAGATGCCGGTGCGAAATGCTTCGCCATCGGCGAAGGTCTCAGCGCCTTTGGGCCCCATTTTGTAGACGACGATGCCGGCCGATGAAGCGGCAAGTTCGCGGGCCTTGCCCCGCCCCTTGGCGATATTGCCGGCCATGAAGCCGAATTCCTCGTCATTGCCGACGATGATATCGGACAATGCGCCGGCACGTGACAGCACATCTTCCGCGAATTCGGCCGATGGCCAGCTATAGGGGCGGTAGTCGATGTCGAAAATGATTGGCAGGCCCGCCTTGCGCGCCAGTTCGAAGGCCCGGAACGTCGCCGAACGCGAAGGATCTGCAGCGAAAACCGTGCCGGCGGTGATAAGCGCGCCGTAGCGGCTGTAATCGACAGCTTCCACATCGGCTACGCTCATCTGAAAGTCGGCGGCATTGTTGCGGTAGATGACCGACTGATGCTCCGCGATCCGCGTCTCGTAGACGGCAAGAGAGGTCCGTTCCTCGCCGCGAATGCGCTTCACATGCGTTCGGTCGACCCCGTAGGCATCGAGCTGATTCTCGCAGTACCAGCCCACCGCATCGTCGGAGACCGATGTCATCAGCGCCGCACGGCAACCCAATTTCACCAGCCCGGCCGCGATATTGGCCGAACTGCCCCCCATCGCCACCATCATGGTCTGCGCATCCTGCGTGCGGGTGCCGGGCGGCGTTGGGGACAGATCCATTCCGACCCGGCCGATGACCAGGAAGTCACGCTTGGCGATGCCTTCCAGAAGCGACGATATGGTCATTGACGGCCTTCGGTGTTACCGGCTTTCGCGGCGTCCAGAACCTCGGGATAGGGATAGTTCAGTCCCAGCAGCTGGCGCAGATCCGGATGCGCCTCGTCGATGACCGACTGCGGCAGCGCTGCCGGCATGTCCTCCATCGGCTTCACCCATTTTGGCAGATACTGGATCAGGATCGCGCTGCGGTCGTGATCGGCCCTGTTCGGCATGGCGCAATGCCAGGTCGCACCGTAAAAGAGGGCCACATCGCCGGGCTCGCCCGTCATCCGTTCGCAGCGCTCGAAAAACCGGTCTTCCGACGTCGGATAGCGCAGTTCCTTCTGCGATCCGGGAAGATAACCAGTTGCCCCGCTCTCCTCGGTGAAGGGGTCGAGCAGGATCGAAACCTGCGCGTTCATCGGAAAGGATGCGTTGAGACCAACGGGATGGGTATTGGGCTTGTGGAAATCCCAATAGGGGTAATCGACGTGAGGCTCCTGGCCGGGACCGCCCGGAAGGATGCGGTTCGCCGCGATCGAACCCATGATGAATTCGGTGCCAAGAAAGGCGCGCAGGATTTCCATCAGTTTCGGATGGGTGGCCATCCGCTCGAAGATCGCGCCCTTGGCCAGCAGGTTCCAGACGCGCCGCTGCAGATTGAGCTTGCCCTCTTCCTGTGCGGCACCCTGAAAATGCGTGACCTTCTCCGCTGCCTGTTCCGAATACTCCATAACGATGGACCGCGCTTCTGCGATCTCCTCGGGCGTGAAGAGACCGGAAATGCCCACCGCACCGCCGCCATGCAACAGTTCCTCCACGATCTCACTGACAATCGCGGTTTCTGCTTTGAAACGCTTCATTAGACACCCCTCCTCTGCTTGCTTCGGTTGGCTTCTGTCTCGAGATGCGCTTTGCGCACGCTCTCGCTTTCGGTAATGTGCGGGGTGCCGACCTCCCACCAGGCATGGCCCTCGGTCGTCCAGCCCTCATAGGGATCGACCTTCATGACGATCACATGGGTGCGGTCGCTTTGCTGGGCGCGCTCAAACGCCTCACCAAGCTCGGCGGGGTTGGAAACGGTCTCGGCAATGGCGCCCTGCGAAGTGGCATGCGCCTCGAAATCGACCGCGAAGGGCTCGGGAATCGTCGGGCAATGTTCGAGCAGATTGTTGAAGCTCTCATTGCCGGTATTGTTCTGCAGCTTGTTGATGACGGCGAAACCGCCATTGTCGAGCACGAGGACGATCAGCTTCTTGCGGCTCAGAACCGACGAATAGATGTCCGAGTTCAGCATCATGTACGAGCCGTCGCCGATGAAGACGATGGTGTCGCGCTCCGGCTCGCGTTCGCTCTGCGCGATCCGCGCACCCCAGGCCCCGGAAATCTCGTAGCCCATGCAGGAAAAGCCGAATTCGACATCGACCGTTCCGGTGGCGAGCGTCCGCCAGTTGGCCGTAACTTCTGCCGGCAGGCCGCCTGCCGCCGCGACGATCCGGTCGCGCGAATCGCACAGGTCGTTCACGACGCCGATGGCCTGAGCATAGGAGTTCGGCCGATTGCCGTCGTGGGAGACATTGTCGGCGACATAGGCGTCCCATGTTTTCCGCTGGTCGCGCGCAAACGATACCCAGTCGTCCGGCGCGCGATAATCGAGCGCTTCGCCCAGTTTTTCGAGCGACAGCTTCGCATCGCCGACCACCGGCAAGGACCGATGCTTGCCGGCATCGTGCCGCGCCGCATTGATGGAAACGATCTGCGCTTCCTTCGCAAAGGCCGTCCATGAGCCGGTCGTGAAGTCCTGAAGGCGCGTGCCCACGGCCAGAATGACGTCCGCCTTCTCGGCAATCGCATTGGCGCTGTTGGAGCCGGTCACGCCGACCGGTCCGATATTGAGCGGATGGGTCGCCAGCATGTTGGCGCGCCCGGCAATGGTTTCGACGACTGGGATCCGGTGCGTTTCGGCAAAGGCGGTCAATTCGTCGACAGCCCGCGAATACTGCACGCCGCCGCCCGCAATGATCATCGGCCGCTGGGCCTTGGACAGGGCGGCGAGCGCATCGGCGATTTCCAAATCGTCCGGGCTCTGCCGGCGGATACGATGCACCTTTCTCTCGAAGAAGACGGCGGGATAATCGTATGTCCAGCCCTGCACGTCCTGCGGCAGGCCGAGAAAGGCCGGGCCGCAATCGGCTGGATCGAGCATGGTCGCGATGGCATTCGGAAGCGACTGGACGATCTGCGCCGGATGGGTGATCCGGTCCCAGTAGCGCACCACCGGCCTGAAAGCGTCGTTCACCCCGAGCGTCGGATCGTAGAAATTCTCCATCTGCTGCAAGACGGGGTCTGGCAGTCGCGTGACGAACGTATCGCCGCAGAGCAGCAGCATTGGCAGGCGGTTGGCATGGGTAAGCGCCGCCGAAGTCAACAGATTGGAGGTGCCCGGCCCGGCGCTCGCCGTGCAGAACATGAAACGCTGACGCAACCACTGCTTGGCATAGCCGGCGGCGGCGAACCCCATGCTCTGTTCGTTCTGTCCGCGATAAAGGGGCAGTTCCTCGCGGACATTGTAGAGCGCTTCGCCGAGACAGGTGACGTTGCCATGACCGAAAATGCCGAACCCGCCGCCGCAAAGGCGCATCTCCTCGCCGTCGATCTCGATATACTGGTTGGCTAGCCAGCGAATGATCGCTTGCGCCGTGGTCAGGGTCATGGTCTCGTCGCTCGTCATATCCCTAGGAGCCCTCTCGGTTTTTCGTCCCTGCGCCGAATGCTGCTTGCGAGTGTCGGAATGACAGGATACAAAGTTTGCAACCGGTTGCAAACTGAATTTCGTGGTTTGGGAGTTTTGGGGTGTCGAAAATTGGGATTGGCGTCTTGGGCGGCGGCTATATGGGAAAGGCGCACTCCGTAGCAATGGCCGCCGTCGGCGCAGTGTTCGACACCGCGCTGCGGCCTCGTCTACAGATGATCTGCGCCTCGACGCCCGAAAGTGCCGAGCGCTACCGCAAAGCCTATGGGTTTACTCAGGCGACCGGCGATTGGCGCACGCTTGTCGGAAACCCCGACGTCGAAGCCATCGTCATCGCGACCCCCCAGGAAACGCATCGCGCCATCGCCGAAGCCGCCTTTGCGCTCGGCAAGCCCGTCTTTTGCGAAAAACCACTCGGCGCTTCGCTCGAAGACAGCGCGGCCATGGTCGCGGCGGCGCAAAAGTCCGGCGTGCCGAACATGGTCGGCTTCAACTATATCCGTACGCCCGCCAGCCAATATGCGCGCCGACTCATCGCAGAGGGGCAGATCGGCGACATCACCTGGTTTCGCGGCGAGCACACCGAGGATTTCTATGCCGACCCCGAAAAGCCGACATCGTGGCGAACCACCGGCATGGCCAATGGTACGATGGGCGATCTGGCGCCGCATATGATCAATGCGAGCCTTGGGCTTATCGGCCCGATCGCCCAGGTGATGGGTCTTGTCGAGACCGTTCACGAAACCCGTCCGGGCGGCGCGGTCGACAATGACGATCACGCACAGATGATGTGCCGTTTCGAAAACGGCGCGATGGGGCAGATGTACTTCTCCCGCATCGCGACGGGCCGGAAGATGGGCTACGCCTACGAGATTACGGGCACGAAGGGCGCGATCCGCTTTGATCAGGAAGACCAGAACGCGCTCTGGTTCTACCGCGCCGACGACCTCGAAGCCGAGCGCGGTTTCCGCAAGATCCTGACGGGCCCGGCCCATCCCGACTATGAGCCGTTCTGTCAGGGACCCGGCCACGGCACCGGCTACCAGGATCAGATCATCATCGAAGCGCGCGATTTCCTGCGCGCGATCGAGACGGGCGAACACGTCTGGCCGACCTTCGAGGACGGCCACGAGGTCAATCGCATCGTCGCGGCCGTTCTGGCCTCGTCGCAGGACGGCGCCTGGAAAAACATCGAAGATTTCTAGACATTGAGGGTGGAAAGATGACGATCCGGATTGGCAACGCGCCCTGCTCCTGGGGTGTGGAATTTGCTGGCGATCCGCGCAACCCGGCATGGCAGACCGTGCTGAAGGAATGCGCAGAGGCGGGCTATAAGGGTATCGAGCTTGGGCCGGTCGGCTTCATGCCTGAAGATCCCGCCATGCTGGCGGATGGCCTCGCCGAGCACGATCTTGAGCTTGTCGGCGGCGTGGTGTTCCGCGCCTATCACGATCCCGATCAATGGTTGCACGTGCTGGATGGCACCCACCGCACGGCAAGGGCGCTCAAGGCGCATGGCGCGCAGCATCTGGTGTTGATCGATTCCATCTCGCCGCGCCGCGCGCCGACGGCGGGGCGAAACGACGAGGCCGAACAGATGGACAAGGCCGAATGGGCGGCCTATCGCGACCGGATCGCCGAAAGCGCCCGGATCGGCACCGAGGAATACGGCCTGACGGTCGGCATCCACGCCCATGCGGGCGGCTTCCTGGATTTCGAGCCGGAACTGGAGCGGCTGCTCGAAGAGGTCGACGAAAAAATTCTGAAGATCTGCTTCGACACCGGCCATCACTCCTATGCGGGCTACGATCCGGTAGCGTTCATGAAGCGGCATATAGACCGCATTTCCTACATGCACTTCAAGGATATCGATCCGGCAATCAAGGCCCAGGCGGTCGATAGCCGGACCGGCTTCTACGAGGCCTGCGGCCAGGGCATTTTCTGCAATCTCGGCGAAGGCGATGTCGACTTTCCGGCCGTCCGCCAGGTGCTGCTCGATGCCGGCTTCGAAGGCTGGTGCACGGTCGAGCAGGATTGCGATCCGACGCTCGATCCAGACCCGCTCGGCGATGCGCAAAAGAACCGCGAATATCTGCAATCCATCGGCTTCAACTGAGAGCGTCTTCACATGGCAAAGCTGAAATGGGGCATGATCGGTGGCGGCGAAGGCAGCCAGATCGGCCCGGCACACCGTCTCGGCGCGGGCCTCGACGGTCTGTTCGAATTCACCGCCGGTGCGCTCGATCACCGGCCCGAAGCGGGCCGCGACTACGGTCAGCGCCTGGGTCTGTCGCCGGACCGCTCTTATGGCGATTGGCGCGAAATGCTGGAAGGCGAGAAAGGCCGTGACGACCGCGTCGATCTCGTGACGGTCGCAACACCGAACGCCACGCATTTCGAGATCACGAAGGCCTTTCTGGAGAACGGTTTTCACGTGCTCTGCGAAAAGCCGATGACCATGACTGTCGAGGAAGGCGAGGACATTGTTCGCCTCTCGGAAAAGACCGGCCGAATCTGCGCGGTGAATTACGGCTATACCGGCTACTCGCTTGTCCGGCATATGAAGGCGATGGTGGCGCGCGGAGACCTTGGGCGCGTCCGGTTGGTCGTGGCCGAATTCGCCCATGGCCATCATGCCGATGCCGCCGATATGGACAATCCGCGTGTGCGCTGGCGCTACGACCCGGCCCAGGCCGGCGTGTCGGCGCAGTTCGCCGATTGCGGCATCCACGCCTTGCACATGGCCAGTTTCGTCATCGGCCAGAACGCCGAGCGTCTTTCCGCCGACACGGTGTCCTGCATTGATAGCCGGACGCTTGAAGACGATGCCATGGTCAATCTGCGCTTCGATGGCGGTACGGTCGGGCGGCTTTGGACCTCGTCCATCGCCATTGGCCGTCAGCACGGCCTGACGCTGCAGGTCTTCGGCGAGAAAGGCGGGTTGCGCTGGGCGCAGGAACAGCCGAACCAGCTCTACTGGATGCCGCTTGGCGAGCGACTACAGATCATCGAACGCGGCGAAGCCAATTTGTCGCCGGAAGCCGATCGCAGCACGCGCGTCACCATCGGCCATGCAGAGGGCATGCCGCTCGCCTTCGCCAATATCTACAGCGATCTGGCCGAAGCGATCCGCGCCGCAAAGGACGGCCGCGACATGGACCCGGCCGCCGACCTCTACCCACGCGCCGAGGACGGGCTGCGCTCCATGGCGGCGGTGTTTGCGGTTGCGGAAAGCGGCAAGCGGAACGGCGAATGGGTGGATGCCCGCCCGCCTTTGTTTCGCTAGGACGCGCTAGGCGTTCGTCGAAACGGGGCGCAGCGTGCCCCGTTCGATCACCGTGCAGGGAAAGATGCGCGCTTCCGGATAGCGCTGCGGCTCGGTCAGGGTCGCTTCCATCAGTTCGATGGAGGAGTTGACGATCTGCCGGATCGGCTGATGGATCGTTGTAAGGTCGATATTCTGCCAGCGCGCCATTTCCATGTCGTTCAGCCCGATCAGCCCGATATCGCCCGGCACGGATAGACCGCTTTCCCTTATCGCGGACAGCGCGCCGATGGACAGCACATCGTCACCGCAGAAATAGGCCTCGGCCGGCTCGTTCTTCAAAAGACGCAGCATTTCGTCCCGGCCGGCGTCGAACGAATAGGCATTGGCGAAGGAATGGCTGAGTTTTATATTCGGGTGCTTGGCCAGTTCGCTTAGGAAACCCGCATAGCGGTCCTGGGTCGAGGTTGCCGCTTCCGGTCCGCCGAGAAAGGCGACGTTGGAATAGCCCCGCTCGACCAGCGTCGCGGCTGCCGTCCGACCGCATTCCACATTGTCGATCCCGACGACATGCACCTGAGGGTTGGACGAGTAGCGCCCGAAACTGTGGACGACCGGCACACCCGCATCGCGAAACGCCTTCGCAAACCCGTGCGGCAGGGTGGACGATGCCACCACGACGCCATCCACCGAATATTGACGCAGCATTCGCACGGAATTTTCGGGATCGGTTTCGTCCGACAGATTGACCAGCAACGGACGAAGACCGCGATCCTGCAAACCGCGCGTGAAGAGGTCGAACACTTCCAGAAAGATCGGGTTGTGAAAATTGTTGGAGACAAGCCCGATCAGCTTGGTCCGGCCCGTCGTTAGCGAAGAGGCCAATGCATTGGGACTGTAACCGAGTTCGCGCGCGGCCTTTTCGACCTTGCGCCGCATTTTGATGGAAACGGACGCCCCATCGGTGAACGTGCGCGAGACCGCGGATCGCGACACGCCCGCCCGCTCTGCAACATCCTTCAACGTGACAACCATTCTCGGTCAGGCCCCAAGCCGATTTCGCAGACCTTCTAACCAATACATCCTTAAACTGGAACGATTTTTTTGCAACCGGTTGCAAAGTGATCGGCTGTGTGCTTATCCTTGTGGCGAAGACGGTCGGAGGACCACTCTTCGGACCGAGGACGGTCAAGTTTGGGAGGAACGCATGATCTCACTATGGAAGAAACTGGCTCTGGCAACGGCGATCGTCGCGACGCCGATGGCGGTGGCGACGCAGGCCGTCGCGGAAGGCGAGAAATATGTCCTCGTCAGCCACGCACCCGACAGCGACAGCTGGTGGAACACGATCAAGAACGGGATCGCGCTTGCCGGCGAGCAGATGGGCGTCGAAGTCGAATACCGCAATCCGCCGACCGGCGATATTGCCGACATGGCGCGCATCATCGAACAGGCCGCCGCTTCGGCGCCGGATGGCATCATCACCACGCTGGCCGATTACGACGTTCTGCAGCAGCCGATCAAGAACGCGATCGCCAGCGGCGTCGACGTGATCATCATGAACACCGGCTCGGCCGAACAGGCGAGCGAAGTCGGCGCGCTGATGTATGTCGGCCAGCCCGAATACGATGCCGGCAAGGCCGCCGGCGAGCGTGCCAAGAAGGACGGCGTGACATCTTTCTTGTGCGTGAACCACTCGATCCAGCAGCCGACCCTCGTCGATCGCTGTCAGGGCTTTGCCGACGGGCTCGGTGTCGAACTTGGCAACTCCATGCTGGATAGCGGCGCCGACCCGGCGGAAATCAAGAACAAGGTTCAGGCCTATCTTTCGGCAAATCCTGATACCGACGCCGTCCTGACGCTCGGCCCGGTTTCGGCCGATCCCACCATGCTGGCCCTTCAGGACAACGGCATGGCCGGCGACATCTATTTCGGCACGTTCGATCTGGGCGAGGAGATCGTCAAAGGCATCAAGGACGGCGTGATCGAATGGGGCATCGACCAGCAGCCCTTCCTGCAGGCCTACCTGCCGGTTGTCATTCTGACGAATTATCACCGCTATGGCGTGCTGCCCGGCAACAACATCAATTCCGGTCCCGGCTTCGTTACCGCAGACGGTCTTGAAAAGATCGAGCAGTTCGCCGGCGAATACCGCTGATTCGAGACAATGCGCGGCGGCCGTCATTCGTGATGGCCGCCCTTTTTCCATCCGAACAGAATTCGTGAGGCGGTCATGTCCGACGCATCGAATGTCACGCCGGAAGTCGACGAACGCATCAAAACCCGGTCGCGGTTCCGTGAAGCCCTCATTCGGCCGGAACTTGGCGGCATCGTCGGCACGGCCGTCGTCTTCGCCCTCTTTCTTCTCTTCGCTTTCGACAGCGGCATGTTTTCCAGCCAGGGCGTGCTGAACTGGAGTCAGGTCTCGGCTCAGTTCATGATCATCGCCGTCGGCGCCTGCCTTCTGATGATCGCCGGCGAGTTCGACCTTTCCGTCGGATCGATGATCGGCTTTGCCGGCATGATCATCGCCATCTTCTCGGTGACGCTCGGCTGGCCGGTCTGGATGTCGATTATCCTGACATTCGCCCTTTGCATCGCGATCGGCGCGTTGAACGGCTTCATCGTCGTCCGCACCGGGCTCCCGAGCTTCATCGTCACGCTCGCCTTCCTCTTCATCCTTCGCGGCTTCACGATCTACCTTCCGCAGACCATCGAGCGGAAGACAATCATCGGCGGCATTTCCGATGCAGCCGAGGGCGACTGGCTGGCGTTCCTGTTCGGCGGCACGCTGTTCAAGGGGCTTTTCCAGTGGCTCGGCGATCAGGACATTATCGAAACCTTCACCCGCGGCGCACGCGAGGGACAGCCCGTGGTTGACGGTATTCCCATGCTGATCGTCTGGGCCATCGCACTGGTGATCTTCGGCCATATCCTCCTGACGAAAACGAAGTTCGGCAACTGGATCTTTGCATCCGGCGGCGATGCCGAAGCGGCGCGCAATTCCGGCGTGCCGGTCAACCGGGTGAAGGTGCTGATGTTCATGTTCACCGCCTTCTGCGCCACCGTCTTCGCCACATGTCAGGTGATGGAGTTCGGCTCCGCCGGCGCCGATCGCGGCCTTTTGAAAGAGTTCGAGGCCATCATCGCGGTGGTGATCGGCGGCGCGCTTCTGACCGGCGGCTACGGCTCGGTGATCGGCGCCGCGCTCGGCGCGCTGATCTTCGGCGTGGTCCAGCAGGGCTTGTTCTTCGCCGGCGTCGAAAGTTCGCTCTTCCGGGTCTTCCTCGGCGTCATTCTGCTCGCGGCGGTTATTCTGAACACCTACATCCGCCGCATGATCACGGGGGAGCGCTGAAATGGCTGAACCGATCATCCGCATGGAAAACATCGAGAAGCACTTCGGCAAGGTGATCGCCCTTGCCGGCGTGTCGGTCGATGTCCTTCCGGGAGAGTGCCATTGCCTGCTTGGCGACAATGGAGCCGGCAAATCCACCTTCATCAAGATCATGTCGGGCGTCTACACGCCGACAGCCGGCGAAATCCATTTCGACGGCGCGCCGATGAATTTCGACGATCCGCGCGACGCCATCGATGCAGGTATCGCGACCGTCCACCAGCATCTGGCCATGATCCCGCTCATGTCGGTCAGCCGGAACTTCTTCATGGGCAATGAGCCGCTGAAAAGGATCGGACCGCTCAAATTCTTCGACCATGAGAAGGCCAATAAGATCACCATGGATGAGATGCGCAAGATGGGCATCAGTCTGCGTGGGCCGGACCAGGCCGTGGGCACCCTCTCCGGCGGCGAGCGCCAGACCGTCGCCATTGCCCGCGCGGTCTATCTCGGCGCCAAGGTGCTGATCCTGGACGAGCCGACATCCGCGCTCGGTGTCCGGCAGACGGCCAATGTGCTGGCGACCATCGACAAGGTGCGCAAACAGGGCATCGCCGTGGTGTTCATCACCCACAATGTCCGTCATGCCATGGCCGTCGGCGACCGGTTCACCGTTCTCAATCGCGGCCAGACCTTCGGCACGGCCAGACGCGGCGAGATCACCGCCGACGAATTGCAGGACATGATGGCCGGCGGCCAGGAACTGGTCGAACTGGAAGGCAGCCTCGGCGGCACGGTCTAGCGAACGCCGAAATTAGGAGACGTCGGCTGCATTATGCCTCGAACCGGCGGGCCGTTTCAGCCGTTGTCGGGCGCGATCTCCACTTTTGCGCCGCTTTCCTCGAGCGCGGCGAGAATGCAGGGCTCGGGCCTAATATCCGTGACAAGAGTCGTATTCGGGCCCCAGTCGAGGATCATCCGCAAGGAACGGTTGCCGAATTTGGAATGGTCGGCCAACACGATGGTCCGGTCGGCCACATCGACCATCGCCTCATAGACATGGGCCGCATTCCGAAGGGCCTCGCTGACGCCGGTCTCGTCTATGGCGGACGCACCGATAATGGCGAGAGGGGTGCGGTAGCGGTCGATATATTCCAGCGTCTCCGGACCGTAGACGATCCCTTCTCGCGGCTCGACCTTGCCCGGCATCGAAACCGCCTCGATCAGCGGATTGCCCGACAGCTCGATCGCCATTCCCAATGACGACGTCAGCACCGTGATCCTGCGGTCCGCGGATTTCAGCGCGCGAGCGAAATGCAGCGTCGTCGCGCCGCCACCGATGAACAGACTTTCCGTACTGTCGATAAGCGTCATGGCGTGGCGCGCGATCCGCTCGCGTTCGGGCACATATTGTTTCAGGCGCTCGGCAAGGACCGGCTCGAACACCGTCGTCCGTACCGCGCCGCCGTAGGTGCGCCTGATCCGCCCGGACGCGTCGAGTTCTGCGAGATCGCGCCGAACCGTTTCAGCGGAGACCGCCAGTTCATCCGCCATTTCGCCGACTCGCATAGCCGGATTGATCTCCAGCTGCTCCAGGATGAGCTGCTGCCGCCGGGCCTTCTTCGATAGACTTTTCAACGCCGTGGACCTCCCGATCTGCAATCTACCGCCGACACCGAAATCGTCCACTCCCAACTTTTTTGACCAACATACCACATTTTTTGTTGGCAGACGGCCAGAAATGCGCAAGGGTAGCGCAACCAGAGAGGGTATCACGTGTTCGATTACGGCTATTTCTCTTTCGATTCCAAGGAAGCGCTGCTTCAAAAAGCTGCGGAATACTGGAATCCGGGCAAGGTCAGCTTTTGGCAGGAAGCTGGGACACCGATGGTGATCGACCGGCGCGAAGGCTACTTCCTTTATGACATGTCGGGCAAACGCCTGATCGACCTCCACCTGAACGGCGGCACCTACAATTTCGGCCACCGCCATCCCGAACTGGTCGAGGTTCTGAAGTCGGGGCTCGACTACTTCGACATGGGCAATCACTGGTTCCCATCCGTCGCCCGCGCCGCCTTCGCCGAAAAGCTGGTGAAGACCGCTCCGCACATGAAATACGCCATCTTCGGCGCCGGCGGAGCGGAGGCGGTCGAGATCGCCATCAAGACCGCCCGCTATGCCACCAAGCGCAAGAGAATTGTCTCCATTATCAAAGGCTATCACGGCCATTCGGGCCTGGCGGTCGCGACTGGCGACGAACGCTTCACCAAAATCTTCCTTGCCGACCGGCCGGAGGAATTCGCCCAGGTGCCGTTCAACGATGTGGACGCTCTGGAACGCGAACTGAAGAAGGGCGACGTCGCCGCCTTCATCATCGAGACCATTCCGGCGACCTACGGCTTCCCCATGCCGCATGACGGCTATCTCAAGGCCTGCCAGGACCTCTGCCACGCCTACGGCGCCAAGTTCATTTCCGACGAGGTGCAGACGGGGCTGATGCGCACCGGCGTGATGTGGGGCTGGCAAGGCTACGGCCTGACGCCGGATATCTTCGTCTGCGGCAAGGGTCTCGGCGGCGGTCTCTACCCGATCAGCGCCTGCCTCGTGACCGAGGAGTGCGGCCAGTGGCAGGTGGAGGATGGCGCGGCCCATATCTCGACAGCGGGCGGGTCCGAACTCGGCTGCCTCATGGGCCACCATGTCATCGAAATGCTGCAGCGGCCGGAAGTCATCTCCAACATCGATTTCGTGGCGAATTTCTTCGCTCAGTCGCTCGCCGAGATGATGGCCCGCCACAGCGATATTTTCGTCGGTGTGCGTCAAAGGGGCGTCGTGCTGGGATTGGAATTCGACCATCCCGAAGGCGCGGTCGCCGTCTCGCGGGCGCTCTACGAAAACGGCGTCTGGGCGATCTTCTCCTCGCTCGACAAGCGTGTGCTCCAGTTCAAGCCGGGCGTGCTGAAGGACGTCGAACTCTGCCAGGAGATCGTGGACCGGTTCGACGCATCCATGCCCCGCGCCCGTCAGCTTCTGAAAACCATGAAGAGGGCCGCGTAAATGGGTAATGCCGCGCTTCTGAATGTGCCCGATCGCGACCTGTCCTCGGCCCGCATGGCGGTCAACCGCGCCGCCTGGGCCTCGAAATATTATCGGACATTCGACCGCGACGCCGTGCTGCGCATCGCAGGGGCCGTTGCGAAGGCCGGCTATGAGAAGGCCCCGCATTATGCCGAATGGGCCGTTCGAGAAACCGGTTATGGCGTCGTCGAACACAAGACCGTCAAGAACCGTCTCTGCACCCACGATCTGCTGGATTACTACCACGATCTCGACCTGGTTTCCGCGCGCATCGACGAAGAACGCAACATCGTCGAACTGCCCAAGCCGGCGGGTGTGATCTTCGCGCTGGCGCCTGTCACGAACCCGGTTGCCACGGTTTATTACAAGGCGATGCTGGCGATTCTCAGCAGGAACGCCATCGTTCTTTGCCCGCATCCGGCGGCGAAGGAGTGCTCCGCCGATGCCGCCCGTCATCTGGCTGCGGCCGCAGAAGCGGCGGGCGCGCCCTCAGGCCTGATCCAGTGCGTCGAGAACCCCTCCGTGCCGCTGGTCGAGGACATCATGTCGTCCGACCGGATCAACGTCATCATGGCAACGGGCGGCAATGCGATGGTCCGCGCCGCCTATTCGTCCGGCAATCCGGCCATTGGCGTCGGTCCGGGCAATGCGGTGGCTTTCGTCGATCCCTCCGCCAATGTCGATCGGGCCGCGAAATGCCTCGTCGAAAGCAAGAGCTTCGACAATTCGATCCTCTGCACCAATGAAAGCATTTGCCTCACGCTGGAAGAGAATTTCGGCAATGTGGAGCGTGCCCTGCGCACCGCCGGCGCGCATATCTGCAACGAGACCGATACCGACCGCCTGCGCGACTACCTCTGGGCCGACAAAGGCTTCAACGTCGAGGCCATTGGCAAATCAGCTGCGTGGATCGCCGACAAGGCCGGCATACGCGTTAATCCGGCGACGAAAATTCTCGTACCTGTCGTCCGTCGTCCCGGGCAGGACGATCTGCTGTTCCGCGAAAAGCTATGCCCGGTCCTGACGCTGACGGCGGCGGTCGATTTCGAACAGGCCGTGACCTTTGCCCGCCATGCGTCGAAGCGAGGCGCGGGCCATTCGGCGGCGTTTCACGGCGAGGATCGCGACCGCCTCGTCGCCTTCTCGCAGGCCGTGCCGGTCTATCGCGTAGTGGTCAATGCGCCGTGCAGCCAGGGCGCAGCCGGGTTTGCGACCTATCTTCCGCCGTCTTTCATGATCGGCACCGGCTATGCGGGACGGTCTTCCGTCGGCGAAAACGTCGGCCCGCAACATCTCGTCCACTGGACGAAGATTGCCTTCGAGCGCGACAGCTATGCCGACCTGGAGGGTATCGATCTGTCGACGGTATCGCAGCCCCGCGCGGTGCCTGCGCCTTCGGTAACAGCGGCGCAAACACCATCGCCGTCCGCTACCCCTTCGGTCGATAGAAATGAACTGCGCCGCCTTATTCTCGAAGAGCTCAAGGGCCTGAAAGGTGACGCGCAATGACCGATCTGCGCGCCTCCATCTTCATCGATCAGCTTCAGCCGCAGACACTGGCTTATATCGCCACCTGGATGCGAGGCACCCTGCCCCGCCTACGCATGGCCGCGCAGATCGTCGAGATCGCGCCGGGCCTCGACATCGAGGCGCTGACCGACACGGTGCTGAAGAGCGCCGACGTGCGGGCCGGTCTCCTCGTGGTCGAGCGCCAGTTCGGCACGTTGCAGTTCCATTCCCATTCCACGGCGGAAGTACACGCCGGCGCCGCCGCCATTCTGGAGGCGCTCGGCCAGACCATGAAGGATGTGGCCACGCCGAAGATCCTCGCCTCCAAACTCGTCACCAATGTCGACGACCAGCACGCCTTTCTGATGAACCGCAACAAGCTGGGATCGATGGTGATCGGCGGCGACAGCATCTATCTGCTCGAATGCCAGTCGGCGGCCTACGCCATTCTCGCCTGCAACGAGGCGGAGAAGGAAGCCGACATCAAGCTCATCGACATGCGCATGATCGGCGCCAATGGCCGGCTCTATCTGGCTGGCACCGAGGCCGATGTGCGCAATGCGCGCAACGCCGCCGAAAGCGCTCTGCGCGAAGCGGGAGCGGTCTGATGTCGGCATTGCGCGACGAGATACGGGCCATTTTGCGCGAAGAGCTGGCCGCTTTCCGCGGCGACGCCGGGGCGGTGGTCGAAACCGTGCGCATCGATTCCAGTGGCGATCTCAACCGGTTCGTTGCCGATCTGCTCACCCGTGCGGACGAGCCGGACTTCCGGACGCGGGTCGCATCCGGGCAGATCCGGTTCGAACTCGGCAAACCGACGCCCTACGCCGCGCGCGCCATCGTCAGTAGCCCGCCGAAGCCGGCGGGCCCCATGCTGGACAAGAAGCTTGTCACCGAAATCGACATCGCCGCCCTTGGCCCCGGAACCCTCCGTCTCGCCAAGCACAGCAGGCTGACCCCGCTAGCCAAGGACGAAGCGCGGCGCAAGGGCATTCGGATCGAAAGGATCGAGACATGATCAAGGGTCGCGTCAAGGGAAAGGTCTGGTCGTCGCGCCATGTCGGCACGCTGCCGCCGGGCGCCCTTCTGGAAGTGGAGACCGAAGCGGGCGGGCGCATCATCGCCTTCGATCCGCTCGGCTGCGACGACGAAGAGGCAGTGATGGTGACCCAGGGCTCCGTCGCCGCCGCCTATTTCAACGGCAAGAACGCCCCGGTCGACGCCCTGATCATCGGCTCGATCGACGAAAACACCAAACAGAAATCTTGAGAGGAGAACTCCAATGGCAAATCTGGCAATCGGAATGATCGAAACCAAGGGCTACGTGCCCGCGCTCTCGGCTGCGGATGCGATGGTCAAGGCGGCCAATGTCGAGATCGTGGCCCGTAACGAGGTCGGCGGCGGTCTCGTCTCCGTGGTCGTGCGGGGCGATGTCGGCGCGGTCAAGGCGGCGACGGAGGCCGGTGCGATGGCGGCGAGCCAGGTCGGCGACGTCACCGCCGTACACGTGATCCCGCGCCCCCACGCCGATCTCGGCAAGCATTTCGAAGCGGCGAAGTAAGCTCGGACCGTAAAGAGGACGGATAGGATGACGGAACTTCGCGTGTATCTCCCCATCGAAGATCTGCAGCCGCAATTCGCGGCCTATCTGTCCTCGCCGACCCGGGCGCGCGCCTATCCGCCCTTTCGGGGTCAGCACTCGCTGATCATCGAGGTCGCGCCGGCGCTCAGCATTCACCGCATTACCGATCTGGCGCTGAAGGTCGCGCCGGATATGGAACCGGGCATCCTGTTCACCGAGCGTCAGTTCGGCCTCCTGGAACTGCACGCCGATTCCATGGAAGAGCTGGACGCCGCCGGCCGGGCCATCCTGAAGGGCATCGGCGCCAAGGCGACCGACCAATTGGCGCCGAAGGTGCTCTACCACGACATCATCGAAGACTTGTCGGACCAGCACGCCATCATTCTGAACCGGTCGCGCGACGGCTCGATCCTGGTGCCGGGTGTGGCGCTTCTGATCTACGAGATGGCGCCGGCGCTTTTCGCCTGCGTCGCAGCAAATGAGGCCGAGAAGGCGGCGCCCGGTCTCACGATCAACGATGTGCAGATGATGGGCGCCACGGGCCGGATCTTCATGTCCGGCAGCGTCGAAGACATGACCATAGCGCGCGATCGCATCAGTGAAATTCTTAGCACGATAGAGGGCCGCTCATCGTAGCGGCAGCATGAACGAGGCAGCATAGACCACCACCCCAGCAAGGAGATCGATCATGATCAAAATGTCCAGACGGCAGTTCATCCATCGCACCGCGGCGCTATCGGGAGCGGCAGCTCTCGGGCCTTTGGCAGGGCCCGCCTTTGCCGATCGAACCGACGAATTGAACATCCTCTGTTGGGAAGGCTACAATTCCGACCAGGTGCTCGGCCCGTTCCGCGACATGCACTCCGGCGCGACCGTCCGCGCCGAAAGCGGTACATCCGATCCTGACATGATCAACAAATTGCGGGCGGGCGAGGTCAATGTCTGGGACCTGATCAATGTGAACCAGCCATGGGCGCGCGATCAGCTCTATCCGGAAAAGCTGATCAAGCCGCTGAACAAGGAGCGCTTCCTTCCCTATTTCGACCAGATGCTGCCGGAGTTCAAAGACTATCCGCTGGCCTTCGCCGAGGATGGCGAACTGATCGGCATGCCGCAGCGCTACGGCCCGTTCAGCTTTGTCGTGAACACCGATGTCATCAGCCGCGAAATGGCCGAGGATCAGGGCTGGAATCTCTTCCTCGATCCCAAGATGAAGGATCGCTACGGCGTTCTGACCTATGACAACTGGAACGTCATCCACCTCTGCCTGACCGCCGGGCTCAACCCGTTCGCACCGGTCGAGGGCGAAGACCTCGAAACCTTCAAATCGACGGCCGAGGCAATCTTCGGCGGATCGAAGCTTCTGACCGACGATTTGGTGGCGATGAACACCGCCCTGATCAATGGCGAGATCGACGCCTACTTCACCGGCGGCACCTACACCGCTTCGCCCGCACGCTATGACGGGGCGAGCAATGTGCGCGCCATCACACCGAAGAGCGGCCCGGTCGACGGCAAGGGCGGCGTGGTCTGGATCGAACTGACTTCGCTGGTCAACAACCCCGACCCCAGCAACCTGGCCGAGGACTTCCTGGAATATGTCCAGACACCCGAAGCCAGCAAGGCTGTCGCCTTTACCGAGGGCACCTACAACCCGGTCAGTCAGATGGGAAATCCGGAGGTGATGGAGAAGTTCGACGAGGAGGAGCTGGACGCCATCCAGATGGACAGCCTCGCCGAAGAGATGGAGCGCTCGCTCGATTACGAGGTCGTCACATCCTACGACCAGCTGATCGACATCTACACCAAGGCCCGCCGCTCCTGACCATAAGCGCCTGCGGCGTCATCGCCGCAGGCGTGCCAATTCGAGGCAGACAATGACGGATACCGCCTTCCTGCGCCTGCGCGGCGTGGTCAAGAAATTTCATAGCTTCACGGCGCTGCACGGGATCGACCTCGATATTCGCGAGGGCGAGTTCTTCACTATTGTCGGCCCGTCGGGCAGCGGCAAATCGACCATGATCCGCCTTCTCGTCGGCATGGATGACGTGACCGAAGGGCAAATCCATCTGCGCGACGAGCGCATCGATCAGATGCCAGCCAATCTGCGCCCGACCTGCATGGTCTTCCAGTCGCTGGCGCTTTTCCCGCATATGTCTGTCGGCCAGAACATCGAATTTCCGCTGAAGCTCCGCAAGGAGCCGCCCGCCCAACGGCGCGAGCGCGTCAACGAACTGCTCGATCTGCTGCATCTGCCGCGCAGCTATTACGACAAGCGCATCTCGCAATGCTCCGGCGGCGAGCGCCAGCGGATCGCGCTCGCCCGGGCGCTCGCCTTCGACCCCGAAATCCTCTTCTTCGACGAGCCGCTCTCCGCCCTCGACTATCGCCTGCGCAAGACGCTGGAGAAGGAGTTGAAGGACCTCCACCATCGCACCGGCAAGACCTTCGTCTACATCACCCATTCGCTGGAAGAGGCTATGGTGATGTCCGACCGGATCGCCATCATGAAGGACGGGCGGATCGAACAGATCGCCACCGCCGACGAAATCTATCGTCGCCCCGTCAGCCGGTTCGTCGCCGAATTCATGGGCGAGGTGAACCTCTTCAATGTGCGGTGCGGGCACGATGGCGCGGTCTCCGGGCCTGGCCTCAGCACGCGCGGCGACCTGACCGCCGAGGGTCTGCCGGCCGGAAGCGAGGCGCTGCTGATGGTCCGCCCGGAATATGTGCAGTTCGCCGCTCCCTCCGAGCAGTACGACTACATCCTGCAGGGCCGCGTGCGCGAGGAGTACATTCTCGGATCGCGCATCCAGTACGAGATCGAAGGGCCGCAGGACAAGCGCATCACGGTGGAGAAGCTGCGACAGAACCGGCTGGACGATGCCGTCGGCAAGCAGGTCCGCCTCGGCTTCAATGCCGAGAAGACCCATCTGATCGGAAACGGCTGATGGAGAGGACCGACCGCAAACTCGGCCTGCTGTCCGCGCTGCCGCTCACGGCGGTTCTGCTCCTGGCGTTTGTTGCGCCGATGGTCGTGGTGGCGATCTTTTCCGTCATGCCCCAGAAGGTGTTCAGCCTGACCCATACGCCCGATTTCTCGGCCTATGCGGTCTTCTTCGATCAGGGCTATTACCGCTCGCTGCTCTGGTCGCTCGGCATGGCGCTCGCCTCGACCGCCATCCTCCTCGTGATTTGCTGGCCGCTCGCCTATGGCATGGCGAAGGTCTTCGGACGCTTCACCCTCGTTTTGACCATCGCGGTCGTGATGAGCCTCTTCGTCTCGGAGAACATCCGCCTTTTCGGCTGGGTGCTGACCCTGATGAAGGGCGGGCTGATTGAGGGCCATCTGCGCGCATGGACGGGGATCAGCTTCGACAGCCCCCTCTACGGCGTGCCGGTCATCGTGTTCGGCCTGGTCTATGTCTATCTGCCCTTCATGCTGTTTCCGCTGGCGCAGGGCATCGCCATGGTGCCGGACGACACCCGCCAGGCCGCCGCCGATCTCGGCGCGACGCGCTGGCAGATCCTGACGAAGATCGACATTCCGCTGGCCGCGCCCGGCATCGTGGTGGGTTCGCTTCTCAGCTTCGTTCTGGCCGCCGGCGCGCTGGCCGAAAGCAAGATTCTCGGCGGGCAGGCCGTCATCGCCATCGCCGACGACATCGAGACCGCCTTTACCTTCGGCCAGAACTGGCCGCTCGGCTCGGCCCTGTCGATGATCCTGATCGTCATTATCGGCGCGCTGGCGCTCTTCGGCGTCAGTCGCGTCGATCTCGATGCGATCATGGGGAGGAAACGCTGATGCCTGCCTCCCGCTCCACCCGCATCGTGCTGTTCGTCTACGGCCTGCTGATCATCGCGCTGCTCTATCTGCCGCTCGTTTCCGTCGGCTTCGCCTCGGTCTCGCGGGCGCGCTATCTCAGCTTTCCGATCCGCAAATACTCCACCAAATGGTACACCAGCGCGCTGGAAAGCAGCACGGTGACCGACCTCTTCTGGACCTCCCTGACCGTGGCGGCGATCGTCACCGTCGTGTCCGTGGTGATCGCCTTCTTCGGCGCCCTTGCCTTCGCCCGATACAACTGGCGCTACCGGACGACCTTCCAGAAGCTGATCCTGCTGCCGATCTTCTTTCCTCAGACCGTGCTCGGACTGGCGCTTCTGATGTGGTTCAACTCGCTCGGCATCATTCCGACCTGGAAGACCGCCGTCGTGGCCCACCTTGTCTGGATCGCGCCGATTGCCACGCTCATCGTCGCCATCCGCGCCTATAGCTTCGACCCGGCTCTGGAAGAGGCGGCCCGCGACATGGGCGCCAATACCGGCACGATCCTGCGGCTGATCACCCTGCCTCTGCTGCTGCCGGGCCTCGTCTCCGCCGGTCTCTTCGCCTTCCTTCTGAGTTGGGGCAACTTTCCCCTCTCGCTCTTCACCACGGGCGCCGATTCCACGCTGCCCGAATGGCTCTATGCCAAGATGGTCTCCGGCTATTCGCCGCTGGTGCCGACGCTCGGCATCATGTCCGTCGCCGGCTCCTTCGTGATTATCATGGTGGCGCTCGCCGTCGCATGGCTGATGCGCGCCAACAGGGAAAGCAAGGCCGTCCAGAACTAGAAAACAGGGAGAACATCCATGCTCACATCGCTGAATGGAAAGAGCGTCATCGTCACCGGTGGCTCCAAGGGAATCGGCCGCGGTATCGCAACCGTCTTCGCCCGCCAGGGCGCCAGGGTCACGATCACCGCGCGCGGCGAGGACGCGCTGAAGAAGGCGGCCTCGGAGATCGAGGGCGATGTGCGCTACGAGATCTGCGACGTCTCCGACTGGGAGTCGGTCAAGGCGATGGTCGATAGCACGGTCGAAGCGCAGGGCGGGCTCGATGTCCTCTGCGCCAATGCCGGCGCGTTTCCGCAGACCAAGATTGTCGACATGGACCCCGACGAATGGGATGGCGTCATGGCGACGAACCTCCGCTCGGCTTTTCTGTGCGTGAAGGCGGCCATTCCGCATTTCGACAAGGCCGGCAAGGGCCGCGTGGTCCTCACATCGTCCATCACCGGGCCGATCACCGGCTTTCCGGGCTGGTCGCATTACGGCGCGTCGAAGGCCGGACAACTCGGCTTTCTGAAAACGGCGGCGATGGAGCTGTCGCGCTATGGCACCACGATCAACGCCGTCATGCCCGGCAATATCTACACCGAGGGCCTGCAGGATCTCGGCCAGGATTATCTGGACACCATGGCCGCCTCGATTCCGCTGAAGCGGCTCGGCGATGTCGAGGATATCGGCAATGCCGCGCTCTTCTTCGCCTCCGACGAGGCGGGCTACATCACCGGCCAGCAGATCGTCGTCGATGGCGGTCAAATCATTCCGGAGTCGCTCGAAGCGCTCGACGAAATCTGAGCGGGACGGGAGGTTCGCATGGCTGGATCGGACATGCCGCTGCAACAGCTTCTGGAGCATCTCCAGAAGCTGGCGGAAAAGGCTCTGACGCTGTGGGACGTGCCGGAGGATGCGACGGTGCGCCTCATCAACGTCTCCGAGAACGCGACCTATCTGGTCGAAGCGCCTGGCGGCTATCGCTCCATTCTGCGCATTCATCGGGAGAACTACCACACCCGCCGCGCCATCGAGTGCGAGCTGGCCTGGCTCGATGCGCTCGGCGCGGAGAAGGTCGTCATCACGCCCGGCTATTATCGCGGCAGGAACGGCGATCCGATCCAGCAGGAGCGGATCGACGGTCTGCCCGATCCGCGCTTCATGGTGCTGTTCCACTTCGTCGCAGGCACCGCCCCCGATGAGACCGGCGACATGCGCGACGGCTTCGAGGAACTGGGCGTCATCGCGGCGCGCTGCCACGAACACGCCATGCATTGGGAAAGGCCCGAACCCTTCGAACGCCTGACATGGGACGTCGAGGCCGTTTTCGGCGCCGAGCCGACCTGGGGCGACTGGCGTGACGCGCCGGAAGTGACCGACGAGGTGAAAGACGCTCTGGAAGAGGTCGAGCGGACCATCCGCTCCCGCCTTGCCAGCTACGGCAAGGCACCGGAACGGTACAATCTGATCCACGCCGATATGCGCCTTGCCAACCTGCTGATCGACGACAACGGCACCAGGCTGATCGATTTCGACGATTGCGGCTTCGGCTGGTTCATGTACGACTTCGCCGCCGCCATCAGTTTCATCGAGGACAGCCCGCAAATCCCGGCGCTGAAAGAGGCGTGGCTCAAGGGCTACCGCTCGGTGCGCGATCTGCCTGAAGCGGACGAGGCGGAGATCGACACCTTCATCATGCTGCGCAGAATGGCGCTTCTGGCCTGGATCGGCAGCCATATCGAGGCGCCGGAACCGCAGGCCCTGGCGCCCGGCTTCGCCGCGACGACGGCGCGGCTCGGGCAGCAATGGCTGGAGACCGTGCGATGAACTGGAAAACCGCCTTTCGCAGCTTCTATTACGAGAACGCCGAGGCGCCGGACGACATCGTTCTGTCACCGGCGCAGACGGCGCTGCTCGTGATCGACATCCAGAACACCTATCTGGAAACGCCGGACGATCCGGCCGAGGCGGAGCGCTGGCAGCCCTTCTTCGAGCGGATGAACGGCACCGTCATCCCGAACACGGCGAAGCTGCTGGACTGGGCGCGCGAAAAGGGCATCGAGGTGATGTTCGCGCGGATCGCCTGCCAGACCGAGGACGGTCGCGACCGTTCGCTGAGCCAGAAAAAACCCGGCTTCAACTATCTGTTGCTGCCCAAGGATCGCGCCGACAGCCAGATCGTCGATGCGCTGACGCCGCGCGGCGACGAGATTGCGGTGACGAAGACGACCGACAGCGTGCTGACCGGCACGAATCTGCGCCTCATGCTGCACAATATCGGCATTACAGACGTCATCGTCGCCGGCATCTTCACCGACCAGTGCGTCAGTTCGACGGTCCGCTCCCTCTGCGACGAGAGCTTCGGCGTGGTGGTGGTCGAGGATTGCTGCGCGGCGGCGACGGACGATCTTCACCGCCGCGAACTGGAGATCATCAACATGATCTACTGCCATGTCGTCTCATCCGAAGAGGCTATGTCCTTCGTGAAATAGCGCCGCTCGCGCAGGCCTGGGATTCGCCGTCACGCCGCGGTCGCCGTCACGCCACGGTGCCGGATCGACCACAGAACGGCCGACATCACCGTCTCGCGCAGTGAATGCGAAGGCGACCAGTTGAGGATGCGCTGCGCGGGCGTAGGGTCGATGGCCAGCTCGGTGCGATCGTCCGAACGGTTCGGCATGGGAACGATCTCGATATGCGAACCGGAAATCCGGCGCACCAGTTCGATCAGGTCGCGAACGCTCGCGCCACGGCCCGTGCCCAGATCCAGCGCTACTGTTTCACCCCCCTCAATCAGATAGTCCACGGCTTCGACATAGGCCGCCGCGGCGTCCATGACGTGAAGATGATCGCCGACGAATGTGCCATCCCGGGTCGGATGATCGCATCCGTAGAGTCGGAAGCAATCGCGCGTGCCGGCAACGGCTTCGGCGAGGCGGCCGATAGTATCGGATGGCCGGCTGCGCGATCGCTCGATCCGGTACTGGCCTTCGCAGCCGGCAGTCTCCAGATGGCGCAGCATGACCGTCCGGATACCGGAATGCCGCCGAGAATCGTCGAGCAATCGGTTGATCGAAGCCAGGTCGTGGCCACTTGCTTCGCCCGGCCCGGCGGACTCGTCCCTTATGCTGGGCCATCCCGAAAGGACGACCTTCTTCAATCCCTGGTCGGCCAGAAAGGACAGAAGAGCTGTCGTATCGTCAAACGCGCTGCCCGAGCCTTCCCCCGCTTGCCCGCCACCAACGGCGCGATCGGCCAGATGAATGACCGCCAGCGGTTTGTGGCGGGCAAGCGCGGTTTCGAGACGCGCTTTGTCGCCAATGTCGCCGATCTGTAACGGGCCCCACCGTACGTTGGCGGCACGGCCCGTGGAAAGATCGTCGTAGGCCACGGGAAGATAGCCCTTTCTTGCCAGTGAATAGCAGATATGCGAACCGAGATAGCCGGCGCCGCCCGTGACGAGAATTCTTTCCATCGTGCTCTTCCTCCATATTCGCCAACTGCCCGATATTCCGGGCCTGTCGAAATGGTTTTAAGCGCGATGATCGACACTGGGTGGAAGCAAGAAGATATTTCGGGTTCCCCTCAAGACGGTTCGACTATCCTTCGGTATAGGAGAACGATACATGCGCGTCCGCCGATAGACTTGGGAGCGCGCTATGATGCAGGCTCGAACTTGATGAAAGAACGAGGCAACACGATGATCGCTCATCGAACCTGTATCTCGCTGGCCGTCACAATCGGCTTTCTTCTTGTGGCAGCGAATGTGCGGGCCGCCGAGATCGGCGCGCCGCAAAACGATCCCGTGCTGACGGTCAACGGCCAGATCGAACGCACGAATGAAGGCGATACCGCGGTCTTCGACATGGACATGCTGAAAGCGTTGCCGGCGACCAGCTTTCGGACATCGACGATCTGGACCGATGACGTTCATCGGTTCACGGGCGTGGCGCTCGACGATCTTCTGGACGCGGTCGGCGCCCAGGGCAGAACGATAAACGCGATAGCGCTGAACGATTATGCCGTGGAGATTCCCGCCGCCGACGCTGTCGATGGTGGTCCGATCGTAGCCTACGAGATGGATGGCGCCGAGATGTCGGTTCGCGAAAAAGGCCCGCTCTGGATCGTTTATCCGTATGACGCCAAGGCCGACTATCGGACCGAGATGATCTATTCGCGCTCCATCTGGCAGCTCGACCGCATGAATATTCGATAGGAGCGACCTGATGTCATGAAGGGATGGCTCAAACGCTGGGGTCTTTACCGCCTCATTCCCGCGGTCATTCTGCTCTTGGCCTTGCTCTTTTCGATGCTCGGGGCGCAGATGTACCGCGAGGTGGCGGCGCTGCGGTCGGCCCCTCAGGACAACGTTCAGTGGACGCTGGCCCAGGTCGAGATCGAACTGCTGACCCTGCTCGATACACTCAGAGCCGCGCAGGACGCAGGCAAGGCCGATCCGCGCCGGCTGGCCGAACTGCGCAAGCGCTTCGACATTTTTTACAGCCGGAACAGAACCATAGCCCGGAGCCAGGGCTTTCAGGACTTGAGGACCATCGAACAGTTTTCGACGGCCCTCGGCGCGGTCCGGCAGACGCTCGACGACCAATTGCCCCTCATCGACGGCGACGACCCCGCTCTTTTCACCGGTCTGCCCGACCTCGAAGAGCAGTTCCAGGCCATTCGTCCGACGACCCGGCAATTGTCGCTGATCGGTATTCGGAAATTCGCCGAACTGTCCGATAAGCGGCGACACGATTTCGGACTTCTGGTCTTCCAGACGGCCGGGGTCGGGCTTGTTCTCATCGTCGCGCTGATCTTTGCCCTTGCGGTCCTGTACCGCCAGCGCCAGATCGCCCAGGCCAGTTCGGCGAAGGTCCGCGAAAGCCGTTCCCGCTTCGCCAATACGGTGAACGTCTCGCTGGACGCCATCATCGTGGCCGATGGCAACGGCACGATTCTCGACTTCAACCCGGCAGCCGAAAAGACGTTCGGCTATTCGCACGCCCGTGCGGTCGGCGCCGATATGGCCGATCTGATCGTGCCTCCGACCCTGCATGCCGCGCACAAGGAGGGCATGCGCCGCTATCTTCAGTCCGGCAAGTCCAAGCTGGTCGGCAAAGGCCGCTTCGAACTGGATGCGATGCATGCGAACGGTTCGATCTTTCCGGTCGAAATGTCGATAGGAGCGACGGCAGGCGAAAACGGCGAACCCATTCTCATTGCCTATGTTCGCGATATTTCGAAGCGAAAACGGATCGAAGTGGAACTGACCAATGCCCGTGATAAGGCGCTGGCGGCGGACAAGGCGAAGTCCCAGTTCCTCGCGGTCATGAGCCATGAGATGCGCACTCCGCTCAACGCCGTGATGGCGACGCTGGACCTTCTGGATCGGACCGAACTGAAGCCTCGCCAGCGCGATTTCCTCCAGACGGCGATCACCTCGGGCGAAATTCTCCAGCACCATATCGATGACGTGCTGGACCTGACCCGGATCGAGGCTGGCGCGATCGACCTGCAAGCGGAGCGGTTCGACATTCGCGACCTGATCGCCGAAGTCGAACGAAGCACTCAGTTGGCCGCTGACAAGAAGGGCGATGCGGTGTCTGTTCAGATCGATCTGGACGAAACGCAGATTTGCCTGGACCGGAACCGGCTGCGCCAGATCCTTCTCAACCTCGTAAGCAACGCCATCAAGTTCACCGACGACGGAACCATCGATATTATCGCCGCCAGCCATGCCGATACGGATGATCGGCGCGTTCTGACTTTCGAGGTCAAGGATACGGGGATCGGGATCGCGCCTGAGGATCTGGGGCGCATCTTCGGCGATTTCGTCACGCTCGACCCGTCATACCAGCGCAAGGCGGAAGGCTATGGTCTCGGCCTTGCGATCTGCCGCCGGATCGCCGCGGCGATGGGCGGCAAGATAACCGTGCGCAGCGAAAGAGGCGTCGGCAGCAGCTTCCTCGTCACCCTTCCGGAAGCCGAAGAGACACAGACGACCGAAGAACGGCGGCCGGAAAGTACGAGCGCGGCGGTTCCGTCCGGCGTTTCTCTGCGCGTCCTCATGGTCGAGGATAACGAGACCAACCGCTTCGTCGCACGTGCGATGCTCGAAGAAGAGGGCTGCACGGTCGTCGAGGCAGTCGATGGCGAGGAAGGCGTCGCCAAGGCTCAAGAAGAGCGCTTCGACCTTATTCTCATGGATATCAGCATGCCGAGGCTTGATGGGATCGAAGCGGCGCGTATGATCCGGAGCGGGTCAGGCGCGTCGAAGGCGGTGCCGATCATCTGCCTGACCGCCCATGCCATGTCCGAGACACGGGATGCCCTGCACGAAGCGGGGGTCACGGATTGCCTGATCAAGCCTCTACGCCGAAAGAACTTGCAGCATGTCCTTTCCATGGTTCTGAAACACGACAGAGCCCAAGAGCACGACGGCGATCCCGAAACGGATATTCTGATCGATCCGGTGCTGCTGAACGAGCTGGCAACCCTGATGCCGCCGGAGCGCCTCAATCGGTCTTTCGGGCGGTTTATCGAGGAAGTCGGCTCGTTGCGGGCGCAGTTCGAAACGCTGTGCGAGAGCCGCGATAGCCAGGCTGCGCTCAAACATGCTCACCATCTGACCGGTTCGTCAGGCATGTTCGGCGCGGTGGCTCTGACCGAGGCGTTCCGGCACTTTCAAGATCTGGCAGCGGCAGGCGACATGGCTTCCATCCTCGAATTGCTCGACGATGTCGATGCGTTGGGCCAGGAAACGATCGCCGCTTTCGAAACGGAGGGATGGGCCGCCCGACGACCCGTTCCGACCGAGGCGTCCTGAGCCGCAAACCATGAAGAACGCTGGTTTGAGTATCAGCGCCAGGCTCTGGAAACCAAGAACAGGCTCGGCTGAAACCGGAACTTGCCTTCACGGCCCGTCGACGCCCTCGACAGAACAGGCCTCGACTGTTCATTCCTTCAGACGGTGAATCGCTTTGGCATGCGAAGGCGGATTTCGGTCCCGCTTCCCGCACGCCTTCGAAACTCCGGGCCATTGCCTCCCACCGAAGCAGAAGCCGCTAAGCGTCGGTGTCCTGGGTCGGAGCCCTAGTTCCCCCACATGGATAGAGTTGCCTTTGCCGCGCCCGTTACAGCTGTGAACCCCTTGGCGATCTCGATGAGATTGGTCTGTTTGGAATCGTAGCAGGCCAGCGCGTCGCCGGGCATCATGAACGGGTTGAAGTCGTCGCGGTCGCGATCGCGTAGCAACCGCTCCACTTTCCGCTCGATGACGATGGATTCGCCGGTTAGCGGGTTTCGGGAGATCAGCGCCGCCGTTCGGTCAGCATTCACCCACTTCGTTCCGCCAAGGCAGTTCATGCCGACAATGGCGTCCAGAAAGCGCGTGCCATAGCGCAGTTCGCGCGAATCCTTGCCAACGGCGGAAAGAGCGTTGGCGGCGGCCGGCTGGGTCAGGTTCGACATGAAGACCTTCACGCCAGGCGTCGTTACAGGCGATGGCGCGACGAGATCGTCCTGAAAGCAGCCGCGACTGTCCACCTCGATACGGTCCCCGGCCAGAAGCAGCATGTCGTTGAAGGGAAGCCCCTTCATCGCGCCGCGCGCATCCACCGAGATGCTCCTGCCGCCCCGCACGATGCGGACATTCGTCAGATCGGCATCGGGACGAATGCCGCCGGCCGATTGCAGCGCGCGCGATAGCCGCCGCCCTTCGGCGGTGCCGCCGCCCGCATTCTGGCGAAGCGTGTCGCGATCATTGGCCGATACGCCTCCCACATCCACGGAACCGGGATCAAAGACGGCGCCCGAGACATGGACGCGCGCCGGCGCGAAATCCTGAAGCCGCACGGAGACCGGCGGCGCGGCCGAATAGATCGCATTGGAGATGAGCGCGGACGCAATGCGGCGTTCGATGGCTTCGACGCTCGAGCCCTTTGCGGCAATTGCGGGAAGGTGCGGCAGCCGGACCGTGCCGTCCTGAGAAACTTCGTAGGAGCCGCTGAAGGTGGGATCGTTGCCGACGGAAATCGTCAGAAGATCGCCGCTCGAAAGCAAAAGCCCGTCGCGGGGCATTTGCGGAGCGATCGCGGGAGAATGAGCCGAAGCCGTCGATGCGGTGCATTTGCGCAGATTCTGGTTTGTGGCGGTCTGCGTCCAGCGACCTTTCTGGCGGCGCGGCGAACGATATTGCGCCTGGTAGCTCAGCCCCTCGCTCACACTCTCGCGATTGTCGACATCATCCAGCGATGCACAGCCGCCGACGAGCGATGCGGCGATAAGCAGAGAAGCGCTCGATGCGAGCCATCCGGCGAATTGACGGTGTTTGCTCTCGTTCATTTCCAGGATCCTTCCCCGTTTTGTCTGGAGATGGTTTGCCATGGCCGATGAACGCCCGCGCGAACACGAAAGGATCGGGCATGGCGCATCGGTGAGCGGCACTATGCTGTCGGATAGCAATCCTGCTCTTCTTCCATCCCGCTCTGTTCCTTCGTCGTCACCCGCTGACTGCGGCAAGGCCTATCAATCCTCATGCAAAGACGCGGCGCATTTGGCCGCTCATCTGAGGTGCATAAAGATGACAAAGGCAGCGGCCGGATATTGGAAACGCGCAATGGCGGCACCGCTGGTTCGTGGTTTCGTCGCCTACAGCGCGTCGGAATTCGCCAGCAAGGCAACCCGGCTGATCGCTGTCATCGCACTTGCGCGCATGCTTTCACCAGTGGATGTCGGCATCGTGGCCGCGTCCATGGCAATCTCCGAGCTTCTGAAGGCCTTCACCGAGAACGGCGTGGTCCAGAAGATCATTGCCTCACCGGCCAGCGAATTGCAGTCGGTCGCGCGAACGGCACGGCGGCTCTTCGCGCTATGGTGTGCGGGTCTTCTGGTCCTTCAGGTCTTCATTGCGCTCGGCCTCTATCTTTGGACCGGCGAGGCAGCCGGCCCGATCATTATCGTTCTGATGGCCGGCGAATATCTCTTCATGCCGGCGGGCATCGTCCAGTGCGGTCTTGCCATGCGCGAGGGGCGTCTGAGCGGGACCGCAGCCGTGGCAGGCGCACAGAACGTCGCGGCAAACCTTCTACTGGCCATCATGGTCCTTGTCTGGCCCAGCCCGCTCGCCGTTGCTGCGTCGCGCCTGGCAAGTGCCCCGATCTGGCTGGTTGGGATGCGGCGTTTGCGGCCATGGACGGCCAGCCGTGAATATCGGTCGGCTCCCATGGCGCCGTTTCTGGGTTTCGGATCGTCGATCCTGGGCATCGAGTTTCTGAAAGTGCTGCGCTTGCAAGCCGACAAGCTGATTGTCGGCGCGCTGATGGGCCCCGAAACGCTCGGCATCTATTTTTTCGCCATCAATGCCGGGCTCGGAATCGCCAATTCCTTCGCTACCGCCTTTTCCATCGTCCTGTTCCCGCAGTTCTGCAACACGAAGGAGCGCGGCAAAACCCTGCGCAACGCCCTGAAGCTGGCGGCCGGCGTGCTCCTTCCGCTGGTCTGCCTGCAGGCTGTCGCCGCGCCGATCTATGTGCCGCTTGTCTTCGGAAGCCGATGGGTGGAGGTCGCGCCACTCGTCTCGGTGCTCTGCTTCGCCGCCGTGCCGGCGATCGTCTGGTCGACTGCCGCGCAATGGCTGCGAGCGGCGAACCGCGCCGAGGTCGAACTGGTCTGCTCGGCTTTCATCGCCGCCTTCATCACCGGCGCCATCGTGGTCGCCGCGCCTTACGGGCTGACCACGACCGTCTGGGCGGTTCTCGTTTCGTCGACCCTGGCCCAGTTGGCGGCCTCCGCTGCCGTTCTCGGTCGGCCCATCATCTCTTCCCACCTGCAACTGGAAAGGTAATCCCATGCCGTTCTTTTCCGTCATCATCCCCTGCTTCAATGCCGAACGCACATTGCCGGAGACGCTGGCGTCCCTTCGGAGCCAGATTTTCGCCGATTTCGAGATCGTCATCGTCGATGACGGTTCCTCCGACCGGACTTTGGAGATCGCCCGCCGTTTCGCAGCAAGCGATGAACGCGCCATACTGGTCGAGCTCACCAATGGCGGTCCCAGCCGTGCACGCAATATCGGCGCACTCGTTCATGCGACCGGCGATTATCTGGCGTTTCTCGACGCTGACGATCTTTGGGCGCCCAACAAGCTGGCGCGCATGGCCGCGCGATTCCGCGAACCGGACAGCCCGGAGGCGCTCTACGCCCGGATCGGTTTCTTTCGTTCCGATCCAAAGAATATGCGCACCGCATCCACCGTCGGACCAGGTTTTCTGACAACGCGCGATCTGCTGCGTGAGAACGCCGTCTGCACGATGTCCAACATCGTAGTGCGACGCAGCGCCTTTCTGGAGAGCTGCGGCTTCAACAATTCGCTGCGCTATGGCGAGGACGTCGAGTGGCTGATCCGCCTGATCGGTACCGGCGCCAGGTTGGAAGGCGTCGAGGACCTGCTGGTGTTCTATCGCGCCAGCGATGACGGCCTATCCGCCAATCTGGACGCCATGCACGATGGCTGGCGGCGAACCCTCGATCTGGTCCGCCGCATCGATCCGAACCTTCCTGCATCTGAAATCGCGGCCGCCGAGGCGATTCATCTTCGCTATCTCGCCCGCCGCGCGCTGCGTGTTCGCTCCGAGCCGCTGAGCGCCCTGCGTCTTGTGGCGAGCGCTCTTCTGAAGAGCCCGACCGGATTTTTCTCTCAGCCCAAACGGGGCGTTCTGACTGCCGCGGCCGCATTGGCCGCTCCCATGCTGCCGCGCGCCATTCACGACCGCGCCTTCGCCAACTGAACACCGACCAGAGGAGACTGTCATGTTCACCAGAAACCCCACCGCCAGCATCGTCGTGCCGGCCTTCAACGTCGAAGCGACCATAGCCGAAACCCTGCGCTCCCTATTGGCCCAGACCTTTACCGATTTCGAAATCATCATTGTCGACGACGGATCGAGCGACCGGACCGAAACAATCGTGAAGGCCTTTGGCGATCGGCGGGTGCGCCTGGTCACCCAGCGCAACCGTGGACTGGCCGGCGCGCACAATACCGGCATTCATGAAGCGCGCGGCGAATTCATCGGTTTTTGCGATGCCGACGATTTGTGGATGCCTGAAAAGCTGGAGCGCCACATCCGCCATTTGAAGGCCAGCCCGGATGTCGGGATCAGCTTTTCCGGCTCGCGCATGATCGACGCGAACGGCAAGCCCATCGGCATCGACCAGCGGCCCAAACTGCGAAACATCACGGCCGCGGATGTCTTCAAGCGCAATCCGATCGGCAACGGGTCGACCCCGGTGATACGCCGCGCCGCGCTGGACGGGTTTGCCTATCGCCCGGTTCACGAAACCGAGCGCGACTGGTGGTTCGACGAAAATTACCGCCAGTCCGACGACATCGAAGGCTGGCTGCGTTTCGTCCTGACCCAGGACTGGAAGATCGAAGGCATTCCCGGCCTTCTGACGCTCTACCGAATTCATACCGGGGCGCTTTCGGCAAATGTACAACGCCAGTTCGATAGCTGGCTCAAAATGCGTGAGAAGATGGCGCGCATCGCCCCGGCCCTGGTGGAAAAACATGGCGGTGCGGCCACGGCCTATCAGCTTCGCTACCTTTGTCGGCGCGCCGTCTCGATGCGTGATGGCGATCTGGCCTGGGAGCTGTGCGTCCAGTTCGTCCGCGCCTCGAAGCGACCGATGGTCGAGGAACCCCTCAAAACCGCCGTCACCATCGGCGCCGCTGCCACTCTGAAGCTGCTCGGCGCTGGAATCTACCTGTTTGCCGAGCGAAGCATGCTGCGCCGCCAGGCTGCCTGAACCCAACCGTCAAGAAGGAGAGCCGACCATGATCCGTGCCGTAACCCATCTCGTCGACGATGCTTCCTTTGGGGGCGTCAACCGCATGCTCGATTATATGGCCAGTTCGCCATCTTTGGGCTGCCATCATCAGCACCGTATCGAGCGCGTCTCGCGCGGCCAGCTTTCCCTGTCGGGGCTGACCACCGACATCATTGTTTCGCATCTGTCGATCAGCTGGGCCAATCTGCCATTGCTGACCGCGCTGCGGGCCATTTACCCGAACCACCCGATCATCCATGTCGAGCATAGCTACTGCGAACGTTTCGTAGCGGCGAAGGTCTCGAACCGCATGCGGTTCGAAACGCTGCTGAGGATCAGCTACTCGCTGTTCGATCAGATTGTGGCCGTAAGCGAGGCGCAGGGTGCCTGGATGCGGCGCCGGGGATATTGCGCCGGTCAGCATCTGGAAGTTCTGTCGCCTTGCGTCGATCTGTCGTCTTTCTTTGCGCTCCCCGACAGACCGACGCGCCAAAGCGTCACGCTCGGCGCTATTGGCCGCTTCGACGAGCAGAAGGGCTTCGACATTCTGATCGACGCCTTTGTCGGCAGCCAGCGCGAGGATCTGCGTCTGGATCTCTTTGGCGATGGCCCGGAGCGGCAGCGCCTGATGGACAAGGCGGCCGACCATCCCCGCATCGCCTTTCACGGCTATCTCGCCGACACGTCGAAGGCCGTGGCGCAGTGCGATATCATCGCCATGCCGTCCAGATGGGAGCCCTACGGTCTTGTCGCGCTGGAGGCGATGGCTGCGGGCCGGCCCGTTCTCTGCAGCCGGGCCGACGGGTTGAACGACCACATCCGTAATAAAGCGACGGATATCGGCGAAAACAGCGTGGAAAGCTGGACCGCCTTTCTGGACGCAATGAACATTGTCGATCTTGCCGAAAGCGGTCGCAGCCTTCGTCGCACCGCCAAGCTCTCGGAAGCCAAGTTTCTGCTGGGCTGGAACGAACTCCTCTGGAACGCGGTCGGCGCCGATGCCGATCGCGCACTGGCTGCCTGATCGCTTAACCGTCCCTGGCGATCAGAAGCAGGGGCCGCCGGCTTTCACCGAGCCGGCGGCCTTTTTGCGTCTGGAAGTGGATTAGTGGCTGGCTGAGCCGGCATCCGTGTCGTTCGCCATCTCGCGCATGTGAATGCCGAGCAGCATAAGAGCGGGCCACAGAAGATAGGCCTCGATTTCGATATTCTCGCCGAATGTCAGAATGAGGACGGCCAGCATGATCGACAGCGGCAACCGTCCCCGCAAATGGTGAATGCTGTCGGCAATCACCGCCAGCATGTGAACCGCAAGGGGAATGGCGAACGCCAGAAATCCGGTCAGACCCTTCACGAAGAGAAGGCCGAACCAGGTGTGATGGCTGCCGATCGGCATATACTCGACCAGATGCGGACCGGGCTGCACGGTTCCGTGACCGAACCAGACCGCTTCGGTTTGCCAGCGCTCATAGGCGATGCGCTGCAGAGTTTCGCGGACCCGTGTGCTGTCAGCGCGGGCCGATTTGAACGCGCTGACGCCATTGAGGATCATGTCCAGCACCGCGCCGCCGATCATCGCCATGGACGCCATGAGGCCGGCGGCCAATTGCCAGGCAAAGCCCCTGGCGAGTAGCGGCATCATGCGCGGCGTCACCGTGCAGACCACCAGCGCGACGAGGCTCATGCGCGATTTCGACAGAAGGATCATGGCGAGGCCGGCGACAATACCGGCGACCATCCAGCGACGATCGCGATCCTCGAGGGCGAAGCAGACCATGACGACGCCCAACAACCCGGCAAAGGGCGACCACGGGGCGTAGAACTGCCAGCGCGGCGTCCAACTCGCCGGGTCGAGCGTATAGAGATAGACGGTGAAATATTCCGGACCGGGCCCGCCCGCCGCCTTCAGGGGCGAAACGAAGACTTTCTCCGGCAGACCGAGACTGGGCGCGAGCACGAAAAGCGGCAGCAGAAGAAGCGTACAAAGCCCGACAATGTTCTGGGAGCGGATCAGAACGATCCGGCGGATCGGCAAAATCGCGCCCGCAAATGGAAGCAGAAACAGAAGAGCCCACCCCTTGGCCCAGCCGATCGACGATTTGACTGTCTTGGCGACGCCGAGGCCCCAGTCGAAATGACCGGCCCAAAGCGCAATCAGCATCGCGATCATACCGGCGCCCCAGAGCCAAACGAGACCCGGCACGCCACCTGTCGCGCGCAGGTCCCTTCGCATGGCGGGACCGAGATAGAGCGCGGCGGCGGCGAGCCCGGCAAGAAGCCAGGCCACGATCGGACCGACAAGATAAAGAGCGCCGAAGGCGTAGAACGCCCAGGTCAGCGTTATGGCCCAGAAGACAAAGGCCTCTGCCGGGTTATTCCGCGTCATGTTCTGTGGCCGGACCGGCGTTTCGCAACCGCCCCGTCAACCGATCGATCAACGGACGGCGAAGCCAGCTCAGCACCAGTCCCATCGTGGCGAACAATGTCGCCACAATGCCCGCCAGAATGGCAAGCAGACGATTGGGCGACGAAGGCTCCAACGGCAGGCTGGGCGGTTCGGCGATCTGAACCATGGGATAGGACGCAAAAATATCGGTCTTCGACGCATTCAGCCGAGCCAGCGCCGAAGTGAAGACTGCTTCGGCGACCTTGTAGTCGCGGTTCAGCTTATCCAGTTCGGACGCCACGCCGATCAGGTCGATCACCCGGCTTTGCGCGTTGGCAAGCTCCGTTCTGAGCGCGACCAGGCGGGCCTTTTGCCCGTCTCGCCTCGCGACTTCCGAGACGAGGCGGGAGAGCAGCGCGCCCCGCTCGCCGTCGGCCGCCCGTTCCACCTGATCGCGGAGTTGGTCGGCAGGAAGGCCCGTGACCCGCACGGCCCGCTCGACGAGTTGACTTTGCAGACCGCTATGACGGTCGCGAACCGAAACGATCTCCGGGTGTCGTGGCCCGTACAGTCTAGCGAGCGATGCGAGTTTGGCGGTTTCATCCGCCAGGCTTTTTGAAAGCATGGCGTATTGCGGATCCACATGAAGCTTGATCGTGCGCGCGGCGGCGTCTGGCGTGATACCGAGAAGGCGGGCCAGCGTCGAAACGGTCCTGGCCGTATCACGCAGCTGTGCTTCACCCTCAGCCACCTGTGACAGAAGGGTTTCCTTGGCCAAGACGATTCCGTCGAACTGTTCCTTCGAGCTGAGGCCCGTTTTCGACTGAAGCGCGCTGATCCGGTCGCGAATGGCGTTCACCCCTTCCTGATACTTGCCGACGGTATCAGTGGTCGAAGCCTCGCGGCGCTGGATCTCGTCTTCACGCAGGCTGGTCAGTTCGGCGAGAAAGGCGCTCAATACGGCTTCACTGCGTTGCCGCGCGGCATCGGGTGTGCGGCCCTTCATCTGTACTTCCATAAGACTGGTCTGATCGACCAGCTTGACGCGCGGCCGCCCGAAAGCGGCTTCCTCAATGCCGGAAAGGCCGGCGGCGCGCCGAATGACACGACCGGACTGCACCAGCTTCTGATAAGTCACCGTCGGGCTGATCGACGAACTGGAGTAGGACGAATTGGCCGAGGTCGACGCCTGGCCGATTTCTGACAGGCTGACCGAGCTCGAAACCCCCGTGCCAGGCAGAATAAGAGAGATGCTGGACGTATAGCTGACCGGTGCGAACTGAAGATAAAGCGCGATGGGCACCCAGATCGCGCCAACGAGACCGCCAATGGTGAAGACGTAACGCGGCAGTCGTCCGGCATCGCCGACCCGGCCGCCACAAATGAGGCGCCGCGCTGACAGATGGCGCAGCGGAGTGCGCGCCAGGCGGACTGGATTGAATGGCCGCCTACCCTTCGCCGAAGGGGGCGACGCCGTTGCATCCATCATCGGCGCGCCTTCGACAAACGGCTCGCCGCTGAATGATCTTATGGGTGCGTTCATGGCTCGGTCCTCGTTTGCCGGGCAGGATATCGCCTGGCGGGCAGAGGATCGGCGCATTCTCGGATAGGAATGGGTTCGGAAGGCTGGAGCGCCTATTCGAAGGGATAGTCGGTCGCTTCACAAAGCCGTTCGAGACGAACGCCGGTTCGGATCAGAAGAGCCCTTCCTCCTTGGCAATGATGGCCGCCTGGGTTCGATTTTTGGCCTCCAGCTTGCGGCAGAGCGTTTTGACGTGAAGCTTGATCGTCACTTCCTGGAGGCTGAGATCACGGGCGATCTCCTTGTTCGACTGACCCTTTACGAGGCCATGAAGGACCTGCAATTCGCGCTCGGTCAGCTTCTGTGCCAGCGGATGGGCGGTCTGCTCTTCCGCCTCCGTCAGGAACTGGATCGGCGCATATTGCTCACCCGCCGCCATGAACCGAATGGCGTGGATCATCGATTTCGCCGCAATGGTTTTCGGCAGGAATCCTGCCGCGCCGATCGCCAGCGCCTCTTCCGCCGTGGCGCGGTCGATCGTGCCTGAGATGATGGCGACAGGACTCTTGAAATTGAGAGCCATGGCGCGTTTAAGGCCGTCCAGCCCGTCCATGCCCGGCATGGTGTAATCGAGCAAAACCAGATCGAACGGTCCGGCCGACGACATCTGATCGGCCGCCTCGGGAAAATTGGCGGCCACCGACACGCTCATATCCTTCTCATTCTGCAGGAAGGCGCAGATTGTATCGCGAACCAGTTCGTGATCGTCCGCCAGCAACAGTTTCATACCGTCTCTCCAACTACGCAAATAATCCTATAACATGCCGTTTATGCCGCCGGGTAAACCCGATGTGTAGCATTGCATCTATTTCGTATAGGTATCTGCTGTCGATACGCATGGCCGACCCATGCGTCCAATGCACGACCTATCCCGATGACAGCCGCACATCGCGCCCTTGCCGGTTCAGTCTCCAGCAAACGCAATGGAGGCGACCGTGACAGACCTAGAAACCTGCAATCTCTTCAATCTCGATATCGTCCGCGAGGGGCGGGACCGAACAATCGACGCCATGCTGGACATGCGCGGCTATCGCCGAACGGCTGCATTCGTCAACGCGCATTGCATCAACGTCATGGCGCGCTCGCACGATTATCGATGGGCGCTCGACAAGGCCGATTACATCCTGCCCGACGGCATCGGCATGGCGCTGGCCGCGCGGATGCATGGCTTGGGATTCGAAGAAAATCTGAACGGAACCGATCTGTTCGTGCCGCTCTGCCGAGCAGCCGCCGAACGGGGCCGGTCCGTCTTTTTCTTCGGCAGCCGGGAAGGTGTCGCGCAAGCCGCCGCCGAGCATGCCGCCTATCTCGTTCCAGAACTGAAAATCGCCGGAACACGCAACGGCTATTTCGATGCAGCGGACAATGACGACATTATCGCCGAGATCAACCGGTCTGGAGCGGACATCGTGCTTGTCGCGCTCGGCGTGCCGGCGCAGGACATATGGATCGCCCGCCATCGCCACCGTCTCGATGCGTCGCTCGTCATGGGCGTTGGCGCGCAATTCGACTTCTGGTCCGGGCGCATTCCGCGCGCACCTGTCAGACTGCGCAAGATGCATCTCGAATGGGCGTGGCGGCTAGCCGTCGAGCCCCGTCGTCTTGCTAGGCGTTACATCCTCGGCAACGCCGCCTTTCTGGGCCGCGCCGTAAAGAGCGCCGTATCGGATAGGATGGCAGGGCCGTTCTCCGACTGGCGCGCCCGGGCGCTCGACCTTGTGCTCGCCAGCACGGCCATCGCAACGCTCCTGCCGGTCTTCGCGCTGATCGCACTGGCCATCCGGCTCGGATCACCCGGTTCGGTCCTCTTCCGGCAAATCCGCATCGGACAGGGCGGCGAGCCTTTCGAGGTTCTGAAGTTCAGAACCATGTATGCCGATGCCGAGAAGCGTCGTGACGAAGTTCTTGCGTTCAAGGATCGCGCGGGCATCTGTTTCAAGGCGAAGAACGATCCTAGGATTACCCCGGTCGGTCGGTTTCTGCGGCGCTACTCACTCGATGAATTGCCGCAGCTCTTCAATGTTCTAAAGGGTGAGATGAGCATTGTCGGCCCGCGCCCGGCCCTGTCCGATGAAGTGGCGGCCTACCCGCCAAAAGCGCACGAACGCCTGGCCGCACGCCCCGGTCTCACAGGGCTTTGGCAGGTTTCCGGTCGCGCGGAAATCGGCTTCGACAAGATGGTCGAGATGGATGTCGCCTATGTGCGGTCCAAATCCATCCTTCTCGATTTCGCCATGCTGGCGCTGACGGTTCGTGCGGTCTTGACCGGCCGGGGCGCGTACTGATCGCGCCACCCTTCACAGCGTTCGGGATCGCAAACGCAGCCTATTGCGCAGCCAGGGATCGACTGCTATCGACATAACAAGACTTATTTAGTCAAGAAATAGAGGTGGTCTTGTGTTTCGCTTTCTTCGGCCGGCTACCGCCGTTCTGCTCGCACTCGCTCTTACCCCAGCCGTCGCGGGAAACACCCTCGCGGCGGAGGCGTCATCTTCAACGCAAACCGTTGCCTCCGCTACGACAGGAGAGCCCGAAGGGCCGGCACTAACGCTTGAGCTCAATGAACTGCGCAGGGATGACGGCGCCTGCCGCATCACCTTCGTGGCCCATAACGGCTTGCCCTCCAACCTTTCGGCTCTGGCTTACGAGATGGTTCTGTTTGGAACCGATGGCGGCATCGAGCGGATGACGAAGTTCGATTTTGGCCCAATGCCGCAGGGCAGAACGATCGTGCGCCGTTTCAATATGCCCGAACTCGATTGCGCCGCCGTCTCCCGCATTCTCATCAACGGCGTGACGCGTTGCCAGGGGGCTGAGCCTCGAACGTGCGAACAGGCGCTCACGACAGCGAACCGAACCGGCATCGTCTTCGGCCTTTAGGATTATCGCCATGCCCCTTTTCGACCCATTCTCATCGGCGGCGGCATCGCTGTTCGGCTTCCTGGCGCTCGGCGGACCGGTCGTCGCGCTGCTGCTGTGCCTGTCCGTGGTGGCGCTGGCCGTCGTCATCTTCAAGGCCGTGCAGTTCGCCAGCATCCGGATCGGCCGCCCCGAGCGTGCGCGCAAGGCGATAGGCTTGTGGGATGCCGGTCGCAGGGCCGAGGCCGTGGACCATGCCGCCGAAGGCAGAAGCGCCTCCGCCCAGGCGGTGGCCCGGGCCATGTTCCTGATCCGCGCCAGTGCATCCGCCATGGCAGGCAACGCAACGCATCCGCGCCTGTCCATCGCGGAAATCGAAGAAGCGGTCGCGCAGCAGGCCAATCAGAGACTGCACGAGCTGAAGAGCGGGTTCCGTGTTCTGGAATCGGTCGCCCAGATCGCACCGCTCCTCGGCCTGTTCGGCACGGTTCTCGGCATGATCGATGCCTTCCGGAAACTGCAGGAGGCCGGCAACGCGGTCGACCCGTCCATTCTGGCCGGCGGTATCTGGGTCGCCCTTCTGACGACGGCGGTGGGTCTGGCGGTCGCCATGCCGACATCGCTGGCGCTCACCTGGCTGGAATCCCGCCTGGATGACGAGCGCGCGGCAATCGAAGGGCTTGTGTCGCAGGTCGTCATCGGCCGCCGCCCGGCGCCGATGACGCCATCCGGGCAGCAGGCGCCGGACATGCCGAACGAGGAGGGACGGTTTGCGACTTGATCTGCCACCGCCATCCAGACGCACGCTGTCGATGACGTCGCTGATCGACGTCATCTTTCTGCTGCTGCTGTTCTTCATGCTGTCCTCGACCTTCACGCGCTATGCGAGCGTCGATCTCGGTGGCGGCGCCAACGCACAGGCGGGAAATGACGGCGCGCCGCAATTGCTGATCTCGCTTCGTGGCGATGGCATCCTCGTCAACGGGATCGAAGCCGGCGAGGATCTGCGGTCCGTCCTGCAACGCCATCGGAATGATGCGGTGGAACGCGCCACCGTCCTCGTGGGCGTCGACGCGACCTCACAGCAGCTCGTGACCGCACTGGACGTCGCCCGCTCGGTGGGGCTGAACGTTATGGTGGCGCGATGAGAGCTGTCGCAAAGCGCCGCTTCGCCCTCGCCGCGCCCGCACCGCGACGGCAGGTCGAGCCGACCATCGCGCTGATCAACATCGTCTTTCTGATGCTGATCTTCTTTCTGATCGCCGGGACGCTTGCCACTCCGCTGCCGAGCGAGATGAAGACGGCGCAGACGGAGTTCGCGCCACCCGCCGCCCCGCCCGACGCGCTGGCCATCGCCGCTGACGGAACGCTCTATAGGAGCGGCGCCGTGACGACCGTCGGCAGCTTCGTTGCCCTGACCGATCTTTCCAAACCCGTTCGCATCGCGGTAAACCGGGACCTTCCGGCACGCGATCTGATCGATGTGGTCGCGGCCTTGCGCGCGGCCGGAGCGGGCCATGTCGTCATGGTGACGGAGCGCACTGCCGGCTCCCGATCCGGCCTGTCCGAGTAGCGTGCCGCCATGGTGACTGTCTCTCTCGGTCGGCTTGGTCTGGGCGGCGCCCTCGCTGCCTCCGTCCTCCTTCATCTGGCGCTGTTTTTCGCCGCACCGGCCTCGTCCCCTCCCGAAAGCGAACCCTCGGTCGCGACGATCCAGACGGCCGAAGCGCTGTTCGCCCCTGCCCCGTCCGGCGAAGCTCTCGATCCTGACGGCAACGAGGCGGCGGCAGACGACAGCGCTGAAGCGCCCGTGGAAGAGGTCGAAGACACCGCACCGCCGGATGAGACGGTCGATGCCGTCCCCGCCGAAACCGATTCCGCCCAGGCGGTGGAAACGGAGCCCGCCGAACCCGTCATGGCCGAGGCCGACACCCTTCTTCCGCAATCGGACGACGCACCGGATGCCGGTCCTGTCGAGACTCTGGCGGCGATGGAGCCGGCAGACGTCCAACCCGCGATCGCGTCGGAGGCAGTCAGCCAAACCGTTGTTGCGGAGGATCTCGGCGAACTGGTGGAAATGCCGTTGCCGATCACCCGCCCAAACGACGCCGCAGCACAGGAGGCCGCGCGCCAGGCAATCGCCCGAGCGGACCAGCAGCGCTCCGCCGAGCGCCGGACGGCGGAGCGGGCGCGACAGCGCGCCGCAGAAAGCCGACAGGCGAAGACGACCCGCAGGACGGACGCCCGAAAGGCGAGCACCGCAAAGGCGGAGCCGCGCCAGACCAGACGCGCGGCGAGCCAGCGGACGACCGAACGGAGAGGTCAGGGCAACCGAAGCCAGCAAGCCTCCACCCAGAGAGCTTCACGCAATTCGTCGGCCGTTCGCCGCTATCCGGGCCGCGTCCGCTCACGCATCGCCAGCCGGGTGACCGGGGGAGCGCGCGGAACCGTTCACGTCACCTTCACGGTCGGCCGCGGCGGCGGTCTGAACGGCGCGCGTATATCGAGAAGTTCCGGCTCGTCCGCCGCCGACCGCGCCGCGCTGAATGCGGTGCGCCGCGCCGCGCCCTTCCCGCCGATCCCGTCCGAAGCGGGACGATCCTCCTGGTCCTTCACGGTCCCGATCAAGGTCCGCTGAGACTTCCCGCGCTTGTCGGCCGCAAAGCGACGCGCCGTCCTCCGGTGGAGCAACGAGCCAATGAGAAATGTCAGGAAGGGGACACCGTTTCCGGCGTCTGCCGGCCCGCCAGGAAGCGCGCGACGATGAAGACGGCCAGAGCGGACAGCGCGGTCGCCAGGGTAAAGAGGACCCCGTAGCCGGCATGATCGGCGATCAGCCCCGACAGGCTCGATCCGAGGAGATAGATGAGAATCTGCGCGCAGGCGAGAATGGTGAAATCCGTACCCGGCTGGTCGGTCGAGGCCACGCTCATATAGATCGAATAGAGCACGACGATCTCCATGTAGCGAATGAAGGTCTGGAACGCCGCCGCGCCGATCACCAGGCTGTTCTGCTCCACCAGGCCGGTGGCGTGAAACGCAAAAAGCGCAAAGCAGATTGTCCGCAGCGCGCCGAGAGAAATCAGCGCTCTGGTGTTGCCGTGGGTCTTGATCAGACCGATGGCGACGATGGACCCGATCAGGCCGGCGGTCGCGGCCGAAAAGCCGGACAGATAGCCGATCCAGGAGAGCGGCAGGCCGATATCGACGAGATATGGGCCTTCCATCGCCTTCACCAGGCCTTCGCTGGCGCGGAACACGAGGGCGACGATCAGGATCATGCGCGCTTCGGGGCGGCGGAAGAAGGCGCGTAGCGACGGACGCGCGCGCTGCGCCCGCTCGCGATCTGCTTCCTCGCGCATGAAGGGCAGCACCAGAAGCGGCATGAGGCAGAGCGCCGCGACGGTCAGCAGCGTTGCCCGCCAGCCGAAATATTCGAACAGGATCAGCGACAGCGTGCCGCCGATGACGACGCCGAACGCCACGGAGCCGCCCTGGATCGCATTGCCGACGGCCCGGTTGGCCGGTGACAATTGCCGCGTCGCATATCCGTCGGTCGCGATGTCCTGCGTCGACATCGCCAGCGCGATGAGCATGCACATGACGAAGAGGGCCATGATGTCGGTCGGCTCGATGAAGGCCATGGCCGCGATCCCGCCCACCGTTAGCAACTGGGTCGGCACGATCCATCCGCGGCGATGGCCGAGGCGCGGCAGCGGGCTCAGCCGGTCGACCAGTGGCGCCCAGGCGAATTTCAGCACCAGCGGCAGCATCAGCAGCGAGAACAGGCCGATGGTGCTGCGCGAGACCCCCGCCGCCCGCAATGTCGGCGGAAGCGCAGCGGCGATCAAATAAGTGGGAATGCCCTGCGCGATGTAGAGGCCGGCAAGCGTGGCGAAGAGCGGCCCTCGCCGCGTCTTCGCCGGTTTGTCGGCCTCAACCGTCACCGCCATGCCGCTCCCCTTTCTCCCGGTCTCTCATCTTGCGACGGCGGCAGAGCCGGGCAAGCCTTTCGCATCATCCTTTAGAAGACCGCCTTGTAGGAAAAGGCGATGGTCCGCCCGAGGCCGGGTACCTCCGCGCCCCGCGTGGCGGTGGCCGTCGGATTGGCGTAATCGGTATCGAGGACATTGAAGACGCCAAGGCTGAGCTTGTGGCCGTTGTTGAACGTCTTTTGCGCCGACAGGTGCAGCAGGGCAGCGCCGTCGATCTCGTCGTTGCTCAGCCGGTCGCGACCGGAAAAGAGTTCCACATCGGCCCGCGTGTCGATGCCGTTGGCGAAGGCATAGCTGGCGAAGAGATTGCTCTTCCAGGTGCTCGCGATGCGATTGTTCGGCAGGTCTTCGTCGATCCTGCCATCGCCGTCGGAATCGTATTCCCCTTCGACATAGCCGACCGTGCCGCCGACCGTGAAAGCGCTCGTCACATCGAAGGCGGCGGTCAGTTCGCCGCCCCAGATGCGTTCCTTCTGCTGGGTGACGGTGTTGGTGCCGGCATCGTAGGTCAGGCCGTTCTCCGACAGGGACAGGAAGGCCGATGCGGAAGCGCGGAAGCGCCCCCAATCGCCGCGCACGCCGCCTTCAAACGTGTTCACGAGCTGCGGTTCGGGCGCGATGTCGGCATAGCTGATGAAGAAGTCGGACGGCCCCAGACGGCAGAAGGCCGCGTAGGCGTCGCAGAATTCGGCGCCGAAGAAGCCGCCATTGACGCCGGCCCGCCGCGTGAAGGCGCCGATATCGGCCAGCGCATAGCCCTGCGAGAAATTGCCGTAGAGCTGGGCGTCCTCGGTGACGTCGAAGACCGCGCCGGCATTGAAGGTGAATTGCTGGTAGTCGAAATTGCCGCCACCGACATCGATGGCCGGCAGGGGAATCGCGAAGCCGGAGACCGTGTAGGCCGGACGTGTGAAGTCCTCGACCTCCAGCCAGAATGCATCGAAGCGGACGCCGCCGGACAGGCGGAGCCGGTCATGCACGGGCACCGCCACCTGACTGAACAGGCCGAGCTGGTGCTGGTTGAGCGGCGCGGCCACATCGTCGCCGGAGCCGACCTGGCTCTGCGTGATGTGATCGAAAGTGTAGTCGGCGCCCCAGATCAGCTGCGAGCCCTCGACGATGCGATCCGTCGGCGTCCGCACCGTGGCGCCGAGACCGAAGCGCTGTCCTTCCAGGACCGTCTGGTTCAGTCCCGTCAGAAGGACGGACGGATTGACCGCGCTCAGGCGGGTTTCGGGCGACTGCTTCTCGATGTCGTTGTAGAACGCCGTCAGTTCCAGCCCGCCCAGCACGAAGGCGTCATCGGTATAGCGGGCGGTGACATATTTGCTGTCCTCGACCAGCGGCTCGCCGGTGTAGGGGTCGGAATAGTCGGGCCGCACGCGCGTACCGGAATAATCGGTGTAGAAGCCGGGTCGCTGTTCGGCGTAGGTCCAGTCGAAGGACAGGTCGAAGCGGCGCGCATCCACCTCATAGCCGAAACGGCCGAACAGATTGCCCTTGCCGGTGCGGTCGCCGCCGCCCTGACCGAGCAGACCGTCAGACGCCAACTCATCGCCTTTGCCGTCATAGAGCCGGCGCGACCAGTCGCCGGAAGCGGAGAGGAAGTAGTCGAAGGCATCGCGCCGGCCCTCGACGGAGACGGTGGTGGACGGCGATGCGGAATCGGCCAGATCCGCCGTCTGCGCTTCAACGCGCGTTTCGACGGTCCAGCGGGGCGTCTCGTCCTCGCCGCGTTTGGTGATGAAGTTGATGACGCCGCCCGTCGCGCCCGCCCCGTAGAGGCTCGATGCTCCGCTGACGATCTCGACCCGCTCGACCGTATCCAGATCGATCAGGGAGAGAATGCGTGTGTTGTTGCGCAACGGCGTGGTGCGCGGCACCCCGTCGACAAGGATCAGGATCGAGCGACCCCGATAGCTTTCGGACGCGCCGCTGATCGTCTGGTTGTCCGGCTGATAGCCCGGCACCAGCCTGGAAACGAGGTGCGCCGCATCGTTGGAGCCGACCGTCAGCCGCTCGATCTCCTCGCGCTGGATGACACTGACATTCTGCGCCACATTGGCGATCTCGCTGTGGCGCCGTCCCGCCGTGGCGACGATCGTCTCGAGCAGGGTCGTATCGCCCGAGGACGCGATGGCGGCATCGTCGCCCGCCGCTTCATCCTCCAGCGCCTGCGCCGATACGGCGGTGCCGTTCAGGCTCAGGCAGATCGCGATAACACTGACTTGAAAACGCATGATTCCCCTCAACCGGCAGACCCAACAGCTTGCCGTATTAACATGATTGCTGTAGTCAGCTTTGACTAATTATGACTTACAGAGTCAAGAATAATCAATCGAGGGAGCGCGCTGGCATCGGCGCTGTTGCATCGGCGCAACAGGGACGCCGCCGGAACCTCTCGGGCGGCAACGAAGATGGAGCAGAAGCGGTGACTACGGATACGGCAGTGAGCGGAGCGGCAGCCCAACTATTCGAGACGGCAACGCTCATCGAGCGGCATCAAGGCAGTCTCTTCGAACTGTTTCGGTCAAAGGGTCACCAGCTCGGACTGCCGATGATCGATGGCGAGGGGCGACTGACGCTGACGACGCCAAGCGGTCGAATTGTCCTATCCAGCGAACGGGATGGGGTTCGGCTGACACTCAGCGCCCCGGATCGTGCGACGCTTCATACGCTGCAGGAAACGGTCGAGCGCAATATTGATGGTCGCTTTGGCGAAGCGGTCGAACGGGTCTGGTCCCTGGCCGAGCCGGGCGCCCTTCCCGCCAATATAACCTTTGCGACCGTCCTGGCGGTATCGCGTATCTCTCCCTCCTATTTTCGCGTTCGGATCGCCGATCCATCTCTGGGGCGATTTTCTCGAGGCGGTCTTCATTTCCGGCTTCTCTTCGCGCCATCCGACCATATCGGAGAATGGCCGGCCATTGGCGAAGACGGACGAACGCAATGGCCGGGAGGCAGAAGCGCCTGGCATCGGCCTGTCTATACAGTCCGCCAGATCGACCCGGACCGTGGCGAAATGGAATTCGATGTTGTGGTCCATGACAATGGACGGGTCAGCGCATGGTGCGAAACGGCGCATCCGGGCGAGCACCTCGCACTGATGGGGCCCGGCGGCGGCTGGTATCCCGAAGCGCGATGGCTCGGCCTTTTCGGCGATGAAACCGCTCTGCCAGCCATCGCCCGCATCCTGGCCTCCGCTCCCGATGACACGCGCGGCGCCGCCACGATCATGATCGGTCACGAGGACGACATCCAGAGGCTTGCCGCGCCGTCGGGCATGACGATCCGCTGGCTGGTGCGCGGTAACGGCCAGACCTTGCCCGATGCCGTCGAGGCGATGGATATTCCGTCCTCCGATCGCTTTGTCTGGTTTGCCGGCGAACGGTCCGATGTCGAACTCGTTCGCCGAGCCTTGCCCGCACGCGGTCTGAACAGGTCGGAATTTCGCGCCGCGTCCTATTGGGCCGCCGATGACACCGCGTCGTAGTCCGCAGCGGGCTCCAACGGTGCGGCGAGCGGATTGTCCAGATCGGTGCCGCGCGCCGGCAGCGGCCGGGCGGCCGAATCCTCATAGCCGATCTGGAAGCGCACGCGGTTGATCGCAACGCGCGGCATCTTCGCCTGAAAGAGATCGAAAAGCGCGAACCGATCTGAAAGTTCGGGATGGGCGGCGATATAGGCGTGGAGCACCTGCCGCAAAAGCGCGTAGAACCGATCTTCGGGCAGAAGCCCACGCCGCGCCAGACCGGCCGACAGGAAGCGCAGCACGGTTACGAAGTGCGCCGTCTGGATGTTGTGCACGATGTAGGCCGGCGGCTTGCGGGGCAGCACGGCGCGCGCCGCGGGCGGCAGGCTTTCCGCTTCGGGAAAGTCCCGATCGACCAGATCGAGGTCGCCCTGAAAGTCCTTCACCGTGATGCCGACCGGCACATTGGCGTGCAGCACGACATTGATGTTCTGGCCATGCGCGATGAAGGCAAGGCCGTAACGGCAGAGAATATGCCAGAGCGGCACGACGCTGACTTCGAACAGACGGCGCAGCCACTCTTCCAGCGGCAGGCCGGCCTTGCGGGCGAAGGCGGCAGCCAGAGGTTCGTTGTCGGCACCCTCGTGGAAGAGCGCCGCCATCATCAGCACGCGCCGGCCCGGCAGAAGAAATTCGCCGTTCTGCCGCCATATCGCGCCGAGCGTCTCATGCCAGCGATAGGGCGCGTCGGGCGCCTGCGCCATCAGCGGGTCGTCCCACCACAGGCCCAGCACTTCCTTTTGCACGGTCACGAACGGCGCCGTGACCGGATCGGCGGCGACAATGTCGGCGACCCAGTCGGAGATCGCCGCACCCTGCTCGATATATTTGCCCGGCATGCCGCGCCAGGCCGAAGTGTTCAGAATGCCGAGCGCCAGCTTGATTTCATATGGCCCGCCATCTTTCGGGACCAGCGTTCGGAGACTGGGAGAGGCGACGAATGGCGGACCGAAGGGTCCGAGCCGCTCGACGCGGTTTTCCGCAATATCGGCGACAAGGCTCTGCGCAAGGCAATGGTCCCATTGCCAGGGGTGAACAGGCATGAATACGCGCTCCGTTCCGCCCGCTTCAGCCAGCAGACGCCTCGTCTGGTCATCGCCGAGCGCGGAGCGCAGAAGGCACTCACTTTCGATGCCGGCACCCCGGCCCTGCCGAACCCGACCCGGATCGAGCGCCAGCCATTCCAAGCGGATCGGCGCTCCGTTTTCCGGCCCGTACCGCGCCAGATCGTCCACACCCCATCCGAGCCGGCCTTTATTCGCCACCGCTTTCGGATGGCCCTCGAGTGCCGCGTGAAGGCTGTCCGTCGGCAGATCGGTCAGTTCGTCGGCGGTCCGTTTTCCCCAGCGTACATCGATGGCGCAATCCTGGCGCAGCGTGTTCTTCAACTCCTGCAGAAACATCGCTTCGGTCGCCGGGTTCATGCCCAGTTCGTCGCGCGCATCGATGACGAATTGCAGCGGGTCCGGCTCGTCTCCATCGCGGCGAATGGTCGTCGCGTCGATGTCCAGATTGCCCCAGATGCGGCGGACCGCGCGATAGGTGTAGACAACGCCCGACGTCAGCTCCAGCCGGCTTTCGCTGCAGCCGAAAACCTCTTCCCAGGCCAGTTCGCTGACCGCCTTGGCGAGCCAGCGCCGCCCCACCCTTTGGAAGCGTTCGAAGGTGACGATATGGTCCACGCTCAGAACCTCACCTTGGCGAAGAACTCGTCGCGATAGCAATGCATCAGAGCGGCCCGCTTATGCGGGAAGTCGAACTCGCGGATCTTTCGGTAGGCCAGCGGATCGGTGTAGCGCAGAAGTTTGACATTGTCGGCGCGCGGCTCGCCGACAATCTTCTCGGTGAGCGGGCAGTCCACAAAGAGATAGTGGGTCAGCGAGCGCAGCCAGGCGGCCGTCTTCATGCGGCCCAGATGCCGCCGCTCCCCGATCAGCCCGTGCCAGCCGCGATCCCAGGGGTGGGAGTCGTAATAGGCGCCCAGACGATCCTCCCGGGCCCAGTAGAACTCCAGATAGCCGGCAGGGTCGCCGTCGAAACTGGCAATGGCCGGCAATACGCCCGGATTGGCGATGCGTTCGGCCAGATAGGCGGCAAGGTCCTCTTTCGATTTGTCCTCTTCCCAGAAATGGGCGACGCGCGGATCGTTCTGCCAACGATGGAATAGCGAAAGATGACTACCGATCGTCAGCACATCGAAACTGACGACGCAGCGGGCCTCCCGGTCGTATCGTTCGTAGAATTGTCCGACGGGCTTGGCCGGTCGCCGGGGATGATCGCGCCCGTCAGGTCCCGGCACAAGACCGCTGGCGGGCGGAACGGCCGGCGGACGGTTCGTCCAGAGGCCCGCCGATTGATAGAAGTCGATCCGGTCCACGATGATCGTGCAGTCGTTCGAAATGCCGCAACGCAGATCGTGCAGGGCGATGTCGCCGCGCATTAGCCACTCCAACGACAGTTCGATGCGGTCCTCTCCGGTTTCGGCAAAGAGAGCGTCGATCTGCAGCCACAAATCGAAGATCGGCGGCGTAGCGATGGCGGAAGGCAGGTCAATGGCGGTCATGCGGCCTCACTTCGGGCGATGGGGTTTTGCAGTTCGATGAATTGGGCAAGTTGGCCGTCGGCTCCCCCGTCGGCTTCGTTGATGCCGGACAGCGAGGTGGCGAAATTGGCCTTTGCCGTCAGGCCCGGCCGCTGGATCAGCCGCCGATAAAGCGTCGGATCGCCGGGCGTCTTTCTGGCGGCGCGTTCCAGGAAACGCTGCCAGACAGCGTAGAGCGCCTCTTCGTCCGCCAGACCGTCGAGAGTGAGGGTCGCCAGCATGTTCATCACGGAATTCACGACCACGTAATAGGTGAGAAGGCCGTCGCCCTCCTCCTCATGAACGATGTTTTCCGCGCCTTCCCCGATGCCGGGGCAGACCGCAGCGAGCCGATCGTGAAAGGCTGCGAGGTGGCCGGTGCCCTGACAGTCGCGAATGACGACACCGCACGGCCAGCCATCGCGCAGTTTCAGCATCATGTTCTGCTGGTGCGATCCGAAAAGAAGGCCCCACCGCGCGCGCATTTCGAGGACAGGCAGGATCGCTTGGTCCAGAAACTTGTCGAACCAGCGAAGTGCGATACCGGCTGTATCGTTGCCCCTTGCCAGCCGCCGGACGATACGCCCGGCCGGCGACAGCCCACGGCGCGGCGTCTCGCAGAGTGCGGCAAGAACAATCGGCCCGGCCAGTGCGCTGTCCTGGTAGGGATTGTCGCGCAGCACCGCGATGCTCTCGGTAAGGACCCTTCCTTTCGGGCTCCTCAACGCCGCATAGGCCGGCTCGGTGAGGATCGTCAGATCGGGGAAGGCATCGGCGATCTGCGCGCCGATCTCGCTCTTTAGAAGATCGGTGACGTGTAGGCCGCGTAGAACCTCGCGCTGCGATAGCAGACGCAGCGAGTTGGTCAGCCGAACACTCAGCGAGAACTTCGCCATATAAGGTGCATGAAACGCGTGAACCGCCCGCATCGAGGCAGTGGCGCTCCATTCCGCACGCCCCGGCCCGAGCGGAGCGATCACACCGGTCTCCGCCAGTTCTCCGAAGGCCGTCGTTCCGATCAGCCGAGAAAGCTGCAAGGGATGAAACGGAAAGGCGAACCGGCCGGGCGGAACGTCGATCCGGTCGGCTTTCGCAAGCGCGCCGAAACCTTCATGGGCGATCCCGCCGGAATACACCGAAGCCGGATCGACGGCGAACCAGCAGAGCGCGAACGATGCCTCCGCTTCCGGCGCGTAGATCGCGGATTCCTTGCGGCTCAAACCGTCGCGGCTGCGCGGGTTCGGGTGCAGCACATGGCCGAACCGCAGAGCCGTTTCGCAGTCCTGGAAATTCCACCCCTCCGGATCGCCGATAGCGTCCGCCGTGTCGCGGACCGTCTTCAGACTATCCATCACCCGGCCCTGGAAGGCGGGATCGACCTGCTGGGTGAGGTGACGCAGCAGATCCTCGATCGTTGCGGAGGAGGCGTCGATGGTGACGGGCCCGGAGAACCGGCAGCGGAATCGGCTGCGCCGTTCCACGCAGACCGTGCATGGTAGGCCGCCAGGTGCGTCAAAGCGCATTTGCCCGCCGGCAAAGCACACGCGAGCAAGGGCGCCTTCCCGAAGCGCGGCGTTCAGAAACCCGTTCAAAGACGGAATATCGGCGATTTCCTGCATCGCAAAACAGCCCTCTCTCGGCAGCGGATGATCGGCAAAATATAAATATGATAGTTAGAGTCAAGATTTTTCTTGACGGCAGGTGGTGGGTGTGAATTTTTCCGTCGCATGAACAATCCACTCGCCCCGGCGCTCATTGGACACGGCTTTCAGCAGACGGCGCTCATAGCCATGCTGCCGCTGATCGCCGCGCATCTGGACCTGTCGCATTCGACCGTCGGGATGGCGGTGGCGTTCGGCATGGTGGCTGCGACGCTCGCTATTCCACTGGTGGGACTGATAGGCAGTGCGAGCCTGATCCGGCCTGCCCTTTTCGCAACGATTCTCTGCTCGTTCGGGCTGGCCGCTCTTTTCGTTCAGCCGGTCGCGCCGCTCGTTGCACTCGCCGCCCTGCTCGCCTTACGGTTCTGCCAGGGTGTAGCGGCCGCGACATTGCTGATCCATGCACAGGTTGCCAGCCTCTCGGACCAGAACCGGTCACGCGACCGCCTCGCACGAACCCAATCCTTCGGCGGCATCGGCCGGGCGGCAAGCGCCGCATGTGTCGGCCCGCTGGCGGCTGTGAGTATCGTCCTGCCGGTCATACCGGCCATTGCCGGCGCGATCTGGAGTTTTACCAGGATCGCCCCGCAGACAAAGGCTACAAGGACAGAGCGGCAAATGCCTGCTCTCCTGCCGCCCGATGGGCAGGCCTTGATACTGCCCTTCATCGTTCAGACCAGCCTTGGCATTGCGCATGTGTCGCTTGCCCCGCTCCTGGTGTCTCAGCCGGGATATGACGATCTTTCGGCAGCCACGATTGCCGGCCTGGCATTGGCAGCGGCCAATATCGGCCTGCTTCTGGCCCATCGTTTTCTGACGGCCAGACTGGACCGCATCGGACTGCGCATCGCGGCGATCGGCGGCGGCGCGGCGCTTCTCACGATCGCATTGGTGCCGACGCCGACGGTTGTCATCGGTCTGTCCACCTGTGTCGGTGCAGCCGGCGCGATGCTCCTGACCTGCAATCTGCATTGCGCCGTCACTCGCGTGGGCGAACGCGGGATCGGCCAAGCGGCCTGGAATGCGACCGTTTCGACCGCCGGGCTGGCTGCCGGCGCGTTCGCCGGGTCGGCGGCTTTGATGGCCGGCCCCGGCATCGCAATCGTTCTGGCAGCCATGACGATGATCGTCGCACTACCCTTTTTATCACTCACGAGGACAAGCGCACCATGAACGAACGAACCATTATGGTTGATCTGGCGGGGATCGGGCTCGGCCCTTTCAATCTGAGCCTTGCTGCCCTGGCCGATGGCGTTAAGGGCCTGTCCTCCGCCTTCTTCGAACGGCGCGCGAGCGTGGCCTGGCATGCCGGACTGACCTTTTCGGATGCGGTCCTGCAGACCTCGCCGCTAAAAGACCTCGTTACACCGGTCTGCCCGACCAGCCCGTGGAGTTTTCTGAACTATCTCGTCGAGAACGGTCGCTTCTTCGATTTCATGGCGGCGCGGTTCGATACGGTGTCGCGTCAGGAATTCAGCGATTACCTGGCATGGGCCGCCGACGGCCTCGGCTCCACCCATCTCGATGCCGGTGTCGAGGAGGCCGACTTCGTCGACGGGCAATTCCGACTACGATTCGCAAACCGGCCCGACTGCTTCTGCCGCGCACTGGCGGTCGGCACCGGCCACGAGCCGATGGTTCCGCCGAGTGTGACGACCGGGCCGGACTGTTTTCACGCCAGCCAATATCTTGTCATAAAGCCAAATATCGCTGGACGGCGCATCGCGGTGATCGGCGGCGGCCAGTCTGGCGCGGAGATCGTTCTGCACCTGCTTCAGCAGGACTATGACCGGTCGCCGGCGTCGCTATCCTGGTTCAGCCGCCGCGACGGCTTCTGGACCTTGCAGGAAGGCGGTCTCGTCGATCAGTTCTTCACGCCGGATTATCTGGCGGCTTACAGGACCATGGCGCCGGACCTGCAGGCGCGCGCCCTCGCCTCGCAGAAATTCGCCAGCGACGGGCTGACCCCTTCCACTGCCGATGGGATCTACCGCCTGCTTTACCAGCGACGCCACCTGCATGGGCGTCACGATGTTTCTCTCTTTCCGGGGCGCGAGGTCGTTCGCGTCCAGTCGTCGGGCCATGGCCGGACCGTCGTCTCGGAAACCGCCAATGGCGAGCGCGAAACCTCACAGGCCGATCTGGTGATTCTCGCGACAGGCTATCGTCCGGCTATCCCTTCCTGCCTCGATCCTCTGGCAGAACGGCTTGCTCTGGAACCGGATGGAGCGCTGGCGCTTGGCGATCGTTACCGGGCGCTCTGGGATGGACCCGATGCAAACCCCATCTACGGCCTTAATCAAGGCCGACGCTCCTATGGCGTGATCGACCCGCAGCTTTCGATGGCGGCCTGGCGTAGCGCCGTCATCTTGAACGATTTTGCGGGCCGCCGGGTCTACGACCTCGGCGAAACCGAAGAAAGGCCCATGGTCGCATGGCAGAGACAGGCTGGCGATACCGGCTGGCAGCCGCGAATGAACGGTTCGGTCACTTCGACCGACAGCCAGTTGACGGCATGGCCGACGCGTGGACCGTCCCGCCGGCGACCGCAATCAGCCGCCCTGTCGTAATCGCATCCCAGGAATTGGAAGGCTTCTCATCGCCCCGTGAACTGCGCCGGAAACGGAGTCGATCCCGTAATGGTCCTTATTCCCATTCTCCCCATTCCGCTCTCAAACGAAGCGGTTGACGATGCTCTCCAGAATCTCCTGACGGCCCGAGCGCGGCTGCGGATCGATCCCGTCCGCCTCGACCGAAGCCGCGATGCTCTCCAGATCGCTCTCTAAAAGGGCCTTGCCTTCCGGCGCATCCCACCCGGCGTACCGTTCGGCGCGCATCGTCTCGAGGGTGCCGTCCTCCAGCATGGCAGCTGCCGCCTTCAACCCGCGCGCGCAGACATCCATAGCGCCGGCGTGGGCCGCGACGAGATCGACCGGATCCAGCGATTGCCGGCGAAGCCTGGCGTCGAAATTGGTGCCGCCCGTCGTGAAACCACCGGCCTTAAGGACCTCGTAATAGGCCAATGCGACTTCCGGCACGTTGTTCGGAAACTGATCGGTATCCCAGCCCGACTGGTAGTCGTTCCGGTTCATGTCGATCGAGCCGAAAATATCGAGAGCCGCGGCCAGCGCCAACTCGTGTTCGAAGGAGTGGCCCGCAAGGATCGCATGGCCTTGCTCGACGTTCACTTTCACCTCGTTCTCTAGCCCGAAATCCTTGAGGAAGCCGTAGACGGTCGCGACGTCGTAATCATATTGATGCTTGGTGGGTTCCTGCGGTTTCGGCTCGATCAGAATCGCGCCTTCAAAACCGATCTTGTGCTTGTACTCCACGGCCATCTGGAGGAAGCGCCCGGCCTGCGTGCGTTCTCGCTTGAGGTCGGTGTTGAGAAGCGTCTCGTAGCCCTCGCGTCCGCCCCAGAGCACGTAGTTCTGCCCCCCCATCTTTCGGGTTGCATCCATGCACAGCTTCACTGTGGCGGCAGACCAGGCGAAGATCTCGGGGTCGGGATTTGTGGCCGCGCCGGCCATGAAACGGCGGTGCGAGAACAGATTGGCCGTGCCCCAGAGAAGCTTCGTCTTCCGCCCTTCCATCTTATCCATGAGATAGTCGGTCATCTCCTCCAGATTGCGGCGGCTCTCTGCGAAACTGTCGCCTTCCGGGCGGATATCGGCGTCGTGCCAACAGAAGAACGGAACGCCGAGCAGATCGAACATCTCGAAAGCGACGTCGGCCTTGAGGCGGGCCAGTTCCATCGTGTCGCCGAACCAGGGCCGTTGAAATGTCTGCCCGCCGAACGGGTCGCCACCGGGCCAGGCGAAGGAGTGCCAGTAGGCGACAGCAAAGCGCAAATGGTCTTCCATCCGCTTACCCATTAGCGTTTCGTCCGGATCGTAGTGCCGGAACGCAAGATCGGCCCCGTCGGGGTCGAAGCGCAATGGTTTCAGGTCCTGAAAGAAGTCGGTCATCGATGCGCCTTTCCTAAAGAAGAGAATCGTCGGGAAGATTGTCACGGACATAGATCGCGGGGATCAGTTCCGGCGCGGGCGGTGGAGGAAGATCGTCGACGACGGCGCGGAGCCATGCGATGGCGCGACTCGTCTCGATTTCGGGACGCTGGTCGATGGCGACATCGACCGTGCCTTCCTCCAGCGCCTCGCGGCACGGAGCCGAAAGTTCGTGGACGACAGTGAAGGGGCGGCGTCCTTCGGCCGTCCGCGCCACTTCGATCAGCCCTTCATTGCCGGCCCCGACATTGTAGATCGCCGTGGCGTCGACTTCGGTCAGGGCTTCGCGTAGCCGCGTGTGCATCAGATCGGAGCGGTCGCGCGTCTCGATGACGTCCGATATGGCGATCGAGGGGAAGTCGCGCGCCATGACGTCCCGAAATCCCGCGATGCGGTCGGCATGGTCGCTCGCGCCCATCGATCCGGCAGCCAGCACGACGCGCCCCGTCTGCCCCGCATGGGCCATCCCGACAAGGCGCGCGACCGTTCGCCCTGCTTTCACATTGTCGATCCCGATGTAATGGTCGCGGCTCTCTTCGGGCCTGTCTGAAACGAGCGAGACGATCCGGGTTCCGGCTTCGCGCATGGCCTTCAGCATCTGCGTCGCCGCCCGCCCGTGACCTGCAACGGCAATGCCGTGATAGCCCCGGTCGGCGAGACCCGATATTGCTGCTTCTAGGGAGGCGGCATCGAACGCTTCGAAGTCGACGATGTCGATCTCGACCCGGGCCGTGCGCAAATGCGGGAGCGCTCTGGTCAATTGCTCGTGCATGCGTCCGAAAAAGGGATGGCTCCGGCGCGGCAGGACGAAAGCGAGCCGCTGGCGCCGCTTCCGGGAAAGATTGGCGGCTGCGATGTCGCGCACATAGCCGAGCTGATGGACAGCATCCTCGACCTTGCGGACGGATTTCTCGGCGACATTGCCGCGCCGGTTCAGCACCCGATCGGCAGTGGCATAGCTGACGCCGGCCAGATGCGCGACGTCATGAAGCGTCGGCGTTCTCATCCATCCTCCTGGGACACGGTTCTCCGAGCGACTGCGAAATGAGGCTAGAGAGCAAAATGATAGACGTCAATCATTTGTTCGTAGGCGTATGCGGAAGGCAGTTGCGATATCACCCGTTGATGATCGTCGGTTTGCTTGTCTTGTGAAGGCGATGGCCACTCGCATGAGCGACCGCCACGCGCATGGACCGCGGTGTCCAACATGGCGCGGCGCGAGTATCACTCACGCTATTGCTTCACCGATCCCCTGCATGGCGCATGCTCGATCGTTTACCGTCGACCGACGCGAATGACACGTGACACGAGGCAAGCGGAAAAGGAGCGCGGACATCAGGAACAAACGAGCGAAGCCTCTGATCCGTGATCCATAGGCCATGCGATCCGCCGAACACTGCAATGATGGTAGCGGAGGAGGGACTCGAACCCCCGACACAAGGATTATGATTCCTCTGCTCTAACCGACTGAGCTACTCCGCCCCGGACGCCTTGAAAATCGCGCGGTCGGTCATACCGCGGCGCCGCGAAGTGCGGCGGATATAGAAGCGCCTTCCCTCCACTGTCAAGCGCCTGCGATACGATGCCGAAAAGATCGCCGGCCGAAGGTACAAACCGCCCGCTCCGCAAGGCCAGCGACAGTTGCATCTTCGAACGACATGGTGCCGGTCACATCCTATGGCAGAGTGTCAGATGACGTGACCAGCCTGCCTTCAACGTCCCGAAATCGTCAGCATAGTCAATTGCCTAGGAAAAATCTTCCAGGCGCCCCTCTACTGGACGCCGCGACTTGCCCCGATGGGAGGCACCGCATAGAAACACCTCATATTTTGAGGACCTTCGCTCGACATGAAACCACGCATCGGCGTCATTGGCTGCGGCTATTGGGGCAGCAATCACATCCGCACCCTCGCCTCGCTCGGCCATCTGGCCGCGGTCGCCGATATCAATGCGGCGCGGGCGGAAGGATTCGGCAGCGAATATGACGTTCCTGGCCTGACGCCGCAGCAGGCTATCGAGTCGGATGAGCTTGATGCGTTGGTGCTGGCTCTGCCCCCCCAATTCCATGCCGAGACGGCCATGGCTGCCATCCGCACCGGCAAGGACGTGCTGGTGGAAAAGCCGATCGCCCTTTCGGTGGCCGATGCCGAGGCGACGGTGGCGCTGGCCAGGGAAGCGGACCGCATCTTCATGGTCGGTCACGTGCTACGTTTCCACCCCGCGTTCGAAGGGTTGAAGAAGCTGGTCGATGACGGTGTTCTGGGCGAACTGCGCTACATTCACTCCCATCGCGTCGGTCTCGGCAAGTTCCATACCGAGAACGACGCGCTCTGGGATCTGGCCCCGCACGATCTGTCGATGATCCTGGCGCTCACTGGCCAGGCGCCGGTCGACGTGCATGGCGAGGGCGCGGCCATGCTCGACCACCTTTCGGATTTCGCCCATCTGCACATGCGCTTTTCCGACCGGCTGAAGGGCCATCTTTTCGCCTCACGCCTGAACCCCTATCGCGAGCGCCGGCTTTCGGTGGTCGGCACCAAGGCGATGGCGGTCTTCGACGATGTCGAACCGCAGCACCGCAAGCTCGCGCTCTACCGTCACACGCTCTGGCAGGACAACGGGGCCTGGGCGGCGACGCAGGAAGAGCCGGAATATCTGCCCGTCGAGGCCGGCATGCCACTGACGCGCGAGTTGGAGCATTTCATCGACTGCGTCCGCACGCGCAACGCGCCCCGCGCCGACGGTCATGAAGCAATCGACGTGCTGAAGATCCTGACGGCGGGTACGGTGAGCCACGACCGGACGGACCGCTAGCGGCTCGCAAGATCGGGCTGAAGGCCGATAGCCCTATTCCGCGGCGACGGTCTCGCCTGCCAGACGCGCCAGCGCTTCTTCGGCAACAGCGCTCCGTTCGCCGCGCTGGATGAAGCCGCCACCGAGAACGCGCGCACGCGGCCCGTCATCGGCATAGATGACACAGGCCTGACCTGGCGCGACACCTGCCTCGCCCTGCAGATCGACATAGACGCCATCGCCGCCGGCATGAAGCTGCGCCGGCTTGGGCGGGCGCGAGGAGCGAATGCGAGCGACGACGCTCATGCCCTCTTTGCCGGCCATTTCCTCGATTGGCGCATCGCCGAGCCAGTTGACGTCGCGCAGATGGACCCGGTGCGTTTCCAACGCCTCGCTCGGGCCGACGATCAGCCGCGCCCGTTCGGCATCGACCGCGACGACATAGAGCGGCTCGCCGGTCGCCACGCCAATGCCCCGGCGCTGACCGACCGTATAATTGATGATGCCGTCATGCCGACCCAGCACCCGGCCGTCCAGATGGACGATGTCGCCCGGTTCGGCGGCGTCGGGGCGCAGTTTGGCGACAATGTCGGAATATCGGCCCTGTGGCACGAAGCAGATATCCTGGCTGTCCGGCTTGGCGGCGATGGCGAGACCCATTTCGTCGGCCAGTTCACGCACCCGCGACTTCGGCAGATCGCCGAGCGGGAAACGCAGATAGTCCACCTGCTCCTGCGTGGTGGCGAACAGAAAGTAGCTCTGGTCGCGGCTGTCGTCGACGGGCCGGTAGAGCGCGCGATGGGCGCCTTCCTGGCGACTGGAAATGTAATGGCCCGTGGCCAGCGCATCGGCGCCGAGATCCTTGGCCGTCGCCAGCAGGTCGGCGAATTTGACGGTCTGGTTGCAGGCGATGCAGGGCACCGGCGTTTCACCGGACACGTAGCTGTGGGCGAAGGTGTCGATCACCGCTTCCTGAAAGCGGCGCTCGTAATCCAGCACGTAATAGGGAATGCCCAGATGCTCGGCGACGCGGCGCGCATCGTCGATATCCTGGCCGGCGCAGCACGAGCCGGCGCGCTTGGTTGCTTCGCCATGATCGTAGAGCTGCAGCGTGATGCCGATCACATCATAGCCTTCAGCAGCGAGAAGGCCGGCCACGACGGAGGAATCGACGCCGCCGCTCATGGCGACGACGACGCGCGTATCCTCCGGCGCTTTTGGCAGATCGAGGCTGTTCATGTCGCTCGCGTCCCGCATTGTGGTGATCGGCAATCGTCTGAGGGCGATATAGGCGAATTGATCCGCGAACGCCAATCGGGCGTCTCGCAATGGCACGTCGGGACCGTCCAATCCTTACCGAAATTCAGACATTCGGTTTACCAGTCTAAAGAAAGGCTTATCGGCCGGTTAGGCGCTTCTTAAGAGCCAGCGCATATTCTTCTCAGGATTGGTCTTGAATTTGTGTAGAGTGTACAATGACCGAACTGGCTCGCCCACGTGTAAAATATGTCATCGGTCCCGATGGCAGCCCTTTGACTATTGCCGACCTTCCACCGACCAATACCAGGCGCTGGGTCATCCGTCGAAAAGCCGAAGTCGTCGCCGCGGTGCGCGGCGGTCTTCTTTCGCTGGAGGAAGCGTGTCAGCGCTATCACCTGTCCATGGAAGAGTATTTGTCCTGGCAGGCCTCGATCGACGATTATGGATTGGCGGGACTGCGCACCACGCGCATTCAGCAATACCGTCATTAGACGATCCATCTTTTACGAAAACGAAAAACGCCTCGCTGTTCAAAACGGCGGGGCGTTTTTCCCATATCCTACTCGGCCAGGTTCGTGGGAACGTCCGGCTAGGCCATGCCGGACAGAAGCGCGCGGGCGCCCGTCCAGCTCAATTGCACTGAAAGCACGAACAGCAGAACCTGGATGACCAGCACGTAGCTCCGTTCACTCAGCCATTGGGAGAGGCGGCGACCGGCATAGGTGCCAGCGATGGCGACGATACAGAGCATGGCAACCAGCCCGGTATCGTCAGCATCCATCAGACCCAGCGACAGATAGGCCGGCAGTTTCGAAAGATTGATCGCTGCGAAGGTGATCGTCGTCGTGCCGGCGAAGACCATTTTGGGCAGCTTCTGTGGCAGCACGAACGCCTGATAGGGCGGCGCGCCGGAATGGCTGACAAAGGATGTCAGCCCGGTCAGAATGCCCCAGAAGACGCCGCGCGGCAGAGATGGCGGACGCGGCGTATGCGCGGTCGCCGAACGGGCCAGCCAGGCGCGCATGCAGTAGCCGAGACCGATGAGCCCGGTTGCCAGGGTGAAGGTCGCGACCGGAACGAACGGCTCGACCAGTGTGCCAACCAGAACGCCGATTAATCCGGCGGGAATGAGGACTTTCAGGTTCCAGCCATCCCATTCGCGGCGATAGAGCCAGACGCCGACCGCATCCGATACGATGAAGATGGGCAATAGCAACGCGGCCGCCGAGAGCGGGTCCATGAAAAAAGCGACGAGCGGCACGGCGAGCGTGGCCGCCGCCGCGATACCGCCTTTCGACAGACCGACGATAAAGGCGGCGAAGAGCAGCACCAGCAGTTCGAGTGTAATCATGAAACCCCGGATCGCGACGGATTGCTCCTGCCGCCCGGGCACCGATTTGCTAAGTACGCCCGGTCGCAGAGGGTGGATTAACTTTCGGCGTACCGCCTTGTCCAGCCTGCCCCTTGCCCCAGTCTTCTTCGCACAGCTAAGGGCGGCGGAGACAGGCGATGACCGAACATGCAAAGAAACTTGCCGATCGCGGAGCCAAACCACGCTACGACGCTCCGGCCGGCGGCTGGGGTTCGATGCGCGGCATCGCCGAAATCACCGAAGAGGCAAACCCGGAATTCGGTGTCGCCGACACGCTGCGCCGCCTCAACAAGCCGGGCGGCACAATGTGCGTGTCCTGCGCCTGGCCGAAGCCGGAAAATTACCACGCCTTCGAGTTTTGCGAGAATGGCGCCAAAGCCACGATCTGGGAACTGACGAAGGATCGTTGCACGCCGGAGTTCTTCGAAAGCCATACCGTCACCGAGTTGCGGGACTGGAACGATCACGATCTGGAGATGACCGGCCGGTTGACCGAGCCGATGCGCTATGACGCGGGGAGCGACACCTATGTCCGCGCAAGCTGGGACGAGGCTTTCGCAGCCATCGGCGACAGGTTGAAGGCGCTCGATCCGAAATCGACGGTCTTCTACGCATCCGGCCATGCCGGACTGGAAGCATCATTTCTCTACGGACTTTACGCCCGCCTCTACGGCCACAACAATCTGCCGCAAAGCTCCAACATGTGCCACGAAACCACCTCGGTCGGCCTGAAGGAGGTGATCGGCTCGTCGGTCGGGACCATTATTTGGGATGATCTGGAGAAGGCCGACGCCTTCTTCTTCTTCGGCCAGAACCCCGGCACCAACGCGCCGCGCTTCCTGCATCCGTTGGCCGAGGCGAAAAAGCGTGGCGCGAAGATCGTCACCTTCAATCCGATCCGCGAACAGGGTCTTGTGTCCTTCGTCAATCCGCAAAGTCCGGTCGAAATGGCGACCGGCGCGGAAACGAAGATCTCCGACCGCTATTATCAGCTGAAATCCGGCGGCGATGTCGCGGCCATTCTCGGCCTCTGCAAATATGTGATCGAGAAGGACGACGAGGCGCGGCGCAGCCACGGAACGGCGATCATCGACCATGAATTCATCGCGCAGCACACCACGGGCTTCGACGAATTCATCGCATTCGCCCGCGCGACCGACTGGGAGGAGATCGAAAAGGCATCCGGCCTTTCCGAGAGCGATCTGCGCGAAGCTGGCCACATCTACATCTCGTCCGAGCGCGTGATCGGCGTCTATGGCATGGGCCTGACGCAGCACAGCCATGGCGCGCTCAACATCGCCATGCTGGTGAATCTGCTGCTGCTACGCGGCAATATCGGCAAGGACGGCGCGGGCTGCTGCCCCGTGCGCGGCCACTCCAACGTGCAGGGTCAGCGGACCGTCGGCATCACGGAGAAGCCGAGCCTCGTCCCGAACGACCGTCTGCGTGAACTGTTCGGCTTCGAACCGCCGATGGAAGAGGGCTATGTCATCACCGAAGCCTTGCAGGCGGCGATGGATGGCAAGGTGAAGGCAATCGTCAGCCTCGGCGGCAATCTCTGCCGCGCGCTGCCGGAGAGCGACCGCGTCGAACAGGCGTGGAGTGATCTCGACCTCACCGTCATGATTTCGACCAAGCTAAACCGCAGCCACCTCTTCCCGGGCAAGAGCGCCTGGATCCTGCCCTGCCTCGGCCGGGCCGAGATCGACCGCCAGGCAACGGGCAACCAGGCCGTTTCGGTCGAGGACAGCTTTTCCGGAATCAACGGCTCGATCGGCAAGCGCACGCCCGCATCCGATCGTCTGAAGAGCGAACTGGCCATCGTCGCCGGCCTCGCCAAGGCGACGCTGCCCGACAATCCAAAGGTGAAATGGGGTGAATGGACAGCCGATTACGGGCGCGTCCGCGACTTGATCGAAGCCTGCTACCCCGACGATTTCCAGGATTACAACAAACGCCTGTTCCAGCCCGGTGGTTTCTGGCGTGGCAATTCCGCCCATGAGCGCATCTGGGAAACTGAAAGCGGCAAGGCGGTCATCACGACGCCCGGACAACTGCATTCGCGCAATTTCGAGGAGAAGGACGGCCGCTACATTCTCGTGACGCTGCGCTCCAACGACCAGTTCAACACCACGATCTACGGCTATTCTGACCGGTTCCGCGGCATCGAAGGCACGCGCGATGTGGTGCTGATGAATGAAGCGGACATCGCGGAAGCCGGGCTGGAGCCGGGCGATACGGTCGCTCTGGTCTCCGATGACGACACGCCCGATGGCGGCAATCGCCGGCTTGGCGGGCTAACGCTGACGCCATACGATATTCCGCGCGGCACGATTGCCGGCTACTATCCCGAATGCAACGTGCTGATCGCGCTCGATCATGGCGACGAGAAGTCCAAGACCCCGGCCAGCAAGTCGATCCCGGTGCGGATCGAACGCGACGGCGCCTAGGAGAAATCGAGCCCCAGATCGAGCGTCCGAACCGAATGGGTCAGCGCGCCGACGGAAATATAGTCGACGCCCGTTGCCGCCACTTCGGCGATACGCTCCAGCCGCATATTGCCGGACGCTTCGGTCTTGATTCGTCCATCGACCAGCCGCACGGCTTCGGCAAGGGTCGGCGTGTCCATATTGTCGAGCAGGACGTTGTGCGCCCCGCCCTCCTCCAGCACCTCGCCGAGCTGATCGAGCGTATCGACCTCGATCTCGACCGCCATCATGTGGCTGGCGCTGGCCTTGACAGCCTGCAGCACGGGTCGGACACCGCCAGCCGCAGCGATGTGATTGTCCTTGATGAGAACCGCATCGGATAGCGAATAGCGGTGGTTGAAGCCGCCGCCATGTAGCACCGCCAGTTTCTCGGCAATGCGCAGACCCGGCGTCGTCTTGCGCGTGCAGGTAATCCGCGTCGCGGTCCCCGTTGCTTCGGCCACGAACGCCGCTGTCATGGTTGCGATCCCGCTCATCCGCCCGGCGAAATTCAGCGCCACGCGCTCTCCCATGAGAATGGACGCCGCTTCGCCCTCGATCGTCATCACGCTCTGGCCCGGTTCGCAGGCCTGCCCATCCTCGATGATCACCGAAACGGCAAGCTGCGGATCGACCAGCCGAAAAGCCAGCGCGGCGATGGCCATGCCGGAGATGCGGCCTGCTTCTCGCGCGCGCATTTCGGCCCGCCATGTCGTACCGGACGGGATGACGGCGCGCGTTGTGGCGTCGCCATAAGCGCCCATATCCTCCAGCAGCGCGTTGCGCACCATCGGTTCCAGAACAAGATCGGGCACATGCATATGGGGATCGCTCACTGTGCCGGCTCCGTCTGTTCGATCGCCGCGCGGCGGATGGCAAGCGCTTCGTCGAGCGTCATCTTTGTTCGCTCGGCCAGCTTTGGATCGGGCACCGGGAAATCGGAACGGTAGTGGCCGCCACGCGATTCCTCGCGTTTTAGCGCCGCTGCCGCGATCAACGTCGCCGTCGCGATCATGTTGGCAAATGCATCGGACTCAGCGGTCTGCCGCTCCAGCCCATCGATCTTTCTGAGGGCGGCCTTCATGCCGTCCGCGTCGCGCACCACGCCGACATGTTCGGTCATGATCCGCCGCAGTTCGGCAACGGCCGATTGATCGGCCAGCGCCCCGCCCTCTTCGAAGTCCAGTTCGACTTCCGCAATGTTTTCTCCGGCAATGCCGAGCGCTTTTGCCATGTCCTCGGCCGCGCTGGAGGCGATGACCAGCGCTTCCAGAAGACCGTTGGAGGCAAGCCGGTTCGCCCCGTGAAGACCGGTGGACGCCACCTCTCCCGCGACCCAAAGGCCGTCGAGAGATGTCCGCCCGCTCACATCCGCCGCGATGCCGCCCATATGGTAATGCGCCGCAGCGTTGACCGGGATCGGCTCGGCAACGGGATCGATGCCCGCCGCATGACAGGCCTCGGCGACGGCGGGAAAATGCGTCAGGATTTCGGCGCCCAAAGCCGCTCGCGTATCGAGCATGGGGCGCAGACCCTGCTGGCTCTGGCTGAAGATGGCGCGCGCCACGATGTCGCGCGGCGCCAGTTCCATGTCGGGGTGAATACCCTCCATGAAGCGCTCGCCATGCCGGTTGATCAGGATCGCACCCTCACCCCGCAGCGCTTCGGTTGCCAATGGCGCTGGATCGATACCGGCATCGATGGCGGTCGGGTGGAATTGCACGAATTCCGGATCCCCGATCACCGCGCCGGCCCGGGCCGCCATGCCGATGACATGGCCGCGGATGCGCGGCGGATTGGTGGTGATCGCGTAGAGGCCGGCCGAGCCTCCCCCCGCCAGAAGATGCGCCGCGCCGCGCAGCAGAACCGGCTCGGTGGAAGGCTCGGACGCGCGTTCGATAAAGATGCCGGTCACGCGACCGTCCTGAACTTCGAGTCCGCTCGCCAGCGTGTTCGTCAGAACCTGGATCGATGGCGTCTGGCCGACCTTCTCGATTAGCGTCGCCATGACGGCACGGCCGGCCTGATCGCCCTTCACCTTGGCGATGCGGGGGTGGCTGTGCGCGGCTTCCAATCCGAGAACATAGGCGTTGTCGTGCCGGTCGAACGGCGTGCCGAGGGCGGTGAGATGGCGGACATGCTCCGGCGCGGCAGCGGTGACGAAGGCCGCGACGATGGGATCGACCGTGCCGGCGCCGGCGATTTCCGTGTCACTGGCATGTTTCGATGGCGCATCGTCCTCACCGAGCGAGGCGGCGATGCCTCCCTGCGCCCAGCCGGAGGACGCACCCTCGCCGAGCGCTTCCGGCGAGATCAGCACGACCGGCCGCGGCGCGAGGTTGAGCGCCGCATAGAGCGCGGCCAATCCGGCGCCGACAATGATGACGCGCTCGGTTTCGACAATCCTCGCTGTCATTCCCACGATCCGCCCGTCAGTTCTTGAGCGAAGAGGAAAGGTCGATCATCTTCTGCACGCTCTGCCGGGCCCTTTCGGCGATCTGCGGATCGACATGAACCTCCGGGCTCATGGTGTGCAGGCTCCAGAGGATCTTCTCCAGCGTGATCTTCTTCATATAGGGGCACATATTGCACGGCTTGGCGAACTCGACCTCCGGCAGGCTGTCGGAGATGTTCGACGCCATGGAGCATTCCGTCACCAGCATCGCCTTTTTCGGCTTGTTCTCGCGCACCCAGCCGATGATGCCCGATGTCGAACCGGTGAAATCGGCTTCGGCCACCACATCCGGCGGGCATTCCGGATGGGCGATGATCTTCAGTTCCGGATCGCCTTCCCGATAGCTCTTCATATCGTCCGCCGTATAAAGCTCGTGGACGATGCAGCTTCCTGGCCAGTAGACGACATTCTTGGTCGACTGCGCCGCGACATTCTGCGCCAGGAACTGGTCCGGCGTCATGATGACCGTATCGCTTTCCATGCTCTCGACGATGGAGAGCGCGTTGGAGGAGGTGCAGCAGATATCGGACGCGGCTTTCACCTCGGCGGTGGTGTTCACATAGGAGACGACCGGCGCGCCGGGATATTTTGCGCGCATCTCCTCGATCCCTTCCGCCGTGATGCTTTCGGCCAGCGAGCAGCCCGCCCCCATATCCGGGATCAGCACCGTCTTGTCCGGGTTCAGAATCTTCGACGTCTCGGCCATGAAATGCACGCCGCACTGGACGATGACATCTTCTTCCACCCGCGTCGCCTCGATGGCCAGCTGAAGACTGTCGCCAACGAAATCGGCCACACCGTGATAGATGTCCGGCGTCATGTAATTATGCGCCAGAATAACGGCGTTCCGCTCTCTCTTCAGGCGGTTGATCGCTTCGATATAGGGGGCGTGAAGCGCAAAATCGGCCTCCGGCACCACGCGGTCCATGCGTCCATAGATCTCGCCCATCTCTTTGGCCCGCGCCATGGAGGGCGTCAGGTCATAGTGATTGGCAAGCTCGGCCTGCATGGCAGCCATATCGGTCATCGCGATCTCCAGTTGGAAGAAGGGACGGACGTTCATGTAGGCAAGAGCGGCGGCAAAAGCCATTCTTTTTCCGTCACCGAGACGCCCGGCGCGGCAAACTTCGCCACGATTTCAAGATGCTGGCCTATTGCGGCTTCAGGACCAGCGGAAGGCCCGCCGCCACGAGAACCACCCTGTCCGCGATCTCGGCGATCCTCTGGTTCAGAACGCCCTGCGCATCGCGAAAACGGCGGGCGAGCGCATTGTCCGGCACGATGGACAGGCCAACTTCGCTCGACACCAGAACAGTCGCGGCATCGCGGCGCTGGAGCGCGTCTTCAAGCGCATCGGTCGCGCGTTCGACATCATGCTCGCCCAGAACGAGATTGCTGAGCCAGACGGTCAGACAGTCGATCAGGACGGGCCGGTCCCCTGGCAGCGATTTCAGCGTCGCCGACAGATCGATCGGTGCTTCGACCGTCTGCCAATCGCTGCTGCGCCGCGCGCGATGGATAGCGATGCGCTCTTCCATTTCCGCGTCGAAACTCTGTGCTGTCGCGACATACAGCCAAGGCGGCGGAAGCGCCGACACGATGGCTTCGGCATGGCGGCTCTTGCCGGATCGCGCACCGCCGAGAACCAGAATGGTCGGTCCATCGGTCAATCGTCTTTCCTTCTCCTTCGCAACGAACAGACTGTCCGGTGCGCCATCCTACGCACCCCCACAGCCTTTTCGGAAGCGAAATCATCCGTCAATGTCTCGGCTGGCCAGACCTGTTCGCGGGCACCTCTGCCTGCTATCCCTTCCCGTGATGTCGTAACGCCCCCTCGCGACGAACCATGAAAAGAACGCAGCAGGCGAGTTCACGACCATGCATGACGACAGTTTTTCTTCTCTTCTCGAAGGCCGGCAGCCAATCATTCAAGCGCCCATGGCCGGTATTTCCACGCCGGACCTGGCGGCGGCGGTTTGCAATGCCGGCGCAATCGGGTCGCTCGGCCTCGGCGCGATGAATGCAGGCACCGCCGCAAACGCAATCCGCGACCTCCGGTCGCTAACCGCGGAGCCCTTCATCCTCAATGTGTTCTGCCATCGGGAGGAACCTTCCGACGAAAATGTCGAGCAGGAATGGCTGGCGCGGCTCAAAGACGAATTTGCCCGCTTCGATGCGCCCGCCCCTGCGCATCTCACCACCCCTTACACGCCCTATCAGGACGACCTCGAAATGCAGACGCTGATGCTGCACACGCGGCCGGCAGCGCTGACGTTCCATTTCGGCCTGCCGGATCAGAACCACATTGCCGCGCTGAAAGAGGCCGGCATCGGTCTCGGCGCTACCGCGACAAATGCAGACGAAGCGCGCTTTATCGAAAAGGCGGGGCTCGATTTCATCGTCGCACAGGGCTGGCAGGCCGGTGGCCATCGCGGCGTGTTCGATCCGTCCGCCAATGACGAAAAACTGCCGACCGATCGCCTGCTTGCAGCGTGCCTTTCCGCGAGCGAACTGCCGGTGGTCGCCGCCGGGGGCATCATGAATGGCGCGGATATTTTTCGCTTTCTCAGTGCAGGCGCCAGCGCGTGTCAGCTCGGAACAGCCTTTGTCGGCTGCCTGGAAAGTTCGGCGTCTGCCGCGCAGCGAGAATGGCTGGCCGACCCCGACCGTGAAACGGTTATGACGCGGGCGATCTCGGGCCGTCCGGCACGGGGATTCGCCAATCGCCTGACCGAAATCGGCGAAAAGGCCGGCGTGAGCGCCATCCCCGCCTATCCGCGCGCCTACAGCGTCGGCAAGGCGCTTCACGGCGTCGCCAGCGCGCATGACTGCCACGATTACGGCGCGTTCTGGGCTGGTACCGGCCATGCGAAAAGCCATTCCATACCCGCCGCCCGGCTGGTCGAGACATTGGTCGCCGAATGGCGTGCGGCCATGAAGTCCGGCGCTTAGACCACTTCCTCCGGCGCCAGTTTTTCGGCGCGGGTCAGTTCACCTTGCAGACGAGCCGCTTCCTCGGCCGACGGGGTCGAGAAACGTGCGATCAGAAGATAGACGACAGGCGTCAGAAAAAGCGTTGCGATGGCGGAGAGGCCGAGTCCGCCAACGATCACATAGCCGAGAGCGTTGCGGGCTTCCGCGCCCGCGCCGCTCGACAGGATCAGCGGCGTCGCGCCGAAGATCGTCGAGATCATCGTCATCATGATGGGCCGCAGCCGCAGGATCGCCGCTTCTTCCGCCGCCTCGCGAACGCTTCGTCCGGCATTGCGAAGCTGATTGGCGAATTCGACAACGAGAATGCCGTTCTTGGCCATGATGCCGACCAGAAGCACGAGCCCGATCTGGCTATAGACGTTGAAGCTGATACCGAGCAGCGCCATCGCCCATATCGCGCAGGCTAGGCCAATCGGCACGGTGGCCATGATGATCAGCGCCGACAGGAAGCTCTCGAACTGCGCGGCGAGCACGAAAAGCACGACGAGAATGGCGATGCCGAACGTCACCAGTAGATCGGTCGTCGATTTGTCCAGAACCGCAGCCTCCGACAGCGGAATCATATTGACGCCCTCCGGCAGGATAGGCTCTGCGAGGACGCTCAACTCTTCGAGCGCCGCGGCAAGCGCCAGCCCATTGGGCGAGACCGTCACCGTGACGGCGCGCTGCTGCTCTTCGCGACCCAGCGAGGACGCCGCCGAGGTTTCCGTCAGCGTGGCGATGGACGAAAGCGGCACCATGCGCCCGCCATTGGCTTTCAGATAAACGTTCTCCAGATCGGTCGGATCGTCGATGGGCTGACCAGTCGAAACGAGTTTGACCGGAAAGGCGCGGTCGGCGATGAAGACACTGCCGACCTCACGGCCATCGAGCATGGCTTGCAGGGCCGTGGAGAGGCCGGAGAAGTCGATGCCGAGATCGGAGGCGCGGTCCCGATCGATCGCGACGGACAGTTGCGGCGTGGAGGCCGAATAGTCCTGCCTCGCATTCGAGAAGCGCGGATCGGCTTTCAGCGTATCAACAAGCTGCTCGGCGGTTTCGCCCAGCACGCGGTAGCTCGGGCCGACCAGCGCGACGCGCAGACCCTGTCCCGCGCCGCGAATGCCCAACGAGTTCGGCTGTATGGCGAAGGCGCGCACGCCGGCAACCTTGCCGACTGCGGCGTTGATCTCGCCGACAATGTCGTTCTGGCTACGCTCCCGCTCGTTCCATGGGGCCAGCGTAAGCACGACGAAACCGCCACCGCTGCTGCGATAGCCGGAAAAGGAGAAGATGTTCTGCACTTCGCTGCTTTCGCGAAGCGGCTCCAGAAGCGCTTCGATCTCCTGCAGCTTCGCATCGGTATATTCAGGCGTGACGCCCGATGCGACGCTGACCGAAAGCAGCGCCACGGAGCGGTCCTCGCGCGGCAGCAATTCGCGTTCGACATTCTGGAAGGCGATCCACGCCGAACCGGCAAAAGCGATCATCGCGATGACAATGGCGAAGGGCAGTGCAAGCGCGACACGCAATGTCCTGCGATAAATGCGTTCGAGAAGCGTTCCGAAGCGCGTGAAGATCGAGGGTTTTCGCTCGTCTCCCTCGGTTCGGGCCTTCAGCAGACGCGAGGCGAGCATCGGGCAGAGCGTCAGCGCGACGAGACTGGAGAGCGTGACAGCGAAGGCCAGCACGAAGCCGAACTCGCCGAACAGGCTGCCGGCCTGCCCCGGAAGAAAGGACACGGGCACGAAGACGGCGATCAGCGTCGCCGTCGTGGCCACCACCGCGAAGAAGACTTCCCGAACGCCCAGAACGGCGGCGGCGCGTGGACCGAAGCCGGCATTGCGTTTTCGGACTATATTTTCCAGCACCACGATGGCGTCGTCTACCACCATGCCCGTCGCCAGGACGAGCGCCAGCAGCGTCAGAATATTGATGGAGAAGCCGGAGAGCCAGATCGCCGCGAACGTGCCGATCAGCGCGACCGGAATGGTCACGACGGGAATGAGGGTCGCCCGCCAGTCCAGCAGGAACAGAAAGATGACGACGATCACGACGCCGACCGCGATCAGCAGCGAATTGCGCACTTCCGTGATCGCCCCGCGAACGAAGGTGGCGTCGTCGCTCGTCACCTGGATCGAGACCCCCTGGGGAAGCCGCGGCCGAATATCATCGACAGCTGCGCGCACGCCGTCCGAGATCGCCAGAGTATTGGACGAGGCCTGGCGGATAATGCCCATGCCGACACCGGTCTGGCCGTTGGCGCGCAGATTGGCTCCTTCGATATCGGGGCCGAGCGTCACGCTTGCGATATCGCCGAGCCGGACGCGGTCGGCAAGAACGATAGCCTCGAAATCGGCTGCCGTCGTGACGTCGCTTTGCGCGCGAACGACGAGGTCCTGCCCCCCGCTGGTCAGCGAACCGGCCGGCACGTCGAAGGATAGCGATGTGAAGGCGCTCGTCAGATCGCCCGGCGACAGGCCCCGCGCGGCAAGCGCATCCGGGTTGAGATCGACGAGAAAGACTTTTTCCCGCTCGCCATAGATATCGACATCGGCGACCCCCGCCACGGCGTTCAGTCGGTCGATGATCTCGTCTTCGATGAGTACGGTCAGATCGGCGACGTCGAGATTGTCCGACGTGACAGCGATCCGCATCACCGGCTGGGAATCGGAATCGGCCTTGACGATCTGGGGTTCGTCGGCATCGTCCGGCAACTGGTTGACGGACCGGGCGACCGCATCGCGCAGATCGGCCGCAGCTACCGAAATATCGGTGGAGGAACTGAACTCCGCAGTGACGCGGCTATTGCCTTGGGACGACGATGACGAGACCGTTTCCAGGCCGGACACCCGCGCGGCGGCAGCTTCGATGATCGCCGTGACTTCGCGGTCGACCGCTTCGGGCGCCGCTCCGCTCCAGCTGGTGCTGATACTGACGATGGGCCGGTCGACATCGGGAAGTTCGCGGATTTCACCGCCATAAATGCCCGCCAGTCCGGCCACGATGATCAACAGACTGATGACGAGTGCGAAGACCGGCCGGCGGATGAAGAGCGACGTGCCGCTCGTCGCGATCTGCCCCGGCGAGGGGCGCGGCAGCGCGGGGTCTTCTTCGCTTCGAGCCGCGTCGCTCACCGCTCTTCGCGCCCATTGTCGCCCGCCGATCGGATGGAGGCAGTGGACTCGCCCGCAGCGCTCGTCTCGGCGATGCGGACGCCGCCGCCTTCGCGAAGGCTCGCCACGCCCTCCTCGACGACCACGGCGCCAGCCGAAAGTTCGGCACTTTCCACCAGCACGAGATCGGCATTGCGCTGAATGACGGATATGGCCGTTTTGGCAACCGTCCCGTCTTCTCCGAGGGTCCAGACATAAGCGCCGTCATTGCTCCACTGGACAGCGAGCGGCGGCACGGCCAGATAGCGGCTGCCCTCCAGTTCGAATTGGATCTGGAAACTCATGCCCGGCCGAAGAACATTGTTCTCGTTCGGGATTTCGCCGCGAACGCGCAATGTGCGGCTGGCTTCGTCGAGACGGTTGTCGATACTGGTGATCGCACCGTCGAATGTGGCGCCGGGCACCGCCTCGGTGCTTGCCGTGAAATCGGCGCCGATGGCCATGACCGCCGCCAGCCTTTCAGGCACGTAGAACGTCACCAGCAAGGAGGAGTAGTCCTCGATGCGCACAATATCGGTGCTTGTCGTGAGCATCTCTCCAAGATCGACTTCGACGATACCCACCGTACCGCCGATCGGCGCGTCGATCCGCCTCTGCGAGAGTGCGAATTGCGCTTCCCGCAATGTGACTTCCGCCGTTGCGAGGTCCGACTCCGCATCGTCGGTCTCGACATTCGAGATCGTCCCGCGATTGCTGAGCCGCGCATAGCGCTCGACCTTTTCCCGCGCCTGGTCGACGGCAAGCTGCGCTCGCTCCACGGCCAGACCCTGCGCATCGTCCTGCAACTGCACGATCAGGTCGCCGGCCTCGACCGTCGCGCCGCTCGTCGCCGCGATGGATTCGACCTGCCCCGCTTCGTTCGGACGAAGCGTGACCGAGCGCAGGGACAGTCCCGTACCGATGGTTGTGAACTGCCGGTCCATTGCCGCTTCGGCCACCTCGGCGACAGTCACGAGTGGGTTGCCGAACCCGCCGCGTCGTCCAGGCCCGCCGGCGCCGCCGCCTTGCCCCCTGGCGGAGGCTTCATCGGCAGCTTCCGGCGCAAGGGCTGCCAAAACGTCAAGTCCGTTCTCGTTCAGAACATCGCGCGCATTCGGGTCGAGCCGGACCCAGAAGGCGAACGCGATGGCCACGACGACAAGGCAGGCCAGAAACTGTTTCAGGAAACCGGTAAATCGCAAGAGCTTGGCCGAATGGTTTTTCTATTACATCTCAAGCCAATATAGGGGAGAACCTTCGGTTTTTGTGTTAATATTCGGCCAGAAAGTCGAGGCGATCACAACCGAACCCCGAGCTTTGGTGCAGAAATTTGGTCAGTGCGCCGCATCGTGGATCAGATCATGCATGAAGCCGAGCTTCGTCATGACGGATCGGTTCAACACGAAGGGATAGAGATCGGGCTGCCCCATCGAGCGGTTGATGGCGTTGGCAGCGATTGTAACCGGCACCCAGGCTTCGCAGAGAGCCGCCACGCTTTTTGCATCGTACCCCTCCCGTACATCGTCCAGCGCGGCGTTCTGGCCGGAAATGGCCTTCGTCGCAGCGGCGATAATGCCGTAGGACCGCGCCGTTTCGATGGTATCGGTCATATGAAGGTAATGCGCCCAGGTCTCGGCGAAATCCTCCCACGGATGGGCTGTGGCGTAGGACGAGATGTAGTGATCGGACCAGTCCGCCGGGGGGCCGTCCTCGTAGTGTTTCTGGAGTGCTTGCCCGTAATCCGCCCGCTCATCGCCAAAAAGTTCCCGGAAGGCGTCCAGCCGGCCGCCATCGCGGACGAGAATATCCCAATAATAATGGCCGACCTCATGGCGAAAATGGCCGATCAGCGTGCGGTAGGGCTCGCCCATCGCCTTGCGGTTCGCTTCGCGCACCGCATCGTCGCCTTCCGCGATATTGATGGTGATGAGGCCCTCGTCGTGGCCGGTCAGAACACGGTTGACCGTACCGTCCGGCAGCGTCTCATCCGACAGAAAATCGAAGATCAACGGCTCTTTGGCATCGGATTGGGCGTTCGGATGCGGCAGACCCCAGCGCATGATCGAATAGAACAATGCGCGCTTGCCGCTTTCCAGCGCGGACCAGAGCACCTGGTTGCCCTCCACGCTGAGATTGGGGATCGTGCGATTGTGCCGGCAACAGGTACACCGTTCATGATCGCTCGATGCATCGATCAGCCAGTTGCAGGCCGCTGTCGAATGGTTCCGACAAAGCCGATACTGGCCGGTGGCGGCGCCGACAGCGGCGAAGACATGATCGCCGGCCTCTTCTATGGCGATCATCTGCGTGGTCGCCGGATCGAAGCCGAGACGACGCTGGCAGTGACCACAGGAGTGATTGTCGAAATAAACTTCCTCGTCGCAGGACGAGCAGTAAAACCGTTTCATTTCAATGTCCGGAATATTTGCGGCCGCAGCCATTCGCACCTGAAACGGCGCAGGTCTATAAGGGTTGCCAGGGCAGTGAAAAAAGATGGTGCGGACATCGCCTCTTTCGAAAACCGTTATTCGGGACTAGAACGCCTCGCTTTCCCGTCGGCCATCAACGTTGAACCAGGGCACGTAGAACCATGCAATCCGACACTTCCGCACTCGTGCTGTTTTCCGGTGGGCAGGATTCGACCACCTGCCTGGCCTGGGCGCTCGACCGGTTCGCGCGCGTGGAGACCGTCGGCTTCGATTATGGCCAGCGCCATTCGGTCGAACTGGAATGCCGCCAGACCATTCTGGGCCGTATTGCAAGCGATTTTCCGCAATGGGCCAAACGCCTCGGCGACGACCATATGGTGCCGATGAAGGAACTGGCCGTCCTTTCGCAGACGGCGATGACAGAGGAGGTCGCGTTCGAGACCGGCCAGCAGGGCCTGCCCAACACTTTCGTGCCGGGCCGCAATCTTCTCTTCTTCACCTATGCGGCGACGATCGCCTGGCGGCGCGGCATCCGCCATCTGATCGGCGGCATGTGCGAAACGGACTATTCCGGCTACCCCGACTGCCGGGACGATACGCTGAAAGCGCTGCAGGTGACGCTCAATCTCGGCATGGACATGCGCTCGGTCATCCACACGCCGCTGATGTGGCTTGATAAGGGCCAGACCTTTGCGCTGGCGGAGGAGCTGGGCGGCGAAGCGTTTCTCGATCTCGTCGTCGAGAACAGCCATAGCTGCTATCGCGGCGAACGCGACCAGCGCCACGAATGGGGCTATGGCTGCGGCGACTGCCCGGCCTGCGAATTGCGGGCCAATGGGTGGCGCGAGTTTCGGGCAGATTCGCGATGAGCTACGCCGTCAAGGAAATGTTCTACACCTTGCAGGGCGAAGGCGCACAGGCGGGACGCGCCTCGCTGTTCTGCCGTTTTGCCGGTTGCAATCTGTGGAGCGGCCGCGAACAGGACCGGCATAAGGCGGTCTGCCAGTTCTGCGACACCGATTTCGTCGGCATGGACGGGCCCGGTGGCGGACGCTTCGCCAGCGCCGACAAACTGGCCGCCCGCGCCCGGCAGATGTGGGACGAGACGGCGGCGGGCGAGAACGGACAGCCCTACATCGTCTGCACCGGCGGCGAGCCGCTGCTGCAACTCGATCCGCCATTGATCGCAGCGCTCCACGCCGCCGGTTTCGAGATCGCCGTCGAAACGAACGGGACCATCGAAGCGCCCGCCGGCATCGACTGGATCTGCGTCAGCCCCAAGGCCGGTAGCGAACTGGTGCAGAAAGCTGGCCATGAACTCAAGCTGGTCTGGCCGCAACCACCCTTTGCGCTGGAACAGTTCGAGCCGCTCGCCTTCGACCGCTTCTATCTTCAGCCGATGGATGGCCCGTATGTCGCGGCCAATACGCGCCTTTGCGTCGAAACGGCGATGGCGAGGCCCAAATGGCGGCTCTCGCTGCAAACCCACAAGATCATCGGCATCGCCTAAGGAGCTTCGATGACGAACGCCTACCGCATCGCCCGCCGCATCGGCATCGACGCCGGCCACCGCATTCGCCTCCATGGCAGCAAGTGCCGCAATCTGCACGGCCATCGTTATACGATCGAGGCTGTGTGCGAGGCGGAACATCTCGCGCATGACGGCGAGCAGGCCGGCATGGTGCTCGATTTCAGCTTCCTGAAAGACGAGATGATGGGTGAGATCGACGCGCCCTGCGATCACGGTTTCATCGCGGAGATCGCCGATTCCGAGTGCCTCGCCATGTTCGCGCCAGGCGGCGTGTCCGTCGAGAACTTTATCCACGCACTTCGGGAGAGTGTCGAAAAGGACGGCTTTGCGGCGACCACCAAAACGACGCTCGGCACGAAGCTCTACGTTATCGGCGCGCCGCCGACGGCGGAGAACCTTGCGCGGCACTGGTTCGAACGGCTGGCGCCGCGTATCGCCGAGCGCAGCGAAGGCCGCGCGCGCCTTGCAAAGGTCGTCGTTTGGGAAACGCCGAACTGCGCAGCGGAATGGCCGGCGACCTAGCCGCGCGCCTCGGTATCGGCAATCGCGGGCGGCGTCTCGAGCAACAGCCCATTCTCGTCCGCATAATCGGACAACGCTTCAACCAGTTCTGGCCATTGCCCGCCCGGATCGCCCGGCAGGAGCACCGCGACCGCTTCGCCCTCGTCCGCCCATTGCGCCACGGCAGCGACGAGGTACTCTGGATCGGCGGATGATAGGGCGTCACGCTCCGCTTCGCGACGCGCCAGTTCCAGCACCGCTGCCGGCATCTCGGCGCTGTGGAGTATGCGGTCAGCGGATTGCAGCGCAGCGATCGCTCCCAGCGTAAGGCCATCCGTCTGCAATCCCGAAAGCGGCCCGGCACCAATCAGCAGGATCTTCGCGGCCGGCTTCTCGCTGCGGATCGCCTCGATGGCGTCGGCCAGATCGGTTTCGACCCCTACGGGCGGTGGCGCGCTGAAAACCCGCTTGGCGAAGCTCTGCCAGAAGGCCCGCCGCTCCGGCCCCATTGCCAGCCGCTTATTGACCAGCGGCCGTATCCGCTGCGCCAGTTTCGCCCAGGCGCCGAGTGCCGGGCCGAGCACCGCCTCGACGCGCTGGCGGACGGCCTGGCCGACAATCGGCGCCGCGCCATCGGTCGAAATGGCGATGACCACCGGCGAACGGTTGACGATGGTGGAGAACTGGAACTCGCACCATTGCGGTTTGTCGATGACGTTGACCGGCACGCCGGCGGCCTGACCGGCGCATTTCAGTGCCCAGGCTTCGCCATCGGTTGCCGCGTCGCCGATCAGCAGCGCCGCATTCGACACGTCCGCAAGGCTCCACGGCCGTCGCATCAGCTCGACCGACCCGAACCCGTCTCGCGCCGGCCGGGCGGCGAGCGCTTCCATCTCTTCGCTCATCGTCTCGGCGAAAACGGTGACACGGGCCCCCGCCGCGCTGGCCAGCTCCGCTTTCCAGGCCGAGGGCGCATCGCCGCCGGTCACCACGACGCGGCGGCCGCGCAGCTTCATGAAGACGGGCAGAACAGCGAGCGCCTCGATCCGGCCCGAACTTTGCCGGGCGGCGCTCTTCCGTGTCCCGCCGCCTTTCGTGGCTCGTTTGTCCGTCGCGCTCATGGCCGGTCCCGCAAGGATGATCGAAATCCCTACCTAGCGATCCCAGCAGACGAACGCCACCACGGCCGCGACGCGCGGCGCCTCACGGCGACTGGCCTTAGGTGGCGTTCAACGCGTTCATCGTATGGAGCGTGTAGCCCGCCACCTGCTCGCCTTCGCCATCGGTGATGGCGACATCCCAGAGGACCTCGCCATAATCCTTACCGGTCGGCCGCTTCTCCTTGACCGTCAGACTGACAGAGATCGCTTCCCCGAAATAGACCGGCTTGGTGAAACGCAGCCCCGACAGCCCGGTATTGGCGAGCGTCGGGCCGGGATCGGGCTGGACGAAGAGGCCGGCGGCGAAGGCCAGCAGCAGATAGCCATGCGCCACCCGCCCGTCGAAGAACGGACTGGCCTTCGCCGCTTCCTCGTCCATGTGCGCGTAGAAATTATCGCCGGTAAATTCGGCGAAATGCTCCACATCTTCCCGGGTGATGGTGCGCGGCCCCGCCGTGATGCTCTCGCCGATCCGAAGATCGTCGAACGTCTTGGTGAAGGGGTGCGCCGTCGCCTCGGTCTTTGCCGCACCCGGCACATACTGGCCGATAATCGCCGCGATCATGTCGGGGCTGCCCTGAATGGCCGTCCGCTGCATGTAGTGCTTCACGCCGCGCATGCCGCCAAGCTCCTCGCCGCCGCCGGCGCGGCCTGGCCCGCCATGGACGAGAAGCGGCAGGGGCGAGCCATGGCCCGTCGCGCTTTTCATGGAATCGCGATCGTTGATGTAGATGCGGCCATGCCAAGCCGCCGCGCCCACCGCGACGGTCCGCGCCACCCGCGGATCATGGGTGATGAGAGAGGCGACGAGGCTGCCCTGCCCGCGATTCATCAAGCCGACGGCATGATCGAGATCGCGATAAGGCATGATGGTGGAAACCGGGCCGAACGCCTCGGTTTCGTGCACCTTCACCGCCGCATCGGGATCGGCGCAGTGAAACAGCATGGGCGAGACGAAGGCACCATCCTCGACGCCCTCGCCCTGAAGCTCCGGCGTGTCCGTGCCGAAGACGCGCTCCGCCTCGGAGCCGATGATCGCGGCCTTCTCCAGCACATCTTTCTTCTGGCTCGCCGAGGCCAGCGCGCCCATCCGCACCCCTTCGACGGCCGGATCGCCGATGGTCGTCTTGGCCAGCTTCGCCGAAACCGCCTCGATCACCGCATCCACCATGGTCTGCGGCGCGATGATGCGGCGGATCGCCGTGCATTTCTGCCCGGCCTTGGCGGTCATCTCGCGAACGACCTCCTTGACGAAGAGAGCGAATTCCGGCGCATCGGCGGTAACGTCCGGTCCGAGAACCGAGGCGTTGAGGCTGTCCTGCTCGGCGATGAAGGGCACGGACCGCGCCATCAGGTTCTTGTTCGACCGCAGCATCAGCGCGGTGTCGGCGGAGCCGGTGAAGGAGACGAAATCGGACGGGCCGAGCCGGTCCAGCAGATCGCCCGTGCCGCCGGTGATGAGCTGGAACGAGCCTTCGGGAAAGGCGCCGCTCTTAACCATCATCTGGAAGCAGGCCTCGGTGATGTAGGCGGTGGCCGTCGCCGGTTTCACGATGGCGCTCATGCCGCCGAGAAGGGTCGGGCCGAGCTTTTCCAGCATGCCCCAGACGGGAAAGTTGAACGCATTGATATGAACGGCGACGCCCTGCCGCGGCGTATAGATGTGATGCCCCAGGAAGCTGCCGTCACGCGACAGGATCTCCAGATCGCCATCGGCCATCACGACATCGTCCGGCAGCGTCCGACGGGCTTTCGATGCGAGCGCGAACAGCGTGCCGATCCCACCATCGACATCGATCATCGCATCGCCGCGCGTCGAGCCGGCGTGCAACGACAATTCATACAGCCGATCCTTGCGTTCGGAGAGATAGAGGGCCAAAGCCTTCAGGGCGGCCGCCCGTTGATGGAACGTCATGGCGCGAAGCGCGGGGCTGCCGGTGCCGCGTCCGTGATCGAGCATGGCCGCGAAATCCAGCGAACCGCCGGCGCGACCGATCAGCGCGCCGGTCACCGCGCTGTGAATGTCGCGCGCCGAATCGCCTGCATCCACCCATTTGCCGGCCGCAAAGCTGCGTAGTTCCATCATCGTCATGATCGTCCTCCCTTAAGGCACGGCACCGGGCATGACTTCTTTTCCGATCCGCCGCGAATTATTCGATATTACTATTGACCGCCCGGTCGGTTTATTCAAGTCTGGATTATCGAACCGGCGCCGCTATAGGATCGTGTCGACAGGTTCTGGAACAGGGAGGAGGTTCCGAATGGCCGACGAAGCCAGTGTTCTGACGTCTTTGGACGGCGGGCTTTTCACTGTGACGCTCAATCGCCCGGACAAGCTGAACAGCTTCAACGAGGCTCAGCACGCCGCTCTACGTGAGGCGCTGGAAGAGGCGACACGAAACGACGCAATCCGCGCGGTTCTGTTGACAGGCGCCGGACGGGCCTTCTGCGCCGGGCAGGACCTCGGCGATCGCGACCCGCGCAAAATGGATGGACCGCCGGATCTCTCGGCGACGCTGCGCGATCTCTATGCCCCCACCCTCACCCTGATTCGCACGCTGGAAAAGCCGGTCATCTGCGCGGTCAACGGCGTCGCCGCCGGCGCCGGCGCCAATATCGCGCTTGCCTGCGACATCGTTCTGGCGGCCAGAAGCGCCAAATTCATTCAGGCGTTCGCCAAGCTCGGCCTAGTCCCCGACGCAGGCGGCTCCTGGTCGCTGGCGCGCCTCATCGGCGAAGCGCGCGCCAAGGCGGTCGCCATGACCGCCGTGCCGGTGCCCGCAGAACAGGCGGAATCTTGGGGCATGATCTGGAAGGCTGTGGATGACGAGCGGCTTATGGAGGAAGCGACGGAACTGGGACGGCAATTGGCGGACGGACCGACCTTCGGTCTCGGCAAGACCAAGCTCGCCATTCAGGCCGCCGCGACCAACAGTTTCTCCGAGCAGCTCGAACTGGAAGCGCAATTGCAGGGCGAATGCGGTCGCTCGTCCGATTATGCCGAGGGCGTGCTGGCCTTCATGGAAAAGCGCCCGGCCAAATTCACGGGAAAGCCTTCGTGACCAGCGCTATCACGCCGGAAGAACGCGCGCGGCGAAGCGCTGAGGCCATGTGGGCGGACGACCGCGCCAGCCAGCATTTCGGGTTCACGATCGAGAGCGTAGGCCCGGGCGAGGCGACGCTGGCCTGGACCATCGACAGCCACCACGCCAATGGGCACGGCATCTGCCATGGCGGCATGATCTTCGCGCTGGCCGACAGCGCTTTTGCCTTTGCCTGCAACAGCCACAATGCCGCGACCGTCGCCCAGCACAATTCGATCACCTATGTCGCACCGGGCCGTGTCGGCGACCGGCTGATCGCCGAAGCTAGAGAAATCAGCCGGACGGGACGATCCGGCATCACCGATGTCACGGTCCGGCGGAATGACGGAGCCGTGATCGCACATTTCAGAGGACATTCGCGGACCATTGGCGGCCAGCTCTTCGAGGAGGAAGAAGCCGGACGCAAGGGAGAGAGGACTGCCCCATGAGAGATTTGACGCCGGACCGGTCGACACTGGACCCCATCGAAATCGCCTCGCGCGATGAGATCGCCGCCCTGCAGTTGAAGCGGCTCAAATGGTCGCTCGCGCACGCCTATGAGAACGTGCCGCACTACAAGGCCGCCTTCGACGAGGCCGGCATTCACCCTGACGATCTGACCGATCTGTCGGATCTGGCGAAATTTCCCTTCACCACCAAAGCCGACCTGCGCGACAATTACCCCTTCGGCATGTTCGCCGTGCCGCGCGAAAAGGTGAACCGCATCCACGCCTCGTCCGGCACGACCGGCAAGCCCACCGTCGTCGGTTATACGAAGAACGACATCGATATGTGGGCGGAGGTGGTGGCGCGTTCGCTTCGCGCGTCCGGCACGAAAAGCGGCGATATCGTTCATGTCGCCTATGGCTATGGCCTGTTCACCGGCGGCCTCGGCGCCCATTACGGCGCGGAGAAGCTCGGCTGCACGGTCGTGCCCATCTCCGGCGGAATGACCAACCGGCAGGTCACGCTGATCGAGGACTTCCAGCCGACCACGATCCTCGTCACACCGTCCTACATGCTGAACATTCTGGACGAATATCATAAGCGCGGCATCGACCCGCGAAGCTGTTCGCTCGAAGTCGGCATCTTCGGCGCCGAGCCATGGACCGACGCGATGCGCAAGCAGATCGAGGACGCCTTCGACATTCACGCGGTCGACATTTACGGCCTGTCGGAAGTGATCGGACCCGGCGTTGCCAATGAGTGCGTCGAGACCAAGGACGGTCTGCATATCTGGGAGGATCACTTCTACCCGGAGATCATCGATCCGGAGACGGGCGAGGTGCTACCGGACGGTGAGGAGGGCGAACTGGTCTTCACCTCGCTCACCAAGGAAGCCTTCCCGATCGTCCGCTACCGCACGCGCGACCTGACGCGGTTGCTGCCTGGAACGGCGCGCTCCATGCGCCGCATGGAAAAGGTGACCGGCCGCTCCGACGACATGATCATTCTGCGCGGCGTCAATGTCTTCCCCACCCAGATCGAGGAGCAGTTGCTGGCGGTCGAAGGCCTTGCCCCGCATTTCCAGATCGAACTGACCAATGACGGGCGCATGGATTCGATGGCCGTGCAGGCCGAGATCGCCCGCGCGGACAGCAGCGAGGACGAACGCGATGCGCTGGGCCATGCGCTGCGCTCGCGCATCAAGAACGTGATCGGGATCAGCTGCGCCGTTCGCGTCTCCGATATGGGCAGCGTGGCGCGCAGCGAAGGAAAGGCTGCGCGAATTGTCGACAGGCGCGAGAAAGACTGAATATATCTCCGATACGAGGAGAGGTTAGATGGCACGGGCGAAGGCCGCCGATCACGAAGAGAAACGTCGTGCGATCCTGCGCACAGCGGCGTCGGTCTTTGCCGAACACGGCTATGACGCGACATCCATGCGCGATCTCGCCACCGCATGCGGGGTCAGCAAGGCGCTGATCTATCACTATTATCCATCCAAGGAAGTTCTGCTCTCCGATGTGATCGGCGACCATCTGGACGCGCTTCTGGTCGCCCTTGGCGAGGTGCCCTCCGATCTGGAGCCGAAATCACGGCTGCGCGCAGCCACGGCCTCCATATTGGAGAATTATCACGAGGCCGATTCCGAGCATAAGTTGCAGCTGAACGCGCTTTCGCGCCTGCCGGTAGAGGATCAGAAGCGCCTTCGCCAGTTGCAGCGGCAAATCGTCGATAGGATGGAGGAAGTCGTCGCCGCCTTGGCGCCCGATCGCTTCGACAGGGAACCCAGCCTGCTGCGACCGATGACGATGAGCCTGTTCGGCATGCTCAACTGGTTCTATCTGTGGAAACGCGGCGGCGGTATCACTCGTCAGTCCTATGCCGAGATGGTTGCCGACCTTTTTATCGGCGGTCTGAACGATGCGATCGACGGCCAGCAGAACACCGTTGCCGCCGCCAATGATTCCAGGCCCGATTGAGCCGATCCAGCCATTCGCCGACCAGCGCCTACCAATCGCGACCAATTTGAAGGCACTGATTATTATTTAATCAATCGGACTGGGAACTGGGCAGCATTCTGAGCGCAACCGCCAGATGGCCCGCCCTCCGACATTGCGATCGACGTCCATTCACACCTTGTTAGGAAACGGACTCCTCCCGCCGTTCGCTGCATCGCAGCGAACTGGCACGGCACATGCAACGGATCTTTCGTGCAAACCGATTCCAGAGGAATTCCGAAACATGAACCGAATTGCCCGCAAGTTTGGCTTTATCGCGCTCGGCGCGACCCTGACGGCCACGACCGCCATGACCAGTGCGCACGCCCAGGATGAGACGATCAAGGTCGGCATTCTGCATTCGCTCTCCGGCACGATGGCCATATCCGAGACGACGCTGAAAGACGCCATGCTGATGCTCATCGAGCAACAGAACGAAAAGGGCGGCCTGCTCGGCAAGAAACTCGAAGCCGTCGTGGTCGATCCGGCATCCGACTGGCCGCTCTTCGCCGAAAAGGCGCGCCAGTTGATCGAGCAGGACAAGGTCGCCGCCGTCTTCGGCTGCTGGACGTCCGTGTCGCGCAAATCCGTGCTGCCGGTCTTCGCCGAACTCAACAATATCCTCTTCTACCCGGTGCAATATGAGGGCGAGGAGAGCGAAAAGAATGTCTTCTACACCGGCGCAGCGCCGAACCAGCAGGCCATTCCCGCTGTCGATTATCTGATGGAAGAGGAAGGCGTGGAGCGCTGGGTGCTGGAAGGCACCGATTACGTCTATCCGCGCACGACCAACAAGATCCTCGAGCAGTACCTTCTCGACAAGGGCGTCGCGCCCGAAGACATCATCGTCAACTACACCCCCTTCGGCTTCTCCGACTGGCAGACGGAAGTCGCCCGCATCAAGGAGTTCGGCTCGGCGGGCAAGAAGACGGCCGTGGTCTCCACCGTCAATGGCGACGCCAATGTGCCGTTCTACAAGGAATTGGCCAATCAGGGCATCAAGGCCGAGGACATTCCGGTCGTCGCCTTCTCTGTCGGCGAGGAGGAACTGGCCGGCATCGATACCGGCCCGCTCGTCGGCCATCTGGCCGCGTGGAACTATTTCCAGAGCGTCGAGAACGAAGATAACGCCAAATTCATCGAGCAGTGGCACGCCTTCACCGGTGACGAAGATCGCGTCACGAACGACCCGATGGAGGCCCACTATATCGGTTTCAACATGTGGGTGAAGGCGGTCGAAAAGGCAGGCACAACCGATCCCGAAGCCGTGATCGCCGCCCTTCCCGGCACCGAAGTGCCGAACCTGACCGGCGGCACCTCCACCATGCTGCCGAACCACCACATCACCAAACCGGTTCTGATCGGCGAAATCCAGGAGGATGGCCAGTTCGAAGTCGTCTCCGAAACCGAGGAGCTGGTGCCGGGCGACGCATGGTCCGACTTCCTGCCCGAAAGCAAGAAGCTGAAGGCCGACTGGGTCGATCTGAAATGCGGCAATTACGACACCGAAGCCGAAAAGTGCCTTGGCGAGACCGCCATGGCCGAACCGGCTGAAGAAGAGGCCACCTCCAACTAGGCCCATAATCGGATCCGGAATCGTTTTGCGGTCCCGGATCCCCATTGTTGCCGGCGGGATAACGGATTTCCTCCCATCTGGTCCTGCCGGCCTTTTTCTTCACCTGAAATGGCGAAGCATGGTTTTCATTCGAACGATTATTGCGATTTTTCTGCTTGTCTTTACGGCATTGCTGGCTCTGCCGGCTGGCGCCCAGGAGGACGATTCCGCCCTTCGGCAGGCCATTTCGGGCCTCGGCGCCGAGAAAGGTTATTCCAAACTCCGTCAGGCGATTGATGTGGTGGTCGAGACTGGCGACCCTCGCGGCGCGCGCGTTCTCGACGCGCTGGCCGAGGGCGACGTTTATCGCCGCGAAGGCGATGGCGCCGTCTTCATTGTCTCAGGCCGCGGAAAGGAACGGAACCTGATCGATCCGGTCACCAGCGAGCAGGTCGGGACCATCGCCAAGAGCGAACTCAAAAAAGTGCGCGTCAACAATTCGGTCCGGCGGACCGTCCGCGACGCCATCGGCGCGTTGACGCTCGGCGCGAAAGACCCCGATATCCGACTTTCAGCCGTTCGCACGATGATTGACAATCCGGATCCCGACAGTCTGGACGTTATCGCCACCGCGCTCGAGCGGGAAGGCGACGACGACGTCCGAACGGCGCTCGAACAGGCGCGGGCAGCGGCGATTCTTCTCTCCGACGCAGCGGTGCCCGACAAGGTGGCGGCTATCGAAACGATACGCGAAATGGGCGGTCAGGAAGCGCTCAGCCTGCTGGTGCGTGCCCGAAACGCGGCTGGCGCGGAAATGCGCGATGCGACCGAGGCGGCTATCGCATCGGTTCAAAAACGTCTGCAATATTGGAGCCTCGGCCAGAACGTCTGGTACGGCCTGTCGCTCGGTTCGGTCCTGCTTCTGGCGGCCATCGGTCTTGCCATCACCTTCGGCGTCATGGGCGTCATCAACATGGCCCATGGCGAGATGGTGATGCTCGGCGCCTACACCACCTTCATGGTCCAGGAAATCATGCGGACCAGCTTTCCAGGGATGCTCGACTGGTCGCTACCCATTGCGCTGCCGCTCGCCTTCCTCGTCGCCGGCTCGGTCGGTTTCGCCATGGAGCGCGGTGTTATCCGCTTACTCTATGGCCGCCCGCTGGAAACGCTTCTGGCCACCTGGGGCATCAGCCTGATCCTGCAGCAGACCGTCCGGACCATTTTCGGCCCCACCAACCGGGAAGTCTCCAACCCCTCCTACATGAGCGGCGCGTTTCAGCTCGGCGAACTGTCGATCACCTGGAACCGCCTCTGGATCGTCGTCTTCGCCCTCGTCGTCTTCGCCGTCCTGCTCTACGCCATGAACCGCACCTCGCTCGGCCTGAAGATGCGCGCCGTCACGCAGAACCGCCGCATGGCGGCCGCGATGGGCATCCGCACGCCCTGGGTCGATGCGCTCACCTTCGCGCTCGGCTCCGGCATTGCCGGCATTGCAGGCGTCGCGCTCAGCCAGATCGACAATGTTTCGCCCAATCTCGGCCAAGGGTACATCATCGACAGCTTCATGGTGGTGGTGTTCGGCGGGGTCGGCAATTTGTGGGGCACGCTGATCGGCGCATTCAGCCTCGGCATCGCCAACAAATTTCTGGAGCCCTTCGCCGGCGCGGTTCTCGGCAAGATCCTTGTGCTCGTCTTCATCATCCTCTTTATCCAAAAGCGCCCGCGCGGCCTATTCGCGCTCAAGGGCCGGGCGGTGGAGGCATGATTGTCGGCCATCTCCTGCGCCGCGGGTTGAACCGCTGGATCGTCCTGTCGCTCGCGGTGATTCTCGCCATCGGCATCGCGGTGCCCGCGCTCAACCTGCTGCTGCCCGTCACTCACCCCCTGCATGTGCCGACCTATATCGTCGCGCTGTTCGGCAAATATCTCTGCTATGCACTGCTGGCGCTGAGCCTCGATCTGGTCTGGGGCTATGTCGGCATCCTGTCGCTTGGCCATGGCGCCTTCTTTGCGCTCGGCGGCTATGCGATGGGCATGTATCTGATGCGCCAGATCGGCCCGCGCGGCGTCTATGGCGATCCCGTCCTGCCGGATTTCATGGTGTTCCTGAACTGGCAGGAACTGCCCTGGTTCTGGTACGGTTTCGACCGGTTCTGGTTCGCCGCCCTGATGGTGATGGTCGTGCCGGGCCTGCTGGCCTTCATCTTCGGCTGGTTCGCCTTCCGCAGCCGCGTCACCGGCGTGTATCTGTCGATCATCACCCAGGCGATGACCTATGCGCTGATGCTCGCCTTCTTCCGCAACAATATGGGGTTCGGCGGCAATAACGGCCTGACCGACTTCAAGGACATTCTGGGCTATTCCGTCCAGGCCGGTGAAACGCGCGCCGCGCTCTTCTTCGCGTCTGCGGCGGCGCTGGCGCTAGGTGTCCTGTTCGTTTCCGCGCTCGGGGCCAGCCGCTACGGCAAGCTGATGATCGCCGTGCGAGACGCCGAGGCCCGGACGCGCTTCATCGGCTACCGGCCGGAATATGTGAAGCTCTTCGCCTTCGTCGCCGCAGCCGTGATGGCCGGCATTGCCGGCGCGCTATACGTGCCGCAGGTAGGCATTATCAATCCGGGTGAATTTGCCCCCGCCAATTCCATCGAAATCGTCGTCTGGACGGCTGTCGGGGGGCGCGGAACCATTATCGGGCCGATCATCGGCGCGATCCTCGTCAATGCCGGAAAGAGCTGGCTGACTGGCTTTGCGCCGGAATTCTGGCTGTTCGCCCTTGGCGGCCTCTTCGTCGCGGTCACGCTGTTCCTGCCGAAAGGCATTGTCGGCACCGCCATCGATGGCTGGGACGGACTGCGCCGGATGCGCGACGGCAAGCGCCGCGAACGGGGCGAAGACGCACCTCTGACCGGACCCCAACCGGAGGCGGCGGAATGAACGACATGGCAATGATCGAAGAACGGCCGCTGGCAGCCAAAGCCCCTCAGCATGCGGCGTTGACCGAGCGCGAGGTGCAGGAAAGCCGCCGTAAGGAGACGATTCTCTATCTCGACGGCGTTTCGGTCTCATTCGACGGTTTCAGGGCCATCAACAATCTCTCCTTCCTGCTTGGAAAGGGTGAAATGCGCGCCATTATCGGCCCGAACGGCGCCGGCAAGACCACCATGATGGACATCGTTACCGGCAAGACCCGGCCCGATGAGGGCGAGGTCTTCTTCAACGGCACGGTCGATCTGACGAAGCATGACGAGCCGGCCATCGCGACGATGGGAATCGGCCGGAAATTCCAGAAACCGACCGTATTCGAAGGCCATACGGTGGAGGACAATCTGGCGCTGGCCCTCGCCGGCTCGCGCTCGATCCTTGCCGCGATCTTCCATCGCCGCGACGCCGAAGAAGAAGCGCGCATCGCAGAAATCCTCGACACGATCCGCCTGACCCATTTGCGTGATGCATCCGCGGCCAACCTCTCCCACGGCCAGAAGCAATGGCTGGAGATCGGGATGCTGCTGGCTCAGGATCCCAAGGTGCTCCTCGTCGACGAACCCGTCGCCGGCATGACCGATGCGGAGACCGAGGAAACCGCGCGTCTTCTGCGCGACATCGCCAGGGACCACTCCGTCGTCGTGGTCGAGCACGATATGGGCTTCGTCCGCGATCTCGGCGTCAAGGTGACATGCCTGCACGAAGGCTCGGTCCTGTCCGAAGGCTCCATCGACAATGTTTCGAGCGACCCGAAGGTCGTCGAAGTCTATCTGGGGAGATGACCGTGCTGACCGTCGAAAATGCTCATCTCCATTATGGCGCGGCAGAGGCGCTGCGCGGCGTCTCGCTCGAGGCCGGACCCGGCAAGATCACCTGCGTGCTGGGCCGGAACGGCGTTGGCAAGACCTCGCTGATGCGGGCCATTGTCGGCCATCATCCGCTCTCGTCGGGCAGCGTCGCCTTCGAGGGCCGGACCTTCGGCAGAAAGCCGTCCTATGACCGCGCGCGCGCCGGCATCGGATTCGTCCCGCAGGGCCGCGAAATCTTTCCTCTGCTGACCGTCCGCGAAAATCTGGAGACCGGCTATTCCAGCCTGCCGCGCGCCGAACGCGCCGTCCCGGATTACGTCTTCGAACTCTTCCCGGTACTGAAGGATATGCTGAACCGGCGCGGCGGCGATCTGTCCGGCGGCCAGCAGCAGCAGCTCGCCATCGGCCGGGCGCTCGTCACCCGCCCGAAACTGCTGGCGCTCGACGAGCCGACCGAAGGCATCCAGCCCTCGATCATCAAGGATATCGGCCGGGCGCTCACCTTCCTGCGCGACGAGTTCGGCATGGCGATCCTGCTGGTCGAGCAATATCTGGATTTCTGCCGCGAACTGGCTGACAGCATCATGATCCTGGATCGCGGCGAGGTGGTCCATGAGGGCATCGCCGAAGATCTGGACCGGCCCGATATCCGTGCGCATCTGACGGTCTGAGCATGGCTGCCTCCTTGCGGAACGATAAGACGGTTTGGCTTGACGCTGTCCGCGTGCAGTGCTGCGATGCCGGCCTCATCCTGGAGGCCTCGTCCGTCGCATGACCGCCCTGCCCGCCGCCCGGCAATTCGACAGACCGCCACGACCCGCGCCATCGCGGATGCAGCGCAGCGCGGGACGCGGCCGCATCGCGGCAAAGCTCGGTCCGACAGGCGAAACACGTCTCGACCGGCTGTTTCAGGAGGGTTCGGCGCGCATCCGCCTGCCGAAAAGCCATTCGGACGGGCGGCTGGAAGCGGTTCTGCTCAACACTTCCGGCGGCATGACCGGTGGCGACACGCTGCACTGGCGGGCCGAGGCGGGTACGGGTACGCATCTCACGCTGGCGAGCCAGACCGCCGAACGGCTCTACCGCTCGCCGGAAGGCTCTGCGAGCGTCGATGTCCGGCTCCACGCGGCGGCGGGCGCGACATTGCAATGGCTGCCGCAGGAAACGATCATGTTCGATGGCGGCGCGCTTCGCCGCACCATCCTTGCCGACCTCTCGGAAGACGCCGAACTCCTCATCTGCGAGCCGCTTGCTTTCGGTCGCGCCGCGATGGGCGAAAGCGTTCAGGGCGGCGCGCTTCGCGACGACTGGCGCATCCGCCGCGAGGGTCGGATGATCCATGCCGAGGCCCTTCGGATCGACGACGCCATCGCCGACCGGCTGTCGAAGCCAGCCATCGCTGCTGGCCGCCGTGCCGTCGCAACGATTGTGCTGTTCGCGCCGCGCGCCGAGGCGCTGATTGACGAGGCGCGCACGATCATCGGAAACGCGGGCGGCGCGTCCTTCTTCGACGGCAAGCTGGTCTGCCGTCTGCTCGCCTCCGATACGCTGGTGCTACGCCGCCGACTCATCCCCCTTCTCATCGCACTGCGTGGCGGCCACGCCCTGCCGCGCTGCTGGCACTGCTGACCGAACGAGGCCCCAATGCTGCTCACCCCCCGCGAAAAGGACAAACTGCTGATCGCCATTGCCGCCCAGGTCGCCCGCCGGCGGCTGGAACGCGGCGTGAAGCTCAACCATCCCGAAGCGGTCGCGCTCATTACCGATTTCGTGGTCGAGGGCGCGCGCGACGGCCGCTCCGTCGCCGAGCTTATGGAAGCCGGCGCGACGGTGCTGACCCGCGATCAGGTGATGGAGGGCATCGCCGAGATGATCCACGACATCCAGGTCGAAGCGACTTTTCCCGACGGCACCAAGCTCGTCACCGTCCACGAACCGATCCGCTGAATAGACAAGGAAGAAAACAAAGATGCGTCGATTTTTTCGCCCACTCCCCCTCCTTTCGATGGTTCTGGCCTCCAGTTCCGCTTTCGCCCATGAAGCGCTGGCGCCGCACAGCCATCCGCATCCCGATAACGGCCTGCTGATTGGCGGCGCGGTCGTTCTGGCGGCGCTGGCTGGACTTTTTCTCTTCATCAAGGGACGCGGCCGATGATCCCCGGAGAAATCGTTACCGCCGATGACGAGATAACGCTGAACGAAGGCGCAGCGACGATCACGATCACCGTGGCCAATACTGGCGACCGCCCGGTTCAGGTCGGCAGCCATTATCATTTTGCCGAGACCAATCCGGGCCTTGCCTTCGACCGCGACCGGGCGCGCGGCATGCGGCTCGACATCGCCGCCGGCACGGCGGTCCGATTCGAGCCGGGCCAGGAGCGCAAAGTGACGCTCGTTCCGGTTTCGGGCAAGCGCCGTATCGTCGGCTTTCGCGGCGACACGATGGGAAAGGTCTGACTATGCGCCGTATCCTCCTGATAGCCTTGACACTGTCAGCGGCCCCGATGGTCGTCGTGGCGCAACCTGTCGAGCCGAACTGCGCCGATCCGCAGACCCAGGCTGAAATGACCGCTTGCGCCGGAATGGATTACGAGGCGGCCGATGCCGAACTGAACGCGCTCTGGCCCGATCTCATAGCCGAAGCGCAAAGCCGCGATGCCGATATGGGCGATTTCTTTACCGACCGCGGACTGTCGACCACCGAAGAAACGCTGCGCCGCGCCCAGCGGGCCTGGATCGCCTATCGCGACGCGGAATGCGAGTACTGCAGCTATGACGCGCTCGGCGGCACCATGCAGCCCATGATCGGCAGCCAGTGCCGCGCCGATCTGACCCGCGCGCGCATCAAGACTCTTCGCTCCGTTCTGGACAGGACCGAAGGCGATCTCGGCGCCCGCGAATGACGGTGGCCGCCAGCTGAAATATGCGTGCCGGGCGTTCGCCCCCGGCAGCAAAGAACATCGAGGAACAAGAATGCCAGCCACCCTCTCCCGCGCCGCCTATGCCGATATGTACGGTCCGACGACCGGCGACCGCGTACGCCTTGCCGATACCGAACTCTTCATCGAGGTGGAGAAGGATTTCACCACCTATGGCGAGGAGGTGAAGTTCGGCGGTGGCAAGGTCATCCGCGACGGCATGGGCCAGAGCCAGGCGAGCCGCGCCGATGGCGCGGTCGACACCGTCATCACCAATGCGCTGGTGGTCGACTGGACCGGTATCTACAAGGCCGATATCGGTCTGAAGGACGGTCGCATCGCCGCCATCGGCAAGGCCGGCAACCCGGACACGCAGCCCGGCGTTGATATCGTCATCGGGCCAGGCACGGAAGCGATCGCGGCGGAGGGTCGCATCCTGACGGCCGGCGGCATCGACAGCCATATCCACTTCATCTGTCCCCAGCAGATAGAGGAGGCGCTCATGAGCGGTGTCACCACCATGATCGGCGGCGGCACCGGCCCGGCGCATGGGACGCTCGCCACCACCTGCACGCCCGGACCCTGGCACATCGCCCGCATGATCGAGGCGGCCGACGCCTTTCCGATGAATCTTGCCTTCGCCGGCAAGGGCAACGCCTCCGAGCCGGCCGCGCTGGAAGAGATGGTGCTGGGCGGCGCGGCGGCGCTGAAACTGCACGAGGACTGGGGCACCACGCCGCAGGCGATCCGCACCTGCCTGTCGGTCTGCGACGATCACGACGTGCAGGCGATGATCCACACCGACACGCTGAACGAAAGCGGTTTCGTCGAAAGCACGATCGAGGCGATTGCCGGGCGGACGATCCACGCCTTCCACACCGAGGGCGCGGGAGGCGGCCATGCGCCCGACATCATCAAGGTCGCAGGCCTGCCCAACATTATTCCGAGTTCGACCAATCCGACCCGACCCTATACCGGCAACACAATCGCCGAGCATCTCGACATGCTGATGGTCTGCCATCATCTCGACGGCAACATTCCCGAAGACGTCGCCTTCGCCGAAAGCCGGATCAGAAAAGAGACCATCGCGGCGGAAGACATTCTCCACGATCTCGGCGCTTTCTCGATCATCGCGTCCGACAGCCAGGCCATGGGGCGGGTCGGCGAGGTCATCATCCGCACCTTCCAGACCGCCGACAAGATGAAGCGCCAGCGTGGCCGCCTTGCCGAAGAGGCAGGCGAGAACGACAATCTTCGGGTTCGCCGATACATCGCCAAATACACCATCAACCCCGCCATCACCCATGGCCTGAGCGAGGAGGTCGGCTCGGTGGAAGTCGGCAAGCGCGCCGATCTGGTGCTATGGCATCCGGCCTTTTTCGGCGTCAAGCCGGAGATGGTGCTGATCGGCGGTTCCATCGCCGCCGCGCCGATGGGCGACCCGAACGCCTCCATCCCGACGCCGCAGCCGGTGCATATGCGCCCCATGTTCGCCGCCTTCGGCAAGGCGCGAACCAATTCGTCGGTCACCTTCGTCAGCCAGGCCGCGCTCGATGGCGGTCTTGCCAAACGCCTCGGCACCGCGAAAAAGATGCTGGCCGTGAAGAACACGCGCGGTGGCATCGGCAAAGCGGCGATGAAGCTGAACGACGCCATGCCAGACATAACAGTCGATCCGGAGACCTATGAAGTCCGCGCCGATGGCGAACTTCTGACCTGCGAGCCGGCGACGGTCCTGCCCATGGCGCAACGGTATTTCCTATTCTGATACTGGACACCGGCCCGTTGGAGGCAGATATTGGCCAATAACAATTATTGATATGGAGCAAGCCATGGCCATGTCCGTCGATCTGGGTCGACCGCTCGAAGAGTTCGTCGAGAAGCTCGTGACTTCGGGACGCTATCGCTCCCGCTCGGAGGTTCTGCGTGAAGGCGTTCGGCTGGTCCAGGAACGCGAGGCGAAGCTGGCTCATTTTCGGGCGATGATCGAGGAGGGAGCCGAAGCAGCAGAGCGCGGTGAGCTACTCGAAACCGACGAGGTGTTTGACGAGTTTCTTACGGAGACGCCGGCTGAATGAAAGTCGCAATAACGGTTCCGGCGCGAGACGATCTGAGAGAAATCTTTCGATATCTCGAAACGAATACCGGAACGCATAAAGCGCGCCAGATCATCGCCGAACTTCGTGAACGCTGCATGGGTCTGCAACGGATGCCAGAAAGGTTCGCACTTCTGCCGGGTTTCGAAACGAACGGCTATCGCAGGAGAGTCTGGCGGGACTATCTTATCGTCTATCGGATCGCAGCAGGTCGGGTCGATGTTCTGCGCGTACTGCACGGTGCGTCCGATCTGTTGGCCGCTCTCGAACAGGATCGGACATCGTTTCAGTGACCCAACCGATTTGCACTTCCACAACGCCCAATGTGACGGCGCCTGCCGACACCATCACGCTCGATGAGACGGCGCGGCACAGGCGGCGGGCGAAGCTGACCTCGGATGGCGGTATCGCATTTCTGCTCGACCTGCCGAAGGCGCGGCTGCTACGCCACGGCGAGGGCCTGCTGCTCGACGATGGCTGCGTCATCGAAGTGCGCGCCGCGCCGGAAGCCTTGATGGAGGTGCGCGGCAGCGACCCGCGCCATCTTCTTGCCCTTGCCTGGCAAATCGGCAATCGGCACCTGCCCGCGCAGATCGGGGCGGACCGCATTCTGATCCGGCGCGACCATGTGATCGAGGAGATGCTTAAGGGTCTCGGCGCGACGGTCTCCCATGTCGAAGCGCCTTTCGATCCGGAAGGCGGCGCCTATGGCGACACCCATTCCGACCACCACGATCATGACGGTCACGGCCATATGCATCACCACCACCATCACGATTGAGCGCATGTTTTGACGGCGCAGCTCCTTACACTTCTGTCTTGGCTGTCTCCGGTTTTTCCGACCGGCGGCTTCGCCTATTCGGCGGGCCTCGAGACAGCGGCGGTCGAAGGTCGCACGACGACTGCCGAGATGCTGGAAAACCGCTTGGCGACACTCATCGAGTATGGCGCGGCATGGAACGACGCCGTTCTGCTGGCTGCGGCGCATCGGACGGCGGACGATGCGGTCGCAATCGACGACCTCGCCACCCTTGCCCGCGCACTATGCGGCTCGGCGGAGCGCCTCCGTGAAACGCTGGACCAGGGCCGGGCCTTTTGCGCCGCCGCCGAGCCCTGGTTCGCCGGGCGCCCCGATACATTGCCGCCGGAGGCGCCTCTGCCCGTTGCCATCGGTATGGCAGCGGCGCGCCATGGCCTGCCGGTCCAGGACACCGTGGGCGCATTCCTCCACGCCTTCGTGTCGGCCCAGCTACAGGCGGCTATCCGCCTTTCCATCCTCGGTCAGTCAGGCGCGGCCCGCCTCCTTGCCCGGCTGGAAAATGAAATTGGGGCGGTGGCGCGGCGGGCGAGCGTCAGCGACATCGCTGACCTCGGCACCTGCACTCTGGCCGCCGAAATCGATACCCTTCGTCACGAAACACTTCCCGGACGGCTTTTCCTTTCATGACCGAACACGCCCCCCTCGAACGGCAGACCAAAACCACGCGCTCACCCAACGGCCCCTTGCGGCTCGGCATTGGCGGGCCCGTCGGCTCCGGCAAGACCACGCTAACGGCGCGGCTCTGCGAAGCGCTGCGCGATGAGATAAGCATCGGCGTCGTAACGAATGATATTTATACCCGCGAGGATGCCGATGCGCTGGTGCGGATGCAGGCGCTCTCCTCCGACCGGATCGAGGGCGTCGAGACAGGCGGCTGCCCGCATACGGCGATCCGCGAGGACGCCTCGATCAATCTGCGCGCCATCGAGCGCCTCCGCGAACGGCAGGCCGATCTCGATCTCGTGCTGATCGAAAGCGGCGGCGACAATCTGGCGGCGACCTTCTCACCCGACCTCGCCGATCTGACGATTTACGTCATCAGCGTCTGCCAGGGCGACGACATTCCGCGAAAGGGCGGGCCGGCCATCACGCGCTCCGATCTGCTCATCGTCAACAAGGCCGATCTGGCGCCCCATGTCGGCGCCGACCTGGAGCGGATGAAGGCCGATGCGAAGGCCTCGCGTGGCGACCGTCCGACGGTCTTCACCGATCTGCGCCATGGCGAGGGAACAGGTGAAATCGTGACCTGGCTGAAAGAGAATGGCGGGCTGTAAGCCCGGAACTAGTCCGGACTGACGAGACCGGGCGCTGTCCGTACCGGCTGTCGACCGTACAGTCGGCGGTAGCTTTCCATGAACCGCTTGTCGATCCAGTCCTTGGCGAAAAGCGCGGACCGACCGTGCCAGTGATAGCCGCGCCAAAGACCGAGCCCGGTGCCGTCACCCAGATTGAGCGCGGCGAACCAGTGCTTCTGCGGCTCGTAGCTCTTCATGGCCCCGTTCTTTACCGACGCCAGCAGATTATGTGTAAGAATGGAGCCGGCACGCACGCCGAAGACCCCGACATTGGGCCGGGGATCATCGACCAGATGCGCGCAATCGCCGATGGCGAAGACCCGCTCGTCGTCAACCGACTGAAGGGTGGGCCCGACACACAGGCCGCCGGCCGGATTGAAACCGAGCCCGGGAAGCATCGCGGCGGAAGACGGTTTCAACCCCGTCGCCAGGATAACGTGGTCGAAAGGCAGGTCGGACCCATCCGAAAGAGCCAGAGCCGTCTTGCCGACGCTCTTACAAGCGACACCCGTACGTATCGCGATGCCTTGCCTGTCGAGAATGACGGAGAGCGTTTCTGAGGCTGCCATTGGCCCATCGGCCAGGATGCGTTCTTCCGGGGCAATCAGCGTCACATCTATCGCCGCGCCGTGACGCCGTGCGAGTGCCATGGCGTTCGCCGCCAGTTCGCAGCCGGAATGGCCGCCGCCGACAACGATGAGGCGGGGCGTCTGGCGCGCGCCGATCATTGCACACAGCGCGTCGCGCAGCGCCGTCAGTTGCGAGAGCGGTTTGGCGTGGAACACTGATGCGCCCTCGGCAACAGGGAATGGCGCAATGACGGTCGAGCCGAGATTGAGGGAAATGACGTCATAGGAAAGCGGGTCGCCATCTCGAAGATGAACATTACGGTCCGCAGGGTCGACGTGGTCGATGGTCGCCGCGATATGACGGACACCGCATACGGCAGCGAGAGCGCCGGAATCCAGCATCCCCTGCTCGGCCGAATATTGGCCGCCGAGAATGCCGGCAGCAAGGGACGAGTAGCGAAAGACGCCGTCGTCGATGAGAACGACTTCCGCCCCGGCCTCGACCAATTGCCGCGCATGCGCGACAACATGGAGGTGGCCATGGCCGAGACCGCCGAGGACAACGCGCATCAGCCGTCCGTTTTCTTCCGCTCGCACGGCCCGCAAAGACCGCGCACCTCACCGACAAGCTGAACCGCATGAAAGCCGATCGCTTCGGTCGTCGGAAGAATTGCGCTCTCGACGGTATCGGCCTTCAGTTCTTCCACCGATCCGCATGCGTCGCAGACCGCGAACAGAACGCCCTGCCCGCCGCAGTGGTTGTGATTGCAGCTGATAAAGGCGTTCAGCCGGTCGAGCCGGTGCACCACGCCTACGTTCACCAGCCGGTCGAGCGCACGGTAGATCTGGGGAGGAGCGCGCAGCCCATCGTCCCGCAGCCGGTCGAGAAGATTGTAGGCGGTCAGCGGCTTGTCTTCCGAACGCAGCGTCTCCAGAACGAGCCGCTGATTACGGGTCAGTGTCTCTTCCGGCGGATGGTGATCGCAGCATACCGTCATGAATTGGGCCTCCGTCCTCCATATGGGATGATCCTGGCCAGAAGGAACAGGGCGCACGCGCCGACGACGATGGATGGCCCCGCCGGCGTATCGAACACGAAGGAGCCGTAGAGACCCAGGCAGATCGCTCCGCCCCCCGCCACGATTGCGAGAACGGCCATGGTTTCTGGCCCGCCGGCGAAGCGGCGCGCGGTGATGGCCGGAATGATCAGCATGGCGGTGATGAGTAGAACGCCGACGACCTTGATCGCAACGGCGACGGTCAGCGCCAGAAGCAGAAGGAAGATCATCTCGGCGCGTTGCGGACGGGCATCCTCTGCCGCTGCGATTTCCGGTGAAACCGTCGCTGCCAGAAGATCGTTCCAGATCGAGCCCAGCGTCAGAAGAATGATGATCGCCCCGCCTCCCATAATGAAGAGGTCCGACCGGCTGATCGCGAAGATATCGCCGAACAGCAGGCCATTCAGATCGATGCGCTGACCAGCTAGCGCGATGGCGACAAGGCCCAGGGCCAGGCTGCCATGCGCCAGAAGACCGAGAATTGCGTCGCTCGCCAGATCGCCATGCTTGCGCAGTGCAAAGAGGATCAGCGCAACCGCTACGCAAACCAGCAGAATGGCAAGCGGAAGCGAGATCGACAAAAGCGTACCGACAGCGATACCCAACAGGGCGGCGTGTGAAAGCGTGTCGCCGAAATAGGCCAGCCGCCGCCAGACGACCACACAGCCGAGCGGCGCCGCCAGGACCGCGACCAGCAAACCGCCAATAAGCGCTCGGACCAGAAAATCGTCCAGCATCACCGCACCTTGCCAGCTTGTTGATCATCCGCGTGATGGTGAGCACAATCATGATCGTGATGATGATGGCTGCATTCATGCGTATCGCATGTCTGGGTAACGGTCCCATCGCTATGCAGAACCCGACCGTCGGGCAGATGGCGGTGATCGTGTTGGTGACGATACACCGCAAGGCCGGACGGAGCCTCGCCGCCGAACAGTGTGCGATAGGCCGGCATTTCACTCACGGCTTCCGGCGTACCCTCGCAACAGACATGGCCGTTGAGGCACAGGACACGATCGGTCTGCGCCATGACGAGGTGAAGATCGTGACTGATGAGAAGCACCCCGCAACCGAGGCGCTGGCGTGCAGCGGCGATGAGATCGTAAATGGCGATCGCACCCGCCATATCGACCCCCTGGGCCGGCTCGTCGAGGACAAGCAATTGCGGCTTGAGAGACAAGGCGCGGGCGATCAGGACGCGTTGCATTTCACCGCCAGAAAGCGCGCGCATCGGTGCTTCAGTCAGGTGGGCCACACCCGTTTCGTCAAGCGCCGCAACCATGTCGGAATGGGAAAGCGCACGGGTCAACCGCATGAAGCGCGCCACTTTGAGCGGCAGGTTGGAATCGATGGCAAGACGCTGCGGCACGTAACCGACACGAAGGTCGCGGGCGCGCGCCACCTGCCCTTCGCTAGGACGTTCCAGGCCTAATAGCAGTTTGACGGTTGTCGACTTACCCGAGCCGTTCGGCCCGACCAGCGTCACGATCTCGCCGGGTGCGATGGCAAGGTCGATACCACGCACCAGCCAGCGCCCGTTCGCGTAAAGGCCGGCACGGCGCATTCGGGCCAGCGCCCGCGGTTCGCGCCCGACAGCGGAGCGGCGCGGCGAATGTTGCGGCAGATCGAGCATGGTAAAAATCGTGTCCTTATGGGCTCGACAAGGGTTATGTTACATTATAACAGATTTCAAGACCCCGTTTCGAAGGTTCCCGTGTCCCTCTTATACAAGCGAGCTCTCATGTCGTCCCATAGTTTCCTGTCGTCCATATCCGTTGCCGCCCTCGTAGCTGCCCTCGGCCTGTCATCACAATCGGCGATAGCCGAAGAAGGACCGAAGGTGATCGTTTCCTTCACGCCGATCCATTCTCTTGCCGCCTCGATCATGGATGGCGTGGGAGAACCGGAATTGTTGGTGCCGCCAAGCGCTTCGCCTCACGGGTTTGCACTCAAACCGAGCCAGGCCGGCTCCATGCAGGAAGCCGACCTTATCATCCGTATCGGCCCGGAACTGGAGAGCTTTCTCGACAAGCCGATTGCAACCCTCGGTGACGACGCCAGAATACTGGATCTAATGGAGGCGGAAGGTGTCGAACATCTTCCGACACGAAAAGCCGGCCTGTTCGACGATGCCGAGGATCACGACCATGATCACAAGGATCAGGACGGCCACGACGATCATGAAGATCATGATGACAAAGAAGCAGGCCATGAAGACGGTCACGATCACGCTCGCGAGGATGGTCACGAACACGCTCATGATGATGGCGATGCTCATGACGCCGGCGAAGCGTCCGGCCACCACGACCACGACCATGGTCCCGAAGACCCGCATATTTGGCTCGACCCCGACAATGCCAAAGCGATAGTGAACGCGATCGCCGGTGATCTGGCTGCAGTCGATCCCGATCACGCCGACCGCTACCGCGAAAATGCTGAGGCGACCATTCGCTCCATCGACGATATGGAAGCCCGGATCGAAGAATCGCTCGGACCGGTCAAGGAGAAGTCCTTCGTGACCTTTCACGACGCTTTTCAATATTTCGAACACGCGTTCGGTCTGAACGGTCTCGGTTCGCTGACGATTTCGCCGGAAATCGCGCCAGGCGCCAAGCGCCTCAAGGAACTTGCCGACGAGATGACGAGCCATAAGGTCGCCTGCATTCTGGTCGAACCGCAATTCTCGCCGAAGCTTTCGCAGACCCTTGCAGAACAGACCGGCGCGCAGATCGCCGAACTCGACCCAGCCGGCGCCATCGTCGAACCGGGCGCCGGAGCGTATGAAGCGCTTATGGTCGCAAACGCGCAATCGCTGGCCGATTGCCTTTCCGGCAAACCGGCCGACAAAAACTGAGGACATCCCGCGGCGCGCGGCAGAGTTGTGCAACGCGCCGCAATGCCGGATTTTGGCCGTGATCGGTGCATAATGGCGAATTGATGTGAGGGACCGCTTCGATTCGACAGAGACCGGAACTCGGCTCCGGCAAGTGAGGGAAGATGAAGAAATTTGTGATCGCGTCGACACTCGGCGCTTTCGTGCTGGTGGGCTGCACGACCGATCCGTTTACCGGTGAGCAGCGTATTTCCAACACGGCGGGCGGCGCCGGCATCGGCGCAGCTGGCGGCGCGCTGATCGGCGCAATCGCCTCCGCTGGCGATTCCGGGAGCGACCGCCGCAAGGCCATCCTGCTCGGCGCGGGCCTTGGCACACTGGCGGGCGGGGGCGTCGGCCTTTACATGGACCGCCAGGAAGACAAGCTGCGCGCGCAGCTTCGTGGGACCGGCGTCTCCGTGACGCGAAACGGCGACGAGATCATTCTCAACATGCCGTCCAATATCACCTTCGCCGTCGATCAGTCCGATATTCAGCCGAGCTTCTATTCGACGCTGAACTCCGTCGCGCTGGTGCTGCGGGAGTTCAATCGCACGCTGGTCGACGTTTACGGTCACACCGATTCGACGGGCGGCGATTCCTACAATCTGGACCTGTCCAACCGTCGGGCGGATTCGGTCACGCGTTATCTGACGGCGCAGGGACTGGATTCGCGGCGCTTCTATTCGGTCGGCTTCGGCGAAAGCCAGCCGATCGCCAGCAACGCCACAGAAAGCGGCCGCGCTCAGAATCGCCGCGTGGAGATCAAACTGGTGCCGCTGCAACAGGGCTGACCGTACCACCCGATCATCGATAGGAAACGGGGCGATGTTTTCACATCGCCCCGTTTTTATTGATCGATCGTCAGTTCCGATTACTGTGCTTCGAAGCTCTGCTGAACGGTGCCTTCGCGCGCCAGCGGTTCGCCGTCATCATCGTACGGCTCCATATTGGTCAGCTCTTCGGCGGTGGCGTTCTTGGCGTAGACATCGTCGCCCTGAAGGCTGAGGTTCTCGAACGGCATGGCGATCGTCCGTTCGCCTATTCCGAGAAAACCGCCGACACCCATGACGGCGTAAAGACGCTCGCCCCGACGAACGACATCCTCGACATTGCCGATTTCTTCGCCCTCCGAGCCGAAAACTTCAGCGCCGATCAAATCGGAGACGGCCATTGCGTAGAACGGGCTCTGACTGACGGTCTCCGAATAGGCCGCCTGGTCGCTATCGGCATTGGCATTGGCGTCAGCCGCCATCGCCGGTTGCTGTTCGGTATCGCCCGCTTCAGCATCCTCGACACGCACCGCAGCCTCTTTCTGGTTGACCTGGACGTCCGCGGCCTCGCTTTCCTTGACCTGAACCTCTGCTTCGGCCTGGCTTACGTTCACTTCGGCTTCACCAGCCTGCTCGACTTCGACCTCCGGATCGGCCTGTTCAATGGTGACATCGGCGTTCCCGTCCGCGGAGGTTACATTGACCTGCGCTTCCGCCTCCTCGACCTCAACCTGCGCTTCTTCCGCGCGCTCAAAGACGATTTTCGGCTCCGGACGGACAAACCGAATCTGCGGCTCCGGCTGCTCGACCCGGACCTCGGGCTGGCTGACATCGACGTTGACATCGGGCTCGGGCATCCTGACCGTAACGATCGGCTGCGGTATGTTCACGATGACTTCCGGCTGCGCCTGTTCCACCGTGATGATCGGCGCCTGCTGTTTGACGTTTACCGTTGGCTTGGCTTGACGCACTGTAACCTGGGGCTGGGGCTGCTCGACTGTCACTTCGGGCGCAGCCTGGTCGACAGAAACCTGCGGATCGTCCTGCGTCACCGTTACATCGGGTGATGCCTGATCCACAATCACCTTGCCATCGCCGGTCTCGACGACCGCACGGCTGGCCTCCGCATCGTTCGGTGCGGCTTCGCTCGTGGTCGGCGCCTCGGTTTCATTGTTCGGGTCGGCTGGTGCGTCCTGCGCGACAACGGCCGGCACCACGAGGACAGTGGCGAGCGCGGTCGAAAGTGCATAGCGCGCAAAAATGTTCATGTAATTACCTCTCAACAGAATGATAGCGACAGGTTCCCAACGGAAGGCGGAGGCGATGGTTCAGGCTCGCGCACCAAATTTAAGTTAAGTCTAAAATATGGACTGGAGACCTTGTCTTACTCGAGCGGGCCCATTTGTTCCGCCGATACGACCGCTCGGATAACCGGCAGGGCCTTGTGCAGCCTGTTATTCTTACCTAAGCAACGCCGACTGTCCGAAAGGTGAGCGACGGGATGACGACAGAGCTTGCAATAATCCGCCCCGACGACTGGCACCTCCATTTGCGCGACGGCGAGATGCTGAAAGGCGTTGCGCCGGAGAGCGCCCGGCACTTCGGCCGCGCGATCGTCATGCCCAATCTGGTGCCGCCGGTCGTGACGAAGGCCGATGCCGTTGCGTACCGCGAGCGGATCTTGGCTGCTCTTCCGGCAGGGTCCCGCTTCCAACCAATGATGACGCTCTATCTGACGGAAGAGACCGACGCCGCAGACGTGGCCGCGGCGTTCGAGGAGAAGGTCGCCCTTGCCGTCAAGCTCTATCCCGCCGGCGCGACGACCAACTCGCAATCGGGCGTCCGCGATCTTGACAAGGTGATGGGCGTTCTGGAGCGTATGGCCGAGATCGGCATGACGCTCTGCGTCCATGGCGAGGTCACGGACCCTGAGGTCGACATTTTCGACCGCGAGGCGGTCTTCATCGAGGAGGTGCTCGATCCGCTGCGCCAGCGCCTGCCGGAGCTTCGGGTCACGATGGAGCATATCACCACCAAGAACGGCGTCGATTATGTCACCGGTGCCGACGACAACATCGCCGCATCGATCACCACCCATCATCTGATGATCAACCGCAATGCCATTCTCGCTGGTGGCATCCGCCCGCATTATTACTGCCTGCCGGTCGCCAAGCGCGAACGCCATCGGCTGGCACTGCGGCAGGCTGCGATTTCGGGCGATCCGCGCTTCTTCCTCGGCACCGACAGCGCGCCACACCCGACCGACGCCAAGGAGAGCGCATGCGGCTGTGCCGGTATCTTCACCGCGCCGAACACGATGAGCTGCCTGGCCCATGTCTTCGAGGAGGAAGGCGCGCTCGGCCAGCTGGAAGGGTTCGCCTCCCGCCATGGCGCAGACTGGTACGGCCTTCCGGTCAATGAGGAGACCATCACCCTGACGAAACGCGATGAACCTGTCGCCTATCCGCCGGCGGTCGAAACCGGCGCGGGACCGGTCACCGTGTTCGATCCGATGGTGGAACTGTATTGGGCAGTGGAAGACTGAGCCGCTCGAAGACGACGGCTCAGTAATCCTTCTCGTAGAAGACGCCGACGCTGCTCTCGGTGCCGACTGCGCCGCGCACCGTAATCTCGTCCGTCACGTCGAGATTGATCGTGACCTTGCTCTCGCTGCCGGCTTCCACACCGACATAAACGTTTTCGGACACATAGGTGCCGGCGCGGGCAGCGACATTGCCGTCGCTATCGGTGACGATGTCCAGATTGTCCAGCCCGGCCGCTTGCCGTACTCCGGAAAGGACAGACGGCCCGTTGCCCGCCAGTTCGGCGGCAGCCGCTGCCAATTGCGCAAGCTGCAGCGGCGACAGCTGATCGAGACCCCGGCCGAAGATCAGAAGGGCCAGCGCTTCGTCTTCCGGCAATTGTGAATCGGACGAGAATGAAATGTCGAGATCGTCCACCGTGCCCTGCACGCGGATGAAGATCGTGGTGCCGTCCGCATTGCTGCTGGCGACGAAATTCAGATAAGGGTTGAGATCACCGACGAAGGTGATGGTGCCACGCTCGAAGGTGATCCGCTTGCCGAGGATGGCCAGCCGACCGCGAATGAGTTCGAAACCGCCGACAGGCTGAATGTCACGCGTATTGCCCGTCAGACGAAGCCGCCCGCCAAGTTCCGCGTCCAGCCCGCGGCCGCGCACGAAAATCTGGTTCGGCGCGCTCAGGGTTATGTCGAGGCGCGGCACCGACGGACGGGCCGCCGGCTCGGGAATACGCCCGCCGCTCCCGGGGAACGCCCGCGCCAGCGTGGCGCGCACATCTGCCGGCGCATTGATGTGGTTGACCGCCTGAATATCGACAGATGCGCCGAAACTGTCCGGCACGGTAATTTCCGCGCGAACCACATCGATATTGCCGGCGATCAGTGGATCGTTGGTCAGCGATCCCGTAATGGTGATCGTGCCGTTCACCGTCGCGGCGATGAACTCGCCATCGGCATAGCGTGCCTGGTTGAGACGGATCGCGATATCGGCGGGAATACCGTTCGTCAGGCCGATCGTGCCGGATGCCGAAATCGATCCGCCGCCAGCAAGGCTGGCGCTCGCGCCTTGCAGGACGACCTGCTGGCGGGTGGCCGTCGCCGAGATGTCGATATTCGTCAGCCGCGTATTGGTCTGCGGGTCGAAGAGACTGGCGCTATCGGTATCGACCGACACGGCGATATTCGGATCGGCCAGAGCGCCGGTCGCGCTTCCGGCAAACCGAACCGATCCGGCAAGCGTCGTACCGCGAGAACCGAGAAAGCGGTTCACGACCGAAAGCGGCGCCGAGCCGTCGAACGCGACGTTGAGCCCGCTGCCGGAGAGCGGGATCGTGCCAAAGGCCGAAAGCGCGATACCGTCCCGACCGCCGATATTCAGGCGGTTGAGCTGTATGGCCTGGTTGGAGAAACGCCCCTGCGCATCGACAGAGAGCGGCCCGACCCCTTGCAACGCCGCAGCATAGAGATTGGGAACGGACAGCTGGAAATCCGCATTCGGCGAAGAGAGCGATCCAGTGACGCGCGCCGAACCCGTGAGCGTGCCGGAAAGGCCCAGATCGGGCCGAACCGAATTGGCCAGCGACAACGGGACCGCGTTCACATCGATATTGACCGAAAGGTTGCCGCCTTCGCCGAGCGGCACGGTGCCATTCGCCGCCAGGCGCACACCCTGACTGTTCGTTGCATTGGCGTCGATGGTCAGCGTCTGGCCGTTCGTTTCGCCATCCGCCCGGAGAGACAGCGGCGCAATGCCGTTCTGGCGCAATTGGGCCACCGTGATCGCGTCGCCGCTTAGTCGAAAATTCACATTCGGACTGGACAGATCGCCGGTCACGGTAGCGGTTCCCGAGATGGTGCCATCGGCCTCCAGGTCCGGCCGCACCGTGTTGGCCAGTTCCAGCGGAACGGCGTTCAGATCGACCTTCAGGTTAAGCCGGCCTTCGCTGCCCAGCGGCACCGTCCCGTCAATAGTGGCGTTCACGCCCTGGCTGTTGGTGAGTTCGGCATCGACGTCCAGTGACCGGCCATCGGTCTGCCCGCGCGCCCGGACGGCGAGCGGCGCGATGCCGGCGTCGCGCAATTGCGCGACGGTCAGTCCGTCGCCGGTGATGTCGAAGGCGACACTCGGCGCCGAACGCGGGCCGGTAATCTCGGCTGTGCCGGAGATCGTGCCCGCCGCGGCGAGATCGGGCCGAACCGCATTGGCGATATCGAGAGAAACATCATCGGCAACCACTGAAAGATTGATCTGCTCCGCCACCTCGCCCTGAAGGCGAAGCGTTCCATCGCCGATGGACAGCGTCGTCGCGTCGATGGCGATGGCCTGGCCACGGACACGAATTTCGGTCGGTGCTTCGAGACGCGCGCGGCGACCGGACTCCACGATGGACAATTCGCGCAACGCCAGATCGAAAGCAGGGTCGACATCGGTATCCGGAACACGGGCCAGCGTGCCTTCGGCAGCGATGTCTGTCCCTTGCTCCAACTTGCCGGTCAGCACGAAGTCGGTGGCATTTTCCTGCCGTTCGGCTGTCAGGCTGAGAATGGTGAAGCTGACGCCCCCGGCGCTGATGGTGCGTCCATCGATCGAACCGCTGGCCTGCGGCACACCGAAGAGATCGGTCGCGGCGATGTCGAGCGTGGCCTCGCCGATCCGCGTGTCCGTGTCGTACTGGAAGCCGGAAACCGTGCCTTTGACCGTGGCGTCCTGGCGGCCGTTCAGGTTCGAAAAGGCCAGCTCGGCATCGATCGCGCCGGCGATGTCCTGCAATGCAAGTGCGCCGATAAGCTTCAGATTGCGGGCGACGACGGAAAGATCGCCGGCCAGAAGCCCGTTTTCGTCGCGCTCGAAATCGCCCTCGACGCGGTTGCCGCCGACGGCCAGATTGAGTTCGGACAGACGGATCGCGCCTTCGCCGTAGACGGCATCGGATTCGATGAGCAGACGTTCGCCGGAGAAGAAGCCTTCACCGTTCACCTGTCCGGAGAACAATCCGTCTCCGAGCGTACCGACCAGTTCGAGCGCCAAATCGGTAAGATTGCGGCCCTGCAACCGGCCCTGCGCGATGGCGAGAGTCGACTTGACGGAGATTGCATCGTTTTCGCCGATGAGCGAAGCATCGAATTCTACAGCGCCGGAAACCTCATCGGTCACTGCGGCAAGATCCGATAATCGCCCTTTCAGCTTCATATCGGTATTGTCACCGCCATAGGAACCGTTCGCCGCAAGGCGAAGCTGCGGGTTTTCCAGTTTGAAATCGTTCGCGGTGATGCCCTGTTCACCGCGTGCGATACCGCCCGAAAGCGTGGTTTCACCGGCCAGAAGGCCGGTAAGCGTGGGATTCTCCAGCGAGATATTGGTCGCCGAACCATCGACGGTAAGGTCGAATGCGCCGGAGTTCAGCGTCACCGATCCGTCGGCGCTGATGTCCAGCGCACCGGTCAGTTTCTGGCCCGCCATCGTCGAAAACGGCGCAAGGCTTGCCGTCGCTACACTGGCTTTGCCGCGATAGACCGCGCCGTCGAGCGTGCCGCTGGTGGCGATATCGACGGATTTGCCGTCGAGCTTCAGCGTCTCGATAGTGATGGGTTCGCCAGCTTCGGTCTTGCCCGAGAGCGTGAAGGCCAACCGGTCGCCCAACGCATCGGCCACCGCCGCACGTGTTGCCGTGATCCCTTCCGCAATGCCATCGACATCGAAGCTGACGGCGCGTTGCTGAGCATCGTCGAGCGCCGTCATCCGACCGCCGAGATCGAAACGGACGCTTTCGGCAGCGAAAGTGCCGGTGTTGAGATCTTGCAGTAGAATCCGCCCGTTCCAGGGACCGGAATCGTCGACGCCATATTCGATGTCGATCGATGCGCGGCGGACTGAGGTTTCGCCGCCCGGCACCGGAAGAACAACTGGCCTGCCATCGCCGCTGTCGATCCGCCCATCGAGAACAAGGGTGCGCAAGAACCCGCCGGACAGAACACGCGCGCGGCCTTCGAGTTGCAAGGGACCGGACCTCAGCGCAAGCTCATCGACCACCGTGCCGCCCTCGTCAGGCACCGAACCGCGCAGTCGCAGCGTGCTTTGCCCGGAGAAGAAGGCGCGGAACTGCACCGGGACCAACCGCCCGAGCGGCCCTTCCAGATTGGCGCGATAGGCGAGCCCCTCTTCGGTCTCGTCCAGATTGAACGTACCCGAAAGAACCCGCTCGCGGTCGGCATCGAGGGTCAGCTGCAGCGTCAGATCGGATAGCGGGCCAGCGCCCTGCAGCGCCAGACTCACCGGCGGCTTGCCCTCGATGTTCAGAAGGTTGGCGACGATGCCGTTCTCCGGCTCGTCGAGTTGCAGGTCGACATCCAACTGGCGGTTTTGATTGGAATAGGCCGCCTGAAGCACCAGCTCGCCGCCTGGGCCGTCAAGCCGCTGAATTTGCAGTGACGTATCGAGCGCACCGTCTTCCAACGCCAGGGCGCCTTGCAGCGAGAGCACCGATTCCAGCCCGAAAACGCTTTCGTCGAATTCGGCGCGCTGGACAGCCAGTTCGCCGATCCGCACGGCTACCGGCAGTTCAGGCAGTGCGAACGGGGTCGCTTCGGCGTCAACCGTATCTTCCGCCGGAGCGGGCTTGCGCGTCATGACGATGGATTCGGCGCTGAGCGACTCGATTTCCAGGCGAGCCCGAAGAAGCGCGGAGCGGTTCCAGTCGATAGCGGCATTTGTGACCGTCAGCCACACGCCCTTCTCGTCGGAAATGGTGATCTGGTCGATAGACGCCTTGCTGGACAGAACGCCGTTGATGTTGCTGATGGAAATGCGGCGGTTGGGCGTGGAAAGCTTGTCTTCCACATAACTTAGAAACGCGCCCTTCTCGTCTTCCGCCGAGGCATCGGAATCGCCGAAGATGCCGAAAAGCTGGGCGTAGGCAGGCACTGCCAGTGCAGCCAGCAGCAGAAAAGCGAGACAGAGACGGCGCAGGATCGTTCGCATCAGAAAGCCTGCCCTATGCCGGCATAGATCGCAAAATTCGGATCGCCTTCGCGCTTATTGATCGGAACGGCGAAGTCGAGACGGATGGGACCGATGGGTGTGCGGTATCGCAGACCGGCGCCTGCACCGATCTGGTAGTCCTGAAATTTCGGATAGGATTCGGCGGTCACGGATGCGATATCGGCAAACGCTACCAAACCGATGGCGTCGGTTACGCGCAGACGAACTTCGCCGGAAGCCTCGGCCAGCGAGCGGCCGCCGATCGTGCCGGAGGCCGTCTCCACACCGATGGACTGGTAATCGTAGCCGCGAACGGACCCACCGCCACCGGCGAAAAACAACAGATCGGGCGACGTCTCTTCGATGGGCGGATCGAGAACCGTGCCCAGCTTCACCCGGCCAGCCAGAACGACGCGGTCGTCGGCCAGTCCGAAATAGGTGCGCGCATCGAGCACACCGCGCACAAAGGTGTTGCCGTAGAGAAATTCCTGATAGGGCGCGATCCGGCCATCGACATAGAAACCTTCCGTCGCATCGGCGGGGTCGTCGCGCGTATCGAACACCGCTCTGATGTAAGCGCCGATGGTTGCGAACTCCCGCTCTCCGAAGACATCGTCCTCGGTTTGCGCAAGCGAGCCGGTGAACCCGAAGGACAGCTCCAAATCCTCAGTCACGATCTGGGTGATACCGGCTGATGCTTCCACCTCATTGATGGCGTAGCTGTCATTGACCTGCCGTTGCGCCTTGAGAGCAGCGTTGAAATTGGTATCGGGCGTCAAGATACCGGGCTTGGTGAATTCCGCGCCGAGCAGATAGTCGAAATCGCGATATTCCGTGCCGTCGATGCCCTCGACCGACGCATCGAGACGCAGGCGCTCAGCCCGGCCCCATAGGTTGCGGTGAACCCAGTATGCCGACGCGCCAAAACCATTCGTGGTCGAATAGGTGGTGCCGAAACCGATCCGGCGCTTCGGCTTCTCCTTGACGATGGCGGTGATCGGCAGCAGGCCGCCAGGGCCGATCTCATCGCCTTCCCGGATCGAGTAGGATTTGAAGACGTCCAGCCGGCCGAGCCGTTCGGTCGCCCGATCCAGATCGTCAGGATCGAACTCCTGGCCGCGCGGCAATCCGACCATGAAGGCCAGCCATTCGGGATCGATGTCGCGAACGCCGCGGACGCTCGTTTCGCCATAGACCGCGAAGCGGCCCGGATCGACATCGATCGTGGCATCGAAGGTTTGGGTGGCGTGGTCGGCCGTCAGCACCCGATCGACCACCTCCGCCTTGGCATAACCCTGCTGTCGCCAGGCTTCGACCGCCAGCGCGCCGGCCTGCTTGATGACGCCCGCCTTGGCGACCTCGCCACTGGCGAATCCCTCATCGGCCGGATCGTCGACTTCGTCGCGACGGCTCTGCGGCGGCGGCGCCTGATTGCGGATTTCCGCGCGGGAGAAGTTGAAGACCGGTCCGCTTTCGACCGAGACCAGGACCTGAGCCGGATTGGAAAGGCTGGCGTCCGGCGGCAGATCGGAGACTTCGCGCCCGTCGATGGTGATCCGGATCACCGGCCCGTAATAGCCGCGATTATAGAAAGCGCCGAGAATGGATTTGTAATCGCCCCGCGCCGTAACGATCAAACCGGAGACACCGTTCGCCGGCTCGTCGCGACCTTTCCACAGGCTGCTGACGTTCCGCGCCACGTCTTCCAGTTCGGGATCTCCCGAATAGTCGAATGTCACCTCATACGGCCAAGGCTCGCCGATGATCTCGGGCGGCTCCTTCTCGAAGAAGGTTTTACCGAACAGCGTAATGGCCTCGGCAGGCGGTGAAACAGCCACACCGATAACCGCCGAGAGAACGCCGGCAAACGCGATTCGGATGTAACGCCCCATTCCCACCTTCCAAAAACCCCGGTCGCCGGCCCGGCTCGGAGACCCCTCGTCCGCAACGATCCTATGCTTGCGGCCTATTTGCGGCGCAGCGAAGGCCATCCCCGCGCAACCAGCTTGCACGCGCCGCTTTCCTCAGGCAACTGCGGCACCTCTGCAACAGAGAAATCACACTGTTGACGTTTACGTCAATCAAAGGCAAGGCTAGGCGCTATAGACAATCCAATGCCTAGCAGAAGAGGACAGCACTATGGCTATGGACGATATTGCCGAGAAAATCCGCCCCGCCGTCAAGGAGAGCGATTTCTCCGACTCCGTGAAGTTCGACTGCGGTTCGGACGGCGTCATGGTCATCGACGGCAATGAGGTCAGCACGGAGGACAAGCCGGCCGATTGCACTATCACCATGGAAAAGAGCGATCTGGAAGACATGATTTCCGGCGATCTCGATGCCACGCAGGCCTTCATGTCCGGCAAGCTCAAGGTCGACGGCGACATGAGCGTGGCCATGAAGCTGCAGCAGCTGTTCTGATCGTTCGCCGCCGGGACATTGAGGAAAGGCCCGCGACGCCCCGTGCGTCGCGGGCCTTTCTGTTGGGCGCTTCAAGCCACCTTAGGCAGCGAGCGCTCGCATGGCCGGGATGCGCGAACACTTCGCGCCGCTCGGCCGCAGAATGTCGGCAGCGCCGTCCAGCGCGCCGGGTTCCAGGGTGAGTGCGAGGAACCTTTCACGGTCGAACGGGCCGGGCATGGCGAGTGTGGCCGGCGCCGGCTCGAAGCCGAACCGTTCGTAATAGGGCGCGTCTCCAACAAGGAAAATTGCCTTGTGGCCGAGCCGTTCTGCGGCGTCGATGGCATGGATCATCAATGCCGAGCCGGTGCCGCTGCCCTTGGCATCCGGCGCAACGGCCAGCGGCCCGAGCAGCAACGCAGCCGCACCGTCCGCATCGACATGCCAGAGCCGCACCGTGCCGATGACCGCGCCCGATAGCGAGCGCGCGACGAAGGACAAGCCGTCCGCCGGCAACCGACCGCGGCGGATCGCCTCCGAACTCTTGCGCCTGCGGTGCGGCCCCATGGCCCGGTCGAGCAATGCTTCGCGGGCGCGCACATCGCCTGGCCGTTCGTCGGTGATCGCATAAAGCATCGGCGCGCGGTCATTGGCCGGCGCAAGAGCAACGGGAGCAACCGTTCTATTCAGGGGGGCGATGGGGAGCATGGGCAAACCCTGTCTTCCAAAGGGCGAACGTCAGAAGCCCGCCGGCTCGCATGGCAAGCCGGCGGCGTTTCGAACTGACGGGCGGTAGCCGTCCGTCAGATGACGTAGGATCGGAGCGGTTCGAACCCATTGAACGCGACCGAAGCATAGGTCGTGGTATAAGCGCCCGTGCCTTCGATCAGAACCTCGTCGCCGATGGTCAGCGTGATCGGCAGCGGATAGGGCTTCTTCTCATACATCACATCGGCGCTGTCGCAGGTCGGGCCGGCCAGCACGCAGGGTTCGGTCTCGTCGCCGTCGCGCGGCGTGGTGATCGGATAGCGGATGGATTCGTCCATCGTCTCGGCCAGACCGCCGAACTTGCCGATGTCGAGATAGACCCAGCGGGTCTTGTCCTCGGCGCTCTTGCGCGAGATCAGCACGACTTCGCTCTTGATGACGCCTGCATTGCCGACCATGCCGCGGCCCGGCTCGATGATCGTCTCGGGCAGCCGGTTGCCGAAATGCTTGCGCAGCGCCGAGAAGATGGCGCGGCCATAGGCTTCGGCCGCCGGCACGTCCTTCAGGTACCGGGTCGGGAAACCGCCGCCCATATTGACCATCTGCAGTGTCACGCCCTTCTCCGCCATGGCGCGGAACACCGCGTTGGCGTCGGCCAGCGCCCGGTCCCAGGCGTCCAGATCGGTCTGCTGGCTGCCGACATGAAAAGACACGCCATAGGCTTCGAGCCCGTTATTGACGGCATGCTCGAGCACATCGACGGCCATGACCGGCACGCAGCCGAACTTGCGCGACAGCGGCCATTCGGCGCCCTCGCCATCGGTCAGCACGCGGCAGAACACACGAGCGCCCGGCGCGGCGCGCGAAATTTTGTCCACCTCCTCGTGGCAGTCCACGGCGAAAAGATCGATGCCAAGCGCCCGGGCGCGGGCAATGTCGCGTTCCTTCTTGATCGTGTTGCCGTAGGAAATGCGGTCTGCGGTCGCGCCGGCTTCGAGCGCCATTTCGACTTCGGCGACGGACGCGCAGTCGAAGGACGAGCCGAGCGAGGCCAGCAGGCGCAGGATTTCCGGCGCCGGGTTGGCCTTCACAGCATAGAAGATGCGGCTGTCCGGCAGCGCGTGCTTGAACGCATTGAAATTGTCGCGAACGACTTCGGTATCCACGACGAGGCAGGGACCGTCTGGACGTCGGGTGGCGAAGAAATCGTGAATACGCTGGGTGGTCATCATCATCCCCATATGCCGGCAGGACCGGTCTTTCGGCTTTGCGCGCCGTTCCGCCAACCATTTGCGGATACGACCCGACGACAAAGTGCAGATCGGCGATGCCAGACCCAGCCTTTGGAGACCCTGGATCCGGCGTAACGCCGATCTACGGCGATGAACGCAATACCAACGCACCGGCGCCGGCTTTCGTTCGCTTTGTCTTGCCGTCAGCTTGGAGGGATGAACCCGCCGCACATCGAGCAACGCAGTAATGTGCCTCTTAGAACCCCGGTTTTGGACGCCGGGAGAGATCGAAAAGGCCCGCTAGTGTCGTTGCTTCAAGACGTCCTCGCATCAATCCGGTAGGCCGGAGATACGACTGGAGCGGTTAGTTCCAGGTACCTTACCGTAGCCCCCACCATACGGGGGCTCGGCGGACGCCCACAGGCACGTGCGACTTTGGGCAGCGGCGATATAGATAGGATAGCTCACCAATGCAAGCCAAAAAGCGCCAATCGCTTGAACTTTCATCGTCCGGCCTCATTTGCGACCGGACCAGCATCGAGGGACGCCAGCCGCCATGGACACACTGACCCGCATGCGCGCCTTTATCGACGTGGTCGATGCGGAGGGTTTTTCGGCCGCCGCGCGCAAGATCGGCCGATCGAAGGCGCTGCTCAGCAAATATGTCCGTGAACTGGAAGACGAGGTCGGCGCGCTTTTGCTGAACCGCACGACGCGCCAGTTTTCGCTCACGGAAGCCGGCCATGCCTATTATGGTCGGGCGCTCGAAATCATCCGCGATATCGATTCCCTGCGCGATTCGGTGCGCGACGCATCCGGTGAGATCGGCGGTCGCCTCCGCCTCACTGCCCCGCGCTCCTATGCCGACGCGGTGATCGGCGAGCCTTTGATCGCTTTTGCCAAGGCCTATCCCGATGTCCGGCTCGACGTTCATCTGGACGACCGCTTCGTCGATCTCGTGGAGGAGGGCTTCGACCTTGCGATCCGCATAGCGCGGCTCGAAGATTCTTCGATGATCGCGCGCCGGCTTGCCGATTTCACGCTCACCGTTTGCGCCTCACCCGAAGCGATCGAGCGCTTCGGCCTGCCGGAGCGACCGGAAGATCTATCGAAGAAGCCCTGCATCTGCGACACGAACGGCCGCTGGCGGAACAATTGGCCCTTTTACGGCCCCAACGAAGAGACGATCTCCGTGCCGGTCTCCGGCCCGATCGAGGTCAACAGCCCGGTCGTCGCCCGAAAAGCGCTGGTCGAACATCTGGGCTTTGGCATGCTACCGCGATTTGCCGTGCGCGAGGATCTGTCCGCAGGTCGGCTCGTCTCGGTTATGGACGATTATATGGCGCGCGACGGCGGCATTTACGCCGTCTATCCCCACCGTCGCTATCTGCCTGCGCGGGTCCGCGCCCTCGTCGATTTTCTGGCCGACTGGCACAAACGGAATGGCGCCGAATCCTGACGGCGAACCGGTCGCCAAACTCACGCCATCTTGACCGTCCAAGGGATCATCGTTCGGTAAAGGGCGGGATTCGTTTTGAAATATGCAGTGATACGATCTCTTGCGACGCTGGCGTTCGCGCTGGGCGGAACGGCAGCGGCTTACGCTCACCCCCATGTCTGGGCCGAAGCGCGCATGGAGGTGGTGATCGAAGGCAACGCCGTGACCGCACTGCGGCATGTCTGGCGGTTCGACGATATTTTTACCGCCACGGTGATTCTGGAGTTCGACAGGAACACCGATAACACGCTCGACTCCGATGAACTGGAAGAGGTCGGCAGCGTGATCCGCGAATCCACCGCCGAATTCGGCTATTTCCAGAGCGTCACGAAAAATGACGAAGCCGCGCCGATGATGCCGCCGCCGGTCATCCAGACTGATCTGCAGGACGGTCGTCTTCTGGTCTTCTTCGAAAGCCGTTCCATGCCGCCCATGCCGCTCACCGGCAAACTCAGTTTCGGTGTGTTCGATCCCACATTCTATACCGCTATCGATTTCCAGCGCGACGAGGATATGGTGAGCGAGGCACTGCCGACCCATTGCAAGCGTTCCGTCATTCGCCCCGATCCCGATCAGCTGATGGCGGACTATGCCGACAATCTCGATCAGTTCTTCTACGACACCACCGACACGACCGATCCGAACGGTCTTTTCGCCACTCGCCTCGAACTGAACTGCAGCAAGGCCGAAGGATGATGGATCGGTTTCGATATTCTCCCACGCTCGCGCTCATTTTCTGCTGGGTGGCCGCGTTTCTGACGGCAAGTGATGTCGCGCTAGCGCAATCCTCTCTTGGCATTGGCGCAGCCGAGCCGGCGGCGTCGCCGGTCTCGGGCGGCCTGTTCGGCGAGATGAGCCGTTATATTTTCGAGGAACAGCGGCGCTTCTACGCCCTCATGACAGATGCTCTGCGCGCCATGCGCGAGAACCCCACGGCAGGCTGGACGCTTGCCGGCCTGTCGTTTCTCTACGGCATATTGCACGCCGCCGGACCGGGCCACGGCAAGGCCGTCATCTCGACCTATATGGTGGCCAACGAAATCGCCCTGCGGCGCGGTGTTATGCTTGCCTTCGTGTCCGCGCTTCTCCAGGCAATCATGGCTATTGTCGTCATCAGTGCGGTGTTCCTGATCTTACGGGGCACGGCGATCTCGCAGACCGATACGGTGTTTACGCTTGAAGTCCTGTCCTACGCCTTTCTGACTGGTTTCGGCCTCTGGCTCCTGACAAGAAAACTCGTTCCGCTTCTGCGGTCGGCCCTCCGGCGGCAGCCGGCCATGGCAGCGATGACCGTGAATGGCGGTGGCGTGGCCGCTCTTGTCGGCCCGGATATGCATCCCCGCAACGCCCACCATCACGAAGCGCACGTCCATATCCACACCCCCCATCACGGCCACGGCCACGATCACGCATCCGGCGAGGTCTGCTCAAGCTGTGGCCACGCCCATATGCCGGGCCCAGAACGCCTCTCCGGCGAGCGGTTTCGCGCCAGGGAAGCGATCTCGGCGGTTGCTGCCGTGGGTATGCGCCCCTGTTCCGGCGCGCTGATCATTCTCACCTTCGCCTTTCTCAACGGCATGGTGCTGGCGGGTATCGGTTCGGCGCTCGCTATGGCGTTCGGCACCGCCATCACGGTGGCGACGCTGGCGACGCTGGCCGTTTCCGCCAAGAACATCGCCGTTCGGTTCGCGGGCGGCCCCGGCAGTCGCCTGGCAGGACAGGTTCAGTTGGCCATCGAACTGCTCGGCGCCGGCCTGATCGTGGTTCTTGGCATGGTCCTTCTGGCTGGAGCGCTGGCCACAGCCTGACCCGTTCAGTCGACCTTGTCTTCGATGCGGCGATTGTGCCGGCTGCGCAGCCAGAAGATCGCCGGGAAGGTAAGGACGAAGAGCGCCGCGACGACCACGCCGAGCCAGGGTGAGATCTCGGCCGCCGCAAGCACCAGGCCGGGAATGAAGATCCAGCCGACCAGAAAAAGCAGGAAAATGGCAGCGGCGGCCAGGGCCGTCCGGCGTGTCTCTTTTGTCATGCGCAGGCTTTCACACGAAGCGGCAGGCGGAAGCAAGCCTTGAGCGCCCGCATTCATTTGCTGCGTCCGGCCACACGCCCCGCGCTTCGAACCGTCACGAGCGCTCGACGAGCGGGGCGGACCGCAGATCGGCCAACGATGATTTCTGCTGACCGTTCGCATTGAAATTCGCTGGATCCAGCCAGAGTTCAAACCCGCGCCTGATCGCCGGCCAGTCCTGGTCGATCATTGCATACCATGCCGTGTCGCGGTTCCGCCCTCGCGAAACCATGTGGTTGCGGAACACGCCCTCGAAGGTGAAGCCGAGGCGCTTGGCGGCGGCGTGACTGGCGGCATTGCGATTGTCGAGCTTCCATTCGAAACGCCGATATCCGAGATCGTCGAAGACGTGCCGGGCCATCAAAAAATGGGCTTCGGTGACGGCAGCGCTTCGCTGTGCCGAGATCGCATGCATCACCGAGCCGGTTTCGCAGGAACCGTTGGCAGCATCGATCCGCATATAAGAGGCCATGCCGAGCGGTTCGCCGCTGCTCCGGTCTCGGAAAACCATCGTGTGCCACTGGCCCTGATGGCTGACGAGCCATTCGCGGAACGCGGCCTCGTCATCGAAATCGACGATGGGGAAATAGCGCGCCAGCCGGTTGAAGCCGGTTTCTCCGAACGCCTGCCAGAGCACATGGCTGTCGCGATCCGTATCGAATGCGGTCAGGGTGACCAGTTCGCCCTCGAGCCGGGAGGGGTCGGGGAACGGTCGGGCTGTCCAATCGGCAAGGCTGTCATCGGTCACGATGGATGGTCCTCTACAAAGACCATAGCGCGGTAGGAGTATAGCCCCCCGATCTCAACCGAAATCCTGTCATGGTAGCGCAAAAAGAGAGGGCGCTCGGGAGGAGTTCGAGCGCCCTTTAGAGACCAGCCTTGGGAGGAGGATATGTGCTGGTAGGAGCAATACTGGGTTAAACTGGTAAAAAAAGTCTTAACGCGCAAGTCGTGCCGCTCGATTGCTTGCGCAAGACGGCTGCAAGCGAAGTAATACGCCCGGACATCTTACCTTTTACGCGCCACATCGCGGTGCCATCTTGCTGTTTTTACGTACGAAGTCCGTCACCACGGCCAGGGTCGGCGCCGCCTTGCGCAACGGCCACGACAAAGCGGCCACGATGTCGATATGGCCGACACCTTCGAGAAGTTCGATCGTCACCGGGTTGCCAGCACGGCGAAGCGCCTCATCCATTTGCCGCGTGTCCAGCGCGTGAACGGTGCTGTCGTCCAGCCCGTGCACGAGAAGCGCCGGCGGATGGCGGCCGTCGGCAAAATCGATGACCTGGCTTCTGCCACGCGTTTGCGGCGGAAAGACCGGTTTCCATTTGTTGGTGATGTCGAAATTGTACGGACCCGCCAAGCCGATGAAGCCGGCAACGGTCCCGCAGGGATCGATCCCGTGCGGGCGCAGATAACGTTCGTCGAAGGTGACGAGACCGCCAATGTGCGCGCCGGCGCTATGGCCCATCACGAAGATTGGCAGGTCGCCCGCCGCATCCCTTTTGATCGTCGAAAAGGCCAGCGCTGCATCCTCCACGAAGGTCGGAAATTGCACCTTCGGATGCAGCCGGTAATCGGGAATGGCGACGGCGAACCCTTCCCTCGCCAGAGCCGCGCCAACGAATTCATACATACCGCGATGGCCGCTGTTCCAGCTTCCGCCGTAATAGAAAATGACGAGCGCTTGCGGTTCGGCCTCTGCCGGTCGGTAGAGATCGTAGCGGTGGCGTTTCTGCTGCCCGTAAGCGATGCCTCGCTCAACGGTCAGGCCCTTCTCGGTGGTCACGGCGTTCAACAGCGTCGCGCCGCCGCAACCGGACAGGATAAGGCCGAACAGTCCGATGGCGATGGCAGTAAAACGCATGAAACCTCCATGGAATGGCGGAGGGTGGACCGCCCTCACCCGAACCGACGGCAGCCACCGGCCGGTCCACGCTTTCATGGACGTATCAAGATCGCCGCAAGTTTCAAGCCGGGCCGCACGAGGAACGGTTCTGGTTGTGATTTAGCGGCGTCGCTCGACGGAAACCGCCTTGATCATGGCGGTAACGCGCTGGCCTTCATGCAGTCCCATCTCGAAGAGACTCTTGCGGGTCACGCGCGCGCGCAACCTGACCTGTCCGAGCCCCAGAAGAAGTTCAGCGTATGGCCCTGTACGATCTGGCGCGATAGCCGCAATCGTCGTGACGAGCCGGTTTCGGATCGACAGCCCCTCCATCGCGCCCGCATCGCCGACCGCAAGGCTGACATCGCCGGCCAGAATGCGCAGCCGCACGATCTGCCCAACGGAAAACCCGCCCTGGGTCAGTTCCAGCGCTTCGCCGCCGAGATCGACGGTGGCGATACCGAATTGGGAGTCGATAGCCGTCACCTTGCCCTCGACCAGCGCGCCGGCTTCCCCCTGGCCCAGCGCGGCATCAGTCTCGAAGCGCGGAAAGATGTCGAGCGCCGGCCCCGCCGCCAGCGTTCTGCCACCGTCCATGACGACAAGCGTCTCGGCTAGCCGCGCCACCTCGCCGACATTGTGGCTGACGAAGACGATGGGAATATCGGTTTCGTCGCGCACCCTCTCGATCATGGGCAGCAGTTCCGCCCGCCGGGCCGGATCGAGTGAGGCCAGCGGCTCGTCCATCAACAGCAGCGCCGGATCGGACAGGAGCGCCCGCCCGATGGCGACGCGCTGGCGCTCGCCGCCGGAAAGGGTGCGCGGTTTGCGGTCTAGCAGATGCCCGATGCCGAGAAAGCCCGCCATGTGCCGCAACGCTTCATCGGTCGGCCCCCGCCCGCCATGACGGCCATAGGTGAGATTGGACGCGACAGTCAGATGCGGCAGAAGCCGCCCTTCCTGGAAGACGAAACCGACCCGCCGCTTCTCCGCCGGAACGCCGATGCCGCGTGCGCTGTCGAGGAGGATGCGCTCACCCAGTCGGATCGTCCCACTCGCGCCGGGAACGAGCCCGGCAATCGCACGCAGCGCCGTGGTCTTGCCCGCCCCGGACGGGCCGAAGAGTGCGGTGACGCCCGCCTCCGCATCGAAGCGGCATTCGGTCTCGAACGCGCCCTGACGAACGACGATGTCGACATGCAGCATCTCGCTCATCGGCCAGCGGCCCCGGCACCCAGTCGCCGCTGCACCAGTTCGGATACGATCACCGCGCCAAGCGCCAGCACCACGGAAAAGCCGATCAGCCGCAAAGCCGCGGCGTCGCCCTGTGGGCTTTGCAGCAGCGAATAGATGGCCAGCGAGAGCGTTTGCGTTTCACCCGGCACGTTGGAAACGAAGGTGATGGTGGCGCCGAACTCACCGAGCGCCTTGGCGAAGCCCAGAATGCCGCCGGCGATGAGGCCGGGCAAGCCGAGCGGCAGCGTGATCGTCAGGAACCGGCGCAGGCGCCCGACACCCAGCGTTCGCGCCATCTCGGACAGCGACGGATCGATGGCCTCGAGCGACAGGCGAATGGGCCGCACGAGAAGCGGAAACGCCATGACGCCGGCGGCCAGCGCCGCGCCGGTCCAGCGGAAGGCGAAGGTGAAACCGAGCCATTCGCGCAGCGGCCCGCCGATTGGCCCCTGCGTGCCGAACAGTACCAGAAGCCCGTAGCCGGTGACGACCGGCGGCACGACCAGCGGCAGCATGACGAGCGCCTGCGCAAAGGATTTGCCGGGAAAATCATGCCGCGCAAACAGCCAGGCTACGGCGAAGGCCAGCGGCAGCGCAACGAGGATCGCCATGCCGGCCACCCGCAGCGACAGCAGAACGATCTGGATTTCAGTCTCGCTCATCCGTCCGCATGGCCGCGCTTGATGGGTTGGAAGCCCGCGCTCTGCATGGCCGTCTGCCCTTCCGGTCCGACGAGAAAATCGAGGAAAGCGCGCGCACCGTCTTCGTCCTGCCCCGTGCCGGTCAGCGCGGCGGGATAGGCGATGGGATCGTGGCTTGCCGGCGGGAAAGTGTAAAGCGCCGCAAGTTCGGGCGCAGAAGCCAGATCGGACGCGTAGACGATGGCGCGCGCCACCTCGCCGCGCCGCACCAGTTCGAGCGCGATCCGCGCATTTTCACCGAGGACGGCGCGCGACGTAAGATCGGACCAGAGCCCGGCATTCTCCAACGCCTGGCGCGCGTAGATCCCCGCCGGCACATGGCCCGGATCGCCCATTGCGAAGCGGCTCTCGCCGAGCGCTGCGGCAGCTGTCGCTGCTGTTCCCGCGTCGGCGGGACCGGCAATGACAAGATCGGTGCGGGCGATGTCGGTCCGGCTATCGGTCTCGATCGCGTTCTTCTCTTCCAGCCAGTCCATCCATTGTGCGCTGGCGGATACGAACAGATCGGCCGGCGCGCCCTGCGCGATCTGCTTGGCAAGGATGGAGGATGCCGCAAAGGAAAAGCGCGGGGCCGTCCCGCCAGCGGCGAGATATCGCTCGGCCACCGCGTTCAGAGCGTCGGTCATGGAAGCGGCGGCAAAGACGAGCGGCCCGTTCCACTTGGCATGGACCGGCGTTTGCAGACCGAACAATGTCAGGCCGGTTAGTCCGGCCAGAACGGTGCGGCGAGTGGGGCGGCGCGTGAGCATGATCGCAAACTATCGCCCGCCTTTGGAGCTGTCACCCGATGAAATGGGATGCCATACCCACTCGCCGAACTGCGCCGTCTCAGCCGACCGCGTTGCGGACGAGCGTGAATTGCGCGCCCGTATCGCTGACGCAATTGAGCTGGCCGCGGCCGGCAAAGTTGCAGGTCGCCTTGGATTGGCGCTGCTGCCGAACCGAGTAGAAGTCGAGCGCGACCCGGTCGCCTGATTCCACATAGGTGCCCTCGGTCACGGTCTCGCCCGTTGCCCGCAGCGTGGTCGAGAACCGTCCGCTATTGCTGAAGCTCGACATCGCCACGCCATCCGTCGCCATCCATTGGCCCGCCACACGCGAGGACGGCTTGAGGGAGGCGCGGTCCGAGGACCCGGGCCCGGTGGTGCAGCCGGCAATTGCCGCCGCAGCCAGCAACAGTGTGAATGCACGGTAATGCATGAATGGAACCCCCGTTTCGAATGCAACACGCCGACATAGGCCGACCGGCGCCAGTCTTGCCCGTCCGGCCCGCCGCAACAAGCACATAGATTATCGTCGCTTCAGTTTATGCTGGATTGCGCTAAAATGCGACCAGAACGTTGCGGAATTGCCATGGGTCGCTCTCGTCGATGGCTTCGACGAAATATTTGTTGCGATCCTGGAGCGGCGTCCAGTCCGTGTAATGACCCTCGACCGGGCCGAGATATGGGTTCTGGATTTCGAGGCAGCGCCTGTAGTCCATCTCGTCGGCCTCGACGATCCCAGCCTCCGGGTTCTCCAAAGCCCAGGCCATGCCGGCCAGCACGGCGGATGTGACCTGCAGACCTGTCGCATTCTGATAGGGCGCGATGTCGCGGGTTTCCTCGATGGACAGGCGCGATCCGTACCAGTAGGCGTTCTTGTCATGACCGTAGAGCAGGACGCCGAGTTCATCGACGCCGTCCACAATCTCGTCCTCGTCGAGCACGTGATAGTTCGGCTGCATATGCCCGCCATTGCCGAACATTTCGTGTAGCGACAGCACCGCATCGTCGGCGGGGTGATAGGCGTAATGCACCGTCGGTCGGTATTCGGGCTTCAACCCCTCGCCGATGGTGAAGAAATCGGAGATCGACACGCTCTCATTATGGGTGACGAGATAGCCATATTGCGGGCCGGGCGTTGGACACCAGGTCCGCACCCGCGTATTGGCGCCCGGCTGTTCCAGAAAGATCGCCGACTGGCAGCCCGATCCATCGGCCTGGGTTTTCGCGTTTTCCGGCATCCATTTTTCATGCGTGCCCCAGCCCAGTTCCGCCGGCTGCAGACCTTCGGCGACGAAGCCCTCGACGCTCCATGTGTTCCAGAACTCGCCCATCGGCTTGGGATTCTTCGTCCGCTGCGTATCGCGCTCGGCGATGTGGACGCCCTTGACACCGGCATCGCGCATCAGCCGCGCCCAGCCTTCGCGGTCGTCGACCGCCGGTTCGTCGAAATCCATGCCCATATCGTTCGCAACGTTCACCAGTGCCTGCTTGACGAACCAGGACACCATGCCAGGATTGGCGCCGCAGCACGAAACGGCGGTCGTTCCGCCGGGATTGGCGCGCTTCTCCGAACGCACCGTCTCGCGCAGCGCGTAATTGGTGCGCGCCGCATTGCCGAGACTGTCGTCGAAATAATAGCCGAGCCACGGCTCCACCACCGTATCGATATAAAGAACGCCGAGTTCGCGGCATAGCTTCATCAGAGCGAGCGAGGACGTATCCACCGACAGATTGACGCAGAAGCCCTGCCCCTCGCCTTCCGTCAGCAGCGGCGTCAGAAGGTCGATATAGTTTTCCTTCGTCACCGCCTCTTCGATCAGTGGAACGCCGCGCTCGGCCAGAAGAGACTTGTCGGCGTCCGCCACCTTCGGGTCGATCACCCTGAACCGGCTCTTGTCGTAGTCGAAATGCCGTTCGATCAGCGGCAGCGTGCCGCGGCCGATGGAGCCGAAACCGATCATGATGACGGGTCCGGTGATCTTGGCGTGAACGGGCCAGTTCTGCTCGGCCATGGGCGTTTGTCTCCTACTGCTCGGCGCTGTCGCGGTTCCTCTCTGGCGCAACTAGCACATTCTTCGACGGATCAAGAACGGGTTTTGCGCATCGGAAACGGGACGCCGCCGATCGCTGTCCTATGTGCCCGTTTCGAAACCAGATGGGACATCACGATGAGCAATGAATACACCCTGCCGAAGGTCTGGACCTGGGAAAAGGAAAGCGGCGGCCGCTTCGCCAGCATCAACCGGCCGATTGCAGGACCGACGCACGATAAGGACCTGCCGGTCGGCGACCATCCCTTCCAGCTCTATTCGCTGGCGACGCCGAACGGCGTGAAGGTCACCGTCATGTTCGAGGAACTGCTGGAAGCGGGTCATTCGGACGCTGAGTACGACGCCTGGCTGATGGATATTGGCGAGGGCGACCAGTTCGGATCGGGCTTCGTGGACATCAATCCCAATTCGAAGATCCCGGCTCTGCTGGACCGGAGCGAAAACCCGCCGCAGCGCGTGTTCGAAAGCGGCGCCATCGTGTTGTATCTGGCGGAAAAATTCGGCGCGTTCCTGCCGACCGACCGCGCCGGCCGCACCGAAGTGCTGAACTGGGTGTTCTGGCAGATGGGCGCGACGCCCTTCCTCGGCGGCGGTTTCGGCCATTTCTACGCCTATGCGCCGGAGAAATACGAATACCCCATCAACCGCTACGCCATGGAGGTTAAGCGCCAGCTCGACGTTCTGGATCGCGAACTGGCGGACAAGGCGTATTTGGCCGGCGACGATTACACCATCGCCGACATCATCGCCTGGCCCTGGTATGGACAGCTTGTCCTCGGGCGCGCCTACGACGCCGCCGAATTTCTGGCTGTGTACGAATATGAAAACGTCATGCGCTGGGCCAAGGCGATCGATGCCCGTGCCGCCGTCTCGCGCGGACGCATGGTCAACAACGTCAATGGCGATCCGAAATATCAGCTGCGCGAACGCCATTCCGCGGACGATTTCGACAAGAAGACGCAGGACAAACTCGACAAGGGTTAGAGCGGAGCAAATCTCTGTTGAACCTTGCCGCGCCCATCTCTAGATCAACCGCATCATGGATCAGAAGACAACGACAGCCGACGACGATCGATCTGACGAGAACGGGAATCGCTCGGGCTGGGCGTTCGACCGATTCCCGCCGCACGACCGCTCGTTTCGCGCCCGCGCAGCGCGGCTCATCTCCAGCAAACGGTTCGAATGGACGGTTATCGTCCTGGTCGTACTGAATGCGATCATCCTCGGTCTGGAAACGAGCACAACCGTGATGGGCGCGGTCGGGCCGGTTCTGAAGGCATTGGATAAAACGATCCTCGCCGTCTTCGTCGTGGAGCTGGCGCTGCGCGCCTTCGTTCACCGCGCCCGTTTCTTTCATGATGGCTGGCGGGTGTTCGACCTCTTCGTCGTTGGCATCGCGCTGGTGCCGACAAGCGGCGACCTGGCAGTGCTGCGTGCGCTGCGCGTCTTGCGGATTCTGCGCCTCATCTCAGTCATTCCGTCGTTGAGAAAGGTCGTGACCGGCCTCGTCACCGCCTTGCCCGGCATGGGCTCCATCGTCGTCCTGATGGCGCTGGTCTTCTACGTCTTCTCGGTCATGGCGACCGGCCTGTTCGGTGAGACCTTTCCCGACTGGTTCGGTGGGCTCGGCGCGTCCGCCTATTCGCTGTTCCAGATCATGACGCTGGAAAGCTGGTCGATGGGCATCGTCCGCCCGGTCATGGAAGCGCATTCCTGGGCGTGGATATTCTTCATCGCCTTCATCATGAGCACGACCTTTACCGTGCTGAACCTCTTCATCGGCATCATCGTGTCGGCCATGCAGGCCGAGCATGAAGGCGAAGCCGCCGAGGAGCGCCATACGCTGCAGGATAATCAGGCGGCGATGGCCGAAGAGGTCAAGGCCATGCGCGCCGAGTTGCAGGAACTGACGCGCCTGCTGCGCGAGCGGGATCGGTAGGCAGGCCTACGCTTTGCTTTTGAACGATCTGTAACCGAAAGAGCCGATCGGTTATGTTCGCGCAGGAAGGAGGCGGAGCCATGAACATCCTGTGCGCCGTGCCGACGATCGTTGACCGCAGCCATCTTCTGCCTCGCCTGAAACGCGTTTTATTCTTGGCTGTACTCGTGGCCATTTCAGCCGGTCCCGCCATGGCTGCACCGGAAGACTTTATCGGGCTGAACTGCGCGACGACCATCATCACCGGCACCGAAGACCCGGAACGCTCGCGCGGCATCGTCGAAGTGTTCGAAGAGGTGGCCGTCAAGATGAGCGGCGACGAAGAAGGCGTTGCCTCAAACCGGATCGCCGAACCGCCCGACGGCCCAGCTGCCCTCATCGAACGCATCGAACTGGAAGATCGGATGAAGGGCATTCCGGTCCATGATGAGCAGGGCACGCGCGAGCGTCCGCATTTCCTGCGCGTGTGCTTCGACCGGGACAAAATGGCTGCCCTCCTGCGGGCCTCCGGTTCCGATGTCTGGCCGGAACCGCGACCGGAAGTTCGGATCGTCCTGGCCGTCGAGACCCCGAACGCCGCCTACATCGTCCGGAGAGAGGGCGCGGACGGTTACGGCCAACGCCTCGCGCTGATCGACACCGCCACTAAGCGCGGTCTTCCCATCCGACTGCCGACCGACGAAGACCATGCAAGTGAAGCCCGCGACATCGCAAGGTTCGTCGAAACCGGCCAGATCGGGAAGAAAGGCGCAATGCCGACGCTATACGGGACGTTGACGCTCAACGCCGATGGCGCCGACTGGAACGCCGCATGGCGGCTCGACGACGACGAAGCCTGGCACGTTGATGAAGTCAGTTTCGACGACGCCATCCGCGAGGGCATAGGCGGCGCCATCGACCGTTTGCGAACCCAGTAGGGCGCTCACGCCTCCCGATCCGCCGCCTCCAGCTCGTCGATCAGCCCTTCCAGCATGGATAGCCCCTTGGTCCAGAAGGCGGGATCGGACGCATCGAGCCCGAACGGCGCGAGCAGTTCCGAATGGTGCTTCGTGCCGCCGGCGGCCAGCATGTCGAGATAGCGGTCGGCGAAGCCGTCCGAAGCGTTCTGATAGACCGCATAGAGCGAGTTCACCAGGCAGTCGCCGAACGCATAGGCGTAGACATAGAAGGGCGAGGCGATGAAGTGCTTCACATAGGCCCACCAGGCCTCATAGCCTTCGTTCAGCTGCACCGCCGGGCCGAGGCTCTCGGCCTGCACCTCCATCCAGAACCGGCCGATCTGATCGCTGGTCAGTTCACCCTCGCGCCGCGCCGTATGCACCTTCCGCTCGAAGCGGTAGAAGGTGATCTGGCGGATGACCGTGTTGATCATGTCTTCGACCTTGCCAGCCAGCATCGCCTTGCGCTGCGCCGGATCGCTCGTTCGGTCGAGCAGCGAGCGGAAGGTCAGCATCTCGCCGAAGACGGAGGCCGTTTCAGCCAGCGTCAGTGGCGTATCGGCCATCAGCGCGCCCTGCCTGGCGGCGAGCACCTGATGGACGCCGTGGCCCAACTCATGCGCCAGCACCATCACGTCGCGCGGCCGGCCCTGATAGTTGAGCAGAACGTAGGGATGGGCGCTCGGCACGGTCGGGTGCGAAAACGCGCCGGACGCCTTGCCGGCCCGGCTCGGCGCATCGATCCAGTTCTTGTCGAAGAAATCGCTGGCGATTTCCGCCATGCGCGGATCGAACCCGCCATAGGCGTCGAGCACGGTCTGCCGCGCCGTCTCCCAGCCGATGATTTCGCGCGAGGCGGTCGGCAGCGGCGCGTTGCGGTCCCAATGGTTCAGCCTGTCCATGCCGAGCCATTTGGCCTTCATTGCGTAATAGCGGTACGACAGGCGCGGATAGGCGTTGACCACCGCTTCTTCCAGCGCATCGACCACCTCCTTCTCGACGCGGTTGGCGAGATGGCGGCCATCGGCGATGTCCTCGAAGCCGCGCCAGCGCTGGGAGATTTCCAGATCCTTGGCCAGCGTGTTGGTGATGAGCGTGAAGGTGCGGATGTGCGCCCGAAAACCGCCCGTGAGCCCGGCGGCCGCATCGGCGCGCACCTGCGGATCGCCGTCCATCAGAAGGTTCAGCGCCGGCTCCAGCGGCAATGGCTCGCCCTGCCCTGCATCGAAACGCATATGCGTCAGCGTTTCGTCGTAGAGGCGGCTCCAGGCGCCCGCTGCCGTCTGGCTCTTTTCGAGGAAGAGCTGCTCCAGCCTGTCTTCGAGCTGAAACGGCCGGTCCTTGCGCAGATCCTCAACCCAGGGCCGGTAGTGAGCGAGCCGGTCGTCGCGTTCCATCGCCTCCGCCATCATCGTTTCGTCGATCCGGTTCATCTCCAGCGAAAAGAACAGCAGATGCGATGAAGCGTCGGTGATCCTGCTGGCCAGATCGCCATAAAGCTTGCCGCGCGCTTCATCAGACGTATCGCCGTAATAGTGAAGGCCGGCAAAGCTCATGATCCGGCCCATCAGCTCCTCGATCGCCTCATAGGCTTCGATGGCCGCGCCCAGCCCGTCATCGCCGGTCTTTTCGGCCGCCTCCGCCAAAGTGCCGGCCCAACGCTCCTGAAACGCCTTCGCCAGATCGGCCGACCGTGCGACATCGGCCGTCAGTGCCTTATCCTCCGGTCCCGAATAAAGGTCGGAAAGGTCCCATTCGGGCAATTCGCCGAGAGCCGACGACTCCGGCTCTGCGGCAGGCGTTTGCTGGGATTGCGCCGGCTGAAGGGCGTTACGCATCAGGCTGATCCAATCATTTCTGTGAAGGGCGATCGCCGGGCTCGGGCGATCACCTCCTGTTAACCGCGTTTCTTGGGGTGCCATTTAGGGGCTTGCGTGATGATGGTCCACGTTTGCCCGAAGCGAAGGTCCGAGCCGGTCCATGCCGATCACGATTTTGACTGTCGATGACGAACCCGTCCAGCGCCGACTGGCCAATGAAACGCTGACCCGTGCCGGCTACCGCGTGGTGGAGGCGGAACATGGCGAAGCGGCGCTTCGCATTCTCTCCGACGAAAGCGCCGGTCCGATCGATCTCGTCCTGCTCGATCTGATGATGCCGGGCATGGACGGTCTCGAGACGCTGGAAGTGATGCGGCAAAAGGAGTTCGACCAGCCGGTCGTCGTGCTGACGGCAAAGGGCGGCATGGAAAGCGTCATCGCGGCCATGCGCGCCGGCGCTTTCGACTACGTTGTCAAACCCGTTGCGCCGGAGCGGCTGCGGGCCGCCGTCCATGACGCGCTCAAGGTGAAGGAAAGGGTCGAGACCCCACGTCGTCGCAAGGGCAGTGCTTCGAACGCCTCGATCAGCTTCGACAACCTCATCGGCCGGTCCGAGGCAATGGCCCGTGTGATCACGATGGCGAAGAAGGCCGCCGCTTCCAACATTCCGATCATCATCGAAGGCGAGAGCGGCGTCGGCAAGGAAAAGCTGGCGCGCGCCATCGCCAATGCGTCCGACCGCGCCCGCAAGAAATTCGTCACCGTCAATTGCGGCGCGATCCCGAAGGATCTCGTCGAAAGCATCCTCTTCGGGCACGAAAAAGGCGCGTTTACCGGTGCAACCGAACGGCAGACCGGAAAGTTCGTCGAAGCGGACGGCGGTACGCTGTTTCTCGACGAGATCGGCGATCTGCCGTTGGACGCCCAGGTCAAGCTTCTGCGCGCCGTGCAGGAGGGCGAGGTCGATCCGGTCGGCGCTCGCCAGACCCGCCAGGTCGATGTGCGCTTCATCTCCGCCACCCATCACGATTTGCTGGCCGCGGTTCAGGCTGGCCATTTTCGCGAGGATTTGTTCTACCGGCTCTCTGTCTTTCCCATCCGTATGCCGCCGCTACGCGAGCGCCGCGACGACATCGTGCCGCTGGCCGAGCAGTTCACGCGCAATTTCGCACGCAGCGAGAATGCCGGCCACATCAAGGGGATCGACCGCAGCGCGCTGAACCTTCTCATGCGTTACGACTGGCCGGGCAATATCCGCCAGTTGGAGAACACGATTTTCCGGGCCGTGGTCCTGGCCGACGGGCCGCAGCTCACGCAGAACGATTTTCCACAGATCGCAACCCAGCTCGGCACGCCTGTGGCCGGTCACGAACGGCACCTTTCCGATCGGGAAGACCGCCGCGCGCCGACAGACGAAGCCGCGAACGAACTGAGCGGGCTGCGTCGCGCTGCCGCGGCCCTTCGCCAGGCCGAACAGCATCCGACCTCGGACCCGGCGTCCGACGCGTTGATGGACGGCTTTCTGGCCGCACTGGACAGTGACGATCATATCCGACCGCTTACCGAGATCGAGGAAGAGATGATCCGGCTGGCGATCGACCATTATGGCGGACAGATGAGCGAAGTGGCCCGACGTCTCGGCATCGGCCGATCGACGCTCTATCGCAAACTCAAGGAATATGGCATTGACCCCGACGCCATGCGCGAAGCAGGGTGAGAGCGGCTGCCTGAAAGGCAGGGGTGGCCCTTAACTCTCTGTTTACCATGCTCTCGCCTTTGCAACGCCGAAGCGCCAAATTGTCAAACTGTCACCGCATTTACACAGCACTAAGCACCCATTAACCAGTCTGTCCTTAGGATGAACGGAAAGTAAACGCCGTTGTCGTGTCGGATTGGTAGGGGACAGGGGCGCCAGTAAAATGGCGGGTGCAACGTGAATGATCGACTGGGTCTACGCCGTTTGATCGGCGAATTTCATCGGATGCCATCTCTTCTGCGGGTCGGCCTGCCGGTCCTGGCGGTTTTCGCAGCCCTTCTGATCTCATCCACCCATGCCGAAGCAGCCAACCGTTCTTTGAAGCTCTTCAATGTCCATACCAAGGAAAAGGCGGAGATCGTCTACAAGCGGAACGGACGCTATGACTCCAAGGGCTTGCGCAAGATAAGCCACATGCTGCGCGACTGGCGCCGCAACGAGCCGACCAAAATGGACCCGCAGCTTCTGGATATCGTCTGGGAAGCATACCGTCAGACGGGGTCGCGCAAGCACATCCACATCATTTCCGGTTACCGGTCGCCCAAGACCAACTCCATGCTTCGCCGCACCCGTGGCGGACAGGCCAAGAAAAGCCAGCACATGCTCGGCAAGGCCATGGATTTCTACATTCCGGGCGTCAAGCTGTCGAAGCTGCGGGAAATCGGCTTCAAGCTGCAGGGCGGCGGCGTCGGCTATTATCCGCGCTCCGGCTCGCCTTTCGTTCATTTCGATACCGGCAATGTTCGCGCATGGCCGCGCATGAGCCGCAAGGAACTGGCGCGCGTTTTCCCGAAAGGCAACACGCTGCACCTGCCTGCCGACGGCAAACCCCTGCCTGGCTACCAGACGGCGATGTCGGCCTATAAGAAGCGCAAGTCCAAGGGCATCGCCTATGCCGGCGGCAGCAAGTCATCCGGTGGCGGCGGTGGCGGAGGCTTCCTTGCCGCGCTCTTCGGTGGCGGCAATGACGAGGCGGAGGACAACGCTGAAATCGCGGTTGCCCGCGCGCCGGCCCGCCGCTCCAACCCCGTACCGCAGGCCGTTGTCAGCGCACCGGAGCCGACCCCCGGCCAGTTGCTTGCCGCGCTGCCCGCATCGTCGGTGCCGCTTCCTCTCGTGTCGCCGCGCCGCGTAGGCGCACCGACACCGCCAGCCGATATTCCGGCCGCGCCGGCTCCCGGCTCGGCAACGGTTCCAACGGCGCCGGTGGCAGTTCCAGCAGCGCCGATCGATGGCAATGACGAGGTTGGTGCGCTGATCGCCGCTGCGGAAGTGCCGCTTCCCGCCGCTCGCCCGCGCGTGGATGAACCCTCGTCGACGCTTCTGGCGCTCGCTTCCGAGCCTGGCGCTTCCAATGGCGGGCTGGAAGCCGCCAACGCCGTAGCCAATGCAGGCATGGCTGTCCCACTTCCGGTCAGACGTCCGCAGAGCGACGCCAACGCATTGCTGGCTGCACTGGACAGCTCGCGCCCCGACGTTCCCACGCCAATCCTTCCGACGCGCCGGACCGAGGTGGCGTCCGCGCCGTCAGATCCGTTGTCCCTTTCTGACGCGCCAAAGCCCCAGGCTGTGACGTTTGCAAGTGCGACCGGTAGCCTGAGAGGCGGACGCTTGAGCAATGGCGGCGCAACCGAACTGGCCATGACGGATATTCCGACAAGCCGGCGGATCCGTGCCGATATGATCTCTCCCTCGGTCACAGGAACGACCGCCACGGCCGACCGTCCCGGCAAGGCCGATGTCGCCGCTCTCGAAGCGCAGCGCAGGGAAGCGCTGATCCGGCTGAACGATATCGATCAGGCGCGCTGGGCCATCAAGATTGGATCGCCGAAGATCGAGCGGAAGACAGCGGAAGCCACCCGCTCACTGCGCACGCCGCCACGGCAGATGGTCATCACGGCCTTCACGCAGGAGCCGCAGAACAAGCGACCCGATGCTTTCGCCGGCAATGCGATCAACTTCCAGACCGTGGCCCGCTTCGAACGCTGAGCATCGCAATCGGGAACCAAGAACGTTAGACGCTCGCCACGCACCCCGTTGGCGGGCGTTTTCGTCGATCACGCTGGCAGGCAGACAGTATCGTCAACGCAGCAGGCGTTGTTCGACGTCTTGCGATTGAAAAAAGCGCCCGAATTCCGTCAGACAGTTGCCAAACCGTGAGCCTCGCGCGCCAGCCGCTCGATCCCGTCCCAGTCTTCGGCATCCATCAGATCGTTCGGTGTGATCCAGGACCCGCCAACGCACAAGACATTCGGCAAGGACAGATAGTCCGGCGCGCTTTGCGGCGTAATGCCGCCGGTCGGACAAAAGGCGACACCCGATATTGGGCTGGAAAGCGATTTCAGAAAGGAAATGCCGCCGCTCTGCTCGGCCGGAAAGAATTTCAGAATCGAATAGCCTTCCTCGACCATGCTCATAATCTCCGATGGCGTGGTCGCGCCCGGCAGATAGGGCACCATATGATCCTTGGCTTCGTTCAGCAGTTCGACGGTCGTTCCGGGCGACACGATGAACTGCGAGCCTGCGGCTTCGGCTTCCTTGAACTGTTTGGGATTGAGGACCGTGCCGGCGCCGACGATCGCGCCCTCCACCTCGCTCGCCACGAGACGGATCGCATCGAGCGCATCGTTCGTCCGCAAGGTGATCTCGATGGCAGGAAGGCCGCCCGCGACAAGCGCCTTCGCCATCGGCACGGCATGCGCCAGATTGGCGATTTGCACGACGGGAATGACCGGCTGGCCTCTGAGCACTTTCGACAGCGCTTCGTTCTTCTGCTGCATCTTCATCGTTGCGACCGTCCCTTTTCGTCGATTCCGTCCAACGACTTACTCGTCTTCGTTACGTCAGTCCAACCGAACCCGACCGAAAACCCTTTGAAGAATGGCGTAGAGGAGCGTGAGAAACGCCCAGCCGACGGAAGAGCGGCCCGTGGCAGCCTGTCCCGGCGCGTCGTTTTTCGTCGGGCTTTGCTTCCGCGCAGCTAGAACCTGCGTCAATTTCGCTCGCGTTCGCTGCCCGGCGACGCCATCTATCGGAAGACCCCAATCGTTCTGAAAGCGTCGGACGACCGTTTCGGTCCGCGAACCGAAAATGCCGTCGATCTGTAGATCGTGTCCGAGTTTCGTAAGGTCGGCCTGCAATCGGCGAACCGCCTCGCCTTTCGCGCCAATGCGCAGAAGGATCGGGACCGCTTTACACGAAAGCGTTCCGCCGAAGAGAGGGTCATAGACCGCAAAGGCGTCCGCCATTTTGCGGTCATAGGCGTTCTTCGCATAGGCCGGCCCATTATACCCTTTGGCAAACGCCCGGAAATCTGGGGCCCTGAGCGCTTCATCCAGCCGGGTCTTCTCGATAAAGCGTCCCATCAGGCGGACCTGCCCGCCGGGCCCGTTTCGCGCATCCGCGACCAGGGCATCGACCGAGGGGTAGCCGAGCCAGCGCCAGTGCGATCCCATCACCTGGCCACAGCCCCAGGAGCAGCTTTCATGCGCCGCGACATGATGGATCGCGGCGGCGCGCTTCAGCATTGCCCAACGCGCCGCCTGTCCGCGCGGGTTTTTGATGCGCCCTGCGCGCGGATCGGCGAGACCGGCCTCTCTGGCGATTGTTCGGGCGCGCCCCGCCAGCCGCCGGTCGAAATAATGGCCTTCGAACCGGATCAGCGGCTCGTCGCGTCCGCCGATTTGCGCCGAAAGCCGACCGCCGCTCTCCACCGCGACGACCGCCGCGAGCGCGGCCGGCGGGACGTCCAGCCGCCTGGCCTCTTTCTCGATTGCATCACGAAGCGACGGTTCCAATGTCGGCACAGCCATCGTACTATCCTTCTTCAGTAAAGAGGGGTCATTGTCGGTGGCTCGAGAGAAGCGTGGAAAAGCTATCGGTTTTTCGATAGAGCAGCCGCCATGACACACGACACCGAGCTGCCCGTTCGCATCTGCGCGCTCTACTGTTTCACCAGGGTGGAGGATGCGCCCATCCTGCGCGAACGCCTTCTGAAGCTGTGCGAGGCGCAGGGCATTCGCGGCACGCTTCTCATCGCAAAGGAAGGCGTCAACGGTACGGTCGCGGGAGCGGACGACGCCATCGATGCGCTTCTCGCGGAACTGGACGACGCGCTTGATTTTTCGCGCGCCGAGATAAAGTTCGCACGGGAGGCGACGATGCCGTTTCATCGGCTCAAGGTGCGTCTGAAAAAGGAGATCGTAACGATGGGCGTCGACGATCTCGATCCCGTTCACGGCGCCGGCACGCATCTGTCGCCAGCGGAATGGAACGCCCTGCTCGCCGATCCCGAAACTGTCGTGATCGATACCCGCAACGATTACGAGACCGCGCTCGGCACTTTCGACAAGGCCATCGATCCCGCGACCGCGACATTCCGTGAGTTTCCGGAGTGGGCAGCGCGTCACGACAATGAGCTGCGCGGCAGGAAGCTGGCCATGTTCTGCACCGGCGGCATACGCTGCGAAAAGGCCACCGCCTATATGAAGGCGCTTGGCCATGAGGAGGTCTATCACCTCAAGGGCGGCATTCTGGCCTATCTGGAAGAGGTGCCGGAGAAAGAGAGCCGCTGGCAGGGCGATTGCTTCGTCTTCGACGAGCGCGTGGCTGTCGGCCACGGCCTCGCGCCGTCGGACGCAACGCTCTGCCGCGCCTGTCGCCACCCCCTGACGCCTGAGGAGCGCGCCGAACCCACCTATGAAGAGGGTGTCTCCTGTCCGCATTGCATCGATGTGCGGACCGAAGCGGACCGTGCCCGCTATCGGCAGCGGCAAAGGCAGATGGAACTGGCGGAACGGGCCGGCCGCAGGCACATAGGCGGCTAGACCGAAAGATCGGCCCTCCCATTCGCATCTTCGGTCCCTACATGAACCGGCAGGACGAACACCAATCCGACAACCGGACCTATCATGGATGCAATGACTCCCGCCGCGCCCACTGCCCATCTGCTCGATACGCCGCTCGATCGCGACGAAGCGCTGAAGATCGGCCCGTTGCCAGCCGATCATCCGCCGGTCAAACCGAAGAAGACAGGCGTCCTTCTCGTCAATCTGGGCACGCCGGACGGTACCGACTACTGGCCGATGCGGCGCTATCTGCGTCAGTTCCTCTCCGACAAGAGGGTCATCGAATGGCCGCGCGCGCTCTGGTATCCGATCCTTTACGGCATCGTGCTGAACACGCGGCCGAAGAAGAGCGGCGCGGCCTATGCCTCCATCTGGAACACAGAGCGCAACGAAAGCCCTCTGCGGACCATCACTCGCAGCCAGGGCGAAAAGCTTTCCGAAGCCCTGGCGGGCGAGCCGCATATCGTCGTCGACTGGGCGATGCGCTATGGCCAGCCCTCCATCGAAGACGTGACCAACCGGCTTCTCGAGCAGGGCTGCCAGAAGATCGTGATGATGCCGCTCTATCCGCAATATTCGGCGTCGACCACGGCGACTGTGCAGGACGATTTCTTCCGCGCGCTGATGAAGTTGCGCTGGCTGCCCTCCATAACGACCATCGGCCCCTGGCATGACGAACCGGTCTATATCGAGGCGCTGGCCCGTTCCATCGAGCAGCATCTGGCTTCGCTCGACTGGGAGCCGGAAAGGGTGATTGCCTCCTATCATGGCATTCCGCAGAGCTATTTTCGGAATGGCGATCCCTATCACTGCCATTGCCAGAAGACCTCACGCCTGCTCGAACAGCGGCTTGGCTGGGACAAGGGGCGGCTGATGACCTGCTTCCAGAGCCGTTTCGGCCCGGAGGAATGGCTCCAGCCCTATACCGACAAGACGGTCGAGAAGCTGGCGAATGATGGGATCAAACGGATCGCCGTTCTCAATCCCGGTTTCGTCGCCGACTGCCTGGAAACGCTGGAAGAGATCGCAGGCGAAGCCGGCGAAATCTTCCACGAGCACGGTGGCGAGAAGTTCTCGCACATTCCGTGCCTGAACGATTCGCCCGAAGGCATGGCCGTGATCGAAGAATTGGTCCGGCGCGAGATTTGAAGGGCTAGGTGGCGGAGGCGTTCATTTCGCCGTCACATCATCCAGGACCAGTTGATTAACCGCACACCAAGTGGGGTAGCTGACATAGTCGCCATGATTTTCGACCGCGTTCAGCACACGAGCATTCCAAAACGGCGAGTTGTAAGGAACGATCGAACGCTTGGTACCGCCCCCCCCACCCGGCAATGAAAGACCGCGCCGGAATTGCACTCTCTTGTTCGAGCCGCTGTCCCACAATTCGGGGATTTCGCGGGCACGAAGAAGCCAACCGTTAGCCACGTCGCACTTCGTCAAATCCTTCTTATTAACGTTGGATAAAGACGTTTGTTTTCCCGCAGAATAATTTAGTATTATCTCGTGCGACGCACCATAAGGATCAGTTCTAGAATATATTTCTCCAGGTTCATAATTTGGCTTATAGTGACCTACCGCGGTTTTGTCTCTCTTATTTTTAAAGAACCACGCCATCGGAAAGAAAAAATCAGTGGCAGAGTCGCATCGCGCGGATTTTTTTCTTTTCAACTCCCCCTCAGACCAATCGCAAGTTGCCGTCATTGCGATCATTCGCGGCTTTTGTTCAAGCGGAAACAAGCGACGCCTCGCCAACCTTTCTGAACGCCCTCTCGATAGTTCAGCATCCACACGCTCATTCATGGCTTCTTGAATAGCAATCCACTTTGAAGCTTCGGAAGCCGGATTAATGAGGAGAACAAGGTCACCGAGTGTCCGGGGAAACTGCCTTCCATGGCTGTGATCGGCAATTTGCGAAATAACCTTCTCTTCATTCAATAAGCCCGTCAGAAGCATGTTACCGCCGAAAGAATGCCCATAGGTTAGCATTTTTCTGTGAGCGGACTTATCGCTTCTGGTAATCGTGGTTGATTCAATCTGCCGTAAGGTGTCGATAAGTAGGGAAGCGTGCTCATCAGACTTCGTCTTCCGTGACCAAACGGTCGGGGCGAACAGAACACTATTGAGAAGCTTACTTTGCGTTCGTCCACGCCACCCAACGTAAATACCGATCAACTCAGTCTCAGAACCATCAATACCAGGTCGTTGATTTAAAAACTCGCGCGAGTACGCAAGCAGTGTTCGAAATTTCTGAATGTCACTATCCGCCACATCTGCATTGTGTCGCCAGCCATGAATATATACGATAACAAAGACGTTATTTTTAGAATTTATAAGATCAATCGTAGATTCAACCTGCTTCGAATCGAATAATCGACTGGGATTTTCATCGATCTCGATAAATGAGAGGTAGTAACGGTCACGGACAGGTCCTGTAGCCCTGTTCGGCATAATATTCTTCTGGATAGAACAATGTCTTGATGTGCTATTCTCCTTCGAGGTCGGAGCATAATTAAGATAGAAATAACAATCCGATAAGTTATATGATATATATTTCCTATATTGCTGACTGCCGACGCAACCGCCGATCAAAGAGGAGAAAGAAATTAGAAGCGCTAGTGATAAAAATTTTTTCATTGCCGTCCCCCACGTCCAAATATTTACAAGATTTTACCAATTTTCAAGTTATTTTTAAATCATCGAGAGGAGCTAAATTAGGCTAATAGTAAAATTGATACCGCTGGGAAATTACGAAGTTTATGCCATTTTTCCGTGAGGGCGTTGGTCGTTTAATTCGCCCTTGCAAAGCCACGCGCATCTAACGATCTTCGCTCGATAGTTTTTTCAAATCGGAACTCCATCATGTCCCCTCTCGATATTGCGCTGATCGTCCTGGCCGTCCTTGTCTTGCTGACGCTTTACATGGCGGTGACGATCGTGCCGCAGGGCTACAACTACACGGTGGAGCGCTTCGGGCGGTACACTCGCACCCTCTCGCCGGGCCTGTCGCTGGTGACGCCCTATATCGAGCGGATCGGCTCCCGCATGAACATGATGGAGCAGGTGCTCGACATTCCGAGCCAGGAAGTCATCACCCGCGACAATGCGACGGTGATGGTCGATGCGGTGGCCTTCTACCAGGTGCTGAACGCCAGCGCCGCGTCCTACGAGGTGGCGGGGCTGGAAAATGCGATCCTGAACCTGACCATGACCAATATCCGCTCGGTCATGGGCAATATGGATCTCGATCAGCTTCTCTCCAATCGCGACGTCATCAACGACCAGCTGCTGCGTGTGGTGGACGAAGCGACTTCGCCATGGGGCGTGAAGATGACGCGGATCGAGATCAAGGACATCTCGCCGCCAACCGATCTGGTCGAGGCGATGGGCCGGCAGATGAAGGCCGAGCGCCTGAAGCGCGCAGAAATCCTGGAATCGGAAGGCCGCAAGCAGAGCGCCGTTCTCGAGGCGGAGGGCCGCAAGCAGGCCGAGGTTCTGCAGGCGCAGGGCCGTCGCGACGCCGCCTTCCTCGATGCCGAGGCGCGGGAGCGCTCCGCCGAAGCCGAAGCGAAGGCGACCGAACTGGTTTCCGTCGCCGTCGCCAATGGCGATGTCGCCGCGCTCAACTATTTCGTGGCGCAGAAATACACCGAGGCCGTCACGAATATCGGCAGCGCACCCAATTCCAAACTGATCCTGATGCCGCTGGAGGCCTCTTCGCTGATCGGCTCGCTCGGCGGCATCGGGCAACTGGCGCGCGAAGTCTTCGGCGATACGCCGGTAACGCCACCCTCGGAAGCGCCGGCGCCGTCCAGTCAGCCGCCGCGGTTTCGCGTGCCGCGCTCGGGCCGTTCGCAGGACGAAGCCTGATGGCGGCCGGGCGACCAATCGGCTAACATGACGCAATGAGTTTTCTGATCGAACAGCTTGGCGTCTGGCTCTGGATCATCGGCGGTTTCGTTCTGCTTCTGCTGGAACTGCTGATTCCCGGTGTGTTTCTGCTCTGGATCGGTCTGGCGGCGCTGGCCACCGGCGCTATTGCGCTTGTCGCTATCGGGCCCGCCGCCGACTGGCTGGTCTGGCAGGTGCAGGTGGCGATCTTTCTGGTCCTTTCCGCGGTCTTTACGATCACGGGACGCCGCTACGCCAACGCTCCGGGCGACAAGGCAAGCGAAACGCTCAATCGTCGCGGTGATGCGCTGGTCGGACGGACGGCAACGCTGATCGAGCCGATCGTCAACGGTCATGGCCGCGCACGGATCGACGATAGTTCCTGGCGGGTGGCCGGACCGGATCTGCCCGCTGGCGCCAAGGTGCGCATTCTAAGCGCCGCTGAGGGCCATCTGACCGTCGAAGCGGCATGATACCGCAACCACCTTCGGCAGCGGCGGCAAATCTTTCTTAACCATAGGCGCTTACGGTTCGTTCACCATTGGCCGGCTTGGGCCGGTTGCCGCCTATGGAGTGCCGACAGCGTGCGCACGAAGCGTCCATCAATATTGCGCCGTCATGCCGCCTTCGTGCTGTCGCTCATCGGCGCGCTTGCGCTGCCGACGCATGCATGGCCGCAGACGGCGAACGATCGGCTCCTGGCGCAGGTCGAACCGCGCGGCTCGCTTCGCGATCTTCTGGACGAGCAGCAGCAGCTTATCGACCGGAACCTCCTGGCCAGCGATCCTCTGCCCGATCCGATTGCCGAAGCCGAGCGGCAGCAACGGACCCAGTCCGAGCTGTTCGATCCCGCGGGTGTGCCGACACCGCGACGCCGCCCCGTATTCGGTTCGACTGGTGAAGACAGGACCTCGACGCCGGATGAAGGTGCGATCGCTGCGGGACGTGAAACCGAAGCCCGCCCGGAACGCCCTTCCTTTCGATCGCGGCCGACAGATGCGCAGCAATCGGCGCGGCCCGCCCGCCCTTCGAGAGCTGCAGATCCAGCCGTCTCGCGCCAGCGCAACGCCGAGGAGCGCCGGGACGAAGAGGAACGCCTCGTCCAGGAAGAGCGCGAACGTGAGCAGGAAGCCCTTTCCACAGGCGGCATTCGTCAGGGAAGCACCCTTACGCCGGACGCCGAGGACTATGAGCGCGCCCAACCGGTTGGTGCGGCGCTGGCGCAATCGGCAGGTGAGCGCCGCGACGAAACCGACCCTTACGAGGCCGAGGGCATCCGGTTCGGCAATCTCATTTTGCGCCCCTCCGTCGAGACCGGCATCCGCGTTACCGACAATGTCGACCTGACGCCGCAGAAGGAAAGCGCCGTTCTGTCCGAAACGACGCTACGCCTCGAAGCTGAGGCGGACGGCGCGGAAAGCATCGCGACCATCGATGGTTTTCTGACCTATGAAAAAGCGCTATCGGGTCCCGATCTCTCCGAACCGGAAGGCGGCGTAGAGGCGGTAGCGAGCTACAATCTGACGCGGGAACTGCGCCTCAATGGCAGTGTGCGCTACGCGGGCGATTATGAAGGGGCCGAAGCTCCCTATTCACCCGGCGTCTCTTTTACCGAATCCAGTTTCGAACACAGCTTTGGCAGTACGCTCGGCATCGAGAAATATGCCGGGCCCCTTCGCTACTCGATCACCGGCGAAGCGGACAGAACCGTCTACTCCGATGTCGACACTGCCACCGGAACGGTTTCCCAGGACGACCGCAACTCGTCTTTGCTGAATCTTCGGCTGCGCGGCGGTTATGAAATTTCGCCGGCTCTTATACCCTTCGCGGAACTGGAAGTCGGTCGCCGCTTCTACGACAATGAAGTGGATGCTGATGGTTTCGAGCATTCGGCGGACCGGTATGCGCTGCGCGGCGGCGTCCGGTTCGACCTGTCGGACAAGCTGAGCGGCGAGATCGCGGTGGGCTATCTGACCGAGCGGCCCGACGATAGCAGGCTGGCCGATGTCGACGGCTGGAGCGTCGAGGGACAGGTCGCATGGTCGCCCATGCGCGGCACTGACATCACCCTTGGTCTGCGGACCGATGTGGAAGGCGCGACGACACTCGGCGCGTCCGGCTCGCTTCTGCGCGGCGTTGACCTGACAGTATCGCGCCGTTTGCGGGCCGATCTGGAGCTCTCCGCCGAATTGACAGCAGAACGGCGTGACTATGTGGCCACGGACGATGAGGATACGATCCTTTCGGCCGAAATCGGTGCGACCTACTGGATGAACCGGTCGGCAGCCATTATCGGCAGGCTGGCCCATGAGCGCCAGACAAGCACCCTGCCCGGTCGCGATTACCGAGCCAACAGCGCCTTCCTCGGCCTGCGTCTTCAGCATTGACAGTCGCATAAGCGCCACAGCGGCGGGCCATTTTCATGCCGTTTTCTAAGGGTATGCAAATTTGCATACGGGTTGGACTGCGCGGATCGATGGTAAACGGTTCCTTAAGTGTAGCGACCCAATATGGGGATGATTGAAATCGACTTGAGGGTAATGCCGATGCCGTTCCGCCGATTTGCCAGCCGCCTCGCGCGCGGCCTGTCCGTTCTCGCGATTGCCGCAGTGCCGGTTCTCGTCTCCGCGCCAAGTTATGCGGATGCAGGCTTTCAGCGCTGGATCAAGGATTTCCGCTCCGTTGCGCTCCGCAACGGTATTCGTCCCGCGACCTATGATCTCGCGTTTCGCGGCGTGACCGATCCGGATCGCGAGGTTCTGCGCAAAGCCAACAATCAGGCCGAGTTCAAGGCTCCGATCTGGCAGTATATCGACAATCAGGTCAATGAAGACACGATCGCCATGGGCAAGGCGATGAAACGCAAATACGGCTCGGTCCTGAGCCGGATCGAAAAGCGTTTCGGCGTGCCGGCTGAAGTCGTTCTGGCCATCTGGTCGATCGAGAGCCAGTACGGCGAGTATCTGAAGAAGACCGACCGGCTGCACTACGCGCCGCAGGCACTGGCAACCCTGGCCTACGCCGACCGCCGCCGCGCCAAATTCGCGCGCGGTCAGCTTATTGGCGCGCTGAAGATCCTTCAGTCCGGCAACATCGACCGCCGCCATCTGGCGTCCTCCTGGGCCGGCGCGATGGGCCACACCCAGTTCATCCCGACCTCCTACCTCGCCTATGCCGTCGATTTCGACGGCGACGGCAGAAAGGACATCTGGAACAGCGTGCCCGATGCCCTTGCCACCGCCGCCAATCTGCTCAAGCGCAATGGCTGGGAAACCGGTCGGACCTGGGGCTACGAGGTCGTGCTGCCGAAGAACGGCAAGAAGTTCTACGGCGGTTGGCAGTCTCTGCGGGCCTGGGAACAGGCTGGCATTCGGCGTACACATGGCCGCCAGTTCACGATCAATGACAAAGCCACGTTGAAGGTGCCGGACGGCCGCAACGGGCCGGCATTCCTTGCAGTCAAGAACTTCCAGGTTCTCAAACGCTACAACAACGCCGACAAATACGCGCTTTCGGTCGCGATCCTGTCCGATCGCCTCGCTGGCTACGACGAACTCTATGCCGATTGGAACCGGCCGTTCGAGCCGCTTAACTCGCGCGAGAAGCGCGAATTGCAGTCGCATCTGGCCCGCCATGGGCTTTACGATGGCGCGATCGACGGCAAGATCGGCGGCGGCACGATGGGGGCGATCACCGCCTTTCAGTCGCGTACTGGCTTGACGGTCAACGGCTTCCCTTCCATGGAAGTGCTGAACAAACTGCGCCGCTGACCTCGTGGTTGGCGGATAGGAGGAGCCGATGAAGCCCGCGCCGATCCGCCGGTCCATATCACCGATCGCCCGCCTTCTGATGGCGGGCCTTCTGGGACTGGCCTTCGTCATTGGCGGCGATGGCCTGCTCTTGCCCGGTGATGCGCAGGCGCAGAACTTCTTTTCCAAAATCTTCGGCCGGGACAAGGACAAGAACGCTGCCCAGACCCGGCAGACCCTTCGCAAGAAACGGGTTCAGCGCGCCAAACCGCGTGCCGTAAAGCGGCGCAAGGCCGTTCCGAAAAAGCGCAAACCGGTCATCGCCAAGAAACCTGCAAAGCCGCAGCGGCAGACCGTACAGAAGGCGCAAGACGCCAAGAAAGTTCTCGTCGTCGGGGATTTCATGGCAGGCAATCTGGCCGATGGCCTTTCCGAACGCTTTTCCGACAACCCCGACATTCTCATGGTCGCCCGCGATAATGGCTCGTCGGGCCTGGTCCGTGACGATTACTACGACTGGCCGACGCAACTGGTCCGGATCGTCGGTGAAGAGAAGCCGGACGTTCTAATCGTCATGGTCGGTGCGAATGACCGCCAGGCCATGCGCGTCGATGGACGTGCGCGGCAAGTGCGTTCGAGCGAATGGAACGCTGAATATCGCGAGCGTGTGCAGGCCATCGCTGACATTGCCGGTACGGCGGACATTCCGCTCATCTGGGTCGGTCAGCCCTCCTACAAATTCAGTTCGATGAACACCGATATGCTGGCCTTCAACGAGACCTACCGCACCGTGGTCGAAGCGCAGCAGGACCGCTTCGTCGATGTCTGGTCGGGTTTCGTCGACGAAGATGGCAATTTCGTTTTCACCGGCCCGGATGTGAAGGGCCAGATGGTGCGCCTGCGCGCCAGCGACGGCATCAACATGACTGCCGCCGGCGACGAGAAGCTGGCATTCTATACGGAGAAGGCGCTGGATGAGGCGCTTGGCGGCCTGATTTCCGGAGAGCCGGCCCTCGTCACCGCTCCGAGCGAGGGACTGGCCCTGCCCGAGGTGACATCGCTGACGCGGACTCCCGTCTATAAGATCGACGATCCCGAGCTGGACGGTGCGGACGCCCTGTTCGACATTCCTGTCGTCGCCGATGGCGAAGATGACGATCTGCCGGTAACGAGCGGCTTGCCGCCCCGCTCACCAAATGGCCGTGCGGCCGATTTCGGCGGGATAACCAGACTACCGGACGAAGGCCGTGCCGACGGGGCCGATCAACAGGTATCGGTACGACCGAGCCTTGGCCCGACCGGTTCCTCGACTGAGGCGGTTTCAGCCAACTAAACCAGCAATACAACCCTTTAACGCCGATTTAAGAATATTCTTATGTAATCTTGGGTTGCGTGACTTGGTCTATTCATTGATTTACGTAACGTAAGATTCGAGATGTCCTATTTAACCGAAGAATAACCGAGGTTACGAACGACATGGCCAGACGCATTCATCTCGGGTTCGGCATTTTGAAGATCAAGACAATCTGGGAGTTGCGAGGGTTCGAGCGGCGCGGCGAAATTCCGGTCTGGTCGATCGGGAATGCCTATTTCTGCTGGCATTCCAGGTTCCGTTAACAGATGCAAGGTCCCGGAACTTTCTCTCTCTACCTCTGCCCTCCCGCACATATCCCTACGACGATTTCTGATAATCCAATCGTGATCGAGAGCGCTGCGCCTTAGCGCGGCAGGAGACTTTCGCCCATCAACGATTCATCGATAGCCCGCGCCGCCTGCCGACCTTCGCGGATCGCCCAAACGACCAGGCTCTGGCCGCGGCGAACGTCACCGGCAACGAAGAGCTTGTCGATATTGGTGCGATAGTCGCGATCGTTGCCGACCACGTTGACCGAACCGCGCCGGTCGGTGTTGGTCGTCAGACGCTCGCCGAGATCGGATAGGACGCCCTGCTGCGACGGGCCGGCGAAACCGATGGCAATGAAGGCGAGATCGGCCGGAATAACGAACTCGGTGCCCTCGATCGGGTTGCGCTTTTCATCGACCTTGGCGACCTTGACGCCGGTCAGGCGGCCATCCTCGCCCACGAAGGAGATCGTCGCCACCTGAAACTCCCGCTCGGCGCCTTCGGCCTGGCTGGAGGAGGTCCGCATCTTCGTCGCCCAATAGGGCCAGACGGTCAGCTTGTCTTCCTTCTCCGGCGGCTGCGGGCGGATATCGAGCTGGGTGACGCGCGTGGCGCCCTGGCGGAAGGATGTGCCGACGCAATCCGACGCCGTATCGCCGCCACCCACGACGACGACACGCTTGCCGCCCGCGCTGACTTCATGATCGAGCGCCCAGGCGACCGATTGCGGGTCTTCCCGGCCGACGCGGCGGTTCTGTTGAACCAGAAACGGCATGGCATCGTAGACGCCATCGAAATCGGCGCCCGGAATGCCTGCTGCGCGCGGCGTTTCGGATCCACCGCAGAACAGAACGGAATCGTATTCTTCGATCAGCGAATCGACGGAGCGGTCAACGCCCACCTCCACATCGCAGTGGAAGGTCACGCCTTCGCCTTCCATCTGGGTCACGCGCCGGTCGATCAGATGCTTTTCCATCTTGAAGTCGGGAATGCCGTAGCGCAGCAGCCCGCCCGGCTTGCTCTCGCGTTCGAACAGATCGACCTTGTGGCCAGCACGCGCAAGCTGCTGGGCGGCGGAGAGCCCCGCCGGGCCGGAACCGATAATGGCAACGCGCTTGCCGGTCTGCTTCTCAGCCGGACGCGGGCGGATATAGCCGGTCTCATAGGCCTTGTCGGCAATGGCCTGCTCGATCGTCTTGATGGCGACCGGCACGTCTTCGAGGTTGAGCGTGCAGGCTTCCTCGCAGGGCGCCGGGCAGATGCGACCGGTGAACTCCGGAAAATTGTTGGTGGAGAAGAGATTGACGATCGCCTCTTCCCACTGCTCGTTATAGATCAGATCGTTCCAGTCCGGGATCTGGTTGTGGATCGGACAGCCGGTCGGGCCGTGGCAGAAGGGAATGCCGCAATCCATGCAGCGGGCGGCCTGCTTGCGCACCTCGCCCTCTTCCATCGGAATGGTGAATTCCTTGAAATGGCGAATGCGGTCGGATGCCGGCTGATATTTCGGCTCCTGCCGGTCGATCTCAAGGAACCCCGTGACCTTGCCCATAGGTATCCAACCCCTGTCTTCCGCGCGCCATCCGCGCTCGCGCGCCTTGTAGCGCACACCATCATCGTTCTTCAATGTCGCGAAAGCGGCTTTGCCCCCGCAAGAGAGACGACTATTCCAGCGTCACCGCCGTGCCCGACGCCACCACCATCAGCATGGAAGACGACCCATTGCCCGAGGTGATGTTCTCATAATCCAGATCGACGCCGACGACGGCATTGCCGCCGAGGCGCTGCGCCTCGTCGCCCATTTCGCCAAGCGCCAGTTCGCGGCCCTGTCGCAGGCTCTTCTCGTAGGAGCCAGACCGCCCGCCCACAATATCGCGGATCGATGCAAAGAAGTCGCGGAAGACATTGGTGCCGAGAATGGCTTCGCCCGTCACGACGCCGTGATAGGCGACGATGCGGCGGCCTTCGACATTAGGTGTGGTCGTGATGATCATTCCGCGGCCACTCCCATCTTGTTGCGCTCCATCTCTTCCAGCGCGCGTCGATATTCGACCGGCATGACCTTTCGGAATTTCGGCCGGTAATCGACCCAATTGTCCAGAATGGTCGCCGCCCGGTCGGAGCCGGTGTGACGCTTGTGATTGGCGATGAGCTGATAGAGCCGCTCCTCGTCATGGCTGGTCATGTCGTCCAGCACGTCGACGAGGCCCTTGTGCATCAGATCGCCGCCGTGATGGTGCAGCTTCTCCAACATGTCGTCCTCTTCCGGCACCGGCTCCAGCTCGACCATCGCCATGTTGCAGCGCGCGGCGAAGCTGTCGTCCTCGTCCAGAACATAGGCGACGCCACCGCTCATGCCGGCCGCGAAGTTGCGGCCCGTTTCGCCCAGAACCACCACGACCCCGCCGGTCATGTATTCGCAGCCATGATCGCCGACGCCTTCGACCACAGCGACAGCGCCGGAATTGCGGACCGCGAAACGCTCGCCGGCAACGCCGCGGAAATAACATTCGCCCTCGATCGCGCCGTAGAGAACGGTGTTGCCGACGATGATCGATTTCGACGGTTCGATGGCGGCGTTTTCCGGCGGACGGATGATGATCCGGCCGCCCGACAGGCCCTTGCCGACATAGTCGTTGCCGTCGCCGATCAGGTCGAACGTCACGCCCTTGGCGAGAAACGCCGCGAAGCTCTGGCCCGCCGTGCCGCGCAGGGTGACGTGGATCGTATCGTCGGCGAGACCCTTATGGCCGAACGCCTTGGCCACCCGGCCCGACAACATGGCGCCCGCCGAGCGGTCGACATTACGGATATCCGTCTCGATCCGCACCTGCTGGCGCGAGGTCAGCGCCGGCTCGGCTTCTTCGATCAGCTTGCGATCCAGAATCTCGTGGATCGGATGATCCTGCCGTTCCGTCCAGCGGATCTGTTCCGGCGCGGCGTGCGGCTTGAAGAAGACCTTGGAGAAATCCAGGCCTTGGGCCTTCCAGCTGTCGATCATCTCCTTCTTGCCGAGCAGATCGGAACGCCCGATCATCTCGTCGAGCTTGCGGAAGCCCATGGCGGCCATGAGTTCACGCACCTCTTCGGCGACATAGAAGAAGTAATTGACGACATGCTCCGGCGCACCCTTGAAGCGCTTGCGCAGCACGGGGTCCTGCGTGGCGACACCCACCGGGCAGGTGTTGAGGTGGCACTTGCGCATCATGATACAGCCTGCGGCGATCAGCGGCGCGGTCGAGAAGCCGAACTCGTCGGCGCCGAGCAACGCGCCCACGATCACGTCGCGGCCCGTTCGCAATCCGCCATCGACCTGCAGGGCAATGCGCGAACGCAGATTGTTCAGAACCAGCGTCTGATGCGTTTCCGCAAGCCCCATCTCCCACGGGCTGCCGGCATGTTTCAGCGAGGTGAGCGGCGACGCGCCCGTGCCGCCATCATAGCCGGAAATGGTGATGTGATCGGCGCGCGCCTTGGCGACGCCGGCAGCCACCGTGCCGACACCGACTTCCGAGACCAGCTTGACCGACACGTCGGCCTCTGGATTGACGTTCTTCAGATCGTAGATGAGCTGCGCCAGATCCTCGATCGAATAGATGTCGTGATGCGGTGGCGGCGAGATCAGCCCGACGCCCGGCGTCGAATGGCGCACCTTGGCGATGGTCGCGTCCACCTTGTGACCGGGCAACTGCCCGCCCTCGCCGGGCTTGGCGCCCTGCGCGACCTTGATCTGCATCATGTCGGAATTGACCAGATATTCGGCCGTCACGCCGAACCGTCCCGACGCCACCTGCTTGATGGCCGAGCGCTCCGGGTTCATCCCGCCCGTGGCGAGCGGGTTGTAGCGATCGGGCTCTTCACCACCTTCGCCGGTATTGGACTTGCCGCCCATCTGGTTCATGGCCCGCGCCAGCGTGGTATGCGCCTCGCGGCTGATCGAGCCGAAGCTCATCGCGCCCGTGGAGAAGCGTTTGACCAGTTCGCTGGCCGGCTCGACCTCGGAAATGTCGACCGGCTCGCGGCCGTCTTCTTCCGCGGTTCTGATCTGGAACAGCCCGCGAATGGTCTGCGCGGCGTTCGCCGCCTCGTTCACCTGTTCGGAAAACTCGCGGAATGTCTCGTAACTTGATGTACGGACCGCATGTTGCAGCGAGGCCACCGAATCGGGCGTCCAGACATGCTTTTCACCGCGCATCCGATAGGCGTATTCGCCGCCGACATCGAGATTGCGGCGCAGCACCGGATCGTCGGAAAACGCCAGATAGTGGCGCATGGCTGTCTCTTCGGCGATCTGGGCGATACCGACGCCTTCAATCGTCGTGGCCGTACCGGTAAAGTATTTCTCGACGAAATCGGTCGATAAACCGACCGCATCGAAGATCTGCGCGCCGCAATAGGACTGGTAGGTCGAAATGCCCATTTTGGACATGACCTTCAAAATGCCCTTGCCGATGGCCTTGATGTAGCGTGTGACGACCTCGCTCGCATCGACCTCCGGCGGGAAGGCGCTGTTCTTGTGCTCGTCCAGCAGCGTGTCGAAGGCGAGATAGGGGTTGATCGCTTCGGCGCCGAAGCCGGCAAGGCAGCAGAAGTGATGCACTTCGCGCGGCTCGCCCGATTCCACGACCAGACCGGCGGAGGTCCGCAGCCCCTTGCGGATCAGGTGATGATGAACCGCGGCCGTCGCCAGTAGCGCGGGAATAGCGATCCGGTCCGGCCCGATCTGACGATCCGACAGGATAATGATGTTGTAACCGTTATGAACGGCCTTTTCGGCGATCTCGCAGAGCCGCGAAACCGCACCCGGCAGCCCGCCCGCGCCCTGCCGACCATCATAGGTGATGTCGAGGGTCTTGGTGTCGAAACGGTCGTCCGTATGGCCGATGTTGCGGATCTTCTCCAGATCCGCATTGGTCAGGATCGGCTGGCGCACTTCCAGCCGCTTGCGCTTGGACGCGCCCTCATGGTCGAGCAGGTTCGGCCGCGGCCCGATGAACGAGACGAGGCTCATCACCAGCTCCTCGCGGATCGGGTCGATCGGCGGGTTCGTCACCTGCGCGAAGTTCTGCTTGAAATAGGTGTAGAGCAGCTTGGACTTGTCGCTCATCGCGCTGATCGGCGTATCGGTGCCCATCGAGCCGATGGCTTCCTGACCGGTCGTCGCCATCGGCGCCATCAGCAGGCGCACGTCCTCCTGGCTGTAACCGAAGGCCTGCTGGCGATCGAGGAGCGAGACATCCTTGCGGAGGGCGCGCGGCTCCACCGGCGCCTGGTCTTCCAGAATGATCTGCGTACCGTCCAGCCATTCGCGATAGGGGTGCAGTTCGGCCAGTTCGCTCTTGACCTCGGCATCGGAAACGATCCGCCCCTTGCCAAGGTCGATCATCAGCATCTTGCCGGGCTGGAGCCGCCATTTGGTGACGATCTCCTCATCGGCGACCGGCAGCGTGCCGGCTTCCGATGCCATGATGACGCGGTCGTCCTTGGTCACGATATAGCGCGCCGGCCGCAGGCCGTTGCGGTCCAGCGTCGCGCCGATAATGCGCCCATCGGTGAAGGCCACGGCGGCCGGCCCATCCCAAGGCTCCATCAGCGCGGCGTGATATTCGTAGAAGGCCTTGCGGTCCTCTTCCATGAGCTTGTTGCCGGCCCAGGCTTCCGGGATCAGCATCATCATGGCGTGGGTGAGCGAATAGCCGCCCTGCATGAGAAATTCGAGCGCATTGTCGAAGCAGGCCGTATCCGACTGCCCTTCATAGGAAATGGGCCACAGCTTCTGGATATCGTCGCCGAACAGGTCGGACGAGACCGAAGCCTGCCGCGCCGCCATCCAGTTCACATTGCCGCGCAGCGTGTTGATCTCGCCATTATGGGCGACCAGCCGGTAGGGATGGCTGAGCTTCCAGCTCGGAAAGGTGTTGGTCGAAAAGCGCTGATGGACGAGCGCGAGAGCGCTTTCGAAGCGCTCATCGGCAAGATCCTTGTAATAGCGACCGAGCTGATAGGCCAGGAACATGCCCTTATAGACGATGGTGCGGCTGGAGAGCGAAACCGGATACCACCCATTGTCGCGGCCAGCCGTCTCGGCATGGATGCGCTGGCTGACGACCTTGCGCAGAATATAGAGCCGGCGCTCATACTCGTCGTCGCTGTCGAGCCCTTCGGGCCGGCCGAAGAAGGCCTGCCGGTGAATAGGCTCGGAGGCGACGATGTCCGGCGCCTTCGAAAGTGATGAATTGTCGACCGGCACGTCGCGGAAGCCGAGAAACGGAACGTTCTCGCTATGCGCGGCGGCGCGGATGATGTCCTCGATATGGGCGCGCAGATCGGCATCCTGCGGCATGAAGAAATGGCCAACGCCGTACTGTCCGGCATCCGGCAGATCGACGCCGGTTTCCGCCATGACCTCCTGGAAGAAACGATGGGGTATCTGCACCAGCATGCCAGCGCCGTCGCCCATCAACGGATCGGCGCCGACGGCGCCGCGATGGGTGAGGTTCTCAAGAATGAAAAGTCCATCCTTGACCATCTGATGGCTATGGCGGTTCTTCATGTCGGCAACGAAGCCGACGCCGCATGCATCATGTTCGTTGCGCGGATCATAAAGACCGCGCGGGGAAGGCAGACCCGTTTTCGGAAGAGCCGCTATATGTGCTGCGTTGCTCCGTTCCGTCATCGCCCTACCTCCGTCATGCCCGCATACTGGGCGAATATCACCATATATTAGACCAAGCGAAGGCTTTTTCATCGACCGCCCTGAATCTGGGCGTTGTCGCGAAAAAACCGGCCGGAAAATCGCGCCAGCCGGTCGTCAGAACCCCCGTCGGATAAGACAGCATTGCTGTCCTATTTGAATTTATCGCACAATTGCGTGACAGCTTCAAGCGCCGGCATAGGCAAGGCTACGCGGGCGACAAACAAAAAGGGCGGCGCAAAATGGCGCCGCCCCTTCAGAATGCAGTTGTTTCAGACGCTTATTCGGCCTGACCTTCGATCTGCGGCGCCGCGGTCTCCTTGGCGGAGCCGATTGCGATACGGCGCGGCTTCATCTCTTCCGGCACGTTCCGCTTCAGATCGATATGCAGAAGGCCGTTCTTCAGGCCGGCCGCCGTGACTTCGACGTGATCGGCCAGCTGGAAGCGGCGCTCGAACGCGCGGGTCGCGATACCGCGATGCAGGAACTGGCGCTCTTCGCCGTCCTCATCCTCGGCCTTCGCAGCCTTGACCGTCAGCACATTGCGATGCGCCTCGACGGACAGTTCGTCTTCTTCGAAGCCGGCGACCGCCATCGTGATCCGATAGGCATCTTCTGCCGTCCGCTCGATATTATAAGGCGGGTAGGACGGTGTGTTCTCCGGCTGAGCAAGACTGTCCAGCAGCGTGAACATACGGTCGAAGCCGACCGTGGAACGGTAGAGAGGGGAAAAATCGACATGACGCATGGTTGTGTCCTTTCATAAAGCGACATGGTTTGCGTGTTCTGCCCTTCTTTGCGCACCCGGTGGCCGGCGTGCGGGAAGGACGATTGCAACCCCAATTCGGGCGGCTGCGGACCATATGTGGGAAGTCGAATTTTCCGGTTCAAGACTTTCAAATGATAGTGCGAAACACCCTGCCTTATTTGCGCCGCAACTCTGAATGCCGCCTGAACGCTCTCTTCGGGCTGGGTTCAACCGGGCCCCGTTACAACCGGTCAAGCTTCGGCTCTCGGAAGGGACCGGAGCCGCCGGGTGGACGGATCCGTCCCTTCTCCGATCCGCCCGGCTCCTTCTTCTTTTTAAGTGATGACCTCTGCGACCCCGTTCACGCGTTGCCTTGCGTGAATGGGGTCATTATGCCTTGAGCACCAAGGAAAGACGGAACGCACCTATGGCCTCGCAGGCAGAGCTTCGACATCGGCACGAGGAACGGCCCTTGCTGGACGCCGGACCCGAGGGCGTTCTATTCCAGATGGATGGCAACCCGATGCCGCCCCTGATCGACGCCGGTCATCTGCAGGTCGAAGACGATCAGCACATTCGCTATGCTCGGTTTGCGGCGCGCAAAGCGCCCAAACGCGGCACAATCGTTCTGTTGAGCGGCCGCAACGAAACCATCGAAAAGCTGTTCGAAACGATCAATGATCTGGGCGGTTTTGGCTTCGATGTCGTGACATTCGATTGGCGTGGCCAGGGCGGCTCATCGCGTCTGCTACGCAACCCGAACAAGGGCTATCTGGACAGTTTCGACACCTGGCGGGACGACATCGAGGCGATCTTCCGGCAGGTCGTGCTGCCGGACTGCCGTGGCCCCTACTATCTGCTCGCCCATTCCTCCGGCGCGCTCGCCGCCCTTTATGCCGGGCCGAACCTCCTGACACGGGTCTCACGCATGGTCCTGCTGTCGCCATTTGTCGGTTTCGGGCCTCTGCCGCTGCCGCCGAACTGGGTGGGGCGCATCGCACACTGGCTGGTCGCGCTCGGTCTCGGTTCGATCACGATGTGGGGCAAGGCCAAACCCGACGCCGCCAAACCGTTCGTTACCAATCGCCTGACATCGGATGCGGCGCGCTATGCGCGAAACAGAAAGATCGCCGAAGAGCGCCCCGACCTGACGCTGGGTGGGCCGACGGTCGCCTGGGTCGATGCCGCGGCCCGGGCCATTGCCAGGGTCAATGCACCATCTCATTATTCGCATATCAAGACGCCGACGCTGTTCGTGATCGCCGGTTCCGACCGCGTGGTGTCCGCGCCGGCCGGCGCGCGGCTGGCGGGCGTCATGCGTTCTGCCGCGTCGGTCACGGTGGACGGCGCGAAACACGAATTGCTTCAGGAAGCCGATCTGTTCCGCGAGCAGGCTCTCGCCGCTATCGACGCCTTCTTCCGTGACGATTGAGACGCGCGGCCAGACTTAGCCGCCGCGCAAACGCTCGCAGGCCGCATCGTATAAATCGGGGGTTGCAGCTGCGACGATCGTGCCGGCGTCTTCGGCCGGGCCGCCATCGGCGCGTCCGATCGTGCCGCCGGCCTGCCGGACAAGCGGGATGAGCGCCATGATGTCGTAGCTGTTCAGCCCCGGTTCGACCACGAGATCGGCCTGCCCCGACGCCAGCATGGCGAAACCGTAGCAATCCGCGCCATAGCGATGCAGCTTGATACTTCCGAGCAGACGTTCGAAACCCACCGCCTCGTCGCCGCGCCAAAGATGCGGATCGGTGGTGAACAGACGCGCGGCCGAAAGTGTCCGGCAATCGCTGACGCGAAGATCGCGCGATCCGAATCGACTTTCGACGAAGGCGCGCTCGCCATCGGCGATGAAGGTCTCGCCGAGATAGGGCTGCGCCAGAAGGCCCGCAACGGCGGTGCCATCCTCCACCAGCCCGACCAATGTGCCCCAGAGCGGTACCCCGCAAATGAAGGACCGCGTGCCGTCGACCGGATCGATCACCCATTGGCGGGCTGCATCGGCACGGACCGTGCCGAACTCTTCGCCCTCGATGCCGTCATCCGGGAAACGCTCTTCGATAGCTTGGCGGATGGCGCGCTCGGCCGCCCGGTCCGCTTCCGTGACCGGATCGAACGCCGCATGCTCCTTGTTGTCCACGGCGATCGGCTCGCGAAAACGCGGCAGTGTCTCGCGCGCGGCGCACTGCGCCAGCTCACGCAGAAACGCTGCCATTTCAGCAGGATCGGTCGCATTGTTCATCGGAAGGGCCTGCAAGTGTCGGTTTATTCGGCAGCGGCGGGCGTAGCGCGCATCCATTCCGCTGGCAAGCGGCTCAATTCTTCCACGAACACCGTAAGGGTCCCGCAGAGCGCATCGAAATCCCGTGTCCTCTGATAGGTCTTCTCATCCAGATAGAGCGCGCGATTGATCTCGATCTGCAGGGCGTGGCGCATATGTGCCGGCCGGCCGTAACGCTCGGTGATGAAGCCGCCGGCATAGGGCCGGTTATGCGCCACGCGGAAACCGGCATCGCGCAGCAGCCGGATCGCTTGTTCGGAAAGGGCCGGATGGCATGCCGTGCCGAAGCGGTCGCCCACAATGATGTCCGGCGTCGGCCCGGCATCGGCAAAGCGTGTCGTCGAGGGCATGGAATGACAGTCGACGAGAATGGCTTGGCCGAACCGGTCGAAGGTCTCTTCGATCAGCGCCGACAGACAATCGTGATAGGGCATGTAGAGCGCTTCGATCCGCTCCAGCGCCTCGCTGGCCGGCAGCTTTTCCCGATAGATCGGCTGCCCTTCTGCAACGATGCGCGGCACCGTGCCGAGCCCGCCGGCCACGCGCGGCGAGCGGCTGTTGATGCCCGCCGGCAGATCGCCGGAAAACATCCGCGGGTCCAGTTCGAACGGCTCGCGATTTACATCCAGATAGGCGCGCGGAAAATGCGCCATCATGAGCGGCGCGCCGAGCGCGACGACATTTGTGAACAGCTCATCCACAAAAACGTCTTCGCTGCGACGAACCCCATTGGCGTCGAGGCGGCTGGATGCGATGAAGCGTCGCGGATAATGACGTCCGCTATGCGGCGAGTTGAAGAGGAAAGGAATGGTCTGCGTGGCCGGTATGCGAACCGAAAAGGGTACCACGGTTTCGAAATCGGAATGAACGCTCATGAACCCACTGTCTTCAACAGATCGCGGAACAATGTCATGGACGAAAGGTCCAGTCCAGCCATACCGTTTACCTCTTCTTTACCCGGTTCCATCCATATGGTTAACAAAGTCGGAACCTCCACCGGGCGCTTTCGCCCGCCACAGCTTTGGAACAAGCGATGAAGCGAATTCTCCTCGCCGAAGACGATAACGACATGCGCCGCTTCCTGGTTCGCGCGCTCGAGCGGGCCGGCTATGCGGTCATCGATTTCGACAATGGCGCCAGCGCATACGATATTTTGCGCGAAGAGCCGTTCAATCTGCTGCTGACCGATATCGTGATGCCGGAAATGGACGGGATCGAACTGGCCCGCAAGGCCACCGAGATCGACCCCGACCTGAAGGTCATGTTCATCACCGGCTTCGCCGCCGTCGCGCTGAACCCCGATTCGAACGCGCCGAAGGATGCCAAGGTGCTGTCCAAGCCGTTCCATCTGCGCGACCTCGTCGACGAGGTGGAGAAAATGCTTCAGGCGGCCTGAGGCTTTCGCACCCTGCATCGGTGGAAAAACCGGCGCGATTAGCCATTGACGATTCCGGGCGGGCATGATTAATGCCGCCCTCACGGATGGGCGTGTAGCTCAGCGGGAGAGCACTTCGTTGACATCGAAGGGGTCACAGGTTCAATCCCTGTCACGCCCACCATCCGTTCCCCACGACTGACCGATCTGCCAAAATCGCGCCGCCCGAACCACGGCCGGCGTCGTTTCTGCTGTCAGAATCGCCCTGGATCGAACGCCGTCACCGTCACGGCCGGAGGGCGACCCGCCGCAAGCGCCGCCACCAGTTCCGCCGTGCCCGCCGACTGCGTCAGTCCGAGATGGCCGTGACCGAAGGCGTAGATCACGCGATCCGCTGCGGACGAGCGACCGATGACGGGCAGGCTGTCGGGCAGCGAGGGACGGAACCCCATCCATCGCGTCCCGCTCGTCGGCTCGAACCCGTTCAGGAAGCGCGCGGCCTTGCGGACAAGCACATCGGCGCGCCTGTAATTGGGCGGCAGGGACAGCCCGCCGAGTTCGACCGCGCCGCCGACACGCAGCCCCTCGCCGATTCGCGTCACCACGAAACCGTGATCGCTAAAGGTCAGATGGGTCCTCAGGTCGAAACCGGCTTGCGGAAAGGTCGTATTGTAGCCGCGCTCGGTCTCCAGCGGGATTCGCTCGCCCAGCGTCGCGGCCAGACGGTGCGACCACGCCCCGGCGGCCACGACCACCTGCCCTGCATGAAGCACGCCCCTGCCCGTTTCGACCTCGACGCCGCCTTCCACGGGTCGCAGGGCGCGAACGTCCATTGTCTCGATCGCGCCGCCGGCTGCGGTGAATCGCCCCGCGAGATGGTCCGTCCATCGGGCCGGATCGACTGTGTTGATCCAGCCGGGCGTGAAGCCCGCATGGGTGAAGCGGCAATCGAGGCCCGGTTGAATGTCGGCAATGGCGTCGCGGCTATCCAGAAGGTCGAATGCGATCCCATGACGCCGCCTTTCCTCCCATGACGGCAGGCTGGCCTTGAAGCTGGCCTCCCCCTCATAGAGCTGCAATTGGCCTTCGCGCCGCATGAAGGGCTCGCCGTCGACCCTGGCGATCAACCGTTCCAGCGCCGCCTGCGACAGCCGCATCAGATCGGACTGCGCCTGCACCGCAGCCACGTAGCGATCCTTCCGGCTCGCCCGCCAGAAACGCAGCATCCAGGGCGCGATCCGAAGCGCATAGGCCGGTGGAATCGACAGTGGCCCCAGCGGGTCGAGCAGCCATTTCGGCGCCTTGCGCATGATCCCGGGCGTCGCCAGCGGCTCGATCTCCGGAAAGGCAAAGGCGCCCGCATTGCCGAAGGAGGTTTCCGCCGCCACGCCCTCACGGTCCACGATGCGGACCGTGAGGCCCTCCGCCTGCAGCGCAAGCGCCGCGGTGACGCCGATAATGCCGGCCCCGATGACGACGATCTCGTTCGATTTCGGTTGCGCCATGGCGAACCTCCTGGCTGGGCGGACAAACACGCCGTTCTGCTGCGACGACACGCCGCACAGCGCGACGGATCAGACGGCGATGCCGCGCCGGTAGGGGTCGCTCTCGTCGAAGATCAGCGTGCTCTCGGCCATCACCCACGCACTGCCGGTGATGGAGGGGATCACGCCGCCATGGTCGCCCTTCCGGTAGCGCAGCCGATAGGTGCTGCCGATCACGCTTTCCTGCACGATCTCTTCGCCCTCGGCGAGCCGGCCGTCTGCGGCGAGGCAGGCCAGCCGCGCCGAACAGCCCGTACCGCACGGCGAGCGGTCATAGGCGTCGTCGGGGCACAGAACGAAATTGCGGCCATGGTTCGCCGGGTCGTCGGCCGGGCCGCACAGCATCACGTGATCGATGTCGTGGCCCGCCGCCAGAACCGCCTCGCGGATCGCCATGGCGGTTTCGGTCAGTTGATGGGTGTTCGAGGGCGTCACCGGAACCGGGCTCGGATCGACGATGAAGAAGGCGTTGCCGCCATAGGCGACATCGCCCGAAACCGTGCCGACCCCGGCGATCTCCACTGTCACGCCAGCCGCGATGCGCCGGCTTTCGATATTGGTGACGGTGACGGTGTTGGCGTCCAGCAGATCGACGGTCACGATGCCGGCGGGGGTTTCGATCCGGTGCCGACCGAGGCCGATACGTCTGAGACGGTGCAGCGTCACCGCAAGGCCGATCGTGCCGTGGCCGCACATGCCGAGCACCGCGCCGGCATCGAAATGGATGACGCCCGCCGCGCAGTCCGGATCGACCGGCTCGACGACAAGCGCGCAGACCATCGCCACCTGTCCGCGCGGCTCCAGCACCACCGAGCGGCAGAACTCCAGATGATCGCTCGCGAGCCGCGCCGCGCGCTTCGCCAGAGGGCCGGAGCCGAGATCCGGCCCGCCATCGAGGATGACGCGCGTCGGCTCACCGCCCGTATGGCTGTCGATCACATGCATTCGGCGATGACCCCGCCCTGCTTCGACCAGTTAGCGAACCACCGGATGAAGCGGTGGAACTGCGCCTCGCAGAACCGTGCCTGCGAGGCCGAGAGCTCGTCCGTCTCGTTGATGTTGAGGCGGTATTCCTCTTCGCCCTTCAGCACCATGAGATGTTTGAAATAGAGCACCAGATCGACGCCCTCGTCGAATTTCGCGAGCACAGAGAAGGCGTCGGCCAGTTCGCGGGCGCGCAGATCCGCTTCGGGGCAGCCTTCCGCCGCGCGTTTCGACAGCGCCACCTGCAGCAGCGTTTCCTTCGGGAAGATCGAGCCGATGCCGGTAATCGCGCCAGCCGCGCCGCAGCGCACGAAGCCGTGATAGACCTCGGTGTCGACGCCGACCATCAGGATCACCTCATCGTCGCGCGAGGTGATGTGCTCCGCCGCGTAGCTGAGATCGGCGCTGCCGCCGAACTCCTTGAACCCGACCAGATTGGGGTGCGCATCGCGCAGCGCGAAGAAGAGATCGGCCCGCGTCGTATAGCCGTAATAGGGGCTGTTATAGATGATCGCCGGTACATTCGGCGCGGCGTCGAGGATCGCCGTGAAATGGTTGCGCTGGGCGGCGGCGGAGAGCCCCCGCGACAGGACGCGCGGAATGACCATCAGCCCCGCCGCGCCGACCTTTTCGGCATGGGCGGCATGGGCGACGGCGGAGGCGGTGTTGATCGCGCCAGTGCCGACCACGACCGGCACGCCGGCTTTCGTCAGCCGCTCCACGCCCTCCATCCGCTGCGCATCCGACAGAAGCGGCCAGTCGCCGCACGAGCCGCAATAGACCACGCCGGACATGCCGGCATCCACCAGTTCCCGACCCTTGCTCACCAGAGCGTCGAAATCGGGCTGGCGATCCGCCGTGCACGGCGTAAGAAGCGCCGGAATGGTGCCGAAGAAGACGTCCCTGTTCATTGCGATTTCTCCCTGCGCGACAATCGCTCCGTTCGAGCCATGAGCCCGGCCAGGCAGCTTGTCTCCTGATCGCACCTATGCTTAAAGAAAGAAAATTGGTAAGAAAAGAAAAATATGGCGCAGCCAGAAAACTTGCGGGACGGGCACCCCGACGCCGATTGGCAGAGCGAGCGCCAGCGGCTGCGCGCCGATCTGGGCGGCCGCATGAAGGCGGAGCGCCAAGCCGCCGGCCTGACGCTGGAGGCGGCCGCGCAGCGCTCGGGCCTGGCCCTCTCCACCATCCACAAGATCGAGAACGGGCGCGTTTCGCCGAGCTATGAGAATCTGGTGCGCATCGCCCGCGCCTATGAGATCGGCATGGAGCGCCTCTTTTCCGCCGATCATGAGAGCCCGCAGACCACCCGCATGACGGTGACGAAAGCGGGCGAGGGCCGCATCGTCCGCTCGCGCAACTTCGAATATGAGGTGCTGTGCAACGCGCTGGCGGACAAGAAGATCATCCCGCTCGTCACCCTCGTCGAACGCCGCGCGCCGCTGATCCCAGCCGATCTGGAAGCCCATGACGGCGAAGAGACGCTCTATGTCCTCACCGGCCGCGTCGAACTGGTGGTCGAGCACTACGCGCCGGTGACGCTGGAGCCGGGCGATTGCGCCTATTTCGACAGCACGCTGAAACACGGGCTGCGGGCGCTCGACGACACCGAAACGAAGATCTTCTGGGCCTGCACCTATACCGATCTGGGAACGAAGGAGCCGCAGCCATGACCGAGGAGACCACCCTCTCCGTCGAGGCGCTGTTCGAGCGCGTCCGCAACATCTTCGAAAAGGCGGGCGTGCGGCTGCAAAGCGCCGAGGCGGTGGCGCGCACCATCGTCGCCGGCGAACGCGACCATTGCAAATCGCACGGCATCTACCGCATCGAAGGCTGCCTGCGGGTGCTCGCTGCCGGCAAGGTCTCGCCCGATGCGGTGCCGCAGCTCCACGATAGCGGCAAGGCGGTGATCGAGGTCGACGCCGGCAGCGGCTTTTCCAACCCGGCCTTCGAGGCGGGCAAGGCGGCGCTGGCCGAGCGCGCCCGGCAGAGCGGCCTTGCCGCCCTTGTCATCCGCGACTGCCTGCATTTCTCGGCGCTGTGGCACGATGTGGAGGCCCTGGCGGAGATGGGCCTGGCCTCGCTCTCCCTATGTCCGAGCTATGCGTTCGTCGCGCCCGCCGGCGGCAAGGAGCCGCTGCTCGGCACCAATCCGCTGGCCTTCGGCTGGCCGCGTCCGGGCCAAAACCCTTACGTCTTCGATTTCGCAACATCCGTCGCCGCGCGCGGTGAGATCGAGCTGCACCGCCGCGCCGGCACCCCCATTCCCGAAGGGTGGGCCGTCGATAAAGACGGCGCGCCGACCACCGATCCGGACGCCGCGCTCACCGGCGCGATGCTGCCCTTTGGCGCCCATAAGGGCTCGGCCATCTCCACCATGATCGAATTGCTGGCCGGCGCCATGCTGGGCGAATTCATGAGCAGGGAGGCGCTCGATTTCATGGGCGGCGGCGCGCTTCTGCCGCGCCATGGCGCGCTGATCGTCGCCTTCGATCCGGCGACCTTCGCCGCGCGCAGCGGTCGCGATCCGCTGGCCGAGGGCGAGAAGCTGCTCACCGCCTTCGGCGCGCAGGGCGCGCGCCTGCCCTCCCAGCGCCGCTTCGCCGCCCGCGCCAAATCGCTGGCAGAGGGCATCGCGCTGACCGAAGCGGAGATGGACCAGCTCGACCGTTTCGAACAGCATGGCCTCGCCGCCCTTACCGGCTGAGGCGGCTTGTCGCAGTCGAATGAGGGGCTTTGCCCCTAGCGCGGCACGAAATAGCGCGGCGTTTCGCGTTCATCTCAAGCAAGTAGGGGGCAAATCACTTGACCCATGTATTTTTACGCCTCACGTTTTCCTCGCTGGCATCGGGAGATTGATGCCGCATGCGATGGTAGCTCAGTTGGACGGAGCACCCCTCTGCTAAAGGGATGGTCGAGGGTTCGAGAGTCCCTCCCATACCCTTGCGCAACCTCGTTTTTTGAGGCCCAATGCGGAAATGGCCGACGCAAAGCCTCTTCCGCAGAACATTGCTGACCTTGTTGGACAGCCCAAATCAATTCAAAACCTGCCGCCTTGGGATTACGACTCTGATCCCAGGTATGCGACAGTTTGTCCGGTCCTTGATGTGGACGGAATAACTGTGGGCGGGCTTTATTTGCGCGTAAAGGTATCGAAGGATCACATTGATCGAGACGCATTGGTGCAATTGGAATTTGGCCAATCACGGCGCTCTCGCATTCCACTCATCAGATTGGAGTGGCGGCCTTTTGGGTTCCACTTGAATAGGCCATGTTGTGAGGGCCCAGCGGAAATCTATGGCTCTCACTTCCATCCATTCGAAGCGAACTTTCTCAGTAGCGAAGGGCGAATGCGTGGCGGCAATTTACCTTGCGCTTACCATATTGACCCTGACCCTGGAGTATTGTCGGATTTCTTTGCTTTAGCATCAGATACATGTATGATTCTCGATGGTTGGAGGCTTTTCCCGCCGGAGATTAAGGCCTCTGCGTTCTGGCAAAGTTCAAATGATTGATATTATTGGCAGAGACATATCGGGACATGTAGACGCGGCGCTATCAAGGCTTTTCCGCGCAGAGCATTTTCGTGCCGGGTCCATTGTATCGATTCCAATAATGTACCCCAGCGGCGCTGCGGTGAACGTGGAACTCACTTCGCAAAACGATGTGTTTTTCGTGAGTGATCGAGGTGGAGCGTACCACGAAGCTGAGATGATGGGGACTGAGCGACAATTCAGATCAGAAGCCGAGGGGTTGGCTGCCGAGGCAGGAATAGGATTTGATGGTCGCGAAATGTTCATGGCACGAGCCACGGCGGAAACGCTTTCGCGCGCTATTACGGTCGTTGCCAATTGTTCAAAGCAGGCGGTCGATAAGACTATTCTCAGCGCATCTGAAAGAGCTTTTGAGGAATCCCGTGACCGCCTCTATCATCGTTTGGTGAAGGTTTATGACAATGCAAGGGTTGAGCGGGACGCCCATGTTATTGGCCAAAGCCGAGGATGGAGGGTTTCTGTTCTAGTGTCGTCCGCTGGCACGAGAGCGGTATTTGAAACGATTCGTAAGCATCACGCTTCTGTTGGAAGCGTGGTAATGAGATTTCAGGACTTTAGAAACATTGAGCATCCGCCGCATAGATTTGCAGTTAAAACGGAGGACTTGGGCGATTACAGGGGCTTAGTTGCATCCGTCTCAAGCAAAATTGTTGATGCTAAGGCAGGTGACGATCAATTTATTCGGTTGATGGCCGCATGAACTTTGCGGAGGTAATGAACGAAGGTGGCTGGACTCGCTTACGCTGAACGCAAAGCGGCTCCTCCGCTCGTCACAGGCGGCCCGCCCGTCACAGCGGCAGGCCGGGATCGGTCTTCACCGTGCGGATGATCATGTTGGATTGCAGGCGCGTCACGCCTGGCAGGCTCGACAGCACCTTCCGGTGCACCCGCTCGAAATCCTCCGCATCGCGCGCCACGATCCGCAGCACGTAATCGGCCGAGCCGGCCATCAGAAAGCATTCGAGGATCTCCGGCGCGTTGCGCACCGCCTCTTCGAACTGGCGCAGGCCCGCTTCGCTCTGTGTCGTCAGGCTCACCTCGACGAAGAAGATCAGCGAAAAGCCGAGCGCCGATGCGCTCAGCATCGCGCGATAGCCGTCGATGATCCCCGCCCGCTCCATCGCCTTGATGCGGCGGTGGCAGGCCGACGCGCTGAGCCCGACCGCCTCGCCCAGCTCCTGCATGCCCGGCTGGCTGTCGGTCTGCAAGATGCGCAACAATTTCGTGTCGATCCGGTCGATCTGCATCTTCTTTGCGCTTCAACGTAAATAACGCAAGATTTTCCGATACAAAGGCAGATTGACGCAGAAAAAGCAAACCCTTTCAGGCCGTGTTATCGTACTCTTACCCTCAGTTGCGATGCATCAGATGGAGGATGGCGATGCGCATTGGCGTTCCGAAGGAAATCAAGAACCACGAATACCGCGTCGGCCTGACGCCCGAGAGCGCCGCCGAATGCGTGCGCCACGGCCATCAGGTCACGGTGCAGGCCAATGCGGGCATGGGCATCGGCGCGACCGACGACGATTACCGAACAGCCGGCGCGACGATCGCCGATACGCCCGACGAGATCTTCGCGTCCGCCGATATGATCGTGAAGGTCAAGGAGCCGCAGGCGAACGAGCGCAAGATGCTGCGCGAGGGCCAGATCCTCTACACCTATCTGCATCTGGCTCCGGACCCCGAACAGGCGAAAGACCTGATGGCCTCGGGCGCCGCCTGCATCGCCTATGAGACCGTGACCGGCCCCGGCGGCGGGTTGCCGCTGCTGAAACCGATGAGCCAGGTGGCGGGCCGCCTTTCCGTGCAGGCCGGCGCCACGGCGCTCGAGACGCCCAATGGCGGCCGCGGCGTGCTGCTCGGCGGCGTGCCCGGCGTGCTGCCGGCGCGCGTCCTGATCATCGGCGGCGGCGTAGTCGGCTTCAACGCCGCGCAGATGGCGACCGGCCTTGGCGCGCGCGTCACCATCCTCGATCGCAACCCCGACGTGCTGGAGCGCCTCGCCTCGCATTTCGAATCGCGCGCCGCCACCAGCTTCGCCAGCCGCATGAATCTGGAAGCCGAGCTGGTCCAGGCGGATCTCGTCATCGGCGCGGTGCTCATTCCGGGCGCTGCCGCGCCCAAGCTCGTCACCCGCCAGCACCTCTCCACGATGAAGAGCGGCGCGGTGCTGGTCGACGTCGCCATCGATCAGGGCGGCTGCTTCGAAACCTCCAAGGCGACCACCCATGAAGACCCGACCTTCACGGTCGACGGTGTAGTCCATTATTGCGTGGCCAACATGCCCGGCGCGGTGGCGCGCACCAGCACCTATGCGCTGAACAACGTCACCCTGCCGCACGCCCTTTCCATTGCCGATCTCGGCTGGAAGGACGCGCTGCGCGCCAATGCGCATTTGCGGGCCGGCCTCAATGTCGCCGACGGCAAGCTGACCCATCCGGCTGTGATCGAATCGGTCGACGGGCCGAGCACCACCGCCGAAGACGTGCTGAAGATGAGCTGATCGGGTTCGGGAAGGCCGGTCCGCCGGCCTTTCCACCCGCCCCATTGCCAAGAGCCCCTTGCATGCGCGTGCCGCCGACGGTCCGTCATTGACAGACGACCTGCGATCGTAACCCTTTGCGTCCGACGCCGCCTTCGGCAACCGGGCGATGCGAGGGGTATGAAATGACGAACCATCTGTTCAACGGGCTGACCGGGCCGGGACTGGCAAAACCGCAACGCAATTTCGTCAGAACGGCCTGCGGCCTTTCGTTGAGCTACGGCGATACGGAAGCGGCGGCTGCCCGCTATGCCAATGCGCTGATCGGCCTTGGACTGGAACCAGGCGATCGGGTGGCCGCGCAAGTGGACAAGTCCGTCGACGCGCTGATCCTCTATCTGGCGACGATCCGGGCGGGCGGCGTGTTTCTGCCCCTCAACACGGCCTATACCGCCGCCGAGATCGGCTACTTTCTGGGCGATGCCGAACCGCGCCTCTTCGTCTGCGCGCCGGGGAAGGACAACACGCTTTCGGCCGTCGCTACAGAGGCTGGCGCGATTGTCGAGACGCTTGGCGTCGGCAGCAATGAAGGGCACGTCGACGGATCGCTGGCGCAAAAGGCGGCATGCGCGTCCGAACGGTTCGAAACGGTGGCGCGCGATCCGGACGATCTGGCCGCGATCCTTTACACATCCGGCACGACCGGTCGTTCCAAAGGCGCGATGCTGACGCATGACAATCTCCTGTCGAACGCGATCATGCTGGCCGATTTCTGGCGCTTCACGGAGCGCGATGTTCTGCTCCACGCCCTGCCGATCTTCCATACGCACGGCCTGTTCGTCGCGACGAACACGCTGATGGTCGCCGGTGGATCGATGATCGTCCTGCCGAAATTCGATCTGGATGCGGTTTTCGCGCATCTGCCGGATGCGACATCGATGATGGGTGTGCCGACCTTCTATACGCGCATGCTGGACGATGAACGCCTTACGGGTGACGCCACCGCCCATATGCGGCTCTTCACATCCGGTTCGGCCCCGCTTCTGGCGGAGACCCACCGCGCCTTCGAGGAGCGGACCGGCCAACGCATTCTCGAACGCTACGGCATGACCGAGACCAACATGAACACCTCGAACCCCTATGACGGCGAGCGCCGCGCCGGCACGGTCGGCTTCCCGCTACCGGATGTCGAACTGCGCATCACCGATCCCGATAGCGGAAACCGACTGCCGGATGGCGAGATCGGCATGATCGAGGTGAAGGGGCCGAACGTCTTCAAGGGCTATTGGCGCATGCCGGAGAAAACCGCCTCGGAGTTCCGCGACGATGGGTTCTTCATCACCGGCGATCTCGGGGAGATCGACAAGGACGGCTACGTCTCCATTGTCGGGCGCGGCAAGGATCTCATTATAACAGGCGGCTACAACGTCTATCCCAAGGAGATCGAGCTTGCGATCGACGCGATCGATGGCGTGGTCGAAAGCGCCGTCATCGGCGTTCCCCATCCCGATTTCGGCGAAGCGGTCGTTGGCGTAGTCGTCGGCCGGAACGAGATGCGCGAAGCTGATATTCAATCCGCACTCGATGGGCGAATCGCCCGTTTCAAGCAGCCGAAGCGTGTCGTTTTTGTCGAGGAACTGCCGCGCAACACGATGGGCAAGGTCCAGAAAAACGTCTTGCGCGAGGAGTTTGGGAATATTCTCGCATAGAATGCGTGATCCAACGGACGAAACAGCGATTTTCCGTGCCCCACTTCACATGTGTTAATGCAGAAGGGCTCTTCTTTTCCAAAAAACGTGATAATCAGCCCATAGGGACGCAGACTTTAGAAATTTTGGGTGAAATCACTGCAACGTCTTCATCACGATTCCATACTCGCGGAATTGGAAGAACATGCTCGCGCGCTCGCCGAACGTCTCCTCCACGAGGGTAACTCCGATCATGCTCACGAGGCGCGCAACCTCGAAGCGATGATCGTGGCCGCGCGGCGCATTCTCCAGCGCCAGGAAACCGCCTGACATCCGGCCAGCGTCGTCGCGCTGGTATCGAACAAGAACGTCCCGGACTTGCTGTCCGGGACGCCCTAAATGCTGGCATGGGATCGGTGCGCCGCCCTTCGCTGAAGAAAAGGGCGTTGTCATGCCCTTTCCTCAATTTCCGGAACGATCAGTGCGCCCATACCGGCGCGACGTCAGTTGGCGGATTCGACCGCTTTTTCGCCAGCAGACGCGCGCTCCGGAACCTCGCTCCCATCAGCCGTCACGCGCGCCACTTCCTTGAACTCGCCGGCTTCGACGCGGCTGATGACGATGACATCGCCGCCCTGGCGATCGCCAGGTCCATAGGTTACCTCGACATCGCCGACCGCGTCGTGGAACTGGACCTTCTCCATGCCTTCGCGAAAGCTTTCGGGCGTCAGTTCCGGACCGGCCTGTTCGAGGCCTGCTATGACGGTTTCGGCGGCGCCAAATCCGAGAATTGCGGCCATGCCGGGCTCTTCATTGTATCGAGCCTTGTAGGCGTCATACCACTCCTTCACTTCGGGCGTGTCGAGGCGCGGCTTGTAATCCGCCCAGGCAGCGGCGGCATAATAGCCGTCGGCAAAGGGCTGGCTGGCGATGGCTTCGTGGAAACCGGCGGATGAGCCGATGAAGTTCACATCGTTCCAGCCGAGTTTCCTGGCGGTGCCGAGCGTGATGATGATCTGCCGGACGCCGAGCGCCAGGGCCACCGTGTCGCATCCGGCATCGCGCAGTTTCGTCAGCGCGCCGACGAACTCCTGTTCATCGGGCTTGTGCGTGGTTTCCGCTGCCCAGTTCAGACCAAGTTCCTCGGCCTTGTCCTTCGCCCCATTCTGGATTTCCTTGCCGAAATCGGACGGGATATACATGGCGCAGATGTTCTGTGCGCCTTCGCTTTCGGCCAGATAGGCCACCCCCTGCTGGAGGTGATCGTAATAAGACGAGCCTGCCAGATAATGCAGCCCGTGCGGATCGTCCTGCTCCAGCAGAGCCTTGGCCGATGTCAGTGGCGAGATATTGGCCACCTTGACCCGGTCCATGATCTGATAGCCCGCAAGATTCATCGGCGTGCCGAGATTGAGGATCATGGCGAACACCTTGTCGGAGTTCACCAGCTTGTTGAAATTGGCTTGCGCGCGGGGCAGTTGATAGCCGTGATCCTCGGTTACGAGACGCAGCTTGCGGCCGTGAACCCCACCCTCTTCGTTCTGCTGGTCGAACCGCAGCTGTGCGGCCTTGATGGCCTGCACGTTAAAGGGCGCAAAAATGCCGGACAGGTCTCCATTGGAGCCGATCACCACCTCCGTATCGGTGACGCCCTGCTGGGCGAATGCGCCGCCCGACAGCCCGGCGGCCAATGCGCCGGCCAACAGCGTCCTGGTCATTGCAGTCTTCATAGTGTCCTCCCGGTCAAGATCGCGGTCTCGCACCGCCAAACGGCGCGAAACGGTCAAGTCTGATACATCTCCTCGATCAGAGGAGCATATTTGGTCTCTACTGTCTTGCGTTTCAGCTTCATGGTCGCCGTCAGTTCCTCATCCTCGGCTGTCAGAAGCTGGTCGATAAGACGGAAATTCTTGATCTGCTCGACGCGGGCGAAGTCCTTGTTCACGGCCTCCACCTCGCCGCCGATGAGATCGCGCACCTCCGGCGCCCGGCAAAGCGAGCGGAAATCGGAGAACGGAACGCGCTGGGCCTGGGCGAACTTCTCGACATTCTCCTGATCGATCATGATGAGGCAGGTGAGATATTTGCGCCGGTCGCCGATCACCACCGCGTCGGAAATATAAGGGCTGAACTTCAGCCGGTTCTCGATCTCCGCAGGCGTAATGTTCTTGCCGCCGGCGGTAATGATGATGTCCTTGAGGCGGCCTGTTATCCGCACATGACCACTTCCGGCCACTTCACCGACATCGCCCGTCCGCAGCCAGCCATCCTCGGTGAACGTTTCGGCCGTCTGGTCCGGCTTGTTCCAATAACCCTTGAAGACGGTCGGCGCCCTGACCTGGATCTCGCCGCCCTCGCCAATCCGGACCTTCGTGCCCGGCAGCGGCAGACCCACCGTGCCGACCGCATTGCTCTCCTCGCGATTGGTCGAAATGACGGCGGTTGTCTCGCTCATGCCGTATCCTTCGAGAACCGGCACGCCGATCGAGCGGAACCAGCGCAGCAGTTCCGGCGCGATCGGAGCAGCACCCGATGTACCGCGCCGCAAACGATCCATACCCAGCATCCGCCGCACATTGCGCAGAACCATCCAGTCCCAGAAGCGGTAAGACAGCCGAACCGCCGCCGACGGCTTACGCCCCGCCATCAACGCATCGGCGCGCAGACCGCCCGCCCGCGACGCGCGCGAAAACGCCCAGCGCTGCAACGCAGTCGCTTCGGACAGCCGGATCATGACCTGCGAATAGATCTTCTCCCAGACGCGCGGCACCGCCGCGAAAACATGGGGCGAGACCTCGCGGACATTGTCGAAAACGGTTTCCGGGCTTTCGGCGAAATTGACCGTCGAGCCGGTCGCGATCGGCAGAAAGCCGCCGAAAACGCGCTCATAGATATGGCAAAGCGGCAGAAAGCAGACTTGCTCGTCCTCCGGCCCTGGCTCCAGGGCGGACAGCGTGGTGGCACAGGCAGCGATGATGTTGGCCTGCGTGATCATCGCGCCCTTCGGCATGCCGGTCGTGCCGGACGTATAGACCAGTATGGCGGTGTCCTCCGGCCTGCTCTTGGCGGTCTCGGCCTCGAAAGCATCCGGATCGGCCTTCAGCACCTCCAGCCCGATGGCGTAGAGATCGTCCAGAAACATCACCCGCCTGTCTTCGAAATCGTGCAACCCTTTCGCATCGAAGACGACGACACCCTTGAGGTCCGGCATCTCCCCGGCAGCGGTGAGATATTTATCCAGTTGCTCGTCATTCTCGACGAACAGAAAGCGGCTGCCGCTATCATTGACCAGATAGGCAAGCTGGCTGGCGCTGTCGGTGGTGTAGACGCCCGAAGCGATACCGCCGACGCATTGCACACCCAGATCGGTGTAGATCCACTCCCTGCAGCCTTCGGACAGGATCGAGACCACGTCGCCCCGCTCCAGCCCGAGCTGACGCAGGGCCAGGCCGATCAGCCGCGCATGGGTGTAGAAGTCCGCCCAGCTATAGGACAGCCAGATGCCGTATTCCTTTTCGCGGTTGGCTGTCAGTTCACCCCATGCTTTGGCGCGCTTTTCGAACAGTTTGGGCAACGTATCGCAGCCGTCGATCCGGTATGGGCCGTCTTGACTGTCGGCTTCGATGGCAATGCCGGAAACCGACGTTCCGATTGCGCTCTTGACGTCCGCATTCATTGCCGCACCCCTTCTCTCATCGCCAGGTTTTGCGCTGTTTCCAGCGACGTTGCCCGCGTGGATTTTCGTCCTCGCGAACGCCCAGATAAAATTCCTGGACGTCCTTCGATTGCGCAAGGTCCGCTGCCGGCCCATCCATGACCAGCCTGCCGAGCTCCATTACATAGCCATAATGCGCCACATCCAAGGCGACCTTGGCGTTCTGTTCCACCAAAAGCATGGTGACGCCCCGCTCGACATTGAGTCGGCGTATGATTGCGAAAATTTCCTTGACCAGAAGGGGAGACAGCCCGAGCGACGGCTCGTCCAGTAGCATGACCTCCGGCCGCGCCATCAGACCGCGACCAATCGCCAGCATTTGCTGCTGACCGCCCGACAGCGTGCCCGCACTCTGCCTGCGTCGCTCGCGTAGGATCGGAAAATAGCCGAAGACCATTTCGATATCGTCGCCGATCCCGCCATCCGAACGGGTGAACGCGCCCATTCGGAGGTTCTCTTCCACGGTCAGAAGCGGAAAGACCTCGCGGCCTTCGGGCACGTGGACGATACCCTGGCGGACGATCCTGTCCGGCTCGCTGCCGGCGATGTCCTTGTCGTGATAGAGAATCTCGCCCTTCTCCGGGTCCATCACGCCGGAAATCGTCTTCAGAAGCGTCGTCTTGCCTGCGCCGTTTGCGCCCAGCACCGTGACGATCTGTCCCCTGCGGATGATCAGCGAGGCGCCGCGGATCGCCATGATCGGCCCGTAGAAGCTCTCCAGATTGCTGATCCGCAGAACCACATCGTCCTTGCTCTCGGTCGTTGCCGGTGCAGCGGTCGTCGATGCTACCGCCATCATGCCGCCTCCTGTTCGTCATCCGGCGCGCCGATATAGGCCTTGATGACCTCCGGATCGTTCTGCACCTCCTGCGGCGTGCCGAGCGCCAGCCGTTTGCCGTCCGCCAGCGCCATCACGCGGTCGGAAACGGATGCGACCAGATGCATGTCGTGTTCGACCATCAGCACGGTAATGCCGCGAATCTTCTTGATGTCCTCGACCCAGAAGGCGACGTCCTGCGTCTCTTCCATCGAAAGGCCCGATGCCGGCTCGTCGAGCAGCAGCAGCTTCGGACCGATCGCCATCGCACGACCCATCTCGACCACCTTGCGGACGCCATAGGGCAGCCCGGCGATAAGCTGGTCGCGATAGGCATGCAGGTTCAGGAAATCGATGGCGTCTTCGACGGCGCGTCGGTGCGCGATCTCCGCTCGGCGAACCGAGGGCAGGAAGAACAGTTCGGACAGCAGATTGCTCGTGCGATGCGTGTGGCGGCCGACCAGCATGTTCTGCAGGACCGTGGCGTTCTCGAACAGTTCGATATTCTGGAAGGTCCGGGCGATGCCGAGCTGCGCGATGTCAGATGGCGCATGGTCCAGCAGATTCTCCCCGTCGAAGACGATCTCGCCCTCGAAAGGGTCATAGAAGCGGCTGATCAGGTTGAAGACGGTCGACTTGCCGGCCCCGTTCGGCCCGACCAATGCGAAGACCTCGCCCTTTTCGACATCGAAGGATACGTCGTTTACCGCCACGAGACCGCCGAACTTCATCGTGACGTTGCGGACAGAAAGAAGGCTCATCGCATCCGCTCCGTCTTCAAATAGCTCTTCTGGCGAACGAACATGCCCTGTCGATAGAAGGGGAAGAGTTCGAAATAGGTCCGCATCTTCGCCCATATGCCGTAAAGACCCATCGGCTCGAACAGCATGAAGGCAATCAGGATCACACCGAAGGTCGCGGTTTCGAGTCCCGGGATCGCCGTTGTCGTCAAGCCCACATTGGCGGCGAGCCAGTCGCGCGCCATGCCGATACCGGTCGGCAGCAAGGCAATGACAAGCGCGCCGAAGAACGCGCCGTGAATGGTGCCGAGCCCCCCGACGACGATCATCAGCAGCAGCTGGATCGAGACCAGAACGTTGAAGGCTTCCGGCGTGAAGACGCCGATATAGTGACCCAGAATAGCGCCCGACAGACCGGTGATGAAGGTGGACACGCCGAAGGCGATGGCCTTGGTCTTTGGCACGTTTACGCCCATTGCCTGGGCCGAAACTTCCGAATCGCGCACGGCCGCGAAGGCCCGGCCCAGCGGGCTGCGCAGCAGGTTGCGATAGATCCACACGCAAAAGAGCGTAACGGCGAGCGTGAACCAGTAGAACGCCGCCGGATCGCCATAACGATTGATGACATAGCCGAACAGCGAGATGTCGGGCGCAAACAAGCCTCCGACGCCCCCAGTCAGTGGCTCGGCGATGATGATGATGTCTTCGGTGATGACCGACATGGCAAGCGTCGCGATGGCCAGATAAATGCCATGCAGCCGCACCATGGGCAGCGCGATCAACGCCCCGAGAACGCCGGAAATGAGACCCGCCAACGGAAACGCGACGACGAAGGGCAGGCCCGCCCGCTGCTGAAGGATCACATTGGCGTAGCAGCCCACCGCAAGGAATGCGGCATGGCCGAGCGACGCCTGGCCGGTCTGCCCGACGAGTATCATCAGACCCATGCCGGCGATCGCGAAGATCAGAACATTGGTGATCTCCCCAAGCATGAAAACGTCGATCAGCCACGGCAAGGCGATCAGGGTCGCACCGAGCACCGCGTACCAGGCCAGTTGATAGCGGTCCTTGAAAAGGCGGATGTCGGTGTCGTAGCTCGTTTTGAACTGTACGCGCATCCGCTCAGACCTTCTTCCGATGGACCTGGGCCAGAATGCCGTGGGGACGGAAGACCAGCATGAGGAAAAGCAGAAGATACGGCATGACCTGACTGTAGCCTGCGGGAATGTATCGGCTCGCGAAAGGCTCGATCATGCCGACGATGATACCGCCCAGAAGGGCGCCGGGCAGCGAGCCCATGCCGCCGATCACCGCCGCCGCGAAGGCCTTTATGCCGAGAAGGCCGGCATTGGGATCGATCGACCCCTTCGATGCGTAGAGGATGCCGGCCACCGCCGCCATCATGCCGGCAATCGCCCAGATCAGAGACTGCACGCGTTTGACGGGAATGCCCATATAATAGGCGGCCAGCTGGTTCTGCGAGGCGGCCTGCATGGCAATGCCGAGTTTGGTGTTGCTGAAATAGAGCCAGAAGCCGACGGTCAGGCCGATGGTCGCGATGATCACCAGCAATTCGTCGAGACCGAGGAAAATACCACCGACAGTGACATCCCGACCGATCAACGGCGATTCCAGCGTTTGCGGCTCGAAACCGAAAATATTGCCGGCGGCGAACCGCATCACGAAACCGAGCGCAATGGTCACAATGACGATCGCCACCTGGCTCTGGCCGAACAGCCGGCGAATGATGACGATATCGATGAGATAGCCGATCACGCCCATCGAAAGGATCGCGAGCGGCACCGCGATAAGGAAGGGCAGGCCCAGAAAATTGCTGTTGGCGAAGCCCAGCGTCAGAAAAGCGCCGAGCATCATCATGTCGCCCTGCGCGAAATTGACCGCTTCCGTCGCCTTGTAGATCAGCACGAAACCGAGGGCGATAAGCCCGTAGATACAGCCGTTTGCCAGTCCGCTGACCAGCAGCTGGATGGTTTCCATCCGCCGTCTCCTCCCATCGGCGAATGGTCGGTGCCATCCGCCTGCCCGTTTGCCGAGAACCGCCTCCCAACGGCCCCCGAAATTGCTAGGGTGCCAGAAGCACCTTACCGTTCGGCTCGCCCAACGCATCGGGCAGCCTGCCGCTCGCATCGTCCAGCGAAACCACCGCCGTCACATCGGTTTTCCATCGTCCGCTGGCGAAATTCGACTGCGCCTGCATGGCCATGGCCGCGCGCTCCTTCTCACTGGCACTGGCCAGCCACCCCGTCAGCCAGAACCCTTCGATCCGCTTCTGCAGGAAAATCAGCTCGCCCGGCTCGTGAAGCACGGGCGGCTCTTCCTCCAGCCGTCCGTAAATTACCCAGCGCGCGCCCCTGCCCATGGCGTGAAACGCCGTGGAAGAGCTTGGACCAGCCACGGCATCCAACAGGATGAGCGGTTTTTCCACGCGGCAAATCTCGGCGATCCGCTCGTCGAAATCGTCGGCCTTCTGGTTGAGGACATGCGCCGCGCCGTGCCCCTTGAGCAGGTCGATCTGCTCGTCGCGCCGCACGATCCCGATGGCGGACAGCCCGTCCGCCGCCGCCTGGCCGATGATGAGCTTGCAAAGCTGGCTCGCTGCCGCCGTCACGATGAAGCTTTTGGACCCCGCCTCCTTGACGATGGAAAGCATCGCCAGCGCCGTCAGCGGGTTGACGATCATCGACGCGCCGTCCTCGTCGGAGACCCCATCGATCAGCGGAATGCACATCGCCGCATCCGCCACGGCATATTCGGCCCAGGAGCCGAAGCCGCTGCGCCCTGCAACGAATGCGACCCGCATACCTTCCAGTCCTTCCGCCCCGGCGCCGGTGGCGACGACCGTGCCGCAGCCCTCGAAGCCGGCTGGCAGGCCTTTTCGGCGCGGCTGGCCGTACATGCCCTTGATGAACATGACATCGGACGGATTGACCGCCGCCCGCGCCACCTTCACCAGAACCTGCCCCTTGTCCGGCGATGGCAGGTCAATTTCCGCCAGTTCGACGTAAGGGTCGAGCGCTTCGAGGGAAAAGCCGCTGCGTTCGTTGTCGCCGGCATAGCCGTCATGCTTCTGTATCAGCGCCTTCATGGCCTTCGGAAGGTTCATCGGGTCTCCTCCGGGACGATAACGATCTTGCCGGTGGCCCGGCGGCCCAGCACCTCGGCCAGCGCGCTCGTGACCGAAGACAACCCCTCGCGGGTGCTGACGACGGGCTTGATCTTTCCGGCAGCGTACCAGCCGAACAGTTCGCGCATATTGTCGGCATAGACATCGGGTTCCTTTGCAGTGAAGGTGCCCCAGAACACGCCCACCAGGCTGTAGCCCTTCACCAGCGTCAGATTGATTGGCAGTTCGGGAATGCGCCCGGATGCAAAACCGATGACGAGCAGCCGCCCGTTCCATGCCATGGCGCGAGACAGCACGTCGAACGCGTCTCCGCCGACCGGATCGAAGGCGACATCGACGCCCTTGCCGCCGGTCAGCGCCTTCAGATCGTCCTTTAGATTGTCGTAACCGATCGCCTCGTCCGCGCCGTTCTGCAAGGCCAGCGCGCGCTTGTCGTCCGTTGAGGCCACCGCGATCACACGCGCGCCCATGAGCTTGCCGATCTGGATCGCCGCAAGGCCGGTCAGGCCCGCCGCGCCGAGCACGACCAGCGTTTCGCCCTCTTTCAGATCGGCCCGCTGTTTCAGGGCGTGATGGGAGGTGGAATAGCCCACGCCCAACGCACAGGCGTCCGAGAACGAAACGCCATCGGGTAGCGGAACGCAGCGGGCGGCCGAGACAGCAAGCTGTTCTGCAAAAGCGCCCGTGCCGCAAAGCGCCATAATGCGGTCGCCTGCCTTCAGATGAGTCACTCTCTCGCCCACGGCCGTAACGGTGCCTGCGGCCTCCATGCCCGGTACGAAGGGAAGAGGCGGTTTGACCTGATAAAGCCCCTGTACCATCAGCCCGTCGGGGAAGTTGACGCCCGCGGCACCGACCTGCACGACGACGTCACCCTTGCCGGGCGAAGGATCGTCGATCTCCGCAAGGGACAGCCCATCGACCGGACCGAACTGTTCGGCGAGGATTGCCCGCATGGTCAAATCTTCTCCTGCGTGTGCTTCTTGAGTTCGGCGCGGGCGACCTGTCGCCGATGCACCGCATCCGGCCCGTCGGCGAAGCGGAGCGTCCGCAGATTGGTCCACATGCGGGCGAGCGGCACGTCCTGGCTGATGCCGGTGCCGCCATACATCTGAATGGCCTCGTCCGTGACCTTCAGCGCAACACGCGGCGCCACCACCTTGATCTGACTGATCCACGGCGCAGCCGCGCGCGGGTCGCCCTGATCCATCATCCACGCCGCCTTCAGGCAAAGCAGCCGCGCCTGTTCGATCTCCATCCGGCACTCGGCGATGATGTCGTAATTGGCGCCGAGATGCGCCAGCTTCTTACCGAAGGCTTCCCGCCTCAACGAACGCTGGCACAGCATGTCGAGCGCCCGTTCGGCATTGCCGATGGCGCGCATGCAATGGTGGATGCGGCCCGGCCCGAGCCGTCCCTGCGCGATTTCGAAACCGGCCCCCTCGCCCACCAGCATGTTCTCTGCCGGCACGCGCACATTGTCGAAACGCATATGCATGTGGCCGTGCGGCGCGTCATCCTCGCCGAAGACTTTCATGGGCCGCACGATCCCGATACCCGGCGTCTCGGCATCCACCACGATCATCGAATGCCGACGGTGTTTCGGGTCGTCTTCCCCACCGGTTTTGACCATCACGATATAGACGGCGCAGCGGGGATCGCCCGCTCCGGAAATCCAGTGCTTCTCGCCGTTCAGCACGTAATGGTCGCCGTCGCGCACACAGCTCATCGAGATATTGGTGGCGTCGGAGGATGCGACATCCGGCTCGGTCATCGCGTAGGCCGAGCGGATTTCGCCGTCCAGAAGCGGCCTCAGCCAGCGTTCTTTCATCGCCTCTGTGCCGTAGCGCTCGAACACCTCCATATTGCCCGTATCGGGAGCGGAACAGTTGAAGATCTCGGCCGCCAGATGGCTCTTGCCCATCTCCTCGGCGAGATAGGCGTATTCCACGGTCGTCAGCCCGAAACCGCGTTCGGAATCGGTCAGCCAGAAATTGAAGAGCCCGGCATCCTTGGCCTTTCGCTTCAGCCCCTCCAGAATCTCGATCTGGCGTTCGGTATGCGTCCAGCGGTCGCCATTTGAGACCTCGGCCAGATACTCGTCGTCCAGCGGCTGAATCTCGTCGACGATCATCGTACGGATTCGTTCGCGCAGCGCCTCGGCGCGTTCCGTCATTCCCAGATTCATGTCGGGCATGCTTCTATCCTTCCTTCAATCCAAGACCGTTCAGCCCGAAACGCACCACCTGCTCGATCACCGCGTCCTGATCCTTGCGCAGGTCGGCGATACGCGGCCGGTACCAGAAGACGGGCGAGTTGAGGCAGGTGAAGAGGACCTGCGTGGCAACCGACAGATCATCGTAATGAAGTGCGCCATCGGCCTTGGCCTGTTTCATCTGCGCGCGAAAGAGCGCGCTATAGCGCTTGCGGCTCTGCTGAAGACGCAGGCATTCGTCCCGCTGCTCGGGCGTCAAGGCACCGCGCATCAAGAGTTCCACGCCCTCCCAGACAACGCGCTGGAACGATTTCGTAGTCACCATCTGGCGGACATGCTCTTCCGCCATCATCCGCAACTTATCGGCAGCGCTTGCATCGGTATGGGTCAGCGGTTCGACGGCGGCGAAATTCATCTCCATGCCCAGGCGGAAAACCGCCGCGAAGAGATCGGCCTTCGAGCCGAAATGATGGTAGATCCGCCCCTTGGTGCAACCGAGCATTCGCGCGACATCATCAATCGACGTGGCGGAGAATCCACGTTGCTCGAAGCTTTCCGCCGCCGCCTGCAGAATCTCCAGGCGGGAATTCTCCGGCATCCAGTTCTCGCTTGAGACTTGGCTGGCCATCCTCTCCTCCTCGCAGCGCCCGTTTGAAAGAGTCCCGGTCCTTCAATTCGGCGAACCGTTCCCGGCGGCTCTTGTGCTTCTTGACGATGTGAGCATACTACTCGGTATGTTGTCAACGCGGAGAGCGGTTTTCGCCCCGCGCCAGGTTGGGAGGCCGCGATGAACGATTTCACTTCAGACCTTTTCTCGGTGGCGGGCAAGACTGCGCTGGTGACGGGCGGCGCGACCGGCATTGGCCGAATGATCGCTACCGGTCTCGTACATGGCGGCGCTCATGTGATGATCGCCTCGCGCAAGGCAGAGGACTGCAAGGCCGTTGCCGACGAACTGAACGGCATGGACGCGCCTGGCTCGGCCGAAGGGTTCGGCGCGGATGTGTCGACCGAGGAAGGTCTCGAAGCGCTTACTACTGCGGTGAAGGAGCGAACGGACCGCCTGTCGATCCTGGTCAACAATGCCGGCGTTTCCTGGGGCGCCCACTTCGAGGATTTTCCCTACGGCGCATGGCAGAAGGTGATGAGCATCAATGTGGCTGCGATCTTCCATCTGACCCGCAACCTCTTGCCCCTGTTGGAAGAAGCTGCCTCCGACGAGGACCCGGCGCGCGTCGTCAATATCGGCTCGGTCATGGGCACGCAGCCGATTGCCGAGGGCGCCTATTCCTATACGGCCTCCAAGGCGGCGGTTCATCATCTGACCCGAACGCTTGCCAATGAGTTCTCCGAGCGCCGGATCACGGTGAACGCCTTCGCGCCCGGCCCTTTCCAGAGTCGCATGACAGCGTTCGCCACAGCAACCGACGAGCAGGCCGAAGCGGTCGGCAAGCAGGTGCCGCTCGGTCGCATCGGCGCGCCGGACGACATGGCCGGCGCCATCCTCTATCTGTGTTCGCGCGCCGGCGCATACGTCACCGGCGCGATCCTGCCACTCGATGGCGGGCAGTCGGTGCAGCACGGCATGAAGCTGTTTCAGGACTAGATCGTGACCACTCGCAAAAGCGTCGGAACGCAGGATGCCGAGCCCTTGCAAAGCGTCTCTTTCGATGATCTGCGCGGCAGTATCGGCAAACCCATAGGCCGTTCGAGCTGGCATCTCATCGACCAGCCGAGGATCGCCGCCTTCGCGGACATCACCGACGACCACAACTTCATCCATCTGGACGAACAACGGGTCCGGGCCGAAACGCCCTTTCCGACCACCATCGCCCATGGCTTTCTGACGCTCTCGCTTCTATCGGCCTTCGCCTATGAGGCGATCCCGCCCCTGGAAGGTCAGACGACCGGCATCAATTACGGCTTCGACGAAATCCGCTTTCTTGCGCCCGTTCCTTCGGGAAGCCGGACCCGCGGAAACTTTACCTTGCTCGATCTGTCGACGCGGCCCTCTGGCCATGTTCAATTCACTTGGCGCGTGGAGGTGGAGATCGAAGGGCAGGAACGGCCCGCCCTGATCGCGCGGTGGATAACGCTGGCCATGATCGAGGAGGCAGCCAAATGACAAATGAACCGAAAGGCATCTCCGCTGACGGCATCGCACCGTGGCTCGAAAAGCATGTCGAAGGGTTCGAGGCCTTCCAGGCGATCGAGAAGATAACGGCGGGCCAGTCGAACCCGACCTACCGGATCGATGCGAAAAGCGGCCGCTATGTGCTCCGCGCCAAGCCGCCGGGCGACCTCTTGAAGTCAGCCCATCAGGTCGATCGGGAATACCGCGTTATATCCGCCCTCGCGGATACCGATGTGCCAGTACCGAAGGTCTACGCGCTGTCGCCGGACGGGGACGAAAGCCCGATCGGGCGACAATTCTACATTATGGAGTTCAAGGAAGGCCGCATCTTCTGGGACCCGCTGGTTCCCGAAACGAAATCGAACGAGGAGCGCGCGGCGATCTACGATGCGATGAACGCCACGCTCGCCGCCCTTCATTCGGTGGATGTCGAGGCGGTCGGCTTGAGCGACTACGGCAAGCCCGGCTCTTATTTCTCCCGGCAGTTCTCCCGTTGGACCAAGCAGTATCGCGCATCCGAAACCGACACCATCGAAGCCATGGACCGGCTGATCGCCTGGCTGGATGAGAACGAGCCGGAGGATGACGGCCATGTCAGCCTCGTGCATGGGGATTATCGTCTCGACAATATGATGTTCGCACCCGACCGGCCGCAAGTTATCGCACTGCTCGACTGGGAGCTGTCGACGCTCGGCCATCCCTTCGCCGATCTCGCCTATCAATGCATGCAATGGCGCCTGCCGCATCAGGGCGGCTTCAAGGGCCTTGGAGGCATCGATCGCGCGTCACACGGATTGCCCTCGGAAGAGGATTACGTTGCGCGCTATTGCGAACGGCGCGGCATCGCCCGACCGGACAACTGGAACTACTACATCGCCTTTTCCTTCTTCCGGCTGGCCGCCATCCTTCAGGGCGTCTACCGCCGCGCGCTTGACGGCAACGCGGCCAATCCCGAACGCGGCAAACAGATGGGCCGGGCCGTGCCGCTTCTCGCCCAGCTCGCTGTGAAGTCGCTGAGTGAGGACGCACGATCATGAACCGCTTCGAAAACCGCACGATCATTGTTACCGGCGCCAATGGCGGCTTCGGCACGGCGGCGGCCAAGGCACTCGCGGCGGAAGGCGCCCTGCTCGTCCTTTCCGATCTCGCCGGCGAACCGTCGGAAGCACTGGCGGAACTGGAGCCGGACCGGTTCGCCTATGTGTCGGGCGATGTCACCGAACCATCCCTTCACGACACATTGGTGACGGTCGCCAAAGAGCGGTTCGGACGTCTCGATATCGCGATAAACAATGCTGGTATCGCGCATTCGTACAGTCGGCTGGAAGACATTCCGGCCGATCTTGCCCGAAAGGTCGTCGAAGTGGACCTGATGGGAGTCTTTCATGCACTGGCTGCCCAGATCCCCGCGCTACAGGCGGAAGCAAAAACACGTAATGGCTGCGCCATCGTCAACATCGCATCGGTGGCGGGCCTCGGCGGCGCGCCGGGTCTCGGCGTCTACGCCGCAGCCAAGCATGGCGTGGTCGGGCTGACGAAAACGGCGGCGGCAGAAAACGCGCGACGCGGCATTCGCGTCAACGCGGTCTGTCCGGCATTTGCCCGCACCCCGATGGCGCTCGACGAAATCGCCCGATCCGGCCAACCCGAAGCGGAGGCCGAGGCCTTCATGACACGCGGCGTGCCGATGGGCCGTCTTGGTGAAGTCAGCGAGGTGGTCGCCGCGATCCTGTTCGCTGCCGATCCGGCAAATGGCTTCATGACAGGTCAGGCAATCGCCGTGGATGGCGGTATCGGGTCGATATAGAAAAACCCCGCACAATCGTGCGGGGTCGTATCGTGACGTACAGGTAAAAACGAATTCAGTCCGCCGCGCCGGCAGGCTTGTCAGTGCGCGTCGGCGAAACTGGGTCGGATGCGGGGAATGTGTCTTCCAGACCCTCATCGACCTCTTCGTCCTCCATCATCTTGCCTTTGTCTTTCTTGCGGTCTTCCTTGAATTCGTCCGCCGGCGATTTGTCGCCGCCCAGCAGAAGCGTGGCCAGGAAACCCTGCTCGGCAATCGATTGTGAAGCAATAAGATCGGTCATCGTAAGTCCCTCAATCGTTTTGGATTATGAACGGCAAACGCGGCAATCCCGCCTTTCGTTCCTCGCTTGCGGCGATCAGAAGCCGCCCCATTGCAGAACGAAGCCGTAGAACAGCGCCGCCCCGGCGAGCGCACCGGCCATGAGCGGGTAATCGCGGCCGTCCGCGCCCATCGCGATACCGATCAGCGCGAAGACGAGCCCGGCCACAGTGGCCAGTAGCCGGCCGAACAGAAGCCCGATACCGTAAAGTTTCACCCAGCCGAAAATGTCCGGCAGAAACCCCGCCAGCCAGGCCGTCAGCGACGATGCGGCCAGAACCAGCAATGCGGCTGCGGCGAAACGCAACACTCCGCGCGAGGCCTTCGCAACCGGCGGCAGGGGAGGTTTTGCGCCCCGCCGGGCCATCTCCCCCATCGCTTCGGCCTCGAGAATTTCTGCGACGAGCGTCGATGCATGTTCGGCGGGCAGGCCCTGCTGCTGAAGCCAGATCGCAATATCCGCGCGATCATAGCCCTCGGCGTCCAGGGCGACGATTCGTTCCGCAAGACCCGGTCCAATAGCGATTTGCGTCATCGGGCCCTCACACCTCGTCGCCTACGGCTTCCTTATGTGGGATAAAGGACTGTCCGCTGCCAGCGTACCGATGGCAACAATGGCTGGACAGATTGCCCCTTCTTTGCTATAGGCCGCTCCAATTCGTAGTGCCGGGCGGCACCGCGGCGCTTGTCTTGCTCCTCAACCCCATGGTGGTTCGGGCGTTCCAGCGGGAACGGACATTCGCTTATCTATCAACCGGCCCATGGCTTGGGCAAAAAAGACAGGACGGTCGTTTAAGTGCAGGTACTCGTTCGAGACAACAATGTTGATCAGGCTCTTCGCGCGCTGAAGAAGAAAATGCAGCGCGAGGGTATCTTCCGCGAAATGAAGATGCGCGGCCATTACGAGAAGCCGTCCGAAAAGCGCGCCCGCGAAAAGGCCGAGGCCGTTCGCCGCGCCCGCAAGCTGGCCCGCAAGCGCGCGCAGCGCGAAGGCCTTCTTGGCGGTCGTCCTGGCGCGCGTTGATCGCGCCGCCTTTTTGACCGAATCGAACGTTATGTGCCGATGGCGGTGGGGGAACCTACCGCCATTTTCATATGCCGACCGAGACGTTGGCCGGCAGGAGCCGGACTGTCCTGAGGGGGACCATACGACGTGCTGAAACCGACCTTCCGCGAGACGCCAATCTGGCAAGCCATGTCGCAAGCATCCCATTCACGAACGGCGAACCGTCCGTTTCCGGCGCTTCGCGTCATGGCCCTGTGTCTGTTCGTGCCGCTGGCGGCCTGTCAGACCGGCACCGGCCAACAATTGACCGCGCTCGACACTGCCGAAGGCTCGACCGAGAATATCGCCTCCCTGAGCGCCGTGATCCAGCGCAGTCCCAACGATCCGGCAGCCTACAATGTGCGCGGATCGGCTTACGGCAAGGCTGGCCGCTACGATGCGGCCCTTGCCGATTTCGACAGGGCGCTGCAGATCAACCCGAACTACTATCAGGCCTGGGCCAACCGCGGCCTGATCAAGCGCCTGAAGGGCGACCGCACTGGCGCTCTGGCCGACTATAACCGCGCCATTTCGATCAATCAGAGCTATGACGCCGCCTATATCGGTCGCGGCAACCTCTATCGCGACCTGAACCGCACGCAGGCGGCCTTCCAGGATTACGAGCAGGCGATCCGGCTCGATACAACCGATGCGCGCGCCTATTACAATCGTGGGCTGCTCTATCAGCAGCAGGGTCAGCACAATTACGCCATCGAGGACTTCGCTTCCGCCATCTCGCTGCAAAACGACGCACCCGCGCCATACAATGGACGTGGCCTATCCTATCTGGCCCAGGGCGACGAGGACAATGCGTTCGCCGACTTTAATCAGGCCATCAAGCTCGACAATGAAGTGGCGGAAAGCTGGGCGAACCAGGCGCTGATCTATGAACGCCGTGGCGACTCGGCCCGCGCGCGTAAATCCTATCTGCAGGCGACAAAGCTCGATCCGTCCTACGCACCGGCCCGCGAAGGCCTGCGACGCGTTACCAGCTAGACCGTCAGGAATCCGCCAAGGCTGACGGTTCGCCGTCGGCATCGAACAAAAACGAACGCCGCCACGATACGATCGCGGCGGCGCTCTTACGTCTGTCGTTTGTTGTTATTCTTCGTAGCAGACGATCTGGTGGGTATAGCCTGCCGCCGTCCTGGCGACGGCCGAAGCCCGTTTGTAGGCGTCCTGACGATCGGCTGCATCGAAAGCGATATCCTGCGCCGACAGCCAATCCCGCAGAACTGACGAGCGGATCGCGAAATTCATCGACTGGGGAATGTCGCCCGTCGCGTTGGCGACCGCCATTGCATCGAGCTTGGCGGTGACCATCCCGATGACCCGGCCTTCTTCGTCGACCAACGGGCCGCCCGAATTGCCCGGTTGCACAGACGCGGTCATGCGAAACTGTGTGGGCTCGGACCGCAGGCCGACCATGGACGAAACGCTGCCGCGAGAAAATCCGAGCTCGCTGCCGAGCGCCTGTGGCAACGGATAGCCGAAGGCGAACACGTCTTCGCCGAGCATGGGATCGTCCAGGGCAATGGTCGCGGGCTTTAGGCTGTGTGCGCCTTCGACCTTCAGCAATGCGAGGTCGAGGCTGTCATCGGCAACCATGATGGCCGCATCGCCAACGCCCGTCACTTCAATGCGACCGCAGCCGGAAACGACATGGGCATTGGTGAGAATCGAACCGTTGGCATCCACGACGAAGCCCGTGCCCGACCCGTTCGGAAACTCGCCATCGCTTGGCGCATTGGGCAATGAGATCGCGCGAATGCCATCGCCATCATCCGCATTCGAGGCGAAAAGCGACTGCGATTCGACCGGCGCCAGTTGCAGACTGTTGGTCATCGCGGCCAGCAAATGACGGTTTTTCTCGACCAGCGCCCGGTCCATCCAGACGAAAATGCCGCGTAGCTGATCGCCGAAGAGTTTGGCGTCCAGACGCATGATTTCGGTATCGTCACCGCCGCGAACGGTCAAATTGCCGTTGTCGAAACGGACTGTCGTTGTCTCAAAGCCGGGAACGTCGTCGAAAACATGTTGGCCAAACAATTCGACCTTTTCGGCATCCATCTCGTCCATACGGAAGGACGAGATGCGCAGGCGCTTCTCGGCATCGGCGAAATTCAGCCCGTTCCAGCCATTGTCCCCATCGACGGTGACAAGGGCGTAAGGCAGGCCGTAGGTCAGCCCTGCATCGCCATCGGTGCCGATCGTGAACTGCGCGCGGCGATAGGCTTCGCGCGCTGCCTCGCCCATGGCTTCGGCTTCAAGGACGGCAAGGATGCCGTCTGCGGCGTGGCCGTGTTCGGCCTGCCACGCCTGAATGGCGGAGATGGTTTGCGGACCGATCGAACCGTCGATCGGTGCGTCGTAATGGCCCGTCCAGACCAGATAATCCTGGATGTTGCGGCGCGCTTCTTCGGGAAGGGTGTCGTAATAGCCGGCATAGGCAGGCGAGGCCACGGCAACAGCGGCAAGGAGGGCAACGCCTGCCGCCATCCGTCCCGTTCTTTCTCCCGCGATCAAACCCATGTCCCGCTCCAGGCATCATACGCTTAGTGGCATATGAACGCCGTGGCAGAGCAAAAGGTTCAATTCACCCGTTCACACTTCGGTTACGATGACGGAGGCGAACACCTCTCATGTTCCGCTAAAAGACTGAGTCGAAAGCAAAAGTACCGCTAGCAGGCAGCAAGGCAGATCGGACGGAATTGCAATCCGGAACGATGCACGAGCGAAAGAAGTTCGCCGAACGACCGTCGGCCACGGCGGCGTTCACAAACACCTCAATCAGGCACTGACGACGAAGAACGTGTCGTTATTTGATGAAGAAGTAGCCGACCACAAGCAGAATGATGAAGAGAACGGTCGCGGAGAAGAAGCCGGCGGCGGTGAAGAAACCGAACGCCATGGCCACAAGCAGCGCAACATTGATGAGCACGCTCCATTTCGTCAAATCGACGAAGGCGGAGTAGGTCTTCTCATGCTGACCATAGTCCATCTCGGCGCCTGTCTCGACTGCGCTATCGTGATGATGCTCGGCCATGGAACGGTCTCCTCGTTGGCATTGTGTGCGTCCACTCCGCCAGCCAATAGCGAAATGCGGCAGGCTCGGCAAGCGGGCCGTATGTTCCCATCGAGAAAGGATGCCTGCGATCAGCCCGCGCGATCGGTTTGCGGACAGGCCGGCGTCGCAGCGGGTTTCCCGCCCATCTCGCTGACGATCCGCTTCGCGCGGTCGCCCCGAGCGGCAATAAGCGCCAGCGGAACCGATTTCGCCTCAGGGGCGGCCAGCCGCACGAAACGCTCGCCATCCCATTGCAGCAGCGTGGGCTGCAAAGCGCCGGCATGATCTTCGCACGACAGCCCGATGGCAGCGGAGGGTTCGGCGAGGTCCAACGCCCGCATGCGCTGCGGCCTTAGCCTGACCCGTTCGAGCGCGTTTCGAACGTCGGCGCGGGCCGGCATTCGCGCTTCGGCCAGTTCCTGCGCAGCGCCCAATGCCTCGATCGAAAATGCGCCGATCAACTGGCCCGCCATGCGGAGTGGCGATACCGGCGCAGCGTCCTCATCGGGCAAGCCGCTCTCCACTGTCGTTCTGGTCGATGCGTCCAGGCTGCCGAACGCCGCCAGCGCTGCTACCCGAAAGCCTTTCGCACGCATTCCGAGATCCTGTACCGTTTCGAAGGCGCCGTCGGCAAAGCCGCCGACAATACGAACTGTCGGATAATCGCGTTTGACCGCCTCGCGCAGCACCGTGTCGGAAAGACTGTCGTTGCCCCAAACGATCAGGCGCTCCGGCGGACTGCCGCCGAAATCACGAAAGGTCGAAACGACATCCTGTGCTTCGCCGGGCCGGACCGAATATGTCTGCAGCGTCACGCCACCGAGATCCGCCAGGGTGATCAGCGTGTCCCGCATGCCGACGCCCCACGCATCCGTGGTATGAAAGAGTCCGATCCGGCTGGCAACCTCACCATTCGCGTCGGCCTGCCGGACCAGTTGCAAGAGGGCAACCGCCTGCCCTGCCTCCGAAACCGGCGGGGCGAACGACCAGCGAAGCCGCTCGCCATCGGCCAGAATGTCGCGGCTGACCGGCGCAAGAAGGGGCAAGCCGGCCTGTTCGCCCGCCATCACGAAACGCTCAACCGGCTCGCGCGGCCATACGATGGCCAGAAGAGCGCCCTTCGCTTCGCCGCCACAGGCGCTGTCATCCAAAAGCGATGTTGCGCCATCGACAGGCAGGGCGTCGCATTGGCGCAGGACCACCGGGACATTGTTGACCCCGCCTTCCCGCCCATTGATTGCCGTTACGGCATCGACAAGACCTTCGCCGAATTCCGCCGCCCCATCGGCCCGCCGCTCTGCGCGACGGAAATACAGAATTTTCAGGGGCTCTTCCGGCAGCGCAGCGCTCCTGCCTTGTTCAGACGCGCGCTTTTCCGTTGCCGTTTCGGCAGGCCCGGAACCGGCATTCCTTTCCTGCGCCGCGGCGGGTGCGGCCAGCATCGAAAGAACCGCCAAGACCACGCCGATCGAACCCGCAAGTGCGCGACGGGAACGAAAACCAACTGGACAAGGCCAAAGGGACCGTGCCAATAAATGCCCCAGCGGGAGGGGTAAAAATCCGCAAATAGCAAAGCCAGCTTCGGAGCAGGACGCCATGGCGCTTCTCATCGGCCTGTCGTCGATCATCGATGCGATAACGCGGTTCATCGGCAAGGCCGTCTCCTGGCTTGTTCTCGTCGCCGTTCTGGTTTCGGCATATAATGCCACGGTCCGTTATCTCGGCGGTTCCGTACCGGACTGGGTGCCGATACCCCGTGCATCGAACGCCCTTCTGGAACTGCAATGGTATCTCTACGGCGCCGTCTTCCTCATGGCCGCCGCATGGACCCTGCAGGACAATGAACATATCCGCATCGATCTGGTTTCCAACCGTCTGTCCAGGCGCACCCGCGATATAATCGACCTTTGCGGGCACCTGTTGGCGCTGCTACCCTTCGCCGGACTACTCATATGGCTGGCATGGCCCTGGTTCTGGCGATCTTACAATAGCGGCGAGATTTCCGGCAATGCCAACGGGCTCATCCTCTGGCCGGCCAAACTCATCCTTCTGGTCGGATTCATCATGCTGTTCGCGCAGGGCGTGTCGGAGGCGATCAAGCGCCTGGCCGTTCTGCGCGGGGACATGGAAGACCCGCATCTGGACGATTCCGACCTTCCGCCAGCCGTGGCGGAAATGGAGAAGGGCGGCGGTCTGAACGACGATGACGATATCGGGGGGAGCCGCCCATGATCGATATCATCGCACATCAGCTGGCGCCCATCATGTTCATCTCGGTGATGGCGCTGCTTCTGATCGGCTATCCGGTTGCCTTCACGCTTGCCGCGGGCGGCCTGCTCTTCTTCGTCATCGGCGTGGAAATGAGCATATTCTCCAACGAAATCCGCCTTTTCTGGCCACTGCTCGGCAGCCACCCGGAACGAATTTACGGGGTGATGTACAACGACACCCTTCTGGCGATCCCCTTCTTTACCTTTATGGGCCTGATACTCGAGCGCAGCCGCATGGCGGAAGACCTGCTCGATACGATCGGGCAGCTCTTCGGCCCGATACGCGGTGGTCTGGCCTATGCTGTGGTCCTGGTCGGCGCGCTTCTGGCAGCGACGACCGGCGTCGTCGCCGCATCCGTCATCGCCATGGGCCTGATATCGCTGCCGATCATGATGCGCTACGGCTATGACCGGTCCTTCGCGACTGGCACCATCGCTGGCGCGGGCACGCTGGCGCAGGTGGTGCCGCCAAGCCTTGTCCTGATCGTCATGGCCGACCAGCTGGGCCGGTCGGTCGGTGATATGTATGTCGGCGCACTGCTACCAGCGGCGATCATCATCGGCCTTTACTGTCTCTACGTCTTCGGCGTCACGCTGGCGAAACCCAAATGGGCTCCGGCCCTGCCGCCGGAAGCGCGAACGCTGGGCAAGGGCGTGATATCCCTGCTCGTCATGTTCGCTCTGTCGGTCGCGATCTATTTTGTCGGCCGGCTCTACTTCTTCGCCGATGCGCGCTTTGAGGTGTCCGTCGTCTGGTCGGCCGTGATCGCCGTCGCCTTCGCCCTGACGGTGTCGCTGATCAACCGCTACGCCAAACTCGGCCTGATAAGCCGGCTGGCCGAACAGGTTATTATCGTCCTCATTCCGCCGCTGGCGCTGATCTTCCTCGTGCTGGGCACGATCTTCCTTGGCATCGCGACGCCCACAGAAGGCGGCGCCATGGGCGCGACCGGCGCGCTCGTTCTGGCGATGCTGAAAGGCCGAATGAGCGTTCGCGTGATGCGCCAGGCGCTCTATTCGACGACGAAGCTCGCCAGCTTCGTCATGTTCATCCTCATCGGCGCACGCGTTTTCGGCCTCACCTTCTACGGTATCAACGGCAATGTGTGGATCGAGGATCTGATGCTGGCGCTGCCAGGCGGGCAGATTGGCTTCCTCATCGCCGTGACGATCATCGTCTTCATTCTTGGCTGTTTCCTGGACTTCTTCGAGATCGCCTTCATTCTCGTACCGCTTCTTGCACCGGTCGCCGAGAAGCTGGAGATCGACCTCATATGGTTCGGTATCATCCTTGGCATCAACCTGCAGACCAGTTTCCTGACGCCGCCCTTCGGCTTCGCGCTGTTCTATCTGCGTTCGATCGCGCCGAAAGCCGAATGGCTCGACAAGGTCACGAACAAGGTCATGCCGGGTGTCAAAACCACGGAAATCTACAAGGGCGCGATCCCCTATATCGTGTTGCAGGCCATTGTGATCGGCCTGATCATCGCTTTCCCGCGCCTGGTCACTCACTATAAGGACGAGCCCGTCACTGTCGCCCCGCCGCCCGAGCCGAACGCCGGCGGCCAGCAGACGCCGGAGCAGCGTCAGCAACCGGGCAATCCGATGCAATTGCCGCCACTCAATCTCGGCCCGTCTTCATCGGGATCCAGCGGCACTGGCAATGGCAATGGCCAATCCAATAGCAGCACACCGGGCCTCCAACTGCCCAATCTGCAATTGCCGCCCATCAATACGCCCGGTCAGTCGACGCCTTCTTCGCCGCCATCCGAAGACCCGTCGCAGACCGGCAGAGGAACTGGCGATGCGACGGGCAACGCGGCAGGGTCCGGCGTTCCAGCCGGATTGCAATTGCCGGACCTCCAGCCACTCGGCGCACCGCAGCAGGAGCCCAGCCGCCAGAACTGACCGATCCGAATCGTGGACGAATGCGTCATGATGACGTTTTTTCGCTCACGATTTTCGGCGATTTCGACGCATGGTGCCGGCTATGAACCAGACTGTCCGTATCGGCCACACGGCCTGCCCGCATGATTGTCCCTCCACCTGCGCTCTGGAGGTCGAGCTGCTCGATTCCGGGCGGATCGGTCGTGTGCGCGGGGCCAAGGAGAACAGCTACACTGACGGCGTGATCTGCGCCAAGGTCGCCCGCTATGCAGAACGTGTCCATCACCCTGATCGCCTGACGACGCCGCTGATCCGCACCGGGCCGAAAGGCGGCGGGCAGTGGCGGCAGGTAGGCTGGGACGAGGCGCTGGACCTCGTGGCTGATCGCTTCCGACAGGCCGCTGAAACCCATGGCACCGAAACGGTCTGGCCCTATTACTATGCCGGCACAATGGGGCTGGTGCAGCGCGACGGCATCCACCGGCTGCGTCATGCCATGCGCTGGAGCTATCAGTTCGACACGATCTGCATCAACCCGGCATGGACAGGCTACCACGCCGGTTGCGGCGCGATCCGCGGCCTTGATCCGCGTGAAATGCATCAGTCCGATGTGATCGTCATCTGGGGCACCAATGCGGTTGCCACGCAGATCAACGTGATGCGTCACGCCACCCTGGCCCGAAAGGAACGGGGCGCTAAGATCGTTGTCATCGATGTTTACGAGACCGAGACGATGCGTCAGGCCGATACGGCCCTGATGCTGAAGCCCGGATCCGATGCGGCGCTCGCATGCGCCGTGATGCACGTCCTCTTCCGTGATGACCTTGCCGACCGCGACTACATGGCGCGCTACACGCGCGGCGCAGATGCGCTTGAGGCGCACCTTGAGACACGTGGGCCGGAATGGGCCGCGCCGATCACGGGGCTCTCCGTCGAGCAGATCGAAGCCTTCGCCCATCTCGTCGGGCGCACCAAGAACAGCTTCTTCCGGCTCGGCTACGGCTTCACGCGCGGCCGTGGCGGCGCGGTCTCCATGCATGCCGCGCTCAGCATTCCGGCGGTCACGGGCGCCTGGCAGGTGAAGGGTGGCGGCGCCCTCCATGGCAATGGCGATATTTTCGGCATCGATTCATCGCTCGTCAAAGGCAAAACGCTGGCCGATCCGTCCATCCGCCATCTCGACCAGAGCCGTATCGGAGCAATTCTCACGAACGATCCCGACGCGCTGAATGGCGGCCCGCCCGTTACCGCCATGCTGATCCAGAACACCAACCCGATGAATGTCGCGCCGGAGCAGACCCTGGTGCGGAACGGCTTCATGCGCGACGATCTCTTCACCGTCGTCCATGAGCAGTTCATGACCGAGACGGCGGAACTGGCCGACGTCGTTCTGCCGGCCACCATGTTTCTGGAGCACGACGATATTTATCGCGGCGGCGGCCACACCCATATCCTGCCCGGCCCCAAGCTGATCGATCCCCCTGAGGGGCCGAAGCCGAACCATTTCGTGTTCGAGGAACTGGCGCGGTGGTTGGACGTCGCCGAGATGGAAGGGTTCGGACTGACCGAGCGCGAAATGCTCGACGATCTGGCCGAGCGGAGCGATCTCGGGACCTATGATGAACTGGTCGAAAAGCGCTGGGTGGACAAGGCGCTTCCCTTCAAGGAGGCCCACTATATGAACGGCTTCGCCCATCCGGACGGGCTGTTTCACTTCGATCCCGACTGGACCGGGGTCCAGAATGGCCAGCGCCCGGCGGACAGCCTGGGTCTGCAGGGCCCTGTCGCTGCCATGCCGTCCCTGCCCGACCATCCGGGCGATCTGTTGGAGGAGGCCGACGCGGCTCATCCGTTCCGCCTGGTGACGGCGCCGGCACGCAACTACCTCAATTCTTCTTTTGCCGAGACCCCGACATCGCGAAAGAAGGAGAACCGTCCGACGGCGATGCTGAACAGTGTCGACGCCGCCCGGCTCGGCATCGCCGATGGCGACCGGATCGCATTGTCCAACCTGCGGGGCGAGGTCGTCCTGCACGCGACCGTTGCGCAGAGCGCGGTTGTCGGCACCGTCGTGGCCGAAGGCATCTGGCCGAACAGGGCGCACGAGAACGGGCGGGGCATCAACACGCTTATCGGCGCCGATCCCATCGCCCCCCATGGCGGCGCGGCATTCCACGATTGCCGGGTCGCGATGCGCAAGCTTTGAGGAAATGGCCGTCTCCTTTAGTTGTCGGCCTTAGGCAGAGGTTTATCTCTAGTAAATGCCCACACATCCGTACCTCTTTCGGATGAGCGAGCATCCATTTCGATCAATAGCCGCGCAGTTTCTTCGCGATCAGCTCCGATGACACCCGAGAGTGTTTCCATCTTTCGCCAACCTTCGGGTCCCGGCTTCTCAAGCATTGAGCGGAGTAAAGCCTTTCGTTTTTCATCCAAGATCCTTTGATCGCGGCTAAGCCACCGATCTCTCGCAAATTGACCTATAATCGTGACAATCGCACCGATGGCTACTCCTGCGAAACCTTGCCAAAAATCACACATAGTTTGACCTCCAAACAAAAACCCGGCGGTCTGACGACCGCCGGGCTTCGATGTTCACCTTGTGCGGCGATCAGAGCGCGTTGTTGCGCTGCTGGATCATCAGGAACGTATCGTAGGTGTTTTCGCCCAGCTGCATCCACAGATAGGCGTCCTTCTTGAACGCAAGCTGGTGGTCGTAGATCTTCTTGAAGGTCGCGTTTTCCGCCGAGATTTCCTCATAGGTTTCCCGCGCCGCATTGTACGCGGCTTCGAGAATTTCCTGGCTGAACGGACGAAGCTGCGCGCCCTCATTGAGCAACTGCTTCAGCGCCGCCGGGTTCTTGGCGTCATAATTGGCCATCATATCGGTGTTGGCCGCACGGCAGGCGACTTCCAGAACGGCCTTGTAGGCGTCCGGCAACTCGTTCCACTTATCCAGATTGACCATGGTGTTGAGAACGGGACCGCCTTCCCACCAACCTGGATAATAATAGTACTGGGCGACCTTGTTGAAGCCGAGCTTGGCGTCATCGTAAGGGCCGACCCATTCGGTTGCGTCGATGGTGCCCTTTTCGAGTGCGGCATAGATGTCGCCGCCAGCGATCTGCTGCGGCACGACGCCGAGCTTCTCGATGATCTTGCCGCCCATGCCGCCGATACGCATCTTCAGGCCGTTGAGGTCCTGGGGCGTGTTGATCTCCTTGCGGTACCAGCCACCCATCTGAACGCCGGTATTGCCGCACGGGAAGGAGATCAGGCCTTCCGTGGCGTAGAACTCGTTCAGCAGGTCGATACCCGAAACACCATCGGTCGTCGGATAGTAGAACCAGGCATTCTGCAGGCGCGCATTCAGGCCGAACGGAATCGCCGTGCCGAGCGCATAGACCGGGTCCTTGCCCCAGTAGTAGTAAGAGGCCGTGTGGCACAGTTCCACCGTTCCCTGGCTGACTGCGTCGGCAGCCTGCAGGCCCGGAACGATCTCACCGGCCGAGAAGACCTGGATGTTGAACTTGCCGCCGGTCGCATCGGAGACGAATTTGGCCATGGTCTCGGCTGCGCCATAGATGGTATCCAGCGCCTTCGGAAAAGACGAGGTACAACGCCAGGTGATCTCCGGCATATCCCCATCCTGAGCGATGGCCGTGGCCGATGGCAGCGCTGTTGCAGCTGCTGCGCCGGCTCCGGCGACACCCGCCTTACGCAAAAAGTCGCGACGATCCATAAATTCCTCCCGGTTCGGTATCGTTCGTATATGTAACAGCACGGATGGCGGTTGGCCGCCATTCTCAGAGCTGGAACGGACCATAGGCATACAAATTGGTGTCGTCTATCCTTTTGACTTCCGGCTGCGGCCCACTCACAAACAGACTCTGACCGATCGAGGCCAACAGACGGAACGCCACTCCATGTCATCGCCGCTCATCGCCATCGTCGCCGATACGCTGGTTCAGGACAGTTATGTCTGGCACGCCACACCGGACACCTATCTGAAAGCCGCGCTGGACGTTGCCCGCCTGCAACCGCTGATCGTTCCGGCCTTCGGCGACAGAACCGATTATCCGTCCATCTTCGAGGCGGTCGATGGGGTGATGCTGACTGGCGCGCGCTCCAATGTGCATCCGGACAATTATGAAGAGCCCGCAACGGAGAAGCATGGCCCGTTCGATCCGGCTCGCGACGCAACCTCCCTGCCCTTTATCCGGACGGCTTTGGACCGGGGCTTGCCGCTTCTGGCCATTTGCCGTGGCCATCAGGAGCTTAACGTGGCGCTGGGCGGAACGCTGGCCAACGACATTCAGGATCTGCCCGGTCGGATGGATCATCGCTTCGTCCCGTCCGATGAGCAGGACGAACGTTTCGCCATTCGGCAAAACGTCAGGGTTTCCGAAGACAGCGCGCTGTCCGAACTGTTCGGCAAGACCGACATCGCCGTCAACTCGCTCCATCGCCAGGCGATCGATCGTGTGGCGGATCGCCTATCCGTCGAAGCAAGCGCCCCGGACGGCACGGTGGAAGCCGTGCGGGTCAGAAATGCCGAAGCCTTTGCCTATGGCTTCCAGTGGCACCCCGAATATTGGGCAAAGGATGACGACCTGTCGCGTCGCATTTTCGAGGCGTTCGGCGATGCCGTGCGCGATCATGCCGCCAGCAGATTGTAGGCGGTCCGCAGACGCCTAATGCTCACTTGCGCAGTAACGATGATCGGCCAGCGAATGAATGACGCTGCATTCACCGAGGCATCCGGCATCTGAGAGACCGACGATCCGTTTCAGTTCGCGCTCGAGCTTCCGTAGTTTCGCGATTCGCGCGCGGACGGCGGAAAGATGAGCCGAGGCTATGGCGTGGGCTTCGCCGCAAGGCCGCTCCGGGTCCGCGGCCAGTTCGACGAGTTCGCCAATGTCATCGATCGACAGGCCGAGCGCCCGCGCATGGCGGATGAAGGACAGCCGCTCCAGCGCCGCCACCGAATAGCGCCGCTGGTTACCGGCGGAGCGCTCCGGCTGTTCCATCAGGCCGGACTGCTCGTAATAGCGGATCGTCGGCACCTTGACGCCAGTCCGGCGGGACAGTTCGCCTATCGAGAACATCGCAAAAAAGCCTCTTGAACCTCTAGCCGCTAGAGGTTGTAGACAGTTCGGCATGTCAGGGAAAGACCACGCCATGACCACGCAGATCGAAGTCGAAACGCTGGCCGGAGGATCAAGGATACATCATGCCGCATAGCCATCACGGCCACGCCCATCTCGACCCCGAAACCGGCGATGCGCGGGTCTTCTGGGCGGTCGTCGTCAATCTCGGCCTGACCGTCGCCCAGATCGCCGGCGGCATCCTGTCCGGTAGCCTTGCGCTGATCGCCGACGCCATTCACAACCTGTCCGACGCACTGGCACTCGTCATTGCCTTCTTTGCCCGGAAGATCGCCCGGCGCGAGGCCGATGCCACGATGACCTTCGGCTATGGTCGCGCCGAGATCGTGGCCGCCCTCATCAACTACACCACGCTGATCGTGATCGGCCTCTACCTCGTTTACGAAGCCGTGCTGCGGCTGATCGACCCGCAGGGCGTCGATGGCTGGCTGGTCGTCATCATTGCGGGCGTAGCGCTGGTGGTCGATGCCCTCACCGCGCTGCTGACCTTTTCCCTCTCCAAGGAGAGTATGAACATCCGCGCCGCCTTCCTGCACAATGTCGCGGACGCGCTCGGTTCCATTGCGGTCATTTTTGCCGGCACGCTCATCATCCTATACGACTGGCGCCTGATCGATCCTATCGTGACGATGATGATCGCCGCCTACATTCTATGGCAGTCCTTCGCCGAGATCGGCGGCGCGATCCGCATTCTAATGCTCGGCAGCCCGCCGCAGATCGACGTCAGCGACGTGCTGGACAGGATGCGCAGCGTGGATGGCGTGGCGGACGTTCATCATCTGCATCTTTGGCAGATGCAGGAACACGAGAACGCGGTCGATGCGCATTTGGCGATAAAGGCCGGCCGCTGGGCCGACGCCGATGCGATCAAGCAAGCCGTAAAGCAACGGTTGACGGACGAATTCGCGATCGCTCACGCCACGCTGGAATGCGAGTGCGCCGCCCATGCCTGTACCGATGCAGCCCCGATCGGTCACGGCAGACCAAACGATCATGACGGCCACGAGGATCATCGACATTGATGAGAAGAGCGTGCTGCCGGGAAGGCGGATCGCCCACCATCGGCTCTGACAGCGATGGTCAGTCGGAGGTTGCGATCAGATCGATGAGCTGGCCGGTTTCGGGCGCGGCCTCCCAACCATCGCCATCGGCCGAGAAGAAGTGCAGCAGCGTTTTGCCGGCCTTGTCTGTCACTTCCAGATCGCCAGTTCGTTCGATGCCGACGGAAGCCGCTTCTATCTGTTCGATACCCAGCCGACCGCATTCCGCACCGACGAACCGGTAATCGGCGCTCTTCCGGGACGCATTCAACCAGCATCTCACGCGCTCGCCTTCGACGACCGCCTGATAAACGGGAGTAGCCCTGCTCACCGAACCGGTCACGACATTGTCCGTTGAAACAGGACCGGCGTGCCAGCGCCCCCCATCGACCAGAAAGGCAGCCGATCCAAAGGCGACGAAAAGACCGAGGCTGAAAAGGACACGCATGATGAAACGACTCGCAAAGAATGAACGGCGTTCATGCTCGCAGGTTTCTGGTTAATGGGCCGTTACGCGAAATAGCCGAGATCGGGCCTGCAAACCTATGGCGTCGCGGTCGAATCCCGAATGTGAAGCTCTGGCGAGATAAGCTGCAGCCCGCTGATCGTCGGGTGGTTGTTGATCCGCGCCACCAGCGTCTTGGCCGCCATGCGCCCGACCTCGCGCTGGCCGTTCCACACCGTTGTCAGAGCCGGGGTCGCGATCGCCGCCTCCTGCAGATCGTCATAGCCGGTGATGGAGTAGTCCTTGCCGGCCTGATGACCGGCACGTGCAAGGCCGTTCATGAGACCGATCGCGACAAGATCGTTCCAGCAGACGGCCGCGGTCGGTTGATCCGGAAGGTTGAGAAACGCTTCGGTGGCCTCGAAACCGGCCAGTTTGGTACGCGGGCCGGAGATGCGCCAGTCGTCTCGCACGTCGAGTCCCGCCCGCTGCATGGCCATGCGATAGCCGGCATAGCGGTCGCGACCGGTCGAGGTCTGATCCGTTCCGCCGACATGGGCGATCCGCCTATGCCCAAGGCCGATCAGATGATCGGTGGCAAGGCCCGTGCCGAACGCGTCGTCGCCGCGAAAGGCCGGCGCGGACACACCCTCCACCGAGCGGGCGATCAGCACCGCGGGCATACCATTCTTTTCGGCCAGGTTGATGTCGTCCGACGGCGTACCGATGGCCGGGCTGATAATCATGCCATCGGCGCCGAGCTGAAGCAGCGTCTCGATGAAATTGCGCTGCTTTTCCACCGAATCGTAGTGGTTGGACAGAATGAAGGTCTGCTTGCTTCGGTCCAGCTCGCTCTCGATGGATTTCAGGATTTCGGCGAAGAACGGGTTCATGATGTCATAGACGACAACCCCGACAATGCCCGAGCGCGACGTGCGGAGCGAAGCGGCCCGGCGATTGTAGATATAGCCGATCTCAAGCGCATGGGCCTTGACCCGTTCGCGGGTCGTTTCCGCCACCAGCGGGCTGTCGCGCAGCGCCAACGAAACCGTCGCGGTGGATACGCCCAGTGCGTCGGCAATCGTCGATAATTTGATTTTCTGTGCCAGGATGCGGTCCTCGAGCGGCGTTTAAACAGTTTAATTATGCCGCATCGCCGCGCGAAATCAAATGCCGTCCGACCCGAGACGATAGTGTAAGGCCAGGTCATGAACTCATAAATGGGGTTGATTTTGGTATGAGCGGATTTGGCCGGACAACAGGCGCGAAGGCGAAGGAAATGTCTGCATTTTCTATGCCTTCGCAACGCATTGGGTGGGCAAATCAGCCATATTCTCCGAACGGCGAATGGGCTTCGATCTGCATTGTCAGCGCTTTCAACCGTGTGGCCGACACGCTTTTCAAGCGCTTCCGCCCATCTCTTTGCCCATTCAGCCGCCAAAACAGCTCCATTTATGAGCTCATGACCTATCCGCCGGACCGCTTCGTCGCAATGGAGGCCAATTCGATGTCGACGGTTTCCAGAAGTCGCAGAAGCGTTTTTTGCTGAACCTTGTCCAGCGATCTGAGCATCTGGCGCTCGACCTTCTTTACCGCTTTTTTCACATCACCGACGATATCGCGTCCGGCCTGTGTCAAAGCGATGAAGCTGACCCTGCCATCCTCTTGCGATGGCGTACGAAAGACCAGCCCCTGCGCTTCGAGCCTTGTGATGGCGCGGGTTATGGTCTGCGCACGCACGCCGAGAAGGTCCGCTATCGAGGATAGGGGCAACTGCTCCTCATCGCTCAAGGCAAGCAGGATTTGCTCTTGGCCGGCGTGAAGGCCCAGTTCGGAAAGTCGCGCAGACAAGGCCGTACGGGCGCCGCGGGCGGTCGAGACCAGTTGGCTTAGCATGGCGCCCTTCGGCACCTTGTTCATCTTTTTCGGATTGGCTGGCAGGCGCCCCATATCCTGCCTGTCGATCTTGGTCATCTCTGCTTTCGAACCTTTCTTGACGCTTGACCGCTAGCCGGACGAACTGCTGCTGATAAAATCAGCCAGCGAAACAATGGACATCTTTTATGATGGATAGCCGACAAAGGTCCACCGCAGCGGCGACGATTGCCGTTCTGCCACTCGGCGCGACCGAGCAGCACGGCCCGCATCTGCCGCCGCAGACCGACACGCTGATCGCCACCGCCATGGCGGACGCGCTGAAGGCTGCTGCACCGGACCTGCCGCTAAGCATCCTTCCCGCCGAACCGCTCGGCTATTCGCCGGAGCATCTGAACTGGCCGGTCACGCAATCGCTCGACTGGGACGAGGCCATTCACCGCTGGATCGGGATCGGCGACGCTCTGGCGGCGCGGGGCATCCGCCGCCTTCTGCTCCTCAACGCCCATGGCGGCAATTCACCGCTTCTCACAATCGTCGCGACCGAACTGCGCCGAAAGCACGCTATACTGGCCGTTGCGACCAACTGGCACCGCTTCATCCGGCCCGGCGAGATCGTATCGGCGGACGAACGCGCGCTCGGCATCCATGCCGGCCAGATCGAAACCTCCGTGATGCTGGCCATTGCACCGGACCGGGTAAATATGAAGAAGGCACGCGACTTTCCAAGCGCCCAGAAAGACCTTGCCGAACGGTTTGCCCATCTGCGCGCCTATGGCCCGCATGCTTTCGGCTGGTTGATGGACGATCTCAACCCCGACGGCGCCACCGGCAACGCCGCCCTCGCCTCGGCCGCAATCGGTCGACAACTCATCGATCGGGCCGGAAGCGGTCTCGCCGAACTGGCGCGTGACATGGCCGCTTTCGATCTCGCGACCTTTTCACGCTCGGCCCCTAGGAAGGCGCAGTCCCCCTCGCCTATATGAGCGGCACGAACATGCGAGGGTTCCATGACCGACACCGCCGAACGGCAGCTTACGCCCGTCACCGTCCTTACCGGCTATCTCGGCGCCGGCAAGACGACACTCCTCAACCGTATCCTCTCCGAAGCCCATGGCAGGCGCTATGCCGTCATCGTCAATGAGTTCGGCGAGATCGGCATCGATAACGACCTCATCGTCGAAAGCGACGAAGAGATCTACGAGATGAACAATGGCTGCATCTGCTGCACGGTACGCGGCGATCTGGTGCGCGTGGTGCAGGGCCTGATGCGCCGGCCCGGCCGCTTTGACGCCATCGTGGTGGAGACGACCGGCCTGGCCGATCCCGCGCCCGTAGCCCAGACCTTCTTCATGGACGACGATGTGAAGGAAAAGGCTGCGCTCGACGCCGTGGTGGCGCTGGTCGACGCCAAGCATCTGCCCCAGCGCCTGAAGGACAGCCGCGAGGCCGAGGATCAGATCGCCTTCGCCGATGTGATCGTTCTCAACAAGACCGATCTGGTCTCGCCGGACGAACTGGCCGAGGTCGAACGGCTCATCCGCGCGCTGAACCCTGTCGCCGCCATCCACCACGCCGAGCGCTCCAATGTCGATCTGGCCCATGTGCTGGATCGCGGCGCGTTCGATCTGAAGCGCGTGCTCGACAACGATCCGCATTTCCTCGATCACGAAGACCCACACCATGAATGCGGCCCGGCCTGCGATCACGATCACCATGATCATGATCACAGTCATGGTCCTGCCGCCATTCACGACCTGACGGTGAAGAGCGTGTCGCTGCGCGCCGGCGCAATGGACCCGGATCGCTTCTTCTCATGGATTCAGAACCTGACACAGGATCAGGGGCCGAACATTCTGCGCCTTAAAGGCATCATCGCCTTTGCAGGCGACGATGAACGCTACGTCGTTCAGGGCGTGCATATGATTATCGAGGGCGATCACCAGCGCCCCTGGCGGGACGATGAGACGCGCGAAAGCCGGCTGGTCTTCATCGGCCGCGATCTGGACGAGGCCGCGCTGCGCGATGGCTTCGAATCCTGTTTGGCGACCGGCTGATGCCCTCCGTCGCTCCGCTCGATCTCGACGGCCATGTCGGCCATGTGGGCTGGCTCGGCGAGACCGCCTTTTTCGGCGACGCGGACGGTGTGCTGCATAGACTTGGCGAGAATACCGGTGCGACCGAAACGCATGACGGCCTTCTGTGCTTTGTGGCCGATCCGAAGCGCCGGCGCATTCTGACGGGCGGCGAAGATGGCCGGATCGTCGCGACGAGCGCGGACGGCGCTTGCGAGGAACTGGCGCACGAGAAGGGCAAGTGGATTGCCGCCATCGCCAGCGCGCCGGATGGAACGGTTGCCTATGCTCACGGCAAGTTTGCGAAAGTTTTGCTGAAGAACGGCACGAAAACCATCGAGCACGAACGCAGTGTCGAATCGATGGCCTTCGCGCCGAAGGGTCTGCGCCTTGCCTGCTCGCACTATAATGGCGTCAGCCTGCACTTCCCTGCGACCGACAGCCTGCCGACCGTTCTCGGCTGGCAGGGCGCCCATCTGCTGGCGACCTTTTCGCCGAATGGCGACAGCCTCGTCACTGCCATGCAGGAGCCGGCGCTGCATGGCTGGCGACTGGCCGATGGCCGTCACATGCGCATGGAAGGTTACCCCGCCAAGGTGAAAAGCCTTTCCTGGAGCGCCAAAGGCAAATGGCTGGCCTCATCCGGCGCCAGCGCCGCCATCGTCTGGCCGTTCCAGGGCAAAGACGGGCCGATGGGCAAGGCCCCGCTGGAACTCGGCACGCGTGGCGATTCCCTGGTCACGGCGGTGGCCTGCCACCCAACCGAACCGATGGTCGCCATCGGCTATCGCGACGGCATGATTCTCGCCGTGCGTTTCGCCGATGCCCAGGAAGCACTGATGCGCCGCCCCGGCCAAGGACCGCTAACGGCAATGGCATGGGACGGAAGCGGCCGGCGTCTCGCCTTCGCATCCGAAGCCGGCGATTGCGGCATCGTCGATATTCACGATTGAACGCATAGCTGTTCACTTAACGTCTTCTTCAGATTCGCTTTTATCAATCGAAAGCGAATCGTTGTTCCATTGACGTGAACTTTTCAAGAACATAAATTGAACGGATGAGTAAGATCAGTGTTCGTGAGAAACTGGCGATTCTTTCCGATGCCGCGAAATACGATGCGTCCTGCGCATCGAGCGGCTCGTCGAAGCGCGACAGCCGCAAGGGTGGAATCGGTTCGACCGAAGGCATGGGCATCTGCCATGCGTACGCGCCGGACGGACGCTGTATCTCGCTTTTGAAAATTTTGCTGACGAATTTCTGCATCTACGATTGCAGCTATTGCATCAACCGATCCTCATCGAACACGAAGCGCGCGCGCTTCACTATTGAGGAAGTGGTCGATCTGACGCTGGAGTTCTACAAGCGCAATTATATCGAAGGATTATTTCTGTCTTCGGGTGTGATCCGTTCGCCGGACGATACGATGGGCGAGATGGTGGAGATCGCGCGGCGTTTGCGTATCGATCATTGTTTCAAGGGTTACATCCACCTCAAATCCATCCCCGAATGCGATCCTGCCCTGCTCGAACAGGCAGGCCTTTACGCCGATCGCCTATCCATCAATGTCGAACTGCCTACCGATAGCGGCGTCGAGCGGCTCGCTCCTGAAAAGAAGCCGCAGACGATCCGCCGGGCCATGGGTACGGTGCGCGGGGCCATCGAAAACCGAAGTGAGCCGACGATGAGGACGAAACGCAAGCCGCGTTTCGCACCTGCCGGTCAGTCCACGCAGATGATCGTCGGCGCCGATCCGACCTCCGATGCGATCATTCTGAAAAGCTCGGCTCGGCTCTACAGCTCTTACCATTTGCGCCGGGTCTATTATTCGGCCTTCTCGCCCATTCCGGATTCATCCGCTGCCCTGCCGCTGATGAAACCGCCACTGATGCGTGAGCACCGTCTCTATCAGGCGGATTGGCTGATGCGGTTCTACGGTTTTGCGAATGAAGAAATTCTGGATGGATCGCCCGATGGAATGCTCGATCTCGCCATCGACCCGAAGCTCGCCTGGGCACTTCGCAACCGCCATGTCTTTCCGGTCGATGTGAACCGTGCCGACAGGGAAATGCTGCTGCGCATTCCTGGTCTCGGCACGAAGGCGGTGGCAAAAATCCTGCAAGTGCGGCGTTACCGCACGTTGCGGCTGGAAGATGTTGGCGCGATCGTCCAGTCGATCCAGAAAATCCGTCCTTTCATCACAGCTGCGGGATGGTCGCCGGGTGGCTTGACGGAAACCGAAAATCTTCGCGCGCGTTTAACGCCTCAGCCACAGCAGCTATCGCTGTTCTAGAGTGAGAGAGCGATGCGATGGAAAGCGCGCGGAAATTCGCAGAGCAGTTCACCATTTCGCTCGATAGCGAGATGGATTTCGACGGTTGGCGAAAGGCTGCGCGCACTCTGGCGCTGGCGGGCGCGCCGTCTTCCGCCGTTACCTTCCTGACGCCATCGGCAGCCTCGCAGTTCCTCTTCACTGAGGCGTCTTCACCGCTCCCGCAACCGGCTGGCGACACGACGTTTAATGTCTCCAAGATCTTCGTAGAGAAGGCGCAGACGGCAAGCCACCATTCCGATCCCGATCGCTACGACTTCCTCTATCATCTTTTGGTCCGGGTTCTGGACGAGCCGAACCTGCTGAGGATTGCCTCGGACAGCGATATTCGTCGGCTTGAAGCAATGGTGAAATCGGTCCGGCGCGATGCGCACAAAATGCACGCCTTCGTTCGCTTTCGGAAAGTCGGCGAAGTCGACGCGAGCGACGATGAGGCGCGCTACGTCGCCTGGTTCGAGCCAGACCATTTCATTGTGGAGCGGGAGGCCGGCTTCTTCATGCGCCGTTTCGCGCAGATGAACTGGTCGATCCTGACACCGAAGGGATCGATCCACTGGAACCGCCAGACGCTGACGGTCGGCCCGCCCGCCAAAAGGTCGGATGCGCCGGCGGAGGATGCCACCGAAGAGCTCTGGCGCACCTATTTCTCCAATATCTTTAACCCGGCGCGCTTGAAGGTGAAAGCCATGCAGTCGGAAATGCCAAAGAAATACTGGAAGAACATGCCGGAGGCCGCGCTCATCCCGGACCTCATCGCCGGCGCGGAAAACCGGGCGAAGGCCATGGTCGCCGCGATGCCGAGTGTGCCTCCGCCGACCCATGCGGCGATCCGCGACCGCCATTGGAAAGGCGCGGAAATGGGCGAAACCGGAAACACGCTGCCTCCGCCCGCCAACGATCTCGAAACCCTGCGCAAACAGGCCGAGACATGCCGGCTCTGCCCGCTGCACGAACCGGCAACCCAGACCGTGTTCGGCGAAGGGCCGGCGGATGCGCCGCTCGTCTTCGTCGGCGAACAGCCTGGCGACAAGGAGGATATTTCCGGCCAGCCCTTCATCGGCCCGGCAGGCCAGCTTTTCGATGCGACGCTTCAGGATGCGGGGATCGACCGCTCGACCGTCTATGTCACGAATGCGGTCAAGCATTTCAAATTCCAGCCGCGCGGCAAGTTCCGCCTGCACCAGAAGCCCAATGGCGACGAGATTCAGACCTGCCGGTGGTGGCTCGGTCAGGAATTGAAGCTGATCGACCCCGACCTGACCGTCGCGCTCGGCGCAACCGCTGCGCAAAGCCTGCTCGGTCGCTCGGTGGCGGTGACGAAGGAGCGCGGCCGGATCGTCGAGAGCGACGAGGGCCAGCGGGTCTTCATCACCGTCCACCCGTCCTTTCTGCTGCGCATCCCCGATGAGAGGCGAAAAGCGGACGAACGCGCCCGCTTCCGTGACGATATGATCGCCGTGCGCGAACTGATGGCGGCCTGAGCGCCCCGGTCAGACTGCTTCCATGGCCAGCGCGAAACCCTGGCCGACGCCGATGCACATGGTCGCGAGCGCCAGCTTGCCGCCGCGCTCCTTCAGTTCGAGGGCTGCCGTGCCGCCGATTCGCGCGCCGCTCATGCCGAGCGGATGGCCAAGCGCAATGGCCCCGCCATTGGGGTTCACATGCTCGGCATCCTCATCGATGCCGAGTTCGCGCAGCACCGCGATGCCCTGGCTGGCGAAGGCTTCGTTCAGTTCGATCACGTCGAAATCGCCCGGCTTGATGCCGAGCCGCGCGCAGAGCTTCTTGGTCGCCGGAGCCGGTCCGATACCCATGATGCGCGGCGGCACGCCGGCCGCAGCTGCGCCGAGAATACGCGCGATGGGCGTCAGGCCGTGCTTCTTCGCCGCTTCTTCCGAAGCGATGATCAGCGCCGCCGCGCCATCGTTGACGCCGGATGCGTTGCCTGCCGTAACCGTACCGTCCTTGCGGAAAGGCGTCGGCAGTTTGGCAAGCTTTTCCAGCGTGGTGTCGGCGCGCGGATGCTCGTCGGTGTCGACAACGATGGGATCCTTCTTGCGCTGCGGGATCGTGACCGGCACGATCTCCTTGGCGAAACGGCCATTCTGCATCGCTGCGGCCGCTTTCTGCTGGCTACGCACGGCAAAGGCGTCCTGATCCTCCCGGCTGATGCCGAAATCGGCGGCGACATTCTCGCCCGTTTCCGGCATGGATTCGATGCCGTATTGCTCTTCCAACTTCGGATTGACGAAGCGCCAGCCGATTGTGGTGTCGTAGACGGCATTGTTGCGGGTGAAGGCGCTGGTCGCCTTCGGCATGACGAAGGGCGCGCGGCTCATGCTCTCCACGCCGCAGGCGATCATCAGATCGGTATCGCCGGCGCGGATCGCCCGGGCGCAGTCGGCAATGGCGTTCAGCCCGGAACCGCAAAGACGGTTGAGCGTGCCGCCCGGAACGGCGTCCGGCCAGCCAGCGAGCAGCACAGCCATGCGCGCGACATTGCGGTTGTCCTCGCCCGCCTGGTTGGCGCAGCCGAGAACAACGTCATCGATGGCCTCGAGATCCATGGAAGGGTTGCGCTCCGCAATCGCCTTCAGCGGAATGGCACCCAGATCGTCGGCACGGACCGCCGACAACGCGCCGCCATAACGGCCGATCGGTGTACGGATGTAATCGCAGATAAAGGCTTCGGCCATCGGTGTCTCCTCCAGAACATCATCGCGCGCCGACCGGACCGTTCATCCCCGACCGGTCGGTCAGTCATTCCTTCATGCCACGATCATCAGCCGAATGCCATAGGCGAGAATCGAAACGGCGGCCACACCGGCCAGCCATAGAAGGACGAACCAGCCCAGCTTGCGGGCCATTCCGCCCTTGGATCTTGGTTTGCCGACCCCGCTCAATGGTAGCCGCTTTCCGGATCGACCTTGCCGCGAAACACCCAATAGGCATAGGCCGTATAGGCAAGGATCATCGGTATGAGGACGACTGCGCCGACGAGCAGGAATTTCAGCGAGCTTTCCGGCGCGGCGGCTTCCCAGATCGTCAGCGATCCCGGCACGATATAGGGGTAGAAGCTGATGCCGATACCGACATAGCAGAGGATGAAAATGCCGAGCGCGGCGAGGAATGGCCAGGCGTCACGCTCCTGTTTCAGCCCCTGCCACATGGCCCAGACGCAGCCGAGAATGGCCAGCGGCACGATGATCGAGAAGATGATCGTCGGGAAGCGGAACCAGCGCTCGAAATAGATGGCATCGATGAAGGGCGTCCAGAGGCTGACGAGGCCGATCAGCGCCAATGTGCCGATCATGGTCGCCCAGGCAAAACCGCGCGCCCGCTTGCGGACGGGATCGGTGGTTTTCATGTTGAGCCAGGTCGCGCCGAGAAGCGCGTAACCGACCACCAGAGCGGTGCCGGTCACGATCGAGAAGAGTGTCAGCCAGTCCCACCAGCCACCGGCATATTCGCGGTTCTCGATGGCGATGCCCTGCACGAGCGCACCGAGGGCGATGCCCTGCGCGAACGCTGCGACCACGCTGCCGAGAAAGAAGGCCCAGTCCCAGATCCAACGACCGCGATGGGTGCGCCAGCGATATTCGAAGGCGACGCCGCGAAAGACCAAGCCGAGCAGCATGGCGATGATCGGCACGTAAAGGGCCGGCAGCACCGTGGCGTAGACCAGCGGAAAGACGGCCATCAATCCGCCGCCACCAAGCACCAGCCAGGTTTCGTTGCCGTCCCAGACGGGCGCCACGGAATTCATCATCAGGTCGCGCTGCTCGCCCGCCGGGAAGAAGGGAAACAGGATGCCGACGCCTAGATCGAACCCGTCCAGAATAACATAGGCGAGAACGGCGAAGGCGATCAGCGCCGCCCAGATGAAGGCCAGATCGAGCTCAAACATTGCCGGTCGCATCCTTCTTGTGACTTGGCCCCGGCATGATGCCGCCGGACCGCAGCGGGCCGTCCTGGTCGACAGGGCCGCCGATGGCGAGCGCGGGACGGTTCATCAACCGCATGATGTAATAGGTGCCGGCGCCGAAAATGGCCGTGTAGATGACGATGAAGGCAAGCAGTGAGGTGCCCACCGCCGGGGCGTCCAGTGGCGATGCGGACTCGGCCGTTCGCAGCAGGCCGTAAACGGTATAGGGCTGGCGGCCGACCTCCGTTGTGATCCACCCGCAAAGAACGGCGACAAACCCCATTGGCGCCATGAAAATCGCCGCGCGATGCAGCCATGGCGCCTCGTAGAGATGGCCGCGCCAGCGCGCCCAGAGACTCCACAGCCCGAGAGCGAGCATGGCGAAACCGATGGCGACCATGATGCGGAAGGTCCAGAAAATGAGTTCCGCCGGCGGCCGCTCGTCCTTCGGCCAGCTTTTCAGCCCGCGAAGCGCCCCGTCCCATTCATGGGTGAGAATGTAGGATGAGAGTTTGGGGATCTCGATGCGGTAATGAACCGTCTCTTCCTCATCGTCCGGCAGGCCGAACAGGATCAGCGGCGCGCCGTCGGGATGATCCTCGTAGTGGCCCTCCATCGCGGCGATCTTGGCCGGCTGATGCTCCAGCGTGTTCAGCCCGTGCAGGTCGCCAGCGAAAATCTGGATCGGCGCGACGATTACCGCCATCCACATCGCCATTGAGAACATGGTTTTCGCGCCGGGCGTATCGACATCGCGGCGCAAGAGGTGCAACGCCCCGACACCGCCGACGACCAGCGCCGTCGTCAGATAGGCCGCCAGCACCATGTGAACGAGCCGGTAGGGAAAGGATGGGTTGAAGACGATGGCCCACCAGTCCTCCGGCACGAACTGCCCGACCTCGTTGATGGAATAGCCCGCCGGCGTCTGCATCCAGCTGTTGACCGACAAAATCCAGGTGGCAGAGATCAGCGTGCCGATGCCGACCATGGCGGTGGCGAAGAAATGCAGCTTCTCGCCGACCCGCTCGCGGCCGAACAGCATCACCCCCAGAAAACCGGCTTCCAGGAAGAAAGCCGTCAGCACCTCATAGCCCATCAGCGGTCCGAGGATCGGACCGGTCTTGTCCGAAAAGACGCTCCAGTTCGTGCCGAACTGGTAGCTCATGGTGATGCCGGAGACGACGCCCATGCCGAAGGCGACGGCGAAGATCGTTTTCCAGTAGTCGAACAGGGAAAGATAGACCGGCTTGCGGGTGACAAGGTGGAGGCCGTTCAGGACGGTGAGATAGCTGGCGAGCCCGATGGAGAACGCGGGAAAGATGATATGAAAGGAAACGGTGAAGGCGAATTGCAGGCGCGCCAAAAACGTGGCGTCGAATCCATCGAACATCGGCTTCTCCGCATTTGCTTGGATGCCGCACGGCCGAAACAGCCGTCCACCGCGACACCGCATAGCCTCCCGACTGCTAGATTGGGCAGGGCGGATAAAGGTTCAATATTTTCTTCGACTGCGGTTCCGACTTCAAACGATTTTATTTCGAACCGCTACCTTCCGCAGCGTTAGAAGAGCGCTTCATTCGTTCGCGGATGCCTTCGCACGGATCGCCCCGATCGACCGGCTCGGTCAGATGAAACGCATCAAAGACCGCGCTGTCATCGGCGGGAAAGGCTCCGGTTTCGAACTGCCCGATGGCAAAAGTGCGTCCGGACGGCAGGAGACGCGGCACGCCATGATCACGGCGCACATGCCCGGTTCCGGCGATCAGAACCGCGCCATCGGGCCCGCTTTCCATCATGGCCTGCGCCATCGCTCCGTCCCGGGCGCGCTGGATCAGCACCATCGGGCCGGCGGCATTCTCCTCGACCATGCCGCAATGGCTGTCGACAATGGTCCGGCGCAGAACGTCGAAACCTGGACCTTCCAGCGGCCGGTCGAGCATAAGCTGGCCGCGCCGCATTGGCTCAACGGCCTCTGCGCCGTCCCGGCCGAGCGCCATGATTTCGGATCGCTCCATGGCCGCCGCCACCATTGGCAGTTCGTATTGGCGGGCCGCTTCGAAAATTGGCCGGTACATCTCGAAATGGGGCCAACCCCGTTCGGACCATTCCAGCGCTTCACCAAGAGCTTGCGCCGCAATGTCGCCCGCGATCCAGCGATCCAGTTCGGGTTGCGCGGCCGGCGGCAGCATTTCGAGCACAATGGCGGGGCGGCGGTTTCGCCGAACCAGCCCTTCGATGACCTCTGCCTGAAAAGCGTGATGCGCAGCGGCGGGGTGAATCTCGCCTATCAGGACGAAGGTCTTCGAGGCCGCCATATCGAGCAGCGCTTCAAAAGTGAGCGGGTCGCCTGCCGCATCGACGATTCGTCCGCCGCCACTGTCGTTCTTCACGACGTCCGAAGCCACAACCGGACTGATGACGAGACCGGAAACGAGTCCGAGAAGACCCATAAACGATCTGAAAACACTCCGTTTCATCGAAACAACCCCATTGCGAACCATCCGACGGAACATAGAGGAGATGAATCGAAGGAGAACGCCGGCCAACGACCTCTGGAACGAAGCGGTGCGGAATAGTGGCTGCCGTGGCCATATCTGCTGCAGCGCAACCGTCGATACGGCACAGATATTGCGTTGCACATAATACCTTCGCCGTAGTTTTGCCTTCTTTGCTTCAAAAGCGGCCTCGCCCCTCATAGGGTCTCCCGACCAACGGTCTCGGGAGGACCGTAGGACAAAACTCTGGGAGGATGAGAATGTCCAAGCTGACTCTATCGCGCCGTCGCCTTTTGAAGGCTGGCGCGGCCACTGGCGTTGCGCTCGGCGCGCCGCTTCATTTCGTCAAGGGCGCCTACGCGCAGGATAAGATGTCTTGCAACATGCCGACGGGCAGCGAGGTCGTGCTCGGCTTCAACGTGCCGCAGTCCGGCCCTTATGCGGACGAAGGCGCGGACGAATTGCGCGCCTATCAGATGGCGGTCGACATTCTCAATGGCGATAGCGATGCCGACGCCATCTCCGCCTTCTCCGGCGCCGGGAACCTGAAGGGCAACGGCATTCTGGGCAAGAAGGTCACCTATGTGACCGGTGACACGCAGACCAAGTCCGACGCCGCGCGTGCTTCGGCCCAGAAGATGATCGAGGATGGCGGCGCGATCATGATCACCGGTGGTTCGTCCTCGGGCGTGGCCATCGCGGTGCAGTCGCTGTGCCAGGAGCGCGGCGTCATCTTCATGGCTGCTCTCACCCACTCCAACGACACGACGGGCAAGGACAAGAAGCGCTACGGCTTCCGCCACTTCTTCAACGCCTACATGTCCGGTGAGGCGCTGGGTTCGGTGCTTGCCGAGGAATATGGCAAGGAGCGCACGGCCTACCATCTGACAGCCGACTACACCTGGGGCTGGACCCAGGAAGAGTCGATCAAGAACGCTACCGAAAAACAGGGCTGGCAAACGGCCCAGGCCGTTCGCACGCCGCTCGGCGCGGGCGATTTCAGCCAGTACATCACCCCGGTGCTCAATTCCGGCGCCGACGTTCTGGTCCTGAACCATTACGGCAAGGACATGGTGAACTCGCTGACCCAGGCCGTGCAGTTCGGCCTGCGTGAGAAGCAGGTCAACGGCAAGGATTTCCAGGTCGTCGTTCCGCTCTTCTCCGAGCTGATGGCCCAGGGCGCGGGCAGCGCGATCAAGGGCATTCTCGGCACCGCCAACTGGGACTGGAAGCTGAACAATGCCGGCACGAAAGCCTTCACCCAGGCCTTCGGCAAGAAGTACGGCCAGCCGCCGAGCCAGGCCGCGCAGACCGCCTTCGCCCAGACCATCCTCTATGCCGATGCCTGCGAACGCGCCGGCACCTTCTACGCTCCCGAAGTGATCGCGGCGCTGGAAGGCTACGAGCACGATGGTCTCGGCAACGGCCCGACGCTTTACCGCGCCGAGGACCACCAGTGCTTCAAGGATGTGCTCGTGGTGCAGGGCAAGGACGATCCGAAGGACAAGTTCGACCTGCTCGAAATCCGCAAGATCGTCCCGCGCGACGAAGTGACCTACGATCCGTCCATCTTCGGCGGAGACCTCGGACCGGCAGACGCGAAACAGTGCTGACCGCGAATCGTTAGGGACAACCGGGACCGACCGTATCCAATACGGCCGGTCCCATCCCTATCCGCGGACAGCCGGCCGCGAACGCTGCATGTATCGGGGGATCTGGAGCAATGGACGCGCTTCTTCTTCAACTTCTGAACGGGCTCGACAAGGGTGGCGCCTACGCGCTGATCGCCCTCGGTCTGACGCTCGTCTTCGGCACGCTGGGGGTCGTCAACTTCGCCCATGGCGCGCTGTTCATGATGGGCGCGTTCTGCGCCGTGGTCTTCGACCGCCTCCTCAATGTCGAGACGGTCACGATCGACGAGACCCAGACGACGCCATGGGGCACGCCCATGGAAATCCGCGAGCCCTACATCCAGTCGCTGCTCGGCGATTTCGGCGCTTTTCTGGTCGACTATTCGGTGCCGATCTCGATCATTCTCGCCATTCCGATCATGCTCATCATCGGCGTGATCATGGAACGCGGCCTGATCCGCCATTTCTACAGCCGCCCCCATGCCGATCAGATCCTCGTCACCTTCGGTCTCGCCATCGTCCTGCAGGAAATCATCAAGCATTTCTTCGGCGCCAATCCGATCCCCCAGGCCGCGCCGGACGTCGTCAACGGCAGCGCCGATATCGGCGCCATGCTGGGGCTCGACGGCATCATCGCCTATCCCTGGTGGCGGCTGATCTATTTCGTCTTCTCGCTTTTGTGCATCGCGGCGGTCTTCGCTTTTCTCCAGTTCACCACCTACGGCATGGTGGTGCGCGCCGGCATGCGCGACCGCGAAACGGTCGGCCTGCTGGGCATCGATATCGAAAAGCGCTTCACGGTGGTGTTCGGTATCGCTGCGGTCGTCGCAGGCCTTGCCGGCGTGATGTACACGCCGATACTGCCGCCCGACTACCATATGGGCATGGACTTTCTGGTGCTGTCCTTCGTCGTCGTCGTGGTTGGCGGCATGGGCTCGCTCGGCGGCGCCGTTCTGGCGGGGTTCCTTCTGGGCATCCTCCAGTCCTTCGCATCGATGACCGAGGTGAAATCGATTTTCCCGGGCATCGATCAGATCATCATCTATCTCGTCGCCGTGCTGATCCTGCTGACCCTGCCACGCGGACTGATGGGGCGCAGAGGCGTCATGGAGGACTGACATGTTCGGCAATCTTTCTCGCAACGACTGGCTGCTGATCGCCGGCTTCACCGTCCTGGTTCTGGCCGCGCCGATCTGGCTCGCCCCGCTCGGCGCCGGCTATCCGGCCATCATGGAGAAGTTCTGCATCTTCGCGATCTTCGCCATCGGCTTCAACATCCTGTTCGGCCTGACGGGCTATCTCTCCTTCGGCCACGCCGCCTTTCTGGGCGTCGGCTCCTATGCCGGCGTCTGGATGTTCAAGCTGTTCAGCATGAACGTGGTGCTGTCGACGGTCTTCGCGCTGATCTGCGCCGGCCTGTTCGCGCTCATCATCGGCTATATCAGCCTGCGCCGTTCGGGTATCTACTTCTCCATTCTGACGCTCGCCTTCGCGCAGATGATGTACAATGTCGCCTATTCGGTGCTGACGCCCATCACCAATGGCGAAACGGGCCTGCAGCTCGAACTGAGCGATCCGCGCTATCTCGACAACGCCCTTGGCGCATCGCAGAGCATCGGTCTGCCACGCACCAGCTTCTTCGGCATCGATATTTCCGGCGGCGGCATGCCCGGCTTCTACTTCTGCGCGGTGATCCTGATCATTTGCTTCTATCTGTCGATCCGCATCTTCCGCTCGCCCTTCGGCATGATGCTGCGGGCGATCAAATCCAACCAGACGCGCATGAAATATACCGGCTTCAACCCCAAGCCATATCTGCTCGCCGCCTTCGTCATTTCCGGCCTTTATGCCGGCCTTGCCGGCGCGCTGATGGTCGCCACCGATCCGTTGGCCGGTGCCGAGCGGATGCAGTGGACGGCGTCGGGCGAGGTCGTGCTGATGACCATTCTCGGCGGCGTCGGCACGCTGGTCGGCCCGGTGATCGGCGCCACGCTGATCAAATATTTCGAGAACATCTTCTCCGCCTTCAACGAGAACATTCTGAACGCGACCTTCGACTTCCTGCCGGAAGGTCTGCGGCATTTCGCGGTCGAGTTCTCCGCCCTGTTCGTGGGCGAGGGCTGGTTCCTGACGCTCGGTCTGGTCTTCATGATCGTCGTCATCTTCCTGCCCGGCGGCATCATGGAGGGCATCGCCCGGATCAGGGCGCTGTTCTCCAAAAAGAAAACCCAGGATGACGCCGCCGAAGGCAGCGTCGTGGCGGCGGAGTGATCTGATGGATACGAACAACAATGTCGTTCTGCACGTCGCCGATGTGAACAAGAGCTTCGGCGGGCTGAAGGCCCTCACCGATGTCGACCTTTCGGTCAAGGAGGGCACGGTTCATGCGATCATTGGCCCGAACGGCGCGGGCAAGAGCACGCTCCTCAATGTTTGCATCGGCCGCATTCCGCCCGATACCGGCCACGTGATCTTCGACGGCACGGTACTGGACGAGATCACGCCGCACGAGATCAATCAGCTCGGCGTCAGCCGTGTTTTCCAGACCCCGGAGATCTTTGCCGATCTGTCCCTTCTGGAAAACGTGATGATCCCGGCCTTCGCGCGGCGCGACGGCGCGTTCAAGTTCAATCCGATCCGCGCACTGTCCGCTGAGGGCGAAATTCGCGAAAAAGCCGAAAGCCATCTTGAGGAGGTCGGCCTTTACGCCAAGCGCCACACGGATGCCGCGTCGCTCTCCCGCGGCGACAAGCGGCGGCTGGAAATGGCGATGTCGCTGATCCAGAGCCCGCGCCTTCTGCTGCTGGACGAGCCGACGGCGGGCATGAGCCGGCACGACACCAACACCACGATCGACCTTTTGAAGACGCTGAAGGATCGCGGCATGACCAAGGTCATCATCGAACACGACATGCATGTGGTGTTCTCGCTCGCCGACCGCATTTCGGTTCTGGCGCAGGGTCGCATTATCGCCGAGGGAACGCCCGACGAGGTGCGCAACAGTCCGAAGGTTAAGGAAGCCTATCTTGGGGAGAGCCAGCAATGAATGTCACGGCCGATCCCAAGGAGCTTGAGGGAGCGCATACGATGAGCGAGGGCGAAAACCAGTTCTTCTCCGTCCGCGACATTCACGCCTATTACGGCGAAAGCTACATCGTTCAGGGCATCTCCTTCGATCTGAAGAAAGGCGAGGTTCTGTCGCTGCTCGGCCGCAACGGCGCCGGCAAGACCACCACGCTGCGCACGCTCGCCCGGCTCGACAATCCGCAACTGCGCAGCGGCGAAATCTGGCTGGATGGCGAACCGTTGCATGAGAGGAAGGCCCATCAGGCCGCCCAGTCCGGCATTCAGCTCGTGCCGGAGGATCGGCGCATCATCGGCGGGCTGACCGTGGAGGAAAATCTCGTTCTGGCCCAGGTCTCCGGCGAAGTCGGCTGGGATCTCGACGAGGTCTACAGCCACTTCCCCCGTCTTGCCGAACGGCGCAAGCAGGAAGCGACGACCATGAGCGGCGGCGAACAGCAGATGCTGGCCGTGGCCCGCGCACTGGCCCGCGACATCAAGGTGCTGTTTCTCGACGAGCCCTATGAGGGCCTCGCGCCCGTCATCGTCCAGGAGATCGAGGGCATCGTCCGACAGATCCGCGACATCGGCATCACAACCATCATCGTGGAACAGAACGCGGTGGCCGCGCTGCGCCTGTCCGACCGCGCCGTCATCATGGATACGGGCGAGATCGTCTATGAGGGATCGGCGCAGGAAGTGCTCGACAATGAGCAGCTCCGCCACGACTACCTGGCCATCTAAGGGCTGAAAGCGGCCCCGGTACGCGCCGGGGCCGCCGTTTCACATGGCGCCCTGGACATCAACGGCCAAGGACAAGATGTGGCTGGCCATCCGATGTCTTTTCAAGTGTCGTTCCGTTCGGCCCGATCGTACCGGCGATCCGTTTCCGGTAGGCAGAAAAACTGTCGAACGTCACGACATCGACCGGCTCGTCCAAATCGAGCACAAGCCGATACCAGCCCTCGCCGACTTTTCTGACGCTGATGACCTCGGCATCGAAATTGTGACCGAGATACCGGCCACCAACCCGAGCGCCGACAGTCCAGTCTGCGGTTGGTCGATTTCCTATGGCGGCGTGCAAGGTGTTCCAGTCGGCATAGCCGAATTGGTGGGCGACCAGTTCGAGCGCCTTGCCGTGTGAAATTGACTTGCCGTCTTTTTGAAGATCGGCGCGTAGTGTTTTGGCTGAGCGCTTTGCAGCCTCGACCGATATTGAAGGTTTCATCGCGATTTCCTCAAACAGCATCTCGCCTGTTCGGGAGGGTCGCTCGCATTGCCATCCTCGCGAAATGCATCGGGAAAATCAGCAGTTACAAACCAGGACTTCACCATGACAAATGTCTGCGAGCGGCTGGCGCCTGGAGCCGTATCGCGATGTAGGACAAACATCGCCGGTATGCAAGATCGCTAGTTCAACACGACATCGGCCAAAATTTTCACCGCCACGAGCGACAGCAGGATCAGGATCGCGCGGTCGAAGGCTTCGCGCGAGATGTATCGGGCCAGCCATGCGCCGAGCGGCATGAACAGAAAGATTGGGATCAGCGTGCCGGCGCCAAGCAGGGCACGCCATGGCGTCAATATGTCGTAGGCGACCAACAGCGGCAATTGCGGGATCGCCATGGTCGTGAAGAACAGCGAGATCGTCGCGACGAAATCCGGCCGGTCCAGCCGAAGGGCATTCAGAAAGGTCAGCGAGACCGGGGCCGACACGCCGGTTGTGCCGTAGAGGCCGCCCGAAACGATGCCGACCGGCACGACAAGGCGGTGCGCGGCGCGCCATGAAAGCTGCCAGGCCGGGCGGAGAAGACGGAAGCCGACATAGGCAAAGACGATGAGCGCCACCGTGAGCAGCAGAGCCTGTGGCGGCAGGCTGGCCAGCATCATCGTACCGAACACCGTGCCGATCGCCCCGGTTCCGGCGAAGACCAGCACGAAACGCGGCGCACTGAGCGATCTGCGATAACGCCATGCCTGCCAGACATTGGAGACGACATTCGGAATGGCAAACACGGCGACCGCGAAGGGCACGTCGTAAAGCGTCGCCAGAAGCGGCACGGCCACGAGCGGCGCACCCGCGCCGGTGGCGCCTTTCAGAATACCGCCCAGCCCGAAAGCCAGGAAGACGACGAGAACACTGGCCCAATCGATTGGAATGCCCCTTCTGAAACCGCTTGTCGGTCATCGGTGCGGAAGACGGCACCACCGTTCCATCTAGGGCGCCGAATAGCGTCCTGAAGACGAGAACGCACCAGACCGGCATTGCCCGTCCTTCACCATTCGACTGGCGGCGAAAGCCTGGCGATGCCCAGCGCTTCCTCGATCACCTCGGCATCGCCGATATGGTTGAACAGCGTCAGAATCAGGCGCGCATTCAGTGCCGCGCTTTCCTTGTCGGAAAGCCCTTCATGGGCCGCGATCAGTGAGGCATAAATATCGTCCGCGTCCGTGATATTTCGGCTTCTGTTCAACTTAGCCATCGCCTAACCCTCCGCCCCTTTGCCGATGGCCCGTTCGAAAGCCTTGCGGACGGCGTTGATGTTCCAGTCGGCCCACCGCGCAGCAACGTGCTGGTCGGGACGGATGAGATAGACCCCCTGCTTCACCTCGCCGAGATACCGCTCATCGAGCACCGGAATGGTGCCCTTCGCGAAGACCAGCCGGTCGGCATCGAGATCGCCTTCGAAGTCCGGCACATCGACCCCGATGGCCAGCACAGCGAAGCGGTCGCCGATCCGGTCCAGCAGAAAATCGCCGTCGAGCGGCGCGTCGGGGCAGACCGCGCCGGGGCGGCTGCGTTCCGGCCCGTCCGGCAAACCGTCCTCGCTATTCAGCGAAGAGCCGTCGAGTGTCGCCGGCACCGACAGGCGCCCGGAATTGACGAAGGGCCGGGCGAAGTCGTTCTCTTCGGACAGGTCAAGCACCGCATTGCGGAAGATCTTGCTGATCTTCGATTTCGGTGTGATGAAATCGGTCGCGCGCGTGGAGTTCAGAATGTTCTCGTCTGTCGCGACAAGCCGCTCTTCATCATAGGTGTCGAGCAGGCTTTCAGGCGACTGCCCGTCGATCACCCGCTTCAGCTTCCAGCCCAGATTGTCGACGTCCTGCATGCCGCTATTGCATCCGCGCGCGCCGAAGGGAGAGACCTGATGGGCGCTGTCGCCGACGAAGATCACATGGCCGTGGCGAAACTTCTCCATGCGCCGGCATTGGAAGGTATAAATCGAGGTCCACACCACCTCGTACTCGATGCCCATCGGCCCGAGCATGGCGTCCAGCCGTGCGCGAACATTCTCGTCCTTCAGTTCCTCTTTCCGGTCGATGTCCCAGCCGATCTGGAAATCGATCCGCCACTCGCCGTCTGGCTGCTTATGCAGCAAGGCGGAGTCGCCCGAGCCCTTGAAGGTCGGCTCGAACCAGAACCGCCGCTCGACCGGAAAGTCGGCCTTCATCCGCACATCGGCGATCAGGAAATTGTCTTCGAAGACTTTGCCCTCGAAGCCGAGGCCCATCATGTTGCGCGTCGGCGAACTGGCGCCATCGGCAACGATCACCCAGTCGGCGGTCAGGCGGTACTCACCGTCAGGCGTTTCGACCTGAAGCGTGACTTCATCACCCTCATGATCGATCCCGATGACCTTGTTGCGGCCGCGAATGTCGATCGACACACCCTCTTTCTGAACCTGGCGGATGCGCTCGACGAGATATTTCTCGAAATAGGGCTGCTGCAGATTGATGAAGGCGGGAAACCGGTGCCCCTCTTCGGGCAGCAGGTTGAAGTCGAACACTTCGCGGTCGCCATGGAACACCCGGCCAAGGCTCCATTCGACGCCCTTTTCCATCATCGGCCCGGCGGCACCCAGCCGATGCGCCACTTCCAGGCAGCGCTTGGAAAAGCAGATGGCGCGGCTGCCCTGCCCGACGCCTTCATGATCGTCCAGAACCACGGTCTCGATGCCCTTCAGGCCGAGCTCCAGCGCCGCCGCCATGCCGACCGGACCGCCGCCGATCACGATGGCCTGATGGTGTGCTGGCGCAGCCGCTTCCTGGTCGGCCACCCGCGCATAGGGGTACAGCCGATGCGCCAGCGCGTAGCGGTCTTCAAGCATATCGTCTCCTCCCGGCTAGGGCCTCAGCCCTGCAATTGCGACCACATCTCCTTGTCGCGCGCAGCGGTCCAGATGCGTGGATGCTCGATGCCGCGCGCCTCGTCATAGGCGCGGGCCACATTGAACGGCAGGCAGTGTTCGTAAATGGCGTAATCGCCGAACTTCGGATCGCAGGCGGTGCGGACGGCGGCCATCGCCTCCTTCAGCGAGCCGCCCTTCGCCGCCACCTTTGCCGCCGCATCGTAGGTCGAGCGGACGAAATCGGCGGTGTTGTCGAGCGCCTTGTTCACCATGTCCGATCCGGTCAGCGCATCGCCGCGACCGGGGGCGATGGCGGCCAGATCGTGGGCGCGGATCGCCTCCAGCGTCACCGGCCAGTCGGCGAAGTGGCCGTCGCCGCAATAGCAGGCGGAATGATATTCCACGATGTCGCCGGTGAACATGACATTCTCGTCCGGCACATGGATAACGATGTCACCGGCGGTGTGCGCCCGGCCGACCTGCTTGATGTCGACCCGTCGATTGCCGAGCCAGACGGTCATCGAACCGGTGAAGCTGAGGGTCGGCCAGGTCAGGCCCGGAATTTCCTCATGGCCTTGAAACAGACGCGGAAAGCGGTCGAATTCGCTGTCCCAGTCCTCCTGCCCGCGCTCCACGACCATCGAACGCGCCTTGTCGCTCATGATGATCTCGCGCGCATCGAAGGCCGACGCGCCGAGCACCCGCACGGCATGGTAATGCGTCAGCACGACATGGCTGATCGGCTTGTCCGTTACCGAGCGCACGCATTCGATGACCTTGCGCGCCAGACGCGGCGTCGCCTGCGCCTCGACGATCATCACGCTTTCGTCGCCGATGATGACGCCCGAATTCGGATCGCCCTCGGCGGTAAAGGCGTAAAGCCCCTCGCCGATCTGGCTGAAGCTGACATTCTTCTCCGCCATGTCGCCGGCGGACGCGAACTGCTTGCTCATATTTTTGTCCTGCTTCCCGGCTCAGCCCTGCTCTTCGACGGTCTGCTCGATCGCGCCGAAGATGGAATGGCCGTCCGCATCCTTCATCTCGATCCTGACCTTGTCGCCGAACGCCATGAAATCGGTCTGTGGCTTGCCGTTCTGGATGGTCTCGACCATGCGGACTTCCGCGAGGCACGAATAGCCGGCACCGCCATCCGAAACCGGCTTGCCGGGATCGCCCTCAGGTCCCTTGTTGGAGACGGTGCCCGAGCCGATGATCGCGCCGGCGGCGAGCGGCCGGGTCTTCGCGGCATGGGCGATCAGCTTGCCGAAATCGAACGTCATGTCGGTGCCGGCGTCGGCCTTGCCGAACGGTTTGCCGTTGAGCGAGACCAGAAGCGGCAGGCTCAGCTTGCCGCCGTCCCAGGCATCGCCCAACTCGTCCGGCGTCACCGCAACGGGCGAAAAGGCGCTGGACGGCTTGGACTGGAAGAAACCGAACCCCTTGCCCAACTCGTTCGGGATCAGCCCGCGCAGCGACACATCGTTGACGAGCATGACGAGCCGGATCGCTTCGCGCGCGGTCTCTTCGTCGGCGCCGAGCGGCACATCGTCGACGATGACCGCGACCTCGCCCTCGAAATCGATTCCCCAGTCCGGTACCGCCTTCGAGGGAAAGACGATTGGATCGCGCGGACAGATGAAGGAATCCGAACCGCCCTGATACATGAGCGGATCGGTCCAGAAGCTCTCCGGCATTTCGGCATTGCGCGCCTTGCGGACCAGTTCGACATGATTGACATAGGCCGAGCCGTCCGCCCACTGATAGGCGCGCGGCAGGGGCGAAGCCGCCTCATGCTCGTGAAAGCGCTGGCTGGGCTGGCTGCCGGTTTCCAGGCCTTCCGCCACCCGTTCGAGCCGCGGCCCGATATGGGCCCAGTCGTCGAGCGCGTCCTGCAGGGTCCGCGCAATATGCGGTACCTCCGAACAGCGGGTCAGATCGCGCGAAACGACGACGAGCCGTCCATCGCGCGTGGAATCCTTCAGGGTTGCGAGCTTCATCGATCCTCCAGAGCGGCCGGGTTTGGGTCAGGGCGCGGTTGCTTACTTCAGTCCGGGCGTTCCATCGAATTTCTTTTCGATGGTCTTCCAGCAGTCGATGTAGTCGTCCTGAAGCGGCGCCTCCTTCGCAGCGAAGGCCGTCAGATGCTGCGGGAAGCGCGTTTCGAACATGAAACTCATCGTGTTGTCGAGCTTTTCCGGCTTCAGCTCCGAGTTGGACGCCTTGTCGAACGCCTCGCGATCCGGCCCGTGCGGCAGCATCATATTGTGCAGGCTGGTGCCGCCCGGCACGAAACCCTGCGGCTTGGCGTCGTACTGGCCATAAATATTGCCCATCATCTCGCTCATCACATTCTTGTGATACCAGGGCGGGCGGAACGTATCCTCCATCACCATCCAGCGCTCGCGGAACAGCACGAAATCGATATTGGCCGTGCCCGGCACGCCGGACGGCGCGGTGAGGACCGTGAAGATCGACGGATCTGGGTGATCGAAAAGGATTGCGCCGACCGGGCAATAAGTCTTCAGATCGTATTTCACCGGCGCGTAATTGCCGTGCCACGCCACGACATCGAGCGGGCTGTGATCGATCTCGGTGGTGTGGAACTGCCCGCACCATTTCACCGTCACGGTCGACGGCGCATCGCGATCTTCGAAGGCCGCAACCGGCGTCTTGAAATCGCGGCGGTTGGCCATGCAGTTCGCGCCGATCGGCCCGCGGCCCGGCAGTTCGAATTTCTGGCCGTAATTCTCGCAGACAAAACCGCGAGCGGGTTCTTCGATGACCTCGACCCGATAGACGAGCCCGCGCGGTATGACGGCGATCTCCTGCGGCTCCAGATCGATGATACCGAGTTCGGTCGAAAAGCGCAGACGGCCCTGCTGAGGCACGACCAGCAATTCGGAATCCGCCGAATAGAAATAGTCGTCCACCATGGACTCGTTGACGAGATAGATATGGCTCGCCATGCCGACCTGCGTGTTGACGTCGCCCGCCGTCGTCATGGTGCGCATGCCGGTCAGCCAGGTCAGCTTCTCGTCGGAGTGCGGGACGGCGTCCCAGCGGTACTGGCCGAGCGAGATCACGTCGGGATCGACATTCGGCGCGCTCACCCAATAGGGAAGATCGATCTTCTTGAAGCGGTGGGTGTGCTTCACCGAGGGGCGGATGCGGTAGCACCAGGTCCGCTCGTTCTGGTGGCTAGGCGCGGTGAAGGCGGTGCCCGTCAACTGCTCGCCATAGAGGCCGTAATTGCAGCGCTGCGGGCTGTTCATACCCTGTGGCAATGCGCCGGGCAGCGCTTCGGTCTCGAAATCATTGCCAAAACCCGGCATATAGCCTTCGGTTGTGCCGAACGGCGTCGCTGCCTGCGTCAGCGCCTCGATCTTGGTCTGCTTGTTCATGACGATCTCCTCCAACCTTTCGTCAGGCAAATAATGGTTGCTTTTGTAACTATCAAGCCAAAAGATCGGTCGGGCGTGTACTGGATGATGGCCAGCGCAGCGCAGCGAGGGCGGCAAACGAGGGGTTAGTGGTGGAGAAGAACGATCATTTCGACCTGAGGGAATTTCTCCCTTATCTGCTGAATCTGGCAGCCGAAGAGACCAGCCTGCGCTTCAGCGCCATTTACCGGGAGCGCTATGGCCTGCTTCGCACCGAATGGCGGGTCCTGTTCCACCTCGGCCGCTACGGCGATCTGTCGGCGTCCGAGATCGGCGCGATGGCGAAGATCCACAAAACCAAGATTTCACGCGCCGTCAGCGCGCTGGAACGTAAGCACTTCCTGAAGCGGACGGCATCGGCGAAAGACCGTCGCCGCGAAATCTTGTCGTTGCTTCCCGCAGGCCAGGCGGCTTGCGCCGATCTGACCGCCGCCGCCGAAGCCTATAATCGCGAACTCGCCCGCCAGTTCACGCCGGAGGAATGGTCCCTCCTGCTCCGCAGTCTCGAACGGCTGGCCCATTTACCGCCGTCGAAGGAGTAGCGGGTAAGGCTTCCGCCCGTCTCATGTGAGCCATTCTTTCCGCTTCGGAAAATCCACCGGTGTGGACTCCGCTTGACTCTCTAAAACAACCATGACTAGAACATATAGAGAACATTAGAACGCAGCAGACCCATGCCTGATGACCGGATTTCGCCCACGATTTTCGGCACGGCAGCCATTTGCGCCCGTCCCACTACCCGATGGCCGGGCCCGGCTTGCCGAAGCCTTTTCCACGCGCCCCTCGGACGGGGCGAGCACGGGATTCGTGCTGGCGCATCTGCGTGCGGCGGAGCAGCCCTTTCTGTGGATCACCGACCGCCTCTCGCTGATCGAGACGGGCGAACCCTATTGCCTGACGATCCCCTTCATCCGCGCACGCCTCGCCAAACCCGCCGATGTGCTGACCGCCGCCGAGGAAGGGCTGCGCTGCGGCGCCCTTTCGGCGGTTGTCGCCGAACTCTGGGGCAATCCGAAAGCGCTGGATTTCACCGCCAGCAAGCGCCTTGCCATGCGTGCCGAGACCTCCGGCATTCCCTGCTGGCTGATCCGCCATGGCGCGAGCGCCGACCTCAGCGCCGCGCGCGAGCGTTGGCGGTTGCAATCGCTGCCATCCTCGCCCCTGCCGGACGATGCAAAGGCGCCGGGCGGTCCGCTCTGGCATGCCGAACTCTTTCGTTCGCGCGAGCGGCGTCCCGGCCATTGGGTGGCGTCCTATGACCGCGCGGCGCATCGTCTCGATCTGGTTCCCGCGCTTTCCGATGGAGCGCTGGATGCGGCTGCGCAAGCGCCGGCGCGCCGCGCCGCCTCCTGATGGGCCGCTCGCTCTCATAACCGATGGCCCGAAAGGCCCGATCATTCACGACCTCGATGAAGCGGCCCGGGAAGCCGGCATCCGCAAGGGCGCGCGCGCCGTCGATATGCGCGCCCTCTGCCCGACGGTCCATTTCGAACAGGCCGACCCCGCCGGCGACAAAGCGGCGCTGGAAAAGCTGGCGCTCTGGGCGCGGCGCTGGTGCCCGTGGAGCATCGCGGAAGGAGGCAGCGGCCTTCTGCTCGATACGACCGGCGCCGATCATCTATGGGGCGGCGAAGCGGCCATGCTGGCGGATATGGAAGCGCGCTTTGGCGCGCTCGGCTATGGCTGCCGCATTGCCATAGCGCCCACCATCGGCGCGGCTCATGCCTTCTCCCATTATGGCGAAAGCCACACACTCTGCACGGATCCGGCGGCGGACCTTGCCCCTTTGCCGGTCGCCAGCCTGCGGCTCGAGCCGGACACGATCCTTCTGCTGCACCGGCTTGGCCTGCGCCGCATCGGGGATCTGATGGCCGTGCCGCGCCTGCATCTGACGCGCCGTTTCTCCCGCAGCGAACTTGTCGCCAACCCGCTTCTGCGCCTCGATCAGGCGTTGGGGCGAACGGATGAGCCGCTGACTGCGCCGGACGAAGCGCCACCCTTCCATGTCCAGAAGAGCCTGGCCGAACCGATCGTCGACCCGGCGAACCATCTGCCGGACCTCTTCCGTCAGCTCTGCGCCTTTCTGCTGGAGGCCGGACACGGCGCGCGCCGCATCCGACTCACCGTTTACCGCACCGATGGCGAGATCGGTCGCATCGAGGCCGCCACCGCCGCGCCCACCCGCGATCCGGCACATATGGCCTCGCTCTTTCGCGAACGGGTGGAACAGCTCGATCCGGGCTTCGGCTTCGATGTGATGGCCCTGGAGGCCATCGCCGCCCATCCGATGAAGACCGTTCAGAGCGATCTGACCGCGCCGTCCGACGACACGCTCGACCTGCCGCGCCTGATCGACCGGCTCACCAATCGGTTCGGCGACGCCGCCATTTACTGTCCGCTGCCTTATGCGAGCCATGTGCCGGAACGCGCCCGCCATAATGGCTCGTCATTGGCGAAGGAGGCGATGGCGGCTGAAGACAAGGCAAAGGAACGTCCGCTCCGCCTGCTCGACCCGGCCGAAGAGGTGCACGTCCTCTATGCCGTGCCGGAAGGCCCGCCCGCACAATTCGTCTGGCGTCGCCGCCCTCACCGCATCGCCCGCTATCAGGGGCCGGAACGGATCGCCCCGGAATGGTGGCGCGACCGCGCCGGCACACGGCTGCGCGACTATTACCGGGTCGAGGATGCGACCGGCCGCCGCTTCTGGCTCTATCGCGAGGGCCTGCATGGCGACGGGCGCGGCGGCGAGCCGCGCTGGTTCCTGCACGGCCTTTTCGCGTGAGGGATCGCCATGCCGCTCAACGACAACCAGCATCCCAAGAAGATGGTCGAACCTCGCTTCCGCTGGAACCCGCGCTCGCCCTATGTCGAGTTGGGCGTGATGAGCGCCTTTTCCTTTCTGCGCGGCGCGTCGGACGCGGCGGAACTGGTCGGCACGGCCCATGAACTCGGATATGACGCGCTCGGCATTGCCGATCTCAACAGCCTGGCGGGCGTGGTGCGCATCCATGCCAATGCGGTTCAGGCGCATATCAAGCCGCTGATCGGATGCCGCCTGCAACTGATGACGGGCGAAACCTTCCTCGCCTATCCGATGGACCGCGACGCCTATGGCCGGCTCTGCCGCCTGCTCTCCAAGGGCAAGATGCACGATGCGGACGGCAACTGGCAGAAGAAGGGCGTCTGCGACATTGATCTGACCGATCTTGCCGCCCATGCCGAGGGCATCCAGCTCATCATGGTTCCGCCGGACGATCCGCCGGACGATCTGTCGGCGCTGACCTCCGCCCTGCCGACTCTGCGCCACCTGGCCGCCTGCCATCACTATCGCGGCGACGACCGCGCGCGCATCAACCGGCTCGACCGGATCGCCGGGCAGAATGGCCTTGGCCTTCTGGCGACCAATGATGTCCATTATCACGAGGCCGCCCGGCGGCCCTTGCAGGACATCATGACCTGCATCCGCGAGAAGACGAGCGTCGACCGGGCGGGGTTCCTGCTCGACGCCAATGCGGAGCGGCATCTGAAATCGCCGGACGAGATGGTGCGGCTCTTCGCTGAGTGGCCGCACGCCATTGCCGCGACGCGACAGGTCGCTGATATGTGCCGGTTCAGCCTGACCGATCTCTCCTACCACTATCCCAACGAAACGGTGCCGGCGGGTGAAACCGCGCAGAGCCAGCTCGAAAAACTGACATGGGCCGGTGCGGCGCATCATTATCCGAACGGCGTGCCGCAGAAGGTTCGCGATACGCTGCAAAAAGAACTGGCGCTGATCGAAAAGAAGAACATTCCGCAATATTTCCTGACCATTCACGACATCGTGGAATTCGCCAAAAGCCAGCATATTCTGTGCCAGGGTCGCGGCTCGGCGGCCAATTCCGCCATCTGCTACGTGCTCGGCATCACCGCCGTCGATCCGGCCGAAAACGAGATGCTGTTCGAGCGTTTCATCAGTGAGGACCGCGAGGAGCCGCCCGATATTGACGTCGATTTCGAGCATGAGCGGCGCGAAACGGTCATCCAGCACATCTATGAGAAATATGGCCGCCAGCGCGCTGGCCTCTGCGCCACGGTGATCCATTACCGCCCGCGCTCGGCCATCCGCGAGGTCGGCAAGGCGATGGGCCTGTCGGAGGATGTGACGAGCGCGCTCGCCCGCACCGTCTGGGGCAGTTTCGGCCGCGAAATGGGCGAGAAGAACGTCAGCGAGGCCGGGCTCGATCTGTCCGATCCGGTCCTGTCACGCACGATCAAACTCGCCAGCCAGATGATCGGCATGCCGCGCCATCTCAGCCAGCATGTCGGCGGCTTCATCCTGACCGAAGGGCCGCTGACCGAGACAGTGCCGATCGGCAATGGCGCGATGCCGGATCGCAGCTTCATCGAATGGGACAAGGACGATATCGACGAATTGCGCATCCTGAAGGTCGATGTGCTGGCGCTCGGCATGCTCACCTGCATCCGGAAATGCTTCGACCTGATCGCGGCCCATTACGGCCGAAAGCTCGAACTCAATTCCATCGAACCGGATGACGAAGAGACTTACGCAATGCTGCGCCGGGCCGACAGCCTCGGCGTCTTTCAGGTCGAAAGCCGCGCTCAGATGAACATGCTGCCGCGCCTGAAGCCGGAAAAGTTCTACGATCTGGTCATCGAGGTCGCCATCGTCCGGCCCGGCCCGATCCAGGGCGACATGGTCCACCCCTATCTGCGGCGGCGGAACAAGCTGGAAGACGTCGAATACCCGAAACCCGCCCCGCCCAACGATCCGGACGAGTTGAAGAACATTCTGAAGCGCACCCTCGGCGTACCGATCTTCCAGGAACAGGCGATGAAGATCGCGCTGGAAGCGGCGAAGTTCTCGCCCGCCAAGGCCAATGAGCTGCGCAAGGCAATGGCGACCTTCCGCTCGCGCGGCACGATCGGCGCGCTGCAGAACGACATGGTCGGCGGCATGGTGAAGCGCGGCTATGACGAGGCTTTCGCCCGCCGCTGCTTCGATCAGATCAAGGGCTTCGGCGAATATGGCTTCCCGGAAAGCCATGCGGCGAGCTTCGCCAAACTCGTCTACATCTCGTCATGGCTGAAATGCCACTACCCGGACGCGTTCGCCGCCGCGCTTCTCAATTCGCAGCCCATGGGCTTCTACGCCCCGGCCCAGATCGTCCGCGATGCGCGCGACCATGATGTCGAGGTGCGCGAGGCGGACGTCAATTTCAGCGATTGGGACAATCGGCTGGAGCCGTCCGGCACGGGCTGGGCGCTGCGTCTCGGCTTCCGGCAGATCGAGGGGCTGGGTGAAGAGGTTGCGATCCGGCTCATCGCGGCGCGCGATAGGCCTTTCGAGACCGTTGAGAGTCTGAAAAGCCGAGCCGGTCTTGGCGCTGGCGCGATTCACAGACTGGCGGCCGCCGACGCCTTCCGCTCGCTCGGGCTCGACCGGCGCGCCGCGCTCTGGGACGCCCGCGCCATTCGCGACGCGCCCGATCTGCCCCTTTTCCGCCAGACGCGGGACGAAGGGGAAGAGACCCCGGTGGCGCTGCCGGCCATGGCGGCCTGCGAACATGTGGTCGCCGATTACCAGACCACGCGCCTGTCGCTGAAAGAGCATCCGATGCGCTTCATGCGCAAATCCATGGCGCAGCAGGGCTATGTCACGGCCGAGGAACTCAAGACGGCGAGAAACAACAGCCCGGTCAGGATCGCCGGCCTCGTTCTCATTCGCCAGCGGCCGGGCAGCGCCAAGGGCGTCTGCTTCATCACGCTGGAGGACGAAACCGGCGTCGCGAACCTCGTCATCTGGCCGAAAGTGATGGCGGCGTTCCGCAAGACCGTGATGACTGCGCGGCTGATGGCGGTGGAAGGCGTGGTCCAGCGCGACGCCGACATCATGCATGTGGTGGCGCGAAAAATGACGGATCGGAGCGACGCGCTCGAACGCCTTTCCGAAGGGCCGCTGACGATCCAGATGTGCCGGGCCGACCACGTGCGAAACCCGCTGTCGCCATCGCCGCAGCGCCATCCCCGTCAGGCGCGGATCATTCCGAAATCACGCGATTTCCATTGATCGGTCCGAAGCCCGAACCCCTCGATCTCGAACACCTCTCCTCCGCTCGTAAAGTTATATTTTTCCAATAAAAATCACGTTTGGGAAAGACCGTCTTCTGTGGACAGCCCGCCACGCAATCGACCACTTACCTTGGGTCACACCTTGTCATCCGATCAATTCTGGCGTTTGTTGCCGCCAAGGCTACGCCCCACGGCCTTTCTTTCCCGCGGAGGCGAAGCCCTTGCCAAGAAGCAAGAATATCAACGTTGGGAGACGTCATATCATGAAATTCAGTCGCAAAATTCTAGCCGCGACCGCCCTGACCGCCGCAATGGCGATCGGCATGCCGCTGGCCGCGCAGGCCAAAACGCTGGTCTACTGCTCGGAAGGCTCGCCCGAAGGGTTCGACCCCGCGCTCTATACCGCCGGCACGACATTCGATGCCTCGTCGAAGGCCGTCTACAACCGCCTCATGCAGTTCAAGCCTGGCACGACCGAACTGGAGAACGGCCTCGCCGAGAGCTACGAAGTCTCCGACGACGGGCTGGAATACACCTTCAAGCTTGCGCCGGGCGTAAAATTCCACACCACCGACTACTTCACGCCGAGCCGCGATCTCAACGCCGATGACGTGATCTTCTCGTTCGAACGCCAGTTGAAGGAAGACAACGCGTTCAATCAGTATGTCGAGGGCGCATCCTGGGAATATTTCAACGGCATGAGCATGCCGGAGCTGATCGAATCGATCGAGAAGGTCGACGACATGACGGTCAAGTTCAAGCTGACCCGTCCGGAAGCGCCGTTCGTGGCGAACCTCGCCATGGACTTCGCCTCCATCCTGTCCAAGGAATATGCCGACCAGCTGGCCGAGGCGGGCAATGAAGCCGACCTCAACCAGAAGCCGGTGGGCACCGGCCCGTTCCAGTTCGTCGCCTATCAGCCCGACGCCGTCATCCGCTACAAGGCCCATCCGGATTATTTCCGTGGCAAGCAGCCGATCGACGATCTGGTCTTCGCCATCACGACGGACACCTCCGTGCGCCAGCAGAAGCTGAAGGCCGGCGAATGCCAGGTCATGCCTTACCCGAACCCGGCGGATATCGAGAGCCTGAAGGGTGACGACAATTTGCAGGTCATGGAACAGGAAGGCCTGAATGTCGGCTATCTGGCCTACAACACCAAGGTCGAGCCGTTCGATAAGCCGGAAGTGCGCAAGGCGCTCAACATGGCCATCAACAAGCAGGCCATTCTGGACGTCGTCTTCCAGGGCGCCGGCGAGGCGGCCAAGAACCCGATCCCGCCGACGATGTGGTCCTACAATGAGGCCATCGAGGACGATGCCTACGACCCCGAAAAGGCCAAGCAGATGCTGGCCGATGCCGGTGTCGAGAACCTTTCCATGAAGGTCTGGGCGATGCCCGTGGCGCGCCCCTACAACCCGAACGCCCGTCGGATGGCCGAGCTGATCCAGGAGGATTTCAGCAAGATCGGCGTCGATGTGGAGATCGTCTCCTATGAATGGGGCGAGTATCTGGAGCGCTCCAAGGCCGAAGACCGCGACGGCGCGGTGCTGCTGGGCTGGACCGGCGACAATGGCGACCCGGACAACTTCCTTGCCGTGCTTCTGGGTTGCGACGCCGTGGGTGGCTCCAACCGCGCCCAGTGGTGCAATGAGGAGTTCAACGACCTTATCACCAAGGCCAAGAGCGGCACGCAGGAAGAGCGCGCCGAGCTCTACAAGCAGGCTCAGGAAGTCTTCAAGCGCGAGGCGCCTTGGGCAACCATCGCCCATTCTGTGACAGTCATGCCGATGAGCAAGAACGTCACCGGATATAAGCAGGACCCGCTCGGAGGCCACGCCTTCGAGGGCGTCGACATCGCCGAATAAGGTTGGCCGGGGGCCGGGTGAAAACCCGGCCCCCGATCCATTCGCGAACCCATGCTCCGCTTTTTCCTCCACCGGCTCGGTCTGCTGATCCCAACCTTCATTGGGGTCTCGATCGTGACCTTCGCCTTCATCCGCCTCATTCCGGGCGATCCGATCCTCATGCTGGCTGGCGAACGCGGCATGAGCGCCGAGCGCTACGCCGAACTGCGCAGCCTCTACGGCTACGACCAGCCGCTCATCGTTCAGTATTTCGACTATGCCTGGAGCGCGCTGCAAGGCGACCTCGGCACGTCGATCGTAACGAAGCGTCCCGTTCTGGAAGAGTTTTTCACGCTCTTTCCCGCCACGATCGAACTGGCGACGGTCGCGATCATCATCGCCGTCGCCGTCGGCATTCCGCTCGGCGTTCTGGCTGCCGTCAAGCGCGGTTCCTGGCTCGATCAGGGTCTGATGGGTGTTGCGCTGGTCGGCTATTCCATGCCGATCTTCTGGTGGGGGCTTCTGCTGATCATCCTCTTCTCCGGTATCCTGCAATGGACGCCGGTATCGGGGCGCATCTCGCTTCTCTACTTCTTTCCGCCAGTCACCGGCTTCATGCTGATAGACAGCCTGCTGTCCGGCCAGGCCGGCGCCTTCAAATCCGCGCTCAGCCATCTGATCCTGCCGGCCATTGTGCTGGCGACGATCCCGCTTGCCGTCATCGCGCGCCAGACCCGCTCCGCCATGCTGGAGGTGCTCGGCGAGGATTATGTCCGCACCGCGCGTGCTAAGGGCATGCCGCCCCGCCGGGTGATCGGGCTGCACGCGCTTCGCAACGCTTTGATCCCCGTCATCACCACAATCGGCCTTCAAGTTGGTGTGCTACTGGCCGGTGCCATTCTCACCGAGACGATCTTCTCCTGGCCGGGCATCGGCAAGTGGATGGTCGATAGCGTGTTCAAGCGCGACTACGCCGTGGTGCAGGGCGGCCTGCTGCTGATCGCCGGCATTGTCATGGTCGTCAATCTTCTGGTTGACGTCACCTATGGCCTCGTCAACCCGCGCATCCGGCACTGAGGAACCGATATGGTCCATATTGAAGCACAGGAATCGGACGCTCATACCAAGCCCGCCGGCGAAGTCACTGTCTGGGCGATCCGCCGGCAGCGTGCGAGCGAATTCTGGCACTATTTCTCGCGGAACAAGGGCGCGGTCATCGGGCTCGTCGTCTTTGTCGCCATCGTCCTGATCGCGATCTTCGCGCCGCTCATCGCGCCCTACCATCCCGCCGCGCAGGATCGCAGCGCGCTTCTCCTGCCACCCGTCTGGCAGGAAGGCGGCTCCAGCGCCTATCTTCTCGGTACCGATGCCGTGGGCCGAGACCTTCTGTCGCGCCTGATCTATGGCGCGCGCTTCTCGCTATTCGTCGGTCTGTTCGTCGTTACCCTTTCGGTCTCCGTGGGCGTGATCGTCGGGCTGATCGCCGGCTGGTTCGGCAGCTGGATCGATACTGCCATCATGCGAGTCATGGACGTGATCCTTGCCTTCCCGTCGCTTCTTCTGGCGCTGGTGCTGGTCGCGATTCTCGGGCCGGGTCTCATCAATGCGATGATCGCGATTGCGCTCATCCTGCAGCCGCATTTCGTGCGCCTGACGCGCGGTTCGGTCCTCGCCGAAAAACGCCGCGAATATGTGACGAGCGCCGAAGTCGCCGGCGCCGGCATCCTGCGGCTGATGTTCATCACCATTCTGCCGAACTGCCTGGCGCCGCTGATCGTGCAGGGCACGCTCGCCTTCTCCAATGCCATTCTCGACGCCGCCGCGCTCGGCTTCCTCGGCATGGGCGCGCAGCCGCCGACACCCGAATGGGGCACCATGCTGGCCGAGGCGCGCGAATTCATTCTGCGGGCCTGGTGGGTCGTCACCTTCCCCGGCCTTGCGATCCTCACCACGGTGCTGGCCATCAATCTGATGGGCGACGGCCTGCGCGATGCGCTCGACCCCAAGCTGAGGGAGAGCTGAGCATGCCCCTACTCGATATCGAGAACCTTTCCGTCACCTTCGCCACGGCGACAGGGCCGTTCCGCGCCGTCGACAATGTCTCCCTCTCCTGCGATGGCGGCGACATCCTCTCAATCGTCGGCGAGAGTGGCTCCGGCAAGTCGGTCTCCATGCTGGCATTGATGGGCCTGCTGCCCTTCACGGCGACAGTGACGGCCGACCGGCTCGAATTCGATGGCAGGGATTTGATGGCGATGAAGACGCGCGAGCGCCGCAAGCTGCTCGGTCGCGACATCGCCATGATCTTTCAGGAGCCGATGAGCAGCCTCAATCCCTGCTTCACGGTGGGTTTCCAGATCGGCGAATCGCTGCGCAAGCATCTCGGTCTTGGCCGCGCCGAGCGCAAGGAGCGGACGATCGAGCTGCTGTCGCTCGTCGGCATCCCCTCGCCCGAAACCCGCCTGTCGCAATTTCCCCATCAATTGTCGGGCGGCATGAGCCAGCGCGTCATGATCGCCATGGCGCTGGCCTGCAATCCGAAGCTTCTGATCGCCGACGAACCGACGACGGCGCTCGACGTCACCATCCAGGCGCAGATCCTCGATCTTCTGGCCGATCTGCAGAAAGAGCGCGGTATGGCGCTGATCCTGATCACGCACGATATGGGCGTGGTGGCGGAAACGGCGCAGCGCGTGCACGTCCAATATGCCGGCCAGCGCGTCGAGGAGCAGGATGTGCGCCCGCTGTTCGAAAGTCCGCACCATCCCTATACCGCCGCGCTTCTGTCGGCCCTGCCCGAGCGGGCGACCAAGCATGGCCGCCTGCCGGCCATTCCCGGCAAGGTTCCGGGCGCCGATGACCGGCCGAATGGCTGCCTTTTCTCGCCCCGCTGCGCTTTCACCACCGATCTTTGCAGGCGCAGCGTCGAGCGGCAGGGCGCGGAATTCGGACATGCGCTGTGTAACTATCCGCTCGAGCAGGGCGTGCCGCGGGGCCATCCCGATCCCGAACATATCGGTCAGGCCATGGCGGAGATGATGGAATGAGTATGGCGCAGCCCAGTGACGAAACCCCGGTTCTCCGCACCCGTCATGTCGGTGGTGAAGAGCCCCTGCTGGTTGCCCGCGACCTGAAGCAGCGCTACGAGGTCTCGCGCGGCCTGTTCCGCGAAAGCGGCACCGTCCACGCAGTCGATGGCGTCTCCTTCGATCTGCATGCCGGGCGCACCCTCGCCGTGGTGGGTGAGAGCGGCTGCGGCAAATCGACCCTCGGTCGCATGGTCACCATGATCGAAGAGCCCGTCGAAGGCACCATCACGATCGATGGCAAGCCGCTCGACCGCTCCTCCGCCGAAATGCGCAAGGCGGTGCAGATCGTTTTTCAGAACCCCTACGGCTCGCTCAATCCGCGCCAGAAGATCGGCGCGATCCTCGAAGAGCCGCTGAAGATCAACACAGATGAAGATGCGGCAAGCCGGCGCGACAAGGCCAAGGCGATGCTGGAGCGCGTCGGCCTGCGCGCCGAGCATTACCAGCGTTTCCCGCATATGTTCTCCGGCGGCCAGCGCCAGCGTATCGCCATCGCCCGTGCACTGATGCTCAACCCGAAGGTCCTGGTACTGGATGAACCGGTTTCCGCGCTCGATGTGTCCATTCAGGCGCAGGTCCTCAATATCCTCATGGATCTGCAGGACGAGTTCGGCCTGGCCTATCTCTTCATCAGTCACGATCTGTCCGTCGTGCGGCACATCGCCGACGAGATCATGGTCATGTATCTCGGCAAACCCGTGGAAGTTGGTGAAGCGGAAACCGTCTTCAACCGGCCGCGCCATCCTTACACGGCCGCGCTTCTGTCCGCGACACCGGTGGCCGACCCGTTTGCCGAAAAGAACCGCATCCGGCTGGAAGGCGAACTGCCCTCGCCCCTCAATCCGCCGGAAGGCTGCAACTTCAATCCGCGCTGCTTCAACGTGATGGACCGATGCCGGAAAGAAGAGCCGCCGCTGGAAACGATGGACGAACGCCTCTGCGCCTGCTTCAACCCGGTCGACGTCAAGGTTGTCGGCACGGCCTAGCCGCCGAGAGGGCTCACCGCTTACTGGCGGTCGGGCGTGCCCGAGCGATGCTGCCCGCCAACCCAGACCAAAGCGATATTGGCGCGGCTGGCCGTGAACAGAATCGTCTGCAGAACCTGATCGCCCTCATAAAGATCCGGCCAGAGCCGGATCGTGCCGGACACCGCCTCCGGATCGATCATGATCGCGTCGAACTGAAAGCCCGGCGCAAAGGCGCCGACCGGAAGACCGACCGCGGCGCCGCCGCCTGCCGTCGCCAGATGAAACGCCTCGCGAAAATCGATCCGCACATCGCCCTGTGTGGAGCGTTCATCGCGACCGAGCGACGGGTCGGTGCCGCGTTCCAGCTGGCGGGCGCTGGAAACTGTGCTGCGAACGCTGTCGAACATGCTGGCCGACGGACCCCCCGAAATATCGGTACCGAGTCCAACGCGCAGCCCCTTGCGCAGAGCCGCCTTGAGCGGAAACACCGCGTCGGAGAAGTAGATATTGGAGAGCGGGCAATGCGCCACCGCCGACTGGCGCACCTCGATCACCTCCATGTCGCTCGCCGAAAGGAAGTTGCCATGCGCCAGCACCGTGCCGGCGCGCAGTAGCCCGAACCGGTCGAGGCTTTCCGTATCGCTCATACCGTGCCGGTCGATCACATAGCCGTGCTCCCAGTCGCTTTCGGAGCAATGGGTCTGCGTGTGGCAATCATGGTCCTTGGCCAACGCGCCGAGTTCGGCAAGCAGATCGTCGGTGCAGGACGGGATGAAGCGCGGCGTGACGATGGGCCGAACGAGGCTGTCCTCATTGTCCGGATGGCCGCGGATATGCTCGATCAGGCCCGCCGTGGCCTTCAACGCGGCATCGACGCTCTTATCGCGATAGTAGTCGGGGCACTCCGCCGGATTGTCCATCGCGACCTTGCCGACGAAGGCACGCTGGCCCTTTTCGATACAAAGATCGGCGAGAAGACGGTTCGCTTCGTCATGAATGGTGCCGTAATAGACCGCCGTGGTTGTGCCGGACGCCAGTAGGTCGTCGACCAGAACCGTATAGGACCGCCGGGCGAAGGCGAGATCGGCATAGCGTGCTTCCAGCGGAAAGGTATGGCTCTGCAGCCAGACCTCAAGCGGCACGTCCAGCGCATTGCCGAGCTGCGGATATTGCGGCGCGTGGATGTGCAGATCGACGAATCCGGGCAGCAGAATGGCACCATCCGGCAGATCGACCAGCGCACCGCCATCCGTCGCAGCGCGGAGCGCCTTGTCATAGTCCGGCTCGCCGGGTCGATGAACGGCTTCGATCACGCCGTTCTCGTCGATCGCGATCAGGCTATCGGCGAACGAATCGACCTCACCGCAAACCGGCGCATGAAACCCGGACGCCCGGAGCGTCTTGCCGCGAAGATTGTTCATAGCCGCCTATTCTCGTTCCCGGCGGTTAGGGAAGAAGCCCCAATTCCGCATCTGGTTTGTTCGACCATAACAACTTCAACAACCGACAATGAACAACCCTTTGCGCGCAGAGGGTCTTTTTGCAAAACCAGTGCAGGACGGCAGCGCCCGCGGGTAAGCATTTTCATCCTCCGGACCGCTCGTGGCAACACCGCCGTGACAAATCGGCAACAGCGACACCATGGCTCGAAATCCGTTGATCCATATCAAATTATTCCTATGGTGCAGGTCTAGCGTCCCGGCGTCGAAAACAAAGCGATTAGAGGGGTTTAATCATGATCGCTAAAACTCTCGCCCGGACCGGCCTTACGGCTCTCGGACTCGTCATGGCCGCATCTCCCATGGTCTACGCGGCGGATTACACCGACTATACGCAAACGTCCGTTGCGCCGAGCCGCTGGCAGGTCCGCGCACGCGCTGTCGGGGTCATCATCGAAGACAGCGGCAACATCGATCAGGTGCCCGGGTCCGATCTGGAATTCTCCGATTCCATCATTCCCGAACTCGACATCACCTATTACTTCACCCCGAATATCGCCGCCGAACTGATCCTCGGCACGACGAAGACGAATATCGAGGAAGACGGCGCTGGCCTCGGCGATGTCGGCTCCACCTGGGTCCTGCCGCCCACACTGCTGCTGCAGTACCACTTCACCAATTTCGGCGCCTTCAAGCCTTATGTCGGCGCTGGCGTCAACTACACCATCTTCTTCGAGGAAGAGGGCGACGGTCCGCTGGCTTCGCTCGATATCGACGATGCCTTCGGCGCGGCCCTGCAGGTCGGTTTCGACTACATGTTCACCGACAATTGGGGCATGAACTTCGACGTCAAGAAGCTGTTCGTCGAGACGGACTGGGAAGGCCGCGACGCCGCCGGCAATCTGTTCACCGGCGAAGCCAACATCAATCCCTGGATGATCGGCACGGGTATCACCTACCGCTTCTGATCGGGGGAACGATCCGGCAGCTTGAAAACAAGTTGCCGGGCCGCGCGGCCTTACGGAAACTGAGCGGGGGGTCAGCTCCAGCGCGGCTTTCGCTTGTCCAGAAATGCGGCGATGCCCTCCCGGGCCTCGTCGGCTTCCCACGTATCGGCAAGCTGCTCGATGGTCGCCTCGATCACCGTCTCGTCGATCGTCGGACCGAGCGAGCGGGCCAGGCGCTTGGCCCGCCCGACAGCCCCACGCGGCAATTTCAGATAGGGCGCCACCTCCGCCTCCACGGCTTCGGACAGATCCGCCGCCGGCACGGCGCGCGCCACCATATCCAGCGCCGCAGCCTCCACGCCGCCGAACAGACGCGCATTCATGAAGACGCGCCGCGCCCTGCCCTCGCCCATTCGCGCCAGCACGTAGGGGCTGATGGTTGCCGGAATGATCCCGAGCCGCGTCTCGGTGAAGCCGAAGCGGCAATCCTCTGCCGCGATGGCGACGTCGCAGATGCAGGCCATGCCGACCCCGCCGCCCATGGCCACGCCTTCGATCCGGCCGATCAGCGGCACGGCCATCTCGTTCAGCGCCTTCAGCATGAGGGCCAGACGCCGCGCTTCCGCCATCCGGCCCGCCCGGTCGGCCTCGATCTGCGTCATCATCCAGTTCAGATCCGCCCCGGCGCAGAACGTGCCTTCGGAGCCGGAGAGCACCACCGCGCGTATGCTCTGGTCCTCTTCGGCCAGCCGGGCGAAGGCGGTCAGCTCGTCCATCATCGTGGCGGAAAGCGCGTTCTTCCTGTCCGGCCGGTTCAGGGTCAGTGCCGCGACCCCCCGATCATCGACGGCAACGGCCAGCGTCTCGAAATCCGTTTTCATGGCGAGGTCTCCGTTTCTTCCGAAGCGAGCTGGCGCAGGCGCCCGCGAATGATCTTGCCCGTCGTCGTCATCGGCATCTCATCGATGAACCGGACGATACGCGGATATTCGTGCGCCGCCAGGCGCGCCTTGACGAAGTGCGCGATCTCTTCGGCCAGATCGTCAGACGGCGCGACGCCCTCGGCGGGCACGATGAAGGCGGCGACCACATGGCCGCGCAGCGGATCGGGCCAGCCGATGACGCCGGCAAGCTGAACCGCCGGGTGGCGCAGAAGGCAATCCTCCACCTCGGCGGGACCGATCCGGTAGCCGGCGGACGAGATCACGTCGTCGTCGCGCCCGACGAAGCGGATGCGCCCATCGTCTTCCAGCACGCCGCGATCGCCCATCAGCATCCACCCATCGCGAACATCGCCGGTCACGAATTTCTCGGCGGTCGCCTCGGGCCGGTTCCAGTAACCGAGAAACATCACCGGATCGGGCGCCCGCACGGCGATCGCGCCCTCTTCGCCTGCCGGAAGGATGGCGCCGTTTTCGGCGTCCACCACCGTCACCTCATGGCCGGGCGCGGGCCGGCCCATAACGCCAGGCTCCGCCGGCTCCAGCGCGGCGCAGGAGGACACGACCATGTTGCACTCGGTCTGGCCATAGAATTCGTTGATGGTGACGCCCAGCGCCTCGCGCCCCCAGTCGATGAGTTCGGCGCCGAGCGTTTCGCCGCCGCTGGCGACCGAGCGCATTGCAACCGCAGGCCGTGCATCCGCCGGCACCTGCCGCATCATCTTCAGCGCGGTCGGCGGAAGGAAAGCGTTTCGGATCTCGTGCTCGGCGATGAAGGCGAAGGCCGCCTCGCCGGTGAACTTTCGGAAGCGGTGGGCAACGACCGGCACGCCGTGATGCAGCGCCGGCAGCAGCACGTCGAGCAGGCCGCCGATCCAGGCCCAGTCCGCCGGTGTCCAGATGCGGTCGCCCGGCTGCGGCAGGAAATCGTGGCTGATCTCGACGCCCGGCAGATGGCCGAGCAGAACGCGGTGGGCATGAAGGGCACCCTTCGGCGCGCCGGTCGTGCCGGATGTGTAGATGATCAGCGCCGGGTCGTCCGCCGCCGTATCGACAGGCGCGAAATCCTCCGGCCCCTCGGCGCAGAAGGCCGCGTAATCCTCGCAGCCGTCCTGCGGCCCGTCGACGCAGAGCACGAGCCTGAGATCGGGCAGGTCGGCGCGTAACGGTGCCAGCTTGGTCGCGCCTTCGGCATCGGTGATGACGACCGAAGCGCCGGAATCGGCCAACCGGTGCAGGAGCGCCTCCGGTCCGAAGAGCTTGAAAAGCGGAATGGAGATCGCGCCGAGCTTGAAGGCGGCGATATGGGCCACCGCCGTTTCGATCCGCTGCGGCAGCAAAACGCCGATCCGGTCGCCATGCGCGTTGTCGGCGCGCCGTCCGATTCCCCGTGCGGCCAATGCGCCCGCCAGCCGGTTCGACAGGGTCTTGAGGTCGCCGAAACTGTAGCGGCGCACCGCGCCGTCAGGCCCGACATCGACAATGGCTTCGCGCTGCGGTTCCGCATCCGCCCAGCGGTCGCAGACATCGACGCCGATATTGTAGCGCGCGGGGATCGCCCAACGAAACGCGTCGCGAACGGCCTGCCAGTCCGCACCGGCGGTCAGCACGTCGCTCTCAGTGTGCGCGCGAACCGGCTGGCCTCGGCCAGCGCCGCCTGATCGATCCCTGTCACGAACCCTTCCGCTTCGAGCATTTCGACCACCGCTTCGGTCGCGACATTGCCCTTGGCGCCCGGCGCATAGGGGCAGCCGCCAAGCCCGCCGGCGGAAGCGTCGAAGGTCCGCAGCCCGTTCTCCAGGCTGACGCGGATATTGGCGAGGGCGCGTCCGCCCGTATCGTGATAGTGACCGGCGAGCTTATCGGCCGGCAGACGCTCCAGAACCGCCTGCAGCATGGCGGCAACGCTCTCGGGCGTGCCCTGCCCGATCGTATCACCGAGCGAGACTTCATACACGCCGAGCGCCTCCAGATCGGCCGCGACCTGCGCGACGGCATCCGGCGCGATGGCCCCCTCATAGGGGCAATCGGTGACGCAGGAGACGTAGCCGCGCACGGGTAGACCGGCCTTGCGCACTGCCTCGACGATCGGGGCGAACCGCTCCAGGCTCTCGGCGATGGAGCAGTTGATGTTCTTCTGACTGAAGCTTTCCGACGCGCTGGCGAAGATGGCGACCTCATCGGCCTTCGCCGCGATGGCGCGCTCCAGCCCCTTCATGTTCGGCGTCAGTGCAGTGTAGAGCGTGCCGGCGCGCCGGTCGATGCCCGCCAGAACCTCCGCGCCGTCGGCCATTTGCGGCACCCATTTCGGCGAGACGAAACTGGCGGTCTCGATCTTCCGGAAGCCGCAGGCCGAAAGCTTGTCGACCAGCGCGATCTTCCGGTCGGTCGGAATCGGCGTCGCTTCGTTCTGCAAACCGTCGCGCGGCGCCATTTCGAAGAGAAGAACCTCGTCGGCCATGCGATCAGCCCTCTTCCGGTTCCAGTTGCAGCAGCAGTGCGCCCTGCTCGACCTGATCGCCTTCGCCGACCATCAGTTCGGCGATGACGCCATCGCGTGGCGCGGTCAGCGAATGCTCCATCTTCATGGCTTCCAGCACGATCAGCGTGCGCCCCTTCTCCACGCGATCGCCGCTTGCCGCGTTCACCTGCCGGACAAGGCCCGGCATCGGCGCGATCAGACCGTCGCCGCCCGCATCGTCCAGCGCAGCGGCCGGATCGTGCCGGGTGAAGCTGTGCGTCTGACCGTTTCGAGAGATCGTGATCGTCGAGCCGCTACGAACCACGGTCGCCCGGCTCATCAGGCCATCGCGATGGACGGTCAGCGCGCCGTCATCGCCAACCGCCACGTTGTCGAAATCGACTGTCGCGTCCGGCAGCACGACATGGCGGGTGCCGTCGCGCCGTCGCTCGACGGCGATTTCGATCTGCCCGCCCTCCCCATCGTCGAAGAGAACGATCTGCCGCGCCGGTCCGAAAAGCCGGAAATTATGAAGCGCGGCGAACGGATCGGCGGCGTCGGCCGATGCCGCGCCCGGCGTCAGCATGGCGAGGGCGGCCAGCGCCTTCGTTTCGGCGTCAGCCTCCACGCGGGCCGTCAGTTCGTCCTGTTTACGGCCGATCAGACCGGTATCGACATCGCCGGCCGCGAACTCGGGATCGTCCGCCAAACGCGACAGAAAGGCGCGATTGGTAACGGAACCGGTGATGATCGTCTCATCCAGTGCGCGTTTGAGCTTCGCCAGCGCGCTGGCGCGATCGGCACCGTAGGTGATGATCTTGGCGATCATCGGATCGTAATGCGGGGTGATCGAATCGCCCTGCCGAACGCCCGTATCGATGCGGACATCCTCCGTCTCCGGCGCGAAGACCAGCGTGTCCAGATCCCCCGTGGCCGGCAGAAATCCGGCCTCGGCATCCTCGGCATAGAGCCGCGCTTCGAAGGCGTGGCCCATCAGTTGCAGATCGTCCTGCTCGAACGGCAGCTTCTCGCCATTGGCCACGAGGATCTGCAACGCCACCAGATCGAGGCCCGTCACATATTCGGTGACCGGATGCTCGACCTGCAGCCTTGTGTTCATCTCCATGAACCAGAAACGGTCCGGGTGCAGCCCGTCCGACGCATCGACGATGAATTCCACCGTGCCCGCGCCGGAATAGTTCACCGCCTTGGCGGCTTGCACGGCCGCTTCGCCCATCGCGGCGCGCATCTCTTCGGTCATGCCGGGTGCCGGCGCTTCCTCGATCACCTTCTGGTGGCGACGCTGCAGCGAGCAGTCGCGCTCGAACAGATGAACGGCATTGCCGTGATTGTCGCCGAAGACCTGCAGTTCGATATGGCGCGGCTTGTCGATATATTTCTCGATCAGGCAGGTGGGGTCGCCGAAGCTGTTCTGCCCTTCGCGCCGCGCGCTGGCGAACGCTTCCTCGAACTCGTCTTCCCGCTCCACACGGCGCATGCCCTTGCCGCCGCCGCCGGCCCGCGCCTTGATGAGAACCGGATAGCCGATCTCGCCGGCGATGGCCTTCAGCGCGGCGGGATCCTGCTCCTCGCCATGATAGCCGGGAACGACCGGAACACCGGCCTTTTCCATCAGCGCCTTGGCCTGATCCTTCAGTCCCATGGCGCGAATGGCGTCGGCGGACGGGCCGACGAAAATCAGCCCGGCCTTCTCGACCGCCTCGACGAAATCGGGGTTTTCGGACAGGAAACCGTAGCCGGGATGGATCGCATCCGCCCCGGTGCGCCTGGCCGCTTCGATGATCGTGTCGCCCTTGAGGTAGCTTTCGCTGACCGGGGCCGGCCCGATCCGCACTGCTTCGTCCGCCATGGCGACATGCATGGCGTTGGCGTCGGCGTCGGAATAGACGGCGACGGTCGCGATGCCCAGATCGCGCGCTGTGCGCATGACGCGGCAGGCGATTTCGCCGCGATTGGCGATGAGGAGTTTGTTGATGCTCATATCTTTCTCCTCACATCCGGAACAGGCCGAAGCGCGTGTCGTCGATCGGCGCGTTCAGCGTGGTGGCGAGCGATAGCGCCAGAATGTCGCGGCTTCTGGCGGGATCGATCACGCCATCGTCCCACAACCGCGCCGATGCGTAGAGCGGGTGGCTCTGGCGGGCGAACATCTCTTCGGTCGGCTTGCGGAAGGCGGCTTCGTCCTCGACGCTCCATTCCTCACCACGCTTTTCCATGGCCTGGCGCTTGACGATCGCAAGCGTCTGCGCGGCCTGCTCGCCGCCCATCACCGCGATGCGGCTGTTCGGCCAGGACCAGAGGAACCGCGGCGAATAGGCGCGGCCGGCCATGCCGTAATTGCCGGCGCCGTAGGAGCCGCCGACGATCATCGTGATCTTCGGCACGGCGGTGGTCGAAACGGCGGTGACGAGCTTGGCGCCATGGCGCGCGATGCCGCCCGCCTCGGCCTGCCGTCCCACCATGAAGCCGGTAATGTTCTGCAGGAAGAGCAGCGGGATCTTCCGCTGGCTGCACAGTTCGACGAAATGCGCGCCCTTCACGGCGCTGTCGGCGAACAGCACGCCATTATTGGCCAGGATACCGACCGGCATGCCGTGCAGATGGGCGAAGCCGCAGACGAGCGTTTCGCCGAACCGCGCCTTGAACTCGTCGAAGCGCGAGCCGTCCACGATCCGCGCGATGATCTCGCGAATGTCGAACGGTACCTTCGGATCGGCCGGCACGAGGCCCATGATCTCGGACGGATCGTAGGCCGGCGCCTCCGGCGTGGTCAGATTGAGCGGCGCACGCTCCGCCGGCGCCAGATTGCCGACAATCCGCCGCGCGATGACAAGCGCATGGGCGTCGTTCTCGGCCAGATGATCGGCGACGCCGGACAGGCGCGTATGCAGATCGCCGCCGCCCAGTTCCTCCGCCGTGACGGTTTCGCCCGTCGCGGCCTTCACCAGCGGCGGACCGGCCAGGAAGATCGTCCCCTGTTCCTTGACGATGATTGTCTCGTCGCTCATCGCCGGCACATAGGCGCCGCCCGCGGTGCACGAGCCCATGACGACGGCGATCTGGGCGATGCCCTTGGCGCTCATCTGCGCCTGGTTGAAGAAGATGCGGCCGAAATGATCGCGGTCGGGGAAAACCTCGTCCTGATTGGGCAGGTTCGCGCCGCCGGAATCGACCAGATAGACGCAGGGCAGCCGGTTCTGTTCGGCGATCTCTTGTGCGCGGAGATGCTTCTTGACCGTCAGCGGGTAATAGGTGCCGCCCTTCACCGTGGCGTCATTGGCGAGCACCATGACATCGCGGCCCATGACGCGCCCGATGCCGGCAATCGCGCCCGCCGCCGGCACTTCATCGCCATAGAGGCCGTTCGCCGCCAGCAGGCCGATTTCGAGAAAGGGCGAGCCCGGATCGAGCAGGTTCTGCACCCGGTCGCGGGGCAGCATCTTGCCGCGGGACAGATGCCGCTCGCGGGACCGTTCGCTGCCGCCTTCGAGCGCCCGGTCGGCAATCTGCCGCACCGCCGCGAGTTGCTCTTCCATCGCCTTTCGGTTGGTCTCGAATGCCTCGGACCGTGTGGCGATCTGGCTTGTAAGAAGCGCGCTCATGCCGTCTCCGTGAACAGTTCGCGGCCGATCAGCATACGGCGGATTTCGCTCGTGCCGGCGCCGATTTCGTAGAGCTTTGCGTCGCGCAGGAAGCGGCCCGTCGGATATTCGTTGATGTAGCCATTACCGCCCAGCGCCTGGATGGCTTCCAGCGCGACCTGGGTGGCCTTTTCCGCCGCGTAGAGAATGCAGCCGGCCGCGTCCTTGCGGGTGGTCTCGCCCCGGTCGCAGGATGCCGCCACGGCATAGACATAGGCGCGGCACGCATTGAGCGTGACATACATGTCGGCGACCTTGGCCTGCATCAGCTGGAAGGTGCCGATCGGTCGACCGAACTGTTCGCGCTCGTGAATATAGGGGACCACCACGTCGAGGCAGGCCGCCATGATGCCGAGCGGGCCGGCGGCGAGGACGACGCGCTCATAGTCGAGCCCGCTCATCAGAACGCGCACGCCGCCATTCTCCTCGCCCAGAATGTTCTCATAGGGCACCTCGCAATCCTCGAAGACGAGTTCGCAGGTGTTGGAGCCGCGCATGCCCAGCTTGTCGAGCTTCTGCGCGGTCGAAAACCCCTTGAAATCCTTCTCGATCAGGAAGGCGGTGATGCCGCGCGGCCCGGCATCCGGCTCGGTCTTGGCATAGACCACCAGCGTATCGGCATCCGGCCCGTTGGTGATCCACATCTTGTTGCCGTTCAGGATGAAGCGGTCATTGCGCTTTTCAGCCCGCAGCTTCATCGACACCACATCGGAGCCGGCGCCCGGCTCGCTCATGGCCAGCGCGCCGACATGCTCGCCGGAAATCAGCTTGGGCAGATAGGTCTGCTTCTGCTCTTCGGTGCCGTTGCGCTTGATTTGGTTGACGCAGAGATTGGAATGGGCGCCGTAGGACAGGCCGACCGAGGCCGAGGCGCGGGAAATCTCCTCCAGCGCCACGCAATGGGCGACATAGCCCATATCGACGCCGCCATACTCTTCCGAAACGGTGACTCCAAGAAGGCCCAGATCGCCCATCTTCTTCCACAGATCGTTCGGGAACTGGTTGGTCTCGTCGATCTCGGCAGCGCGCGGCGCAATCTCGGCGGCGGCAAAGCGCCGAACCATGTCGCGAAGCGCCTCGATGTCGTCACCGAGCGCGAAATTCATGGTCTGATCGAACATTATTTGTCTCCTCCCGCCGGATCATTTATGCCGACGCTCTGCATTGTCATCTGTACGTAACCCTCGATGGTTTCTCGCCGACCGAGCCGCCCGCCCTCGCGGTACCAGACCGTGACGCCCGTCATCATGGCGATGATGGCGCGGGTCTGGACGGCGATGTCGGGGATGCGGAATGCGCCCTGCGTCGCGCCATCGGTCAGAATACCGCGAAGAACGGCTTCGTAGCGGTTGCGAAGGGCATGAACGCGCTGCCGGTGGTCCGGCTCCAGGCTGCGCAGTTCCATATAGGCGATGAACACGTCGTCCGGCTTGTCGATATGATAGCCGACATGGAAGCGCACGAAGGCCGCCAGGCGGGCAACCGGGCCATCCAACCCGTCCAAAGCCTCGTCGAGCGCTTCGATCAGCGTCTCCATATGCCCGGTCATCAGATCGGCGAGAAGGTCCTGCTTGCTGGCGAAATGGTTGTAGATCGCGCCCTGGCGCACACCCACAGCCTCGCCGATGTCGCGCATCGAAACGGCCGCATAGCCGCGCTCGGCAAACAGCCGCAGCGCCTCACGGCGCACTTCGTTTCGCGTATCGGGCCGTTTGGTCTTCAGCACCGTGGGCGTTGCCTCAATATATGAATGGTCGTTCATTCATGACACTTGGCTCGGCAGATTGCAAGCCGCTTTCCGCTACGCCAGATAGGTGGATACGGCGTGGTTCGATCTACCTGGTCTAGGACTGAAGCCTATTCCGCCGCTTCTTCCCAACACGCCTTTCGGAATGACGGGGGTGCGAGCGATCCGCGACGTTCCTGCCGCCAGCCTATCGGTTTGCCTGCGAGGGGGAATACGCCATTACTAAACGTCATCCTGAGCCGTTTACGCGACCGGTGCCCATGTTTCGGACTGGCCGCTGACATGCGCCCTTAGCGCATCGGCAAATGTCTGCGGCTCCTTTATGGGCCACATATGGTCGCGACCATGCAGAATACGTGGATAGACGTTCGGCAACTGCCGTGAGAGCCGGTCAGGAGCGAAGCGGATCGCTTCGGGCTCCGCTTCCCCGGCAATCGCCATAAGAGGCAAGCTCAGCGCTTCAAGCCTGGCGGGCGGCTTAAATTCGACGACCTGAATGCCGGCGCGACGGATCGTCCGCGACGATATCGCCCCGGCTCCCTCGACAAAGCGCTTCTGAACCGCTTCATCACCGAACACGGCGGCAAAACGCCGCAGAAGTGGCGGCACCCTAATGACAAAACCATTGACGACATAGGCGAGCTTCAGGAGGTTCGGGCGCGGTGGTGGCGTGACATGAAACCCGGATAGGACGGCACTGGCGAAACGCTCCTGCCGCAGGGTGAGGAGTATGAGACCCACATAGGCGCCGAGCGAATGGCCGGCGAGATGCAGTGGCCGATCCTCCGGCAAACTGTCGACCAACTCCGCTACGCGTGCGGCGGTATCGTCGAGGGAGCGCCACTGCGTGTCGCAGCTCCCGCCGTGGCCGGGAAGATCGGGAACGACCGCTCCATATTCGCGCAGCGCTCCGATCACCGGGTCCCAGCTCCATCCCGCAACTCCCAGACCGTGCAGATAGAGGATCATCGGCGCCGCGTCGGACTTGTCATGAAACGAACAGGAGAGCATCGGAGAGTCCTTTTCGGCAACTTTTGGAAGGGAACTTATGCGTCGCAATGTCCGCCAATAACGCATTTGCGGGCATAATCGGTACATGATCACGCGCCATATTGGGACCACCGCGATGACCACATTGCCGGATGCGCGCTTCGTGACCACAATCTAGGGGCCGGCCCACTCCACGGGGCTGGCGAACACATAGCCCGCGCCATAGACGGTCCGGATCAGATTCGATGTCTTCGGCGTGTCGTTCAGCTTCTTGCGAAGCCGGGAAACGCGCACATCGACGCTGCGGTCGAACGGCTCCTCGCCGCTGGCGAACAGGCGTTCCAGAAGGAAATCACGCGTGATGACCCGGCCCGACGCATTCAGGAAGGCGCGCAGGATCTCAGCCTCGGCCTTGGAAAGCGACTGCACCCGCCCGTCCGGCCCGGTCAGCTCATAAGTGGTGAAGTCGGCCTGCCAGCCGGCAAACCGGGCAACAGCATGTTTACCGCCGGAACCGCCCTCCGTCTCGGCAGGCAATGCGACATGGCGTGCGCGCCGCAAAACACTTTTGACGCGGGCGACAAGCTCCGCCGGTTCGACCGGTTTTGGCAGATAGTCGTCCGCCCCCTGCTCCAGTCCTTTCAGGCGGTCGTCCAGCGTGCCCCGGCCGCTGACGACGACGGTCGGAATGGCCGCCGCGCCCAGCCGCTCGCCGAGAATGGAAAGACCGTCGCCATCCGGCAGCCCGAGATCGATGATGCAAAGCGACGGCGTTTCATCGCCGAGCGCGGTGCGGAAAGCCGAAAGACGCTGATAGTGGCGCACCTCCATCCCGGCCTCTTCCAGGGCGCGGCGAAAGACATCGGCGAGATCGCGCTCGTCCTCAAGCAGATAGATGAGGTTCTCGCCGCTCAATTCATCGTCTCCCGATCGGCGTTGCGCATCTCCTCGACCCGCGCGACCGCGATGGCCAGGGTCGCCGCGATGCCTGCTGCATCGACGGGTTTATGCATCAGCGGAACGCCCGCCGGCAGTGCCCCGTCCATCGCCTCCGCGCCATAACCGGACAGCAGCGCCACTGGCAAGGTCGGCCAGCTGCGCCGGATGGCCACGGCCAAAGCCAGCCCGCCCATCACCGGCATGGAAACGTCGGAGACCACGGCGGCAATTCCCGGCACGCCCTCGAGCAGATCGAGCGCCTCCGCCCCGTTCGACGCCTCCAGAACATGCGCGCCCGACGCGACCAGATCGCGGCGCAGCACATGGCGGACGGCCTCTTCATCGTCGACCAGCAGCACCAGCTTGCCGGTCAGCGGAAAGGTCGGCGTCGCTCCGGCCACGCCATCCTCCTGCTCGGCTCCGCTGGCGTTGGCGGATAGATCGGCTGCCGGCAAGGTCAGCGTGAAAACCGTGCCTTCTCCGGGTTCGCTCGCCACCGCGATCGTTCCACCGGAATCGGTGACGAAGCCCTGCACCATGGTCAAGCCGAGCCCGCTTCTCTCCTGTCCCGGCTTGGTCGAATAGAAGGGCTCGAAAATGCGCGCCCGGCGCGTCTCATCCATGCCCTCGCCATCGTCGGAGACTGTGATGGCCACCGTGCCGTCGATCCCGGCTTGCGTGCCAATGGTGATCGTGCCTCGTCCACCGATGGCGTCGGCCGCATTGATGACGAGGTTGATAAGGCTGGTTTCCAGCAAGGCCGGGTCGGCATGGGCAAGCGGTGTATCTGACCCGCAATCCAGAACGAGTTCGGTGTCTTCGCCGATGGACGGACGCACCAGGTCGGCAATGGTCCGTGCACAGTCGCAAAGATCGATGGGCACCGGCGAGAGTGGCTGCCGCCGCGCCACCGCCAGGAGCCGGCGCATCAGATCGGCGCCCCGTCGCGTGGCCCGTATCGCCGGATCGACCATCTCGCGGCGCAGATCGTCGTCGCCGATGCGCTCGGCGAGCGGTTTGAGATTGCCGAGAATAATGGTCAGCAGATTGTTGAAATCATGCGCGATGCCCGATGACAGTTGGCCGAGCGTCTCCATCTTCTGCGCCTGTGCCAGGGCCGTCGCCGCCATCTTCTCGCGGGTGATGTTGACCGTCAGCACGTAGAAGCCGTTGACGCTGTCGTCCGCCGCGCGGTCCGGCCGCAGAAAGGTGCGGGTTTCCAGGGTTCGCCCGTCCGGAAAGTGGATCGGAATGTCGAAGGTTTGCGCGTCGCCCATTCGGGCGCGGGCGAAGAAGGGTTGCACCCGCGCCCAGGTATCCGGGGACAGAATGTCGCGCTCCGATCTGCCGACCAGATCGTGCATGTCGAGCTGATAGGCCCGCGCAAACCGCCGATTGACGAAACGGAAGATGCCGTCGACATCGAGATAGGCGATGCCGGCAGGTACTTCGCTGGCGATGGAACGGAGCCGCTCTTCGCTTTGCCGAAGCTCTTCCGTGCGTTTCAGAATGCGTCGTTCCAGTTCCAGTTCGCGACGTCGCTGCACCGTGATGTCGGAATAGAGCGTGGCGAACCCGCCTCCGGGCAATGGCCAGCCCGAGACGTTCAGCACCACGCCGTTCGGCCGAACCCGCTCCAGCGTGTGGCTGCGGAACAGACGCGCCGTGCGCACCCGTTCCGCCACCATGTCCTCCACTTCGCCCGCGCCATATTCGCCGCGCATGGCGTTCCAGCGGATCAGCGCCTCGAACGGCGTGCCGGGCCGGCTCAGCTCTTCGGGCAGATCGAGAAGATCGCAGGCGCGCTCATTGACGAAGACGAGCCGCAAATCGGCGTCGAACAGGGTCAGACCCTGATCAATGCGGTCCAGTCCCGCCTTCAGCATGTCGAGCGTATCGGGTAAAAACTCCACGGACATTGCGCCGCAGGCCTCCTCTCTCATTCCTGCCCGGAACGTGCCAGCGAAGAGCGCCTTTGGCAAAGCCCTCCCAAGGGCGAATGCGATTTTGCCGGCAATTGCGTCGGCTGCAAAACTCTGGAAACAATTATTGCCGAGCGTAGAAACACGGCGCAGGGAGGAACGCGGACGAGGCCTTACGGGCCCGGCCCGCACATTAGGCGTCTACGGGAGGATTCTGTTTGGCGGATCACGACAACACGCTTCTGCGGGTGGATGGTGTTTCACTACGGTTTGGCGGCGTGAAGGCGCTGAGCGACGTCAATTTCGATGTGCGCAAGGGTGAATTGTTCTCGCTCATCGGACCGAACGGCGCCGGCAAGACATCGATGCTCAACTGCATCTCCGGACGCTATCGTCCGACCGAGGGCAAGATCGAATGGCGCGGCAACGATCTGCTGAAGCATTCGATCAACGACCGCGCCAATCTCGGCATCGGGCGCACCTTCCAGAACCTCGCCCTGTTCAGTCATATGAGCGTTCTGGACAATATTCTGGTCGGCCGCCATCACCGGTTGAAGAACAATTTTTTGACCGGCATGGCCTATTGGGTCGGCGGCGCGCGGCGTGAGGAACTGAACGAGCGGCGCTACGTCGAGACCATCATCGACTTCCTTGAAATCCAGCACGTCCGCAACGAGTCGGCGGGCATTCTCTCCTACGGCCTGCGCAAACGGGTCGAACTGGCGCGCGCCATGGCGATCGAGCCCGAACTGATCCTTCTGGACGAACCGATGGCCGGTATGAATCTGGAAGAGAAAGAGGACATGGCGCGCTTCATTCTGGCGCTTCGCGAGGAGTTCGCCATGACCATCATGATGATCGAACACGATATGGGCGTCGTCGTCGACCTGTCCGACCGCGTGGCCGTTCTGGATTTCGGTAGGGTGATCGCCGCCGGCCAGCCTGAGGATGTTCTGGCCGACGAGCATGTGAAGAAAGCTTATCTCGGCGAGGATGACGAAATGCTGCACGCCCTTGCCGAAGAGCAGGAAAGGGCCTCAGCATGAACGCGCCGCGCCTGAAAATATCCGGCGACGAAATCGGCTGGTCGCAGGCTTCCGCCGATCTGCAGGAAGCTGCAAAGCTTAAGACGCTGCCCAAGCTCCTGCAACGCAACGCCCGGCTGTTCCCCGATGTGATCGCCCAGCGCGAGAAGGAGTTCGGCATCTGGATCAGCTATAGCTGGGCCGAGGTCGAGGGCCACATTTCGCGCATGGCAGCTGCGTTCCGCGATCTTGGCGTCGGCCAGGGCGATGTCGTCGCGCTTATCGGCGACAACCGGCCCGAATGGGTCTGGGGCGAAGTCGCCGCCCATGCCTGCCGCGCCATGAGCCTCGGCATCTATCGCGACGCGCTGGAAGACGAAATCCGCTATCTCGCCGATTACGCCAAGCCGAAGGTGATCGTCGCCGAAGACGAAGAGCAGGTCGACAAGCTGCTCGAACTCGGCGACACCATTCCGAGCGTGAAGGCCATCGTCTTCACCGATCCTCGCGGCATGCTGAAATATGACGATCCGCGCCTGATCTCCATCGAGGATCTGGAAGAGCGCGGCAAGGCGCTGCTGGACGCCGATGCGGACCTCTGGTCCCGCATGGTCGACGAGACCGATGGCGCCGATGTCGCCATTCTCTGCACGACGTCGGGTACGACTTCCAATCCGAAGCTCGCCGAATGGACGGGCGACGCCTTCATCGGCCATGCCGCGATCTATCTGCGCGCCGATCCGCGCGGGTCCGAAGACGAATATGTGGCCGTCCTGCCGCTTTCCTGGGTGATGGAGCAGATGTATTCGGTTGCCTGGAACTTCCTGGCCCGGATGAAGGTGAATTTCCCCGAAGAAGAAGAAACCATGATGGCCGATCTGCGAGAGATCGGACCGACCTTCGTCCTGCTTTCGCCCCGCGCCTGGGAAACCGTTGCCGCTGATATCCGTGCGCGCATCATGGACGCCAGGCCATGGAAGCGTCGCATCTATCATTGGGGCGTCAAGCGCGGCATGGCGGCCATGGAAAATGGCAAGCGCTCCTCAGCCGCGGAATGGTTCCTCTTCCGCTATCTGCGCGACCGGCTCGGCTTTTCGCGCCTGAAATCCGCCGCCACCGGTGGCGCCGCGATGGGGCCGGATACGTTCCGGTTCTTCCAGGCCATGGGCCTGCCGCTGAAACAGCTTTACGGCCAGACCGAAGCGCTCGGCGCCCATACGGTTCACCAGGCCGGTCACGTCGATTACGAGACAGTCGGCTTTCCCATGCCGGGCTGCACGCTGACCATCCGCGACCCCGACTCTGAAGGTCTCGGCGAAGTTCTGGTCAGCCACCCCCACATGATGGCCGGCTATTATCGCAATCCCGAAGCCTCCAAAGAATGCTTCTCCGACGATGGCTGGTTCGAAACGGGCGATGCCGGCTATCTGACCGATAAGGGGCACCTCATCGTGATCGACCGCATCAAGGATCTCGCCACGACCTCGCGCGGGGTGCGCTTCTCGCCGCAATTCATCGAGAACAAGCTGAAATTCTCGACCTATGTCGCCGAGGCCGTGATCCTCGGCAAGGACCGGCCGTATCTGGCCGCGATGATCTGCATCCGCTATCCGATCCTCGCCAAATGGGCCGAGGAGCGGCGCATTTCCTTCACCACTTATTCCGACCTGGCCTCGCGTCCGGAAGTGTACGCCCTGCTGCGCGAAGAGGTCGAAAAGGTCAACGCCACCCTGCCGGCCCAGCAGCGCATCACCAAATTCCTGCTCCTCTACAAGGAGCTGGACGCGGACGACGGCGAACTGACGCGCACCAAGAAGGTTCGCCGCAGCGTGATCGCGGAGAAATACGAAGACATTATCGAACGTATCTATTCCGGCGCCGATCATGTCGACATCGATACGGTCATCAACTTCCAGGACGGCACCAAACAGCGCATCGTCACGACGCTCGCGATCGAGACGCTGGACAATGCGCCGGACGCCAAACCGACGGAGAGCCAGGCAGCATGAACACCTCACTTCTCCTCCAGCTTCTCGTCAACGGCGTCATCGTCGGCATGCTCTACGGCATCGTCGCCATGTGCTTCGTGCTGATCTACAAATCGACCCAGGTGGTGAACTTCGCCCAAGGCGAATTCGTCGTCCTCGGCGCCTGGGTCTGCCTGTCGCTGGTCGTGTCGATGGGTCTGCCCTTCTGGCTGGCCTTCCTCTTCTCGCTCGTCTTCATGATGGTATTCGGCATTCTGGTGCAGGTCATTCTGCTGCGGCCGCTCGTCGGCGAACCGGTCATCTCGGTCATCATGGCGACCATCGGCCTGTCCATCTTCATGCAGGCCACGATGAACTGGATCTTCGGCAACAACGCCGTGCGTTTTCCGCAGGTTTTCGATCAGGCAACGGTGTCGATCGGCGGGCTGAATGTCGAAACCGCCTATCTGATGAGCCTCGTTCTGTCGCTGGTCGTTATGGGAATGTTCTTCTGGTTCTTCCAGTATTCGCGCTGGGGACTGGCCATGCGGGCCACGGCCTGGAACCAGCAGATCGCTCAATCGCTCGGTATTTCGGTCGGCCGCGTCTTCGCCATGGCCTGGGCCATCTCGGCGGTGGTCTCCGGTATCGCTGGCGTCGTGATCGGCCTCGTCTCCGCCGTCTCCAACTCGCTGGCCATCATCGGCATCAAGGTGTTCCCGGCGGTCATCGTCGGCGGGCTCGACTCCATCGTCGGCGCCATTATCGGCGGGCTCACCATCGGCATTTTGGAGAACCTCGCCGAATTCGTCGACGGCCAATATCTGCAGATCGGCAACATGTATTCCGTGGCGCCCTTCTACGTCCTTCTCATCATTTTGATGATCAAACCCTACGGCCTGTTCGGCACGCCCGACATCGAGCGAGTGTAAACTGATGGCGCATGTACCCAATCCAAGACCGACCGGCGATTTCCGGGTCTCCTACGCGGCCGATCGCACGCTCTTCAAGACGAAGAACGAGACCTATTTTGTCATTGGCGGTATCCTGCTGGTTGCGCTGGCTCCGCTCTTCTTCGGCGGCTACGTCCTGTCCCAGCTGATCCTGATCGGCATCTACGCCATCGCGGCTCTGGGGTTGAATGTTCTGACCGGCATGACGGGTCAGATTTCGCTCGGTCACGGTGCGTTCTTCGGCTTCGGCGCGTTCGCATCGGCCTGGATTGCCGGTAACGGCATTCCCGTCATGCTGGCCATTCCCCTCGCCGGGATGATGACCATGGCCGTCGGCATGATCTTCGGTATACCCGCCGCGCGATTGAAAGGGCTTTACCTCGCCATCGCGACGCTGGCCTCGCAATATATCCTGCAGGACTTCTTCGCTCGCGCAGACTGGTTCACGGGCGGCACCTACGGTTCGCTGGCCGAAACGGCGAGCTTCTTCGGCTATGCACTCGATAGCGATGCGAGCTATCTCTATCTCGTCCTCTTCTGGGTGATCGTCTCCTTCGTCGGCGTGGCCAACCTTGCCCGCACACGAGACGGCCGGGCGCTGGTCGCGGTGCGCGATCATTACCTTTCCGCCGAGATCATGGGCATCAACCTGACGAAGTACCGCATCCTATCCTTCGGCATCTCGTCCTTTTTCGCCGGCATTGGCGGCGCGCTCTACGGCCACTATCTCGGTTTCGTTTCGGCGGAAGGCTTCACCATTCTGCTGTCCATCGAATTCCTGGCGATGATCATCATCGGCGGCCTGGGCTCGGTATCGGGATCGCTGCTCGGCGCGGCCTTCATTCTGCTGCTACCCCAGGCCATGGAGATCTTCGCCAATGCTGTCGCGACCGTCGTTCCGGCCATCGCGCAGGGCACCGCCTACATCAAGCAGATGAGCGTCGGCGCGGCGATCATTCTCTTCCTCGTGCTGGAACCGGAAGGGTTGGTTCACCGCTGGCGCATGATGCGCGCCAGCTGGAAGCTCTACCCGTTCTCGCATTGATACGAACGACCATTGCCGCCCTGTCTGGGGAGTGACGGGGCGGCGACAAGGATCGCGGCGGTCCTCGCGGCACCGCCACCATCCCGAACCGAACAAGACCGCGACTGGGAGGATCGACCATGACGTCGCTCACAAGACTGACCTTCGCCACCGCCTTTGCGGCCGGCACCATTCTGTCCGGCGCGGCCCTAGCGCAGGACGACAGCGTTCTCGTCGGCCAGCTGGCGGACTATACCGGACCGACATCCTTTGTCGGCAAGCAGTATGGCCCGGGCGTTTCCGACGCCTTCAAGCAGATCAACGCCGATGGCGGCATTGATGGAACCATGGTGGAACTCGATACGGTCGACTACGCCTACAAGGTTCCCGAAGCGATCGCCCAGTTCAAGAAATGGGTGGGCAACGACATGGTGGCCCTTCAGGGTTGGGGCACGGCCGATACCGAGGCGCTGATTTCCTTCGTCGCACGTGCCGAAATCCCGACCGTTTCAGCCTCCTATTCGGCGCATCTGACCGATCCCACCGGCAAGAATCCGACGACCAAATCTCCCGCGCCCTTCAACTTCTTCTACGGGCCGTCCTATTCCGACGCCTGCCGCGCGCTGGTGCAGTGGGCCGCCGACGATGCCAAGGAAAAGGGCATCGAAAAGCCGACCTTCGTGCATACCGGTGACAACCACCCCTATCCGAACGCGCCGAAAGAGGCGTGCGGCTCCTATGCTGAAGAGTTGGGCTTCAATGTTGCGCCGCCCGTCGTGGTGCCACTCGCGCCAGGTGACTTCAAGGCGCAGTGCCTGACGATCAAGGATACCGGCGCCAATTACGTCTATATGGGCAATCTTGGCGGATCGGTCGTCTCGCTCATCAAGAGCTGCAACACCGTCGGCGTCGACGCGACCTATATGGGCAACCCGTGGGCCGGCGATTACCAGACCGTGGAAGCCGCCGAAGCGCAGAACCTGATCTTCCCGTCCTCCACCCCGTTCTATGGCGCCGATGTGCCGGGCATGGAACTGGTTAAGAAGATCGCCGAGAATGGCGGCGGTCAGGTCGGCGACCGTCCGACGCATCACTACATTCGCGGCATCTGCTCGGCCTACTACATGAAGGAAGCCATGGAGTGGGCCAAGGCCAATGGCGGCATCGAGGGCAAGAACATCCGCGATGGCATGTACCAGAAGGCCGACTGGGTTCCGGAAGGTTTGGAAGGCGTCTGTTCGCCCTCGAACTGGACCACTGAGGATCATCGCGGCCTGCTGAAAGTCACGATCAATTCCGGAACCTTCAAGGACGGCGAAGCCGTGATCGAGAAGATCGCCGAGATCGACGTGCCGCGCCGCGACGAGTGGCTCGGCCAGTAACACGAATGCATCGATCCGGCCGGCCCCTCCGGGCCGGCCGGCCACGCCTCTGGCAAGCCAAGTGGAAAGCCACCGCTCATGACCATGACCGCTGACGCCCCGAAAAAAGACGATCCGGCTGCTACGTCCGGCGATACGATACTATCGCTGAACAATGTCGAAGTGGTCTTCAACGATGTGATCCTCGTGCTGCGCGGCATGTCGCTCAATGCCCGCCGCGGCCAGATCACCGCGCTTCTCGGTGCCAATGGCGCTGGCAAGTCCACCACGCTGAAGGCCATTGCGGGCCTTCTACGCACCGAGGATGGCGAAATCACGCGCGGCACCGTGTCCTACAACGACAAGGACATCACCCGCATGGCTGCCGACCGGAAGGTCCGGGACGGCATCTTTCTGGTCATGGAAGGGCGCGGCATCGTCCAGGACATGACCATCCGCGAAAATCTCCGGCTCGGCGCGTTCACGCGCAAGGACGCCGATATCGAGGCGGAGATCGCCGAGGTCTACAAGTTCTTTCCGCGCTTGCAGGAGCGCAAGGGCCTGGCCGGTTACCTGTCCGGCGGCGAACAGCAGATGCTGGCCATCGGCCGCGCCATGATGGCCAAGCCGAAGCTGATCATGATGGACGAGCCGTCCATGGGCCTGTCGCCGCTTCTGGTGAAGGAAGTGTTCGGCATCATCCGCCGCCTGAACGAGGAACTGGGCATCAGCATCCTGCTCGTTGAGCAGAACGCCAATATGGCGCTGAAAGTGGCCGATTACGGCTACATCATGGAGAACGGCAAGATCGTGCTGGACGGCACCGGCGCCGAACTGGTCGAGAATGAGGACGTCAAGGAGTTCTACCTTGGCGGCGGCGAACGCCGCTCATTCCGAAACGTCAAGAGCTTCCGCCGCCGCAAGCGCTGGCTTTGAGGCGAACGGAGGAACCCATGTCCAATTTCTTCGACGCGCTCGAGACGCGAACCGAAACCGATCGTGAGGCCGATCTCTTCTCGGCCCTGCGGATCCAGATCGCCCACGCGGTTGAGAACGCGCCCTACTATGAGCGCGCGCTTGCCGGGATCGATCCGGATGGCATCCGTGATCGCCGCGCGCTAGGCGATTTGCCGGTTCTGCGCAAATCCGATCTGCCGGCCCTTCAGGCCGAGCATCCGCCGCTCGGCGGACTGGCGACGCAGAATACCGGCAAGTTCCGGCGGCTTTTCCTGTCGCCGGGTCCGATCATCGAGCCGGAAGCCGATGAGGAACACTGGCGCATGGGCCGCGCGCTTCATGCCGCCGGCATCGGGGCGGACGACCGCGTACTGAACGCCTTCGCCTATCATCTGACGCCGGCGGGCTTCATGTTCGACCATGGCTGCGCGGCCGTCGGCGCGGCCGTCTTTCCGGGCGGCGTCGGCAATACTGACCAGCAGGGCGAAGCCATCGTCAAGCTCGGTCTCACCGCCTATGTCGGCACACCCGACTTCCTGAAAACGATCCTGGAGCGCGCCGACGAGAACGGTCTCGACACGTCCAGCCTGAAACGCGCGCTCGTCAGCGGCGGACCACTCTTTCCGAACCTTCGCGAATGGTACGAGGCACGTGGCATTTCCGTGCGCCAATGCTATGGCACGGCGGAATTGGGGCTGATTGCCTATGAGAGCGGCGGACCGGCGGACGGCATGATGACCGACGAGCACGCGCTGGTCGAGATCGTCCGTCCGGGCACCGGAACGCCGGTAGCTCCAGGAGAGGTCGGCGAAGTCGTCGTCACCACCTTCAATCCGCTCTATCCGCTGATCCGGTTCGCCACCGGCGATCTTTCGGCCTTCATGTCGGAGGCCTCGCCCTGCGGGCGCACGGGGCCGCGCCTGAAGGGCTGGATGGGTCGGGCCGATCAGACCACCAAGGTGCGCGGCATGTTCGTCCATCCCGCCCAGGTCGCCCGCATCATCGAACCCTTCGGCGGCATCGACCGGGCGCGTCTGATCGTCACCGAGCAGGAAGGCCATGACCGGCTGACGCTGCATGTGGAATCCGAGGCCGAACCGAACGGGCTGGCGGAAAAGCTGGCCGAGGCGTTACGCGCGGAATGCCGCCTTCGCGGCGAGATCGTCTTCGACCGGCCGGGCAGCCTTCCCAATGACGGCAAGGTCGTGGACGACCGTCGCCAGCTCGGCGTATGAGTGAAGCAGCCATCCCTGCCGAACCGTAAAAGGATTTCGCCATGTCGTCACAGACCATCGTCATCACCGGCGCGGCGCGCACCCCCATGGGCGCCTTCCAGGGCGAGCTTGCCGGCGTTTCGGCAACCGAACTCGGCACGGCGGCCATCGATGCGGCGCTAAAGAAAGCCGATGCGTCCGGCGAAGCCGTCGACGAGGTGTTCATGGGCAACGTCCTGCCCGCCGGCCTTGGTCAGGCCCCGGCGCGGCAGGCGGCCATCCATGCCGGCATCGACAAGGCGACGCCCTGCACGACCATTTCGAAGGTCTGCGGCTCGGGTATGCGAGCGGTCATGTTCGCCCATGACGCGCTGATGCTTGGCCAGGGCGAGACGATCGTCGCCGGTGGCATGGAGAGCATGAGCAACGCCCCTTATCTGCTACCGAAGGCGCGCGGCGGCTACCGCATCGGCCACGGTCAGGTTCTCGACCACATGATGCTGGACGGGCTCGAAGATGCCTATGACATCGCGCCGAATGGCGCGCGCCGCTCCATGGGTACCTTCGGCGAGGACTGCGCCGAAAAATATCAGCTGACGCGCGACGCCCAGGACGATTACGCCATCGCAAGCGTGGATCGCGCCGCCAAGGCCAACAAGGATGGCGGGTTCGACTGGGAGATGACGCCCGTCACCGTCTCGTCGCGACGGGGCGAAACCGTCATCGACAGTGATGAAGGCCCGCGCAGCATCAAGACCGAGAAGATCCCGCAATTGCGCCCGGCCTTCCGCAAGGATGGCTCGATCACAGCGGCGTCGTCCTCGTCGATCAACGATGGCGCGGCCGCGCTCGTCCTGTCCACCATGGCGCAGGCCGAAAAGGACGGCGCGGCGCCCATCGCCCGGATCGTCGGCCACAGCGCCTTCGCCGCCGAGCCGGGCTGGTTCACCACGGCCCCGATCTTCGCGATGGACAAGCTCCTTGAGAAAATCGGCTGGTCCTATGACGATGTCGATCTCTTCGAGATCAACGAAGCCTTCGCGGTGGTGCCGATGGTGGCGATGCAGCAGCGCTCGATCCCCCATGAGAAGGTCAACATTCATGGCGGCGCCTGCGCGCTGGGCCACCCCATCGGCGCGTCCGGCGCACGCATCATTGTCACGCTCCTCGGCGCTTTGAAACGCCACGGCCTGTCGAAGGGCGTCGCTTCCATCTGCATTGGTGGCGGCGAAGGCACGGCGATTGCGGTCGAGATGGTCGGCTAGCAGATCGCGCCGCACATCGCCGCGACTGATATGGATTATCAGATGAAGCGCCCGCACCACGGCCTGCCCGTTTCGGATTCGTGCCGATAGCGCCATCGGCGGCTGGCCTCGGTATGATTTGACGGCTAAGACAGCACATCCGACCATCGAGCCGGCAAACAGGCGCACGGTACCCACTTCAGTGGGAGGGCACAATTGCATAGACAGATCCCCGACTGCGATGAACCGATGTCGGCCAAATCTTCGTCGGCACTGCTTCTACAGCCCGGCGACCTTGAGATTATTCGCGGGTCGAACCTTTTCAAGGACATGGACGAGCCGGTTCTGCAATCGCTCCTGTCCGGCGCGTCGGTGATGACGGCGGGGCGCGGCGAAGTGCTGTTCCTGCAGGGCGAGCCGGCGGACGCCTTTTTCGTGGTGCTGGAAGGCTGGATCAAGGTTTACCGTGTTACGCCGGGCGGCGACGAAGCCGTGGTCGGCATCTTTACCGATGGGCAGAATTTTGCCGAAGCCGCGGCCTTCATCGACGGCGCCTATCCGGCGAGCGGCGAGGCCGTGACGGAATCGCGAATCGCGCGTATTCCCGCTCGTCACCTCAAGAAGCGAATGGCGGAAAATCCGGAGATCGGCCTGGCCATGCTGGCGTCCACATCGCGGCATCTGCATTTGCTCATACGGCAGATCGAACAGTTGAAAGCCCATACGGGCGCGCAGAGGGTTGCGGAATTTCTTTCATCCCTGACGCGTGTGGAGAGTGGCGCCTGCATGCTGGCTCTGCCTTACGACAAGACCCTCATTGCCGCCCGTCTCGGCATGAAACCGGAAAGCCTGTCGCGCGCCTTTCACCGCCTGAAAGGCCAGGGCGTGGAGATCAAGAACAATGTCGCGCTGATCGACGATATTGAACGGTTGCGCAATTTCGTCGATCAGGAACGCGCCGAAGTGATCCGTTCGGGCAAGCGCGGCTGAGGCTTTCCTAGCCCGACAAAACGGTGCGTGCGCCAAGCCGGTCGACAGCGATGGCCCGGCCGCCCGTCTTTGCAAGAGCCACGGCCAACCCTTTCGCCGGCAGCAGGGCAAACCCCGTCGAGAGCCCGTCCGCTATGGCGGCCGATGAGTGAATGACGCTGATACGCCGCCATTGGCCCGCGACCGGCCCGCGCTTCGGATGAAGAATATGACCGACTGCCCCGCTTTCGTCGAACGACGTGCCCTTGGGAGCCGACGTTGCGACGGCCATATCGGTCAGCGCAAGCGTCTCCTCTGCATCACTGTCGCCGGCTTCCGCCAGGCCGACCCGCCAGGGTTGGCCCGGTTCCCGCTCGCCAAGCGCCGATATCTCGCCGACGGAGACCAGAACATTGGCAAGGCCCGCACTTTTGAGCAACGCCGCGACGCGATCGGTGGCGTAGCCCTGCGCGATACCGTTCAGCGTCAGCGCCATGCCATCTCGTGCGAAGGCGATCTCGTCGCTACCAATTCGAACATCCTGCCAGCCGACCTTGCCGAGCGCGGCATCGAGCGCGACCCGATCCGGCCGGCCGCCGGTTTGGGCCAATAGCGACCAGACCGGTTGCACGGTCGGATCGAACAGACCGTCCGTCGCTTCGTGGACCGTGCCGACGATGGACAGCAGCGCGACCATCTCCTGCGACGGCATGGCGAGGCGGCCATCGCGATTGAGCCGAACGATTTCACTGCCCGGCCGATAGAGGCTGAACAGGGTCTCCATCCGCTCGATCTCGGCACGGGCCGCGGCAATCAGCGGCTGCGCTTCCTGTTCCGGCAGGCCGGCTATGGTGAGCGAAGCGCCGGCGCCCATGGCGAATCCGGACCAGCGGACATGGGCGGCGGCGAAGGCCGGGCCGGCCATCAGCAGCGACGCCGACGAAGCGGCGGCGATCTGGATGAAGCGGCGGCGATTGATGCTCATCGGGACGCCTCCCCTTCGTCTTTTCCCGCTTCGGTCGCCCCGGTTGGCGTCACGTCCACCGGCGCCAGCACATAGGCGTCCGGAATGTCGGCGAGCGAGACGATCTCGCCGCCATGCGCCTCGGCGAACGCCTCGGCTTCCGCCTTCTCCGAAAAGGGGACGGCTTCCGGCGCGCCCATGCCGCCCCGCCTCTCACTGCCGATCACGTAATGGGCGGTTTGCGCGTCGGTCCAGTTGTCCGGTCCCGGTTCGGTCCAGGACGATGCCTTGCTCATATCGGACACATAGACGGCCCGCACTTCCCCGGTTTCTTCGGGCATTCGGAGAAAGGCGATCACGTCGCGGACCTGGCTGAACCAGAGCGGATGATCCAGTCCGGCGACATGGGCTTGCGCTTTCGGACCCTCATGCTCCAGTACGATCATCTGGCAGTAATGACCGGTCGCCTCGGCGGTCATGGAAACCGGTCGCGGCTTTTCGGCGGTCTGCGGCTGGCACGCCGCCAGCAGAGCGGTGGCCAGCACGGCAAGAAATCTCATGGTTCGAGCCTCCTGAAAACGATGCTTGCCGCCCCGAGCGCCGCCACGATCCAGATTCCGAGCGACAGCAGGGCGGTCTCGACGGGGAAGGGCAAGGCTGCGCTGGCGCCGGCAAAGCCGGTCGCCTCCGCGCCGATATCGAGCGCGGCCAGATTGTAGAGGCGGAACGCATCGGCGGGATTGGCCAGCAGCAGGAACGGAAAGGCCGTCCTGGCGAACACGCCGTCCGGATCGGCGACCAGCGCGCCGAGCAGGCCGAGATCGTAGAGAACGACGGCGACCAGCCAGATGCCGACGGCGAGCGCCGCCGCCGTGCCCGTCTGCCGGACGGACGCGCTGGCGATGGTTCCGATGGCGATGAAGGCCGCGCCGAGCGCGATACTGGTCGCGAGCAGTCGCAGCAGCGCGGACAACCCGTCGGTCGCGCCGCCGGCCATCGCAATGACGGCGAGCGCCGCGATCCCGTAGCCGATGACGATCGCCACCGCGACGATCGCAAGTTGGCCGAGCGCCTTGCCAAGAATGACGGCGCTTCTGGACACCGGGGTCGCGAGCAGGAGCGGCAGGGTGCCGCGCTCGACCTCGCCGGCGATGGAATCGAAGGCCAGAAGAAGCGCGATCAGCGGCACCAGATAGACGGAGAGCGTGGCGAGGCTGGCCACGGTGATCGTCAGCGGCGCAACCTTGACGTCGCCGGTCGGGGCAGACCCCAGAAACGCCAGCACCAGCGCGAACAGCGCCAGAATGGCGGTGGCCAGAAGCACCCAGCGATTGCGGAACCCGATGCGGATTTCGGTCGCCGCGATAGCCGTGATGTGACCGATCATGACGCGCCTCCCGTGCCGGTGGCGGAAAAATGGCGGTAGATGTCGTCGAGGCTGGGCTGCGCGACGTCGAAATCCGTGACCAGCGGTCCGAGCGCGGAAATGGCGGCGAGCCGGTCCATCTTCTGCGGCAGCGGGCAGAGAAGCTCGACCGACTGGCCATTTATACGGTCTCCGCCGAGCCGGGCCGAGACCTCTTCGACATGATCGGGACGGGCCCGAACGCGAATGCGGATGGGAAGGGCGGCGTCGGCCTGCAACTGCGCCAGCGGCGCATCGGCGACCAGCCGGCCGGACCGCAATATGGCGACACGGTCGGTCCGCGCTTCCAGCTCGCTGAGGCTGTGCGAGGACAGAAGAACGGCGGTGCCGGCCGTCGCGACCTCATCGAGAAGTTCGTAGAAATCGCGCCGCGAGATCGGATCGAGGCCGGATGTAGGCTCGTCCAGCAGCATCAGGCGAGGCCTGCCGACCAGCGCCTGGGCCAGACCGAGCCTTTGCCGCATTCCTTTCGAATAGCCGCCGACCCGTCTGTTCATGGCGTCGGCAAGGCCGACCCGCTCGAGCGCCCTGTCGGCGTCGGCCTTCGGCGCCCCTTTCAGGCGGGCGTAGAAGCGCGCGATTTCGCGCCCGGTCAGCGTTTTCGGAAAAGCGACGTTTTCCGGCAGATAGGAAACGGCGATGCGGGCGGCATTGGCGCCCGGCGCATGGCCGTCGATCGTGACCGCGCCGGCGTCGGGCCGGATGAAGCCCAGGACCAGCCGGAAAAGGGTCGTCTTGCCGGCGCCATTGTGGCCCAGAAGCGCGACGCGCTCGCCGGGCGCGACAGCGAGCGACACATCGTCGAGAGCGACGACCTTCTGAAAGCGCTTCGACACGGCCGCAAGTTTCAGCACTGCGCTCATGAGGGCGATCCTTCGTTGAGCGGAACGGGCTGCATCAAAGGCGCGGTATCCACCACCCCGCCTGGCAGAAGGGCCGGAAATTCCCGTTGCGCCCAGCGGATCAGCTGAACGGCGGGGCTGCCGACGAGCAGATGCGCCGCCGGTTGGGTCCAGAGCACCTCGTCCATCCGGTCATTGGGCCGGAATGGCTGATCGGCGATGCCGTCGCCATCGATGTCGAAGGCGGCGTGATCGGACCAGTAATTGCCCCGGCCCTCTTCGCTCCAGTCATGGCGTTTGGAGCCGACATATTTGACCTGCGTCCGGTTGCCGATAAAGGCGTTGCCGCTGATGGCGTTGCGCTCCGAACCGGCGGTGAAATGAATGCCGATCGGACAACGCTCGAACCGGTTGTCGGCGATCCGGTTGCGGTTGGCATTGTACATGAAGAGGCATTTCTTGCCGCCATCGCGCACCAGATTGCGCTCAATGGCCGCGTCATTGGCGTAGTTCAGCATGATGCCGTGGTCGCGATCGCCATCCGACACATTGCCGCTCATGCGGATATGGCGGCTATACATGACCGCATAGCCCAGATGATTGCCGGTCGAGACATTGCCGGCGATCTCCGCGCCATTCGCATACATGAAATGGATGGCGAAGCGCAGCTCCGAAAAGCGGTTGCGGTAGAAGCTGTCATTGTGGCTGGTGTTGACGAAGATGCCGTCGCGGCCGAGCCGCACGCTATTGTCTTCGACAACGACGCCGGGCGCGTTCCAGATATAGATGCCGTTGCCCCTGGCGTTCATGCGGTGATCGTCGCGGCCGGTGATCGTGTTTCGCCGCACCTGCGCGTCGGCCGCGCCATGCACGTCGATGCCGTGGAGATTGCCGGTCACGATATTGTCTTCGATGACGGCGCGGGCGGCCTTCTGCGTCAGCTTGATGCCGGAATCGAGGGTCTCGTGCGAGGAACCCGAACCGGTGACGCGCAGGCTGGAAACCGTGACATCGGGCGCATCGACAACGATGACCGTGCCGGTGCCTGGCCCTTCGATATGCGCCCCTTCGCCGCGCAGCGTCAGCGGTCGCTCGATTACGATCGGCCCTTTATACGCGCCGGGAGACAGGCGAAGCACGTCCCCCGACGCGGTCGTTTCGAGGGCCGCCGCGAGCGCGCCGGGCCGTGCCTCCACGACGATCTCGGCCGCATGGGCCGTGACCGCCGGGAAGCAGGCGACGAACGCAACAAGGATCGCGGCAGCCGGTTTCATGGCGTCAGGTCGCCCGCGGTTCGACGAACATGCGGCCGCGCATTTCCATATGCAGCGCATGGCAGAACCACTGGCAGTAGAACCAGTGGACGCCGGGCCTGTCGGCGATGAACGTCACCGAGGCCGTTGCTTTGGGCGCGACCTCCATGGCGACGCCGAAATTGGCCAGGGTGAAGCCGTGGGTCAGATCGTCGATGTCGTCGATATTTGTCACATAGACCGTGACTTCGTCGCCCTGCTTGACCGTGAACTTGTCGAGGCTGAAGACCGGCGCGGCGGAGTGCATGTAGACCCGCACCTTGTTGCCGTCGCGGATCGGCTCCGGCGCACCGTCTTCCAGATCGACGCCATCGGCCTCTGCCTGCTTGCGCGCATCCTCCCACATCGGATCGTCGCGGTCCCAGACGACCTTCGGGCTCACCTTCGACCGATGCACCAGAATGGAATCGTGCGGTTCGGCGAAGGTCGCACCGTCGTGCACGACTTTCATCTCGTCCGATGAGAGGTCGATCAGCTGTTCGCATTCCGGCTTGAGCGGCCCGACATTCAGGAACCGGTCCTTGGAGAACTTGTTCATCGAGATCAGCCACTTGCCATCGGCCTCGGCGGTCTCGCCCATCGTCGTGGAGTTGTGGCCCGGCTGGTAGTGGACATCGACCTTGGAGATGATCGGGTCGACCTCCTCGCCCGCATATTGGCGGATCGCCTTGCCGATGTTCCACTTCACCACCTGGCTGTCGAGAAACAGCGTGGTGAAGGCGTTGCCCTGGCCGTCATAGGCCGTGTGAAGCGGGCCGAGGCCGAGTTCCGGTTCGCCGACAATGGCCGAGCGAGGATCGGCATCGCCTTCGAACAGGGCGTCGAGCTTCTCGACATCCATGATCGAGACGGTCGGCGACAATTTGCCGTTGATGACCACATGCTTCTTGTCCGGCGCGGTGTTGATGCCGTGCGGCGAGTTCGGGATCGGAATGTAGCGCGTATATTTCGAGCCCTTGCGGCCATCGAGGACCGGCACGCCGTTCATTTCGGTGTAATCGCCGGCGGCGACGCCCTCTTCGATCCGCTTGATGTTGAAGACCACCACATGGTCGGTCTCCGACGCGGTCATCTCGGCGAGGTTGACGCCCATCTCCGAATTGTAGGAGGTGGAGAAGGCGTATTTGCCCTGATAGTCGCAATCGGTGTTGTCCAGATTGCCATCGACGATCACCTGCCAGGCCACCTCCATCGTGTCGCCATCGATGGCGGTGTAGATGCAGCGATAGGCCGACGGATCGTCGAGGATCCGGCCGTCATTGGGCAGCGGCGCTTCGTGCTCGCCATTGGCGAAGATGTAGCCCGTGCGCGGATATTTCTGCGGCCGCATGCCGTGAATGTCGTGCGCATTTGGGATCTCGATGATCTTGTCGCACTTCATGACGTCGCAGCGCACACGCGCCACGCGTGTATTGGCCTTGTCGTTCATAAACAGATAGCGGCCATCATAGGTGCCGTCGGTGAACGACATGTGGGGATGGTGCAGGTCGCCATTGTCGTAGGTGACCTTGCCCTGAGCGGCCAGATAGGCCTTGGTTTCCGGCAGAAGGCCCTCGGTCAGGATCTTCAGGCTCTCATTGGTCTGGCCCCAGCCGGTGGCCGAGCAGCGGTTGAACACCGGCACGCGCATTAGCTCGCGCATTGACGGCACGCCCAGAATGCGCAGTTCGCCCGTTTGGCCGGACGACCAGAAGCCGTAATATTCGTCGAGTTCTCCGGGCGCCAGATGCGGCGCGCCGGCGGTTTCCGCGCGGGCGGGCGAAATGGCGTTGCCAGCCAGCATCGCGCCGCCGATACCAGTCCCGGCTGCAACCGCGCCAACGGCGCTGGCGGAAAGGAGATCGCGGCGCGAAACGCCCAGTCCCCTGGTGGTTTTGTCGGTCATCGTCATGCTCCTTGTGTAGGTTCGATGAGGGTGGGCCGGCTCTTATTGGACGGTTCGGCCGGATTGATTGCGGAGGAATGGGGGCTGTTGCTGCGCATGAATTTGGCGCGTTTCGCATCGCGCTTGATGACCACCGGGCACTTGGTCGGGCTCTGGTAGAGAACCTGGCAATGCAGGCACTGGTGGCACTCATTGGGATTGATGTGCCCTTCGGGATGGATGGCTTGCACCATGCATTCATTGGCGCAGCGCTTGCAGGGATTGCCGCATTCCCGGTAGCGCTTGAGCCAGTCGAACATGCGCAGCCGCGCCGGAATGGCGAGCGCGGCGCCGAGCGGGCAGAGATACCGGCAGTAGAAGCGTTCGATGAACAGCCCCGCGGCAAGCAATGCCACCACGAAAGCGACATAGGGCCAGTCGCGTTGGAACTTCAGGATGATCGCCGTCTTGAAAGGCTCGATTTCGGACAGCTCCTCCGCCAGGGAGAGTGAATAGAGCGAAACGCCGAAGAGACCCAGAAAGATGATGTATTTCAGCGGCCAGAGCCGTTCATGCAGGCCCCATGGCACGGTGATCTGCGGAATGCGTGCGAGTTTGGCCAGCCGGTTGGTCAATTCCTGCAGCGCTCCGAACGGGCAGAGCCAGCCGCAGAAGACGCCCCGCCCCCAGAACAGAAGCGAAGCGGCAACGGAGAACCACAGAACGAAGATCAACGGATCCATCAGAAAGGCCGACCAGGAGAAATCGGTCGTTGCCGCCGAGACGAAGGCCAGCACATTGACGACGGACAATTGCGCGTTGGCGTACCAGCCGAGGAAAAAGAGTGTGAAAGTGAGAAAACCGATCCGGAACCAGAAGGTGAAGCGCTCGCTGCGCGTGATCTGCATCTGAAAAAAGAAGACGCCGGTGAGAACGAGCAGCGCTACGCCGAGCACGGCGACTTCGACAGTCTTCGCCTCCCAGATCCGCTTCCACAGATGGGTCAGTTCGCCGGGATCGGAAGCGGCCAGTTCGCCGGACACTTGCGGTTCGGCGGTAGGGGGCTCGGGAGAGACCGTCTCGACGAAACGGTCCGGCAGGACGTAGCCGAGATCGAAGGTCGTGAACACCTTGTCGATCGGCCCCACCGGCCTCTGAACCAGAAGCTGCAAACGGAACGGCTCGGCCGGATCGAAGCCGACATCCGCAGGAATTCTGAACAGATCGAGTTCGTTGAAGGATGGCGCCCCTTCGGCTGCGATTCTGCCGAGACGCCGGTGCTGCCGGTCGAAGAAGCGCACCGAAACGTCGCCTTGCACGAGCTGGATACGGTCGAAAATGCCGCCGCGCACATAGCCCGATCCCTTGAACGAATAGCGACCTCGTCCGGCAACGAGTATGGCGTGTTCGCCTTCACTAAGCCAGCTTTGCAGATTGCCGTATTCCGCCGGGCCGAGAAGGCTTTTGCCGATCTCCGGCACCGAGACCAGCGCCATGCGCATATCGACAAAGGGGTCGGACGGATCGCCGGGTTCGGGCCGGGCGCTCGCCCGTTCATCGCCCAACGCGGCGAAGGCGGCATTGACCTGCCCCACATCGAGCGTCAGCGGCCGGATCGACCCGTCGCCCGCCAGGGTCGGCCAGTCGACAATCGCCGGATCGGGATCGGCTTTCAGCGTTTTCGTGATGCCGGACGTTTCCTCGACCATCAGTCCGCCGAGACCGAGCGAGCGGGCGACCTTCAGTCCCGCCCGCACGATGGAATCGTCGATCACCATGATCGTGACCGTTGCGCCGGAAACGATGTCGAGATCGTGGGCGGAGCCCCCAGCTTCGGCTTCTGCGATCAGATCGAGACCGACATAGCGGTCGATGACAGCGTTGATTTTCGATTCCGGAATGCCGATCAGCACGATCGGCTCGGAGTGCTCGACCATGCGAAGGCCCGTCACCTTCGCATCGGCGTCGACCCCGACGAGAATATGAATTGGCTTGCCGGAATAGCCTGTCGTCGTGACAAAATCCGAGGTCAGAAAGACATGGCCCAGCGTCTCGCCGTTCCGAACGGCCGGCACCACCGCACCTTCGGCCAACGGCGTCCCGTAGCTCTGGGCGCCGGGCACGATCTCCGCTACGGGCACATCGTCGAGATAGGTGTTGAGAAGCGGTGCCGCGTATCCCGGAACCGAAAGGGCCAGGATGGCAAGCACCGCCATCATGCCGGTCACCCAGAATCGCCGAGCCACTGTCCATTCCCGAATTGGTGTCGTTCAAACTCATTCTGACACTTGCCGATCGACGGCCATGGCGACTTGACCAAAGTCAGGCGAAAGGCGCTTCGTTGAGGAAAGATGACGCAAGGAATGAACGCCGAACGGTCGGACCCCCTTGGTCGGGCGACCATAAACGACATTCGACGCTCCCGATCCCAGGCGAAACCTGACCAAAGTCAAGTCCGGCCTTGGGATCGTGTGCCAAAGTCGACGTCAAAATCGAGAGCCTTGCGCCATATCGAACAGCCAATGCGCTCGTGACGACGCATAAGAACCGGTCGGTCAGGCGCTCCAACCCTTCAGCGAGTAACCCATGCCGCTATCGTCCGCAGAACAGATACGGCGTTGGCAGGGTCCGGCCCTGCTATCCTACGGTTTTCGGCCATTCTTCCTTTTCGGCGCGCTGTGGGCCGGCTTCGCCATGGTCGTCTGGATCGTGACGCTGTCCGGCGCGCTGTCCCTGCCTTCGCGTTTCGACCCCGTGTCATGGCACGCCCACGCCTTTCTCTTCGGCTATCTCAGCGTCATCATCGCCGGTTTTCTGCTGACGGCGGTGCCGAACTGGACGGGACGACTGCCAGTGGTCGGCTGGCCTCTCGGATTGCTGGCGGCGATATGGCTTGCCGGGCGCGTCGCGATTTTCTTCTCGGCCTATCTCAATCCGGTTTTGGTTGCCGCGCTGGATCTGGCATTCACCGTTCTGCTCGGCGCGGTCATCCTGCGTGAAATCGTCGCGGGGAAGAACTGGCGCAACCTGATCGTCCTGGCGCTGCTGGCGGTCTTCACGCTCGCCAACCTGCTCTATCATCTGGAAGCGGCATGGGGCGGCTATCCGGCAGGTGGTTTCGGCATCCGACTCGGCCTCGGTGCGGCTTTGACGATGATCGCCGTCATTGGCGGCAGGATCATCCCCTCCTTCACCCGCAACTGGCTGGTCCAGCAGAAAAGCACGGTGCTGCCGGTGCCGCCGATGCAACCTTACGATAAGGGGCTGCTCCTGTTCAGCATTGGCGCCCTTTTGCTTTGGGTGCTGCTGCCGCAATATTTTCTGACCGGCCTTGCGCTCATTCTCCTCGGTTTCGGCCATCTATTCCGGCTCGCCCGCTGGCGGGGTATCCTGACCCATGCCGAAGCGCTGGTCGCGATCCTTCACATCGCCTATCTGTTCGTGCCGCTCGGCGCACTGGCCGTCGGTGCCGCGATCCTCTGGCCGGCAGCGGTCCCGCTTCAGGCGGCCCAGCATCTGTGGATGGCCGGCGCGATCGGCACGATGACGCTGGCCGTCATGACACGCGCAACGCTCGGCCATACCGGCCAACGGCTCCACGCGGATCGATGGACGGTCGTCATCTACCTGGCCATCACCGGCGCAATGGCCCTTCGCTTCGCGCAATCCTTCGTGTCCCTGCCGGCGATGTTGGAGATTGCCGGTATCTTGTGGTGCATCGCCTTTTTCGGCTTCGCCTTGGCCTACGGACCGGCGCTTCTTCAGCAGCGCAAACGCAGCGTATGACAAGTTCTGAGCGGATGGGGGCCAACCGGCTTGTTTGTCCGCTGCCGGAGGCAATTTTCGTGGGGCAACTCAGACAAGCCCGCAAATCAGTCGGTGGGCGGTTCGTCATCCGTCACGAGGCGCAGGCCGAGATGCGCGGGGGGCGAGCCGACGGCGCAGCCGCCCCGCGCCGGGTCTCGTTCCAGAAAGGGAATGGTGGTCACATGCTCGCCGGCAACAAGAAAGGCCGGGCAGTGTTCGGGATCGATGTTGCTGGAGTAGCAGTCATGTGTCCATTCCCAGACCGGTCCGTCCAGATCGCCGATACCATCTGGTGATCGGGAGTGGGAGCCGATCAGTTTGAGTGTCCGGCTCTTTTGCTCGTCGAGGACATAGGCGGACGCCCAGCTCAACTCGGGCGCGTCGAAGATCGGATCGGCCTTTTCCGGCATAACGGTTTTCGCCATCTCAGCCCATTCGGCCGCGCTTGGCAGACGGAAGGAATGGCCGGTCCGCTCGCTGACCCAGCGAACATATTGCATAGCGTCGTCGTGATTGAGGCCGGTCGCCGGCAGACGCGCCGGATCGGCTCCGGTGCTGGAGCGCAGTTTCAGATCGCAACCGCCATCCTCGTGGCAGACGTTCCACTCTGCGACCGACAGTTCATAAGGCTGAACCCAAAGTGTTTTCGGCCGGCCTTCGACGACAAGTCTGACGGGAACGGTTTCCGGCAGGACCGATAGATCGCCGGATCGCCCGCCCCAGTCGACAAAAGCGAGAGCCCCCGCTGTCACGGCAATCCCGGCCAGACCGATACCGGCCAGGATGAGAACATGCGTGGCAGTGGGAACTCTCATCTCAGGGACCCTTCAATTCAGGTTTCCGATGTGCGCGGTGCGACCACCTGCTCCATCAGCGCGTTGTCCCATTCGCCATCGACCACGAAATGGGCAGTTGCGCCCAGAAGAGCGGCCTCGATCAGATTGTGGTTGACGTAGGCGTAGACGCCCGGCTGCTTGAAGGTGTATATCGCTGCGCCGGCGCTGCCGCCGCGGATGAACCACGTTTCGAGGCCGGTCTGAGGTGCGTCGGTGAACGATCCGCTCTCCCAGACATAATCGCCATGACCGCCGATCAGGTGCGGCCGTGTATCGCGGTTGGCCTGATTGTGAATCATCAGGACGGTCTTGCCGACTTCCGACTTCAGCGCATTAGAGCCGGTCAGCGCTCCGACTGCACCGTTGAAGACCGAATGCGTCGGCGTCAGCGTCCGCATGGCTTCCAGCGAATCCGCGTAATCGTCGCCGGCATTGGCGTAGGTCTTGTAGGTTCCGTCGGCGTTCTTCGGCAGATAGTAGTCCTGCTCGCCAATATAGGCGATCTCGTCATAGCGCAGCGGATTGCCGTCGCCGTCCTTCAGACCGTCGCGGGGCAGAACCATGACAGCCCCGTTCATGCCGTGGCAGACATGGTAGGGGATCATCGCGCCGCCGGGCGCGCAGTGATAGGTGAAGAGACCGGCCTTCGTGGCTTTCCAGCGCAGCACGGTTTCCTCGCCCGGGTAGATGTGGGTGAGCCCACCGCCGCCGAGCGCGCCCGTGGAGGCGTGGAAGTCGATATTGTGCTCCAGCTGGTTCTTCGACGGGCTGCGCAGCGTCAGTTCGACATAATCGTCCTGATGGACGATGATGAGCGGGCCCGGAACGGACCCGTGATAGGTCATAGCCCAGATCGATGCGCCGCTGTCTTCGTCGACGACCATCAGCCTCTCGTCGACGGTCATCGTGATCTCTACGATTTTCGGATCGCCGCTGGCGACCTGGTCGTGCTTGGGCGCAAAGGGCGGCCTTACCAGTTCCTGTTTGACCCGTTCATAGCCGGTCAGATCGGCTGGAGCGGCTTTCTCCTGCTGCACCCGAAGAATGGCCGGGTTCGGCATTTTCGGCATTTTGGGCATGATCGTGCCCGCGGTCGGGGCAGCCGTTGCAGCGGCTCCCGTCAATGTCGCGGCGCCGGCCAGCGCTGTGCCGAGGAGGACGGTCCGGCGTGTTGCGGAGACCGATCCGCTTTCGTTCGATTTGGTCATGTCATTCTCCTATTGTGTAGGACATCGAGGCCATCGGTTGAGGGCCGTGTTCAGAGGTTGGAGAGAGAATTTTCCAGCCGTTGCTTGGCTTTCGGCGGCAACCGGCCTTCCAGGTAGTTGGCTGGCATCTCGGCCTCGTCGCCGACGGCAATGGTCATCACCATGCCCATGGCGAAGTGCGGCTTGCACATGACGCCATAGATGCCCGGCGCTTCCAGCGTGACTTCGATCTCTTCGTTGATCTTGCCGGCAAAGGGCTCGGCCCCTTCGGGGATCATGCCCTTGATGGATTCGGCGTTGTGCCCCTTATCCGCGGCGATGAACTTGACCGTATCGCCGGGCTGAATCCGAACGAAGGCGGGTTCGAACACCATCGTGCCCTCCTCGCCCTTGTTCAGCATTTCCACTTCGACGGTAGCGGCCGTTGCTGCGCCCGCGAGTGCGAGTGCGATCACCATCGCTGCGCTGATCCTGGCGAACATTGCCATTTCCTTTCTGTATTGGAATGTCGAACACCCTCTTTTAGGAAGGATGTCGCACAGGCATATTGCGCCAGAACAAACTTTGATCCGGTCGTGGCAGGGCCGGCCGCAAATCCGGCAGGATCGTAGGAAACGCTAGGATGGAACAGTGGCCAAGCTAGACGAAAGCCTCCTCGCTCATCTGCCGCCCTTCTCGCTGCTTGGCCGCGAGCAGATCCGTGAAATCCTCGATCTCGCCACCTCCCAGCGCTTCGAAGAGGGAGCAACGGTCTATCATGAGAGCGAGGACGCAGGACGGTTCTACCTCCTGCTGGACGGCACGGTGCGCGCCTTGCACATTACCCCTGAAGGCGAGCATGTGACGGCGCTCCACGTGCCGGCGGGCCAGCTTTTCGGAATCGCGCGGGCGCTTGGCCGGTCGACCTATCCGGCAACCGTCGAGACGGTCTCCGAAGCGATCGTCTTGTGGTGGCCGATGAGTTTGTGGCCGCAATTCATCGCCCGCTACGAGGGCTTTGCCACGGAGACTTACCGCACCGTCGGCGAACGGCTCGGCGAGATGCAGACCCGCATCATCGAATTGTCGGTCCTGCATGTGGAGCAGCGCGTGGCCAGTACGCTTCTGCGTCTGGTCGACCAGACGGGCCGTAAGGCCGAGGGCGGCATTCTCATCGATTTTCCGATCACAAGGCAGGATCTGTCGGACATGACGGGCACGACCCTGCATACGGTCAGCCGTCTTCTCAGCGCGTGGCAGAAACAGGGGATCGTCGAGAGCCGGCGCAAGCAGATCATGGTCTGCGAACCACAGAGCCTGACGGCTCTCAGCACCGCCCGACCGGCCTGAGCCGCGACGCGGATCGCGCTTTCCCAGCATTCATCGTCATCGATGCCGCCTCTGGTTCGCCATTTGCAGGCGTTCCGGCCGCCGGCCTTTCCGAATGATCGTTCCGAACGTTGCGTTGGCGCAAACTCGCCTGCGCTCGCGCTGACTAGACAGAAGGGAATTGCAACCGGGAAAGGAGACCTGCGGATGGCCGAGATGCTGACCAAATCGCGGGCGCGGAACATCTTCTATGGCGGCTCGCTGTTCTTCGTCGTCGTGTTCATCGCTCTGGCGGTCCACAGCCACTATCACATCGTCAACACATCGACGGCCGGCGCGCCCCTGACCGAAGCCGTCGCGCACGGCAAGTCGGTGTGGGAACGCCACAGTTGCATCAACTGTCACACGCTGCATGGCGAGGGCGCCTATTTCGCGCCGGAGCTCGGCAATGTGATGACGCGCTGGGGTGTTCAGGACGATCCGGAGGGAGCGTTCGAAGTCCTCGATGCCTGGATAGAGGCGCAGCCGAGCGGCATCGAGGGCCGGCGGCAGATGCCGCATTTCGAATTGACCGAGGAAGACAAGCGCGGCCTGGCGGAATTCCTGCGCTGGGCCGACCAAACGAACCTTCAGGGCTGGCCGCCCAACGATGCGGGTTGAGGAGACGGACCGATGAAATATCAAACGCAAAAGATCGCCTACCCGTACATTCTCTGCGCGCTGGCTCTCTTCGCCGTGCAGGTCCTGGTCGGGCTTGTCGCAGGCTGGGTTTATGTCGCGCCCAATTTTCTGGCGGAGATTTTCCCCTTCCACATTCTGCGCATGATGCACACCAACGCGCTGATCGTCTGGCTTCTGCTCGGCTTTTTCGGCGCGGCCTATTTCCTCATTCCAGAAGAGAGCGAGCGCGAAATCTGGTCGCCGGTCATGGCCTATATCCAGCTCGTCATCCTCATGGTGGGCACGCTCGGCGCCGTCGTCAGCTACGCCTTCGAAATCCATGGCGGCCGGGAATTCCTGGAGCAGCCCCTCTGGGTCAAGCTCGGCATTCTGGTCGCTGCGGTGATGTTCCTCATCAACGTCACGATGACGGTTCTACAGGGGCGCAAGACGGCCATCACCAATGTCCTTCTGATGGGGCTGTGGCTACTTTCGCTGCTGTGGATCTTCGCCTTCATTAACCCGGAGAACCTCAGCCTCGACAAGATGTACTGGTGGTTCGTCGTCCATCTTTGGGTCGAAGCGACCTGGGAACTGGTGATGGCCTCGATCCTCGCCTTCATCCTGCTCAAGCTGACGGGCGTCGACCGCGAGGTCGTGGAGAAATGGCTCTACGTCATCGTCGCCACGGCGCTCTTCTCCGGTATTCTCGGAACGGGCCACCATTATTACTGGATCGGCACCCCCGGCTACTGGCAGTGGCTCGGCTCGATATTCTCCACGTTCGAGGTCGTTCCTTTCTTCCTGATGATGTCCTTCGCCTTCGTCATGGTCTGGAAGGGCCGGCGCAACCATCCGAACAAGGCGGCGCTTCTTTGGTCGCTCGGCGCGAGCACCGTCGCCTTCTTCGGCGCTGGCGTCTGGGGCTTTCTGCACACGCTGCATGGCGTGAACTTCTACAGCCACGGCACGCAGATCACCGCGGCGCACGGCCACCTCGCCTTCTACGGCGCTTACGTCGCGCTCAACCTGGCAATGTTCACCTACGCCATGCCGCTCTTGAAGCAGCGTGAACCCTACAACCAGGTGCTCAACATGGCGTCGTTCTGGCTGATGACCGGCGGCATGTGCTTCATGACCTTCACGCTGACCTTTGCCGGCACGATCCAGACCCATATGCAGCGTGTCATGGGCCAGAACTACATGGATGTGCAGGACAGCCTGACGATCTTCTACGTGATGCGTTGGGGATCGGGCCTGGCGGTGGTCATCGGCGCCCTGCTCTTCATGTACGCCCTCCTGGTCGTCCGCCGCAAAGAGGTGATCGCGCCCGGCGCGTCGAACCCGGCATCGTCTGAATCCACCCCGATACCGGCGGAATGATCATGAGCCTTGCAGCAAAAGAGGATCGGCTTCCCTATTATCGCCCTACCGGTAATGAATGCACGATCTTCGAGATGGCCCACAATAACGGTTTGCCCCTTCTGCTGAAGGGGCCGACCGGCTGCGGCAAGACACGCTTCGTCGAGCACATGGCGGCCCGCCTCGGCCGCCGGCTCTACACGGTCGCCTGCCATGACGATCTGTCCGCCGCCGATCTCATCGGCCGCTATCTCCTGCGCGGTGGACAGACCGAATGGGTCGACGGACCGCTCACCCGCGCCGTTCGCGAAGGCGCGATCTGCTATCTCGACGAGATCGTGGAGGCGAGGAAGGATGTGACGGTGGTTCTCCACCCGCTGACCGACAATCGCCGCACCCTGATGATCGACAGGACGGGAGAAGAGCTTCATGCCCCACCTGGTTTCATGCTCGTCGCCAGCTACAATCCCGGCTATCAGAACGTGCTGAAGCGGATGAAGCCATCGACGCGGCAGCGCTTCCTGTCCTGCACCTTCGGTTTTCCGGCCCCGGAGGACGAGATCGCCATCGTCGCGCAAGAAAGCGGCCTCGAACCGGGCCGCGTCGCGCCGCTGGTGCGGCTCGGCGGTCATATCCGCAACCTGTCCGGCATGGATCTGGAGGAAGGCGTCTCGACCCGCCTGCTGATCTATGCGGCCACGCTGATCGCCGGCGGCATGGGCGTGGAGCGTTCGCTGGAGGTCGCGGTGATCGAGCCGCTCACCGACGATGACGACGTCAAGACGGCCCTGCGCGAACTCGTCGTCACGATCTACGGGTAACGATCATGGCGCTGCGTCCGCTCGATCTGATGGAACCGGAGGAGACGGTCGGCAACATCTGGCACGACTATGCCAGCCGCCTCGGCGCCATGCCGGCCTTTCCCGATGCGGCCGTGCCGCTGTCATCGGTGCGGACGAGCCTCTCGATCCTCTTCCGCGCCCTGGGCGGCGCGAAGGGAACCGAACTGCGCGAGGCGGCGCCGCTTCCCGTCCAGCATCGCCGCTCGTTCCGCCGGCGGCTCGGCACGGGCCGCGAGACCTTCTACCGGGCCGGCTTCGACGGCGAATGCATGCGCCTGCCGCCAACAATGGACTGTTTCGACGAGCCGGCGCTGAACCGCTCCGCCTATATCTGGCTGACGGCGATGGCCGCACTCTGCCACGAGAACGATCTGCCGGAAGACGAGGGCGACGAAACGCAGATCGTCATCAACACCGCGCTGATAGAGCGGGTTCACCGGACATGTCCCGGTCTAGAAAAGGCGTACGAACAATTGGCGGCAAAGGTGCTGGCCTATCGCCCACGCCTGTCGCTCCCGCCGGACGAAGCGATGATCGAGGCCGCGATCCGCAACGTTCTTTCCGGCACGCCGCCTATCGAACTTCAGGGCAAACGAGACAATGGCGCGCGCCAGCCGCTGCCCTTCCTGCCTGTTCCCATATGGTTGCACCTGTCCCGGCCCGGCAGCGGCCCGGCCTCATCCGAAACAACGGACGACGCGGGCGCGCCACCGCCCGGCGTGGCGACCACCAAACGCAAAATGGCGTTCCGCCGCGATCTCGACCAGGCCAACCGCAAGGACAGCCTGATCGTCCACCGTTTCGAATCGATCCTGAGCTGGGTCGAGTCGATGAACCTCAACCGCAGCGTCGACGACGACGATGACGAGAACGCGCAGAAGGCGGCGGACGATCAGGACAACATCTCACTGACGCGCAACGACAAGCGCGCCGCCACGCGGCTGCGCCTTCATCTGGATCTGTCGCCCGCCGACGCCGATCACGAGCGCCTGGCCGGCGAACACACCTATGCCGAATGGAATTTCCGCTCGCGCAGCTACATGGACGGCCATTGCCGCGTTCTGGAAGCGGACGCGATCCCGGAACCCGGAAACGGCTTCACACCGGACGCCAAGAGTGTCCGCGCCGTCCGCCGGCAATTCGAGGCGCTGCGGCCGCGCCGCATCGTACAGCCGCGCCAGATCGACGGCACCGAACTGGACCTCGACGCGCTGATCGCCGCGCGCGCCGATCTGGCAGCGACCGGTCGGGGCAGCGACCGCATCTGGCAGGCCTCGCGGCAGATCGAACGCGATCTGTCGGTCGCCTTCCTGATCGACACCTCCCGCTCCACCGAAGCGGCCGTCGGCGACACCTCGGTCATCGAAGTGGCGCGCGACGCTCTGGCGGTGCTGGCGGGCGGGATCGATGCGGCTGGCGACCGCCTCGGCATATGGGGGTTTTCGTCGCTGCGACGCGACCGTGTTTTCGTCACCCGTTGCAAGGGGTTCGACCAGCCGATGGATCACGCCGTGACCGAACGGATCGGCGCGCTGAAGCCGGGCCACTACACACGGCTCGGCGCGGCGATCCGTCATGCCAGCCATCGCCTTGGCGAAGAGACCGCCGCGCGGCGTCTTCTGATCGTGCTGACGGACGGCAAACCCAACGATCTGGACCATTACGAGGGCCAGCACGGGATCGAGGACAGCCGCGTCGCCGTCGCTGAAGCACGTCGCGCCGGGCAGATCGTCCATGGCGTGATCGTCGATGAGGACGGGCAGGACTGGTTCGCGCGCATCTTCGGGCGCGGCGGATTCCACCTTCTGCCCCACCCGAAGCGCCTGACCCGTGCCCTGCCGGAAATCTACCGGCGACTGACCGTGGAGAGCTGATATGCTTCGCTATCTGACCATTCTGCTGACAATGGCACCGGCCTCCGCTCTGGCAGCCGGCTTCGACCGGCCAATCCCCAACGCGCAATCGGCCACGGCCGAACTCTGGTTCGGTCTGGCGACCGTGGCCTTGATCGCAGCGCTTGCGCTGGTCTGGTACGCGGTGCGGCGGCGGCCATGAGCAGGACGGCGCGACTGACCCTGATGCTCTGGCCGTTCGGCATAGGCGCGGTCGGCGTCAATCTCTTCTTCGCTTCGCTGATCGGCTCTTGGGTCGGCCTGCCGGTCATCCCGCCGGTCTGGGCGGCGTTCGTCAGCATCCCGCTGGGCCTGCCACCCACCTGGTTTTTCGCCCGCTATATCGTCGGCCTGATGGAAAAGGCCGAGGAGGACAGGCCGATCTGAGAGGCGGACCGGCGAAGCGTTTCTTATCAACCCGTGCGGCACGTCTTGATGCCGAAAAGGCTGTAGGCCGGGCAATTGCCGACCAGCGCGGTGATCGTGAAGACGGCAGCGACCGCCGCCGCCACCCAGTGCAGCGCGCCCATGGCCGCAAGTCCCCCGGCAAAGGCATAGAAGAAGAGAGCCGCCGCGACGGCAAGCCGCAGAATCCGGTCGATTTTTCCCATATTGGTCGTCATTTCGTTTCCCTTCCATTGTCGGTTCATGGAAGGATCGCACGGCTTCACCGCTGCGCTCGGTGACAATATCACCAAACGATCCGGTTTTTTGTCAGCCTGCCGACCGGACGAGCCGGATCAGGCCGTCCTTGCCGACGAGGCGCACTTCGCCGCGCGCCTGCTTCACCCAGCCCCGCCGCTGAAACTCGGCCAGAATGCGCGAAACCACTTCCCGCGCGGTGCCGAGTTCCGTTGCCAGCACGGCGTGGGTGCCGTGCACGATCCCGTTCTCATCGGCCAGTTCCAGCAGCCGCGAGGCCAGCCGCACATCCATGCGCTGGAAGACGATATCGTCGATCAGCGCGAAGAGATCGGTGATGCGTCGCGAATAGGCCTTGAAGACGAATTCGCGGAAGATGGCCGAACGGCCGACCAGATCGTCGAAGGTGGCGCGCGGAATGGCCACCGCCCGCACATCCGTCTCGGCAATGCCATCGGCCGAATAATCCTCGAATGCCAGCATGCAGGCGGTCGTCAGAACGCAGCTCTCGCCGGCATTGACGCGATAGAGCGCTACTTCCCGCCCGGTTTCCGAGCGCTGCTGAACACGCACCGTGCCGTCCAGCAGAAGCAGCAGATTGTCGGCGGACTGGCCGGGCGCGAACACCTCCGTTCCGGCCGGAACCGACACGATCTGACTGCGCTTCCGAAGGTCCTCGCGAATATCGTCGGGCAGCCGGTTCAAACCCTCGAACCGGTCGATCCAATCGTCATGTTTCGTCCTGTCTTGCAGCATGATCGGCACGCGCCTCCTTCCATACATGCAAGACATAAGATATGTCAGCAGCGCTCCAAGGCCATCACCCTGGCGTCGGATGTCGAAGGACAAGCGAACATCACAGCCTCAGTGTCGGTGCTGCCCTGTGCCTCACCTCAGGCAATGGCAGCAGTGACGATGATCTCGACCCTGAGCGCGGGCCGCGCCAGTTTTGCCTCGCCACATGCCCGGGCCGGCGCATGGCCTTCCGGTACCCAGGCATCCCATACCGCATTCATCTCGGCGAAATCCGCCATGTCCGCCAGCCAGATCACGGCTTGCAGAATATGTTCTGGCGAAGAGCCCGCCTTCTGCAAAAGGGCTTCGATGCGGGAAAGGCACTCGCGCGTCTGTTCGGCAACTGTCTCGCCCTCACCGACCTGGCCACAGAGATAGGCCACGCCATTGTGTTTGACGATTTTGCTCATGCGGGTGGATGTGTCCAAACGTTCGATCATCGTGCCATGTCTCTTTCGTTTCCCATGATGTCCTGCCCCGACAGTCCGGCCAGTTCCTGAGGGTCACGGGTTTGATCGGCGGTCGGATACGGTAGTAGCCGGTATCGTCTTGCGACAGTCCATAGGCCACTGCAAGCAGTTCGATGACCGTCAGCCCGCAATATCGTCCCTGGCGGGGCACATGCCCTGCCGGTCGGACAGCGTGGCAATCCGGCGGTCCATGGGATAAAAAGCGGCAGGGTCCAGATGCACGCCGCCCGGCTATCCGGGCGGCGTTTTGGCTTGTCGGCTACTTGCCCTTGCGCAGCGTCATCGCCGGATTGGTGGCGAAGTAATTGTGCGGCATCAGGTGGACGGTCTTCCATTCCGTCGACATGACCGGCCAGTCCTCCATCCGCGGAATGTGGTGGAAGCCCGCCGTGAACCAGGCGACGATGTCCTGGTTGGCCAGCGGCCGGTCGGCCTTTACCCACTCCGCCAGCGTGTCGCTGCCGTCGCTCTGGAAGGGGTACTTGCCGCCGGCATAGCGCTGATCGGGATCGTAAACCGTGTTCCAGACCGAATATTCGATATAGGCGTTGCGCTTCATCGGCGGATCGTTCGTGAAATCGAACGGGCCGTAGGCGATCGATCCATGATGGATCATATAGCCGGGCGTATGGCCCAGGTGACCTTCGCGCGCCGGATTCGAATAGTGGAAGTAGCGCGGCTTCATGGCGCTGATCTGGTAGCGGGCGTCCATCTCGCTGTCGGGCATGTTGTGTTCGACCGTCCATAGCGAGCGGCGCGGGCTGTCGGCATCGACCTCCGCCGGAACGATGTCCATCGTGGCGAACATGTTCTCCGGCCGGTCGATATCGAAATCGACCTTGAAGTTGAAATAGTGGTCGTGATTGGCCGCGACCAGGTTGGGCGCGATCAGCGTGCCGTGTCTGGTCTCTTCTTCCGCCGTCGGATCGTTCATCGAGGTGGCGGCCGCGCCCTTGACGCCATCCAGCCCGGTCGCGCCGATCATGATGCGGATGTCGCCGTTCTGGTAGAAGCGGTAATCGATCAAATAATCATAATTGCCGACTTCCGAAGCGGTGCGGACCACCAGTTCCGTCGCCGGGCGCCCTTCGGCGGGGGTGAAAGTGTCCTCGCTCTGCGCGAACACTTCATAGTGCCGCCAGGCCGGATCACCGATATTGCGTTCGAAGATGCAGATCGCGTTCGGAATCTCCAGCGGCGCGCCGCTATCGTCGGAGATGAGCGCCGGAAGGAAGGTGGCGTAAGCGGGACAGTCGATCCCCGCTTCCAGCGGCGTCATGAACAGGCCGAACCCGTACTCGCCGCTATCCATGTAGGTGCGCCAGTACCAGCCCTCACCGGGGTCCATATAGGGCACGAACACTTCCGACAGATGCGTCTGATAGATGATCGGACGCTTTGTGTCCCCATCCATCACATTGATGTTGGAGACAACCAGACCCGCGCGCTTTTCGGTGCGGAAGCGAAAATCCCAGATGTCCCAGCTGAGGTGGCCGCCATCGAGAACGTAGTTGGGTTCGCCCTCCTGCTTCAGCAGCACCGGGTTGGTCTCCGGCCGCAGCGGCGCCCGCTCGGCGATTTCCTCTTCCGTATAGCCCCACGGGTCCTGCGGCAGCGGCAGCGCACCCTCGTCGATCACCTCCGTGACCGTCTTGCTGGTCAGATCGATCACCGCATAGAGGCCCTCGATGGGCTTGGCGTAGAAGTTGGAGCCGGTCGGATTGACGTAGCAGGGCACCTTCATCAGGCGTGTGCCGTCATATTCCGGCGTGAAGAAGCTGCCGGCGGTCAGCGGCAGACAAAAGACGTCCTCCGCGGTGAGCCCGCGCTTCTTCAGACCGTCCTGCACGCGGCTATCCGCCAGCGTGGTTTCCATTGCCGACATGAATTCGGTGAAAAGCACCATTGGCTGGCCCTCGATGGGCCCATCGCTTTCCACTTCGCCGCTGGTCAGATTGACCACCGCTTCGGAGAAGCCCTTTTCGTCGGTGTACTGCACCATGGCGCGGCGCGTCAGCGTATCGCCGGGCTTGAAGGCCAGCACCTCTGCCTTTTCGGGCTCGACCAGGTCGATCAGCGGGTAGAGCGTCTGATCGTTTGTCACGCCGGCCTCGCGCAGAATGGAGCCGGCCTTGCGGATTTCCTCCCCCGTCAGTCCGTCCATCGGATGCGACTGAGCCAGGGCGCCGGTAGCGCCCATTGCCAGCCCCACCACTGAGACAGCGGCGCTTAACAGCAGATGTTTCATGTCTTCCTCCCTGAAAGAGTATGGGTCATCGTCTCCGCTATCGTCATGGGAAAGACGATTCCGATGTCAGCGTATCCGGTCAGGCCTTGTTCATCGAATTTTACGCCAAGACCGGATGTCTCCACTCCGCGAAAACGCGCGACGCGCAGCCGGCTTGGCGCAGCCCCCGCGCAACGCAATCGTCGGAAGGCAGTGTGCCAGTATCCGAGATGACCAATCTTGGCCGCTAGCGACAGCCGTTTTGGACACAAGCGTCACGCCCCGGATGAAACGAGACCGGGATGGACTGGATCGACGTTCGACTTGCGCGACTGGACCTTGCCTGGAGCATAGCCATAGCGTTTGCCGAATTCCCGGTAAAAATAGGACAGATCGTTGAAGCCCTGCGCGAAGGCGATCGTGCTGACCGTTCGCGGCCCGGAGCCGTGAGACTGGTTCGAAAGCGCCGTGTGGGCCTTGGCCAGCCGCGTGGCGAGGATCTTCTGACGCGGGGTCTCGTCGATATCCTTGAACGCGCGCTGCAGCACCCGCAAGGAAACGCCGAGACGGTCGGCCAGGTCCTGCGGTCCGAAATCGGAATCCTTGTAGCGGAGGTCTATTTCCTGAAGTGCGGATGCAATCAGGCTGTCGCTGTCACCGATCGACACGCGGCGGCCATCGTCGAAATCGATCAGGAACGCACCGAGAATGCCGAAAAAGGCCTCGGCGAGATGATCGTTGTTTTCGGCATCGCGATCCAGCATGCGCTTCAGGACGGATCGCATCGCGATGGAAAGGGCGTCTTCCCGTTTGATGTCGATCCCGCCACGAATGCGCGAGCCGAACCGGCTCTGCATCGAACTGCGTGGCAGATGGAGCGAGATCTGTTCGCTGTATCGGCCCTGATAGTCGAATCGCGAGGGCGTCGTGGAATCGACGAGAAACATATCGCCCTCGCGCAACAGGCACCGGCTGGCGCCCTGCTGCATCAGCGCATGGCCACGATCCTGAAAGACGAGAAAATAATGATTGCCCGGATCGGCGCGGATGTCCTGCTTCTGGCGGATCACCCGATCGGCCTGCAGGCCGACAAAAGCCATTTCCGCGCCGCCCAGACGTTCCAGAGACAGCCGCCCCTTAAGTGCACCGCTTCGGTCGGATGGCGCCACCGTGAAGCGTCCGCAGATGGACCGAATGGAAGGCTCGAACGTGTCCACATGGCTGAAACTTGCGGCGGGAATTAACGCGGTCATCGAATGACGGCCGCCCGACATCTCCACGAACGTTCGAAGAGACCGCGCGCAGACCGCAAGTATTTTCGTTCGCCGCGCACCGGACTGCCCGACATCGAAGTATGGGGGTTCGGCAAAACGGATAACCCCAGCGTTTGCGCCATCCGACGATGCGATAAGGCTTTGGTGCTGGCCATTGTGCTCTCCGTGCTGGGCTCCATCGTGACGCAGCGGCAAGACCACTGTCAACGCCGCCACTGTCGCAAGGGCGGATACGGCTCGTACGCACGGTCCGAACGGAAAGCCAATGCTGCTCTGCAGCATTTTCGGTTGACGTGCATCGCACAACTGCGTTCACTTCAGCGAAACGCAATGGAGGCGAGTGGCCGAAACCGACGATGGCAAGTGAAGAGACGACGTCGGTCCTCGTCATCGACGACAATCCGATCCGCGCTTCCATAATCGAGGAAGGGCTACGCGCCGCCGGCTGCATGCAGGTTCGGCTTGCAACGGACATGCATGGCATCGCTGCGACAATCGAAGCCCTCCAGCCGGATGTGATTGTCATCGATCTGGGCAATCCGAACCGTGACATGCTGGAAAATGCCTTTCAGCTCTCAAGGGCCGTGAAGAAACCGATCGCCATGTTCGTCGATCATTCGGACGCGGCGGCAACGGCAGCGGCAATCGAGGCAGGCGTTTCGGCCTATGTGGTGGACGGGCTGAAACCGCAGCGCATCAAACCCATTCTGGAAATGGCGGTCGGCCGCTTCAATGCCTTTGCCAAGATGGAACGCGAATTGCAGATGGCGCGCGATGCCCTGTCCGAGCGGAAGCTTGTCGAACGGGCCAAGGCCATTCTGATGCGCCAGCGAAATATCGATGAGGAGCGCGCCTATCGCATCATGCGAAGCGCGGCCATGAACCAGAACCGCAGGCTCGCAGAGATCGCCGAAAGTCTCATCACAGCCGCCTCTCTGTTGGACGATGAAAAATGACACGCCTCAGCGCCGGATTTCTGCCCCTCATGGACGCCGCCATTCTCATTGCGGCGGCCCGGCTCGGCTTTGCCGATCAGGAAGGGATCGAGCTGCAGCTGATGCGCGACGCGTCCTGGGCCAATATTCGCGATCGTATTGCTATCGGGCACTTCGACGCCGCCCATATGCTGGCGCCAATGCCAATCGCCGCCAATCTGGGGCTCGGCCCCCTGCCCGGCCGCCTGGCGGCGCCGTTTGCTATGGGACTGGGCGGCAATGCCATATGCGTCGGCAACGAACTGGCCGCCGAAATTCTGTCGCAGGGCGATGGCGCATCCACGCTTCCCATCCACGATGCCGCTCTTTCGGGCCACAGGCTGGCCGCGGCACTGGAACAACGAAGGCGCGGCGGACGAGCCACCCGCTTCGCCGTCGTTCATAGCCATTCGGGCCACAATCTGGAACTGCGCTACTTCATGGCAGCCAGCGGCATCGACCCGGACGGGGATGTCGAGATCGTCATCGTACCGCCTCCCTTCATGCCGGATGCGCTCGCGAGCGGCCGGATCGACGGCTTTTGCGTCGGCGAGCCATGGAGCAATGTAGCGATCGCGCGTGGGGTCGGCCGCGTGATCGCTACCAAGAATGCGATCTGGCGGTCGAGTCCGGAAAAGGTTCTTGCCGTGCGGCATGTGCTGCTCGATGACGATCCCGGCCTCGTCCACGCGCTCGTTCGTGCGCTTTATCGTGCCGCCGTGTGGTGCGACGAGCCGGGCAATCATTCCGAACTGGCCCATCTGTTGGCCGAACCAGGCCATCTGAACGTTCCGGCAACTATCTTGCAGGACAGCCTGGCGGGGCGGTTCGGTCCCGACGACGACACTGGCGGTCGCGACTTCTTCGTCACTTGCCGCCGCGCCGCGACCTTCCCGTGGCGCAGCCATGCGCTCTGGCTTTACAGCCAGATGGTTCGCTGGAACTTGCTTGATCACTCGTCAGCCAATGCGAAAATCGCCAACGGAACCTATCGGCCGGACGTCTACCGCGCCGCTCTGGCCGGCACGGACGCTCTCCTGCCTGCCAGCGACGCCAAAGTCGAAGGGGCGTTGACGCAGGCGCGGGATCTGCCGTCAGCCGATGGCCGTACCCTTCTTATCGGGCCGGACGGGTTCATGGACGGGCGTATTTTCGATCCGGCAGAGCTGGACAGTTACATCGCCGAACAGCGGGGCGACGTGAAATGAGCAAATTTGCATCGCCCGCCTGGTTTGCCAAAAATTTGTGCATGTTGCACAGCAATAAAGCGCTCTGAAAAACTGTTCATATGATTGTAATTAAACAATAAATTGCGCTAGTTGAGGCTCTGAAAAATATCTTGCCAGAGCGCTTCGGACGATCCATTATCGTGGCATCACACCAAGTTCGATTGCGGAGTCCAATGGCGGGTTCCGAGGCATAGTTGCCAGATCGAGTCGATACAGGGCCGCTCGCGGATCCGTATCGATGGTTCACCTTCCCCAGTTTCAGTCAGATCACGCCCGGCGATGCTTTGTCGCGGGCGAACAGAGGATTTGTGTCCATGACAAAGACCTGCCAGCTCATCCGCCGTGCGGCATTCACAAGCGTCGCAGCTCTTGCTTTTGCCTGCGGTCCGCTGTCGGCCTCGGCCGAAATGCTCGATGTGGAAAAGGACGAACTGACCTTCGGCTTCATCAAGCTGACCGATATGGCGCCGCTCGCGATCGCCTATGAGAAAGGGTATTTCGAGGACGAAGGCCTCTTCGTCACGCTCGAGCCGCAGGCCAACTGGAAGGTTCTGCTCGATGGGGTGATCGATGGTCGCCTTGATGGCGCGCATATGCTGGCCGGCCAGCCTTTGGCGGCGACACTGGGCTATGGAACGCAGGCCGATATCATCACGCCCTTCTCCATGGATCTGAACGGTAACGGCATCACAGTATCCAACGCGGTCTGGGAAGAAATGAAGCCGAACATTCCGACCGGTTCGGACGGCAAACCGCAACACCCGATCAGCGCCGAGGCGCTGAAGCCGGTTGTCGAAAAATATCGTTCCGAGGGCAAGCCGTTCAATATGGGCATGGTCTTTCCGGTCTCCACGCACAATTACGAGTTGCGCTACTGGCTGGCAGCCGGAGGCATTCACCCAGGCTTCTACGCTCCGGGCGATGCAACCGGTCAGGTCAAGGCCGAGGCCCTGCTCTCCGTGACGCCACCGCCGCAGATGCCTGCCACGCTCGAAGCCGGTACCATCTATGGGTACTGCGTCGGCGAGCCGTGGAACCAGGCTGCCGTCTTCAAGGGCATTGGCGTACCGGTCATCACAGATTACGAGATCTGGAAGAACAATCCGGAAAAAGTGTTCGGCATCACCGAAGCCTTCGCCGAGGACAATCCGGAAACGACCAAAGCGGTCGTCAAGGCGTTGATCCGCGCCGCCAAATGGCTCGATGAAGACGATAATGCCAACCGCATGGAAGCGGTCGAGATCCTGTCGCGCCCCGAATATGTCGGCGCCAATGCCGAGGTCATCGCCAACTCCATGACCGGCACCTTCGAATATGAGAAGGGCGACAAGCGCGATGTGCCGGACTTCAACGTCTTCTATCGGTACGATGCGACCTACCCGTTCTATTCGGACGCCGTCTGGTACCTGACGCAGATGCGACGCTGGGGGCAGATCGCCGAAAGTCATCCCGATAGCTGGTATGCCGAAACGGCCGAGAAGGTCTATCGCCCGGACATCTACAAGGAAGCAGCGCTGTCACTCGTCGATGACGGCTACATGGACGCCGCCGAAATTCCCGAAACGGACGGGTACCGCGCGCCAGCGCCGGCCGAGGATTTCATCGATGGCGTTCCCTATGACGGCAAAAAGCCCAACGATTATCTCGCCTCGCTCGAAATCGGCCTGAAGGAAGGCCAGACGGTCCAGAACGGCGACATTGTCGGCGGTTTGGCCTCCAACTAGGCGCAACGGCCGGCCCGGCGCCGCCAGCCTGTGACGGGCCGCCGTCTTTCTCTACCGAACAAAGCAGAAGGCTCGATGCTTCCATGAGCGATGCAACCCAGACTTATTCGCCGACGGCGGCCTCCCGCGCGCAATTGCGCCGCGAGAAACTGCTCCCGATCATCAACAGGGCCGGCGGCTGGCTCGACGCCTTCGGACTTGCCTTTACCGTTCCCCTTATGAGGATGGCGGCGGGAGAGAACATTTCCGAACAGCTCGGCGAGTTGCGGCGGCTGCTCCTCATTCCGCTTGTCGGCATTGTGCTGTTTATCGGCGCTTGGGCGGCGCTGGCGCCGCAGGTGCAGACCTCGCTCGGCGCTATCCCTGGCCCGGCCCAGGTCTGGAGCGCGGCCGGCGACCTCATGGTCAGCCATAATCGCATGCGCGACAAGGCGGCTGCATTTTACGAACGGCAGGAAGAGCGCAACGCCAAGCTGGTCGAAGCGGGTAAGGCCGATCGCGTGAAGTGGCGGACCTTTACCGGCCAGCCGACCTATATAGACCAGATCATGACCTCACTGATCACGGTGGCGCTCGGCTTCGGCATCGCCACCCTGATCGCAGTGCCTCTCGGCATCGCTTCCGGCCTGTCGCGAACCGTCAATGGCGCGATCAATCCGCTCGTGCAGATCTTCAAACCCGTCAGCCCGCTGGCCTGGCTGCCGATCGTCACGATGATCGTGTCGGCCGCCTATGCCAATCCGCTGGAATGGCTTCCGAAAGCGCTTCTGATATCGGCGATCACCGTGACGCTCTGTTCGCTCTGGCCCACCCTCATCAACACGGCGCTTGGCGTGGCATCTGTCGACAAGGATCTGATGAATGTCGGGCGCGTCCTGCAGCTTCCGACCCGCAAGACGATCACCAAGCTGGTTCTACCATCGGCGCTTCCGCTCATCTTCACCGGTCTCCGCCTCTCGCTGGGCGTGGGATGGATGGTGCTGATCGCCGCGGAAATGCTGGCGCAGAACCCCGGCTTGGGAAAGTTCGTCTGGGATGAATTCCAGAACGGCTCCAGCCAGTCGCTGGCCCGTATCATGGTTGCCGTGTTCACCATCGGCCTGATCGGTTTCATGCTTGATCGCGTGATGTTCGCGTTGCAGCGCGCCTTCACCTTCTCGGCCAACCGGTAAGCAGGAGGCGATCATGGCGGAACCTATCCTGCAACTATCGAATGCCAGCAAGCATTTTGGCGACGCCATGGCGGCGAGCCGCGTGCTGACCGATGTCGATCTCAAGGTCGACGAAGGGGAATTCATTGCGATTGTCGGCTTTTCGGGCACCGGAAAGACAACGCTGATCAACCTTCTGGCCGGCCTGATCGAACCGGACGCGGGTGGCGTTCTGTTCCGGGGCAAGGAGGTATCGGGCCCGGGACCGGAGCGTGGCGTCGTCTTCCAGTCCTATTCGCTCCTGCCGTGGCTGACCGTCGCGGGCAATGTCGGCCTGGCCGTCGACAGTGTCCATGTCGCCCAGAGCAAGACGCAGCGCAGAGACATCGCCGATAAATATATCGACATGGTTGGCCTGTCCCACGCGCGGGACCGCAAGCCCGCCGAACTTTCGGGAGGCATGCGCCAGCGCGTGGCCGTGGCCCGCGCTCTCGCCATGCAGCCGGAGATCCTGCTGATGGATGAGCCGCTTTCGGCGCTCGACGCCCTAACCCGCGCCAATCTCCAGGACGAGTTCGCGGCGATATGCGAGAAGGAGAAGAAGACGATCGTTCTCGTCACCAACGATGTCGACGAGGCCATCCTTCTGGCGGACCGGATCGTTGCCTTGACGCCCGGCCCCGATGCGACCCTTGGCAGGGCGTTCGATGTGAATATCGACCGTCCGCGGGAACGCGCGCACCTGAACAGCAACGAAGCCTTTGTCAGGCTCCGGGCCGACATCACATCGCACCTGCTGGAACTCGGTGAAAGTCGCGCTGGCCTGGCCGGCAACCGCGAGATCGTTCTGCCCAATGTCGTGCCCATTTCGCCGAAGGCGCGCCGCGAGGCGCCCGACGAGACCCCACCTGAAGCTTACCGAAGCGCATCTGAACCCGGCACGCGGGACGGCCGCTTCCTCGAATTTTCCAAACTGACCAAAATCTATCCGACGCCGAAGGGGCCGCTGACGGTCGTCGAGAATGTCGATCTGAAGGTCGGCAAGGGCGAGTTCGTTACGTTGATCGGTCATTCCGGCTGCGGCAAATCCACCGTGCTTTCCATGTGCGCGGGCCTAAACCCGATTTCCGGCGGCTCCGTCGTGCTCGACGGCAAACATGTCGAAGAAGCCGGGCCCGAACGGGCGGTCGTCTTCCAGGCGCCCTCGCTGATGCCCTGGATGACCGCCTACGACAATGTCCGCCTCGGTGTCGATCAGGTCTATCCGGATGCATCGGACGGCGAAAAGCGTGACGTGGTGGAATACTACCTCTCACGCGTGGGTCTCGGTGATGCGATGGAGCGCTACGCGGACGAACTGTCCAATGGCATGAAGCAGCGCGTCGGGATCGCCCGCGCATTCGCCCTCTCGCCCAAATTGCTTCTGCTGGACGAGCCCTTCGGCATGCTGGACAGCCTGACGCGTTGGGAATTGCAGGACGTTCTGATGGATGTCTGGGCGAAGACGAATGTGACGACCATCTGCGTTACGCACGATGTCGACGAGGCAATTCTTCTGGCCGACCGCGTGGTGATGATGAGCAACGGCCCCCGGGCCAGGATCGGCAACATCATGGAGGTCGATCTGCCGCGTCCGCGCAGTCGCAAAACGCTGCTCGCCCACCCCGACTATTACGCCTATCGCGAGGAACTTCTGGAGTTCCTGGAAGCCTACGAGGGCGGTGCCGATCCGACCGCGGAACAGCTGGCCGCCATCGCGGAAAAGCGGGCGCAGCGCATCGAACGTCAGCGCAAGACCGCGATGGTCGCCTAACCCATGGAAAGCGGAGCCATGAAACAGAAGCTTGTCATCATCGGAAACGGTATGGCGCCTGGCCGGATGCTGGAACATCTCTTCGAAGTCGCGCCGGATGCCTACGACGTCACGATCTTCAACGCCGAGCCGCGCGTCAATTATGACCGTATCATGCTGTCGCCGGTGCTTTCCGGCTGCAAGACATTCGACGATATCGTCATCCATGGCGATGGCTGGTACGTCGAGCACGGCGTCATGCTCTACAAGGGTCATCGCATCGCGGCAATCGATCGAGCCGCCAAAACAGTGACGTCGGAGCATGGCGAGACCGTGCCCTATGACAAACTGGTCATTGCCACCGGCTCCAATCCCTTCATCATTCCCGTTCCGGGGCACGATCTGCCGGGCGTCCTCAGCTATCGCGATCTCGACGACGTCGAAGCGATGCTGCTGGCGGCTCAGTCCCGGGAAAAGGCGGTCGTTATTGGTGGCGGTCTGCTAGGCCTCGAAGCGGCGGCCGGCCTGAAGGAACGCGGCATGGATGTCACCGTGCTGCATCTGATGCCGACCTTGATGGAGCGCCAGCTCGACCCGTCCGCCGGGCACTTGCTTCGGCACGAACTGGAAAGCCGGGGCATCGATATCGTGACGGAAGCGCGCAGTGCGCGCATTCTGGGCGACGCCAAAGTCACCGGCGTCGAGCTGAAGGATGGCACCGTCATCGACGCATCGCTCATCGTCATGGCGGTGGGTATCCGACCGAATATCGCTTTGGCGCAGGATGCCGGCCTTGAGGTCGATCGCGGCATTGTCTGTTCGCCAACCATGGCGACATCGGATCCGGACATATTTGCCGTCGGCGAATGCGTCGAGGTGGATGGCCGGGTCTATGGCCTTGTCGCTCCACTTTACGAAATGGCCAGAGTCCTGGCCGGACATCTGTCTGGCAACCCATCGCAACGCTTCATTCACGCAGAAACACCCACGCGACTCAAGGTAACCGGCATCGATCTCTATTCGGCCGGCGACTTCGCTGAAGGCGACGATCGTGAAGAGATCGTCCTGCGCGACGCCGCAGCCGGCATCTACAAGCGACTGATCCTCAAGGACAACAGGATCATCGGCGTCGTCCTCTATGGCGAGACGGCCGATGGGTCCTGGTTCTACGACCTCATGAAGAAGGGCACGGACATCTCCGAGATGCGCGACACGCTCATCTTTGGGTCGGCCTATCAGGGAGGAGCCCCACTGGACCCTACGGCAGCCGTTGCAGCCTTGCCGCTTGATGCGGAAATTTGCGGCTGCAACGGCGTTTGCAAGGGAACGATCGTCGAGGCGATCACGAGCAAGGGGCTGACATCGCTCGACGAGGTGCGCGCCCATACCAAGGCTTCGGCCAGTTGCGGCACCTGCACCGGCCTTGTCGAGGGCTTGATGGCCGCGACACTGGGCGATGCGTTCAATCCGAACGCCGTCAAGCCGATATGTGCATGCACCGATCTGTCTCATAACGACGTACGCCGCCTCATCCGGGCAAAGGAACTGAAGAGCATACCGGCGTTGATGCAGGCGCTGGAATGGAAGAGTTCGGGCGGATGCGCCAAATGTCGTCCGGCGCTCAATTATTACCTGGTCTGCGACTGGCCGGGCGAATATGCGGACGACTATCAGTCTCGCTTCATCAATGAACGCGTCCACGCCAATATCCAGAAAGACGGCACCTATAGCGTGGTGCCGCGCATGTGGGGCGGACAGACGACAGCCGACGAACTGCGCGCCATAGCCGATTGCGTGGACAAGTTCGGCATTCCGACCGTCAAGGTGACCGGCGGCCAGCGAATCGACATGCTGGGCATCAGGAAAGAAGACCTCCCCGCAGTGTGGGCCGATCTCGGCAGGGCGGGCTTTGTCTCCGGACACGCCTACGCCAAGGGTCTTCGAACGGTCAAAACCTGCGTCGGCACCGACTGGTGCCGTTTCGGCACGCAGGACTCGACGGGATTTGGCGTTCGCATCGAAAAGTTCATGTGGGGCTCATGGACGCCTGCCAAGGTGAAGATGGCCGTCTCCGGCTGCCCGCGAAACTGTTCCGAAGCGACCTGCAAGGATGTCGGCGTCATCTGCGTCGATTCAGGCTACGAGATCCACTTTGCCGGGGCGGCCGGTCTCGACATCAAGGGCACCGAGGTGCTTGGCCATGTAAAGACCGAGGACGAAGCGCTGGAGCATATCGTCGCGCTCGTACAGATGTATCGCGAGCAGGGCCACTATCTGGAACGTATCTACAAATGGGCCAGACGCATCGGCTATGACGAGGTGCGCCGCCAGATCATGGACGATGCGTCGGCGCGTAAGGCCTATTTCGCCCGCTTCGTCTTCAGCCAGAAATTCGCACAGGTCGATCCCTGGTCGGAGCGGGTCTCCGGCAAGGACAAGCACGAGTTCAAGCCAATGGCCACCATCGACACGCTTCAGGCCGCCGAATGATGGAGATGCCGCAGTGAACGCCATCGAAACCAAATGGATCGCCGTCGGGTCGATCACCGACATTCCGCGCGAAGGCGCCCGTTGCGTCGAGGCCGGCGCACTGCGTATCGCCATTTTTCGAACGGTGGATGACGATGTCTACGCCATCGAGGATCGGTGCCCCCATAAAGGCGGCCCGCTCAGTCAGGGTATCGTTCATGGCGGCTGCGTTACATGCCCTCTTCATAATATGGTCATTGCGCTCGAAAGCGGCGAAGCGCAGGGTGCCGATGAAGGCCGGGCGACCGTTTTCCGAACCCGGCAGCGCGACGGCTTGATCTTCGTCTCCGGTGCCGACATCGCCTCCGCCGAAGCGCGGCAGCCCGTATCGACGGCGGCTTGACGGCGTGTCGGTCGAAGCCTCCGGCCCGACCCGGTCGACCTGCCCTTACTGTGGCGTCGGCTGTGGGGTGCTCGCCACGCGGAATGATGATGGCAACGTGTCGATCGCCGGTGATCCGGACCATCCGGCCAATTACGGACGCCTGTGCTCCAAGGGTGCGGCGCTTGGCGAAACGTTCGATCTGGAGGGGCGCCTCCTCCGCCCTCTGATCGACGGCAAGCCGGCGCCATGGGATCGTGCGCTCGATATGGTCGCCGAACGCTTCACCCAGGCAATTGAAACGCACGGGCCGGATTCCGTCGCCTTCTACCTGTCGGGCCAGCTCCTCACAGAAGATTACTACGTAGCCAACAAACTGATGAAGGGTTTCGTCGGTTCGGCCAATATCGACACCAATTCGCGTCTTTGCATGGCCAGTTCGGTGGCCGGCCACCGCAGGGCCTTCGGCGCAGATACGGTACCCGGCACCTATGCCGATCTGGAACTGGCGAACCTGATCGTCCTCGTTGGCTCCAATCTGGCCTGGTGCCACCCCGTTCTCTATCAGCGGATCGTCGCGGCGCGAACGCGCCGTCCGCAGATGAAACTGGTGGTGATCGATCCGCGCCGAACCGAAACGGCGTCCGCCGCCGATCTGCATCTAAAGATCGCGCCGGATGGCGATGTCGCTCTGTTTCTCGGTCTTCTGGCCCATCTTGGGAAGACGGGTTCGTTCAGCGATGATTACATTCGCCGGAGCGTTGGCGGACTGGACGAGGCGCTCGCTTCGGCCTGCGCGCACGACCTGGAGGACATCTCCACCAGGACGGGCCTCTCCCACCGCGATCTGCAGCAATTCTATGAGCTCTTCGCCACGACCGAACGGGTGGTGACGGTCTATAGCCAGGGGGTCAACCAAAGCGTTTCCGGCACCGACAAGGTCAACGCGATCATCAATTGCCATCTGGCGACGGGCCGGATCGGCCGCGCCGGCATGGGGCCGTTTTCCGTCACCGGCCAGCCGAATGCAATGGGCGGACGGGAAGTCGGCGGTCTTTCCAATATGCTCGCGGCCCATATGCAGATCGAATGCGCGACCGATCGGGATCGGGTTCAGCGATTCTGGGCCTCCCCCACCATCGCCACGAGGCCGGGACTGAAGGCTGTCGACCTGTTCGACGCGGTTGCCGACGGTCGCATCAGGGCGCTCTGGATCATGGGTACCAATCCGGCGGTCTCCATGCCGGATGCCGATGCGGTAAAGGCGGCCATCGCCAACTGTCCGTTCACGGTCGTCTCCGATGCGATGACCGACACCGACACGGTGAGACTGGCCGATATCCGTTTGCCATCGCTCACTTGGGGAGAGAAGGATGGCACGGTCACCAATTCGGAGCGGCGTATCAGTCGCCAGCGTACCGTTCTGCCGACGCCTGGCCTAGCGCGTGCCGACTGGTGGCAGATGACGCAGATCGCCAGACGCATGGGCTTTGTAGAGGCCTTCGACTATGAGGGACCGGCCGACATCTTCCGTGAACATGCCGCACTGTCCGCCTTCGAAAATGCGGGCGAACGCGATTTCGATATCGGTGCCTGCGCCCGCATCACGACAAGCGAATATGACGCAATGCGCCCCTTCCAGTGGCCCGCCCCGGACGTGATCGCTCCGACACGTCAGACGCGCTTCTTCGGCGACGGGCGGTTTTATACATCCGATGGCAGGGCCTGTGCCGTCGCCGTTACAGCACCGCCAGGCGCGACCGCGCCGGATAGGCTGTTGCGCGTCAACACCGGCCGCATTCGCGATCAGTGGCACACCATGACGCGCACCGGCAAAGCACCGCGTCTCAATGCGCATATTGCCGAGCCGTTTTGCGAAATTCATCCGGCGGACGCTGCATTTCGGGACATAAGCCCCGCTCAGATCGTCAAACTGTCGAACGAGCGCGGCGAAATCCTTATACGCGCTCTCATTACCGATCGGGTTCGCCGCGGCGAAGTCTTCGTTCCGATGCATTGGAACGATCAGTTCGCCAACCGTGCCAGGATTGGCACTCTGATCGAGGCGCTGGCCGATCCGGTATCCGGCCAGCCGGCCCTGAAAGCCGGCCTTGCAACCTTGAGCCGCGTTTCGCACAAATTGTACGGCTTCGCTGTTTCACCGGAAAAACCGCCCGCTGGCCTCTGCGATTATCTTGCAATGGCGCGGACGCAGGGCGGATGGCGCGCTGAATTTGCGCTCGAAGACGTGCCGGACGATCTACCCTCCTTCGCGCGACATCTCCTGCGACACGGCGGCGTTCAGGAGATTGGCTATGCCGATGCCGATAATGGTCGGCGTCGCTTCGCCTTTTTCGAGGGGGAACGGCTGGTCGGTGCGGTGTTCCTTGCAGAGGAACCCGTTCAATTGGCGCGCAATACGCTCATCGCCGCGCTTGACCACCTCTATTCTCCAACGGAGCGCTGGCAGGTCCTGGCGGGTTGCGCCCGGCATGGTATCGACACAGGCCGTATTGTCTGCGCTTGCGAAAGCGTTGGCGCCAACACCATCCGGAACGCGATCGCCAGCGGCTGCCATAATGTGGAGGCTATCGGAAAAGCGACCCGTGCCGGCATCAATTGCGGATCGTGCCGAACGGAGATCGCTTCTTTGTTGCCGAGCCTCCAAACAGCCACCGCCGCCGAGTAATCGGCTCGACCCGCAGACGGGAAGAGAACGGAATATGGTGACAGCCTCGACGTTCTCGAACGGCTAGAAGACGCTTATCATCGAACAGGGCGCGGGTCAGCCGGGCGAGCCTAGAGCGCCGTGCCATTTCGTGCGAACAGATGAACGTTCTGAGGCTGGACGCGCAATCCGACCAGATCGCCGGCTTTCGCCGGGATGTTCCCGTGCTCGCGCACCATGAGCGGACCGACGCCTTCCACCTCGATATAGATGTTCGTGTCGGAGCCGAGATGTTCGACCACTTCGGCCCGGCCCGTCATGTCGCCGTCGTCTGGCGAAACCACATCGATATGTTCGGGACGAACCCCCATTTCCACCACTGCGGATGCATCGCCTGGTGCCGGCAGTTCGATCGTCGCGCCATTGTTCAGCAAAACGGTCGAGGCGGCGCCCGTGGCGGCGATCACGTTCATGGTCGGTGAGCCGATGAACTGTGCGACGAATTTGTTGGCCGGCCTTTCATAAAGGTCCAGCGGCCCGCCGACCTGCTGAACCTCTCCGTTGTTCAGAACGACGATCCGATCCGCCAGTGTCAGCGCTTCCACCTGATCGTGGGTGACGTAAACCATGGTCGTGCCGAGGCGCCGGTGAAGGCGTGCGATCTCGAGCCGCATCTCCACCCGAAGGGCGGCATCGAGATTGGAAAGCGGCTCATCGAAGAGGAAGGCGCGCGGATCGCGAACGATGGCGCGACCCATTGCGACACGCTGCCGCTGGCCGCCAGACAGTGCTTTTGGCAGGCGCTCCGTCAGCGCGGTCAGGCCGAGCGTCCGCGCCGCCGAAGCGATCCGCGACTGACGCTCGTCCGAAGGCTCGCCACGAATTTCCATGGAGAAACCCATATTCCGCGCGACATCCATATGCGGATAAAGAGCGTAGGATTGGAACACCATGGCGATATCGCGGTCGCGCGGGCGCACATCGTTCATGCGCTCGTCTCCGATCAGCAGATCGCCGCTGGTGATCGGTTCGAGACCGGCGATCATGCGCAGAAGAGTAGATTTTCCGCAGCCGGACGGGCCGACGAGAACGATGAACTCGCCATCCTCGATCTCCAGATCGACATTTCGCAGCACTTCGACGGAACCGTAGCGCTTTGCGATATTGCGCATTTCGATGCGAGCCATGCCGGCCTCCTAGCCCTTGACCGCGCCGGACGTCAGGCCCTGCACGAGATACCGTTGAATGAACAGGAAGAACAGGCAGCTCGGGATGAGCGCGAGAACGCCCGCCGCCATCATCTGTCCCCAGTCGACCGAAAATTTCGACACGAAGGTGAGCAGCCCGACCGGGAAGGTCATCGCATCGTTCTTCGAGATGAGCATGAGTGCAAAAAGCAGCTCCGACCAGGCGGCGGTGAAAACGAAGCCGAGCGTCGCGCCGAGGCCGGGAAGCGTCAGCGGAAAGACGACCTTGCGCAGCGCCTGAAAGCGCGAGCAGCCATCCATCATCGCCGCCTCTTCCAGATCCTTCGGAATGGCGTCGAAGAAGGACTGCATCAGAAATGTCGCAAACGGAATATTGAACGCCGTATAAACGATGATCAGGCTCGTCAGCGAATTGAGCAGCCCCAGCCCGGCCACGATCTTGTAGATCGGCGCGATGATCATCAGAAGCGGAAACATCTGGGTGATCAGCATCACCGCGATAATGAGCCGCTTGCCGGCAAAGGAGAAGCGCGAGAAGGCATAGCCGGCGCCGGCCGCGATCAGCGTTGTGAAGAAGGCGGTTCCGAACGAGACGATCAGCGAGTTCCAGAAATAGGCCAGGAAGTCGGTCTGAAACACGACCGTCATGAAATTGCCGAAGGTAAAGGCGCTCGGAACGAGCCGGGTGCCTTCGGAGAAGATCAGTGTGTCCGGCGTCACGGCGATCTTTAGAAGCCAGTAGAGTGGAAAGAGCGCGAAGCCGAGATAGAAGGCGAGCGCGGCATATTTGCCGATTGTCAGAACGGTGTTGCGTCGGGAGACGGTGGCAGTCATGGCTAATTCCCCTTCATATCCTGACCAGCTTCTTGCGAAGCCACAGAAGGACGATCGCGTAGAGAAGAAGGATGACGAGAAGCGCGACGGCAATCGTCGACGCATAGCCGAAATCGAGTTTTCGAAAGGCGGTGGTGAAGATGTAGGTCGAGAGGATCTGCGTCGAATTGGCCGGGCCTCCGCCGGTCATCACGTAGATCAGATCGGCGAAATTGGCGATCCAGATCGTCCGCAGCATCACCGTAATGGCGATCATGGGCGCCAGAAACGGCAGGGTGATCTTGGTGAAGCTCTGCCAAGCGGTCGCGCCGTCGATCTCCGCCGCCTCATAGAGTTCGCCGGGAATGGATTGCAGGGCGGCCAGCAGGGTGATGGCGAAAAAGGGCACGCCGAACCAGATATTGGCCGCGATCGGGCCCCACATTGCAAGCTGCGGGTCGCCGAGAATATTGTAAGGTTCCGACAGTATGCCGAGCGCCGCCATCCAGTGCGGCAGCGGCCCGATCACCGGATTGAAAAGCCAGGCCCAGGTCAGCGCCGACAGAAAGGTGGGAACCGCCCAGGGCAGGAAGACGAGCGCCTGAAAGAGCTTCTTGCCGAAAAAATCCGTGTTCAGCAGAAGCGCCAGTCCAAGGCCGAGCAGAAACTGGAAGAGGATCGACCAGAACGTCCAGAAGAAGGTGTTTTCCAACGCGATCCAGAATTTGCGGTCGCTCCAGAGCTCTGCATAGTTCTGAAGGCCCACCCATCCGGTATCGAAAGGGTTGAGCAGCGCGATGGACTGGAAGGAATAGGAGATGCCGACAATGAGCGGCACCATCATCACCGCGCCGATCAGGACGATGGCCGGCGACAGATAGAAAAACGGCTCCACCAGATATTGAAGGTAGAGCGAGCGCCGGGCCCGGGTTGCCCCGGGCACGGCGTTGGCTTGAGCGCGAGCGATCACTGCTTCGCTTTCCACTTGGCGTATTCGTCGGTGAGGAACGCCGCCCACTCATCGGCGATGTCCTGCGCGGTTCGCTGACCAAGAAGCGCTTCCTGGCTCGATTCCAGAACCACGCTGTCGGCGAAGAAGCCGAACCGCTCCAGATAGGTCGGCATGACGGTCGGGACGTATTCGTCGCCATTGAGGGTGTCGAACCAGCCCTTGAACTGCTCGGTCTTGAAGTACGGATCCTGGTCGGCGCCCTCGTGAACGGGAATAACGCCGACGCGCTTGGCCCAGGTCGCATTGGCGTCGGGGCTGGAAAGATGCGCAACGAGGTTCCAGGATTCATCCTTGTGTTCGGTCGACTCGAAGATCGACCAGCCGACGAAACCGATTGTCGGGAAAGCCTGGCCCGACGGGCCGACCGGCATCGGGATCACCGCGAAGTCTTCCTCCGGCATCCGTTCCGCCACTGCGATCAGAGCATCGGGGTCCTGGTCGAGAAAGGCGCAGGTTCCCGAATAGAAGCCGGCGACGATTTCGTTGAACCCCCAGCTGACACTGTCTCTCGGCGCATGGCCGTTCTGATAGAGATCGATCAGATACTGAATCCCTTCGACCGAACCGGGCTCGTTGATGCGCGACTTGCCGTCTTCGGTGAAGAACTCGTTGGTGCCGTTCATGGCGGCGGCCATCATGACCCAGGCGTTCAGCCCGCCCGGCCCACCGCGAAGGCAGTATCCCGATTTTCCGTCGAGCTCGGATACGGCAGCGGCGGCGGCCTTGAACTCCTCCATGGTCTTCGGCGGCGCTTCGACGCCGGCCTCTTCGAGCAGCTTCTTGTTGTAGAACATCGCCCGCAGATAGAAGCCGTAGGGGATCATATAGAGATCGCCCGCCTGGGTGCCCATGTCGATGGTCTTCTGGGTCAGCGTGTCGCCGTGCTCCCAGTTCTCGACGAGGTCGCCGAGCTTGGCGAGCTGGCCGGAACCGGCATAAAGCGCCGCCCAGCGATCCGGCATCTCGACGACATCCGGCACGTCACCGCCGGACACCATGGTCGCCAGTTTCTCGAATGCGCTTCCCCAGGGCAGCGAGACGATCTCGACCGTCACGCCATCATTGGCGGCTTCATATTCGTCGACCAGTTTTTGCAGCACCTCGGTGCGTTCCGGACTGGTGATGACTTCGACCAGCTTCAGCTTGGTCTCAGCCAGCGCTACCGACGCCGTTGACGCCAGCAGCATAGTGGCCAAAAGGCCCTTCAGCAGTTGTTTCATGTCGACTTCTCCTCCTAGTGATGGTGATCGGATTGGCGGTCAGCCTGCTGTCACGCTGCTGTTCAGGGCATCCGTGAAATCGCGCCAAAGGTCCTCGGCTTCCTCAAGTCCGAGATTGAGCCGCACCAGATTCGGCGAAACGCCGAAGAACCGCATGGAATTGTGGTCTCCCGCCTGGGCGATTCCGACCCGTGCCGGAAGCACGAGGCTTTCAAAGCCGCCCCAGCTCACGCCGAGCCGGAAATGTCGCAGTGCGTCGCAGAATCGCGGAATATCGACGGTGTCATCGAATTCGATCGACATCAGCCCGGATCGCCCCTCAAGGCATGGTGCATCGCCCTTGCCCGGCGAATGGACGCGGCGCACCTGCGGAACTTTCGACAAGCGCTCGACGAACAGATTGGCGGTCGCTTCGTGCTGCTTCATTCGCGGAACCAGCGTGCGCAGGCCGCGGGTCAGAAGGAACGCCTCGAACGGAGCGAGCTTCGCGCCGAGAAGCGGCAGGGTGAGATCGCGAATGCGCGCGACATGATCGTGCGAGGCGACGACCACGCCGGCGACCGTGTCCGAATGGCCCGATATGTATTTCGATGCCGAATGCAGCACCATATCGATACCGAGAGATAGCGGCCGCTGGAGAACGGGGCTTGCCCAGGAATTATCGATGACGCTCAGCGTTCCGTGTCTTCGGGCATGGCGGGCGACGGTCGACAGATCCATCGGCTCGAACACGACGGAGCTGGGACTTTCCAGATAAGCCAGCCTGACGCCGTCCAGAAGCTGTTCGTCCTCTTCGAAGCGCTTCGGGGGATAGTAGGCGATGTCGATGCCGAACGGGCGCAGCAGCCGCTCCATCAGGCGAAACGTATCGGGATAGACATGTTCGACACAGGCGACGCGGTCGCCCGGCTTCAAGAAGGCCAGCAGCGTGGATGTGACCGCCGCCATTCCCGAAGCGAACGCTACCGCTTCATCGCCCGCTTCGGCCTTTGCCATCAGTTCCTCGAACGCGGCGACGGTCGGGTTTTGAACTCTGGTATAGATGGCGGCTTTGGTGCGGCCGGCCATGCGGTCTTCGAAATCGCTATAGGTCTCGAAAGCGAAAAGCGAGGTCTGGACGATCGGCGGCGTGATCGCTCCGCCCGCGCCGTCGAAGGCGGCAGCCAGCAATGTCGCAAGTTCGGGCGTCAGGCGATCAGACATCCGCCGTTCCAATCACCTTGCGGATTTCGGCCTCCACCATATCCATGATCCGGCTCATCACGCGCGTCGCTCCGCCCTCGTCCCCTGCGACGATCGCTTCGGCAAGTTCGGGATGGAGCGGAATGGTGTTCTCGCCAAGATGAGGCTGACCGAACGGGGCCTCGTAGATCTCGTTAAAGGCGGCCTGAATTTGTTGGATCAACTGGTTGAATAGTGGGTTGCCGCTCGCTTCCTGAATCGCGCCATGGAAACGATGATCGGCCGGTCGCCAGTCTTCGCCCGCCTCGAATGAGGCCATCAGTTCGGCCACGCGCGCGGCAATGATACGGCAGTCCCGATCGGTGCGATTGCGGCTGGCCAGCCGCGCGCTCTCGATCTCGAGGGGCCGGCGAACCGCATGGGTTCGCAGCAGGCTTTCCGCCTCGAGCTTCAACGTCAATGGCAGATGGATGGCGTTGGACGACATCTCCGCGGCAAGCCGCGTGCCCGCCTTCTTGTTGCGAACGACCAGGCCCATATTCTGCCAGGCCGTCAACGCTTCACGAACCTTGGCGCGACCGATGCCGAGCCGACGGGCGATCTCGATTTCCGGCGGCAGACGATCGCCGACCGTCAGACCGTTGGCCTCGATCATGTGCGACAGCGCGTCCAGCACATCCCGGCTCGTGCTACCCGATGGCAACGCCTCGAGCGCATCGCCGATGCTGTTTACAGCTGTTCGATTTGCCGATTTGGCGGCCACATTCTTCAACGTCCGAGTCTCCCCTACCGGATGAAGGGAGCATGTCATTAATGTCAGACAAAATCAAGTATAATGTCAGACATTAATTTAGACGTGGAAAATCGGCCAGTTTCAGCTGTCTACAGCACGGTACGGTATGCCCGGCAGGCTTTGACGGAATGCCGGAGCCAAGCCTGCCTCGACGGGTTGCTGCTGCTGCAATAGCGTGAGTGTAATCTCTTCACGAATCGCTTAGCGTCCTGTCACGACGACTTGCATATTGCGCATCGTGAGTTCACACCGAAAGCAGATCGCTCGCTCCTGTTCGATGCCGCGCGTCGAGGAGATCGAGAGGCAGGGATAAGCCGATACAGAACCCTCTCCCAGAAATTTACCTCTTGATATGTTATAACATAACATCTACCAGCGAGCCGGAGACCGGTTTTTGGAAGAGTGTTATGCGACGATCAATCATTGCGGCAGTTGCTATAGGGGCGGATCCGATGTTTCGCGGTGCGGCCGGCGAAAATTCGAAACGACTCCTTGTCGCCGTGAACTCTCGAATGAAATCCCGATCGATATTCCCGACGGAGGGCTGGTCGGAATGATGCGCGCGGCAGAATTGCACATCGATGAGGCCTGCTGGTCACCATCTCGTCACGCCGCGCCGGTCCTCCATCCGGTCCAGCTGAGGCTAGCGGCGGGCAGCGTCCTGGGCGTGGTTGGCGCCAATGGCGCCGGCAAGTCCACGCTTCTGAGGCTGATCTACCGCTACTACCGCCCGCGAAGCGGCCGTGTCGCGATCGACGGCGTTGACATCTGGTCCATGCCGGCCCGTATCGCGGCTCGAAACGTGGCGGTGGTTCTTCAGGAACAGGCGGTCGACTTCGCCTTTACCGTTCGCAGCATCGTCGATCTCGGTCGCACGCCGCACCGTCCGGGTTTTTCCTTTTCCACACCGCGCGACCGCGACATTGTGGAAAGCGCTCTCGAACGGCTCGATATCGCCCATCTTGCTGCAAGACGCTTTGGCTCGCTGTCGGGCGGAGAGCGCCAGCGGGTCATGGTCGCGCGGGCGCTCGTCCAGGAACCGGCGCTGCTGGTGCTCGACGAGCCGACAAACCATCTCGATATCCGCCATCAACTGGAAATCATCAATCTGATCCGCGATCTCGACATGACAGTGGTTGCGAGCCTCCACGATCTGAACATGGCGGCCCTGGTCTGCGACGATATCCTGCTGCTATCGAAGGGAAAAACCGTTGGCGTCGGCCCTCCGGACCGCGTTCTTGCCGATGACATGGTTTCCCTTGCATTCGGGATAAGAGCACGGCGCGAGCGGCTCATGCCGAGCAATATCGATCATTTCACCTATCAATTGTAAGGATCACAAGCGGTTATGAAACCGACGTTTCTTCTGGCTCTCGCGCTGACACTTATGGCTGGCGGCGCGGCTGCCGCGACCACCGTGAAAAGCTGCGACCGGACGATCGCCTTCGAAGAGCCGCCAAAGGCCGCCATCTCGCACGACGTCAATCTGACCGAGATGATGCTGGTGCTCGGACTGCGCGACCATATGGTCGGCTATACCGGCATTTCGGGCTGGAAGACGCTCGACGAGACGATGCGCCGCGACATCCGCGAGTTGCCCGAACTGGCGCCGAAATATCCGACAAAGGAAGTGCTTCTGAGTGCGGGCGCGGACTTTTTCTTCGCCGGCTGGAATTACGGGATGAAGGTAGGCGGCGAAGTCACGCCGCAAACGCTCGCGCCCTTCGGAATCAAGGTCTACGAACTGACCGAAAGCTGCATCCATATCGGCCAGAAGCCGAAAGTGTCGATGGACGATATGTATAACGACCTGCTGAACCTAGGCCGCATATTCGATGTCGAGGATCGGGCCCAGGCGCTGGTCGACGGATACAGGGCCGATCTGGCCGAACTGACTGCGGAGCTTGACGAAGAAAACGAACCCCTCCGCGTCTTCGTCTACGATTCCGGAGAGGATACGCCGTTCACGGCCGGACGTTACGCCATGCCGACAGCGCTGATCGAGGCAGCGGGCGGCGTCAACATCATGGACGATTTCGAAAAAAGCTGGGCGACGGTGAACTGGGAAGCGGTCGTGGAGCGCAATCCCGAACTGGTCGTCATCGTCGATTACGGCGAGGTGACCGCCGAACAGAAGATCGCCTTCATGAAGAACAATCCCGCGCTCTCAACCCTGGCCGCTATCCGCAACGATCGCTTCGTGGTGCTGGATTACGTCGAGGCGACGCCGGGACCACGAAATATCTCGGCCGTCCAAAAGCTCGTCGACGCCTTCTGGCCGAACTGACCCTTTGCCGGACCGGACACCAGAGCCGGCGGGCCGCACCCGCTCGATGCCGGCCGCTTGGGTCATGCGCATCCTGACCATATCCGGTTCCATGCTGGCGCTTTCGATTTCGCTGACGATCGCGATCTCGGTCGGCGCCGTATCCATTCCATGGAGCACGGTCTGGGGCGTGATGGTCAATCACATATGGCCCGGCGCGGTCGAACCCTCATGGCCAGCCGGGCACGATTCCATCATATGGCAGATCCGTGTTCCCCGCGCCGCGCTGGCCATGCTGGTCGGGGCGGGGCTCGCCATGGTCGGCGCCAGCCTCCAGGCGGTGACGCGCAACGCGCTCGCCGATCCCCACCTGCTGGGCATATCGTCCGGCGGGGCGTTCGGCGCGATTGTCGCTCTCCTTCACACCGGTCTCTTCCTCGGTACGATAACGGTGCCGTTGCTCGCTTTTCTTGGCGCGTTAGGAGCGACACTTGTCGTCCTCGGCGTCACGCGCCTTGCGGCGGCGGGAAGCGCCGACAGGCTCGTCCTTGCCGGCGTTGCCGTCTCCTTCATCGTCATGGCGTTGGCCAATATGCTGATCTTTCTGGGAGACCCCAAGGCGACCCATACGGTCGTCTTCTGGATGCTGGGCGGGCTCGGCCTTGCGGAATGGTCCCATCTCTTATGGCCGCTCGCCGCCCTTATGCTCTGCGGCGCATGGCTATGGGGCCGTGCCGGCGATCTCAACGTCATGACGGCGGGCGACGAAACCGCCATCACGCTCGGCCTTGCCGCCCAGCGCTTTCGCCTCGAAGTCTTCGTCGCCGGCGCGCTGATCACCGGTGTCATGGTCGCCTTTTCCGGCGTGATCGGCTTTGTCGGGCTGATGGTGCCGCATATTGTCCGCATGATCGTCGGCGGCGATTATCGCAAAGTGCTCCCCGTCTGCGCTCTATTCGGCGCTATTCTATTGCTTTGGGCGGATATCGCCGCACGCACGATCATGGCGCCGGAAGACATGCCGGTCGGCATCGTCACCGGTCTTGTCGGCGGGGTCTTCTTCATCTGGCTGCTGAGGCGACGGTCTATGGGCGCCAACGGATAAGGCTACTCTCAAAGGTTATCGCAATAGGCATTCGTCGCCCGTCCGGACCGTCCGTCGCCATCGACTTCGCCGAAGTCGTATCGGGCCAGTTCATCCGGCGTCATCCAGTGCATTCCATCGGCCGAGGCCGCAGTGAGGGTGAACCAGTAAAACTCCGGATCGATGCCGATATCGTCGTAATACCGCAAATAGTCGCGGTGGATCGGATCGCTTCTAGGCAGATCGGCTCCCTCGCCCAACTCGTCCTCGTCCCATGAGTGGACACCGATGCAGGCACTGGGTGCCAATCTCCGATTGACGCCAGCGAGAAACAGATCCGTTCCCCCGGAACTGACCAGCCCGCCTTCGGGAACGATCGTGTCGAGCCCCATCGAGCGCACCATGCGTGCAAGGATGAGATTTGCATCGTCATCCGCCGAGCCCGGTACATAAGCCAGGGTAAGAGACCTGGTTTGCGGATGCCGGCGGATCGCTTCGTTGAACGCATGAAGGGCGCGCTCATCGACGACGCCGTTGACGATGAGCGTATCGCCATCGGCGATGAAGACGACGGGATCATAGTCGTCCGCGCAGGCCGAGAGGCCGAAAGCCAGCGGCATCGCCAGCAGCGCCGAGACCATGGATTTCCATCGAATTCGAATATAGCAATGCAAATGGTTCACGCGTTTCGATGCCTCCGATGCAGCCGCACCAGGTTTCGACAACCGCCCGGCATCACCGGGCGGCGCGTCTCATGCTTATCGTCGACGATCACTTCGTCAGTTCCCCACCGACGCCGGCAACCAGCACCGTGACGAACAAGACGCCCGCGGCGACCGTCAACGCCACCGCCGTCGCACCGACGGCAGCGCCGCCAGCTATCGCTGCGCACTTCCCTTTCCGGCCGTCGCAGACATGTTTGCGTTCTACCGGTTCCGGCACGGCGGCATGCGTGCCCTGGCCCGTGGTGGCGCAGCCGCTGAGAACGGTGGCAATCGCCGCATAGGCAGCGAATTTGGAAAGGTGTCTCATATGTTCGATCTCCTTGAATTCGCAACTGGGCCGATGGAACCTTGATCTGGTTGGCCCTAGAATGGTTGACGAGTTCGTCAACGGCTTTTGATATGTTATAACCTAACAAAAGAACAGTCGTTACGGACGCTTTCGACCGATCTATCGAAACAGTCTTCGAGGCGTCGATGGCTCCGTGTTCGCTTGCATCGTCAAACCGGTCGAGGCCCTACTAGAATGTTCTCCATGCGGGTTTCAATCGCCCATTTTCGGTCTCCATACGATCTCCATCGACCGTCCATCGTCTTTGGACGCATTGCAGCGAAAAGTCCGCTCAGCGATGCGCACGCCCCTAGCCATGTCGACTTTGTAGCCCCTGTCGTCGATCTGGTTCGTGCGCATCGCGTCCCTGCCCTCACATGCGACATTGCCGAGGAAACGCCATGAAACCGTCTCGTATCGCTGCCCTTCTCCTCCTCTCCCTTTCCGTCGTCGCCTTTCCGCGCACAGCGTTCGCGACGGATACCGCCTATCCGATTTCCGATCTTAACCTGCGATCAGGACCGAGCACGCGATTCCCGGCCGTAGCCGTCATGCGGCGCGGCTCGCACGTGCATGTTCACGGCTGTATCAAGAATTATACGTGGTGCGATGTAAGTGCCGGACGCCACCGGGGATGGGCCGCCGCATCCTATCTCGACATCGTCTATAGCGGGCAAACCTACCGGGTTCCGGTCTATGCGGAACGGGCAGAAATCCCGGTCGTCCATTTCGAGATCACATCCTATTGGGACAACTATTACGACGACTACGAGTTCTACGACGAACGCGACCGTTGGTACGCCTATGATTGGGAAGAGGACGAAACGATCGTGATCATCGATGAGGATGATGAGGTATACATACTCGAATAGGCGACCGGACGCGGGCCAGTGAGCCGCCGCGTTTCCGGCAACCTGTTCTCCCATTAAAGGCAGAAAGTCATGGACAGCCCGGCAGTGCCGTCGTTCAATCGACCGATGAAGGTGTAATGCGGTGCTGCTTCGACGAGGCGCCAATCGCGCCGCAAACACTTCAGGCGGGAACGAAAGCATGAACAACGCCCTGATTCTCATCGTCGAGGACGAATCCGAGATCGCCGAAATCGTCAATGCCTATCTGAGCCGCGACGGTTTCCGCACGACGATCGCAGCCGATGGCGAAAGCGCGCTCAGCCAGTATCGTCATTTGAAGCCCGATCTCGTCATCCTCGACATCGGTCTTCCGAAGCGCGACGGCTTCGATCTGCTGACGGAGTTCCGGCGACATGGCGCAACGCCGGTTATCATGGCGACAGCGCGAGCCGAAGATGTCGACAAGCTTCTTGCGTTGCGGATCGGCGCTGACGACTACGTCGTCAAGCCTTTCAATCCTCAGGAGATCGTGGAGCGCGTCAAAGCCGTGTTACGGCGAACGCAGGGCCAGGCCGCAAGCGCCAGCCTGCTGCGCTGCCGGGGGTTGGAGCTGGACCGCAATGCCCATACGGTCTGCACGACGGACAAAGAGGGGCGGCCGCGGATCTCGACGACCCTCAGCGAATACCGCCTGCTCGAACATATGATACGCGCGCCACAGCGCGTCTTCTCCCGCGCCGAACTGCTCGACGCCTGCCTGCCGGAAAGCGACGCTCTCGACCGCACGGTCGACAGCCATATCAGCCATTTGCGCAGGAAGCTCCAACGCGCCGGCCTCGAAGGCTATCTTGAGGCTGTGCGAGGTGTCGGTTATCGGCTTGAGCCGACCACGTGATCGCGCGAAGCCTCCGATGGCGACTTACCCTTGCCATGGGCGCCGCGAGCCTGGCCGCCGCGATCTTTATTCTCTTCGGACTGACATTCTATCTGCTTCTCAGCGACGAACTGATGTACGAAGAGTTCATATTGGACGAAACCGTATCGGATGTTGGGGCACCCGAAGCCGCAATCGACAAGCGGCCGGATTCGCCTTCTGCAGATCCGCCGCAAGAAGAGACAGATTCATGGTCTGATATCTTGGCGATCATTCTGTTTGCTTTTGGTGGCTCGGCGATCGGCGGCCTCGTCGGTTATCGCTTCGCTCGCCGCATTTCCCGGCCGATCGAAGCCTTGGCCTCCACCGCGCGAAACTTGTCGGCCGGCGATCTCAGCGCGCGAGCCGAGTTCAAAGGCCGTCAAACCCTGGAGATCGAGAAGCTCGTTCACGATTTCAATTTCATGGCAGCCGAACTCGAACGGGCGCAGCGCGAACAGGCCGATAGCGCATCAGCGATCGCCCATGAGCTGCGCACCCCGGTGACGGTTCTCAGAGGCCGCCTTCAGGGACTATCCGACGGCGTGTTCGAACTCGATGAACGAACGTTGAACGGACTGATCGCTCAAACGGAGACGTTGAGCCGGATTATCGACGATCTGCGGACGCTGACCCTGGCGCGCAATGGACGGCTGGAACTCTGGCCGATCCGGACCGATCTCAGCCAGGAAGCGAAGATCGTGATGGAGGCGGTCCAGCCACTGGTCGAAGAGGCCGGCCTGGCCGTTCACTCCAACCTCGAGCCTGCTCCGGCAATCGCCGATCCGGAACGTGTCCGGCAGGCGATTGGCGCATTGGTGGAAAACGCCCAGCGCTACGCGTCCGATGGCGGCGATCTGACGATCGAATCAGGAACGGCGGACGGAACCGCCTTTGTGCGTGTCATGGATCGCGGTGCGGGGCTCAATAGAAAGGAGGTCGCGCGCATCTTCGACCGTTTCTGGCGGGCAGACCCTTCACGTTCGCGAGCCTTCGGCGGTTCCGGCCTCGGCCTGGCGGTGGTCCGCAGCATCTGCCGGGGTCACGGTGGCGAGGCGACCTATGCCGACCGGCCGGGCGGCGGCGCAATATTCGAGATCGCGCTTCCCGCCGAAGAGGAACGATAAGAAAGAGCCACGTGCTCTGGCGTCGCAAACAATCGGGCTGGAGACGCCTCGCTCCATCTTTCCTCCATCTTACTCACACAGCCGCCCAATGGTCCGCTGCTAGATGACCAGTGCGCCGGGAGCCCGCCCGGACAACCATCTTACAGCAGGAGCTTGCCCCCATGTTTGCTACAACTCTCTCACATGCCACGAAACTCGGCCTGGCCGGCCTTACGGCATTGGCCGCCTTAATGGCAACATCGCCAGCGATGGCTCAGCAGGAAATAAGAATGATCTTTGCCGAGATCGATACCGATGCCGATGGCGCCATCTCCGAGGATGAACACAGCATCGCGTCCAAATCCTACGCGTTCGCGCTGATGGCTGATGAGCCCAGGCCGTGCGATTTTGGAACGTTCGAGGAGCTCTTCTACAGCCAGAGCGTCTACAGCGATGATTTCGACGATCTGGATACCAATGGCGACGGCAGTATCGCCTTCGAGGAAATGCGGGTGGCTTACGTCAATAGCCGCAGTGACGAGTTCATCGGTTTCGATACCGACAGCAACGGATTCCTGTCGCCGGAAGAATACCGTATGGCCCTGATCGATCTGGAACGGGCCGTCGACGTTCTGCTGTCGCAGTCCTGCGACGGTGAAAGCGTTGTCGCCTGTCCCGGCGAGCCGACCGACGACGAACCGACATCGGCCGAACGAGACGATCCGGCCATCGAGGACGAAACTGTCGACGTTGCCGATCAGACTGGCGAAGAGAGTGAACTTCTCTTCGAACCCCGGGTCATGTTCGCGGCGGTCGATGAGAACCGGGACGGTCGGATCAGCTATCAGGAATACATCGAAAACTGATCGGCGAAGTCGATTGGCGCCGGCACGCTTGGGGCACTGATCGAAGGATCAGTGCCCCGAAACCGTTCGAGTGCGATAAGCCGCGCGGTTTGCATCGACGGAACCTGGCCATTTACCAATTGTCAGCATGGCCATCGGGCCATCACTTGCGACCATTCATACAAACCAGCCGGCGGGCGAGCGAGCTTACTGGTTCAGGGCATTGACCACGTTTCGCCGAATTTCGTTCGCCGCGGCTTTCTGGGCTTTCATGACGTCGCTGTCGGTGGTCAAGGGGATATCGACGCTTCTGGCCCAGCGGTTGGTACCCGTGGTCACGTCGACGAGCTCGACCATGACGTGCAGGAGTTGGTTGTCCTTCAGGACGTGGCCTTGAAGCACATAACTGACATCCATCTCGCCCCCGAACTTCTGAACGTCCACCATCTGCCCCCGGTATGGCTGCGTGGCTGCATGGGATCGGACGGCGAGCCCTTCGACACCGGTTAGTTCGGTGATAATCTCGGCCGTCAGGCTCTCCGAGACAGCGTCCGCAGCAAGTGGCGTCCCGATTTCCTGCAGGGGAAACACTGCAATCGAAGGCTCGGCATCCGCAGAGAACGTTGCAGCGAAAGCTTGGGTAAAAGGCTGCCGCACTGCATCGACCGATAGCGCCACTGCCAAGGCAGAGGCAAGGAGGGCCGCAATAGGCAGCCATTGCTTCCGGATGCCTATTCGACGTGTCATCGGAGCGAGCGAGGCAATCCGCCGGCTCGATGCGGAAATGAGATTGCCACGAGGCGTGCTGGAGCCTCGCAAGTGCGGCCCGGTAAACGTCTCGACCGGTTCGGAACCTGGCGTGTCATCGCTCTTGTGACCATTGGCCGATGGTACCATCGCATAGGCGCGATAGCGCCGCTGGCCGTCTGCCGCAAGTTGCGATCCAAGGAAATGAAAGCGGTTGGCGTCCTGCATACTCAGCGACTCATAGACGGTACCGGATATGGCAATGGTCGCCAGTTCCGGCAGCTTCATCAGATGTCTGGCTTCAACGACCGCAGGTCCATGCAGATTGTCGCCCTCAAAATGGAGCGTATCGATGTGGATGCCTATCGAGGCCGACATTTTGGCGTGAGTATCCCATGTCGCGACGACATCCTCGACATTCGCCTGGATCGCGAATGCCGCCCCTATAGCATCGCTCGCACTCTGGAATTCGGCAATGACCGCATGGTCGTCGGATGCAACGATCCGACCGACGAAATCGGGGAGCGTCGATTCCACCGTGCTCCTGAGCAAAGCCGTTCCGGCATTCGGCGACGAAGCAAAGCCAGGATCGTCGGCAAGTTTTTCGGAACCAGGGCGCACCGTGCAGGCCAAAATAACACTTATCCGCTGTCCGTCCTGTGTTGGCGCGAAAGCAGGAGCCGTTCCAGCGGCCAGCGCATCCTCCTTCCCCGAAAGTCTCTCGCCAGTCCGCCGGAAAACAGGAACATAGCTGCCTTTGGGCAGGTCCACCACGAGTTCGTGGTCGCTGCCGGTAGCCTTGTAGAACTTCTCAAGACGCGAGCGTAGCCGCCCCGCTTCGACCCGGACGACGGAACTGTCGCGCGGATCGAAATCGTGGCTTCGATCGAAGACTTCCTGCGCGATCACCAGTTCCTTGAGCGTTGCCGCACGCCCGGCAAGCGTTTCTCCCACAATGAATTGCAAAAACGCACATAGGCGGCGCGACTGACGAAACTCGTCGCTGGCAACGATCCTGTCCAGCTGGCGATGAATGGCATCTGCGGAAAAAAGATCGAGTGAGGCGCATTTCGGCTGAGGGTCGCTCGAAGCGGGTGAGGCATCCGCCAACCGATTCGGAAGCATGGCGCCAGCCTCTACGACCGGTTTTTCAACGTCGGTGTCTGCTGTTCCAGGAAAGCGACGGCGATCTGACGGCGGTTCACGACGTTTCAAATGTGTCACTTTCCATATGCGTAACGGTTTCAAATTGAGCGGCGACGGTCAGAGGGTTCCAGCAAAAGTGGGCGTAAATACAGCATCGCTTCGGAGCGGTGGTTAGAACCGTTTCGGCTAACCGTAAGCTCTCGTAAGCACCACATTTGGCTCACAATTCCCCCAGAGTCTCCTTGTTGCGCAACAGGATCGACCTGTCCGCGCCATATCCCAGAGAGCACGCTCTCAGGGTCAAGAAACGGGGACGATAGCAATGGGTCTGGACTTCCATCGAGCGGCGAACCTGCGAGGCCGGGATATCGCCAATAAGACAGATTTGACCCTGTCGGGCACGCGGGGGCCAAAGCGGGTACCGATTCATCCACGGGTGCTTCGGATACCGGTGAGCCGGCTCCGATAACGGCGTCGAGCCGGACGACGCGAAAGCCGGAGAAAAGGCGCCAGAGTATCGGCTGCCCACGATTTTGAAACGGGGCTCTTCGGCCTTCCCCTTTGAAAAACGACCGACCCATCAATCGCTTTTGCTGACTGCAGAAGAACAGAGAAGGTGCGCAATCCGATGCAGCCGACCACTCAGACAAAACCGGCAAGCTCGTTCCGCACCGATGGGGTCGCTCTGGATCGGGCCGTGCATGTCTCACCCGGCACGGGCGCCGATCTGTCCCTCAGGAGCATTCTGGCGCATTGCCGCTCGGCGTTTCTCGGCGTCGCGCTTTTCAGCTGCATCATCAACCTGCTGATGCTCACGGGACCGCTCTTCATGATGCAGATCTACGATCGCGTCCTGACAAGCGGCAGCATACCGACACTCATTGCCCTGCTTCTGCTGGTAACCGGTCTCTACATTTTCTACGCCCTATTCGAAGTCCTGCGCTCCCGTATCCTCATCAAGGCCGGCGAGTATCTCGACCAGCGACTTTCGCCGACGGTTTTCCAGACCATCCTCGCACAGCCGTTGGAAGGGCGCTCGCAAGAGCGGTCATCGTCGCTGGTGCGAGACATGGATACGGTCCGCAAATTCCTTTCAGGCACAGGTCCCCTGGCATTCTTCGACATGCCGTGGACGCCGATCTTCCTCGCCGTCATTTTCGTCTTTCATCCTGTTCTCGGCCTGATAGCTGCCGGCGGAGCGGCAATCCTGCTGGCCATCGCCATTGTGAGCGAATTCATCAATCGCGGTCTGGTGGACGAAGCGTCGGTCCTGCAGGCGCGCCGCAGCCATATGGCCGGCAGCAGCCAGAAGAACGCCGAAACGGCGCGCGCCATGGGCATGACCGGCGAATTGGAGCGCCGGTGGAGCGAAATCGCTTCGACCTATCTGCAATTGAACGGTCGGGCGAGCAACCGTACCGGCGTCCTATCATCGGTCACCAAGGCGCTGCGCCTCTTCATGCAGTCGGCCATGCTTGCCGCGGGCGCCTGGCTGGCGATCTTGCAGGAGGTATCGCCGGGAACGATCATCGCCGCATCCATCATCCTGTCGCGCGCCCTTGCGCCGATCGAGCTGGCCGTCGGCAATTGGCGCGGCTTCCTGGCCGCGCGGCAGAGTTCGCAGAGGCTGAAATCTCTTCTGAAGCGACCCGAACACAGAGCGACAACCGCTTTGCCGGCGCCATGCAAGACATTGCGGCTTTCCGGCGTGGCGGTCAGTCCGCCAGCATCCTCTGCGCCAACGATCCTGGGAGTGGATTTTACGCTCAACGCCGGTGACGCGCTCGGAATTCTCGGGCCGAGCGGCAGCGGCAAATCCACCCTGGTGCGGGCCATGGCCGGTATCTGGCCAACGATCCGCGGAGATATTCGGCTGGACGGCGCCATGCTGGAGCATTGGGATCCGGACAGGCTCGGGCCTCATATAGGCTATCTGCCGCAAAGCCTCGATCTTTTTGCCGGTTCCATCGCCCAGAACATCGCCCGCCTCGATCCGGCGGCGAGCGACGGCGATATCATCGAAGCGGCAAAGCTGGCCGGCGTCCACGATCTCATCGTCAGCCTGGCTGAGGGATACGACACCGAGATCGGCGAAGGTGGCCACATCCTTTCCGTCGGCCAACGCCAACGCATCGGCCTGGCCCGCGCGCTCTACGGCAAGCCGTTCCTGATCCTGCTCGATGAGCCGAACTCCAATCTCGACCAGGCTGGCGAGAAGGCCCTGACCAAAGCCATCGAGACGATGCGGAGCCATGGTTCGATCGTCGTAGTGGTGGCGCACCGTCCGAGCGCGGTCGAGGCCGTCAGCCATATCCTGATGATCGATCGCGGCCGCCAGCTCGTCTTCGACACCAAGGACCGATTGAACCGCACGCGCGAAACCGCTGCCGGCCTCGTCACGCCGGTCACGGCAGCGGCAGAGTGAGGGGAGCAACGGCGATGAGCGGAAAAGCCACCGATAAGAGCGTAAGCCTCGGCGCGACGGATCGCACCCAAGGGGATGCGACAGCCACATTTCGCGCAATACGGCACTATCTGGCGGTAGGCGCAGCACTGGCCGTCGCGCTCGTCTTCGGATTTGGCGGCTGGGCGGCGATGGCGTCTTTGTCGAGCGCCGTCCTTGGCAGCGGCCAGGTGGCTGTCGAATCCAACATCAAGCGTGTTCAGCATGCGGAAGGCGGGATTGTCGCGGAGATCGCTGTCGGTAACGGCGATAGGGTCGAGGCGGGACAGTTGCTTATGCAGCTCGACGGCACGGCGATAAAGGCCGATCGCGGGATCATCGCGGGCCGTATTGCCGAACTGTCGGCGCGCCGGTCGCGATTGCTGGTGGAGCGGAACGGCGGGGACGAGGCGGCCTTAAACAAAGCGCTGGCCGATATATCCGCAACCAGGGACCGGCACGAGATCGTCGAAGGCGAGCGCAATCTCTACCGGGCGCGCCGACAGACGACGGATGGCCAGTCCGACCAGTTGCAACAGCGAATCGGACAAATCGGAGAAGAGATCCAGGGACTTCGAGCTCAACTGGCCGCCAAATCGAGCGAACTGGAGCTGGCGGACAAGGAGCTCGATATTCTGAGCGGCCTTGAGAAGAAGAAGCTGGTGACGACGCGTCAGCAGATGGCAGCCGAACGTGAGGTGGCGCGTCTGAAGGGCGAAAAGGGCGAACTGGCCGCCGCCATTGCCCGCGCGAAAAGTCGCATCAGCGAAACCCGCATGCAGATCTTTCAATTGCGCGAGGAATTCCACGAAGAAGTGCTGGAAGACCTCGGCAAGACGGAGACCGCGCTGTCCGAACTTCTCGAGCGAAAGGTCGCTGCCGACGATCAGCTGCGACGGCTGCAGATAAAAGCGCCGCAATCGGGCGCCGTCCATCGCCTTGAAGTTCATACGGTAGGCGCGGTCATCGCACCGGGCCAGGAGATCATGCAGATCGTGCCCCACGACGAACAGCTGATCGTCGAGGCCAAGGTCGCGGCCACCGATATAGACCAGATCGCCGTCGGGCAGGACGCAAAGATCCGCTTTACCGCATTCAATCAGCGTACGACGCCGGAAGTGGACGGCACGCTTTACTCGATCGCCCCCAATGTCTCCGAAGACGAACGCACCGGAGCCCAATATTTCCTCGTTCGGTTGCGACCGACCGAAACCGTGTCGAACCAGCTCACCGAGACCGCCCTGACGCCCGGAATGCCAGCCGAGATACTGGTCCGAACCGGGTCCCGAACAGCCCTCAGCTATCTCACGAAACCGTTTGCCGACCAGCTCGTGCGAGCGTTTCGGGAAGAGTGAGGGTTCCCCCAACGGCCTGCATGAGGCGGGTCGTACTACGAGGCCATCTTCAACCTTAGGAGGATAGAATGGCTAATCCGACTGCACATGAACAATACATGCTCGAACTTGTGAATGCGGCGCGCGCCGATCCGGCAGCCGCTTCACAAAAGTATGGTTTCAACCTCGGCAACAATTCCGACAAACCCCTCGAACCGCTTGCCATGAACAGCACGCTGCTCGAGGGCGCGCGGGGCCATTCGGCCTGGATGGAGCGGACCGATACCTTCTCCCATACGGGTGCTGGCGGCTCGCAACAGGATGATCGAGCGGCGGCCGCTGGCTGGAAGGGCGGGCCAGTCGGCGAAAATATCGCGGGCTCCTGGTCTTCCGGAATGACGAATGTCGACCGGCAGGCCGTCGTCGACGAGGCCCATGTCGGCCTGCTTCGCTCTCCCGGCCATCTGGCCAATATTCTTAACCCCGACTGGAGCGAAGCCGGAATCGGCGAGGTGACGGGCGACTGGGTCCAGAACGGCCAGTATTACGACAAGGCCTTCCTGCACACCCAGAACTTCTCCGATCAGGGAAAGCATTACCTGACGGGCGTTGCCTTCGACGACAACGATGACGACAATTTCTACGATATCGGCGAAGGTCTCGCCGGCATTAAGGTCGAAGTGGTCGATAAGGCCGGGAAAAGCGTCGAGACGACCACTATGGACGCTGGCGGTTACCAGGTTGCGTTGGCTGACGGAGACTATACCGTCCGCTATTCTGGAGGAAAACTGACCGGCGTGATCGAGAAATCGGTCACCGTTGACGGCAAGAATGTCAAGGTCGACATCAATAGCGATCTGGAAACCCCTGCCACCGCTTCGACGACGCCGGCGACCACACCGACCCCGGCGGAGGGCGAGCCGACCACCCCTGCCCCGACGACAACCCCGGCGGAGCAGACGGCAACGCCTGGCAGCGGCACGACGCCACCGACCGACCAGACCGCAACGCCCGGCAGTGGCACGACGCCGCCGACGGACCAGACCGCCGGACCGGTCGAGACACCCACGACGACTCAGCCCGATGGTGCAACCCCGGTTACCGCGCAGCCGGGGACCGAAACGCCTCCAACGACAACTGCCGGCGCCGGGTCGGAACGTCCCGATAGCGACGATCCCGGCGTTCTGTTGAATTGGTTGATGGACCAGATCTTCGCCGATGGCGCAGATGCAATTCGGGCAGGGTCCGACGCAAAGCCGGGTCAGATCGCGTTTCCGGACATCGATTCGTTCTTTGCGAACGGATCGCCGTCGGAAAGCGGTCAGGCCGGTGAACAGCGCGATGTCGCTGGTTGCGGCATGAGCGCGGACCGGATGGACATGGACGATATGCAGGACAACGATCCGTTCGGCAGCATCGCCAATGACGCCATGCCGTCCTGGCATCTCTTCGACGACATGATGGTCGCCTGACGAAGACAACGGCGCCTTTGCCGATAATAAGATGGACGGCGGCCGGCAAATCCGGCCGCCGTCTTTTCGGGTTCCCACCAGCACCGGGCCGGCCAATATGAGCAACCGGACTTCGCCTTAGACGCCCTGTTTCGAGGTCAGCGGTTCTGAGCGCTCTTCATCGCGGATGATTGGACCTTCGAAGCCTTGGTCACGAGCGTGGATCGGTCCATGCCCGAGCGACGAACGACCGCCGAACTGGGTGAGCTGATGCGAAAGCGTGGAGGCTCGACATGATTGTCAGCGAAAATTACGCGGGAAATGACATCGCGTGCGGTCCTGAGATGTAGTGCCAGAACAACAGTGTTCGCTGCCGCCACATCGCCGTTATCAAGCCGATGCAGAACGGGTTCGTGGAGAGTTTCAATGGCCAGATGCGTGACGAACTGCTCAACGAGACCATAGTTCTCAATCTAACCGATACCCGTGTGGTGATCGCAGCCTCGGCAGCTGGCGACAAGATTGCGCCTCCCCATTCGGCACTGGACTATCAACCGCAGACCGATATCGCGTGGACTTCGACCGACGCAATCGCTGGTCCCGCCGCGCGAGAAGAAAGCTCCGTCCGTCGGGCGATTGCTCAACCCCCGCCGAGCGGCGCGTCGACACTAACCGAACTCCGGTCGCAGGTTCAGTGGCAGGTCAGGGTATCTGACACCGTCAGCATGGCATGTTGGGAGGATGCGACGCGCTTATAAATGAGACGAAGACTGTTCCTTGATATGCGCCGGCGTGACCAAATCAGATCGTTGTCTACGGCTGGCAGAGCGGCTGCGGTATGCCGGCAGGCCATACCTCGCGCGGACACGGCCGGGATAGCGATAATCTGGGATTTCAGCGATGTCGGCGTTACCGATGCGACATCTGGAGGTAGTTGTATTCTTGGGGGAATGTTTGGTTGCGGGGGTAGGATTTGAACCTACGACCTTCAGGTTATGAGCCTGACGAGCTACCGGGCTGCTCCACCCCGCG
>NZ_NBYO01000003.1 GCF_002238045.1 Notoacmeibacter marinus
ATGCGCCACGCGCAGAACCTGGAGACGGTCAACACCTATGAGGGCACGCACGACGTCCACGCCCTCATCCTCGGCCGCGCACAAACCGACATCCAGGCGTTTTTCTGAAGGCTCAATCGATGGACCGCTCGGCAATCGTTCATGACAATTTCTTGAGGCGGGTAGCCGAGGGCGACCTGCCGGAAGGTCGTGCGCCAGAGGGGCCGTTGCCGGCGTCAGAGGCTGTCTCGATCTACCGTTCCGGCTGCCTTTGCCGCGCACTGGACCGCCAAAGCCGAGCCATGCAGGCGGCAGGGCAGGGCTATTACACGATCGGTTCGTCCGGCCATGAGGGCATGGCGGCCGTCGCCTCAGCTCTGCAGCCGACCGACATGGCGTTTCTGCATTACCGTGATGCCGCGTTCCAGATTCATAGGTCGACCCAGGTGCCGGGCCAGTCGATTACATGGGACATGCTGCTGTCATTTGCCTGCTCAACGGACGATCCGATTTCGGGCGGACGACACAAGGTGCTCGGATCGAAGGCCCTGAACATCCCACCTCAGACATCGACCATCGCCAGCCATCTGCCGAAGGCGGTTGGCGCGGCCTATTCGATCGGCTTGGCTCGGCGTCACAAGCCGGAACACCAGGCGCTGCCATCCGACGCCATCATTATGTGCTCGTTTGGAGATGCGTCGGCGAACCATTCCACCGCCCAGGGAGCGTTCAACACGGCCCAATGGACGGCTTATCAAGGCATTCCGATGCCGCTCCTCTTTGTCTGTGAGGACAATGGCATCGGAATCTCGACCAAGACACCACAGGGCTGGATTGCCGCGACCTTTGCCAACCGGCCCGGCATGAAATATTTCGCCTGTGATGGGCTCGATATGTTCGAGACCTATCGTGTTGCGCAGCAGGCTGCCGACTATGTGCGCAAGCGTCGTCGTCCGGCTTTTCTGCATATGCGGACGATCCGCCTTTATGGCCATGCGGGCGCAGACGTGCCGACCACCTATATGAAAAAGCACGAAGTCGAGGCAGAAGAAGCGAACGATCCGCTTTTGCATTCGGTCCGTCTGCTCGCCGAGTCCGGGGCGCTTGAGCGATCGGAGGCGCTCGACATCTACACTGAAACCAATGCGCGGGTGGAGCGCGTGGCCGAACAGGTGATCGAACGTCCCCGTCTGAAGACCGCTGGCGATGTCATGGCGAGTCTCATCCCGCCACCGCGCATTTGCCAACCAACCAATGGACCATCACCGGAGGCGCGTGCGGCCGCCTTCGGCAACGATCTGAAGGCGATGGATGAGCCGCAGATCATGTCGCGGCTCATCAACTGGGCGTTGACCGATCTCATGCTTCAATATGGCGAAATCGCAATGATGGGCGAGGATGTCGGCCGGAAGGGCGGCGTTTACGGGGTCAGCCAGAAGCTGATCGGGCGGTTTGGCCCTTCGCGGGTGATCGATACGCTCCTCGACGAGCAATCCATTCTCGGTCTTGGGATCGGCATGGCGCATAACGGGTTCCTGCCGATGCCGGAAATCCAGTTCCTCGCCTATCTGCACAATGCGGAAGATCAGTTGCGCGGCGAAGCGGCGACGTTGCCCTTCTTCTCCAACGGCCAGTATACGAATCCAATGGTCGTCCGTATCGCCGGTCTCGGCTACCAGAAGGGGTTTGGCGGCCATTTCCACAATGACAATTCCGTCGCGGTGATGCGCGATATTCCCGGGCTCATTCTGGCCTGCCCGTCGAACGGCGCAGATGCCGCCATGATGCTTCGCGAATGCGTGCGGCTGGCGCGCGAGGAGCAGCGGGTCGTTGTCTTCCTCGAGCCGATCGCCCTCTATTCCATGCGTGATCTCCATCAGACCGGCGATGGCGGCTGGTTGACGCGCTATCCCGATCCGTCGCGGCGGATCGCCTTCGGTGAGGTCGGCGTTCATGGGGACGGTGAGGACATTGCGATCCTGACCTTCGGCAATGGGACTTATCTGTCCCATCAGGCCCAGAAGCGGCTGGAAACGGATGGCACCCGAAGCCGCGTGATCGACCTGCGCTGGCTGTCCCCGCTTCCCGAAACGGCGATCCTGAAAGCGATCGAAGGCTGCCAGCGCGTTCTGGTGGTCGATGAAACCCGCCGTACGGGCGGCGTTGCCGAGGCGCTGATGACGCTGCTGACCGAACGCACCGTCCTTCCGCATACACGATTGAGCGCCGAAGACAGTTTCATTGCCACCGGGCCGGCCTATGCGGCGACGATGCCGTCCGCCGACTCCATTTTCGAAGCAGCACTATCGCTGATGAAGGTGCCGGCATGAAGAAGACCGCCATCGTCATCTGTCCGGGCCGAGGCACCTACAACAAAGCCGAACTCGGCTATCTTGGGCGTCATTTTCCCGACGGCGCGCTTCTGGATGCGTTCGACGCCCAGCGTCAAACGGGAGAACAGAAGACGCTTACCGATCTGGACGGCGCAGAACGGTTTTCGGTTGCCGATCACACGCGCGGCGACAATGCGTCGGCCCTTATCTATGCCGCGACATTGGGCGATTTTCTTGCCATCGATCGCGATGATGTGGAGATCGTCGCCGTCACCGGCAACTCGATGGGTTGGTATTCGGCGCTTGCCTGTGGCGGCGCGCTTTCGCCCGAAAACGGCTTCCGTGTCGCCAATACGATGGGCACATTGATGCAGCAGGCGCTGATCGGCGGCCAGATCGTCTATCCTTTCGTGGACGATGACTGGCAGGATCAACCAGCGCGCCGCGCCGCCCTGTTGTCCAAGGTCGGCGAGATCGCCTGTCGCCCCGATCATCGACTCGGCCTTTCCATCGATCTCGGCGGCATGTTGGTGCTGGCCGGCAACGAGGCAGGGCTGAAAGCCTTCGAAAGCGAAGTCGAACCCGTCCAGCAACGTTTTCCCATGCGGCTCGGCAATCACGCGGCCTTCCATACGACCCTGCAGGCGCCGGTCGCGGAAAAGGGCCGCGCGCGACTATCCCCTGACCTCTTCCATCAGCCGGATCTGCCATTGATCGACGGGCGCGGTGCGATCTGGTGGCCACATGCGACCGACACGCAAGCGCTGTGGGACTACACGCTCGGCGCGCAGGTGACCGAGACATATGATTTCACCCGCGCGATCGCCATCGCGGCGCGTGAGTTCGCACCCGACCTCTTTATCGTCACCGGCCCTGGCACGACTTTGGGCGGCGCGGTGGCCCAATCGCTGATACTTGCGCAATGGCGCGGCATGGCTACCAAGGCTGATTTTCAACGACAACAGACCGAAGCGCCGCTTCTGGCCGCTATGGGCATGGCCGAGCAGCGCGCAACCATATCCAAGGGAGCAACACGATGAGCCATAAAGACGTTCTGACCGCCGCGGGACTGAGCGAATCCGAACTGACGGGCGGCACTCTTTCCGTTCACTCGCCGATCGACGGCGCCGAAGTGGCGCGGGTTCAGGAAACCGATCCTGCCGACATGCCGGTCATCATCGCCCGCGCGCAGGATGCCTTTCGCGCCTGGCGCAAGGTTCCAGCGCCACGACGCGGCGAATTGGTCCGACTGCTCGGTGAGGAGCTTCGTGCGTCCAAACACGAACTCGGCGCGGTCGTCACGCTCGAGGCCGGCAAGATCGTTTCCGAAGGGCTCGGCGAAGTGCAGGAGATGATCGACATCTGCGATTTCGCCGTCGGTCAGTCGCGCCAGCTCTACGGTCTCACCATCGCATCGGAACGCCCGGGCCATCATATGAGGGAGACCTGGCATCCGATCGGGCCGTGCGGCATCATCACCGCCTTCAACTTTCCCGTCGCCGTCTGGTCCTGGAATACAGCGCTTGCGCTGATCTGCGGCGATCCGGTGATCTGGAAACCATCGGAAAAAACGCCGCTGACCGCCATGGCCACAATGAAGGTCATGGAGCGCGCCCTGAAACGCTTCGGCGACGACGCTCCGGATGGCCTGGCCCAACTGGTCATTGGCGGCGCGGAGATCGGCGAAGCACTCGTCGCTTCGGAAGATGTGCCGATCCTGTCCGCTACGGGCTCGACCCGTATGGGCTCCGTCGTCGGGCCGAAAGTGATGGAGCGGTGGGGCCGACCAATCCTCGAACTCGGTGGCAACAATGCGATGATCGTTGCGCCGTCCGCCGATCTCGACATGGCGGTGCGCGCCATCGTCTTTTCGGCCGTGGGCACTGCCGGGCAGCGCTGCACGAGCCTTCGCCGCGTGATCGCCCACAATTCCATCAAGGACGACCTGGTGACCAAGCTGACCAAGGCCTATCAAAGCCTCCCGGTCGGCGACCCGCGCAAGGACGGCACGCTGGTCGGCCCGCTGATCGATGCGCAGTCGCGCGAGCGGATGCAGGCGGCGCTTGAAACCGCCAGAGGGGATGGCGCCATTGTGCATGGCGGCGAGGCCGTCACTTCTGATGTTCCCGATGGCGGTGCCTATGTCGCCCCGGCTGTCGTTGAAATGCCTTCCCAGACCGAAATCGTCCGGACCGAAACCTTCGCGCCGATCCTTTATGTGATGGGCTACGATGCAATGGACGAGGCGATCGCCATGCAGAACGACGTGCCGCAGGGCCTGTCCTCCTGCATCTTCACCCTTAATATGCGTGAGGCCGAAACCTTCCTTTCCGATGTCGGCTCCGACTGCGGTATCGCCAATGTCAATATCGGCCCTTCCGGCGCCGAGATCGGCGGCGCATTCGGTGGCGAGAAGGAAACGGGCGGCGGACGCGAAAGCGGCTCGGACGCCTGGAAAGGCTATATGCGCCGACAGACAAATACGGTGAACTATTCCGACGAATTGCCGCTGGCGCAGGGCGTCAAGTTCGATATCTAAGCGACCAGCACCGCTTCCATCGCGTTCGGTTCGGTCATCCGGTGATTGTGGTATGGTGGCGGGGTAAGCGGACCGCATCGATCTGATTGGAGAAAGGAGAAAGCATGACTAAACGTTTGCTGGCTCTCCTTTTCCTCGCCAGTTTTGTAGCACCGGTTCCTACCGGTTTTGCAGCGCAGATGCTGATGCTCGAACAGCCAGGCTGCGTGTGGTGCGCGCGCTTCAACGAGGAGATCGCACCGGCCTGGCCGCAGACGCCGGAAGGACAGCGCGCGCCGCTGCGACGTATCGACATCACCGAGCCCTGGCCGGATGATCTTGAAGGTGTTTCGCGTGATATCATGACGCCGACCTTTATTCTGGTCGAAGATGGTGTGGAGGTCGCGCGGCTGCGCGGTTATCCCGGCGATGAATTCTTCTGGTTTCGGATCGGCGAACTGATGGACGGTTTGCCGAAAGACGACAAAACAGACTGAGCGTCTACGGATCCGCGTCGGACGCGAAAGCTATTGCGCGGAAGGGTTGGACTTCGCAATCGTCGTTCCTGACGCGAGGTGATGCTGGCAATAAACTCTCCTGCAGTTTGCAGGAGAATATGATGGATTTCGTTCCGCTTATCGATTCGGTTGGAGAACCGGCCACCGCCGCGATCATCGGCCTCGGCCTCGGCGCCGTTTTCGGCATTGCGCTGGAGCGCAGCGGGTTTTGCACCCGCTCGGCGGCGATCGAACTCTTTCGCAACACCAAAGGTCGCGCATTGCCGGTCTGGCTGATCGGCTTTGCCGTCTGCGTCGCTGCCGTTCAGGCGATGCTCTGGTTCGGCGTCATCAATGTCGGGGAATCTCGCTTTTTCGCCACGCCACAGACCGTGTCCGGCGCGGTTCTCGGCGGCGCGCTGTTCGGTATCGGCATGGCGTTGGCGCGCGGTTGCGTATCGCGCCTCGTGGTGCTCGGCGCGAGCGGCAATCTCCGCGCGGTTTTCAGCGTGGCGGTGATTGCGGTGACGGCATGGGCGACGTTTCAGGGGCCGTTGGTGCCATTGCGCGACGCACTCGGTGGTCTGATGAGTTCGGCGGCGCTCGGCGGCAATGATCTGGCTGCGGTGAGCGGCATCGGTCAATTCTTCGGTCCGCTTTTTGCGTTTGTTCTTGTCGTCGCAGCGCTCGCTGTAGCGCTTCGCCGTGGTCTCTCGCCGGCTTACGCGCTGGGTGGCGCAGTCGCAGGCGGCACCGTCGCGCTCGGCTGGTATGCGACGTACCAGTTTTCCGGACAGGTGTTCGATCCGGTTCAGCCGGAAAGCCTGTCCTATATGCGGCCGTTGGCCAACACGCTGAATTTCATCGGCAGCGGCGGTGCAACCGATGCCCTGTCGACGGATGTCGGCATTATCGCCGGGACCGTGATCGGCGCGCTAGTCAGCGCGGTGGTTTTCGGCCAGTTCCGCATCCGAACCTTCGGCGAGGCCGGCGTGCCATCGATCTGGCGCTACGGCGCCGGCAGCATCCTGATGGGTTTTGGCGGGATCACCGCCGTCGGCTGCACGATCGGGGCTGGCTTTACCGGCGGTGCGGTTCTTGCTGTGACGGCTCTGATCGGGCTGGTCGCCATGATGGTGTTCGCCGGCCTGACCGATTTCGTCTTGCGGCGGTTGGAAGACCGTCCGCTTGTTGGCAATTCGACAAGCGATCTCCAGCCGGCGGAATAGTTCGGACCACTTCCAATAATGAAAACGGGCGGCGCATGCGTCGCCCGTTCCCACATTCATAGACGTCTTTCTGATCAGGCGGAGCCGAAGATGTCTTTGGTAATCGCTTCGTACCAGGCGACCGACTCGTCATAATTGGCCGCCCGGATGGCGGGATCTTCGCCGGTCTGGCTGATGAAGCTGGCCGTCGACGTGATCTTGCCGTCGGCTGGCGCATATTGCGCACCGACCTTGACGTCATTGTCCGTCGCGATGAGGCTCCAGCACGTGTTGGCGTAGCGGGCCGGGAATTTCCGCGCATCCGTCAAATCTGCACGGATCGCATTGGCTGCGACCTTGGCCTGGCTGTTGGCAGAAAAAGCACTTTTCGGCATATCGCCTGCGATACAAGCATCGCCGATCACGAAGATGTTTTCGTCCATCGTGGAACGCATGCTTTCGGCATCGATCGGACAAAAGCCGCTATCGTCGGTCAGTCCTGCGGCAGTAGCGATCTCGCCGGCCTTCTGTGCGGGCACAATGTTGAGAAGCGCGCCTTCGAATGTGTCGAAATCGGTTTCGACCGTGCCGGCTTTTGCATCGACATTCTTGATGCCGCCGTGAATATCTGGGCCGATCCACTCAACCATGCCGGGATATTCCTTCTCCCAACCTTCCGAGAACAAACCCTGCTTGGAGAATTTCGGTTTGGGATCGAGGATGACGATCCGGGCCTCTCTGAACCCTTTCTCTTTGAGCACATGCGCCATCATGGACACACGCTCATAGGGGCCGGGCGGGCACCGATAGGGGTTGGGCGGCGGCACCATGACGATCTGGTCGCCATCCTCCAACGCGTCCAGCTTCTCCTTCAGCAGCTTGGTCTGCGGTCCGGCCTGCCAGGCATGCGGCGCAATCTCGCTATCGGCTTCGGAGTAGCCCGGAACGGAATCGTAGATCAGGTCGATCCCCGGCGCGACGACAAGCCGATCATAGGCATGGGTCGAGCCGTCATCCAGCTGCACCGTCTTTGCCGATGTGTCGATGCCCGTCGCCTTGCCTGTCACCTTCTTCACGCCCATCGCGGTCAGCGCATCCCAATTGTGGGTGATGCTGTCGAATGTCCGGAAATTACCGAGATAGAGGTTGGAGAAGAAACAGGTCGTGTACTCTTCATTCTGTTCGATCAGGGTGATGTCCAGCGCATCGCCAGCGTCACTGGCCAGCTGATGGGCGACCGTGCCGCCGCCGGCGCCGCCGCCAATGACAACGACTTTCGGTTTCCCGCCGTTCTGCGCAAATGAAAATACGGGCAACGCCGCGCTTGCCAGCGCCGTCGCACCCAGCAATGTGAATTGCCGTCTCGTCAGCTTTGTCATCTGTCGTCCTCCCGTTTTGAACCAATCCAAAAGGCCCGGCCAGGAGACTGGAAGGACCTACCGTTCTTTGGCCGCGTACCAGGCGGCGAGGGCGGCGATCTCCTCATTGCCCTTCGTCGTCATCACGGTCTGCATCACCTTATTCTTTCGAAAGCCGGTGCGGTACTCAACCATCGCGCGGATGAGCGCCTCCCTGTTCCGACCGGCAATGGCCGGGATCTGGGCCTGTTTCGGCCCATCGACAGCATGGCACGACACACATTCGCCGGCGAGATATTCGCCATAATCCAGATCCGCCGTCACCTCGCCGACCGCCGCGATAGCGATCTCGACCTGACCGTAATCGATCTCGTCGCTTGCGAAAGCCCTGTCCGACACGGCGAAAAGAACGATGGCCCATGCCAGCGCCTTTCGTGCCAACAGATCAATCAATAGCGCCGGCTCCCAAATTCTCATCGCCGTCATCATCTGCCGTATCGGGCGTAACGTCCAGAACTCTTGCGCGCATGGTGATCTCCGCCGGGCTCTCCTTGCAGTCCGTCATGCAGACTTCAGCGGCTGCATCCGACGTGTTCTGCGGCTCGGACTGTCGGTCGTCCGGCTTGAACCCATCCGCATTCGGCATTTCGATCCCTGTAAAATTCTCGTTGGACAGTTCGAAATCGTCATCCACCAGATCGTTGAGATACAGAATATAGGCCACGAGCGCGTAAGTCTCGTCCTCGCCGAGAGAGCGGGAACTGCCGAAGGGCATCGCCCGATGGACATAGTCATAGACCGTCGACAGATAGGGCCAGTAGGAGCCGATCGTCTTGACGGGGCGCTCGTCCTTCAGTGTGCCCTGACCGCCGGCAAGCATCGGCCAGCGGCCGGCGCCTTCGCCGAACGCGCCATGACAGGAGGCGCATTTCTCATCGAAAATAGCTTCGCCTTCGGCAACCGTTCCGGAACCGATCGGAAGCCCCTTGCCATCGGGGCGAACATCGATGTCCCAAGCGGCGATCTCGGCGGGCAACGCCGGACGACCGAGATTCATCGGCCCACCGCTCGGCGGTGCGGCAGCCAAGGCGACCTGGCGGTCGTCATCGGTTTCGGCCGCCGCGTCCACGCTCTCACCTGCGCCATCGGCTTCTTCGACTTTGGGAGCCGGCGCGACAGCAGACGAGGATTCAGTCGCCGGTTTGGAATCGCCCTTTACGTCATTTGCCGCGGGTTCTTTCCCGGCCATGCCAGGATTGGGCTCGTTGGCCGCCGCAATCTCTTCGGCAGTCGACGTTTTTTCCGCTCCATCGGGACCGAACCGATCCAGATAGGCGATGATGTCGGCGATCTCGCTTTCCTTGCGCAGACCGGCAAAGGCCATTCTTGTGCCTTTGATCTTCTTGCGCGGGGCTGCGAGATATTCGGCGAGGTCATCCCGCGTCCAGACAAGACCATCATCGGCCGCCTTCTTCATGCCTCTGGAATAACGAAAATCCTCGATAGCAGCGGCGGGACGCTCGACGATGCCGTTCAGGTGGGGGCCGACCCGGCTCTGCGCGTTCGGCCCAACAGTATGACACCCGGCGCAACGCTTGAAGATCGTTTCGCCGTTGGCGGCGTCCTGCGCCAAGGCGGACGGTGCGGTCAGCCCCATGCCTCCCATCAGGGACACTGCAATCAGAGATTTAGGAAACCTCGACATTTTCGGTCACTCCGTCTGCGCGGACATGCCAGGTCTGGATGCCGTTGTTGTGATAGATCGAATTCTCGCCGCGCTCGGCACGCAGCCGGTCTTTCGTCGGCTGAACATTGCCGTCTTCGTCGATGGCCCGCGATTGCAGGAAGAGCTCGGCGCCGTCCCAGTCGAAATCGTGGTAGAAGCGATAGGCGCCCTTGCTGCTGCCGCCTTCCAGCCGGGCCTCGGACCAGTTGCGGCCACCATCGATCGAGACGTCGACTTTCGCGATCCGGCCGTGACCGCTCCACGCCAGCCCGGTCAGAACGGTGCGGCCCTTGCCATGCGTCAGCGGCGCCTGGGGTGAAGGGTTGGTGATAACGCTTTTGACGTCCATCACGAACGTATGACGCCGTGCCACACCATCGGCCAAGAGGTCGGTGTATTTGCTGGTCTCCTCACGCTGTTCCCAGGACCGGTCCCCGAGTTCCAGCCTGCGAAGCCATTTGATCCACATATTGCCTTCCCAACCGGGTACGACGAGGCGGATCGGGTAGCCCTGCTCGGGCCGGAGCGCCTCGCCATTCATCTTGAAGGCGACGAGGCAGTCATCCATAATCTTTTCCATCGGAATGGAGCGGGTCATCAGCGAGGCGTCGCCGCCTTCGGCCAGCAGCCATTTGGCCTGCGGCTTCACGCCGGCCTCTTCCAGCAGGTAGCGCAGCGGCACGCCGCAATATTCCAGATTGTGGATCATGCCATGGGTGAACTGGCAGCCATTGAGCTGTGCGCCGCGCCATTCCATGCCGGAATTGGCCGCGCATTCCAGAAAGTAGACGTGATTTTCGCGGGGGAAGCGTTTCAGATCGTCGAGCGTAAAGACGAGTGGGCGCTCCACCATTCCATGGATCATCAGACGGTGATCTGCCGGGTCGATGACCGCGACGCCGCCATGATGCCGCTCGAAACAGAGGCCACTCGGCGTGATCGTGCCGTCGAGCGCGTAGAGGGGCGTGAAATTGACCGATGACTTCGCATCGGCCGTCAGCCAGGGGACGCTCCGCCGAACGACATCCGATTCGTACTGGCTCGGCAGGCCATAGGGCGTGGCGTCGACGCCCTTACCCAAATAGCGCGTCCAGTCCTGCACCTCGGTGATCAGGGGATCGGGCTCTGCGGCCCGCGCTCCGCCCGCAACGGCTAAAGCGCCGCCCGCGGCGCCTAGCCCGGCTTTCAGGAACTGACGCCGCGCATTGCCTTTGCTGCCGCCATCATCTGCGGAATCCACCATCGGCTCCTCCCAAAACCTAATGTATTCTAATATAACTATGTATTAGAAGATTCGGCTTGTCTACCGCAATTTCAGCGGGGAGGGGTCAAATACCGACGACTTTTACAATGTCGCTTCCTGAAGCCGTAACGGTCTGCTTGCGGGTGATGTAGCTTTCCATCACATCCCAGATGGCGGGTCCTTCGACATTCTCGTTCACCGAGGCCCAACCGGCGACCACGTAGCTCCTGTCCATGTCTATGGGTTCGCCCGTCGCCGTCATGGTCATGTCGGAAATCCGGTTCCCCATCGTCTCCTTCGGCGCGCAAGTGTAGGCCATGCCGCCGACGCGAACCATGTCGCCGCCCTGCTGGAAATAGGGATCCTTATTGAAGAGATTGTCGCAGACGTCTTCCATGATCTCCTTGATCTGCAGGCCGGAGAACTCCAACCGATAGACCGAAGGGTAGGTCATGGAGGTCTGGTTGTGCAGATCGTCGATGGTGATGTCCTGACCGGGCAGAAGCGTTGCGCCCCACCGGAAGCCGGGCGAGAAGGACAGCTGGGCGTCGCGTTCTTCGATCATGCCCTGGCAGATCACATCGTCCCATGTGCCGTTGAAATTGCCGCGACGGTAGAGAAGATCGTCCGCTTGGCCGATGACCCGATTGAGTTCGTCTTCATAGGGTGCGCGGATCTCGTCGATCTTCGCGGCCATCGCCGGATCGGGCGCGATCACGTCGGCGAAGATCGGGATCGTCTTTGACTGGTGAGCCGTGACCTTGCCGTCCCTGATGTCCAGATCGACGCGACCGACGAATTTGCCATGGCTGCCCGATGCGAGCAGCAGCGTCTTGCCGATCTCGATGGCGCGCGGGATGGCGTCGTGCGTATGGCCGGTCAGGATAACATCGATGTCCGGCACGTCGCGGGCCAGTTTCTGATCGACATCGAAACCGTTATGCGACAACAGGATCACCACCTCGGCGCCATCGGCCCGGGCCTTTTCGACCTGTGCGGCGATCACCTCGGGACGGATGCCGAAACTCCAGTTCGGAATCATCCAGCGAGGGTTGGCGATGGGTGTATAGGGCATGGACTGGCCGATCACCGCGACTTTGTGGCCAGCCACTTCTCGCATCATTGCCGCATCGAAGACCGGCTCGTCCCAAGTGGTATCGAAAACATTGGCGGACAGGAACGGGTATTGCAGCGCGTCGATCAGTTCGAGCACGCGGTCCTCGCCATAGGTGAACTCCCAATGGCCGACCATCGCGTCCGGTTTCAGCAGCGCCATGGCGTCGACCATGTCCTGGCCCTTGGTCTGCAGGGAAGTGTAGCTGCCCTGCCATGTGTCGCCGCCATCGAGGAGCAGCACATTGCCGTCGCCCCGCTCGGCCCTCACGGCGTTGACCACGGTGGCGATGCGGTCGAGACCGCCCATGCGGCCATAGGCCTTCGCCAGGTTCACATAGTCGACCATCGTATGCGCGTGGGCGAGGGCGCTGCCCGGCGTCAGGCCGAAATGCTGCAGAAAGGCTTCGCCCACCAGATGAGGTGGTACGCCCTCGAACATGCCAACGCCGATATTCTCGCTCGGCGGTCGGAAATAGATCGGCTTCAGCTGTGCGTGAATGTCCGTGACGTGAAGGATCGTCAGATCGCCCGTCGAATCGAAGGCCAGAAGATCGTCCTGCGTCAATTGCTGCTGGGCAGCCAACCGCGTGACATTGGACGAAAAGCCGATCGTTCCGGCGGCGACCGCCGACCATTGCAGGAATTCGCGGCGTGTGAACATGACAATCCTTCCCCGGCGGCTCCACTGTCACCGCCGGCCTACGCTTAAATGGGTGTCTCGCAGGCGAACCGGCCGCTTAGCGCGACCGGATATGCGACCTACTGCCGCACGGCTGGCGTTTCCACGGAAAGGCCCGTGCCGCGCCAGGTGACATAGGTTTCCAGCGCCATCAGATCGTCCGAGAAGGCCTTCGGGATCTCGGCACGCGTATCGCGGACGCAGCCACGGAAACGGTTATGCAACGAGATCAACTTGCTCTGCTTGAGCCGGTAGGTCGGAAAGCCGTTGACCTGCCCCTGCGACAAATGGTCGGCGCGGATCATCTGTCCGTTATGATCTTCATGGCAGTTGGAACAGGACAGGTTCAACTGACCCGTGCGCGTATAATAGAGTTCCTTGCCGCGGTCCCACCATGTCTGCAGTTCGCCCTGGCTGAGATCGAGCTTGACCGGCATACCAAGCGACTGGTGCTTAATGAAAGCAGTGAGCGCCTTCTGCTCTGCCGCATCGAACTTGTAGGGCTCTGCGCCCATATTCTCTTCGCGGCATTTATCGATCTGCAGCTCGATATTGATCGGCCGCTTGGCGTCAGCATCCCATTTCGGGAACGATGCACCCACACCCTTCATGTCCACTTCCGGTTCGGCATGACAGGATTCACAGGACTTGCCAGCGGTGCCTTCCACGACGGACCAGAGTTCGGCACCCTGTTCGACACCGAACATGCCGGGATTTTCGAAGCTGTCCTCTTCGAGCGCACGGGTCTCCGGCTCACGATAGAGCCAGCCGGAATAAAGCGTGTCGAAAGGATGGCCTTCCGGAGCGGCCGTCTTGACCGTCATCTCCTTGCCGTCGATCGTCAGCGTCGCATCCGCCGGATCGGCGGTCGCCTTTGTCAGCATTACCGGACTGGAGAACAGCGCCAGCACCGATGCTGCCAGGATCACCTTCTTCGTCACCGTTTCGTCCTCCCTTTCGATCCGGCTGGCGCACGCAGTACGCCGCATGAATGTTCGTCGAGATAGCCCCCTCAAGCGACCTCGATAGCCTCTTCGGTCTCGTAGACCGAGCCGTCATCGTCGACCCAGGTAAATTTGAAGGTGCCGCTTTCCGGCACTTTCACGGCAAATTCGAAGTAGGGGTTGGATGAGATAGCCGGCTCGATATCCGCCTCGAAGACGGTCTTGTCATTGAACGTGACCGTGAACTTGTTGATGATCTGGCGTGGAATGACCTCGCCATTCTTGTCCTTGCGTTGACCCGATTCCATTTCGTGGCTGATCAGGGTCTTGATGGTAATGATCTCGCCGGCGCTTGCCGATTTCGGCAGTTTGACACGGGGCTTGGAAGCCATGTCCTGTACCTCCTGAAAACTGTTTCGAGGGCGCGACGGTCAGCCGCCGCAACCGCCGATGGTGACCTTGACCGGCGCTTTGGCCATATGGATATCGCCATTGGTCATGCGAGCCACGGCGACCACATCCTGGGTTTTGGCAAGCCGCATGCGGGTCTCCGCTATGGCCTCGCCGGACAATTCGCTGAATTTGAATGTCACCACGTCGGGATTTGGGTTGCCCTCGGCGAGGATCATGATCTCCTCGACCATGTCATCGCCTTCCATCGCGCTTTCGACGGAAACGCCGACCGGAACCGAATTGCCGTTCTCAGCGATTTCAGGGGTGTTCAAGGTCAGCTTGCCACCGGTCTGCGGCTCTTTATCGCCCGCAAACTCCTTGATCTTGGCCATCGTATCCTCAGGCGTCGCATTCGCCAAACCGACCGGCAGGCCGATCGCGGCGACAGTGGCAGCGCCACCGAAGACACCCAATACGCTACGTCTGTTCATCTGCATCGGGTGAACCTCCTTCACCAGTTCATTCCTTCAGGGTCTGTAAATAGGCGACCACATCCTCGACCTGCTGGGCCGACAGAATGGTCTGGCCGACAAGATCCTCACGGACGTGTTTGCCGACATCCAGCGTGTAGAAGCCCGGCATGATCGTGCCCTCGTAGAGCGCCTTCTTCGGATTGACAATGATAGCCCGCAGCATAGCCGGCTCGTAGCGGTCGGCCACACCGTCGAGCGACGGTCCGACATTGCCCTGGAACGGTGCGTCAAGACTGCTGACCTGATGGCAAGCCACGCAATTGCCCAGCCCACGGTCCGTGAGTATCTTCTTGCCGGCATCCGCCGATCCCGCCTGTGCGGCGACCGGCGTCTCAATGCCCCCTGCGTCACTGAACGCGACGGCTTCTGGCTTTACATCGTTAGCGATTGCGGAACCCGTCAGGGCCACGGCGCTTATCCCGGATGCGAGAACCAGGGCGCGAAGTGTCGATGTCATGCGGCTCCTCCCTGCCAATTCCGCCCTCCCAAGCGGCTTCATTCCCACGCTAGCCAAATGCCGAAGCTCTGGCAAGGACGAATAGTCATATGCCTATATTATGATCTATTCTTCGGGAACGATGCCGGCTGCTCGAGCCTCTTCAATCTTGCGAGCGTGATATTTCTGAAAATGCTCCTCGCTCTCATAACCCTTTTCATTGACCCATTTGAACATGTTGAGGAAAGTAAATTTACCGAAGGCGCCGGGCATTGAGGCAACAGCCGCTTGCGAGGCGGAGACCGACTGGTCCGGCAGGTCTTCCGGCATGAACAGGATTGTTGGCGTATAGAGCAGACCCCACTTCCGCGCAGCGGTCTTTTCGCTCAGTGATTCGCCGTCGAGATCCGTCACCTCCTCATCGCCGAACATGTTGTACTGCACGACCTTGAAGTTTTCGTCGATATAGTCACGCACTTCCGGGTCCGTCAGCAGATCTTCATGCATGCGGGCGCAATAGATGCAGCCGCGCTGCTCGAAGACGAGCGCCAGGCGTTTGCCTTCGGCTTTGGCGTCTTCGATGTCCTCGGCAATGTCGCGAAAGGTAATGGCGAACCAGTCCTGCTTGTGCAGGCCATCCGGTCCGATCTCCGCACGGGCGACAGACGCCAGCAATATTGCGCCAAGCGCAGCGAGCGTAATCCTTAGAAAGCGTGACATGATCCTTCTCCTCAACCGATGGACATGAAAAAGCCGGGCGCGACGTCAAGCATCCATTGCGCGATCGCACTCATGGAGCCGGTCATGAACAGGATACCCGTGACGATCAGCAGAACGCCGACGGCGATCTCCACCGTCCGCATGTGCTTCTTGAGGCGGCTCGAAACCTCGATGAAGCGGGCGACGAAGATTCCCGCCAGAATGAAGGGAATGCCGATACCGAGCGAATAGGCCGCCAGAAGGCCCGCGCCGCGGGCGGCCGAGCCTTCCGCGCCCGCCACCATGAGGATGGAGGCCAGAACAGGCCCGACGCACGGTGTCCAGCCGAACGCGAAGGCAAGCCCCATCACATAGGCGCCGATAAGACCGGCCGGTTTCGAACGCACATCGATTCGCGCTTCGCGATAGAGAAAACCGATGCGGAAGACCCCCAGAAAATGCAGCCCCATGATCGTGATGAGCACGCCGGCAACGATGGAGAATATGTCGAAATACTGAACGAGGGTCCGGCCGAGAAGGCTGGCGCTGGCGCCCAGCGCGACGAAGACGGTGGTGAAGCCGAGCACGAAGGCGACAGACGAGAACGCGATGCTCTTCGTCTTTGCCGAATCGAGCGTGTCGCTGCGCATGTCGCTGAAGCTCACGCCGGCCATCCACGCCAGGTAAGGCGGCACGATCGGTAGGACGCAGGGCGAAATAAACGATAGAAGCCCGGCGAGAACCGCCGCGGGATAGCTCACATCCAGCACAATTTTCCTCCCATTCCGACGGCGATGCCGCACGAGCCGCCATCGCCGTTCCGTTGGAAACATGCGACGGTTCCTATGTTTTGGCAATGCTGCTACAAGAAACCAGCGGCAAGGCCTACCTTCCTTCGGGCGATCCGCCTTTATCGAACGGTCAATGCGAATGTCACTCCCGAACGTCACGCTCGAAACCACCGACGACGAGCGCGCGGAATATGTGCGCCGCGCCCGCATCGCCAGCGACCTTCTGAAGGCGCTATCCCACGAAACGCGGCTCCTGCTGTTATGCCTCATGCACGAGCGAGAACGCAGTGTGTCGGAACTGGAGGACCTGCTGTGCATGCCGCAGGCGACGGTCTCGCAACATCTCGCGCGGCTTCGCTACGACCGACTCGTTACAACGCGGCGCGAGGGCCGCATGATCTATTATTCGATCGTCGACAGCGATATCGCGGACCTCGTGGCGCAGATATACGAGACCTTCTGTTCGCCGGAGCGGATTGCGCGACGCTGAAGGTACGGGCCGCCTTCGCGGTCCCATCCCTTTCCTTCCGCCGCCGTTTCGGCCAAGATCGTCGTTCGTGCGCGGAAGGGGAGGTCCGTCATGATCGCAACAGCCTGGCTCTTGCCCCTTTCTGGTATCGGTATCGGCATCGTGATGGGTTTCGTCGCGCGCCGCTATCATTTCTGTACGCTCGGCGCCCTCGAACGCTACTGGTATGCGGGCGACAGCACGCGGCTGCGCAGCTGGGTTCTCGTGGCCCTTGTCGCTGCCGCACTCACGCAGACCTCCGAACTGTTCGGCCTGGTCGATGGCAGTAGGACCTTCTACGCCACGACGCCTCTAAATCTTCTGGGTGTTGCGTTGGGCGGTCTGATGTTCGGCCTCGGCATGGCGCTGGTGGGCACATGCGGCTTCGGCGCTCTCATACGGCTTGGCGGCGGCAGCTTGCGGGCGGCAGTGGCGCTAACGGGCATCGCTCTGTCAGCGCTTGCTGCCCAGCGCGGACTGACCGCGCAGACCCGTGTCGCCATGACGGAACCGTTCGATATGACCGTCTCCGCCGCGCATGGCGCGACGTTGGCCGGGCTTCTGGATCGGATCGGTCTCTACGGCCTGTTGATCCCGCTGACGATCTGCGCTCTCGTGGCAATCGGCTACTGGGTCTTTCGCGATCCGGCCTTTCGCGCCAACCGGGAACGGGTCGGTGTTGGTCTGGTTCTTGGCCTTTGCGTCGCCCTCGGCTGGCTCATCACCTCCTATTTTGCCTCGGTCGCCTTCTTTCCGGTGCAAATTGAAGCCGCCAATTTCGTCGGGCCGGTAGGCGACGCGCTGTTCCAGATCATCGTAACAACGGGCGAAGTGCCGCATTACGCCGTCGGTCTGGTGTGCGGTGTGGTTCTAGGCGCGGCGGTCGCGGCCTGGAGAGCCGACGACATTCGTTGGGAGGCCTGCGACGATGCGCGGGAACTGTCGCGTCACGTCTTCGGCTCGTTCCTCATGGGCACTGGCGGGATCATGGCGCTGGGCTGCACCATCGGGCAGGTGGTTTCCGCCGCATCTGTCTTTGCACTTTCGGCGCCGCTCGCCTTCGCCGCCATGGCGCTGGGCGCACGGATCGGCCTGTCGCTTCTTCTGGAGGGCGGGCCGCTGGCCTTTTTGCGCTCACCCCACGCCGCCCGCTGAGATCGCCTGTTCCGCGCCTATGCCGGATCGGCAATGAAGGCGTAAGCGCCGTCGCCATTCTTCTCGACATGGCCAAGGCCGGGATGGGGCAGGTGAAAACCGATCAGCGCCATGTCGTCGGTCGAGAGTCGGTCGAGAAGCATCTTCCGCGTTGCGACGCCCTGTTGCGGGTCGGTATCGCTGCCGCTTTCCCATTGGGGATAGGCGAATGAGATGATCGGATGGGTCAGCGCATCGCCGCCGATGAGAGTCGGTTTCTCACCGCCATGAACGACAAAGGAAATATGACCGGGCGTATGGCCCGACGTGTCCATCGCTTCGACGCCCGCGAAGATTTCCGCCCCTGGCTTGAACAAAGAGACCTGTTCTTCGATGAGCGGCATACGGTTTTGCGCGCCGACCACGAAGGTCTTGCGTTCTTCCGGCGTCTTTTCCAGCGTGTCGTCCGCCGACCAGTACGCCCATTCCGCTTCGCTCATGTGATAAGCGGCGTCGGAAAAGAGTAGATCGCCGAAATGATCCGTCAGGCCCCAGAAATGGTCCGGGTGAGCGTGGGTGAAGACGACATCCGTCACCTCCGTCGGATCGATCCCGGCCGCGTCGAGCGCGCTGGGCAGTTCGCCCGTGCTCGGCATGAAGTTCGGGCCGGCGCCGACATCGAACAGAACCAGTCGATCGCCCCGCTTAAGAAGCGTGATATTGCAGTCGGGCGTCAGTGCGTCCGGTGCTTGGCCGACCATCAAGGCCGTAGCGATTTCCGCTTTCGGACGGCCCGGCAACACGAAGGAGAGCGGCAGAGACATATTTCCGTCGGAGAGCATCAGCAGTTCGCCGTCACCGACCGTATGACGGCCTAATGCGAATGCTGGCGCGCCCACTAGGATCGAAGATGCGATCCCTGCCATCCCCGCCAGAACATTGCGCCTTGTCTGGAACAACTTTGCCATGTCCTTTCCTCCTATAGTTCTATTCGAATATATTAATGCCAGACTGCACGCCTCGGTCAAACACGAACGGGGAACAGCCAGCAGTGTCGCATAATTGCAGGGTTTATGACGCAAATCTCCAATACTGCTGCATGGGAACTGGCTTAACTCTGCCAGTTGCTACGTTTGGCGGGGTCCGTTTCGATGACGCATTTTTCGGCCCTATCGCTGCTGAAAAACGCCTTTAGCGGCAACAGGAAATGGGACGAGCAGTGGCCTGAAAGTGAGCCGAAGGCCGAATATGACGTCGTCATTGTCGGCGCGGGCGGCCACGGGTTGGGCGCCGCCTATTATCTGGCCAAAGAGCACGGTATCACCAATGTCGCGGTCATCGAAAAGGGCTGGCTCGGTGGTGGCAATACCGGCCGCAACACCACGATCATCCGCTCCAACTACCTCTATGACGAAAGTGCGCGGCTTTACGACCACGCGCTCGACCTGTGGGAAGGGCTGAGCCAGGAACTGAACTACAACGTCATGTTCTCCCAGCGCGGCGTGATGATGCTGGCGCATAATGTGCACGACGTTCAGAGCTTTCAGCGGCACGTTCACGCCAATCGCCTGAACGGCGTCGACAATCGCTGGCTGACGAAGGAAGAGGCCAAGGCCTACTGCCCGCCGCTCGATATTTCGCCGACGGCGCGCTATCCGGTGATGGGCGCGGCGCTCCAAAAGCGCGCGGGAACAGCCCGCCACGACGCAGTGGCCTGGGGTTATGCGCGGGGCGCGGCGGCGCGGGGCGTCGATATCATCCAGAACTGCCCGGTCACGGCGATCCGCCGCGATGCGAACGGCGCGGTGGAGGGCGTGGAGACCGCGCGCGGGTTCATTCGGGCGAAGAAGGTCGCCGTCTCGGCGGCGGGGCATACCTCCGTTGTCATGGACAGCGCCGGCGTGAGGCTGCCTTTGGAAAGCTATCCGCTGCAGGCGCTCGTGTCGGAACCTGTGAAACCGATCTTTCCCTGCGTCGTCATGTCGAACACGGTTCACGCCTATATCAGCCAGTCCGACAAGGGCGAACTGGTGATCGGTTCGGGCACCGATCAATATACGAGCTATTCGCAGCGCGGCGGCTTGCCGCTGATTGAGCATACCGTGGCGGCGATCTGCGAAATCTTCCCGATCTTCAACCGGATGCGGATGCTGCGCAAATGGGCCGGCATCGTCGATGTCACGCCGGACCGTTCAGCCATTCTCGGCAAGACGCCGGTCAAGGGGCTCTACGTCAATTGCGGCTGGGGAACGGGCGGCTTCAAGGCGACGCCCGGCGCGGCGCATGTGCTGGCCTGGACGGTCGCCAAGGATGAGCCGCATCCGATCAATGCGCCCTTCACGTTGGAGCGGTTCGGCACGGGCCGACTGATCGACGAGGCGGCGGCCGCCGCCGTCGCGCATTAGGAAACCGCCATGTTGCTCATTCACTGTCCCTATTGCGACGAGACGCTGCCGGAAGCCGAGTTCGCCTATGCCGGCGAAGCGCATATCTTGCGGCCGGACAATCCTGCCGATGTATCGGAAGAGGAATGGCGGGACTTCCTTTTCATCCGCACCAATGCGAAGGGACCCCATTACGAACGCTGGCGACATATCCATGGCTGCGGGCGGTTCTTCAACGCTGTGCGCAACACCGTTACGGATCGGTTTCTCACCACCTACAAAGCGGGCGAGCCGCGTCCCGAACTGGATACGCTGACGGAGGACGGCCAATGAGCCGATTTCGCGTCGCGGGTCGTGGCCGGGTCCGACACGACCGTCCGATCCAGTTCACCTTCGACGGCCAGCAAATCGAAGGTTGCGCAGGCGACACGGTGGCCTCGGCGCTTCTGGCCAATGGCCGCCATCTGATGGGGCGCTCGTTCAAATATCACCGTCCGCGCGGGCCGGTGACGGCCGGCACGGAAGAGCCGAACGCGCTGATCGGCACCCGGCGCGGCAAAGGGCGGTTCGAGCCGAACACCCGCGCCACCGCGCAGGACATTTGGAACGGTCTGGAGACGACGAGCCAGAACAAATATCCGAGTCTCGCCTTCGATGTCGGCGCATTGAACGACGGCCTCTACATGCTGTTCTCGGCGGGGTTCTACTACAAGACCTTTATGTGGCCGCGCTCCTTCTGGGACAGAGTGTATGAGCCCTTCATCCGGGCCGCCGCCGGGCTCGGCGTTTCGCCGAGCGAGCCGGACTCGGACCATTATGCGTCGCGCTATCTGCATACCGATGTGCTGGTTGTGGGCGGTGGCCCGGCGGGCCTGGCGACGGCGCGACGGGCAGCGGAGGCCGGGCTGGACGTCACGCTGGTCGACGAGAACTCCGAAATGGGTGGCACGCTCTTGAGCGAACCGCAGGCGGAGATCGACGGCAAGGCCGCATGGGACTGGCTGGCGGAGGAGGTGGCGGCGCTGGTCGCGCTCGGCGTGCGGATCATGACGCGGACCACCGCCATCGGTTACTACCATCAGAACATGGTCGGGCTGTGCCAGAAGCTGACCGATCATCTGGAAGCGCCCGATCCGGCCATGCCGCGCGAGCGGCTCTGGCGCGTACGGGCGGGGCAGGTCGCCCTGGCGCAGGGCGCGCTGGAAAAGCCGCTCGTCTTCCATGGCAATGACCGGCCCGGCGTCATGCTGGCCGGTTCCGCCCAGACTTATCTCAACCGCTATGGCGTGAAGGTCGGCGAGCGGCCGGTCATCGTCACCAGCCATGACAGCGCCTGGTACGCCGCCTTCGATCTGGCCGATGCGGGCGCGACCGTTCAGGCCATCGTCGATACGCGCGCCAACCCACGCGCCGATCTTGTCGCGGAGGCCGAGGCGCGAAACATCGCAGTGCTTGACGGTCATACGGCGACGGGCACGAAGGGGCGACTGCGCGTCAAATCCGTGCGGGTCAATCCGGTGAAGGGCGGCAGCATCGGCCCGGGGCGCACGCTCTCATGCGATTGTCTCTTGATGTCGGGGGGCTGGACGCCATCGCTCCATCTGTTCTCGCACACCAAAGGCACGCTGAAATGGGATGAGGAGACCCAGACCTTCCTGCCGGACCGAAAGGCCGAGGCCTGCCAGATCGCCGGAGCGGGCAGGGGGCTGTGGGGGATCGAAGCTGCGCTGAACGACGGCGCCGCGATGGGTGCCGCTGCGGCTGAAGCGCTTGGAAAGGCGGCCAAAACGGTTTCGTTTCGCGTTCAGAACGATCGCACTGGCTCGGGCATCACGCACACCGAACTGCCGACCGACCGACACCCCTCGCAAACCAAGGCCTTCGTTGATTTCCAGAACGATGTGATGGCCAAGGATCTGCGGCTCGCCGTGCGCGAGGGCATGCGTTCCATCGAGCACGTCAAGCGCTACACGACCAACGGCATGGCGACCGATCAGGGCAAGATGTCGAACATGAACGGGCTGAACATCGCTGCCGATGCGCTTGGCAAGCCGCAGCCGCAGGTCGGGCTGACGACGTTCCGCCCGCCCTATACGCCGACGACATTCGGCGCGTTTGCCGGCTATCACAAGGGCGATCATTTCGATGTGACGCGCAGGACGCCAATCGATAGCTGGGCCGAAGAGAATGGCGCGGTGTTCGAACCCGTCAGCCTCTGGCGCCGCGCCCGCTATTTCCCGCAATCCGGTGAGGATATGGACACGGCGGTCTCGCGCGAGTGCCGCGCCACCCGCAAGAGCCTCGGCATGTTCGACGCCTCCACGCTCGGCAAGATCGAGGTGGTCGGACCCGATGCGGTGGAGTTCATGAACCGCATGTACACCAATCCGTGGACGAAGCTTGCGCCCGGCCGCACGCGCTACGGCCTGCTGCTCGGCGATGACGGTTTCATCCGCGACGATGGCGTGATCGGCCGCCTTTCCGACGATCGTTTCCACGTTACGACCACCACGGGCGGCGCGGCGCGGGTGCTCAATATGATGGAGGACTATCTCCAGACCGAATGGCCCGAACTGAAGGTCTGGCTGACCTCGACCACCGAGCAGTGGGCGACCATCGCGCTGAACGGTCCCAATGCGCGCAACCTGCTCGAACCCTTCGTCGAGGGTCTAGACATTTCGGACGAGGCATTTCCGCATATGTCGATCGCCGAATGCACGGTGGCCGGCTATCCGGCGCGGCTCTTCCGCGTCAGCTTCACCGGAGAGCTCGGCTTCGAGGTCAATGTGCCGGCCCGCCATGGCCGGGCCCTGTGGGAGACGCTGTTCGAGGCGGGCCAGCGCTACGACATCTGTCCCTACGGTACCGAAACCATGCATGTGCTGCGCGCCGAAAAAGGCTTCATCATCATCGGGCAGGATACCGATGGCACCGTCACGCCGTTCGATGCGGGGCAGGGCTGGGCAGTCGGCAAGAAGAAGCGCGATTTCGTCGGAATGCGTGCGCTGCAACGGCCCGATCTCGTTGCCGAAAATCGCAAGCAGCTGGTCGGGCTTTTGACCGAGGATGGGCGCACGAAACTGGAGGAAGGCGCTCAAATCGTGCTTGATCCGAACCAGCCAACGCCGATGAGGATGGTCGGGCACGTCACCTCGTCCTATCGCAGCGACGCGATGGGCCGGCCCATCGCGCTGGCGCTGGTCGAAGGCGGGCATAATCGCGTGGGTGAGACGGTCCATGTGCCGATGCCGGACGGCGTCGTGAGGGCGGAGATTACCGGCACGGCCTTCTACGATTCCGATAATGAACGGTTGAAGCTGTGATGCGGGGACCGATGGAGATGATGCGATGACGGTCCATGTCGATCTTCTGACGGCGCGCGAACTGGCGAGCAGCCGCGCCGCGACCGTTTCGCTTCTGGCCCCGGTAGTGCGGTTTTCGCTCCGGGTCGGCGCGGACGAACGAGACGCTCTCTCGTCAGCTCTTGGCGTCCCGCTGCCAACCAGGATCGGCCAGTGCAGTCGGCAGGGCGAAACCGAAATTCTCAGTCTCGGCCCGGATGAGTGGCTGGTTCTCGCTTCGGAATCGGAGGCAGCCGGAATCATCGAAGCCTGCGCGGCGATCTATGCTGATGCGCCGCACAGCCTGACGGACATATCGGATCGCGAGGTGACGCTTCTGATCGAAGGGCCGAAGGCCGGCGAACTGATGACGCTTGGCTGCCCGCGCGATCTCGACCGGCTACCCGATGGAGAGGCACGTCGCACCGTCTTCGATGGCGTCAGCGTCGTTCTGTGGCGCGACGGTGCGGAGCGCTTTCACATCGATGTCTGGCGTTCCTTCGCGCCGCATGTCATGTCTCTGCTGACGACAGGGTGCGGCGAACTCGCCCTGGAATGAAGGGCTGATGTGCTGTGTTCCTCTCCGTCTTCGAGATCTTCAAGATCGGCATCGGTCCATCGTCCTCGCACACAATGGGACCGATGGTCGCGGCGGCCCGTTTCCTGGACGATCTGCGCGGCGACCAGTTCGGGCGGCCCGGTGCGGGGCGTCCGGTGGCGCTGTCGGTCACGCTGCACGGCTCGCTGGCGTTCACCGGCAAGGGACATGCGACGGACAGAGCCGTGATCCTCGGCTTGAACGGTCTTTCCCCCGATACGCTCGATCCCGACCAGGCGGAACAGATCGAAGCAGAGATCCGTTCGTCGCGTACGGTTTCGCCGGACGGCCTTGCGCCGCTGCAGTTCGACCCTGAGACTGACCTCGTTTTCGACTACGGGCCGCCGCTGGAAGGCCATCCGAACGGCCTGGTGTTTCGCGCCCGCGACAAGGCCGGAATCCTCTATCACGAAGAAACCTATTTCTCCGTCGGCGGCGGTTTTGTCGTCACCGAAACCGAGCTTCGGACGCAGCAGAATACCGCCACCGATCTGACGCGGAAAACCACGGGCCAAGACGCCGGAACCTGCCCCTATCCTTTTGCGACCGCCAAGGAAATGCTCGCCATGGGAGCCGCCTCCGGCAAGACCATTGCCGAGATGAAGCGCGCCAATGAGGCAGCGATCCATGGCGATACCCTCGACGACAGGCTGGATACGATCTGGCAGGCGATGGACGATTGCATCTCGCGCGGGCTGGAACAGGAGGGCATCCTGCCGGGCGGTCTGAACGTCAAGCGGCGAGCCAAGGCCATTCACGACAAGCTGTGCGACGAGCGCGGCAGCAACATGGCCCAGCCCCATGTCGTCAATGACTGGCTCAGCGTTTACGCCATGGCAGTGAACGAGGAGAACGCCGCCGGCAGCCGGGTCGTGACATCGCCGACCAATGGCGCGGCAGGGGTATTGCCCGCCATCGTCCGCTACTATCGGAGCCATTGCATCGGTTCGACCGACAAGGGCGTCGCCGACATTCTGCTGGTTGCCGCGGCCATTGGCGGGCTCATCAAATACAACGCCTCCATCTCCGGTGCGGAGGTCGGCTGCCAGGGCGAGGTCGGGTCCGCTTCGGCGATGGCCGCCGCCGGCCTTTGTGCAGCACTCGGCGGCACGAACGAGCAGGTCGAAAATGCCGCCGAGATTGCCTTGGAACACCATCTTGGCATGACATGCGATCCGGCGGCCGGTCTCGTTCAGGTGCCCTGCATCGAGCGCAATGCTCTCGGTGCGATCAAGGCAGTTTCGGCGGCCAGCCTCGCCCTTCGCGACGATGGCAAGCACTTCATGCCGCTCGACAATTGCATTCAGGTGATGCTGGAGACCGGGCGCGACATGAGCGCGAAATACAAGGAGACCTCGACCGGCGGCATCGCCGTCAACATTCCCGAATGCTGATCTGAGGCGGCGAGCGGCGCGGCTACCGTGTTACTGCTCGATCAGCTCGAACCGGTCCACATCGACAAGGCCCCTGTCCGAAATCTTCAGATGGGGGATGACGGGCAGCGGCAGAAAGGCCAGCTGCAGGAAGGGCTCCTGAAGCGTGGAGCCGAGCGCGAAGGCCGCCTGGCGCAGATCGTACAGCGTATCGCGCACCGTTTCATAGGGTTCGAGGCTCATCAGCCCGGCCAGGGGCAGGGCGATCTCGCCGGTGACGACGCCATCTTCCACCACCACGAAGCCGCCCTTGAGATCGCGCAGCCGATTGGCCGCGATGGCCATATCCTCGTCGGACGCGCCGATAACGCAGAGATTATGGCTGTCGTGGCCGACCGTGGAGGCAATGGCGCCCTTCTTCAGGCCGAAACCCTGCACGAACCCCCTGCCGATATTGCCGTTTCTGCCGTGGCGCTCGATGATCGCGACCTTCAGAATATCGCGTTCAAGATCGATTCCGGTCTGGTTGCCATGCGTCGGCAGGCGGAACCGGCGATGCTCGGTGATGATCTTGCCAGGCAGGACACCGAGCACCGGTGTTTCGCTGTTTGAAGCCGGAATGGCAAAATCCGCCGGCGTCAGTTCGCGCACATGCACGCTGTCGAGACCGACCGGATCGATGGTCCTTCGGGCGGCGAAGAGATCGTCATTGACGCGGCGTCCCGCGGAAAAAACCATCTCTGCGCTGCAATTCTCCAACGTATCGACCACCACGAGATCGGCGCGCCAACCCGGCGCGACAAGCCCGCGGTCCTGCAGACCGAAGGCGCGTGCGGCCGAGATCGAAGCCGCCCGATAGGCGACGAGCGGGTCAACGCCGCCCGCAATGGCGGTGCGGACCATGTAATCGAGATGACCCTGCTCGGCGATATCGAGCGGATTGCGGTCGTCCGTGCAGAGCGCGATATGGGGCGACAGGCGCTCCGTCATGATCGGCAGAAGCGCCTGAAGGTCCTTTGAAACTGAGCCCTCGCGCACCAGGATGTGCATGCCCTTGCGGATCTTCTCCAGCGCTTCTTCTGCGCTGGTGCATTCGTGCTCGGTGCGGATTCCGACCGACAGATAGCCGTTCAGCTCGGCGCCGGAGAGAAGCGGCGCATGACCGTCGATATGGCCGCCCTGAAAGGCCTCCAGCTTGGCGAGCGCCACCGGGTCCTTATGGATCACGCCCGGAAAATTCATGAACTCGGCCAGTCCGATCACCTTGGGATGATCGCGGAAGGGAAGAAGGCTTTCGATGGGCAGGTCCGCGCCGGAGGTCTCCAGATGCGTCGCCGGCACGCAGGACGAAAGCTGGACGCGGATATCCATGATGGTTTCGAGCGCCGAATCCAGAAAGTAGCGAATGCCTTCCGCGCCTAGAACATTGGCGATTTCATGGGGATCGCAGATCACGGTCGTCACGCCATGCGGCAACACGCAGCGGTCGAACTCATGCGGCGTCACGAGCGAGGATTCAATGTGAAGGTGGGTATCGATGAAGCCCGGTACGACGATCCGGCCTTCGATATCGATCTCGGTCGTGCCGCGATAAGCGCCGCAGGTTCCGACGATCCGTTCGCCGCAGACGGCGATATCGGACGCGACCAGTTCGCCTGTCACGAGATCGAAAAAACGGCCGTTCTTCAGCACCAGATCGGCGGGTTCGCGGCCGATGGCCTGATCGATCATCGTCTCCAGTTTCGGCATTCCGTGTCCCCCTGTGGCCAATCGGTATCCTGGCGAAAAATCAATTCATGAGATCTGGCGCAAAGGCAGTTCGGTCGTCTGCTTCACGCGCTTTAAAGTGAAATGCGAATTGACGCCGGCAACGCCAGGCAAATGCAGCAGAACCCGTTTCAGGTAGCTTTCGTAATAGCTGATACTGTCGACCACGACGCGCAGCAGAAAATCGCTCTCGCCGCTCATCGAATAACATTCCATGATTTCGGCCTGTTTGACCGCCGCGCGCTCGAAAGCGTCCAGCGTCTCCTCATCATGGCGACCGAGCCGGATGCTGGCGAAGATGTTGATCTCCAATCCGAGCTTTTCGGCATCCAGTATAGCGACCCGACCGCGGATAAGGCCTTCGCTTTCGAGACGTTTCATCCGCCGCCATAGCGGGGTATTGGAAAGGCCCACCATTTCGCCCAGCTCGGCCATGGAGACCGAACAGTCACGCTGCAACGCCTGGAGAATACGCAGATCGGCTGCATCGGGAAGGAAACTGCTACGATTGACATTCATAGGCGTATCTTCATTCTCAAATCACACTCCGGAACAAGATATTAGGGACAGTTTTTACGCGGGTCACGCGATATCGTTGCCGGAACCTTTGGGAGGAGGTGCCATGAAAAACACTGCCGAACTGTCGCTCTATGTGCCGGAACCGTCCGGCCGCCCCGGGGACGAGCCGGACTTTAGCAATGTGCCGCTCCAGGACGCCGGCGAGCAGCGCTGCCCAGATACGCTGACCCCCGAGATTGAACTGCGCGATATGCCTTACGGCCTCGTCCGCGTTCTCGATGATGACGGAAAGGCCGTTGGACCTTGGGCACCGGACCTGTCCACCGATCACCTTATGCGTGGGCTGGATGCCATGGTTCGGACACGCATCTTCGATGACCGCATGTTCCGGGCGAACCGCCAGGGCAAGACCAGCTTCTACATGAAATCGACGGGCGAGGAGGCGATCGGCGCGGCCCAGTCGCTATGCCTTGGCGAACGTGACATGTGTTTTCCAACCTATCGGATCCTGAGCTGGCTGATGGCGCGCGATTATCCCATGACCGCGCTCGGCAACCAGATTTTTTCCAATGCGGAAGACCCGCTCAAAGGTCGCCAATTGCCGGTCCTGTATTCGGCACGCGATTACGGTTTCTACTCCATTTCCGGTAATCTAGGCAGCCGTCTCGGCCATGCGGTGGGGTGGGCGATGGCGTCGGCCTATCGTCACGATGACAGCATCGCTCTCGGCTATGTCGGCGAAGGCACGACGGCGGAAGGCAATGTTCACGAAGCGCTAACCTTCGCGGGCGTGTACCGCGCGCCGGTTATTTTGTGCATCACCAACAATCAATGGGCGATCTCGTCCTTCTCCGGTATCGCCGGGGGCAACAGGACGACGTTTGCCGCCAAGGCGCTGGCCTATGGCATTCCGGGCCTGCGCGTCGACGGCAATGACTTCCTGGCCATTCACGCCGCGACAGACTGGGCGCGAGAGCGGGCGCTTGGAAACAAGGGCGCGACGCTGATCGAACTCGTCACCTACCGTGCGGCGGCGCATTCCTCCAGCGACGATCCAACCCGCTATCGCCCAAAGGGCGAAAGCGAAGCCTGGCCGCTCGGCGATCCTGTCGAGCGGTTGAAACAACACCTTATCCAGCGCGGCGACCTGACCGAGGACGGTTACACGGACCTTCACGAGGATTGCGAGAAGCGGGTGCGTGCGGCCATTCGCGAAGCGGAGGCCGTCGGCACGCTCGGTCAGTCCAAGCCAAGCGTAAAGGCGATGTTCGAGGAGGTGTTCAAGGAACCCGATTGGCGGCAGATCGAACAGAGACGGGAGCTGGGGTACTGAGATGGTTGCCATGAACATGGTCCAGGCGCTGAACTCCGCTTTGGACGTCAAACTCGAAGACGATCCCGACATTCTGACCTTTGGCGAAGATGTCGGCTATTTCGGCGGCGTCTTCCGTGTCACCGATAAACTGCAGGAGAAATACGGTCTCACCCGCTGTTTCGATACGCCCATTTCCGAGGGCGGCATCGTTGCCACGGCGATCGGCATGGGCGCCTACGGCCTGCGGCCGGTCGTCGAGATCCAGTTCGCCGATTACATTCTGCCGGCCTTCGACCAGCTCGTGTCCGAAGCGGCGCGCCTGCGCTACCGCTCCAACGGCGAGTTCTGGGCACCGATCACTGTGCGCGTGCCTTATGGAGGCGGCATTTTCGGCGGCCAAACCCATAGCCAGAGCCCCGAAGCGCTATTCGCTCATGTTGTCGGATTGAAGTCGGTCATCCCCTCCAACCCATACGACGCCAAGGGCCTGTTGATTTCGGCTATCGAGGATGACGATCCGGTCATCTTCTTCGAGCCGAAGCGGCTCTATAACGGTCTCTTCGAGGGGCGACCCGACGATCCAGTCAAGCCGTGGAAGGACCATCCGCTGGCCGACGTTCCGGAGGACGTCTACCGCATTCCGCTCGGCAAGGCGAGAATGGTAAGGGAAGGCGCGGACGTGACGGTTCTGGCCTATGGCACCATGGTTCATGTCGCGCTGTCGGCCATCGAGGAATGCGGAATCGACGCCGAACTGATCGATCTGCGCAGCATCGTACCGCTCGATATCGATGCCATCGTGGAATCGGTGCAGCGGACCGGGCGATGCGTCATCGCTCACGAAGCCTCCCGATATGGCGGGTTCGGCGGCGAGCTATCGGCGCTTGTGCAGGAGCGCTGCTTCCACCATCTGCGCGCGCCCATCGAACGCGTCGCAGGTTGGGATACGCCTTATCCGCACGCTTTCGAATGGGATTACTTCCCCGGTCCCCAGCGCGTCATCGACGCCATGCAGCGCACGCAGGAGGTGTGAGATGGGCAAATACGCATTCCGCCTTCCCGATATCGGCGAAGGGATCGCCGAGGCCGAGATCAGCGAATGGTACGTTGCGGTCGGCGACACCGTCGAGGAGGATCAGCAACTCGTCGATGTGATGACGGACAAGGCGACTGTCGATATTTCCTCGCCGGTCAGCGGCAAGGTCGTGTCATTGAACGGCGCTGTCGGTGACATGCTGGCCGTCGGCTCGGTCCTCGTGGAGTTCGAAGTAGAAGGCGACGCCGATGCCGTCGACGATGGCGGGCAGGGCGACAGCACGTCGCCGGAAGCGGCAACGCAGAAGGCGTCCGACGCCGAGCCGCCCCAAAAGGACGAGCCGGCGCAGAAGCGGCAGGCGCCTGCCGAAGCCAAATCCGGCACGTTCGCCGCATCGGCGAAGCAAACGGCGTCACCGTCTGCATCGAAGCCGGCGAAGACCGCCGCCGATGCGGCCAAAGACGGATCGCCTGCCATGCGTCGCGGCGCGGCTTCCGGGAAGGGCAGCGGTGCGCCGCTTGCTTCGCCCGCAACGCGCCGCAAGGCGCACGAACACGGCATCGCCTTGCAATATGTGACCGGAACGGGACCGGCCGGGCGCATTCTCGAAGCGGACCTCGAAGCCTACATCGCCGACGGCGCGCCGAAGCCGGGCGGTGGCTCCGGCCTGCGCCAGCGGACCGGTGTGGACGACATACGCATTGTCGGCATGCGCCGCCGCATCGCCGAGAAGATGCAACAGTCCAAGCGCAGCATTCCGCATTTCTGCTATGTCGAGGAATTCGACATGACCGCGCTGGAAGATCTGCGTGCGACGATGAATGCGGGACGCGGCGAGGACCAGTCAAAGCTGACCGTGTTGCCCTTCCTGATCCGGGCCGTGGCGCGCCTCCTGCCGGACTATCCCATGCTCAACGGCCATTACGACGAGGCCGAGGAGGCTTTTCGGGCGCACGAAGCCTTTCATGCAGGGATCGCGACCCAGACCGAACGCGGGCTTTCGGTGCCGGTCGTCCGCCATGCGGAAAGCCTCGGCGTCTGGGACTGCGCCGCCGAAATCCGGCGGGTCTCCGAAGCGGCGCGCGAAGGCACGGCCAGCCGTGATGAGCTCAGCGGCTCCACGCTGACGATTACCAGCCTCGGGCCGCTCGGCGGCATCTCGGCGACGCCGGTCATCAACCATCCCGAGGTCGGCATCATCGGGCCGAACAAGATGGTGGAGCGTCCCGTCGTCATCGATGGCCGGATCGAAATCCGCAAGATCATGAATTTGTCGTCCTCCTTCGATCACCGGATCGTCGACGGCTATGACGCTGCGCGGTTCATCCAGGACCTCAAGCGTCTGATCGAATGCCCGGCCCTGATTTTCGCAGAGGATGAGTGATGAAGACGATAGACATGAAGGTTCTGGTCGTCGGCGGTGGGCCGGGCGGCTATGTCGCCGCCATCCGCTGCGGCCAGCTCGGGCTGAAGACCACGCTCGTCGAAAGCGAACGGGTCGGCGGCACCTGCCTGATCCGCGGTTGTATCCCGTCGAAAGCCATGATCCACACGGCGGCACTGTTCGACGCCATGTCCCGTAGCAGCGAAGCGCCGATGCATGGCATCAGCCTGCCGGAACCGCCATCCTTCGACATGCAGGGCTGGACGGGCTGGAAGGGCAGCATCGTCGACCGGCTGAATGGCGGCGTCGGTTCGCTGCTCAAGCGCGCCGGCGTGACCGTCATCTCCGGCTGGGCACGGTTTTCCGACGCCAGGACCTGCACGGTCGAAGGCGGTGAGGAAGGCGTCGAGATCCGGGCCGAGCATGTGATCCTCGCTACCGGCTCGGTGCCTGTGGAACTGCCGGGCCTGCCATTCGGCGACCGGATCATTTCGTCGACCGAAGCCTTGTCGCTGGACGATCTGCCGGAGCGCGTGGTCGTGGTCGGGGCCGGCTATATCGGTCTGGAGATCGGCACTGCCCTGCAGAAACTCGGTGCCGACGTCAACATCGTCGAGGCGCAGGATCGGATATTACCGAATTACGACAAGGATTTGGTCGCTCCCGTTCACAAGTCACTGGAGGAACATGGGGTCACGCTGCATCTTGGCGCGAAGGCGCTGGGTCTGACGGAATCCGGAGAGGCGCTCCGCATTCAGACACAGGATGGCGAGGAGATCGAACTGCAGGCCGATAAGGTTCTCGTCGCTGTCGGCCGCAAGCCAGCGACGGAAGGCTGGGGGCTCGAAGAGACGGCGATCGCGATGAACGGCCCCTTCATCAAGATCGATTCCCGCTGCGCCACCTCGACGAAGAATGTCTGGGCGATTGGCGACGTGACGGGCGAGCCGATGCTGGCGCACCGGGCGTCCGCGCAGGGCGAGATGGTCGCGGAGATCATTGCCGGCGAGCAGCGGATTTTCGACCCAATGGCCATTCCGGCCGTCTGCTTCACCGATCCGGAAATCGTCTCGGTCGGAATGACACCCAGCGAAGCGGGCGACGAGATCGAAACCGGCGTCTTTCCGATGCGGGCCAGCGGCCGGGCGATGACGCTGGACGCCGCAGAATCGGGCGGGTTCGTCCGCGTGCTGTCGCGCAAGAACGACCGGCGGATCGTCGGCGTTCAGGCGGTGGGCGCGGAGATCTCCGAACTTGCGGCGGCGTTTACCCAGGCTATCGAGATGGGATCGGTGCTGGAAGACATTGCCGGCACGATCTACGCCCATCCGACGCTTGGCGAAGCCTTCCATGAGGCTGCGCTGAAATCGCTCGGTCACGCCATTCACGCATAAGAGCGGCAATCCGCTTTAGCGGTCGGCGGTCCGCCATCGCGGATTGATCCAGGGTTCGACATTCTCGGCAGGCAGGGGCGTTCTGCCGAGAATGTGGTCCGCCGCCTTCTCGCCGACCATAATGGACGGGCCGTTGAGATTGCCGTTGGTGATGCGCGGGAAGATCGAACTGTCGGCGAGACGCAGCCCGTCAACGCCGATGACCCGGCACTCAGGATCGACAACCGCCATCGGATCGTCTGCCGCGCCGATCCGGCAGGTGCCGCACGGGTGATAGGCGCTCTCGGCGTGGTCGCGAATATGATCGTTCAGCGCCTCGTCCGATTGAGCGGCATTGCCCGGTTGAATTTCCCTGCCGCGATAGGGATCGAAGGCGGGCTGGGCAAAGATGTCGCGCGTCAGGCGGATGCAATGGCGGAAGTCGGCCCAGTCGTCTTCATGTGACATATAGTTGAAGACGATGCGCGGATCGTCTTTCGGATCGGCGGAGCGCAGCGTTACTTCGCCACGAGACTTCGAGCGCATGGGGCCGACATGAGCCTGAAAGCCATGGCCTTCGGCCGCGGCCTGGCCGTCATAGCGCACCGCGATCGGCAGGAAGTGATACTGGATATCGGGATATTGCACGCCCGGTTTGGAGCGCAGAAAGGCCGCGCTTTCGAACTGGTTCGATGCGCCAAGACCCTTCTTGAAGAACAGCCATTGCGCGCCGAGCAACGCCTTGGAGAAGAGGTTCCAGTGTTTGTAGAGCGTGATTGGCTGGGTGCAGGCCTGCTGGATGTAGAGTTCCAGATGATCCTGCAGGTTCTGGCCAACGCCGGGACGGTCCGCCACGACATCGATGCCGTGCTCGGCAAGATGCGCGGCCGGGCCGATGCCAGACAGCATCAGCAGTTTCGGCGAATTGATCGAGGACGCGGCGATAATGACTTCGCGGTTCGCCGTGACGTTCTCGATTCTGCCGCGCCGTTCGATCTCGACGCCGGTAGCGCGGCCATCCTCGATGACGATCTTGCGCGCCAGGCAGCGGATCAATTGCAGGTTTTTCCGTTTCAGCGCCGGTCTCAGATAGGCGTTGGCGGTGGACCAGCGGCGACCCTTCCAGACCGTCTGCTCCATCGGGCCGAAGCCCTCCTGCTGTTCGCCGTTGTAATCCGGCGTCAGCGGAAAACCGGCTTGCGAACCCGCCTCCAGGAAAGCGTCGAAGAGCGGATTGGCGCGCGGTCCGCGGCTAACGTGAAGTGGCCCATCCGTGCCGCGCCACGCCGATCCTTTGCCATTGCCGCCATGCCAGCTTTCCATGCGCTTGAAATAGGGAAGGACGTCGGCATAACCCCAGCCGGACGCGCCGCTATCGCGCCAGTGATCGAAATCCATCGCATGGCCGCGCACGAAGACCATGCCGTTGATCGAGGACGAGCCGCCGACCACCTTGCCGCGAGGGGTGGCCAGCCGACGACCACCCAGATGCGGTTCCGGCTCGGAGCGGTAGCCCCAATCGTAGCGCGCCATGCTCATCGGGTAGGAAAGCGCTGCCGGCATCTGGATGAAGGGTCCGGCGTCGGTGCCGCCATATTCGAGCACGATGACGGAGTGTTTGCCGTCCTCGCTCAGACGATAGGCCATCGCGGCGCCGGCGGAACCCGAACCGATAATCACATAATCCGCTTGCATTTTCATTCCTTGCCGCCGTTGCGGCCTGCTTGTCAGTAGGGTGCCTCGACGTCGCCCATGGCGACATAGACCGACTTGACCTGGCTGTAATGCTCGATCGCGGCCTTGGAATTCTCGCGACCGACGCCCGACAGTTTGACGCCACCGAAGGGGGCTTCGACCGGGGTCAGATTGTAGGTGTTGATCCAGCAGGTGCCGGCTTCCAGCGCGGCGACCACGCGATGGGCGCGGGTGAGGTCGCGGGTGAAGACGCCAGCGGCCAGCCCGAACGGCGTATCGTTGGCGCGTGCGACAACCTCGCTCTCGTCGCTGAAGGTGAGAACCGACAGGACCGGACCGAACACCTCTTCGCAGGCCACAGTCATCCCGTCGGTCACGCCCGTGAAAACAGTCGGCTCGATATAGAAGCCCTTGTCGAAGCCGTCCGGCACGCCGCCGCCATGGGCGAACGTCGCGCCTTCGTCTTTCGCCTTTTCGATATAGGAAAGCACCTTGTCGCGCTGCACCTTCGAAATCATCGGACCGAGCTGCGTGTCCTCGTCGCGCGGATCGCCGATCTTCGCCGCCCTGGTCCTTTCGACGAGGCGGGCGACGAAAGCGTCTTCGATGGCCTTGTGAACGAAGACGCGGGTGCCGTTCGAGCAGATCTGGCCGCTGGAATAGAAATTACCATTGATCGCCGCGCTGACCGCGTTCTCGATATCGGCATCGTCGAAGACGATCAACGGCGATTTGCCGCCCAATTCCATCGTGACGTGACGAATGCCGTCCGCTGCCACCGCGTAGACTTTCCGGCCTGTCGGCACCGAACCCGTCAGCGAGACCTTGTCGGTTCGCGGATCGGTGGCGAGCGCCGCGCCGACATCGCCATAACCCTGCACGACATTGAACAGACCCGCCGGCGCACCGGCTTCGATGAATATTTCCGCCAGTTTCAGCGCACAAAGCGGCGTCATCTCGGACGGCTTGAAGACCATCGCATTGCCGCAGGCCAGCGCTGGTGCGGCCTTCCAGCAGGCGATCTGGGTCGGATAGTTCCATGCGCCGATCCCAACGCAAACGCCGAGCGGCTCGCGGATCGTGTAGACGAAATCGCCGCCGAGCGGCACCGTTTCGCCGGTGATCGTCGCGGCGAGCCCGCCGAAATATTCCAGCGCATCGGCGCCTGAGGTCGCATCGGCGACCAGGGTTTCTTGCAGGGGTTTGCCCGTATCGAGCGTTTCCAGTTCGCTCAATTCGCGATTGCGCTCACGCAGGATATCGGCGACGCGGCGCAGCACGCGACCCCGCTCGACCGGCGGACGGGCCGCCCATTCCTTCTGCGCGCGCGCAGCCGACTCCATGGCCCTATCGACAATGGTCGGCGTTGCCGAATGGAGGCGGGCAATGACTTCGCCGGTTGCCGCAAATATGCATCCGATCGGCGCGCCGGCTTCGTCCTCGCAATATTCGCCATCGATGAAATGGCTCGCCGTCGGTTGTACGTCGATCATCATTCGCCCCTCGGAAAGCGCTGTGCTTCTTCCAGAATGTTCAGATCCATATGATTGCGCATGTAGCGTTCCGAAGCCTTCTGCAGCGGTTGAAAGTCCCAAGGATAGTAAGCGCCGTTGCGCAGTGCCGGATCGACTACGTGACGGCGCGCCTGGCTTTCGCGCACGGCCCCATCGAAGCGATCCATGTCCCAATAGTCGCGAACCATCGCCGCAAACTCGCCAGCGATTGCCGCATGAGCGGGTTCGGCCGCGAGATTGGTCCGTTCATGCGGATCGGCATGAAGATCGAAAAGCTGCGGCGGATCGATTTCGCAATGGATGTATTTCCATTGACCCTTCCGCAGCGCCACCATGGGCGCGTAGGAGCCTTCGGCGGCGTATTCCACTCGCACCGGCGCTGAACGCTGCTGCCCGTTCGCAAGCGGAACCAGCGATTCGCCATCCGTCCACGGCATGATTTCGGCGAGATCGATGCCTGCAAGTTCGCCGAGCGTCGGCGTCACGTCCATCGTGCTGACGGGCGTTTCGATGCATCCCGCGGGCATGGAAGGCGTCGCGATCATCAGCGGCACGCGCGCCGAGCCTTCGCGAAAGCTCATCTTGAACCAGAGGCCATGCTCACCAAGCATGTCGCCATGGTCGGACAGGAAGACGATGTCGGTTGTTTCGGTCTGCCGGGTTGCGTCCAACACTTCGAGAATCTCGCCGATCTTGTCATCGATATAGGAAATGTTGGCGAAATAGGCGCGGCGCGAACGGCGAATGTCGTCCTCCGAAATATCGAAGGCGCGGAAGTCGCTCGCCTCCAATAGGCGCTGGGAATGCGGATCGTGCTCGTCGTAGGGCAGGGCGGGCGTCGTCGGTAGAAGGTGTTCGCTATCCTCGTAGAGATCCCAGTATCTCCGCCGTGCGACATAGGGATCGTGCGGGTGGGTAAAGCTGACCGTCAGCATCCATGGCCGGGCGTCGTGGCCGCGGCCGAGATCGTAGAGCTTACGGGTCGCGTGATAGGCCACTTCGTCGTCATATTCGAGCTGGTTGGTGATTTCGGCCGTGCCAGCATTCGTGACAGATCCGAGATTGTGATACCACCAGTCGATGCGCTCGCCCGGCCTTCGATAGTCCGGCGTCCATCCGAAATCGGCCGGATAAACGTCGGTCGTCAGCCGCTCTTCGAAGCCGTGCAGCTGATCAGCGCCGACGAAATGCATCTTGCCGCTCAGCGTCGTCTGATAGCCGGCGCGCCGCAGATGGTGGGCGTATGTCGGAATATCGGAGGCAAATTCGGCGGCGTTATCGTAAACGCGTGTGCGGCTCGGCAATTGTCCGGCCATGAAGCTGGCACGACCCGGCGCACAGAGAGGCGAGCCGGTATAGGCGTTGGCGAAACGGGTCGAACGCGCGGCAAGGGTTTTCAGATTGGGCGCATGCAGCCAATCGGCAGGACCGTCCGGAAAGAGCGTGCCATTCAATTGGTCGACCATGAGTATCAAAATATTACGTCGCGGTTTCAATGTTCGGCCTCTCTGAAAAGCCAAAGGTCGAGATAATCCTCGACCAGTGCGTGAACGTCAGCGCGAGGCGGGGCGATGTCCTGCAGCGCATGGCGGATGTAGAAGCCGTCAATCATGGAAGCGAGGCCTTGGGCGACTTTCTCGGCGGTTTCGTCTTCGAACAATTTGCGAAGGTCGAACAGCAGGTTGGAATGCAGGCGACGGGCATAGACGCGCAGCAGCCTGCTGGTCTCTTCAGAGTGCAGCGATTTGACGTAGAAGCTCAGCCAGGCCGACACCACGTCCCGGTCGAACTGCCGCCGCTCCAGGCTGGCGGCGATGATCGCGCGAATGCGTTCTTCGGGGGTTCGGGCATGCCGGAGCCGCTGGCTCACGCTCTCTTTGAAAATCACCAGAATGTGGCGCATGGCCGCCAGAAAGATCTGCTCCTTTGAGCCGAAATAATGATGCGCCAGGGCTGGCGAAATGCCAGCGCGCCGGGCGATCTGGCTCACGGGAACATTCAGGCTTCCCGCTTCGCCGATCTCGATGATCGTGGCCTCGATCATCGCTTCGCGGCGGATCTTTTCCATTCCCAATTTAGGCAATTTGGGCTTACCCCCGGACCAGACCTTTACATCGTATCGTTTGTCCTTTTTGATTGAGCGCTCAATCAATAAAAAGTCAACCTCGACCATCCGAAGGAGAGACTATGAAACGATTTTCCCTTGCCATGACGGGCGCCCTTGCATTGTCACTCGCTTCCAGCGCCGCCTACGCAGCCTGTGATGAAGTGGTGATGTCGGATGTCGGCTGGACCGACATTACGACGACGACCTCCACGGTGAAGCAGGTGCTGCAGGCGCTTGGCTATGAGGTGGATGTAAAGGTTCTATCCGTACCGGTGACCTTCGCCTCACTCGAGAAGGACGATGTCGACGTGTTCCTCGGCAACTGGATGCCGGCGCAGACCGGCGCGATCGGTCCATATCTGGAAAGCGGCGAAATCGAAGATGTCGCGGTCAATCTGGAAGGCACGAAATACACGCTGGCCGTGCCGACCTATACCTACGAGAAGGGCCTGAAGAGTTTTGCGGATATCGCAAAGTTCCAGGATGAACTCGAAGGCAAGATCTACGGGATCGAACCGGGCAATGAGGGCAATGATTACCTTGTCGGGCTGACCGAGGAGAACAAGATGGGCCTCGGCGATTTCGAGGTCGTCGAAAGTTCGGAGCAGGGCATGTTGGCCCAAGTCGGCCGCGCCGTGAAGGCTGAGAAGGATGTCGTGTTCCTCGGCTGGGAGCCGCACCCGATGAACGCCAATTACGATTTGAAATATCTGACCGGCGGCGAGGACTTCTTCGGCGGCGAGGGTGTGGTCCACACGGTGACGCGCAAGGGCTATGTCGAGGAATGCCCGAATGTCGGCCAGTTGCTGAAGAACGTGAAGTTCTCGCTCGAAATGGAAAACGAGATCATGGGCCGTATTCTCGACGAAGGCGTCGAGGCCGACAAGGCGACGCTGGAGTGGATGCAGGCCAACCCGGAGACCGTTCTAGGCTGGCTCGAGGGCATCGAGACTCGCGATGGCAAGGATGGAACCGAAGCCGTCAAAGCCGAGCTAAAGCTCTAAGATATCAATCGGCCCGCCTTCCAGCGGGCCGGTTTTCTTGGAGGGACCTCCGTGGACTGGCTTACCGACCATAAAATTCCGATCGGCGCATGGGCGCGCGATTTCATCGACTGGCTGACCGACAATTTCTCGCCGATTCTGGACACACTTGCAGAGGGCGCGGAAGGGTTGATCGAGGGATTGTTGTGGGTGCTCCAAACCCCGCATCCTTTGATCATCATCGGGGCTTTCGTTGCGCTGACCTGGTGGCTGCAACGGCGCTGGACGACCTGTCTCCTCATCTTTCTCGGCTTCCTCTTCATCTATAATCAGGGCTATTGGGAAACGATGACGGAGAGCCTGACGCTCGTCGTCTCCTCCTGCATCGTCTGCATGGTTATCGGCGTGCCCATTGGGATCGCTGCCGCTCATCGACCGAAACTCTACCGGGTCATCCAGCCGGTACTCGATTTGATGCAGACGCTGCCAACCTTCGTCTACCTCATTCCGGCGATTGTCTTTTTCGGAATCGGCATGGTGCCGGGACTGATCGCCACGGTGATCTTCGTCCTGCCGGCACCGATCCGCCTGACCTATCTAGGCGTGTCTTCCACGCCCAAGCCCCTGCTGGAAGCCGCCGACGCCTTTGGCGGCACGGCTAGCCAAAAGCTCTGGAAGGTCGAACTGCCATACGCGCTGCCGCAGATCATGGCCGGGCTGAATCAGACCATCATGCTGTCACTGTCCATGGTTGTGGTCGCCGCTTTGGTGGGCGCCAACGGGCTCGGCGTGCCGGTCGTCCGCGCTCTCAATCAGGTCAACACCGCATTGGGCTTCGAAAGCGGACTCGTGATCGTTGTCGTTGCGATCATCCTGGACCGAATGCTCCGTCTCAAACAGAACTAGGACATCATGGAAAAGACAGTCGTCTTCGACAATGTGAGCATCGTTTTCGGTGATCAGCCGGAGAAGGCCCTGCCTCTCATGGACAAGGGCATGAGCCGGGCCGATATCCGGCAGCAGACGGACCAGGTGCTCGGCGTGCACGATTGTTCGCTTTCCGTCGCCGAGGGCGAGATCCTGGTGCTGATGGGACTCTCCGGATCGGGCAAATCGACGCTCCTTCGGGCCGTCAACGGGCTCAATCCGGTGGTTCGGGGTTCGGTCCGGGTGACGACCGCTGGCGAAACGCTCGATCCCAACGATTGTACCAAGAAGGAACTGCTACGCCTGCGCCGCGAAGGCGTTGCGATGGTGTTTCAGCAATTCGGCCTTCTGCCATGGCGCAATGTGCTGGACAATGTCGCGCTTGGCCTGGAGTTCAGCGGGCTGAGCCGCAAGGAACGCGAAGAAAGAGCCCGTAACCAGCTCGAACTCGTCGGTCTTTCCGACTGGGCAGAGTATCAGGTGGCCGAATTGTCCGGCGGCATGCAGCAAAGGGTTGGCCTGGCACGCGCCTTTGCGACCGAGGCTCCGATCCTGTTGATGGACGAGCCGTTCTCCGCGCTCGACCCGCTCATCCGCAACCGGCTGCAGGACGAGCTACTCGAACTTCAGGACCGGCTCAAGCGAACCATTGTCTTCGTCAGCCACGATCTGGACGAAGCCTTCAAGCTCGGCAACAATATCGCCATCATGGAAGGCGGGCGGATCGTCCAGAGCGGCAATCACCAAGACATCATCGCCAATCCCGTCAATGAATATGTCGAGGATTTCGTGGCGCATATGAACCCATTGACGGTTTTGCGCGCATGTGACGTGATGTCGGGTACGGTCGACGGTTCGAACGATGCGTCCGTGCCGCGTGAAACGCCCGTCGGCGCCATCATCAACAGGCTGGCCGATGGCGCCGAACGAATACAGGTCGTCGACGAGAAGGGTCAGGCGGTCGGATCGATCGGGCAGGGAGAGATCGTGGCGGCCCTTCGTTCGAACATATCCGGGCATGCGCCATAGCAGGGAGCCGAGCGATGAACGGAAAGGCGGCGATTTCGACAAAGGCCAGTCGCACCTCCAATCTGCGCATAGGCTTTCTTCTGGCGGACGGGTTCACACTCTCCGCGCTGTCGCTTTTCATCGACGCGCTCCGCCTGGCTGGCGATGAGGGCGATCGCTCGCGCCAGGTCCGTTGCGAATGGCGTATCTTGTCATCCCGGCCCGATCCCATACGGTCCAGCGCAGGCCTGACGATCGAGCCGACGGCGTCGCTGATCGATCCGACATCCTTCGATTATATCGTCGTGGTGGGCGGGCTCCTTCACATCAAGGAGCAGATGAGCCGGGCAGGGCTCTCCTATCTTCAGGAATGTGCCGAAGCAGGCGTGCCTGTTGTCGGCGTCTGCACCGGCTCCTTCATTCTGGCCCGTGCCGGGCTGATGGCGGGTCGGCGCAGCTGCGTCAGCTGGTTTCACTGCGATGATTTCGCAGCCGAGTTTCCCGACCACGATGTCGACGCAGATCGCCTCTTCATCGACGATGGTGACCGGATAACCTGTGCCGGCGGCGGGGGAGTTGCCGACCTCGCCGCCCATCTGATCCGCCGCCATCTCGACGCTACAGCGGCGCAGAAGAGCATGCATATTCTCCAGCTCCAGTCGGCGCGCCTGGGCAGCGATGCGCAACCGCATTCCATGCCGGCGATCAGCGATGACAGCCGCGTGCGCCGCGCCATCCTTCTGATGGAACAAAGCGTATCGCGGCCGATGACGGTCGATGCCATCGCCCTGCGGCTCAAAATCTCGAGCCGGCAACTCGAGCGGCTCTTTCGCCGGGCAACGGGCGCAAGCCCAGCTTCCATCTACCGACAGATCCGCCTTCGCCACGCGCGGCAACTTCTTCTGCTCACGGAAAAGAGCGTGACGGATATCGCCGTGGAAACGGGGTTTTGCGATGCGGGGCATTTCGCGCGGCAGTTCCGTGCCTTTTTTGGTGAGGCGCCCCGCCGCGCCCGGGCCGCCCGCGACGATGCTGCGTCCGCCGCCTGACAAGCGTATATAGAACAGGAACAATTCCGACGCCGCCATCCGCCTCGCTTCGCCAGGGAGGCGAACGTATCTACCGACTTCTTCTTGGATTCAAAGGCTTGCTGCTCGATTTCCATGCAGATTGTTCAAATATCCGGCGATGTCGGTTTTGTCCTGAAATCCGTCGCTGCGAAGCAAGCGGCACTGTCGAATCGAAGGCATCATCAATCCTGTAAATTGCCGATCTTCTCCCTGATAGGAGGCTGCTATGGTGGCTTGGATGCCCGTGGTGGAAGCGAGGGGCCATACCGTCATTCCTGACATGGCAGTGCTCCTCGGCCTGCTATTATCTTATCAGGACCGGACTTCTCCAACGGCCATTGATCGCCGCAGTCGTTGCACGGGCAGTGCGGATCGAAGGCAATGCCACCACATCGCCGAAACAACCGGCTCCTGCGAGGTCCGCCATGGTTGACGTGATGTCCCACTTGGTCCGACGACGCAAAGACCACACGCTCGAGGCCCCATTCTACACAGATCCAGACATCTTCGATGTCGATATGGATGTTATCTTTGGACGGCACTGGCTGTTCGTCGGCGTAGAGCCGGATGTTGCCGAACCCGGCGACGTCATGGTGGTCGATGTCGGCAAGAATTCGGTTCTGATCCTACGCGACGACGACGAGGAAGTGCGCGCCTTCCACAATGTTTGCCGGCATCGCGGCGCAAGGCTGGTTCATGAGGAAAAGGGAACGGTCGGCAACATCATGTGCCGCTACCATTCCTGGGTCTACAACACCGAGGGCGAACTCATCCATGCCGAGCATATGGGTGAGGATTTCGACAAAAGCTGCCACGGTCTGAAGCCGGTTCATATCCGGTCACTGGAGGGCCTTCTCTTCATCTGTCTCGCCGACGATCCGCCGGACGATTTCGATGCGATGGCCGAGATCATGGGGCCCTATATCTCGCCGCACAATATTCGCGAAACCAAGGTTGCCTACCAGCACGATCTGATCGAGCCGGGCAACTGGAAGCTGACGATGGAGAACAATCGCGAGTGCTATCATTGCGGCGCCAATCACCCCGAGCTAACCGTGCCGCTCTTCGCTTACGGTTTCGGTTTCGCGCCCGAGGAACTGAGCGCGGAAGAGCGCGATCACGCCGACAAATACGCCGCGACGCTCACGGATAATCACAAGGAGTGGGAGGCGATGGGCCTGCCGTCGCGCGAGGTCGACCGCCTCGACGACATGGTAACGGCGTTCCGCGCCGAACGCCTGCCGCTGGCGGGCGCGGGCGAAAGCCATACGATCGACACCCGGCGCGCCTGCCGCAAACTGCTCGGAAACCTCACCAACGCCAAGGCCGGCGGGCTGCATTTCTGGACGCAGCCCAATTCATGGCACCATTTGCTCGGGGATCATGCCGTCGTCTTTTCGGTTCTGCCGCTCGACGCGGAGCATTCCCTGCTGCGAACGAAATGGCTGGTTCACAAGGATGCGGTCGAAGGGGTCGATTACGATCTGGACAATTTGATCGGCGTCTGGATGGCGACGAACCAGCAAGATTCCGATCTGGTCGGCTACTGCCAGCAAGGCGTTCGGAGCGATGGTTATATTCCGGGGCCGTACTCGCCCCATACAGAGATGCTCGTGGAGAAATTCAGCAACTGGTATGTCGAGCGGATGAAGTCGCATCTGTCCGAATCCCGCAGCGTAGCCTGACGACCGGGAAAGGCGAGACGATGGAAATGCCGAACGACCTTCCCTCCGCCAACCCGGTTCCGACCGGTTATTTCCGCTGGGAGCCGGATGAGGACGATGTCCTGATCTGCCGGGCCGTCAGGGAAGAGACGCACGACGTCAAAAGTTTCATTTTCGCTCCACGCTTCCAACGCCAGTTCGATTTCATTTCCGGCCAGTTCCTGACGCTGGAATTTGAGATTGAGGGCGAGATCATTCATCGTTGCTACACGATCTCGTCCCCGCCCAGCCGCCCCGACACGGTGACGATCACCGTCAAGCGCGTGCCGGGTGGGCCCGTGTCCAATTGGCTGCATGATTACTTCAGACCCGGCATGATGCTGAAGGCGACCGTGCCGATGGGCGATTTTTCGTGGGCGGGTATGCAGGCGCAGAAATATCTCTTTCTGTCGGGCGGATCCGGCATCACGCCGCTGATGTCGATGACCCGCAGCGCCTACGATCTGGCGCTTGTCGCCGATATCGCATTCGTTCACGCCGCGCGCAGCCCGGCGGACATCATCTTCCGCGACGAGCTGGAATTCATGAGTCGGCGCAACCGGTCTATCCAGCCGATCTTCACTGTCGAGAACGATGCGCCCGGTCATGGGTGGTCCGGCTATCGCGGACGGCTGACACGTTCGATGCTCGATGTCATCTGCCCGGATTTTCTCGAACGCGAAGTGTTCATCTGCGGGCCGCGCCCCTTCATGGTAGCAGCCAGGACGCTGCTGGAGAAGGCGGGTCTCGACATGGAGCGCTACCACCAGGAAAGCTTCGATTTCGGCGATTTCACCGACCAGGCGCAGGAAACCATCACCGAGGCGGCAGAAGATCTCGAGTCCGACGTCAAGCGCCACCGTGTCACGTTCACCAAAACCGATCGCGTCGTCTATTGCCCGGAAGACATTACCGTTCTGGAAGCGGCGCGCCGCGCCGGAATGCGCCTGCCATTCTCCTGTGCCAAGGGGCTGTGCGGTACCTGCAAGTCGAAGATCGCATCCGGCACGGTCGAAATGGCGCATAGTGGTGGCATAAGGCAGCGCGAGATCGACAAGGGCATGGCGCTACTCTGCTGCTCCAGACCCACCAGCGACCTTGTCGTGGAACGGTAGGGCAGCGCGATGATCGCCCATGCCGAAGCGCTGCTGAAACCGCTCACGATCAAAGGCCTGACCATCCGCAACCGCGTGATGTCGACATCGCATGCGCCGGGTTACGGCGTCGATGGCAAACCGAAGGAGCGCTACCAGCTCTACCACGCCGAAAAGGCCAAAGGCGGGATCGGCCTGACCATGTTCGGCGGCTCGTCGTCGGTCGCGCTGGACAGCCCCGCCACGCCCTGGGCGCAGATTTCGGTCGCCGACGATAGCGTCATTCCGTATTTTCAGAGCTTCGCCGAGCGCGTGCACGGCCATGGGGCAAAGCTGATGATCCAGCTCACCCATATGGGTCGGCGGACGCGCTGGGACACCGATAATTGGCTGCCGGTCAAATCGGCCTCGCCCTATCGCGAGCCAGCCTCTCGATCGATCCCCAAGGAACTGGAGCACGAGGAGATCGCCCGCATCGTCCGCGATTTTGCCGATGCGGCCCGGCGCTGCAAGGAAGGCGGCCTCGATGGCTGCGAAATATCGGCGGCGCACGGCCATCTGGTCGATCAGTTCTGGTCGCCCTCCGTCAATCACCGTACGGACCAGTATGGCGGTTCGCTGCAAAACCGGATGCGTTTCGGAATCGAGGTGCTGAGCGCCATGCGCGAAGCCGTCGGCGACGATTACGTGATCGGTATCCGCATGTCGGGCGACGAGATGCTGAAGGGGGGCCTGACCCATGAGGACTGCGTCGAGATCGCCGCGGAATACGCCCAGCGCGGGCTGGTCGACTTTCTGAACATTATCGGCGGGCAGGCGCGCGACGACATCGCCCATGCCGTGTCGATCCCGAATATGGCATTCCCCGTAGCGCCGTTCCTGTCGCTGCCGTCCGCCATCAAACGAGAGGTCGACATTCCGATCTTTCACGCCCAGCGCATCACCGATCTGGCGACTGCGGCGCGGGCCGTGCATGACGGCCATGTCGACATGGTCGCAATGACCCGCGCGCACATCGCCGACCCGCATCTTGTCAACAAGCTCGCCGATGGCCGCACCGACGACATTCGCCAATGCGTCGGCGCCGGTTACTGCATCGACCGCATCTATGTCGGCGGCGATGCGCTGTGCATCCAGAACGCGGCGACGGGCCGCGAGGCGACCATGCCGCATGTGATCGCCCGGGCGAACAGTGCGAAGAAGGCCGTGGTCGTTGGCGGCGGTGTCGCCGGGCTGGAGGCCGCGCGGGTGCTCGCCCATCGCGGCCACGATGTCACATTGTTCGAGAAGGAGGACAGGCTCGGCGGGCAGGTCAACATTGCTGCCAGGTCGACTTGGCGCGAGGCGCTGTCCGGCATTCCGCGGTGGCTCGTCGGGCAGGTCGAAAAGCTCTCCGTCGACATTCGGGTCGGGGTGGTCGCCGATGAAGCGGCGATAAAGGCGCTCGATCCCGACATCGTGATCGTGGCGACCGGCGGCACCCCCAATCCCGGACACGCGTCCGGCTCCGACCACGCGGTCACCACCTGGGACATTCTGACAGGCGCGGCCGAGCCGTCCGGAACCGTCCTCCTTTACGATGAGATGGGCCAGCACAATGCCGCTTCCGTGGCCGAGCTTCTGGCCAAGCGCGGCTGCCTCGTCGAGATGGCGACGCATGATCTCATGATCGCCCAGGAGATCGGCACCACCAATCTGCCGGTGCATCTGCGCGAACTCTATAAGCTCGGCGTCGTGATGACGCCGAATATGGAGCTGATCGAAATCTATCCGGAAGGCAACCGGCTGATCGCCGCTCTGCGCAACACCATGACCGATGCTGAAGAGGAACGCGTCGTCGACCATGTGGTGGTCGAATACGGCACATTGCCGCAGGACGATCTCCACTTCGCACTGAAAGATGGCGCTTCGAACAGGGGGCTGACCGATCATCGGGCGCTGGTCGCGGGCGAACCGCAGCCCGAAGGCGGCGAAGGCTACGCGCTCTATCGCATCGGCGACGCGGTTGCTGGGCGCAATATTCATGCCGCTATCTACGACGCGCTACGCCTCTGCAAGGATCTCTGAGCGCCATGGGCGCGGCGGCCTATCTTTCCTGGCTGGTCGTCGCGATGATCGGTATCGCCATCTTCCAGATCGCTCGCCGTGTCCTGCTCTGGCGCCGGGGGAGGCCGGCGGAGGTCGCCTGGCTGGCCGGGCTAGCGGCCCTACCCAGACGCTATCTGGTTGATGTCCATCATGTCGTCAACCGCGACAGGGGCGCGTCGCGGATGCATGTGCCCGTCGCGGGCGGGCTTGTCGCCGCCTGCGTCCTGTCGCTTGCCGGCCTCATCCCGGCCCTCACGGGCTCGCGACCGTTGTGGGGGCTGGTTTTCGCCGGCTTCTCCGCAATGCTGATCGGCGCCGGGCTGGTCACCGCGCGCCGCTATCCCCACAAATTGCCGCGCCTGTCTGCTGGACGGTATCAGCGCCTGCCGGTCCTGCTTCTGGCGTTTGCGGCGGGCGGCGCTTTCACTGCCGGTCTCACATCAATTGGCGATCCGCTGCCGCCGCTTTCGATCCTGACGCTGTTCGTCGCCGCGCTGGGCGGAATCGGCCTTGCGCTGGAGGTGGCGCGGGGGCCGATGCGGCATGCCTTGGCCGGAGCGTTTCATCTGGTCGCGCATCCGCGTCCGGACCGCTTCGGCGATGGTCGGGATACCGCGCTTCGAACCATCGACCTCGATGCCCCGAAGCTCGGCGTGGAGACGCCGGTCGACTTCCCCTGGAACCGGCTGCTCGGTTTCGATGCCTGCGTGCAATGCGGCCGCTGCGAAGCGGCATGCCCAGCCTTCGCTGTAGGCCAACCGCTCAGCCCCAAACATCTGATCGCCGACCTGGCGCGCGCGCAAAGCGGTGGTGATGCGCCGGCCTATGGCGGCGCGCCCTATCCGAACGCCCGATCTGTGGGAGGAACTGGCGGTCCGGACCGACCGATCATCGGTGAGAATGCCGTCATCCATCCCGATACGCTCTGGTCGTGCACGACGTGCCGGGCCTGCGTTGAGGAATGCCCGATGATGATCGAGCATGTCGACGCCATCATCGATCTGCGGCGGTTCCAGACGCTGGAACTGGGCGCCGTGCCGGCCAAGGCGGTCGATCCGCTCGATAATCTGCGCGGCTGCGACGAGCAGAACGGCCAGCCGCTCGCCGCCCGTGCCGATTTCGCTGCCGGTATGGGCGTGCCGGTCATTCGGGATATCGGAGAAGCCGACATCCTGCTTTGGCTGGGGCAGGGCGCCTACGATCTGCGCTATCAGCGAACGCTCCGCGCCCTTATCCGCCTGTTGCAGATGGCCGATGTCGATTTCGCCATACTCGGCGACGAGGAGCGCGATTGCGGCGATCTGGCGCGTCGGCTGGGCGATGAGGCGACCTTCCAGCGGCTGGCGCTGGACAATATCGCGGTGCTGTCAGGCTATCGTTTCAAGCGCATCCTGACAGCCGATCCGCACGCGCTTCATGTGCTGCGGAATGAATATCAGGGCCATGGCGGCCATTACGAGGTGATCCATCACGCCGCGCTGATCGCCGAATTGTTGGAGAGCGGGCAGCTGTCGGTCGGCGCGCGGCAAGACCTTTCCGTTACCTATCACGATCCCTGCTATCTCGGTCGCTACAATGGCGAATTCGATGCGCCCCGCGCTGTGCTCGACTGGATCGGTGTCGAGCGGCGGGAGATGACGCGCAGCGGTCGGCGGGCCATGTGCTGCGGCGGCGGAGGTGGCGCACCGGTCACGGATATTCCCGGCGATACCCGCATTCCCGATCTGCGCATGGCGCAGGCGAAGGATACAGACGCGAGTATTGTCGCCGTTGCCTGCCCCGGCTGCACCGCCATGTTGGAGGGCGTGGTCGGCGAGGTGCCGGAGGTGCGTGACGTCGCAGAGCTGGTGCTTCAGGCCGTGGAGGCAGGCCGGGTTGCCGCGCAGCCGGCCGCTGGCAGCCCGCCGCAAAGGGTGACGGCGTGAGCCGCCCGCGCCGCGATCCCCGCGCCCAGCGGGCAAGCCGGTCGGTCGCTTCCGCCACCGCGCGGCCTCGTTTCGACCTTGCAGCGACTCTTTCGAAGCGCGGGCGAACCCGCCGCGATCCGCGCGCTTCATTTGCGGCATCGCGAATAGGCGGTCATGCGCGCTTGCGAATCGATCGGGCATCGCATTCCGTCGGCCTCGTCGGCGGTCCGGGGCGAGAGGAAGCCGTAGCATTCGAGGCAAATGTCCGCATCGTCGACGAACCGGCCTTTACCGTCCTGGCTGTTCTGGGTGCGTCGAATGGCAGGCTGTCGCGTTTCGACCGCCAGATTCTCGGCGCCGGGCGTCTCCTCGCGGATGCGGGCGAAGGCGGAGGAGCGGTGATCGCGGTTCTGCCGCAAGCTGCGGATGGTCTGGGCGAAGCGGGCGCAGACCGAGCGATCATTCGTGGCGGCGGGGATTTCGCCGATGTCGCCGGCAGGGCCGAGGCGTTCCTCGCGCTGGACCGGACCCTCACGCCGCGCCACTGGCTCTTCGCCGAGAACGGACCGGAGGCCGACCTTGCCCGCCGCATGGCGATACGGTTGAAGGAACCGATCCTGACGGATGTGGAGCATCTGACGGCGCGGCAGGCAGTTCGCGCCAGCCATGGCGGGTTGCGCGAAGAGGCAGGCCCGCCGCCGCGTCTCATGACCATCCAGGAGGATCGCGTCGCGTCCTATGCCGACCGGCCCTGCGAGGCGCGGCTGCTCGATGCGCAGACCGTTTCGGCCGACGCGACGGACAGCGCCATCGTCGAAAGCGAAATCGTTCCGGGCGATCCATCCTCCATGGCGCTGGCGGAAGCCGATTTCGTCGTCTCCGCCGGCAACGGGGTGAGCGATTTCGATGCGTTTCACCGGCTCGCCGCGGCGCTGAAGGCGACGCCGGGCGCCAGCCGTGTCGTCTGCGATGCCGGTCTCATGCCGCGCGAAGCGCAGGTCGGGGCGTCCGGCACCGTGCTTTCGGCCGACTGCTACTTCGCCCTCGGCATTGCCGGCGCACCACAGCATCTTCAGGGGATCGCCGGCTGCGAGCATGTCATTGCCGTCAATACCGATCTCCATGCGGCCATGGTCGAACGGGCCGGGCTCGCCATCGTTCAGGATGCGCAAAAGGTGATGCCCGCGCTTCTGCACCTGCTTCGCGAGGGCGAAACATGAGGGTCGTCGTCCTTCTGTCGGCAGGGCGCCATCCCGTCAGCGGACGCGCCATCCTACCGCCTCTGGAAGCGCAGGCGATCGCCATGGCGCTTGCGCTCGATCCGCATTGCTACGGTCTGCACGCCGGTTGCACGCCGGATGGCGTGGCGGATGCGCCCGGATACGGTCTGCCCTCGCTCGATCTCCTCACCATCGACGCCGATGTCGATCCCGTGCCGGCCCTTGCCGCCGATCTTTCTAAACGAAAGCCGGATCTTATTGTCGCAGGTCGGCGCGGGCAGGGGGGTAACGATACCGGCCTCTTGCCCTACGCGCTCGCCGAAGCGCTCCACCTTCCATTGTTGAACGATATCGTATCCGCAGCACAAGAAGACTCCGATGGAATGGGGCGGTTCGAACAGGCGCTTCCGAAAGGCGCTAAACGTCGGGTGACCATGCTCCTGCCGGCCATTGTGACCGTCCATCCGCTTGCCCCTGCTGCTGCGCCCTTCGCCTATGCCAAGGCGAGGCGCGGCACGATCGAGTTTCGGGAAGGGCCGTCGGGCGAAGCCGCACCTGGTCTCTTCGAAACCCGGTCGCGCCGCGCCCGGCCGAAATTGATGCGCCAGGCCGATGCCGAATCGGACGGCGGTGGCGCCGCAATCATCGATCCCGATCCGGACGATGCCGCGCGAATGATCGTCGACTATCTGGAACGTCTGGGCGTACGCCGTCTGAGAAACGAAGCTAGCCGTACCACCGACCATCGCGACTAAGTTCCGACAGCCGATCGGTCGCATCGAACCCGAAGACCATCCCTTGCCGCCTCTTCATCCGTGCCTTTAATGAACGGTGACATTGCCATGTCGCGAAAATCACGGCATGGAACGGGACCCAGTTCGCGGGTGCGAGAAGGAGGATTTGGTGAAGAAGATATATGGTTCGGCCAAGGACGCCCTGGACGGCGTGCTCGAAGATGGCATGCTGATCGCCGCGGGCGGTTTCGGGCTCTGTGGTATTCCGGAATTGCTGATCGAAGCGATCCGTGAAAGCGGCGTGAAGGACCTGACTTTCGCCTCCAACAATGCCGGTGTGGACGATTTCGGCATTGGCCGGCTGCTTCACACCAAGCAGGTCAAGAAGATGATGTCCTCCTATGTCGGCGAGAACGCAGAATTCATGCGGCAATATCTCGAAGGCGAGCTTGAGGTCGAATTCAACCCGCAGGGCACTCTGGCGGAGCGGATGCGCGCCGGCGGTGCCGGTATCCCGGGCTTCTACACCAAGACGGGCGTCGGAACGATGATCGCCGAAGCCAAGGATCACAAGGATTTCGACGGCGAAACTTACATCATGGAGCGCGGCATCTTTGCCGATCTCGCCATCGTAAAGGCATGGAAGGCCGACGAGACCGGCAATCTGATCTTCCGCAAGACGGCGCGGAATTTCAACGTTCCTGCCGCAATGTGCGGCAGGGTCTGCGCGGCGGAAGTGGAAGAGATCGTGCCGACCGGCTCGCTCGATCCCGACTGCATCCATCTGCCTGGCATCTATGTGCACCGGCTTATTCAAGGCGATCACGAGAAGCGGATCGAACAGCGGACCGTCCGCCAGCGCAAGGAGGCCTGAACCATGGCATGGGATCGCAATCAGATGGCTGCGCGGGCGGCCAAGGAACTCGAAGACGGCATGTATGTGAATCTCGGCATCGGAATTCCGACGCTTGTCGCCAACTACATTCCGGACGGCATGGACGTGACCCTGCAAAGCGAGAACGGCATGCTCGGCATGGGACCCTTCCCCTATGAGGGCGAGGAAGATCCGGACCTGATCAATGCCGGCAAGCAGACCATCACCGAACTGCCGCACAGCGTCTATTTCGACAGCGCCACGAGCTTCGGGATGATCCGTGGCGGCAAGATCGCCATGGCCATTCTGGGAGCGATGGAGGTCGCGGAGAATGGCGACCTGGCGAACTGGATGATCCCGGGCAAGCTCGTCAAGGGCATGGGCGGGGCGATGGATCTCGTGGCCGGCGTCGGCCGTGTGGTCGTCGTCATGGACCATCAGAACAAGAAGGGTGAATCCAAGGTTCTGGAAAAGTGCACCCTGCCATTGACCGGAGCCGGCGTCGTCGACCGCATCATTACCAATCTCGGTGTGCTCGATGTCGTCGATGGCGGCCTGAAGATCGTCGAACTCGCCGATGGCGTCAGCACCGATGAATTGCGGGCGGCAACCAAGGCGACGATCGTCGGCTGACGATCGAACCGATGTTCCCGTCTTCGAAAACGCGAGAACAGCCGCGCGCAAGTGCGGCTGTTTCTTTCAGGGCCGATGCGATCTGGATCGCATGCCTTATGGCGTACTTCGCCGCGCTGCTCGGGGCGCGCGTTCTGTTTGGCGGGGAGTCTCTGAACTGGGACGATGCGGAACTGCCGGTCGCAGCCGATCTCTACCGGCCGGGCTACGGCCCCCAATTGCCGCTCTATCACTGGTATCAGAACGCGCTGTTCGGGCTGTTCGGCATCTCCGTTTTCACGATCGCGCTCGGACGCGATTTGATCCGCCTGTTCACCGCTATCGCAATGTATGTTTTCGCGCGGCAGGTCGTGCGTCCAACAGCAGCGTTCGCCGTGACGCTCGGTCTCGAACTCAACATTCATTTCGCCTGGTACGCCCAGCGGGCCTTCTCGCACAACAATTCGGCTATTCTGTTCGGCCTTCTGGCGGTGTTCGTCTTCTGGATGGCGCTCGACAGGCCACGGTCCTGGGGACGCTGGCTGCTGTTCGGACTGGTTTGCGGGCTCGGACTTCTGTCGAAGTACAATTTTCTTTTCGTGCCTGTTGCGCTGCTACTGACGGCGTTGAGCGCCCCCCAGTTCCGGCGCGCCTTGTCGGGAACTCGCATGGGCGCCGCGTTTGCACTGGCCGGAGCGATCGCAGCCTTTCCCTATCAATGGATCGTCAACAATCTTGCACTCGCGACCGGCGCGTCCGGCTCCCTCGATGTCGCCGATGGCGGGTTCTTCTCCACTCGGATCAGCGGCCTGTTCGAGCTGGTGCAGGCACTTGCCTCCAATGCAGCGCTGCCTTTTGCTCTGGCGCTCCTGCTACTCTGGTTCGCGCCGGCCCTTCGCCCGGTCGCTCCGCCGCTGAGGGCGACTGAACATTCCGGCGTGGCTGCGGCGCAGCTCGGCCGCTTTTTGCTTCGCTATCTGGTCTGTTTTACCGCGCTTCTCGTCATCGGCATTCTGGTTGCCGGAATCGGCAATGTCCGAGATCGCTGGCTCTTGCCTGCCTTCAGCCTCGCCGGTCCGGCGGCTGTGCTTCTTATCTGGCACCGCATCAACCGGTTGGGTCAAACCGTCCTTGTGAGTTTCAGCGTCCTTATCGCGCTTGCCGTTCTGATCGGACATCCTCTGGAGAGCCGATACTGGCAAGACCGCGGCAACGCACCCTTCGGTCCGGTCATCGAAACCATGGAAGCCATGGGCGCGACGTCAGGCACCTATGTCGTGGCGCCCTTTCAATGGGATGCCGGCAATCTGAAACACCGCCGTACGGATTGGATCGTGGACGATTACCGGCTGTTGCGTTTTGCCCAACACGATGACCGGCCCTTCCTGCTGGTGCTCGACAATAATCCGGCGAATGTCACTCAATGGTTGAAACAATTCGGTTCCGATTATAGAGCCTGCCCGGATCGACCGGAAAAACGGATCGACACCAAAGAGAGCGATCCCGGCGAGCGACAGCTCGAACTCTACATCCGCTGGATGTGCCCGACCGGATCGCCAAAATCGGACGAGTAAGCATCGTGACCGTCTTCTCCATCGTCATTCCCATGAAAAACGAATCCGGCAATGTGCGCCGGCTCGTCAACGAGATAGACCAGGCCTGCACTGTCCTGCCGGATTATGAGGTGATCATCGTCGACGACGGTTCCAACGACGAGACCGGAGAGATCGCGCGATCCCTGAAGGCCGGTGGAAACCCAGTTCGCGTGCTGCGACATGCCAGGAGCGGCGGCCAGAGCGCGGCCGTTCATAGCGGCGTCCAGGTGGCCCGGGGCCAGTTCATCGCCACGCTCGACGGCGACGGTCAGAACCCGCCATCGGAAATTCCGAAGCTGGTCGCCCCGCTCCTCGACCCCAATCGCAACTCACGGCTTGCGCTGGTCGCCGGTCAACGCATCGGTCGGCAGGACACCTGGTCGAAGAAATTCGGCTCCCGTTTCGCCAACGGTCTGAGAAGTCGCGTTTTGAAGGATGGGACACGCGATACCGGATGCGGGCTGAAGGCGTTTCGCCGCGATGCCTTTCTGGCGCTGCCGTTCTTCAATCACATGCACCGTTATCTGCCGGCACTTTTCACCCGCGATGGCTGGACTGTCGGCCATGTCGACGTCACGCACCGCTCGCGCGGGGAAGGTCGCTCGAACTATTCGAACTTCCAGCGTGCCCTTGTCGGCATTCCCGACCTGCTGGCGGTCGCATGGCTGATCAAACGGCGAAAGACGGTAAACACCGCCGCCGAAACACTGACCGCATCGCCGGAGCGAAAAACCCGACCGGGGCCGATATCGTGAACGGCGACGATATTCTCCGCTTTTTGAACGTCACCAATTGGGGCGAGTTCTGGTGGGTGATCGTGGGCCTGACGGGGCAATTGATGTTCACCGGCCGGTTTCTGGTGCAGTGGTTGGCTTCCGAGCGCGTCCATAAATCCGTCGTGCCGGTGGCGTTCTGGTGGTTTTCCATCGGGGGCGGCGTCATGCTGCTGCTCTATTCGATCTGGCGGAAAGACCCTGTCTTCATTCTCGGCCAATCGCTTGGCGTCTTCATCTATTCGCGCAATCTCTGGCTGATCCGGCAGGAAAAGCGCGGCATGCGCTGACGCGCCCTTGCATTGTCTGGCGGCAAACCCCAAAACCCGGTTTCATCGCACTGAAACGGGAGATTTCCCATGCCGACCTATCGTTCTCGTACCACCACGCATGGCCGCAACATGGCCGGAGCACGCGGGCTGTGGCGCGCAACGGGGGTCAAGGACGGCGATTTCGGCAAGCCGATCATTGCGGTCGTCAACTCGTTTACGCAGTTCGTTCCAGGCCACGTCCATCTCAAGGATCTCGGTCAGATGGTCGCGCGCGAAATCGAAAGCGCCGGCGGTATCGCCAAGGAATTCAACACCATCGCGGTCGATGACGGTATCGCGATGGGCCATGACGGCATGCTCTACAGCCTGCCGAGCCGCGAGATCATCGCCGATAGCGTCGAATATATGGTCAACGCCCATTGCGCCGACGCCATGGTCTGCATTTCCAACTGCGACAAGATCACGCCCGGCATGCTGATGGCCGCGCTGCGGCTCAACATTCCAGTCGTCTTCGTGTCCGGCGGGCCGATGGAAGCGGGCAAGGTTGTGTGGAATGGAGAGACCCGCAAGCTCGACCTCGTCGACGCCATGGTCGTTGCGGCAGACGACAGCGTCTCCGACGAGGAGGTCGCGGCGATCGAACGCAGCGCGTGTCCGACCTGCGGGTCGTGCTCGGGCATGTTCACCGCCAACTCCATGAATTGCCTAACCGAGGCGCTCGGCCTTGCGCTGCCGGGCAATGGCTCGACGCTGGCCACACACGCGGATCGCAAGCGCCTCTTCATCGAAGCCGGGCATCTGATCGTCGATCTGGCACGGCGCTATTACGAACAGGATGACGACAGCGTTCTGCCGCGCTCCATCGCCAATTTCGACGCCTTCTCCAACGCCATGACGCTCGATATCGCGATGGGCGGATCGACCAATACGGTCCTTCATCTGCTGGCCGCCGCCTATGAGGGCAAGATCGATTTCACGATGTCGGATATCGACAAGCTGTCGCGCAATGTGCCGGTGCTCTGTAAGGTCGCGCCATCCATCCAGACCGTTCACATGGAAGATGTGCACCGCGCCGGTGGCATCATGGGTATTCTCGGCCAGCTCGATAAGGCCGGGTTGATCCGCACGGAATGCGCGACGGTCCATTCCGAGACGATGAGCGAAGCATTGGACAAGTGGGACGTTACGCGGACCGAGGCCGAGAACGTCCACGATTTTTACCGTGCCGCGCCAGGCGGCGTGCGAACGCAGACCGCTTTCAGCCAGGACCAGCGCTGGGAGAGCGTCGATACCGACCGCGAGCATGGCGTCATACGCTCCAAAGAGCATGCGTTCAGTCAGGATGGCGGGCTCGCCGTTCTGTTCGGCAATATCGCCGAGCATGGCTGCATCGTGAAGACCGCCGGTGTCGACGAGAGCATTCTGAAGTTCACCGGACGCGCCCGTGTCTTCGAAAGCCAGGACAGCGCTGTCAGCGCCATTCTGACGAACAAGATTGACGAGGGCGATGTTGTCGTGATCCGTTACGAGGGACCGCGCGGCGGGCCGGGCATGCAGGAAATGCTCTACCCAACGAGCTATCTGAAATCGAAGGGCCTCGGTAAAGCCTGCGCGCTCGTCACCGATGGGCGCTTCTCCGGTGGCACGTCGGGCCTTTCAATCGGCCATTGCTCGCCGGAAGCGGCGGAAGGCGGGGCGATCGGGTTGGTAAAGGAAGGCGATACGATCGAGATCGACATTCCGAACCGGACGATCCATCTGGCCATCGACGATGCCGAAATGGCAGCGCGCCGCAAGGAACAGAATGAGAAGGGCTGGAAGCCGGTCGAGAAGCGCACCCGCAAGATCACGATGGCGCTGAAGGCCTATGCGGCTTTGACGACAAGCGCCTCAAAGGGCGCTGTGCGTGTGGTGCCCGACTGAGACCGCACAGAGAAACATGCGGAGTTGGCGAGGCCGGTCATCGTGACCGGCCTTTTCATTTTTTGGTGCTGCCGCATCTTTAGCCTCGACAAATTGCCGATCCGTAATGAGGGATATTGTGACCATCGAAACCCGCCAGACCAAGCCGTTCGACGACCAGAAGCCGGGCACGTCCGGCTTGCGCAAGAAGGTGCCGCATTTCCAGCAGGACAATTACGTCGAGAACTTCGTGCAGGCGATCTTCGACGTGGCGCCGAAGGAGCCGTCGAAGACACTGATTCTTGGCGGTGACGGGCGCTATTTCAACCGCGAGGTGATCGGCCGGGTGATCGCCATGGCGGCGGCCAACGATGTCGAGCGGATCGTAGTCGGTGAGGGCGGTATCCTATCGACGCCCGCGGCCTCCAACCTCATCCGCAAACGAAACGCCTTTGGGGGAATCATCCTGTCGGCCAGCCACAATCCCGGCGGGCCGGACGAGGATTTCGGCATCAAATTCAATACGGCGAATGGCGGCCCCGCGCCGGAAGGCGTGACCGGCGCGATGTTTGAGCGCACGAAGCAGCTGACCGAATATCGGATCGACCCCGATGTGACGGTCGACATCGAGACAATCGGCCAGACCAATATCGGCGATCTCATCGTAGAAGTGGTGGACCCGGTCGCCGATTATGCCGTGTTGATGGAGGAACTGTTCGACTTCGACAAAATCCGTGCGCTGTTCGCCTCCGGCTTCACCATGGCCTTCGACGCCATGCACGCGGTGACGGGCCCCTACGCGCTGGAGATTCTCGAGAACCGTCTCGGCGCGCCGAAGGGAACGGTGCGGAACGGTGTACCGAAGGAGGATTTCGGCGGCCATCACCCTGACCCCAATCTGGTCCATGCGAAGGCCCTCTACGATGACATGATGAGAAGTGATGGGCCGGACTTCGGCGCCGCCTCAGATGGCGACGGCGATCGCAATCTCATCATCGGCAAAGGCATTTATGTGAGCCCGTCCGACAGTCTGGCGGTGCTAGCGGCGAATGCGGCACACACCAAGGCGTATGCCGGCGGGCTGAAGGGGATTGCGCGATCCATGCCGACCAGTTCCGCCGCGGACCGGGTGGCCGAAGTGATGGGCCTGCCGCTCTATGAGACGCCGACTGGCTGGAAATTCTTTGCCAACCTCCTGGACGAGGGCATCGTCACCATTTGTGGGGAGGAGAGCGCCGGCACCGGCGCTAATCATGTGCGCGAAAAGGACGGTTTGTGGGCCGTGCTGCTCTGGCTCTCCATTCTGGCGAGCCGCAAGGAGAGCGTGCGGGACATTTTGCAAAGCCATTGGCGGCAGTTCGGCCGCAACTATTACGCCCGCCACGATTTCGAAGCGATCGACAAGCCGGTCGCCGACCGGTTCATGGCGGAGCTGACGGCGATGCTGCCGCAACTCGGTGGCAAGACCGCCGAAGGCTTTCAGGTCCGGTCAGCGACCGACTTCGCCTATAAGGATCCGGTAGATGGCTCGATAGCCGAGCACCAGGGTATTCGCATCCGCTTCGAAAATGGCAGCCGCGTCGTCTTCCGCCTGTCCGGCACCGGCACGGAAGGCGCGACGTTGCGTGTCTATCTGGAACGCTTCGAGCCCGGGCCGGATGGCCTGGATCGCGATGTCGAGGAGATGCTGGAGCCACTGATCGATGCGGTGGACGCACTGGTCGGCTATCGCCGCGCGATCGGACGGATGGAACCGGATGTCGTGACCTAGACTGGCGGCCAGCGTTGCGCCTCCACTATTTTATCCCTGGCGATCACCTCGACGCGTTGAAAGGCCCGTAGCGTTCCCCTATGGAAGCGCTGACACCGAGCCAACCGTCATATCTCCGGGGATTTTCATGACCGAAATTATCGATATCGTTGCCCGCGAAATTCTGGACAGCCGGGGCAATCCCACCGTCGAAGTGGACGTTATTCTCGAAGATGGATCGTTCGGCCGTGCCGCCGTGCCGTCCGGCGCATCGACCGGGGCCTATGAAGCGGTCGAACTGCGCGATGGCGGCAGTCGCTATCTCGGCAAGGGCGTGCAGAAGGCGGTCGACGCGGTCAACGGACCGATCGCCGATGAGGTGGTCGGTATGGACGCCGAGGAGCAACTCGCCATCGACGCCGCCATGATCGAACTCGACGGCACCGACAACAAGGGTAAACTCGGCGCCAACGCCATTCTGGGTATTTCTCTCGCTGTGGCCAAGGCAGCGGCTGAAGCCGCGGGAATGCCGCTCTACCGTTATGTCGGCGGGCCGAACGCACATGTCCTGCCGGTTCCGATGATGAATATCATCAATGGCGGAGAACATGCCGACAATCCGATCGATTTTCAGGAATTCATGATCATGCCGGTGGGTGCCGAAACGCTTGCCGAAGCCGTGCGCATGGGCGCCGAAGTGTTCCACACGCTGAAAAAGGACCTGTCAGCGGCGGGACACAGCACGTCCGTCGGCGATGAGGGTGGCTTCGCACCCAACATCAACAGCGCCGAGGACGCCCTCGATTTTATCGTAAAGAGCATCGAGAAGGCCGGCTACAAGCCCGGCGAGGATATGTTCCTCGCGCTCGATTGCGCGGCGACCGAATTCTACAAGGACGGCAATTACGTCTACGCTGGCGAAGGCAACACAAGGACGTCCGAAGAACAGGCCGACTACCTCGCCAAACTCTGCGGCACCTATCCGATCATCTCGATCGAGGACGGAATGGATGAAGACGATTGGGAGGGCTGGACCGCCCTGACAGAAGCAATCGGTGATCGGGTTCAGTTGGTGGGCGACGATCTCTTCGTGACCAATTCGACGCGTTTGCGTGATGGAATCGCCAAAGGCGCGGCCAATTCCATCCTCGTCAAGGTCAACCAGATCGGCTCGCTATCCGAAACGCTCGACGCGGTGGAGACTGCGCACCGGGCTGGCTATACGGCGGTGATGAGCCACCGCTCGGGCGAAACGGAAGATTCCACCATCGCCGATCTGGCCGTCGCGACCAATTGCGGGCAGATCAAGACCGGCTCTCTGGCCCGCTCCGACCGGCTCGCCAAATACAATCAGCTCATCCGGATCGAGCAGCAGCTCGGCAGCGCGGCGTTATATGCTGGACGGTCGATCCTGAAAGACTGAACGTGGCCCGTTCCATGGAAGCCGGCCCATGGTGGCCGGCTTTTTTGCGTCCGGTAACTTCACATTAAGTGCGAATCGGGCTTGTCTGCGGGACGATCCGCAAAGAATGGGAGCCGGAAATGTGGACCCGGCAGTACAGGCGCAAACGTTGGAAAGGACTGATCTTGCCAGTCCTCACCGGACTTTGCCTTGTCTATTTCTCCCATCATACCGTGCAGGGCGATTACGGCACGGACGCCTACGTCCAGCACCAGGAACATCTGGATACGTTACGCACCGAACTGGCTGCGCTGTCGGCCCGTCATGCCGAACTGGAAAAACGCGCTGTCCAACTTCAGGACGGCACGATTTCCCGTGACATGCTCGACGAGATGGCGCGCCGCCAGCTTGGCGTCATCGGGCCGAACGAACTGATTATTCGCCCCTAAGCCCTTGCCAGCCACGAAAAAAGCGTCAGCATAGCACCTATTCGGCAGGCGAATGGGAGGATGAGACGTTCTCGTCTATGTAGCGCCTACCGCAACGTTACCGGCGCGAAGGCCGGCGAAGGGAGAGTCCATGGCAACCAGTCGTGAAACGGCAGCGAACAAACGCTCATCCAGCAAATCCGGGCCGGCGCGGCGCACATCCGGCGGAGCCAAGAAGGCGGCGACGCCGGACCAGGGTCAGTCCGACCTGATCCGCAAACCACCCGAGATCGCCAAGTTCACGACCGAGGAGGACAGCCAAGCCTATCGCGACATGCTTCTTATCCGCCGGTTCGAAGAGAAGGCGGGTCAGCTTTACGGTCGCGGGCTCATCGGCGGTTTCTGCCACCTCTATATCGGCCAGGAAGCCGTGGTCACCGGCGTCCAGATGGTCCTGAAGGAAGGCGATCAGGTGATCACCGCCTATCGCGACCACGGCCACATGCTGGCGACCGGCATGGACCCGAAGGGCGTCATGGCGGAACTGACCGGACGACGGGGCGGCTATTCCAAGGGCAAGGGCGGCTCGATGCACATGTTCAGCCGCGACAAGCACTTCTATGGCGGCCACGGCATTGTCGGCGCGCAAGTGTCGCTCGGAACGGGCCTCGCCTTCGCCAATCGTTATCGCGGCAACGACAATCTGTGCTGCACCTATTTCGGCGATGGCGCGGCGAACCAGGGCCAGGTCTACGAATCCTTCAACATGGCTTCGCTGTGGGATCTGCCGGTGATCTACATCATCGAGAACAACCAGTACGCCATGGGCACGTCGGTGACGCGCTCGTCGGCGGAGACCCATTTCAACCAGCGCGGGGTGTCGTTCCGCATTCCCGGTATGGAAGTGGATGGCATGGATGTGCGCGCGGTGAAGGCTGCCGCCGAAGAAGCGGCCGAGTTCGTTCGCGGCGGCAACGGGCCGATCATCCTCGAGATGAAGACGTACCGTTATCGCGGTCATTCCATGAGCGATCCGGCGAAATACCGCTCCAAGGAAGAAGTCGACAAGATGAAGGATCGCGAACACGATCCGATCGAGCGGGTGAAGGCGCGGCTGATCGATGGCGGGATGAGCGAGGAGGATGTCAAGGCGATCGACAAGGAAATCCGGGGTGTCATCAACGAGGCGGCCGAGTTCGCCCAGAACGATCCGGAGCCCGATCCGTCCGAATTGTGGACCGACATCTATGCCGAGGACGGAAGCGAGGCTGCCTGATGCAGCGACCCGCCCTTCGTCTTACCGCCGAATTCGATCAACCTGAAAATATCCTGCGGGCAGTTGGCCTCGACGCCGCTGTTGCAGGAGGGGACTGCCATGACAATTGAGATAACCATGCCCGCCCTTTCTCCGACCATGGAGGAAGGCAACCTCGCCAAATGGCTGAAAGCTGTCGGCGACAAGATCGAGCCCGGCGAGGTGATCGCCGAAATCGAAACCGACAAGGCCACCATGGAAGTGGAAGCCGCCGATGAAGGCACGCTCGGCAAGATCGTCGTCGATGAGGGCACCGAGAACGTCAAGGTGAATTCGGTCATCGCGATCCTTTTGGAAGAAGGCGAGGATGACAGCGCCCTGGAAGGCGCCGGACCGTCGGCCAATGGCGCTGCCTCGGCCGACGCCGACGATACGGGCGGCAAGACCGAAGCCGCTTCGGACGAGCGCGAGACTCCCGCCGAAGGCAAGGTTCACCCCGAGCCGAAGAAGCCCGAGCCGTCGAGCCTTCCGGAAGTTCCCGAGGGCACCGAAATGGTGCAGACCACGGTTCGCGAAGCGCTCCGCGACGCCATGGCGGAAGAAATGCGCAATGACGACCGCGTCTTCGTGATGGGCGAGGAAGTCGCCGAATATCAGGGCGCCTACAAGGTTACACAGGGTCTTCTGGACGAGTTCGGCGCGCGGCGCGTCGTCGATACGCCGATCACCGAGCACGGGTTTGCCGGTGTCGGCGTCGGCGCCGCCATGGCGGGCCTTCGGCCGATCGTCGAATTCATGACCTTCAACTTCGCCATGCAGGCGATCGACCACATCATCAATTCAGCTGCAAAAACCCGCTACATGGCGGGCGGCGAGATGGGATCGCCCGTCGTTTTCCGCGGCCCGAACGGCGCAGCGGCGCGCGTGGCCGCCCAGCACAGCCAGGATTACGCGGCGTGGTACTCCCACGTTCCCGGCCTGAAGGTTATCCAGCCTTACAGCGCTGCGGATGCGAAAGGTCTTCTGAAGGCGGCGATCCGCGATCCGAACCCGATCGTCTTTCTCGAAAACGAAATCCTCTACGGCCAGTCTTTCGACGTGCCGAAAATGGACGATTTCGTTCTGCCCATCGGCAAGGCGCGCATCCATCGTTCCGGCAAGGACGTCACGCTGGTCAGCTTCGGCATCGGCATGACCTACGCCATCAAGGCAGCGGACGAACTGGCCGAAATGGGAATCGATGCGGAGGTCATCGATCTGCGGACGATCCGTCCGATGGACCTCGATACGGTGATCGAAAGCGTGAAGAAGACCAACCGCCTTATCACCATCGAGGAAGGCTTCCCGCAGAGCTCGGTCGGCGACTACATCGCCAATCAGGTCCAGCGCCGCGCCTTCGACTATCTGGACGCGCCGGTCATCTCCATTGCCGGCAAGGACGTTCCGATGCCCTATGCCGCCAATCTGGAAAAACTTGCCCTGCCGAATGTCGGCGAAGTGATCGAGGCCGTGAAGGCCGTGACGTATAAGGACTGACGCCATGGCTATCGAAATCACCATGCCTGCCCTGTCTCCCACGATGGAGGAGGGCAACCTCGCCAGCTGGACCGTCAAGGTCGGCGACAAGGTCGAACCCGGCGACGTGATCGCTGAAATCGAAACCGACAAGGCGACGATGGAAGTCGAGGCCGTCGATGAGGGCACCGTCGCGGAGATCCTCGTGGAGGCCGGGACCGAAGGCGTCAAGGTCAATGCCGTCATCGCGATCCTGGCCGAGGAAGGCGAAGATCCCGCCGAGCTGAAGGCAGGCGGCGGCAAAAGCGCCGCAGCCGAGCCGCAGAAGGATACGCCCGATCCGGACAAGGCAGCCGCGCGCGACGATGCCAAGGTATCCGAAACGTCCAGCGATGGCGGAGCCGGTCACGGCAAGCCGCAGCCGGCTGCCGGCGCCAATGGCAGCGGCAAGACGGACGTGCCGGACAGCGTGAAAGCGGGTCCCGCACCCACCAAGGATGGCGAACGCATCTTCTCCACACCGCTGGCGCGCCGCGTCGCCCAGCAGAAGGGAATCGATCTGGCGTGCGTTTCGGGCTCCGGTCCGCGCGGCCGCATCGTGCTGGCCGACGTCGAAAGCGCCAAGCCGGGCGCAGCGCCGAAGGCGGCCGAGACGCCCAAGGGCGCAGCCGCGCCGACGGCAGCGGCGGCTCCCGCGCCAATGGCCGACGATGCCGTGCTCAAGCTGTTCGAGGAAGGCTCCTACGAACTGGTCAAGCATGACGGCATGCGCAAGACCATCGCCAAGCGGCTGGTCCAGGCCAAGCAGACCGTGCCGCATTTCTATCTGACAAGGGACTGCAGGATCGATGCGCTGCTCAAACTGCGCAGCGAGATCAACAAGTCCGCACCGGTCAGGAAGGGCGACGACGGCGAAAAGCCGGCCTTCAAGCTTTCGGTCAACGACATGGTGATCAAGGCCATGGCCAAGGCGCTCATGGCCGTGCCAGACGCCAATGCGTCCTGGACGGAAGATGCGATGGTCAAGCACAAGCACGCCGATGTCGGCGTTGCGGTCGCCATTCCCGGCGGGCTGATCACGCCGATCATCCGCAAGGCCGACGAGAAAGCGCTTTCCACCATTTCCAACGAGATGAAGGATATGGCCAGGCGCGCCCGCGACCGGAAGCTGAAGCCCGAAGAGTATCAGGGCGGCACCACGGCGGTGTCCAATCTCGGCATGTTCGGCGTCCGCGAGTTCGCGGCCGTGATCAACCCGCCGCATGGCACGATCCTGGCGATTGGCGCGGGCGAGAAACGGCCGGTCGTGACCGACGATGCGGTAGCCATTGCCACGATGATGACCGTGACGCTGTCGGTCGATCACCGGGCCGTCGACGGCGCGCTAGGGGCCGAACTGCTCGATGCGTTCCACGGCTTCATCGAAAACCCGATGAGCATGCTGGTCTGACGAGAACCGGCATGGCCGATCCGAAAACCATTCTTGCCTTTGGCGATTCGCTGACATGGGGCTTCGACGGGGTGACGCGCACGCGCCACCCTTTCGAAAGCCGCTGGCCGAATGTGCTGCAGGCCGAACTCGGCGCGGGCTTTCATGTCATTGCCGAGGGGCTGAATGGGCGGACGACCGGCTATGACGATCATCTGGCCGATTGCGACCGGAACGGCGCAAGAATCCTGCCGACCCTGCTTCATACCCATGCGCCGCTCGATCTGGTGATTCTGTTCCTTGGCGTCAACGATCTGAAACCGTTCACCGGGGCAGGGGCGCGGGGTGCGGCGATGGGTATGGGCCGGCTGATCGAACAGGTTCGCCATCATGCTTGGTCGGGCGGCGATGGCGATGCTGCGCCCGCTGTCCTGGTCGTTGCGCCACCGCCGATCCGCAAGCCGGACGATCCAGACTATGGCGACACGTTCGCCGATGCGGTCGAGGATTCGAAAAGCTTCGCGCGCCGCTATGGCGATCTGGCGCGCGAACGTGGCTGTGACTTCTTCGATGCGGGAACGGTTGTTACGACCGATCCGCATGACGGCATTCATCTCGACGCGGACAATACCGTAGCGCTGGGTCATGCCCTCGCGCCGGTCGTTCGCGAATTACTCAATGAAAGACAGGGCTGAGGAGACTACTCATGGCCGATTACGACGTCATCATCATCGGTTCGGGCCCCGGCGGTTATGTCACCGCCATCCGCGCCTCCCAGCTCGGTCTGAAGACCGCCATCGTCGAACGCGAGCATCTGGGCGGTATCTGCCTCAACTGGGGTTGCATCCCGACGAAAGCGCTTCTGCGCAGCGCTGAGATCATGCATTACGCCGACCACTTCAAGGATTACGGCCTGAAGCTCGATGGCACGGTCAAGCCGGACACGAAAGCCGTCGTCGATCGGTCGCGCGGTGTGTCAAAGCGCCTCAACAATGGCGTCGGCATGCTGATGAAAAAGAACAAGATCGACGTGATCTGGGGCGAAGCGAAGTTGACCGGCAAGGGCAAGATCAAGGTCGGCAAGCCACAGAAGAAGGCGATGGAGCCGCAGGTCGCGCCGCCAAAAAACATCAAGGGCGAGGGCGAATATTCCGCCAAGCATATCATCATCGCGACCGGCGCCCGTCCGCGCGCGCTGCCTGGCATTGAACCCGATGGCGAGAAGATCTGGACCTATTTCGAGGCCATGGTGCCGAAAGAACTTCCGAAGAGCCTGCTCGTCATGGGATCGGGCGCGATCGGTGTGGAATTCGCCAGTTTCTATAACGCCATGGGCGTCGATGTGACGGTCGTCGAAGTCGTCGACCGCATCATGCCGGTCGAGGACGCGGAGATTTCGAAGATCGCGCAGAAGCAGCTGGAGCGGCAGGGAATCAAGTTCCGCTTGAAAACCAAGGTCACGAAAGTCGAGAAGACCGGCTCTGGCGTCAAGGCAACGCTCGAAGCCGAAGGCGGCAAGAGCGAGACCGTTGAAGTCGAGCGGCTCATTTCGGCCGTCGGCGTACAGAGCAATACCGAGAATCTCGGCCTCGAAGATCTCGGCGTGAAGATCGATCGCGGATCGATCGTGACGGACGGTTACGGCAAGACCAATGTCGAAGGCGTCTATGCCATAGGCGATGTCGCCGGACCGCCCATGCTGGCGCACAAGGCCGAACATGAAGGGGTCATATGCGTCGAAAAGATCGCCGGCGTCAAAGGCGTGCACGCGCTCGACAAATCGAAGATCCCCGGCTGCACCTATTGCCATCCGCAGGTGGCGTCGGTCGGGCTGACCGAGGCCAAGGCCAAGGAAGCCGGCTATGAATTACGGGTCGGGCGATTTCCCTTCGTCGCCAATGGCAAGGCCATCGCGCTTGGGGAGGATCAGGGTCTGATCAAGACGATCTTCGACGGCAAGACCGGGCAGTTGCTGGGCGCCCACATGGTCGGGGCGGAAGTGACCGAGTTGATCCAGGGCTTCGTCGTGGCCATGGGCCTGGAAACGACCGAAGAAGAACTGATGCACACCGTCTTCCCGCACCCGACGCTGTCGGAAATGATGAAGGAAAGCGTGCTCGACGCCTATGGCCGGATGATCAACGCGTAGCGCTGTGAGGAGGCTTGCAGGAACAAAACCTTAGAGCAGGCATTATCAAAGCAGACATTCCAATGACGAGAAACGATTTTAAGGAGAGTATTTATGGGATTTCTTGCTGCGATCATCGTGGGCGGCATTGCCGGCTGGCTGGCCGAAAAGGTCATGAAGAGCGATATGGGCCTTCTGATGAACATCATTCTCGGTGTCGTCGGCGCTATCGTACTCAGCTTCATTCTGCAGATTTCCGGTCTGGGCAGCGGCGCTGGCGCGTCGTTCTCCTGGGAGTACCTGCTGACCGGCTTCGTCGGCGCTTGCCTCTTGATATTCATCGCGCGGTTGTTCCGCCGCTGATCAAAACTGCATAGCTGCATTGCTTGAGGCCGGGCGGGCCATTCAAAATCCGCCCGGCCTTTGTTATGTCAAGCCGTAGGGGTCGGAAAGGCCCGCCCGCCAGGAGAACACAGCCGCTATGGTCACAGTCCTCGACACCAATGTTTCGCGTCCACGCCACCCGGAGAAGATGAAGCGCCCGGAAAACGCGGTGCAGAAGAAGCCGGCATGGATCCGGGTGAAGGCTCCGGTTGCGTCGAAAGGCTATGCCGAGACCAAGGCCATCGTCCGCGACAACAATCTTGTGACGGTCTGCGAAGAGGCTGGCTGCCCCAATATTGGCGAGTGCTGGGACAAGAAACACGCCACATTCATGATCATGGGCGAGATTTGCACGCGGGCCTGCGCTTTCTGCAATGTGACGACCGGCCGCCCGCTGGCCCTGGATGCGTCCGAGCCGGCCAATGTCGCCGAAGCGGTGGCGCAGATGGAACTCAAGCACGTCGTGATCACCTCGGTCGACCGCGACGATCTGGCCGATGGCGGCGCGCAGCATTTCGCCGAAACCATCGCGGCGATCCGGCAGCGTGCGCCGGAGACGACCATCGAAATCCTGACACCCGATTTTCTGCGCAAGGACGGCGCGCTGGAAGTGGTCGTGGCGGCCAAGCCGGACGTCTTCAATCACAATTTAGAGACGGTGCCGTCCAACTATCTGACGGTGCGGCCCGGCGCGCGCTATTTCCACTCCATTCGCCTGCTACAGCGGGTCAAGGAGATCGACCCGACGATCTTCACCAAGAGCGGCATCATGGTGGGTCTCGGCGAAGAGCGGAACGAGGTTCTGCAATTGATGGACGATCTACGCAGCGCCGACGTCGATTTCATCACCATCGGCCAGTATCTGGCGCCGACGCGCCGGCACCATCCGGTTATCCGCTTCGTGCCGCCCGATGAGTTCGGCAGCTACGAGATCACGGCCCGCGCCAAGGGGTTTCTCATGGTCTCGGCAAGTCCGCTTACCCGCTCGTCTCACCATGCCGGCGAAGATTTCGCCAGATTGAAGGCCGCGCGCGCTGCGCGGGACGATGTTTTGTCGAACGACCGATAGCGCAAAACCGCCATGCCCAGTTTCAAAACCACGAGAATCGTCGCTCATAGCGCCGATGAAATGTTCGCCCTTGTCGCCCATGTGGAAGCCTATCCGCAATTTTTGCCCATGTGCGAAGCCCTCAACGTGCGCTCTCGAAAGGAACGGGATGGCAAAACGCTGCTACTGGCGGACATGACGGTGGGCTACAAAGCCATCCACGAGACGTTCACCAGTCAGGTTCTGCTAAAACCGCAGGAGCGAACCATCGATGTGTCCTATGTCGACGGGCCGTTCCGCTATCTCGACAATCGCTGGGTGTTCGAAGACCGGGGTGAAGGCCGCAGCGCGGTACACTTCGCCATCGACTACGAGTTCAAAAGCCGGATCCTCGGCGCAGTGATGGGAACCATGTTCGACCGCGCTTTCCGGGCCTTTGCCGAAGCGTTCGAGCGACGGGCCGATGCGATCTATTCCGCGTCTGCGCGGCCAATGGCCTGAGCCCCCGACCCGCCTAGCGCGCCTTCAGCGCATTCAACATCATCTGGAGGGCGTGTTTGACGGCAGCCTGCCGGATCGCTTCTCGTCCTTCATTGTCGAAGACGCATTGCTCGCTGCGTACGATGCCGCCGGGGGCGGCCAGACCGAAGCAGACGAATCCGACCGGCTTTTCCGGCGTGCCGCCATCTGGGCCGGCAATGCCGGTTGTCGAGACGACCAGACGCGCAGCCGAACGACGTTTGGCGCCGACGGCCATCTCGCGCGCCGTCTCGCCGGAAACGGCGCCGCAGCGGCGAAGTGTCAGCGGATCGACGCCGAGCGTATCCATCTTTGCGGCATTGGAATAGGTGACGAAGGCCCTGTCCACGACGGATGAAGAGCCGGGAACCGAGGTCAGGGCGGAGGCAACCAGCCCGCCAGTACAGCTTTCCGCCGTTCCGATCATCAATCGGCGTTTTTCTGCATGTTCGAGGATATCACCGACCAGTTCGGTCACTTCATCCTTCATCCGGCAATCCTCCGGGGAAGATGACACTGGCCGTTGCAATCGCTGCAATGCCTTCATTCCGGCCAACAAAACCCATCTTCTCATTGGTGGTCGCCTTGATTGAAACGCGATGCGGTTCGATGCCCATGAGTTCCGCCAAACGGTTTGTCATGGCCTCCCGGTGCGGGCCGATCTTCGGCTCTTCGGCGATCAATGTCACGTCCGCATTGGCGATGCGCGCGCCTTCCTTGCGCAACAGGCCGATAGCATGGCGCAGGAAGATGGAAGATTCGGCGCCACGCCATTGCGGATCGGATGGCGGAAAATGCGTTCCGATATCGCCTGCGCCGACCGTCGCCAGCAGGGCGTCGGTCAGAGCGTGGAGGCCGACATCGGCATCGGAATGGCCGGACAGTTTGCGGTGAAAAGGAATGGCAACACCACACAGGATCACCGCATCGCCATCCTCGAAGCGATGCACATCGTAGCCGTTTCCGACACGCACGTCCGGCACAATCGAGAAGCTGCGCTCCGCCAAGGCGATATCCTCCGGGAAAGTGATTTTCGGATTGGCCGACCGACCGCGCACGATCCGCACCGTCATACCGGCCCGCGCAGCTATGGATGCGTCATCCGTCGCATTTTCCAGACCATCGGCCGCCGCGTCTTCATGCGCTGCCAGAATCGACGGGTAGGGAAAGGCCTGGGGCGTTTGCGCGCGTATCAGACTGTCGCGATCGATTGTTCCCACAATGGTGTCGCTGGGATCGATCGACTTCACGGTATCGGTTACCGGCCGACCGACGATCACGCCGTTTCCCCTTCGCACCTCGTCCACGACTGCGTCGAGCGTCTGGCGATCCAATAGCGGCCGGGCCGCATCGTGGATAAGGACAAACTCCGTCGGACTGTCCATCATGGCTCTCAAGCCGGCGAGAACGGAAAGCTGGCGCGTTCGCCCGCCATGAACGAGGAGGATGCGTGCCGCGTCGAATGGCGCGATGGCGCCCCTGGCCAACGCCTCGTCATCCGGATGGATGGCGATGTAGATGCGTTCGATGGCGGGATGGTCGAGAAACACCCGCACGGTGCGACGTAGAATCGGTTCCCCCGCCAGCCGCCGGTACTGTTTCGGGCTATCCGAAGGTCCGCCGGCCCGTTCGCCGCGACCGGCCGCTACGATCAGCGCAGCCATCCGTTCTTCATAATCTGGCGGCACGATTTTTCCTCTTGGCGTCATCGGCTTGCGGGTTTAGGCGCGGTGCAGCGGCAAGGAAAGAAAAAACTGTTACTGCCTACTCTTGATGCAAAAACGTGCAATGGTTAGAGTTTAGGCAGAATTGCAAAGGTACTTGTTTCATGGCGTCCGCCACAGACCCGTCCCCCGACTGTCTCGATACGCCCTTTCTGGTTGGCGGCCTGCGTGTGCCCAATCGTATTGTCCTTGCCCCCATGAGCGGTGTCACCGACCTTCCGTTCCGCCGGCGGGCCGAACGTGCCGGGACCGGCCTGACCTTCGCCGAAATGGTGGCCAGCGGCGAACTGGAACGCGATCGCACAGAATCGATCCGCCGTATCCGCAGTGAGGGATCGGGATTGCGTGCAGTGCAACTGGTCGGTCGCGATCCGGGCACGATCGGACGAGCGACGGGTCGGCTCGTCGATGAGGGCGTTCAGATCGTCGATATCAATATGGGTTGTCCGGCCAAGAAGGTGACCGGCGGCGCTTGCGGCGCCGCGCTTATGACCGAGCCGGACCGGGCGGCGCGGATCGTGAATGCGGCCGTGGCTTCAGCGCGTGACGCCATAGTGACCGTGAAAATGCGGCTGGGATGGGACCGCGACAATATCAACGCGGCGGAACTGGCCCGCCAGTTGGTCGATGCGGGAGCGGGCATGATTACCGTTCACGGGCGCACTCGCGAGCAACGCTACAGTGGAACGATCGACGCGGAGGCCATCGCGGCGGTCCGCGCAGCGGTGCCGGACGTGCCTTTTATCGCAAATGGCGATGTAGCCGACAGGCAGGACGCGCAGCGTCTTTTGCTGACTACCGGAGCCGACGCCGTGATGATCGGCCGCGCGCATTATGGGCAACCCTTTCTTGCCGCGGAACTTCTGAGCAATGGGCGATCGCCCCGCCAAACCGATCTGCAAGCCTATATCGCGGACCATTACGAAGCCATGCTCAGCGAGTACGGTGTCGTGCGCGGCAGCCGCCACGCCCGCAAGCATCTCGGCTGGTATCTGGATCGGTTTTTGCCGGATACCAGCATCGAACGTCGTCAATCCATCATGACGGCGCGTGAGCCGCGGCAGGCGCTCGAAAATCTTGCCGAAGCCTTTGCAGCCACACCCTATAAAGAGGCGGCATGACCCAGAAGAGGGCAATTGAACCCGCAGTATCAACGCTGGCGGAGAGCCTGCTGAACGCCATTCAGCAGCCGATTGCGCTGATCGATGAGGATGGCTCCATCGCATATGCCAATGCGGATGCGGAATCGCTGTTCCGCAGCAGCGCATCGGTTCTGAAGCGAATGAAATTGTCGGATTTTGTGCCGTTCGACAGTCCGCTCATGGCATTGATCGAACAGGTGCGTCAGCAGGGTGCGCCCGTTACGGAATACCGGGTGGATATTTCTTCGCCGCGTATTGGTGCGGACCGGATGGTCGATCTTTATGTCGGGCCGGTGCCGGATCGTCAGGACTCGGTTCTGGTTGTCTTTCAGGAACGGTCGATGGCCGACAAGATCGACCGACAGATGACCCATCGTGGCGCGGCTCGTTCCGTCACGGGCCTTGCTGCCATGCTGGCGCATGAGATCAAGAATCCGCTATCGGGCATCCGCGGCGCAGCTCAGCTTCTGGAAAGTTCTGTCGGCGAGGATGATCGCGCGCTGACGCGGCTTATCATGGAAGAAACCGACCGAATCGTCGGCCTTGTGGACCGGATGGAGATTTTCTCCGACGAACGGCCGGTCGAGAAAACGCCGGTCAATATCCATGTCGTCTTCGATCATGTGCGCGCCATCGCCAAAAACGGTTTCGCACGCGATGTGACTTTCGAAGATTTCTACGATCCGTCCCTACCGCCGGTTTTCGGTAATCGCGATCAACTGATCCAGATCTTCCTGAACCTTATCAAAAACGCGGCCGAAGCCGTCGCGCCACGCGGCACGGAAGGCAAGATCACACTGACGACCGCTTTTCGGCCAGGCATTCGCCTGTCGGTACCGGGCAGCAAAGAGAAAGTCTCTCTACCGATGGAGTTCTGCGTCCACGATAACGGCTCCGGCGTTCCGGACGACATGTTTCCATATATTTTCGACCCGTTCATTACCTCGAAGATCAACGGGTCGGGCCTCGGTCTGGCATTGGTGGCCAAGCTGGTCGGCGATCATGGCGGCGTGGTGGAATGCGACAGTTCTTCGAGCGGCACCACGTTCCGCGTTCTGATGCCGGCCTGGAAAGAGGATAAGCCCGCCCCCCACGACGCCACGGCGGAGACGACGCAATGACTCATACGATTCTCGTCGCAGACGATGACGCCGCCATCCGCACCGTTCTCAGCCAGGCGCTCGGACGTGCCGGCTACGACGTTCGCGTGACATCGAACGCCGCGGCTCTGTGGCGCTGGGTTTCGGCGGGGGAGGGCGATCTCGTCATCACCGATGTGGTCATGCCCGACGAGAACGCGTTCGATCTTCTACCACGTATCCGCAATGCTCGGCCCAACCTGCCGGTGCTCGTGATGAGCGCGCAGAACACGTTCATGACGGCCATCCGCGCCTCGGAAAAGGGCGCTTACGACTACCTGCCCAAGCCGTTCGATCTGACCGAAATGCTCAATGTGGTCAAACGGGCATTGGCGGAGCCGAAAAAGCTTGCTGAAAAGGGCGAGGATACGGGCGAGAACATGCCGCTCGTCGGGCGTAGCGCCGCCATGCAGGACATCTACCGGATGCTGGCGCGGATGATGCAGACCGATCTGACGGTCATGATCACCGGCGAATCGGGCACCGGCAAGGAGCTTGTCGCCAGCGCGCTGCACGAATATGGCCGCCGCCGAAACGGGCCGTTCGTTGCCGTCAACATGGCCGCCATTCCGCGCGAATTGATCGAGTCGGAACTGTTCGGCCATGAGAAGGGCTCCTTCACCGGTGCGCACAGCAAGGCCACGGGCCGGTTCGAACAAGCCGATGGCGGCACGCTGTTTCTCGATGAGATCGGCGATATGCCAATGGAAGCACAGACACGCCTGCTTCGCGTTCTGCAACAGGGTGAGTACACCACCGTCGGCGGACGCACGCCGCTGAAGACCGATGTGCGCATCGTGGCGGCGACCAACAAGGATCTGCGCCAGGCCATTGCACAGGGGCTGTTTCGCGAAGATCTCTTTTACCGTCTGAACGTGGTGCCGATGCGCCTGCCGCCACTGCGCGAGCGGGCCGAAGACGTACCGGACCTGATCCGCCACTTTTTCCGCCTGGCCGGAGAGCAGGGGCTCAGCGACAAGCGGATCACGGCCGATGCGATGGATCGACTCAAGCGCTATTCATGGCCCGGCAATGTGCGTGAACTGGAAAACCTCGTTCGCCGTCTCGCCGCGCTCTATCCACAGGACACGATCGGCGTCGATATAATCGAGGCCGAACTGACCCCGATGCAGCAGGAGAACCCTGCGGCGACACTTGCCGAGATTCCGGAAGACACCAGTCTCGGCATGGCGGTGGAACAGTATCTGCACCGCTATTTCGAGGAATTCGGCGATAGCCTGCCCCCGCCGGGCCTCTATCAGCGCATTCTCCACGAAGTGGAGTATCCGCTGATTCTCGTGGCGATGACCGCGACGCGCGGCAATCAGATCCGCGCCGCCGAACTGCTCGGCCTGAACCGCAACACGCTGCGCAAGAAAATTCGCGAACTCGGCGTCAATGTCTATCGGACCAATCGCAACGCAAACTGAACTGCGCCGCAATTCCGTCACGTCCCGACCCTAATGCGGAACGCGAATGTCCGTTGCCGATCGGCCACAGCTGTTGCACAATGGGCACGGAGTGTTGAGGATGGAATGACGCTGGCTGAAGCGAACCTTGCCGACGATGACAGCGAAAGCTGGGGAGACCGACGGCGCGTCAGCGTTCGCCGTGGCGCTTCGCTCATCATTCTGACGTTGATCGTCGCGCTGGCCAGTTTTACCGTTCTCACCGGGCTGACGCCGATCGACCCCGATCGCAATACCACGATTGTTCTCATCGTCATCAATCTCGTTCTTGTCGGTCTGCTGGTCTGGCTGATCGGGCGTGAGCTGGTTCGCATTATCGCCGCGCGCCGCCGTGGTCGGGCAGCCGCCCGACTCCATGTGCGCCTCGTCGCGCTTTTTGCGCTGGTTGCCGCGCTGCCCGCCATTATGATCGCGGTCTTCGCCTCCGTGACGCTGAACATTGGACTGGATCGCTGGTTCGAGATTCGCACGCGGACCATCATCAATTCCTCGCTTGCGATTGCCGATGCGTATGTCCGCGAAAACGCGGCCAACCTTCAGGGCACGACGCTGGCCATGTCCGAGACGCTCGACAACAACCGTACGACCTTCATCCTCGACAAGACCGGTTTCCGAGCGCTGATGACACGGCAGGCGCAGGGCAGGGCGCTCGCTCACGCAGCGTTGATCGACTCCACCGGCGCATTCGTCATGCAGGCGGAAACGACGGCTAGTTTCGCCATGCCGATCCCACCTCAGGAGGCGGTGGACCGCGCTGCGGACGGCATGCCGGTGATGATCGAGCCGCGATTGCGAAACATTGTCGGCGCGATCATCAAATTGCGCGAACTGGAAGGGCTCTATCTCTTCACCGTGCGCCTCGTCGATCCGCAGGTCATTCGCGCGCGCCAGATCGTCGGGACCAATGTGGGCGAGTACCGAACGCTCGAAGCCAACAGGGCGACGTCGCAAATTGCTTTCGGCCTGCTTTATCTTGGCGTTACGCTGGTTGTTATTCTGTCGGCCATATGGACGGGTATTGCCGTCGCCGACCGGCTGGTCCGGCCGATCCGTCAGCTCATCGGCGCGGCCGACGAGGTCAAGGCCGGTAATCTGCGCGTCACCGTGCCTGTTCGGCCGGAGGATGGCGACATGGCCAATCTCGGACAGACCTTCAACGAGATGGTTCACCGCCTCGATAGCCAGCGCAACGATCTTCTGGAAGCCAATCACCAGGTCGATGAACGCCGCCGCTTCTCCGAAGCCGTGCTTGCCGGCGTGACGGCGGGCGTGATCGGCATCGATGAGGATGGGCATATCACCATCGCCAACCGGGCAGCGCGCCGAAACCTCTCCATCGGTGGCGATGCGATCGGCAAGAACCTCTCGCATGTGCTCCCAAGGATCGGCCGGGTTTTCGAAATCGCCCGGCGGTCGGGCCGACCGGTTTTCCGCGATACGGTCACCTTCATCCGCGGCGGTACCGAGCGTACCTACAATGTCCGGATCACGATGGAGGAAGCGGGCGAGGACAGCGAACATTCCTGGGTCGTGACGGTGGATGACATTTCCGATCTGGTGCAGGCGCAGCGCTCCACCGCCTGGGCCGACGTTGCCCGCCGCATCGCCCACGAAATCAAGAATCCGCTGACGCCGATCCAGCTATCCACCGAACGCATTCAGCGACGATACGGCCGCAAGCTAACCGAGGACCGGGAGGTCTTCGATCAATGCACCGAAACCATCATCCGTCAGGTCGACGACATCAAGCGCATGGTGGACGAGTTCTCCGCATTCGCGCGCATGCCGAAGCCGCAGATGGAACTGTCGGATCTGCGCGACGTGTTGCGCGAGGCGACTTTTCTGGTCGAGGTGAGCCGCGACGAGATCGAGTTCGAACTGGCGCTCGGCGACGACCCTCTGATGGGAACGTTCGACCGCCGTCTGCTCGGCCAGGTTTTTGGCAATCTCATCAAGAACGCCGCCGAGGCCATCGATACGGCCCGCGGTACGGAGCCGGACCTGAAGGGCGCCATTCGCGTCGAGGCGGAGCATCGCGGGGAAATGATCGAGGTTCGTGTGCTGGACAATGGCTGCGGCCTGCCCGGGGCGGACCGCCAGAAGCTTTTGGAGCCCTATATGACCACCCGCGTGAAGGGGACGGGGTTGGGGCTCGCGATTGTGAGAAAGATTGTCGAGGAACACGCAGGAGGGCTCGGTCTTCACGACGCGCCAGCCAGGTTCCACGGCGGCCGGGGGGCTATGATTGTAATCCAGTTACCGGCGCGGGATGTCGAAACGCCCCCCGCCCGAACCAATGCCGAGGTGAGTGATGCAAGCTGATATTCTAGTCGTTGACGATGAGCAGGACATTCGCGGCCTTGTCGCAGGGATTCTCGACGACGAGGGACATGAGACACGGCAGGCGCACGACAGCGACAGCGCGCTTGCTGCCATCAATGATCGGGTGCCGCGCCTGATCTTTCTCGACATCTGGCTGCAGGGCTCCAAACTGGATGGGCTGGCGCTGCTGGACGACATCAAGAAGCTGCATCCGAACCTGCCGGTCGTGATGATATCGGGCCACGGTAATATCGAAACAGCGGTTTCGGCTATCAAACGCGGTGCCTACGACTTCATTGAAAAGCCGTTCAAGGCCGATCGGCTTCTGCTGATCGCGGAACGCGCGCTGGAAGCCTCCAAGCTGCGCAGTGAAGTCGACCAGTTGCAGAAACGCTCCGGTGAAAGCGTGGAACTGATCGGCCAGTCCTCCGCGATGAACGCGCTGCGCGCCACCATCGAGCGCGTCGGTCCGACCAATAGTCGCGTCATGATCGTCGGATCGTCGGGCGCCGGCAAGGAAAAGACCGCGCGCGCCATTCATGCCGCGTCGACCCGGGCCAACGGGCCGTTCGTCACCATCAATGCCGGCGCGATGACGCCCGAGCGCATGGAGATCGAACTGTTCGGCACCGAGAGCAATGGCGGCGAACGAAAGGTCGGCGCGCTCGAGGAGGCCCATCGCGGCACGCTCTACATCGACGAAGTCGCGGACATGCCGCGGGAGACGCAGAACAAGATCCTTTCGGTTCTGACCCATCAGCAGTTCGAACGTGTCGGCGGCGCGCGCCGGGTCAAGGTCGACGTGCGCATCATTTCATCGACGTCGCAGAATCTGGAGGCCATGATCGCCGAGGGGCTGTTCCGCGAAGACCTCTATCACCGTCTCGCCGTCGTTCCCGTCGAGGTGCCGTCTCTTGCCAAACGACGCGAAGATATTCCCTATCTGGCGGAGTATTTTATGGGGCAGATCGCACGGCAGACCGGTATCAAACCCAGGCGCATCGGCGATGACGCCATGGCGGTCCTGCAGAGCCATGACTGGCCGGGCAATGTCCGCCAACTGCGGAACAATATCGAACGGCTGATGATCCTGGCGCGAGGCACTGACGGCCAGGATGTCGTCAGCGCGGAAATGCTGCCCGCGGAGATCGGCGATATGCTACCGAACACCCCATCGTCATCGGAAACTCACATCATGACCCTACCGCTTCGCGAGGCGCGTGAAATGTTCGAACGCGATTACCTGGCCGCGCAGATCAATCGTTTTGGCGGCAACATTTCCCGTACGGCGGAATTTATCGGCATGGAACGCTCCGCGCTTCACCGGAAGCTGAAATCACTGGGCGTATAAGGGCGGCTTTTTTCGATGCGCATCATTATTTGCGGCGCCGGGCGCGTCGGTTACGGCATTGCTGAACGGCTATCATCGGAAGAACACGATGTGACCGTGATCGACACGGCGGTCGATCTGGTCCGTCAGGTTCGCGACACGCTCGATGCAAGGGGTGTGGTCGGCCACGGCTCCCACCCGGACATTCTGGAGCAGGCGGGTGCGGCCGACGCCGATATGATGATCGCCGTCACGCTCCACGACGAGGTGAACATGGTCGCCTGCCAGGTGGCGCATTCGCTCTTCGAGGTGCCGACCAAGATCGCCCGCATCCGCGCGCAATCGTACCGGCAGGGGCCTTATCAGGATCTTTTCTCACGCGATCACATGCCGATCGACGTGATCATTTCGCCGGAACAGGAAGTCGGCGAAATGGTGCTGCGGCGCATCGCCATTCCCGGCGCGACGGATGTTGTGCGCTTTGCCAATGACAATGTGGTGATGGTGGCCATCGAATGCGCGGAAGAGTGCCCCGTGGTCAATACGCCCCTTAGCCAGCTGTCCGATCTGTTTCCCGATCTGCGCAGCACGGTGGTCGGCATCCAGCGGGGCGACCGTCTCTTCATCCCCCATTCCTCCGACCAGATGTATGCCGGCGACACAGCCTACGTCGTTGCCGATACTTCTCAGGTCAAGAGAACCCTGGCATTGTTCGGACATGAAGAGCCGGCAGCGCGGCGAATCGTGATCGGCGGGGGTGGCAATATCGGCCTCTATGTCGCCAAAGCCATCGAGACACGCGGAACCGGGGCTCGCGTCAAGATCGTGGAGGCCGATCGCGAGCGCGCCTCGCTGATCGCCGATCAGTTGCGCCGGACCGTCGTGCTCCACGGCAGCGCGCTCGATCAGAACCTGCTGGTCGAGGCCGATATCGCCGATGCCGATCTGTTCGTGGCTCTTACCAATGACGACCAGGTGAATATCCTGTCCGCTGTGATGGCCAAGCGCGTGGGATGCGGCTCGAACCTCGTTCTGATGAACAATCCGTCCTATCACGAATTTTCGCGCCTTCTCGGCATCGACGCCTATGTCAATCCGCGTTCGGTGACGATCAGCCGCGTGCTCCAACATGTGCGCCGCGGGCGGATCCGGGCGGTCCATTCGGTACAGAAGGGAGCGGCGGAGATCATCGAAGCCGAGGCCCTCGAAACCTCGCCACTCGTGGGCAGACCGCTTCGAGAAGCGAACCTTCCAACAGGTGCGCGGATCGGCGCCATCTACAGGGACGGCAAGATCATCCGCCCGACGGGTGAAACAAAGATCAAACCGGCTGACCGGGTCGTTATCCTTGCCATGCAGGAAGCGGTTCGGGACGTCGAACAGGTGTTCCGCGTCAGCCTGGAATTCTTCTAGGCGAGCGATGTTTCTGCGGCCAAACTATGCGACAGTTGCGGAGAGTGCGGCAGTTTGGTAACCGCGCAGACCGAAGCCGATCTGTTGTCCGGGCAGTGAAGCGATTATCATAAACCGGATCACGGGGGACACTGGCAGAAATGCAGTGATAAGAAATGGCAGATCGAACGCAAAATCTTCAGGACCTTTTTCTCAACACGGTCCGCAAGAACAAAACGTCGCTGACGATCTTTCTGGTCAATGGCGTCAAACTTACCGGTGTGGTGACATCTTTCGATAATTTCTGTGTCTTCCTTCGACGCGACGGCCACTCTCAACTTGTCTACAAGCATGCTATTTCCACTATTATGCCCAGCCAACCCGTGCAGCTCTTTACCGGCGAAGTGGATGAAGGCTGATTGACCGACCATACCGAGGACGATGACGGCGAACAGCCCCAGAAGGGACCGGTCGCCTTTCAGATCGTCAATGACGATGCGCCGACGCGCGCCATCGCCATTACGCCGGTTCTTCCCGCGCATACAAAGGATAAGGCCGGCGAAAGCACCGAGGGTGAAGCGCGGCGCGCGCCGGACGCTCGACAGGCCGAGACGACGGGTCTGGCCCGCGCGATCGGGCTCGACATTCGCCATAGCGAAATTGTCGTGGTCAACCGACCCCGTCCTGGAACGCTGATCGGGAGCGGCAAGATTGCAGAGCTGGCCGAAATCGTTGATGAAACCGAAAGTGAGGTCGTTATCGTCGACCATCCGCTCTCGCCGGTTCAGCAACGCAATCTCGAGCGCGAACTGAAAGCCAAAGTGCTGGACCGGACGGGTCTGATCCTCGAAATCTTCGGTGAGCGGGCCCGGACGAAGGAAGGCACGCTGCAGGTCGAACTGGCGCATCTGGAATATCAGCGTGGACGGCTGGTCCGATCCTGGACGCACCTCGAACGGCAGCGCGGCGGCGCCGGCTTTCTCGGCGGACCAGGCGAAACACAGATCGAGGCGGATCGCCGTATCCTTCGCGAAAAGATCGCCAAGCTGAAGCGTGAACTGGAGCAGGTGCGCCGCACGCGCGAACTGCATCGCGCCAAGCGCCGAAAGGTGCCCTATCCGATCGTCTCGATCGTCGGCTATACAAACGCTGGAAAATCTACTCTATTCAATACGTTGACCGGGGCAGGGGTGCTGGCTCAGGACATGCTGTTCGCCACGCTCGATCCAACGCTTCGCCGCCTCAAACTGCCGCACGGCACCGATGCGATCTTTTCCGATACCGTCGGGTTCATTTCCGAACTGCCGACCCATCTGGTCGCGGCGTTCCGGGCAACGCTGGAGGAGGTTGTCGAAGCCGATCTCGTTGTTCATCTACGCGACATGTCCGATCCCGACGCCGCGGCCCAGGCCGAAGATGTCGCGGCCATTCTTACCGATCTGGGCGTGCAGGTGGATGACGACCGCAAAGTGTTGGAAGTCTGGAACAAGATGGACCGGCTCGCGCCCGAAGATCGCGGCAAGCGCGAAGCGCAGGCGGCGGCCAGCAATATCGTTGCCATTTCGGCCGCTGAGGGCAGGGGGATCGACGAGCTTCTGCGCGCTATCGAAGAGCGGCTTGCCGGAGCGATTCGGACGGTGGACCTGACGCTTTCACCCGCCGAACTGCGCCAGCTCGACTGGATCTATTCCAATGGGGACGTCCGTTCGCGGACCGACGAGGAGGATGGATCGGTCACGTTCGAAATCGCCATGACGGGCGAAGCAATGGCGGCGTTGCAAAGGCGGCTAGAACGCGCATTTTGACAGGCCAGCCGTTCAGCTGTGGACGCTAACGTCCGCGCTTCTCATGCTCTTTCGCCGCCTTCCAGGCTGCTTCCATCTCATCCAGCGTTGCGTCCTTCAACGATGAGCCCGCGTTCCGCAATACCCGCTCGACGAAGGTCAGTCGCCTGATGAATTTGCGGTTCGTGCCGCGTAACGCTTCTTCCGCATCAACCTTAAGATGGCGGCCGAGATTGACGAGCGCGAAGATCACATCGCCAAGTTCGTCCTGCCTTTCGCCTGCATCACCGTTTTCGATCGCCGTGCGAAGTTCATCGATTTCTTCCTCGATCTTGTCGAGGACCTCGGCAACGTCCGGCCAGTCAAAGCCGAACGAGGCAGCGCGCTTCTGCAACTTTTCCGCGCGTATCAGCGCGGGAAGGGCGCTTGGAACCTCGCCGAGCGGACCGTTCGGCGCTTCCGTCGGCAAACCGGCCGCCAGCTTCGCTTGACGCTTTTCGGCGCGTTCTTCCGCCTTGATGGCATCCCATACGGCGTTCACCTCTTCCACCGGCCTCGGCCCGGCATCGCCGAACACGTGGGGATGGCGACGGATCATTTTCCGGGACACCGTCTCGACGACATCTTCGAAGGCGAACGCACCAGCTTCTTTCGCCATCTGCGCATGATAGACAACCTGCAGAAGCAGATCGCCCAGTTCATCCTTCAAATCCACCATGTCGTCGCGTTCGATAGCGTCCGCGACCTCGTAGGCCTCCTCGATCGTGTAGGGCGCTATGGACCGAAAGTTCTGCTGAACGTCCCAGGGGCAGCCGGTTTCCGGATCGCGCAGCCGCGCCATAATGGTTAGCAGGTCTTCGATGTCTTTGGTAGCGATCATGGCCCTGTCCGCTTTTCCGGTTCCGTAGAGGTAGCGTGAGGAAGGCTGACCGAAAGGCGTTTTCACGATAAAGCCTCTCCATCCACAGTTAATGACAGGCAGAATCGTGACAGGCATCATTCTATCGATCGGCGGACTGTTCGGCCTTCTCGGCGTCGCCGCCGCAGCCTATTCCGCGCATGGGTCTGCCGACAGCCGGCTGACATCCGCGGTGGCGCTCATCCTGCTGGCGCACGCTCCGGCGCTGATCGCGCTCGCCGGCCATCTGCCACGCTCGAAGATCGTCGCGCTTGCCATCGCTCTGATCGTGGTCGGCGCCACGCTCTTCTGCGGCGACGTGATGCTCAAGGCGCTCGGTCGGGACGGGCTATTCTGGCGCGCCGCGCCGACCGGCGGCCTTGCCCTAATGGCGGGATGGCTGGCGGTGATCGTCAGCGGCTTTGTGCAGCGGAGCTGATCTGATAGCGTCGGCACAAGAATAACAAGGGTTTGCACACTTCCATGGCTTTGACCGAAAACTTCGCCAGCCGGGCATCCGAGATCGCTGAATGGCGTCAGGATCTTCATGCACACCCCGAACTGCTGTTCGACGTGCACCGAACGGCCGGTTTCGTGGCCGAGCGGCTCGGGGCTTTTGGCTGCGACGAGGTGGTGACGAGTATCGGACGGACGGGCGTGGTTGGGGTGATCCATGGGCGGAACGGCTCTGGCGGCCGGACGATCGGCCTTCGCGCGGATATGGATGCGCTGCCGATTACCGAGACGACCGGCGTATCCTGGGCCTCCCGCATCTCCGGAAAGATGCATGCCTGCGGCCATGACGGCCATACCGCCATGCTGCTCGGCGCGGCGCGCGAACTTTGCGATGGACGCAATTTCGCCGGCACTGTGGCGGTCATCTTTCAGCCGGCTGAAGAAGGCGGGGCGGGCGGGCGCGTCATGGTCGAAGACGGTCTGATGGAGCGCTTTGGCATCGAGCAGGTCTTCGGCATGCACAATCTGCCGGGTTTGCCAATCGGCCAATTCGGTATCCGAACCGGCGCCATCATGGCGTCCGCCGATTATCCGGACATCGAGATCGTGGGGAAGGGAGGCCACGCCGCCATGCCCCACACGACCGCCGACCCCATGGTGGCCGCGGCGCAGATGATCCTGTCGATGCAGACGATCGTCTCGCGCAACACAGACCCTCTGGAGGCCAATGTCGTCTCGATGACCAAGCTGTCGGCGGACAGTTCGGCCTTCAACGTCATTCCCGAGCGCGTGCAATTGGGCGGCACGGTCCGTACGCTCTCACCGGCCGTGCGCGACGACACCGAAGCCGCCATTCGTCGTGTCGTCGATGGCGTGGCCGCCGCGCATGGCGTTCAGGCGACATGCCGCTACCGGCGCGGCTATCCGGTGACGGTGAACGAAGCCGGCGCCGTGGAAATCGCCATCGCCGCCGCCCGCAAGGTCGCCGGACACGAAGAGGTGATCACCGATCACCCGCCGATGATGGGCGCGGAGGACTTCGCCTATATGCTGGAGGCACGGCCGGGCGCTTACATCTTCATCGGCAATGGCGACAGCGCGGGCCTGCACAATCCGAATTACGACTTCAACGACGACGCCATCCCGCATGGCGTTCGCTATTGGGTGACGCTGGCCGAAACAGCGCTGGCGATCTAACCGGACAGCAAGCGCCTCTCATCGAAGCACGATTGATCGCGCCTTTATCCCAATGGCGATCAAAGCGGCGGCTCATTCAAGACATCTCGAACAACGCGTTTGGTGATGAGGGGCGCCACACTCCTTCCGGCATCGCATCTCCATTTAATTGGCATAATATTGGTTATGGAACTAAATGATCGACGCAAGTCGTTGGATGGGCACGGATTGTACCGTCACTTCGTCGATGGTGGATCGGAACCAGGATCGAAAAGCCAATGATGGTGAAGCGATACGAGCCGATGCCCGTCCAGTTCACGCTGTCGGCATCGTCGTCCGGCAGTCGGGTCGAATGGCTCAGTCGGTTAGCGGCAGTTCGACGACGAGCCCGTCATAGCCAGGTTCGACATGGTCCGGCGTCTCGGCCATCACCGTGTCGTAATCGAGCGGCGTGTGCATATGGGTCAGCACGGCGCGTTTCGGCTTCAGGCGATCGACCCATTCCACCGCCTGCTCCAGGCTGAAATGGCTTGGATGCCGGCGATATTGGAGCGCGTCGATCACTAGCAGGTCGAGGCCGTGCAACTGCGCGACGCTTTCCTCCGGCCAGGCCGACACATCCGTGCAATAGGCCATGGGCCCGATGCGAAAGCCGAGAGAATGGATCGAGCCGTGTTCCTGATAGAGAGGCAGAAACGGGATCGGGCCGCCATCGCCCTCGATGGTGAAGTGCCGTCCCGGCGCGATCTCGTTGCGTCGCAGAATGGGCGGATAAGCCGATCCCGGCGGCGTCTCATAGACATATTGGAAGCCATCGAAGATGCGCGCGAAGGTTGCATTGTCGGCATAGCTCTCGATCAATGCACCCTGCGTCAGCCAGTATCCGCGCAGATCGTCGATGCCGTGCAGATGGTCGGCATGGGCGTGGGTATAGACCACGCCGTGCAGCTCCGTGACGCCAGCCGCGATCATCTGCTGGCGGAAATCGGGACCCGTATCGATCACGACCGTGGTCGTCTGTCCGTCATCGGCGATGCGCTGGATGAGCGCCGCGGCCCGCAACCGGCGGTTCTTCGGCTGGTTCGGATCGCATTTTCCCCAGTCGCCATTCAGGCGTGGCACGCCGGGCGATGAGGCGCATCCAAGCATCGTGAACCGCAGTGTCGCCATGAGATCAGACGGCCTCCGGCAATGGCGGCATCTTACTGAAGCAGCGCAGACAGTTCTGCGTCGTCATCTCCGCCATCCGCTCCGGATCGACGCTATGGCACTCGGCCAGAACCCGATTGGTTTCAGCGACATAGGACGGCTCATTGGTCTGCCCGCGCCAGGGTTGCGGCGCAAGATAGGGTGCGTCGGTCTCGACGAGCAGCCGGTCCGGGGGCAGATCCGCCGCGATGGATCGCAACTCGTCGGATCGCTTGAACGTCAGAATACCGGAGAAGGATACATAGCCGCCCAGTTCGATAGCGGTTTCGGCCAAGGGGCGACCGGCTGAGAAGCAGTGCATGATGAAGGGGAAGGGCCCCTTCCCGCTTTCTTCGCGAAGGATCGCGGCAATATCGTCATCGGCATCGCGGGCATGAATGACGAGTGGCAGACCGCTCTGCCGGGCGGCGTCGATATGGATGCGGAAGCCGCGTTCCTGATCGTCGCGCGGCGCATTGTCGTAGAAGTAATCGAGGCCCGCTTCGCCAATCGCGACGCATTTCTCATGCGCCGCATGTCGCAGAAGATCGTCGACCGTGATGTCGGTTTCCTCCGCCGCCTGGTGCGGATGGGTGCCGACGGAAAAATAGATCTCGCGATGAGCCTCGGCCATGGCGCGTAGCGTATCGATACGCCGAACACGGGTGCAGATGGTTACCATCCGCCGAACGCCGGCGTCTTCGGCTCGCGACAGAACGCCCGCGAAGTCGTCCTGGAACTGCGGGAAATCCAGATGGCAATGGCTGTCGATCAACGTCACCGGGCTCACGCCCCCTTCCCTGCCGCTTCATCCTGTTCGACGAAACGCGGGAAGACGCCCTGCGGTTTCGGCAGCGGTACGCCGGCCTTCAGTTCATAGGCGACATCGACATGGGCGAAGTCGCGTTCAGTCTCGGGCACGGCCAGAAGATCGAGCAGCTTGCCGGCGGCCTCCGGGATGACGGGCTGGGCCAAGATTGCCAGAATGCGCAGCGTCTCGGCGGTCGTCCAGAGCACCGTCGCCATGCGGTCGGGGTCGGTCTTCCTCAGCGCCCAGGGTTCCTGGCCGGCGAAGTAGCGGTTGGCTTCGGAGACCGCGCCGAAAATCGTACCGAGCGCGGCATGTATCCGCTGATGCGCCATCGCCTCACGCGCTTCCCTCAACGCCCCCCTCGCCTGCTCCAGCATGGCCGTGTCGGCTGCGGTGAGTTCGCCGCGCTTCGGCACCGCGGCGTCGCAATTCTTGCCGATCATGGAGAGCGAACGCTGGGCGAGATTGCCCAGATCGTTGGCGAGATCGGCATTGATCCGCGCCACGATGGCCTCGTGGCTGTAGGAGCCGTCCTGACCGAACACGGTTTCGCGCATCAGGAAGTAGCGCAGCTGATCGCGGCCATAGGCTTCGACGAGGTTGAATGGGTCGACGACATTGCCGACGCTCTTGCTCATCTTCTCGCCCTTGTTGAGCAGGAAGCCGTGGGCGAAGACGCGTTGCGGCAGCGGAACGCCGGCGCTCATCAGAAAAGCGGGCCAGTAGACCGCATGAAAGCGGATGATGTCCTTGCCGATAATATGGACATCGGCCGGCCAGAACGGCCAGTTCTCATCCGTTTCGTCCGGATAGCCGGCAGCGGTGAGATAGTTGGTGAGCGCGTCCACCCAGACATACATCACATGGTCCGGATTGCCGGGCACCGGCACGCCCCAGTCGAAGGTCGTGCGGCTGATCGACAGATCCTTCAGACCGCCCTTGACGAAGCTGACGACCTCGTTGCGCCGTTCGGCCGGACCGATGAAATCCGGGTTGTCGCGGTAATGCTCCAGCAGCTTGTCCCCATAAGCCGACAGGCGGAAATAATAGCTCTCCTCCTCGACCCATTCGACAGGCGAGCCGAGCGGTTCGCGGCGGACACCGTCTTCGCCCAGAGTGGTTTCCTTTTCGTCGAAGAAAGCCTCCTGGCGAACCGAATACCAGCCGCCATAGGTATCGAGATAGATATCGCCATTGTCTTCCATCCTGCGCCAAAGCGCCTGGCAGGCCTCGCGATGGCGGTCTTCGGTCGTGCGGATAAAATCGTCGTTCGAACAACCGAGCATCTCGACCATACGTCGGAAGACCGCCGAATTCCTGTCGGCCAGTTCGATCGGTTCGATCCCCTCGCCTTCAGCCGTTTGCTGCATCTTCTGGCCGTGCTCGTCGGTTCCCGTCAGAAACATGACCTTTTTGCCGTCGAGACGCTGGAAGCGCGCCAGAACGTCCGTCGCAACGGCGGTGTAGGCATGGCCAATATGGGGAACGCCGTTCGGGTAAAAGATCGGCGTGGTTATGTAGAAGCGATCGTCGCTCATGGTCTCTCTCGGTTCCGGAGCCGGTTTTCGGCTCGGCGTTCAGATAAAGCAAGGCTTGCCTGCTGGAAAGGCTTACTATGGCTTGAATATTGGTCAGTCGCGGTGCAGCAACTCGTGCAGATCGCGTAACGTTTTCACCACGTGATGTCGCCGGTCGAGATTGTAGGTGCGCACGGCCTCGACTGCCTCGTTGAACTCTGCGTGATAGAGGGAAAGACGATTGGCGCGACCTCCCAGCCCTGCCACGGCTTGGTCGCGGGCCATCTGCGTCAGCCTGTCGTCGACATGTCGGTTGAACTGGTCGAAAGCATCATTGCTGCCGCGTCCGCCTACCGAAGCGGCAGCGGCCTTTGCGGTCTGCAAATCGAACGATCCGCCGTTCAGGATGCCATCGACCGCTTCTGCGATTTCCAGCCCCCCAAAGGCCAGCAGAAGAATGGCGCGCCGAACGCTTCCTTCCGCCATCGCGCCAATTCGGCCCATATCGCCGTCCGGCGGTCCGGCAACATCGAGCCGATCCAGAACGACCTGCATATCGCCGGACCGAAGCGACGAAAGTCTCAGCATCTGGCAGCGAGACCGAATGGTCGGCAGCAGCCGTCCCGGCGCATGGCTGATCAAGAGGAACAGGGTGTTTTTGGGTGGCTCTTCCAGCACCTTCAACAGCGCGTTGGCTGCATGAGTGTTCATATCCTCCGCCGGATCGACGATCACGATCCTGTAGCCGCCATCGCCGCTGGTGTGCCCTAGAAACCGGCCGATGGCACGCACTTCCTCGGCGGTGATGCGGGTGCGGAACGTCTTCGATTTGGTGTTGAACGGTCGGCGAATGTGCAGAAGGTCGGGATGGGCGCCGCTCGCCACCTGACGGTAGAGATTCTCCGGCACGGCAAAGTCCGGCCCACTTGTCGGCGCCTCGGCTTGCGAAGGATGCATGAGAAGATAGCGCGCGAACTGGAAGGCCAGGGTCGCCTTTCCGATTCCTGATGGACCCGTCAGAATGAGACCCTGCGGCAGACGGTCTATCTGGTAGCCGCTCTCCAACTGGCTCCACGGCGCATCGTGGCCGACAGGCGCGCCGGACATTTGCGGCGGCACAATGCCTTCCAGATCGTCATGAGCCGGACGCACCAGGTCTTCATCGAGCACGGCCATTACGATGACCGTTTCCCGACAGGCGGCAGATCGATTCCCAGCCGCTTCGTCACGATAGCTGTCACGGCTGCCTCAACGGCATCGACCGGCAGCGATGCGTCGATCACGGCAAAGCGATCGGGCTCATTGCCCGCCATTTGAAGAAAGGCCTGCCGCCGCTGTTCGTGTTCGGGCATGCGGTCCGCCTCGAAACGGTCCGGCTCGTCCGTTTGCCGCCGGGCGTCGGCACGTTTCATGCCCTCTTCGACGTCAATATCGAGCAGTAGCGTGAGGTGCGGTTTCAGATCGCCCAGCGCCAGCTCTTCCAGAAGATGCAGATGCTCGGCGGAGACCCCTGCCCCACCCTGATAGGCGCGCGTGGAATCGATGAAGCGGTCGCATAGCACATCCTGTCCCTGCCGAAGCGCCGGTTTGATCAGCTGGCTGACATGATCGGCTCGGGCGCTGGCAAACAGGCAGGCTTCGGCAAGCGGCCCAAGCGCCTTGGCTTCGCCCGACAGAAGCGCCGTGCGAAGCGCTTCAGCCGCGGGCGTGCCGCCGGGCTCGCGCGTAACGCGCACGCTGCGACCGGCGCGCTGCATGGTTTTGGCGAGGCGGCGCAATTGCGTGCTCTTGCCCGAGCCCTCACCGCCTTCGAAGGTTAGGAAAACGCCTCTATGCTCCATGGTTCTGGCTTAGTGCGCCGTGTGCGCCGATGGCAATGGCCAAGCTGCAATCGCTTGAAGAATTGTCGGTCAGGATGCGGTTGTCCAAGGCAGTTCCACATTGCGAAGCCATCCGAAGGCCAGTTCACTGAGAGCATCGGCCGCGCGGGTGAAGAGTCCCTTGCTCGGCACATCGTCCGCGGCCAGAAGCGGCACGCTCACCGTTTCGCTACCGTTCACACGAACGATCAGTTTGGCGATCTCTTCTCCCCGCTGAACTGGCGCTGCGATCGGTCCCGAATACATGACCTGCGCGTCCACGCCAGCTCCGTCAACCGGTATCAGCGGCCGAAAGGTCTCCGCCAGCAAAAGCGCAACCTTTTCCTTAGTGCCGCCGAAGACGGGCACGGTTTCCACAAGCTCCCCCGCCCGATAAAGCGGCTTGCGCGCGAAGCCGTCCAACGCCCAGTCGAGCAGTTTGCGTGTCTCCTGAAATCTCTCGTCGCGGCTGGTCAGTCCGCCCATGGCCAGAAAGACGCGCCGGTCGCCCTTCGCCTTCGTAGCGACGACACCGAAACCGAGCGATTCGTTCTGGCCCGTCTTCAGACCGTCGCCGCCGATTCGCGGCGAGAGCGCCGGATTGCGATTGCGCTGAAACACCTTGTTCCATTCGAAGGCCGGCTCGGCAAAAATCGGCCAGTAATCCGGATAGGTGCGGTGAATGTGTCGCCCTAGCGTCACCAGATCGGCCATCGAGACGAGTTGGTCCGGATGGCTCAGCCCCGATGGGTTGTGAAAGGTCGTGTCGGTCAATCCAAGTTCGGCCGCGCGGCTGTTCATGCGCTCGGCAAACTGCTCTTCGGAGCCTGCCAAATTTTCGGCGATGGTGATGGCGGCGTCATTGCCGCTCTGCACCACAATGCCGCGAAGCAGGTCGATGACCGGCACCTCTTCCTTCGGCTTGAGGAACATGGCGACCGAGCCGCTGGGCGCGCCGCCGGTCCGCCAGGCATGTTCGGATACGGTGAAGACGGTATCTTCGCGAACCGTGCCCGCAGAGAGTTCCGACAACAGAATTTCCGCCGTCATGAGCTTGGTCAGCGAGGCCGGCTCGACCTTCTGGTGAATATTGCGCGCCAACAGCACCGTACCATCGGCCTCGTCGACCAGAAGAACCTGTTTGGCGGCCGTTTCGATAGGCGCCGCAGCGGCCGTCAGATTCAATGAGAGAAGAATCATAGCCAGGAGCGACCCGGCAAGAGGCAGACGGCTCATCACTCAGGAGATGCTGTTGTCAGAATGCGGTCGAACGCGACCGGCCGGGCCAGGGGCCTGGCAGCATAGCCGAGGGGATGGGCCACAGCTTCACGCCCAAATCGCTCGCGTTGGACCTCAGTCGAAAGATCCCTTGCATCGATCTGGTCACCCTCCCTGCGTTTGGGAACCCCCGGCAGGAGTTTAGCGGCACTTTTCTGAAGGCTGGCAACGCCGTTGCCAACGGCCTCGACCCCATCCCTGATCTGACCGGCCATAGCCACCGCCATCGCCGCTCCGGGTAATTGGGCAGGCGCATCTGCGTCTTCGCTGTAGCTTGCCAGCAATTTGCCCTTATCGGAGCCTTCGAGCGGCGCTTTGCCAAGATATTCCAGCTTGATTTGCGTGTGACCGGCGCGATGAAAGCCGAGCATCGTGGCCGCTTTCTTGGACAGATCCGCGACGCGGTCATGGGCATAGGGGCCACGATCATTGATGCGTACGACGACCGACCGACCATTCTTCATATTCGTCACGCGCGCATAGCTCGGCAGCGGCAATGTGGTATGAGCTGCTGTCAGCGCATCCTGATCGAAGATCTCGCCATTGGCCGTCATGCGTCCGTGAAAACCCGGCCCGTACCAGGATGCGCGCCCCATACGGGAATAGCCAGGTTCATCCTTCGGCACGTAAAGGCGGCCCCTGATCTTGTATGGCTTGCCGATCTTGTAGCTGCCGCCGCCCCGGCGAAGGCGCGTCCGCGGCTCGGTAGCCGATGCGACCGATGCGCCCACCGCGTTTTCGAGCGCTTTGGTCGAACCGCTTTTTCCTTCTTCCACAAGGGCCAGCTTCTCACCGGCGACCGACTTTTTCGGATCGGACGATTGGCCTTGCTCCGATGTGGCAAGCGTATCGGGTGACGCCATCGACTTGGACGCCTGTTGATTGGAGGTGGTGCAGGCCGTCAGAAGACCGCTGGCCAAAATGAGGGCCGTAGCCGTACCGCAGCCAAACAGGCGATTCATGAAGGGCCCCTTGCGCTCGACGTCGGCAGTCGTGCCGACGCATGCCTCTTATCCGTTCATCCCGTGTGCCGCCAGAATGCGGCGCTCAAGTGGCAAGGCTGTGACCAAACGAACACGCTTGCAGCAATCGGGCGCTCGCCCTATGAAGCGCTTCGTCACCGGATGGGTGGCCGAGTGGTTTAAGGCACCGGTCTTGAAAACCGGCGTGCGGGAGACCGTACCGTGGGTTCGAATCCCACCCCATCCGCCACTTCAGTCCCTGAGTGGGCACTGAGTTTACGCCACTTTCCGCCACAAGCGTCTGTAGCAACCGAGACTTCGATCCCATGATACGAACCTCGCCCTCGGCCACCTCGACACGCTGGGCGAGCGCGCGCAGGTGGTCGCGGCGATAGCCACCGCCTTCCAGCCGGATACGATCGCGGGCGGTTGCGGCGAACTTGCGCAGCATCTGCGGCGTTACCGCCTTCTGCCCCGTGTTTTGAAGCATGCCCTGCGCTCGCTCTGCATCGGCCTTGGCCTGATCGCGGATGGCCTTGAGGCCGTCGATACGGTCTTTCAGCGCCGGGTCGTCCAGATCGGCCACTCCTGCCTCGATGGCGTCATAAAGCCGCTTGAGGCGCAGTTCCGATTCGGCGGCGCGCTTGTTGAGTTCGGCGATATGCTCGCGGCGGCGCTCGGCATGTTCTTCCCTGCGGTCGAGCGCGGCGGCAAGAACGGTTTCCAGCCGCTCGGGCTGAAGTAGCTGTTTCTCAAGGTGATTGACCACAAGATCGTCCAGCTTCTCCATCGGCACGGCCATGCCTGTGCAAGCGGTCGGTCCCTGCCGCGCCTTCATCGAGCAGGCATAGTAGCGATAACGCCCGCCCTTGCCGGTCCGGATGGTCATGGCCCCGCCGCACTTGGCGCAATGGATCAAGCCGGTCAGCATGGTCGGGCCGCTGATGACGCGGGCGGGCATGACCTTGGGATTGCGGGCCTTGAGGAGCTTCTGCACCGCCTCGAATATTTCCTTGTCGATGATCGGCGGGACAGGAACTGTCACGATCTCGCTGACGGGCTTCAATTCCTTGGTCTTGCTGCGCTTGTTGAACTCATGCTCGCCCATATAGGTGCGCCGGGTGAGGATGCGGTGAACCTGACCGATGCCCCAACGTCCGCCGTCGCGGGTGAAGATGCGCCGCTTGTTGAGGTAAGAGACAATGTTTTTGACACCCATCTGGCCGGTGGTGCCGTCGCCTTCCAGGGCGAGACGATAGATCAGCCGCACCGTGTCGACGTGGAGCGGGTCGATTTCCAGCTTCTTCTTGGTCTTGGCTCCGCGCTGCTCGGCAGCGACGGTGCGGTAGCCGATAGGAGGAAGCGAGCCGTTCCAGAAGCCCTGTCGCGCGTTCTCCTTCAAGGCCCGCATGACGTGCTTGGCGTTTTCCTTGGACTGGTATTCATCGAACAGCGCCATGATCTGCCGCATCATGACGTGCATGGGGTCGTCGCCCATTTCCTGAGTTATCGAAACCAGCTTCACGCCGTTCTTGGCGAGCTTGCGGACATAGAACTCAAGCTCGAAATGGTCGCGGAAGAAGCGGCTGAACGAATGGACCACAACCACATCGAACGGCACGGGTTTAGACGTGCCCGCCTCGATCATTCGCTGGAACTCCGGGCGGCGGTCGTTGGTGGCGGATGCGCCCGGTTCGATGAAGGTCTCGACCAGCCGCAAGCCGCGCGCCTCGCAATAGGCTTCGCCCTGCCGCTTCTGGTCGGGAATGGAAACATCATGCTCGGCCTGCCGCGCCGTCGAAACGCGCAGGTAAAGGGCGGCGCGTAGCGGCACGGTGGAAGCGGTCATGGCGATGTCTCCTTCTCAATTATGACTCGACCGCAACTATCTGGCCGCATGACTGCGCTCAAGCCGCATTCTCCAATGGACGCGCGCGCTCGACCCGCTCGCGCTCCTTGGGCGTGTTCATCACCTCCCAAAGATCGCTGCGCCGCTGCACGTTGAGCCAGAAGTCCGGGCTGTTGCCGAACACACGGGCCAGGATCAGCGCCGTTGCCGCCGTCACGTTCCTGCGATTGCCGCACAGCTCGTTGACGTGCTTGCGCTGAACGCCCATCGCCTCGGCGAGCGCCCCCTGCGTCAAACCCATCGGCTGCATGAACTCTTCAGTGAGGATTTCGCCGACAGTCGCCGGCTTGCGCTTGGTGGTCAGCATCTTTGCCTCGTTCTCATCGGTAGCTGTGATCGTCCAGATAGATTCCGTCCGCCTCGCCGCGCTTACCATCCCACTGGAAGATCAACCGCCATTGCTGGTTGACCCGAATGGAATGGAAACCCGCCAGATTGCCGCGCAGCTTCTCGAAGTGATTGCTGGGCGGCACGCGCAAGTCCTGATCGGTCACGGCGTCGTCAATCATCTGGAGCTTGCGGAACAAGCGGGCTTCCAGGTCGGAAGGGATGTTGCGAGAGCGGATATCATCCACAAAGAAGGCCCGCAGCCAGTCGTCCCGAAAGCCTACGATCACAGCGTCACTCCAATGACGGGCATATGTACCACTCTATAACTCATATCGCAATAGGAAACAGGGTTCAGCCACCGGAGCCGAACAGTTCATCGAACAGGTCGCCGAACCACCGCTCGAACACCTTGATCTCGGCTTCCGTGACTGGAACGGGGTCGGGCCAGTCGTCGGTGACGGTCCATGTGGACAGGTCATGTTTGGGCGGCCTGCCGGGAAAGGGCCACGGATAGTCCAGCAATTCCTCAAGCTGCTCCGACGCGGTGAGCGGTCTGTCGGCGCGCGGGGAATGGGATTCGTCGGTTGCTCCGTCATGTTCCGGATCGGCCGACGCGGTAGCCTTAGCGGGCTTCATCGGCTTCTTCCTCCGGCCGCCATCTGACCGGATCGGCAACCCATCGGTTGATGTCGGATTCGCGCCATCCCGCGCCGTTGATGCTGATCTTGAGTTGGGGTGGGAAGGTGCCCTCGGCGATCTTGCGGTAGATCGTGGACCGGGACAGGCCGGTGCGGTCTTGGACGGTGTTCATGCGGATGATACGGTCTGGTTGGCGCATGGCTTTTCTGCCTCCTGCTGGTTGTTCCTGAAGGGTGCGGGAATCAGACAGAGCGGCGAATTACCGTTGCGCAATAGCTATTTAGCTGGCGTCGTGCTGTGGCGTAGAAGCGGCGGCAAATAGGATGATCTTAGAGGCCGATCCCGCGTCCCCGTCCCAGGTCGATGCCGTGGGTGAAGGCGAGTTCGGCGCCGAGTCGGCGGCCTGATTCGAACTGAATCCCGAGTTCCAATTTGCGGTTTACGAGGATGGATTCCAGTTGCAGATCGCGTTGGAGGCTTTTCGCCATGTCTCCCATCGACGAGCGGGTGGCATTGTAGCCGGACATGTCGCCAGTCTGGTATTGGCGGTGGCTGGTGCGGTCGAGTTTCTGCCAGCGCTCCACGAAGCGGTCAGCGCGGCGCTGCGGGTCGGTGCGGATTTCTGTTTCGAGCTGCAGGGCGCGAACCGCGCGGTTGACACGGCCACTGCCTGCCTCTCGGGCAAGCTCCGGGTCTTTGACATACGCGGCCTCGGCATCGCGCCAGCCATGCGGCCGCACTTCCTCAAAGGCTTTGCGGGCATCGGTCAATTCGCGCATCTGCTCAGGGCTGGCCTTGCCGCCCGTGTCCTCGGTACTGAATATCCCGTCCACCGCGCGGGCATGACGCTTGAGCGCATCGGTTCGGGCACGGCGCATCGCCAATTCCGGGTCATCGGCATCCTCCCTCGCAAGCGATGCCGGTTCACGCTGCGGACCATCCGCGTCCGCTCTTCCCATTTGCGGCCGATCTCCGGCGTCCGCGCAAGGCGCGCCGTCTGCGGAGAGGCGCAGGCCGTCGAACATGCTGCGCACCTTCTCCGGCACCTGCCTTGCGATCTCAACAACCCGCTCCATCCGCTTGCGGAAGGTGATGCCACGCCGTTCGGCATAGTCCTGCGCTGGTTCGTAATCTGTCGCCATGTCCTTGGCGCGGTCGCGCGACAGGGTTTTGGTGAGCCGGTCTCGATTGGCGAAGTCGTCGCGACCATAATGCAGGTCCATGCTATCGCGATGCCGTGACAAGCCGACATAGCTGCCATGGGTGTCCATGCCCGGCGTTGCCAGGACATGCGTCCGGTCCACCGTCATGCCCTGCGCCTTGTGGATCGTCGCGGCATATCCGTGGTCGATGCGGTTGTAGTCCTTGAGGTCGAGGGCAATGGACCGGCCATCATCGGCCTGCACTGTTATGCTCTGTGCGCTGACCTGCTCGATGGTGCCGAGTGTGCCGTTCTTCACGCCAAGCCCGCGTTCGTTCTGCAGGAAGATGACGCGGTCCCCGGAGGCAAAGCTGCGAGCGCCGCGTTCGACTGTGACGCGCACGTCCTCGCCCAGATCGCCAGCCTCCCGCATTCGGTCGCGGGCGGCCTTATTGAGTTCCCGCACTTCAGCATTGGTATGGGTGAGGATGATCCTGCTGCTGTCTGGTGACGCCTGCCGCTGGCGGTCCCATCTGTCGATCAGATCGCCGCGCGCGTGCTCGCGGGATGCGGCCTCATGCACCATGCCATGACTGTCATAGGCTTGGATCGCATGAACGGTTCTGCCGGTGGCCAGATCGCGGGTGGCCGCGCGCTGCCAGTTCACGCGCTGGCGGCGGACGGTGCCGATCTCCGCGCCGCCGTGACGCTCGTAGACAGATCGGAAGGCCGCGCCTGCCTCGATGGATTGCAATTGCTGCGGATCGCCGACCAACACAACTTTCGCGCCCGCTTCCGCCGCATGTGACAGCACGCGCTCCAACTGCCGCGTGCCGACCATGCCCGCCTCGTCGATGACAAGCACATCGCGGCTGGTGAGCATTTCGCGACCCTGTTTCCAGCCATGTTCCATGCTGGCGATGGTGCGCGAGGCGATGCCTGATCCGCCTTCTAGATTCTCGACGGCGATACCGGACAGAGCAACGCCGCGAACCTCAAAGCCCGCCGCTTCCCAAGCCTCGCGCGTCACGCCCAATATGGTGCTCTTTCCCGTCCCGGCATAACCCACGACGATGCCAAGATCGCGCCCGTCCGTGACATGCGCCAGCGTACCAACCTGCTCGCCGGAGAGGACAAGACCGCGCTGTTCGGCGTGCGCAAGTGCGGCCGCTCTGTCTCGGTCGCTGACCTCGTGCAATTCCTTCCCGGCCATGAGTTCCGCCGCGCGGTGCAACCGCTGTTCGGCCTCGATCATGTCGCGTGTGGTGAACCGATCCTCGCCGCGTCTGTCCTGCCCGAGTTCGACCAGATCGGGCGAGCCGCCCATCGCGCCCATGACTTCGTTGAACTGCTCGATGCCGTCACTGTGCCGATGCGCGAACATTGCCATATCGCGCCGCGTGAAGGTCGATTGCCGATGTGTGATCGCGTCCAGTGCAACGGAGGGATCAGCGATGATCCGCGCGCCGTTGTTGCGGGCTATTTCGCGGTGCATGTCCGCGCGGTCGGCGGCCTCGATCCCTTCGCCCTCAATGCGCTTCGCGGGTGCACCGACCTGGCTCTGCGGCTCCAGGCCGATACCCTGTGCGTCAAGACTGCGATGATCGATCCGCGCGTCTATGTCGAGTTCGGCCAGCCGCTCGTTGACATGCTCGGCCCAGCGTTCACGCCAACGTTCGACTATCTCCGTGCGGTTCCACTCCCGCACCTTCGGGCCGAAACCGTTCTCGTCCACGCTGCGCATGGTGAGCATCACATGCGCATGGGGCTTCGGCATGCCGTCCTCGCCGATGTCCCAATGCACATTCAGGTCGGCGATCATGCCCTGATCGACAAATTCGGATTGTGCGAAATCGCGGGCAAGCTCGATGCCCTGTGCCTGCGTCATCTCGCGCGGAATGGCGAACTCCACCTCGCGGGCAAGCTGCGCGTCCTTTCGAACTTCGAACGCCTCCACATCGTTCCAGAGCCGTTCGCGGTCGGACCATTGCTCCGGCGCGCCGTCCGGCAGCAGCACCTCGGAATGGACGACACCACGCTTGGCGGAAAAGTCCTGTACGCGGTCGATGCGTTCGTCGCGCATCCGCGAGGCCGAGCGGTAGGCGGCAGACGCTACCGCGCTACTCCCAGCCTTGCGGCCGATGACTTTGACATGAAGATGATAGATCGCCATCGCGATCAAGAATTGTCACGAAGAAGCGCACGTCGGAACGACGTATAAGCGCGCCCTCCCTCGAAAAAATCTCGGGATGGACCGGGCCGTGCCACACCGTCCCGGCAACAATACTGCGTTCAGGCTTCCAAGCAACTATCATCTCTGCATCAACAGCTTATGGAGACGATGGTGCGCAAGCCACGGGATTATGATGCAGAATTGAAAGCACTGGAAGACAAGGCGCGAGAACTGAAAACCCGCAAGGTGCAGCAACTCGGCGAGCTGGTCATCGCCACCGGAGCCGATGTGCTCACCATCGACGAATTGGCTGGTGCGCTGGTTGCGCTGGCGGAAACCAAAGACGCCGGAAAGAGGGAGGCGTGGGCGAATCGCGGCGCGGCGTTCTTTCGCAGCAAATCGCGGCGAACTGCACCAGCGCCTGACCGCAACGCTGGCGGCGCTCCGGCGCAACCGGGCAGCGCGCAATCGGCATCGGGCGGCGCGGGCGCGACATGACATGCGCAACTGGCAGATCGAGCGCCGCAAGCGAACGCGGCATCTGATCGAACTCGGTGGCCTTGTCGTCAAGGCGGGGATTGTGGACCTTACAGGCGACGACCGCGCCATGATCTACGGTGCGCTGATCTGGATGGCCGATAAGCTTAACGGCGTAGACGGAGAACGGGCGCGAGAGCTGTGGGCCGGAAAGGGGAAAGAGGCGTTCGCAACGGAACAGGAAAAAAAAGCGCCAACCACATCGCACATACGGCGTGACGGGACGTGACCGATGGCGGGCGGCGCGGAGACCTCACATATCGCAGCGCTGCCCGCCATCACTGCAAAGTTCCTTTCCTTTGGTGGTGTTCTGCGCCTTTCAGGATAAGAATTTTTTGCACTGGAATCCAGCGGGCACCATGTTATTCCATGTCGTGCCCAACGTGAACCTCACGTCCCACGAGCGACCCAAGACTCGGGCCGCAAGGCGTCGCAAATACCTGCTGCAAAACTCAGACTCTTGCGGGTGTGCATCGCGACGCGAGCAAGATCGAAAGGTCAAGAATTATGCGACGCTGGCGATGCGGTGAGAGCAGCTAGAACAAGTATCCAATCATGTCGATGTTGCCAACGGGCCAGCGTGTATGTCGCAATGGCTTGACGAGGAAGCAATCAGAAAGGTCGCGCTCAATAATAGTCACGCTTTCAACGTCCTCAACGGCTAGCCACTTCGTCATCGCAGGGTTAACATGGTGGAAACCATTCGCGATGTAGAGCGTGTCGACGTCGCCCATCAAAACAAGGAAGTCGACATTGGAAGCTGCCGCCAAGCTTTCGACTTGCTTAAGAAGGTCGCTAGCGAGGCCAGCGCCGCGATGCGCTAGTCTCACGCAGAGATCGATGATCCCGAAGATCCTGATGATATTTCCCCCCACCCTGATAACGCGGTGATCAACACCTAGCTGGCCGATGACGGTTTCGCCTTCAAACGCCAGATAGCGAAAGTGCGGCAGTTGTTTAAAATAGGTTCTGCCATCGAAAGTGTCGGGGAAACTCTCGTCCAACAGCGCCACAATCTGCGACGCCGTTCGCGTATCGATCTCGTACTCTGGTACGCATTTCACACGATAGTCGTTTGCCATCAGTCTACTCGCTCAAAGTCTCAAGAATGTCTCTCGCTATCGCAGCCGAGGCCACGCTCATTCCAGGCTCAACCAGCGAGACACTATCCACAGCCTCGCTCACCAGGATCTCGCGGATGGTTGTCTTCAACGTTTCAAGCGACCAACCTCCTGCGAGGGGACTGGATACATCAGGAACGATGGAAGGATCGAGGATATCGAGGTCAATCGATAGATGGGTGTAACGCTTCTCCCTTGCCGCTCTCGGAGCTGACGCATAGTCGGCGCAAGATACGACACCAAACCCTCGCTCCGAAACCTGCTTGATTGGTGCCGGGTTATCCCGACATCCTATCAGGACAGCTTCGTCGATCGTACCGTTTTCGAGGAGCCTCAGCAGAAAGTTAGAATGAGCGACATTGTCGGTTCGAGCATGGTCCATTGACCCGTAAAGATCATGATGCGCGTCAATGTGAATATATCTCATCTGCCGGCCGGTCAGCGTCGAACGGCGCACGGCTTCCAAAAGGGCCCATGCAACCCGGTGGTCACCGCCCAATACCCCCAACCGCTTCCCTGCATCGCATGCCAGGATGTGAGCTCGCCGCAGATATTCAAGGCACTTTTCGGTGGGATTTATGAATGGAAAGATTCCAAGGAGCGGAACAATGGTTCCGTTCAACGCATCCAGCACGCTCGCCAGACCCGTTGCTGTCGAATGCCGCATGTTCGTCAAATGGCAGAGCGGAAGCCCGATCCAGATGGTGGTGATGGGCAACGGCCCGTCCAGCCAATTCAACAAAGGGAACGCGGCAGCATGAACGGGGAACTGCGCCTCGTAAAACGTTCTTGCTGCTCGCGGGAATGAATCTCGGCCAAGCCCGAAGGAAAGTATCCCCGCTCGGATCAACGCTTCGACATTCTCTGACGACACGCCCGCCTGCTGCAGGCCGTTGATCGACCACCATTCGCGCGACAGAAAGGCCAGCGGTCTCAGTGCATCAGGAAGTGGCTTGGATGAGGTTCCAACAAGCTTAAATTCTTCGGTCGTTAGCCTCTCCACACCTGCAGCCAATCGCACTTTAAACACGGCTACGCTCCTTGTGAGGAGATGATTGACCGATACAGGCTGGATTTCGCTTCGAGGACCGAATGGCTTCCGCGCTCGGCGATCGCGCCATCTGACAAGAGAAGCACGTATGAACATCTCTCGAGAACATGTTTGTCGTGCGACGCGACCACGACCGCCCCTTGTCGAGCCGCTGCCTTCAAAGAGTCGGCAACAGCCACGCTGTTGGTCAAGTCCAACGCACTGGTGGGTTCGTCGACCAGCAGGACGGAAGTCTGCCGGAAGAACGCTCTTGCCAGTGAAAGTCTTTGTGCTTCGCCGCCTGACAACCCCGACATTTCTATATCGAGGTGATCGTCAAGTCTTACAGTGAATGCACCCGCAGATGCCGCCGCCGCGGCTTGCCGCAGGGCGTTACCGTTTTGATCATAGTGTTCGTTCAGGGTGATATTCTGTCTGAAATCCACCGGGAATAGCGCGGCGGCTTGTGGCACATATGTGATTTTCTGCCGAAACTCGTCTTCGGAAAGCGTGCCGATCGCGGTCCCGAAATAGGATATCTCTCCGCCGTTCGGCTCGATTAATCTTCCCAAAGCGCGTAAAAGCGTTGATTTGCCGCTTCCGGATTCGCCCGCCAGACCAATCATCTCACCATAGGCCACACTAAAGGAAAGTCCATTGAGGATGTGCTTTGTGGCTGCCTCGCTCTCGCCCTCGTAATCCAGGCCCGATACTTCGATAACAGGCGTGTCTGGAGAACGCGCCTGCAAAGCCGACAGTCCCGAAGTTTGCGGATGATTATTGGGTCCTTGAGAGTGACGCAGGAACGACGACAGGCGCTCTATCGACACCATCCCTTTCATTATCGCCTTCGCCGATCCACTGATGTTTTCCAAGGGATTCATAATCATCGCGAAATACGCCAAAACCGCGAGGAACTGTCCTAACGTTATTTCCACATAGGCCGGACCCTGCTGGAGGAGCGACGGCAGGCACAAGATCCAAACCAGAAGAAGTCCAAAGATGTTGACCGTTGAAGTGATGAAAGCGAAGGTCGTTGATCTCAGGTGCGCTTTATTGGCAAGCTGCGTGACGTTCTGGCTTTTCCGATTGATTAGCTGGCTCGCCCACTGTTGGGCGCGGAAGGACACGATGGTTTCATATCCGCTCAGAGCAGAATTGATGAATCCGATCATCCTGTCGAATTTGGGCGATGCCGCAGCAAAGTAGGTCCTAACCCGGCGCCCGTTCATATAAAACGCGATCGAAAACACGGCGGATATCGCGATGATGATAATGCCCAATGTGCCGCTGATCGAAAAGACGACGATACAGAGGGTCGAGATCATGATCGATGATGCAACAATATCAACCAGGGCGAATCCGAACAGATCCCACAGAGATTCTATGTCCCTGCTAAACAACGACAGCATTTTACCACGATCTTCCTTGAGGACTGCCGAATGATGGCCGTCTCTGTGAAAAATCCTGTCGGTTAAAATCGTTCGCAAATAATGAGAAATAATCTCGCTACGAGAGGCGGCGACGTAGTTTGAGACCTCTTTCAGTCCTGAAGAGGTGAGCTGAATTAACAGATATACTATGACCAGCAGAAGTACATTCGCTTGCGATCCATCGGATTGGTAGGCCAAAACGTCGATGATTTTTCCGAAAAGCAGCGGTGCGAGCGCAGAAAGGACCGTCGACGCGATCACGAGCGACAGTGTTACCGAATAGGGCACCCAAAACTCGCGACCTATAAGGGCAAGCAGGCGAAGCTTCCAAACGCGCTCGACGTTGTTATGCTTCATTCAGATTAGCCAGCCTGAAAATGCGAGGCGGGTGTAGGCAGGCGTCCCATTTACGTTCGCACGGGGAATTCCATGGTTTGTTTCAGGTGAGGGGACAAACAGCACCGCCCGATTTGGCGTGGCTGGGATGATAGACTTCCTGCCAAGATAATCGAAAACCAGACCGGCTTGCTTCGTCTGCTTCCCTGCGTCACCGAAGTAGAGCAGCAGCGTGATTTGGTAGCGTGGCCCGCTGGGATCGTGATCCGTATGCGAGTCCAGAAAAGAAGGCGGTGTATATGCGGTTAGAGAAAAATTGGTTCGGTCCCATTTGCCGATCAGTTCTTTGATTACCGGATTCCATTCCTCGATCACGGCCGTCGAGATTCTCGCGATCAGTCCCGCGTCGTCATTCTCTTGGTGAAGCGAGTGGTACAAATAGCTGAAGCCAGAGTTGGCGCCGTTCGCTTGTTCGTCTAATAGGGAGCGAATTTTCAGGGTTTTGGAGGGCGGTTGGAGCGGTAAAACTTTCGCCTCCGCGGGCCCCTTGACCCTCGTGCGCCAGCCGTTTCCACCTTCCCATGACTGCAAAACCCGATCATTGAGCGCGCGGAAGGTGTCATCTGGAAGGAAATCATCGCGCGAAATAAAGCCGTTTGTCTCGAGCGCGGTTCGAACGCTCACTGCGTCACGCAACATCAGCCTTGCCCCTCTGCTCGATCAAAAGAACGGCTTCCAGTATGTGTGCATAGCGCGGAGCCCTCGACTTCATCGACTGCAGCACAAAATCTACCGAACGGCGCAGGATGAGATTCTTCGAAAAGCATATGGACGCGTCCTTATAACGGACGCTGTGCCACCAGTTCTCAGGAATCCACACCAGTTCGCCGGGACGTTGTTCGAAGGTCCACGATGGCTGGACACTCTCGATCACGGAGAGCTCGGGCCCCCAAAACGACCATTCCTTGCGACCGACAAACAGGAGGTTCCAGCTCGCGGTACCGAACATATCCTGGTGGGCTTTTACGGGTACGGACTTCTGTCCGATGATCGCCCACGCGAAACGGGGAATTGGGGTAAATTCATAAAGATCGAAAATGCATGACCGATCAGCATGCCCGTCAATGAGATGTCTCGTTACGTCATCGATGACGCTTTGGAGGGGCGCGGAGTGGCTGTCGTCTTTGCGGATTGGCCAATGAACAACGTTGCCGTTCAGCGCCTCTTCAGTTGGAGCGGCCGACTGGTTTTGCCACCATTTGGCCAACTCGTTGAGTCGCGATCGTCTAACGGAGCCGCCTCTACCGTCAGTGACCTCGATATCGGCATCGCCGAACTCACTAAAGAAGTCCGATGCACTGCGGTAAGGCAGCATATCGCAAATCGGCAGGCTGAGGCATGCAGGCCTCGTGTCGTCAAAATCTACTTTAGCCATATTACTCAGCCGCGTATGAACGCGCCGCTCCCTTAGTTGCGATCAGCCAGCCAAGCAGGGCCGTGCCCCGGTCCCCTCGTTCGCGGGCATCCTGAAAATGCCGCATGCTGAATTCAAACCTGCCCGTCTGAACGGCATCCTTGAATATCTTGATATGAGCGGGATCGTGTAACGACGCGTAGTGGCCTCTCGAATACACGTTCAGGCTGCCGTTATGGTCAATCAGTTGCAGGTTCGATGCATCCTCTATCTCGAACCAGGCCGCTTCGGATGGAAGAGGAGAAGCGTCAATCGGCGAAACTTCAATAAAATAGTTGTTGCTGCGATTGCGAGCGCGTGCGTGTTCAAGCAGATTTGCGAAACCGATCTCCTCAGCCTTCGCCCACACGTTGGCGAAGGCATCCGGATCGGGCCTGCTGCTAAAATCCTTGTAATAGTCGTCGGCTGATTCCTTCACATTGGCAAAGAGATCCAGGGCCGCCAGGGTAGCTGCCATTTGATGTTTGTGGTTCTGTCGTGTCAAAGCCAATGAGACCACAACGCTGACACCGTGCGGGCTGCGCCCCACGTGGTAGTAATCTGCAGGGAGGAAGAAGCATCCGCCGACCGGCATCGGGTGAGTTTGGGATCCGCTTGTCGAGACCGATTTTAAAGGCCGCGCCAGATCCCCGTTATAAGACGCCAGATAGTCCTCGCGTGGCCACAGAATCATCTCTTTTGCGCTTGGGCCGAGGTTGAAATGGAATACCCGATCCGTCGCATCATCGATATGCACGCCGAACGCAGTCTCGTCGTATTTACCGATGATCAGATGGTGCTCGATCGAAATTCCTTCTGGTTCAAACCGTCGAGCGAAATCGCCGATGAAACGCCTCGACGCCTCGCTGAGTTCATGCGACAGGAGGGCGGCAAAGTTAACGAAGATCAAAAACGGTTCCCCCTCGGTCAGTTCCTCCCATGCGACGCTGGCCAAAGTGGGAAAGCGGCTGACCTCGATGATGAATTCCTTTGCCTCAAAGGGCCCTAGCTGACGTCCATTCCGATAAATGCGGCATTTTTTGCTAATCTTCGAATCTGGTTCGTTGGCTAGCCTATCAAGGCATTCCTTCACCATCGCCTCAGTGTAGGGGTGGGTTACGATGCTCTCGCCATATGGTCGGCGAAACCGTTTGGTGGCATCGTAGAACTCGCTAAACAGCGCTGTCATTGGGATACCTCGAAAGTGCCTGTCTCAATGAAAAACTTCAGTAGGAGGAGTTTTGCCTTGACTGCTTCGCCCCCCCCAGGCAGAGCGGAAAGGAAACCTTTGACGTCGAATGTGTCGGCACGCAGAAGGGTTTCAAAGGTCGAGGGATCCAAGGCCCATTCGTAAACATGATGATAGCCGCGAGAGTAGACAATCGAGGTCTGTCTCAGTGCGGCAACCTCTATGCCGGCCAGTTTCGATCGTCGTAGGAGCGTCCCCTCGGAGATACCGGACATGTCAGCCGATCTTTTCGCGCGCGCGAACCGGAGAAAGTGATTAGACGAACTCCGCAGACCGTTAAGGCGGGAAAGATCCTCGAAAGTGACTACCCTCAGCTCGGCTTTCTTGGGTTCCGGCATCGCATCGAAAAAAGAGCCGAGGCTTTGCGCTTCCCTTGCCGCGGCTTTTCCGTCACTGACAATATCCACCACAATGGCGGCGGTGGTCGACAGCGTGCTGTTTAGACCCACGTGATATCGTTCCGAGGGCAGAACGAACGCCTCACCAGTCTTGAAGAAGAATCGTTCCGGAGCCGCTTTGATGGACGCTGGGTCTAGGATGTTACGGACTTTGCCAAACTGTTCGAGGATGTCCTGATTGCGCCAAATAGCCATACCCTTGTCGCCCGGCCCCAGATTGAAGAGGATTGTGCGGTGGCTTGCGTCGTCAATGTGCACTCCGAACGGCGTAGACCCATAGGCTCCAATAAAGAGCGTCACATCAAAAGTTATCTGCTGGCTGACATAGATCGACGCGATCTGGTGGGCGTGCTCGCTGCTTGCTTCCTGGAGGCGGTCGGACCACTGGAGCGAGCCGTTGACAATGAGACCGGCGTTTTCACCAAGTTCGGGTGTCTCGCCGCCGAAGGCGTCGGAAATCGATCTCTCGATCCTGTTCGGTGTCACGTCGTAACGCAGGAATTTTTCCGCGAGGCTGTAATCTTCCCGGCCGCCAACGTAGCCCCGGAAGTAATTGAGCTTCGATGGACCGTTGTCGCTCTTTGCTCCATGCAAAGCATCTGCAATATGATCAAAGGAGAGCGGAAACGTTTTGAGGCTTCGAACCAAGCGGGGTCCGATGAACTCGTGAGAATCTTGATATAATTCCCTCCACATTCCCGCTCTCCTTCTACTCAGGTCCGGGGACCGATGTCGCGACGCGGGCCGGCATCAAAGCCAGTGTAGTCTTCCGTATCGCCGGAGATTTCTTTCAAGGCGTCTTGAAACGCCTTGTCGTCTTGCGGCGATGGCTTCTTGTTTTCAGTTTGTGTGGGACGCTCTTTCAACTGGGTATCGGACATTCTGTCATTCCTTTTCAAGTTAGCAGCGGACATCCAAATTATTGGACGTCCTGGACACGCACTTTGCGTAAACTCAAGCGTGTGCTTGAGAACAACACCGTGATGTAATATTATAACATAATTATGCCGAAAGCTCTGCTAGATTGCGACGCGGGCGTGTACAAGACCTAACAGACTGTTATTCCTCGAAAAAAATTTTTGACACCCGCATCGGAGCAATTGGCTTGCGGGCCCCTGCGGTCAGGACCGTCGAAAGCGAGGCCGCAATCGCAGCCAGGAAAACCTGTCAATCCGGGTATCAGGGCTCAACCTGATCGTCACTGGAACACGATCTACACCGGTCGCGTCGTCGATGCCCTGCGCAGTGCCGTCGGCCGCATCTGCGCTGCAATCATCCTCTTTCGTCTCACGCGATGGCGGACGTCCGACCCCAGTCGCTCCGTTGCCGAAAAAGTTCCGAGTGCCGCTCCGAGAATGCGAGAATCGAGCTGAATTTGGAATTTAGAGGGCTATGGCGTAGACATAGTACTCATTTTCATCGTTCGTAGCCCGCCACACCGACAGCCGGCTGTATCGGTCAACCGCCGATGCCGACGAGACCAACAGACCCAGCCGGCCGATGAATCGGTCTGTTCATACGCCTTCTGTCTCGGCCATCAATTGTGCATTGCCGCCCGCCGCCGTCGTGTCGATGCAAAGATGGCGCTCATAGGCGATATGAGCGAAATCGGGCATAGCGCCGATCAACGGCACGATAGGCCCTCGCCTTTCGGCCAGCGCTCGTGCGTAAGTGCGGGCGCGATCTTCATCCCCCCACCAGATGACGCCGGAAACCCCTTCAATCACGGTGAGCATTGTCGGTTCGATTTCGCCTTCGGCGACAACGGCACAGCCGCCCAGCGCCTCTACGGCCTGCTTCTGTTCATTCGCCGCGTTCCTGCCTGGTCCAAGGCAGAGGACAGGTGGCCGGGTGATATAGCGCAGGCGGTTGCTCTCGCCGGTCGGCCCAGGCAGGTCGACCACGCCGATCTCTCTGCCGTGCGCAGCTTTTATCAACGCTCGCTGTAATTCCTCGCGATCGGCCGGTCCGTTCCATGCACCGCCCGCAACTGCGGGTGCCATCTTCGTGAAACGATGAAGGTAATTCGGCCCGCCGGCCTTTGGTCCCGTTCCGGAAAGCCCCTCGCCGCCAAATGGCTGACTGCCGACAATGGCGCCAATCTGGTTGCGGTTCACATACGCATTGCCCACTTCGATACGGTCTGTGACCGTCTGGACGCGCCCGTCGATACGGGTATGCAGACCGAAGGTCAGGCCGTATCCCGTGGCGTTGATGGCGTCGGTAACCGCATCGATCTGCTCCGCCGAGAAGGTGCAGACATGCAGGACGGGCCCGAAGATTTCACGTTCCAGATCGCCGATCCCATTCACTTCGATGAGCGCCGGGCCGACAAAGGCTCCATTGCCGGGAACGGTGCACTGCTTGATAAGACGCCCATCCTCGGCAGCCCGGTCGATATAGGACTGGATCTCCTCTTGGGCCGTCTGGTCGATGAGCGGGCCGATATCGGTCGAGAAGGACCAGGGATCGGCAATGGTCAACTCATCCATCGCACCGCCGAGCATCTCAAGAAGCGTGTCGGCAATATCTTCCTGGAGGTAGAGGCAGCGCAATGCCGAGCAACGCTGACCGGCAGACTGAAAGGCGGAGGCCACGATGTCCCGGACGGCCTGTTCCGGCAAAGCGGTGCTATCGACGATCATCGCGTTCAGCCCGCCGGTCTCGGCGATAAGTGGCGCATCCGGCGCGAGACGGTCCGCCATGGCCTTTCGGATGGTCAGCGCCGTGTCCGTCGATCCGGTAAATGCAACTCCGCCAACCCGTGGATCGGATGTCAGCGCCGCGCCGATCGATCCACCCTCGCCCGGCAGAAACTGCAGGACCTCGCGTGGCACGCCTGCCTCGTGCAGAAGACGAATGGCGTGTGCGGCAATCGCTGGCGTCTGCTCGGCGGGTTTGGCCAAGACGCCATTGCCGGTTGCAAGGGCCGCGGCGATCTGTCCGGTGAAAATCGCCAGCGGAAAATTCCACGGGCTGATACAGACGAACACCCCACGTGCGGGATGGTGGTTCTCCAGCGCTCTTGCCGAATAATACCGTAGAAAATCCACCGCTTCGCGAAGTTCGCCGATGGCGTCGAGGATTGTCTTGCCTGCCTCTTTGTGGAGAATCGCGAAGATGACGCCGAAATCGCGCTCGTAGAGGTCCGATGCTTTTCTTAGAATCGCAGCCCTTTCTTCAGCCGATGCGTCCCAAGGCTGCGCGGCGGACAATGCGCTTTCGACATCGTCCAGACTGGCGTCGACGACGGTTCCGATGACATCGCCGGTGGCAGGGTTTTGCCGTTCCCTAGACTTGCCCACCCCCGATTGTCCGACAATGATGGGCGCTGCGGAAAAGATGGCCGCTTCCTTGCGAGCGGCATCGATCAGCGCCAGGCCGGTCTCGGTGTTGATCTCGTATCCGGCAGCATTGATCCGCTCCGGCAGGAAGAGTTCCGGGCCTCGTCGGATATGATCGTTTGGAATGCTCCCGGCGTTCTGAAGACTGTCGAACGGGCAGGCTGCGACCTCCTCGGGCGCCACCTTCTCATCGACGATCTGATTGACGAAGGACGAGTTGGCACCGTTTTCCAGAAGCCGCCGCACAAGATAGGCCAGAAGATCGCGATAGGCGCCGACAGGCGCATAGATACGGCACTGCGTGTTTTCCGCCTGCTTGACGATCTGGTGCAGCCGATCACCCATGCCGTGAAGGCGTTGGAACTCGAAACTCTCCTTTGCGATATTGCGCGCCATGCGCAGGATCGCCGCCATGGTATGGGCATTGTGCGTAGCGAATTGCGGATAGATCCGGTCGCGCATCCGCAGCAGTTTGCGTGAATTGGCCAGATAGGCGACATCGGTCGACGCCTTGCGGGTAAAGACCGGGAAATCGTCCATGCCAGCCATTTGCGATCGCTTGATCTCGGTATCCCAGTACGCCCCTTTCACCAACCGAACGGTGATTTTACGATCCAGACGCTTTGCCAGCTGATAAAGCCAGTCGATGGTGATTTCGGCGCGCCTGCCATAGGCCTGAATCACAACGCCGAAACCGTCCCATCCGGCGAGCGCATCGTCTTCCAGAACCGCCTCGATCACTCGCAGGGAGAGCTCGAGCCGGTCGGCCTCTTCAGCATCGATGTTCAGATTCATATTGGCAGCCGCCGCTTGTCGCGCCAGTGCCGCCACCACGGGAACGAGTTCGGCCATGACGCGGTCGGCATGAGCCACTTCATAGCGGGAATGAAGCGCAGAAAGCTTTATCGATATGCCAGGGTTTCTTCGGAAGTCGTTATGAAAGCAGCGCTTTCCGATTTCTCTGATCGCGCTTTCATAGCTTTGTCGGTAAGCGTCGGCATCGGCGCGTGTCATCGCCGCTTCGCCCAGCATGTCGTAGGAATAGGTATAGCCGTCGGCTTCGGCATCTCGAGCGCGAGCCAGAGCCTTCTCGATCGATTCGCCCAGCACGAACTGATGGCCCATCTCCTTCATGGCGCGCGCAACGGCGGTGCGGATCACCGGTTCGCCCAAACGCTTGATCGCGCCACGCAGATGGCTGGCGATGCCCGGACCGCGATCGTCCAGCACGTGGCCGGTAATCAGCAGGGCCCATGTCGATGCGTTGACCAGGCTCGATGCCGACTTTCCGAGGTGACGGCCCCAGTCCGAGGGAGCGATCTTGTCCTCGATCAGATCTTCGATGGTCTGGACGTCGGGCACTCGAAGCAACGCTTCGGCAAGACACATCAGCGCGATGCCCTCATCGGTGGAAAGGCCGTACTCGGCTAGAAAAACCTCCATCAGGCCGGGGCGTCCACCCTTCCTGATCTTTCGCACGAGGTCAGCCGCATGGTCGACAATCGCCTTGCGGTCGGACCCATCCAGTTCGGCGGTTTCCATCAATCGTTCGATCAAGGCCGGTTCGGGCGCGTATTTCATCGCCTCGATATCGGAAAGTCGAATGGTCTCCACCGGCATGATCGGCTCCTCACATTGAAAGACCCCCGAGAATAGCCTGTCCATTCCAGGCGATGTGCCTAAAATGACCACCACGGCAGACCGATTGGACAGTATTATGCAGAATATCGAACCGAATGGCGAAATTGCACTCGATTGGGCGGATCGGGCTATCCTGGACGAATTGTCCAGGGACGCCCGGCTCAGCATGACCGAACTGGCCAAACGGGTCGGTCTGTCCAAAACGCCAGTATCGAGCCGGGTCCGACGAATGGAAGATGCCGGCGTTATAACCGGTTACCGCGTCGGACTGTCATGGCAGAAGCTTGGGCTCGGCCACATCTGCTTCGTAGAAGTCCGCCTGACCGATACGCGGCAAAAAGCCCTGCAGGCCTTCAACAAGGCCGTGAAGGACATTCCAGAAGTCGAGGAATGTCATATGATTGCAGGTGGTTATGACTATCTTCTAAAAGTTCGAACGAAGAATATAGAGACCTTCCGTTCGATCCTTGGCGAGTGCATATCGGCACTGCCCCATGTCGCGTCGAGCTCCAGCTATGTCGCCATGGAGGCCGTAAAGAGCGGCTCCTGACGCCGCGCCGGATCAGCCCGGCAACAACACCGAGGCGCCTACCGTTTCCCGCGCTTCCAGCGCACGATGCGCTTCAGCGGCATCCTTCAGGGCAAAGCGCTGGCCGATCTCGATGGTTACCGTCCCGTCAGCCAGCCAGCCGAACATCTGCGCTGCGGCCTCCTCCAGCGATGAACGGTCGGCAATATAGTGATAGAGCGTCGGGCGGGTCACATAGATCGAACCCTTCTGAGATAGAAGGCCGAGATCGAACGGGTCCACCTTGCCGGACGACTGGCCGAAACTGACCAGGAGCCCGCGCGACCGCAGACAATCGAGCGATTTCATGAGGGTCGCCTGGCCGACGCTGTCATAAACGACATCGCAGAGCGCGCCATCGGTCAGCGCCTTTACTCTCTCGGCAAAATCTTCGTTGTTGTAATCGATCAGTTCGTCGTAGCCGTGCTCTCTGGCCAGGTCGTGTTTACCTTTGGAAGCCGTCCCGATGATGCGGGCTCCAATATGGCGCGCGATCTGCCCGGCGATCAGTCCGACGCCACCGGATGCCGCGTGAAACAGAGCTGTGTGTCTGGAACTCAGCTCATGAGTCTGACAGAGCAGATAGCGCGCGGTCAGCCCTTTGAGCATGGCGACCGCCGCCGTTTCGTAGGACACCCCATCGGGGATCGCCACCGCCCGATCCGCCGGCAGGTTCCGCTCTTCGGCGTAACCACCGAGACCGATCGTATATGCGACACGATCTCCGGTCGCGAAGCGTTTGACGCCTTCTCCGATCGCAACAACTTCTCCGGCGCCCTCATTGCCGGGCGTAAAGGGCGGCGTGGCGGGATAGAGACCGCTTCGAAAATAGGTATCGATAAAGTTCAAGCCGATTGCGTGGTGGCGTATGCGAATTTCTCCAGGACCGGGATCGGAGATGGGAACCTCCTGCCATACCAGCGCGTCCGGACCGCCTGTCTGTTCGATAACGATTGCATGATTGGCCACGGCGACACTCCCTGTTTGGAAGGCAGCTAGCGCCACTGCATATCCAATCAAGAATGCCGTTTGCAGGGCGCCATCGCGCACCATATGGAAGAAGCGATATTCACATGAAAGGCGCCAGGATGGAAACGTATGACCGCATTGCCGTGATCGGCACGGGACCGGCCGGTCTCATAGCCTCGCTCTGTCTGGCGCGTGCGGGTCATGCGGTGCGACTGATCGGCCCAGCCGTCGATCACGACGATCCGCGAACCACCGCGCTGATGCAACCGAGCCTGGACGTTCTGACACAGGTCGGAATGCGAAGGCCCGTTGAAGAGAACGGCGCGCCGCTGAAGGTCATGCGGATCGTCGATGGCACGTCACGACTGATCCGCAGTCCGGCGGTCGCATTTTATGCGTCCGACATTCAGGAACCGGCTTTCGGTTTCAACATTCCGAACGCCGTGCTGAACAGGCTTCTGGACGAAGCCGTGTCACAACAACCGTCAATCAAGCGGACGGTGGCAAAAGTGGAACGCTATTCGCCTGCGGAGAGCGCCGTTCGAGTGAGGCTCGACAATGGCGAGAATTTGAGTTGTGGTCTCGTTATCGGCGCAGATGGGCGGCATTCGAAGGCGCGCGAGGCGGCCGGAATCAGTCAGGAGCCCGCGGCGCTTCCGCAATCGGCTCTCGTGCTCTGCTTTGGGCATGACGTCTCGCACGATTACGTCTCGACCGAAATTCACACCGAAAGCGGGCCGTTTACCCAGGTTCCCCTGCCCGACCGGCACCGGTCCAGCCTGGTTTGGGTCGTGCCGCCGCATCGTGCCGGCAAACTGATGAAGACCGGCGACGACGAGCTCGCCCGGATCATCGAAGAGCGCATGCAATCCATGTTGGGTAAGATAACGGTTGATGGACCGCGTGCCGCCTTTCCGCTCAGTACGGCCCTGCCGCCGAAATTCGGTGATCGCCGGATCGTGTTGGTGGGTGAGGCCGCGCATGTCTTTCCGCCCATCGGCGCACAGGGTCTTAATCTGGCCGTTCGCGATGTCGCCGATCTCGCAGGACTGCTGCCGCCGTACGAGGCCGATCCCGGCGGGGCGGATATGATTGCGGCCTACAACCGGGCCCGGCGATCCGACATTCTGATGCGTTCCGCGGCGGTCCGTTCGCTCAACCGCTCGCTTCTGTCCAGCATGCTTCCAGCGCAGATGGCGCGCGCCGTCGGTCTGGACGTTCTGAGACGGGTCGGCCCGTTCCGAGACTTTTTCATGCGCGAAGGCATGGCGCCCGGCAGCGGTTTCAGGGCCATCCGGCGCGATGTTCGCGATGCCTTACGGGAACAGATCGACCGGTACCGACCCCGTCCGCATCAGCCACAGGATCGCCGTCACCGTCACCACTGAGGCCGCCGTCGTTACGAGAACGGATGCCGAAGCTCGCTCGGCCCAGACATTGTATTGCTGGGCAAGAACGAAGACGTTGGTTGCCGTCGGCAGGGCAGCCAGAAGGATAGCGGACTGAATCCAGACCGGGTCGAAATTGCCCATTGCGCTGAGCACCACCCAGCAGAGCAGCGGATGGACAACAAGCTTCAGCGGAACGATGAGCGACAGCTCTACCGGAACGCGGCGCAGGGGTCGCAGCGCAAGCGTGACGCCCATGACGAAGAGTGCGCAAGGCGCGGCGGCATTGGCCAGATAGTCGAGCAGGCGTTCAACGGCGAGTGGCGGCGTCGCTTCCAACGCGGCCGCTCCCACGCCGACGATGGTTGCGAGAATAAACGGATGAAGCAGAATGCGCTTCACCACATCGAAAGCCAGCGCACCCGGCGAGCGGTCCACGGTTCCCGATAGCGCCATCAAGGCCGGCACGATGGCGAAATGGAGCGCGTTTTCGAACGCGAAGATCAGGGCGACCGGCACGGCGGCGCTGGCGCCGAACGCCAGCAGCGCCAGGCCCGGGCCCATATAGCCGATATTACCATAGGCCGCCGCCAGTCCAGTTATGGTGGCACGGGGGATCGCCCGATAGCGCCATAGCGAAACCGCGAACATGAAACCGAAGATGATGTAGGTGCTAGCCGACGAGCCGACGATGTAGCTCCATTCGGTCAGTTTCTCGATCGGGGTTTTCGAGAGGAGTTGGAAGAACAGGGCCGGCAGAGCGATGTAGATGATGAAGATGTTCATCCATCCCAGCGCTTCGACCGGCTGGCGGACGATCTTTCCTGCGCCATAGCCAAGAACGATCAGGCCGAAGAACGGTAGAACGAGTGCGAAGATTTCGGCCATTTTCTACCGGTTCATGGGGTCCGTCGGGTAAGCGCGCCCGTAAGGGCCGCGCGTTCGGAACTGCACTGCACCAGATGAACGGCCGCTGGCAAGGGTCGGGGACCATGGTCGGCGGGCGGCAGTGCCTCGTCAACGAGCTGGTTTTGGTGGTGTAGCCCACCATTGCAAACCGCTTCGCACTGCACCAGATACCCCCTTCAGAGATGAAAGGCCCAACAGGTGCAAAAAGACGCACGTTTTCACATCGGACAGATCGTCAGACATCGTATCTTCCCGTTTCGCGGGGTTATCTTCGATGTGGATCCTGTCTTCGATAATACCGAGGAGTGGTACGAAGCCATTCCCGAGTCCATTCGTCCCGCGCGCGATCAACCCTTCTATCACCTGCTCGCGGAAAATGATGAAACAGAGTATGTCGCCTACGTCTCCGAACAGAATCTTCTGGCCGACGATAGCGGTTTGCCGCTCCGCCACCCACAGATCGCGGACTATTTCGAGATCACAGGAGACGGGCAGTTTCGCCCGCGCGACATCCCTCTCAACTAGCTCTCACAATTCGGTGGAATAAACAAAAAACGGAGCCAGAGCGGCTCCGTTTTCCCGACGTTGAATGCAGTTTGCGGTTTGCGCGATCAGTTGGACTGACCGGAATCCTGCTGCTTCTCACGGAACTTCTTGACCCATTCCTCGCGCTTCTTCTTCAGCTCTTCGCTCTGCGCGTTCTGCTTTGCGGCAAGCGTGGAGGCGTCGATCGGTTCGCCGTCATGGGCAGAAGCAAAACCGCTCAGCGTGACCGAAACCGGTGTCTTTTGACCCATCGGATTGAGCGAAATGACCGTCAGCTTTCCACCTTTGCGGAAGGCATCGATCTGCTTGTCGGTGATCGGCGCCTGCGCGATGCACATTGGCGAGGGACGAAGCGGGCAAATCGTGAAATCGAGCTTCTGCATCTGTCCGCTATCGACCTGAAGGCCGACACCGGCGGAAAGGACGCGTTCGGGCGGAAGCACGACGCGAATGCCCTGCTTGGTCTCAGAACCCTTCGTCAGTTCCTCGATATAGATCGCCGTTACCAGCTGGCCGCTGCCCTGGGCGATCTGGACGAACTGCGTCTGGCAGCTCTTCTGATCGGCCTTGTCCTGGCAGAGCTTCGTCCACTGGTTCGGACCCGGCGCTTTGGGGGCATCCTGCGCCATTGCGATGGCAGGAAGCCCGAGCATGCCGGCGGCAAGCACGAGACACCGCGCGGTGTTGGTCAGTGCTGTCATGTTTTATCCCTCTGAAATCGAAACCGACGCTTCACTCGCTGCCTCATGCGCGACAAATCGGTACAGTCCCGTGTTTCCCGATCAAATTGGGCGATAGAATGACGTGGCGCCGCCCAATTTGTGCCGTGGCGATAGGCTGATAGTTTGGCGATACGCGAATCCCCGTGCCGGCAAGGTTTCCATGATCAACATCCGTAGAATACGCAAGCATTTTCGTTTTTCGACCATCGGTCCTTGGGGTTTGGCGGCCGCCATGGGTCTATGCTCCATGCTACTTGCCACGACGGTCCGGGCCGAACCCTCCCATGCCATCGCCATGCATGGCGAGCCTGCCCTGCCCTCGGATTTTACGCACTTCCCCTATGCCAATCCCGATGCGCCGAAGGGTGGCCGTATCACCTACGGCCTGCCGGGCACGTTCAATTCCGTCAATCCCTTCATTATTCAGGGCGATGGCGTACGCGGGCTTAACGATCTCGAAGTCGGTATGAACGTGTTCGAACCGCTCATGGCGCGTTCCTTCGACGAGCCGTTCACGCTTTATCCACTGGTCGCCGAATCGGTGGAGACCGATGCGGAACGGACATTCGTGGAGTTTCAACTCGATCCGCGTGCCGCCTTCTCCGATGGCAGGCCGGTGCGGCCCGAAGACGTGATCTTCACCTTCGACCTTCTCGCCGAAAAGGCCAATCCGCGCTACAAGCGCCTGCGCGACAAGATCGAAAAGATCGAGAAGACCGGCGAGCGGGGCGTCCGCTTCACGCTCGACCCGGAACTGGGCGACCGTGAACTGCCCCTCATCATCGCTATGGTACCGGTTCTGCCGGAACATGCGATCGACCGCGAAAGCTTCGACAAATCGACGCTCGAGCCGATCATCGGCACTGGCCCCTATACGCTGAGCGACGTGCGACCGGGCGAGCGAATCACGCTGATCAAAAACCCCAATTACTGGGGAGCTGACGTTCCGTCCAAAAAGGGTTTCGATAATTTTGACGAGATCCGCATCGTCTATTTCCGCGATCAGACGGCGCGCTTCGAATCGTTCAAGAAGGGGGAGATCGATGTCCAGATCGAGGCAAGCCCGTTCGCCAACGCCGATCCGGCGCGCTGGACCAAGCGCTACGACTTTCCCCGTGTCCAGTCCGGCGAGGTGAAGAAATCGACATTCCAGTCTGCCCTGCCCTCCGGTATGCGCGGTGTTGTCCTCAATACGCGGCGGCCGCCTTTCGACGACCCGAAGGTGCGGCGGGCGATTACCAATCTGTTCGACTTCGACTGGATCAATCGCAACATTTTCGATAACGCCTATACGCGGATCGGAAGCTATTTCGACAATTCCGTGCTGAACTCGCAGACAGCGCCGCCGACCGACGCCGAGCGCGCCCTGCTCGGCTCCTATGCCGATCAAATCCTCCCAGACATTCTGGCCGGCCAGTGGACGCCGCCCACCTCGGACGGAACGGGCCGCGATCGCAATTTCGTCCGCAACGCGCTGACACTGTTTCAGGAGGCCGGCTACAAGTTGGAAGGGCGGCAACTGACCGGGCCGGACGGCAATCCCCTCTCGTTCGAGCTGATGATCGACGGCAGCGATGGCGAAATGATCGCGCTATCCTGGCAGAAGACGCTTGCGCTACTCGGTATACGACTCGATCTGCGCAAGGTGGATACAGCCCAATATTTCGAGCGGCGCAAGCGCTTCGACTATGACGCTATTATTCACTTCTACTCCTCATCGCTTTCGCCTGGCGCTGAGCAGATTGGCCGCTGGTCTTCGCTGGCAGCGGACGCGGAAGGCTCGTTCAATTTTGCCGGAGCCAAGGATCCAGCGGTCGATGCCATGATCGATGCGATGCTGGCGGCCAGCACGCGAGACGAATTCGAAGCGGCGGTGCGGGCCTATGACCGGGTCCTGCTCTCTGGATTCTATGTCGTTCCGTTCTATTTCATGGGCGAACAGCGCGTCGCGCACGATGCCGATCTCGCCTATCCGGAGCAGACCGCTCTTTACGGATTTCAACTGCCGACATGGTGGCGGCAAACTGCGGCGGACCAGTAAATTCGCAAGGAACCCGATCTTGGATCAGAGCCCACCCAGCTCCATCAATCCACTCATTCTCGACATCGTCTCGGATGTGGTCTGTCCATGGTGCTACATTCACTTCCGCTATCTGGAAAAAGCACGGCAGTCGCTGCCCGATCTGCCGCTGGCCATACGCTGGCGGCCGTTTCAGCTTGATTCGACGATCCCCAGCGGAGGCATTGCCCGTTCGGACTATCTCATCAACAAGTTCGGCAGCCAGGAGCGGATCGAGCAACTCTACGATACTGTTGCCAAGGAGGGTGAAAGCGCCGGTATCGATTTCGCGTTCGACAAGATCGAAATCTCGCCGAATACGCTGGACGCGCACCGTGTGTTGCATTGGGCCGGCACCGAGAATCTCGACATTCAGCACCGGTTGGTCGAACGGCTCTTCGTGATTTTCTTCGAGGAAGGCGGCAATTTGGCCGATCATCAAACGCTCGCCGCAGCGGCCGAAGAGGCCGGGATGCAAAAGGATGTCGTGCTGACGCTTCTGGCTGGCGATGCCGATCGGGATCTCGTTCTGGAAGAGATCGTGCAGGCCAATGAAATGGGTGTGCAGGGGGTTCCGTTCACGCTGATCGAACAACGTTACGGTCTGTCTGGCGCGCAACCGCCCGAAACGCTGACGGCAGCCCTTCGAAACGTCGCGGCGTCCCTTAAGAATAACAGCCCGAGCCTGAATTAGCCGGAGCGCGAGCTGCCATTGGCAAGAGTTTGAGCGCTCATTACGCTGCCTCGGCGTCGCCATCCGCCATCTTGGCCAGTTGCGCCATGATGACGGCGCTCCCGGACAAACGCTTATCCGGCGTCGGCAGATCGCGAACGAAGACGATCGACTGGTCGGGGCGCAGTTTGGCCATCGCGCCCTGCCGACCAATATGCTGGACCAGCGCCGCCGGGTTGGCGAATTCCTGGTTGCGGAACGCGATGACCACGCCTTTCGGCCCCGCCTCAAGTTTCTCGACATTGGCCTTGCGGCAAAGCGCCTTGATGTAGACGACCTTTAGCAGATGCTGAACTTCTTCGGGCAGCGGTCCGAAACGGTCGATCAGCTCGGCGCCGAACCCATCAATCTCGTGAGGCTCGGTCAGGTCCGCCAGACGGCGATAGAGGCTGAGGCGCAGATTGAGATCGGGAACGTAGCTTTCGGGAATCAGCACTGCCGTGCCGATGGTAATCTGCGGCGACCAGCTGCCGGAATCGGCGTCATCCTCGCCCTTGATCTCCGCAACCGCCTCTTCCAGCATCTGCTGGTAGAGCTCATAGCCGACCTCGCGAATATGGCCGGACTGCTCTTCGCCGAGCAGATTGCCAGCACCGCGTAGATCGAGATCGTGGCTTGCCAGTTGGAATCCCGCGCCAAGCGTGTCGAGGCTCTGCAGCACTTTCAGCCGCCGCTCGGCCTGCACTGTCAGCTTCTTGCGCACCGGCAAAGTGAGCAGCGCATAGGCCCGCTGCTTGGAGCGGCCGACACGGCCGCGTATCTGGTAGAGCTGCGCAAGGCCGAACATATCCGCCCGATGGACCACAAGCGTGTTGGCCGTCGGCACGTCGAGACCACTTTCGACGATGGTGGTCGACAGCAGAACGTCATACTGGCCGTCATAGAAGGCGTTCATGACGTCATCGAGTTCGGTCGGCGGCATCTGTCCATGCGCCACGGCAACTTTAAGTTCCGGCACATGCTCGTCGAGAAACTGCTTGACCTCGTCAAGGTCAGAGATGCGCGGCACGACGTAAAAGCTCTGGCCGCCGCGGTAACGCTCGCGCAGCAACGTCTCGCGTACCACCATCGCGTCGAAGGGCGAAATGAAGGTGCGAACGGCCATGCGGTCCACCGGCGCCGTGGTGATCAGCGACAATTCGCGAACGCCCGACAGCGCCAGTTGCAGCGTGCGCGGAATCGGCGTCGCCGAAAGCGTCAGAACATGGACGTCCGAGCGCAGCTCCTTCAGACGCTCCTTGTGCTTGACGCCGAAATGTTGCTCCTCGTCGATGATCAGCAGGCCCAGACGCTTGAACGTCACGCTCGAGCCGAGCAGCGCGTGCGTGCCGACGACAATGTCGACACTGCCGTCGGTAAGACTCTTCTTCGTGGCCGCCAGTTCCTTGCCGCCAACCAGACGGCTCGCCTGGCGGACCGTGACGGGCAGGCCGGCAAAACGCTGACTGAAGGTGCGGAAATGCTGCCGCGCGAGCAATGTCGTCGGTACAACCACCGCGACCTGAAACCCTTCCAGAACGGCCGCGAACGCGCCGCGCAGAGCGACTTCCGTCTTGCCGAATCCGACATCGCCGCAGATCAACCGATCCATGGCCCGGCCGGAGGACAGATCGTCCAACACGGCGTCGATGGCCATCTGCTGGTCCTCAGTCTCCTCGTAGGGAAAGCGGGCGGCGAATTCGCCGTAGAGACCTTCGGGAGGCGTCAGGCGAGGCGCCGCCTTCATCTCGCGTTCGGCAGCAATTCGGATCAGCTTGTGGGCCATGTCCAGAAGGCGTTTTTTCAGCTTGGCTTTGCGCGCCTGCCACGCGCCGCCGCCCAGCCGGTCGAGAGCCGCATCGGTCCCCTCCCCGCCATAACGCGACAGAAGCTCGATATTCTCGACCGGCAGGAACAGCCGGCCATCGCCGGCGTAATGCAGCTCCAGGCAGTCGTGCGGAGCGCCAGCCGCCTCGATGGTCTTCAGCCCGATGAAGCGGCCGATGCCGTGCTCGGAATGGACGACCAAGTCGCCGGTCGAAAGCGAAGACAGTTCCGATATGAAATCGGCCGCCTTGCCTTTGCGCCGGCTTTTGCGAACCAGCCGATCGCCCAAAAGATCCTGCTCGGCGACGATTGAAAGATCGTCGCTTTCGAAGCCGTTCTCGATCGGCAAAACAGTCAAACCGATCGTCTGACCGTCCAGCCCCATAGCACGGTCGAGAGCATCGACCGGTTTCGTGCCGCCAAGCCCGTGCTCTGTCAGAATGCCCGACAGGCGATCGAGCGACCCATCCGTCCATGCGGCGACGAGAACGCGCTTCGACTGACCGCGGAGCGACGCCAGGTGCCTGACCGCGGCATCGAACACGTTCGCGTCCGGTTGAGCTCGCTCTTCAGCGAAGTTGCGACCGCGTTTCACACCGGCATGAGCGACTCGCCGTCCTTCCGTGAAGGGTTGATCGAAGGGTGTCAGGTCGATCCGTTCGCGCGCCGAACATCGTTCCTCGATTTCGGCCAAGGTCATGTAAAGACGCTCCGGCGGGAGCGGGTGATAGGGCGTCGACTGGCCGGAGGTTTCCATGCCTCCCGACTTGCGACTCTCGAAATGATCCGCCACCTGCTTTTCGCGCTCTTCCAAGGCTTCGACAGCCAGATGATCGAAGACGACCATCGCCTCCGCCAACAGATCGAACACTGTTTCCAGCTCGTCGTAGAAGAGCGGCAGCCAATGCTCCATGCCGGCGAACCGACGACCTTCCGAGATCGACTGATAAAGCGCATCGTCGCGCCGCGGCGCACCGAACGCTTCGATATAGCCGCGCCGGAACCGGGCGATGGAATCGGGCGTCAGGGTCACTTCCGAGACCGGCTGCATGGTGAAGCTGTCGAGCTGTTTCGAGGTTCGCTGCGTCGCGGGGTCGAAACTGCGCACCGTTTCCAGTTCATCGCCGAAGAAGTCGAGCCGGACCGGCTCTTCCGCGCCCGGTACGAAGAGATCGAGAATGCCGCCGCGCACAGCGTATTCGCCCACTTCGCGCACTGTGACCACCCGCTCGAAACCATCCGATTCGAGGCGGCGGATCAGACTGTTCATGTCGAGCGTCGAGCCCGGCCGGGCTTGAAAAATCTGCTCGGCCAGAACCTTGCTAGGCGGTATCCGTTGAAGAATTGCGTTGGCGGAGGCAAGAACGATCGCAGGACTGCCATCGTTTGCGATGTTGGTGATAGCGCCCAGTGCGTCCAGCCGCCGCGCTGCAGCATCGGCGCCCGGCGATACTCGATCGTAAGGCAGACAGTCCCAGGCCGGCAACGTGACGATCCGCGCCTCCGGCGCGGCGAACCGCAACGTGTTCTCCAGATCCGGCAGACGGTTGCCGTCCCGCGCGACAAATAGGATCGGGCGCGTACCCGCCGCAGCGACCAGTCGAGCCAGCGCAAAGGGTTCGTAACCGTCTGGAACACCGTCCAGAATAACGCGCGCGGTGCCGGCAGGCAGGGCTATATCGGAAAGAAAGGCCATGCGCTCAGCCAATTCTCTGGCGGCGGTGGGCGATGATGGAAGCGAGAAGCGGTCCGCCCCATTGCGGCGGGATGGCGCGCTCTCCCATCACCCAGCGGTAGAGATCCTGGTCGTTTTCGCTCATGAGCGCCTCGAACTGATCGAGCCTCTCGTCGTCGAGATCGGCTATCCGCTCATCGGCGAACGGCCCCAAAATGAGATCCATTTCGCGCATACCGCGGTGCCACGCACGGAACAGGAGCTTCTTGCGGCGCGGATCGTCGATCGACGCACTGCTGATCTTTGTGCCACTCATTGTCCGTACCCTCTGGAAATCGAAGTCTGCCATATAGGCCCCGCAACGGGCTCTGTCAGCCACCGCGATCGTCTCTGGCAATGTCCCCAAAGAAAAATCCTTCGGCGCTTTTTCAGTTGGACGCGACGGTTATATTGCCGTCATGCGCCCTTCCCTGCTCGATCCTCTTTTTGCGCCTGCCACGAGCCTACCCGGTGTCGGTCCGAAAGTGGCCGAAGGCATTGCCAGGATCGTACCATCGACCGGCTTGGACGACGAAGCGCGGATCGTCGATCTGCTGTTCTGTCTTCCGAGCCGCGTGATCGACCGGCGCGATGTCACCACCATTGCCGACGCCATTCCCGGCACCATCGCGACGCTGCGCCTTCGCGTCGATCGCCACCAACCAGCGCCCCGGGCTGCAAAGAACGCGCCTTACCGGGTGTTCTGCCAGGACGAAACGGGTGAGATCGCTCTGACCTTCTTCCGTGCCCATGGCGACTGGCTGGTGAAACAGTTGCCGGAGGGCGAGATGGTGATGGTGTCAGGCAAGCTCGACTGGTTCAATGGACGCGCCTCCATGGTTCATCCCGACGCCATGGCGCGGGAGGATGCCGGCGGCCTTCCGCCCATCGAAACAGTCTATCCGGGAACGGCAGGGCTCGCTCCCAAAACGTTACGCAAGGCCATCGGCGCGGCGCTGGAGCGGCTGCCGGATTTGCCCGAATGGCGCGACCGGTCCGTCAATCGGGACGACCTTTCCGAAGCGCCGCCTACCTTTCGGAATGTGCTGGAACGGCTCCACGACCCCGAAGAGCCCGACGATATTCTGCCAGAAAGCCGCGCTTGGCGTCGTCTGGCACGCGATGAGTTTCTGGCGGGACAATTGGCCATTGCGCTGGTCCGGGCCCGTCTCAAGCGGCATGGCGGGCGATCCTTCATCAGCAAAGGCGCTGGCCCCGACGCCATCGAATCGGTTCTACCCTTCAGGTTGACCGAAGGCCAGAAGACCTCGATTTCCGAAATTTCGACCGATCTGGCCAAGCCGGAAAAGATGTTGCGGCTTTTGCAGGGCGACGTCGGTAGCGGCAAGACCGTGGTCGCGCTGATGGCGATGGCCCATGTGGCCGAGGCAGGCGCGCAATCGGTTCTCATGGCGCCGACGGAAATTCTGGCGCGCCAGCATCACGCGACCATCGCCCCCATCGCCGAGGCAGCCGGACTGACCGTCGCCATCCTGACCGGACGCGACAGCGCCAGCGCGCGGCAACCGGTTCTCGACGGGCTTGCCAGCGGTTCCATCGACATTTGCGTCGGAACGCATGCGCTCTTCCAGCAGGGCGTGACGTTCCACGATCTGGGCCTTGCCGTCGTCGACGAACAGCACCGGTTCGGCGTTCACCAGCGGCTGGCGTTGTCGGCAAAGGGTCTCAATCCGGACCTGCTGGTGATGACCGCGACACCCATCCCCCGAACGCTGGTTCTGACTGCTTTCGGCGACATGGATGTCTCGCGGCTTACGGAAAAGCCGGCAGGCCGCCAACCCATCCAGACCGCCAGCCTGCCCGTGGAACGGCTGTCGGAGCTGGCGGGACGATTGGAAAAGGCCGTCGCAGACGGTCGGAAGATCTACTGGATCTGTCCGCTGGTGGAAGAATCGGAGCAAAGCGATCTCGTCAGCGCAACCGAGCGGCATGAGTGGTTGAGCGAACGGATGGGCAGCGCCAATGTGGGTCTCATTCACGGGCGAATGAGCGGCCCGGAGAAGGACGCGGCGATGGCGGCGTTCAAATCCGGACAGACGCGCCTTCTCGTCGGAACGACCGTCATCGAGGTCGGCGTCGATGTGCCCGACGCTTCCATCATCGTCATCGAGCATGCCGAACGGTTCGGATTGTCGCAGCTCCATCAGCTGCGGGGACGGGTCGGCCGCGGCGCCGAGGCATCGTCCTGCGTGCTTCTGTTTCGTGGACCGCTCAACGAAGTGGCGGAGGCCCGCCTGAAGGTCATGCGCGAGACCGAAGACGGCTTTCGCATCGCCGAAGAGGATCTACGGCTGCGCGGCGAAGGCGACCTTCTCGGCACCAAGCAATCCGGCACGCCCGGATTCCGCGTGGCGCGACTGGACGCTCACGCCGATCTTCTTGCCGAGGCGCGCGAGGAAGCCCGGCTGATCCTGGCTACCGACCCGGAACTGTCGGGACCACGAGGCGAAGCCCTGCGTATTCTGCTTTACCTCTTCGGTCGGGACGAAGCGGTGCGGCTGCTCCGTTCGGGTTGAAATATCAGGCTGCGTCCGCATCGGAGCGCGGCTTTTCGGACAATTCGGCCAGCGCCTCGAGCGCCGGCGTCGTCTCCATCTCATCGGGCGAAACGAGGCCCCCTGAAATAATCAGTTTGGCAGCGTCTTCCACTGACATGTTGAGGATGTGGACATCCTCATGCGGCACCAGAAGCAGAAAGCCGGATGTCGGATTGGGCGTCGTCGGTACGAAGACTGCAAGTGACCCCTCGGGACCGCCCGTCACCTCCCTCACTTCACCGCGCGATTCGGTCGAGACGAAGCAGAGCGCCCACATGCCCGGACGGGGATATTCGATCAGCGCCGCCTGCTGAAACGAATTGGTCTTGTCGCTCAGCACGGTCTCGAGAATCTGCTTCAACGCCTTGTAGATGTTGCGGACGAGGGGCATTCGATTGACGAAGTGCTCGCCGAAGCGAAGGATCGCCTTGCCGATGAAGTTCGCAGTGAGAAACCCGATCAACGTAATGCCGACAAGCGCCAGTATCAGCCCAATTCCAGGAACGGGAAACGGCAGATAGGTGTCCGGGTTGTAAACGCTGGGAATGAGCGGTTTGATCAGCCCGTCGACCCATTCGACGAAGCTAAGCGCAATCCAGGCGGTGATCGCAATCGGCGCCAGAACGACGAAGCCTGTCAGGAAGTAGGTACGGAGCCGGCTCATGGGGACTGACGACAGGCCTTTTGTTCAGGGTGCAGCGCAGAATTTAGGATGGTTCGGCCATCCGTTCCAGTGCTGTGGCTATTCCACGGTGACGCTTTTTGCCAGATTTCGAGGCTGATCGACATCTGTGCCCATAAAAACGGCCGTGTGATAGGCCAGGAGCTGGATCGGCAGAGCGTAGATGATCGGCGCGATGAAGTTCGGCACATCCGGCATGACGATCGTCTTGAGCGTATCGACGCTGGAAGCAGCCGCGCCCCTGACATCGGTTATCAGAATAATCTTTCCACCTCGCGCCGCGACCTCCTGCATGTTCGAGACCGTCTTTTCGTATACTGCATCGAACGGCGCGATCACGATCACCGGCAGATCCTCGTCGATCAGGGCGATGGGACCGTGTTTGAGTTCGCCGGCGGCATAGCCTTCCGCGTGGATATAGCTGATTTCCTTCAGCTTGAGGGCGCCCTCCATCGCCAAGGGAAAGGCAGTATCGCGACCGAGATAAAGGACGTCCGAAGCATGGGCGAGATCGCGAGACAGGCCGACGATCTCCTGCTCGACCTTCAGCGCCTCGGTCATCAGACGCGGCAGCTCCATCAGATCGTGGACCATTTCGGCGATGGCCTCATCCGACAGGGTGGCCCGGGCCTTTGCGGCATGAACGGTCAGTGAGGCGAGCGACGCCAGCTGACAGGTGAAGGCCTTCGTCGAAGCTACGCCGATTTCCGGGCCTGCGAGAATAGGAAAGATCGTGTCGGCCTCGCGGGCGATGGTCGACTCGCGAACATTGACAACCGCGCCGATCGTCAGCCCCTCGCCCTTGCAGTAACGGAGCGACGCCAGCGTGTCGGCTGTTTCGCCGGACTGCGAAATGAAGAGCGCGGCGTCGCCCTTGTCGAGCGGCATCTCCCGATAGCGAAACTCCGAAGCAATATCGATATCGACCGGCAGGCGCGCATAGCGCTCGAACCAGTATTTCCCGATCAATCCCGCGTAATAGGCGGTGCCGCAGGCGCTGATGGACAGGCGGCTTATCGAAGCGAAATCGATGGCCGAGTCGATCTGTTTTGGCGCGCCATTCGCCAGATCGAGATAATAAGCGAGCGTATGAGCCACGACTTCCGGTTGCTCGATAATCTCTTTCTGCATGAAATGGCGATAATTGCCCCGGTCGACGACGACGGCGCCGGTCGTGCTCTTCTGCGCCTGTCGCGCGACGGTCTGGCCGTTCCCGTCGAAGATCTCGGCCCCGGATGAACGGATCACGGCCCAGTCGCCATCTTCGAGATAAGTAATGGAATCGGTGAAAGGCGAAAGCGCGATGGCGTCGGAGCCAATATACATCTCGCCCTCGCCATGGCCGATCGCCAGGGGCGGGCCGTTGCGCGCCGCGATCAGAAGATCGTCCTCATCCTCGAACAGCATCGCGATGGCGAAGGCACCGCGTAACCGGCCGATCGCTTCGTGGGCGGCTTCGGTCGGGGTTCTACCCGCCGCAACCAGGGACGAGACGAGATGGGCGACGACTTCCGTGTCTGTCTGCGAGGCGAATGCGTAGCCGGCACCCTTCAGCTCGTCGCGGAGTTCGGCGAAGTTCTCGATGATACCATTGTGCACAATGGCGATCTTTGCCGAGAAATGGGGGTGGGCGTTGGTCTCGTTCGGCACGCCATGCGTCGCCCAGCGCGTATGGCCAATGCCGATATGGCCCGCAAGGGGCTCTTCGTTCAGTTTCGCTTCGAGGTTTGCCAGTTTTCCTTCGGCGCGGCGGCGGTCCAGCCTCCCCTCTTCCAAGGTGGCGACCCCGGCAGAATCATAGCCCCGATATTCCAGGCGCTTCAGCGCATCGACAAGAAGCGGCGCAACGGGCCGCTTACCGATAATTCCAACAATGCCGCACATGGCGCCTCTCAAACTGCTTGTCCACGTCGCCTATCAGGCCGATCGCGAAGGGCGAAATAAATTTGCGTATCGGTTTGGTAATGCACTGCAATATCGACCTTGCCCAGAGGGCGGGCGACCGTACTACGATTTCTGCTGTTTCTGCGCCTGAAGTCGCTCGCGCAAAATCTTGCCGCGACCATCCTTGTTCACCTGCCGGCCTCTCGCAATCGCCAAAGCATCGCCCGGCACGTCCTCGGTCAGGACGGACCCCGTCGCCACATAAGCGCCCGGTCCAATAGTCACGGGGGCGACAAGCGACGTATGGGTGCCGACGAAGACGTCCTCGCCGATCGTCGTCCGGTGCTTGGCGTAGCCATCGTAGTTGCACGTCACCGTGCCGGCACCGATATTGCTCCGCGCACCGATCTCGGCATCGCCGATATAGGTCAGGTGGTTGACCTTCGCGCCCTCGCCGATCCGCGATTTCTTCACCTCGCAGAAATTTCCCACCTTGGCCTTGTCGGCCAGTTCCGCGCCCGGACGCAACCGCGCGAAAGGACCGATTTCCGCACTGTCGGCAACCGTCGCGCCCTCGATATGACTGAATGCCCGGATCGTGACACTCCGACCGATCGACACCGCAGGACCGAATACGACATTGGGTTCCACGAGCGTATCCTGGCCAATGGCGGTGTCCCACGAAAAATGAACGCTTGCCGGCTGCATGAGCGTCACGCCATCGACCATCATGCGATGGCGAGTCCGGCGTTGCCAAATGGCTTCCGCTTCGGCCAGTTCGACGCGATTGTTGATACCGAGAACGGATTCGAAGGCGATCTCGCGGGCAACGACCTTATGTCCTTCCGCGCGCGCCAAGGCGACGATATCGGTCAGGTAATATTCGCCCTTGGCGTTGTCGTTACCGATGCCGCGCAGCAGTTCCAGCGCATGTTCGCCAGCAATCGCCATCAGCCCGCCATTGCAAAACTGGATCTGCTTTTCGAGAAAGGAGGCGTCCTTCTCCTCGCGAATATCGACCAGTTGCCCATCTTCTTCGATCAGCCGCCCGTAGCCGAAGGGGTTTTCCGTATAGAACCCCATGACGGCGACGGCCGCGCCCTCGGAAAGCGCCATTCGCGCCGCCGCCAGGTCGTCGGGCCGGACCAACGGCGTGTCGCCGAACAGGACGAGAATGTCGTCAGCCGGCTCTTCGATGGCCTCCTGCGCCGCCAGCACGGCGTGAGCCGTGCCGAGCCGTTCCTTCTGCAGATAGGTTGTGACATTTGCCGTGTGCGGCGTGGCGACGGCCTCGACGGTCTCGGCGTCCCGGCCGACAACAAGCGCCACGCGGTCACTGCCCGCCGCAGCAGCCGCACGCACCACATGCGCCACCATCGGCAGGCCCGCAACTTCGTGAAGGACCTTCGACCGGTCGCTCTTCATGCGGGTGCCCTCGCCGGCGGCGAGGACGATCGAAAGACAGCTACGTTCGGTCATGAAGGGCTCTTCTAGCGTGAGGGATCGACGCGGCACCGTGTGACCGCGTGAAAGGCCGGTCTATCAAAAGGCCCACGCCACGCCAAGCGAACCGGTAGGATCAACCGATCGTGGCGAAGCCCGGAAAGGTCTCCAAAAGCCAGTTCGCGGTGAACTGGATACCGCCGGTAAGAAAAGCGATGCCGGCAAGAACGAGTAAGCCGCCCATTACTTTTTCGACGCGGCCCATCTGAAGGCGGAAGCGCTGAAGAAACCGCATGAAAGCGCCGGAGAAGAAGGCGGCGATCAGAAACGGGATGCCAAGGCCCGCGGAATAGACAGCCAGCATGAGCGCGCCTTCACCGACCGTGCCGCGCCCTGCCGCCATGGTCAGGATCGATCCGAGTACAGGGCCGATGCACGGTGTCCAACCGAAAGCGAAGGCAAGTCCCATCAGGTAAGCGGCAAGGGAGCTGGCGGGGCGACCGGAATGGTTCAGCCGCGCCTCACGGGACAGAAAGGGAATACGGATGACGCCCAGAAAGTTCAGCCCCATCAGAATAATGAGCAGACCTGCGACGATGGCGAGCGGTTCCTGCCATGTCCGCAGAAAGCGGCCGATGGTCGATGCGCCGACGCCAAGTAGAATGAAGACGGTGGAAAAGCCCAGAACGAAGGCGAGCGCGGCAAGAAACAGCGCGCGACGCGGCGCAACCCGGTGCGCCGTCTCGCCATTTGCATTCGCTGCCGCTGGATTACCGCGGAACTCCTCCACCGAAACGCCGGCCATATAACACAGATAGGGCGGCACGAGCGGCAGGACGCATGGCGACAGAAAGGAGAGAGCCCCTGCGCCGAGAGCTGTCGCATATCCGACATCGATTGCCATCTGCGCCGTCCATTTCGATATGTTTACCGGCTACCGTCCGTGTCAGAAGATCGGCACGCACCCGGCAGACGTTACAATGGTGAGCGCGCAGGGGGTCGAACCCTGGACCTACTGATTAAAAGTTCTCTTTTGCATGAACAAATAGAGAAATACTTTCAACAGTTTGATCCCCGCAACGCTCTGGTATTGCTACGGAAAATCCGTATCATAATGTACATACTGTTTCAGGGTGTTTCAGCTTTCTGGAACCCCCTGAGAACCCCGCCCTACTCAACATGGAATGATCAGTAGGTCGAATCGATGGCAAAAAAATCACTGACGGCTCGCTTTGTCGAGTCCGTTTCGGTCGAAAAAAGAACGGATTTTTGGGACGAGACGATACGCGGCTTGGTCCTACGAGTGTCACCGGCCGGCGCGAAGAGCTGGACGGTCGTCTATACAAATGGGAATGGCGAAAAGCGCCGGCTCACTCTTGGACAGTTTCCTGCGATCGGCCTCGAGAAGGCGCGCCAAATTGCTCTCAAGGCCCTTGCGGCCGTCGCTGAAGGAGCCGACCCTGCGGGTGATAAAAAAGCCAGACGCGAAGCCGTGACGCTTTCCGAGCTGGCTGATCTCTATGTTGAGAGCTACGCCAAGCGTCACAAAAAAACCTGGGCGGAAGACGAACGCATTCTTCGCGTCGACGTACTTCCGGCGATTGGACAGATCAAGGCGAAGGAGCTTCGGAAGCGCGACGTCCTCGATGTCGTCAACGCAAAGATAGATGCCGGCAAGGGCCAGACGTCTCGCAGTGTATTCGCTGTCGTCAGGAAGATGCTGAATTGGGCGGCCGATGAAGACCATATCGACACTTCGCCGATCGCTGGTCTCCGGCCTCGCGTCAAACAGACGCGGCGCGAACGAGTACTGACGCATTCGGAGATTCAAGCGCTTTGGGCGGCACTACCATCGGCCAAAATCTCTCCGGTCACCGCCGACGTGATCCGGCTACTGATCCTCACCGGACAGAGGTCGGGCGAGGTCTGCGGCATGAATCGTGCAGAGATCGATCTCCAGAACGGCCTATGGGCGATTCCAGCCATCCGCACGAAAAACGGCCTCGCCCACACCGTGCCACTCTCTACCGCGGCGCTAGAGATTGTCAGTCGTCGACTCGAGCTTACCAAAGAACAGGCGTCGGACTGCCCGCTCTTTGCGCGGATCGGCAAGCCGATTGAATCGAACGCGATCGCTCAGGCAACCAGGAAATCCCTCCAGATTTTCGAAGAGCAATGGCGCCCGCACGATTTGCGCCGGACAGCTGCTACCGGAATGGCCGACGTTGGGGTTTTGCCTCATGTGGTCGAGGCAGTACTCAATCACGTGAGCGGTTTCAGGGCCGGGGTAGCGGGCGTGTACAACCGCGCGGCATATGATCGAGAAAAGCGCACAGCGCTGGAATTATGGGCCGAACATGTGATCCGCCCACCGGGCGAACGACGGATTGTTTCTCTGCATTCAGTCCAAAATTGACATTATGTCCGCTATGAGCCTAATTTTCGCTAGGCACGGTGACGAGTTCCGGGCCTGACTTCAGTCGAAGCACCTGCCGCTCATGGCACTCGTCGCGACATCTCCTGACATGACAACGCATGGAGAATGCTGTGAGCGAAGCTGTGCCTACTGAAACCGTCTCGTTCTGCTCGATAGCCGAGACCTGCGAAATAACCTCTCTTTCGAGACCTACAATCTGGCGCCTCGTTCGTGATGGGACGTTTCCTCGTCCTGTCGCACTGACAGATCGCCGAAACGCATTTGTCCGTTCGGAGGTTAACGCATGGCTTCGAGAGCGCATCGAAAGCCGATCCGCGCCTGTGGACGCATGACATGGTCGGCTCAAAAAAGAGAGCCCCACCGGCTGGCGGGCCGGAGGGGCTTGTCGGCGAAAAGTTCTGGTGGCTCTCTCAAGTAGCGTCGGACCATACGCTACCGCCGCGCTGCTCGCAATTGGCCGTCATGGTTTGCGAGCACTACGGATCGGCGGGATGTGTGAATTTGAGCATGGGCTCGATGGCTACCATGCTCGGTTGTTCCGCCGCGAATGTGCGCGCTCTGCTTTTAAAGATGGAGAGCGCTGGACATGTCCTCGTCGATTGGAAGGACGGCGGTGGTCGAGGGGTCACTCACAGAATTCATCCGCATCTGCTCGAGGGAAAGCCTCCGATGCTGCGCGGATATCTCAGGAGAAAACCCCTAGAAAAATCCGGGACTTTTCGGGGATCAAAACTCCCAAATATTTCTGGCGGTTTAGACGATAAAAACTCCCAAATTTTTGAACGCAAAAGTCCCAAGAATTTTGACGGTAAAGTCCCAAAGAAACTTGGGAGGAAGACCGTAGATGAAGACCGTGAAGAAGACCTACCACCCGACAGCCCTCCAGGCTGTCAGGGTGGAGGAGATCATGTTCAACAAGGAGAAACAGAGGAAGAGTTTTTTCCAAGCGATTGGGCTGATGAGGAAGGTGAAGAGGAATTCTACGATGAAATCCCATTCTGAGCCGTTCTCTCGGACAGGCTTTGCGGCCTGTCCAGAGAACTGAAGGTCGGCGAACATGATCTGCAAAGTTCCAACCTCGATCGAAGAACTCAGACGGGACTGGGAAAAGCTGTCGTACACACCTGCTGGCGAAGAGCCTGCATGCTGGCTGTATCGATTGAGACGCACAGAGAGTTGTCATCTCTGGATCAGGTTCGAACTCGACCGTTCTTTTCGCGTCGAGGTTACAGGATGCGGGCCAGACTGGCACGACGATGCAAAGATGCTCGAGGAAATCATTGTCGACGCTATTGATAAGGTTGAATGGGCGGAAGCGGTAGCGTGGGCACTTCGGGGGGCGACCAATTAGGTTCTTCTACCCCCTAGGGGGGTGGCCCGCGGGTGCGGCGCAGCGCAGAATATCGGCGATATTTCGCCGCCCAAATCGCCATGTCGCAGTCGCATCGGGCTCTTCGGTCTTGCCCGGATGCTCGCGCCAAAGCCTAGAATGAATGCGACACAGGGGAATCGGAATGCTTCAATCCCGCCTTATCGGCCGACAGCATTTGAAATCGATGATCCGAACCACTGCGAAGATGGCGGATGGCCGATCGAAGAAAGATGCGCAGCGGGGATTGATCGACGCGGCGCGGAGGACACGGACAGCCAGTGCCCGGGCCGTGAAGAAGCAGGCGGGTTTCAAGCGATACGGTGACGTTCGCGAAGCGATCTTCACTCGGAACGTCAGCCCGCTTGTTGTCGAAATCGGATCTGTGCAAGGCGGGCAGCCCGTCGAAGAATACAAGGGGCTGCGGTCGATGAAAGCGGGCGGTGCCGCTGCCCGCCGGATCGGCGGCGACGACACCGGCAATGTCCGATCAGGTGTCTGGAACAACCCCAGGGTATTCAAGCGATCCTTCGCAGCCAACGGCGGGTTCTTTGCGGTCCTGCCTGGACAGAGCAAGCGCGCCCCCCGCGTTCTGTGGACTTATGGGAGCAAGCCCGACCAGCCGCGCGATAGCGGTGGTCGGTTCGCTTCATCCGGTCGGACCTATGGCCCGGTCCGCCGACTACTCGGTCCCGCTGTGAACAAGGAACTGGTCAAAGATGACTCGTTGCGGACCTTTCGGAAGACCACCGGGCGCGAGCTCAAGTTACAGGTCGGCAAGCGCATGTCGAAGCTGATGCGCTTCTGATCGAGATCATCAAGCGTGAAGGTCGGCACATGGAAGCGGAACGGTCCGAGACCTACCAGCATGCCGACCTCCGTTTTTGTTCAGACCATTGGACGGCCTTGCATTGAGATTTGACGCGAGCGCGTCAGTTTCCGGCCCAACCGGTCGAAGGCGTTCTCCAGCTCGCGGCGTGCCGCTACCGCGGCGGCTTGTGGGTCGGAGACGCCGTGGATTGTAATCGGTGCATTGAGGCTGATGCCTATGCCCGAGACACCACCAGCGCTGCGCTGCTGTCCCCTGAGCCTGTGATTGGGCAGAACGTAACTGTTCCGACCGAAGACCGCGATCTCCGGACCCTTCTCACCGACCAGATAAGGCAGGCCGGCGCGCACTGGCCCCCCTGATGCACGCCGGCCCTCGACGCCACCCTGCCCCGTCGTGGCCGAGCCACTTCCGTTGAGGTAGCGCCATAGCTGTGCTGCCTTGGATAGGGCAGCATCGATGGAGGATGTGTTCACCTGGGGTGTCGCCTCAACCGAAAGCGAAGACTGCATCTTCGCGCCGGCGGAGACGGCTTCGGACTCGACGCGCTTTAGATCGCTCGTGTCGACTTCAGCTTTCGTCTTGTACTGCTCCCGCCATTCGGCTGCCGCCCGCTTGGCCCACGAATCGCCAGTGCTGGCATGACTTCCGCCATGCCGACGCTGATCGTCGCTCATGGAATAGCGAGCCGCGGATGCCTGCGCTGGCTGGTTGCCGGGGATCGCCGCGTGGATCCTTGCCAGCGATTCGTTCGACCTCTGAATCATCGCCACGAAATCGCTCATTGCCTCGTCTGCCGGCTTGACAGCTTTGGCAATCGGACTTGGTTCACGGGATTTTGCGGGAGCGACTATGCGAGCAATGTCCTTGACCGCCTTCGGATTGCGGGCCGGCAAGGGGATATTCACGATCGGGCCGGACGGTGCTGCCTGCCTGGCGCGGGGTCCGCCGTCGAGTGAGGCGGGATGTCCTTTCGCGATGCTGCGGCCTTCGATGGCTCTCGCTGAACGCATCTGCCCGCCATCCGGATCGCCGAAGACGAGCCGGCCGACCGGCGAGTTCCGCACCGTTTTCACGGCTGGCGCGTTCCAGAGCGTGTCGCCAGCCTGTCTGCCGGCTTCTTCAACGGCTACCCTGGCCTCAGAAAGAGTTCCTTCGCCGGTGGCGAAATCCTTGATTGCATCGATGGCGCCGATCGTCTTGGCCCAAGTATTCATGACATCCGCCAGTGTCCGGCCAACGTTTTCGAGGTCCGCGATTCCGCCCTTCCCGCCGGCCTCACCGATCAGATTTTTGATCTGTGCGCTGATCTCGCCGATCGCACTTCGCGCTTCTTCGAAGGCCGTCAGATCGATCTCCGCCTTGAAGGTAGACAGACCGCCATCAATCATGTCGACTAGGTTTTGCGCTTCACGCAAGCCGGCGTTGAGGGCTGGCAAACCCATCGAACCGACATCGATGACAAGGGCCGCCAACTGGCGTTTCAGGATGTCGAGTTGCGCTTGGGTCGATCGCAGCTTGAGCGCGGCCGTACGGTCCAGATTGCCGAGCCACGCGCCTTCGTTCTTTGCCAGGCGAAGCCGCTCGCGAACCTTGTCGAGACCTTCGACCAGGCGCTGAGCGATGTCGGCATGCTCGAGCCCGAAGAGATCGGAGGCCACGCCGGATCGGGTGGCCTTGTCCAGCTTGCCGAGCCTGTCGAGAAGATCGACCAGCGCTTCGTCCGCATCCTCAGAAACGAGCTTCTGCCATTCATCCGTCGATTTGTAGAGTTTGCTGAATGCATCCTGTGCCCTTTCGGAAAGACCGTCCGGGTTGGCGAGCTTCGTTAAGATCGCGTTCATCGCCGTGCCGGCTTCGGCCGATTTGACGCCGATATCCACGAGCGCGGTTCCGATCGCTGCGCTCTCTTCAGCGGCGAGCCCGAAGATTTTCCCCTGAGCGCCGGCGCGGAGCATGAAGTCGAGAATGTCGCGGGCAGAACTTGTGCCCGCATCCTCAAGAGCGTTGGTCAGATCTAGGAACCGCTCGGCATTCTTGAGAGCGACGAGGCCAGCGCCGTCGAGCTTGGACATGGTGTCGCCGAGTGCTTCGCCGGTCATGTCGAGCGCCGGCGCACCCTTCGACACAACGCGAACGAAAGCGGCCATCTCGTCGAGCGGAATGCCAGCGGCAGCGGCGCGCTCGAATCCACCGAGAATATCGCCCATGGACGAGCCGACCGTCCGGTCTTTCGCGATCGACATGATGCTGGCACGGACGGATTTCATCTGCTCGTCCGTCGCGCCTGCCTTCTGTTGAACCCCTGTCAATGCGGTTTCGAAATCTATCGCGGCGTTGGCGACCTTCACCACGCTGTAGCCGGTACCGAGTGCGCCCAGGGCCGGCCCGCTGATGCCGGTGATTGCCGCGGGCGAGGCAGAGCGCCAGGCGTTGCGCATCGAGGTCGCCCTGCGAGCGTCAGCCGCGACAATCTTTCTGGACGACGTTTCATAGGATCGGCTGAATCTGGCGACAGAGCGGGAGGCGTCGTGCGTGGGTCCTGTCACCATCCCGGCCGATCGCGCCACCCCGGCAAGTCCTCTCTGCGCTTTGCCCGCAGGTCCACGCCTGCCGCCGATATGACCAAGCTGTCGGTCGAGCCCTGTGAGGGACGCTTTCGTTTTGCCGGCTGGGCCGGAGACCAGGTCGACAAGCCGGAGGATCAATTTCATTTCCTGGGAGTTCACGGCCATGCGCTTGCCTTCCAATTTGAAGTGTGTATTTTCATGACCTACATTATATGCCTGTAGGTCATGAAATGCAGCAACAGTTTTCAGCACGCGAAGTCGAGTTGATCCTCCCTACCAACCGTGAATCTCTCAGGGAGCGGGCGAAGCAACTGCCGGTTACGAGAGCTTCCGCGAAGGGCAAGCGTACGACCTACACGCTCAAAGATTTGGCCGTGTTCTGGATCGCTCAGAAGCTCAGTGAACGTGGCCTCACGACGCCTGTCGCGATCGACATGGCAGTTTCTGCTGAGAAGCACTTCATCCAAGTTATGGTGGACGACGAGTCCGGCACACGCTGGTGGATGACGTGCGCGCTCCAGCCCGACAAGATGGGCAGATACGATGTTGCGATCACCAGCAACACTGTCGAAGCTCTCACCGTGGTCGAGCACCACCCCGGCGCGGCGGTGATCTCGCTTACCGATCTGCTGAAAGAGCTCTTCGCTCGAATCCTTGCCCACGAGGAGGCGAAGAATGCAAAGCGATAACAGCAACAGCAATCTCTTCTTGCTCGCGGACGGGACAATGGTCATCGTGGTCGATGGCGAAACAGCCAGCTGCGACATGGACGCCGATGGCATGCGCCGGCTTGCCGGCGCTCTCGCCTTCGGTGCCGACTTCATCGAACGCGGCGAGAAAATCCCCGGCCTACCCGATATCCCGAAAATCGGAGGAGCCGGCGATGGCTGACCCTCAAGGCCTCATCATCTGCGCCGACGGCGAACTCGTCGCCCAAGGTCCGGACGGATCGATCGTGATGGAGTTCACGACCGATGAATTGCGCAGGCTTGCCGATGAGTTGCGCAAAGCGGCCGATTATCTCGAGGAAGGATTTCAAACCGGCGGACCGGTCATCGATATCCTTTCGATCCGAGCAGGACACTGCTGATGCCTGAAGCTGAGACCTTCCATCGCGATCTTCCGAGGCCGCGCATATCCAGCTTCGACCCCGACAAGCGGACGGTGGAAGTGTGCTGGGCCGCTGCCGAGAAAGTGAAGAGGCACGACTACCGCGCCGGCGGCGCCTACCTCGAGGAACTGGTCGTCTCCGCCGACGCCGTTGAGTCGGGTCGGCTGGATACCGGAGCCGTCAGTCTGGTCGACACGCATTCGACTTATTCAATGGCTGACCGCGCCGGCGTCGTGGTGGCCGGCTCGGTTCGCTACGCCAATGGCAAGGCGTATGCCACCGTAAAGCTGTCCAGGCATGGCTTGGGCCAACGCCTTGCCGATGACCTCGCCGACGACATGCCTTTCCCCGTATCCGTCGGATACCGCATCCTCGCCTATGAGGAAGTGGATGCCGTCGATGACGGCCAATTGCCAACGCGGCGGATCACCCGTTGGGAGCCCCTCGAACTGACGGCATGCCCTGTGCAGGCCGATCCGCAAGCGCACTCGCGCTCGTTCAACGACAAGGAGGGCCAAATGGCCGATCAGCAAGACGCGGCCGCACGATCGGCCGTCGAAAACTCGCCGCCGCGACCGACGGTCGCGCGTCAAAACCGCACTGCCGAGATCATCGCGACATGCCGGCAGTTCAACATCCAGGATGAAACTTTCATCGCTCAACACATCACCGCGCAGTCAAGCGATAGCGCCCTGCGAAACGCTATCCTAGACAGCGTGGTGGACCGGCAGGAAGCATCTCCGACCTTCCCGATCGTGGAGACTCGCGAGATGCAAACTGACCTGAGCGATCGCGGGGGCGTTTTTCAAGCACGTCAGGAAGCGATTGCGTGCCGAATGACTGGCGAGCGTCCTTCGGATGTAGCTCGCCAGTTTATGGAAACACCGCTCATCGATCATGCTCGAGCGATGGTCGAAAGTGACGGTCGTCGTGTTTCGATTTGGTCTCGCGACGAAGTTCTGCAGCGCGCCATGCACACAACCAGCGACTTCCCGCTACTGCTACAGAGCAGCGCCGAACGGGTCCTTCTCCAGGAATATGAGCGCGCGCGATCGCCGATCCGCGATGTTCTGACGCGACAGATGACACGTCCCGATTTTCGTCCGCAGCAGCGCGTGCGGATTACGGACATGGGCGAGCTGAAAAAAGTGAATGAGCACGGCGAGATTAAATCCACGACCCGAGGCGAAGTCGGATCGACGCTCTATCCGCTCGACGAATATGGCCGCATCTTCAGTCTGACACGAAAAGCCATCATTAACGACGATCTTGGAGCGCTCTCTGACTTCTCGAGACATGCTGGCCGGGCCACGGCGGACACTGAAAACCAAATCATGTTCGATCTCTTCACCGCCAACGACGGTGCCGGACCGATCAATCCGGAGACCGGGCAGACCCTCTTCCATGCCGAGCACGGCAATTTGGGATCGGCCGTGGCGCTTTCGACCGAAGCAATCGGCGGCGCACGAGCGACAATGCGTCAGCAGAGAGGCAACCCCAACGGCGATGGACGGCGATCATTCATCAACGTCCAACCCAAATATCTTGTTGTCGGGCCGCTGCTGGAGACACTGGCCGAACAGATCCTCGCGACAATCTACCCACCGACCGTCAATGACGCGAACGTCTTCTCGAAACGACTAGAGCTTCTGGTCGAGCCGCGAATCGAGGACCACCGCTGGTATCTCTTCGCCGATCCTGCCATCAACCGGGTGCTCGAATGCAGCTACCTTGCTGGGTCTGAGGGTCCAAAGGTTGCGACACAAGATGGCTTTGAAGTAACCGGAGTACGCTTCCGCGTCCTCCTGGACTTTGGCGCTGGAGCTGTCGACTACCACGGGGCATATCGCAACCCGGGCCTGGCGCCTTCCTAATCGCCTGAGCGTCCCCTCACGCTCAGACGTTCGAGCGCGTTTTTCACGCTTGTTCACGCGCTCGACCGGCGGCGACGGGTTTCAGCTCCGTCGCCGCCCCCCCCTTTCCCGGAGGCGCTTATGGCCCTGACTGAAATCCGTAAATCGACACTGATCAGCGAATTACCAGAAGAAGACAAGCTCGAAGCAGAGTGCATCGCCTGCGGCCGCAAGAAGCGGACGCCAGTAAAGAAGCTACCCCCGCGCTTTCGGCACCGCTCAATCGCATACCTCGAGAGCAAGATTACCTGCCGAGAGTGTCGTGCGCCCATGATCATCATCACTGACGAGGGCTAATCAAATGAACCCGTTCGAACGTGCAGAACGCCTCGCCTCGAGACAGATCGACCGCGCATTCGCCGAGCCCTTCACCTTGACGCCAATGGCGGGCGCCCCTGGCGGCCGTCGGGACGAAGACCCAGAACGGCCGACCGTGACCGGCAAAGGCATCTTCTCAAATCGCACCGCTGAAGCGCCGCTAGAGCTCGGCAATCGAGATCGTCGTGGAAACGATTTCCGGACGCTGGTTCGCGGCCAGCGGATCACGCTCAGCGTCTATCGGGACGTATTCGAAGACGCCCTGCCGCAGCAGGGCGATCTCGTCGAGATGACCAATCGATCAAGAACCTATGCCGTCCAGTCGGTCAGCGAGGACGGCGCCAGCCGGATCGTTCTCAGCCTCAGCGAGCACTGAGCACCGGCGATTCCACCTCAGTCAAAGCGACCAAGACTTCTCGGGCCAAACGAACGTCGCTGGTCTCTTCATCGCCAGCCCAATCGTCGTCGGTGGCCCAGCGCCAGAATGTGGCTTTCAGCTTCAGGATTTCGAGTCGCTCCTCAAAAGGCCCCACAATGGGGCATGTTTCGACCAGCTTTGCGAGCGCGGCCGCTTCCTGAAAAACGGCCTCACTGGCCGATTCGTCGCCCGTTTCCTCCGCGCGATGAGCCTCCCGATCCAGCATTTCAAGGCGGTTCACGATGGTTTGAATCTCGGATGGTGTCATGGTGATCTCCTATATTGTGCAGGAGAATCATCTCACAGCGCAAAGGCGCGCGTCTTGCCCCAAATGGGGGCAGGACAAGAGATGCCTACCGGCCAACATCCGGCTGTCGAAGCAGTTTTCCCCGCAAATCCCAGAGATATCTTCTGTGAATAACGGGTGTGGCGCGAATTTACACTGATTTTACTACCCAAAGCAGCGCGAATAACCCTACCGTAAGGAAGCCAAGGGGCCTGCAGGTGTCCTGACAAGACAATTGATCTGCAGACCCCAAGGCTGGCGCTATGCCCGCGGGTGGGGGAGTGTTTGCGCACTCCCCCATTCCCGTATCCAACAATGGATAGAAATCGTGTTCACATCAAGCGTGACAGCGAATGTTGTCCACTTTAGCGTGATTTTCTTTGGCGGTCGGCTAAGCTGGATCAGGCCGCTTTTTGAAAGTAAGGGGTTCTTGATCGAAAAAGACATCACAGCCCAATTGATCGGCGAACTCGCAGATCCTTTGCCTGGCATCTAAATCTTCGGAACCTGGCGGAAAAGCGTCGTTTACGATCTCGTAGGCGAAAGAAACTTCCCCACCTGGCAGCAACTTAAAGAGCGTCTCCTTCATCATCTGCCTGTCGTTCATCTGATCCTCCGTAGTCATTTCACAAATCCGTTGTGCTGCACATCATTGTCGCGCAACCATCAGCCGACAGGCTAGCTCGCGTCCCCTCCAGCGGCAGGCGAACGTGTCGGTGACTTCGAACCAACTGCCGTCGTTTCCGGCCCCATGGTTGGCGCCCATGCACGCACACTGGCATTCGTGGCCAGTCGCGTTCAGGCAAGCAGGAGCGCACTTTTCCTGCTCCCGATACGGCTGGATCACGTAGACGGCGCCGAATCGCTGCAACGACCGGTCGACGAAATCGTTGAACCACGCTTTCGGGATTTCCCAACAAGAGAGATCATCGGACCACTTCGGTCTGCGTATGCGACCATTCCTGAGCCATTGGCGATTGTCTTCTGCGTATGGCAGTCTGAGCCGAAGAAGCTCGCCCTTCCCGTCACGTCGAAGGATCACAGGTAGCCCGCCCTGATTCCATACCTGCCGTCGCTTGGCAGAATTCGAATCGCTAATTGTTTCCATTTCGCGCGTCCCTCTCGATCAGCGCATCTTACCGCTAACGATCGACGATTTGGAAAGGTTAGCGTCACATCAGAACCCCTACAGAACCCTGAGGTGAAATTGCGCTGGAGCGCGATCCGATCGGAAATCACAACTATATAATTTTGTTGATATTATTGGTGAGCGCGCAGGGGTTCGAACCCTGGACCTACTGATTAAAAGTCAGTTGCTCTACCAGCTGAGCTACGCGCTCGCTCACGGCCCGGCGAGATCGCCTTGGCAAGCCGCGCGGAACATAGTTTTGGCGGCTAATGCGGTCAACCGTCCTTATCGGGTTTTTCGCAGTGGGAGAAATGGGAGGTTTCTAGCGCAGCGATGCGATGATCTGGCGCACGCGTTCGTCGCGTTCCCTGGCGCTGTCGCCGCCCATGACCGTGATGACATAGCGCCGCGGCCCCTTTTTCACCGATGTAACCACGTTGAAGCCGGAGGCTCGAATGTAACCCGTCTTGATGCCGTCGACGCCCGGCTCCTTCAGAAGATGGTTGTGTCCGCGAATCGTCCGCCCCCGGAAGGTGAATTCGCGCTGGTTGAAGTAAGGATAATAGCGGCGGTGATTCGTCATCAAGAGCATGCCGAGCCGCGTCATGTCTTCAGCGGTCGTGACCTGACCGGCGTCGGGAAGGCCCGACGCGTTGGTGAAACGGGTGGAGCGCAGTCCCAATTGGCGCGACCTGGCAGTCATCGCGCCGGCGAAAGCGGCTTCGCTGCCGCTGAGAAACTCGGCGACGGCGACGGCAACATCATTGCTGCTCTTGACCGCCAGGGCGCGGATGGCCGTATCGACGCTAATCTGATCGCCGGCTTTCAGCCCGAGCTTGCTGGGTGGACGGGATGCCGCATAAGCGCTCACGGGAATCGATGCGCCCATTCCGATTCGGCCGGTTTCGACAGCATCGAACAGCATATAGAGCGTCATCATCTTGGTCAGCGAAGCGGGATGACGAATGGCGCTTGCATTCTGGCTGAGAACCACACGCCTGCTACCCACATCGACCACATGGGCCGCATAACGATCCGAAAGCGGCGCCTGCGCGGCCGCGGGCATCGTTTCCAAAACGGACTGGGTGGAACAGGCGGACAGCCCGAATGCGAGCGCCATGACAATGGCCATAGCGCCTGTGCGCAACATCGTTCTCGGCTTCATGGCCATCCGTTCGGTCGAAGTTCTGTCCCCGACACCATCATAGCCCGCCAAATTTGCCAGCCGAAAGAAAAGATGGCGGCAATGTGGCGATTTCCCCGATGCTGCGTCCCGAACGCAACAGGGGCGGCGCCATACGACACCGCCCCAACTGTTCACTCAGGTTTCGGCGAAAGGCCGATCAGCTGTCGGCTGCGACCTTCATCGACACGATGGAATCCGGATCGCTGACCGGTTCGCCTCGTTTCAGGCGGTCCACATGGTCCATGCCATCGATCACTTGTCCCCAGACCGTATACTGCCGATCGAGAAAGCCGGCTTCATCGAACACGATGAAAAACTGACTGTTGGCAGAATCGGGGCTTTGAGCGCGGGCCATCGAGCAAGCGCCGCGACCGTGATGGGCGTCGTTGAACTCGGCTTTCAAGTCCGGCTTGTCGGACGCGCCGCGTCCCGCCATCCGCTCGTCGAATTTCGGTCCGCCCTTCTTGCCGAACTGCACGTCGCCGGTCTGGGCCATGAAACCGTCGATCACGCGATGAAAGACAACGCCATCATAAGCGCCTTCCCGCGCCAGTTCCTTTATGCGCGCCACATGATTTGGAGCAAGGTCCGGCTTCAACTCGATGACGACGGCCCCCTGCGTCGTTTCCAGAAGAAGCGTGTTTTCCGGATCCTTGATTTCAACATCTGTCATTCGGTTATTCCCTGTTGAGTTTGTTTCGAAAGAAGTGATCGTCAGCAGCCGCCGGCAAGCGTCGCCGTTCGAATTCTGTCAGGCGCGGACACCGCGCCGTTCGGCCCATCGCCCTTGGCAAGAGCGTCCACTGCCTCCATGCCGCTCTCAACCTGTCCAACGACCGTATAGTCGCCGTTCAGGAAAGCGCCTTCCTGAAACATGATGAAGAACTGGCTGTTGGCGGAATCGGGGCTGCCGGCGCGCGCCATGCCCACCGTGCCGCGCTCGAACGGCGTGTCGGAGAACTCAGCCGGCAGGTCCGGCAGATCGGAGCCGCCTGTCCCTGCCCGTCCCGGCTGGTAACCATCCTCCATGTCGGCAAACTGTACGTCGCCCGTTTGCGCCATGAAGCCGTCGATCACGCGGTGAAAGGCGACGTTGTCATATTCGCCGCCGCAGGCGAGCTTTTTGATGCGCTCGGCATGTTTCGGAGCCAGGTCGGAGCTGAGCGCGATGGCGACGTCACCCTGTGGCAAAGTCAGCACAAGCGTATCGTTCGGCTCGGCCGCCTGGACGGTCGTTGTAAGCATCAGGGCGGAAAGACCTGTCATCAGGCCGGTTGCGAAGTGTTTCATGAAAAATCCTCGTCGGTCAGAACTTGCTGCGCAGCGCGACCGCGATCTCCGGCGGCACGAATGGCGTGACATCGCCCCCCATGGCTGCGATCTGTCTGACCAATGTAGCGGTGATGAAGCCGACGTCAGGGGATGACGGCAGAAAAACCGTTTGCACATCCGGCGCCATGGCACCGTTCATTCCGGCCATCGGCATCTCATAGTCGAGATCCGAGCCATGCCGCAGCCCCCGGATGAGAATCGTTGCGCTAGCTAGCCTAGCTGCCTCGATCACGAGGTTTTCGAAAGCGACGATCTCCACGCGCTCGGTTCCCAAGCGTTTTGCCACGATCTCATCGATCAGGTCGCGACGTTCCTCGAAGGTGAAGAGCGGCTTCTTCGACGGGTGGACTCCAATCGCCACAACAAGCCGATCGCAGAGCGACAAGGCGCGTTCGATCAGATCGATATGGCCGTTGGTGATCGGATCGAAACTGCCGGGAAAAATAGCGGTGCGCTGGGTCATGAGGGTCTTTTAGAAGTGGCGCCGCGCATGAGCAAGCGCCACCCTTTATCGCATTGATGAATGCGCCGTTCAAAAGCGGTTCATCAGAAAAATGCAACTTTTCTCCAGCTGCCCCGTTTCAAAAGCGCAAGGAGAACCGACCATGTTCATTTTGATGCTCGCTCTGACAATGATGATCGCCATGATGATTGCGACCTTGGTGACAGCCCATCAGGAGTCGGAGAAGCGTCGAAGTGTGGAGTTACGCATTCGATCCACGCCGTTCGGCAAGGTTCAGCGTTTCTGATCCTTCAGTAAAGCATTTCAATTACCGAATGATATTTTAATCGGGTCTATTACGATCTCGAACTTCAAGGTCAGCCCCTTGCCGTGGCGGACCTTTTTTTCGATCGTTCTTCAGATATTACTGCGATGCGTCGTCCGAACCGGACTGTTCCGGCAGATCGGACGTTTCTGCCGGCGCGACTTCGTCGACGGTCGAAGAAATGATCGTATCGTCGACCACATCGTCCTCTTCCGGCTCAGGAATACGCTCGACCGACACGACCTTCTCCTCATCCGACGTACGGAAGATGGTCACGCCCTTGGTGGCGCGCCCGGCCAGTCGGATGCCGCTGACCGGCACGCGGATCACCTGCCCGCCATTGGTAACGAGCATGATCTGGTCGGCTGTCTCGATCGGGAAACAGGCAACCAGCTTGCCGATTTCCTTTTGCCGACCGGCGACCGTGGCGCGAATGCCCTTGCCGCCGCGACCCGTTACGCGGAAGTCATGCGAGGACGACAATTTACCGAAACCGCGGCTGGAAACCGTCAAAACCCATTGCTCGCGATCCGCCATCTCCAGGTAGCGGTCGGGATCGAGCACGAAATCATCGGACACAGCCTCCTCATCCGTCACCGTTTCCACCTCGTCGGCTTCGCCCTGACGCCGTTCCGCCATGGACTGGCGTAGATAGGCGGCGCGCTCTTCGCCGGATGCATCGGTGCCGGAAAGAATGGCCATCGAGATGACCGTATCGTCAGCTGCCAGATTGATGCCTCGCACGCCCTGGCTGGAACGTCCTCCGAAGACGCGGACGTCACCGACTCGGAAACGGATGCACTGCCCGCCTGCCGTCGTCATCAGCACGTCATCGGTATCGGTACAGGTCTCAACCGCCAGAATTTCCGTCTCGTCGCCCTCGTCAAACTTCATGGCGATCTTGCCATTGCGGTTGACCTGGACGAAATCGGACAGCTTGTTGCGGCGTACCGTGCCGCGCGTGGTGGCGAACATGACATCCAGTTCGCCCCAGCTCTCCTCGTCCTCGGGCAACGGCATGATCGAGGTGATCCGCTCATTGTCCTGAAGGGGCAGCATGTTGCGCAGGAACTTGCCGCGCGATTGCGGCGTGCCCACCGGCAACCGCCAGACCTTTTCCTTGTAGACGATACCGCGCGACGAAAAGAACAGGACCGGCGTATGCGTGTTGGCGACGAACAGGCGGGTGACGAAATCCTCGTCCTTCGTCGACATGCCCGAGCGACCTTTGCCGCCGCGGCGCTGCGCCCGATAGATCGATAGCGGCACGCGCTTGATGTAGCCGGAATGGCTGACCGTCACGACCATATCTTCGCGGGCGATCAGGTCCTCGTCATCCATGTCGGCGACATAATCGCAGATTTCCGTCCGACGCGGCGTGCCGAACTCGGTCTTCACGGCATTCAGCTCATCCTTGATGATCTGCTGAACGCGCGCCCGCGACGACAGGATGTCGAGGTAATTGCGAATTTCCGTGGCGATCGTTTCCAGTTCGTCGGCAATCTCGTCGCGACCGAGCGCTGTCAGGCGCTGCAGTCGCAGTTCGAGGATCGCGCGCGCCTGCTCTTCTGAAAGGTTATAGGTGCCATCATCGTTCAGCTTGTGTCGCGGATCGTCGATCAGCTCGATCAGCGGCGCCACATCGCGCGCCGGCCAGTTTCGATCCATCAGCTGTTCGCGCGCCACCTGCGGGTTCGGCGCGTTGCGGATAAGCGCGATCACCTCGTCGATATTGGCGACGGCGATGGCCAGACCAACCAGGACGTGGGCCCGGTCGCGCGCCTTGTTGAGAAGGAACTTGGTGCGGCGGGTAACCACCTCCTCGCGGAAGGCGACAAAGGCGCGCAACATATCGAGCAGGTTCATCTGCTCCGGCTTGCCGCCATTCAACGCTACCATATTGGCGCCGAACGAGGTCTGAAGCGGCGTGAAGCGGTAGAGCTGATTCAGAACGACATCTGCCGACGCATCGCGCTTCAGTTCGACCACCACGCGGTAGCCGGACCGGTCGCTCTCGTCGCGAATATCGGAGATGCCTTCGATGCGCTTGTCGCGTACCAGCTCGGCCATCTTCTCGATCATGCCCGCCTTGTTCACCTGATAGGGCATTTCGGTGATGGCGATGGCTTCGCGCTCTCCGCGCAACTGCTCGATCGTGGCGCGACCGCGCATCGGAATGGAGCCGCGCCCGGTCTCGTAGGCCGAACGGATACCGGCGCGGCCGAGGATCAGACCGCCGGTCGGAAAGTCCGGACCGGGAATGATCTCCGTCAGCCGTTCGATGTCGATCGCCGGATCGTCGATCAACGCCACGCAGCCATCGACGAGTTCAACCAGATTGTGCGGGGGAATATTGGTCGCCATGCCGACGGCGATACCGCCGGAGCCATTGACCAGAAGGTTGGGGAAGCGCGCCGGAAGAACCTTGGGCTCGCTTTCCGAACCATCGTAATTGTCCTGGAAATCGACCGTATCCTTGTCGATATCTTCCAACAATTCGTGCGCAAGCTTGGCGAGCCGGCTTTCGGTATAGCGCATCGCCGCCGGCGGATCGTTGTCGATCGAGCCGAAATTGCCCTGCCCATCGATGAGAGGGTCGCGCAGACTCCAATCCTGCGCCATGCGCACCATGGAATCGTAAATGGCCGAGTCGCCATGGGGGTGATATTTACCCATGACGTCACCGACGATGCGCGACGATTTCACATATTTGCGGTTCCAGTGATAACCGCTTTCGTTCATCGCATAGAGGATGCGCCGGTGAACCGGCTTCAGGCCGTCCCGTACATCCGGCAGGGCGCGGCTGACGATCACGCTCATGGCGTAATCGAGATAGGAGCGCTGCATCTCCTCGATGATCGATATGGGCTCGAAGCCTTCGCCGTCAGAGCCGCCCGGCGGTATGGTCTGGTCAGTCACGCGTGTGTACGTTTCCTGCTGAGAATCACTTCTCTTCTATATAGGGGTTCTCGCTACCGATTGCGCGTGTCATGGACAGGCCCGAGACCACTATCCAGAGCTTTTAAAGGATTTCGCGCGTGGAACCCGATCGCCTGCTTGAACCCTTTGCCACGCTGTTTGTCACGATCGACCCGATCGGGCTGGCGCCACTCTTTCTCGCCCTCACTGCCGGGATGGACCGAAGCGAGCGCAACCATGTGGCCATGCGCGGCGCGGTCACCGGGCTCGGCATCCTCCTGCTCTTCACCATTGCCGGGCCGGTCATTCTCAATCTTTTCGGGATCACGTTACCGGCCTTCCGGGTAGCCGGCGGGCTGCTTCTGTTCTGGATCGCCTTCGAAATGATCTTCGGCAAGCGGGAAGAACGCAAATCCAAAAATGTTAAAACGGCGCGGAGCCGCACGGAACTGGCTAATCTGGCAGTCTTTCCACTCGCCATTCCGCTCATTGCCGGCCCTGGTGCGATCTCGGCCACCATCCTTCTGTCGGAGCGCTTCCCCAGCTTCGTCGAGCGCCTCGTCCTGATCGGTATCGTCGTCTTCGTCGTGGCTCTCTGCTACATCTTTTTCCGCGTGGCGGACCGGATCGATGTCTATCTCGGCGAGACCGGACGATCCGTTCTGACCCGCCTCCTCGGCGTCATCCTGTCGGCGCTCGCGGTGCAATTCACGGCAGACGGCATCCGGGGATTGATCGCCGGCTGAACGCAGCCACGCATTCTCTCGCCGATCGCTAATCGTCCGGCATCGCAATGCGCACCCGTTTCTCATCCGGGCTCCAGCCATGCACCGTGTCATGGGCACGGACGACGACTTCGCTCGTTCCTTCCGGAATGGCTATACCGGACTGGCTGCGGGTGAAGGGCTGCTCGTTCACATGCGGATGCAGAAGGACTCGCTCACCGAACACCTTCCCGTCCGGGTTGAGAACCTGCCATTTGTCGGCATAATGATCCCAGCCCTCATCCTCATGGCGAAGCGTTATCTGGAATGTGTAGAGACCTTCGCCGGTCCGTTCGTAGCGCGCATCGACAATCTCCACGTCGCCCGCATGGCAGAGGGACGCGCTCCCCAGCAGAACGAAGACGATGCCAGAAACAAGTCGGATCATAACGTCCTATCCTTCACCGGGGAGCTTTCGATCACTTTAGAACGGAATATCGTCATCCATGTCGGAATAGTTACCGCCGCCTGAGCTCGCGCCGGAACCGCCACCGCGATTGCCGCCGCCTCCGCCGCCATAGTCGTCACCGGCGCGGCTCGAGCCAAAATCGGAACCACCGCCACGGCTCATCTCACGACCACCACCACCGCCTTCGCCGCGGCTGTCGAGCATCTGCAACTCACCGCGGAAGTTCTGAAGTACGATTTCCGTGGAATAGCGATCATTGCCGTTCTGGTCCTGCCATTTGCGGGTCTGAAGCTGACCCTCGATGTAAACCTTGGCGCCCTTCTTCAGATATTGCTCGGCGACCTTTGCCAGGTTCTCATTGAAGATCACGACACTGTGCCATTCGGTCCGTTCACGCCGTTCGCCGCTATTGCGGTCGCGCCAGCTTTCCGACGTCGCGATACGCATATTGACCACGCGACCGCCATTGTTCAGCGAACGGATCTCCGGATCGGCGCCCAGATTACCGACCAGAATGACCTTATTGACGCTGCCTGCCATTGTTTTTCCTTCCGCATGATAAAGAGCGCCAACGAGCGCTGCGATTTTTGCGCGACCCTATACCCTTCACGCCATCGCCGACCAGTCCTTACAGGCGGTTGACAGGACGTCATCAACAGTTCTATGTTCCTATTATGTTCTTGTCTTTGTCGAGTGACGTCAACGGTCCCCGACAGGCGGGTCACTGTTGAAGGCCAGTATTTTAAGAGACGAGCGATGGGTCGGTGGTCTTTCACTTTTGCTGAACCGGTCGTGAACGTGGCCGTCAAACGCTGTTCAGTCGGCCTAACCTAGGGTTAGATCGTTGAACGGATGTCAGCGCGGAGGAGCCCGCAACAGACTGTTCGGGCGTTTCCTTACGAAGCGGCGCGTGGCGTCCAAAGCGAAAGGAGCCTGTCATGTCCCCCAATCCAATAAGCCTCAGTGTAGCGGCATTCGCTGCGCTTTCCATTCCGATGGTCTTGATCGCGGATGCTTCGGCGCAGAATACGGTCGAGCCGCTCAAACAGGTCATCAAGCCGAATGTGCAGTTGAATAAGCCCGCCATGCAGATGGAGCGGAATGCCGCAAGTCGGCCGAAATGCGCGCCGGAGGCCTACGAAGCCTATGGACGATCGGCAGCCGTCCGGCGCTCGACCCGCGAGAGCCGGGCCAAGCAGAGGGCTATCCGCCGGTGGACTCGCGCGATCGAAGGGCGCGACATCCTTCCGCGCAATCGCGGCAAACCGGTTTATGGCACCGACTATTCCGATTTCAACAAGGCCAAAATCGTATCTTTCAATTGTTCGGGCCGTCCGCTGACCTGCAAGTTGATTGCCCGGCCCTGCCGGTAGAAGAACACCGGCGACGTCGCCGAAAGGCTGCGCCGCCGGCATCCTGCCAACGATATGTCAGGATGGCCGCCGAAACCGCTCGACATCGCTGACGGGACACCTAGTTTCAGCGAAGTCCGAAATCCCGAAACCGTTGATTTGTCGAATGGCTGAAAGCAAGTTCATTTCCGTGCGCGGCGCGCGCGAACACAATCTGAAAAATGTCGATCTGGACCTGCCTCGCGACAGTCTGATCGTGATGACGGGCCTGTCTGGATCGGGCAAGAGTTCGCTGGCTTTCGACACCATCTATGCGGAGGGCCAGCGGCGCTATGTGGAGTCGCTCTCCGCCTATGCGCGGCAGTTTCTCGAAATGATGCAAAAGCCGGATGTCGACCAGATCGACGGACTCTCGCCGGCCATTTCGATCGAGCAGAAGACGACCAGCAAGAACCCGCGCTCCACGGTCGGCACCGTCACGGAAATCTACGATTATATGCGGCTGCTCTTCGCGCGGGTCGGTGTGCCCTATTCGCCGGCGACAGGTCTGCCCATCGAGAGCCAGACCGTCAGTCAGATGGTCGACCGCGTCCTGGCGCTGGATGAGGGCACCCGGCTCTATCTGCTGGCGCCAATCGTGCGCGGCCGCAAGGGCGAATACCGCAAGGAACTGGCCGATCTGCAGCGCAAGGGTTTCCAGCGTGTCAAGATCAATGGCGCGTATTACGAGATCGCCGAGGCGCCCGCGCTCGATAAGAAATACAAGCACGATATCGATGTCGTGGTGGATCGCCTCGTGGTGCGGGACGATATCGGGGCGCGTCTGGCCGACTCGATCGAAACCGCGCTGCGTCTGGCAGACGGCCTGGCTATCGCCGAATTCGCCGATAAGCCGCTGCCGGACGATAAGCTGGCCGCCGCCGGCGCCAACCGCAACAAGAACGAGACCCATGAACGGGTCATGTTCTCGGAGAATTTCGCCTGCCCGGTCTCCGGTTTCACGATCAGCGAGATCGAGCCACGGCTCTTCTCGTTCAACAACCCCGCCGGCGCTTGTCCCGGCTGCGACGGGATCGGTCATCAGCAGGCGATCGATGAAGATCTGGTCATTCCCGACAAGGATGTTGTGGTCCGCGAGGGGGCTATCGCCCCCTGGTCGCGCTCGTCCTCGCCCTATTATCTGCAGACGCTGATCGGCCTCGGCAAAGCCTTTGACTTCGATGTCTCGGACCGTTGGCGCGACCTGTCGCCGGAGGCCAGGAAGGCGATTCTCTACGGCACCGGCCGGAGCAAGGTGGCGTTCACCTATGATGACGGCATGCGCTCTTACAAGACGTCGAAGACGTTCGAAGGCGTCATTCCGAACCTTCAGCGCCGCTGGAAAGAGACCGAGAGCGCTTGGTCACGCGAGGAGATCGAACGCTATATGGCGGCGACCCCCTGCCCCAGTTGCGGCGGGTATCGGCTGAAACAGGAGGCGCTGGCGGTGAAGGTGGACGGACTGCATATCGGCGAAGTCACCGAGCAGTCGATCAAATCCGCCGATGCCTGGTTCTCCGATCTCGACGCGCGGCTGAACGAGAAGGACCGCGAGATCGCCTACCGCATCCTGAAGGAGATCCGCGAGCGGCTTCGCTTCCTCAACGATGTCGGGCTCGACTATCTGACGCTCTCGCGCAATTCCGGCACGCTGTCGGGCGGCGAAAGCCAGCGTATCCGCCTTGCCAGTCAGATCGGCTCGGGGCTGACCGGCGTGCTTTACGTCCTCGACGAGCCGTCCATTGGCCTGCACCAGCGCGACAATGATCGCCTGCTCGATACGCTCAAGCATCTGCGCGATCTCGGCAATACCGTGATCGTTGTAGAGCATGACGAAGATGCGATCCGGACTGCCGATTATGTTGTCGATATAGGGCCGCATGCCGGCGTTCATGGAGGGCAGATCGTTGCGCAGGGCACGCCCGCGGAAGTGATGGCCAACCCCCATTCGCTGACCGGCCGCTATCTGTCTGGCACAGAAGAAATCGCCGTGCCGAAAAAGCGTCGGAAAGGCCAAAAGGGTCGAAAGATCAAGGTTGTCGGCGCCAAGGGCAACAATCTGCAGGATGTGACCGCCGAATTGCCGCTCGGCACGTTTTCGTGCGTGACCGGCGTATCCGGCGGTGGAAAGTCGACCCTTCTCATCGAGACGCTCTTCAAGGCCGCCAGCCGCAAAGTGATGGGGAGCCGCGACCACCCTGCCCCGCATGATCGGATCGAAGGTCTGGAGTTCATCGACAAGGTAATCGACATCGACCAGTCGCCGATCGGACGAACGCCGCGTTCGAACCCGGCAACTTATACCGGCGCCTTCACCCCGATCCGCGATTGGTTCGCGGCGTTGCCGGAGTCCAAGGCCCGCGGCTACCAGCCGGGCCGCTTCTCGTTCAACGTGAAGGGCGGTCGCTGCGAAGCCTGCCAGGGCGATGGCGTCATCAAGATCGAGATGCACTTTCTGCCGGACGTTTACGTTACCTGCGACGTCTGTGACGGCAAGCGCTACAATCGCGAGACGCTCGACGTCACTTTCAAGGGCAAATCGATCGCCGACGTTCTGGACATGACAGTCGAGGAAGGGGTGGACTTCTTTTCCGCGGTGCCTGCCGTCCGCGACAAGCTGGTAACGTTGGAAAAGGTCGGGCTCGGCTATGTGAAGATCGGCCAGCAGGCGACCACGCTCTCCGGCGGCGAGGCGCAACGCATCAAGCTGTCAAAGGAACTGTCGCGGCGCGCCACGGGCCGGACGCTTTACATTCTGGACGAGCCAACGACCGGTCTTCATTTCGCCGATGTCGCCAAACTTCTCGACGTGCTGCATGAACTGGTCGAACAGGGTAATACGGTCGTCGTCATCGAGCACAATCTGGAGGTCATCAAGACCGCCGATTACATTCTCGATCTCGGGCCGGAGGGCGGCACGGGCGGCGGCGAGCTCGTTGCGTTCGGCACGCCTGAAGCAGTCGCGAAGAACGAACGGTCCTATACCGGCTATTATCTACGACCGCTGCTTGGCAAACCGGCTCAGAAGGCCTCGGTCGAGGCGGCGGAGTGAGCAGAAGCGGGACAATCCGCGCCGGCATCGGCGGCTGGGCCTTCAAGCCATGGGATGAGACGTTCTACCCGAGCGATCTAACCAAAAAGCGCCAACTCGAATATGCCAGCCGGCAACTTCGCGCGATCGAGGTCAACGGCACCTATTATGGCAGCCAGAAGCCGGCGACCTTTGCCAAATGGCGCGCCGAAACGCCGGACGGGTTCATTTTCTCGCTCAAGGCCAGCCGTTACTGCACCAACCGCAAAATACTGGCCGAAGCCGGTCCATCCATCGAGAAATTTTTAACGCAGGGCCTGACGGAACTTGGCGACCGCCTCGGACCCATCCTTTGGCAGTTCGCACCGACCAAGGTCTTCGATCCCGAGGATTTCAGCGCGTTTCTGAAACTGTTGCCAAAAGAGCAGGACGGCATCGCACTGAGGCATGCCGTTGAGCCGAGACATGATAGTTTCTGTACGCCGGAATTCATTGAAATGCTTGCCGAATATGGCGCGGCAGCTGTTGTCGCCGATCATGCCAGCTATCCGATGTTTGCGGACGTCACGGCTGACTTCGTCTATGCGCGCTTGCAAACAGGGTCCGACGATATCACCACATGCTATCCGCTGGACGAGATCGAGCGATGGGCCGAACGGTTCCAGATTTACGCCGATGGCGGCATGCCGGACGATCTGGGCGTCATCGCGCGGGACCGCAAGATCGAGCAGAAGCCGCGAGATGTGTTCGCCTTCTTCATATCGGGCGGCAAGGTCAACGCTCCGGCCGGGGCGCGGACGCTGCAAAGCGCTATCGCGCGCTGATCGCGGAATCCAATTGCGCTTTCCGAATGCGGCATCTGGTCGACTATCGGCAACGGACGGTTAGGTCGGCAAAGAAGACGACACTTGTGTCGCTGCGAATTGGGAACGCTGCATCTTGTCTGCCGTCAGATCGGGATCGTGGCCGTTCGTTTCGTCTTCGTGGAGAAGAAACCCGCCTGCCTCTTCGACGCGCGCGCGCTCCCAGTCATATTGTAATGCATCCTTTGCATAGGCGAATGCGATCTTCGCCTGCCGCCGGAGCGGATCATTATATTCCACCGGTAGGATATAGTAGAGAGCGCGCAGGCTTCGCTGTAGTTCCTCAGCGACCTCGACGGAACCCGCACCGTCGCGCCCGATGGTTAGGAAGACTGTCGAGAGGAGATCGTCCGGCGCAATCGGTCGAACGCGTATGCGTTCATCCGTTTTCGATTTACCGATATCCTGCGCGTCGACCAAAGCATTGTTGAAGACGGAGACGGCCGTATCGATGATATCGATGGCAGTGCCGGGATCATTGATGCCGGGCGACAATGCGCGTTCGGCGATCTCGCCCAATATGCGCATCCCCATGACCGGGTCCTCGCTCAGGGTGCGGACCGGCGCCACATCGAAACATTCGCGTAATGCAGCTTCCATATTGCTGTCGACGCGGACGCCGCGCACCCAAAGAAGCGGGTCGCGCGGCGAAACGGTGGTGCCGGGTATGGCGTCTACAAAAACACCCCAGGAATTGTCGCCAAGGGCAGCACGTATGTCCTCACAGCTATAGCCGATCACGATGCCCGCCTTGCGCGGATAGACCGGGCGACCGTCCTGTGGCGGCTTTTCGCCGCTCTCTGCCAGAACACCCATGCGAGCCGGATTGGCGAGATATTTGGCGAGCAGCACAGTCACATGGGTCGCCACGCGCTCGATGGTGTGACGCAACTGACCCATCCGAGTCACGTGATCGATCCAGTAGACGAAGGTGCCGACCACCCAGAGGAAGACGGCCAGCGTCATCATGAACAGAACGACCCGGCCAGGAGAGCCGAAATAACTGAAGTTCACGCCGATCAGACCGATCATGGCGAAGATGAAAGCGCCAATGAAGCTGGAGATGGCCTGCCGCGTCGACGTGTCGGATACGACGATCTCGAAGGCGCGCGGCGTGGTTCTGCCAAGTGCGGCATTGTAGGTGGAAACCATTACCGACACCGCGAAGGTCGCCACGGCCAGCATGGATGATGCGATGATCGTCAGCAAACTCTCGATGGTCTCCACCGAGACGTCCAGAAAGGCGATTTCGGGTATGAATGTGTCGGTGGTCGTGGCGATGGTGACGGTCGCGATGGCGACCAGGCAGTAGATTGCGGGCCGCACCCATAACCGACCCTTCAACCATCGCCAAAAGCGCTTCAGCCGAATTCTCATTCCTTATCACCTTCCCGCTGGTGTAGTCGGCGCAACACATCTGGTAGCTGCTCTGGCAGATCATCGGCGATCAAACCTGGCCCGAAGCTCGAACCGGCCTCGGCATGACACCAGGCCGCCGCGCAGCATGCCTCGAAAACCGGCATCGATTGTGCGCAAAGTCCGGCGATCATACCGGCAAGCACGTCGCCGGAACCTGCGGTCGCCAGAAGCGGCGTGCCGTTGGGGTTGATCGCGATGCGCCCTTTCGGCTCCGCAATGACCGTATCGGCGCCCTTCAGAAGGACCACCGCGCCGGAGCGATCGGCTGCGTCGGCTACCCTGACTGTCTTTGGGCGATCGTTCGAGCTCAGATCAGGAAACAGGCGCGCAAACTCGCCGTCATGCGGCGTCAGAACGACCCGGTGATCCGAGTTTCGGATCGCAGCGAACAGAACATCCGGCTCGTCGCGAAAACTCGTCAGCACATCGGCGTCGAGAACCGTCGTTCGATGACCGCATGTTCGCCTATCCAGGGCAAGGAGTCCCAGCACCATGTCACATAACGGCGCGCCGACGCCATAACCCGGCCCGGCGACTACCGCGCGCTCTCTGCCATCGCTCAAACGCTCGATCACCTCATCGGCTTCTTCCGCCTGATGAACCATGATCGCGGTAAGGTGAGCAGCATGGATGGATGCAGCCTCTTTCGGCGCGATGATCGTCACTGCGCCGGCGCCCATTCTGGCGGCCGCACGAGCCGACAGGCGCGACGCCCCCGTCGACAGTCGATTGCCCGATAGCACCGCGACGGCGCCCCGCTCATATTTATGCGTCTCTTCCTTTGGCTTCGGCCATTCACTGTTCCAGAGCAACGGGCCGTTCAGCCGAAACCGCGAACCGATCCCGTTCAAAACGCTGTCATCGATGCCGATGTCCTTCAGATGCAGTTCGCCGCGATGCGCACGTCCCGGATAGAGCCAGTGACCCGGCTTGCCGCGAAAGAACGTCACCGTGTGATCTGCCCTTACCGCGGCGCCATGAATTCGGCCGTCATCGCCGCCAATGCCGCTTGGTACATCGATAGCGACGACACACGCGCCGGAGCTGTTGACGCGTTCGACAACCGCAGCGGCCTGTCCATCGAGCGGCCGTGACAACCCTGCCCCGAAAAGGGCATCGACGATCAAGTCAGAGTGGGCCGGCCTATAATCGGAGAGGTCGCCGACCGGGCAATTCCATTTGGAGAGCGCCCAGCTCGCATCGCTGCCCGGCGCCGGTTCGCCAAGAGCAAAGATTGTCACGTCGCGCCATTCGGAAGCGAGGATCGCGCCAAGCGCATAGCCGTCACCGCCATTATTGCCGGGACCGCAGAGAATCCGGATCGGCCGATCCGGCCCGGCGACCTTCCGAACCGTATCCGCCACCGCTTCAGCGGCGTTCCACATCAGCTTCGCCCCTGCGACGCCGTTTTCGATTGTCAGCCGGTCGGCGCGCGCCATATCCTGCGTCGACAAAAGATGCATGCTAGCTCCCATTCTTCGCAGGAAGTAGATGCGAGGGATTTTGAATCAATCAACTCCGGGCGCTGAAATGGTTTTACCGTATCGTGCTTAACTTGAATGCAAACTGCTCATCCTTTAGGCAATGGCCGCAATAACAGTCATGCAATTGCGTGGCCGATGGTGGAGCGCGCGACGTTTCACGAGCCGGCCACGGACTGGCACGGTTCATGCTTAATCCTTACCGGGCGGGCAATTTAGCACCCGGTCACTTCATCAGGGGAGGCCTCCAGAATTCATGAAAAAGATCGAAGCGATCATCAAACCCTTCAAACTGGACGAGGTGAAAGAAGCGCTGCAGGACGTTGGACTGCAGGGTATCACCGTGACGGAAGCCAAGGGATTTGGACGGCAGAAAGGCCATACCGAACTGTATCGGGGCGCCGAATATGTCGTGGACTTTCTGCCCAAGGTGAAGGTCGAGATCGTCCTGCCCGACGAAAGCCTGGAAGCGGCTGTCGAGGCCATTCGCAACGCCGCCCAGACCGGGCGGATCGGCGATGGCAAGATCTTCGTTTCCGCCATCGAAGAAGTGATCCGCATCCGCACCGGTGAAACCGGGGCCGATGCTGTCTGACCGGCAAGTCAGGCTTGCCATCTACTGACTGGCGTTTCGCCAGTGAGAAACCCAAAGCGTCACGAACCCAAGGGGAACGCATAGAATGACTTCGGCTAGCGATATCGCAAAGCAGATCAAAGACAACGATGTGAAATTCGTCGACCTGCGCTTTACCGACCCGCGCGGCAAGATGCAGCACGTCACCATGGACGCCGGCCTCTGCGACGAAGAACTCTTCGCCGAAGGCGTCATGTTCGACGGTTCCTCGATCGCGGGCTGGAAGGCCATCAACGAATCCGACATGCTGCTGATGCCGGATACGGAAACGACGCATGTCGATCCGTTCTTCGCCCAGTCCACCATGTCGATCTTCTGCGACATTCTCGATCCGGTGTCCGGCGAATCCTACAATCGCGATCCGCGCGGCACCGCCAAGAAGGCCGAAGCGTATATGAAAGGCGAAGGCATCGGCGACACGATCTATTTCGGACCGGAAGCCGAGTTCTTCGTGTTCGACGACGTCAAGTTCAGCACCGATCCGTACGATACGCGCTTCCAGCTCGACAATATCGAACTGCCGACCAATATGGGCGCCGAATACGAGACCGGAAACCTCGGCCACCGCGTGCGCACCAAGGGCGGGTACTTCCCGGTTCCGCCGGTCGACAGCGCCCAGGATATGCGCTCCGAAATGCTGACCGTTCTGACCGAGATGGGCGTGAAGGTCGAAAAGCATCACCACGAAGTGGCGGCGGCCCAGCACGAACTTGGCATCATGTTCGACGAGATGGTTCGCAACGCCGACAAGATGCAGATCTACAAATATGTGGTCCATCAGGTAGCGAACGCCTATGGCAAGACGGCGACCTTCATGCCGAAGCCGGTCTATGGCGACAATGGCACCGGGATGCATTGCCACCAGTCGATCTGGAAGGGCGGCGAGCCGACCTTCGCGGGCGACCAGTATGCCGGCCTGTCGGAAAGCTGCCTCTACTACATTGGCGGCATCATCAAGCACGCCAAATCGCTGAACGCCTTCACCAACCCGTCGACCAACTCCTATAAGCGTCTGGTTCCGGGCTTCGAAGCGCCGGTGCTGCTGGCCTATTCGGCACGCAACCGCTCGGCGTCCTGCCGCATTCCGTTCGGCTCCTCGCCGAAGAGCAAGCGCGTGGAAGTACGGTTCCCCGATCCGATGGCGAACCCCTATCTCTGCTTCGCCTCCATGCTGATGGCCGGTTTGGACGGGATCAAGAACAAGATCCATCCAGGCGATGCGATGGACAAGGACCTCTACGATCTTCCGGCAGAAGAGCTGAAGGACATTCCGACCGTCTGCGCATCGCTGCGCGAAGCGCTCGACAGTCTCGATGCCGACCGCTCTTATCTCACCGCCGGCGGCGTTTTCGACGACGATCAGATCGATGCCTATATCGACCTGAAGATGGAAGAAGTCATCCGCTTCGAGCACACGCCGCATCCGGTCGAGTTCGACATGTACTATTCCGTCTGATCGCTCCGATCAGACCGAACAAGGAAAAGGCCCCGGCAAGACCGGGGCCTTTTTCGTATGATCCTTTTTCGTATGATCGCCCGATCAATGCGAGCGGATATCTCAGCGCCGGGCGGCGTGGAAAAGATCCGAAGCGGCCTTCATCTCGATCCAGCGCGTATCGCGCCGCTTGCGCGCCTCGTAATCCTCGCCCCATTGCGCGACATTCCAGTCCTCGTCGACATGCGCGGCCCGCCATGCCGCTTCGGCGTCGATGCGGCCGGCAGCGACGGCAAGCGCCAGCATGACCGATCCCGTCAGCGTCGTCATCGAATGGATGGCCGCCAGTTGGAAAGGGTTGTCGTAGGCGCCAATATGCCGGGAGATCGCACCCAGAGCCTCGCCCGGCTGTTCGGCAAAGACGATCCCGCTGACTGTCACGAATGGCGCGCCGACCTCTTCGCGCAACCAGTCCAGAACAGGATCCCATTGTCGCTGCTGGTTTTCGACAAGGCCTTCGGGACCTTCGGCCCGGTAGCAAAGAAGATCGGAGCCCGCGAAGCGGACGAGGTCCTCCGCCACAGCTGGCATGTTTTCCGCAACACCTTCCGCTGCACTGTTAGCCAGCCGAAAGACCGGCATTTTCGCGGGATCAAGAACCTCCACCTGATCGGCAAATTCCCGCGCAACCAGTTCCGCCATCGCCCTCGCTGGAAAGGTCAGCGTCTTGCGGCCCGGCGTTTTGACCACGCGTCCGTCCAGCAGGACGGCAAAGGCCTGTCCGCCCTCGGCATTGCCGACGCTCGCCTCACTGTAGAACCGCTTTGGCAGCGGCCTGCGCATTTGTTCACGCGCCTTCTGCGTCGGATCGGTGACGGTCTGGCGGCCGCCTTCTTCTATCGATTCAAGCTGATCGCGCATCGATCCGCTCCTTTTGCCTTCATTCATACGGTTTTTGGCAGGTGCGCCAGCAACTGGTCGGGATGCGATAGCACCGCCCCGGCTCCTGCACGCCGCAATGCGTCGACGGCGCCGTAACCCCAATCGACACCGATAGCGTGCGCTCCCGCTGAAACCGCCATCTCCATGTCGTAGACCGTATCGCCGATTACCAGAGTATCGGCGACCTCCATGCCCGTTTCCGCGCAACACTCCCGCACCATGGCGGGATGAGGCTTGCTCGGGCAATCGTCCGCGGTTCGCACCGTTACGAAATGATCGCCGAACCCGTGCGTGGCAAAAACGTTTGCGACACCCCGCCGGCTCTTGCCAGTGACGATGCCCAGAAGAAGATCGTCTCGCGCGGCAAGCTGGGCGACCAGTTCCGCGATCCCTTCATAAAGCGGATCGGTGTACTGGCCGGTCTGTCTGATCCGCTGGTAGTTTTCCTTATATTCACGGACCAGATGCGGCACGTCCGCCGCGGCGCCTTGCGGCAACAGTTCCGCAATCGCTAGATCGAGGCTGCGGCCAATGACATTGCGGGTCGCCCGCGTCGATGGCAGTGGCAGCCCATGCTCGGCAAATGTTGCGTCCATCGTGGCGCAGATCAAACCGGCACCATCCACCAGCGTGCCATCGCAATCGAAGAGGACAAGCTTCATTCGTCTTGCTCGGCCTGCTGGGCTGCGGCTTCGTCGAGGCCGAGCAGGTTCCAGCTTTGTACCATATGCGGCGGCAAGGGCGCGGTCACATCCAGAACGCCACCGTCGGGATGCGGAATACGAATCCGACGGGCATGAAGATGCAGTTTTTTCTGGATACCGCCCGGAAAATCCCAATTGTGATCGGCTTCGAAATATTTCGGATCGCCGATGATCGGGTGGCCGATATGCAGGGCATGAACGCGTAGCTGGTGCGTTCGACCGGTTTCCGGCTCCATCTTCAACCACGCCAGATCCTGACCGGCCCGTTCGATGACGTCATAGGTGGAAATGGCGTGGTCCGCGCCGTCCCGCCCGTGCCGGACATTTCGCATCCGATCGCCATCCGGCGTCGTTTCCTTGACCAGCCAAGTCGAAATGCGTCCCGTTGGCGGTTTCGGTACGCCCTTCACCAGCGCCCAATAGGTTTTCTGCGTGGAACGGACGCGAAAGGCTTCGGTCAGTTTCTGCGCGGCGCCGCGCGTTCGCGCCACCACCAGCACGCCAGACGTATCTCGATCCAGGCGATGAACGAGGCGGGGTTTCTCGCCCTTCTTGCTGCGCCATGCCTCCAGCATGGAATCGACGGAGCGCATGATGCCGGAGCCGCCCTGAACGGCCAGGCTTGCCGGCTTATTGAAGACGAGCACTTTCTTGTCTTCGTGCAACAGCATGGAAGACAGCAGATCGCCGTCGGCCCGGTCGCGCATCGTCCGATGTGTCAACGGCCCGTCTGCCTTGCGGTCGGTCGCCATAGGCGGGATGCGGACCGTCTGTCCGGCCTGCAGACGCGTATCCGACTTCACGCGACCGCCATCGACGCGAACCTGGCCGCTGCGTAGCAGCTTCTGCAGGGCGCCGAAGCCAAGACCGGGATAGTGCGATTTGAACCAGCGGTCGACACGCATGCCTGCCTCGTCCGCATCCACGGTGATCTGTTTCACTCCGACCATGGTGGGCCTGCTCAATGAAATGGTCTGACTGGCGGAGATGGCAGAAGCCTTTCCAGCCGTCAGACGGATTGCTGCTTTGTCTGGAGAGCTGTCCTAACCGGCCATGCGGCCCAAGGCCAGCCCTGCAAAGAGAGCGAAGATGGCCAGGAGAACGCTAGCCGCAACATAAAGAAGCGATTGAGTGGTCGCGCCACGCTCCCAGAGCGTCACCGCATCCAGACTGAAAGCGGAGAATGTCGTGAAACCGCCCAGTAGCCCCGTTGCCAAGAAAAGCCGCCATTCCACGCCCGGCAGCCGAGGCAGCACCCAACTGATCACCAATCCCATCAGAAATGACCCGAGGACATTCACCACGAACGTTCCGGCTGGAAATCCCGCCCCGAAAAGCCGAAACGTCCCGATGCCAACAAGATGCCGAGCCAGTGCTCCGAGCGCACCACCTGACATGACCGCCAACAAACCCTGCATAGCCAACGTTTCCAAACCCTCATCATCATTTGCAACAGCGGCCTTAACAGTCGCCGGTCGCATGTGCCAGAGCCATGCTCGCAGCGTATGGCAGATGCCTGCTTATTGCATACCAACTTCTTTGATTTGCTGTCTTATTAGCAGTCAGAAATATATGCCGATCCATTCTTTTCATCTGTGACTCAAGCGCTTACGGCAGTCTGTAAAAGCTGGAGGTGATTTTGCGGCGCAGCAGGGTCGCCATAGAGTGATCACATTCAGTCAAGAGCCTGTGATCTTTAAGCGAAACCCATTTGTTGCCAAGACATTACTCTACCTCGGGCCATGGGAATCACTGCGGTCAATTCCGTTGGCAAACGAAGCGTCAGGTGCCAGCTGTCCCTCTTTTTCGGCGGCGCACCAAACAAATGCGGGCACATTTCTTTTGGCTGGTTCTGGTTCGGTTTCCCCCTCCATGCCGTCGCTTTACTTACGGGCGATCGGTTATCTTTTACCGGAAAAGAAGCGTGTCGGCGTTATCTGCGCGGCCAATATCGCATTGGCTGCGGTTGCCGTTTATGAGCCGGTTCTTCTCGGCAAGGTCTTCGATGCCATCGCCGGTGACGGAGCGATCGCGCCGAGCCTCACACTATGGCTGGCCGTTGGCGCATTCAGCATCGTGGCTTTCATTCTTGTGGCGTTGGCTGGCGACAGACTCGCCAACAAACACAAGATGCGCGTGCTGCTGGAAAGCTACGAACACGTGATGCATCTACCCCTCGCCTATCATCAACGGACCGGCGGATCGCGTGTTCTTCACACCTTGCTCCGCGGCATCGACACCCTGTTCAGTCTATGGCTGGACTTCATGCGGGTGCATTTGGCAACGGTCGTCGCGCTCGTCTTTCTCGTGCCCACCGCACTCGCCATGGACTGGCGGCTTAGCGTGGTGCTGTTCGCCCTTGCCGCCGCCTACGCGGCGACGAGCCGCTTTGTCATGCGAAAGACGGAAGACGGGCAACGCGCGCTCGAACAGTCCAACCATCGCGTTTTCGGCCACGTGACGGATACGGTCGGCAATGTCGGACTTCTGCAGAGTTACAACCGGATCGCCACAGAAACGAATACGCTGCGCATCTTCGTCCATCGCCTGCTGGCCGAACAGTATCCGGTCCTGAACTGGTGGGCGATCGCGGCTACGTTGAACCGCCTGGCGTCGACCCTTTCCATGGCGGTGGTCCTGCTGATCGGCAGCCTGCTCGTAAGCAGAGGCGAATTGGCCATCGGCGAAGTGGTCGCCTTTACCGGCTTTGCCGGTCTGCTGATTTCGCGGCTTGATCAGATTACCGGTTTCCTGACCCAGTTGCATGACAGTCGCGCTCGGCTCCAGGCGTTCTACGATCTGGACGACCAACGCAGTCATAGCGTCACCGAAACTGGCAAGCGATCACTAGACCGAGTGTCGGGCGCCGTCCGGTTCGATAACGTTTCGTTCCGCTATCCGTCCTCGCATTGCGGCGTCACGAATGTCGATTTCGAAGTGTTCCCGGGTCAGACCGTTGCGCTGGTCGGGCCTACGGGTTCGGGCAAGAGCACAATCATCAACCTTCTCCAGGCCGTCCAAGCGCCATCCGAGGGTCGGATTACCATTGATGGAATCGATATCGGCGACGTTTCGCAGCATTCCCTGCGCAAGACCATTGCGACTGTCTTTCAGGATCCGTCGATCCTCAATCGAACCATTGAGGAGAATATCCGGGTCGGCCGCGAACCTGCCAGCCATGACGAGATCGTTCGAGCCGCCACAGCGGCGTCCGCCGATGGCTTTATCGAATGCAAGGACGAGCGGTACGATGCGCCGGCAGGCGACCGCGGCAGCTGCCTTTCCGGCGGAGAGCGTCAGCGGATCGCTATTGCCCGCGCGGTTTTGAAGAATGCGCCCATTCTCGTTCTCGACGAAGCGACCAGCGCACTCGACGTCGAGACCGAAAGCAAGGTCCAGGCGGCACTCGACCAATTGCGCAAGGGCCGGACTACATTCGTTGTCGCGCACCGCCTATCCACCATTCGCGATGCCGATCTCATTCTCGTCATCGAAGATGGCCGGATTGTAGAAAGAGGTTCCTACGACGAGCTGGCGATTACAGGTGGGCGTTTCGCCGATCTTCTGGCAGCCGGCGGTTTTCAGACCGAACCGGCAGAATCGGCTTTCATCGAGCAGGCTGGCAGCAATGTTCAGCCTTTCCCGCGTTCTCGCCGCAGCTTGCTCCAATATTCCAACCGCTTGCCGATTTCTCGTTCGAAGCCCCGATCGACAGGTCGGTAATAGTACTGCCGGTCCATCGCTTCGGGAAAGTAGTTCTGGCCTGAAAAGGCGTCGGGCTGATCGTGATCGTAGCGATAACCCTCGCCATAACCTTCTTCTTTCATCAGCTTCGTCGGCGCGTTCAGAATATGGCGCGGCGGCAGGAGCGATCCGTTCTCTCTAGCGCTGCGCATCGCCGCCTTGAAGGCGGTATAGACCGCGTTCGATTTCGGTGCAGTAGCCAGGTAAACGGCCGCCTGCGCCAGGGCCAGTTCTCCCTCCGGACTGCCGAGATAGTCATAGGTGTCCTTGGCAGCGTTTGCGATCACCAAAGCTTGCGGATCGGCCAGACCGATATCCTCGCTTGCCATTCGCACCAGTCGGCGACCGAGAAAGAGCGGGTCTTCGCCCGCATCCAGCATTCGGCACAGGTAATAAAGCGCAGCATCGGGATCCGAACCGCGCACCGCCTTATGAAGCGCGGAAATCAGATTGTAATGGCCGTCCTGACCCTTGTCATAGATCGGTGCGCGACGTTGGAGGATCGACTGCAACCTGTCCGCATCGAGGGTTTCGCCGTGCTTGACGGAACGCCAGACTTCTTCGGCCAGTGTCAGCGCGGCCCGGCCATCGCCGTCCGCCATGCGGATAAGGACGTCGCGCGCTTCCTTGTCGAGTGGCAGGGAACGTGCATCGGCCGTTTCGGCTCTGACAAGCAGGGCTTCGATGTCTTCGGATTCCAGCGACCGAAACGTCAGAACCCGCGCACGAGACAGAAGGGCAGCGTTCAGCTCGAAACTCGGATTCTCGGTGGTCGCGCCGACCAGAATGACGGTGCCGTCTTCCATGACAGGCAGAAAGCTGTCCTGCTGGGCGCGGTTGAAGCGATGGATTTCGTCGACGAAGAGAAGAGTCTGGCGGCCCTGCGTGCGTCGCAGTCGCGCGCCCTCGAACACTTTCTTCAGATCGGCGACGCCGGAAAAGATCGCCGAGATCTGTTCGAAGGACAGGTCGGTTTGTCCGGCCAGAAGACGCGCTACGGTGGTTTTGCCGGTGCCTGGCGGCCCCCAGAAGATCATAGAACCCAGTGTGCCAGACGCCAGCATGCGGGTCAGCGCGCCTTCCTCTCCCGTTAAATGATCCTGGCCGACGACCTCCGACAGGCGAGCAGGCCGAAGGCGATCGGCAAGCGGGCGATTTGTCGAGCTCGAACCTTCCGCGCTACCGTCGTCGCTCTGGGATTGTTGAAAGAGATCGGCCATGGTCTGCGCGGTTAGTAGCTGAACATCTGGCGATAGGTGCGGCCCTCACGAACCAGCGCGACCCGCCAGAAGCGGGCGCCCCTTTCGACAACACGCTGCAATGTCGCAGCGCTGTCGATCATATTGCCGTTCAGTTCGACAATGGCGTCGCCGGGCTTGAAGCCGTAGGTCGCCGCAATCGATCCCTGTTCCACCTCCACAAGAACAGCGCCGCTTGCCGGTGTTCCCTTCAGCCGCATTCGCTGCGACAAAGCCGTCGTCAGATCGGCCACGAGAGCACCTGCCAGCGGTTGTTCACCCTCCAGCAGAACGGCATTCGCTGAAAGGTCCGGCGCCCGGGCCGGCATCGTCACGATCTCCAACCTCTTGCTGTCGCGCAACACCGTAAACCGCGCTTCGGTTCCGATCGGATGGGTCGCCAGTCGGTAGCCGAGCGCATCGGGATGTTCGATGAGGCGACCTTCCATCGCCAGAATAGCGTCGCCGACCTCGATTCCACCCTTATCGGCGGGGCTGTCCTCCACGACATCGGCCACGATGACACCTGTCGGACGATCGAGACCGAGCGCTTCGGCGATGTCCGGCGTCACCGGCGAGAAAGCCGCGCCGAGCCAAGGACGTTCAAAGCGGCTTTCGCCAGCCCTGGCGGCTGCCACAAAGGCCCGCACCATATTGGCCGGGATGGAAAACCCGATACCGTTCGATCCGCCGGAGCGCGAATAGATCGCCGTGTTGATACCGGCCAGATTGCCATCCATGTCGACAAGCGCGCCACCTGAATTGCCGGGGTTGATCGCCGCATCTGTCTGGATGAAGAAGTTGAAATCAGATACGCCGACGTGATTGCGTGCAAGCGCCGATACGATGCCGCTCGTCACTGTCTGGCCAACGCCGAACGGATTGCCGATTGCCAGCACCAGATCCCCGACTTCCATGGAATCGCTGTCGGCAAAATCGAGCGCCGGCAACGTATCCCCGCCATCGACCCGAAGGATCGCCAGATCGACGTTCTCGTCACGCAGAACGATCTGTGCCTTGAGTTCGCGGCCATTGTTCAGCGCGATGCGGACATCGTCTGCGCCCTGAATCACATGATTGTTCGTCACGACAAGACCGGACGGATCGACGATCACGCCCGAACCAAGCGATGAAGGACGACGCAAGGATCGCCCCGGGCTGCGCCGGAAGAACTGGTCGAAGAAAGGGTCGCCTTCGAAAGGCGAGCGTTGCGCGCGAGCCATCTGCGTGGCGTAAACGTTCACCACGGCAGGCGCCGTCTGGCGAACCAGCGGGGCGAATGACTGTTTTATCCGGGTCGCGCTCTGCGGCACTTTGCGCACGGGCGCCGGCGTTTGCGCGGTCACCTCTTCGCCAGTCAATCTGTTCAGAAGACCCTTGAGCGTTCCTTCTTCGGCCGATGCACCGTTTGCTCCGGCAAATGACAGACATATCGCCAGAGCGACATGGACATGGCGAATCATTGGTATCGTCTCCCGTGTTCGAACCAGTTTCCAACATGCACCGGTCGTGGTGAAGGGATGACCGCCCAAACAAACGAAAAAGGGCCGGCGCACGGCCAGCCCTCTTCATTCCATCGACCGATGAAGCTTACGCCTCTTCGGTTTCCGTTTCAGCTTCCGCTTCCATCCGTTCGCGATCGGCCCTGCCTTTGGCGTCTTCGTCGCGATCGACAAACTCGATCACGGCCATCGGCGCATTGTCGCCATAGCGAAAGCCAGCCTTCATGATGCGAAGGTAGCCGCCATTGCGCTCCGAATAGCGCGGTGCGACCTCATCGAAGAGACGCTTGGCCGCTGCTTCATCCTGAATCTGCGATGCCACCATCCGGCGGGCATGCTGATCGCCGCGCTTGCCAAGCGTGACCAGCTTTTCGACGATCGGCCGAAGATCCTTGGCCTTTGGCAGGGTCGTGACGATCTGCTCGTGGGTGATGAGCGCAGCCGCCATATTGGCGAACATCGCCTTGCGATGCTCGTGTGTGCGGTTGAATTTCCGGCCCCGGTTACCGTGACGCATGAGCCTGTTCCTTTCGTTTCAATCGAGAGGACGCAGCGCGCCTCTCTCCATCTGTTTCGTCCGCTGTGCGGCTCAATACTGGTCTTCGTAACGCTTGGCCAGCTCGTCGATGTTCTCCGGCGGCCAGTCCGGCACTTCCATGCCGAGGTGAAGGCCCATGGAGGCGAGAACTTCCTTGATCTCATTCAGCGACTTGCGGCCGAAATTCGGCGTACGGAGCATCTCCGCTTCGGTCTTCTGAATGAGATCACCAATGTAGACGATGTTGTCGTTTTTCAGGCAGTTGGCCGAACGGACCGAGAGTTCCAGCTCGTCGACCTTCTTCAGAAGCGCCGGGTTGAACGCCAGTTCGCTGGCCTGCTCGGTCGCACTCTCGCGCTGCGGCTCTTCGAAGTTGACGAAGATGGACAACTGGTCCTGCAGGATACGCGCCGCATAGGCCACGCTGTCCTCACCGGAGATCGAACCGTCGGTCTCGATCGTCAAGGTCAGCTTATCATAGTCGAGCACCTGACCTTCGCGCGTGTTCTCCACCTTGTAGGAGACCTTGCGCACCGGCGAAAACAGCGCATCGACGAGGATCAACCCGATGGGGCTGTCCTCGGAACGGTTGCGGTCCGCCGGCTCGTAGCCCTTGCCATTGTCCACGGTGAATTCCATGCGCACTTCCGCATCGCGGTCGAGCGTGCAGATCACATGGTCCGGGTTCAGGATCTCGACATCGCCGACCGTCTGGATATCGCCAGCGGTGACAGTGCCCGGACCAGCCTTGCGCACGACCATGCGCTTGGGGCCTTCGCCGTCCATCTTGATGGCGATTTCCTTGATGTTCAGAATAATGTCGGTGACATCTTCGCGCACGCCTGGAACGGACGAGAATTCATGCAGAACGCCGTCGATCTGGACGGCGGTGACGGCTGCGCCCCGCAGCGAGGACAGCAGCACGCGGCGCAGCGCATTGCCAAGCGTCAGACCGAAACCGCGCTCGAGAGGCTCGGCGACCAGAGTCGTCACGTTGCCCTTCTTGGAGGCGACCTCGATCTTGTTCGGCTTGATCAGTTCCTGCCAGTTTTTCTGGATCATTCGGTTGTCTTCCTTCAGTGGGCCGGCCACCATCCATTCGTGGCAGGCTGGGAGGAAACGGTTGTCGGCCGCAAGCCAATTGCAGGCGGCCAATGGCGGGATTGGATCAGACGCGGCGCTTCTTCTTGGCGCGAACACCGTTATGCGGGATCGGCGTGACATCGCGGATCGAAGTGATCGTGAAGCCTGCAGCCTGCAGTGCGCGAAGCGCCGATTCACGGCCGGAACCCGGACCACGCACTTCAACTTCCAGCGTGCTCATGCCATGATCCATGGCCTTCTTGGCGCAATCCTCGGCCGCGATCTGCGCGGCGAACGGCGTGGATTTACGCGACCCCTTGAATCCCTGAGCCCCGGCGCTCGACCAGGCAATCGTGTTGCCCTGTGCGTCGGTGATGGTGATCATGGTATTGTTGAAGGTCGAGTTCACGTGGGCCACGCCCGACGAGATATTCTTGCGTTCGCGACGGCGCACGCGAGCGGCTTCTTTCGCCATTTCATTTCCTTTCAGTCGATATCAGCGCCGCCGTAGTACCGGCGGCTACACCAAGGCGCCGATCGTCATTCGCGGCCGTTCAATCATGGTTCGCGTTCCACGAACCACGGACCGACCAAAGACGACCGACGAGATTACTTCTTCTTGCCTGCGATCGCCTTTGCCGGCCCCTTACGGGTGCGGGCATTGGTATGGGTGCGCTGGCCGCGAACAGGCAGATTGCGCCGATGACGCAAACCACGATACGCACCGAGATCCATCAGGCGCTTGATGTTCATCGCGGTCTCGCGACGCAGGTCGCCCTCGACCTGATAGTCGCGGTCGATGGTTTCGCGGATCTGCAGCACTTCGGCATCGGTCAGCTCAGCCACGCGCCGCTCGGCAGGAATACCCGCCTTCTCGACGATGTCCTGGGCGAACTTCGCGCCAATGCCATGAATATACTGAAGCGCGATCACGACGCGCTTGTTCGTTGGGATATTGACGCCGGCAATACGGGCCATCTTCATTTCTCCATTTGGGCCGGCATGCAACCGGCGCATTGTTTCGACCCGCGTCCGGTGGAGCCCGGCCCTTGCAGGTTCCCCGACCGGAAATGACGAAAGGCCCCGAAATGGGGCGCATCCAGTTCCTTTTCCGGGAGGACGATGGGGCGGTAGCGGAGATGACAACCAGAGTCAACCCCGCTCCCATTTTCTCATGATCATATGAGACGTCTTCGTCGCCGGCTTCGGCTTACGAACCGTCCAGCGCAGACTGAATAGCCATGGTGACCTCGTCGATATCCGCCATGCCATCCACAGGCTGCAGCATGCCCTTGGCATGATAATAACCGATCAGCGGCGCCGTCTCCTTGTAGTAGGCGCGAAGCCGCGTGCGCATTGTCTCGGCGTTGTCGTCGGCCCGTCGCTTGAATTCGGTCGAACCACAGGCATCACAGACGCCTTCCGTCTGCGGCTGTTTTTGCGTGTCGTGATAGACCGCGCCGCAATTGGCGCAGGTGAACCGGCCCGAAACACGCTCAACGAGCGCATCGTCTTCCACACGCAATTCGACGACGGCGTCGAGCGGCTTGTCCTTTTCCTGCAGCATCGCGTCCACGCGATCCGCCTGGGCCAACGTGCGCGGATAACCATCAAGGATAAATCCGTTCTGGCAGTCGGCCTCATCGAGGCGGTCGGACACGATCTGATTGACGATATCATCGGACACCAATTCGCCGGCGTCCATCACGGCCTTGGCGCGGCGGCCGACTTCCGTTCCCTGCTGAACGGCTGCGCGAAGCATGTCGCCCGTGGACAGTTGTGGAATGTCGTAGAGCTTGACCAGGCGCTGCGCCTGCGTGCCCTTGCCGGCGCCCGGCGGTCCTAGCAGAATTAATCTCATCGGCCCCTCTTGCCTCCCCGGAGCTTCGATTTCTTGATCAGGCCCTCATACTGATGCGCGATGAGATGCCCCTGAACCTGCGCCACGGTATCGAGCGTCACCGACACAACGATCAGAAGCGAAGTGCCGCCGAGATAGAACGGAACGCCGGTCGCCGATATGAGAAATTCGGGTAATAGACAGATCACCACAAGGTAGACCGCACCGATGAAGGTGATGCGGGTCAGGACATAATCGATGTAGTCGGCGGTGCGTTCGCCCGGACGGTAGCCGGGAATGAACCCGGAATGCTTCTTCAGCTGGTCGGCCGTATCCTTCGGATTGAAGACGATGGCGGTGTAGAAGAAGGCGAAGAAGGCGATCATGAAGGCATAGAGCGCCATGTAGATCGGCTGGCCGTGGCCGAGCGCCGCCAGGATCGGCGCCGCCCAAGAGGGCATGTTCTCCGTATTGGAGAAGCCTGCAAGAGTGGCCGGAAGCAGCAGAAGCGAAGACGCGAAGATCGGCGGAATAACGCCTGCCGTGTTCAGCTTCAGCGGCAAATGCGACGTATCGCCCTGGAACATACGGTTGCCGACCTGACGCTTCGGATACTGGATCAGAAGCCGCCGCTGGGCACGCTCGAAGAAGACGATTACGGCGATTACGACAATCGCAAGCACGATGATGGCCAGGATGATGCCCGTCGACAGCGCCCCGGTGCGGCCCAGCTCCAACGTGCCGCCGATGGCACTCGGTAGGCCGGCAACGATGCCGGAGAAGATGATGAGCGAAATGCCGTTGCCGATACCGCGCGCGGTGATCTGTTCGCCGAGCCACATCAGGAACATGGTGCCACCAACGAGAGTGACGACCGTCGACAGGCGGAAGAACCAGCCCGGATCGATAACAATGTTGTTGCCGCCCTCAAGGCCAATAGCGATTCCGTAGGCCTGGATCGTACCCAGCAGAACCGTGCCGTAACGCGTATACTGGTTGATGATCTTGCGGCCCTGCTCGCCTTCCTTCTTCAGCGCCTCGAGCGATGGGATGACGCTCGTCATCAACTGCACGATAATGGACGCCGAGATGTAAGGCATGATGCCGAGCGCGAAGATCGCCATGCGCTCCACCGCACCGCCGGCGAACATGTTGAACATGCCGAGGACACCGCCGGACTGCTGCTGGAACGCCTGCGCGAAGGCATCCGGATTGATGCCCGGCATCGGCACGAAGGTGCCGAAGCGATAGACCAGCAGAGCGCCCAGCGTGAACCAGAGGCGCTTCTTCAGATCTTCAGCCTTGGCGAAGGCGGAAAAGTTGAGATTGGATGCGAGCTGTTCTGCTGCAGATGCCATGGAAGTCCTCGGATCGTAACCGGTCGGGGCAATTCGCCTCGCCAATCGAAAATCGGCGCGCCGGGTGACGGAGATGATTGCGGGGTCCGAGATAAGCTGAGTGGCGCGATAGCGCAAGCGTCAGGACCGAGCCGTCCGCAAAAAGCGAAAGGGCCGCTCCCTTCTAGGAAGCGGCCCCACCGAACGCTTATTCGGCGATCTTTTCCCTGGGTTCCAGGAGCTTGACCGAACCGCCGGCCTTTTCGACCTTTTCAGCGGCGCTCTTCGTGGCGTAATTCACTTCGAGTGTCACGCCATCCTTGATTTCACCATTGCCGAGAAGGCGAACGCCATCCCGTTTGCGGCGAACAATGCCAGCCTTGACGAGCGTATCGATATCGACCGTAGCGCCCTTGTCCAGTTTGCCGGCATCGATAGCCTTCTGGATCCGCTCGACCGAGACTTCATTGAACGTCTTGGCGAAGATGTTGTTGAAGCCGCGCTTCGGCAGACGCCGGTAGATCGGCATCTGGCCGCCCTCGAAGCCCGCAACGGACACGCCCGAACGCGACTTCTGGCCCTTGACCCCGCGGCCGCCGGTCTTGCCGGTGCCCGAACCGATACCGCGCCCGACGCGCTTACGGTCCTTCACGGAGCCTTCCTTCGGAGAAAGATCGTTAAGTTTCATATTCTTACCCTCACTCGTCGTCCACGACACGCACAAGGTGGGAAACCTTGGCAATCATGCCCTGGACGGCCGGAGTGTTCTCCAGCTCGCGACGACGATGCATCTTGTTGAGACCCAGACCGACAAGCGTGGCCCGCTGGTCCTTGGAGCGGCGGATCGGGCTACCGATCTGCTCGACGGTGATCTTATCAGCCATGAGCTTCCTCCGTCACGCTGCTCTCCTCGGCCCGCGCGGTATCGATACGGCGAGACTGAAGCTCGGCATATTTGATGCCACGGGCGGCGGCGACATCCTTCGGATGCATCTGGTTCTTCAGAGCATCGAAGGTCGCGCGGATCATGTTGTACGGGTTCGACGTGCCGAGCGACTTGGCTACGACATCATGGATGCCGAGCGTCTCGAACACAGCGCGCATCGGGCCACCGGCGATAATCCCGGTACCCGGCTTGGCGGTGCGCAGCACGACCTTGCCGGCGCCATGACGGCCCTTGACGTCGTGATGGAGCGTACGGCCATCGCGCAGAGGCACGAAGATGAGATCGCGCTTGGCGCTTTCGGTCGCCTTGCGGATCGCTTCAGGCACTTCGCGCGCCTTGCCGTGACCGAAGCCGACCCGGCCCTTTTGATCGCCGACAACGACGAGGGCGGCGAAACCGAAACGGCGGCCACCTTTCACGACTTTGGCGACGCGGTTGATGTGAACGAGCTTGTCGACGAATTCGCTATCGCGGTCATCGCGATCGCGGCGGTCGTCCCTACGGTTCTGTGCCATGTTCCTATCCTTGTTCTTTTCCGGAAAACTGGCGATTGGGGTTTCCAATGGATCGGCCGCCACTTCGTTTTCACGAAGCAGCGGCGGCCGGTCCTTACAGCAATTCAGAAGGTGAGACCACCCTCTCGGGCCGCTTCGGCGAGTGCCTTGACGCGACCGTGATAAATGTACGGACCGCGGTCAAAAACGACTTCGGTCACGCCTGCTTCCTTGGCGCGCTCAGCGATCAGCTTGCCGACATTGGCGGCCGCATCGACATTGGCGCCGGAGGTGCTGCGCAGATCGGTGTCGAGCGTCGAAGCCGCGGCCAGCGTATGGCCTTTCACGTCGTCGATCACCTGGGCATAGATGTTCTGGCCCGAGCGATAGATCGAAAGACGGGGGCGGCCATTGGCAACCTGGCGCAGCTTCTTGCGGACGCGGAAAGCGCGTTTCTGGACGGGAGTCTTGTGAGCCATGATCTTCCGTTCCTTACTTCTTCTTGCCTTCTTTGCGGACAATCCGCTCTTCGGCATATTTCACGCCCTTGCCCTTATAGGGCTCCGGCGGACGGTATTCGCGGATCTTCGCTGCAGCTTCGCCGACAACCTGCTTGTCGATGCCCGAGACCGTAATCTCTGTAGGCTTGGGCACGGTGACGGTGACGCCTTCCGGCGGCACGAAGACGACTTCGTGGCTAAAGCCAAGCGACAGTTGCAGATCACTGCCACGCATGGCTGCACGATAACCAACGCCGTTGATCTCCAGCTTGCGCTCGAAACCGTTTTTGACGCCTTCCATGATATTGGCGATCATGGTGCGGCTCATGCCCCACTTGGAGCGAGCGTCCTTGCTGTCGTCACGCGGTTCGATGGCGATCGCGCCATCTTCCATCGCCACGGACACTTCTTCGCCAAGGGTGAATTCGAGTTCACCCTTCGGGCCCTTGGCCTTGACAGTCTGACCGTCGACGGTGGCGGTTACGCCATCCGGCACGGGGACCGGTTTTTTACCGATACGAGACATGATCGTATCCCTGTTCTATCGTTTCCGTTGGGCCCGGCTTAGAATATCTGACAGAGAACTTCTCCGCCGACATTCTGTTCACGAGCCGAGTGGTCCGCCAACACGCCGCGAGGCGTGGACAGGATGGAAATGCCCAGGCCATTGGCGACCTGCGGAATATTCTTCACAGAAGCATAAACCCGACGGCCCGGCTTGCTCACCCGCTCGATCTTGCGGATGACCGGCTGGCCTTCGTAATACTTCAATTCGATCTCGATGTCGGAACGGCCATTCTCATATTCGGTGACGGCGTAGTCACGAATATAGCCTTCGTCCTTAAGGACATCGAGAACGCGGGCCCGCAGCTTGGAGCCCGGCGTCGAGACGGAATTCTTTCGGCGCAGAGTCGCATTGCGGATGCGGGTCAGCATATCGCCAAGAGGATCATTCACAGACATGCCAATGCTCCCTTACCAGCTGGACTTTTTGAGGCCCGGAATCAGGCCAATGGAACCGAGGTCGCGCAGTGCGATACGGCTCATGTTGAGCTTGCGATAGTAAGCGCGCGGACGACCCGTCACACCGCAGCGATTGCGGATGCGGTTCTTGGCCGAATTGCGCGGCAGGGCCGCAAGCTGCAACTGCGCGGTGAAGCGCTCGTCCAGCGGGGCGGACCGGTCCATGACGATCTTCTTCAGCGCGGCCCGCTTGCCGGCGTATTTCTTCGTCAGCGCGCGGCGCTTTTCGTTTTTCTCAACAGCAGAGACTTTTGCCATTCCAGGCTCCTTTTCGCTTGCCGTTACTGCCGGAAGGGGAAGTTGAAGCCACGCAGCAGTTCACGTGCCTCATCATCCGTCTTGGCGGTCGTGCAGACGATGATGTCCATGCCCCAGATCTGGTCGACCTTGTCGTAATTGATCTCGGGGAAGACGATATGCTCCTTCAGACCCATGGCGAAGTTGCCACGGCCATCGAAGCTCTTGGGGTTCAGGCCGCGAAAGTCGCGAACGCGCGGCAGCGCGATCGTGATAAGGCGATCCAGGAACTCATACATGCGGTCACGGCGAAGGGTCACCTTCGCGCCGATCGGCATGCCTTCGCGGACCTTGAATCCAGCGATGGAATTGCGAGCACGGGTCACCACCGGCTTCTGACCGGCGATCATCGCCAGATCCTCGGCGGCAACGGTCGGCTTTTTGGAATCTGCCGTCGCTTCACCGACGCCCATATTCAGCACGATCTTCTCGAGCCGGGGCACCTGGTGCATGTTGGTGTAACCGAACTGCTCGGTCATGAGACCGCGAATCGAGTCATCATACTGAGACTTCAGCCGCGGCGTGTAATTTGCCTCAGCCATCGATCACTTCTCCCGAGCTCTTGGCAATGCGGACCTTCTTGCCGTCACGGACTTCGAAGCCAACGCGCGTCGGCTTTCCGTCCTTGTCAGCAAGGGCCAGGTTGGACAAATGGATCGCCGCTTCCTTTGCGACGATGCCGGCTTCCTGCGTCTGTGTCTGACGCTGGTGGCGCTTGATCATGTTGATGCCGCGCACCTTGGCGCGATCATCTTTCGGCATGACCTCCAGGACTTCGCCAGTACGGCCCTTGTCCTTACCGGTCAGCACCACGACCTTGTCGCCTTTGCGAATCTTTTGCATGGTCCGTTCTCCTCAGAGCACTTCCGGAGCCAGCGAAATGATCTTCATATGGCTCTTGGCGCGCAATTCGCGCGGAACCGGTCCGAAGATACGGGTGCCGACGGGCTCTTTTTTGTTATCGACCAGAACGGCTGCGTTCTTGTCGAAGCGGATGACGCTGCCGTCCGCGCGACGGATGTCCTTGGCCGTGCGAACCACGACCGCCTTCATCACATCGCCCTTCTTGACGCGGCCGCGCGGAATGGCTTCCTTAACGGAGACGACAATGATGTCGCCCACAGAAGCGTATTTCCGCTTGGAGCCGCCCAGCACCTTGATGCACTGGACCCGGCGAGCGCCCGAATTGTCGGCGACGTCGAGGTTAGTCTGCATCTGAATCATGACTGACCGCCTTCAAATTTACGGGAGCCGGGCGGGACCGCCCTGCCCCCTTGCGATTAAAATTCTCGTTACGTGACCCGATGTCCGATCAGGCCGTCTGAGCGTCGGTAACGACGACCCAGTTCTTGTCCTTCGAAATCGGGCGGCTCTCCTGGATCGACACGCGGTCTCCAACCTTACAGGCATTGGACTCGTCGTGCGCCTTGTACTTCTTGGTCGAGCGGACCGTCTTCTTGAACAATGGATGGGTGAAGCGGCGCTCGACGCGAACGACGACCGTCTTGTCGTTCTTGTCGGACACCACGGTGCCCTGAAGGATGCGCTTCGGCATATCTCTCAGCCCTTGTTTTCGGCCGCCTTCTGGCGGGCAATGGTTTGAATGCGGGCGATGTCGCGACGCACAATGCGCACGCGATCGGTTTTCTCCAGCTGGCCGCTGGCGGCCTGGAAGCGCAGGTTGAACTGCTCTTTCTTCAGCTCAGCCAGCTTGTCATTCAGCTGGTCGGGGCTCATCGCCCGGACGTCGGCGGCTTTCATGGCCTTCTTCCTCTTATTCGGCGATGCGCTGCACGAAGCGCGTCTTGACCGGCAGCTTAGCCGCTCCGAGACGCAGCGCTTCGCGCGCAACTTCTTCATTAACGCCGTCGATCTCGAACATGATCCGGCCCGGTGCGACGCGAGCGGCCCAATAGTCGACGGAGCCCTTACCCTTACCCATGCGCACTTCCGTCGGCTTCGACGTGACGGGCAGATCCGGGAAAATCCGGATCCAAACGCGGCCCTGGCGCTTCATGTGGCGGGTAATGGCACGGCGAGCAGCTTCGATCTGACGCGCGGTCACGCGCTCAGGCTCAGTCGCCTTGATGCCGTAGGAGCCGAAATTCAGCGCCGTGCCGCCTTTGGCACGGTTGCTGATACGGCCTTTGAACTGTTTACGATACTTCGTGCGCTTCGGCTGCAGCATCGGTATTTACTCCAATCGTTCAGCGGGGCGCCGTTCAGGCGTTCTCGCGGCGGCGGCCACCGCCACCCTTGTTGTCACCTTCGGCAGCGCGGCGCTCGGAAGCCATCGGATCGTGCTCAAGGATTTCACCCTTGAAAATCCAGACTTTCACGCCGCAAATGCCATAAGCGGTCTCTGCTTCAGCCGTGCCGTAATCGACATCGGCACGCAGCGTATGAAGCGGCACACGCCCTTCGCGGTACCATTCTGTCCGCGCAATTTCGGCACCGCCGAGACGGCCGCCGCAATTGATACGGATGCCCTGCGCGCCAAGGCGCATGGCGCTCTGGACGGCGCGCTTCATGGCCCGGCGAAACGCGACACGGCGCTCCAGCTGCTGGGCGATCGACTGCGCGACCAGGGTCGCATCCACTTCGGGCTTGCGTACCTCAACGATGTTCAGATGAACTTCGCTATCCGTCATTTCCGACAGTTTGCGGCGCAGCTTTTCAATATCCGCACCCTTCTTGCCGATGATTAGGCCGGGGCGTGCCGCATGAATGGTGATGCGGCACTTCTTGTGCGGACGCTCGATCACGATTTTGGAAACGGCAGCCTGCTTCAGCTCCTTCTCAAGATAGGTCCGGATCTTGATATCCTCGTGGAGGAGCTGCGCATATTCACCAGAAGCGGCGAACCAGCGGCTGTCCCACGTCTTGTTGATGCCGAGGCGAAGCCCGACTGGATTGATCTTGTGACCCATCAGGCCGTCTCCTCTTCGACTTCGCGCACGACGATCGTCAGATGCGCGAAAGGCTTCTCAATCCGGCTGGCGCGGCCGCGGCCACGGGCATGAAAACGCTTCATGACGATCGACTTGCCGACGAAAGCCTCGGCAACGATCAACGAATCGACGTCCAGATCGTGATTGTTCTCGGCATTGGCGATGGCGCTTTCCAGCGTCTTCTTTACCGTGCCAGCAATGCGTTTACGCGAAAATTCGAGATCCGCAACCGCTGTCTGCGCCTTCTTGCCGCGAATCATGGCAGCAACAAGGTTGAGCTTCTGCGGGCTGACGCGAATGGTGCGCGTTACCGCCCTTGCCTCATTGTCCGCCAGGCGGCGTGGGGCCTTGGCCTTACCCATGATTACTTCCTTCTCGCCTTCTTGTCGGCGCCGTGGCCGTAATAGGTCCGCGTCGGCGAGAATTCGCCGAGCTTGTGGCCGACCATGTCCTCGGACACGGAGACCGGAATATGCTTCTGGCCGTTATAGACGCCGAAGGTGAGGCCGACGAACTGCGGCAGGATCGTGGAGCGACGGCTCCACGTCTTGATCACCTCGTTACGGCCACCTTCACGAACCTTGTCGGCTTTCTTCAGGAGGTAGCCGTCGACGAACGGGCCTTTCCAGACTGAACGGGTCACTAGGCTGCCCTTCCCTTATTTCTTACGCGCATGGCGCGAACGCATGATGTATTTGTCGGTCTGCTTGTTGGACCGGGTGCGCTTGCCCTTGGTCGGCTTGCCCCAAGGGGTCACCGGATGGCGACCGCCGGAGGTCCGGCCTTCACCACCGCCGTGCGGATGGTCGACCGGGTTCATCACGACGCCACGAACATGCGGGGTCTTACCGAGCCAGCGCTTGCGGCCCGCCTTGCCGAGATTGATATTGGCGTGGTCCGGATTGGAGACCGCACCGACCGTCGCCAGGCAAGCGCCGTGAACGAGGCGCTGCTCGCCGGAGTTGAGGCGCAGGATCGCCATGCCGGCATCGCGGCCGACAAGCTGTGCGTATGCGCCAGCCGAGCGTGCGATCTGACCGCCCTTGCCGACCTTCATCTCCACATTGTGGACGATGGTGCCGACCGGCATCCGTTCCAACGGCATCGTATTGCCCGGCTTGACGTCGATCGCCTTGCCGGAGGCCATCACCTTGTCGCCGGAAGCCAGACGCTGCGGTGCAAGAATGTAGGACAGTTCACCATCCTCATAGCGGATGAGCGCGATGAAGGCGGTGCGGTTCGGATCATATTCAAGACGCTCGACCGTCGCTTCCACGTCGAACTTGCGACGCTTGAAGTCGATGCGGCGATAGGTCCGCTTGTGACCGCCACCGATGTAGCGGGCCGTGATCCGGCCATGATTGTTGCGGCCGCCGCTCTTGGTCAGGCCTTCGGTCAGCGCCTTGACGGGCTTGCCCTTATGCAGGCCGTCCCGATTGACCAGCACCAGCTGGCGCAGGCTCGGCGTGACCGGATTGAATGTCTTCAGTGCCATTGTCTATCCGTCCTTCCGGCTCGCTCTAGAGGCCGCTCGTGACATCGATGGACTGGCCGTCCTCGAGCGTCACGATGGCCTTCTTGACGTCGCTCTGACGACCGATGCGGCCGCGGAAGCGCTTAACCTTGCCCTTGCGGACAAGCGTGTTCACACCGGTGACCTTGACGCCGAAGAGTGTTTCGACGGCCGCCTTGATTTCCGGCTTCGTGGCGGTCTTGGCAACGTTGAAGACCACCTGGTTGTTCTCCGACGCCATGGTCGACTTCTCGGTGATGACCGGGCTGACGATGATGTCGTAATGGCTGAGATCGCTCATTTGAACCGCTCCTCGAGAGCTTCGACCGCCGCGCGGGAAAGGACCAGCTTTCCGCGACGCAGAATGTCGTAAACATTGATGCCCTGGACCGGCAGCACATCCACATGCGGAATGTTCGAAGCAGCGCGGGCAAAACCCTGATCGACTTCCGATCCACCGATGAAGAGCGCGTCGGCGATGCCGAGCTTGTCGAACGAGCCGAGCAGCGCCTTCGTCTTGGCTTCCGACACCTTCAACTCGTCGACGACGATCAGGCTGTCGCTCTTGGCCTTGGCCGAAAGGGCGTGCTTCAGGCCGAGGGCGCGAACCTTCTTCGGCAGATCGTGCGCATGGCTGCGAACGACCGGGCCGTGCGCCTTGCCGCCGCCGCGGAACTGCGGTGCGCGGGCCGAAGAGTGACGGGCGCGCCCCGTGCCCTTCTGGCGGTACATCTTGGCGCCGGTACGCGAAATCTCGCTACGCTGCAGCGCCTTATGCGTGCCCTGCTGCTTCTTGGCGCGCTGCCAGCGGACGACGCGATAGAGAATGTCGTCGCGCGGCTCCAGACCGAAGATCGCATCGTCGAGCGAAATCGTGCCGGATTCGTCACCGGCCATGGTGTTGACCTTAACGTCCATCATTCCGCTCCTTCGGTGGCCGGGGCTTCAGCCTCGGCCTCGGTTGCAGAACCGTTGCTGTTGCTACGGATCGCAGCCGGCTTCGGCGCATTGTCGGGAAGAGTGCTCTTGACCGCATCGCGCACTTCGATCCAGGCGCCCTTGGAGCCCGGAACGGCGCCGCGAACCAGGATCAGGCCGCGATCGACATCGGTCGAGACGATCTGTAGGTTCTGCGTGGTCACGCGGGTCTGGCCCATATGACCGGCCATCTTCTTGTTCTTGAAGACCTTGCCCGGATCCTGACACTGCCCGGTCGAACCGTGCGCGCGGTGGCTGACTGAGTTACCGTGGGTCGCACGGCCGCCGCCGAAATTGTGGCGCTTCATGACGCCGGCAAAACCCTTACCGATCGTGACGCCGGAGACGTCGACCATCTGACCGGGCACGAAATGCTCGGCGGTGATCTCCGCGCCAATATCGATCATATTATCTTCGGACACGCGGAATTCGCAGAGCTTGGCCTTCGGCTCGACGGAAACCTGCGCGAACTGGCCCCGCTGGGCCTTCGCCACATTCTTCACCTTACGAAAGCCAACACCGAGCTGCACGGCGCTGTACCCGTTTCTATCAGCGGTGCGCTGCGCGACAACCTGACAGTTTTCCATGCGGAGAACCGTCACCGGCACATGCTCGCCCGCATCGTTATAGACGCGGGTCATGCCCAGCTTCTGTGCAATGACACCTGAACGCATCGGTTCAATCCTTACATTCTCTCGCGAGCCAGCTTTTCGTTCGCTGTTCGCGGCTTCGTTTCAGAGGACTGTCATTGGACAGTCATGAAAGCTCCTTAGAGCTTGATCTCGACGTCCACACCGGCGGCCAGATCGAGTTTCATCAGCGCATCGACGGTCTGAGGAGTCGGGTCGACAATGTCGAGAAGGCGCTTATGCGTGCGCATCTCGAACTGTTCGCGGCTCTTCTTGTCGATGTGCGGACCACGGTTCACCGTGAATTTCTCGATCCGCGTAGGCAGTGGGATCGGTCCCCGCACATTGGCGCCGGTCCGCTTGGCCGTCGACACGATTTCGCGCGTCGACGTGTCCAGAATGCGGTGATCGAACGCCTTGAGGCGGATCCTGATGTTCTGTCCGTTCATGGAAGACATTCCTTATTCGAAAGGACAATGGGCGGACGATCCGCCCATTGTCGAAACGAGGCTTATTCTGTGATTGCTGCGACGATGCCGGCGCCGACGGTGCGGCCGCCTTCGCGGATGGCGAAGCGCAGCTTCTCTTCCATGGCGATCGGAACGATCAGTTCCACATCCACCGTCACATTGTCGCCCGGCATCACCATCTCGGTGCCTTCCGGGAGCGTCACGATGCCCGTCACATCCGTCGTGCGGAAATAGAACTGCGGACGGTAGTTCGTGAAGAACGGCGTATGACGGCCGCCCTCTTCCTTGGTCAGGATGTAGGCCTCGGCCTTGAACTTCTTGTGCGGCTTGACCGAGCCCGGCTTGGCCAGAACCTGGCCGCGCTCCACGCCCTCGCGGTCGATGCCGCGCAGCAGCGCGCCGATATTGTCGCCCGCTTCGCCACGGTCCAGAAGCTTGCGGAACATCTCAACGCCCGTGCAGGTCGTCTTCGTGGTGTCGCGAATGCCCACGATCTCAAGCTCGTCGCCGACATTGACCACGCCGCGCTCCACGCGACCCGTCACGACCGTGCCGCGGCCCGAAATGGAGAACACATCCTCGATCGGCATCAGGAAGGGCTGATCGATCGGACGATCCGGCGTCGGAATGTAGGCGTCCACTTCCTTCATCAGTTCGCGAACCGCATCCTCGCCGATCTCCTTGTTGCTGTCGTTCAGCGCCGCAAGCGCCGAGCCCTTGACGATCGGAATGTCGTCGCCCGGGAACTCGTAGCTCGACAGAAGCTCGCGCACTTCCATCTCCACCAGCTCAAGAAGCTCCTCATCGTCGACCTGGTCGACCTTGTTCAGGAACACCACGATCGCCGGAACGCCAACCTGGCGGGCCAGAAGAATGTGCTCGCGGGTCTGCGGCATCGGACCGTCCGCCGCCGAGCAGACCAGGATCGCGCCGTCCATCTGCGCCGCACCCGTGATCATGTTCTTCACATAGTCGGCGTGGCCAGGGCAGTCCACATGGGCGTAGTGACGGCTCTCCGTCTCATACTCAACATGGGCCGTCGAAATCGTGATGCCGCGCGCACGCTCTTCCGGCGCACCGTCAATCTCGTCATAGGCCTTGAAATCACCGAAATACTTCGTGATCGCCGCCGTCAGAGACGTCTTGCCGTGGTCAACGTGACCAATCGTGCCAATGTTCACATGCGGCTTGTTGCGCTCAAACTTACCCTTTGCCATCGTAGGCCTCCATTCTTAGTCTCTGGCCGCTCTGCGGCTGAATTCAGTTGTTCGTTCCGGTTCTTAAGACGCGTATTTCGCCTGGATTTCCTGGGCGACGTTCGACGGCACCGGTTCGTAATGATCGAAATGCATGGTGTACTGCGCACGCCCCTGCGTCGAAGAGCGCAGGCTGTCGACATATTTGAACATGTTGGCGAGCGGCACATAAGCGTTGATGACCTGGACGATACCACGGCTCTCGGTGCCCTGGATCTGGCCGCGGCGGCTGTTCAGGTCGCCGATAACATCGCCCATATAATCTTCCGGCGTGACAACCTCGACCTTCATGATCGGTTCCAGAAGCTGAGCGCCAGCCTTTTGGGCGCCTTCGCGGAATGCGGCGCGCGCCGCGATCTCGAAGGCCAGAACCGAGGAGTCGACGTCATGGTAGGCGCCGTCCGTCAGCGTGGCTTTCACACCCAGCATCGGGAAGCCGGCCACCGGACCGGAGGACAGCACGCTTTCGATGCCCTTCTGGACGCCCGGAATGTACTCCTTCGGCACGTTACCGCCGACGATCTTAGATTCGAAGACGAAGTCCTCGCCTTCCGGGTTCGGCTCGAAGGTGATCTTGACGCGAGCGAACTGGCCCGAACCACCGGACTGCTTCTTATGGGTGTAGTCGATATCGGCCGGACGGGTGATCGTCTCGCGATAGGCCACCTGCGGCGCACCGATATTGGCTTCCACCTTGAACTCGCGCTTCATGCGGTCGACCAGAATGTCGAGATGAAGCTCGCCCATGCCGGCGATGATCGTCTGGCCGCTTTCCTCGTCGCTCTTGACGCGGAAGGACGGATCCTCGGCCGCCAGGCGGTTGAGCGCGATGCCCATCTTTTCCTGGTCGCCCTTGGTCTTCGGCTCGATCGCGATCTGGATAACCGGATCGGGAAATTCCATGCGCTCCAGAATGACCGGCTTGAGCGGATCGCAGAGCGTGTCGCCCGTGGTCGTGTCCTTCAGACCGGCAAGCGCGACGATGTCGCCAGCATAAGCCACTTCAATATCTTCACGGCTGTTGGAATGCATCTGCAGCATGCGGCCGATGCGCTCGCGGTTTTCCTTGACCGTATTCATCACGCCGGTGCCCTTGTTGAGGACACCCGAATAGATACGGGCGAAGGTGAGCGAGCCAACGAAGGGGTCGTTCATGATCTTGAAGGCGAGCATGGACAGCGGCTCGTCATCAGACGATTTGCGGGTTGTCTCGCCTTCCGTCTTCGGATCTATGCCCTTGATGGCAGGCACTTCGACCGGCGACGGCAGATAATCCACGACGGCGTTGAGCAGCGGCTGAACGCCCTTGTTCTTGAACGCGGTGCCGCACATCATCGGGAAGAATTTCACTTCCAGCGTACCCTTGCGGATCAGTTCGCGAATGGTGTCGTTGTCCGGCATCTCGCCTTCGAGATACTTTTCCGTCCACTCATCATCGATCTCGCAAGCCGACTCGATGAGCATTTCGCGATACTCTTCAGCCTGAGCCTGCAGGTCGGCAGGAATGTCGACGACATCCCATTCCGCGCCCAGATTCTCGGACTTCCAGACCAGGGCTTTCATCTCGATCAGATCGACCACCCCGGCGAACTCGTTCTCAGCGCCAATCGGCAGCTGAAGGACTACGGCCTTCGCACCGAGCCGCGAGCCGACCATCTCGACGCAGCGGAAGAAGTCGGCGCCGGTCTTGTCCATCTTGTTTGCGAAGATCATGCGCGGGACATGATACTTGTCAGCCTGACGCCAGACCGTCTCGGTCTGGGGCTCCACGCCGGCATTGGCGTCGAGCAGTGCGACCGCACCGTCGAGGACACGCAGCGAACGCTCGACCTCAATGGTGAAATCGACGTGTCCGGGGGTATCGATAATGTTGAAGCGGCGCTTCTTACCGTCGCGCCCCTCCCAGAAGGTGGTCGTCGCAGCGGAGGTGATTGTGATACCGCGCTCCTGCTCCTGCTCCATCCAGTCCATCGTCGCGGCGCCGTCATGGACTTCGCCGATCTTGTGGGACTTGCCGGTGTAGAAGAGGATCCGCTCGGTCATCGTCGTCTTGCCGGCGTCGATATGCGCCATGATGCCGAAGTTGCGGTAGTCTTCGATTTTATATTCGCGGGTCATGATCGACCTCCGTCAATTCCGTTCGGCGTTACCAGCGATAGTGCGAGAAGGCGCGGTTGGCTTCCGCCATCCGGTGTGTGTCTTCGCGCTTCTTAACGGCCGAGCCGCGATTGTTCGCCGCATCCATCAGTTCGCCCGAAAGACGGTCGACCATGGTGGTTTCGTTGCGGCCGCGCGCTGCGCTGATCAGCCAGCGGATCGCCAGTGCCTGACGACGTTCCGTCCGCACCTCGACCGGCACCTGATAAGTGGCGCCACCGACACGACGCGAGCGGACTTCGAGATGCGGCGCGACATTGTCGAGCGCTTCATGGAAGAGGGCCAGCGGATCGGCCTTGGATTTCTGTTCCACCTGATCGAAGGCACCATAGACGATGCGCTCGGCGGCGGACTTCTTGCCATCATACATGATGGCGTTCATGAACTTGGTCACGACAAGATCGCCGAACTTCGGGTCCGGATTGATCTCTCGCTTTTCTGCGCGGTGACGACGGGACATCGCTTTTCCTGTCTCTCAAACCTCGAAGAGACGTCCGCAGCCGAACGCCCTTCCATCAAACTTCTTACTTCGGACGCTTGGCGCCGTATTTCGAACGACGCTGCTTGCGGTCCTTCACGCCCTGGGTATCGAGCACACCACGAATGATGTGGTAGCGCACACCCGGAAGGTCCTTCACGCGGCCGCCGCGGATCATGACAACGGAGTGCTCCTGAAGGTTATGGCCCTCACCGGGGATATAACCGATCACTTCGTAACCATTGGTCAGGCGTATCTTCGCAACCTTGCGAAGAGCCGAGTTCGGCTTCTTCGGGGTCGTGGTATAGACGCGGGTGCAAACACCGCGCTTCTGCGGATTCTGCTCCATGGCCGGCACTTTGTTGCGCTTGACTGGCGCTTTGCGCGGCTTGCGGATCAGCTGGTTAATGGTCGGCATTTCACCTTCCCTATTCCAAATTCTGTGTCTGTCGCCCCTCTTCAAGGGCCGGTTCAAGCAGTCATCAACGTGCACGAACGAGGCCCGAACCGCGTGTCATACACACGGCCTGCCTCGAAAACGCAGAGGAAAGGGATGGCTATCCAACCCCTTCTTGCAACACGAAAATGTCTTCGCTCGCTGTTCGAACCCTGTTTGAGGCTTAACTTCGCTAACGAGTCGTTTGCGAAAACCGACCTCACATCGGCTCAGACGAAGGCGCATTTAGCCGGTGCCCCGGGCCAAGTCAACAGTCGGCAATGAGGAAATTCCAAGGCAAAGAGCCCTGTCAGCCCCTTCGTCGGTCCTAATATGGTCAGCTTGAAGCGCCTGCCTATATAGCAAGCGAATGCCGCCCAACCGATTTTTCAAAATAGGCCAAGGATATCAGATAGATGGATGAAAATACCAAAGGCAATGTCCAGATCATAACGGGAAAGGTCTGGCGCGAGAAGGAACAGCCGGCGGAACGCATCCATATTCTTGTTTCCGCGCCTGACGACGACACCGCCGTGCAACTTGCCGCGCAGTCGCTACAGAAGGAGGGATTCGCGGAAGTCGAGTTCGAACAGATCGGCGAGATTCTCGAAGAGCCGGACGAAGAACCTCACGCTTCGGCCTATCAGGGTGCGCTTGAGGGCGAAGTCTCCATCATTATCGTCGACGGCGATGACGATTAGGCGAATCGCAATGAAGAAACACGATCGACGGGCATGAGTCGCCAGGCCGGGAAGCGCTGAACAGCCAGTTACCTGCCCTGCCCCATAACATCGCAAAGGCGATCAATGGTACGTCGAACTTCCGGGCGGTTGCGGTCGTCCTGGTGCGTGACCATCCACCGGTCATGGGCAAGGTCGGGTATGGTGGCGCCGGTGCGTTGCAGCCCTGTCTCGGAATCGCCGACGAAGGTCGGCAGAATCGCAACGCCCCTGCCCGCCAGCGCCAGGTCGAGACTGTTGCGCGGAGAACTCACTTCGCAAACGGCATCCTTATCCACCCTCTTTTCCAGCCACCGCGCGGACGGCGTATCGGCAAGCACCTTGATCCATCGGTCTGGTGCACCGGGGCAGGCATAGGGCGCGAACTCGACGCGTGAAAGCTTTCGCGCGGCCAGTCCCTCCTCGCTCGGCCGCCGATTGCGGAAGCCGATGACCGCCTCGCGGCGCGGAATATCGAGAACCGTTTCGGTCGAGAGAAAGCGCAGACGGACGTCGGCGGGCGCGCCTGTGATCTGCTCGAAATGTCGCAGGATGGCCAAGGTGGTCCATGTACCCGCTGAGATCTTTACCAAAGGCCGCTCGTCACGCTCCGCTCTCTCTGACACCCGAAGAAGGCGGGCTTCGACATCCTTCAATTGGCCCAGCAACTCTTCCGCTGCTGCGGTGAGGGCGTAGCCGCGCTCATGGCGGACGAACAATTCCCGACCCATTGCCTGTTCGAGAGCAAGCATTCGGCGGCCCAGTGTCGCCGGACTTCGGCCAGTCTTCCGCGCTGCCGGCGACAGGCCTCCTTCCCTCGCCACCGCCAGAAAGAGCTGCAGATCGTTCCAATCGACGTTCGTTTCATTCATGAAATGACCCGTTCGGATTGTTCTATTTCGTGCAGGTCAGCCAGCCATTAAGTTCGTTGCAGGTCAAGCGGCGAGAACAAGTCGGCGCAACGGCTCAGTTCGTAACTGCATGACTGATCCAGCGAACACCAAGGAGACAATCATGAGCGTTCACCCGCCTCTCCAGGCGCCGGACGGCGTGCCGTTTCCACATGCGAAGCGCAGCAAGGCGCTGCTGGCGGAGGACGCCTTCTACCAGATGCATGGCGGGCGCGGATCCCAGGCTCTATACCGGCTTGTCGATCTCGCGTCGTGCACCGTCGAACGGCCAATCCGTTCGACGGCATCGCTCAAGCGTGCCGGCGAACTGCTTCTCAAGCCTCTTCGTTTCCTTTTGCTCCGACGGGAGTGAGAGCGGGGAAGCCGACAACGATCCGTAACCTGCCGATCAATGGCGCGCGGTTCTGCCGATCGGTAAGCCATCCGACCGGCAAGAGGTCGCGATATAGAAAAAGGGCCGCATCAGACGATGCGGCCCTTTCTCGGTTTATGCTTTGCCAGTCGGCTTATTCGGCCGGCTGCTCTTCGCTCATGTCCGAAAGCATGGCGGCGCCGGCATCGCTCTGAGCTGCACGGCGGCGCTCGTCGAGAATAAGATCGTCGCGCGAGGATGCCACACGACGGATCTTGTTCATTGCGCCACCCGTACCGGCCGGGATGAGGCGACCGACGATCACGTTCTCCTTCAGGCCCTGCAGCGTGTCGGTCTTGCCGGCCACAGCCGCTTCGGTGAGCACGCGCGTGGTTTCCTGGAAGGAAGCCGCGGAGAAGAAGGACGGCGTGTGCAGCGATGCCTTCGTGATGCCGAGCAGGACGGGCTGGCTCTTGGCCGGCTTCTTGCCTTCATCGACGAGCCTCTGATTGACCTCGTCGAATTCGATCTGATCGACATTGTCGCCCGGAATATAGAGCGAATCGCCCTGTTCCGTAACTTCGACCTTCTGCAGCATCTGTCGGACAATCACTTCGATGTGCTTGTCGTTGATCAGCACGCCCTGAAGCCGGTAGACCTCCTGGATCTCATTGACGAGGTAAGAAGCCAAAGCCTCCACGCCCTTGATCGCCAGAATGTCATGCGGTGCGGGATTGCCGTCTAGGATGTAGTCGCCCTTCTCGATGGCGTCACCATCCTGAAGATAGAACGGCTTGCCCTTCGGAATAAGGTATTCCGCCGGCTCCACGCCCTCTTCATTCGGCTCGATCATGATGCGGCGCTTGTTCTTGTAGTCGCGGCCGAAGCGGATCGTGCCGGAGATTTCGGCGATCACCGCATGGTCCTTCGGACGACGTGCTTCGAACAGTTCGGCCACACGCGGCAGACCACCGGTAATGTCCTTGGTCTTGGCGCTCTCCATCGGGATACGAGCCAGAACGTCGCCCGGTTTGACGTGCGCGCCCGGCTCGACGGACAGCACGGCTTCCACGCTCATCATGTAGCGGGCGTCGCCGCCGCGCTCCAGTTTTGCGGGCTTGCCGTCCTTTCCTTCGATGATCAGCGCCGGCTTGAGGTCGGTACCGCGCGGGGTGGACCGCCAGTCGATAACCTCGCGCTTGGTGATGCCCGTGGACTCGTCTTCGGAAACGGACATGGACACGCCATCGATCAGTTCCTCGAACTCGACGCGGCCCTCGACCTCGGTCAGCAGCGGCCGGGTATAAGGATCCCATTCCGCAATACGCTGACCGCGCTTGATGGTATCGCCATCGTCGACGAAGATGCGCGAACCATAGGTGACGCGCTGGCTGGCGCGTTCCTCGCCCTTCTCGTCCAAAATGGCCACGGCCATGTTGCGGCCCATAACGACCATGTCGCCGGACGAGTTGCGGACGACCGAGCGGTTCTTCAGTTGCACCGTGCCGCCATAAGACGCCTCGAGGAACGAGGTATCAACGACCTGTGCCGTGCCGCCCATGTGGAACGTCCGCATGGTAAGCTGCGTGCCCGGCTCGCCGATCGACTGCGCGGCGATGACACCGACCGCCTCGCCGAGATTGACCGGCGTACCGCGGGCCAGGTCGCGTCCGTAGCAGATCGCACAGACGCCGACCTTGACGTCACAGGTCAGCGCGGAGCGAATTCGGACGGTCTGAATGCCCGCCGTCTCGATGGCATCGACATCGCGCTCGTCGATCGTCTTGCCAGCTTTCACAAGAGTTTCGCCGGTCTTCAGATCGACGATATCGTCCAACGATGTCCGACCCAGAACACGCTGGCCGATGGACGCGACAACCTGCCCGGCATCGACGATGGGCGTCATCGTCAGGCCGCGATCGGTACCGCAATCGGTCTTCACCACGATGCAGTCCTGGGCGACGTCAACGAGACGGCGCGTCAGATAGCCGGAGTTGGCGGTCTTCAACGCCGTGTCGGCCAGACCCTTTCGGGCGCCGTGGGTGGAGTTGAAGTACTCGTTGACCGTCAGGCCTTCCTTGAAGTTCGAGATGATCGGCGTCTCGATGATGTCGCCGGACGGCTTGGCCATCAGGCCGCGCATACCAGCGAGCTGGCGCATCTGCGCGGGCGAACCACGCGCACCGGAATGGCTCATCATGTAGATGGAGTTCATCGGCTTCTGACGATTCGTTTCCGGATCGAACTCGACCGCCTTGATGCCCTTCATCATTTCTTCGGCGACCTTCTCGGAGCACTTGGCCCAGGCGTCGACCACCTTGTTGTACTTCTCGCCCTGGGTGATCAGGCCGTCATTGTACTGCTGCTCGTATTCCTTGGTCAGCGTCTCGGTTTCCTCGACCATCTTGGCCTTGGCTTCCGGAATGATCATGTCGTCCTTACCGAAGGAAATGCCCGCGCGGCAGGCCTGGCCGAAGCCGAGCGACATGATGCGGTCGCAGAAGATAACCGTCTCCTTCTGGCCGCAGTGGCGGTAGACCGTGTCGATCATGCGGGAGATGTTCTTCTTGGTCATCTCCTGATTGACAGTCGAGAACGGCACGTTGACATTCTTCGGCAGCAATTCACCGATGATCATGCGGCCCGGCGTCGTGTCGTGAATTTCGGAGACGACATTGCCGTCCTCGTCCACGGTCTTGAACCGACCCTTGATCTTGGCGTGCAGCGTCACGACGCCCGTGTTCAAGGCGTGATGCAGTTCGCCCATGTCGGCGAAGGCCATGCCTTCGCCCGGCTCATTCTCGTTGACGATCGACAGATAATAGAGACCCAGCACCATATCCTGCGACGGCACGATGATCGGTGCGCCATTGGCTGGATGCAGGATGTTGTTGGTCGACATCATCAACACGCGCGCTTCCAGCTGGGCTTCCAACGAGAGCGGTACGTGAACGGCCATCTGGTCGCCGTCGAAGTCGGCGTTGAAAGCCGTGCAGACAAGCGGGTGCAGCTGGATCGCCTTGCCCTCGATCAGCACCGGCTCAAAGGCCTGAATGCCAAGCCGGTGAAGCGTCGGCGCACGGTTCAGCAGAACCGGATGCTCGCGGATCACCTCGTCCAGAATGTCCCAGACTTCCGGCTTTTCCTTCTCGACCAGCTTTTTGGACTGTTTGACCGTGGAGGAATAACCCTTGGCGTCGAGGCGCGCATAGATGAACGGCTTGAACAGCTCGAGCGCCATCTTCTTGGGCAGGCCGCACTGGTGCAGCTTCAATTCCGGGCCGGTCACGATGACCGAGCGTCCCGAATAGTCCACGCGCTTGCCGAGCAGGTTCTGGCGGAACCGGCCCTGCTTGCCCTTGAGCATATCGGAAAGGGACTTCAGCGGACGCTTGTTGGCGCCGGTGATGACGCGACCGCGGCGACCATTGTCGAACAGCGCATCGACCGCCTCCTGAAGCATGCGCTTCTCGTTGCGGATGATGATGCCCGGTGCGCGCAGTTCGATCAGCCGCTTCAGACGGTTGTTGCGGTTGATGACGCGGCGGTAGAGGTCGTTCAGGTCGGACGTGGCGAAACGGCCGCCATCAAGCGGCACAAGCGGACGCAGATCCGGCGGAATGACCGGCACGACCGTAAGGATCATCCATTCCGGCTTGTTACCGGACTCGATGAAATTCTCAACCACTTTCAGCCGCTTGAGCAGCTTCTTCTGCTTCAATTCGGACGATGTTTCGGCCAGATCCTCGCGCAGTTCGACCGCGATCTTCGGCAGTTCCATCGCAGCGAGCATCTCGCGGATGGCCTCGGCGCCGATCATGGCGGTGAAGCTGTCGTCGCCGAACTCCTCGGCCGCCGTCATGAACTCTTCTTCGCTTAGAAGCTGGTTCTCCTGAAGGCTGGTCAGGCCGGGCTCGGTCACGATGTAGTTCTCGAAATAGAGAACCCGCTCGATATCCTTCAGCGTCATGTCGAGCAGCGTTGCGATGCGGCTCGGAAGGCTTTTCAGGAACCAGATATGCGCCACCGGCGCCGCCAGTTCGATATGGCCCATCCGCTCGCGGCGAACGCGCGAGAGCGTGACTTCCACGCCGCACTTCTCGCAGATGATGCCCTTATATTTCATGCGCTTGTACTTGCCGCACAGGCACTCATAATCCTTCTGCGGACCAAAGATGCGCGCGCAGAACAGACCGTCCCGCTCGGGCTTGAACGTGCGGTAGTTGATGGTCTCCGGCTTCTTCACTTCGCCGTAGGACCAGGACAGGATCTTTTCCGGGCTCGCCAGCGAAATGCGGATGCTGTCGAAAGTGGGAGCCGGGGCCTGCGAATTGAACAGGTTCATGACTTCCTGGTTCATGCCATTCTCCTTCTGGGGCGTATCGCCCCTGTTCCGATAACCGGCGGGTGTCTCGTCCTCGTGCACCGCGCGCCGGCATTATGATGGCGGAAGGATTTGCCGCTCCCGCCATCAGGAGCGTGCCGCGCGAACCAGTAGCGGTCCGCGCGGTTGGCGTTTGCTACTCTGCCGCGTCGGGCAATTGCTGCTGATCCAAGGCTTCGGGATCGACCACACTGTTCTCCAGCTCGACGTTCAGGCCCAGAGAGCGCATCTCCTTGACCAGAACGTTGAAGCTTTCCGGAATGCCGGCCTCGAAGGTGTCGTCGCCACGGACGATCGCCTCATAGACCTTGGTGCGGCCGGCCACATCGTCCGACTTCACCGTCAGCATTTCCTGAAGCGTGTAGGCCGCACCGTAAGCTTCGAGCGCCCAGACCTCCATCTCGCCGAAGCGCTGACCGCCGAACTGGGCCTTGCCGCCCAGCGGCTGCTGGGTAACGAGCGAGTACGGACCGATCGAACGGGCGTGGATCTTGTCGTCCACCAGATGGTGCAGCTTCAGCATATAGATGTAGCCGACCGTGACCTGCCGGTCGAACGGTTCGCCCGAACGGCCGTCATAGAGCGTGCTCTGACCGGAGGACGAAAGACCTGCCTGTTCCAGCATCTCGTTGATCTGCGGTTCGATGGCGCCATCGAAGACCGGCGTCGCAATCGAGACGCCACGCTTCATCTGGCTCGCCAGTTCGACAACGGATTCGTCGTCGTAATCGCGAACCGGCTCGTTGCGGTCATTGTCCGGCACCACCGCCTCGATTGCCTTTCGGAGCGGTTTCATATCGCCACCGTCCCGATAGGCTTCCAGAAGATCGCCGATCTGCTTGCCCATGCCGGCACAGGCCCAACCCAGATGGGTTTCCAGAATCTGCCCGACATTCATGCGGCTCGGCACACCCAGAGGGTTGAGCACGATGTCGACATGAGTGCCGTCTTCGAGGAACGGCATGTCCTCGCAAGGCAGAATGCGGGAGACCACACCCTTGTTGCCGTGACGGCCGGCCATTTTGTCGCCCGGCTGGATCTTGCGCTTCACAGCGACGAAGACCTTGACCATCTTCATGACGCCCGGAGGCATCTCGTCGCCGCGCTGGACCTTTTCGACCTTGTCCATGAAGCGCTGCTCGAGCGCCTTCTTGGATTCGTCATACTGGCCACGAAGCGCTTCGAGCGAGCTCTGCAGCTGCTCGTCCTCGACAGCGAACTGCCACCACTGACTGCGCGGCGAGCCTTCTAGCGTTTGCGACGTCACCTCGGTGTTCTTCTTGAACCCCTTCGGACCTGCAATCGCAGTTTGGCCGACCAGCATGTCTTCCAGACGACCGTAGACGTTGCGATCGAGGATCGCCTGTTCGTCGTCGCGGTCCTTGGCGAGACGCTCGATCTCCTCGCGCTCGATCGCCATGGCGCGCTCATCCTTCTCCACACCGTGGCGGTTGAAGACGCGCACTTCGACGACCGTGCCGAAGGTACCGGGCGGCATCCGCATCGAGGTGTCGCGAACGTCCGACGCCTTCTCACCGAAGATGGCGCGCAGAAGCTTTTCTTCCGGCGTCATTGGGCTTTCGCCCTTCGGCGTGATCTTGCCGACCAGGATATCGCCCGGACCGACCTCAGCGCCAATATAGACGATGCCGGCTTCGTCGAGATTCTTCAGCGCCTCTTCCGATACGTTCGGAATATCACGCGTGATCTCTTCCGGACCCAGCTTGGTATCGCGGGCCATAACCTCGAACTCTTCCAGATGGATCGAGGTGAAGACATCGTCGCGGACAATCCGCTCCGACAGCAGGATGGAGTCCTCGTAATTGTAGCCGTTCCACGGCATGAACGCGACGAGCACGTTGCGGCCGAGCGCCAGATCGCCAAGATCGGTGGACGGGCCATCGGCGATGATGTCGCCCTTGCCGATCTTATCGCCCACCCGCACCAGCGGACGCTGGTTGATACAGGTGTTCTGGTTGGAACGCTGGAACTTCATCAGCCGGTAGATGTCGACGCCGGACTTGCCCGGATCGAGATCTTCGGTTGCGCGGATGACGATACGCGTGGCGTCGACCTGATCGACAACACCCGTGCGGCGCGCACCGATGGCGGCGCCGGAATCGCGGGCGACAATCGGCTCCATGCCGGTGCCGACAAACGGCGCTTCGGCACGCACCAGCGGCACGGCCTGACGCTGCATGTTGGAGCCCATCAGCGCGCGGTTGGCGTCATCGTTCTCCAGGAACGGGATGAGCGCGGCGGCCACGGAAACCAGCTGCTTCGGCGAGACGTCCATCAGATCGACGTTCTCGCGCGGCGCCATCATCACTTCGCCGGCATGGCGGCAGATGACGAACTCATCGACGAAGGAGCCATCGTCATTCAATTCGGCGTTCGCCTGCGCGACATAGTGCTTGGATTCTTCCATCGCCGAGAGGTAGTGGACCTCCTCGGTGACCTTGCCATCCTTGATCGTCCGATACGGGCTTTCGATGAAACCATATTTGTTGACGCGCGCGAAGGTCGCCAGCGAATTGATCAGACCGATGTTCGGGCCTTCCGGCGTCTCGATCGGACAGATCCGGCCGTAGTGGGTCGGGTGAACGTCGCGCACCTCGAAGCCTGCGCGCTCACGCGTCAGACCGCCCGGCCCAAGCGCCGAGAGACGTCGCTTATGCGTGATCTCCGATAGCGGGTTGGTCTGATCCATGAACTGGCTGAGCTGAGACGAGCCGAAGAACTCGCGCACAGCGGCTGCCGCCGGCTTGGCGTTGATCAGATCCTGCGGCATGACCGTGTCGATCTCGATCGAGCTCATGCGCTCCTTGATCGCGCGCTCCATACGCAGCAGGCCGACACGGTACTGGTTTTCCATCAGCTCGCCGACGGAACGCACACGACGATTGCCGAGATTGTCGATATCGTCGATCTCGCCGCGGCCGTCGCGCATTTCCACCAACGTCTTGACGATGGCCAGAATGTCGTCCTTGCGCAGCGTACGGACTGTGTCCTCGGCATCCTGGCCAAGGCGCATGTTCATCTTCACGCGTCCGACAGCCGACAGATCGTAGCGTTCGGCGTCGAAGAAGAGCGACTTGAACATCGCTTCGGCAGTGTCGATCGTGGGCGGCTCGCCCGGACGCATCACGCGGTAGATGTCGAACAGCGCGTCCTGACGGCTTTCGTTCTTGTCCGCCTTCAGCGTATTGCGGATGTAGGCGCCGATATTGACGTGGTCGATGTCGAGAATCTGCAGTTCATCGATGCCGTTGGCCAGCAGATCGATGAGCGTGCCCTTCTTCTCGCCGCTCTTGGCGTCGATTTCGACGGTCAGCTCGTCTCCAGCCTCGGCCCAGATCTCGCCCGTCTCAAGATTGACGACGTCTTCGGCCAGGTAGGAGCCGTTCAGTTCATCATCGGTCGCGCGAATATGGGTCAGACCATTGTCGGCCAGCTTCTTGGCTTGGCGCGGCGTGATCTTCTTGCCTGCCTCGACCACGACTTCGCCGGTATCGGCGTTGACGAGATCGGTGACCGTCTTCATGCCGCGGAAGCGCTCTGGCGAATAAGGAATGCGCCATCCATCCTTGTCGCGACTATAGGCGCTCTTCTCATAAAAGAAGTCGAGGATCTCCTCGCCATCCAGACCGAGCGCCATGAGAAGGCTCGTAACCGGCAGCTTGCGCCGACGGTCGATGCGGGCATGAACGATATCTTTCGCATCGAACTCGATATCGAGCCAGGAACCGCGGTAGGGAATGACGCGTGCGGCGAAGAGCAACTTGCCGGACGAATGGCTCTTGCCCTTATCGTGATCGAAGAAAACGCCAGGCGAGCGGTGCATCTGCGAAACGATGACGCGCTCTGTGCCGTTGACAATGAAGGTGCCGTTGCCGGTCATGAGCGGCATGTCGCCCATGTAGACATCCTGCTCCTTGATGTCCTTGATCGACTTGGCGCCTGTGTCCTCGTCGACATCGAACACGATCAGGCGCAGCGTTACCTTGAGCGGCGCAGCATAGGTCAAATCGCGCTGACGGCACTCGTCCACGTCGAATTTCGGTTGTTCGAATTCGTAACGCACGAATTCCAGCATTGCCGTGCCGGAGAAGTCGGAGATCGGAAAGACGCTCTTGAAGACGGCCTGAAGACCTTCTTCCAAACGGCCGCCCTCAGGCTCGTCTACCATAAGAAACTGATCGTAGGAGGCCTTCTGAACCTCGATCAGGTTCGGCATTTCCGCAACTTCGGGAATGTGCCCGAAAAACTTTCGTACGCGCTTGCGACCGTTGAATGTCTGGGTCTGCACCATGCGTCATATCCTCGTCGTGGGTCGTCCATCGTGGCCCCGGACCGGGCCATAACCGCCACCATCCAATCGTGACGGGTCCAATATTTCGGTCGAGCATGACAGTGCGCGAACCTGCTCATTACCGCACATCATGCTCTGGGGCCGCTCATCCATCCATTCGATGAGCCCGGCTCCTAACGGGCAAAACCCGTCTCCTGAAATCCCGCCATTCGGAACCTCAGGAAAAGGGTTCGGTCTGGGCTTCTACGCCCTCGCCTGCCCCGAGACAGCCGCCCGGCAAAAACCGGGCGGCCAATCCGTCGGGACGGAATTACTTCAGCTCGACCTTGGCGCCAGCCTCTTCGAGCTTCTTCTTCATCTCTTCGGCTTCGGCCTTGGAGACAGCTTCCTTGACCGGCTTCGGAGCGCTTTCGACCAGATCCTTGGCTTCCTTCAGGCCAAGACCCGTGATGCCGCGGACTTCCTTGATGACGTTGATCTTCTTGTCACCGGCTTCGGTGAGAACGACGTCGAACTCGGTCTTCTCTTCGGCCGCTTCGGCCGGAGCAGCGCCACCGCCGGCAGCCGCGACGGCGACCGGCGCAGCGGCGGAAACGCCCCACTTCTCTTCAAGCATCTTGGAAAGCTCGGCGGCTTCCATGACGGTCAGGTTGGAAAGGTCGTCAGCAATCTTTTCGAGATCAGCCATTTTTTAGTTCCTTGTCAGATAGTTCGAACAGTTGTTTGATTGGTTGGTTGAAGAAAAGCCTTACGCTTCCTCGTCCTTCCGGGCATAGGCGCCGAGAACGCGGGCCAACTGGCCAGCCGGAGCCTGGGTCACACCTGCAATGCGCGTGGCCGGCGTCGTGATGATGCCGACGATCTTGGCGCGCAGCTCATCCAGCGAGGGCAGCTCTGCAAGCTGCTTCACGCCGGACTGGTCGAGCATGGTGCCGCCCATTGCACCGCCAAGGATCACGAGCTTGTCGTTGGCCTTGGCGAAATCGGACGCCACCTTCGGTGCGGTTACCGGATCTTCCGAATAGGCAATCAGCGTCTGACCCACGAACAGGTCGGACATGCCCTCGGATTCCGTGCCCTGAAGAGCGATTTTGGCGAGGCGATTCTTCGCGACTTTCACCGTGCCGCCAGCTTCACGCATTTTCGAGCGCAGATCGCTCATTTTCGCGACGCTGAGACCGGTATAGTGGGCCACGACAACAGAGCCGGCGTTCTGGAAAACACCGTTCAGTTCCGTGACGAATTCGCGCTTTTCCGCTCTTTCCACTTCGTCTCTCCGTTTGATCGGCGACTTCTCGCCGATCGGTTGGCAGTCGCCGCCCCTCCCCTTAGGAAGACGCGACAGCGATGTTCCTGCCCCCTCGCCTTCAACTGCGCCAGGCAGCCATCCAGCTCGGAATACGGTTCGAACCATCCACCGGCGACATACCGATTTCCGGCCTCACCCCGTCTCATGCAGGCCATGCGATTAAGGCAAAGCCACCCACAATCTCGGACAGGATTGTCCGGATGTTTCCATCCGACCCGACCACCAGAAGCAGTCGGGATTTCGAACCGGCGACGAAATGTTCCTCGTCACCGGAATTCTTATTCGGCGCTAAGCGTACCCAGGTCGACCTTGACGCCCGGGCCCATGGTCGAGGTGATGCTCATGCGCTTCAGATAAGTGCCCTTGGCGCCAGCCGGGCGGGCCTTGGTGACCGCGTCGGCGAAGGCGCGAACGTTCTCGATCAACTTGTCGGCTTCGAAGGAAGCCTTGCCGACACCGGCATGAACGATCCCGGCCTTCTCGACGCGGAACTCGACGGCGCCACCCTTGGACGCCTTCACGGCGGCGGTGACGTCGGGCGTAACCGTGCCGACCTTCGGGTTCGGCATCATGCCGCGGGGGCCGAGCACCTTACCGAGACGGCCGACCAGCGGCATCATGTCGGGCGTGGCGATGACGCGATCGAAATCGATCTTGCCGCCCTGCACCTGTTCGACCAGATCTTCCGCGCCAACAATATCGGCGCCGGCGGCCGTCGCTTCTTCGGCCTTGTCGCCACGGGCGAACACGGCGACGCGAACGTCGCGGCCCGTACCGTTCGGCAGATTGACGACGCCGCGGACCATCTGGTCCGCATGGCGGGGATCGACGCCGAGATTGAACGCAACTTCGATCGTCTCGTCGAACTTGGCCGTCGCACGGTCCTTGATCATCGAGACGGCCTCAGCCAGATCGTAATTCTTCGTACGATCGATGCCTTCGCGCGCTTTTTCGGTGCGTTTTGCATTTTTCGCCATCAGATCAACCCTCCACCTGCAGGCCCATGGAACGGGCGGAGCCTTCGACCATACGCATGGCGGCTTCGACGTCGTTCGCATTGAGGTCGGTCATCTTGGCTTCGGCGATCTCACGCACCTGAGCCGAGGACAGCTTGCCAGCCACTTCCTTGCCCGGCGCCTTGGAAGCCGACTTCAGGCCGGCTACCTTCTTGATGAAGTAGCTCACGGGCGGCTGTTTGGTGACGAAGGTGAAGCTCTTGTCCTGGTAGTAGGTGATGATCGTGGGGATCGGCATCCCCTTTTCCATCTCCTGCGTGCGGGCGTTGAACGCCTTGCAGAACTCCATGATGTTGATGCCGCGCTGACCGAGCGCGGGACCGATGGGCGGCGCAGGAGCTGCGGAGCCTGCGGGCACCTGCAGCTTCAGTTCGCCAGCAACTTTCTTAGCCATGTTGCCAGTCCTTCATTTGTGCCGCGATCCTTCGCGGCGGTTGCAACGTGGTGGTCCGGGCTTTCTTCGAGACTGCCGGCAAAAGCACCCTCACCCTCCCACCGATGTGACGGTTCCACTGAACCGCCGAGAGGCCGCTTCGCAGCGACCGCGCGATCAGGTCTTTTCGACCTGCCCGAATTCCAGATCGACCGGGGTCGCACGACCGAAGATCGAGACCTCGACCTTGAGACGCGAACGCTCCGCATCGACTTCCTGAACCACGCCATTGAATGAAGCGAAGGGCCCATCGGAGACACGAACGTTTTCGCCGATCTCGAAGACGATCGAAGGCTTGGGTCGCTCCACGCCTTCCTGAACCTGGGTCAGGATCTGCTCAGCTTCACGATCGGGGATGGGAATAGGCTTGCTTTCCGTTCCGAGAAAGCCGGACACTTTCGGCGTGTTCTTGATAAGATGGAACACGTCATCGGTCAGATCGGCCCGGACCATGACATAGCCGGGAAAAAACTTGCGTTCGGTATCGACCTTTCGACCGCGCCGGACTTCCGTGACCTTCTCGGTCGGCACGACGATGTCCTCGAAGTGGTCCCACAGGCCTTTCTGCTTGGCCTGTTCCTCGATCGATTCCTTCACCTTCTTCTCGAAGTTCGCGTAGGCGTGAACGATATACCAGCGTGCGGCCATAATGAGTAAAGCTTCCCTCGAAAAAGCGCTTTGCGCGGCGTCAGGCGCCGATATTGAGAATGAGTTCGATGATGATCGCGAAGACCTGATCGGCGGCGAAGAAAAAGACGGCAGCAAGCGCCGCCATGACCAGCACCATGATCGTAGAGATCACGGTTTCGCGCCGACTCGGCCAAACGACCTTGCGCGCTTCGTCCCGCACCTGCTGAAGGTAGACGAAGGGGTTCTTGGTTCGTGTCGATGCCATCGTTCGCCTGACCTGCCGTTCCGCCGCTCATTGGTCCGGATGCCGCATGCCGTGGCAGCGCAAACGCGAACTGTCAACGAAACCCGCGCCTTACATCCATGCGCGATCCGGCGCTCCAGCGCCATCCTCGCGTCGTTTCGTTTCAGGAGATCGCGATGACCATCCAATCGTCACCGTCGATACCAATGGAGTTGTGCCTACTCATTTCGAGTCGGTTTGTCCATGCGCCACAGGCGCGAAAGCGATGAAACGCTTCGCGCCGAGCAACTCTATCTATCGAGTCGCGTTTCAGATTGCAAGGGTTCGATCTTTCGAGAACGACACAAGCGCGATGCGCCACCGAATGGCAGGGGCAGAGGGGCTCGAACCCCCGACCTGCGGTTTTGGAGACCGCCGCTCTACCAACTGAGCTATACCCCTAGCGCGATTGGCGCCCTCATAGGCAACGCCGCAGCGATTGGCAACAGGAAATACCGCCGCGCATTTGCGATAAGTCCACGCGAAGGACAGCAGGGATCGAAGATTCGTTCGGTTGCAGTTCGTCGCCCGTCACTATAGATCAGCGCCGGCAAGCGGCGAAATGCTGCGACCACTGACAAGATGGCTCTGCCCAACCATGCCACCCTCTCGGTTCGACCTCATTCTCTTCGATCTGGACGGGGTCATTCTCGATTCACGAACCAATATGGACCGCGCCTGGCGGGCCGTTCAGAGCGAACACGGGCTGGCGACGCCATTCGAGGAATATTTCGCGGAGATCGGCCGACCGTTTGCCGACATTATGGCCCGCCTCGGTCTTGCCGATCGCGCGAGCGCCATCGAAACGACGTTCCGCCGCAGCTCGACGGAAACCATCGGTCAGACCGCGTTTTTCGACGGAATGTCGGATGTGCTGGCGCGCATATCGGCCTCATCCGTCAAGGTGGGAATCGTAACATCGAAAGACGAAATCCGGGCGAAGCTGGTGCTGGAGCGTCTGGATTGCAAACTCGATATCATTCTGACGCCTCGCTCCGATCTTCGTGGCAAACCGGCGCCGGATGCGCTTCTCTACGCCATGGCTCTGCTTCATACCGACCCGGCCCACACCATCTTCATCGGCGATATGGCCAGCGATCACGAGGCGGCCAAACGCGCCGGGATCGCTTATGGGCACGTCGATTGGGGTTATGGCGATCCGGCGAACGATGATTGCCGTCGCCTGCAAAACCCGCAAGAGCTTCTCACCCTGCTTGGATTGGAGTGATCATGCCAAACGTCGCCGCCATCATACCGTGCCGATACGGCGCTACCCGCTTTCCGGGTAAGCCGCTCGCCGACATTAATGGCAAACCCATGATGTGGCATGTCTTTCAGCGCGCCTGCGAAACCCAGTTGGTCGGCAGGGCGTATATCGCCACAGACGACGATCGGATTGCGCGACAATGCGAAATTCTCGATCTGCCGGTGATCCGTACCCGATCGAGCCATCCGACCGGCACCGACCGTATCGCCGAGGCTATCCGCGCTACGGACGAAGATGTCATCGTCAATGTTCAGGGCGATGAACCCATGATCGATCCGGCTGCCATCGACGCCGTGGTTCAGGCGCTGATCGACAGCCCGGACGAGGTTCTTGTCACCAATGGGTGCCATGTGATCACCCATTCCGGCGATGCCATCGATACCAACAATGTGAAGGTCGTGTGCGATTTCCAAAGCAATGCGCTGGCCTATTCGCGCCTGCCGATTCCCTATCCGAAGGGGGATGCCGTGCGGCATTTGCGCCAACTCGGCCTTTACGCTTTCCGGCGCGATGCGCTGAAGCTCTTCAGTTCTTTGCGGCCGGGTCCATTGGAGCGGGCCGAGAGCGTGGAAATGCTGCGCTTTGTCGAGCATGGCCATAAAGTGAAAATGGTCGAAGTGGCGCCCGGCGACGATATTCCGGTCGATACGCCCAGCGATCTGGAACGGGTGCGCGCCAAAATGAGCGGGCAGAAAGTCCAGGGCCCGACCTGACAGCCTTTTTGGCTCTACCCGGTACCGTCCGATCGCTTGGCCAGCGAGCGAAGGCGTGCCCCCCATTTGCGCAGGACAGCGCCGCTATCGCGGCGGCGCACGGCCTTCGCGGCTAGAGAACGGGTCGCCGCCACGGTGATTTCCAGATTGCCCTGGACCACTTCGGCAATTTTCGAAACGTCCATATCCGGATAACGGCTTTGCAACGCCTGAACGGTCGTCGTTCCCGGTTCAGGCAAGCGTGTCAGACGCCCTGCTCGCCGCTCGATCTCGAGCACGCTCTGTTCCAAAATCCAGTCGTGACTGTTCAGCATTTTGTTGGCGCCGTCCGGAACGCCGGTAAAGCCGTCGAGCGTTACCGTCATCCAAGGGCAGTTCTCCATCAGCCAAAGCGCCACCATGAAGCCGGTCGATGGTGGCCGGCCCTGCGTGTACCAACCATGTACCGTTGCGCGGCCATCGATCACGAAGTCGATACCGTCCGGGCGAATGGTCGCCGGCCTGCCATCCAGCGGACCAAAATGATCCTTGCCGCCCCGAACCGCTGCCGTGCCGATCAGGGCGCCGGACGCGAATAGCGCCTGCGCGGCCTCGCGATTGCCCGCGGACTGGATAAGCGTCTCATGAGTGCGCATCGGCTGACAAAGAAGACTGTTCTGCGTGAACGGCTCGCCGAGAATTTTCCAGACGGGCCCGAAGAACACATGCAGACGTTTGGTATCGGGCTTCGCCTCGTAGCCAGCGGGGTCGGCGGCCGTGCTGTTGGCGAAAATGACAGCCGTTTCAAAACGCTTTAGACGGTCCCGTAGCGAATTGTCGTTTTCTGCACGATCATTCATCATTAGCGTCCGGCGCTTCAGCCCCGCTATCGCTGATCTCGTGAACTTCGATAACATTGCCAACCGGGTCATGGAAGAAAATCTGGTGCCAGCTATCGGTCGCAACGCCGCCATAGTCGGAATATGAAATGCCCTTGTCTTCCAGAAGCTTGCGGAAGGCGACGAGATCGTCGGTCCGGAAGGCGATATGGCCGCGCTCGACGGGATTGATCGCGTTGCCAGAACGAAAGCCGAGATCGAGATCGCGACCCGCCAGATGCATCTGCACGGCGCCATCGCTTAAAAACGCCACCGGTGCGCTATAGCCGTCACTGCGCACCGGAATGTCTTCGGTCTGTCGCTGCAAACCCAGAACGTCGCCATAGAAGTCTTGCAACTCCTCGACATTATGGGAGACGACATTGATATGATGAAGCCAGAGTTTCATTCACCAAACCTTCCAGCCTTCACCGCGAGCGCCGCAATTCAGCCGGCATCGCGTTGCGTGACGTGCATCATCCGGTCGCGACAGGCGAACCACTCGTCGGCGTAGTCATCGTCCGCATATTCATGGAAATAGGGTCCGCCATCGGTAAAATGGACGTTCTTGGCCCCTTCGTTTCTCTCATACTCGTTGACCAGATAGTTCCACTCGACGGGCAGTTCTCCGATCTCGTCGTCCGAGCCTAGCCATTTGAACTGGTGCAATTGCAGACCGGTCGCCTCATTCACGTAATCCTTCGTCAAGGCGCGACAACGCGCATTGTTGAACAGCATGACGCTCGACCAGTTCTTCTTCTCATACCTGGTCTGGGTCTGTCCGAGGAACTTCGTCTCGATCTTCGGGGTGTAGTCGTGCTTGACGCACATGACCGATTTCGTCTCGTCGCGCAGAGCCCAGAGTTCGGAAATGTCGGCACGAACGAGCATGTCGCAATCCATGAAAAGGCTCCAGCCCTCGTAGCCGCAAAGGTATGGCACCAGAAAGCGGCTGAAAGAGAACTCGGTGGACTGGAGGGAGTTGCGCTCGCGGGTGAATATACCGGCGAGATTGTCCAGCATGATCGGGCTGAACATGACCGGTATCGTGCTCTTCTCCAAAATGCTCTGCGCCAGCACGTGGTAGGCGACCACTTCATTGGAATCGAAGCCCACGAAAACGCGCGCGATGTCCGCCATCTGATCAATCCTTATTCCCGCAGCCGAAAGCTATTATACATGCCCTTAGGACCCAGTTCGCCCCTCACAAACCGGTTTACCGCCGGCGGCGCAACCCCAAGCGTGAGGCCAGTTTGTTATAAATCCGCTGATACCATCTGTCGCGCGACAAGTGCGCCACAACCTTGTCGGTCGCCTGAAACTGCCCGCGCAACACATCGGCATAGACCGCAGCCACCGTGGCGGGGGGCAGTTCGGGGTAACGCTCAGCGATATTTTCGATTGACGCCCTTTCAGCCATTTGGCCGGAATCTTCGAAACGGCTGATGGTTCCCATGCGGTATTCCAGCCGCAGAACCGTCTGCTCGATGGTCCAGTCGTGCACGGACAGCATCTTTAGATTCAAGCTACGCTGTCCGGTAAATCCGGCAAGGATGATGGACTTTTCCGGCAGATGGCGGCTGAGCCAGAGCGCTGCGGCAAAGCCGGTCGTCGGCGCGACGCCCTGCGTATACCAGCCGTTGAGAACAGGATCGCAGTTCATCAAGAATGGCAATTCCGCTGAAAAATCGCCGTCATTCGCAGCACTATTCGTCGAGCGGTGATCTTTGCCGGCCTGGAGGCCGACCTGGCCTTTCAGCGCCGTTTTGTCGAAGAGCGCCAATGCTGTTTCGACAGACCGACGACCGTGATTGATCGCTCCCTGCCGGCCCAACCTATGGATTAGCATGGCGGGACGAGCGAATGGCTCGGTCAAAATCTTCTGGACTTTGCCGAAGAAGACGAAAAGCGTCTGGTCGGCCGAATAGGTGCTCAGGAGGGCATCGAGATCCGTCTTCTCGCTATTGGCGACAAGCACGATGCGATCGTAAGAGGCCAAAAGATCGAGCAGCCGTCGCTCTCGCGCGAGTAAGGGGTAGGTCATAGCCAACTTGCTCAAACTCTTTGATTTCGGACTATCGATGGTTCCCAACCAAGCCAAGGCATACCTGCCTGCCGGCCATCGTCACCCTGTATCCGGAAAAAGCATTTACCGGAAAACAAAACGGGGCGGATGAAACCACCCGCCCCGTATATCTGCCATCAAGCACTCTTCGAAACGAGGCTTATTCTGTGATTGCTGCGACGATGCCGGCGCCGACGGTGCGGCCGCCTTCGCGGATGGCGAAGCGCAGCTTCTCTTCCATGGCGATCGGAACGATCAGTTCCACATCCACCGTCACATTGTCGCCCGGCATCACCATCTCGGTGCCTTCCGGGAGCGTCACGATGCCCGTCACATCCGTCGTGCGGAAATAGAACTGCGGACGGTAGTTCGTGAAGAACGGCGTATGACGGCCGCCCTCTTCCTTGGTCAGGATGTAGGCCTCGGCCTTGAACTTCTTGTGCGGCTTGACCGAGCCCGGCTTGGCCAGAACCTGGCCGCGCTCCACGCCCTCGCGGTCGATGCCGCGCAGCAGCGCGCCGATATTGTCGCCCGCTTCGCCACGGTCCAGAAGCTTGCGGAACATCTCAACGCCCGTGCAGGTCGTCTTCGTGGTGTCGCGAATGCCCACGATCTCAAGCTCGTCGCCGACATTGACCACGCCGCGCTCCACGCGACCCGTCACGACCGTGCCGCGGCCCGAAATGGAGAACACATCCTCGATCGGCATCAGGAAGGGCTGATCGATCGGACGATCCGGCGTCGGAATGTAGGCGTCCACTTCCTTCATCAGTTCGCGAACCGCATCCTCGCCGATCTCCTTGTTGCTGTCGTTCAGCGCCGCAAGCGCCGAGCCCTTGACGATCGGAATGTCGTCGCCCGGGAACTCGTAGCTCGACAGAAGCTCGCGCACTTCCATCTCCACCAGCTCAAGAAGCTCCTCATCGTCGACCTGGTCGACCTTGTTCAGGAACACCACGATCGCCGGAACGCCAACCTGGCGGGCCAGAAGAATGTGCTCGCGGGTCTGCGGCATCGGACCGTCCGCCGCCGAGCAGACCAGGATCGCGCCGTCCATCTGCGCCGCACCCGTGATCATGTTCTTCACATAGTCGGCGTGGCCAGGGCAGTCCACATGGGCGTAGTGACGGCTCTCCGTCTCATACTCAACATGGGCCGTCGAAATCGTGATGCCGCGCGCACGCTCTTCCGGCGCACCGTCAATCTCGTCATAGGCCTTGAAATCACCGAAATACTTCGTGATCGCCGCCGTCAGAGACGTCTTGCCGTGGTCAACGTGACCAATCGTGCCAATGTTCACATGCGGCTTGTTGCGCTCAAACTTACCCTTTGCCATCGCTCTTTCGTCCTGTGCTTCTCTTGCCCTTATGGCAAGCCTCGAAACGATGGGCCGCGACATAGAGCGTTGTGCGCGCCGAAGCAAGCCATGGGCGCCACACAGGCGATTTTCGGGAAAAGTCAAACGCAACAAGGCTTTGGCGCTTCTTTAACTTTTCTTCCCGAAAATGCCGCGGCGCAACGATCGGATTGATCCGATTTGAATCACAAGAAAGTCGTTGAATGAGCGAGGCAAGCCAGCCAACGCGCGCGAAAGCGGAAGCGCTGACAGCGCTTCACAGCAAGCCGACATCTGCGATCCATGGTCTCGTCACCAGCTTCGCGGCTTTCGGCATGGCGGCGATCAACACTTCGGACTGGCGGTTCCTTATTCCCGGCGCCGTAATGGGCCCGTTCTCGGTCTTCCGCCTGTGGCGCATGTACGAGTTCCAGCGCAAAGGCATAGAGGTCCGCACGCACACGGATTGGGACCGGTCCTTCTTCTTCTGCAGCGTCATTATCGCATTCGCTCACGGCCTCTTCGTTCTGCAGGCCATGCTGCTGACCGATCACGTCTTCGTGATTTCCCTGTCGGTGGGGCTGTGCCTCGCTCAGATGGTCGGTGTGGTGGCTCGCAATTACGCTTCCTCCAGCCTTGTCAGCGCACAGGCGCTTGCAATGGGCATTCCCTGCGCCATCGGCTGGTGGCTGCACCCCAACCCCTGGTTCGGCGTAACGGCCATATTCTTCGTTCCCTTCTTTCTCAGTGCGCGTTCGCTGGCCGCCGGCATCCGGAACCTGCTCGAAGGCCAGCGCGACGCGTTGGAGACGATCCGCCGAGTGGCCATCCGCGACAGCCTGACCGGCGTGCTGAACCGCAAGGGTTTCTACGAAAGGCTGGCCGAGGAACAGGCGCGGCCGGAACGGGGCCATTACATTGCCGTCCTGGTAGACATCGACTATTTCAAAGCCGTCAATGACAGCTATGGTCATTCCGTCGGCGATGCGCTGCTGGTGCAGATCGCCCGACGCCTGCAGTCGATCGAGCGCGACGGGCTAACCGTCGCACGCCTTGCCGGCGACGAATTCGCCATTCTGGCGCGATCCCACAAGCCGCAGGAGAAGATGGAGGAGATCTGCGGCAAGGTATTGGAATGCTTCGACGATCTTTTCAATTGCCGCGGCGTCTATCTGTCGACGACGGCCAGCGTCGGTGCGGCTTCGGTCCAGAACGCCGATCCGCATAACTCGGTCATCGTCTGTGCCGATCTTGCGCTCTACGAGACCAAGGAGAAGGGCCGCAACGGCTATCACATCTATCGCGACGAGATGCAGGGCAAGTTCGAGCGGCGCGAAATTCTCCGCCGCGACCTGCGTCAGGCCGTGACAGCGGGCGAACTTCGTCTCGTCTATCAACCGATCGGCGATGTACACACCGGCGCCATTACGTCCTGCGAATCGCTGATGCGCTGGCAACACCCAACTTTGGGGACGATCTCGCCGGACGAGTTCATCCCGCTTGCCGAGTCCGCCGACATCATCAGCGATTTCACCCGGTGGGCCGTTGAATCTGCCGTCGCCGAATGCGTGCACTGGCCAGCGGATATCGGGGTCACGGTCAATCTGTCGGCCTGCGATCTGCGCCGTCGCGATATCGTCAATACGGTCTTCGACGTCCTGATCCGTTATGGTCTCGCACCGCACCGGCTGACCATGGAAATGACGGAAACGGCGCTGGCCGAAGAGCCGCTCATGACCCGGCAGGTTTTGCACGGCCTGCGGGCGCTGGGAGTGAAGACAGCCCTCGACGATTTCGGAACCGGCTATGCCAATTTTGGCTATTTGATCGACTATGAATTCGACAAGCTCAAATTGGACCGGTCGCTTATCGAGCAAATTTCGGAAGGTTCGCGGGCGCGTATCCTGATCGCCGGGCTGGCGCGTACCTCGCAGGAACTCGGCCTGACCATCATCGCCGAAGGCGTGGAGCGACGGAAGCAGTTCGATGCGCTGCGGTCGCTCGGAAGTGTCGATTCCATTCAAGGCTGGCTTCTGAGCCGTCCGATACAAGGCGGCGGAGACATTCGCACCTATCTGATGCAACCGCACTTCGATCCGGATCGGATTTGCGAAGAGAAGAACGACGGCATCAGCCTGCACGCCTGATCGTTAACTGGCGCCATTCCGCTCAGGCGGCGGCGCCTGAGGCGGCATCGGCTTTATCCAGCCTGGCTATACCGTCGTCATTGTCGTTCATGCGCTTTAGAACGAGTTGCGCGGTCGGCCGCGCGCAGAAGCAGCATCGTCGCGCTGTTTCCTCGTCGAACAGCATGGCGCGCTCCGACTCCAGCGAATGCAGGAAAGGTAGCCGATCCAGCATGCGCTGATCGTTGGCGCCAATCCGCGTCGCCGTCAGATCGACGGGAAAAGTAACCGTTCCACATTCCCCACCGGTCGCGAAGGTCTCGGCGTGGAAATAGCGCTGGTAGAACGCCTTATGACGTGGCCGGACGAGGTGCAGAATATAGTCGGCCTCAAAAAACAGCGCCGCCATGGCTGAGAGGCGCGGCGGCATGAATCTCAGCGCTGCGCGGTCGACGGACGGATCGAGGTCCGGATCGATGGCAAACCGACTGCAATCGATAAAGCTCTGTCCCAAAAGGAGACGGGAGTCGAGGTGGTTCGGATAGCTTTCCCGCGATGGGCCATCGGGATGCTCCCGATCCAGATGGTGGATCCGAATGCTCATACTCAGTTCGTCGTCGACGAAGATGCCGAAAACGAACGTGTTGTCGGCGAAGTCGAAATGGTCGCTATCCAACCGCGACTCGTTGCTCTCGATGTAGTCGCGCGTTCGGTAGGCGTTGTAACGCAAGCGAAAAATGTCTTCCCAGTCTTCGCCTGTCGTCGGACGGCGAACCACGGTCCGATCCAGAAGCTGTAAAACACGTTCAAACGGCCGCTGATCCGGCGACTTTGCTGGAACCGCCATACTCGATAACTCCAAGGCAATTCATGGTTTATAAAGTGTTAACTAATACGACCAGTCTGTCCAGCAACCGCAGGTAATTTTGCCTACCGGTTCGGGATTATGATTAATTTGAGGGAATCCGCCTGTGGCCGGGTCGTCGGCAAACCGGGTCGTACGGCGGATTCGCAGCGCGCATAGCGCATCGCCAAGGCAACGATTGGTTGGACTATGAAGCCGAGACGCGTGCTGCTGGAGCGGGTAGCGGGAATCGAACCCGCATATTCAGCTTGGAAGGCTGCTGCTCTACCATTGAGCTATACCCGCGTCTCAGTACGAGCATCCGATGTCCGGACCGATGGTGGAGGGGGCTGGATTCGAACCAGCGTACGCATAGCGAACGGATTTACAGTCCGTCTCCTTTAACCACTCGGACACCCCTCCGAACAGACCGGTACAGAGCCGTGCGGCTTTGTGCGCCAGTGACGATTGGCGCGACCGATGGGAGCGCCTTATGGCGAGCCACGATTGCTCTGTCAACCATTTGAAGGCGCTAAAACCAATCTGTTTAAAAGCGCCATTGCGAGCCCCTGCCCGGACGGCTAGACCACGCCCATGACAAGGAAGAAAACCGATCCAAGCGGAACGCCCAAGGACAGCCATTACGCCAGGCTGCGGCGGGCTCATCGTGAACAGACCAGACCGGCGAAAGAACCGGCCGACGACAGCGTGGTGCATCTCTATGGCCTGCATACGGTGCGCGAGGCGATCCTCAATCCGACCCGGAAAAGGCGCCGCCTGCTTGTCACGCGTAACGCCATGCAAAGGTTGGATCTGAATCCCGCCGCGTTGAAAGGTCTGGACGTCGAAACAGTAGATCCGAAAGCCATTGACGCACTGGTCAATGCCGATGCGGTTCATCAGGGCGTCTGTCTCGAGGCCGAGGCGCTGACGCCTCAACCGCTATCCAAGCTCTCCGATACGTCTCTGCTTCTGATTCTCGACCAGATTACCGATCCGCACAACGTCGGTGCGATCATGCGCTCGGCCGTCGCGTTCGGCGCGGGCGCGCTGATCACGACCCACCGCCATTCTCCCACCGAGAGCGGCGTTCTGGCGAAGGCGGCTTCCGGTGCGCTGGAGCACATTCACCACATCACGGTTCGCAATCTGGCCAACGCCATCGAGGAACTGAAGTCGATCGGTTTTCAGACTGTCGGTCTCGATTCGGAGGGACCGGAACCGCTCGAGACGACGTTTTCGGGCGCGCGCATCGCACTGGTTCTCGGTGCGGAAGGCAAGGGTTTGCGTCAGAAGACACGGACGACGGTCGATGCCCTCGCCCGCCTCGACGTTCCCGGCGCGATCCGATCGTTGAACGTCTCCAACGCTACAGCCATTGCGCTCTACGCCGCTCATCGGCACCTATCGTCCAAGGTGTGACGTGGAATCACAGCCGGCCGCCTCGTCGCTCAGGCTGGCAATCTTACCGGGCTCAATGGCCCCGCCTTCGTGCTAATTTGCGCCTTCTCCCTTGTCCAGCCGGTAAATTTATACAAGTCTTTCTATGACTTGCCGGCTGAAGACCGGTCGCGCAGCAGGTATTTTCTCCGAACTCACCTGCCATAGGAACGAACAAGCGAGGTTGCATGTCGTATTTCGACGAAATGGGGGCGGAGGACGATTTGCGGGATCCTTATGAAACGTACTCGGCATGGTTGCGCCAACAGGACAACGAGGCCCTGATCCGCAAACATCACGATGCCGAGCGCGTGTTCCGTAGAACCGGGATCACCTTCGCCGTCTATGGCCAGGACGAGGCCGAAGAGCGCCTCATTCCGTTCGACATCGTGCCGCGCATTATATCGGCCCGCGAATGGCGGCGTCTGTCACAGGGTATCGAGCAGCGCGTGGTGGCCATCAATGCGTTTCTCGAGGACATCTACTCCAAGCAAGAGATCATCAGAGCTGGCGTGCTTCCTGAATCCATCATCGCCGGCAACGCGGCCTTCCTGCCGGAGATGATGAATTTCCGCCCACCTCAAGGCGTCTACACTCATATTATCGGTACCGATATCGTTCGGACAGGGCCGGACAAGTTCTACGTGCTGGAAGACAATGCGCGCACGCCGTCCGGTGTCTCCTACATGCTGGAAAACCGCTCGGCGATGATCCGGCTCTTCCCCGAACTGTTCCGTGCCAACCGGATCAAGAATGTCGAGAACTATCCGGACCTGCTGCGCCAGTCGCTGGAAAGCGTCGCCCCACCCGCCTGCAGCGGCAAGCCGACCGTCGCGGTCCTGACGCCCGGCATCTACAATTCAGCCTATTTCGAACATGCGTTCCTCGCCGACAATATGGGCGTCGATCTGGTCGAGGGGTCCGATTTGCAGGTCTCCGGCGGGCGGATCTGCATGCGCACCACCCAAGGCATGAAGCCAATCGACGTCATTTACCGGCGAGTGGACGACGCCTTTCTCGATCCCCTCACCTTCAATCCGGACAGCATGCTTGGTGTGCCGGGTATCATGGACGTCTATCGCAATGGCGGCATCACGATCGCCAATGCTCCGGGAACTGGCATCGCGGACGACAAAGCGCTCTACACCTACATGCCGGACATCGTGAAGTTCTATACTGGGTCCAAGCCGCTTCTGGAGAACGTGCCCACATGGCGCTGCGTCGAAAAAGACAGCCTTGCCCATGTACTGGACAATCTGCAGGACCTCGTCGTCAAGGAGGTACATGGCTCGGGCGGCTACGGGATGCTGATCGGCCCCACGGCGACGAAAGAAGAGCGCGAGGCCTTCGCAGCCAAACTTCGCAAGCACCCCGAAAATTATATCGCCCAGCCGACTCTATCTCTCTCGACCTGCCCGGTCTTTACCGAGCAGGGCCTGGCGCCACGGCATGTCGATCTACGCCCCTTCGTTCTGATGGGCGGCGACAAGGTGCGTATCGTGCCGGGCGGGCTGACACGGGTGGCGCTCAAGGAAGGCTCGCTCGTGGTCAATTCGTCGCAGGGTGGCGGCACCAAAGACACATGGGTTCTGAATGACGACTGATCTTTTACCGCCTTTCCCCGACAGGACAGTTTCATGCTTCTAGGTCGTACCGCAAGCGGACTATACTGGCTCTTCCGCTATATCGAGCGCGCGGAGAATGTCGCACGCATCGTCGATGCCGGCTCTCATGTCGCGCTGACCGGCGACGCCGACCGCAGCGATGTTTGGCCTTCGGTCCTGCGCAGCGCAGGCGTCGACAGTGTCTTTCCCGGCGATGTCGATCATGCAACGGAAGCTGAAGTCGCCGATTTTCTGCTGCGCAACCGTAAGGAGAATTCCTCCTCGGTGCTATCCTGTATCGACCTTGCGCGCTCCAACGGTCGAATGGTCCGTACGGCGCTGACACGCGAAGTCTGGGAAAGCCTGAACGAGGCCTGGATGACGATGAACGCGTCATTGTCCGGACCGATCGATCTGGATGAGCTCGTCGAAAGGTTGGAGGAGATCAAGCGGCAGACAGCCCAGATACGCGGCGCGTTCTTCGGCACCATGATGCGCGATGACCGCTACTCGTTCTGCCGTCTCGGCACCTATTCCGAAAGGCTGGACAACACCGCGCGTATCATGGACGTGAAGTATTACGTTCTGCTTCCGAGTTCCTCCTGGGTCGGAACGCCGCTCGACAACCACCAATGGCGGTCGATCCTGCGCTCAGTCTCGGCGCATCGGTCTTTCACATCGGTCTATGGCACCGAGTTCAAATCCTCGCTGATCGCCGAATTTCTGATCCTCGACCGGACGATGCCGCGCTCGCTGACCTTCTGCGCCGCCGGCCTCGACCGGACGCTGGGATATCTGGCGGAACATTACAGCCAGAGCCAGCCCTGCGACGAGGCCGCCCACGAGATGCTTCTTAAGCTGCGGACACAGAAAATGGACGAGATTTTCGAGATGGGGCTGCACGATTTTCTTCAGGAAATGATCCGGCAGAACAGCGGCCTTTCCATGCAGATCGCAACAGACTACAACTTTAGCTGATGCGTATCGCGATCCAACACAACAGCCGTTACCACTATAAAACGCCCCCCGCTTTCGCCTTGCAAAAGGCGCGACTGACGCCACTGAGCGATTTTCGCCAGAATGTCGAACAATGGCAATTGATCGTCACCGGCGCCGAGCAGCAGCTCACGTCCCGCGATGCGTTCGGCAACACCTGCACGCTCATTCGCGCCGATCCGGATGTCGAAATACTCGAAGTCTCCGCTCAAGGAATGATCGACACGGAGGAGACGCAAGGGATCATGGAACAGGCCGCCGGTGTCATGCCGCTCTTCGTCTATCGCCAGCCGACGGCTCTTACCGCCAAGAGCGAAGACCTTGCCGCTCTTGCCGAAAGCGTCCGTCAGGACGATCCGATCGATATGTTGCACCGGCTGATGGATGCGATTGCCGAGAAGGTGCTCTACGAGCCGGGCGTCACCCATGTCGGCACCACCGCCGATGAGGCATTGCAGGAAGGAAGAGGCGTCTGTCAGGACCTTACTCACATCTTCCTGGTGGCGGCCCGTCACCTTGGTGTGGCCACTCGCTACACATCCGGCTATTTCGTGTCCGGCAACGATCTGGGCGGCGACGCCTCGCATGGCTGGGCCGAAGCCTTCGTGCCCAATGTGGGGTGGATCGGCTTCGATCCGACAAATCGGAGGTGCCCAGACGAACGCTATGTGCGAATCGCTTCGGGTCGGGACTATACTGACGTCAGTCCCGTCAGCGGCGTGCGGGTCGGCGCTGGCAGCGAACGTCTGACGGTCAGCCTGGCCGTCGAGCAGCAGTAGGCTGCAGGGACGCCGTTCGGCAGGGGGTTCGTTCCGTGACATATTGCGTTGCCATGATGCTGGATCGCGGCCTCGTTTTCATGAGCGATACGCGCACCAATGCGGGCGTCGACGACGTCTCGCGCGTCAAGAAGATGCATATGTTCGAAATGCCGGGCGAGCGCTCCATGGTGCTGCTGTCTTCCGGCAATCTGGCGACCACACAGGCGGCAATCGGCCTTCTGGAAGAACGCAGCAAGGCGCCCGACGACCGCGACCCTTCGATCTTCCGTACCCAGTCCATGTTCCAAACAGCCAAGCTCGTCGGCGAAACGCTGAACGAGGTGGTCGCAAATATGCGCATCCGCGACGACCAACCGACGGCGCACGCCTTTTCCGCCACCCTTATTCTCGGCGGGCAGATTGCCGGCAGCGACCCGCGCCTGTTCCTGATCTATCCGGAAGGCAATTTCATCGAGGCCAAATCCGACAACCCGTTCTTTCAGATCGGTGAAATCAAGTATGGGCGCCCCATTCTCAGCCGCGCCTACAATGCTGGAATGGACTTCGCCGAGGCCGCCAAGCTGATGCTGATCTCCTTTGACTCGACGTTGCGTTCCAATCTTTCGGTCGGACTGCCCATCGATATGGCGGTCTACAGAAAAGACAGCTTCGAGATCGGTCCCTTTCGACGGTTCGAAGAACACGATGCCGATTTTCGTGCCATTTCGCTGGGCTGGTCCGATGCGCTGAAGCATGCCTTCGCCCGGCTACCCGATCTGTCGATCGATGAGGATGCGTAACACACCATCTCTTCGCTAGTGCAAAACCTTGCTTCGCTTAAGCGAAGAACCATGTGACATTACGAAGGGCGCGCGCCGAACGCGCCAGAAACATACAGCAGGAAGGACAATTTATGTGCGGCATTGCCGGTGAAATCCGATTCGACGGCGAATGGGCCGACACGGCCGCTGTGGGCCGCATGGTGTCTTCGATGCACAGCCGTGGTCCGAACGGCTCGGGCCTTGTCGGCCATGGCCGCGCCGCATTCGGCCATCGCCGTCTGAAGATTATCGATCTGTCGGAAAAGGCCCAGCAGCCTATGGTGGATCCAGCGCTCGGCCTGACCATCGTCTTCAATGGATGCATCTACAATTACCCGGAATTGCGAGGCGAACTGGAAGGGCTCGGCTACAGCTTCTTCTCCACTGGCGACACGGAAGTCATTCTGAAGGCGTTCCACGCCTGGGGCGAGGATTGCGTCGACCGCTTCCACGGCATGTTCGCCTTCTGCATCTATAATCGCGATACCGGCGAAGCCGTCATGGCGCGCGACCGGTTCGGCATCAAACCGCTCTATTTCAGTCGCCAGGGCAAGCGCCTACGCTTCGCATCCACCCTCCCCGCTCTTCTCGCTGCCGGCGATATCGACACGTCGATCGATCGCGACGCCCTGCATAATTACATGAGCTTTCACGCCGTCGTACCGCCGCCCCGGACGATCCTGAATGGCGTGCGCAAATTGCCGCCCGCGACGATCCGCCGCATCGATGCCAACGGCAAGGAGACCGACCGCCTCTACTGGCAGCCGCCCTATACGCGCCGCGCCGAAGACAGCGGCCTTTCCTTCAACGACTGGCGGGACCGGGTTCTGGACGCACTGCGACTGGCAGTTCAGCGCCGCATGGTCGCCGATGTTCCGGTCGGCGTTCTTCTGTCGGGCGGGGTCGACAGTTCCGTCATTGTCGGCCTGTTGGCTGAACAAGGCCAGCACGATCTGAAGACCTTCTCTATCGGCTTCGAAGAGGCCCATGGCGAAAAGGGCGACGAGTTTCAGTATTCCGATCTCATCGCCAGCCATTTCGGCACCGATCACAATCAAATCTTCGTGCCGTCCGCCGACCTGATCAACGAATTGCCGGACACCATCCATGCCATGAGCGAGCCGATGGTCTCCTACGACAATGTCGGCTTTTTTCTGCTGTCGCGGGAAGTGTCCAAGCAGATCCGGGTCGTTCAGTCCGGTCAGGGCGCCGACGAAGTGTTCGCTGGCTATCACTGGTATCCACCATTGATGAACTCCAACGATGTGGTGTCGGACTACGCAAAGGTCTTCTTCGACCGCGACCAGGCGAAGATGGCGACGCATCTGTCCGACGACTGGCTGGCGGAAACCGATGCCAGCCGCGAACTGGTCCGCGCCCATCTCATGGCGGGCGATGCCGACACGCCGGTCGATCGGGCGCTCCGGCTCGACAGCCAAATCATGCTGGTCGACGATCCGGTCAAGCGGGTCGACAATATGACCATGGCCTGGGGCCTCGAAGCGCGCGTGCCGTTTCTCGATCACGAACTGGTGGAGCTGGCCGCGACCATTCCGCCCGAACACAAGCTGGCTCACGGCGGCAAGGGCGTGCTGAAGGAAGCGGCTCGGCTTGTGATTCCGTCCGAAGTGATCGACCGCAAGAAAGGCTATTTTCCGGTGCCGGCGCTCAAATACATTTCCGGGCCCTATCTGGAGATGGTCCAGGATGCACTGTCGAGCCAGGCGGCAAAGGATCGCGGCCTCTTCCGCCAGAGCTACCTGGACGACCTCTTCACCAACCCCACCGATCACATCACGCCACTGCGCGGCTCTGAACTCTGGCAGGTCGCGCTGCTCGAAATGTGGCTCCAATCCCACGGCGCCGGGAGTGCCTGATTATGGCCGAGAGCCAAGGACCAAAGACAGATTACAGCCTCGACTGCGGCTGGGGACGGCTCGTCTTCGGCCAAACCTTCGAGGATGGCGGCGAGTTGATCGAGACGCTGCGGCGGGAACGTGCCGATGCTCGTGACATCGCTGTCTATGTCGATGATCCGCATGTGCTGCTTTCGCTGGCGCCGCACGAACTGTTTCTCGACCCGTCGCATACGTTCCGCATCGATCTGACGAAAGACCGGCCCCCCGATCCGAAGCCCAGCAACTTTTTCATCCGCCGCCTGTCGTCTCATGGCGATGCAGAGGAGGTGAACCGCATTTATCAGACGCGCGGCATGGTGCCTGTCCCGCCGGAATTCTTCTGGTCACACCGCGATGCACGCGCGCTTACCTATTTCGTCGCGGAGGACGAGCAGACCGGCGCGATCATCGGCACCGTCACCGGCGTCGATCACCTCCAGGCCTTCGACGACCCGGAACGCGGATCTTCGCTCTGGTGTCTGGCCGTCGATCCGCAGGCGCGCCAGAGCGGCATCGGCCAGGCGCTGGTTCATCGACTGGCAAGCCACTTTGCCGAGCGCAACGCCGCCTATATGGACCTGACGGTCCTGCACGATAATGAAAGCGCCATCGCCCTCTACGAGAAGCTTGGTTTCCGCCGCGTTCCCTATTTTACCGTGAAGCGGAAGAACGCGATCAACGAGCAGCTATTCAGCGGGCCCGAGGAAGATCACGGCCTCAACCCCTACGCAAAAATCATCGTCGACGAAGCCCGACGGCGCGGCATTCAGGTGGAAGTCACCGATGCCAAGGGCGGTTTCTTCCAACTCTCCTATGGTGGACGGACGGTACAGTGCCGAGAAAGCCTGACGGAGTTCACATCGGCCATCGCAATGAGTATTTGCGACGACAAATCCGTGACGCGGCGCATTGTCGAGAAGGCGGGCGTTCGCGTTCCTAAACAGATAACCACCAAAGCGGCGGATCAGGACATCAAGGCCTTTCTCGACGAACACAAGGCGCTTGTCGTCAAACCGGCCCGTGGCGAACAGGGGCATGGAATCACCGTTGGCGTCACCAGCAGCCAGGAGCTGGAAGCGGCTATCGCGGCGGCCGAAAAGGTGGCTCACGAGGTGCTCATCGAGGAAATGGTGGAGGGTAACGACCTTCGGCTGGTGATTATCAATTATAAGCTCGTTGCCGCGGCCATACGCAAGCCGGCCCAGATTGTCGGCGACGGCCGTTCGAGTGTCGCGAAGCTGATCGAGCGTCAAAGCCGGCGTCGAAGTGCGGCAACCGGAGGCGAATCCCGCATTCCGCTCGACGATGATACGCACGCCACGTGCCGAGCGGGCGGATATGAGATGAACGATATCCTGCCGGACGGCGAGACGCTCCAGGTTCGCCGAACCGCCAATCTGCATACGGGCGGCACCATTCACGACGTCACCGGTGAAGTGCACCCGGCGCTGGTCGATGCGGCTGTCCGCACCGCCCGTGCCATCAACATTCCGGTCACGGGCATCGATTTCATGGTCAAGAGCCCGCGCGGACCGGATTACGCCTTCATTGAGGCCAACGAGCGGCCAGGGCTCGCCAATCACGAACCGCAACCGACGGCCGAGCGATTTATCGATCTACTCTTTCCGCTATCGATGCCTTATGCAGCGAGGGAAGCGCTTCGCGCGTCCCATTCGGAGCTTCCTGCATGAATCGATTGCCGATCGACACGAAATATCTGTCGAACGTCCTTTCCGAACTTCTCGATATACCGAGCCCGACCGGTTACACCGACACCATCACCATGCGCGTCGCCGATATGCTCGACGAGCTCGGCCTCAACGTCGAACTGACGCGGCGCGGCGCGATCCGCGCTATTAGGCGCGGACGCGACATTCGCGGTGCGCGCGCCATTGTGACCCATCTTGATACGATCGGCGCCATCGTCAAATCCATCCGTCCGAACGGCCGCCCGTCGCTGGTGCCCGTCGGCACCTGGTCGGCACGCTTCGCAGAAGGCGCGCGCGCGACGGTCTTTTCACGCAAGGGCGGTTATCGCGGCACGATCCTGCCGCTCAAATCTTCCGGCCATACGTTCAATGACGAGATCGACAGCCAGCCCGTCAGTTGGGACAATGTCGAACTCCGTATCGATGCGCTGACGCGTTCGCCCGAGGAAACGGACCGGCTGGGCGTCGAGGTTGGCGACCTGGTCGCCATCGATCCGCAGCCGGAATTTCTGCCCAACGGCTTCATCGTATCCCGACACCTGGATAACAAGGCCGGCGTTGCCGCAGGGCTAGCCGCGCTTTCAGCCATGCAGCAGGAAGAGGTCGAAACGCCGGTCGATATCCACTGGCTCTTCACGATCGCCGAAGAGGTCGGCGTGGGCGCGGCCTCGATCGTCTCGAACGATGTCGCCTCGCTTCTGGCCATCGATAATGGCACGACCGCTCCGGGCCAGAATTCCGACGAGTTCGGCGTCACCATCGCCATGGCCGATCAGACCGGTCCGTTCGACTATCACCTCTCCAAGAAGCTCGTCGAGCTCTGCGTCGAAAACGATATTCGCTACCAGAAGGATGTGTTCCGCTATTATCGCTCGGACTCGGCGTCCGCGCTTGAAGCGGGTGCCGATGTGCGGACGGCGCTCGCGACCTTCGGCGTCGATTCCAGCCATGGCTATGAGCGCATTCATCTGCACGCGCTGCGATCCGTTGCGGAACTGGTCACGGCCTTCTGCATCTCGCCTGTGGCTATCGAACGGGATTTCTACAAGCGCACCGACACCACCGGCTTTACCGACCAGCCGATCGACCAGGCCGAGCAGCGTTTGCCGCGCGATGTCAGCCGCGTTCATCCGCCCAAGAGCGAGTAGCGCAGTTCGGGAACCTTACGGCTCGCCTCCCGTTTTCCGAGCACCGCTCGGTGCGTTGGGTAAGGTAGGAGTGCGTGAGCGATGTTGGCGTTCAGTGGTTCCGTAAATGTCGAACAGCAGCTGCCCGATCCGGATGCAGACGACTATTACGAACAGCTCGCCGATCGCGCCTCCCTCATCTATGTCAATGATGACGATATCGGCTGGACCCGCCGTGGTGCCGGCAGGGGATTCGTCTATCGCGACGAGAATGGCCATCGCATCGCCGACAAAGCCGTTCGGGACCGCCTCAACGCACTCGCCATTCCCCCGGCCTGGACCGATGTATGGCTCTGCCCCGATCCCCGTGGTCATATTCAGGCGACCGGGCGTGATGCAAAAGGGCGCAAGCAATACCGCTATCATCCGGACTGGATGGAGCAGCAGCATCGGTTGAAATTCGAAACCCTACCCCTTTTCGGTGCATCGCTGCCAACCCTTCGCCAGCGTGTCGATGCCGACCTTCGCCGCCATGGCATGCCGAAGGACAAGGCGCTGGCGCTTGTCGTCTGGCTCCTCGACAACACGATGATCCGCATCGGCAATGTGCGCTATGCGGAGATGAATCGCAGTTTTGGACTGACGACGCTAAAGAAGCGCCATCTCGATCTCGGCCACTCGACCGTGCGCTTCACCTTCCGCGGCAAAAGCGGCAAGGAGTGGGACCTGTCGTTGACCGACCGCCGCATCGCGCGGCTGATCCGCACGATTTCGGAACTGCCTGGCCAGCACCTGTTCAAGTATCTCGGCGATGACGGGCAGCGCCAGCCGGTCCGAAGCCATGACGTGAACGACTATATACGGGATACGCTCGAACAGGATTTCTCGGCAAAGGACTTTCGCACATGGACCGCGACCGTTCTTGCCGCCGATATTCTGAACGGTATCGAATTGCCCGAAACCAAAAAAGCGCAGACTCAGATGCTGAATTCGGCCATCGATGAAGTTGCGTCTGTTCTGGGTAACACGCGCGCAGTCTGCCGCGGCCAGTACATTCATCCGGGCGTGATCGAAAGCTGGCACAGCAACCGGCTATGCGAACAACTGGCCGCCTTCGAAGCGGAAGATGAGGACTGGCTAGATGCCGGCGAAATAAGGCTTTTGCAATGGTTCGCGCAACAGGCCGACTGCCCCGTGCGCCAGCAGGCCGCATGACGATCGCGCCGAAACCCACGTCATCCGATCATTGCCGTTCCTCGACCCATCGGTCGACGTCGAACTGGCGCTCCAGCGCACCGTGGCCCATCGGTCGAACCTTGCCGATCACATCGTTCTCCTGAAACGCTCTGTCATGGAGACCAAACACCCATAGCGTGTTGGCAAAACTGTTGGGATCGCCGCCATCCAGAAAATAGCGGTTGTTCAGCGTCAACAGCGTCTTATGGGCTGTTTTCGGATCGCGCATCGTCTTGGCGATGTATTTGCCCCAGAACATGCGCAGATGATTATGAAGATAGCCGCGCTTCTTCATCTCCCCCATCGCGGCGTTCCAGACCCCATCGTCCGTTTTCGCCTTTTCCAGGGACGTTGCGCCATATTTCGGATCGCGTTCGTCTCCTTCGTGATCGTCGAGCGTTTCGCGCGCCCAATCGGGCAGCGCCGCGAGGCGGTCGTAAGACGGTGCGTAGTGGCAGAAATTGCAGGCCAGTTCGCGCCGCACGACGAGTTCCTCGAGAAAAGGGCTGGCATCGGCCTTGGCCGCCCTCGCCTTGCTGACGATTTCCGTCGGCGCAAGATGACCGAATCGCAGATAGGGCGACAGAAAGGAGACGTTCTCCTTGTTGGCGTCGGCCCGATCGTCATCGTAGTGTTGCAGATCGCTTCTGAGAAAACTGCTAAGCCGCGATCGCGCCTGTTCAGTTCCCCCTTCGATCCAATCGACCGCTGCCGCTTTATCATCGGAAACACCATCGATCTTTTCGAAGTCAAGCGGGCTCTCCTCCAGCTCGAGCCGCAAACCGCTCCGGTTTTCGAGCGTTGGAAGGCTGGCCTCCGTCAGCCAGTCATCCAGCCTGTCCATCAACTTGCTACGGATCGTCCGCGCGGCATATTCCTGTTTGTCGGATACCTTTGCGACCGGCACGCAGACCATGGTCTCCAGCGCTTCGATACGTCCATCGAAAGATTTTCCCAGTTCTTCGCGCTGCTTGCGATGGTGCCGCAGATAGCCGAAATCGGTTACGATGGCGGCCGCGCGATCGAGTAGAGCGCTGGGAAGTCCCTCATCGCAGACAGCGAGGAAAAAGAAAAGAATCCCATGTTCCTTCAACGCTTCCTTCATCTCCGACAGGCCTTCGATTGCGAATTTCGCCTGGCGCCGCGTCAATTCACCGCCGTGAATGGATAGACTGGGCACCACGAGACAGCGCTTGCCGCTTTCGTTGGCCAATTCGATAGCGCGCGCCAATGCCGCATTGTCGGCAACGCGATGGGCCAGAACGCTCCAATAAACGACGGTATCGCCATCGCTTCTCAATTCGCCTCTGCAATGGCTGATACGGCCCTCGAATTTGCTCATCTCGGCCCGGCTCCTTTGGATTTTCCTGTTCGAGCAGGAATGCGCGCGATGGAAGGGCGGTTCCGCCTCTTGCCAGCAAAGCTTTGGCGGCCTATCTGGGCGGCTTGGAATGCCCTTGTAGCTCAGCTGGTAGAGCAGCGGTTTTGTAAACCGAAGGTCGGCGGTTCGATTCCGTCCGGGGGCACCACTCCTCCGCCTCATTCAACTGACCCGCCCGATCGCCCTATCCATTATCCCAGACGCCAAGACGGTGGACGTGCTGCGATCTTGCGTTCACAGCGGCATGCTTCGTGGTTTAAGGTGCGGCGAAACGATCCCTGTTTCGCCCGGTGGGCAACAGCGATCAGGTAAGCAGGAAAGCGCCTTGACCCGAGTCTTCGTTCAGATCCGCTGTCGTCCTGGAACGGCTTACAGCGTCGCCAACCGCATTGCGGACCGCGAGATTTACGCCCAGCTCTATTCGACCAGCGGCCGCTTCGACCTGCTTTTAATGCTCCACGTACCCGACGATGAGGATGTGGGGCGTTATATCCACGATCATCTTCTCGATATTGACGGGATCGAACGGACCGAAACGATCATGACCTACAACGCATTCTGGCCGATCGGTCATGACGGCATGGCCAAGGTCAAGAGCGCGAAGGCCACGGATCGGGACGAGTGAGCGCGAGTGTCCATCATGTTGTTGTTCGTCCGAAGGCTGTCGAAGGCAGGGCGGCGCGTCTGACGATCCCTGCCCTGAGATGGCTAGCGGCGTGCTCCGCATGAAGCTTTCCTTCGTTCACAGCGATACCGAAGAAGCCAAAGGCGCGGCCGAACGGCTGAGCGAGCGCTACGGCAACTATGACAGCCGTGAAGCGGACGTGATCGTCGCGCTTGGCGGCGACGGCTTCATGCTGCAGACCCTGCATGATCACATGGACACCGAATCGCGCATTTTCGGTATGAATCGTGGATCCGTCGGTTTTCTGATGAACGATTATTCCGATGACGGACTGTTCGAACGCATCGCGGACGCCGAAGGAGAAACGATCCGCCCATTGCGCATGGTCGCCACCGACCTTGCCGGCGAGGACCACCATGCCGCTGCGCTCAATGAGGTCTCGCTGCTGCGGCAATCCTATCAGGCCGCGAAGATCCGAATCCTGATCGATGGTCGCCTGCGTATGGAGGAGTTGATCTGCGACGGCGTCATGGTGGCGACGCCGGCGGGCTCTACCGCCTATAACCTCTCGGCTCATGGCCCGATCCTGCCGCTCTCGGCGCCCCTGCTGGCGCTGACGCCGGTGAGCCCCTTCCGGCCCCGGCGCTGGCGCGGTGCGCTTCTGCCCAACCAGTCGACGGTCGATCTGGAGATTCTGGAACCGGAAAAGCGACCGGTAAACGCCGTTGCCGACCATACCGAAATCAAAAGCGTAAGCGCCGTGACCATCCGCGAAAGCCGGTCGCTTTCCGCCACGATATTGTTCGACAGAAGTCATGGGTGGGACGAACGTATTCTTTTGGAACAATTCCGTTACTGATCGACCACGATCAGAGCCAAATTAAAAAGTTCCGTCGGCGCAAACGCCGTCTTCGCTTGACTTTCGGTCGGTCAGGCCGTAGGTCGCCGGAAAGCGGGGCTTGCCGATTGCACGCCCCTGTCCTGTTCGCGCCGCAATATGGATCGATCCATCGCCGCGCCTGTTCCAAGACCGGATTGCCGTGACCGTTTCGGAAAACGAGACTCAAGATACATTACCGACATTCGCCGAACTCGGCCTGTCGAAAAAAGTTCTCTCCGCCGTGGAGGATGCCGGCTACACCACGCCGACGCCGATCCAGGCCGGGGCCATTCCCCATGCGCTGGAGCGCAAGGATGTACTGGGCATTGCCCAGACCGGCACGGGCAAGACGGCATCCTTTACCCTGCCGATGCTGACCTTGCTGGAAAAGGGCCGCGCCCGCGCACGCATGCCGCGCACCCTTATTCTGGAGCCGACGCGTGAACTCGCCGCTCAGGTGGAAGAGAATTTCGAGAAATACGGGAAGAACCATCGCCGGCTCAACGTTGCGCTCCTTATCGGCGGCGTTTCCTTCGACGAACAGGAAAAGAAGCTGGAACGCGGCGCCGATGTGCTGATCGCGACGCCCGGTCGCCTTCTCGATCATTTCGAGCGCGGCAAGCTGCTGCTGACCGGCGTCGAAATTCTCGTCATCGACGAAGCCGACCGTATGCTCGATATGGGTTTCATTCCCGATATCGAACGGATCTGCAAACTCATTCCCTTCACCCGGCAGACGCTGTTCTTCTCGGCCACGATGCCCCCCGAGATCCAGCGCCTCACCGAGCAGTTTCTGCAAGCACCGGTAAAGGTGGAGGTTTCCAAGGCCTCGTCGACCTCGGCGACCATCGAGCAGAAGATCGTCGCGGTGGGCAAGAAGGATTACGACCAGCGGGCCAAACTTCGCGAACTGATCGATGCCGAAGGCGACGATCTGAAAAACGCGATCATCTTCTGCAACCGGAAGGTGGAGGTTTCCACGCTGTTCCGCTCGCTGATCAAGCATGGCTACGATGCCGGCGCGTTGCACGGCGACATGGATCAGCGCGCCCGGATGGCGACGCTCGAAGCGTTCCGCAATGGCAAGTTGCGCCTGCTCGTCGCATCCGATGTGGCCGCCCGCGGCCTCGACATTCCCGATGTCAGCCATGTGTTCAATTTCGATATTCCACGCCAGGCCGAAGATTACGTCCACCGCATTGGGCGGACAGGCCGCGCGGGCCGTCTCGGCAAGAGCTTCACGCTGGTCTCCAAATCAGACGAAAAATATCTCGATTCGGTGATCAAGCTGATCGAGAAGGATGTCGAATGGGTTGGCGGCGATCTGTCCTCACTTGACGATGAAGGCGCTGACGACCGGAAGGGTGGACGTGGCCGTTCGTCGGGCCGCAGGCGCAACAGCCGCAGTTCGGACAAAGTCTCGACGGTCTCGGACAAAGGGCCAAAGGCTGCATCCTTGGACGACACGGAGCAAAAGGCGAAGGGCGAACCTGCCGTCTCCACCGATGTCGAGAAGACCGAACAGACAACGACCGAAGAAAAGCCGACGAGAAACCGTTCTCGGACGAAGAAGAACGGTGATGCGGTCAGCAAGCCTGAACCAGCCAAAAGCCGCAATCAGACCAATAATGGCCGTGGCCGCAAGAAGGACGATCTCGGCGATGCGCCCCGCGGTTTCGGCGATGAGGTTCCGGCGTTCATGATGAACGGTCTGGCCTGACGATCATCATCGCAGACCGGCAGTAGTGCCGGCCGGCCAAGCTCATCTATTTTCGCTTCTTTTCGTCTGCGCGCAGCGCAGCAGCGAAGGCGCTCCGCGCCCATGGCGTCATGGCATCCGGATCATCCATCGCTTCATCCGGCGCGTTCCAGTAAGGCATCGCCGTCGGCTTTCTGCCCGATCGTTGATAGGTCCATCGTTCGCAACCGGCTGCTTCGTAATCGCCGGCGTTCAGCGCATCGCCTTTCAGCATGATGCGCCCGTCGCTCATATCGAGCGCAAATATCAGACCCTGATGATAAATGCCTTTGCCGCCGAACATTCGGCGAATGGTGATCGGGCCAAGGCCGGAAAACAGATCGGCAAGATGATCGTCGTCCAACAGGCGATCCTCAGGCGGATTTCCGCGCTTCGGCCAGTTCCTTCAGATCGGCGGCCTCCAGCTCGACGGATTCGCCGCAGCCACAGGCACTGCTCTCATTGGGATTGCGGAAGGTAAAACCGGTGCGCAGGGGCGACTTCTCGAAGCCGACTTCCGTGCCGAGCAGAAACAGCATGGCCTCGGGCGCGATCCATAGATGGGCGCCATCGACCTCAACATGATCATCCTTCGGGTCGGGTTCGGTGACGAGATCGACCGTATATTCCATGCCGGCGCAGCCACCCTTCTTGATACCCAGACGAAGGCCGAGCGCACCGTCACGGTCGGCGACGATCTCATGAATGCGGTGGACGGCATCATCCGTCAGATTGACCAGCGAAAAGCCCATGATTTCTCCTTCCCGGCCGGGTTCAAGGTCCGGCGGATCGGGTTTTCCTCCCACCCAAGATGGGAGAATTGCAAGCGACGATCAAGTCGCCGGCATCTATCGTCAGTACCAGCCGACCGCGAATTGCGCTTCTTCGCTCATCCGGTCCGGCGTCCAGGGCGGATCGAACACCATGGCCACATCGACCGACTGAACCCCTTCGACGGTGGAGACCGCATCCTGCACCCAACCCGGCATCTCTCCAGCCACCGGGCATCCCGGCGCGGTCAGCGTCATGTCGATCTTGACGGTCCGGTCATCCTCGATATCGACCTTGTAGATCAAACCCAGCTCGTAGATGTCGGCCGGAATTTCGGGATCGTAAACCGTCTTCAGCGCCGTGACGATGTCGTCCGTCATCCGCGCCAGTTCATCGGCCGGAAGGGCAGAGGCGGAATAGACCTTCTGCGCGCCTTCGGCCTGATCGGTTTCGCTACTCATTGCATCACCCAAAGAAATCGTGCGCCTTCTGAAGCGCCTCCGCCAATCTGTCGACCTCATCGAGCGTATTGTAAACCGCAAATGAGGCGCGACAGGTGCTCGTCACGCCGAAATGCTGAAGCAGCGGCTGCGCACAGTGCGTGCCGGCACGAACCGCTATGCCCGACCGGTCGATCAGCATCGACACGTCATGGGCGTGAACGCCCTCCATCTCGAAACTGACGATCGCGCCCTTGTCCGGCGCGTTGCCGAAAATCCGCAGCCAGTTAAGCCCGCCGAGGCGTTCGTGCGCGTAGTTGCGAAGTTGCGCTTCATGAGCTGCGATCGTGTCGCGTCCGATGCCGTCCATCCAGTCCAGCGCCGCGGCCAGACCGACGACTTCCACGATATTCGGCGTACCCGCTTCGAAACGATGCGGCGGCTGGTTGTAGGTGACGGTCTCGGTCGTCACCTCCTCGATCATTTCACCACCCCCTAGGAAGGGTCGCATGGCATTCATTCTCTCCGGACGGCCGTAGAGAACACCGACCCCGGTCGGCCCATAGGCCTTGTGTCCGGTGAAGACGAACCAGTCGCATCCGAGCGCCTGCACATCGACCGGCATGTGAACGGCGCTCTGGCTGCCATCGACAAGCGTCGCGATACCGCGTTCGCGCGCCATGCTGCAAATATCCACCATCGGCGTCACCGTGCCGAGCACGTTCGACATGTGGGTCATGGCGATCAGCCTGGTGCGGTCGGTGATCGCTGCCTCGACGTCTTCCAGATGGAGCGATCCATCGTCGCGAACGGGCACCCAGACCAGTTTGACGCCTTTGCGTTCGCGCAGAAAATGCCACGGCACGATATTGGCATGGTGCTCCATGATCGAAAGAACGATCTCGTCGCCCTCTTCGAACTCCACCATGCCATGGCTGTAGGACACCAGATTGATGCCTTCGGTCGCGTTGCGCGTGAAGACGATGTCATCCACATTTCCGGCGTTGAGGAAGCGACGCACCGTCTCACGCGCCTGCTCGAACGCATCGGTCGCCTCGTTCGACAATGTATGCAGGCCGCGATGCACATTGGCATAGCTGGTCTCATACATATGGCTCATCGCATCGATAACGGCGCGTGGCTTCTGTGCCGAAGCGCCATTGTCCAGATAGATCAGCGGCTTGCCGTGGATCTCGCGCGACAGGATCGGAAACTGCGCGCGAATGGCCTCGACATCGAAGCCGGCGAGCGGATCGCTTATGGTCGCCGCCTCAGCCATTTTTCGCGAACCATTCATCGACCTTGGCGACAAGCGCCTCGGAGATCGCCTCGTGATCCAGTTCCTCGATGATCTCGTCGACAAAGGCCTTGACGAGCAATGCGCGCGCCTGGTTTTCGGGAATGCCGCGGCTCATCAGGTAGAACAGATGATCCTCGTCGATCTCGGCGACCGTCGCGCCATGCCCGCAGGCCACATCATCGGCAAAGATCTCCAGTTCCGGCTTGGCCGAGAAATCGGCTTCATCCGAGACGAGAAGCGTGTTGCACGCCATGCGGGCATCGGTCTTCTGCGCTTCCTTGGCCACGCGAATCTGCCCTTGGAACACGCCCGACGCCTTGCCGGATGCGATGTTGCGAACAATCTCGGTACCCGTCGTATTGGGCACCACATGATCGAGCACCATGGTAACGTCGACATGGCTCTCGCCGCCAAGAAGATTGACACAGCGCATCTGGAAATCACCGCCCTCACCTTCCAGAACGCCACGAATTTCGTGACGCACCAGTCGCCCGCCAGCATTCAGAATCGCCAATGTGAATTTGCTGTCGCGGCCCAGGCGGAACTTCATCTGCGTCAACTGGTCGGTATCGGCCGGCTGCTCCTGGACAAGCACCCAAAGCAGTTCGGCGCCGTCGCCGACCGTCAGTTCGGTAACCCCGGTGATCAGCGCCGCGCCATCACCGACCTGCCGCTCGACGATGGTCGCTTTCGCGCCCGCGCCAACCGTGACCGGAACGCGCAGGTGCGCCTGCCCTTCGCCATGAAACGCCGACAGCTCGAGCGGCGTTTCGAGGTGCGTTCCGTCGTCGATTGCCAGAGCCACACCATACGACACGAAGGCCGCGTTGAGCGCCCCGATCACATCTTCCGGGTCGGCGGGCGCAAGCGAGCGATCCAACTCGCCCTTTTCGAGAAGGTCGCGCAAAGGTGTAACACGAACGCCTGCCGGCAGGTCCGAGGGCGCATCATCGGCAAAGAGATCGAGCCGCACCATCCCGTCGGCCAACGACGTCAGCGCATCACCAGCGGTGCGGGCATCACCCTCAGGCACCTGCTTCAACCGGTTGCGCAGGTCGGTGTAATGCCATTCCTCGACCCGTCGCGTCGGCAGGCCGCGCATGGAAACACCGCCGATGGCCGTCTTGCGTGCGGTCGTCGTGGTGGCAGCGCCAGGCAGTGTATCGACCAGCGCGCCGAACGTCTCGATCAGCGCGCTCTCGGCTTGCGTGTTCTTGATTAGCGTATGGGCTGTCATCAAACTGCTCCGTTACGCCGCTTCGCCGATGATCTCGGCATAGCCCTGATCCTCGAGCTGGAGCGCCAGTTCCTTGCCGCCCGATCGGATGACGCGTCCCTTGTAAAGTACATGGACGCTGTCCGGCACGATGTGATTGAGCAGGCGCTGGTAATGCGTGATGACGAGGAATGCCCTGTCCTGGCTGCGCAGATGGTTGACGCCATCGGCAACGACCTTCAGCGCATCGATATCAAGACCGGAATCGGTCTCGTCCAGCACGCAAAGCTTCGGCTCCAGCAGTTTCATCTGCAAAATCTCGGCGCGCTTCTTCTCACCGCCTGAAAAGCCGACATTAAGCGGTCTCTTCAACATGGAAAGGTCCATTTCCAGTTCGGCGGCTGCCGCCTTCACCCGCTTCAACATCTCCGGAATCTTCAGCGGCTCATCGCCGCGCGACGTCCGTTGGGCGTTAAGCGCGGTCTTGAGAAACTCCATCGTCGGAACGCCCGGAATTTCCATCGGATACTGGAAGGCCAGAAAGACACCGGAGGCGGCGCGCTCGGCCGGATCCATCTCCAGAATGCTCTCGCCGTTCCAGAGAATATCGCCATCGGTGACCTCATAATCGTCGCGGCCGGCGATCACGTAGGATAATGTCGATTTGCCCGAACCGTTCGGCCCCATGATTGCGGCAACCTCGCCGGGTTTCACGGTCAGATCGACGCCGTTCAGAATGGGAGTGCCATCTTCGGCAATGCGGGCGTGCAAATTCTTGATTTCAAGCATTTTTGTTTCCGATATTCAGATAACGCCAAACCATTGGAGGCCGGCTATAACGATGATGGCGATTATGACGAGGACCGCGTTCGCCTTTGTCGACTGCCGCCGCAGATTGGGTGACAGCCGCGTGGCGAGATAAGTGCCGACGCCTGCGCCAAGCGGTATCAGGGCCTTGTCGACAAGCGCCGCGAAATCCATTAGCCGACGCTGCCTTCCAGGCTGATTCCGATCAGTTTCTGTGCCTCGACAGCGAACTCCATCGGCAGTTCCTGAATCACGTCCTTGACGAAGCCATTGACGATCAGTGCGATCGCTTCCTCCTCGGGGATACCGCGCTGCATCACGTAGAAGAGCTGGTCCTCGGAAATCTTCGAGGTCGTCGCTTCATGCTCGAGACGCGCGGAGGCGTTTTTCGCCTCGATGTAGGGCACGGTGTGCGCCCCGCATTCATTGCCGATCAACAGGCTGTCGCACTGGGTGAAGTTGCGTGCATCGCTCGCCTTGCGCAGCACGGAGACCTGACCGCGATAGGTGTTCTGACTGTTGCCTGCGGAAATGCCCTTGCTGATGATCCGGCTCGTCGTGTTCCTGCCGATATGGATCATCTTGGTGCCGCTATCGATCTGCTGGTGACCGTTCGACACCGCGATCGAATAGAACTCGCCGCGGCTGTCGTCACCACGCAGAATGCAGGACGGGTATTTCCAGGTGATGGCCGAACCCGTCTCGACCTGCGTCCACGAAATGTGGCTGCGGGCGCCACGGCAATCGCCGCGCTTGGTGACAAAATTATAGATGCCGCCCTTGCCGTCCTTGTCGCCGGGATACCAGTTCTGAACGGTCGAATATTTGATCTCGGCGTCGTCCATCGCGATCAGTTCGACCACGGCCGCGTGAAGCTGGTTCTCGTCGCGCTGGGGCGCCGTGCAGCCTTCCAGATAGGAAACGTAAGACCCTTCTTCGGCGATGATGAGCGTCCGCTCGAACTGGCCGGTGTTCTGCTCGTTGATGCGGAAATAGGTGGACAGTTCCATTGGGCAGCGCACGCCCTTCGGCACGAAGACGAAGGAGCCGTCGGTGAAGACCGCACTGTTGAGCGCCGCGTAGTAATTGTCGCCCTGCGGCACGACCGAGCCCAGATATTTCTTGATGAGGTCGGGATGCTCCCTGATCGCCTCGGAGATCGGCATGAAGATCACGCCGGCCTTCTTCAACTCCTTCTTGAAAGTGGTCGCGACCGACACGGAGTCGAAGACGGCGTCGACCGCCACGCGGCCCTTGCCGTAGGGGGCGTCCGACAGGATCTCGCCATCGTCATCGAGCTGGCTCGGCTCGTCCATGCGGCGCACGCCAGCCAGAATTTCCTGCTCTTTCAGAGGAATGCCAAGCTTTTCATAGGTCTTGAGGATCTCGGGATCGACCTCGTCGAGGCTCTTCGGACCATCCTTGAAACCCTTGGGCGCCGAGTAGTAGTGAATGTCCTGGAAATCGATTTTCGGATAACTGACGCGCGCCCAGTCGGGCTCCACCATGGTCAGCCAGCGCTTATAGGCTTCCAGCCGCCATTCCAGCATCCATTCCGGCTCGTCCTTCTTGGCCGAAATCATGCGGATCGTATCTTCGGACAGGCCTTTCGGGGCCGTGTCGCTCTCAATGTCGGTCTGAAATCCGTATTTATACTGGTCCACATCGAGCGTGCGGACCTGCTCGATCGTCTCCTGCACAGCAGGCATGGCGTTCTCCATTCCTCGCCGGAGTCAAGGTCCGGCGGTTGGGGCCCGGCTCACCCGGGCATATCAGACGGTCTATCCGTCCATTTAGTGTGCCGGCACCGCGATTGAAAGCGGCGAGCGGCGACATTTGCATCATCCGTTTCAGGCGGCGTGAGCACTCAGGCTCCGCTTCAAGAGACGTTCGAGGCTGGCGAGGATCCGGTCGATATCGGCCGGACCTGCGCCCGGCACCAGCGACACGCGCAGAGCGCCATCGACCTTCTCCACACCCATGGCTTCGAGCACATGGCTCGGACCCACCTTTCCAGAGGAACAGGCCGAGCCCGCGGATACGGCGATACCATCGAGGTCCAGCGCGATCTGAGCCGTCTCGGCCTTAATACCAGGCAGGCTAAAAAAACTGGTATTGGGCAAGCGCGGCACGTGCTCTCCATAAATCGTCACCGATGGGCAAAGCGCCCGAAGACCGGTTTCGAAACGATCCCGCATCGTCGCAATTGCAGCCCAGCGGTCCCGCGCCAGATCGGCAAGCGCCGCTTCTACCGCCGCGCCGAACCCAGCGATGCCGACGGTGTTTTCCGTTCCGGCGCGATGGCCCTTCTCCTGTCCGCCGCCCCGAACGAGCGGCAGCGGCATCATGATGTCGGACAAGGCGATAAGCGCGCCAATACCGCGCGGCCCGCCAAGCTTGTGCGCCGAAACGATGAAGTAGTCGCCGACCGGCTCCGAGAGGCCTATCGCCATGCGTCCCGCCATTTGTACCGCATCGACCACGAGCGTTCCGCGATGCGCACGAACGAGGGCCGCGATTTCGCGGAGCGGCTGCAATACGCCAGTTTCGTTGCAAGCTGCCGGCATCGCCACCAAAGGCAGGCCGCTATCGGTGTCATGATCGCCGACCGTCCGTTCAAGGGCCGGAAGATCGACCATTCCATCGCCGGTCACGGGGACCTGTACGATATCATCTCCGGTGAACCGACCGCCCGAAAGCAGGCAGGGATGCGCGCTGGACGCCACATAGAGTTTGGAAAAGCGAACAAGGGCGCGTCCCATCGTCCAGTCCGGCGTCAGCGCAAAATTGGCGGCTTCGGTCGCCCCCGAAGTGAAGACAACCTGCTTGGCCTGAGAATCGAACAGCTTACCGATCTGTGAGCGCGCCTTTTCGACAACGGCCCGGGCCTTTCGACCGTCGTCATGGACGGACGACGGATTGGCGTCCAGATCCATAGCGGCAACCATGGCCTGCCGTGCCAGCGACCCCAGGGGGGCGCTGGCGTTGTAGTCCATGTAAAGACGCTCGTTGCTGACTGGCATTTCCGTCCATTGCTTCACGATACGCGCCGACGCACCGTAATTTTCTTGAAAAACAAGCCTTGGCTGTCCTATCTAGCCCACCGACCGCTCATCGCCACGATCATTTAGAATGGTTCTAAATGGTTGTAGGAAGCCGGCCGGATCGCGTCAAGACGCCGCAGTCGTCTTGCGTTGAGCAATGAACGCAATTCAAGAAAGAGTGAACAATGCCAGAGGTGATCTTCGCCGGCCCCGCCGGTCGGCTCGAGGGCCGTTACCAGCCTTCCAAGGAGAAGAATGCTCCGATCGCCATGGTGCTTCATCCGCACCCGCAATTTGGCGGTACGATGAACAATAAGATCATCTACGATCTGTTCTACATGTTCCAGAAACGCGGCTTCACCACGCTTCGGTTCAATTTTCGCTCCATCGGCCGTTCGCAGGGCCAGTTCGATCATGGCGACGGCGAACTGTCGGATGCAGCGGCAGCGCTGGACTGGGTGCAGAGCCTGCATCCCGATTCCAAACATTGCTGGATCGCCGGTTACAGCTTCGGTTCCTGGATCGGCATGCAGCTTCTAATGCGGCGGCCGGAGATCGAGGGTTTCATTTCGGTATCGCCCCAGCCCAATCTCTATGATTTCTCGTTTCTGGCGCCCTGTCCTTCCTCCGGCCTCATCATTCACGGGACGGAAGACCGCGTTTCAACACCGAAGGACGTGCAGCCGCTGGTCGACAAGCTTCACACGCAGAAGCACATCACGATCACCCAGCGCCAGATCGAGGGCGCGAACCATTTCTACACGGACCACCACGACGAACTGATCGAGAGCTGCTCGGAATATCTGGATCGCCGGCTCAACGGTGAACTGACCCAGCCGAAGCCAAAGCGTATACGCTAATCTCCCTTCGGGCGGTGGAGAACACCGCCCGTCACCGGCCTTGAGACGCCGGTCGTCGTTGGCCAGGTCAAGGGCAGGCTTTGCAGGCTTCGAACAGCCAGAAACGCCCACGCCTCCGCTTCCATCATGTCACCCGACAGACCACATTGCTCGGCGCTTTCGACCTGCACGCCGCCCGATGCCTGGCGGAGTTCATGCATGATGGCGGCATTGCGCGCACCGCCGCCGGCGACGATCCAACGCGCCGGCAGTATGTCCGCCAGCTTCGCTGCTTCGAGGATCCCGGTGGCGGTCAGCCGGGCCAGCGTTGCCGCGCCGTCGTGCAGTTCGACACCGTCCATCAAAGCCAGGGAGAAGTCGTTTCTGTCCAGCGATTTCGGGCCGTCTTTTCTGAAGAAAGGGTCGTCCAGATAGGCATTCAGCACCCGCTCAACGACCCGACCCTCGCTGGCGATGGTGCCGTTTTGGTCAAACGCGATTCCCGCTTGCTCCTGCATCCACTGGTCGATCAATGCGTTGCCGGGCCCGCAATCGAAAGCGACTGGCGGTTCACCCGGCTGGACGAAGGTGACGTTCGCTATACCGCCAATATTAACGAAGGCGACCGTCTCATCGCCGGCTCCGATCAGGCCGGCGAGAGCGGCGTGGTAAGCCGGTACGAGCGGCGCGCCCTGCCCGCCATGGATCATGTCGTTCGCACGCATATCTGCAATCGTTGCAATGCCCGTCGCAGTCGACAGCCGCGCACCGTCCCCCAACTGAACGGTCAGGGCATTCTTGGGTCGATGAAGAACCGTCTGGCCATGAAAGCCGATCACATCGATTTCAGAGGCACTTATTGCGAACTGCCGACAAAACGAATCAACGGCGGCAGCGTGGCGGTCGGTCAGTTCGACTTCGAGTTCGGCCAGGCCACCCGGCCGCTCGTCGCGACCGGTCAGCGCCTGCGCCATTGACAAACCGCTCTCCAGCCGCCGTCGGAAAGCCGCCTCATATGGGAAAAGATGGCTCGGCCCGCGCTCGACGATGACACGACCGTCCGACCGGACCAAGGCGACGTCGATCCCGTCCATCGAGGTGCCGCTCATAAGACCAAGTGCGGTTCGGACCGATACGATTCTTGTTTCGCTCATACGGACAGTGTTAAAGCGCCGGCGAACGCCGCGCCAGAAGCGCGCGCCCCTTCTCCCTAGCCGGAATACCCATCATGGCCTTCAAGTCCGATTTCCTGCGCATCATGTCCGAGCGCGGCTTCATCCATCAGATTTCCGACGAGACCGGGCTGGACGATCTTTTCGCGACCGAGACCGTGACGGCCTATATCGGCTTCGATCCGACGGCGAAGAGCCTTCATGTCGGCTCGCTTATGCAGATCATGATGCTGCGATGGATGCAGCAGACCGGTCACCGGCCCATAGCGCTGATGGGCGGCGGCACGGGTATGATCGGCGATCCATCCTTCAAGGACGAAGCCCGCAAGCTCCAAACGAACGAGACCATCGCGGAAAATCTCAGCGGCATTCGCCAGGCGTTCGAAAACTACCTGTCCTTCGGCGAGAGGCCGACCGATGCTCTCATGATCGACAATGCGGAATGGCTGATGGAGCTGCAATATGTGCCGTTCCTGCGCGATGTGGGACGGCATTTTTCGGTGAACCGGATGCTCTCCTTCGATTCCGTCAAGCTGCGGCTCGAGCGCGAACAGTCGCTGTCCTTCCTGGAATTCAACTACATGATCCTCCAGGCCTACGATTTCGTGGAACTGAACCGCCGCCATGGCTGCCGGCTGCAGCTCGGCGGCTCCGATCAGTGGGGCAACATCATCAACGGGATTGATCTGGGCCACCGGATGGGCACGCCGCAGCTCTACGCGCTGACCTCGCCACTACTGACGACGTCTTCCGGCGCGAAAATGGGCAAGACCGCCGACGGCGCCGTCTGGCTGAATGCGGACATGCTCTCGCCCTACGATTTCTGGCAGTTCTGGCGAAACACCGAAGACGCCGATGTCGAACGGTTCATGAAGCTCTACACCACGCTGCCGATGGACGAGATCGCGCGACTGGCCGCGCTGAAAGACGCCGAGATCAACGAAGCTAAGAAGGTGCTGGCCAATGAGGTGACGGCCCTGCTTCACGGCCGTGCGGTCGCGGAGGAAGCAGCGGAAACCGCCCGAAAGACGTTCGAAGAGGGCCAGAGCGGCTCGGCGCTGCCGCGTATCGCCATCCCACATGGCGAACTGGAGAAGGGCGTCGGCATTCTTTCGCTCTTCGTCCAGGCCGGCCTTGCCGCCTCGAACGGTGAAGCGCGCCGGCAGGTGAAGGGCGGCGGCCTCAAACTCAACGACCGGCCGGTTACCGACGAACGCGCCACGGTCACGGCGGACGATCTGGGCACCGAAGGTCACATCAAGCTGTCGGTCGGCAAGAAGCGACACGCGCTGGTCGTCCCCGAATAGGCGAACCTCAACGGAAGGCGAAGATCGACCGGAAAATTCCCGGCGCGACCACCGATAGCGGATTGATGGTCAGCTCCGGGTTTTTCGCCCTGCCCGACAGCCTATAGGTCACGCCGATCAACCCCTTATCGCGGCCATTTCCAAGCACCATGCCCAGGATCGGGATCTCGCCGAAGATGCGGTTGAGACCGTAGGCCGGCATGAAGGTGCCGGTCATGTTCATCTGTCCCTGTGAATCGTAGACGGTGCCTTCGAACATCATACCGATCTGCGGGCCGCGCACCACGCCATTGGCCACGTCGAGACGGTTTTTCGACTTCACAAGGCTGACGCTGCCGCTGTCGAAAGCAACATATTTGGTATCGAGCTTTCCGTTGACCGCCTGGTTCAGACTCTGACCGCCGGTTGGCCGAGAGGCTAGCGATTCCAGCCGCGGTTCGTTGACGATCATGAAGTTTTTCAGATCGACCGTACCCGTCATGGGCTGGGTCTCACCGCCGGTCAGCAGCGCCTCGATCCTTCCGCCGGAAACCTTGTCGTAGAGATCGGCAAAGCGCAGAAGCGCACCGGCATCGCCACTTGTCACCTGCAACTTGCGATTGGCCTGCCGCTCATAGGTGAAGGCCACGCGTCTGCCGGTTCGAAAAACGGCGCTGAGAACGGCGTGGTCGGGTTCGTCCGACGTTCCGCTGAAGGTGACCTTGGCGTTGCGAAGCGCTTCGCCACCGAAGCCGCCAAGTGTTCCGATCGACGCATCGAGTTCGATACGTTCCGCCAGTTTGGGTCCGCCTTCCGCAACCGTCAGCGCCTTTTGCGAAGCCGGGGCCGTAAGTGTGCGTATGATCGGTCGGCCATCCAGTTGCGATCCGCGTATCGTGATGCGCATGGTCTGGTCTTGCCGCTTAATGGACAGGCGCGCATCATCACCTTCATTCAGAGCCAGAAGCGGAAAGTCTGCGCTCTCCAGAATGCCGCCACGAAGAACCGCAGCGCCCGTCAGGCGCGTTTCGCCGGTGACGAAATCCAGATCCGATATGCGAGTCGTTCCGCCTGTTTCCTGAAGTTCTAGACTGGCTTTGCCAGGCACGCCCAGACCTTTGGACCAGCCGACCGGCGCAAACGAGATGGCGGCGTTTGTAAGGTCCAGTGTAACATGCTGCCGCCCATCGGGGTCCAGCTTCATACGAGCGTCGACCGTGCCGGTCACGTAATCGGCCATAGCTGGCGCGACACGCCTCAACCCCTTCTCGTCCAGCCGAGCGCGAACCGCCACGTCCATCCTTTTGTCGCCGACGCTCTTCAAATCGAGGCTGGCGTCGAGCTCGTCGATTTTCCCATCCAGGTTGAGGGTAAAGCCGTCCGGATCGACGAACAGCGTTCCATCGGCATTCGTGACCGTGTGGCCGTCGAACCCGCCCTTCAAACCGGCATCCTGAAATTGAGCACTGACCGCGAAGGCGCTGACCGGCTTCTGGCCGAGCGTCGGCCCCAAAATCAGATCGGCCTCGATATTGGCGGTTGCCTGACCGAGGAGCCTACCAGCCTCGATGGGCAGCTCGGCATTGATGGGCTCCGACTGTGCAATGTCAGCCAAGGCCGCCCCCTTGCCACTTACCGAGACTGACAGCTGGCCTCGTAACGGCTTGGCCTTGGTATCGGTTATCTTCAGGCGTGTCGGGCCAAGAGCGAGAGGCTGTCCGTCCCGTTCGCCGGAGCCGCGATCGATCAGAATTTCAGCATCTATTCCTTCAAGCGCTATAGTCCCGGATGCATTCTCGATTGCCGGTAGGTCTTGCGGCAGCTCTATGGTCACGCCTTCCATGCGAAGGCCAAGTTTCAACTCGTCCCTGTCGTGGCGCGATTCGGGGTTCAGCAGTTGCGGCAAGGGAGCCGCCACATCGAGCCGAACATCCCTGCCCGCGCCTTTTTTCAGATTCTGCAGAACGAAGGCCCGGCTTTTCGGTGCGACGGTGTAGGGCCACAAACGCTTCAGATCGTCGGCTGCCAGGTAGTCCAATTCCAGTGCCATGCCGAGATATGGCGTGTCGGCGATAGCCAGCGCGATCCAGCCTTCGGCCCTGCCGCCCGGCCAGTTGATCGCCATGCGGCTACCCGAAGCAATGTTCAAAAGAGGATCGTACTGGCCCCGCAGCAGCAGATTGCCCTCAAGCACCGGCAGGTCGGTATCCAGCGCATCGATGGATGCGCCGTTGGAGATCAGTTCGAACCGATAAAGCGGTGTGCCCTCTTCGCTGCGCAGGGGACTTGGGCCGATTGCGCCATCGATCGGCAATTGCGTTTGCCCGATCCGGACGAACCCGTCATCGAACTCCGCTTTGCCACTGCCCTCGCCCATACGCACCGTGAGCGAAAACGCGCCGTCGACCGGCTCATGCGGTTTGGGCGTCAGCTCGAACCGGTCGGTTGCAAGCGTAGCGGTGAGACGGCCGGGCGCCCGCACACCGACTTCGGTCGCCTCCAGTTCCAGACCAACCCGGTTCATGACCAATCGGCTGCGCGGCGAGGGCTGCAGGTCGACATCGGGAAGATCGAGGTGCGCCTTCAGGAGTTTTACGCGACGATCCACGGCGAAGACCGCCTCGGCATCCAGCGCGACCTTATGGTGCAGCGCCTCGGTCACACTGAACAGTTCGGTCTCTGTGCTCAGCGTCAATTTGCCCTCGCGACCGCGCTTTCTGCGAATACGGGCTTCCCCGACCCGCACCTCCAGCAGGCCATGGGCGATCGTCACATTCTCCAGGTCGACCCGCCGGAGGCCAAGATTTTCCGTGCGCCAGTCCAGAAACCGGGTTGCGGACATGACGAGCCCCGTCACCAATTCGGGATCGATCTGTCCGATCTGATTGCGAATGGGTGCGAGTGGATCTATCGAATCGCTTTGCATCAGAAGACCGGCTTCGATCCGTCCGTCTTCCAGCGCCAGGCTGGTCAGCGATATCTTGCCTTGCAAAAGTGCTGTCGGCGAAAGAATCAGATCGATTGTCTGCAGTGAAGCGAGTGGAACGGGGCTGTCGGGGGCTAGCAGGGCAACGTCTCGAAGATGAACCGCAAGACGCCAACCATCACGCAGACCGATATCGATTTCACCGATCCGCGATGCCACGGGCTGCGCCACCGCCTGTCGCAAGAAGCGATTGGCCTCTTCCGTGATGCGCTGGCGGCCATATTCGCTTTCCGCCACGAACCAAAGTCCGTAGAAGATGGCGGAAAGCAATACCAGAAGCGCAAGCAGAAACATTCCCGCGGCCCGACCGAAACGGACGAATAGCGATCTACCCCCAGGATTGTCTCCGGCGGCCTCGTTCTCCCCAAGCGCTGCGTTCAAATCTGCCCCGTGGACCTTGCCCGTCCGCTCCTGTATCGGACCAGAAACGAGCTATGTCAAAAGAGAGGCGAAGCTATGACACTTCCGCAGAAGGGCGACGCAGCGCCTGACTTCACACTGCCAACCGACGGCGAGCGCGATTTCTCACTCTCAGCGCAGCGCGGCAAGAAAGTCGTGCTGTTCTTCTACCCCAAGGACGACACGTCGGGCTGTACGGCCGAAGCGCTCGCCTTCACCGCGCTCAAAGACAAATTCGACGAGCATGGCGCGGTGATCGTCGGCATTTCGCCCGACAGTGTGAAAAAGCACGCCAAGTTCCGCGACAAGCACGAACTCGATGTCATCCTGGCGTCGGACGAAGAGAAGACGGTTCTGGAAACCTACGGCGTCTGGGTCGAGAAAAGTATGTATGGCCGCAAATATATGGGCGTGCAGCGCAGCACCGTCCTCGTCGGCGAAGACGGCACGGTGCTGGAAAGCTGGTGGAAGGTTAAGGTGCCCGGCCATGCCGAGGCCGTGCTGGCAGCCGTCGAATCGGCCTGACGCATCCGGGCCAGGCCGTGCCGGACACCCTTGCAGACGATGCCAGCCCGTTCCGCTCACTTCGCGACGGCGCCGCCCGCGCCGTCGCCGCAGCCGATCTGGATTGCAAGGTCGCGCTTACCCGGCGCCTCCATTCGGCATGGATGGGCCGGCATCTCTCGCTGCGCGACCCGCTCGACCGGCCTCTGGCCGACCGGCCGGGGCGACCGGACGAGCCGCAACTGGTGCCGCCGCGGCAGCTGAAGCGCCGTTCCCTGAACACGCTGCGCGGGCGGATCGCGCTTCTGCACGCCATTGCGCATATCGAACTTAACGCCATCGATCTGGCGCTCGACATCGTGGCCCGCTTCGCAACCGAGCCGATGCCACGCAGCTTCTTCGACGGATGGATGCTGGTGGCTTTCGAGGAAGCCAAGCATTTCACGCTGATCCGGGAGAGGCTGGCCGATCTCGGCGCCGCCTATGGCGATCTCCCCGCCCATGACGGGCTGTGGCAGGCGGCGCAGGATACGCGGCACCACCTGTTTGCGCGGCTGGCGATCGTTCCACTGGTTCTGGAAGCGCGAGGGCTCGACGTGACCCCTTCCATGATCGACCAATTGCTTGCCATTGGCGACAAGGACAGCGCGGCGGTGCTCCGTGTCATCTACGAGGACGAGAAAGGCCATGTCGCGACCGGGGCCAAATGGTTCCGCTTCTGTTGCGCGCGGCAGGGTATTGCCCCTGCCCCGGCTTTCCAGCGGCTGGTGCGTCAGCACTTTCACGGCCAGGTAAAACCGCCCTTCAACGATCTGGCGCGTGCTGCTGCCGGTCTGACGCCGACTTTCTGGCGCGGCCTCGCGTCGATTTCCAACAGCGATCACCGAGCCGACTGATCCCGCTACAACAACGCCGAAATACGTTGGAAAACACGGTTTCTTAACCCTAACGAACTGTAATGCCTCCACGCTACGATGGAGACGAAAATGCGTCCGGCCCACCTCAACCCCAGCAGTCCGTTCGGTCGCCGCGAACCGCATACGATCACTATCGCCCGTGGCGACAATATCCGCCAATTCCAGCTTCGCCCATGGAGCAAAGCCAGCCTTCTGGCGCTTGGTTCGGCGCTCCTCTTCGGCTATGTCGCATCGACGGGCTATCTTGTTCTGCGCGACGATCTGCTGGCCGCCAAGATGGCGCGGCAGGCGCGTATCGAACATGCCTATGAGGATCGGATTTCATCGCTTCGTCGGCAGGTTGACCGCATCACCAGCCGGCAGATGCTCGACCAAAATCTGGTTGAGACGCAAATGGCCGAACTGATGAGACGGCAGGATATTCTGGCAACCCGTTCAGAACAGATCACGCCATTGCTGCGTGAATTCGGTGTGACAACCGGCGCGGTGCCTCTGCCGCAGGCTCGTCCCGACCGCAAAGCAAGTGGCCCATCGCCGGTCCACTCTCTGCTGGCCGCGACCGAACGCGAGGCGCCGCTCTCTCTAGCCGATCGAGCCGACATCGCCTTCGTGGCGCTGCAGCACTCGCTGGAGGACATGGAGATTCGTCAGCTTCAAGAGATCGGCGAGGTTGTCGAGAAGACCGAGAATGCCACAGCCATGCTGAAAACCGCGCTTGACGAGATCGGCCTTTCACACGCCGGTCGCAAGGCCACCACCGGCATGGGTGGACCGTTCGAACCGGCCGGGGATGAACCGACCGACGCATTCGGCGTGGTCATCGAACGCCTCGATTCCGCACTGGCGCACTACAGCGACGCACGACGGGCGGCCGTCTCGGTGCCGCTTGCCAACCCTCTACCGGGCCGGGCCATCTCATCCAATTTCGGCGTGCGAAAGGATCCCCTCGTCGGGCGCCGGGCCATGCATTCGGGCCTGGATTTCAGCGCGCCGCGCGGCGCACCTATTCTGGCGGCGGCGGATGGCTTGGTCGTCAAGGCCGGCAGGCACGGCGGCTACGGCAAGATGGTTGAGATCCGCCACGCCGACGGGTTCGTTACACGCTATGCGCATATGAACCGGATCAATGTGACGAAGGGTCAAAGCGTCGAACGCGGCGCGATCGTCGGCAAGGTCGGATCGACCGGCCGCTCCACCGGACCGCATTTGCATTACGAGGTGCGGCGGCAAGGCGATGCGCTCAATCCCATGCGTTTTCTGAAGGCGGGCGAAACCGTCAAAAACCTTCTGTAACCGGAACGGTCCGAAAACGGCGCCTATTCGACGTCCTCGACCTGGCCGACCACCTTGCCGGCCAGCGCCGCCTCCATGAAAGGATCGAGCGAGCCGTCCAGCACTTCCGACGGGTTGGTGCTCTCCACACCAGTCCGCAGATCCTTGACCAGCTGGTAGGGCTGCAGAACGTAGGACCGGATCTGGTGACCCCAGCCGATATCCGTCTTGGAATCGTGCTCTGCCATCGCAGCGTCTTCGCGCTTCTTCATTTCCAGATCGTAGAGACGCGCGCGCAGCGCCTTCATGGCGTTGGCCCGGTTCTGGTGCTGGCTCTTCTCCGACGACGTCACCACGATACCGGTGGGCGCGTGGGTGATCCGCACCGCCGAATCGGTGGTGTTCACGTGCTGACCGCCCGCGCCGGACGAACGGAACGTATCGATCCGGATGTCCTTGTCCTGAATTTCGATCTCGATATTGTCGTCGATGACCGGATAGACGCCGACCGACGAAAAGGATGTGTGCCGGCGGGCGTTCGAATCGTAGGGCGAAATGCGCACCAGGCGATGCACGCCGCTTTCGGTCTTGAGCCAGCCATTAGCCTTCTCGCCCTTGATCAGAAGCGTGGCGCCCTTGATGCCGGCTTCATCGCCGTAGGAGATGTCCTGCACCTCGACCTTGTAGCCGCGCTTCTCGGCCCAGCGCGTATACATGCGCAGCAGCATGTTGGCCCAGTCCTGGCTTTCCGTTCCGCCGGCGCCGGCATGAATTTCCAGAAAGGCGTCGGACTGGTCCGTCTCGGCCGACAGGAGCGTTTCGATGCGCCGCTTGTCGATCTCGCCCTGAAGGTCGGCAATGGCCTTTTCGGCCTCGCGGACGATATCGCCGTCGCCCTCCATCTCGCCCATTTCGATCAACTCGATACTGTCGTCGAGCGTCTGCTGGATACGGTTGATGGAAGCGATATTGTCGTCGAGGGTCTGCCGCTCGCGCATCATTTTCTGCGCTTCGGCCGGATCATCCCACAATGAAGGGTCTTCGGCGCGGCTGTTCAGATAGCCCAGGCGTTTTTGTGCAGCATCCCAGTCAAAGATGCCTCCTCAGCAGGCTGAGTGCCTGCCTGATCTCGTCAACGAGAGTCTCGGTCTCTGCGCGCATGGCGTGAGCGTCCCTTCCCGATCAATGGTTCGTGTAAGAAGGCCGCCTGAAAGGGCGGCCTCGCTGCTGCCGCGCAACATAATCAGCCATGGCGGACTGTAAAGTAGCAACCGGCTCTTAAATCCGCCGGCCGGCGCTCAGTAGAGGCCGCCGCCCGCCGATTGAATGATCTGCCGCGATTCGCGCGAGACCGCGCGCGGCGTATCCATCCGCGTGGCCGTCTCCATGCCGATGACGCTATAGACATCGGCCGGGCCGGTCCCCGGCTTGAACGCCTCGATAATGACATTGCCGCCCCCATTGCTTGCGACCCGCATGCCGGACCGCCGGTCGATGGGGATCAGCAGCATGCCTTCCGGCACCTTGAAATCGACATTCGGCTTGCCCTCATGCGCCTTGCTCATGAAATCCTTGAAGATCGGCACGGCAAGCCCTCCGCCGGTCGAGCCTTTGCCCATCGGACGCGGCTTGTCGTATCCGAGATAGAGCGCCACAACGAGATCCGGCGTGAAACCGACGAACCACGCATCCTTCTCGTCATTGGTCGTGCCGGTTTTTCCCGCCACGGTGAAGCCGATGTCGGCCAGTTTGGCTGCAGTGCCGCGTTTTGCGACTCCTTCCATCATCGAGGTGATCTGATAAGCGGTCATCGGATCGAGCACCTGGTCGCGATTGTCGATCAGTTCCGGCTCGGGCTGACCGCTCCACTGCTCCGCCGCGCACCCCTCGCAACCGCGCTGGTCGTGCTTGAAGACAGTCTTGCCGTACCGGTCCTGAATACGGTCGATCAGGGAGGGCCGAACCTGCTTGCCGCCATTGGCCATGATCGAATAGGCGGTCGCCATGCGCATGACGGTGGTTTCGGAGGAGCCTAGCGAATTGGGCAGGTAAAGGCCCATCTTGTCGTAGACGCCGAACCGCTCGGCATATTCGCCAACCAGATCGATCCCCATATCCTTGGCCAACCGCACCGTCATCAGGTTACGGCTGCGCTCGATGCCAAGCCGGAGCGTCGAGGGGCCAGCCGACTTGCCATCATAGTTTTTCGGCTGCCAGAGCGTGTTGCCGCTCTGGATCGAAATGGGCGCATCCATGACAACGGACGCAGGCGTATAACCATTGTCCAGCGCAGCGGCGTACACGATCGGCTTGAAGGAGGAACCCGGCTGGCGCATGGCCTGGGTCGCGCGGTTGAACTCGCTATCGGCAAAAGAGAAGCCACCCACCATGGCCATCACACGACCGGTATGCGGGTCCATCGCCACCATAGCGCCCTCGATTTCGGGCGGCTGGCGAAGACGATAGGCGTTTTCGCCATCGTCCTTCTTTTCCACGAACACAACATCGCCGCGCTTCAGGACCCCGGCGGGCGAACTGGCGTTCTGCATCTTGCCGTCGACCTGGTGGCGAAGCGCCCAATTCATATCGTCCTTGGCAATGCTGCCCGTCGTCCGTGCCTCGACGATAGAACCGCCATCCTTGCGGGCTGGATCCAAGCCAATCTCGACGGATTGATCGCCGGCTTCCAGAACAACGGCCAGCTTCCATTCCGGCACATCGTAAAGTCCCTTGACCTTGGAAAGCGGGACGCCCCAATCGCCATCGATCTCAATGGCCGTAAGCGGCCCGCGATAGCCGCGCTTGATATCGAATTCGATCAACCCCTTCTGCATCGATGTGCGGGCCAAGCGCTGAAGCTCCGGATCGATCGTCGTGCGGACAGACAGTCCGCCTTCGTAAAGTTCGTCGACGCCGTAGCGATCGATGATCTCGCGGCGCACTTCCTCTGTGAAATATTCGCCGGCAAACAGATAGGTGTAGCGCGAGGGACGCCCGCGTGCGCCAAGCTCGGATGCCCGCGCCTCGTTCGCCTCGCGTTGCGTGATGTAACCATTGGCCAGCATCTGGCTGATGACCCAGTTGCGCCGATCGATGGCTCGTTCACGGTGGCGGAAGGGATGGTAATTGTTCGGCGCCTTGGGCAGCGCGGCAAGGTAGGCCGCTTCGGCGACAGTCAGTTCGTTGACGCTCTTGTCGAAATAGGCGAGCGCGGCGCCGGCGATGCCATAGGAGCCGAAGCCCAGGAAAATCTCATTCAGATAAAGTTCGAGAATCCGGTCTTTCGAATAGGCCTGCTCGATCCGGAAGGCGAGGATCGCCTCCTTTACCTTGCGCTCATAGGTCTGCTCGGTCGTCAGCAGGAAGTTCTTGGCGACCTGCTGGGTGATGGTCGACGCGCCCTGGCGGGTGCCGTTGCGCAGATTGTTGACGATCGCGCGCACCAAGCCCTGAACGTCCAGACCGGGATGGGTGTAGAAGTTCTTGTCTTCAGCGGAAAGGAACGCCGCCTTCACACGGTCCGGCACCGCCGCAATCGGCAAAAAGAGGCGTCTTTCACGGGCATATTCGGCCATGAGCTCGCCATTGGCCGCGTGAACCCGGGTGGTGACCGGCGGCTGATAATTGGCCAGAACCTCATAGTCGGGCAGATCGGAACTGACATGGGTAATGAAGATCGCCACCGCTCCGGCCATGGCAAGCGCCAGCACGATGCCAATGCCGAAAAAATAACCGATGATTCGAATCATTCCTGTCTGCCCCTGAAAGGTTCCGACGTCCACAAGCCACTATAGTAACAGCTTTGGACACTTCTTTGCACAATCGCCCGGCCAATACGCCCCGCCAGACCTGCCGTCCCCACCTATTCGACGCCGGTGATGGCCGACATTCTTGGACAAATTGCGGCAAATATGCCCGTGAGGACTGCATGCTCGGAGCCTGGCGCCCTAGCGAAAGGCCGCCATACGCACGTTCGCATATTTCTTCACCGCCGCCGCGATGGCCGCAGCCGCCTTGCGCCGCCAATCCTCGTCCTGCAGCAGCTTCTCGTCATTCTTGTTCGAAAGATAGCCCAGCTCTATCAGAATGGACGGCACGTCTGGCGCGGTCAGGACCCGAAATCCCGCATGGCGATGCGGCCGCTTGATCATGACCAGCACCTCTTCCATGGAGTCCACCACCTTGCGTGCGAAGCGCAGCGAGAATCCCTTGGTTTCGCGGCGGGTGAGATCGAGGAGGATATCGGTCACCTCTTCGTCCTCTTCCGGCAGATCGAGCCCGGCGACCGCATCGGCTGCATTTTCGGAATCGGCCAGTTCGGCGGCCATAGCGTCGGAGGCCTTTTTCGAGATCGTATAGACGGTCGCGCCCCGAACATAGGCCTGCCTGACAGAATCGGCGTGAACGGAAACGAAAAGATCGGCGCCCGCCTGACGGCCGATCCGAACGCGCTGGCTCAACGAAACGAAGCTGTCATCGTCGCGTGTCAGTATGACGCGTACTCCATCGATCTTCTCGATCTGTTTTTTAAGCTGACGGGCGAAGGCCAGCGTAATGTCCTTTTCCTTGGCGCCGTTCCGTCCACGGGCTCCAATGTCGATGCCGCCGTGCCCGGCATCGACAACCACGGTAAATGGCTTGTCCTGGGCGGTATTTCCGTCCAACCGGCCATTCTTCTGCGTCGATACGGCGATAGCGTCCGCCGGAGCGGCCCTGTCGCGAAGCATGGCCTCGAATGCGTTTCGCGAGGCCGTGTCCAGCTGAAGCGTCAACTGATGATGGCCGTTCTCATCCGTGGTTCTGACGGGCCCTTCCAAAGTAAAGGGACCGCCCAGACCGATGACGATCCGGGATCTCTCGCTATCCATTGCGCCATAGCGGATCGACTGGATCAGGCCTTTCGGGACGACTTCCTCGCTTGGCATTTCGAAAGCAGTCGCCGGCAGGTCCAGAATGAGTCGTTCCGGACCGCGCAGCATTTTGAGTACCAGCTCGGGCTCCCGGTCGAATTGCAGCATGACCGTCGTGGATTGGTCGTCGCCCGTCAGATCGATCGAAAACAGGCGATGGGGAAGTGGATCGCCAGCCCTGGCTCCAGAGGGTGCGGCGAGGAAAAAAACCAGAGCGAGAAGCGCTGCGAGGCCCCTCAACCCGCCGGCCATCCGGGCGTTGCGAAATTTAAAGGCCACGACGTCGTCTCCGAAATCTTCGATGTTGGCCAGCTCCTTCATGGCAAGGAAGAATCGCATGGGGCTGTTAAGCTTTCATTTACCGCGTCGGGCGGCCCGCCAACTTTTTGGCCGGCTTGCAAGACCGACGTCAAAGACATACAAGACCCTTGGATCAAACCATCCTTTCGATGGCCCGACCGCCATCAATCGACCGCTCCAGAAAAGCGCGTTCAGCGGCGGCACGGCATCGCGAAGTGAAGGTCCACACTGAATTCTCTCGGCAATCTGTTCCAATGATTCGCCGGTCCAGAGGAAAGCGGACGGGCCGGCTCATCCCGTGCCGCAACATACAGAGCTAAAGTCCGGAACCCAGCCATTTACGGCGGTTCCTTGTTGCAACGGTCAATTCGGCGAAACCATGGCATTGTCAGCGCGAAACGACAGATATCTCGCCAGGCGCAATTTCTGCGCGGCGAGCGGTCTGTCGAAGGCGCCGCCCGGCTTCGTTCAAGACCCCCTTTTTACCGGACAGACATCTTATTCCGAGCCGCCAAGACGGCCGGATGACGGAACCGGTCTGACCGCGGAGTTCATTCCCTATGTCCAACAACAAAATGCTGATCGACGCCTCCCACCCGGAAGAAACGCGCGTGGTGGTGTGTCGCGGCAATCGCATCGAAGAATTCGACTTCGAATCCCAGCATAAGAAGCAGCTCAAGGGCAATATCTATCTGGCGCGCGTAACGCGTGTCGAACCCTCATTGCAGGCCGCTTTCGTCGAATATGGCGGCAATCGCCACGGCTTCCTCGCCTTCTCCGAAATCCACCCGGATTACTACCAGATTCCGCTTGCCGACCGGCAGGCGCTCGCCGCCGCGGAAGCCGAAGAGGCCCTGCGCGAAAGCCAGGAAGAAGACGAAGAGCAGGAAGAAAACAGCCGCTCCCGCCGACGTCGGCGTTCCAGTCGGAGCCGCAAGAAAAATGATGATGCCAAGGGCGCGTCGAAGGCTGAAAAGAACCAGACCGACACAGAAGGCGATGGCGCTTCGGCACAATCCGGCGAAGACGGTGCCTCGACCGCAACCTCCGATGAAACCGCAGGTGGTGCAGACCATCTTCCGGCATCTGAAGAGATCGTTGCGTCGAATGACGGCCCGGCCGAACAGTCTTCAGCCGAAACCGCCGACCGGTCCGAGGAAGCGGTTGCTTCCGGTAGCGACGATCAGACCGGCAGCGGCGATCAAGCCACTGAAAGCGATGCGCAGGACGAAGATGACAACCCTTCGTCTATCGCCATGGCCGTCGACAGCGATGTCGTGTCCGAGAAGGTCGAAGAAGCCGCCGACGAGGACGATTCCGATTCGGATGATGACGACGACAGTGACGATGATGACAGCGATGACGACGAGGACGATGAAGAGGTCGAAAATCTCGGCTCCGACGATCCCGTCGAGGAAACCCGCCGCAAGCGCACCCCTCGGAAGAACTACAAGATTCAGGAGGTCATCAAGCGCCGCCAGATTCTGCTGGTTCAGGTCGTCAAGGAAGAGCGTGGCAATAAGGGCGCTGCTCTGACGACTTATCTGTCGCTCGCCGGACGCTACTCGGTTCTCATGCCGAACACGGCGCGTGGCGGCGGTATCTCGCGCAAGATCACCCAGGCGTCGGATCGCAAGCGCCTGAAGGACATCGTGAAGGATCTGGACGTTCCGCAGGGCATGGGCGTGATTTTACGCACGGCGGGCGCCAATCGTTCGAAGCCGGAGATCAAGCGCGACTACGAATATCTGATGCGGTTATGGGACAATGTCCGCTCACTGACCTTGGAATCCACCGCTCCGGCGTTGGTCTATGAAGAAGGCAGCCTCATCAAGCGCAGCGTCCGCGACCTCTACAACAAGGACATCAGCGAAATTCTGGTGTCCGGCGAAGAGGGCTATCGCGAGGCCAAGGACTTCATGCGGATGCTCACGCCGAGTCATGCCAAGGCCGTCCAGCCATATCGCGATCCGCAGCCTCTCTTCGCGCGCCACGGCGTGGAGTCGCAGCTCGACAGGATGCTGCAGCCACAAGTCACGCTCAAGAGCGGTGGCTACCTCATCATCAACCAGACCGAAGCGCTCGTAGCGATCGACGTCAATTCGGGACGCTCCACACGGGAGCACTCGATCGAGGACACCGCGCTCGCCACAAATCTCGAGGCGGCTGAAGAAGTGGCGCGGCAATTACGCCTGCGCGATCTGGCTGGTCTGATCGTCATCGATTTCATCGATATGGACGAGAAGCGTAACAACCGGTCCGTCGAGAAGCGGCTGAAGGACTGCCTGAAGGACGATCGCGCCCGTATTCAAGTCGGCCGCATCTCACCGTTCGGCCTTCTGGAAATGAGCCGTCAGCGCATCCGGTCTTCCGTTCTGGAAAGCACGATGAATCCGTGCGACCATTGCCATGGCACGGGCTACATCCGCTCGGATTCCTCGACAGCGCTTCACGTCATCCGTTCGATCGAGGATCATCTGACGCGCGACAGTCGTTTCAACATCACGGTGCGCACGGCTTCGCATATCGCGCTTTATGTACTGAACAACAAGCGCGCAATGCTGATCGAACTGGAACAGCGTTTCGGCGTCGCGATCCTGGTGGAAGCCGACGAAACGCTCGGCGCCAAGATCCTCGACATTCAGCGTGGCGAAGCCGCTGTCGCTGACGAGAATGCCGAGCGCCTTCCGCCCTCGACCGGACGGACCACGCTCGTCGAAGACGATCCAGCCGAAGACGAACAGGATGCTACAGCCGCTGCCGAAGAAGATCGCGCAGACGACGAGACCGAATCCGACGATGACAGTTCCGGCAATGGCCGTCGCAAGCGCCGTCGTCGCCGTCGTCGCGGAGGCGGAAAGGACGATGATGCCAGCCGCGAAGAAACACGGTCCAGCGAGTTGGAAACTGACAGCGACGGCGATAACGAAAGCGAAAACGACGATACGTCCAGCGACGACGATAACGATGGTGACGATCAGAAAGGTTCCGGCCGCCGCCGTCGCCGCGGTCGCCGGGGCGGTCGCCGCAATCGCGATCGGGCGAAATCCGCAGACGGCGAGAATGGTAACGATGCGCCATCGAGCGACGATAACGATCAGAATGCGGACGGCTCGAAGGACGATGAGGATCGTACCGGCACTGCCGATTCCGATAGCGTGCCGGACGCTGTAGCTGAGCAGGCCGATGACCAGGCTGAAGAGGCTGCTGTCAGCGAAACTGTAGCCGAGGCGGTTTCTGAAACTGCGCCTTCGACCGCGGAAGCCCAGCCGACGACAGAGGATAACGCGCCCGTGCCGAGTGTGAACGAGGTGTCGGAGGAAAAGGATCGTCCGGCGACTGTGGCCGGCGAACAGAAAGCCGCTAATGGCGAAAACGCCGATGCTGCGACTGCCGTGGAGGCCGCAAAGCCGAGGTCGCGCACACGCCGTGCAAAAACCGCGAGCAATGACGATGCTCCGGCCGAAGTGAAGGTGACGACTGTTGCGGCGGACAGCGACGAGCCAGCCGAGCCGCAGAAAAAGCCGCGCCGTTCCGGCTGGTGGAACCGCGGCGGTTTCTTCTGAGATTGTGAAGGAAGCGGGCTTCGGCCCGCTTCTTTTTTATCCCGCGTTCAACCAGTCTTTCAGGCGCTCCATCGCTTCGGCCACCCGTTCGGGCTTCTCGCAATAGGAAAAGCGCAGCGATTTGTGCCCTTCAATTGGATCGAAATCGATGCCGGTGGATGCAGCGACGCCCGTCTCATCCAGCATGGTTCTGGCGAACGCCTGGCTGTCTTCTGAATAGGCGCTGATGTCGCAATAGGCGTAGAACGCACCGTCCATCGGCGCCAGGAGCGGCAGGCCGAGCCGGGGCAGCGCGTCCATCATCAGTTCGCGGCTCTGCTGGTAACGAAGGCGTATGACATCGAGCTCTTCGCTGCAGTGAAACGCCTGAGCGGCTGCGATCTGGGAAATTTCCGACGCGCTGATATAAAGGCTCTGGGCGAGCCGCTCGACCGGCCGCACCAACCGTTCCGGCAAGATCATCCAGCCAATCCGCCACCCGGTCATGCAGTAATATTTGCTGAAGGAGTTGATGATCACGACGTCATCGGAGAAGGCGGCGGCTGTCACGTCCGGCCGCGAATAATTCAACCGGTGATAGATTTCGTCGGAGATGAGCGCGATGCCAAGCTCGGCGGCCACTTCGACGATCTCCTGCAACGCATCGTCCGGCATCGAAGCGCCCGTCGGATTAGCGGGGCTGGCAAAGAGCAACCCTTTCAATGGTTTGCGAGCATGAGCCTCACGTAGAGAATCCGCTGTCAGGTAACCCGTTTCCGCCGTCGAAATTTCCTCGACCTCAAGACCGAGCACGGCCAGGATGTTGCGGTAGGCCGGATAGCCGGGCCGCGTGATCGCGACGCGGTCGCCATGATCGAAAAGTGCGAGAAACGCCAGGTTGAAGCCGGCGGACGATCCGCTCGTCACCGCGACGCGACTCGCCGGAATCGTCACGCCATAAAAGTCCCGGTAATGATCGGCGATCGCCTGACGCAACATGTCGAGACCGAGCGCGTTGGTGTAACTGACACGTCCCTCCGCCGCCTTGGCCATGGCCGCTTCACGAACGGCGGTCGGCGCTGGATCGGCAGGCTGGCCGACGGCGAGCGAAATGACGTCCACGCCGGCTTGGCGTGCGCGACCGGCGGCCGCGAAGACATCCATCGCATGGAACGGCTCTACGAGACTGGCGCGCTGCGAAAGCCGCAGCGGGTCGGTCGGCGATTGCGGTGGGCGCGCGGACGATATGCTCATCGAGGTTCCGATCCAGTCTGAAACAAGACCGCAGAAATGCCCGATTGCCTGTCTAGCGACAAGTATGCGCCTGTCTCCGTCACAAAGCGGCCGTGCGCGTCACTGCTATACCGGGGCATACTATCCTCAACAGCGGCGAGCGACTACATATCGACCATGATGTCTTCGTTTATCTCCTCCCGCCTCCCCCGACGGCTGACCACCCTGGCAGCCGGTCTCGCCATTTTGACCGCCAGCCTTCCCACGCCGCTCGTCGCCGCCGGTTCGGGCCGCAATCTCAACGTGGTTAGGGATGCGGAGATCGAGAGCCTTATCGCGGCCTATAGCCGTCCGATCTTCAAGGTCGCCGGGATCGATCCACGGCGGGTTCGCATTGTCCTGGTCAACAATCCGAGCCTCAACGCCTTTGTGGATGGCAAGCGTCTGTTCATGAACACCGGCACAATCATGCAGGCCGCCACCCCCAATGAGGTGATCGGTGTAATCGCCCATGAGGCGGCGCATCTTGCAGGCGGTCATCTGCATCGATTGCGGGATCAGGCGCGCGGCGCGCAGACCATGGCCGTGATCGCGTCCATTCTCGGGGCAGGCGCAGCAGCGGCTGGCGCCCTGTCGGGCACAGGTGGACTGGCGGGCGTTGGCGCCGGACTGGGCGCTGGTGGCGTGGAAGCCTCCCGCCGTACGCTCCTTTCCTATCAGCGATCCGAAGAATTGACGGCCGATCGCGCCGCTCTGGATTATCTGCGCAAGACGGGTCAGTCGCCACGCGGCATGCTGACCACCTTCGAGCGCATGTCGCGCGGCATGGGCCTTGCCGGCATCCGCTCCGCCGATCCCTATCAGATGAGCCATCCCCTACCCCAGGATCGCTTGCAGGCCTTGCGGACATTGGCCTCCCAAAGCCCGCATTTCACCAAGACCGATACGCCGGATCTTATGGAACGACATGAACTGGCGCGTGCCAAGATCGCCGCCTATACCAGCCGTTCGGCCGGGCGCGTGGCTTCGCGGTTGAAAAGCCCGTTGGCCCGCGACTATGCCAGCGCCATGACCGAGCTTCTTCACGGCAACCCGCGCCGTGCCCTGCAAAAGGCTGACGCCTTGGTAAAAAAGCGGCCTCGCTATGCCTATTTCCACGAGGTTCGCGGGGACGCGCTCATGCGGCTTAATCGCGCTGCGGATGCCGCCGCCGCCTACGGCAAGGCGCGCAAGATGGACGGATCGAACTCTTCTGTTCTCGCCAGTCTGCAAGGCCAAGCGCTGATCGCAAGCGGACAGAGAGACGCCGCGCGACAGGCGATCACGATCCTCGAGGCGGCGCTTCGCAATGATCCGGAAACGCCGATCGGCTGGCGCTTTCTCGCACAGGCTTATGGTATTGGGGGCGACATCGCCGCTGCGGAACTGGCCAGCGCTAACGAACTCTTCTATTCCGGGCAGATCAGGCAGGCCAAGATCTTCGCCGCCCGGGCGCAGACAAAAACCCCGCGTGGCAGCCCGATTTGGCTCAAGGCGCAGGATATCGTTCAATACAAACCCATCGTGAAGGAACGCTGATGCCGTTTCGCCGGGAAAGGACCTCCATGCTTCATATCAGAAACCAGTTTCTGCCCGCCGCTCTGGCCGCCTTCGTTCTGACTGCCCTGCCCGGCGCGGCTCACGCGCAGGAGGCGGCCGAGCCGATGACCCGCACGGAAGTCGAAACCATCGTTCGGGACTATTTGCTGAACAATCCCGATATTCTGGTCGAGATGTCGCGGGCTTTATCGGAAAAGCAGCGCGCCCAGGCCCAAACCGACCTCTTCGGCAATCCGAACGATCCGTTTCTCGGCAACCCCGAAGGCACAATGGTCGTGGCCGAGTTCTTCGATTACAATTGCGGTTACTGCCGCAAGGCCTTCAGCGAGGCGCAGAAAGCCATCGACAGCAATCCCGATCTCAAGATCGTGCTGAAGGAATATCCCATCCTCGGGCCGGATTCGCTGGCGGCACACATTGTCGCCGTTGCGCTCAATCGGATCGCGCCGGAAAAATACAGCGAATTCCACAGCAAAATGTTCTCGACCGAGGGCCGCGCCACGGAAGACAAGGCGGTGGAAATGGCGGTCGAAGTCGGGGTCGACGAGGCAGCGCTCCGGGCCGCCATGGCTGAGGATGAAACCAGAGAACAGCTGGAAGATACGGAAAAGCTTGGACTTGGCCTTCAGGTGAACGGCACGCCGACCTATTTTGACGAGAACGGTCCCTTCGGTTTCGATCAACTCGTCAGTCGGACTTTGCCGAAGGACGCCTCGGACGGCTGACAAAAATCGAACGTCCCAGCCGGTTGCATCGAATCGGAAGCGCCGTAAAGGGCTTTCCGCCACCCGAAAGGCAGATTATAGCTGACCGCTCATCCGATGTCGCATTGGTCGAGCTGCGCCGGTCGGGTGCAAGAATTTTCAAGAAAGAGGTTTCCCATGTCGTCGGAGCATACGGTCGATCAAGCGCTCATCCGCAATCTGGCGGATATTCTCAACGAGACCAATCTCTCCGAAATCGAGGTGGAACAGGGCAAGCTGCGCATTCGCGTGTCGCGCCAGGCGCAAATGGCGCCCGCCGTAGCGGCCCCCGTTCCAGCTTCCGCTCCTTCGGCTCCCGCCGTGCAGGCCACCCCTTCGGGCACGAGCTCCGAAAGCGATGTCGATCTTTCCAATGCCATTCCGTCGCCCATGGTCGGCACGGTCTACATGTCGCCTGAGCCGGGTGCCCTTCCCTTCATCGAGGTCGGCACGAAGGTAGCGGCTGGCCAGACGCTTCTGATCATCGAAGCGATGAAGACGATGAACCAGATTCCTGCCCCCAAGGCGGGTACCGTCAAGCGAATCCTGATCACCGACGCCCAGCCCGTCGAGTACGGCGAGCCTCTCGTCATCATCGAATAAACCGAACCCGGGGCGTTAGCGATGTTCAACAAGATACTGATCGCCAATCGCGGCGAGATCGCGCTTCGTGTTTTGCGGGCATGCCGTGAGCTAGGCATTCAGACAGTGGCCGTGCATTCGACGGCCGATTCGGAAGCAATGCACGTCAAGCTTGCCGACGAAAGCGTCTGCATTGGACCGCCGGCCAGCCGGGAATCCTATCTGAACATTCACCAGATCGTCGCCGCATGCGAGATTACCGGCGCGGACGCCATTCATCCGGGTTACGGCTTTCTGTCGGAAAACGCCAAATTCGCCGAAATTCTGGAAGCGCACAATATCGCGTTTATCGGTCCCAGGGCCGAACACATCCGGATCATGGGCGACAAGATCGAGGCCAAACGCACGGCGCTGCGGCTTGGCATTCCGGTCGTGCCGGGCTCCGAGGGCGGCGTCACCGATCCGGATGAAGCGAAAAAGATCGCCGCGGATATCGGCTATCCCGTCATTATCAAGGCCGCTGCCGGCGGCGGTGGACGCGGCATGAAGGTCGCGAAGAGCGAAAGCGAACTCAAAACCGCCTTCCAGACCGCCCGGTCAGAAGCCGGTGCGGCCTTTGGCGACGATGCTGTCTATATCGAAAAATACCTGGCCAAGCCGCGCCATATCGAAGTGCAGGTGGTCGGTGATGGGCAGGGCAACGCCATTCATCTCGGCGAGCGCGACTGCTCCCTACAAAGACGGCACCAGAAGGTCTGGGAAGAAGCCAATTCGCCCGCGCTGAACAGCGATGCGCGTGAGAAGATCGGTGCGATCTGTTCCAACGCCGTTTCGGAGATGGGCTATGGTGGCGCCGGTACGGTCGAGTTTCTCTATGAGAACGGCGAATTCTACTTCATCGAAATGAACACGCGGCTACAGGTGGAGCATCCTGTCACCGAAGCGATCACCGGTATCGATCTGGTTCACGAGCAGATCAGAGTGGCTTCCGGCGGCGGTTTGTCGGTCAAACAGAGCGAGATCGAATTTCAGGGCCATGCGATCGAATGCCGGATCAATGCAGAGAATGCGCGCACCTTCGTGCCTTCACCCGGCACCATCACCCATTTTCATACGCCAGGCGGCCTGGGCGTGCGTGTCGATTCGGGCGTCTATAGCGGCTATCGGATTCCGCCCTATTATGACAGTCTCATCGGCAAGCTGATCGTTCATGGACGCAACCGCGTGGAGTGCCTGATGCGGCTACGCCGTGCGCTCGATGAATTCGTCGTTGACGGGATCGACACGACGCTGCCCCTTTTTCGCGATCTTGTCAGTGACAAGGACATTGCCGACGGCAAATACGATATTCATTGGCTGGAAAACTATCTGGCAGACGACTAGGCGGTTCAAGGGCCGCAAACCATGCGGAACAGAAGACGACCCCACGCTCCTGGCCAGGACATTCCCATCGAGCTGCTGCTGCGCGCCTACGCTTCCGGCGTCTTCCCCATGGCGGAAGATGCGGATGACGATGAGGTGTTCTGGGTGCGGCCCGACATTCGCGGCATCATCCCGCTCGACCGGTTCCACATTCCCAAAAGCCTCGAAAAGGCCGTTCGACGCGCGCCTTACGACATCACAACCGACCGCGATTTCGCCGCGGTGCTGGATGGTTGCGCCGAATCACGGCAAGGGCGGGAAACGACCTGGATCAACGATCCCATCCGCCGCGCCTATATCGCCCTTCATGAAAACGGCCATGCTCATAGCGTAGAAGCTTGGCAAGATGGTCGTCTGGTCGGCGGTCTTTACGGGGTCACGCTGGGCGCGGCCTTTTTCGGCGAGAGCATGTTCAGCCGGCAGCGCGATGCGTCGAAGATCTGTCTCGTCCACCTTGTGGCAAGAATGCGCGAGCGGAGCTTTCGTCTTCTCGATACGCAATTTACCACCGACCACCTCAAACAGTTCGGTGCGGTCGATGTGAAACGCGAGCAATATGAAGCGCTTCTTGCCGAGGCGCTGTCCTTCAGCGCGTCCTTTTCCGACTGATTATTGCCGCGCGGTCTCGTCTGCTTGGCGCGCATCCGCGGCCGTGCCCGCATCGGCATTCGGCGCCGCCACGTCCGTATCCTGTTTGCAGCCTTTGAGCCAGACATCGTAGACGGCATGCTCCACCGCGTTCAGGCCGGGGCTTTCGGCGAACATCCAGCCGGTGAAGATGCGCCGGACCTTCCGATCGAGCGTCATCTCGTCGATCTCGACAAAACTGTCAGTCTTCGGCTCCAGGCTCTCGGGCCGGTTGATGCAAACGCGCGGCGTGACCAGCAACGCGCCGAACTGCACCGTTTCGTCCACATAAACGTCGAAATGGTGGATTCGTCCGGTGATCTTGTCGATGCCGGTAAAGACGGCGACCTTGTTCTTGACGGGCCGATCCTCGACCGCCGGCGCTGGCTCGCTGACCTCACCACCCATCTGCTCGGCATCGGGCGCCACCATATTGGCGTCCGGCTGAACCGCCGGATCCTGCTGCGGACCGGCGGAGAAGGGATCGTTCGCCAATGGGTCGTAGGGCTCTGCGCCGGTTCCCGGCTCGGCATTGTCCAGCGGCGGGAACTGATCGTCCGGCGCTGGGAACTGATCGTCGGGCACAGGATCGATTGGCGCTTCGTAGTCCTGCGCGGGATCGGAGAAGGTGCCGTCAGGCTGGAGCGGTGACGGCAAAGGCCGGCGTTCGATCGTTTGGGCCAGGGCGGCGTTGGTCGTCAGCACGACCACTGCAACCGTCAATATCACGCCGATCCGCAGCAAAAGTGGGCTCCCCGAATGTCACGACTAAAACGGTCCAGCCGCTTCGTCCGATTGCGATGGCGACTCGATAGTCGCAGAATGTGGCGGTGCTACGCCACGCTCATCCGTCGATCGAAGGGCGAGACGTTTTACTCGCCCGGCGACCAGGCGTCGTAGTCGCCCGTGACGCGCGGCCTTTCGCCGGTATGGTGGAGAGAGCCTTTCGGGCGGTAGGCTGAGACGGTACCGGTCAAGTTGGGGCGGTGCGACTTCTGCCACTCATACGCTTCGTAAGCGGCCGACGGCGGCGCCACATTGGTCTTGTGATGCATCCAGCCATGCCAGCCGGGTGGAATCAGCGACGGTTCCGAAATGTCGGTATAGACGACATAGCGGCGCGGACGTCCCTCCGAGTCCTTGCCACCCTGATAATAGACATTGCCGAATTCATCCTCACCCACTTTTTCGGCGTTACGCCAGAGATGAAAGCGGAAGTTGAGCTGATTGCCGTTCCACCAGGTGAAGAACTGCTTCAGAAAGGTGCTCATGAACGTCCCATATCGCGCGGATTTACCTTTACGGGCTTATGGCGCTCCGCCCTGCCCTTGGCAAGGGCAGCAATGATCTAGCCCAGCGTCTTTTCCATAATCAGTGCCGGAATGCCGCTATCCTTCACGCCGCAATTCTCGGTCCGGTCGATCTGGGCGTAGCCCTGCTTGCGGTAGAAGGCGATTGCCTTTTCGTTGGCTTCCTCGACCTCGAGCCGCATGCGACCGGCTGCTGGAAACGCGCTCTCCATCTCGATCAGCAGGGCTGTGCCCGCTCCACGCCCCTGCACATCGGGATTGACGTATAACTGATGCAAAAACGCCGTGCGGTCATCGCCGCCATCGCCCATCGACGCGAAAGCCACGCCGAGAATGTCCTCACCATCATCGGCGATAACGAACTCGGAATAAGGCTTGTTCAGGCGCTTGCGAAGCGCCGGCTGCGAATGCCAGTTGGCCGTCAGGGCCGCCACGCGCTCCCTGCCGTATATATCGTCGTAAGTGGCGTGCCACGTGCGTGCCAGCAAAGCCTGAATTGCTGGAATGTCGTTCGGATCGACAGTGCGGATCCACATGATCGGTCGGTCGTAGTCGCGCCGGACGGTGCGGGCCGGCGTGTCCCGGGGTGCCTCTCGGCCTTGGACCTTGAAGGAAGCCGAAATGAGCACTGGCGTCAAGAAGCCCGGCCGCTCTTAGAAGGAGGAGCCGGCCTCCAAGGTCAGAGACCGAGCGAGCGGTAGCTCGCTGCGATCCGCTCTACAGCGATCATGTATGCGCTCGTGCGCAGATCGATCGTATGGTCGTCCTTGCGCTTTTCGTGCCATTTCTCGCGCATGGCCTGATAGGTGACACGCATCGTATCGTCGAGGCCGGAACGCACCAGAGCAAGCTCGTCCGACCCTTCAATGTAAAACTGCTTGAACGTGTCGGAAAGCTGCGCGCCGGTAGCCCGTTCGATCTCTTCGATCAAAAGGCGATGACGAGTCTCCTCGCCCCGGCGCTGCATCCGGCCGAAGCGGATATGGGAGAGGTTCTTGACCCATTCGAAATAGGAGACGGTCACGCCGCCGGCGTTCACATACATGTCCGGGATGATCACGATGCCGCGCTCGCGCAGCCGTTCATCGGCGCCTGCCGTGACCGGACCGTTCGCCGCCTCCACGATCAGCGGCGCACGGATGCGATCGGCATTGGAGAGATTGACGACGCCTTCGAGTGCCGCCGGGATCAGAATATCGCATTCGGCTTCCAGAAGGGACGAAGAGTTCTGGATGAACAGGCCCTTGTGGTAACCTTCGAAGCTTCCATTCTCCTGGAAATAGTCGCGCGCCTTGTCGACATCGATGCCGCTGTCATCGAACAGGCCGCCATTATATTCGGCGAGCCCGACGATCTTGCAGCCATCTTCCTTCTGCAGAAATTTTGCCGCATGATAGCCCACATTGCCAAGGCCCTGTACAACGACGCGTTGTCCCATCAGCGTGCCTTCAAGGTGCGCGATTTCCACATCGGCAGGGTGGCGGAAGAATTCCTGCAGCGCATATTGCACGCCACGGCCCGTCGCCTCGGAGCGGCCGCGAATACCACCTGCATTGAGCGGCTTGCCGGTCACGCAGGCCTGCGCATCGATATCCGTCGTATGAATACGGCGATACTGATCGGCGATCCAGGCCATCTCCCGTTCTCCCGTTCCCATGTCGGGGGCCGGAACGTTCTGGCTGGGATTGATCAGATCGCGCTTGATCAGTTCGGCGGCGAAACGCCGGGTGATCCGCTCCATCTCTTCTTCGGACCATTCGCGCGGATCGATCCGCAAACCGCCCTTCGAACCGCCGAAGGGCACCTCCACCAACGCGCATTTATAAGTCATGAGCGCGGCAAGCGCCTCCACTTCGTCCTGATGGACGCCGGTGGCGTAGCGTATGCCGCCCTTGACCGGCTCGGCATGCTCCGAATGAACGGCGCGATAGCCGGTGAAAGTGTGAATATGGCCACGCAGACGCACACCGAACCGCACCGTATAGGTCGAATTGCAAACCCGTATCTTCTGGGCGAGACCTGGCGAGAGTTCGAGCCGCTTGACGGCGCGCTCGAAATGCATGTCGACGCTCTCGCGAAAGGTCGGTTCCGTAATCGGCTGGGTCATGTTCTTCCTCCCCCGCGCTCCATTTGCTGACAAAGGAGGGGCGATCGCCGAAGAAAGCAAGGCAGCCGATCTAAATTTTTTAATCGATGCCCAGTTTCTCTCGCACGAGCTGATTGACAGCCTGCGGATTGGCTTTGCCGCCAGTCGCCTTCATCACCTGACCAACGAACCAGCCTGCCAAAGAGGGCTTTTCCCTAGCCTGTTCGACCTTGTCGGGATTGGCGGCGATGACCTTGTCGACTTCGGCCTCGATGGCGCCCGTATCGGTCACCTGCTTCATACCGCGTTCTTCGACGATCGCCCTGGGCTCGCCGCCCTCGGCAAAGACGATCTCGAACAGCTCCTTGGCGATCTTGCCGCTAATCGTGCCTTCCTTGATAAGGTTGATGACCTGCCCGAGCTGATCGGGCGAAACCGGAGTCTCTTCAATGGACTGTCCGGCCTTGTTCAAGGCGCCCAGCAGGTCGTTTATGACCCAGTTGGCCGCCTGTTTGCCATCGCGGCCCTTCGCCAGCGCTTCATAATAATCGGCGATTGCCTTTTCCGACACCAGGATCGAGGCGTCGTAGGCCGATAAGCCAGCCTCCGACATGAGCCGTGCCTTCTTGTCGTCCGGTAGCTCCGGCAGCGCAGTGGCTAGCTCTTCGACGAACGCATCGTCGAACTCCAGCGGCAGCAGATCGGGATCGGGGAAATAGCGGTAGTCATGCGCCTCCTCTTTGGAGCGCATGGAACGGGTCTCGCCCTTGGCCGGATCGAACAGGCGCGTTTCCTGATCGATCTGCCCGCCATCTTCCAGAATGGCGATCTGGCGACGCGCTTCCGACTCAATGGCCTGTCCGACAAAGCGAATGGAATTGACGTTCTTGATTTCGCAGCGCGTCCCGAAATCGCCGCCGGGCTTGCGGACCGATACGTTCACGTCGGCCCGCATGGAGCCTTCGTCCATATTGCCGTCGCACGTGCCCAGATATCGCAGGATGGTGCGGAGCTTGGTCAAATAGGCTTTCGCCTCATCGGCGGAGCGCAAATCGGGCTTGGAGACGATCTCCATCAAGCCGACGCCTGAACGGTTCAGGTCGACATAGCTCATGGTCGGATGCTGATCGTGCATGCTCTTGCCGGCGTCCTGCTCCAGATGCAGCCGCTCGATACCGATCTCGACCTCTTCGAAATTGCCCTGCCGGTCAGGGCCGACCGACACCATCACGACACCTTCGCCAACAATGGGATGGGCGAACTGGCTGATCTGATAGCCCTGCGGCAGATCGGGATAGAAATAGTTCTTGCGGTCGAACACCGAACGCTTGTTGATCTGCGCCTTCAGACCGAGCCCGGTCCGCACGGCCTGCCGAACGCATTGCTGGTTGATGACCGGCAACATGCCAGGCATGGCGGCATCGACGAGACTGACATTGTCGTTCGGCGCCGATCCGAAGCTGGTCGATGCGCCTGAGAACAACTTGCTCTCGGACGTCACCTGAGCATGAACTTCCATACCGACCACGATTTCCCAATCGCCGGTCGCACCGGAAAGAAAGCGCTTCGGATCGGGTGTGCGGCTATCGACGATGGCCATGAGTGCAATCGTTCCCTTCGCAAGGTGGAGAGCAATGGTTTGGGTCCGGAGTCCTGGCGCCCCGTCCTGACATCAGGACAGACGACGCCCGACCGCCTTCTCGGTGGATCGGGTAAAACAAAAGCCTGCACCGTTCAAGACGCCAGCGCACCTGTCACGACAGGCGGCCCCTGTCGTTCGCGCTGTGTCCCGCGTCGAGTTAGCTTGCAATATATTGTTTGAGCGAGTCCGCTTCTTCCTGCGCCTGACGAATACGGCGCTTTACAACATCGCCGATGGAGATGATCCCAACCATCTTGCCATCCTCGACGACCGGAAGATGGCGAAAACGGCCGTCGGTCATCTGATCCATCACCTCTTCGACAGTGCTGTTCTCGCTGCAGTTCTTGACGTCACTCGTCATGAAGTCGGAAAGCGGGCGGTCGAGAGCGGATGCGCCGTGATCGGCAATGGCGCGCACCGCGTCTCGCTCCGACAAAATACCGACAATCGTTTCTTCAGTAACGACGACCAACGCACCGATTTTCTTTTCAGCCAAGAGAGCCGTGGCCTCGCTCAGCGTGGCGTCCGGACCAAATGTCGCCACGTCGCGGCCCTTCTGCTCCAGGATCTGACGAACATTCATTGGTTTTCCTCCATCTCTGATACTCTGCATATCGTGCGTCGCGTATCACGATTTCGCAAGCCGATTCAGGCAGATCAGAAATGGCGGGCTCCCGGCGCGGGAAACAGCGGCAGGAGAAAAAACCCCGCCACAAAGCCGCCAATATGAGCCTGCCATGCAATGGCGGTGCCTCCCATCGGCAGAAAGAGCCCGGTGATAAGGTTCAAAACCAGCCATATCACGATGAAGGCGACAACGGCGCGCGATCTCATCACTTCGTCGAACGTCATCGGACGACCGGCAAATGCGCGTTGCGCGCGACGCCTGTCGACACGGAAACCGAGGCGTGTGGCCGCACCCATCATGCCGCTGATCGCCCCCGACGCGCCAACGAGAATCGACGGGCTGAACGGATCGATAGCGAAATGAAACGCCGCCGCTGAAAAAGCCGTCGCAATCCAGAACAACACGAATGGCCACGTGCCCATGCGCAATGCCAGGGGCGAGCCGAAAATCGCCAGCCAGACGCCATTCATGAAGAAATGGGGCCAGCTGCCATGCAACAGTGAATAGGTCACAGCAGCCCAGAGCTGATGCAGCAGGCCGAACAGACCGTATGAGGCGATCTCGGGAATGAAGGCGAACCAGTAGAGCACGAGGCGGTCGAGCCCGGGCGGCAAAACGAGGCTGCGGACGAGGTGGATCGTTCCCATCAGGACGAGGAAAAACACGATGGCCGGCGCCAGATTGACTAAAGGTTCGCCGCGTTGCCGCAACGCGTATGCATCGGAACTATCGTCGGGAACTTCGCGCTGGGGCGCGGCAGCCCAGGGTGAGTTCCCCGGCCGGGCCGGGTCATGAGAGCCACCCGGCCCGTCTCGATTTTCCGGTTCGCGATCCGTCACACTTCTGTCCCTTCGTCAGGCGGGAAGATGGGACGCGCCCGACCGACAACAAGCCGCTGCGTGCCGAAAACCCCGAAATTGCAGGGGCCTCTGCTTCATTGACCGCCGGACGGCAATCGCAGCCGCCGTGGCACGAACGATGCAACGCATCGGTCAAACGCCAGCCCAAGCGCACGCCCTGCGCCGAACTGGCACAACACTGACCGATCGAGGTACGCATGAGACAGCAACAGACAAAGGACCTGTTTCTTTATTGGAATCGTCTGCGCGGTTCGAACAAGGCGCCCCATCGCAACAGCATCGAACCCAGTGACATCCGCACATTGTTGCCGGGAACCTTCATTCTTCAGCGGTTGACGGACGGGACCATCGAGTTCCGCCTTGCCGGCACGGCCTTGTGCCAGCAGTTCGGCGCGGAATTGCGGGGTCAGGCCTTTCAGACGCTGTTCCACGCGCGGGACCGGCGGATGCTGCTTCGGCTGACCGATCAGGCGCTGACCGGCGATGCGATCACCGTTCTGGCCATGGACGGTTTCAGCGAAAGCGGCGAACAGATATCCTACGAGTTGCTTCTGCTACCGCTCGCCAGTGAACATAGTGGCGACCGCGCGCTCGGCTCGGCCGTACCCGGCGAACGGCCCTATTGGCTCGGCACCGATCCGATCGTCGAATGGAAGTTGCGTTCGGTGCGCATCATCGATCCGGAGCGCGAACCGGGCCTTCTTTCCAACCGGGCCGAGATCACGGTGCCGCCGCTGGTGCCCGCGCGCCACGCCATTCAGGATCTGCCCGCCGGCCGCAAGATCGGCCATCTGACTGTTCTGGAGGGTGGTCGGCAAAACTGAGATGGAGAATATTTTCCTCTGCCATGTTACGCCGCTTTAACCTTTGCATGGCAAGAGTCCGGTTCGAGGAATCTTCTGCTTTCAATCAGGGCGTAGCGATATGAGTCTGGCGCCAGACCTTCAAATGCCAGAATCGCCAGAGCGCAGAGCTTTTCAGCGTGTGACAGCCAAAGTGTATGGTCGCTTCATGCTCGAAGACGGCAGCGAGCATGTTTGCTACGTGGTCGATATGAGCCCAGGAAGCGCCGCCCTTCAAACGGAAGTGACCGGCGAGCCGGGCGAAAAGTGCATTTGCTATCTCGATCATATCGGACGGGTCGAAGGCGTTGTGACACGCCCGCTCGACGACGGCTTCGCGATGACCATCATCGCGTCTGATCGCAAGAAGGACAAGATCGCCTCGCAGCTGACATGGCTGGCCAACAGGCATGAGCTCGACCTGCCGGAAGATCGCCGTCATGCGCGTGTCGAACCGCGAAACCCGATCTCGGCCATGCGCATGGTCGACGGCCGAAAATATAGCTGCCGGATCATCGATCTGTCGCTGTCGGGCGCGGCAATCGCGACGGATGTCCGCCCGGCGCTCGGAACACCCGTTATCCTCGGCACGATGAAAGGCCGGGTGATCCGTCATTTCAATGATGGTATCGCGATCGAGTTCATCGATCTGGGAAAGATGGTCTGACCGCACGCAGCAGGCACGTTCGTCGCTAAAAATTTTGCTTTATCAAACCGGCGCAGCCGGTTTTTTTGTGCCCAGCGCATCCTGCACTCAAGCCATAGGGATCGAGTGCAGTTCGCCCTTTGGCTTAGGATGACGTCACGGGCACTGGCCTGAACGCAACCGGCACAGGCCACCAAGCGCCCGAAAACGCGCTTTCAGCACCTTAACAAACCCTTACCGACGCCGTTAACACCGTTAACAAAGCAATATTCAAATGCCTAGCATTTGATTTTGATTTGTCTATCCTTTGTATATAATGCCAGTGCTGATTTTTGCGTAGCGCAAAATTCTTTCTGCGATCTTTCTCCCTGTCAGGGGAGACAAGTCATGCAGAGCATTATCAAAGCGATATCGATTTCCATTACTTCCTTATTCTTTATTTGCGGCGCCGTCGAGGCCCGTCCCTTCATGGAAACTGTGGGCGCTGCCAACCCACCGCTCGGCCATGCCGAGTTCTGCTGGCAGGCACCGAACGAATGCAGCGACCGGGATTCGTCGCCGCACCCCTACCCTCTGTCCAAGAGTTCCTGGCAGGCCATTCTGGCCGTGAACGCCACCGTCAACGCCGAAGTTCTACCGCTAACGGATCTGCAGATCTGGGGCCGCGAAGAGCTTTGGTCCTATCCGCAGGGCGTGGGCGACTGCGAAGACTACGTTCTGGAAAAGCGTCGCCGCCTGCAGGCCATGGGCGTTCCGGCATCGGCCCTTCTCATTACGGTGGTGCTGCAACCCAATGGTGACGGACACGCCGTCCTGACGGTTCGCACCGATCGGGGCGACATCGTTCTGGACAATCTCAACGACCGCGTCCTGCCCTGGCAGCAGACGGACTACACGTTCCTGAAACTGCAAAGCCCACAGAACAGCGCGCATTGGGAACTGGTGAATGACGATCGCGCGATGACGGTCGGCGCCGTCAGCCGCTGACTGTCCGCCCCTCTCTATCTCGGCCGCGTCCACGTCCCTGACGGCCGAATCGGAAGCCGGTCTCTTCCCCTGGAGACCGGCTTCTGCATTTCGCAGAGGTTTCGGCCCATCGTCGGCAAAAGATTCGGGATGGTCGCTTACACTCCGTTTACCATAATGATGGCAGGGTTCATTCGCTGGCGATGCAGGCGGCGTGCCGGTTCGACATTTGCGGAGCGCCGCCCATAAGGACACAAAACGGGCGCGGACCATGATCGAAAACAAGATTGCGCCTACTGCCGATTCGATCATGGCGCGCCGGCTTGTCATGGCTGCCGTCCTGCTCGCTGCGGTGACAGCAGCGGTTCTCGGTGCCGGACACAGAGCCGGCCAGGCGCTGTCGCTCGGTGGGCATAGCGACCGCACCCAACCGATCGAGATCGTGATCGGCAATAATGTGCTGTCTGTGCCGGAAAACATGATCCGCCACGAGGAGCAACGGCGAGCTGCCGAATATGCCGGTCTGGAACTCTATCTTCGCTGGCCGGAGCTGACCGGCTATTCGCAGGGCGCAACGGATATTTTCAACAGCCAGTCGGATCAGCGGGCACTATTGTTCGTCACCCTCGAACGGGCGGCAATGTCGCGCGATATGAGCGGTCGCTATGCCAGCGTCTATCGGCCGCTCCTGCGCGAGCCCGGTATTGCCGGACCGCCCGGACTGACATTGCGAGCTTTTCGTCCGAGTGCGGGTTACGAAAATGAACTGCTGGCCAGTGGAAGGACTCTGGAGGGCGAACTCTATGTCGCACGCTGTCTTGCAGGGGTTCAGGGACGCCAGGCCATGGCCGGATGCGAACGCGATGTACATATTGGCAACGGCCTGTCGATGACCTACCGTTTCCCAAGAGAGCTACTGGGATATTGGCAGACCATGGATCGGGCATTGAAAAAGCGGATCAGTCACCTGATCCGCTGAGTTCGTCCGGCAATCTTTGTCCGGAAGGCGAACCGGTGCCGCCTCCCTCATTCCAGATCGATGTCCAGAATGGCCATGGCGAGGTTGTAAGACACTTCGCCTTCATCCTCGATTCTGTCGATGACGCCGAGAAACTCATCGTCGAGGTAAAGTTCGCAGGAATCGTCCTTGCGGGGCCGGGCCCGCACTTCGATTTTGTCTGTCCGGAACAGCCGCTTGAAGTAAGCGTCCAGCTTGCGAATTTCCTCAGGTTTCAAGGCAGTCTCCAAGTCATAATGTCAAAATGTCCGGCCGCGCGCATTGCGCATCCGACCAAGGGACCAGTTAGCGCGAGCAGCCACCGGGAATAGAGGCTGACGCTTCATTCGTCCACACAGATAATCAAGCGGATGGGACGATCTCAGTCATCGATGGAGAGCATCTGGTCCATGGCACGGCCCGGCTCGGCGCAATCGCTCTTCCCGACAATGCGGGCCGGCACGCCCGCGACCACGGAATTGGGCGGCACGGGGCGCAATACCACGGAACCGGCTGCGACCTTGGAGCAATGTCCGATCTCGATATTGCCGAGCACATTGGCGCCGGCACCGATCAGAACGCCATTGCCGATCTTGGGATGGCGGTCGCCATTTTCCTTACCGGTGCCGCCCAGGGTCACGCCCTGAAGGATGGACACGTCATCGCCGATCCGCGCCGTCTGCCCGATAACGATACCCGTGGCATGATCCAGAAACACGCCCTTGCCGACGATCGTCGCCGGATTGATGTCAACGCCAAGGACGGCTGAACTGCGGCTCTGAAGATAGAGTGCAAAATCCCGGCGGCCTTCGCCCCAAAGCCAATGCGCCACGCGGTGCGCCTGGAGGGCGTGAAAGCCCTTAAAGTAGAGGAAGGCGTCGAGGTATCGCTGGCAGGCCGGATCGCGGTCGTAGACAGCCTGCAGATCCGCGCGCAAGGACGTGGCGAAGCCTTCCGAAGCCTCGATCATCTGCGAGTAGGCCTGCTCGATGAGAGACGGCGCCATCAGCTCATGGCCGAGCCGTTCGGCAACGCGCCGGGCAATCGCGCTTTCCATATCGCAATTGTTCAGAATGTTGGCGCACAGAAAAGCGGCCATCATCGGCTCGCGATCGACCGCCTCCTCGGCTTCGGTTCGAAGCGCATTCCAAATGGGATCGAAGGTTTCCGGAGAAGTTCTATCCGCGCGCTGCTCCAGGGCCATGGCCATTTCGCCTCCGTTCGCTAAAGGCCAACGCTCCGGTCGACCCTGACGCATATCAATGCCGTCATATATGCCATTCCATACCGCAGTCCAACCGGGGCCCAGAATGAAAGCTAACACACTATGACGGCCATCGTCTGCATGACCGAGGCGCATGTCGCCACTATCACCATTCGGCGAATCGATAAACGCAACGCTCTGACGCAGGCGATGTGGACGACGCTTGCCGCGGAGATCGGGGCGTTGGCGAAGGCTGGCCGGACACGCGCTCTTATCCTGACCGGCGAAGGCGATCATTTCTGCGCAGGTGCGGATATTGCCGAATTCGAGTCGACCCGCCATGACGCGGCAAGCGCCCGCGTCTACGAAGCCGCCAATGTCGCCGCTTTTTCAGTGCTTCGTAACGCGCCCTTCCCGACCATCGCGGCCATATCCGGTATCTGTTTCGGCGGTGGGTTCGGGCTGGCTGCCGCCTGCGGTCTACGACTGGCCGACAGCACCGCTCGATTTTGTATCCCGGCGGCGCGGCTCGGCCTGGCCTATCCGCGTGACGCCATGATCGACATCGTAGCGGCGCTTGGTCCACAAATGGCCCGCTACCTTGCCTTCTCAGCCGATGTTCTCAGCGCCGACGATGCACTGTCCGCGCGCTTTCTTCTCAATATCGAAAGAGAACGACCGACAATGGAAGCCGCCCGCGAACTGGCGGATAGAATCGCGCAACATGCGCCACTCTCCGTTGCAGCATCGAAAGCGGCGATTCTGGCAACGTTGGACGCCGATCAGCCGCTTGCACGAAAAGCCGCCGCAATGGGCGATTCCACATTCGACAGCGCGGACTATGCCGAAGGACGAGCCGCCTTTGCCAACAAGCGAAAGCCGATCTTTCAGGGCCGCTAAGATCGGGGCCGCTAGGACAGGTCGTCAAGAAACGACAGAAGCGCCTCGGTAAAGGCGTCGTTCCTGTCGCCGACGATCATGTGGCCGGCATGCGCAATATCGACGTAGCGGCCATCCGGCAGGCGCTCGGCAGCATCTCGCGCATCCTTCTCGTCGACCAGTTCGCTCGACATGCCGCGAACGACGAGAACGGGTAGCGCCAGCCTTTCGATGGCCTCGTCGAACCGAAGGAGATGTTTGGGAGCGTCGGCCATGATCGAACGCTCGCCGCCCGATGCGAATACCGGGTCCCAGTGCCAATGCCAGCGGCCATCGTCTCTCTGACGCATGTTCTTGCGCAGGCCATCGAGCGAGTTCGGTCGTTTGCGCTGGGGCATGTAGGCGGCAATGGCCTCGGCTGCGGCCTCCAGCGATTCGAAGCCGTCCTGCGCGGCGGCGGTCATGAAGCTGATAATGCGCTGAGCGCCCTCTTGCCGCATCTTCGGCACGATATCGACCAGCGCGATGGCCCGAAAACGGGGCTCGTCGTCTTCGGCGCCGATCATGCTGAGGCCGCCGAGGGAAGCGCCGACGCCGATCGGCGCCGTTCCCGTTTCGCGTTTGAGCCAGTCCACGAGAGCGCCCGCATCACGGGCGTAATCGTGAAAACTGTAGCCGGCCTCAATCACCCATGCGCTGTCACCATGACCGCGCATGTCGAAGCTGTAGGCGGCATATCCGTTATCGGCGAGCCGTTCTGCCGTCCGTTGCCAGGCGTGCCGGGTCTGGCCCCCGCCATGGAGCATGAGAACGGGCCGGCCTTCACCGACAACGCTGCCAGAAAGCAAATTGCCGTCGGCTCCCTGCGCCTCCAACGTCTCCTTCGCCAACGCGCTCACAGGGGATGTTCCTCAAGAAATTCCAGCATCTGCGCCTTGAACGTCTTGTCGCCGGTGGCGATCAGATGGCTGCGGCGCTCGATATCGAAAGCGACGGCGTTCGGCATCAGCGCCGCGAGATCGTGCGGCGAGCCCGCAATCGTATCTTCGGTGCCGACGGCGATAAGCGTCGGTTGCTCGATACGCGCCACATCTTCTGCCGAAAGGAGGATACGGTTGCTTTCGATGCAGGCCGCCAGCGCCTTTCGGTCGGCGCCGGTGCGGTCGGCGAAGGCACGAAATTCCTGGCCGGTCGGGTCGGTGATCTTACCCGGCTCGTCGGTCAGGAGCGCCTCCGCGACCGGTTTCCAATCGCCACTGCCTTCGATCAGAGCCATGCCGATTCCACCGAGAGTAAGCGTCGCGACGCGTGGGCCATGATCGCGCGCCAGAAATGCGCCGATCCGCCCACCCATCGAATAGCCCATGATGTGGGCTTTCGGAATTTCCAGATGGTCGAGCAGCGCCGCCGCGTCATCCGCCATCCGAGGCGGCGTATAAGCCTTTGGATCGTAGAGCTTTTCGCTGTCGCCGTGACCGCGATTGTCGAAGGACACGACCCGATAGCCGGCTTCAGCCAGCGTTTTGGTCCAACCGGTCTCGACCCAGTTGATCCGTCTGTTGGAAGCAAAACCATGGATGAGGAGGATGGGATCGCCCTCGCGCGGCCCTTCGTCCCGATAGGCTATTTGCAGCCCGTCATACACAAAATTCGTCATGCCAACTGGTTACGTCGGCATGACGATCCATTCAAGAATGAAGATGGACGCACCGGTCGATCGAAGGCGGGCGCCTGTTATCCACCGATAACAGGATGGCGCAGCACAACGCCATCCTCGATGCCAAACGCGTCAGCCTGTCCCGCTTTCAGTTCCAGCACGTAACGGACCTTGCCATCCGAGCGCAACGGCGTCTCATCCAGCGGCTTGCCACGGCGGATCGAATCCACCTTGCCGTCGGCGCGGACAAAAATGATATCCAGCGGCATCACGGTGTTGCGCATCCAGAAGGAGCGCCTGCTCTCCCGGTCGAAAGCGAACAGCATGCCGTGATCGTTATCCATCTGTTTGCGGAACATGAGCCCCGCCGCCGTCTCGACCGGTGTGGTCGCGATCTCCACCATGATGGCGATGTCGTCCCGGCCTTCGACGGTAAGCGGCACCGGATCGGTCGACAGGATCATTGGCTCGCCGGGCGCTGGCATGTCGGAGCGCGCCGCGCCATGTCCGGTCAGCGCCAGCACGCCGCCAAGAAGCAGCGCGACAGCCAGAATGATCGAAAGAAAGTCGAAGGAAAACCGTTTCTGCCGCTTCACCGGGCGTCTCCAAACCGCAGGTCCCTATGGCGGGCAGAATTGACGCGTTTCGCGGCGGTAGTTTGACGCTGGACCGGCAAATCGATGATTACGCAGCCCAATTTCGGCCGGCTTTCCTAATCGGCCCAATGAGACCGACGGCAGCCTTGCCAAGAATTATCAGTTGGAAATGGCAGGCGTGCCAACATCGGGATGGATTTCCGCCGCCATCAGCCCCTTACCGGACCGGCCATAGCGGACCAGAACGGTCTGGCCGGGGCGCAGTTCGGTCAGGCCATAGCGTCGCAGCGTTTCCATGTGGACGAAGATGTCCTCGGTGCCCTCGCCCCGGGTCAGAAAACCGAAGCCCTTGGTCCGGTTGAACCATTTGACGAGCGCACGCTCCAGTCCGGTTTCCGGCTCCACCGCTACGCGGGTGCGCGGCGCCGAACTCTCGGACGGATGCACACCCGTCGAATTGTCCAACGAAAGTATCTTGAAGGTCTGCAGACCGCGCTCGCCGCGCCGGGCGAGAACGTGAATACGGGCAGCTTCGAGCGCCGCCTGATGACCATCCTGCCGAAGGCAAGTCACATGCAACAGAACATCGCCCGTTCCGGCCTCATCGGGCACGATGAAGCCATAGCCCTTTGCGGCGTCGAACCATTTGATATGTCCATGAATCTCGACGACACCTTCGTCCACACCAAGGGACAGGTCAGTGTCCGCCGCGCCATGTTGCCCTGTGATATCGTCCCCCATCGGCGATACGCACCCCTCGAACCAACGGACTCGCGAATCTCTCGACCAAGCTTAGCATAGGAAATTCGTGGCGTGACAAGGCCGCATCGACATAAACTTACGTTTCGTCACCGAGAAGATGCAACTTGCTGCTCTCCTGCGACGGTTCCATCGCTGGGCAAGCCGCGAATGAACCCTAGAGTTTCCAGTTCGAGCAATTCCATCTCTCAACATTCAAAGAAGGAGCAGAAGGCATGCGCTATCTGCACAGCATGATTCGAATTCGCGACATCGACGAGGCGCTCGATTTCTGGGTTGGCAAGATGGGGCTGACGGAGACGCGCCGTATCGACAATGAAAACGGCAAGTTCACGCTCATCTTCCTGGCCGCAGACGCCGATCTCGACCGGGCAAAGGACCGGCGTTCGCCGGAACTCGAACTGACCTATAACTGGCCGGACGAGAATGGCGAGCAGGAGAGCTATTCGAACGGCCGGAGTTTTGGCCATGTCGCCTACAAGGTCGATAACATTTACGAAACCTGCCAGAAATTGATGGATGCCGGCGTCACCATCAATCGGCCACCGCGCGATGGTTATATGGCTTTCGTCAAAAGCCCGGACAACATTTCTATCGAGCTTCTGCAGGAAGGCGAGGCGCTGGAACCGGCCGAACCCTGGAAAAGCATGGAAAACACCGGTAGCTGGTGAAAGAAAAGCCTCTCCTATCAAAGTGTTCGGCGCGCATTTATAGAAAGCGATTCAGCGGATGGGACCGCCTGCCTCCAGCAGTTGCAGAGCCTTTCGCGCCATGGATGGCGCGAAGGCCAGCCCGGTCTTATAGCCGCCAGACGCCATGACAGCACGGTCGCCGATCCTTTCGACGACCGGGTTGGCCGTCGGTCCTTTCGGGCGCAGATGGGCCCATCGTTCCAGCACGATCGCATCCTGCAAGGTCGGGCAGAGCCGGACCGCGCGGTCGATCAGATCGTCCAGTTTACGGTCGGTCGTGAACGGCTCGGACCAGGTCTTTTCCGTGGTCGAACCGAGACCGAGCGTGCCGTCGATATGGGGCACCAGATAGACGCCGTCACCGTAGATCAGCGGCATGTTTTCGGGTAGCGGCCGGCGGGGAAGCAATAATGCGCCCTGCCCCTTCACACCTTCGATAGCTGGCGTATCGGCAGGCGCAATGCCGAGCACCGCCAGCACATCCGTCGTCTGCGCGCCGGCCGCGACGATCAATTGGCCGGCGCCGACTGTTCCGTTGTTCAGAGCGAGCGTGCCGGAGGCCGTGTCCCAACAGGTGGGTTGGACTTCTTCGTAAACATCGACAGTACCAGCGATGGACGCGCGAAGCGCTGCCAGCAGCTTTCGCGGCGCGACGACGGCACTAAGCGTATCGAAGGCATGGCCGAACGACGTGGCGCGTTTGGATAAGACGTTCCATGGATCCGCGCCGTCGCGCACCTCCCAACGAAATGTTTCCGCAGCGCCAGCCTGCCAGTTGTGGCGCGCGGCTTGTCCCCAGTTTTCCTGCCGGTCCCGCTGGGCTTGATCGGTAATGGGCGTCAGCCGCCCGACCCGCCGATAACCGGTCGGCACGCCGGTTTCGCCTTCCAGCGTCCGGCACAGCGTCTCCAGTTCGATCAGCGCGTCGAACTGCGTCTGCTTCTTTTCGTTCCAGGGGACGGGCTGGTGCGGCATGAGCGCGCCGAGAACGCCACCGGATGCGCCATCGCCAATCCGTCCGCGCTCGATCAACGCCACCGACCGCCCGGCCTGGGATGCGAAGCGCGCCGCCCAGAGGCCAACGATCCCGCCGCCGATGATCGCCAGATCGTATGAACGAGCGAATGTGCCGATTATGTGTTCCTTTCCGCATGGCGCGCTATGGTTCCCGCATTATGACGAACCGGCGCGGCGTTCAATGAAAGCTTCCCCTCACCCGCTCGACTGGACCGAGGACGGGCAGGCCCGTTCCTCCCTCTATAACGATGTCTTCTTCAGCGAGGCTGACGGTCTGGCCGAAACGCTGCATGTCTTTCTGGGCGGCAACAGGCTCGGTGAACGCTTTGCGCAACTGGATGCAGGCGAGACCTTCACCATTGGCGAACTCGGCTTCGGCAGCGGGCTCAATATGCTCGCCGCGATGCATTTATGGCAGAGCCATGCGCCGGACGACGCCAGCCTCCGCCTCGTCAGTTTCGAAAAGCACCTGCTGCCGGCCTATGCCATCGAGAAGATGCTGAAGCCTTGGCCGCATCTGCTCGCCATTGCCGAACCGATATTGAAGAGCGTGACCGCCGAGCAGGACGGCGATCTCGATATCGCCTTTGACGAAGATGATAGGATTCGCCTGAGGGTTCTGGTAGGCGATGCACCGGCGCGGATCGCCGATATGCCAGCGTCCGCCGATGCCTGGTTTCTGGACGGGTTTTCGCCGGCCAAGAACCCCGATCTCTGGTCCGCCGAACTGATGGCGGCGGTGGCGAAGAAGACGGCACCGGGCGGCACCTTCGCGACCTACACGGCCGCCGGCTGGGTCCGCCGCAATCTGGAAGCCGCCGGCTTCAAAGTTGAGAAACAGCCGGGCTTCGGGACCAAGCGGGAGATGCTGGTGGGGTGCTTAATCGGGTCGAATTGCTGATTTACGACAGATTCTCGCGAAGAGCCCCAATCTCGTCAGCAACAGCCATGTCCGGTATCGTCAAGCCAGCGCGGCGATACCAGTAGTCGGCGTTCCATTCATCGCCCTCGATCCGATGCACGATCGCATGAATCCGATCGAACAGCGCATCGCCTTCATGCGCCTGGGCAATCTGGTGGGCGGCGTCCCATTCCGGCCCCATGGCATAGTCGCCTTCGTGAAGGAGCGTCAGCGCCTGCCGGGCAAGCGCCGCACGGTCCTTCTCGCTTACCACCAGCGCTCCGGCGTGAAGCGGCCCGCCGCCTTCTCGATAACGCGACCCGCGGCAAATAATGTTTCCTCGTCGAAGGGCTTGCCGATCAGCTGCAGGCCAAGCGGCAGTTTCTGCGCGTTCAGGCCCGCCGGCACGGCGATGCCCGGCAGACCGGCCATGTTCACCGTCACGGTGAAGATGTCGTTCAGATACATCGCGACCGGATCGACATGGCGCTCATTGTCGCCGATGGGAAAGGCCGCGCTTGGCGTCGCTGGTGTCAAAATCGCATCGACCCCCTCATCGAAGGCGGTCTCGAAATCGCGCTTGATGAGGGTGCGCACCTTCTGCGCGCGCAGATAATAGGCGTCGTAATAGCCGGCGGAGAGCACATAGGTGCCGATCATGATGCGGCGCTTGACCTCGTCGCCGAAGCCGGCGGCGCGGCTCTTTTCATACATGTCGGTGATGTCCTTGCCGGTCTCGCGCAGGCCGTAGCGGACGCCGTCATAGCGCGCGAGGTTGGACGAGGCCTCGGCCGGGGCGACGATGTAATAGGCCGGCAGAGCATATTTGGTGTGCGGCAGCGAGATATCGCGGATCTCGGCGCCCGCATCCTTCATCATGGCGATGCCATCCTGCCAGAGCGATTCGATTTCATCGCTCATGCCGTCCATGCGGTATTCCTTCGGAATGCCGATGGTCAGGCCCTTGACGCCGCGCTCGACCGCCGCCTCGAAATCCGGCACCGGCACGTCGGCCGATGTGCTGTCCTTCAGATCGAGGGACGCCATGGATTTCAGCATGATCGCCGCATCCTGCACGGTGCGCGTCACCGGGCCGGCTTGATCGAGCGAGGAAGCGAAGGCCACGACGCCCCAGCGCGAGCAACGGCCATAGGTCGGCTTGATCCCGACCGTGCCGGTGAACGCGGCGGGCTGGCGGATCGAGCCGCCCGTGTCGGTCGCCGTCGCCGCGACGCAAAGACCGGCCGCCACCGCCGTCGCCGAGCCGCCGGACGAGCCGCCAGGCACCAGATCGGTCGTCGCACCTTCCGCCCGCCACGGGTTCTTGACGGGGCCATAGCCACTGGTCTCGTTGGACGAGCCCATGGCGAATTCGTCCATGTTCAGCTTGCCCAGCATAACCGCGCCATCCGCCCAGAGATTGGCCGTGACCGTGCTTTCATAGGGCGGGTGGAAGTCATCGAGAATGCGGCTGCAGGCCTGGGTGTGATCGCCTTCGGTGGCGAACAGATCCTTGATGCCAAGCGGCACGCCCTCCAGCGGACCGCCCTGCCCCTTCGCCAGCTTCTCGTCCGACGCTTTCGCCATGGTCCGCGCCTTGTCGTGGCCGATGGCGACATAGGCGTTCAGGGCGCTATTGGCGGCATCGATCGCACCGAGATAGGCGTTGGTGATCTCCGAGGAGGTGAACTCCTTGCCGGCAAGGCCGTCGCGCGCCTCGGCGAGGGTGAGTTCTGTGAGATCAGTCATGCGGAAAGAACCTTACGGTAGAAACGGTTATGGTCTGAGGACGGATAGTAGAGAACGACGCCGCATGGGGCAAAGCCGGCGCGTTCGTAAAGGTGCCAGGCAGGCGCGAACGCCGCCGAAGTACCGGTTTCCAGAACCAGTTCGGACAGGCCTAGCGATTCGGCCTTCGCAATGATGGCGGCAAGCACCGAAGCGCCGATACCCTTTCCGCGCTGCTCGGGCGCGGCCCACATGCGCTTCACTTCACCGGTCTTCGCATCGTGCTGCTTGAGGCATCCCATACCGACCGGCGCACCCGTCTCATCGCGTACGATAAAGACGGTGCAGTCCGCGCCATCCATCTCTTCGGCAGTCATCTGAAACTGAAATTCCGGCGGATGAAGCGGCGCCATGGCCGCGTTTAGCGCTTCGACCATGGCTCGCACATCATCCTGCAGGGCTGTTTCCATGGTCACGGCAAAAGCCAAATTCCTACTCCACCACCTTGGGCACCAGGAAGAAATGGTCCTCGGTCGCCGGCGCGTTCTTCACAATATCGTCGGCCTTGCCGCCATCGGTCACTTCATCGTCGCGCAGGCGCATCGCCATCGGACGGACGGACGTCATCGGCTCGACCCCCTCCACATCCACTTCGGACAATTGCTCGACGAAACCGAGGATGGCGTTCAGTTCGCTCGTCATCCGCTCGGCCTCGCCCTCCTTCAGGGCGATGCGCGACAGATGGGCCACGCGGTGGACGGTGTCGGTATCGACGCTCATGGCAAACTCCGGACTGACGGATGGGCGCGGCCCTTCATCGGACCGCTCTCTTCGCGCCCGCTATAGCGAGGCGCTATCGGCGGTGCAACACGGCCGGACGCGATGGCGCAAACCTACCCACCCCGATCAGATGTCCACCACCTCGCCTATCTGCGGCACAACCATTTCGACTCCCGAACCTTCCAGTTCCCGACCGAAATCCTCGGCCGTGCCGCTCAGGAATTCGAACGAGCCGTAATGGCTCGGCACCACCTTGTCGAAATTGAAATATTTGCGGCAAGCCATGGCCGCCAGTTTCGGACCCATGGTCAGTCGGTCGCCGATGCAGACGACGCCGATCTTCGGCTTATGCACTTCCTCGATCAGCGCCATGTCGGAAAAGATGCCGGTATCGCCGGAGAAATAGATTGTGTCGTCGCCCTCGGTCGCCGGTTCGACCACCAGCCCGGTCGGATTGCCCAGATAGATAGTCTTGCCATCGCGGAAGGTCGAACTGGAATGCAGCGCCGGCCAGCAGGTGACGGAGAAAGCGTCGAAGCGCACGGTGCCGCCATGATTGATCGGGCTGCCCTGATTCTCGGGCAGACCCTCGGCGGTCAGAAACTGGATGATCTCGTAGGGCGCGACGACGATTGCCCCGGTCTTTTGCGCCATCTTCACCGTCACGCCGATGTGGTCGTCATGACCGTGGGTCAGAAGGATATGGGTGATGCCTTCGGCCGGCTCTTCCCAGCCGCCATCCCAGACAGGATTGCCCTCCAGAAAGGGATCAATGAAAATTCCGGCGTTGCTGGTATCGAGGCGAAAGGTTGCATGACCGTACCAAGTCAGCTTCATGGCGAATCTCCTCATCTGTTCCAGCCGTTGAGAATAGGTCGCGGCGGATTGGCGAAAAGAACAGGATCGGTGCATGGACAACGCCATTTCAATCGAAGCCATGTCAGAGCGGCTTGCCAACGGCAAGATTCTGGCCGGCCTCGATCTGGGTGAGAAGACGATCGGTCTGGCCGTTTCCGACCGGGCTCTCTCTTTCTCCCATGCCCGGCCGGTGATCGCCCGTAAAAAGTTCAGCCAGGATGCAGAGGCACTGCTCGCCGCCCTCGCCAGCGATCCGCTTGCCGGCTTCGTCATCGGTCTGCCGAACAATCTGGATGGATCGGCGGGCCCGCGTGTGCAGGCGACGCGCGCCTTCGTGCGCAACATGACGCGGTTCACGGAACTGCCGTTCGTCTTCTGGGACGAGCGTCTTTCCACGGTCGCCGTCGAGCGGACGATGATCGAAGCGGACGTTTCAAGGGCCAAACGCGCCGCGAAAATCGATTCGGCGGCGGCCGCCTTTATTCTACAGGGCGCGCTCGACCGGATCGCCCTGTTGCGGCAGAGCTAGACTGGCTGCAGTTGGCTCGCTGGCCGGCAGATCGACCTGTGCGGCCAGGCGGAGGCGTCGCCTTTCGTTCCACCAGGCGCGGATCCGTTTGCGGCGACGGAAAGCCACAATGCAAAGAACCACTGCGGCATCCCAGATGACTGCCCGGATCAGAAGAGCCGGTATGATATCAGGATCGAGACCCAGCAGATTGGCGTAGGTCTGCATGACAAGGTCGTGCATCTGCCGGGACAAATAGATGCTGCCGAAATTGACGTCGTTGGCAGACAAAACGAACCAGCTCGTATAGAGCGCCAGGGGCACGACCCAGAAGATAAGGGCGACGCGGGTAATCACTATCGCTTACCTTCGCGCCTGTCCGAACGCGCGGCATTCGCCAAGGCAACCAAATGGCTGGCCTGACGGGCCGGCAGTGTCGCTGGGGATGCTTCCTCGCCATCGGGTATGGATTTGTCGACCAACAGGAACGATGCGATCAAACCGGAGGCGGCGATGCAGCCGTCGACAATTGCGCAGAAGCCATGATCCGCCAGATGCGTGAGCATGACCGCGCCGATGACGACGAGCGCGAAGGCGAAAACCATTTGATAGGGCGGCAAATCCGAGGCCGTGCAATCATGCGCCGGTAACGTTGCGGTCGTCATGGCCACCCAGCCAAAGCCAAGCGCTGCCGCCCCGGCGATGGCCGGCAAAAGCAGCGCCGACCAGACGGTCGGATTGCCAGTGCTTTCGTCCGCCATGATCGCCATCAGTCCTGCCGCGGCAAACGCCACCATCCAGAACAGGCAGGTAAGAACCGGCATGAGCCGCGCCATGAAACACCCCGTATTAACGATTTGTAAACTGTATCGGGCGGTCCGGTCTGTCCATGCAATCTCCTGCTTAAGGTTAACAGCGCGGCCAGCTGTCCACATGCCGCTCAGGCATCGGCAGGATAGAGCGTCTGGAGGATCGTCGCCGGCTCGTAACGCGCATCGAGCGTGCCGTAGGTACTGCGCCATGCGCCGCCAAGCCGACTCTCGGCAAAGGCGTCCGCAATGCGTCCAGCGCCGAGGCGCCGCAGTTCCGCCGCAGCGGCTGCCAGTGCCAGTTGCTCCGTCAGAAAGCGGGCGCTGCCTTCATCGGTAAGGGCCACCTCGGCGGCGGCCCGCAGAACGCCGACGGTCGAATCGGCCGAACGGCCAAGGTCGTGGTGCAAATCCTCGAGGATCGTATCCAGAGCTTGTGGGGACCGTTTCAGCACACGCAGAAGATCCAGCGCCATCACATTGCCCGATCCCTCCCAGATCGCGTTGACGGGCGCTTCCCGATAGTGGCGCGCCATGGGAAAGGTCTCGCAATAGCCGTCGCCACCGAGGCATTCCATCGCTTCGTATGTCAGCGCTGGTGTGATCTTGCAGACCCAGTATTTGACGACCGGGGTCATCAGCCGCAGCCAGGCAGCCTGCGTGTCGTCATCAGCCGCCTCGTCGAAAGCGCGGGCGAGCCGGAACGCCAACGCCGTCGCCGCAGCGACGTCCAGCGCCATATCGGCCAGGACGCGCTTCATCAGCGGTTGATCATAGAGTTTTTCGCCGAACACCTCGCGATGGCGGCAATGATGGATGGCTTCGGCCAGCGCGCCGCGCATCAGGCCGGCGGATGCGAGGGCACAGTCCAGCCGGGTCAGGCCCACCATGTCCATAATGGTCCCGATGCCCCTGCCGGGCTCACCGAGAAGCTGACCGATCGTGCCATCGAAGCGCACCTCCGACGATGCGTTCGAGCGATTGCCGAGCTTGTCCTTCAGTCGCTGGAGGTGCAGGCCATTGCTCTGCCCGTCTCCGCGAATGCGCTGGATGAGGAAGCAGCTCGGGCCAGCCTCCGTTTGAGCGAGCACCAGAAAGCCGTCGCTCATCGGTGCTGAGAAGAACCATTTCTCGCCGTCGATCCGCCAGTAGCCGCCGCCGATTTCCGTGGCCTCGGTGCTGTTGGTCCGCAGATCGGTTCCGCCCTGGCGCTCCGTCATGCCCATACCGAGCGTCAAACCAGCTTTCCGCGAAGGCGGCCGGTGGCTGGGATCGTATTTTCGGCTGACGATGCGCGGCCGCCAATCTTCGAAAAGACCTTCCTCGCTGGCGATGGAGGCAAGCGACGCATTGGTCATCGTGATGGGGCACAGATGGCCGCATTCGAGCTGAGCCATGAGATAAAATTTCGCCGCCCGCATGGTCGCGCGCTGGCCCGCTTCATCGTCGCCCCCTTCCCAGAAAGAGCCGTGCAGGCCTTCCGCGACAGAGCGACGCATAAGCGCGTGATAGGCGGGATGGAACTCCACCCGGTCGAGGCGTTCGCCGTGCCGGTCATGGGTCTGAAGCGTCGGCGGCATCTGGTTGGCCAATCGCGCCATATCGAGCGCATCGGGCGCCAGAACGTAGGAGCCGAGCGAATCGAGACCGTCGCACACGTGTGCCGGGAACGGATCGGTGAGCTGCACCAGTAGCGGATCGCGCCGCCAGGCGTTTGCGCCGGCAAGAGGCGGTGTGCGGTTGAAATCGCTGACCATGATGGGCGTGTCCTTCTGCCAATCGGCGAATCGGGTCCATTCTATCGTGTCTTCAGCATGTTTCATGAGCCGACGGCCACCGTAATCGCTTGTGGCTGGGCGAGGATGAACGCTTGCGACCCGGAAGTCGCCCCGCTATCAGACACAGCCATGGTGGTCGGCCCGCACTCCTTTTCATCGCGTCATCTGCTCGGCATTCGTAATCTTTCCGAGCAGGATATCGAATTTCTGCTGAACCGGGCTGAGAAAGCGGTCGAAGTTTCGCGCCGGCCGGACAAGAAAACGTCATCGCTCCGTGGGCGCACCCAGATCAACCTGTTCTTCGAAGCATCGACGCGAACCCAGGCCTCGTTCGAGCTGGCCGGAAAGCGTCTCGGCGCCGATGTGATGAATATGAGCGTCGCCGCGTCCTCGGTGAAGAAGGGCGAAACGCTGATCGACACCGCCATGACGCTGAATGCCATGCGGCCGGACATTCTGGTGATCCGCCACGGCAGCTCGGGCGCGGCGGACCTCTTGGCGCAGAAGGTCGACTGCGCGGTCGTCAATGCCGGCGACGGCCAGCATGAGCACCCGACCCAGGCGCTGCTCGACGCGCTGACGATCCGCCGGCACAAGGGCAGATTGCAAGGCCTGACCGTCGCCATCTGCGGCGATGTGCTCCACAGCCGCGTGGCGCGGTCCGACATCTTTCTTCTCGGCAAAATGGGTGCCCGCATCCGCCTTGTCGGCCCATCGACGCTCATGCCGGCCGGGGTCGAGGAATTCGGCGTCGAAGTCTTTCACCGGTTGGAAGACGGGATCGCCAATGCCGATGTCGTTATGATGCTGCGTCTGCAGCGCGAGCGCATGGCGGGCGCCTTCGTGCCGAGCGAGCGCGAATATTTCCGCTATTTCGGCCTCGACACCAAGAAGCTCGCGTTTGCCAAGGACGACGCCATCGTCATGCATCCCGGCCCGATGAATCGCGGCGTTGAGATCGCCAGCCTGATGGCGGACGCCCCCCAGAGCGTGATCGAGGAACAGGTCGAGATGGGCGTGGCGGTACGCATGGCCGTCCTCGAACTCCTTGCCGCCCCTTCCCACAATGAAGAGGGTGCGACATGAGCGCCCTTCTTCTGACCCGCGGCCGGGTGGTCGATCCATCACGCGGAATCGACGCAATGGGCGCGGTGCTGATCGAAGGTGATAATATCGTCGCGGCCGGCCCCGACGTTCTCAACCAGGGCGCGCCGGAGGGTGCGGAGATTGTCGAATGCAGGGGACATATCATCGCGCCGGGATTGGTCGACGGCCGCGTTTTCATCGGCGAGCCAGGCTACGAATATCGCGAAACGATCCGCTCCGCTTCCGAAGCAGCGGCGGCAGGCGGCGTTACTTCGCTCGTCATGATGCCCGATACCAGCCCGGTCATGGATGAGCCATCGCTGGTGGAGTATGTGCTGCGTACCGCACGCGCCACATCTCGCGTCCGCATCCATCCGTCCGCCGCCATTACCAGAGGTTTGCGCGGTCAGGAGATGACCGAATTCGGCCTTCTGCGCGAAGCGGGAGCCGTTGCTTTCACCGACGGTCGCAACACGCTCGACAACCCGGTCGTAATGCGTCGCGCCATGAGTTACGCGCGCGATTTCGACTCGCTGATCGTTTCGGAAACGCAGGACCGAGCGCTTGCCGCTGGCGGCGTCATGAACGAAGGCAAACTGGCCACGCTGATGGGCCTGCCCGGCATTCCGCGCGAGGCCGAACTCATTCCACTGCAGCGCGACCTGGCGCTGGCGGGCCTGACCGGCGCGCGTTATCATGCCGCCAAGATCTCCTGCATGATGAGCGCCGATGCGGTGCGCCGAGCCAAGGACAACGGCCAGAAAGTGACCGCTGGCGTCTCGATCAATCATCTGTCATTGAACGAGAACGACGTTCAGGGCTACCGCACCTTCTACCGGCTTTCGCCGCCCCTGCGCGACGAGCTGGACCGCCACGCGATGGCCAATGCGATCGCCGACGGCACCATCGATATTGTGGTCTCCAGCCACGATCCGCAGGACGTCGATACGAAGCGTCTGCCATTCGCCGAAGCCGCGCCCGGCGCGATCGGCCTGGAAACACTTCTGGCGGCCCTTCTGCGCCGCGTTCATGACGGCACGCTCACCCTGATGCGCGCCATCGAAGTGGTGACGAGCGCGCCAGCAAGTCTGTTCGGCCTGCCCTATGGCACGCTGAAGCCGGGTGCCAAGGCCGATATCGCCGTCATCGACCTTGACGCGCCCTGGGAGGTCTCGGACAAGGATTTGCGCTCGCATTCGCGCAATAGCTGTTTTGAGAATGCAAAGATGAGCGGGCGGGTTGTCAGAACCATCGTATCGGGGAAGACCGTCTTCGAACTGAACAAGTAGTCGGCAGGAAGGAGGGAGGGTCAAGATGGAACTATCGGTCGAGACGCTGGCGATGACCCTTTTGGCCCTGGCCGGCGGCTATCTCTGCGGGTCGGTGCCATTCGGTCTCCTTTTTACCCGGATGGCGGGGCTCGGCGATATTCGCGCCATCGGTTCGGGCAATATCGGCATGACCAATGTCCTTCGGACCGGCAATAAGGGCCTCGCGGCGCTGACCCTTCTGGCCGACGCGCTGAAGGGCACCCTGCCCGTCCTCCTCGCGCTCTGGTGGGGCCGCCAAAACGCCATGGGGCCTTACCCGGCCATGGGCGCCGGGCTCGGCGCGTTTCTCGGCCATCTCTATCCGGTCTGGCTCGGATTCAAGGGCGGCAAGGGCGTTGCGACCTATCTGGGCGTTCTGCTGGGACTGGCCTGGCCAGGCTTTCTCGTCTTTGTCGCAGCATGGGTCGGCTGCGCGGTCGTTACACGTATTTCCTCCCTCTCCGCGCTGATCGCCACGCTGGCCGTGCCCATCGTTCTTCTTCTTTTCGGTTACGGGCCGATCGCGTGGTTCTTTCTTCTGATGAGCCTCATCGTTTACGCCAAGCATCACGCCAATATCCGCCGCCTACTGGACGGCACCGAACCGCGTATGGGGCAGAAGCGTGAAGCGGCGGGTTGAGGAGGCTTCCAGGGAACGACCGCGCCTTTCGGCCCGGCAGCGGTTTGCCTGGCTGCGCCTGATCCGCAGCGAGAATGTCGGTCCAGCGAGTTTCCGCGCCCTGATCAACCGATACGGCTCGGCGGAGCTGGCCCTTGCGGCCCTGCCTGAACTGGCGGCACGTGGCGGCGCGAAGAAACTGCCGCGCATTGCCGATGAGAGCGAGGTTCAACGCGAACTGGAGACCGCGGAACGGCTCGGCTTCCGCTTTGTCGCCATTGGCGAGCCGGACTATCCCTTCATTCTCTCACGCACGGAATTGCCGCCGCCCATTCTGTGCCTTTCGGGCTCCGCCAAGGTTTTCGAAACGTCGCTGGTCGGGATTGTCGGTGCGCGAAACGCCTCGATCACCGGAACCAAGATGGCGCGCAAGATCGCTGCCGAACTCGGCGAAGCCGGCTATGGCACGGTCTCCGGACTGGCGCGCGGGATCGACGCCGCCGCGCACCAGGCCGCTCTACCCTTCGGCACGGTCGCGGTTCTCGCTGGCGGACTGGATCAGCCCTATCCGCAGGAGAATATCCCGCTCATGGAGGCGATCGTCGAACAGTGCGGCGCAATCGTCAGCGAAATGCCCCTTGGATGGCGGGCAACGGCACGCGATTTCCCGCGGCGCAACCGAATCGTCGCCGCACTCGGCCTCGGCCTCGTTGTCATCGAAGCGGCAAAAAGGTCCGGCTCGCTGATTTCGGCGCGGCTGGCCGGCGAACTCGGACGCGACGTCTTCGCCGTGCCCGGCTCCCCGCTCGACCCGCGAAGCGAGGGCAGCAACAGGTTGATCCGCGAGGGTGCGACGCTGGTCACGTGCGCGGCTGACATCGTCGAGGATCTTAGACCCCAACAAAGCGTTCTGGACAGCGATTCCTCGCTCGCGGCAGACGAGCCGGAACAACCTGCATATGAGCCGAATGAGGACGAGCGCGAGCGGATTATCGATGTGCTGGACTTTTCGCCCGTCGAGATCGACGAACTCATTCGCCATACGGGTTTGCCCGCTTCAGCAGTGCTGGCAAACCTACTGGAACTCGACCTTGCCGGCCGTATTCAACGGCTACCTGGGAATCGCGTTCAACGCCTGCCGGACGAATAGGCGCCAATCGTTGACCACGCGTCAGCTTAGATGGCGCCGAATAGAGATGGGAAGATCACCCAATTTCGTATCCTTCTTTCCGGTCAGCCGGCCGGGCCGCTCGCCACGTAGAACGTCGCTGCATTCAATGTAGGACATCTCGATCATGTAAGCCAAAATGTCATACCTTTCGGCCTGCGCTAGCGTATACAGTTCGCGGAGCATCGTCTGGATGTAATCGAGCGTCTCTGTCCTGCTATTCTGGCTCGCCATGACGGCTCCTCTATCTCGACTGGCTTATGGTTGCATATTTATTATTACACCCCTTTAGATTGTAAAGAAAAATTTCCTACCGCGTCGGAGATATGTCTTTTCGGGCCCGCTCCGGGCTGCCTTGGAGATGCGGACGGTTCGTTTTGCAGAAACTTGAAACTTGTCGAGCGTGTGCGGCGCACTTGACCCAATGCGTTCGTCCCGCCATGTGAAGCGCCACTCGCATCGCATGGCGGTGCCCCAACATTGGAAGTTTCATGGACGTCGTCGTCGTCGAATCGCCTGCCAAGGCCAAAACCATCAACAAATATCTGGGTAAGGGCTACAAGGTCCTGGCCTCTTATGGCCATGTACGGGATCTGCCGCCCAAGGATGGTTCGGTTCGTCCCGACGAAGACTTTGCCATGAGCTGGCAGGTCGACAGTGCATCCAACAAGCGGCTGACGGAAATCGCCAAGGCATTGAAGGATGCCGACAATTTGATCCTCGCAACCGACCCCGACCGCGAGGGCGAGGCCATTTCCTGGCATGTGCTGGACGTGCTCAACAAGAAGCGCGCGCTGAAGGACAAGCCGGTCAGCCGCGTCGTCTTCAATGCCATCACCAAGAAAAGCGTGCTGGAGGCGATGGCCAATCCACGCCGGATCGACGACGATCTGGTCAATGCCTATCTGGCGCGCCGAGCGCTCGATTATCTGTTTGGCTTCACGCTGTCGCCGGTGCTCTGGCGCAAGCTGCCCGGCAGCCGTTCGGCGGGGCGGGTCCAGTCCGTCGCGCTGCGTCTCGTTTGCAGCCGCGAAGCGGAAATCGAGCGCTTTATTCGCGAAGATTACTGGATGGTGGCCGGCACCTTCCTGACACCGCGCGGCGACAGCTTCTCGGCGCGTCTGACGACATTCGACGGCAAGCGGACCAACAAGCTCGACATCAGGGACGAAGATCACGCCAAGCGGATCGAGACCGTCCTAAACCAGTCGGCGTTCCGCGTTGAAAGCGTCGAGGCGAAACCCGGCAAGCGCAATCCCGGACCGCCCTTCACGACATCGACGCTTCAGCAGGCCGCCTCGTCGCGCATGGGGTTCGGCGCCTCGCGCACCATGCAGGTCGCCCAGCGCCTCTATGAGGGCGTCGACATCGGTGGCGAGACAGCCGGTCTGATTACCTATATGCGAACGGATGGCGTGCAGATGGCGCCGGAAGCCGTCAGCGATGCGCGCTCGGCCATCGGCGCGGAGTTCGGCGAGCGCTACGTGCCGGAAAAGCCGCGCCATTATTCCACCAAGGCCAAGAACGCCCAGGAGGCGCACGAAGCGATCCGCCCGACCGACTTCACGCGCACGCCGGCCAGCGTGAAGCGCTTCCTCGATCCCGACCAGTTCAGGCTCTACGATCTGGTCTGGAAGCGGGCCATCGCCAGCCAGATGGCCGCCGCCGACCTCGAGCGCACCACGGTGGAACTGATTGCCTCCGGCGGCGGTGCGCCGGCCACGTTGCGCGCCAATGGCCAGGTCATCCGTTTCGACGGCTTTCTCGCCGCCTATACCGATCAGCGCGATGAAGACGATAAAGGCGACGATGAGAACGACGATCGCCGTCTGCCGGAAATCCGCGCTAACGAAGACGCCGAACGCAAGGCGATCGAGGTCACCAAATCGACCACCGAGCCGCCGCCGCGCTATTCCGAGGCCAGCCTCATCAAGAAGATGGAAGAGCTCGGTATCGGCCGCCCTTCGACCTATGCCGCGACACTCCAAACCCTGCAGGATCGCAATTACGTCAAGGTCGAAAGCCGTAAGCTGGTGCCGGAATCGCGCGGACGCATCGTCACGGCCTTTCTGGAAAACTTCTTCGACAAATATGTCGAATATGATTTCACCGCCGGGCTGGAACAGGAGCTCGACCAGATCTCCGACGGTAAGGCGTCCTGGAAAGAGGTGCTGGCGCGCTTCTGGCGCGACTTCTCGTCCCATGTCGACGATACGAAAGAGCTGCGCGTCTCCGACGTGCTCGACCGGCTGAACGACGAGCTGGCGACCGTCGCATTTCCCGATCGGGGCGATGGCAGCAATCCACGGACCTGCCCGAAATGCGGCAATGGCGAATTGTCGCTCAAGCTCGGCAAGTTCGGCGCCTTCGTCGGCTGCTCGAACTATCCCGATTGCAGCTTCACCCGCCAGCTCGACGGCCCGCCGGAAGGCGATGGCGCGGCCGCCGGCCTCGATGACGGGCCGAAGGTTCTGGGCACCGATCCGCATACCGGCGAAGAGATCACATTACGCTCCGGGCGCTTTGGGCCCTATGTCCAGCGCGGAGAAGGCAAGGAGGCCAAACGCGGCTCGATCCCGAAAGGCTGGGCAGTCGAAGATATCGACCATGAAAAAGCGCTGGCGCTCGTCAATCTGCCGCGCGATGTGGGCCAGCATCCCGAAAGCGGAAAGATGATCTCCGCCGGGATCGGGCGCTACGGACCGTTCCTGCTGCATGATGGCAAATATGCCAATCTGGAAACGGTGGAGGATGTCTTCTCCATCGGCATCAATCGGGCGGTCACGGTGATCGCCGAGAAGGCGAAGAATGGCGGACGCGGACGGGCCAAGGCCGCGGCGCTCAAGGAACTGGGCGACCACCCCGATGGCGGCGCGATGACCGTACGCGACGGGCGCTACGGGCCTTACGTCAATTGGGGCAAGGTCAACGCCACCCTGCCGAAGGGCAAGGACCCGGCGAGCGTGACGGTGGAGGACGCGCTTCAGCTGATCGCGGCGAAGATCGAAAAGGGCGGCGGCAAAAAGACTGCTGCCAAGAAATCGCCCGCCAAAAAGAAGGCGCCTGCGAAGAAGAAGGCTCCCGTCAAAAAGAAGACCGCCGCCACGGCGAAAGAGGTCTGATGGCGAAGAGCAAGGGCCAAAGTGTTTCGTCGAAACGGGTGAAGGCCGTGCCGGATCGCGACACCATTCTCGCCTATCTGAAAGACAATCCGCACGCAGCGAGCCGGCGCGAGATCGCCCGGCATTTCGGGATCAAGGGTGCCGAGCGGGCGGTTCTGCGCGATCTGCTACACGAAATGGCCGATGAGGGCTTGCTGGACGCCGAAGGGCGGAAAATGCGGATACCGGGACAACTGCCGCCTGTCACGCCGATCGTCATCATCGGTCGCGACGCCGATGGCGGTCTGATGGCGCGGCCTCGCAACTGGGATCAGGACGCCGACGGTTTCCCACCCGCCATCGCCGTCAAGCTGCGCAAGGATGAGCGCCGCCCGCCCGGCATCGGCGATGAGGCGCTGGCGAAAATCTTTCCCGCCAAGGGCGAGGAGGGCGTGTCCTACACCGCGCGGATCATCAAGATTTTCGACAGGGCGGAAGGGCGTGTTCTGGGCGTCGTCCGCCGGTTGCAGGATGGTTCCTTCCGGCTCGAGCCGGTGGAGCGGCGGCAGGATGAATTGGTTCTTTCGGAAGGCGGGCTTTCCGGGGCGAAGCCCGGCGATCTGGTCGAAGTGTCTCCGAACCGTGGCAATCGACGTGGCCTCGCCACAGGGTCGGTCGAAGAGGTGATCGGACAGCTCGGCACCGAGCGCGCGATTTCCGCCATCGCCATCCACGCCCATGGCATTCCGCACGTCTTCCCGGACGATGTGCTGGCGGAGGCGAAGAAGGCCGAACCGGTCTCGGCCAAGGGCCGCGAGGATTGGCGCGATGTGCCGCTCATCACCATCGATCCCGCCGACGCCAAGGATCACGACGATGCGGTCTTCGCCGAACCCGATACGGACGAAAGGAACCCCGGCGGACAGATCGTGACCGTCGCCATCGCCGATGTCGCCGCCTATGTCCGGCCCGGCTCGGCCATGGATCGCGAAGCGCTGAAGCGTGGCAATTCGGTCTATTTTCCGGATCGGGTGGTGCCGATGCTGCCGGAGCGCATCTCCAACGATCTGTGTTCGCTGCGCGAAGGCGAAGACCGCCCTGCCCTCGCCGTTCGCATGACATTCGATTCGGGCGGGCGGAAAATCCGCCATTCCTTCCATCGCGTGCTGATGCGCTCGCCGGCGAAACTGGCCTATGAGGATGCGCAGACCGCAATCGACGGCGCGCCGGACGACAAGACCGCGCCGCTTCTGACCACCGTTCTGGAGCCGCTCTGGGCGGCCTATCGCGTTCTGTCACAGGGACGCAAAAGCCGCGGGCCGCTCGAACTGGACCTGCCGGAACGCAAGATCCGCCTTAAAGAGGACGGTACGATCGACCGAATCGAGGTGCCGCCACGGCTCGATGCACACCGGCTGATCGAAGAGTTCATGATCCAGGCCAATGTCTGCGCCGCCGAAACGCTGGAGCGCAAGAAGCATCCACTGATCTACAGGGTGCACGACGAGCCCTCGCTCGCAAAGCAGGAGGTGCTGCGTGAGTTTCTGAAGTCCATCGGCCAGTCGTTGCAGCGCGGGCCGGCGCTCAACTCCAGCGCCTTCAATGGCATTCTGGAGCGGAGTCGCGGCGGACCCTACGAGGCAATGGCCTCGGAGATCGTGCTGCGCACACAGAGCCAAGCCGTCTACAGCCCTTACAATCTGGGTCATTTCGGCCTGTCGCTTGCGCGCTACGCGCATTTCACCTCACCCATCCGCCGCTATGCCGACCTCATCGTGCACCGCGCGCTGATTTCGGCGCTCGGCCTCGGCGATGACGGCCTGTCCGACGAAAAGCAGGAGCGTCTCGACGACATCGCCGCTTTGATTTCCGGCACCGAGCGCCGCGCCATGGTCGCCGAACGGGAGACCGTCGACCGTCTGACCGCCGGCTTCCTGGCCGAACGGATCGGCGAGCGGTTCGATGGCCGGATTACCGGCGTGACAAAGAGTGGTCTGTTCGTCCAGCTCGATCAATTCGGCGCCGATGGCTTCGTGCCCATCTCATCGCTGGGCCATGAGTACTACCATTACGATGAATCGGCTTTCGCACTAATCGGCGACGAGACGGGGCTTGGCTGGCGCATCGGTGATCCTGTAGAGATCAAGCTGCTGGAGGTTCAGCCGCTTGCAGGATCTATTTTGCTCGAAATGCAAAGCGAACCCCATAAACTGGATGGTATCGGCCCTTCCCGCAGCAAAGCGCGGGCCGGCCAAAGACGCATCCGTGCGGCCAACGCCAAAGGCAAGAGCGGCACAGGAAACAGAAAGGTCCGCAAGGGCCGAAGTGGAGGCAAGCGGTGACCGACAACAACATCTCCCACTATGGGGGCGAAAACCATACGGGCCGTCCGGACCGCCCGCTCGGCAGGGCCATGCTGCGCGGTGCGGCAATGCGGTGCCCCAGTTGTGGCGAAGGCAAGCTCTTTGCAAGCTACGTCAAGACTGTGGATCGCTGCGAACACTGCGACGAATCGATCTTTCATCATCGCGCGGACGATCTGCCGGCCTATCTCGTGGTCTTCATCGTCGGCCATATCGTTGTCGGGGCCTATATGGGCGCCGAAGCGATTGTCGACTGGTCGATGGTGACGCACATGGTCGTGTGGAGCGTCGTGACCATCCTGTCGGTGATCGCCATGCTGCCGCCAATCAAGGGTGCGGTCGTCGGGCTGCAATGGGCGCTCTACATGCATGGCTTCGGTGGCGAACCCGATATGATTGACGATCACCCAGCCGATCCAAGGAGCGGTTCTTGACGGATTTTACGTCGCAACTGCCCAAAGGCGCGCCGAAAGATCCACGCGGGGACGATCCTGCCGATATGCGCCGGGGCAAGGGCCCGAGCCTTCGCCCTCGCGATGCCGGCACTCTGCTCATTCTCGACCGGTCCAAAGGCGAGGTTCGCGTGCTTGTCGGCAAGCGCCACGGCAAACATGCCTTCATGGCCAATCGATATGTGTTTCCCGGCGGGCGCACCGATCCCTGCGATTCGCGGGTGACCATCGGCAAGGCCCAGCAATTGCGCTCGGACGATCTGGAAAAACTGACAAGCAGCACGGCCAAGCGTTTTTCGGCGCGGCGCGCAATGGCGACGGCCCTGTCGGCCGTTCGCGAAAGCTACGAAGAAGCCGGACTGATGATCGGCGCGCCGGAACAGACGGTTGCCCGGTTTCCATCCGGCTGGGAAGCCTTTGGCGAGCATAACGTGATGCCGGACCTTTCCAGGCTGCGCTTCGTCGCCCGCGCGATCACCCCTCCCGGCCGGGTCCGGCGCTTCGACACACGCTTTTTCACCTGCTGGCGTGACGAAGCGGTCGCCCACGAACTGCCGGAGGGCGGTCCGACCCAGGAACTGTCCGATCTTGTCTGGATGCCTCTAGGCGAAGCTTTGGCCAGCGATAAACTGCCGGGCATCACCCGCATCATCGTCGCCCATCTGGCCGAACGGTTGGAGGCAGACCCCGATCTGCGCGGTTCGATGCCCGTCCCGGTCCATTTCGAGCGCCATGGAGAGATGGTTCTGGAGCGGATATGACGCCTGTGCTTGACTTTACCGCTCCGATCTTTATTGGTCCGCGCAGATTTGTCGGCGGGCGAATGACGCGCCCTTTGGCGCGTTTGCAATTTCTCTAACAGTCGGAAAGCAAGACCATGGCGAAGGCCACGACCATCAAGATCAAGCTGCAGTCCACGGCGGATACCGGTTTCTTCTACGTTGCCAAGAAAAACAGCCGGACCATGACGGAAAAAATGGTGAAGCGGAAATACGATCCGGTTGCCAAGAAGCACGTCGAATTTCGTGAAGCCAAGATCAAGTAACAACGCTTCTCATCATCGGAAAGCGTTTCGAGCCGGACGTGCACGCGTCCGGCTTTTTGATGTTTACCCGATAGTTGCCTGACGATGTTCAAGTTGTTTCTGAAGTCGGTCTGCCGTAGCGGGTTTGATTCGACCCGTTAGGCCTATTGAGGTGGATTCCTTCCGATTGGTCGTGGAACGCTATGGAAGGAGCCGGCCGACAGACACTCACGGTACGAGGAAACCGATAAGAATGCTGTCGACCGACTGACCCCAAGAACCCAGGAGATGCGGCGGACCTGAGCATCAAGGGGTGTTCTTTCGAAACAGGACGAATGCGTCTGTTTCATAATAATACGATTCGTCAAGTGGGCACGAAAATCAACCGGTTCTTAAGAATATCGGTCGGAAAGCGGCTGGGTTGGTTAATATTGGGACATGTAGAACTCAAGCTGCATCGGCGATGACGCGATTGCGGCCGCTATCCTTGGCTGCATAGAGGGCAAGGTCTGCGCGCTTCAGCAGCGAGCTGGCCGTTTCTTCATCTCCCACTACGGATGACACGCCAATGGAAACGGTCAAATCGATGTCGGGCTTGCCAGGACCGAGCGCGAAAGGCGCGGCTTCGATGGCCATGCGAAGGCGTTCGGCCACCTGCCGGGCCGTCTGCTGATCCGTCTCCGGCATGATGATGATGAATTCTTCGCCGCCATAGCGGCAGGCCAGATCCATTCCGCGCACATTGCGGCGAAGGCGCTGGGCGAATTCGCGGAGCACCGTATCGCCGCCATCATGGCCGTGAATGTCGTTGACCTGCTTGAAGTGATCGAGATCCATCATCATCACAGAAAGCGGCGCCTGGCGCTTTGCCGCTCTGTCGAAGAGGGTCTGAAGATGGCCCTCCAGATAGCGCCGGTTGTGCAGCCCCGTTAGCGGATCGGTGATCGCCAGTTGCAGCGTTTCGGTAAGGCTGGCGCGCAAACCTTCATGAAAATGCTTGCGCTTCAACTGCGTGGTGATGCGGGCCTTCAGTTCCTGCGGCTCGACCGGTCGGGTGACGTAGTCGTTCAACCCGAGTTCAAGGGCTCGCATCACCAGATCGCTTTCTTCCGGGTTGGCGATGAGCATAAGTGGCGTGAAACGCGTGCGTTCGACAGAACGCAACTGGGCGATAATGCGAAGCGGATCGTAATTCTTGAAGCCCGTCGCGATCATGACCAGGTCGGGCTGGCCCTCCACGGCGTCGAAAAAACCGGCCTGGGGATCGTTCTGATGTTGGACCGTGGCCCAGCCATCCAGAACGGATGAAAGGCCCAGAGTGGACCCATCCCTTTCATCGACCAGAAGGATGGAAGGCTGATGTGCCGCTTCGTCGGCGCCGCTCAGAAGGGTTTTGATGGCGATCGTGCGCGACGTGGCGGCTCGCAGCCGCAACTCGTCGGAGAGGTTCTTCAACCGTACCAGGCTTTTGACCCTTGTCAGAAGCTGCATGGTATCCACCGGCTTGGTCAGGAAATCGTCGGCGCCAGCCTGAAGGCCACGCACGCGATCGCTCTGCTGGTCCAGCGCGGTGACCATCACGACGGGAATATGCGCCGTATCCGGTTCGGCTTTCAACCGCCGGCAGACTTCGTAGCCGTCCATATCCGGCATCATGATGTCGAGTAGCACGACATCGATGGGCTGCTCGGCACATGCCGCCAGCGCTTGCGGTCCGCTTTCGGCTGTCACGACATCGAAATACTCGGCACTCAGCCGCGTCTGCAAGAGCAGGACATTGGCTGGAACGTCGTCGACCACCAGTATTCGGGCTGTCATCGCTCTCCCCCCGCTATACGTCGCGATAATCGCATCATTCAGCCGTCGCCCAGATAAGAGCGGATCGTTTCCATGAAGGATCCGACAGCGATCGGTTTTGAGATATACGCTTCGCAACCACCCTGGCGAATGCGTTCTTCATCGCCCTTCATCGCGAAGGCCGTGACAGCGATGACCGGTATCGTGTGCAATTCATCGTCCTGTTTCAACCATTTCGTCACTTCGAGTCCGGACAGGCCCGGCAACTGAATATCCATCAGAATCAGATCGGGACGATGCTCGCGCGCCAAGTCCAATGCATCCTGGCCGTTGCGCGTGCGGACGGTTTCATAGCCCGACGCTTCGATGAGATCGCGAAAGAGCTTCATATTCAGCTCGTTATCCTCGACGATCATCACGGTTTTGGCCATGAACGCCCTCTTTCGCTTTCATTCCAACTCATCACATGCCGAAGTGCCGGTTCTCATGCATGTGAACAATTCGAACGCAGAATAGCGCGATTTGATTGATGAAACGCAAACTGGCGCTTATTCCAAACTACAACCTTCCCTACCCTACATATCGCGCAGTTCGACAATGCGACACGACGAGGAACGCCGCATGGCAAACGACCGATCAAGCGAAGCCGAAGAAATCGCCATAGCTGCGCTCGGTCATATCGCGGCCGACCCCATTCTTCTGCCGCGCTTTCTTTCGCTCACCGGCATCACGATCTCCGAAATTCGTCCCGCTGCGGAAGAGCCGGGGTTTCTCGGCGGCGTCCTGGCCTTCATCCTGGCGCATGAACCGACATTGATGGAGTTTTCAGCGCAATCTGGGATCGAAGCTGAAAGGGTGGCCAAGGCGGCGCGGCGCCTGCCTGGCGGCCAGGATGACTGGGACCGGCAGCCATGAGCGACGATCCGGATACGCGCCGGCAGATCGAATCGATTGCCGAGGACAACCGGCCTCTTCTCGTTCTCGACGTGGACGAGGTGGTTCTGGAGTTTCTCGGCCCGTTCATGCGCTGGCTGGAATCGGAGGGATTTTCCTTCCGGGCCCAATCGTTCGCCCTCAACGGCAATATTTTCGACTCGGAGGGAAGCGCCGCCGCCAAAGAGACCGTCGAAAGCCTGATCACCCGGTTTTTCGAAGTGCAGCACGAATGGCAAATCCTCGCGCCAGGTTTTTCGGACGCGCTGGATTCGCTGTCACAAAAAGCGCAGATCGTCTTGCTGACGGCCATGCCACACCGGCATTTTGCGGCGCGGGAAGCGCTTTTGACATCGCTTAGCGTGCCCTACCCCCTCGTCACCACCGAAAAGGCCAAGGGGCCTGCCGTATCGCTGTTGCATGGCGGGCGGGACGCGCCCGTCGCGTTCATCGACGACATGGCTTATAATCTGTTGTCGGTAGCAAAAGCTCTTCCAAGCGCAACACTGATCCATCTGATGGCGCATCGGCCAATGCGGGACCTGATGCCACCATTGCCCGATTCGATCATCGCGGCAGAGGATTGGCCGATGGCGGCCAGGAAAGCGCGGGAGGCGCTGGGCATCTAGGTTAGCCCATCGACCGTTGGCGCGTGCGCCGATCCGGCGCTAGATTGTATGGCGACGCCTTATCACCGCAGTCTCAACCGGCAGGCTTTCGATTCATGATACGCGACATCGCTCAGGGATTTTGCCGCGATTGTCTCGAAACGCTGCCTCGCACGGCCAAGCGTTGTTCATATTGTGGCTCGCCTCGGCTGCTTCGTCATCCAGAGCTGCCGGAACTCAGCCTGGCGCATATCGATTGCGATGCTTTTTACGCCTCGGTCGAAAAGCGCGACCGGCCCGAACTGGCGGGCTCGCCCGTCATCGTCGGCGGCGGCAAACGGGGCGTCGTGACGACGGCCTGCTATCAGGCGCGAATCTCTGGGGTTCGGTCCGCCATGCCGATGTTCAAGGCGTTGAAACTGTGCCCCGAGGCCGTCATTATCCGCCCGGACATGTCGAAATACGGCCGGATCGGGCGGCAGATCCGTGCGATGATGCAGGATCTCACACCGCTCGTTCAGCCGGTTTCCATCGACGAGGCGTTTCTCGATCTTTCCGGCACGGAACGCCTTCACAATGCGCCGCCCGCTTATGTTCTAGCCCAATTCGCCCAACGTGTTCACACGGAGATCGGCATCACCGTGTCGGTCGGGCTGTCGCACAACAAATTTCTGGCAAAGCTGGCCTCCGATATGGACAAGCCACGCGGCTTTTCCATCATAGGCAGGGCCGAGACGAAGATGTTCCTGGCTGGCCTATCCGTCGGCCGATTGCCGGGTGTTGGCCCCGCCTTCCAGGCAACGTTACGGCGCGATGGCATCGAGCGTATCAGCGACCTTCAGGCCATGAGCGAAGAAGCGCTGCTACGTCGCTATGGCAATGGCGGTCAACGGCTGAAGGCGCTCTCCGAGGGACGCGACGATCGCAAGGTCGTGCCCGATCGCAATCGAAAGAGTCTCTCCTCGGAAACCACGTTCAACAGCGACATTTCGAAGCTTGACGAACTGGTGCCGATTCTTCGCAGCCTGTCGGAGAAGATCGCCGCCAAGTTGAAGGACGAAGCGCTGGCCGGACAGACCGTCGTTCTGAAACTCAAGACCTCCGATTTTCGCAACCGAACGCGCAACCGGACGCTGGCCGATCCGACACGCAGGCCGGGGCGAATTTTCGACACCGCGCTGGATCTCCTGCAGCGCGAGGTCGATGGTACGCCCTTCCGCCTGATCGGCGTTGGCCTGTCCGAACTGACCAGCGACCGATTGGCCGACCCGCCCGACCTGGTGGATCGGCGCGCGCAACGCATGGCCGATGCGGAGGAGACGATCGACCAGTTGCGCCGCCGCTTTGGCGGACGCGCCGTCGAGACCGGCTATACGTTCGGCCGCAAGATTTCACGGGGCGCCAATCTGGCGCCGAGGGACGAAGAGGCGCCCGACGATTAACCGCGGAGCGCCGCGCGCACCGCATCCAGCGCATCGGTCGCTTTGCTGGCGTCCGGGCCGCCCGCCTGCGCCATGTCCGGCCTGCCCCCGCCACCCTTGCCGCCCAGCGCGGCCGATGCTTCCCGCACCAGACTGACCGCGTCAGCCCTACCGGTCATATCGGCAGTGACGCCGACGACCACGGAAGCCTTGCCATCCTCGCCGCGGCCGATAAAGGTCACGACGCCAGAGCCTATCGTTTGCTTGGCTTCATCGACCAGCGGCTTCAGATCCTTGGGCGAAACACCATCCAGCACCCGGCCGACAAAGGCGATATCGCCAATTTTTTCCGGGCCCGTCTCAGACGACGCGGCGGAGCCACCGCCAAGGGCAAGCTTCCGCCGCGCCTCGGCCAGTTCGCGCTCCATCTTCCGACGCTCGTCTAGAATGGCGTTCAGGCGGTCGAGCGCTTCGGCCGGCGACGTTTTCAGCGCACCGGCGATCCGACGCAACCGCTCTTCCTGTTCGGCAAGGTAGCCTCTGGCCGCCTCGCCGGTCAGCGCCTCGATCCGCCGAACCCCGGAAGAGACGGCGTTTTCCGCGACGATCCGCACAAGACCGATATCGCCGGTCGCCCTGACGTGGGTGCCACCACACAGTTCGACGGACCAGGCCTTATCGCCCTCCGCGGCGGGATCGCCCATAGAGACGACGCGAACCTCGTCCCCGTACTTCTCGCCGAACAGCGCCATCGCGCCCGACTCGATGGCATCGTCGACGGCCATCAACCGGGTGGAAACGGGGCTGTTCTGGTCCACCACGGCGTTGGCGATCCGCTCGATGGTCTGCAGCTCATCGGCGCCGATGGGCTTGGGATGGGAGAAATCGAAGCGCAGCCGATCCGACGCAACCAGAGAGCCCTTCTGGGCCACATGCGTTCCCAGCGTCTGTCGTAGCGCCTCATGCAGGAGATGGGTCGCCGAATGGTTGCGGCGGATCGCCGCGCGCCGCGCGTGATCCACCCGCAATTCCAGCGCCATGCCCGGCGCAACGGTTCCCTCTTCCATCGTGACGGCATGAACGAACAAACCATCGGCGCGTTTCTGCGTGTCGGTGACACGGCCACTGACGCCATCGCCGGAAATGGTGCCGGTATCGCCGATCTGGCCGCCCGATTCGGCGTAGAACGGTGTCTGATTCAGGATGAGAAAACCGCTCTCGCCCGCCTTCAGTTCATCGCTCTCTTCGCCGCCACGGACGATCTTGAGGACGGACCCTTCGGCCTGCTCGGTTTCGTAGCCGAGAAACTCCGTCGCGCCCAGTTCGTCGCGAAGCCGGAACCAGATCTGCTCGTCGGCGGCTTCTCCCGACCCTGACCAGGCCGCACGAGCCTCGGCTTTCTGCCGCTCCATGGCAGCAGCAAAGCCATCGGTGTCGACGCCGATGGAGCGCTGGCGCAGTGCATCCTGCGTCAGATCGAGTGGAAAGCCATATGTATCGTAAAGCTTGAATGCGGTCTCGCCCGCCAGAACATCGCCTTCTCCAAGCGCCGCGCTCGCCTCCTCAAGCAGAACAAGGCCGCGGCTGAGCGTTTTGCGGAAGCGGGTCTCTTCAAGTTTCAGCGTTTCCGAAATCAGCGCTTCGGCGCGCACCAGTTCGGGAAAGGCCTGGCCCATCTCGCGGATCAGATATGGCACCAGCCGATGCATCAGCGGCTCGTCCGCGCCGAGAAGCTGGGCATGACGCATGGCGCGACGCATGATCCGGCGCAGCACGTAACCACGCCCTTCATTGGAAGGAAGGACACCATCGGCCACTAGAAAAGCGGAGGCGCGCAGATGATCGGCGATCACCTTATGGCTCGCTTGCTGCGCACCGGCGGGTTCGACGCCAGTTAACTGTGCCGAGGCCGCGATCAGCGCGCGAAACAGATCGATCTCATAATTGTCGTGAACACCTTGGAGGACAGCGGATATGCGCTCCAGACCCATACCGGTATCGATGGACGGGCGCGGCAACGACACGCGCTTGCCGGGCTCGATCTGATCGAACTGCATGAAGACGAGATTCCAGATCTCGATGAAGCGATCGCCATCCTCGTCGGGGCTGCCGGGGGGGCCGCCCGCAATGCCTTCGCCATGATCGAAGAAGATTTCGGAGCACGGCCCGCACGGACCCGTATCGCCCATGGACCAGAAATTATCGGCTGTCGCGATGCGGATGATCCGGTCGTCAGACAGGCCGGCGATCTTCTTCCAGCGATCTGCCGCCTCATCATCATCGTGATAGACCGTCACGAGAAGCCGTTCGGCCGGCAGATCGTACTCCTTCGTCAGCAGCGTCCAGGCCAGTTCGATCGCCTGCTCCTTGAAGTAGTCGCCAAAGGAGAAATTGCCGAGCATTTCGAAGAAGGTGTGATGGCGCGCTGTGTAGCCGACATTGTCCAGATCGTTGTGCTTCCCGCCGGCCCGAACGCATTTCTGCGACGAGGCCGCCGTCGAGTAGGGCCGGTGTTCAAGGCCGGTGAAAACGTTCTTGAACGGCACCATGCCGGCATTGACGAACATGAGTGTCGGATCGTTGCGCGGCACAAGCGGTGCGGAGGCCACGTTCCGATGCCCGTTCTTTTCGAAAAAGTTCAAAAAGGTCGACCGGATCTCGTTGACGCCGCTCATGCGATGATACCCTTGTTCTGCCGCCGCGACTGCCGGCGGAGGTTTGAATTTTCGGGTTTCTAGACGGACTGCAAAGGCCTGTCCATGACGATCCGGCGGCAACCGATAAAGGCGCCAGTATCGCTGTCAACGGAAAAGGCCCACTCGGGACGAACGGGCCTTTCAGTCAGAGCCAGGCGGCGCAATTTACTTGCCGGCGGCCTCATCCAGATCGTCACTGCCCGATTCGTCGGCCAGGAGACCGTCCGCAATCAGACCGGCATTCTGGCGAAGCGCCATCTCGATCTCATCGGCAATGACCGGATTGGAACGCAGGAATTCCTTGGCGTTCTCCCTGCCCTGCCCCAGACGCTGCGAATTATAGGAGAACCAGGAGCCGCTCTTTTCGACGATACCGGCCTTTACGCCCAGATCGATCAGTTCGCCTGTCTTCGAAACACCCTCGCCATACATGATGTCGAACTCGACCTGCTTGAACGGCGGCGCCATCTTGTTCTTGACGACCTTGATGCGGGTCTGGTTGCCGACCACCTCATCGCGATCCTTGACTGCCCCGATCCGACGGATGTCGAGGCGGACGGAGGCGTAGAACTTCAGCGCGTTACCGCCCGTCGTGGTTTCGGGCGAACCGAACATCACTCCGATCTTCATGCGGATCTGGTTGATGAAGATGACCATCGTGTTCGAGCGGGAGATCGAGGCGGTCAGCTTGCGAAGCGCCTGACTCATCAGACGAGCCTGCATACCGGGCAGCGAATCGCCCATCTCGCCTTCGATCTCGGCGCGCGGGGTCAACGCCGCCACCGAATCGACCACCAGAATATCGATCGCGCCGGAACGCACCAGCGTATCGGCGATTTCGAGCGCCTGCTCCCCCGTATCGGGCTGGGAGATCAGAAGATCCTCGAGCGCCACGCCAAGTTTGCGCGCGTAGACCGGATCGAGCGCATGTTCGGCATCGACGAAAGCGCAGATCCCACCACTTTTCTGCGCTTCGGCGACGGTCTGCAGCGCCATCGTGGTCTTGCCGGAACTTTCCGGCCCGTAGATTTCGATGATGCGTCCCTTCGGCAAACCACCGATGCCGAGCGCTATATCGAGCCCGAGCGAGCCGGTCGAAACCGTCTCAATCTCCACCACCTGTTCGTTCTGCCCGAGCCGCATGATGGAGCCCTTGCCGAAAGAGCGCTCGATTTGAGAAAGGGCTGCATCCAGCGCCTTTGATTTGTCCACTGTCTTATCCTCGACCAGCCGTAACGAATTCTGCGCCATTTTAGCACCCGTGCCGTTGCTTCGTTAGCCCGCCTATCGGGCTGTCCCGTATTTATCTGTATCCTTTTTGTTCTCTTTTTTCAAGTCATTCAAATCATTGATTTCGTTCGATAATACGATTTTGTTCTAGAAGCGTTCCGCCCCTAGTCGTCCTTTTCCAGCATTTCCTTCACCGTGGCGGCGAGCTGCTTGAGGGAAAAGGGCTTGGCGAGAAAGCCGAAATTGGCGTCTTCCGGCAGGTTCTTGGAGAACGCCTCCTCGGCATAGCCGGAGACGAAGATGAATTTGACCATATTGTTGCGTGCGCGCAATTCGCGCAGCAGCGTGGGGCCATCCATTTCCGGCATGACGACGTCGGACACGACGATGTCGATCTTGCCGTCCAGCTCCGCAAAGACCTCAAGCGCCTCCACGCCGGATGCCGCCTCGTGGACGTCGTAGCCGCGGGTCGCCAGCGCCCGGACATTGCCCATCCGCACCGCGTCCTCGTCCTCCACCAGCAGCACCGTCGCGGTGCCCGTCAGATCTTCCGGGGCAGCGGCCGCCATATCGGACTTTCCGGCCGCAGCCGCACTGCGTTCCGCTTCCAAAGCGTCGGCCTCGGCTGCCTGCGCTGCGGCGGACGGGGTGTAGCGAGGCAGGAAGATCCGGAACGTGGTGCCCTGTCCCGGCGTCGAATCGGCATAGACGAAGCCACCCGACTGCTTGACGAATCCGTAGACCATGGACAGGCCCAGGCCGGTGCCCTTGCCGACTTCCTTGGTTGTGAAGAAGGGTTCGAAAATCTTCTTGATCACATCGGGCTCGATGCCGGTGCCCGTATCCTGTACCTCGATGGCGACATAGTCGGCCGGTTCCAGCTCTCGATAGTCGAAGCCGCGGCTTTCCGCCTCGGTGATATTGCGGGTGCGCACCGTGACTCCACCACCCTCCGGCATGGCGTCGCGGGCATTGACCACCAGATTGACGATGACCTGCTCGAACTGGCCGAGATCGGCGAAGACCCGCCACAGATCGCGCCCATGCTCGACCTTCAGATCGACTTTCGTGCCGGCCAGCCGGGTCAGAAGCATTCGCAGATCGGCCATCACGTCCGTCAGGTCCAGAACCTCCGGCCGCAGCGTCTGACGGCGCGAGAAGGCAAGCAGCTGACGAACGAGCGACGCGGCCCGGTTGGCGTTCTGCTTGATGTTCATGATGTCCTGGAAGGACGGGTCGGTCGGACGATGATCGATCAGGAGAAGATCGGTCGCCATGATGATGGCGGTCAGCACATTGTTGAAATCGTGCGCGATACCGCCCGCCAGCTGGCCGACGGCCTGCATCTTCTGGCTTTGGACCATCTGCTGTTCCAGCGCCTTCTGCTCGGTGGTCTCCACGGCATAGACGATCCCCACTTCGCGGCGGGCTTCCTCCTCGCCTTCGGATACACCTGCGTCGACGACTGCGTGGATATAACAGCGCAACTGCCGGTCCGGCGCATTGGGCATGCAGGTTTCCAGCGGCGATATTTCCGCCTGCCCGTCACGGGCCAGTTGCAGCGCCTTGCGGAAGGCCGGCCGGTCAGCATCGGCAATAACGTTCTCGAACCGCACATCGTGATCGAGCGCAGCCTGATCCACCGTCCCCGAAAACAGGCGCAGGAACGGGGCATTGGTACGGACGATCCGGCCTTCTTCATCGACCGACGCGATTGCCATGGGCGTCGAGTTGAAGAAGCGGGTGAAGCGCGCCTCCGCCGCGCCGGTATTGGCCGTCACGTCATGGGCGAATGTGCGGTTCAGCACGATCGTGCGCGCATTGGAGACCGAACCGTCCCGATTGGTCGTCACGCGGTGCATCAGGCGAACGGGGAGCGCCGCGCCATCGACGGTCGCCATATCGAGATCGAGCACCGCATCGCGGGTATTGCCGGCAGGCGCGCGCACGGAGCGGATCTGCGCCATGCCATCGCCTGCCACAATCGTCGCAAGGGACGTCTGTCCCGGCAGAAAGGTGCCGAGGTCGAAGCCCAGCCATTCGGCCAGCGTGGCGTTCACATAGGTCAGTCGGCCATCCGCATCGGTCGAAAAATAGCCGGCCGGAGCATGATCCAAATGATCGATCGCGTGCTGCAATTCCTGGAAGAAGCGCTCTTGCTCGGTCCGTTCCTCGGTGATGTCCATCAACTGCCAGGCGCTGGCCGGGCGCCTTTGCCCCGGCACCAGAAAGGTGCGGGCGCGAAGCCGATACCAGTGCGGAATGGGCTCATGGCCCGGCGCAATGGCGGTAGCGAGCCGGAACTCGCCCTCGTCGGACTTTCCATCGGAGAGCATCTTGTCCAGCCGTGCGACGATCGGCCCCGCATTGGGCTCGTCCCCCAGAAGAGAACGAGGCGTGCGAATATCCCTGGCGTCGATGGCCCCGGTCAATTTGGCCCAGGCACGGTTGGCGTAGATGATGCGGTCACGGCCATCGGTCACAACAAGGCCCTGAGACATCGTATCCACGAAGGCGCGGGACAGTTCATCGCTGGCGGAGCGCGGCGCGATCTTCACGATGCCGACCACGGTGGCGAACAGATAGCCCACGCCGATCATCGCCAAAAGCCCGAGAAACGCCAGCAGAACCGGTTCTTCGAGTTGTTCGCGGAACAGGAAAAAGACGACCGACGTCGCTGTCAGCACCGCGGCGAAGATCAGCAGCCGCGCCACCGGTCCGGGGCGCATGGTCTCATCGATCATTGGCGTCGGGTAGAACCTATCCGTCACCGTTTGTTGCTTTGGCGCCACGCCGCCTTCCCCGCTTCAGCCATCCGGATCAGTTCCGCATGGCGAATCCCGATCCCGTCTTCTTTGCCACAGCAATAGCCGAGCGTCACGTCACCGCGAAGCGTTGCCATTTCACAAACGCCAGGGGCACCGGTTTGCCGCCGATGCCCCTGGTCGTCTTGTGCGATCATGCGGCGGTTTCACCCACCGATCAGTCGTCGCGATAGACCTTCTCGCGCCGTTCGTGCCGCTCCTGCGCCTCGATCGACAAAGTCGCGATGGGCCGGGCATCCAGACGCTGCAACGCGATCGGCTCGCCCGTTTCCTCGCAATAGCCATAGGTACCCTCGTCGATACGGCGAAGGGCCGCATCGATCTTGGCGATCAACTTGCGTTGACGGTCCCTGGCGCGCAATTCGATGGCGCGATCAGTTTCCGAAGACGCCCTATCCGCCAGATCGGCGTGATTGGCGTTTTCCTGCTGGAGGCTTTCGAGCGTCTCACGCGCCTCGCGCAAAATCTCGTCCTTCCAGCCCTTCAATTTGGCGCGAAAGTAGGTCTTCTGCCGTTCGTTCATAAACGGCTCGTCTTCATTGGGTCGATAACCTGACGGCAACGACTCCTTCTCCAGTGCATCAAGCATACGACTCTCCCCGCGTGTCGTTTCATGAAGCCATAGTGCCCTATACGAAAAGCCTAGATTCGGCACAAGGGCGCGCGCCATAAGAAAGATTGCACCTTTTCTTGAAAAGCGTGCAGGAGGCCAACCCCACGTCGCTTGCGCAGCGCATGACGATCCGTTTAGCTGACAGTCCACGAATTTGGGGGCCATCGCTCGGATATGAGCCGACTTTATCTACTGCGTCACGCCGTCGCCGCCTGGCCGCAACCGGGCATGAAGGATTTCGATCGGCCGCTGGAGCCTGCCGGACTGGTCGATGCGAAGCGCCTTGGCGGCGTCATGAGGGACCGTCAGCTCCTGCCGGACCGCGTCCTTTGCTCCACTGCATTGCGCGCTCGCCAGACATGGGCCGAACTGGCCGAGGGCCTTGGCATGAGCGCCGATCGGGCGACCTATCTGGACGAACTCTATCATTCCGACATCGGCACCTATTCCGACCTGATAACCGACGCGGCAGGCAACGGATCGCTGCTGGTCGTCGGCCACAATCCGATGATGGAAGACGTGGCGATCGCTCTTTCGGCAGAAGGCGAAGCGGAGGCCAGGCGCGCGCTCCGGGCCGGTTTCGCCGCTTGCGGGCTTGCGGTGATCGATGTCGATGGACCCATCGACAACGCTCTTCCCGATATGGGCTATCTTCGGATGTTCCTGCGACCCCAGGATCTAAACGGCCTTTAGCGCGCTCACTTCTCAATCGTGGCGGTCGCCCCTATGTAGGCGTTGCGGATACAGCGGACGAAGAGGAACGTGGTTTGGCGCGACTGACAGGCATCGCCGACGAAGCGCTGATCGCGGTCGATACCGTGATGGACCGGATCGCGGGGCTGGCCGAACCCACGCTACGCCTCGGCGTGACCGGACTGTCGCGCTCGGGCAAGACGGTGTTTATCACCGCGCTCGTCCACAACCTTCTGCATGGCGGGCGGTTGCCCCTGTTCGAACCGCAGAAGACCGGCCGGTTGCGCCATGCCTATCTGGAGCCCCAGCCGGACGACGCTGTGCCGCGCTTCCAGTATGAGGATCACGTCGCCGCGCTGGTGAAGGAACGCGTCTGGCCCGAATCCACCCGCGCGATCTCCGAAATGCGCCTGACCGTCGACTACGACGCCGGCAGCTTCATGAACCGGCTCTTTTCCGGCGGGCGGCTGTCGCTCGATATCGTGGACTATCCCGGCGAATGGCTGCTCGACCTGCCGCTCCTCGGCAAGGATTTCGAAGCGTTCAGTCGCGAAGCCATCGAACTGGCCCGCCTTCCGATCCGGGCCAAACTGGCGGAACCCTTCCTGGCCCGGCTCCAGACCATCGAAGCCGACAAGACTGCGTCCGAATCCGATGCGCGGGAATTGGCAACACTCTTTACCGACTATCTGCGAGCCTGCCGTGCCGACGAATTGGCGCTTTCAACGCTGCCACCCGGCCGCTTTCTGATGCCCGGCGATCTGGAGGGGTCGCCCGCGCTGACTTTTTCGCCGCTTCTTCCGAGCGATGGCAGCCCGGCCCGCGATTCGTTGCGGGCCATGATGGGGCGCCGTTACGAAGCCTATAAAAGCCATGTGGTCCGCCCCTTTTTTCGCGAGCATATCACGCGGCTCGACCGGCAAATCGTATTGATCGACGCCATGCAGGCCATGAATGCCGGCGCCGATGCGGTCGTCGATCTCGAACGCGCCCTGACCGGCCTGATGGAGTGTTTCCGCCAGGGGCGGTTCAACGCAATGACGGGCCTGTTCTCCCGCAAAATCGACCGGCTGCTCATTGCCGCCACCAAGGCGGATCACATTCATCACGAAAGCCATGAGCGGCTTGAGGCCATCGTCAAACGCCTTGTCGACAAGGCGTCTCAGCGGGCAAGCTATCATGGTGCAGAGGTCGCCACGCTTGCGATGGCCGCCGTCCGCGCGACGCGGGAAGGCACCGTGCAGCAAAACGGTCACGCGCTTCCGGTCATTTCCGGCGTGCCGATCGCAGGCGAAACGATCGGCGACGAAACCTTCGACGGGCAGGCACGCACCGCCATCTTTCCAGGCGATCTGCCGCCCGATCCCGATGCGATCTTCACACGAGGGAAGGATGGCGAACCCGCCCATCCGATCCGCTTCGTCCGGTTCCGCCCGCCGGCCGTGGAAACGACCGCCAATGGCGCCGCCCTTTCGCTGCCGCATATTCGCCTGGACCGCGCGATGCAGTTCCTTCTCGGAGACCGGCTGGTATGAGCGATACACCCCGCACGCCACAGAGTTTTCGCGTTCCGGAGGATGCGGCGCCCGCCCCGGCAGCGGCACCAACGGAGCCTCGCGTCCCTCTGGCCGTTCGCGAGATGGAACGGATCAATTTCTCGCCGGAAACGGACGATCCGTTCGACCTGGATGGACTGGAAGCGCCCCCTCCTCCACCGCCGCGAAAACGCCGGCTCTTCACGCTGCGGCGGCTGTTCTTCGGAGCGCTGGGTCTGCTCCTGTCGCTGGCGATCGGCCTTTGGATCGACCAACTCATCCGCGATCTCTTCACGCGTTCGGACTGGCTCGGGTGGACAGCCGCCTGTCTTGCCGCCTTGGCGCTCGTGGCGCTTGTGGTGGGGGTGCTGCGCGAGTTATGGGCTCTGCGCCGGCTGGGTTCGGTGGAGCGGCTTCATGCGCGCGGCATCGAACAGGTGACGCATCCGACGCGTGACGGCGCGCAGGCGCTGATCGGCGATATCTCCAAAACGCTCGCCGACAGGCCTGAAGCCAAGGCGGGGCGGGCCGAGATGGCGCGGCTGATGGACGACATCATCGATCCGCCCGATCTGTTGGCGCTGGCCGAAAAGGAAATGCTCGGGCCGCTGGATAAGAAGGCGATCCCGATGATCCTGAATTCCGCCAAGCGCGTCAGCGTGGTGACCGCCGTCTCACCGCGGGCTGTTGTCGATCTGGCCTATGTGCTGTTCGAATCGGGACGGCTCATTCGCCAAATCGCGGAACTTTATGGGGCGCGTCCCGGCACGCTCGGCTTCATCCGGCTGGCGCGGGATGTGCTTGCCCATTTGGCGGTCACCGGCTCGATTGCCGTTGGTGACGGTCTCGTCCAGCAGGTGGTCGGTCATGGGCTTGCCGCCCGCCTTTCGGCGCGGCTCGGCGAAGGCGTGGTCAATGGCCTGATGACCGTGCGTATCGGCATCGCAGCGCTCGATACGGTGCGCCCCATGCCTTTCAACGCTAGGAAACGGCCGACCATGAGCGACTTTCTGGGCGAATTGACGCGGCTGAGTACTGCGGAAAAAGTGAAAGACGACCCGGCGCGCTCATGAATGATTAACCGCTTTCGGTAACACTCGCCTCACCTTGTCCCCTTGTGTGAGCCGAGCTGTTTCATGTTCCGATCGATAGTCGCCGCCGCCAGCCTTCTCATTCTGTCCGCTGGTCCGGTCATGGCCGGGCCTCCGAGCAGCGATCAGGCCTTTTTCCAGTCCGTGCAGGGCGAATGGGCCGGGGCCGGCGAGATCGTCGCCGGCAAGTACAAGGGCACGAAATTCAACTGCAAGCTTGCTGGCGTGCAGAGCCTGGCCGATGCGGCAATGACAATCGGCGGAACCTGCCGGGTGGGCATTTTCTCGCAGAGAATGGAAGCCAAGATCCACTGGGCGAAAGGCGGCTATCGCGGCGCGTTTCTCGACGGCGCACTTGGCAAAGGCCTCGACATTATCGGCGGCAATGTCGGCGGCAGTCGCGCGATTTTCACTTTGAAGCGCAACGAGCTGAACGGCGCAATGCTGGCCCGGGTCACCGATGGCGACAAGATGACGATCACCATTTCGGTGCGCGTGGGCGATGGCATGGTTCCGGTGATCGGGCTGGGGCTGAATCGCATCGATGCCGTGACGACCAGTTCGGTTCGCTAGGCTTATCAATCTTTCTGGAAGCGCTTACCGGCTTACCCACCAATCGGCAGGCGAAGCGATGATGTCGAGACCGGTCCGGTCGGAGCGGGCCGCAAGCACCTCGATGGTCTCGTTTTCGTAGCACCAGTCCGGCGCGATCTCCGCAAGCGGCAGCAGCACGAAGGCACGCTCGCCAATACGCGGATGGGGCAATGTCAGCCCTTCTTCCGCAATCGACCGCATTCCGAAAAACAGTAGATCGAGATCGACGCTTCTGGGGCCCCAGCGGACACCGCGGATACGGCCTTCCGCCTCTTCGGCGGCGAGGAGCCGCTGTAACAGCAGTTGGGGCGACAGCGCAGTCGTTCCGCGCGCGCATGCGTTCAGATAGTCGGGTTGATCCTCCATGCCCCAGGGCGGCGTTCGCCAGAGCGAAGAAACCGCGCTGATGACAAGTGAGCCTTCCGCCGACAGACGTTGCAGAGCACGACGAAAAGCGCTTTCCGGATCGCCAAGATTACCGCCCAGGCCAATGAGAACCTCGGTCGGCTCCCTATTGTGGCCAGGCAACCTTCACCTCCACGAAGTCCAGAACGCCTCGAACGGGCGCATTCGGCTTGCGGATCGTCACCTCGGCCCGAATAACGGGCTCGAAGCGCTCCACCAACGTTTTCGCGGTCGTCATCGCGATGGATTCGATCAGATAGCGCCGTTCGCCCATGACGACTTCGGCAATGAGATCGTAGGCCTCGCCATAATCGACCGTGCCGGCAAGCGTATCCGTCTGCAGCGCGTCGCCTACTTCGAGATCGAGAACGGCGTCCACGTAAAAACGCTGCCCCAACGCTTCTTCTTCGCGAAAGACGCCGTGCCGAGCGAAAAACCCACAATTGTCTATGCGTATCGAATAGCGCATCAGGCCTCTCCCGACAGGTCGAACAAGGATGGTTGCCGCATGGCGTCGCACACGTCCAGCGCGTCGGCATGAGCGGCGACATGATGGACGCGAACGATCGCGGCCCCCGCTTGTCGCAATATCACACTGGAAGCGACAGTCGCCATATCGCGCTCATTCGCCGCCCGACCGGTGATCTGGCCCAGAAAGCGCTTGCGCGACGTGCCGACAAGAAGCGGATGGCCCAGCGCGTGGAGTTCGTCGAAACGCGCCATGAGGGCCAGATTATCGACGGGGGTCTTCGCAAAACCGAAACCAGGATCGAGAACAAGCCGATCCTTCCCGACGCCAGCCTCCGCCGCCAGGCGGATGGCCTTGTTCAGGAAAAATCGCTGGTCCGCCAAAGGGTCCGCAAGCCGTTCGCGATCCCGCCCGGTATGCATGGCCACGAGACCAGCCCCGCTAACCGAAACCGCATCCACCATGCGAAGATCATGCTGCAACCCTTCGACATCGTTGATGATATGGGCGCCCGCCCTGATCGCGAGGCGGGCCGTTTCCGCGCGCCGGCTATCGATGGAGATCAGTACGTCGGACTGGGCCGACAAGGCTTCGATAACGGGCAGAACACGATCCTGCTCAGCGCTTGTATTCACAGGCTCGGCGCCGGGACGAGTCGATTCGCCACCGATATCGATGATGGCGGCGCCCTCACTCACCATTTTCAATGCGTGCTCGACAGCCTGATCGACGTTTGCATGACGGCCGCCATCGGAAAAACTGTCGGGGGTCACATTGAGGATGCCCATAATGACAGCGCGCGGGCCAAGCACGAGTGCCCGACCATGGGCGAGCCGCCATTGCCGCTCGGCGAACGGATCGCCCGACTCGATCGACGCGGTTGTGGTCATGGCTCGCCTCCCTGTCGATCTTTTTCTTCCAGCCCGCCCATGCCACAGGATCATTCAAGAAAAAAGGGAGGGCCGTGAGACCCTCCCTTTTTGATTATCGAGTGGAAGGCGTCCTCTTAGCGAAGACGGCCGCTGGCATGGGCAAGCATGGTAAAGACCTTGCCCTGGTCGCTGCCGAGATAACGTTCCAGCGCCGCACCATCCTTGGATGCGGACTGCAGGAGGCGTTCGAAATCCTCGCAATAGCGGTCCACGGCGTTGCGGAATTCACGGTCCTTATCGTATTTGGCGCGAATATCGTCAAAGGTGCGCTGTCCCTTCAGCGTGTAAAGCCGGCGGGTGAAGACGTTGCGTTCTCCAGCCTGATAGCGCTTCCACAGATCGAGAGCGGCGTTCTGATCGATGGCCCGGGCGATATCGACCGATAGCGAATTGAGGCTGTCGACCACCTGCCCTGGCGAACGGCGCTCGGACTGCGTCGGTTCTTCGTCATGGCTCGCACGGCGCAGAAGGCCGCGTACCCAGGAATCGCTCTCATCCGCCGCACTCGGCACTGTTTCTGCGGGCCGGTAGGCCGGACGCGATGGCGCAGCACTGGCAGCTTCCGCACGCGGAATATCAGACTGCGCCGGCGCTGCGGGTGCGGTCGGATAAGCGCCTGAGGGCGGCGAAACATTCTCCATGCCCACAGCGGCCCGCATGGGCGGCGCCTCAGCCTGCGGTTGCGTGACGACAGAAGCGGATTGGCTGACGATCTGCGACAATTCCCGAAGCGCGCTGATCTGGTCGGCCACCGCGCGACGCATCTTGCTCGTGCTCTCGCGCGTCTCGTCGGGCAGATCGAACACGCCGCGCTTCAGTTCGCCGCGGGTCTCTTCCAGTTCCTTGCGAATATCCTGCGCGGTCTTGCGCATTTCTTCCGTGGCGTCTGCAAAACGACCGGTCGCCGCTTCGACCGCGGCCGAGACCTGCTTGTCCAGCGTGTCCGTCGTCTCGCTGACGCGACTGCGCAGACCATCGGTCGTTTCGGAGACCCTTTGGGTCAGACCGTCGGTCTTCTCCGTCAGTTCGGTGGCCAGTGTTTCTGTGGCACTACGCGCACGGCTTTCCACATTGGAGATCGCGCCGGACACCAGAAGCTCGAAGCCCTTCATCGACTTTTCGATTTCCTGGCTGCGCAGGACCAGGCCATCCGCCAGATCGCGCAACGCATCCTGCCGGTCGGTTACGGTCGACGAGAGATTTGACTGCGCGGCGTTCAGCAGATCGGTCGCCTCGCGCAGCATGCCGCCGTGCTGGTCCAGCGTGGCGACGATGGATGCGACATCGCGCAGTGTCCCGCCGGACATTTCATGCAAGCGCTCCGAATTGTCGTCCATCAGGCGGGCGGAAGCAGCAAGATTGCGGCTGGCCTCCTCGCTGCGGCTCGACAGCCGTTCGATCGTCTCCGAAAGCGAACCATCCACTTCGCCGAGGCTTTCGCGGGCGCTTGCGATCAATTGATCGAGGCGACCGTTGGATGTCGAAAGCCGGCCAATCAGGCTGCCCACTTCCTCGCTGAGCGAGCTGCGAGCGTTTTCCATTGCCGTCAACGTCTCGGCGGTGCGATGCGCCAAAGCGTTGACGAGCTTGGCGTTTTCTGCCCGCAAATGCTCGGTTGCCGCGCGGCTCGCTTCTTCCAACTGCCCCTGCAGGGTGGACCCCTGCTCCGCCAACCGATCGATCAGTGGAGCGGCCGTTTCGTCAAGGATACGGTTGAAGTCGGTCGCACGCATGGCAAGGCTGGTGTTGAGTTCGCGGCTACGCGCATTCAGCGTGTCTTCGATCTGCTTGCTATGGCCAGACAGCGCTTCATTAATTTCGTTCACGCGGCCGGAGAGCGTTTCTTCGATTTCCTTCGCACGGTTGGACAAGGTCTCGTCGATACCGTTCGTGGTGCTTTCGATGACTTCGCCAAGCTCACGGGCGCGAACCGAAATGCTGTCGCTCAGTTCACCCGTCCGACGCTCCAGATCGGCCTTCGTTTCACCAACGGTAGCGGCAAAGCGCTCCCCGGCCCTGTCGGCGCCAGCCTTCAACGCGGCCTCAACTTCAGCGACACCGCTACCGAGCCGCTGATCTATTTCTTCGAACGCTTTGGCGATCGTTTCAGCTCGGTTGCGCAGATCGCTATTGGTCAGGCTTGTGCGAGTACGGATGCGGTCATCAGCTTCGCTGAAGGCGCGTTCCACGTCGGTGACTGTCTCACGAACGCGATCGCGATTGGCGTCCAACACATTGGCGAAATCGCTGTCTGCCGCCGCAATCGTCTGCATGATGGCTTCGACGCGATCGTTCAGCTGATTGCCGGTCTGCGACATGCCGTCGGCAAGACGCATCTCCGCCGCGGCAAGAAGGGTCTGGAGTTCAGCGATCCGCTCGGCGATATTTTCGGCCGATCCGGCGACCGAACGGCCCAACTGATGGCCGGCAGCTTCGACCAGTCCTTCCATATCGCCAACGCGATTACGCAATGCATCGCCAGCCTTTTCGGCCGATGCGACGAAGCGATCGCCGAGATCGGCAAGGGTGCGGTCGACAGCCTCCGCTTCGCTCGTCAGCGAGCCCTTCAGCCCGTCGACACGAGCGCCCATGCGCTCGACCTGTTCGTCGACATCACGGAACAAGCCACGAAGGTTCTCGGTCCGCTCCACAAGGCGGCGCTCGGCTTCCTCGCCTGCACGGCCCGCATCCTCGGCCAGGCGTTCCCCGGCCTCGACGACAACGCCGCGCAATGAGCTGGCCACTGTGCCGGCCGATTGCTCCAGCGCACGCCGAACGCCGTCAGCGCCAACGGTCAGGGCGTTTTCCATCGTCGTCGAACGCTCATCGATCATGCTCAGCCGTTCGGCGAAGACGCTATCGAGGCGTTCACTGCCGCCACGAACTTCGTCCATCAAATGGCCGATCAGATCGGACAGACGTTCCCGATTGTCATGGCTCTTGGCGAATTCCGCAGCGATCTTGTCGGACAGTTCCGTCTGGATCCGCTCCGCTTCGGACACATCGTCACGCAGCGCATTGGCGATGCGATCACGGCCTTCCTCGAGACGGCCGATCATATTGTCGAGACGGTCGTCGACCAGACGCGCCATCTCGCTCGAAAGAGCGCCAACACGTTCCGAAAGACGAGCGCTGCCCTGATCAATCGAGGCCGTGAGCTCATCGCGAGCGCTGCTCATCGTACCCGCCAGTTTCTTTGTACGGTCCAGCAGCGTGGCGTTCATGGCATCGGCGCGGGTCTGTAGTGCGTCATTCAGACGTTCGGTGTTGCTCTCCAGCGCCCTGGCGCGCGTGTCGAACTCACCCAGCAGCATTTCGCCGCGTTCGTCGAGATTGACGCGGATGGCCTCGAGGCGGTTGTCGAACTGCTGGCCGAATTCGCCGGTGGCAGTGTTCATCCGGTCCATCGTCTCGCGCGAGCGGGTTTCCAGCGTTTCGCCGAGACCTGTGGCCGCACTGTCGAGACGTTCCACTGCCTGCTGCGTCCGGCTCTCGAGGGCCTCGCCCACGCGCGTCGCCACGCCGTCGATGCGCTCCAGGCTGTCGCGGCTGTAACTGTCGAGCGTCTGGCCGAATGCGTTCGCCGATTCGCCGACTTTTTCGTCAAAGGCCTCACGATGGTGGGTGAGTGTTTCGTCCAGCCTGTCGAGATGACCGGCGATCGTTCCGACGAAGTTCTCTTCGCCCGCACTGACCGTATCGGCGAAGGAGCGCGTCCCGTCCGTGAGCGTGGACGACAGGCTGGACGCCCGTTCTTCCATGATCTCCGAAAGCTCGGCGATTCGCGCATCCAGTGATGCGGCGAGTCCGGCGCCGAGCGCGGAACCCTTGTCTTCCAGACGCGCCAGCCGCTCATCCAGAGAGCCGATGAGACGATCGTTTATCGCGGCACCCTTGGATTCCAGCGCATCGATACGTTCGTCGAGGGTGCCGGAAATCGTCGAGGTCATCGCCACGCTGCGTTCGTTCAGAATGGCAAGCCGGCCATCGAGGGCATCGGCGATCTTTTTCTCGATCTCAGAGGTCTTGCCGTCCAGCGTTTCGAGACGCCCGTCGACGGACTGCGCAAAGCGGATGGCAAAAGCATCGCTGCGCTCATCAATGGCGGTCAGCCGCTCGTCCAGCGCAGCGGACACGCCTTCCTCGAACCGGCGGCCGCGTTCCGTCATCTTTTCAACGGTCTGGTCCAGGCCCGTGGTGGTCTCTGCGATACGCTGAAGCAGCGGCGTCGCTGTCTCATCGAGACGCGTTCCAACGGAATCGGCGATTGCGCCGATGGCGGCAACCCGCTCATCCAGCAGATTACTCAGCCCTTCGCCAGAGAGCGAAAGCTGCGAGGATAGGGAGGTCGAGGCCTTGAGAATATTGTCGCGAATGAAATCGGTCGATTCGCTCAGCTCGTCGCGCAGCGCTTCGTGGGAAACGCGGACGGTTTCGCGCATGCGTTCGGCATGGTGGGAAACGGCGTCGCGTTCGGCTGCCAGGCCATCGAGCAAACCGCGCATGCGCGATTCATTCTCTGCATAAGAGCGTTCCAGTTCGCCCATTTCGCCGCGCATGACGCTTTCGAGACCGGCGGCGCGATTGATGGCCGTATCGATCCCTTCCTGCATGGCGCGGACTTCACGCCGCACGGCCGATCCGACCGTGTGGACACGCTCCATCGCCAGTTCTTCCGGCTCCACCAGCCGATAGGCGATCTCCGTCATGGACTGCGCGACCATGCGCATTTCCTGAGCCCGGCGGATCAGCGAGGCAAAGGCAAAGAAAAGAAGGCAGGGAATGAAGGCGATCAGTAGCGTGATGAGAAGAGCTGGCGAGGACGTCACGTTCTGAAGCGTACCGGCTTCCCAAACCGGCGCGTCGAAGACGAAACCAGCCACGGCGAAGGTGCCGATGAACCACACGATGGAAACGAGCGCCGCAACCCAATAAGCGATCAGAGGCGCGCCACGGCGCAACGATGCGATTGTGGCGCGATAATCCTTGCGCCGATCATCATCATTGGCTGCGGCAAAGCGGCCCCGTTCCGGGGTTGGATCATTACTGGCTATGGGTGCAGCGCTCGTTTTCGAGCTCGCTGCCACCCCGCCCGCTGCGGCCGCACCGGCGGCGGCGGCAACCGGCGTTTCATCGCCAGCAATGGCCGTATCGGCTTGCGCCGTCTCCGTCAGGCCAGTCTGGAAATCGTAGGTGTCGAGTTCCGCGGCAAAATCGTTCTGCGCCTCATCCGCGGCCAATTCGAAATCATCGGCCGTGGTCGTCCATGCAGGCTGCTCTGCCTCGAAAGGTTCCGGCGCAGTGGTTTCGTCGCTGCCTTCGGATGTCAGATCGCGCGCGGCGGTCTCGATCTGCGCGGTCAACTCATCAAGGTCAAATTCCTCGAGCTGAAACGACTGATCGCCAGCTGCGACCGGCGTGGCATCTTGCACCTGTTCGTCGCCGAACTCGGCCTCGATCTCTCCGATATCCAGATCGAAATCGCCATCGAGCAGACCTTCAAGGTCCTCGAAATTCTCTTTTTCGTTGGGTTTGCCGGCCATACGCAACACCTTTGTCTACCGGTTCCAGCCACTCCTTCGGAGTGAAGCCCGCCATTGAAAGCGGACGCATGAGCCACAACCATACTACTTCCATCGTAAAGACAGCGAGCCCGGTTTAAAACCATTTCGTCCGGGCTTCTTCATTTGTCTTTAAGTTTAGTTAACGCCGAGCGGAGCCAGCATTTTCCTTGGGCACAGCTCTATGGCCTCGTTAAGGCAAGGTTAAGCGAAACGGTCCCATTATCGTTACAAACCTTATCAGCGCCCTTTGGCCGCAGGAGTTCGCCATGATCCTTGCACGCAAAATCCAGTCCGTCGCGTTCGACCGACCAGGTGGCGAACGATGCGCCAAATCGAAGGGCCGGCCGATCGATCTGGATCATCTGTCCGAGCAGACATTCGGCGACCGGGCCCTTGGCGAGGAAGTGCTCCGACTCTTCTGCACGCAGGTTCAGCAAAGTGCGGCGTCCCTGAAGCACGCCTCGAGCGAAGAGCGGCATTTTCTGGCTCATGCGCTGAAGGGCTCCGCCCGCGGCGTCGGCGCAATGGATCTTGCGGATGTGGCGGCCCGGCTGGAAAGCGATCGCGACAACGATCAAGCCCTCGGCGAGCTCTTTACCGAAATCGAGCGCGTACAGGAATTCTGCGCCTCGATCCTTCGCTGAGACGCCACCTGCCTTTGCTTCGGCGGAGTTGACAGCTCTCTCAAGCTTTGCCAATCGGACACCGACCAGAAACGGGCGGGTCGTTCCGTTCGCGCCATTCCTTCCTCTCTGAGGGTCTCATGCCGAAAATCACCTTCGTTGCCCCTGACGGGACGCGCTTCGATATCGCCGCCGAAAACGGCGCCACGCTGATGGAAACGGCCGTTCGGAACGCCGTTCCGGGAATCGAAGCGGAATGCGGCGGCGCCTGCGCCTGCGCCACCTGTCATGTCTATATCGACGAGCCCTTCATGAAGATGGTCGGCGAGCCGGACGTCATGGAAGAAGACATGCTCGATCTCGCCTATGACGCGCGCGAGACCTCGCGCCTGTCGTGTCAGGTGCCGATCATCGATGAGATGGACGGTATGGTCGTGACCGTACCGGAGCGTCAGGCCTGACGACCGCGGTTCGGCGCTCCTGAACGCCCTATTCAGATCAGACCGAGCGCCCAGTTGACGATCCGGCTGGCAACGTCTTCGAACGCCAGATTGAGCGTGCTGGCGTAGGCATCCGGACCGGACCCCGCGACAGCGACTTCTGCATCGAAGGAAGCCTGCCGAACCACCTGACCGTTCCGGTCATTAAGCAGCCGCACCGAAATCTCCACGAACGCAGTTTCCGGGCCGGAGGCACGGATCTCGAAGGCGCGAATATCGGTGATGAGCTGATAGTCGATCGCGAGCCCCTCGCCCGGCGTACCGACACCGGCAATGCCGGCCATTTCGAAGGATTGCAGAAGCCTTGCCTGGACCAGAAGCGGCAGCCGATCGCTCCACTGCGCGCCGTCCAGATAGGTCACCATGGTCGGCGACGTCATAACCACGATGTTCTGCCCATCCAAGGCCTTGATCGCGCTCGGCTCCGGCAGCAGAATCTGCCGGCGGGTGGAAAGGCGCGTCTGCGGATCGGGTGCAGTCAGGCCAAACGTATCGAGCTCCGGCGAACCGCCGCCCACCAGCGCGCAACCTGGCAGAACGGCCACAAAGACGGCCATCAGCAATAGGCGCAGGCTTTTTGCAACATTATCGCCAAACATCTTGATCGTCGAATGTGGATCGCTCACGGAAATACGCTTCTCTTCCCTCGTTCTCGCCCCGTTGAGAACGTTTACGCGGCGCGACTAGGCGGCACGCCATCGAATAATGTCAAGGAAGGTCCGACCTGTTCGGCAGTTCGCACCTTCCATCGGCCTCGTCGTGTCGCCGCCGCGCCACGTTTTCTTATCGTCTCTGGCGACCGTCATAACTGCGCACCTGTCCTTCTCCGCCGGTAATGATCCGCTGCGGATTGCGGCCCAACTCCGTCAGGCTTCGCTCGATCCGCTCGATGGACCTGCTTGCCTGGGTAATGAGGGACCGCACGTCCTTCAGTCCGCGATCGGTGAAGTTCTGAATCGAGCCGGCGATCGGATCGATGCGGCTATTCAAGGTGTTGGAGGTCTGCTGGATCGTGACCGCAGCCTCGCGAATGCTCGCCAGGGTACGCTGCGCTTCGGTCATCAATGTGTTGCCGGCATCGGCGTCCAGCCCGCCCATGAAGGCGTCGGCCTTGGCCAGAATGCCGTCGATGCGAACCGAAGCCGCATTCAACCGTTCGGCAAGCTCACGCGTATTTTCAACCGCCTGCTCGACTTCCTGCGGTTCGACCGTCTCCAGAATCGCTTCGGCGCGTTCGACCGATTGCTGCACGCTTCTGACGATCGGATCGATCCGCGAGCCGACATCCTCGGTGATAGCCTGCAGCGAGGAGAGCGTCGACCGGGCATCTGCCACCAGCGCGCTGCCGGCGCCCGGCTCCACATCGCCAAGGAAGGTATCGGCCTTTGCAACCACCGTATCGACTCGTTCGGTCAGGGTGGTCAGCCGCTCCGAAACCTGACGCGCATTTGCGACGGTCTGGCCGATATCTTCCGATTCCACGCCATCGAGTATGGCTTCGGTCTTCTGCAGGGTGTTCTGAAGGCTGGCGACGATCGGATCGATGCGCTGTTCCACATTGGCCACCACCTGCCGGACCGATGACAATGTTTCGCTCGCATCGGTCATGAACTGCTGGCCGACGCCGGGCTCCAGTTCGCCGATGAAGGTTTCAGCCTGCGCCACCACGCCGGAAACCCGCTCCGACGCAGCCACGAGTTCCTCGGTGATTTTCCGGACATTGGCCACGGACTGGCCGAGATCTTCCGGATTGATGGCGGTCAGCAATTGCTCGATCTGCCTGACCGAGCCCTCGATCGTGCCGGACAGACCGCCAATCGTTTCGGACAGATCTCCGGCGGCGGCCAGGAAATTACCGATCTCGTCGGAATTGTCCGCCAGCGCGGAAGTGAACTCTTCGACATTCTTCAGCGACTGGGTCAGCGGCTGGCGCGCATCGCTCGTAAAGCCCTCCAGTTCGCCTACCACCTCGTTGACGCGGTTTAGAATGCTTTCTCCCGTTTCCATAAGGGTTGCCAGCTGGGACGGCTGGGCCTGAATGATCGCGCTGCGATTCTCCGCGGCCGCCTTGCGTAGGATGTTCTCTTCGTTCGGATCGCCGCCGGACAGTTCGATATTGGCCGTGCCTGTCAGACCGGCGATGCCGACGCCAGCTCGGGTCGAGGGCGTCACCGGCGTTGCGATGTCGACCTGCGCGTTCGCGAGCGCAACATCGGGGCGCGAACCATCGATGAAAACGGATGAAATGGTACCGACCCGCACACCGTTAAAGGTGACGAGGCTGCCGCGTGTGAGGCCGCTCGCAGAGCCGGGAATCTGGAACTGAACCGGCACCATCTCCGCCTTGTCGCCCGCACCGCTCGTCCAATAGACGAAGCCGAAAGCGGCCAGCAGCAGCACAATGGTGAAGGCACCGACTGCAACGTAATTGGCGCGTGTTTCCATAAGTCGTTCATCACTTCGCTGCAGCCGCGGAGGCGATCATCGTTTGATCTGCCGCGCACGTTTTCCGTTAAAATACGATTGAACCCAAGGGTCCTCACATACCAGCATGTCTTCGATCGTGCCAGCGACGCGAACCTTCTTATCGCCAAGTACGGCAATTCGGTCACAGACCGAAAACAGGCTGTCGAGATCGTGGGTGACCATATAGACGGTCAGGCCAAGCGTGTCGGAAAGCTGCCGGACCAGTTCGTCGAAGTCGGCTGCGCCAATCGGATCGAGCCCGGAAGTGGGCTCATCCAAGAAGACGATGGCGGGATCGAGCGACAGGGCACGGGCCAGAGCCGCCCTCTTGACCATCCCGCCGGACAGTTCGTCGGGAAACTTCCACGCCGCTTCCGGCGGCAGGCCGACCATCTCGATCTTCAGCATGGCCAATTCGTTCATCAACTTCTTGGGCAAATCGAGATATTCGCGCATTGGAACCTGGATATTTTCCAACACATTCAACGAAGAGAACAGCGCGCCGTGCTGAAACAGAACGCCCATCGCCATATCGATTGCGGTGCGTTCGTCCTCGTCCAGTTCTTCGATATTCTGACCGAAGAGGCTGATCGTTCCGCCCTGCTTGCGGTTGAGGCCGAGAACGGTTCGCAGAAGAACGCTCTTGCCGGAACCGGACGGTCCGATGAAACCCAGCACCTCACCGGCATAAACATCCAGATCGAGTCCATCCAGAACCGTTTGCGTACCGAACCGAACCGTAATGTCCTCGGCCGACAGAATCACCCGCCGCTCCTCGGCGTCACCAACTTGCCATTCGGTCTTGTCGACGGTTTCGGTCATCGCCATGGTCAGAACCCGATCGAGGCAAAGAAGATGGCGAACAGGCCATCGAGCACGATGACCACGAAGATGGCCTTGACCACGGATGCCGTGACGCGCGCACCGAGACTTTCGGCGCTGCCGCCGACCCGCATGCCCTCCATCGATGCGATCACGCCGATGGCGAGCGCCATGAACGGCGTTTTGACAAGCCCCGCAAAGACAGTCGTAACATCGATCCATCCTCCCATGCGGGTAATGAAGGCCGTGTAGCTGATGTCGGAATAGTAGTTCGCAATGACCATCGCCCCGGCCAGCCCCGCCGCATTGGCGGCGACCGTCAGCAAAGGCAGGGCGATCATCAGGGCTACCAGACGCGGGAAGACCAGAACACCGATGGGATTGAGGCCGATCACCTTCAGGGCGTCCACCTCTTCGCGCATCTTCATGGAGCCGATCTCCGCCGTGATGGCCGAGCCGGACCGACCGGCGATCATGATAGCAGTGATCAGCGCACCGGTTTCGCGAAGAACGAGTACCGAGACCAGATCGACCACGAAGATCTCCGCGCCGAAATAGCGAAGCTGGAAAGCGCCTTGCTGGGCAACAATAGCGCCGATGATCGCATTCATCAGCAGTACGACGGGAATGGCGCCGACGCCGATGCGGTGGATCTGCGCAACGATCGCGGTCAGCGAAATGCCGTGGCCGGACGATCCGGCAATAGCCGAGCCGAGAATGCCGAACGCGTATTTCATCTGTTCAGCCATCGCAAAGACGCTACGGCCGATAACCGCAAAGGGCGTCAGAAGACCGAAACCCGAGGACGGCTTTTCCGGCATGCTCTGGCTGGCCGCATCGGCCACCGCATCCAGAAGAACTTCTTCGCTGTGCGATATGTTACGAAACTCGACCGATTTGCCTGCCTGGCGCAATTCCTCGACGGTACGGCGGATCACGAACGCCCCCGCCGTATCGATATTGGCGATGGACGCGAAGTCGAGAACGATCCTTTCTGGCGCCGTGGATGCGAGTTCACGCATCCAGCCGTCGATGGCGGCGATGCTACGCGTCGTCCAATTGCCGGTCAGCGACAGTTCGCGGCCATCCTCGGAACGGTGCTCCTGGACACCGGCCGCCTCGCCTTTTGCTATTGATTCGGCATTGTCATCTTCACTCGCCATGCGTTCTTCATTATCGGTGTCTTCGACTCATGTCATCCGTCATTAAAAAGGATGGCCGGTGGTTCAGGGAGATCGTATGCCCCGCACGCTCGTTGCGACGCCCGAGCGCTTTCCGATAGCCGGAGCGTTCGTCATATCACGTGGCGCGAAAACCGAAGCCTGCGTCGTCCATGCACGCATAAGCCAGGATGGCGCGGCCGGCCATGGCGAATGCGTGCCCTATGCGCGCTATGGCGAGACCGAAGAAAGCGTTCTGGCGCAAATCGAAGAGGTGCGTCCCGCCATTGAGAACGGGATGGACCGCTACGAACTGCTGGACGCGCTGCCTGCCGGCGCGGCCCGCAACGCCATCGATTGCGCGCTCTGGGATTTGGAAGCCAAGCGTTCGGGCCGCGGCGCCCATCTGGACATCTGCACCATGCCGCCCGTTCCGGTGACAACCGCCTTTACCATTTCGATGAACGATACCGCCACGATGGCGGACCATGCACGGGTCGCAGCCCACCGGCCCCTCATCAAGGTCAAGGTTGGCGGCGACGGCGATCACGCCCGCCTTCACGCGGTTGCAGGCGCGGCCACCACATCACGCTTCATCATCGACGCCAATGAGGCGTGGTCGCCGGACAATATCAGCGAGTACCTTCTGTCCGCGCTGCAATACCGCGTCGCGCTGGTGGAACAGCCCCTGCCGGTCGGGCACGATGAAATTCTGCGTTCGGTGCCGCACCCCGTTCCCGTCTGCGCCGATGAGAGCGCCCACACCATAGACGATCTGGACAAGCTCGTCGGTCTATACGACGTCATCAACATCAAGCTGGACAAGGCGGGCGGACTGACCGCCGCGCGCATGATGATGGAACGCGCCCATGAGTTGGGATTCGGCGTCATGGTGGGCTGCATGGTCGGCACGTCACTCGCTATGGCGCCAGCGGTGCTGCTGGCCCAGAATGCCGACTTCGTCGATCTTGACGGCCCACTCCTGCTGAAACGGGACCGTCAGCCCGCACTGCGCTACGCGGGATCTCTCGTCTCGCCACCCGACGCCGAATTGTGGGGCTGACGCCAGTCAGCCTAGGACGGCGGCATGCCTGTCGACCAGAATTCGCATTGCACTTTTCAACAGGTCGTGGCGCCGCCCTCTCGCAGACGCCGCCCGATTTGGCCATTATGGCGGCCATGCAACGGGGCTGGCACGCTATCTCGCTAACGGTTTGGTTTATCGCGGCGGCGCTTACCGCTTCGGTGGCGATTTTCCCCGCCATGGCCGATCATGTCGGACACAAGCCCTGCGACATTACTCCAGCGCGTTGTAATAGCGTCTCCGGTTCGGAGCTTGCCGAAATGAATGGCGCGCGTTCGAAACGCGCCCGCATCCGTCTCGACAGCCTGTCGCGCGGTCGTATCGAACGCGCCGCAAAGGGCTATCCCTCCGCGCCTGTGGAAATCATCGAGATGACCGAGTTGCCCGCACCCAAACCCACGCCGCCGCCGGCCGCCATCGCCAGGAAGCCGGAACCGATCTGGCGAGAACTGCCTGACGGTCCGATCAGGGCCGTCGGGCCAGTGTTCTTTCCCGACCGAGAAGCGCGACAAGGTCTGCGAGTTCCGGGCCCGAGCGGCGACCGGTAAGCGCCAGCCGCAGCGGCATGAACAGAGCGCGGCCCTTGCGGCCTGTCTCAGCCTTCACCCCGTCGGTCCACCGCTTCCAGACCGTTTCGTCCCAATCGCCTTCCGGCACATGGGCAAAAGCTTCGGTCGCAAAGGCGCGGTCTTCATCGGTCTCGAAGGGGACGGGCTGTTCGGGACCGTTTTGTAAGATCCCCCACCATTCGCCCACCTCCTCGAAACGCTCGAGGTTGGAACGGACCATCTGCCAGAACGGCGCGGCGTCCGGCCCTTCGATTCCCACCGTACGAAGCCTTGCTTCGACATCCTCGTAGGACAGTTCGTGGAGAATTGTCCGGTTCAACGCTTGCAGCTCGCTCTGATCGTAGCGCGCGGCGCTTCTGGAAGCTGACGACGCTTCGAATGTCTGTGCAAGGGCTCGGAGGCTGTCGAACGCCTTGACGGGCTGGGACGTGCCGATCAGCGTTGCCATGCTGGCGACCGCCATCGGTTCCAGGCCCGCCGCACGCAGGCCACGGATGGACTGCGCGCCGGTCCGTTTCGAAAGGCCTGCCCCGGTCGGATCGGTCAGCAGATTGTGATGGCCGAAGCGGGGACGCGCCAGGCCCAGCGCATCGAACAGCGCCAGCTGCACGCCCGTATTCGTGACGTGATCGTCGCCGCGGATGACATCCGTGACGCCAAGATCGCCATCGTCCACAACGGAAGGTAGCGTATAGAGCCAGGTGCCATCCGCCCGGATGAGAACCGGGTCGGAAAGCGATGCCAGATCGACTTGCTGCGGCCCACGCACAAGGTCGTCCCATTCGACGACGGTCGATTGCGGCGCGAAAGGATCGTCCGCGAAGTTTGGCAGGAGAAAGCGCCAATGCGGCTGTCGACCTTCCCCTTCCAACCCGGCCTTGTCCGCATCGCTCAGCTTCAACGCCTCGCGGCCGTAGACGGGCGGCAAGCGCCTCGACAACCGCAGGCGGCGACGCCGTTCCAGCTCGTCGGGCGTTTCATAGCAGGGATAGAGAAGGCCGGCCGCCTTCAGTTTTTGTGCGGCCGCATCGTAGAGGGCAAAGCGATCGGACTGGCGCACAGTCTCGTCCGGCACGATCCCGAGCCATCGTAAATCCTCCACGATCGCCTCGGCAAAGCGCGGCTCGGACCGCGCGCTATCGGTATCGTCGAGCCGCAGGATAAAGCGGCCATGCCGCCGTTTGGCGTGCAGCCAGTTGAACAGCGCGGTGCGGGCATTGCCGATATGAATGTATCCCGTCGGCGACGGGGCGAAGCGTACGGTTATCATGACGCAGTCGCTAGGCCGGTTTTACCGTTTGATCAAGCCACCGCACGTGCTTCGGCCGCCTGGCGGCGGCGCAACCGAACCGAAAGCGGCACCAATATCGCCATCATGATGGCGGCCATCAGGGCCATGGCCATCATCTGCATGGAGTAATCATAGCCCTGATCGATCAGCATGCCAGTCAGACCAGGACCGGCTGCCGTTGCGAACACCGTTGCGGCAACGATGACCGAACGGATCGCGCCGAGATGGGCCGTGCCGTAGACCTCCGGCCAGACCGCGCCAAGCAGCGTGCCGGACGTGCCCAGCGCCATGCCGAAGCAGGCCATCCAAGCGAAGATCGTCCATTCCTCGCGGCCGAGCGCCAGGGTGACCGTGCCAATGATGAGCGGGAGAAGGAAGACCGGAAGGATTCGCAGGGCAGTGAAGCGGTCGATCAGCGATCCGCACAGCAGCGCCGAGACCACAGTGGCCCCGCTGAAAAGCGGATAGCCCGAGGCGAATGTGGCCAGCGACCAGCCGCGCAGTTCGGTCAGATAAACCTGGTGGAAGGCAATCGTGGTGCCAACGAATGGCGGGATGAGAACACCCGCCAGCAGGAGATAGAAGAGCGGGTCGCGCAAAGCTTCGCCGCGCGTCCAGTCCCGGACCGCGGGGCGCGTCGAGACGGGGTCGGACGCACGCGGGGCACGGTCCACACGCAAGAGCGAACCGACAAGCGGCGCAACGACGAACAGGGCCATGGCTGCTGCCACGAACCAGGCCGTTCGCCAGCCCGCCGCCTGCATGATGAAGACGAAGGCCAGCGGCAGGATAGCCGCTCCGCAATCGATACCGATGGTCGTGAGGGACAGGGCGCGGCCCCGCTGGGCGACGAACCATTTGGCGATGGCGGTGGTGGCCACGTGAATGCACATGCCCTGGCCGAAAAGGCGGAGCAGCCAGACCGTGACGCCCAATAGAACGATGCCCTGGCCAAACCCCATCATCAGGCAGGCGATGGCCAGCCCACAGAGCGATGCGGCGCCGACCAGACCGGCTCGCCAGGCATCGACCGAACGGCCTACCCATAGGAGCGTCACGGCGCTGGCCAGCGTCGCCATCATGTAGAGACCGCCCCACTGGCCGTTGGTCAGCCCGTATTCCGCCCGAATCTCGCCTGCCGACAGCGAGATGAAATAGGTCTGACCGAAGGACGAGAAGAAACTGAGGAGAAAACCGCCAGCCAGCCAGCGCGCATTGGACCGAATGAAGTGGAGCATGTGTGAGGCCAAGGTTTGCGGAACACACCACCTGCCTTGGCGCACGCCAATCGAGGCTCCAGCAGTCGTGATGTTGTCACCCGGTCGGATGACTGATCAGACGAGTTCCACATCCACTACGCCCGGCAGCGCCTTCATGGAAGAGGCAATGGACGGGCTGACGCGATAACGGCCCGGCAGGGCAAGTTCGACCTCGCCGCCATTGTCTGGCTTGAGAACGACGAGGCAGATTTCGCCTTCGCCGCGCGGGGCCAGGTTGCGCTGAAGCGGCGCCAAGGCCTCATCTCCGCGCAGGAAGACGCGCAGGGCCGAATGCTGACTCTCGGCCGCCTCGTCCAGGCTGCGCAACGATCCGATCCGCACACTCGGACCCTCTGGCCGGTTCTCCGCCGTCACGGTCAAAAGCACCGGACGGCCCGGCTCCAGCAGATCGCGGTATTCCACGAGTTGCTCGGAATAAAGCACCGCCTCGTAGGTGCCGGTCGGATCGGACAGCATGACGATGCCCATCTTGCTGCCGGTTCGCGTGCGTCGCTCCTGCTTGCTGGTCACGGTGCCGGCCAGTCGTCCGGCCTTCACGCCGCGGCGCACGGCATTGGCGAAATCGGCCCAGTTCTGCACCCGCATGCGGGCCAAGATGTCCTTGTATTCATCGAGCGGGTGCGCCGAAATGTAAAAACCGGCGGCCTGATATTCGCGATGCAGCTTCTCGGCGCTGCTCCACCGCTCGGCCCCCGGAAGCGGCAGCCGGTCCCTCGCATCAAGTGTGCCTGAGCCGAAGAAATCGTCCTGCCCGCTCACAGTCTTTTCCTGCGTCCGCTGCGACAGGCCGATCATCCGATCGAGACCGGCGATCATGGCCTCGCGCCGCTCACCAAAACCGTCGAGCGCGCCGGCGCAGATCAAGCTTTCCAAGACGCGCTTGCCGACGATACGCGGATCGAGCGCTTCGCAGAAATCGGCCAGCGAATCGAACCCGCCCAACGCCTCGCGCTGCTCGACGATGTGATGAACGGCCGCTTCGCCCACGCCCTTGATGGCCGACAGAGAGTAGAGGATCGCGCCGTTCCTGACCTCGAACAGATGGTGCGAATAGCGCACGTCGGGCGCGCGCACCTCGATCTCCAGCCGCTCGGCATCACGCCTGTACTCATTTAGCTTGTCCGTATTGGCCATGTCGAACGTCATGGAGGCGGCCAGGAACTCAGCCGGATGATGCGCTTTCAGAAAAGCCGTCTGATAGGAGACGATGGCGTAGGCCGCCGCGTGCGACTTGTTGAAGCCGTAATCGGCGAATTTGGCCAGCAGGTCGAAAATCTGGTTCGCCTTGGGCTTGGCGACGCCGCGCTCGACCGCGCCGTCGACGAAGCGAACGCGCTGCTTGTCCATCTCGGCGCGGATCTTCTTGCCCATGGCGCGGCGCAGCAGGTCGGCTTCTCCCAGCGAATAGCCCGCCAGTTCCTGGGCGATCTGCATGACCTGCTCCTGATAGACGATGACGCCCTGCGTCTCCTCCACCAGATGATCGATCTTCGGATGAATGGACTCCACCTCTGCCTGGCCGTGCTTGCGGTCATTATAGAGCGGGATGTTCTCCATCGGGCCGGGCCGGTAGAGCGCGACCAGCGCGATGATGTCCTCGATGCAATCCGGTTTCATGCCAAGCAGGGCCTTGCGCATGCCCGCGCTTTCCACCTGGAAAACGCCAACCGTCTCGCCTCGAGAGAGCATCTCGTATGTCGGCTCATCATCCAGCGGCAGAGCGCCCAGATCGATGGCCTCGCCCTTTCGCGCGATGAAGCGCACGGCCATATCGAGAACGGTCAGCGTCTTCAGGCCAAGGAAGTCGAATTTGACCAACCCCGCCTGCTCCACCCACTTCATATTGTATTGCGTGACCGGCATTTCGGAACGCTGATCGCGATACATCGGCACCAGTTCGGACAGCGGCCGGTCGCCGATCACGATACCCGCGGCGTGGGTAGAAGCATGGCGGTACAGCCCTTCCAGCTTCTTAGCGATCTCGATCAGCCGCCCGACCACCGGCTCTTTTTCGATCTCCTCGGCAAAGCGCACCTCGTCCTCGACCGCTTTGGCGAGCGTGACCGGATTGGCGGGATTGGCGGGCACCAGCTTGCAGAGCCGGTCCACCTGGCCGTAAGGCATCTGCAGAACCCGGCCGACATCGCGCAGCACGGCCCTCGCCTGCAGCGAACCGAACGTGATGATCTGCGCGACCTGGTCGCGACCGTATTTCTGCTGGACGTAGGTGATAACCTCCTCGCGCCGCTCCTGGCAAAAATCGATGTCGAAATCCGGCATCGAGACGCGTTCGGGATTGAGAAAACGCTCGAACAGAAGCGAGAAGCGCAAGGGATCGAGATCGGTGATCGTAAGCGCCCAGGCAACGACCGAGCCCGCGCCCGAGCCGCGCCCCGGCCCGACCGGGATCCCCTCGCCCTTGGCGTACTTGATGAAATCCGAGACGATCAGGAAGTAGCCGGGAAAGCCCATCCGCTCGATGACGCCGAGCTCGTAATCGAGCCGGTCGCGATAGTCCTGTTCGCTGTAATTCTCCCACGGACCGTGTTGGGCGAGCCTGGCGGTCAATCCCTCATGGGCCTGTTTGGCCAGCTCCGCCGCCTCCGCCGCCACAACCACCGCCGGATCGTCCACGTCGGCACCGGCGAAACGCGGGAGGATGGGCTTGCACGTTCTGGCGCGAACGCTGCAACGCCTAGCGATTTCCACTGTATTTTCCGCGGCTTCCGGCAGATCGCTGAAAAGGCGATTCATCTCGTCCTGTGACCGGAGATGATGGTCCGGCGTCAGCCGACGCCGCTCGTCCACCGCGATGACCGTCCCCTCGGCAATGGCCACCAATGCGTCATGCGCCTCGTAATCGTCGCGGGTCGGAAAGAACGCCTCGTTCGTCGCCACCAACGGCAGATCGTGATCATAGGCAAGGCGGACCGTATGATACTCGATGGTTCCGTCATAGCCTGCCGGACGCTGCAATTCGACGTAAAGACGATCGCCGAAAATCCGCGCCAGACGGTTCAGACGATCCTTTGCGTTCTCCAGCCTGTCGGCGGCGATCTCCGTACCGACCGGACCGTTCGGGCCGCCTGTCAGACAAATGATCCCATCGGACAGATCCTGCAAATCCGGAACAGTCAGATGCGCCTGCTCGCCCGAAGTCACCTCGAGATAGGAGCGACTGACGAGGCGAACGAGATTGGCCCAGCCTTCCTCCGTTGCGGCAATCAGAACGAGCGAGGGCCGCGTGACCGGAACATGGCTTCGGTTTCGGACCTGGTCCGGCTCGCCATCGCCGAACTCCACCGCCAACTGACAGCCGAGTATCGGCTGAAGACCGGCTTTGGCCGCTTTCTCGGAAAATTCGAGCGCGCCGAACAGATTGCCCGTATCGGCAATCGCGATGGCCGGCTGCTGATCGGCCAAGGCGCCCTTGATGATCTTGTCGACCGGCAGCGCACCTTCCAGAAGCGAATATTGCGAGTGGACACGCAGATGCACAAAGCGCGGCATTGTCTGCGTCTCACCTGCCATTCCACTCTCCAAAGTTCAGCGACTCGCTCGCACCACCCTCATCCTACTTGGTCTTCCACGGGTCGTCGCGGACAACACCCACAAGAAAAGCGGCAGCGGCGGACCGTCCCCAGTTTCAACAGGCGTCGATCCCTACATTGCGCCGAGCCAGAAGGCGCTGGCGACCAGAAAGCTGCCTATCGATACCAGTGCAGCCATGTCCTGAAGAATGTCGCTCATCGGAAAGCCCTTTCATATTCTCGTTTAATACGTCTTTTGTATTTGTTTTGTTCTGTTTTGTCAAACGAGATTTGTTCCGACTTTCGGATCCCTCTTCTTCGGTTTCAGGCGGAAACGACCTTACCGGCAGAGAGGGTGACGCGGCGGTCCATGCGGGCGGCGATGTCAAGATTATGGGTGGCAATCAGAGCGCTCAAACCGGCGTGACGGACAAGAGAACTCAAAGCCTCGAACACGTAGGACGATGTCTTGGGATCGAGGTTGCCGGTCGGCTCATCGGCCAGAAGAAGCGCTGGCGCATTGGCCACGCCGCGAGCGATCGCCACACGCTGTTGCTCGCCGCCCGACAGTTCCGCCGGGCGATGGCTGGCACGCGGTCCGACCCGCATATAGTCCAGCAGTTCTTGGGCGCGGGACCTTGCAACCGAGGTGTCGACGCCGCGAACGAGCTGCGGCATCATGACATTCTCGAGCGCCGTAAACTCCGGCAACAGATGGTGGAACTGATAGACGAAGCCGATCTCGCTGCGCCGCATGGCGGTGCGCTGATCGTCCGACAGCCGTCCGCACGACTTGCCAAGCAGTTTCACCTCGCCCGCATCGGGTTTTTCCAGCAGGCCGGCCAGGTGAAGAAGTGTCGATTTGCCGGTGCCGGACGGCGCGACCAGTGCGACCATTTCTCCCGGGAACAAAGTAAAATCCGCGCCCGACAGGATGACGAGCGGCTTCTTGGCCTCGTCATAGGCGCGGTCAACGCCGCAGAGTTCCAGAACGGGTTGCGCGTCACTCATAACGCAGGGCCTCGACGGGATCGATTCGCGCGGCTCGCAGAGCAGGCAGCAATGTGGCGAAGAAGGAGAGCGTCAGCGCCATCAGCAGCACAGCCACGGTTTCGCTGACATCCAGCTTGGCCGGCAACTGGCTGAGGAAATAGAGGTTCGGATCGAAAATCGTCGTGCCGGACAGCCAGGAGAAGAACTGGCGGATGCTCTCGATATTGGCGCAAACCAAGAGGCCGATCAGGAGGCCGGCAATGGTGCCGGTTACGCCGATGGCCGCGCCGGTCATCATGAAGATGCGCAGCACCGCGCCGCGCGAGGCGCCGATCGTGCGCAGCACGGCAATGTCCCGCCCCTTGTCCTTCACCAGCATGATCAGGCCCGAAATGATGTTGAGCGCGGCCACGAGTACGATCAGCGTCAAGATCATGAACATGACGTTCCGTTCGACCTGCAATGCGGAGAAGAAGCTGCGATTGCGCTCGCGCCAATCTGTCAACAGCACCGGCCGCCCCGCCGCCTCCTGCACGGCGGGCGTGATCGCCTCGACGTCGTCCGGTTCGTCGAGGAACACTTCGATCGAGCCGACCCGCCCTTCCTGATTGAAATAGAGCTGCGCTTCCGGCAGCGGCATGTAGACGATGCCGGCATCGTATTCGCTCATGCCGATCTCGAAAATGGCCGTGATCGGATACGCTTTCACACGCGGGGTCATACCCATCGGCGTCACGTCGCCATTGGGCGAGGTCAGCGTGATGAGGTCTCCGGCAATCAGACCGAGGCTTTCAGCGAGGCGCGCGCCGACAGCCACGCCCTCGGACTGTTCGAATCCGTCGAAGCTGCCCTGGCGGACATTCTGCGTCACCATGTCGAGCTTCGGCAGGTCCTCATCGCGCACACCCCGAACCAGAACGCCGGTACTGACGCCCGATTTGCCATCGGCCAGCGCCTGCCCCTCGACAACAGGCAACGCAGCACGCACGCCGGCCAGCGCCGACACACGCTCGGCAATGGTATCGTAATCGTCCATCGGTGAATCGACCGGCTGCACGATGATATGGCCATTAATGCCGAGGATGCGGGTCAGCAGTTCCTCGCGGAACCCGTTCATGACCGCCATTACGATGATGAGCGTGGCCACGCCCAGCATGATGCCGATGAAGGAAATGAGCGCGATGGCCGAAACGAAGGTGTCCTTGCGGCGCGCGCGCAGATAGCGGAACGCGACCATGCGTTCGAACTTGCCGAAGGGCCGGGCCCTGGTATCGCCCGTCACGGAAGCTTCGGCTGCCACGCTCATTGCATCGCGCCTGCCGCCAGCCTGTTCAGCGCCTCATCGAGCGGCATTTCCTGCTTGTCGCCACTCTTGCGGTCGCGCCATTCCACCACGCCATTGGCGAGGCCACGCGGACCGGTGACGATCTGGGCGGGAATGCCGATCAGTTCGTGTGTGGCGAATTTCGCGCCGGCGCGCTGATCGGTATCGTCCAATAGTGGGTCGAGCCCGCCATCCTTCGCCGCCCGATAGAGCTTTTCGGCAGCCTCGTCGCAAACGCCATCGCCGACTTTCATGTTGATGATGGACACATCGAAGGGCGCAACGCCCTTCGGCCAGACAATGCCCGCATCGTCATGGCTGGCCTCGATGATCGCGCCGAGAAGGCGTGTCGGCCCGATGCCGTAGCTGCCCATCGAAACCGGCACCTGCTGACCGTCCGGTCCCGCCACTCTGGCGCCCATGGGATCAGAATATTTCGTGCCGAAATGGAAGATGTGACCGACTTCGATACCCCTAGCGCTGATACGCTCGTCTTCTGGCAGTTTCTGCCAGGCGTCTTCGTCGTGCATCTCGTCTGTCGCGGCATAGGGCGTCGTCCACCTGGTCACCAGATCGGTGAGAACCTTGTCGTCACTGTAATCGGTATCCACGCCAGGCGTTTCAAATTCCAGAAAGGCGCGGTTGCAGAAGACCTCCGATTCACCGGTATCGGCCAGAACGATGAATTCGTGGGAAAGGTCGCCGCCAATCGGGCCGGTATCCGCCCGCATGGGAATGGCAGTCAGTCCACAGCGTTCGAATGTCCGCAGATAGGCGACGAACATGCGGTAATAGGCAATCTTGCCGCGCTCATAATCGAGATCGAAGGAGTAGGCGTCCTTCATCAGAAATTCGCGGCCGCGCATCACGCCGAAACGAGGTCGCACCTCATCACGGAACTTCCACTGCATATGGTAGAGGTTGAGCGGCAGGTCCTTGTAGGATCGGACATAGGTGCGGAAAATATCCGTTACCATTTCCTCATTGGTCGGGCCGTAGAGCATATCGCGGTCGTGCCGATCGCGAATACGCAGCATTTCCGGGCCGTAGGCGTTATAGCGCCCGCTTTCCTGCCAAAGGTCCGCCGGCTGCACCGTCGGCATCAGGATCTCGATGGCCCCGGCCCGGTTCTGCTCTTCGCGAACGATGTCGCAAACCTTGTCCAACACCTTCTTGCCAAGCGGCAGAAAGCTAAAAATACCGGCGGCCTGCTGTTTGATCATACCGGCGCGCAGCATCAGGCGATGGGACACGATCTCCGCTTCGCGCGGCGTCTCTTTCAATATGGGCAGGAAGTAGTGCGACAAACGCATGTGGGTCGGCCTTTTGACACGGAAGGCGAAGGAGAATCGGTCGGATCGACCGCAGTTGTGCGATCTTCTAAAGCAGAGTCCAGCCGATTAAAACCGCCAAGCGCCCGCTCCGGCGGACTGGCGCCGCGGCCTTTCAAAAGATGAGTAAAGTGGAAGGTTTTCCGCTCCTGGACCGAAAGGAACATTCGCAATTATCTAAAAACCGCTGGCGGCGGACTACGCCGCCCAGCAACATCTCGACCGTGCTGCAGTGCATCATAGATTTTTAGCGCGTACCACCAGATTTAAGGTGACAAAACGGCCAGCCTCTGCTTGTTTGCGCGACACATGAAAGAGCCGGGACCGAACCCGGTCTGTCAGAGCGCGAAATTTGTCTTGGGAGGATGAGATCGCGGCGCGCCTTGCGCAGCCGACCCGCAATGCGGGGAAACGATCACGCGTTCGAACTATAACGGGACCGCTTGGCGGTCCCGTTTCCTTTTGCAGTCCGCAAAAGCCAAAACGCCTACATATTGGGAATGAGTACCGGCAGATCGTTCAGCGACCAGCCCGACGCCCAGCTGACCAGCATGTAAAGGCCCATCAGCAAAGCGGATACGATCGTCGTACGCAAAAAGGCGCGTAGCATATGGCGCTTGCCCATTTCGGGCGCGCTATCCGGCGTGCCGAGCGTAACGCCCTCCTCCCCTTCGTTCTGCGCCCGCATGGAGAAAGGCAGAACGGCAAACAGTGTGATCCACCAGAGCACGAAATAGACCGCCAATAAAAACGCCCAGTCCATCGGCTCTAGACCTGCTCCAGCTCGACCAACGTGCCGGCGAAATCCTTCGGATGCAGGAAGAGAACCGGCTTGCCGTGGGCGCCCGTCTTCGGCTCGCCATCTCCCAGCACGCGCATCCCGTCGGCCTGGAGGCGGTCGCGCGCTGCAATGACGTCGTCAACCTCGTAACAGAGGTGGTGCATGCCGCCCGACGGGTTCTTCTGGAGGTAGGCGGCAATCGGTGAATCGTCGCCCAGTGGTTCGAGAAGCTCGACCTTCGTGTTCGGCAGTTCCACGAAGACGACTGTGACCCCGTGCTCTGGCAGCGCCTGCGGCTGACTGACGTTTGCGCCGAGCGTGTCGCGGTAAATCGCAGCAGCCGCTTCAAGATCGGGAACGGCGATGGCCACATGATTGAGACGTCCGAGCATAATGCCTCCCTTCGTTTGTTGAACCGGTCCGAGCAACCGGACCTCAGACCTGGGACACGAAAACGGTCACCTGCGGTTTTTTGCCCCATACATCGCGCGCTTCGGCGCGAATGGCACGACGGGCAGCCTCGGCGACGAGGTCGAGGTCTCGGCGCCGCTTGGTCGGGATGCTCTCAATCGCACCGATCGCGGCTTCCAGAAGAATGTCCTCCAGCCCTTCGCCGCCGCCATCGGTGAAGGGTAGACCGACCGCTTCGATATCCGGATCATCCAGAAGGTTCAGTTTCTCGTCCATGATGACGTTGAGGCACACGATTCCGGCGAAAGCGAGCTTGCGACGATCGCGCAGGCCGATCTGGCGGTCATCGCCATAGAGAAGGCCATCCTTGTAATGACGGCCCGCCTCGATCTTGTCGACGATTTCCGCATTGCCAGGAGCGATCTTCAGAAGGTCGCCATTGCGGATAGACGCAACCTGCGCAATGCCCTCACCCGCCGCCAAAGCAGCATGGGCCGCCAGATGCGCCGCTTCCCCGTGCACCGGCACGGCAATGGTGGGCCGCGTGAGGCCGTACATGCGGCGCAATTCGTTCCGGCGCGGATGTCCCGAGACATGCACGAGCGCTTCGTCGTTCTCCAGAATGCGCACCCCCATTTCTACAAGGCCGTTCTTGATGTCGTTGATGGCCTTCTCATTGCCCGGAATGGCGCGCGAGGAGAAGATCACCATATCGCCCTTGGTCAGGCTGAGGGACCGCATTTCATCGCGCGCCAGCTTGGCCAGCGCCGCGCGCGACTCTCCCTGGCTGCCGGTGCAGATTACGGCGAGATTTTCGCGCGGAATGCTGTCGGCCTCGTCTTCGGAAACCGGCTCGGGCAAGCCGTCAAGGTAGCCGAGATCGCCCGCCACATCCATGACGCGCCGCATGGAGCGGCCTAGGACCAGCAGCGAACGACCGCTATCGCGGGCCGCTTCCATGACGGAACGGATACGGCCGACATTGGACGAAAAGGTCGTGATGACCACCCGCCCCGGCGCCTTCGTGATCTGCTCGGTCAGACTTTCATTGACCGCCTTCTCCGAAGGGCTTTCGCCATCCGTCATCGCATTGGTGCTGTCGCAGACCAAAGCGAGAAGGCCTTCATCGCCGATCTTCGATAATTGGTCCTCGTCCACCGGCTGGCCGAGGGCGGGCTCCGGATCGAACTTCCAATCGCCTGTGTGCAGCACACGGCCGAACTCCGTCTCGATCAGCAGGCTGAACGGCTCAGGGATCGAGTGGGTAACCGAAATGGCCTTGATACTGAAGGGGCCGACCGCGAAGGTCTCATTGGCCTTAAACAGCCTGATGTCGATCTGATGTCGCTGATGCGGCTCACGCTTGGATTCCAGCATCGCGGCGGTGAACGCGCTCATATGGACCGGGCATTCCAGGCGTGGCCAAAGGTCCAGAATAGCGCCGTAATGATCTTCATGGGCATGCGTGATGACCATGCCGAGGAGATTGTCGCGCTGCTCCTCGATAAAAGAAATGTCCGGCAGAACGAGGTCCACCCCAGGCAGTTCGGGTCCCGGAAAGGTCACACCGCAATCGACGATCATCCATTTGCGGCTGCTCTTCGGCCCGATACCGTAGAGGCCGAAATTCATGCCGATTTCGCCAACCCCGCCAAGCGGCGCGAAAACGAGTTCGTTATTCTTTTTATTCATTGAGGTCTCATTTGAAAAAGAGGTCGCCCGCTGAAATCCGGGACAGCTGCCCGTCAGGCCTTTCGAGCATCAGATAACCCTCCGAATCCAATCCGGCGAACAAGCCGGTGAGGGTGTCGTTATCCAAATTGACGCGGATGGGCTTGCCGATCCCCTGCGCCCGGTCCATCCACAATTGGCGGATCGCGGCAAAGCCGTTGCCATTGTCCCAGAGGATAAGAGCTTCCGCCATCTCTGCTGCTAGATAGGGCATCAGACCCGCCGCCGCCACGTCGGCACCCTCGGCGGAGAGATGTGTGGCCGGGTAGGCAGGATTGTCGGGATGGTGACGACAATTGATGCCGCAACCAATGATGATCGACAGGCCGGAAGGCTCGTCGACCGCTTCCAGCAATATGCCGTTGACCTTCGCGCCGTCGATCAGCACGTCATTGGGCCATTTCAGCCGTAGCCGGCGGTCGGCATAGGGAAGAAAATGCCCGATCGCACGGTGGACCGCCAACGCCGCCACCAGCGGCAACGTTCCCGCCAACGATGCACGACCATCCAGTGGCAAAAGAAGCGAAGCGTAAAGGTTGCCCGGCTCGCTGACCCAGCTCCGACCTCGCCGCGCCCGACCCGCAAGCTGCCGCTCGGCCATAATCCAGACCGGACCGGTTTCACCCGCCGACGCCCTGCGACGTGCCTCGACATTGGTGCTGTCCACATCGCCGAGCGCAATGAGGCCGACGCCTTCCGGCCAGCGCGGATCGGCAAGAATTCTTGCAGCGTTAGCGGCGGGATGCGTCACCCGGCGAAGAAAGCCCGGGCCGCGACTTCCGCATAGGCTTCGACCGGGCCGGCCACGATCACATAGAGAAGCGTGAAGACCGTCGATACGCCAAGCACGGTGCCAAGTTCGCCCTGGACCGGCTCAAGCCGTCCCAAAGGCTCGTCGAACCACATGATCTTGATGATCCGGAGATAGTAGAACGCTCCGACGACGCTGGCGATCACGCCGATAATGGCCAGCGCGTAGAGATCGGCCTCAATCGCAGCGAGGAAGACATACCATTTGGCCCAGAATCCGGCGAGAGGCGGGATACCGGCCAGGCTGAACATCAGAACCGTCAGGGCCGTTGCCATCAATGGATTGGTCGAGGAGAGCCCTGCCAGATCGGAAATGTTCTCGAAATTGCCGCCCTTCCTGCGCATGGCGAGGATGAAGGCAAAAGCGCCAAGCGTCATCGCCAGATAGATCAGCATATATATCGCGACGCCGCGCACACCGGCCTGCGTTCCAGCCGCCAGACCGACAAGTGCGAAACCCATATGGCCAATGGAGGAGTAGGCCATCAGGCGTTTGATGTTGCTCTGGCCGATAGCGGCAAAGCTGCCCAGCACCATGGAGGCGATGGCGATGAAAGCGACGATCTGCTGCCAGTCGGACGTCAGCGGCTCGAACGCATCCATAACGACGCGGACAAGCAACGCCATGGCCGCCATTTTGGGGGCGGCGGCGAAGAAGGCCGTGACCGGCGTCGGCGCACCCTCATAAACATCGGGCGTCCACATATGAAACGGCACAGCGGAAATCTTGAAGGCCAGGCCCGCCAGCACGAAAACAAGGCCGAAGAGAAGGCCGAGCTGACGCTCTTCGCCGTTTGTGACGGCCGCTGCGATGCCCTCGAACTCGACCGTTCCGGTATAGCCGTAAACGAGGCTGATCCCGTAGAGCAGCATGCCCGAAGAGAGGGCGCCGAGGACGAAATATTTCAAACCCGCCTCTGTCGCGCGCACGCTGTCGCGATTGATCGCGGCGACGACGTAAAGCGCCAGGCTCTGTAGTTCCAGGCCCATATAGAGGCTGAGCATGGAATTGGCGGAAATCATGAACATCATGCCGAGCGTCGCCAACATGATGAGGACGGGAAACTCGAACTTGTCGAAGCGCTCGGCCTTGGCGAAGCCGACACTCATGACGAGTGTTACGGCCGAGCCGATCAGCGTCAGGATCTTCATGAAGCGGGTGAAGCTGTCCGACACGAAGGCATCGTTGAAGGCCGTGCCGTCGGTCGGCATCAGGATGACGAGCGCGCCGGCGAAGATCAGGATGGCAACGGCCAGCCCGTTCACGATCCGCACACCGCTGCCGGTCGCGAACACGCCGATCATCAGCAGCGATACCGCGCCCAGAACGATGACCAGCTCCGGCGCCAGAGCGATGAGTCCCGAATTGAGATCGATCGACATATCGATGTTCCCCTAGCGCTGCAGAAGTGCGGCGGCTTGCGCGCCGTCCGAGACGGCCCGTTCGATTTCATTGAGAAGCTGGTCGACGGACGCCGCCATCACATCGAAGATCGGCATCGGCCACACGCCGAACAGAATGACCAGCGCCACCAGCGGATAGAGAATGAAGCGCTCGCGGCTGGACAGATCGACCAGACCCTTCAGGCTCTCCTTGTCCAGCTTGCCATAGACGACACGGCGATAAAGCCAGAGTGCATAAGCCGCCGACAGGATCACGCCGAGCGTGGCAATGGCGGCGTACCATGGCTGGGTCTGGAACGTACCGAGCAGCGTGAGAAACTCGCCGACGAAGCCGGAGGTGCCTGGCAGGCCGACATTGGCCATGGTCAGGATCAGGAAGGCCACGGCGTATTTCGGCATATTGTTGACGAGGCCGCCATAGGCCGCGATCTCTCGGGTATGCATGCGGTCGTAAACAACGCCGACGCAAAGGAAGAGCGCGCCGGACACCAGGCCGTGGCTCAACATCTGGAAGATCGCGCCCTGCACACCCCACTCGTTGAAGGCGAAGATGCCCATCGTTACGTAGCCCATGTGAGCGACCGACGAATAGGCGATCAGCTTCTTCATATCCTCCTGCATGAGCGCGACGAGCGACGTATAGACGATCGCCACGACCGACAGCGCCATGACCATTGGCTGGAAGAAGACCGACGCATCCGGGAACATGGGCAGCGAAAAGCGCAGGAAGCCGTAGCCGCCCATCTTCAGAAGAATGCCCGCCAGCAGGACGGAGCCCGCCGTCGGCGCCTCGACGTGGGCGTCCGGCAGCCAGGTATGGACCGGCCACATCGGCATCTTCACGGCGAAGGAGGCGAAGAAGGCCAGCCATAGCCAGGTCTGCATTTCGGCCGGGAAATCATAGGCCAGCAATTCGCGGATGTCAGTGGTGCCGGCCATGCCGTACATCGCCATGATGGCGAGCAGCATCAGCACCGAGCCGAGCAGCGTGTAGAGGAAGAACTTGAACGAGGCGTAGACCCGTCGCTTGCCGCCCCACACGCCGATGATCAGGAACATCGGGATCAGACCGGCTTCGAAGAAGACATAGAAGAGCACCAGGTCGAGCGCGCAGAAGACGCCGATCATCAGCGCTTCGAGCACCAGGAAGGCGATCATGTATTCCTTCAGCCGGTGTTCGATGGCGCGCCATGAGGCGATGATGCAGATCGGCATCAGGAAGGTGGTCAGGATGACGAACAGCATGGAAATGCCGTCGACGCCCATACGATAGCCGATATTGCCGCCGAGCCAGGCGATCTCCTCTTCCATCTGGAAGCCGGCATAGCCATTGTCGAACCGGATCCAGATGACCAGCGACAGAAGGAAAGTGACGACGGTGACCAGAAGCGCGACATTGCGAATGTTGCGCCGGCCATAGCCTTCGTCATCATCGCGGATCAGCGCGATCATGAGCGCGCCGAGGATCGGCAGAAACGTTACCAGAGATAGGATCGGCCAGTCAGTCATCTCAAAGGGCGCTCCCGAGCATCATCCACGTGACGAGGGCCGCGACCCCGATCAGCATCGCGAAGGCGTAGTGATAAAGGTATCCGCTTTGCAGGCGGACCACCCGGTTGGTGATATCGACGACGCGGGCGGAGATACCGTCCGGTCCCATTCCGTCAATGACGGTCCCATCGCCGCGCTTCCATAGAAAGCGGCCGAGCCACATGGCCGGGCGGACGAACAGAAAGTCGTAAAGTTCGTCGAAGTACCATTTGTTCAGCAGGAACTTGTAGAGGCCAGACTGGCTTTGCGCGAGCGCCTTGGGCATGCCCGGCGAACGGATGTAGAACCAATAGGCCACCAGTAGCCCAACGATCATGGCGATGAAGGGCGACAGCGCCACCCAGGCCGGTACGTGGTGGAATTCCTCCAGCAATTCGTTGCCGCCGGCGACGAATAACGCCTCTTTCCAGAATTCCGCATATTCGTGGCCGTAGAAGAATTCCTTGAACAGCACCCCTGCGAACAACGCACCAGCGGCCAGCACGAAGAGCGGAGCCAGCATGACCCAAGGCGATTCATGAACATGGTGCATGACGTCGGCGGTGGCGCGCGGTGTGCCATGGAAGGTCATGAAAATCAGCCGCCAGGAATAGAAGGAGGTAAAGCAGGCCGCGATCACCAACATAACGAACGCGAAGGTCGACACCACGCTGTGGCTGGCGAAAGCCGTCTCGATGACGATGTCCTTGGAGAAGAATCCAGCCGTGCCGATCATGGTGAAGGGAATGCCGACGCCGGTGAGCGCAATCGTGCCGATGATCATCATCCAATACGTCGCCGGAATGTGTTTACGCAGCCCGCCCATGTAACGCATATCCTGCTCGTCGGAGACCGCGTGGATCACCGATCCGGCGCCGAGGAACAGCAGCGCCTTGAAGAAAGCGTGGGTGAACAGGTGGAAGATCGCCGCGCCGTAAGCGCCGACGCCGAGCGCGACGAACATGTAGCCGAGCTGCGAGCAGGTCGAATAGGCGATCACCCGCTTGATGTCGTTCTGGACGAGGCCGACCGTCGCCGCGAAGAAGGCGGTGATCGCGCCGACGACCGTCACGACGACAAGCGCCGTTGTCGACAGTTCGAAGATCGGCGAAAGACGCGCGACCATTACGACGCCAGCGGTGACCATGGTCGCCGCATGGATGAGTGCGGAAACCGGCGTCGGGCCTTCCATCGCGTCCGGCAGCCAGGTGTGCAGCGGCACCTGCGCACTCTTGCCCATGGCGCCCATGAAGAGCAGCAGGCAGGTCGCGGTAATGGCGGTCGCGGCCGGCACGGCGTAGCCGAAGAAGTCGATATCGCCCGCCGGATCGAATTGGCGCGCATTGGCGAAGATCGTGTCGAAATTGACCGAGCCGAACAGAAGGAAGATTCCGAAGATGCCGAGGGCAAAACCGAAATCGCCGACGCGGTTGACAATGAACGCCTTCATCGCCGCGGCATTGGCCGAGGGCTTCTTGTACCAGAAACCGATCAGCAGGTAGGAGGCCAGACCGACGCCCTCCCAGCCAAAGAACATCTGGACCAGATTGTTGCTCGTCACCAGCATCAGCATGGCGAAGGTGAACAGCGACAGATAGGCGAAGAAGCGCGGCCGATGCGGATCGTGGTGCATGTAGCCGATGGAGTAGGTGTGGACGAGGGCCGAGACGGTGTTCACGACGACCAGCATCACCACCGTCAGCGTATCGATGCGGAACGACCAGTCGACCGCCAGTGAGCCGACATTCATCCAGGTCATGACCGGCACGACCATCGCCTCCTCGTGGCCGAGGCCGAAATCGAAGAAGGCGATCCAGGACAGGACGGCGGAGACGTAGAGCAGGCCCGTCGTCAGATATTCGCTGGCCTTGGCGCCAATGGAGCGTCCGAACAGGCCGGCGATCAGGAAGCCGATGAGCGGCAGGAAGACGATGAGGTGAAACATGGGTCTTTCCTCAGCCTTTCATCTGGTTGACGTCTTCGACCGAGATCGTGCCCTTGTTGCGGAAGAACACCACAAGGATCGCGAGGCCGATGGCTGCTTCGGCGGCCGCCACAGTCAGCACGAAGAGCGAGAAGATCTGCCCGACGAGATCGCTGAGCTGGGCGGAAAAGGCGACGAAATTGATGTTCACCGCCAGAAGGATCAGTTCGATGCTCATCAGGATGACGATGATGTTGCGGCGATTGAGGAAGATGCCGAACACGCCGATGGTGAAGAGAATGGCGGAAAGGGTCAGAAAATGTCCGATACCGACGCTCATGATCAGATCCCCTTGCCGCTTTCGACTTCGACCACTTCGATCGAGGTTTCCGGCGTGCGCGCCACCTGCCTGGAAATATCCTGCCGTTTGACGTCGCGCCGGTGATGCAGCGTCAGCACGATGGCGCCGATCATCGCCACCAGCAGCACCAGCCCGGCGAGCTGGAAGAAGAAGACGTATTCGGTGTAGAGCACATCGCCCAGCGCCGCGGTGTTCTCGCGTATCGCAAGGTCCGGGATCGGCTGGGCGATCGCGCCGACCGTCTCCGGTCCGAAGGACGAGCCGCCGAGCACGATCACCAGTTCCGCCAGCAGCACCAGACCGACCAGCGCGCCAATCGGCGCATATTGCAGCATGCCGGTCCGCAATTCGGCGAAATCGATGTCGAGCATCATCACGACGAAGAGGAACAGCACCGCGACCGCGCCGACATAGACGATCAGCAGGATCATGGCGAGGAACTCGGCCCCGGTCAGCAGGAAGAGCGCCGAAGCGTTGAAGAAGGTCAGGATCAGGTAGAGCACCGAATGCACGGGATTGCGCGACGACACGACCATCAGGGCCGCGGCGACCGCAACAAAAGCGAAAAGATAGAAGAACGCGGCCGGCAATCCGGTCAGCAATGCGCCCTGTTCCATGGTCCGTTCCCTGTCATCGCGGCCGTCTGAATGGGATTCAGCCAGCCTCGTTTCGGCGAGCCGTGCCGCCTTGTGTCAAATTCCGCTTGCGGATGCCAGCCACCCGCAACGCTGTCCCCTGTCTCTTGGCGCCCTAGCGATAGGGCGCGTCGAGTTCGATATTCTTCGCCAATTCGCGCTCCCAGCGGTCGCCATTGGCCAGAAGCTTTTCCTTGTCGTAGTAGAGTTCCTCGCGGGTCTCCGTCGAGTACTCGAAATTCGGCCCCTCCACGATGGCGTCGACCGGGCAGGCCTCCTGGCAGAAGCCGCAATAGATGCACTTCACCATGTCGATGTCGTAGCGCACGGTGCGGCGCGTGCCGTCGTTGCGGCGCGGGCCGGCCTCGATGGTGATGGCCTGGGCCGGGCAGATCGCTTCGCACAGCTTGCAGGCGATGCAGCGCTCCTCGCCGTTCGGATAGCGGCGCAGCGCGTGCTCGCCGCGAAAGCGCGGCGATTGCGGGTTTTTTTCGTAGGGATAGTTGATCGTATGCTTCGGTGCGAAGAACTGCCGCATCGTCAGGCCGAACGCCTTGACGAATTCCAGAAGAAGCAGCGATTTGGCGGCTTGCGCGAGACCAGTCATCCGTTTGCTCCCAGAGAATAAGCGGCATAGCCAAACACAAAGGCGAACACGAGCGGCATCACGAACCGGTATACAAGGATCGTGGACCGGCGAACGCGATCCATATCGCCCGGGCGGCCTGTCACTCGACTCTTGAAGCGGTCTTGGTGACTACGCTGATAAGCCAGCACCCTTGGAAGAACGAGCACGTTGGCCGCCAACGCAACCAACAGACCAAGCCCTGCTCCAAGAGCTATCCGAAACAACGGAATGTCAGCAACGACGCTCATCATCCCTCTCCAAACACATAGGGACCAAGAAACCAGCCGATGATCGGAAAGGCGATCAGCTGCACGATGGCGGTGATGCGCAGAATGCCGCTCGGGCCGGCCAGGTCCAGCCGGCGACCGAGCATCGTTAGCAGCGCGAAATCGGCCACTGCCAGTACGATGCCGCAGACCAGTCCGAGCAGGTTGGCGCTCATGCCGCACCGCCTTCCAGAAGCTTCAGCACGAAGGCCGTGATGACAACCATGGCCAGGCTGATCGGCAGGAACACCTTCCAGCCCAGACGCATCAGCTGGTCGTAGCGATAGCGCGGCACGAAGGTCTTCACCATGGCGATCATGAAGAACAGAAGCGACAGTTTCAACGTGAACCAGATCACGCCCGGCACCCAGGTGAAGGGCGCGATGTCGACGGGCGGCAGCCAGCCACCGAGGAACAGGATCGTCATCAGCGCGCACATCAGCAGGATGGCGATGTACTCGCCCAGCATGAAGAGCATGTACGGCGTCGACGAATATTCCACCATGTGGCCGGCGACGAGTTCGGCTTCCGCCTCGACCAGATCGAAGGGCGGGCGGTTCGTCTCGGCCAGCGCCGAGATGAAGAAGATGACGAACATCGGCAGAAGCGGCAGCCAGTGCCAGTCGAGGAAGGTGTTCATCAGGCCGAGCCGGGTGCCCAGACCATCGGTCTGGCTCATCACGATCACCGACAGATCGAGCGAGCCGACGGCCAGGAGCACCGTCACCAGAACGAAGCCGATGGAGACTTCGTAAGAGACCATCTGCGCGGCCGAACGCAGCGCGCCGAGAAACGGATATTTCGAGTTCGAGGCCCAGCCGGCCATGATGACGCCATAGACCTCCAGCGAGGAGATCGCGAAGACGTAGAGAATGCCGACATTGATGGAGGCAATGGCCCAGCCTTCATTGACCGGGATGACCGCCCAGGCCGCGAGCGCCAGAACGCTGGAGACCAGCGGCGCCAGCAGGAACACGCCCTTGTTCGCGCCAGCCGGAATGATCGGCTCCTTGAACACGAATTTCAGCATGTCCGCAAAGCTCTGCAGCAGGCCCCAGGGACCGACGACGTTCGGCCCGCGCCGCAGCATGACGGCCGCCCAGATCTTTCGGTCGGCGTAAAGAATGAAGGCGGTGAAGACGAGCAGCGCGACGAGCAGCAGAAGCGACTGCCCGATTATGATCAGCGCCGGCAGCACCCAAATGGTGAAGAATTCCATCGTTCCCCTGCCCTACTCTATTCCGCGGCCTGCTGCAGCGCGCCCTGCACGAAGCGCTGGCTGCATTCGGCCATGACCGCAGAAGCCCTCGCGATCGGATTGGTGAGATAAAAATCGGCGATCGGGGTGGTGAACTCGCCCGTTCCGAGATCGCCCGCGCCGAGCGATGCGAGCGCGCCGACATCGGCCGGTTCGATTGAATCGATGGCTGCAAGATGCGGCACGGCTTCGTAAAGCTGCGCGCGCAACGGCTGGAGGCTGTCAAATGGCAGCTTGTGGCCGAGCACGTCGGACAGCGCTCGGAGAATCGCCCAATCCTCGCGCGCGTCGCCCGGTGCGAAACCGGCGCGGGCCGCCATCTGCACCCGCCCTTCGGTGTTGACGTAGGTGCCGCTCTTTTCGGTGTAGGTCGCCGCCGGCAGGATCACGTCGGCATGGTGCGCGCCACGGTCGCCATGTGTGCCAATATAGACTGTGAAGGCATCGCCAAGCTGGGTCACATCGAACTCGTCCGCGCCGAGCAGGAAGACGACATCCATATCGCCCATTTGCGACAGCGGTTTGCCGCCCTCGCCCGGCACGAAACCGATATCGAGCGCGCCAACGCGCGAAGCTGCCGTGTGCAGAACGGCCAGACCGTTCCAGCCTTCTTCGCCAGCGGCCAGTTCGGCCACCTTCGCCAGCAGGGCTTCTGCATTGTCGCCCGTCAGTGCGCCCTGACCGACAATGACCAGCGGCTTCTTCGCGTCCGACAAAACCGAGGCAAATTCGCCCAGGTCGCTCAGCGACGCTGCGCCGCGTCCAAGATGGGCGTAATCATAGGTCAAATCGACATGTTCGCCGATCAGCGCGATCGGCAGGTCCGTTGCGCGCCAGTGCTTGCGGATGCGGGCATTGATGACAGGCGCTTCCCAGCGCGGATTTGCGCCGACGATGAGAATGGCGTCGGCTTCCTCGATCCCGGCAATAGTCGGGTTGAACAGATAGGAGGCGCGCCCCTTCGACGGATCGTGGCGGGTCCCGTCCTGCCGGCAGTCCAGATTGGCAGAGCCGAGGCTTTCCATCAGCAGCTTGGCCGCGAACATTTCTTCTACGGCGGAGAGATCGCCAGCCACCGCACCGATCTTCTCGCCGGAGGTGGCCGAGACCTTGTCTGCAATGGCCTGAAATGCTTCGCCCCAACTCGCCGGGCGCAGCTTGCCGTCGACCTTGATGTAGGGCCGGTCGAGGCGCTGGGTGCGCAGGCCGTCCCAGACGAAGCGCGTCTTGTCGGAGATCCATTCCTCGTTCACGTCTTCATTGGTGAGCGGCATGATGCGCATCACTTCGCGGCCGCGCGTATCGACGCGGATGGCGGAACCTGCAGCGTCCATCACGTCGATGGTCTCGGTCTTCTGCAATTCCCACGGTCGCGCCTGAAAGGCATAGGGACGGCTGGTCAGCGCGCCGACCGGGCAGAGATCGATGACATTGCCCTGCAATTCGGAGGTCATCGACTTTTCCAGATAGGTGGTGATTTCGGCATCCTCGCCCCGACCGACCAGGCCGAGTTCGGAAATGCCAGCGACTTCCGTGGTGAAGCGCACGCAGCGCGTGCAGTGTATGCAGCGCGTCATGATCGTCTTGACCAGCGGGCCGATATATTTGTCCTCGACGGCGCGCTTGTTCTCCGCATAGCGCGAGGAATCGACGCCGAAGGCCATGGCCTGGTCCTGCAGGTCGCATTCGCCGCCCTGATCGCAGATCGGGCAATCGAGCGGATGGTTGATGAGCAGGAACTCCATCACGCCTTCGCGAGCCTTCTTGACCATCGGCGTGTTGGTGAAGACCTCCGGCGGCTCGCCGTTCGGGCCGGGGCGCATATCGCGAACGCCCATGGCACAGGACGCCGCGGGCTTCGGCGGACCGCCCTTCACCTCGACGAGGCACATGCGGCAATTGCCGGCGATGGACAGCCGTTCGTGAAAACAGAAACGCGGAATTTCGGCGCCGGCCTCCTCGCACGCCTGTAGCAGCGTGTAGTGATCCGGAACCTCGACTTCCTTGCCGTCGACCTTGATCGTCTTCATCTCGATCCGTTTCCTTGCTCAGCCCCGGCACCGACGTCGCCGGAGTTCGACCAGCGGCAGACACGGCCTGCCAAGGGCGCGGTCGGTATCGCCGTGCGCGCTGCGATGGTCAAGCCATGGCTCGGCAATCCCTTCGCAATTTGCGTCGCTTCCATCATTCCGCCGCCACCAGAGCAGGCCGGTCCACATCGGCATTGCGGGAAAATTCGTCGATGCGGCGCTCGATCTCGGGGCGGAAATGGCGGACGAGACCCTGGATCGGCCAGGCGGCCGCGTCACCGAGCGCGCAGATTGTGTGGCCCTCGACCTGCTTGGTGACTTCCAGCAGCATGTCGATCTCGCGCTTCTGCGCATTGCCGACAACCAGACGCTCCATGACGCGCCACATCCAGCCTGTGCCTTCGCGGCAGGGCGTGCACTGGCCGCAGCTTTCATGCTTGTAGAAATAGGAAAGCCGGGCAATCGCTTTGACGATATCGGTGGATTTGTCCATCACGATGACCGCCGCCGTGCCGAGACCGCTCTTCAGCTCTTTCAGCCCATCGAAATCCATCGGCGCGTCGATGATTTCGCTGGCAGGAACGAGCGGCACGGACGAGCCGCCCGGAATAACGGCCAGAAGATTGTCCCAACCGCCGCGAATACCGCCGCAATGCTTGTCGATCAATTCCTTGAACGGCACGCTCATGGCTTCTTCGAAGGTCGCCGGCTGATTGACATGGCCGGATACACAAAAAAGCTTGGTGCCCGTGTTGCCCTCGCGGCCGAAGCCAGCGAACCACGATCCGCCACGGCGCAGAATGGTCGGGGCGACCGCAATCGATTCCACATTGTTGACGGTCGTCGGGCAGCCATAGAGGCCGACATTGGCCGGGAATGGCGGCTTCAGGCGCGGTTGACCCTTTTTGCCTTCAAGGCTTTCCAGCAGCGCCGTTTCCTCGCCGCAAATATAGGCGCCGGCTCCATGATGGATGAAGACGTCGAAATCGTAGCCATGAACATTGTTCAGGCCGAGAAGGCCGGCATCGTAGCATTCGTCGATGGCTGCCTGCAGCGCTTCGCGCTCGCGCATATATTCACCGCGAATATAGATATAGGCGGCATGGGCGCCCATCGCGAAACCGGCAATGACGCAGCCCTCGATCAATGTGTGCGGATCGTGGCGCATGATCTCCCGGTCCTTGCAGGTGCCGGGCTCCGATTCATCTGCGTTGACGACGAGATAGTGCGGACGGTCACCGACTTCCTTGGGCATGAAGGACCACTTCAGGCCGGTCGGAAAACCCGCGCCGCCCCGGCCGCGCAGCCCCGACGTCTTCATTTCGCCGATGATCCAGTCGCGGCCCTTTTCCAAAAGGCCTTTCGTGCCATCCCAATGGCCGCGCTTCATCGCTCCGGCCAGGCTCTTGTCGAACTGGCCGTAGAGATTAGTAAAAATGCGATCCTTGTCGTCCAGCATGATCGTTGCTCCCTAGCGCGGCTTCTTGCCGAAGCGGCGCTCATATTCTTCCGGCCCGCCAGCGGCCAGCGCATCGGCCTGCGCGATCCAGTTCTCGCGCGCGATCCGCCCGCGGAACGATAGCTGCCGGTCGACATAAGCGGCGTTGTCCGGCGTCCACGATGCGATCTGCGCGTATTTGTATACGCCTAGATCGTTGAGCTTGGCGTGAATTTTCGGACCGATGCCGGCAATCAGGCCAAGATCGTCGGCGTCGTCCGGACGGCTTTCATGCAGTTTGGGCTGCGCTTCGTTCTCCGCGGCAGCCGATCCGCTCTTCGACGAAGACGCATCGGCGTCATCACCTTCGGCAATGGCCGTTGCCGGGCTGCTGTCGCTCTTGTCGCCACCGCCTGCCTGCTGGGCGGGATCGCGATAGCCGGGCCCTTCCGCATCGGCCGGTCCTTCGATGGATGGGTCGGCTTCCGGCGCGTCGCCGTCCGGCTTTGCCGCCTCGGTCATCTCGGCCCGTTCGGCATCGGTCGGCTTGTCGCCGCCGGAGGGTTCGCCTGCCGGTTCCGTCATGTCCTCGGCCATTGCGGCGGCATCGCCATCGCCCGCTCCGACATCCGACGTGGCCGGAGCCTCGCTGGCGGACCGTGCCTCGGCGTCAACGCCCTCTATCCGCTCGTCGACATCGATTTTCGCTTCGCCCGTCATGGCGACCGGCTCACCGGACGCCGTCAGCGAATAGCCCGGCTCGCCCGAAGTCTGGTTGGCGTCGGCCGGTCGTGCGACGTTGTCGGCCCGAACCATGCTTACCAACGCGGCAACCGTCTCGGCGGCCGTCTCGATGTCACCGCTGCAACGCTGGGCGGCCTGATCGCCACGGCCGCTGTCGGGCTTCGCGGCCGGCTTGAGTGTGATCGCTTCCTCGTCGGTCAGCGAGGTCGCGCCCTCGATCGGCATGGAGAAGACGCGGCCGTTCTGCGGGCCGGTCGGAACATCGGCACCCTGGTCGGCCTCGAACGCCTTGATGATCTCGTCCAGACGCTCGACCGTCAGATCTTCGTAGGCGTCCTTGCCGATAATAACCATCGGCGCGTTGACGCAGGCGCCCTGACACTCGACCTCTTCCCATGAAAGCGTGCCTTCCGCATTCGGATGCAGCGGTTCGGGATGAATGTGCGTTTTGCAATGCTCGATCAGTTCGCCCGCGCCGCGCAGCCAGCAGGGCGTCGTGCCGCAAACCTGAATATGCGCTTTTTTGCCGACCGGCGCGAGCATGAACTGTGTGTAGAACGTCGCCACTTCCAGCACGCGGATTAGCGGCATGCCGAGCATCTGCGCGACGGACTCCACCGCCGGCTTGGTGACCCAGCCTTCCTGTTCCTGCGCAAGCATCAGAAGCGGAATCACGGCGGATTGCTGGCGGCCCGCCGGATAGCGAAGCAGCCATTTATCGACTTCGGTCTGGCGCGCCGCATCGAAGGAGAAGGCGGCGGGCTGAACATCATCGGTAGCGAGACGACGAACGGACATTACTTCTCACCGGTCTTTCTTGTCTTGGCGATCGTGCGGATATCGGACATCAGCGGTCCACCTCACCGAACACGATGTCGAGCGATCCGAGAATGGCGGACACATCCGCCAGCTGATGGCCACGACAAATGAAATCCATCGCCTGCAGATGGGCAAAACCAGGTGCGCGCAATTTGCAGCGATAGGGTTTGTTGGTGCCGTCGGCAACGAGATAGACGCCGAACTCGCCTTTCGGCGCTTCCACGGCGGCATACACTTCGCCCGGCGGGACGTGATAGCCCTCCGTGTAGAGCTTGAAGTGGTGGATCAGCGCTTCCATGGAACGCTTCATCTCGCCACGCTTCGGCGGAACGATCTTGCCGTCGGTATTGGAGACCGGGCCGATTCTCTCCTTGCCGAGAAGCCGTTCGCAGCATTGCCGCATGATGCGCACACTCTGGCGCATCTCTTCCATGCGGATCAGATAGCGATCGTAGCAATCGCCATTCTTGCCGATGGCGATGTCGAATTCCATTTCGTCATAGCATTCATAGGGCTGGCTCTTGCGCAAATCCCATTTCGCACCGGAACCGCGCACCATGACGCCGGAAAAGCCGAACGCCCAGGCGTCGTCCAGATCGACGACGCCGATATCGACATTGCGCTGCTTGAAAATTCGGCTGCCGGTCAGCAGGTCGTCCAGGTCCTGCACGGTCTGCAGAAAGGGATCGCACCAGGCGGCGATGTCTTCGACCAGTTGATCGGGAATGTCCTGATGAACCCCACCCGGCCGGAAATAGGCGGCGTGCATCCGCGCCCCGGAGGCGCGCTCATAGAACACCATCAGCTTTTCGCGTTCTTCGAAGCCCCAGAGCGGCGGGGTCAGCGCGCCGACGTCCAGCGCCTGCGTCGTGATGTTGAGAAGGTGCGAGAGAATACGACCGATCTCGCAGTAGAGAACGCGGATCAACTGGCCACGCTTCGGCACCTCGATATCGAGCATTCGCTCGACCGCCAGCGCAAAGGCGTGCTCCTGGTTCATCGGCGCGACGTAGTCGAGCCGGTCGAAATAGGGCACGGCCTGCAGATAGGTCTTGTGCTCGATCAGCTTTTCAGTGCCGCGATGCAGAAGGCCGATATGGGGATCGACGCGCTCTACAACCTCGCCGTCGAGCTCAAGCACCAGACGCAGAACGCCATGCGCCGCGGGGTGTTGCGGGCCGAAGTTAATGTTGAAGTTTCGGACGTTGTGTTCAGTCATGTGACTGCGCCTCTTGTCCTGCCATCACCATCGCCATGAACTGTTCGCCGGTCTGGCACTTGGTTTCGTTGGCGAATGCGTAATTGTCGGGTTTGTCGTCGATGAAAATCTGACCTGTGAAGGTAAAGCGGGACGGATCGTCGAAGGCCTGCGCCGAAACGACCGACACCGAGCCGTCTTTCGCGCGCCAAGAGAGCGTCGTGCCGCACGATTTGCAAAACAGGCGCTGGCCCCACGGCGATGAGTCGTAGACGCCGATAGAATCCTCGCTGTCATATTCGACGCTCTCGGCATCGACCGCCATCCAGACGCCGCCGGACCAGCGCCGACACATGCCGCAATGACAGACACCCATCTCCATATTTTTCGGCGTCGCCTGAAATTCGACAGCGCCGCAGAGACATTGACCTTTCAGCGGTTCCGCACTCATCACGAACTCGCCTTCTCATCACCGGGCAGTTCGTATTCGGTGCCCTCCCAGGGCGACAGGAAATCGAACTGCCGGAACTCCTGGCGCAGATTGACCGGCTCGTAGACCACACGCTTGACGGTATCGTCCCAGCGCACCTCGACAAAACCAGTCAGCGGAAAATCCTTACGCAGCGGATGCCCCTCGAAGCCGTAATCGGTCAGAATGCGCCGCAGATCCGGGTGTCCGGTGAAGAGAATACCGTAGAAATCGTAGGCTTCGCGCTCGAACCAGTCGGCGCCGGGAAAGACATCGACCGCACTGGGAATCGGCGTGTCCTCATCCGTCTCGACCTTGATGCGAATCCGCATGTTCTGCCGTGGCGACAGAAGATGATGCACCATGTCGAAGCGCCTCTGGCGAGACGGATAATCCACGCCCGCGCCATCGATGTAGTTGATGAACTGGCACTGCGTATCGGTCTTCAGGAAGTTCAGCACCTTGATGAGATTTTTCGGCGCGACCACGATGGTGAGTTCGCCATAGGCGACGCTCGACTGTTCGATCGCATCGTCCAGCTTCTCGGCCAGATAGTCGGCAAGGTCGCGCATTGCTTCGTCGGTCATCGCCTTCCCCTACCGCTCGATCGTGCCGGTGCGGCGAATTTTACGTTGAAGAAGAAGAACACCGTAAAGGAGCGCCTCGGCGGTCGGCGGGCAGCCCGGCACATAGATGTCCACCGGGACCACCCGATCGCAGCCACGCACGACGGAATAGGAATAGTGGTAATAGCCGCCGCCATTGGCGCAGGACCCCATGGAGATGACGTAGCGCGGTTCGGGCATCTGGTCGTAGACCTTGCGCAGCGCCGGCGCCATCTTGTTGGTCAGCGTGCCGGCGACGATCATCACATCCGACTGGCGCGGGCTCGCGCGCGGTGCGAAGCCGAAGCGCTCGCAGTCGTAACGCGGCATGGACATCTGCATCATTTCGACCGCGCAGCAGGCCAGGCCGAAGGTCATCCACATCAGCGAGCCCTGGCGCGCCCAGGTGATCAACGCCTCGGACGAGGTGACGACGAAGCCCTTATCGTCCAGTTCGCCGTGAACCTCACGGAACCAGGGATCGTCAGCGCCAACGGGCTGGCCGGTGTTCGGATCGATGATGCCTTTCGGAGACGGAGCGACGATCGTGCCGTCTCCGGCCGTCACGGCCTTATCGGAAGTGGTCAGTCCCATTCCAGCGCCCCCTTCTTCCATTCATAGACGAAGCCGATGGTCAGAACCGCAAGGAACACCATCATCGACCAGAAACCGAACCACCCTATAGCGCCGAACGAAACGGCCCACGGGAAGAGAAACGCCACTTCCAGATCGAAGATGATGAAAAGGATGGCGACCAGGTAGAAGCGAACATCGAACTTCATGCGCGCATCGTCGAATGCGTTGAAGCCGCACTCATAGGCCGACAGCTTCTCAGGATCGGGATCCTTGTATGCGATGATGAAGGGCGCGATCATCAAAGCGAGTCCGATGACCAGCGCGACACCGATGAAGATCAGAACTGGAAGGTAGGAAGCGAGAAGTTGTTCCACGCTCGACATCTCCTTTGCCACCCTTTGCGTCAGACGGGAGCGAGAAGGACTGGCAGGACGCCGAAGCTCTCGTCCGAGATGGTTCTCGAAATGACGCCGCACTAGCCCAGCCAATCAGGGAGTGCAAGGGTAACACAAGTCTAATGGGGCCTGCCCACCATAGAATATAATATGATATTACTGGTCATATATAGTTTAATGTCCTTCCTGTTGGAGGCTCATGGCCGACCACTCTTGCGCAATGGCAGTCCTTTGAGTTCTCGATAGGCCTTCACGCCATTCTGTCCGCCCAGCCGGCGAAGGTGCGTTCCAGCCAGACAACGGCGTAATAAAGAAGGATGCCCAGCACCGCCAGCGCGATGAGCACGGCGAACATCAGAGGATAGTTCGAGTTGGTCTGGCCGGAGAGGAACAGCGCGCCGAGACCTCGGCCATGCGGTGAGATGATCTCCACCAGATTGGTGCCGATAAAGGCGAGCGTGGCGGAAACCTTCAGCGCGCCGAAGAATTCCGGCAGGGTCTTCGGCAGGGCGATCTTACGGAAGATAGTGAAGCGAGATGCGCCCAGCGAACGCAGAATGTCGCGATATTCCGGCTCCAACGTCGCCAGACCGATGGCGACCGACACCGCGATCGGAAAGAAGGAGATCAGGAACGCCATCATGACCGTGTTGAAGTTGTGCTGGCCGATGAAGAGAAGCGCCAGCACCGGCACCAGGGTGGCTTTCGGAATGGCGTTGAAACCGATCAGAAGCGGATAGAGCGCATCGTTGGCAATACGCGAGAGGCCCATCACCATGCCGAGCAACACGCCCGCGACGATGGCGATGAGAAGGCCGACCACCGTGCGCCAGAGCGTTTCCCAAGCACCCGTCAGAAAGAGCTTCCAGAAGCGCATATAGGCGTCCGGCAGATCCGACGGTGAAGCCATCACGTAGTCCGGCCATCCATTGGCCCAGACGAGCAGTTCCCAGAGAATGACGAAGATGGCGATCGCCGCGATCGGAACGGCGACCTTCTGAAAGGTGTGCATCAGCCGGCCTCCCCGTCGCGACCCTGCGCGATTTTGATCTGGTCGCGCAGCGTGTGCAGCATGTCACCGACATGCGGCTCGAAGAGAATGGCGAGCGGCCGGTCGTCGGGCAGATCGATATCCATCACATATTGCGTCCTGGCAGGGCGGTCGGACAGAACGATAACCTCATCGCCGAGATAGACACTTTCGCGCAGATCGTGGGTGATCAGCAGGGCCGTGAAGGGCTCGGCCGCCCGCAGATTGCGCATGGTCTGCCAGAGATCCTCGCGGGTGAAATTGTCCAGCGCGCCGAACGGCTCGTCCATGATGAGAACGTCGGGCTTGTGCACGATGGCCCGGCAGAGCGAGGCGCGCTGGCGCATCCCACCGGACAGTTCGGAAGGCCGCTTGCCCTCGAAACCGGACAGCCCCACCATCTCCAGCAGTTCTTCGGCGCGCGCCACGCGCTTCTTGCGCGGCATGTCGGAGGCGACGATCTCCAGCGGCAGGATGACATTGTCCAGAATGGTCCGCCATTCCAGCAGGACCGGGTTCTGGAATGCCATGCCGACCGTCTGGCGCGGGCTGCTGACCCGTTCGCCGTGCAGCCAGACCTCGCCCTTGTCGGGCCGCATCAGCCCTGCGATCAGCCGCGTTAGCGTGGATTTTCCGCATCCGGATGGCCCCACGACCGCACAGAACTCCCCTTCCGGCACCGCCAGATCGAGACCGGCCAGAACCGGCAGCGGTCCGGCCTTGGTCTGGTAGGCATGGTGAACGTCTTTGATTTCAATGAGATCGGTCATCGCGATTCCAAAAGAGTCGAGCCGGTCATTCGCGACCGGCTCGTCAAAGCAAAAATCCGGGCGTCTTACTGCAGTTTGGCGGCGTCACCGGACGGCAGATAGCTGCCGTCCCAGAACGTTTCCATCCGGGGCGTAGTCTGGAATTCGTAGACGGTCTTGGTCTGTTCGATCGCCGCTTCGAAACGCGATTCGTCGATACCGCCCATGCCGTTTTCTTTGACCCAGTCGGTCAGCACATTGGCATCGATCGCCATTTGCAGCCGGTCGATTTCCAGCTCCTTGTCGGCGGCCGGGTTGCGTTGCAGAAGCGAATCGATCGCCTCGGAAGGATTGGCGATCGCGCTTGTCCAGCCCATCGCGACCGCTTCCAGAAAGCCCTTCACCGCATCCGGGTTCTCTTCGGCGAACTCGGTGTTGACGATGATGGCATTGCCGTAAAGCTGCACACCGTAATCGGACATCAGCAGGACGGACAGATCGTCTTTCGGCACGCCGAGCCGGATCAGATTGAGAGTGGACGAAAACGAGAAGCCCGTCACGGCCGCGACATTGCCCTCCGCCAGCATCGGCTCACGCGTCGGGAAGCCGACCGGCTCGACCGTGATGGCGTCCATGTCCAGATCGTTTTCGGCGGCAAAGATCGGAAATTGCGCCCAGGCGCCATCGGGCGGCGGCGCGCCCAACACTTTTCCTTCGAGGTCTTTCGGGGCTTCGACACCGAGCGACTTGCGTCCAACGACCGAGAAGGGCGGCTTGTCATAGACCATCATCACCGCCCTGACCGGCGCGCCAGGGTTCTGGTCCAGAAAGCGCATAAGCGAGTTGATGTCGGCGAAACCGACGGGAAAGGCGCCGGTCGCCACTTTTGGAATCGCGTCGAGCGATCCTTTGCCTTCCGTGATCTCGACCTCGAGGCCCTTCTGCTCGAAATACCCCTTGTCGATGGCCAGGAAATACGGTGCGGCCGGCCCCTCGAATTTCCAGTCGAGCGCGAAAGGCATGGCCTGCTGCGCCCAACTGGGAGTTGCGGTTGCCGCGATCATCGCCGCGGCGGCCAGGAATGTTTTGATCAAATTGCGCTCCGTCTGGTGGGGGCCTTTTCTCGTCGAAAGACCCGGCCTCATCGAAAGCCATCGAACCACATGGGCGTTTTTTAATCAACCAAACGAGCAACCTCGATCTTGCCTATTTTTTTGGCAGTCTTTCAGGCTTGCGCAGGGCAAAAGGTGGCGCGGCAGCTGCTCAGGACCTCACAGCGGCTTCAGGGATGCGATGGCCGCCGCACCGGCCTATCGACAAAAAGACTCCTATTCGTCCGTTTCCCAGGCTGCGCCTTCGAGAACGTCCAAAGGGATTTTCATGTAACGTGTGCCGTTGGATTCCGGCTTTGGCAGCCGGCCGCCATTGGTGTTCACCTGCAGGGCGAAGAGAATCTGGTTCGGCATTGGCAGGGTCTTGTCGCGGCTTTCGCGCAATTCGATGAAGTCCGCTTCGCTCATGCCATCCTTCAAATGAATGTTCTCCCGCTTTTGCTCGCCGACGGTCGATTCCCAGGCGGGGTCGCGGCCACCCGGCTGATAGTCATGGCCGGTGAAGATGCGCGTTTCGTCCGGCAAAACGAGGATCTGCTGGATCGAGTTCCACAATGTCTTGGCGCTGCCGCCCGGAAAGTCCGCGCGCGCCGTGCCGCCATCGGGCATGAACAGCGTATCGTGCACGAAGGCAGCATCGCCGATGACATAGGTGATCGAGGCAAGCGTATGTCCGGGCGAGAACATCACCCGCGCATCCATCTGGCCGACCTTGAACGTCTCACCATCCTTGAAAATATGGTTCCATTGCGAGCCGTCGGCGGGAAAATCCGGCCAGTTATAGAAGTCTTTCCAGAGCGACTGCACCTGAACCACCTGATCGCCAATGGCAGTTCGCGCGTTCGTCTTCTCTTTCAGGTAATGGGCGGATGAAAAATGATCGGCATGGGGATGAGTGTCGAGAATCCATTCGACCGACAGCCCTTCGCTGTCGATATAGTCCAGAATCTCATCGGCGCTGAACGTCGACGTCGCGCCCGATTTCGGATCGAAATCGAGAACCGGATCGATGATGGCGGCCTTTTTGGTTTCGGGACAAGAGGCGACATACTGGATCGAGTTGGTCCGCTTCTCGTAGAAGCCTTTCACCTTTGGTTTCAACATTCTGGTTCCTTCTTGAAAACGGTTCAGTGCCAACGGAAAACCTCGTATCCCGCAGCGGCTGGATTTACATATTCATTTTTCTATATATGTTCAACCCGTCCTCGCTTGCGCCGGCAAAAACCTGCCGAATCCCGGAATTGACCAAATGCGTTTTCTACGACTGTCAGACCGTTACCTACCGATCCTGAGTTGGGGGCGCGACTATAACCGCGCCACGCTGACAAGCGATCTCGTCGCTGCGGTCATCGTGACGATCATGCTGATTCCCCAATCGCTTGCCTATGCGCTACTGGCCGGCCTTCCACCCGTCGTCGGGCTCTACGCATCGATCCTGCCACTCATTGCTTATGCGATCTTCGGCACGAGCCGGACGCTCGCGGTCGGTCCGGTGGCGGTCGTCTCGCTTCTGACGGCAGCGGCGGTTAGCGAGATCGCAGCCAGCGGCACGGCCGATTACCTGACGGCGGCGCTCATCCTGGCGCTCATGAGTGGGTTCATTCTTCTCTTCATGGGAATCTTTCGCCTCGGCTTTGTCGCCAACCTTCTCTCTCATCCCGTCATTTCCGGTTTCATCACCGCGTCGGCCATTATCATCGCCCTGTCTCAGGCAAAGCATATTCTGGGCGTCGAGGGCGGAGGCGACTCACTCGTTGCGATTGCTGGAACTCTTCTGACCGCCCTGCCCGGCTTCAATGCCATCACGCTGGCGATCGGAACGGTATCGCTGCTCTTCCTGTTCTGGGTCCGGCGCGGCTTCAAGCCGCTGCTGCTGCGGTTCGGATTGAGCGACTTTCTGGCCGGGCTGATCGCACGCACCGGCCCGGTATTGGCGGTGATCGCCGCCATCCTCGCTGTCGCGATCTTTCGGCTCGACCACCAGGGCGTCGCCATTGTGGGCAAAATTCCCCAGGGACTACCGCCCTTCACCGTTCCCATCTTCGATCAGGACATATGGCTGGCGCTTCTTCCCGCGGCGTTTCTGATTTCCATCGTCGGTTTCGTGGAATCGATTTCCGTCGCCCAGACGCTGGCCGCAAAACGGCGGCAATCCATCGATCCCGACCAGGAGTTGGTCGGTCTGGGCGCCGCCAATATCGCAGCGGGCCTTACGGGAGGGTATCCGGTCACGGGAGGCTTCGCCCGGTCCGTTGTCAATTTCGACGCCGGCGCGCAGACGCCGGCCGCCGGCGCCTTCACTGCCGTCGGTATTCTGCTCGCCTCGCTCCTGCTGACGCCGCTTCTGCACTTCCTGCCGATCGCGGTTCTGGCCGCCACCATCATCGTCGCCGTTCTCAGCCTGGTCGACCTCGAAACGATGAAGGAGAACTGGGCCTATTCCAAAGCCGACTTCGCCGCCATGGCGATCACGATCCTCGCAACCCTCGCCTTCGGCGTGGAAACCGGCCTGATTGCCGGCGTGGCGCTGTCGATCCTGCTCTATCTTTATCAGACGTCACGCCCGCACGTCGCCATTGTCGGTCAGGTGCCGGGCACCGAGCATTTCCGCAATGTCGATCGCCACGATGTGGTGACGAGCCCTCATGTGCTGACGATGCGGTTCGATGAAAGCCTTTATTTCGCGAATGCCCGCGCGGTCGAATCCCGCATCCAGAAAGAGGTGGCCGAACGACCGGAGATCAAGCATGTCGTGTTGCAATGCCCGGCTGTGAACTTCATCGACGCCAGCGCGCTGGAGAGTCTCGAAATGACCGTGCAACGGTTGAAATCGGCGGGGATCGACCTGCATCTGTCGGAAGTGAAAGGCCCGGTCATGGACCGGCTGAAACGTTCTCATCTGCTGGATGAACTGACCGGCCGCGTCTTCCTGACCCAACATCAGGCCATGCGCACGCTCGACCCGGAAACCACGCTGAAGGCGGACAAAATGGTGCGGCCGGAGATAGCCGGGTAAACACTCGATTTCCCAAACCTCGGACCTATTTAAAAGAAACGACAGAAATCGATTGGAAACAGTGACTTATGCCGATTTGGCGACCCCTGCAGGATTCGAACCTGCGACCATCGGCTTAGAAGGCCGGTGCTCTATCCAGCTGAGCTAAGGGGCCAATGGTGACTGGCGTCCGGCAAACGTCGGCTCAGTGCGTCCAGGGCGTCTTGCGATCGTAGCGGAAATTGTCGGCGTAGGAAATCGTGCGGCGGGTCTGTTCCTTCGGCTCGAACACGCGGTAGGCAAGCCCTTCGCGCTTGGCGAAGGCGATCGCTTCGTCCTTGGTGTCGAACCAGAGCCGGACCTGGCTCGTCATGTCGGAGGACGAGGTGTAGCCCATCAGCGGATCGATGGCGCGCCGCTCCTGCGGTTCGAACTCCAGCAGCCAGCGGCCGGTCTTGGCCCGTCCGGACTGCATGGCCGTCTTGGCGGGACTGTAGATGCGCGCGCTCATCTTTGGCCTCCATTCGCCTCGGCAAAGCCGGGCGCGACCCGGTTGCCGACATCACTTCCTACGGCGATGGTCGGAGCGGCAGGATTCGAACCTGCGACCCTCTGGTCCCAAACCAGATGCGCTACCAGGCTGCGCTACGCTCCGGGCCGTTGCCGTTCGGGTGCGACATGGCCCGTTTCACCGCCACTGTCAATCGGCGTCGGGCTCTTCTTCGCCGCTTTGCTGCAGCGCCCGCAGCACATCGGCTGCCAGAGGCCGTGTCACGGCGGCTCGGTTTGCGAAAGCCCGCCGGTCGATCGCATCCACCAGCCGGCGCGCCTCCGACAGGGATCGCTTCATGCGCGGAATGAGATAGGCCGTCACAACCGGATCGATGCCGATCTGACGGTCGGAAAAGAGCTTGGCGAGAACCGCTTCCAGCAGCGCATCGTCCGGTGGATCGATAGACGCCAGAGCGACCGACCGAAGCCGGGAAATGAGGTCCGGCAGAGTAATCGGCCAGTTGGCCGGGGTGGCGCGCGCTGTAACGAGCAGGAACCCACCGCCCTGCCGCACAGCGTTCATCAGGTGAAACAGGCCCGTCTGGTCGAACGCGCCGCCGTCGATATCCTCGATCAGTATCGAGCCGCCCCGCATCGCCGCTTCGATCGCTTCGTTGCCAATGGCCCCGGCGGTGATGGCGCGCGCCGATGTGCGATCTTGCCAGATCGCCGCCAGATGCGACTTTCCACTACCCTCCGGCCCATGGATGACGGCAACAGGAGCCAGCCAGTTCGGCCAGGAATCGATCAGCGCGACCGCAGCCCGATTGGTGGACGTTGCAACCAGATCATCGCGGCTCAGCGCTGGATCGCGCGTCAGATCCAGCAGCAGCTGTTCCGGCGGCGTCTTTCGAATGTCTTCGTTCGAATCACTCATGACACCGTTCTAGGACGTTCCCTTTGTGGCGTCATAAAGATGCGACTGCCGATAGCGTTCAAGCAGGAAGCGGACGATCACGCCGACCGCCGCTGCCGCGGGGACGGCGACCAGAAGACCGATGAATCCAAAAAGCGCGCCGAAGGCGAATAGTGCGAACATCAGCCAGACGGGATGCAGGCCGACCTTTCCGCCGACCAGTTTCGGTTGCAGAATGTTGCCCTCGATAAACTGGCCGGAAAAGAAAACGGCTAGCGTTGCCGCAATCCACAAGAAGTCTGGCCAGAACTGCACAAGCGCCACTCCAAGTGCGACGACAAGGCCGATGGTCGAGCCGATATAGGGGATGAAACTGATCAGGCCGGCGCCCAAACCGATCAGAAGCCCGAAATTCAGACCGACCAGTGTCAGTCCGATTGCGTAATAGATGCCGAGAATGAGGCAGACGGAGCCCTGCCCCCGAATGAAGCCGGCCACCGCCCTGTCGACATCGCGGGCGATGGCGCGAACCGTATCGACATGGCGGCGGGGCACATGGGCGTCGATGGACGCGATCATCCGGTCCCAGTCGATCAGCATGTAAAAGGCCACGACCGGCGCGATCACGAACAGGCCCGCTATGTCGACGAGCGCCGCGCCCGAATTCCAGACCGATTCCAGAAACGAAGCCAGGAAGCCCGATCCCTGCGACAGAGCCTGGTTCAAGCCGTCTTCCAATGTCGACCTGTCGACGCCGAAAACCCGCTCCAGCCAAGCCGGTCCGTAAGAGGTAATCATAGTCTGAAGGTTGGACAGCAGTTGCGGCAGACGCTCCACGAAACCGGAAAGCTGATTGGCCAGAACCGGAAGAACCAGCACGAAACCCAGTGCCAGAAGGGCGATCGCAAGGATGAGAATCACAATGGCGGCCAAGGTGCGCGACAGGCCGCGCCGCTCCAGCATATCGGCGACGGGATCCAGGAAATAGGCAAGCAGCATGCCGACCACGAATGGCATCAAGACCGAGCGGAAGACCCACAGCATCAGAAGAGCCGCAAGCGCCATGCCACCCCAGAACAGAACCCGACGGCGCCACAAAGCGCTGTCGCCGACGCCGTTCGCGGCCTCGGGTTCTGATTGCGTCTGCGGAACCTGGCGTTCGGGCAGGTTGTGCGGCGGCCCGGTCTCGGTCATGGCGTCACGCGGCCTCATGCATATGGCGGAACCAGAGCAAGGCATAGGCTGCCGCCGAACTGACCGTCAAGAATCCACAGAGCAGCACCAGCAATGTCAGTATAACGGGTATCGAAATGAGGCCGGCACCCTGCGCCAGAACGGCAGCCGCCAGAACGATCTGAATGGCGGTATTGAATTTGGACAGAAGAATCGGATGAATGGTGATGGGCGAGCCCATTTCTCGCGCCAGCACGACCCCACCCAGGATGCCGATATCGCGAAAGACGACGATCACCACGAGCCACATCGGCAGGGCGCCAACGAGCCCCAGAACAATAAATGTCGATGACAGCAGAAGCTTGTCGGCGATCGGATCGAGATAGGCGCCGATGGTGCTCTGCTGATTCCATAACCGCGCCAGCGCGCCATCCACGGCATCGGATAGGCCAGCGACCACGAAGCCGGCAAGCGCCATGCCCCAATGGCCGGCCATGAGCGACCAGACGACCAATGGCACCAGGACGAGGCGAAACAAGGTGATCAGGTTCGGGATCGTCAACGCGCGATTCACTCCTTGAGAAACAACACACACCTAGGTGTTTCCTCAGGCGAAGGCAAAGCCGGCCTCTGGCACCTTGCTGACGACTTTCTTTCATGCCAATTGCCGGTGTGCTTCCGCCAACCGAACGATCGACATTGCCAAATGAATGATTCACCGGAAAACCGTATGAGCTACGCCGATGCCGGCGTCGATATCGACGAAGGCAACGCGCTTGTCGAACGGATCAAGCCGATGGTCCGTTCGACCGCCCGCCTTGGCGCAGATTCGGAAATCGGCGGTTTCGGCGGGCTGTTCGACCTGAAGGCCGCGGGCTTTTCCGATCCGATTCTGGTCGCTGCGAATGACGGGGTCGGAACCAAGCTCAAGGTCGCCATCGAAACCGGGCGACACGACACGGTCGGCATCGATCTGGTCGCGATGTGCGTCAACGATCTTATCGTGCAGGGAGCGGAGCCGCTTCTGTTTTTGGACTATTTCGCCACAGGCAAACTGTCGGTCGATCAGGGTGCGGCCATCGTTTCAGGCATTGCGGAAGGGTGCCGACAGGCCGGCTGCGCGCTGATCGGCGGCGAGACCGCCGAAATGCCCGGCATGTATGCCGGCGAGGATTACGACCTGGCCGGCTTTGCCGTGGGCGCGGCCGAGCGCGGAACGCTGCTACCGAGCAGCGATATCGCGACGGGCGACGTCATCGTGGGGCTGCCATCTTCCGGTCTGCATTCCAATGGGTTCTCCCTGGTCCGACGGATCGTCGCGATGGAAGGGCTGGCCTGGGATGCTGCCGCGCCGTTCTCGCCTTCGACCAGCCTTGGCGAAGCGCTGCTGGAGCCGACGAAAATCTACGTCAAACCGCTGCTCGCGGCGATTCGAGCAACCGGCGCGATCAAAGCGATGGCTCACATCACCGGAGGCGGTTTCACCGAGAACATCCCGCGCGTGCTGCCTGACGATCTGGCCGCAACAATTGATCTGGACGCCATCACACCGCCGCCGGTCTTCTCCTGGCTGTCGAAAGCCGGAAACATTGCCGATGAGGAAATGCTGCGGACCTTCAATTGCGGGATCGGCATGGTCGTCATCGTTGCCGCGGATGAAGCCGATACCGTTCGGGCCAGCCTCGCCGACGCCGGGCAGGACACCGTCACCATCGGATCGGTTGCCGGAAAGGGCAAAGGTACGGATGTTCGCTATGAAGGCGCACTCTTCGCATGAAAACCGAACCGAAGCGTGTGGTCGTACTGATCTCCGGCCGGGGCTCCAATATGCGCGCGCTGGTCGGTGCGGCGCTCGACCCGGCCTATCCCGCACGGATCGCCGGCGTCATCTCCAACCGGGCGGACGCACCCGGCCTCGCAGTCGCCGAGGATTTCGGCATTCCGACGCAAACCATCTCACACAAGGATTTCGACGACCGCGCCAGCCATGACGAGGCGATCAGCGCCGCGATCGAGGAAGCAGGAGCGGACTTTGTCTGTCTTGCCGGCTATATGCGCCTGCTGACGGCAGAGTTCGTCAACCGCTGGGAAGGCCGGCTGATCAATATCCACCCTGCCCTCCTGCCAAGCTTCAAGGGCGTCGACACCCATGCCCGCGCCATCGCCGCCGGTGTGCGTGTGCATGGCGCCACGGTTCATTTCGTGACTGAGGACATGGACGATGGGCCGATCATCGCGCAGGGCGCCCTGTCCGTCGAACTGAACGAGACCGAAGCGACATTGGCGGCCCGTGTTCTGAAGATCGAGCACCATCTCTATCCCCTTGCGCTGCGACTGCTTGCGGAAGGCAAGGTGGGAATGCGCGATGGCGCGACGTTCTATAACGGCATGAGCGCAACCGATGAAGAGGCGATGCGCTCGTTTATCGGCGGTCCGTCGGATGCACCTGTTCAGCCGTGAATTACCGCCACGTCTTCCACGCCGGAAATTTCGCCGACATCCTGAAACATATCGTCCTGGCGCGTTGCATCGAACACTTGAAGCGCAAGGACAAGGCCTTTCGAATCATCGACACCCATGCGGGGATCGGGCTCTACGATCTGTCGTCCGACCAAGCGCAGCGGACTGGCGAATGGCGTGACGGAATCGGCCGGATCACGAAGGAAGAGTTTTCAGCGGATGTCGCCGGGCTTATCGCGCCGTTTCTGAACGCCGTCGGCGCCGTCAATGACAATGGTGTAATGACTGCCTATCCCGGCTCGCCCATGGTCAGCCGTTTTCTGATGCGCCCGCAGGACCGGCTGAGCGCGATCGAGCTCCACCCCAAGGATAGCCAGGCTTTGAAAGCGCGGTTCGCGGGCGATTGGCAGGTCCGTATCATCGAACTGGACGGTTGGCTGGCGCTCGGCGCCCATGTTCCGCCCAAGGAGAAACGCGGGCTGGTGCTAGTCGATCCGCCCTTCGAGCAACCGGGCGAATTCGACCGTATGATCGATGGGGTTGCCAAGGCCGTCAAGCGCTGGCGTGGCGGCACCTACGCCCTTTGGTATCCGATCAAGGACCGCCCCGCCGTGGAACAGTTCAGAAGACGGTTGGCGGAAGGCGGCTTCGGCGAAGGTCTCGATATTTCTCTTCTTATCCGCGAGCCATCGGCTTCGCCGCCCCGCCTCGACGGTTGCGGCATGGCCGTCATCAATCCGCCCTATACGCTCGCCGGCGATATGGCGACGATCCTACCGGAGATCGGACGTCTCCTCTCGGAAGACGGCAAAGCCCGCTGCGCCATCCAGCCATTCTGAGCGACGTGGTGGAAGTGCCACGGCCCGGCAATTAGCAGGCGGTGGCGATCGGCCAGGTATCGTTTCGGGGCTTGATCGGCTGGGCGCGTTGGCGCAAACCGGTCGACAAGGTCTTTTCGCCCCAATACACCAACGTCTTCCGGGAGCCGGATTCACATGTTCCGCCACATCGTCGCCTCAACCGCGCTCACCGTGCTTATGTTCTTCGGCTCCGGCGCCGTGTCCCACGCCGCTGACATGCTGCGCCTTTATGAGGACAACCAGGATTGTGCCGACGACCGCGTTCTCAAAGGCGTATCTCGGCAGATCGACTATCAGAGCCGCCGTGTGCCCGGTGTGCCGCAAGTCGACATTGTGGATTATTACGCCATCCACCAGAACGATTTCCTGCCTGAAGCGTATAAGCGGCCCATAGCCCGACGCTACTGCCAGGCAAGCGCAGCCCTCTCCAATGGCGAGACGCGAACCGTCTGGTATCTGATCGAATACGGCCAGGGCTTTGCTGGCGCGCTTGGCGACAATGTCGAAGCCTGCATGCAGGGTTTCGACGAGTGGAACGTCTATGATGAAGCCTGCCGGGTGGTCAGAAGCGGCGTCGGCCGGAATTAGGCGTGCGGTTTCGGAGCAAACGGCTTCTGGCTCTACTGGTTCTCGGCGGCCTGGCGTTGGCCGGCCTCGTTCCCTACCAGTTTTTCGAAGACGAACTCGCGACCTTCGTTCAGGGTGGCGAATCCTCGTTGGAAGGGCCTTCTTCGACCTCGGCGGAAGCCAGGACGCCCGATGATCTGCGTTCGACCACCGGCGATCGCGATCTGCCGAGGCCGAGCGATGAATTTGATTTCTGGGTGCTCGCCCTATCCTGGTCGCCCAGCTACTGCGCCTCCGAGGGCGAGCGGGCCAATCGCCGCCAGTGTGGCCAGGGCGGCCCCAAGGGCTTCGTCGTGCATGGCCTGTGGCCGCAATATCGCGGTGGCCGCTACCCGAGCGATTGCCCTTCATCCGAACCCGGCCGCGTGTCGCAGCAGGTCTATGCCGGCATCCGCGACCTGATTCCGACCATCGGGCTCGCAGGGCATGAATGGCGCAAGCACGGCACCTGCACCGGCCTCAGCCAGACCGACTATTTCCGTATGACGCGTGCTGCCTACGAGAAAGTTCGAATGCCGACCAATCTTGCTGGCGGCGCGGTTTCGCCCGCTAAAGCCGAGGAGGCGTTTGTCCGGGTGAATCGCGGCCTCGAACACAATGGTCTCGCCGTCACCTGCGACCGGCGCTATCTGCGCGATGTCCGTATCTGCCTGGACAAGGCGCTGAACTTCATCGCCTGCCCTGCCGTGGACCGCCGCGCCTGCAATCTGAAACAGCCACTTATGCCGAACCGGCGGTAGTTGCTAAAAGGAAACGCCATGCCACGCCTGCTCTATTCCGATCCGTCGCCCTATAGCGCGAAAGCCCGCATGGGATTGACGCTCGCCAATATCGCATACGAAAGCGTGCCGACCGATACCAGTGCCGAGCCGGCGGAACTGATGGGGTCCAACCCACTCGGAAAGATTCCTGTCCTCATTCTGGACGATGGTCGCACCATCTTCGATTCGGGCGTGATCCTTCGCTATGCCGACCGGATGAGCGGCAATGGCGTGTTTCCCTTGGAGCCCGATGCGCGGCTGGAAGCAGAGACGATGGAAAGCCTGGCGAACGGCATTTGCGACGCGCTCGTCGCTATGGTCTATGAGCGACGCTACCGCCCAGAGGAGAAGGTTCATCAGGACTGGATCGACAGGCAGATTGGCAAAGCGGAACGCGGTTTCGCGCATTTCGAAGGCGATGTTCCATCCTTGGAAAATGGGCTTCATGGCGGCCATATCGCGCTGCGCTCCGCAATTGGATATGCGAAGCTACGGAAGCCGGACATTCTGCAGGGTTGCCCCAAGCTGGGCGAATGGGCCGATGGGTTCGATTCCGCCCGGCCGGATCTCGCCGCGCTTTTGCCCAAATAGATCTCTGCGACAGGGCCACCGGCGCAGGGGAATAAAGAGACGCAGTTAAAAGAAAAGCCCGGCCAATGACCGGGCTTTTCTGCATTTCGAACCGAAATCGGCGATCAGAACTTGAAGCCGATACCCGCGCCGACGCGGTGGTTGTCGATGTCGACATCCTGTGCGCCCGAACCGGTGTTGAACGACTTGTCCATATAGTCGGTGTAGCGATATTCGCCGCGAGCGAAAATCTGCTCGGTGATCTTCACATCGGCACCCGCGCCGACGGTATAGCCGATCACAGTGTTGCTATCCTTGCCCGCCCCATCAGAGACTTCGGCATCGGCTGCGGCCACACCGCCCGTACCATAGACCAGAACGCGATCGTTCGGCGCATAGCCGAGACGGGCGCGAAGCGAGCCGTCGACACCGGTTTCAACGTCCGTGCCGCCCTCATCGCCATTCATGGCGTTGTAGCCGACATCGGCCTCGGCACCGTAAACGATGTTGCCGCTCTGGCGCTGGTAACCGGCAAACGCCGCACCGCCGAAGGTGTCGCTGTCCACGCCCGGCAGACCGTTGTCGCGGTCGGCCTTGCTGTGATTATAGTTGCCCATGGCGCCAACGTAACCACCGTCCCAGCCCATGACCGGCGCCTCTTCGACGTAGACGGCAGGTGCTTCGGGGACGACATCGATGGCATCGGCAGCCTGAGCGACGCCAGAAAAGGCGACAAGGCTAACGCCGGAGAGGGCGGCGAATACGAAATTTTTCATCATACTATACTCATTCTTGTTGTTTGCGCCGTCGTATGGGGGAGCGATCGGCGCTCACGTTTCGAACGGTAGGCAACGGCCGTGCATCGACTCGGTTCCAGACCCGTTCACGAAAAAGAATTTGCGCTTCGAATGCGGAGAAAGACCAGCGACGAAGTGAAGATTTTCCGGCAGAAATGAGGCGTCGGCCGCCGTTGCCCCTATGCAACAGATTGATTGCAAGTCGGTCGCGACCAACATGTTGCACTGCAATGTCGCGATGGTGTGCGCCGGGGGTCTGGTGCCGGTTTCGCCGCAATCTATATGCGACTTACCAATTCGTAGGACACATTCATGCTCATCAGCTACGTTTCGCTCCTTGGCGGATTCGTCCTTCTCATCATAGGCGGCGACACACTTATCAAAGGCGCGGTCGGCCTTGCGGAACGTTTCGCCGTTCCCCCGCTCATCATCGGACTGACCATCGTGGCATTCGGCACGAGTGCGCCGGAACTGTTCGTATCTCTCGATGCGGTCTTCGCCAATCAGCCGGGTCTGGCCGTCGGCAATGTCGTGGGCTCCAATATCGCCAATGTCCTGCTCGTTATCGGTATACCCGCATTGATCTCGACGATGTCGCCCACCGAACGTGGCGTGCGGCGGAACGTCTTCGCCATGCTGGTGGCAACGGCCCTCTTCATGGCGATGATGGGCTTTCAGGGCGAGTTGACGCGGGTGTCGGGCGGCATTCTCTTTGCCCTGCTGATCGCCTATCTGGTCTGGCAGTTCGTCAATGCCCGCAGCAACAATGTGGCGCCCACCTTTCTGGATGAGGAGGAAGTCGACGCCAAAGGCCAAAGCGGCCTCGGAATCGGTCTGCGGATTGTGGCCGGCCTGATCTGTTTGCCACTGGGCGCGGAACTGACCGTCACCGGAGCTAGCTCCATCGCCAGTTCGTGGGGCGTTCCGGAAACCATTATCGGCCTGGCGATCGTCGGCATCGGCACGTCCCTGCCTGAGTTGGCAACCAGTATCACTGCAGCCTGGCGTGGTCATGGCGCCGTCGCGTTCGGCAATGTCGTCGGATCGAACCTGTTCAACATTCTGTCGATCATGGGACTGACGGCGCTGATCGTGCCATTCGACGTCGATCAGCGAATTATCGATGTCGATATGTGGGTAATGGCCGCCGCTGCCATCGTCCTGGCGATCGTTGTCTTTGGCCGCATCAGGATGGGCAAGGCGCTCGGCGCGGTGCTGACAACCGCCTTCATCGTCTATCTGTACACCTTGTTCGCGTGGAACTGAGCGCCTTCAGGCAATCGAGGCACCGCCATCGGCCTGGATCACCTGGCCGTTAATATAGCCAGCGCCGTCCGAGAGCAGATAACAGGCCAATGCCGCTACTTCGTCCGGTCGTCCCATCCGGCCGGCCAAACCATTCTGTTCGTCGACCGCCGCCTTTTCACTGGCGCTGAGGCCCCAACGCTCGGTCCAGCCCGTATCGATAGGACCCGGCGCTATGGCGTTGCATCTGATCGTCGGGGCGTAGCGGCGTGCTACCGAGCGCGTCAGGCCGATTACGGCGACTTGCGCGGGATTATAGGCGAACGCTTTTGGATCGCCGCGCAGCGAGTCGCTCGACGAAAAATTGACGATGGCGCCGCCCTTCCCCTTCATCAGGCCGACGGATTCGCGAATGGTGAGAAACGAACCGATAAGATCGACATCGAAGACCGCCCGCAGATCGGCCGGCGTCAGTTCCGCCGGGTCGGCGTCCCAAAGGTCCTGCGACCAGAAGGAGGCGTTGTTGACGAGATAGTCCAGGCCTTCGCCTTTGCGCGCAATCTCTGAGAACACACCCTTCACCGCGCTTTCGTCCGTCAGGTCGAGTTGCCGCACCTCGACGCCAACCTCCTGAGCGAACGTCTCCTGAAGGCGACGCACCGGCTTTTCATCATTGTGGTAAGTCAGCCAGAGGTCGCACCCCCTCCGCGCGAGTTGCCGGGCGATTTCCTGACCGACGCCGCTCGATGCACCCGTGACGACCGCCACACGGCCTGCCATATCCCTGTCCGCCGTCATCTGCTCTCCGTCCCGCCGCCTGCATCGATCCGCATGGCAGTAATCTGATGATGAAAAATCCGCCAGGGCTCAACATCTCGCCCGGAAAGTTCCAAATATAGTGATATGAGCGAAACGCGAATCATCAAGGCCCGCCGCAACCGGAAGCGGAAAGAGCCGCTGGTCCCGGGCGAGGATCGGGATCTCGGTGCCCGTGTGCGCGAACTTGTCGACGAAACAGAGACGACCCGGGCTGACGAAAAATGGCAGCCGGGCGATATTGTTTCCGAAAGCCAGGCGACCGAAACGGATCGCAACGCCATCGAAACGCTTCTGAAGGATATCTCCTGGGACAATCTTTCCAGCGCTGAGGCCGCCGGCCAGACCGGCGCTGCGGCCATCGCCGTCTATGTCAAGCATTTGCCAAACCGTTCCGGCGTCTACCGGATGCTGAACAGGGACGGCGATGTCCTCTATGTCGGCAAGGCGCGCAGCCTGAAGAAGCGGGTCGCGAACTACGCCCAAGGTCGCGCCCATGCCGGCCGCCTGACGCGGATGATCGCCGAAACCCATTCGATGGATTTCATCGTCACCCGCACCGAAACCGAAGCGCTGCTGCTGGAAGCGAATCTGATCAAGCGCTTGCGGCCGCGCTTTAATGTCCTGCTGCGGGACGACAAAAGCTTTCCGTATATCGTTCTGACGACCGATCATGAGGCGCCCGGCATTTTCAAGCACCGGGGCGCGCGTTCGAAGCATCGCGATTATTACGGCCCCTTCGCCTCCGCCGGAGCCGTGACGCGGACGGTCAACGCCCTGCAGAAAGCCTTTCTGATCCGCTCCTGCTCGGACAGCGTCTATGCCAGCCGGACGCGCCCCTGTCTGCTCTATCAGATCAAGCGCTGCGCCGCCCCGTGCACCGGCGAGATCGGCGAAGAGGATTATCGGAAACTCGTGAGAGACGCCGGCAACTTTCTGTCCGGCCGGTCCAATGCGGTCACCAAGCGCATGGCCGACGAGATGAACGAAGCGGCGGGCGATCTCGATTTCGAGCGTGCCGCGCTTTTCCGCGACCGGCTGTCGTCGCTGTCCCACGTGCAGAGCCATCAGGGCATCAATGTGCGCGGCGTGGAAGAGGCAGATATCTTCGCCATCCACCAGGAAGGCGGACAGAACTGCATCGAGGTCTTCTTCTTCCGCACCGGCCAGAACTGGGGCAACCGCGCCTATTTCCCGAAAGCCGATTCGACGTTGGAAGAAGGCGACGTGCTGGGTGCATTTCTCTCGCAGTTCTATGACGACAAGCCCGTGCCCCGGCAGATCCTCCTCTCCCATGCGGTGGAAGATCAGGATCTTCTGGCCGAAGCGCTTTGCATCAAGGCCAGCCGCAAGGTCACGATCGCCGTGCCGGCGCGCGGCGAGAAGCGCGATCTGGTCGGCCGCGCCTTGCAGAATGCCCGCGAAGCCCTCGGCCGACGCCTTGCCGAAACCTCGGCCCAAGGCAAATTGCTGGCCGGGCTGGCCGAAACCTTCGGCCTCGACAAGCCGCCGCGCCGCGTCGAGGTGTTCGACAATTCGCACATCATGGGAACAAATGCGGTCGGCGCGATGATCGTCGCCGGGCCGGACGGGTTCGCCAAGAGCAGCTATCGCAAGTTCAACATCAAGAACCCGGACACCAATCCGGGCGACGATTTCGCCATGATGTCCGAAGTCATGCAGCGCCGATTTTCCCGACTGCTGAAGGAGCAGGGCAAGCCGAGCGAGGTCGAAGGCGACGCCGCGAAAGACGATGATGCCTTTCCCGACTGGCCGGACCTGCTGCTGATCGATGGCGGGCGGGGCCAGATCAGCGCCGTGATGAAGATTCTTCGGGAACTGGGTGTCGAAGACGACGTCGCGGTGATCGGCGTCGCCAAGGGCCAGGATCGTGACGCCGGGCGCGAACGTTTCGTCATCGAGGGCCGGGCGGAATTTTCGCTGCCGCCGCGCGACCCGGTTCTCTATTTCATCCAGCGCCTGCGCGACGAGGCGCACCGCTTTGCTATCGGCAGTCACCGCGCCAAGCGGAAGGCCAATTTCACGAAGAACCCGCTCGACGAGATCGGCGGAATCGGCCCTTCGCGTAAGCGCGCACTCCTTCAGCATTTCGGCACGGCTAAAGCGGTTTCGCGGGCCGCCCTGCGCGATCTGATGGCGGTCGACGGCATTTCAGAATCCATGGCCCGGCAGATCTACGATCATTTCCACGAGGGTGGCGATAGCGGCTAACAACAAGTTCATGCCCGATAGCGCTTGACGGTAGCGGCCAAAGCCCGACTTGGCTAAGAACGAAGCTGGTTCCGGACGACGGTGAGTAATATTCGCAGCGCCTACAATATTCCAAACATGCTGACCTATGCACGCATTCTGGCGGTGCCTGCGGTCGCGATCTGCTTTTTCGTCGAGGGCCGGCTGCATTCGTCGGACACGGCACGCTGGTGGGCGCTCGGCATCTTCGTTGCCGCCGCCATCACCGACTTTCTGGACGGCTATCTGGCGCGACGGCTCGGGCAAAGTTCGAATATCGGCAAGATGCTGGACCCCATCGCCGACAAGTTGCTTGTCGCGACGGCACTGCTTCTGCTCGCCGCCGATACCGACAAGACGATCCAGGGATGGAGCCTTTGGGCAGCAATCATCATTCTGTGCCGCGAAATCCTCATCGCCGGTCTGCGTGAATATCTGGCCGGTCTGAAGGTTTCAGTGCCGGTTTCGCGGCTCGCCAAATGGAAGACGACCGCGCAACTGGTCGCCATCGGGTTCCTGCTGGCAGGCCCGGCAGGCGACAAGGTCTTTCCTTACACGACCGAGACCGGTCTCGTCCTGCTCTGGATTTCGGCCATCGTTACCCTGATTACCGGTTGGGATTATTTCCGCGCCGGGCTCAAACATGTCGTCGAGGAATAAGAGGCTGCGATGGTAAAGCTCGTTTATTTCGCATGGGTGCGCGAGCGGATCGGTAAGAGTTCCGAGGAGATCGAACTGCCCGCTTCAGTCGAGACCGTCTCCGACCTTCTCGACCATATGGCGACGCGCGGCGAAGCCTATGCCGAACTGATGCAGCACCGGAACGCCATCCGCGTAGCGATCGACCAGGAACACGCCAATCATGACGAACGGATCGGCGATGCATCGGAGATTGCGCTCTTTCCGCCCATGACGGGCGGCTGACGAATGGACCGGACGGCAAGCCAGATCGTCATCCGCATCCAGGCTGATGATTTCGATGGCGAATCGGAAATCGCCGCCCTGATCGGCGGCCGGGCCGACATTGGCGCCGTCGTCGCCTTCACCGGCCTTTGCCGGGCGGATGGCGACGATCTGGCCGCGCTGGAACTGGAGCACTATCCCGGCATGGCAGAAGCGGAAATTCGCCGGATCGCCGAGGAAGCATGCCAGCGCTGGCCGCTCCACGGCATTCTCGCCATCCATCGCCATGGTCGGATCGCGCCCGGTGAGCGGATCGTCCTGGTCGCCGCCGCCTCGTCCCACCGGCAGGCAGCGTTCGACGGGGCCAATTTCGTGATGGACTTCCTGAAGACCGAAGCACCCTTCTGGAAGAAGGAGCACCGGACGGACGGAACGTCCGGCGACTGGGTATCGGCCAAGGATGCCGATGACGAAGCAAGGAAACGCTGGGCCGAGTCATGAGCGACGACATTCGTCTCGAAGACAGCTGGAAGTCGGCCTTGGGCGAGGAGTTCGCCAGCCCCTATATGGCCGTACTCAAATCCTTTCTGAAAACGGAATATGCCAATGGGCAGGTCGTCTTCCCGAAAGGATCGGACTATTTCCGCGCCCTCGATCTCACGCCGCTTGACGATGTCAAAGTCGTGATCCTCGGACAGGATCCCTATCATGGCGATGGGCAGGCGCATGGTCTCTGCTTTTCCGTGCAGCCAGATGTTCGCATCCCGCCCTCGCTCGTCAATATCTACAAGGAGATGGAAAGCGACCTTGGCATTGCGCCGGCGCGCCATGGCTTCCTGGAAAGCTGGGCCAAACAGGGCGTCCTGCTGCTGAACAGCGTGCTAACCGTGCGGCGCGGCGAAGCGGCGTCGCATCGCGGACAGGGCTGGGAGCGTTTTACGGATGCGGTCATTCGCCGAGTCAACACGCTCGATCATCCGGTCGTCTTCATGCTCTGGGGGTCGTATGCGCAAAAGAAGGCAAGCCTCGTCGACGCCGACCGACACCTTGTCCTGAAGGCCCCTCACCCCTCGCCGCTTTCGGCGCATAACGGCTTCTTCGGATGCCGGCACTTCTCCAAGGCCAACGCCTTTCTGGAGAAGAACGGTATGGAGCCCATCGACTGGCAGGTGCCGGAAGGCGCGCCGGCCTAGCCGATCATGTTGGTCGTGCCATGCGCAACGGCGATGAAATGGCAGACCGCGCCGGCAACAACGAAGCTGTGCCAGACCACATTGTTGAATTTCAGGCTTTCCCAGACGTGGAAGACCACGCCGACCGAGTAACAGACACCGCCTATGAAGATCATGGCTGTGACGAAGGTCGGCAGCACCAGCAGCATCTGGCCGATCAGCACGATTCCGCACCAGCTGAGCGCCAGATAGAGCGCGGGGTCCCAGCGGCGGTAATCGCCCGCGAAGATGAGCTTGGAAGCAACGCCGGCGAGTGCACCCGTCCAGATCACCGCCAGAATGACATAGGCGAGCGTCGTGCCCATCAGCACCACGAGAGGGGTGTATGTGCCGGCGATCATGACGAAGATGGCCGCCTGGTCGAAACGGCGCAGCAGCACCTTCGCCCCATGCCAGGGCGTCAGATTATAGGCTGCGGAACAGGCGAACATGGCGAAAAGGCCGGCGCCGTAGATCGACAGCGCCACCGTCATGCTGCCGGAGATTTGACCGGCGGTCAGCGCCAGAAGGAGCGTCACCGCGACGGCGCTGGCGATCATGGCGAGCGTATGAACGACACCATCGGCGTAGATTTCAGCGGCCGTGAAATTTGGAAACGACACAGGCGCCTCCCTTCCCGAGTTGATCCTCCGGGTGGCGCGCCGCAGGCGATCCGCCCCGCTCCCAATAGGATTGAGTATCCGTGACAACGTTATGACAACAGGTTAACGGCAATCCGCCAGCTGTCGAGTGGGCGCGAGCGCAGATCGAATAGCGCAATGCGATGAATCGTTTCCAAGCAGATCGCAATGTCGTGAATCAAAAAGGCCGGCACAAGAGGCCGGCCCTTTATCGTTTGTTACGCCTCGGCTCTATCAGCCGACAATGTCCTTCTCGGCGAACCAGAAGGCGATCTCTTCCTTCGCGGTTTCCGGCGCGTCGGAACCGTGGACCGAGTTCTCGCCGATCGACTGGGCGAACGCCTTGCGGATCGTGCCTTCGTCGGCATCGACCGGGTTGGTGGCGCCCATCACTTCGCGGTTCTTTGCAATAGCGTTCTCACCTTCCAGCACCTGCACGACGGTCGGGCCGGACGCCATGAACTCGGTCAGTTCGCCGAAGAAGGGGCGTTCCTTGTGGACGGCGTAGAAGGCTTCGGCCTCGCGCTGGCTCATATGGACGCGCTTGGACGCCACGACGCGCAGGCCGGCATCCTCCAGCATCTTGGTGATGGCGCCGGTCAGGTTGCGCTTGGTCGCGTCCGGCTTGATCATGGAAAAGGTGCGTTCGATAGCCATGGAATTCCTCTGGTCGAATTTTCGGGAAAGAATGTTCGGCGCGCTTCTAGCCGAACCGACAGGTCTTTGAAAGAGCGAACGGCAAGCCCTTGCCTAGCAGCCCGTCCCGCGCCACAAGGGCCGCACCATGCTCACCATATCCGACCTTTCGCTCCGCATCGCCGGACGCCTTCTACTCGACCATGCCGACCTTTCGCTGCCGACCGGCGCGAAAGCGGGCCTTGTCGGGCGGAACGGCGCTGGCAAGACCACGCTGTTTCGGGCCATTCGGGGCGAAATGCCGTCCGAAAGCGGGCGCATCGACCTGCCGAAGGGCGCACGGATCGGCGGCGTCAGCCAGGAGGTGCCGGGTACGGACGAGGCGCTGCTCGACATCGTGCTGAAGGCCGATACGGAGCGCGCCGCGCTCATGGCGGAATCGGAAACGGCGACCGATCCGATGCGGATCGCCGACATCCAGACCCGTCTGGTCGACATCGACGCCCATTCCGCCGAGGCGCGCGCCGCCGCCATCCTCTCCGGCCTCGGTTTCGACCAGGACGCCCAGTTGCGCCCGGCCAGAAGCTTTTCGGGCGGCTGGCGAATGCGCGTCGCGCTCGCCGCCGTACTGTTCAGCCAACCCGATCTTCTGCTGCTCGACGAGCCGACCAACTATCTCGATCTGGAAGGCACGCTGTGGCTGGAAAACTATCTTGCGCGCTACCCGCACACCGTGCTGCTCATCAGCCATGATCGCGACCTGCTGAACCGCGCGGTCTCCTCCATCGTCCATCTGGAGGGCAAGAAGCTCACCTTCTGGCGCGGCGGCTACGACCAGTTCGCCCGCCAGCGCGCCGAAAAGGCCGAACTCGCGGCCAAGGCCGCCGAAAAGCAGGATGCCCGCAAGAAGGAATTGCAGGCCTTCGTCGACCGCTTCCGCGCCAAGGCCTCCAAGGCGCGCCAGGCGCAGAGCCGCTTGAAGATGCTGGAGAAGATGGACGCGATCGACATGCCCGTCGATGAGCATGTCGCGCCGTTCCGCTTCGCCGAGCCGCAGAAGGAGGTCGCCTCCCCCGCCATCCGGCTGGAGGAAACCGCCGTCGGTTACGAGCCGGGCAAGCTGATCCTCAAGGGGCTGAATCTTCGAATCGACGCGGACGACCGGATCGCGCTGCTCGGCGCTAACGGCAATGGCAAATCCACCTTCGCCAAGCTGCTGGCCGACCGGCTCAAGGCCGAAGAAGGGAAGATGACCGTCGCGCCGAAGCTGAAGGTCGCCATGTTCGCCCAGCACCAGATGGACGATCTGCACCCGAACGAAAGCGCCATCGAGCATGTGCGCGCGCTGATGCCGCAGGCGCCGGAAGCGAAGGTTCGCGCGCGGGTGGCGCAGATGGGCCTGCCGACCGAGAAGATGATGACCGCCGCCAAGGACCTGTCCGGCGGCGAGAAGGCGCGGCTTCTGATGGGGCTCGCGACCTTCGAGGGGCCGAACCTGCTCATCCTCGACGAGCCGACGAACCATCTGGACATCGACAGCCGCCGCGCGCTGACCGATGCGCTCAACGCCTTTTCCGGCGCGGTGATCCTGATCAGCCACGACCGCAGCCTGGTCGAAAGCACCGCCGACCGGCTCTGGCTCGTCCATGGCGGCTCTGTGGCGCCCTATGAGGGCGACATGGAGGATTACAAATCGCTGATCCTGTCGCTCAACCGGACCAGCAAGGGCGACAAGTCGAAGCCCAGCCAGTCGAAGGCCGAGATCCGGCGCGATGCGGCCAGGAAGCGCGAGGAGATGAAGACGCTCGCCAAAAAGATCAAGGAATTCGAATCCTTGATGGGCAACGCTCAGAAACGGATTCAGGCGATTGAAGCGGAGCTTGCGGATGGCGACATCTACGAAAACGACCCCGCCCGCGCGACGAAGCTCGCCAAGGAGCGCAGCGACGCATCCGTAAAGCTCGCGGAGACTGAAGCGGCCTGGGTCGAAGCGAGCGAAGCGTATGAGGGGGCGGTCAAGGACGTTTGATTTTGTCGAAGGCGAAAAGCAACAGAAACACCAGCAGGAAAATACCAACCGCTACTATGGCGATTGTGCCCTCGCCTGATACTTCCAGCAACCATGGTATCTTTATCGAAAGTTTATTTTGCATACGGATCACTCACCAAAAAAATTGGTGTCCGGTCCGGCATCGTCGAATAGGTGGTTATTCAGGACCCGCGTCAAGAGACTATTCATCTGCAATTTGAGGTTCGAGTCCTGTTGAGGGATTCGAACCTCAAATTGCTCATACGTAACGGGCTAATGAATTTAGCGGCTTGTTTCTCGCTGATATCACGCGCCAGATGTCTTAAAAATCGACGGCGACAGAGCGCCTTACGAAAGCTATTCGTGACCGGTTTCTGCACCCAATGCGTCAAATCTTTAGCATGGAAACTTGTGGAAAACCCGACTTCATAAACTTTGAACCGCGTCACCGCACCGGCATCGCCGGCTCGCATTTCTGTCTCGGCACCATGACCTGGGGCAGCCAGAACTCCGAAGCCGAAGCCCACGGCCCGATGAATCGCGCGGTCGAACGCAGCGATGCATCCGTGAAACTCGCGGAGACCGAAGCGGCGTGGCTGGAAGCGAGCGAAGCGTATGAGGGGGCGGTCGGCGGATAAGCCGCCGCCCCTTTCGATCGTCTTCGCCTCCGGCTAAGCGGCGAACCGGTCGGTCGCTCCGATCAGCCGCTCCAGAATGCCGGGCTCCGAAAAGGCATGGCCGGCGCCCTCCACAATCTGAAGGTCGGCCTCCGGCCAGGCTTCGTGAAGGCGGAAGGCGGTCTGCGCCGGGCACGGCATGTCGTACCGGCCATGGATGATGACACCGGGTATGCCGCTCAGCCGTCCCGCATCGCGGATCAGCTGGTCGTCCTCCAGCCAGCCGCGATTGACGAAATAGTGCGTTTCCAGCCGGGCGAACGCGACGGCGAAATGCGGATCGTGAAACTTGCCGCTCACCTCCTCGTCGGGCAGCAGCGAGATCGTCTCACCCTCCCAGATCGCCCAGGCCCTGGCCGCTTCGAGTTGCGCCGCTTCGTCGTCCCCGGTCAGCCGACGATGATAGGCCGCGAGCAGATCGTGGCGCTCCTCGACGGGGATCGGCGCCAGCAGTCGCGCATATTTGTCGGGGAAGATTTGCGGCACGCCGCGCTGGTAATACCAGTTCATCTCGGCCTTCGTCAGCGTATAGATGCCGCGCAGGACCAGTTCGCTGACGCGTTGGGGGTGGGTTTCGGCATAGGCCAGCGCGAGCGTCGATCCCCATGAGCCGCCGAAGACCAGCCATCTTTCCGCACCGTGCAACTGCCGCAGGCGTTCGATGTCTTCGACGAGATGCCATGTCGTGTTGGCTTCGAGGCTGGCATGCGGGGTCGACCGGCCGCAGCCGCGCTGGTCGAACAGCAGCACATCGTATCTGGCCGGATCGAAGAGCTGGCGATGGGTCTGCGCTATGGCCCCGCCCGGCCCACCATGCAGAAAGACGGCCGGCTTGGCGCCCGGCGTGCCGCACCGCTCGTAATAGATGCGATGACCGCTCTCGCCCTCCAGATAACCGGCATCGTACGGCTCGACGGGCGGGTAGAGACCGCGCGGCCGGCCAGCCGAAAATGCTGTATTTTCCACTCGTTCATCCTTTCCTTCGCCAGCGGCGACCACAGTTTGTCGTGCAACGCAACGCGATCGGAATACAAAAAGCTTTCATGAAATCCAAACAGCTTGGCCGCACCGGCATCACCGTCTCCCATTTCTGTCTCGGTACCATGACCTGGGGCAGCCAGAACTCCGAAGCCGAAGCCCACGGCCAGATGGACCGCGCGATGGAGCGCGGCGTCAATTTCTTCGATACCGCGGAGATGTATCCGACCACGCCCCGCTCGCCCGATACGCTGGGCCGCACCGAGGAATTCATCGGAACCTGGTGGGCCAAGAGCGGCAAGCGCGACCGGGTGGTTCTGGCGTCCAAGATCATCGGCGAAGGCGCCGAAGCGCCGCGCGGCGGCGCGCCGATCTCCGGCAGGACGATGCGCGAGGCGCTGGACGGATCGCTCAGGCGGCTGCGCACCGATTATGTCGATCTCTATCAGCTGCACTGGCCCAATCGCGGCTCCTACCATTTTCGCCAGCACTGGACCTACGATCCGTCGGATCAGAATACGCAGACCGAGCTGGACCACTTCCTGGACGTTCTGAAGACCGCGGACGAACTGATCCGCGAAGGCAAGATGCGCGCGCTGGGCGTGTCCAACGACACCGCCTGGGGCATCATGCGCATGCTGCGTCTGGCCGAAGAGCGGGGCCTGCCGCGCATCGCGTCCGTGCAGAACGAATACAGCCTGCTCAACCGGCTCTTCGATACCGATCTGGCGGAGATCGCCCATCACGAGGATGTCGGGCTGCTGGCCTTTTCGCCCATCGCCTGCGGCATGCTGTCCGGCAAATATGATGGCGGGGACGTGCCGGCGGGATCGCGCGCCTCGATCAATGACGGGCTCGGCGGCCGTTTCGTGCCGCAGGGCCTGAAGATGATGGAGGCCTATAATGCGCTGGCGCGGCGCCATGGGCTCGATCCGGCGCAGATGGCGCTGGCCTTCGCCGCCAGCCGTCCTTTCATGACGAGCGTGATTTTCGGAGCCACGTCGAGCGAGCAGCTCGAAAATGCGCTGGACGCGGCCGACCTCAGACTGTCGGACGAGGTGATGAACGACATTCTCGACGTTCGCAGGACGAACGGCCTGCCAGTCTGACGATGGCCTCGCCGTCGCCTCTGATCGAGGACGTTCTGGCGCCGGGCCTTGCCGTGGTGTTCTGCGGCACGGCGCTCGGTCGCATCTCCGCCAAGCGGCGCGCCTATTACGCCAATTCAGGCAATTATTTCTGGCGCACCCTTCACGATGTTGGCGTGACGCCCGAACGCCTGCCCCCGGCGGCCTACAGGCGGGTTCTCGATTACGGGATCGGCCTGACCGATCTGTGCAAGACCCATTTCGGGCAGGATGCGGAACTGCCCGTTTCAGGCTTCGATGCTGCCGCGCTCGAAGCGAAGATCCGACAGTTCCAGCCGGTCCATCTGGCCTTCACCAGCAAGACGGCCGCATCTGTCTTTCTGGACCGCCCCACCGGCCAGTTTGTAACGGGCCGCCTGGAGCGGCGGATCGGCACCACGCAGCTATGGGCGCTGCCATCGCCCTCCGGCCAGGCCCGGCGTTACTGGGACATTGCACCATGGCAGGCACTGGCCGACGCCATGAGGGACGCTCACAGCCGATCGCCGGACTAGCCGGCTCTGCGCCACACATCGAAGCGATGCGGAATGGTCTTGTCCGGGCGGACGATGTCGAAACTGTCGGACGCCTCGCGTTTCAGGCCGGATGCGGCATAGAGATCGAGTTCGGACGGCGTCAACGGCCAGGGCGGGCCATCGGTCTGTTCGTCTTCCTTCCGCGACCGGGCATAGACGAGCAGGGTGCCGCCCGGCGCAACCAGCGAGGCGATGGCCGCACTGAATTCGGCGTGGCGCTCCGGCGGGACGGACTGCACCGTATAGCATTCATGAACCAGATCGAACGCGCCACGCCAGTTCGCAGGCAGGTTTAGCAAGTCCGCGACCTGCCAGTCGACCGGTTTGACCGGAAAGCGGCGCCTCGCCCAGTTCACGGCCTTTTCGGTATAGTCGAAGGCGGTCGTATCATAGCCTGCATCGGCCAGCGCAGCCGCATTGTCGCCAAGGCCGCAGGCGACATCGATGGCGCGGCGCCCCTGCCCCGGATGTTCGGCCAGCCAGTTCAAGAGCTGCGGTTTGGGCTCCAGATCGGCCCACGGTACGGCGGCGGCATCGCCCTGCGCTTTCTCATACACATTGGCGAAGAAGCCGGACCGGCTGGTATCGTCACGTTCGGCCTTCATCGCGGGATCGTCGGCATCGAGCCGGTCGCGCGCAGCCTGCCGTCGAGCCTCGAAATCTCCGTCGCGCGTCATGCCATCTTCGCCCAACGGCCGCCTTCACCCTGTTTCCAATAGGTGACGTCCTGGCCCTCGCCCTTCAGGCGCTTCCAGGCCGCGCGCGCATCGGCCTTTTGCGCTTCGTCATGGCCGTCGAACATCAGGACGACGCGCTCATAAGCGTCCAGGCCGTCTGCCGGCATGGCGCCGCCGCCAAGAAAGCGGATTTGTGCTCCGTTTGGGTTGTCACGGCCCGTCGTGAGCACGATCGGCTGATCGCTGGCCGCCATATTCTTCGCCACATCGGTGCCATGCGCCAGAAAGGATTCGTCCCGAAACGTCCACAAATGCGCATCGAGCGCGTCGCGCAGGCGTTCGTCCGGCACCTCGACAGCCGCGCGCCAGCCGCGCGCCAAGCTTTTTTCCAGCAGCATGGGCAGTGCGGCGTGCAGCGTCGAATCGGTCAGATGATAAAACCAGATCTCCGCCATCCGCCCCGCTATCAGCCCTCGTGCTTTTCGTAATGGTCGCGCACCAGGCGGTCGAGCAGACGCACCCCGAAGCCAGATGCCCAACCGCTGGAAATCTCGTTTTTCGGGGAGCCCATGGCCGTGCCGGCCACATCGATATGCGCCCAGGGCGTCTCGCCCACGAAACGCTTGAGGAACTGGGCGGCAGTGATCGAACCAGCCTGGCGGCCGCCCGTGTTCTTCATATCGGCATTCTTGCTATCGATCAGCTTGTCATAGGCTTCGCCCAGCGGCAGCCGCCAGACCTTTTCATTGGTGGCGCGTCCGGCCTGCGCCAATCGTTCGGCCAGCGAATCGTCATTTGAGAAGAGGCCGGCATGATCGTTGCCGAGCGCAATGATGACCGCGCCCGTCAGCGTCGCCAGATCGATCATGAATGCCGGGTCGAACCGGTCGCGGACGTAATGGAGCGCGTCGCCGAGAACGAGCCGGCCTTCGGCATCGGTGTTGATGACCTCGATGGTCTGGCCGCTCATCGATGTGACGATGTCGCCGGGGCGCTGGGCCTTGCCGTCCGGCATGTTTTCAACCAGGCCGATCACGCCGACCACATTGGCCTTGGCCTTTCTTGCGGAAAGCGCGTGCATCAGCCCATAGACCGCCGCGGCGCCGCCCATATCGCCCTTCATGTCTTCCATGCCGCCGGCCGGCTTGATGGAGATGCCGCCCGTGTCGAACACCACGCCCTTGCCGATGAAGGCGATGGGCTTTTCGCCATCGGCCCCGCCATTCCAGCGCATGACGACCAGACGGGGTGGACGCTCCGACCCCTGCGACACGCCGAGCAGCGCGCCCATGCCGAGCGCCTCCATCTCGTCCCAGCCGAGGATTTCGATTTCAACGCCCTGCTCGGACAGCTTCTGCGCCTTTTCGGCGAACTCGACGGGCCCGAGCACATTGGCCGGCAGGTCGACGACTTCGCGCGCGGCCAGCACCCCTTCGGCGACGCCGCGATAACCCTTCCAGGCCGCTTCGGCGGCATCGGGATCGGCGCACTGGACGGTCAGTTCGACCGGCGTATCGGCCTTCTCGTCCTCATCCGGCTTCTTCTTCGTCTTGTAGGTATCGAAACTGTAGGAACGCAGAAAGAACCCCATGGCGAAACGCATGACCTCTTCGACCGAACATGGACCATCGGGCGCATCGAGCACCGCCGTCGCCGCCTGTCCGGCGCGGAGCGCCGCGTAGGCCGCGCCGCCGATGCGGATGAAATCGTGCTCCTGCCTTTTGTCAGCGGGGCCGATGCCAATGGCGACGATCCGGGAATAGTTCGTGCCGGACGGCAAAAGCAGATCGAGCTTGGCCGCCAGCTTGCCCTTGAACTTCGCTTCGGCGGTTGCGCGATCGAGCACGCCGTCGGGATCGCCTTCCCTTGCGCGATCGGAAAAAGCACCGCCGTCGCCAGCCAGAAGAATGACACAGCCTTCAGTTGGTGTTGAAAACGGTGCGAAACGAATCTGCGGACGAAGCGACATTGTGGAGCGTGACCTTTCTGATCGGACCAATTTGCGAGAGCCGTTCGATCATCTGGTCAGCGCCAACCTTTAGGCAAGGGCGGAGCGGCTTTTGCCCAGGCACAATCCTGATGTTCTCGGCGGCACAAGACACAAGCTGGGGCGCTTATGCAACGGGCCAAAAGCATTCGCCGCCTGTTAACCACGCTTCTTGTCACGCCATTTGCCATTTGCGGTCAAATTGGCGAAAAGCCGACCGGTTTGGGTCCTCACGCTAGGCGCTTATGAACATTCTCAATCGTTACATCGCCGTGCGAATTGCCAAGACCGTGCTGATCACGCTGGCGTTAAGCCTTGGCATCGTCTGGACGACCGAAGCCATCGGCCGGCTCGAACTGGTGACCGACAATGGCAGCGGCCTTGTGTTCATCAAGGTCGCCTCGCTTCTTTTGCCCGGCGTCGTGCCCGACACTTTGCCGTTCGCGCTCGCCATTGCTGTCGCCCTGACCCTACAAGCCATGAATCGCGACAGCGAACTGGCGGTGATCGCCAATTCCGGTGGCGGGCGACGTCAATTGCTGCGGCCTGTCTTCACCGTCGCTTTGATCTGCGCGGCCCTTGCAGCGTATATCCAGAACGTCGTTTCGCCGGCGAGCTGGCGGGAAGTGCGTACGTTGATCGCCGAATCGAGCGCCGAACTCATTCTCTTCGCGCTTCAGGAAAACAGCAGCCGTACCCTGCCCGGCGGTATAACCATTCAGATTGGCGCGAGGGACGCAGAGGGCCAGCTCACTTCGATTCTCATTGCCGACAAGCGCAAGCCCGAGGAACCGAGTCTGATCTATGCCGACAAGGCGGTTGTCGACAAACAGCGCGCCGAACCGATCCTGTCGCTGCGCAACGGCCAGATCCAACGCGGCAAGGGCGCGGATGTATCGATCATCAATTTCGACCGCTACGGTATCAGCCTCTACGATTTTACCGGCACCGGCGATAAGGGCGTTTCCTTCGGCAACAAGGAAGCGCCGTTCTCCCTGCTGGCCGGGCTCGAACCGATTCGCCCACCCTACCGTGACACGCCCGAATCCTATCGCAAGGAACTGCATGTGCGGCTGACTTCGTGGATCTACTGCTTCACCTTCGCGGCGCTCGCGCTCGCCGCACTTGGGCAGCCCCGGACAAACCGCAGCCAGGGTATGGGCATCGTGCCGCCTCTTCTGCTTGCCCTTCTCATTCGCTGGATGGGCTTTACGGTCGAGGACGCCGCCACGGGATCGCCGAACCTGATACCCTTCATCTACATTATTCCCATAGCGGGACTCGTTCTCTTCCTCTGGGTCTTCATGTCGGGCCGCTTATTGTTCGGCGGCCTGTCGCTGCCGCGCCTGTCCCTTCGACAAAAGGCGCAGCCGGCATGAAGGTTCTTCTCCTCCAGCGCTACATGTTCCGGCATTTCCTGAAGAGCGTCGCCGTTCTGGCAGTGATCGCGCTGGCCCTCGCGTTCATCGTCGATTTCGTCGAAGTTGCCGACCGTTACGGCGATCGGGAGAGCGTGACGACCGCGATTCTTGTCGGCATTACCGGCAACCGTATCCTCCAACTCGTCTCCGACATCGTCCCCTTCGTCATCCTGCTGGCCGCGGTCATGCATTTTTCGTCGCTCAATCGGCGGCTGGAACTCGTGGTGGCACGAGCCGGCGGCATGAGTGTGTGGCAGTTCGTTTCGCCGGCCATCGCCGGCGCATTTCTGGTCGGGGTCGTCACGGTTCTATTGATCGGACCGTTGACGACCTACTCCACGCAATGGATCGCTCTCGCGACGGGCCAGAAAAGCGCGGCGATCGGCGAGCGCCGTTCACTCTGGCTTCGCGAACGCAACGATCAGGGCACCCGGGTGATCGGAGGTACGGTAGAGGGCTCCGCACCCGATGCGATCTATGAGGTCACAGTGCTGGATATTGGCGAAGACGGCCGCGTAAAACGGCGAATTGACGCGGATCGGGCCGTCATCGAAGGCGATCGAATGATTCTCAACGATGTCTTCGAAAGGCCTATTGGCAACCGCATGATTCGCCGGGACGAACTGGACTTTGCGACGCAGGTCACCCCGGCCCGGCTTAAACCGAGGGAGGTGGATCCCCGCCGCCTCGCGCTGACCGACATTCCTGCCGCTGAACGGGACGCCATGGCGCGTGGGGCAAGCATCGCTCCGCTGCGCACCCGCATGCATCAATTGCTCGCCAAACCCATCACATTGATCGTCATGGTTATCTTTGCTGCAACAGTCGCCGTGAAATTCGAACGCACCGGGCCTGTTTTACGAGCTCTGGCTGGTGGCGTCGCCGCTGGCTTTCTGCTTTATGTCGTCTCGGTACTGTCGGATGGGTTCGGCAGTGCGGGGCTTATTGCGCCTGCCATCGCGGTGTGGGTGCCGATTTTGGTGGCGGGACTTATGGGAACTGCTTTCCTTATCCAGAGGGAGGACGGCTGAGTGTGGGTTCGGCGTGATAGGACGCGTTCGGCAGTGCGGGCTCTGGCCGCGCTACTGCTTACTAGCGCGTTGGCCGGCCCGGCCTTGTCCGCCGATACGGGCGGCGGCGCGTCGGACGTTAATCTGGCTACCGCGCTCGGCGCCCCCGATCCGGAACGCATGCTGATCGAAGCCAATGTTCTGGAATACGATATCGATAGCGGCATCGTCACAGTCCAGGGGGCCGTCCGGATCTTCTATCGAGGCAATTCCATTGTCGCGGACCGGGTGATCTACGATCAAAAAGGCGAGAAACTTCAAGCCGTTGGCAATGTCGAACTGATCCAGCCCGACGGAACGATCATCAACGCAGCTGCTCTCGACATTACCGACGATTTCGCCAATGGCTTCGTCAATGCACTGCGGGTGACGACACCCAACAAGACCTATTTTGGCGCCCAGAGCGCCGTTCGTCAGCCCGGCGATGTCACGATCTTCAATTCGGCGGTCTATACGGCCTGCGAGCCCTGTGAAGAAAACCCCGACAAGGCGCCCATCTGGCGGATCAAAAGCCGCCGTGTCATCTGGGACGGTGAAGAGAAAACCGTCACCTTTGACGACGCGACATTCGAATTTCTGGGTGTGCCGCTGTTTCGTGTCGGCAGCTTCACCACTGACGATCCGACCGTAAAACGCAAGAGCGGCTTTCTCTTTCCGACATTCGGCAGATCGGGAAATCTCGGCTTTTCCCTCGGCGTGCCCTACTATTTCGCGCTGTCGCCCTCCTCCGAAGCGATCATTCGACCGGCAGTCTATTCGAAGCAGGGTCTGCTCCTGTCCGGCTTCTACGCGCGCCGGTTCGAAAACGGCTACGCCTCCATTTCGGCGGCGGCCATCCGCCAATTGGACCCGTCGGCGTTCGGCGAGGATAATATTAGCCGAGGCCGCGAATGGCGGGCGATGGTTGGAACGAAAGGCCAGTTCACGCTCAACAAGAATTTCGTGTTCGGTTGGGACGTTCTGGCGCAGACCGACAAATATTTCTCCAAGCTGTACAATGTCGATGGATATACACAGTCCGAACGTGCATCGGAGGTATGGCTTGAGGGTAGCAATGACCGCAATTGGCTCGATCTTCGCGCTGGACGGTTCCAGATCCAGGAATCGGTAAAGGATGACGAGGTTTCGTCCCGTCACCGGAGCCAACCCTGGTTCCTGCCCAGCGCCGATTATCGCCGCGTGGACGAGGATATTGCCGGAGGCGAAGTCCGCACGCGGGTCAATAGCCGGACGATCTATCGCGAGCGGTTGCGGACATACGACAATGAGGCCGACACGGCACTGGTCGGTGTGCCCGGGCCGGAAGGCCTATCCAGCCGCCTGACCGCGGAGAGCACATGGCGGCGGCAGTTCATCACCGATCAGGGGCTGGTGATAACGCCGCTTCTGTCGGGACGCGCCGACCTCATCGGCACCGAGTTCTCCGGCAGCACGCAATCGGCCATGAGCACGCTGGCGGCCAATCAGGGCACAAGCTTCGAAGAGCGCGAGTTCATCGCCCGCGGCATGGCGACCGCAGCGATCCAGGTCAGCTATCCGCTTCTTTTCTCCGCAGCCGGATCGTCCCATGTCGTCGAACCTGTCGGACAGCTCATCGTACGGCCGGACGCCGCCTATCAGTCCTCGTTCGGCCTGCCGAACGAGGATGCGCAGGCTTTGACCTTCACAGCGGCCAATCTCTTCGACATCGACAAGTTCAGCGGCCTCGACCGCATGGAAGGCGGCACCCGGGCCAATGTGGGACTGCGCTATGTCGGCACGTTCGACAATGGCTGGACAGCGAACGCCCTTATCGGCCAATCCTATCACCTGGCCGGCGAGAACCCCTTCGCCCAACCCGGTCTCGTTCAGTCCGGCGCATTTTCCGGGTTGCAGGATGACATCTCCGATATCGTCGCCCAGCTGAGCATCAGCGCGCCGAACGGCTTTCAGGCCAGCGTCGATACCCGCATCAGCAAGGATGATGGCGACCCGGACCGGATAGCCGCGCGCGTCTCCTATGTTTCGGACAAGTGGAGCGCAGGTGTGGGTTACAGTTCCATCGCCGCGCAACCGGGCTATGGCCTCTACGACCGCAACGAAGAGCTGAGCGGCGCAGCCTCGTTGAACTTCGCAGAACATTGGACGGCCTTTGCAAAGGCGGCCTACAATTTCGATCAGGACTACATTTCGACCGCGACGGCTGGCCTATCCTACGAAGATCTCTGCTATATCCTGGCGGGCGCTTATACGATGACGCGGAGCGGTTCGACGGATATGCAGCACAATTTCAAGGTCTACATGTCATTCCGCACTCTCGTGGATATTGGAAAAGACGCTCGCCCAAGTTTCGACCAATAGGCGCCTACAACCCGTCCAACCATGCTTTCGCCGCATAAACTGGGCATCGGTGAAGCGTCTAAAGCGCCGACTTTTCGATAGATGCCAGACGATCAACGCCGGAGCCGCCATGTTTCGCCACCATAGATATATCGCCGCATTCGCGCTGAGCCTTGCCCTGTGCTGCCTTACGCCGCTGGCCATGCCGCAGACGGCGGTCGCCAGCCAGATCAAACTCGTGGTCAACAAAGTGCCGATCACGAGCTACGATATCGCAAAGCGGACCGCCTTTCTGAAGCTTCAGCGCAAGAAGGGCAATCTGCGTAAGATGGCCGAAGAAGAACTGATCGAGGACGCGCTGAAGCGGTCGGCGTGGGAGAGCACCCGAATCCGCATCGCCGATGCCGAAGTCGACGCCTATTTTGCGCGCTTCGCCAAGAGCAACAAGCTGACGGCTGCACAGTTGACCCAAGTGTTGGGCCAGTCTGGCGTGACTGCGCAGCACTACAAGGAATTCATCCGCACCCAAATGGGCTGGGGACAGTATGTCCGGGCACGCCTTGCGGCGGAAAAGCGCAAGGACGACAATGATATCACCAAGAAGATCCTGGCGCGGGGCGGCGAAAAGCCGACGGCTACGGAATACATCCTGCAGCAGGTCATCTTCGTGGTCCCGCAGGCCGAACGCGGCAGCCGCCTTGCCGCGCGCACGAAGGAAGCCGAGGCCATGCGCCAGCGCTTCCAGAACTGCGAGAGCACGCCGGAGTTCGCCAGAGGCTTGATGGATGTGACCGTTCGTAACCTCGGCCGCAAGCTGGCGCCGGAACTGCCGGGCGACTGGGCTTCGCACATCAAGGGACTGGAACAGGGTCAGACCACCAAGGTTCGCCAGACCGACCGGGGCGCCGAGTTCATCGCCGTCTGCCGGACACGTGCGGTGTCCGATGATCGTGCGGCGGAGATGGTCTGGGATGCTGAAGACAATGCCAGCGGGCAGGGAGCAGAGACGCAGGAGAAGATTCTTGCCGAATTGCGCGAGAAGGCGAATATCCAGCGCAAGTGATCGTGCATGCTGCAGCGTGCTTCATGATTGACCGCCCTCTTGCCGTATCATGCGGCGATCCCGCCGGCATTGGACCGGAATTGCTGTTTCGCGCCTTTGGACGTCGTGAAGCGCTTGGACTGCCGGCCTTCGCCGTTCTCTGCGATCCGGATTTTCTTCAGGCGCGTGCTGACCGCATGGGCGTCGATGTGCCGATGCAGCGGATCGACGACTGGACGAAGGTGGAGACCACTTTCGCCAGAGCGCTCCCCGTTCTGCCGCTGAAAGCACGCTTCGACGACTGTCCCGGCGAGCCGCTCTCCGCCCATGCGACGGGCATTGTCGAATCCATCGATCGCGGGGTGGCTGCAAGCCTCTCGGGCGAAGCCGCCGCGCTGGTCACGCTTCCGATCGCCAAAGCGCCGCTCTACGAGGCCGGTTTCGCCTTTCCCGGCCATACCGAATATCTCGGTGCGCTGGCCGAGAGAGCTACGGGAGCGCAGGTCCAACCGGTCATGATGCTGGCTGGGCCCAGCCTTCGCGCCGTTCCGGTGACGATCCACATCCCTCTATCCGCAGTGCCGGGCGCTCTGACGGCAGAACTTCTGGAACAGACGATCCGTATCACCGAACGCGATCTTCGGGTCCGCTTCGGCCTGTCCCGTCCCCGCATCGCCGTCTCCGGCATCAACCCTCACGCCGGCGAAAGCGGCAAGATGGGACACGAGGAGATCGATCTGATCGCGCCGGTGCTCCACGCTTTGCGACAGGAGGGCCTCGATATTGCCGGCCCCCTGCCCGCCGACACCATGTTTCATGAGCGCGCGCGCGCCGGCTATGACGTCGCCATCTGCATGTATCACGATCAGGCGCTCATCGCAGCCAAGGCTCTAGCGTTCGATGAGACGGTCAATGTGACGCTGGGCCTGCCCTTCATCCGAACATCGCCCGATCACGGCACCGCGTTCGACATTGCCGGCACGGGCATCGCGCGCGAGGACAGTTTCGTCGCCGCCCTCATCATGGCGGCGGAGATGGCCGCCGGATCGGCATCATGAGCCCGGATGGTCTGCCGCCACTTCGCCAGGTCGTCGAGCGGCACGGTATCGCGGCGAAGAAATCGCTTGGGCAGAACTTTCTGTTCGACCTCAATCTGACAGCCAAGATCGCCCGGTCGGCCGGTGCTCTGAAAGATCATACGGTCGTCGAGATCGGCCCCGGCCCTGGCGGGCTGACCCGAGCATTGCTCGCCGCCGATGCCGCTGAAGTGATCGCCATCGAGCGCGACAGCCGCTGCATTGCCGCGCTGGAAGAGATCGGCAAGGCCTATCCGGACCGCCTCACCATCGTTCCTGGCGATGCGCTCGCGCTGGACTATGTCAATCTGACCAAAACTTCAGACAGGCCGGTGAAGATCGTCGCCAACCTGCCCTACAATATCGGCACGGAACTGCTTCTCGGCTGGCTGACATCGGAGGACTGGCCGCCTTTCTGGTCGTCGCTGACGCTGATGTTTCAGAAGGAAGTGGCGCAACGCATCGTCGCGCAACCTGGTGACAAGCATTACGGCCGGCTCGGCGTTCTGACGGGGTGGCGCTGCCAGGCGGTGAGCGTTTTCGACGTGCCGAAGGAAGCGTTCTCACCGCCACCCAAGGTCACATCGAGCATCGTTCACGTCGAACCGCGATCCGAGCCTCTTTCTGCCAGTCTCGACGCGCTCGAGCGGGTGACATCGCACGCTTTCGGCCAGCGCCGGAAAATGCTGCGACAGTCGTTGAAACCACTCGGTGGCGAAGCCCTGTTGGAGCGTGTGGGCATCGATCCCACGCGCCGGGCCGAAACCCTTTCCATCGAGGAGTTCGTCGCGCTCGCCAATGCCATCCCGGCAGGGCAGTCCAGCTAGACGACCGCGCTTTCGTTCAACATTTCCGATACGAAATCGAACAGGCCGGGCCGACGATCGCGGCGCAGTCGTTCGGCAGTGACGATGGCCTGCACCTCATGGAAGGCGTCGTTCAGATCGTCATTGACGACGATATAGTCATATTCGCGCCAATGCGCGATTTCCGCACGGGCATTGCGCAGGCGGGTCTCGATGACCTCGTCACTGTCCTCGGCGCGGCGCTTCAGCCGCTCGCGCAACTCGTCGATGGAGGGTGGCAGGATGAAGATCGACACCATGTCGACGCCGACCTTCTCCTTCATCTGTTGGGCGCCCTGCCAGTCGATATCGAAGAGCATATCCTGGCCGTCGCCGATGGCCTTTTCGGCAGGCGCGCGCGGCGTGCCGTAGAAATTGCCGTGAACCTCGGCCCATTCCAGCAATTCGTCCCGGTCGCGCATCACTTCGAAATCCGGCACGGAACGGAAATGATAATGCTGGCCGTCGATCTCGCTGGAGCGCCGCTTGCGTGTGGTCACGGAAACAGAAAGGCGAAAAGCGGGATCGGTTTCGAGTAGATTGCGCGCAATCGTCGATTTGCCGGCGCCGGAGGGCGAAGACAGCACCAGCATCAGGCCGCGGCGGGGAATGGACCGGCGCTCCGCTGCCGCAGCCTCGCGCGCTATGCTCTCGATCATCGTCGTCCTCCCGCCGCTGGCGGCCAAGCCATGCCGCTGGCTGTTATTCCACGTTCTGAACCTGCTCACGCAACTGATCGACGACGACCTTCATGTCGAGGCCGATCGCGGTCAGCGCGGGCGCGTTGGATTTGGCACAGAGCGTGTTCGATTCGCGACCCAGTTCCTGCGCCAGAAAGTCGAGCCGCCGACCGACCGGCTCGCTGGCCTCGAAGAGTTCGCGGACCGCGGCACAATGGGCGGCGATACGGTCGAGTTCCTCGCGAATATCGGCCTTCGTCGCCAGCAGCGCCGCTTCACTATGAAGGCGCGCCGGATCAAGCGTGCTGGACGCTTCGATGAGCGCCTCGACCTGGCCTCTAAGCTTTTCGGCGATGGCCTCGATCTGCCGCGACGGATCGTTTCCAGCCAGAACGGCAAGTTGTTCGATCCGATCAATCTGACCGGCAATGACCGATTGCAGCCGCTCGCCTTCCTCGCTACGCGATGCGTTCAGATTGTCCAGAGCCGCCTTGAATATCGCAACGATGACGGGATCGTTCGTCTGGCGTGACGCCTCATCCGCCGGCAGCGCCTGCTCGCCAATTTCGACTACGCCACGCATCGCCAACAGCGCATCGGCGCGGGCGGCCGCAAAGCCGCGTTGCTCCAGCAGACCCGCTTCCTCGCAAAGCCGGTCGAGGATCTCGCGGTTGATCGAAATACCCTCGCTCGAGCCAGCCAGTTCGCCGTTCACCTGTAATGTACCGCGGCCCAGAGCATCGCGCGCTGCTGCCCGCAAGGCGGGACTCACATGATCGAAACCCGGCGGAAGGCGAACGCGTATATCGAGCCCGCGCCCGTTCACCGCGCGCAATTCGAAACGCAAGAGCCGTTCGGCGACCATTCCGTTCGCCGATCCGAATCCTGTCATGCTTTTCAGGGCCATGACCCGCGCCCTATTGCCCGGGAACGGGGTCGTCGCCCTGAACCGGTCCAAGTTCATCGTCTGGAATACCGCGTTCGGCCTCGATCTTCCGCCAGGCGCGGACATTGGCGTTGTGCTCATCGAGTGTCGTGGCGAAAGCGTGGCCGCCCGATCCGTCGGCGACAAAATAGAGAGCGTCCGTTTCAGCCGGATTGGCGACGGCCTTGAGCGCGTCCTTGCCGGGCGTGGCGATAGGACCGGGCGGCAGGCCGTTGATCGTGTAGGTATTGTAGGGCGTTTCTTTGGTGATATCGGAGCGGTAGATCGGACGATCTGCCGGTTTGCCCTGGCCGCCGAACAGGCCGTAGATAATCGTCGGATCGGATTGCAGGCGCATGCCCTTACGCAGGCGGTTGACGAAAACAGCCGCGACTTCCGGGCGCTCTTCGGCAATGCCGGTTTCCTTCTCGACAATGGAGGCGAGCGTGACGAACTCCTCAACGGTCTCGATGGGCAGATCGGGATCGCGCCCCTCCCATATCCGCTGAACGAGCTCGCGCTGGCGCTGCTGCATGTCGTCGATCAGCGCCTGGCGGTCCAGCCCGCGCTGGAAGACGATGGTATCGGCAATCAGGCTGCCCTCGGGCGGCGCCTCTTCAGGCATATCGCCGGTCAGCGCCGCATTGCTTTCGATCCGGGCAAGCGCCTGGTGGGTGGTCCATCCTTCGGGGATCGTCACCCGATATTCCAGAACGTCCCCACGCTGCATCATCTGCAGAATGTCGCGCATGGAGGCCTTTGGCGGAATTTCGTATTCGCCTGCCTTGAGGGAGCCGTCGAGCCCGTAGGCGCGGGTCGCGATCTTGAAGATCTGGGCGTCGGAGATCAGCCCCCTGTCCGCCAGATTGGCGGCGATGGTGGACAGGCCAGATCCCGGCTCCACGGCGAAGAGGGCGGGACGAGAGCGCTCGCTTGGCCGGTCAAACACGTTGAGCGAATACCAAATCATGCCGCCCACGCCGATGACTGCGAGAACGGCCAGGGTGAAAAGGAAATTGAAAAAAATGACGAACTGGTTGCGGGCCGTGCGGCTGCGCGGGCGAACGGCGTCCGTCTCGCTCGATGCAGCCGGGCTTGCAATGGATGGCCTTTCGCTCTCGTTCATCCCCGCTCCGATTCGTTTGTCTGTCTTTGCCCGGGCAGACCTGCCCGGGCAATGTGGCAAGCCGGCGGCTGCTCTTCGCCTATTCGGAAAGCCGCCGGAAGATCAGGCAGGCATTGGTGCCCCCGAAACCGAAGGAGTTGGAGAGCGCTACATCGATCTGTCGCTCGCGCGGCTTGTGCGGAACCAGATCGATGGCGGTTTCGGCCGCAGGATTGTCCAGATTGATGGTCGGCGGCGCAACCTGATCGCGGATTGCGAGGAGGCTGAAAATCGTTTCCACCGCGCCTGCCGCGCCCAGAAGGTGGCCGATGGCGCTCTTGGTCGACGACATCGAGGCGTTGGCCGCCGCATCGCCGAGCAGACGCTCGACCGCGCCCAGTTCCAGCGTGTCGGCCATGGTCGAGGTGCCATGCGCATTGACGTAATCGATGTCGGACGCCTCAATTCCAGCGCGCTTCATAGCCGCCGTCATCGCCCGGAAAGCGCCTTCGTGATTCTCCGCCGGCGCGGTGATGTGAAAGGCATCGCCAGACAGCCCGTAGCCAACCACTTCGCCGTAGATTTTCGCCCCGCGCGCCTTGGCGTGTTCCAGTTCTTCCAGCACGACGATGCCTGCGCCTTCACCCATGACGAAGCCGTCGCGGTCGCTATCCCATGGGCGCGAAGCAATTTCAGGCGTATCGTTGTACTTGGTCGACAGCGCCTTGCAGGCGGCGAAGCCGGCAAGCGACAATTTGGTGATCGGCGCCTCGGCGCCGCCGGCGACCATGACGTCCGCATCGCCGAGCGCGATCATGCGGGCCGCGTCGCCGATGGCATGCGCGCCGGTCGAGCAGGCAGTCACGACGGCGTGGTTCGGCCCCTTCAGTCCATGACGGATCGAGACCTGGCCGGAGACCATGTTGATGATATTGCCGGGAATGAAGAACGGGCTGACGCGGCGCGGGCCCTTCTCTTCCAAAGTCAGCGTGGTTTCCGAAATGCCTTCGATGCCGCCAATGCCCGAGCCGATCACCACGCCGGTGGCGCATTTTTCGTCTTCGGTCTGTGGCTTCCAGCCGGCATCCTCCAACGCCAGATCGGCAGCGGCGATACCGTAGGTGATGAACTCGCCGATCTTGCGCTGTTCCTTCGGTTCGACGAAATCGTCGGGATTATAAGCACCCTCGCCTTCGCGCGGAATGGAACAGGCGATCTTGCAGGCCAGATCGTCGACATCGAAACGTTCGACACGGCGCGCGGCGGATTTGCCGGCCAGTATCTGTTTCCAGGTGTGCTCGTGTCCGACCCCGAAGGGCGAGATCATACCGACGCCGGTTGCGACTACTCGTCTCATTGTCCCTCTCCAAATGCAAAAGGTCTCCGCCATAACGGACGGAGACCTTCACGCTATCAGCATGCCGCCGCCAGTTACGCGATGGGCTTTCGCGACAAGCAATACGGCTCCTCCGCCTTGATCAGGCGGTCTGCTTCTCGATGTAACGAACCGCGTCGCCGACCGTCAGGATCGTTTCGGCGGCATCGTCGGGGATTTCCACGCCGAATTCTTCCTCGAAAGCCATGACCAGCTCGACCGTGTCGAGGCTGTCGGCACCGAGATCGTCGATGAAGGAGGCTTCCATCGTCACCTTCTCCTCCTCCACGCCGAGATGCTCGACGACAATCTTCTTCACGCGTTCGGCGGTGTCGCTCATTTGGTATTCCCCAGTTGTAAAATCTGCTGGCGCTTTCGTTAGCTGCGCTATCGCCGCTAATCAAGGGCAAGCATTGTTGGAACGTGTCTTATTGTCAGGATGTTTCGGTCTGTAAATCGGGCTCAGAACATAGCCATGCCGCCATTGACGTGCAAGGTCTGCCCCGTCACGTAGCCTGCCGCATCGGAAGCCAGGAACGCCGTCATCGACGCGATTTCCTCGCCCGTTCCCATTCGTTTCATGGGAATCGAGGACAGGATGCCCTCGCGCTGCTTGTCGTTCAGCTTGTCGGTCATGGCGCTTTCAATGAAGCCTGGCGCGATTGCGTTGACGGTAATGCCGCGACTGGCGATTTCCTGGGCCAAGCTCTTGGTGAAGCCGATCATTCCGGCTTTGGCGGCGCAGTAATTGACCTGTCCGGGATTGCCGGTCACGCCCACGATCGAGGTGATGTTGACGATGCGGCCTGCGCGGCGCTTCATCATCGGCTGGGTCAGTTCGCGTGTCAGGCGGAAGGTGGCGGTCAGGTCGATTTCCAGAACCTGGTCCCAGTCATCATCCTTCATACGGATGAAGAGGCCATCCTTCGTAATGCCGGCATTATTGACAAGGATATCCACACCCTGGAGTTTTGCCTCGGCATCCTTGCCAAGCTGGGTGACGGCTTCGCGGTCGGACAGATTGGCCGGCAGGACCACCGTCCGCTCGCCGAGATCGGATGCGATCTGCTCCAGCTTCTCGGCGCGGGTGCCATGCAGGCCGACCGTCGCTCCAAGCGCATGGAATTTTCTGGCGATGGCTTCACCGATACCGCCCGATGCGCCCGTGATCAGCGCTTTCTTGCCGGAGAGATCGATCATGGAATTGTCCTCGTTTTCGTTTGAGCCGGCCCTCTTCAGGACAGGGCGTTCAGCGCCTTCTCGATATCGTCCAGACCGCCAATCGGAATCGCGGTGAGCGAACGGTCGATGCGACGGGCGAGGCCCGACAACACCTTGCCGGCACCGATCTCGTAGAGCGTATCGATATCGTTGGCCGCAAACCACTGCATGGTTTCACGCCAGCGGACGCGCCCGGTGACCTGCTCGACCAGACGGTCTGCGATTTCGGCCGGATCGGTCAACGGGCTGACCGTGACATTGGCGATCAACGGCACAGTCGGCGCGTTCATCGTGACATCGGCAAGCGCTGCGCGCATCCGGTCGGCCGCCGGCGCCATCAGGCTGGAATGGAACGGGGCGGAGACCGGCAGCATCAAAGCGCGCTTGGCGCCCTTTTCCTTCGCAAGCTCCGCGGCCTGTTCGACCGCAGCCTTATCACCGGAGATCACGAGCTGGCCGCCGCCATTGTCGTTGGCGATCTGAACGACTCCCCCGGCAGACGCTTCTTCGCAGACCGCTTCGACATCGTCCTGCTCAAGGCCGATAATGGCCGCCATCGCGCCCTCGCCCACCGGCACGGCCTTCTGCATGGCTTCGCCGCGAATACGCAGCAGCCGGGCCGCATCGGCCAGTGAAAACGTACCAGCCGCGCAGAGCGCGGAATATTCGCCGAGCGAATGACCGGCGACATAAGAGACACGCTTCTCCAGAAGAAGGCCGCGCGCCTGCATGGCGCGGAGCGCGGCGATCGAAACCGCCATCAACGCGGGCTGGGCGTTGGCCGTCAGAGTCAGCTTTTCCTCCGGCCCTTCCCAGATCGTCCTGGAGAGCGATTCGCCAAGCGCCTCGTCCACCTCGTCGAAGACGGCGCGCGCTTCGGGCACTGCGTCGGCCAGGTCCTTGCCCATGCCAACAGTCTGGCTTCCCTGACCGGGAAAGATAAAAGCTGTGCCCATGGTGACGCCATCTCCGCAAACTGGTCTGCAATCTGTTGTTGCGGATTGCCGAAAGGTGAAGCAAAGGTCAAGCGAAAGGCCGTGGCAGCCATCGTCGCGCCAAAGCTTCCATCCCATTCCGCCGGCGAAATGGGGCGAGTGGGACAAATCGGCGATGATCCGTCACCGCCTCTTGCTCATTGGCCGGTCTTTCTGTATGGAGCCGCACTTCAGCCGGTCCTGTGCCGGGGGTTAATCGAAGGGCTGCCCTTTGTGGCGGCAGGTGACGGAATGTCCACCGACCTTCGCTCCCGTCTCCGCTCTCGACCGCTTCGTGCAGCGCCTTTCCCGCCGATTTCTCGGCATTCCGAAAGGTCGCAGAGGCTTTAGCCGCGCGGGTCCGGTGGTGTGAAACGAAGGAAAGGCAAAGCCGATAATGGCCCTTTACGAACATGTATTCCTGGCCCGCCAGGACCTTAGCCAGAGCCAGGTCGACGACCTCGTTCAGCAATATACCGGCATCATCGAGAATGCCGGCGGCTCGGTCAGCAAGACCGAAAGCTGGGGACTGAAGTCCCTGGCCTACCGGATGGATAAGAACCGCAAGGCGCACTACACCCTGCTCAATATCGACGCGCCCGCCGAAGCCGTCCAGGAAGTCGAGCGCCAGCAGCGCCTGTCGGAAGAAATTCTCCGTTCGCTCACCCTCAAGGTCGACGAATTGGAAGAAGGCCAGTCCGCGATGCTTCGCAAGGACGATCGCAACGATCGCCGTGGTGGGCGTGGTGGCGGACGCGACCGCGATCGTGACCGCGGCCCGCGCCGCTAAGACGCCGACGAAAGGAATTTAAGACATGGTCGATATCAACCAGCTTCCGACGCGCCGGCCGTTCCATCGCCGTCGCAAGACCTGCCCGTTCTCCGGCGCCAATGCGCCGAAGATCGACTACAAGGACGTTCGCCTCCTGCAGCGCTACATTTCAGAGCGCGGCAAGATCGTGCCGTCCCGCATCACGGCGGTCTCCGCCAAGAAGCAGCGCGAACTGGCCAAGGCCATCAAGCGCGCACGCTTTCTGGGCCTTCTGCCCTACGTGGTGAAGTAAGACGATACACCGCGCCGGTTCGCCGGCGCGGTCTTCCGCCTGCGGCGACCGGCGCCGTGGGTCTTTCAAACCAAACCCGAAGTTGGGACCGGGCGCGTTCCGTTCCCTAACTGCCAGAGGCAGGACAGCGATCTCGTGAAAACGATACTTGCCAATCCGCATCTTGTCGGCGCACTTGCCGGCCTGACGTCCGCGCTCGTCGCGGCATCGCCCTTTGGCGGAATGGCCTTCCTTACCCTGCTGTCTCCGTTTCCGCTCATGGTCGCGACCCTCGGCTACGGTTTTGTCGCCGGGTTGAGCGGATCGGCCGTCGCGATTTTCGGCATCGCCGCCTTCTCCGGCGTTACGCCGGCCATCGGCATCGGTCTTCTGGTCTGCCTGCCCTGTGTCCTTGCCGGAACGCTCGGTGCGCTGGCCCGCCCGGCGAACGAGCTTGGCGGCCCGGACGAAACACTGGTCTGGTTTCCGCTGGCCGATATTCTGATGGCGATCTGCGGCAGCGCGGCCCTTGCGTTCGTTGGCCTTTCGCTGATGGACGGCCTTGGACTGGAGTTGGCCGACGAGGTTGCCGCAGCGCTTGCGGAAAGCTACCGCCAGGGCGATGTAGCGCTGCCGGAAGGCTTCGAAGCGCAACTGGCCGCGCTATTGCGAAACATGCTGCCCATCGTTCAGCCCTGGGGTTGGGTGCTCGTGCTGCTGTCCAATTTCTACGTAGCGCTTCAAGTGGCGCGGCGGGCCGGTCTACTGATGCGTCCGAAGGATGACTGGCCGACCTCGCTGCGCCTGCCGCGCATCGCGCTTGTTCCCTTCCTGATCGCGCTCCTTGCCAGCTTCATGCCGGGATTGACCGGTTTTCTGGCGGCAGGCGTCGCCGGAGCCTTCGGCGCGGGCTTCGCCGTCGGCGGGTTTGCCATGCTTCACCAGTGGAGCCGGCAACATAGCGCCCGCTTCTTCATCCTCTTCGGCACCTATCTCTCGGTGCTGCTTTTCGCTCCGCTTCTGGCGGGCTTCGTCATTGCCGGTCTGTTCGATACGAAACGCGCTTCGCCGCTTTCTCCGCGGCCGGTGGATTAAACACAAACGAAAAACGACCTTACGAAAGGAAACTCAAATGGAAGTCATTCTTCTGGAACGCGTCAACAAGCTGGGCGGCATCGGCGACACCGTCACCGTCAAGCCGGGCTTTGCGCGCAACTATCTTATCCCGACCGGTCGCGCGCTACGTGCGAACGAAGTCAACAAGGCGCGTTTCGAAGCCGAACGCGCACAAATCGAGGCGCGTAACGAAGACCGCAAGTCCGAAGCGCAGAAGGTTGCCGACGAGCTGGACGGCAAGACGCTGGTCGTCATTCGCTCCGCGGCCGAGACCGGACAGCTCTACGGTTCGGTTTCCTCGCGCGACATTTCCGAACTTCTCAAGGAAGAAGGCTTCAAGGTCGGTCGCAGCCAGGTCGATCTGAACCAGGCGATCAAGGCCATCGGCCTGACCGATGTGCCGGTCGAGCTGCATCCGGAAGTGCGTGTCGCCATCACGCTGAACATCGCCCGTACGACGGACGAGGCCGAGCGCCAGGCGCGCGGCGAAGACCTCACCAGCGCCGAGGCGATCTATGGCGAAGACATCAACGATGCGGCGCAGCCGGACGAGTTCTTCGAGGAAGACGCCGACTACGACGACGAAGCCGTGGCGGATGCCGAGGCGTCGGATGAAGGCGAAACCGACGACGCCAGCTGAATTCGCTTTTGCTGTTCAAACATGGAAAACCCCGGCATCGGCCGGGGTTTTCTGCTTTCTGGGCGCCGATATTGATTCCGCCGCCAGCACGAACATAATAATTGCCTTAAGTATCAATCGGCATGACCGGACGGTCCGGAGCGGAATGATGAAGGGTCCAGTCCACGGAATAGTGGAAAGAAATATCGTCAGGCTGGTCGACGGGATGATCGGGACCGGCACACTGATCGCTACGCTGCCCGGCGGAAAGACATTCCGTTTCGGACCCGGCGGCGAGCCGACGGTCGCGCTGACTATTCACGATCGTCGCGCTCTGATGTCCATCATCGTCCATCCGGACCCCGCTTTTCCGGAAGCTTATATGGATGGGCGCGTGACCATCGAGCATGGCGATCTTCTCGACTTCTTCCAGCTCCTCGCCCCAATCGAACGGCCCGCAACCTACCCGATCCCCGCACGCATGATGCGCTACGCCCGGTTTGCGGCGCGGCGTCTGTCGCAATGGAACGGTTTGTCCGCTTCGCTACGCAATGTGAAGAAGCATTACGATCTGTCGCCGGCGATGTATCGGCGCTTTCTCGACGCCGACATGCAGTATTCCTGCGCCTATTTTCAGAACCCGGACCTGTCGCTGGAAGAGGCGCAGATTGCCAAGAAGCGTCACATCGCCGCCAAGCTGATGATCGAGCCGTCGATGAACGTGCTCGACATTGGCTGCGGCTGGGGCGGCATGGCGCTGACGCTCGCCGATGAATGCGGGGCGAACGTCACGGGCGTTACCCTGTCGGAAGAACAGCTCGCCGTTGCCAAGACGCGGGGCGCGGGGCGCGACGACGTCCGTTTCGAACTACGCGACTACCGGACGCTGGACCGGACCTATGACCGTATCGTCTCGGTCGGCATGTTCGAGCATGTCGGCATCCGCAATTACGGGACGTTCTTCCGAAAGGCGCACGATCTGCTGGCGCGGGACGGGGTGATGCTGCTGCATACGATCGGCCGTAGCGAACCGCCGAACGTGACCTCCGGCTTCATCCACAAATACATCTTTCCCGGCGGCTATATTCCGGCGTTGTCGGAAGTGTCGTCCGCCATCGAACGCGCCGGGTTGACCATAACCGATGTCGAAATTCTCACCACACATTATGGGGATACGCTGGCCGAATGGCGCAAGCGCTTCCACGCGGCGCGCGACGCGGTGCTCGATGAGTATGACGAGCGCTTCTTCCGAATGTGGGATCTTTATCTGGCCGCTTCCGAAGCGGCGTTCCGCTTCTACAATATGGTCGTGTTCCAGATTCAGATCGTTCGCGACAAGACGGTCGTACCGATGAGCCGCGATTATATCGGGCAGCGTGAACGGGAACTGACCCGCGCAGCCGGGGCGCGATCGCGGTACGACGTATCGAGCGCCGCGGAGTAAAAGGGCCGACGGGTTTATCCCCGTTGTTCCCGCTGTTTTCCTATCGCGCATTTCTCCGGTCGCCAGATCTCGTTAACGACGCGCTCACTGCCAGCGCATGCTAGACGACTCACCTCCGATCGGAGAGAATCGACAACTTACGTGACGAGTAGGAGAAACGACCGATGGCCGAAGCGGCGCGGCATCTTCAGCCTGTGGACGGCGGCGGAGCCGATGGCGGTTACCGCCAGGCGCCGAACAATATCGAAGCCGAGCAGGCGCTGCTGGGCGCCGTTATGGTCAACAACGACGCCTTCTACCGCGTCTCCGACTTTTTGAAGCCCGTCCATTTTCACGATCCGCTTCATCGCAAGATCTACGAGGTGGCCGGCGAACTGATCCGCATGGGCAAGAGCGCCAATCCGGTGACGCTGAAAACGTTTCTGCCCGCCGATCAGACCGTTGGCGAGATGACTGTCAACCAGTATCTTGCCCGACTTGCGGCCGAAGCCGTCACCATCATCAACGCCGAGGATTACGGGCGCGGCATCTACGATCTGGCCACACGGCGGGCCCTGATCGGCATTGGCGAGGAGATGGTCAATGTGGCCTTCGACGCGCCAGTCGACGCACCGCCGCAACAGCAGATCGAGGACGCGGAACGGCGGCTGTTCGAACTGGCCGAGACCGGGCGCTACGATGGCGGTTTCGAAGCCTTTTCCGATGCGCTGGCAAGCGCCATCGACATGGCCGGCGCGGCCTATCAGCGAGACGGGCATCTATCCGGCATTTCCACCGGCTTCATCGACATCGACCGAAAGCTCGGCGGCCTGCAACCGTCCGACCTCGTGATCCTGGCCGGGCGTCCCGCAATGGGCAAAACCACGCTCGCCACCAATATCGCCCACAATGTCGCCGCCGCTTATGAGCCGGCACCGCAGGCGGATGGTTCGGTCAAACCGGCGCAGGGCGGCGTGGTCGGCTTTTTCAGTCTGGAAATGAGCGCCGAACAGCTGGCCACGCGTATCATCTCCGAGCAGGCGCGCATCTCGTCGTCCAAGATTCGGCGCGGCGAGATCACGGAGGCCGATTTCGACAAGCTCATCGCCTGTTCGCAAATGATGCAGCGGACACCGCTCTTCATCGACCAGACCGGCGGCATCTCCATTGCCGCCCTTGCTGCCAGAGCCCGTCGGCTGAAACGGCAGCGTGGTCTCGATGTCATCGTGATCGACTATCTTCAGCTGATGCAGGGCTCCAGCAAGAGCCAGGGCAACCGGGTGCAGGAACTGACCGAAATCACAACCGGGCTGAAAGCGCTCGCCAAGGAGCTGAACACGCCCATCATCGCGCTTTCCCAGCTGTCGCGTCAGGTGGAATCGCGCGACGACAAGCGCCCGCAACTCTCCGATCTCCGCGAATCCGGCTCGATCGAGCAGGACGCCGACGTGGTGCTGTTCGTCTATCGCGACGAATATTACCTGCAGAACCGCGAACCCGAATTCGGCACGCCGGAACATGAGGAATGGCAGCAGAAATTCGACCGCGTGCGCGGCAAGGCGGAACTGATCATCGCCAAGCAGCGCCATGGCCCGACAGGTACGGTCGATCTGGCATTCGAGGGCGAGTTCACGAAATTCTCCGATCTGGCGGATGACGACCGGCTGCCGGAACGGTTCGAATAGCGAACATCGGAGCGTGCCCTTCCCCGCCGAGATACCCGATCTGGAAGGCACCCGCCTCGTCATCGACCGTTCGGCGATCCGCCGAAACTGGCAGACATTGCGGGACTGCGCACCCGGAAGCGAATGCGCCGCGGTCGTCAAAGCCGACGCCTATGGTCTCGGACTAAGCGAGATCGTTCCGCATCTGCCCGAATGCCGGATCTTCTTCGTCGCCACGCCGCAGGAAGGGCTCGCACTTCGCCCGACCCGTCCAGACGCGACGATCTACGTTCTTTCCGGTCCATGGAGCGCCGCCGTTGCTACGGCCATGGCCGAGGCGAAGCTTCGTCCTGTCATCAATACGCATGAGCAGTTGAAGCGTTGGAGCGAGACCGGGCAGCCTTTCGCGCTCCATTTCGACACCGGTATGAACCGGCTGGGCTTTTCGATCCAAGATGCCGGGAGACTGGCCGGATCGAGCGGTCCTGATCTGGTTCTGAGCCATTTGGCATGCGCCGACGAGCCGGAGCATCCCGCCAATACCGAACAGAGAAAACGATTCAACGCGATCCGCGAACACTTTGAAGATGTTCCGCTTTCTTTGGCCAATTCCGCCGGCGTCTTTCTTGGCTCCGACTATCACTACGACCTGACCCGACCCGGCATTGCGCTTTATGGCGGATCGGCCGGACCGAGAATGACGGGTATCGAACGTGTCGTGGATCTGACAGCGCGGATCATTCAGGTTCGTCAGGCCCGAAGGGGCGAACATGTCTCCTACGGCCAGACACACCGCCTGACCCGCAACAGCCGTCTCGCCGTGGCCGCCATCGGTTATGCGGACGGTTATTTTCGCTCCGGTTCCGGCAGCGGCGTGCCGCTGCGCGATGCCCTGCCCGATGGCGCAATGGCAGCTATCGATGGCGTCGCTGCGCCGCTTATCGGCCGCACGACGATGGACCTCAGCATTTTCGACGTCACCGACCTGCCCCCGGGTTGCTGCAAAGAAGGCGACTGGCTTGAGATTATTGGGACCACGATTTCTCTGGAAGACATCGCCCGGCGTACCGGTACGATCGGCTACGAGGTGCTGACTGCCCTCGGCCAGCGACATCGGCGGAGCTATATCTGATCGTCGGACGGCAGCGTGAGCCGGTTGCCATGGGGCCGTGTCCAGATGAAGAGAAGGACGCAAAGCAATGTCAGCCCCTGAACGGCCAGGAGCCTGATATCCAGATCCATCACGATCGACAGGGCGAAGACGGCGGCGATGGAAACCGTCGCCAGTCGCTTGGCGCGCAATGAAATAGCGCCTTCGCGCCGCCAGTCCGCGATGGGCGGACCGAAACGCGGATGGGCGACCAGCCAGTCATGCAGGCGCGGAGACGAGCGGGCAAAGCAGAACGCCGCCAGAATCAAGAAAGGCACGGTCGGCAGAAGCGGCAATACGACGCCTACGAGGCCGAACGCCAAGGCCAGCAATCCCGCACATCTCCAGAACCAGCGCATCCGCCCTCGCCTCACCAAAAACCGGACCGTCAGACCCAATTTAACAATGCTATCTGCCATGCAGCGTCGGCTTTTCAACACGCGACAGAAAAGTCCGCATATCCGGACTGGCGAAACGCGCTCCGTTCGGCTATGAACGAAAGAGGAACATTCGAGGGATTCATGGCTCGTCAGAAGATCAGCTTCATTTGTGCGCAATGCGGCACGACCCATACGCGCTGGCAGGGCAAATGCGACGGTTGCGGCGAATGGAACACGCTGGCCGAGGAGCAGGCCGGAGGCGGTGTTGGCGGCGGGCATCAACGCGCGCCCAAAAAGGGCCGACCGGTCGAACTGGTCCCGCTCGATGGCGAACAGGAACAGGCGCCGCGCATTCAGACGGGAATCGACGAACTGGACCGGGTGACCGGCGGTGGGTTCGTGCGTGGATCCGCCCTCCTTCTCGGTGGCGATCCGGGGATCGGCAAGTCCACCCTTCTGATGCAGGCGGCGGCGGCGCTCGCGCGGCGCAAGCACCGCGTCATCTACGTATCCGGCGAAGAGGCGACGGGCCAGGTACGGCTGCGGGCGCATCGCCTCGGGGCCGCCGACAGCGAAGTCATGCTGGCCGCCGAGACAAATGTGGAAAACATTCTGGCGACGCTGGCGGATGGCCCGCGACCCGATTTCGTCATTCTGGATTCGGTCCAGACGCTCTGGACGGACAGTGTGGAAAGCGCGCCCGGCACAGTCACGCAGGTGCGCGCAAGCGCCTCGGCCATGATTCGCTACGCCAAACAGAGCGGCGCGGCCATCGTGCTGGTCGGTCATGTCACCAAGGATGGGCAGATTGCCGGACCCCGCGTTGTCGAACACATGGTCGACGGCGTTCTTTATTTTGAAGGCGATGGCGGGCAGGCCTACCGGATCCTCCGAACCGTGAAGAACCGCTTCGGCGCGACCGACGAGATCGGCGTGTTCGCCATGGGCGATCGCGGTCTTGCCGAAGTGCCAAACCCCTCGGAACTGTTTCTTGGAGAACGCAAAGGCAATACGCCCGGCGCGGCGGTCTTTGCCGGAATGGAAGGCAGCCGACCGCTTCTGGTGGAAATCCAGGCGCTTGTCGCGCCCTCGCCGTTGGGCACGCCCCGCCGCTCGGTGATCGGCTGGGACAGCGGTCGGCTTTCCATGATCCTGGCCGTGCTCGAAGCGCATTGCGGCGTCCGCTTCTCCCAGCACGACGTCTATCTGAATGTCGCCGGTGGTTACCGCATCAGCGAACCGGCGGCCGACATGGCTGCGGCGGCGGCCCTCGTCTCCTCACTGGCCGGACTTGCTCTGCCTGCCGATTGCGTCTATTTCGGCGAAATCAGTCTCTCCGGGGCGGTGCGGCCGGTCGGCCATTCCGTTCAACGGTTGAAAGAGGCGCGCAAGCTGGGTTTTGAAAGGGCTGTCCTTCCGGCGGGGACCGAAGAGATCGGAAATCAGGCGTTGCGGCTCTCGCAGCCCGAAACGCTGGTCGATCTGGTCGCTTCCATCGCGGGATCGTCGCCAATTTCGGCACGTGAGGAAGCCGCGTAACCTGTCGGCCTTGATGCGGTCACGGTTGCGATGCTGAAGAGAGCGGCCGAAACAAAGACAGATAGACGGGTAACATGACGCTTCTGGACGGCATCTTTATCGTATTCACGCTGGTTTCGGCGTTGCTTGCCATGGTTCGTGGCTTTTCCCGCGAGGTCCTGTCGATCGTCTCGTGGCTGGTGGCTGGCCTCGCCGCCTGGATCGCCTATCCGCTCCTGTCGCCCTATCTGGTCGAACCGCTCGGCAAACAGCTTTACGCCGATCTGGCAGCGGCTGCGATCATCTTTCTGATCGTGCTCGTTATCGTGACCGTCATCACCATGCGGATCGCCGATTTCATCATCGACAGCCGGGCCGGTGCTCTGGATCGGACCCTCGGCTTCATCTATGGCGCGGCGCGCGGCGTGGTTGTTGCAGCCGTCGCTCTGCTTTTCTTTCAATGGCTCGTTGCCGGCAATCCGCCGGAATGGGTCGTCAACGCCAAAAGCCGGGCCATTCTCGATCCGGTCGGCGAAGAGATCGCGGCCCTTCTGCCAGAAGATCCGGAGCGTGATCTTTTCGATCGCTTTTTGAACGATGACGAGGCGGATCCCGCTCCTGCCGATGGCGAAACATCCGGCAATTGATGGCGGTCAGCGGCTCCCGGCGCTTTCTCCGGGCCAACGCGACAGAAAAAGGCGGGATGGCACGATGACAGGCATGCAGGAATGGGACGGCCTGGACAGCGAGGCGGACGCGTTTCGCGACGAATGCGGCGTGTTCGGCATTTACGGCCGGCAGGACGCCGCGCCGATCGTGACGCTCGGCCTTCACGCCTTGCAGCATCGTGGGCAAGAGGCCGCCGGCATCGTCTCGTTCGACGGCGCGCAATTCCATGTCGAGCGGCATATCGGACTGATCGGCGACACGTTCACCAAGCCGAGCGTGATGGACCGCCTGCCGGGCCATCGCGCCATCGGGCACACCCGCTATTCGACGACTGGCGAATCGAGCCTCCGAAACGTGCAGCCGCTGTTTGCGGAACTGGCCGATGGTGGCTTCGCCGTGGCGCATAACGGCAATATCACCAATGCGATGACCATCCAGCGTGTGTTGCAAAAACGCGGCGCGATCATCTCGTCGACCTCCGACACCGAAGCGCTGCTGCATCTCGTCGCCACGAGCGAAAAAACCAATTTCAACGACCGATTCGTCGATGCTGTCCGGCAGCTCGAGGGTGCGTTCTCGCTGGTGGCTCTTTCTTCAAAGAAGATGATCGGTTGCCGCGACCCTCTGGGCATTCGTCCGCTCGTCCTTGGCGATTTGGACGGGTCCTACATCTTGGCGTCCGAAAGCTGCGCGCTCGATATTATCGGTGCGCGCTATGTTCGCGACATCAAGCCCGGCGAAATGGTCGTGATCACGGAAAGAGGCATTCAAAGCCATTTCCCGTTCGACAGCGTCGACAGCCGTTTCTGTATCTTCGAGTATGTGTATTTCGCACGCCCGGATTCCGTTATTGAAGGGCGCGACGTCTACGCCATCCGCAAGAATATCGGCGTGGAACTGGCGCGCGAAGAAGCGATCGAAGCGGATATGGTGGTGCCGGTTCCCGATAGTGGCACGCCCGCCGCGATCGGATACGCGCAGGAAGCGAACCTGCCTTTCGAACTGGGCATCATCCGCAACCATTATGTAGGCCGCACCTTCATCCAGCCGGGCGATTCCATCCGCCATATGGGCGTTAAGCTGAAGCACAACGCCAATCGCCGCACCATCGAGGGCAAGCGTGTGGTGCTGGTCGACGATTCCATCGTGCGCGGGACGACCAGCCAGAAGATCGTTCAGATGGTGCGCGATGCCGGCGCCAAAGAGGTGCATATGCGCATTGCTTCGCCGCCGACCCGCGCTTCCTGTTTCTATGGCGTCGATACGCCGGAGACCGCCAAGCTGCTGGCCAGCCGAATGTCCGTGGAGGAGATGGCGGACTTCATTCGCGTCGACAGCCTGGCATTTCTTTCGACCGACGGGCTCTACCGCGCCGTCGGCGAAGAGGGGCGCCACGACGACAAGCCGCAATTCTGCGACGCCTGTTTCACCCGCGAATATCCAACGCCGCTGACCGATCTGGTCGGCGCCGACAATGTTCGCCGCCTCTCCGTCCTGTCATCGAAGGGCTAGAGCCTGTCATGAGCGATCTGATCGGAACGAGCCCGGATCTCACAGGGCGTGTGACCCTGGTCACGGGCGCCTCGCGTGGCATCGGCTATTTTCTGGCAAAGGAGCTCGCTGGGTGCGGTGCGCACGTCGTCGCCGTGGCGCGAACCGTAGGCGGGCTGGAAGAGCTCGACGATGAGATCAAAGGTGCCGGCGGCAGCGCCACGCTCGTGCCGCTCGATCTGACCGACATGGCCGGCATCGACAGGCTCGGCGGCGCTATTCACGAGCGCTGGGGCAAGCTCGACGTTCTGGTCGCCAATGCCGGGGTGCTCGGCACCATCTCTCCTATCGGCCATGTCGAGGCGAAGGTTTTCGAAAAGGTCATGGCGGTCAACGTCACGAGCCAGTGGCGACTGATACGCTCCGTCGATCCGCTTCTGCGCCTCTCCGATGCCGGGCGCGCCATTCTGATGAGCTCCGGCGCCGCCTCTTCTGCGAAAGCCTATTGGGGGCCCTACGCCGCATCCAAGGCGGCGCTCGAGGCGCTGGGTCGCTCATGGGCTCATGAAACGCAGAATATGAGTGTGCGGGTCAATATGGTGAACCCCGGCGCGACACGGACAGCCATGCGCGCTCAGGCCATGCCGGGTGAAGACCCGAATACTCTGCCGCATCCTTCTGAGATCGCGCGTCGCCTTCTCTTTCTGGCGTCACCCGATCTACAGGTCACGGGCAAGCGCTTCGAAGCGCAGGAACAGCACTTCGTCGATCTGCCTGCCCCCGGCTAGAGCGACACATCCTCATTGATCGTTTCGCGGCGCCGGTCAGCCTGCGCTTCATCGTCTGTGGGGTCGGTTCCGTTCTGCGCCTGCCAGGCCTTGAGCCGCAAATTATAGCGATAGGCGGAGATCGGTATCGATGCCAGCAGCAGCACAGAAGCGATCACGAGCGTCACGAAAGTGTAGAAGTATAGCAACATCGCGAAGATGACGACGGTCAGAAGGATCGGCACCACTGCATCGCGCGGCACTTTCGCGCCAAGGGCCTTGCCCGACCAGACCGGCAGGCGGCTGACCATCAGGATGGCGATAAGAAGCGCGTAGGCCGTCGTCAGAACGGCCAAGGTCTGGCTGGGCTCCACGCCGAGAACGCCCAGATAGACCGGTACCAGCAACAGCACTGCGGCAGAGGGCGCCGGCACGCCAACGAAATATTCGCCCTGCCAGGGCGCCCGGCCCGGATTCTCGCTCATCACGTTGAAGCGCGCCAATCTCAGCCCACAGGCGACCGCGAAGATCAGCGCTGCGATCCAGCCGAACGGCTTGGTCAGATGAAGCAGGTCGCTATAGAGAAGAATTGCCGGCACCACGCCGAAATTGACGATGTCCGCCAGCGAATCCATCTGCGCGCCGAACCGGCTCGTCGCTTTGAGCATTCGCGCCAGCCGACCGTCGATCCCGTCGAGGACGGCGGCCACGAGAACGAGATAGACGGCGCGCTCCATATCGCCTTCGATCGCAAAGCGCATACCGGTCAGACCGAAACAGAGCGCCAGCACGGTCACCAGATTCGGCCAAATCAACCGAAGAGGAATTTCCCGCAAGCGCGGGCCACGATCGGACGAGGCTGGCTTGTCTTGAGCGGGCTGCGGGTTGGGCGCGGGTTCCATAGACCGATCCTACCGCCGAACCGCATGGGCTGCATCCTGCCGTTCGTCGAAGACGGCGAGAACCGTTTCGCCGGAAATGGCCGTCTGGCCTGTTGCGACACGCGGCACGGCCCCTTCCGGCAAATAGACGTCGACACGGCTGCCAAAGCGGATCATGCCGAACCGCTCGCCCGCCATCAGCGCTTCGCCTTCCTCCGCCCAGCAGAGAATACGCCGCGCCACGAGGCCTGCGATCTGAACACAGCCGATCGAACCGTGCGGGCCGTCGATCACGAGGCCGTTGCGTTCGTTTTCACGGCTGGCCTTGTCGAGATCGGCGTTGAGGAATTTGCCGGGCGTATAGGCAATGCGGGAAATGCGGCCGCGCATCGGCGCGCGGTTCACATGGCAGGAGAACACATCCATGAAAACGGAGATTCGCAGCATCGGATCGGTGCCGAGCATCAGCTCTTCCGGCGGAACGGCCGGACCGACCGCGGACACTTCGCCATCCGCAGGCGAAATGACCAGCCCGTCATCGACCGGCACGTAGCGATCCGGATCGCGGAAGAAATAAGCGCACCAGGCGGTCAGCGCCAGACCAATCCAGAACAGGCCGGACCACACAAAACCGAGCAGGACAGACGCCGCGAGGAAGGCCGCGATGAACGGATAACCTTCCGGTCGAACCGGCACCAGCGTCTTGCGTATGGTATCCGTCAAACTCATCGATCGCTCCCGGAGGCTTCACGCGGCAAATGCGCCGTGCGGATCACATAAGTCACCGCGCCTGCATTGCAAAGCGCTTGTCGTCGTTCCTCCACCCTTTGCCTTGGACGGAGCCGCTCTAACTCGGACTCGTTATCATAGAAGGGTTCGTTCCATGACCGATATTTACGAAGCGATCAAAGCCGACCACGACAAGCACCGCGCTCTACTGGATTCGATCGAGAAGACCAGCGGCGACAGCGACGACCGGCGCCAGGCGTGGGAAGAATTCTACTACGAGGTGAAAAGTCACGCTGCCGCCGAAGAGGAAACCTTCTATTCGCAGCTTATCGCCGATCCCGATGGGCAGGACGATGCCCGCCATTCGGTCTCCGAACACAAGGAGCTCGATGATCTGATGGAAGAGCTCAACACTGTCGACATGAGTTCGCCGGCCTGGCTGCAGAAATTCAAGCAGCTTCGCCATGATTACGAGCACCATATCGACGAAGAAGAAGACGAGATCTTCGCCAAGGCGAAAGAGGTGTTCTCCAACGAGGAAGCGGAGAGATTCGCCCCGCGTTTCGAGGAGCGAAAGACGGCCGAACGCAAGCTTGTCGATGAAAAAGCCGAGCAATCGCTCGACGAATGAGCGGCTATTGCCGCCGTGGCCTCGATGCGCCCGTCGCATTGGCGGGCGCTTTCCATTGCGGGTTCAGAAATGGACGCCCAGACGGAATGGCCCATGCCGTGTGGATGCCGCCACCAGATAAGCGGTGGACCAGCCGATCAGCAGAAACCCGTTAATGCCTTCGAGGGAGCCAAGAAGTCGCCACTCTTCACCCAGCACCATGTCGCCGTAGCCCAGGGTGGAAAAGGTGGTGGTTGAGAAATAGAGCGCCGCCTCGAAGGTCTCGCTGACGCCGATCGTCAAATAGACCGCAGCCCACAGCCACACCTCGACCGTATGGATCGCAAACAGGCCGAGCACGATGAAGAGCATGGCGCTCGTTCGCCCGAAGCGGCGCTGGTGAAACGGCAGCCAGCGTAGAATTGCGGTCATGGAGCGCGTCAGCACGATCAGTCCCACCGTGTGGATCAGCACCGTTCCGGCGATGACTGCCGTTCCGAGCGAGAGAGTGGCCAGCATTTTCCGTCTTCCCTGAACCGTCTAATCGATGGAGGACCAGACCCCTATCACTGCCAGATGCCACCACATGTCCACAAGATCGCAGCAGGCGCACCGTCAGTGTGCGGGCGACTTCCGAACGATCACGCCCATCTCGTCCTTCTCCTGCGCGCGGCGCAGCCGCTCTTCTGCCTCGCTGGCTTCCTGCTGGCGGTTCCACATATCGGCGTACAGGCCGCCTTGCGACATGAGGTCACGGTGGGTGCCGCGTTCGGCGATCCGCCCGTCGCGCAGTACGATGATCTCGTCCGCATCGACGATTGTCGAAAGCCGGTGTGCGATGATCAGCGTGGTGCGATCCTTCGACACCATATCGAGCGAGGTCTGGATCTCCTGCTCGGTATGGGTGTCGAGCGCGCTGGTCGCCTCGTCGAGGATAAGGATCGGCGGGCTCTTCAGAATGGTTCGGGCGATGGCGACGCGTTGCTTCTCACCGCCGGAGAGCTTCAGGCCACGTTCGCCGACCATCGTGTCGAACCCGTCCGGCAGGCCGCGAACGAAGTCCGCGATCTGCGCCAGTTCGGCGGCGCGGACGACTTCGGCCTCCGTTGCCGCAATGCGCCCGTAACGGATGTTGTAGGCAATGGTGTCGTTGAAGAGAACCGTGTCCTGCGGCACCATGCCGACCGCTGCACGCAGGCTGCGCTGGGTCACGTCGCGAATATCCTGACCGTCGATGGTGATCGCCCCAGACTGGATATCGTAGAAGCGGTAGAGCAGACGGCTGATCGTGCTTTTGCCGGCACCCGACGGTCCCACAATGGCGATGGTCCGGCCTGCCGGTACCTCGAAGCTGATGCCCTGCAGGATCGGCCGGTTGGCGTCATAAGCGAAATGCACATCGTCGAAGCGGATCGCGCCGTTCTGAACCTCCAAAGGGGTGGCATCGGGCGCATCGGTAATCTCTTCCGTGACGTCCATCAGGCCGAACATCTGCTCCAGATCAGCCAGGCCCTGGCGAATTTCGCGATAGACGAAGCCGATGAAGTTGAGCGGCACAGCCAGTTGCATCAGGATCGTGTTGATGAAGACGAAATCGCCGACGCTTTGGGTGCCCTCACGCACGGCAAGCGCGCTCATGACCATGACAACCGCCATGCCGATGCCGAAAATCAGCGCCTGGCCGAAATTGAGCCATCCGAGCGAGGTCCAGATACGCGTAGCGGCGACCTCATAGCGCGCCATGGAGCGGTCGAACCGGGCCGCCTCCATATCCTCATTGCCGAAATATTTGACGGTCTCGAAATTCAGCAGACTGTCGATGGCCTTGGTGTTCGCATCGTTGTCGGAATCGTTCATGTCGCGGCGGATTGCGATCCGCCAGTCGGAGGCGCGAACGGTGAACCATGTATAGGCGCAGATGGTCAGGCCGATCACCACGACATACCAGACGCCATAGGCCAAGCCGAAAATAGCGGCCACGATGGCGAATTCCAGAATGGTCGGCAGTGTGTTCAGAATGGTGAAGCGGACGATGGTCTCGATGCCCTTGGTGCCGCGCTCGATAATACGCGACAGCCCGCCCGTCCGCCGTTCCAGATGGTAGCGCAGGGACAGTTTGTGCATGTGGACGAAAGTCTTGTAGGCCAGTTGCCGGACCGCGTGCTGGCCGACGCGGGCAAACAGGGCATCGCGCAACTGGTTGAACCCCTGCTGGGCGATCCGCGCAATATTGTAGCCGAGCACGAGCGCTACGGGACCGGCCACTGCGAGCGGCAGCCAACCGGGCGCGCCATCGCCATCGGCGGCCAGTTCATCGGTCGCCCATTTGAAGAAATAAGGCACGGCGATCAGAACCAGCTTGGCGATGACCAGAAAGACCGTGGCCCAAGCCACCCGCCATTTCAGGTCGGCGCGATCTGACGGCCACATATAGGGCCACAGATTTTTCAGCGTCTGGAGGGTCGATCCGCGATCGGCCGATACGGTCGTGCTCATTCAGTAGCGCTTTCTGTTTTGTTCGCCAGCGACGCCGTCGTTCCGGAGGGAGCAAGGTCGATGATCGCCGCGCCAGTTTGGCGCAGCACATCGGCGGCCGTGTCGGACAGGCGATACTGGCTTGCCGTGCCGGCATGCCGGCGCTCGATCAGCCCCGCTTCGAGAAGAACGCGCAGATGCTGCGATGTCGTGCTTTGGGCCAATCCGGTCAGATCGGTCATCTCACCGCAACAGGCGCAGTCGCACCCGCACAGCTGACGGAGAATCTCCAGGCGGGCGGGATGCGCCAACGCCGCCAGTGTCTTGCTGATATCGGCGATCGCTGATCCCATCTTCATCGTCTTTATACGATGAAGATGGGATTGCAAACCATCGGTCGACTTTGCGACCGAGAGGTCGTCTTACTTGTCGGTGTCCGAAATCAACCGCGATCCGAGCCCGTCGAGATCGGCAGTGCGTCCATCCGGCCCTTCCTCCGGAAGGCGAAGACGCATTCCGGCTCGCAGATCGTCCGGGCGGACAACTTTTCCCGTCTCGACATTGACGAAGTCGGCGTCTTTCGCGTCCGGCCCGTAGAGGCGGCGGGAGAGCGAACGGACCGTATCGCCGGGACGCACCTCGAAGACGGGAGGCATCGCGGGCAACATCACATCGGGCTCCGCTTCCGCACTATCCAGACGGTCGCCGTCTTCCGTATCGGTCGCGACCCCTGACGAAGCATCCGAGGAGGCCGGATCTGCCGCTTCGTCCGCTGCGTCGTTTCGATCGATCGCCGACGCGGCGTCGGATGAGGGCGCCTCCGCATCGGCCATGTCGGTCTCAGCCGCGTTCGATTCTGTATCCTGCGCCGCCGCCCCTTCGGGTTCATCTGCTTCTTCATCGGCCATCATGCCACGCAGGGCACTGCCGGCGCGTTCCACGGCGGACCGCGCGCGTTCGAAGGCCGAATCGGACGCAGCCGGATCGTCCTCGCCGGAAGCGGTTTCCGCGCTCATAGCGTCAGCGGTGCTATCGTCGGCCGCGCGGCCGTCCTCACCGCCCATTTGCGAATCGGAAGACAATGCCGTTTCCGGCTGTTGGTTCTCGCGGGCTGCAGAGGCCGAACTTTCATCCGTGTCGGCCGTATCCGAAGGTGCCGTTTCGCCGCCCGGACCATCTTCCGAAGAGGTCGCCGGATCCATCGGTTCAGATGGTTCGGTTTCCGCCGGCGTCTCGTCCGTTGTTGCGGCAGGGGACGCATCATCAGCACCTTTCCCCGCCGGTGTCTGCTTCGCGGTCACCGCCTCTTCCTGCAACGGAGCTGGCGCGGGTGTCTCGTCCGGGTCCGTTGCCTGTGTTTCCTCCGGCACTGGGGCGGTGGCTTCGCTTTCGCGGTCGGCCTTCGCGCCATCGGACGCATTGACCATGACTTCCGCGGCATCGGAGGCCGTCCGGTTCGCCATTTCGGGATCAGTGGAGGGCAGTTCCGCAATGGCGGTCATCCGTTCGCCGGCAGTCCGCTCGAACGAGGAAACGAGCGTCTGCTCGACCGCGCCCCCCTCATCGAGCATCTCGATACGAAGCGGCACCTTGCCGACAGGAATTTCAGCCTCGACCTCCATGAGGAAGCGGCCGCTCTCATTGACCTGGACCTCTCCGATCTCCGTCTCGCCGACAAAAACACGCAACCGTGTCTGCGGCGCGGCGGAGCCGGTCACGAAGACCGAACCACCGTCGATTTCGACAGCCTCCACCAGAGGGGTCGCCGGTGAGGACATCGCTTCGGCCGGTTCATCAGTTGTTTCCGCGGGCGTCGTCACCGGCTCGGCTGTTTTGTTCTGCGCCCCATCCTCGGCGGTCGCGGCCGTATCCGCCGAAGCCATATCCGTCGACTGCGACGGGGTCAGCGTCTCATCGGGCACCGGTTGTTCCGCTGGCATGCTCTCCGAGACGGACACCTCGGTGCCGGATGCCTCTTCGTCCTTCTCTTCGCTGGCGACCGGGGCGTCTTCAATTTCCGTAGGCCGATCGGCATCGGTTGCAGGCGCATTATCGGCACTGTCCGTTGGGGTCGTGTCGGCGGCCTCAATATCCGCCGGAGCAACTGCAACCTCTTCACTATCCACTTCGGAACTGTCGGGCGACATCGTCGATTGCTGTTCGTCAGCCGCGCCAGCGGTGTCGGAGCCCTCGGTCGACGACCGATCCGCATCACCTTCGCGCGGGTCTGCTCCAGCAAGGTCGCCTTCGACCGCCGCGTTCACATCGGGCGCTGGCGAAACATCCCGCCGACCGGTCGCCGCCTCTTCCTCCTGTGTCGAGGCCGGCTCGGACCCGGCATCAGATGCCGCCGCAATTTCAGCGTTGGCACCGACATTGTCACCGGGCGTTTGGCCGTCATCAGGAACAGTCGCAGGCGGATCAGATAGATCGGGCTTAGCCAGGACATCGCGGCTTTCGTCCGTGATGCTGTTCGTCGCCTCCGCCCGCCATGCACCGTCGGTCTCTTCGGGCACGTTCACAACGGTTGTTTCCGGCGAAACGACCAGCGTGCCGCCTTCCGTCTGCGAGCGCAACGTCAGGCTGGTCTCACCATCCGTCATCGGCTTGTCGGTCTCGATCGAAAAACGACCATCGGCATCGGCATCGCCCGTGGCGAGAACCGCGTCGCCGGCCAGCAATTCCACCGGCGTCTCGGCCGGTGCGCTGCCCGATACGACGATGCGACCGTCATCTTGGGGCGCAATCGCCTCGAATGCGAAACCCTCAATGATGTCGGAGTCGCCATCGCTCGTCGAGGCCACTTCCTGTTTGTCCGAAGCCTCAGCGGGTTTGTCGGGTGATTCGCCGTCCGTCGCTGCGCGGCCCGCATCGGCGCTGGTGTCGACGACGGGCCCGGCATCGGCGAGAACTGTCGTATCGTTCCCCGGCTCCGCAGCCTTGTCCTGTTGCGCCGATCCCGCCTCGTCATCACCGTCAGGCGTGGCGGCGGCGCCAGCGCCTTCCTCGTCAGAAACCCCGTTTTTCTGGGTATCCAGGGCGATTTCTTCGCCACTGAGAAGCTGGCGCAGCGTATTCTGGCTCAGCAGGTCGCCGATCTTCCGGTCTGTCGAAACGGCCGTTAGCCATACCGCCCCGAGAAAGCCAATGGCAAACAAGACAATGGCAAAGAGTAGCCGGCCCATCGATTCGTCTCCCGCCCCTTGAAGGCTTAACGTTTCGTCACTACGAGGCTTAGCCTGCCAGGCGCGCCGAGAAAAGGTTTGGGCACGGTTCGTGCCGCAAGAGGGTGGGGAAAAGGAAAACGCAATGAATCGATCAATTTGCGTCTATTGTGGATCGAGCGACGGCATCGATCCCCGGTTTCTCGATTCCGCCTATGCGCTGGGCGAGCAGATGGCCGATCGTGGTTACGGCCTCGTTTTTGGCGGCGGCATGCGCGGTCTGATGGGCGCCGTGGCACAGGGTGTGAAGGCAAAAAACGGACATGTCACCGGAATCATTCCGGAATTTCTTTTGAACCGGGAAAAGGGCGACGGCGACGCCTCGCTCTTCGATGCCTATCACGTCGTCCAGACCATGCATGAACGCAAGCACATGCTGTTCGATAAGAGCGACGCTTTCGTCGCGCTGCCCGGCGGCATCGGCACGCTGGAAGAGATCGTCGAGATCATGACCTGGGCGCAGCTCGGCCATCACGAAAAACCGATGGTTTTCGCCTCAATCCAGAATTTCTGGTCGCCGATGGAGCGCCTTTTATCGCATATGTCGACCGCCGGTTTCATCCATTCAGCCGACAGGCTGCAGCCCATCACGGTGCCGACGGTGGACGAGATTCTTCCCGCAATCGAGGCGGGCTGGTCCGAAACAGCCCGCCGAAAGGGGCGCGACGCCGCACCGATCGAAAAGCTCTGAGCGCAGCGACTTGCCGGCGAAGCCACCGGCTTTATCTGCGCTGCCACCATCATCCAAAAAGTGCAAGACCATGAAATCCACCAAGGCGAAGCTCGAAATCCGCAATGCGACGGCGGAGGATATCGACGAGATCGTCGATCTGTCGCGGCGGGTCTATCCCGTGGAAACGCCTTATACGCGCGGAATGATCCGCGGCCATATCAACGCCTTCGGGCGAGGCCAGTTCGTCGCGACCTATGAGGGCAAGGTGGTCGGCTATGCGGCAACGCTGCGCGTCAAGGAACGCAAGGCGTTCGGCCAGCACGACTGGATTCAGATCACCGGCGGCGGCTATGCCTCGACGCATGACGGCAATGGCGACTGGATGTACGGTTTCGAGGTCATGGTCGATCCGGCGCGGCGACGCCTGCGTATCGGCAAGCGCCTCTATGACGCACGCCAGGCGCTTTGCGTCGAACTGGATCTGAAGGGCATCGCATTCGGCGGGCGGCTCGCCGGCTATGCCAGAAAGCGCAAGGCCTTTCCCGATCCGGACCAGTATCTCATCGCCGTTGCCAAGCGCGAAGCGAAGGACCCGACGCTCGATTTCCAGATCCGTGCGGGTTTCGAACCCGAGCGTGTGCTGCGTCTCTATAATCGGGAGGACAAGGCGTCCGATGGGCACGCCGCGCTGATGATCTGGCGCAACCCCTATTACGATCCGAAGCTCGACAACCAGCCGGTGACCCGCCTCGATCCGGAAGTCGTTCGCGTCGTTTCGGTGCAGATGGAGGCGCGGACACTGAAGGACACGGAGGAATTCTACCAGGCGGTGGATTACTTCGTCGATGTCGCGTCGGAATATGAAGGCGATTTCGTCGTCTTTCCAGAGCTTTTCACGCTGCAGCTTCTATCCTGCGAACCGGAGGAGCTGGCGCCCGATGCCGCGATTCAGCGGCTGACCGAGCATACCGAAGAGTTCACCACCCGGCTGCGCGACATGGCGGTCAAACGCAACATCAACATTATCGGCGGCAGCCACCCGACAATCGTGGAAGATGGCGACATTCACAACATCGCCTATGTTTTTCTTCGCGATGGCTCTGTCCATTCGCAGGAAAAGATCCACCCGACGCCGGACGAACGGACCTACTGGAACATTCATGGCGGCGATTCGGTGGAAGCCATCGAGACCGATTGCGGGCCGATCGGCGTGATGATCTGCTACGACAGCGAATTCCCGGAACTGGCGCGGCGGCTGGCCGATCAGGGCGCGCGTATCCTTTTCGTGCCCTACAACACCGATACGCGCCACGGCTATTGGCGCGTGCGCTATTGCTGCCAGGCCCGCACCATCGAGAACCAGTGCTACGTCGTGACCTCCGGGATGACGGGCAACCTCGCCAATGTCTCCAATCTCGACATTCAATGGGCCGAAAGCGGCATCTTCACGCCGTCGGATTTCCCATTCGCGCGGGACGGCATCGCCGCGCTCGCCAGCGAGAATGTCGAGCAGGTCTCAGTAGCCGATCTCAACCTCAACTCGGTGACATGGGCGCGCGCCAAGGGCTCGGTTCGCAATATGCGCGACCGGCGTTTCGATCTCTACCGCACCATCTGGAGCGATGGCGGCTGACGGCAGAAAGCACGTCTGCGTCACCCAACCGTCATCGAACCGCAAAGCGGCCGTCATCATCGGCATTCTAGATTGAAGCCGGACGGGCATGATCCCGTCCCTTTTTCTTAGAGGGAGCCTGATATGACCGCATTGCGCACCGCGCTTGCCGCCGCAACCATTCTTGCCGCCGGCCCGGCCTTCGCACAGACCGACGATGCGAAGACCGACACGACCAAGACAACGATCGAAGCGCCGGCCGTCGGCACCATCACCTATGGCGTCCGCCCGGCCTATCTGGTCGACATCATGGATGAAGGCGAGTTGAAGACGAAGCTTCAGACCTGCCTTTCCAACACACCCAAGCAATCGGACTGGTCCATCGGCCATCGCGGCGCGATGCTGGCCTTCCCCGAACACACCGCCGAGAGCTATATCGCCGCGGCGCGCATGGGCGCCGGTATCGTCGAATGCGACGTGACCTTCACCAAGGATCACGAACTGGTCTGCCGCCATGCGCAGAACGATCTTCACACCACCACGAACATCCTGGCCACCGACCTTGCCGAAAAGTGCACCACCGGCTTCACGCCCGCTTCGGGCGATGCGGACGCTTCCGCCGAGTGCCGCGCCTCCGATCTGACGCTGGCCGAGTTCAGGACGCTGGCGCCGAAACAGGATGCGGCCAACAAGAAGGCGACCACCACCGAAGAGTATCTGGACGGCACGCCGAATTACCGCACCGATCTCTACACGCCCGGCGCGCGCCTCGTGACCTTCGCCGAATCGGTCGAACTGATGAAGCAGCTCGGCGTGAAGATGACGCCGGAACTGAAGAAGCCGTCTGTCGAGATGCCGTTCGATGGCTTCAGCCAGGAACAATATGCCCAGAAGATGATCGACGAACTGAAGGCCGCCGGGATGAACCCGTCCGATGTGTGGCCGCAATCCTTCGAGATCGAGGACATCCGCTACTGGATCGCGAACGAGCCGGAATTCGGCAAGCAGGCCGTCTATCTGGACGACCAGTACGACAATGAAGGCTTCGACATTGCCGACCCGTCGACCTGGGAACACAAGTTCGAAGACCTGAAAGCCGAGGGCATCAATTATATCGCGCCGCCGATGTGGATGCTGGTCAAGGCCGAGGGCGACAAGATCGTAGCCAGCGAATACGCCAGGATGGCCAAGGATGCCGGCCTCACCATCATCACCTGGACGGCCGAACGGTCCGGCAATCTGAACGAGGGCGGCGGCTGGTACTTCCAGACCATCGCCGAGGCGACCAATGACGATGGCGACGTCATGAAGCTGATCGACGTTCTCTACAACGAAGTGGATGTTGCCGGGCTCTTCTCCGACTGGCCGGCGACCACCACCTTCTTCGCCAATTGCATGGAACAGGCCAGCAACTGAGGTCTATCCGTTTCGTGTCGGCGCGACCAATCGTTGCGCCGACACGCCGATTCGTCCCACCCAAGGCCGCCGCTTGTCGCTGCTGCGGCCTTCGGATCATGAGCGAAGACGCTCGTCCAGTTCCGCCATACGGGTTTCCGGCCACACTTCGATCCCGGCGGCACGCAAGGCGGCAGTCGTCACGCCCATCCCGTCAATGCGGGTTCCGCTGAACGTTCCGTCATAGATGAAGGTCGAGCCGCAGGATGGCGACCCATCCGTCAGAACGGCGTATCGGCAGCCCATTCGCTGCGCCATCGCTACCGTATCCCTTGCCGCTTTGACGTAGAGCGCCGTCACATCGCGCCCGGTCTTCTCGACAACGGCAATGGTCTCGCTTGAAACCGCCTCGGGGTCCATGGCGCCGGCGGCCGGGCGGGGGCCATCTGCCGGCGGTGGCACAATTTCCGCCGGTGGACGCGGCGTCGGAAAGCCGACCGCCACTTCGGGACAGATCGAAACCACCCTGCCCTCTCCCTGCCATCGCGAAAGAATGGCGTTGCCGGAAAGCTTGTCCTTACCATTGTAGCGAACCGGGCGGCCGAGCAGGCAGGCTGAAACGAGAATGCGATCCATGCGGCATAGATTAGCCCTTGCTCGATTGCCGCACCAGGGCCGGACAAACGAACACGTTCAAAGACAACCGCCTTACGTTTTCGTGCCGGGCTCGACGAGCGGCAGATCGGCGCGGAGACGACGACGCTCGCTCAGAATCGAAACGACGTAGAGCGCCAGCGCCAGCCAGATAAAGGAGAACGCCACGAGACGCGCCCAGCCGAACGGCTCCTTGAAGACGAAAACCGCGATCAGGAAGATCATGGTCGGCGCGATGTACTGCATGACGCCGATGGTGGAGAGGCGCAGCAGCTTGGCGCCATTGGCATAGAGGATCAAAGGAATGGCCGTCGCCACGCCGGCAAAGAGCAGCAGCCCTGTGTCCGCCATGGTGCCGCTGCCGAAGAACGGCTTGTCCCCACCGCTCCAGGTCAACCACATCAGATAGCCAAGCGCGATCGGCGACAGAATCAGGACTTCGAGAAAAAAGCCCTGATTGGGGCCGACCGGCAACGTCTTGCGGAAATAGGCATAACCGCCCCACGAAAAGACAAGGCCGAGCGAGACCAGCGGCAGGCCGCCGCTCTCCCAAGTGAGGATCGCGACGGCGACCACAGCGGAGACGATGGCAGCGAGCTGCAGCCGGGTCATCTTCTCGCGCAGCACGATGGCGCCCAGCGCGATGGTGAAAAGCGGATTGACGTAATAGCCGAGCGAGGTTTCCAGCGCGCGGTCGTTGGCAATGGCCCAGACATAGATCGACCAGTTGATGCTGATGAGCGCGGCCGTAACCGCCGCCATGCCGATAATCCGCCAGTCGCCGAGCGCACGCTTCAGATCGTCGGTCCGGCGGAGCCACAAAATCCACGCCCCGGCGATGGGAATCGACCAGAGAATGCGATGCGCGACCACTTCAACGGGCGCGATATGGGCGACCGCTTTCATGTAAAAGGGCAGGAACCCCCAAAGCAGATAAGCCGAGAGCGCAAACAGGAATCCCGGCAGCGTATCGCCGGTATCGGTCGGGACCGGCATCGGGTTTGATCGGGCCATCAGGCAGCCTTTTGTGCTTTCAGCCGCTCGAAGAGGCAATAGACGATGGAATCCATCATCGCTTCAAAAGAGGCGTCGATGACATTGTCTGACACGCCGATGGTGGTCCAGTGGCGGCCCTGCCCGTCGCGCGTTTCGATCATGACGCGCGTGACGGCCTCGGTGCCGCCATTCAGAATGCGGACCTTATAGTCGACCAGTTCGATATCCTCGATCAGCGTCTGATACTTGCCGAGGTCCTTGCGGAGAGCCACATCGAGTGCGTTGACCGGACCCTTGCCTTCGGCAACGCTCATTTTCTCTTCGCCGTCGATCTCGACCTTCACCACCGCCTCGGCCAGATCGATCTTCTCTCCGACGGCGTTGATGCGGCGCTCCACCACGCAGCGATAGGAGGTGACGTTGAAATAGGCCGGCACCGCGCCGAGATGGCGGCGCGCCAGCATTTCGAACGAGGCGTCGGCATCCTCATAGGCGTAGCCCTCGGCCTCGCGCTCCTTGACCAGTGCAATCAGCGTATCGAGGCGCGGATCGTCTTTCCGGACAGAGATGCCGCGCCGCGCCAGACCCTCGATGAAATTGGCCTTACCGCCCTGATCGGACACCATGACCCTGCGGGCATTGCCGACACTTTCCGGCGCCACATGCTCATAGGTTTCCGGCTCCTTCAGAAGGGCGGAGGCGTGAATGCCCGCCTTCGTCGCGAAGGCGGACGCGCCGACATAGGGCGCCTGCGGGTCGGGCATCCGGTTCAGCAGATCGTCAAACATGCGCGACAGGCGCGTCAGACCCTTCAGCTTTTCTTGCGTGATACCGGTTTCGAAACGCGCGGCGAAGCTCTCCTTCAGCAGCAAAGTCGGGATGATCGAGGTGAGGTTCGCATTGCCGCAGCGCTCGCCGATGCCGTTCAGCGTGCCCTGGATCTGACGAACGCCGGCATTGACAGCGGCGAGGCTGTTGGCCACCGCCTGGCCGGTATCGTCATGGGCGTGGATGCCGAGCCGCTCACCGGGAATGCCCGCTTCGCCAATCACATGCTCGACGATGGCGCACACATCGATGGGCTGCGTGCCGCCATTGGTGTCGCACAGCACGACCCATCGCGCGCCGGCGTCAAAGGCGGTTTTCGCGCAGTCCAGCGCGTAGTCCTTGTTGGCCTTGTAGCCATCGAAGAAATGCTCGCAATCGATCAGCGCCTCACGGCCCGACTCCACAATGGCTTCGACGGACTGGCGGATGTTCTCCAGATTTTCGTCAAGCGTGCAGCCGAGCGCCACGCGAACATGATAATCCCAGCTCTTCGCAACGAGGCAAACGGCGTCCGCCTTGCTGGCGAGCGTGCCGGCGAGCCCCGGATCGTTCGACGCCGAAACCCCGGCCCGCTTCGTCATGCCGAAGGCGGTGAAGGTCGCGGATTTCGTTGCCTTGTTCGAAAAGAACGCCGTATCGGTCGGGTTCGCGCCGGGATAGCCACCCTCCACATAATCGATGCCGAAATCGTCCAGCCATGCCGCAATCTGGCGCTTTTCCTCCAGCGCGAAATCGACGCCCGGCGTCTGCTGGCCGTCGCGGAGAGTCGTATCGAAGAGATAGAGGCGTTCCTTGGTCATGATCCGCCCTTACACCCCGAGCGCCTTCGGGGGAAGCATGTCAGACCTTCGGCCAGTTCTTGTCATCGTCCGTCGGATGGTCGGGATGCAGATTGCTGACGATACTGCCGTAGAAATCCTGCATCTTCGCAGCGTCAGCGGCTCCACGGTCCGGGACCTGATGGAGCGTGGCGAAGAAGGACAGCCGGTTTTCCGGATTGACCTGAACGGCAGGCGGCGCAAGCTCCGGATCGTCCAACGCACCGATGGCGACTTCCACGATTGGTTCGTCGTCCCAGTCGTATTCATATGTCAGCGGCGTGCCACAATGGCCGCAAAAGCCGCGTCGCGCCTTGTTGGACGACGCGAAGCGCTTCGGCTCGCCGCGCGTCCATTTCAGGCCGTGCGTCGTGACGAGCGGGCCGAAAAAGGAGCCGAACGCCTTCTGGCACATCCGGCAATGGCAGATCGAGGCGCCTCCGAGACTTTTCACCTCGAACCGCGCGGCACCGCATTGGCAGCCGCCTGTGATGGTCATGGCTGGGGTTCTCCATTTGGCGACAGCGCCACTCCCTCCCCCTCGAGGGGAGGGTGGACGGGCGTGTCAGCGGCCGGACGGGTGGGGTCGGACGCCATCGAACAGCAACGCTCTGCAATTTCCTGCGCAACCTGCCAGGCATTGACCCGAACGTCCGGCTCATCGATCCGAACGACCCGATAATTCAGAGATGCCAGATAGGCGTCGCGAACCGCATCGTGGTGCCGGCCCGCCGGCGTCTCATGCGTATCGCCATCCACCTCCACCAAGAGTTTCGAGCGAAGACATGCGAAGTCGACAATGTACGGACCGACAGGCACTTGCCGCCGAAAATGCAGGCCAGTGGCTTTCAGATCGCGCAATTCCTTCCAGAGTTCGATTTCGGCGCGCGTCATTCGGTGGCGCAGCGTCCTTGCCTTCTGGCGGGTCTCGGCGGCGATACGGGTGCGGGGCATGACTTTCTCCCGGTTTTGGCAGGACGATAGTGGCGGTCGAGACCTCGTTCAACAACCCCACCCGTCTCGTGGCTGCGCCACGATCCACCCTCCCCTCAAGTGGGAGGGACTGGCGATTGTCATTCGCCACAGGCGAAATCGTTTAGTTTCCTCACCCGGATCGCAAGAGAGCGACATTTCAGAGCGTTCGTGTCGCACGGTTGCAGTGGAGGTTCCGCATCGAAAGCGGCACCATCCCTCCCCCTCGGGGAGAGGGTGGACGGGCGCGTCAACAACCGGACGGGTGGGGTCGCACTGTCATCGAATACGACCCTACCGCTTCACCTCCCAAGTGGTCACACGTTCGCCGGTTTCGGAATCCTTTGAATCCTTTAGCTGGATTCCCTGAGTCAGAAGTTCATCGCGGATACGGTCCGCCTCGGCCCAGTTCTTTTCGCGGATGAAAGCAAGGCGTTGGTCGATCATGCATTGAATATGATCTTCGTTAAATGCAATCAGTTGAGCTGCTTCTTCGACCGACAGACTGATTATGTGATCGAATGACATCAACCCAACAGTCCGCAGCGCTGCAAATGCAGCCAATGCGCTCTCACCCCGATCAACTTGGTCCACAAGTTCGTTAATGCGCCGAAAAAAACGTGAAAAATCGATGTCATCGTAGAGCGAAGCTAAAGCTTCGACATCTTCAAATGGATGATTTTCCCAAATCTCGCGACGATCTGATGTAGTGTTCCAGGCCGTCTTTGCTGGTATCAACCTGCACCATTTCTCGAAGATATTTGAGGCCTCCTCCAACCTACGCACACTGAAGTCGATCGGCTCGCGATAGTGCGTCATCAGCATGGCGAGGCGCAGCACCTCGCCCGGCCATTTGCGGCCACCGAATTTGTCCGTTTCCAGCAGATCGGCGATGGTGACGAAATTGCCCTCGCTCTTGCTCATTTTTCGGCCTTCAACCTGCAGGAAGCCATTGTGCATCCAATATCGGGCCATGGCCTCTGAACCATGGGCGCAGCGGCTCTGGGCGATCTCGTTTTCGTGATGCGGGAAGATCAGGTCGAGCCCGCCGCCATGAATGTCGAACGTCTCGCCGAGATAGGCGGCGCTCATCGCCGAGCATTCGATGTGCCAGCCGGGGCGCCCATGGATGGTGCGTTCCGCGCCTTCCGAACGAAACACCGCATCCCAGCCGGGCTGATCGGCCGCGCTTTCCTTCCACAGTACGAAATCGGCCGGGTTCTTCTTGTGGCCCTCGACAGCGATGCGCGCGCCAGCCTGCTGCTCATCCAGATTGCGCTTCGACAGGCGCCCATAATCGGTCATGGACGCGGTATCAAAGAGCACTTCGGCGCCCTCCCCGCCCTGCGCGATATAGGCGTTGCCGCGGTCGAGCAGCGTCTGGATCAGGCTCGCCATATCGGTCTTGCCGTCGGCGCGCGGCAGGACGAACTCCGTCGCGCGGGGCTGGACGGTCGGCGGCAGGCAACCAAGGGCCGCGACGTCCTTCTGATACTGCGCGAAGGTGGTTTCGGTGACCTGCCGGATCGCCGCGTTCAGCGTCAGTTCGCCGGCGTCGATCTTCGGGCCGAAATCGCGCAGCGCCCGCGCATTAATCTTGTCGTCGACATCCGTGATGTTGCGGACATAGGCGATACGGGAACCGTCCGGCGCATTTCCCTCTCCCGGATAAAGGTGGCGCAGCAGCCTAAACAGCACATCGAAGACGATGGCCGGGCGCGCATTGCCGATATGGGCGTAATCGTAGACCGTCGGCCCGCAGACATACATCTTCACATTGTCGTGATCGGCCGGTTCGAAGACCTCCTTCTGGCGGGTCATCGTGTTATAGAGGCGCAGTTCGGTCATGTCGGCTTTCCGGGTTTTCGGCGCGGCAGAAAAGGGCCGCCCTTTTGCGCCCAGCGACAGGAAAGCGTCAAGCGGCGGAGCCGTGACACGAGGAGAATGTGAAGGCCAGCTTCGATGCTATTCTTGTGGCGCTCAGGCAACAACGATGGCCAAACCGTCCATTTACCATGATGAAACACCATGGAACCGGCAAAGCCGACTTGAGTTAGCCAATTGTAAAGCAGATCGTTTCATTGTGATGCATAAGCGTAAAAAGGCGGCCCAAAGCCTTTGACGGCCGCTAGCAAGGAAGAGCCAATGGCACTGGAAATCGTCGAAGCCGTTCAAGCCGCCAAGCGTTGCGAAGACGCCGCTCGCCAGAAAGAACGGCGCTTCGCGTCGAGCAAGCAGGACGGGCAGCTCACGCCGAAATACAAGTCGATCGCCCATCCCGCCGTGTCCGGAGCGGTGGCGGGGCGGTGCGGCAACGGCTCCGGTCGCTCCAACTAAGCGATTCCGCCGACCTTCAGCTTTTCATCGATGCCGTTCGCGACATGCGAGCGGCATTGTGCGTTTCACAGTGTCGATTTTGTTGCGCGATGGCGGGTTCTTCGGCATTCTGCGGTCGAGGGACACGTATTGGAGGATCCAATTATGGCCCGCCCGTACCATCATTTGCTCGGCCTTCTCGCTGCTCTTTCGCTTGTCGCTACAACGCTACCGGCACAGGCGACGTCCGGCCCCGGCTGTCTCTATGTGGTGAATGTCGCACCCTATGACGTGCTCAACATGCGCGCACGGCCCAGCGCGCGTTCGGCCATCGTCGACCAGTTGCCTCCACGACGGCATGGCATCATCCACCTCGATGCGAAATGCCGTCCGCTCAGCCGGCCGTGGGGTTCGCGCTGGTGTCCCGTCACCCATTACGATGGCAACCGGGTGACCAAAGGTTACGTCAAAGCTCGCTATATCCGTGACTCCGACTGCCCGTGATCGGCAGGCTTTTCAGAGCTGCATCAGCAGCTTGGCGCCAATCGCCGCCATCACGATTCCGATCAGCACGTCGAGCACGCGCCATGCATTCGGTTTGGCGAAAAGCGGCGCCAGAAGCCGCGCGCCATAGCCGAGGCTGAAGAACCAGGCGAAGGACGCGATCACCGCGCCCGCGCCATAGGCGATGCGGGCCGCACCCTCATAGCGGGACGAAAGTGAGCCGAGCAGCAGCACCGTATCGAGATAGACATGCGGGTTGAGGAAGGTGAAGGCAAGGCAGGTGGCAATGGCGGCCGTAAGGCTGCCGGACTTCTCCGGCGCGTTCGCTGGCGTCATCGCAGCCGGTCGCCAGGCCCGGTGGAATGCAATGGCGGCATAAGTGAAGAGAAAGGCCGCGCCGCCAAGCGTGACCCAGAAGATCAGCGATGGCGAGCCGCCGATCAGCGCGCCGAGACCGGCAACGCCGGCAACGATCAGCAGTGCGTCGGACAATGCGCAGATCAGACAGAGGATGAAGACATGCTGGCGCAAAAGCCCCTGCCGTAGAATGAAGGCGTTCTGCGCGCCGATCGCGATGATCAGCGTCGCGCCGAGCGCGAAGCCCGTGCCGAACGGTGCGAAGAAGGCGGGCGTCATTTCCATCACCGCTATTGGCCGAAGAGGTTCATCTGCGAGGGTGGATCGGCTTCGGCCATCTCGTTCTGCGCAACGGCCTCCTGCAAATCCGGTCCCATATTCGCCACCTTGTTCACACGCTCCGACACCGGCACGGCCTGCCAGAAATCCTCTGCCACCGGCTGTAGCAGATCGCTCACATGGCGCGGCTCGTATCGTCTTCCATCGAGCCAGCGGTCGAATGCGGCCTGCGGGATCGTGACCGGCATTCGGTGGTGGATCGGCCTCAATGTCGCGTTCGCCGAGGTGGTCAGGATCGCCGCCGTTTCGACTTCCGAGCCGTCCGGCGCCAGAAAGAGGCTGTAGAGGCCGGCAAAGGCCACCAGTCCGCCAGCGGCCGGACTGACCCAGAACGGTTGCGGCTTGCCGCCACCATCGCGCCGCCACTCATAAAATCCGGTGGCGGGGATCAGAACGCGACCATGGCGCATAGCGCCGCGAAAGGCCGGTTTTTCGGCGGCTGTCTCGCTGCGCGCATTGATCATCAGCGGCAGGTCAGCCGGATTTTTCGCCCAGGACGGCACAAATCCCCACCGCACCAGCCGCGCCTGCCTTTCGCGCAGGTTCGAGCCCGCCGGGCGATCCGTATCTCGCATGACGATCACGATCGGCTGGGTCGGCGCGATATTGTAGCGCGGGGGAAACGGTTCGACCGGATCGAGGTCGAAATAGTCTTCGACCGCCTCTGCCGGGCTGGTAAGGGAAAAGCGTCCGCACATGCGGGCCAACCTTTCCGCCGCTTCGGGCGGCGTCAAGTGGAGTTCGAGCATGGTCGAAGCGATTCAGGGCGTGTCCGTCATCGTATGCCGCGGCGACCGGTTCCTGCTCGTCCGCCGCGCCCGACCGCCGCTTCAGGGCCAACTGGCCTTTCCTGGCGGACGCGTAAGGGAGGGAGAACCACTGGAAGAAGCGGCCCAACGCGAACTCATGGAAGAAACCGGCCTCGCCACCGGCGCCATGAAGGCTGTGGACAATTTTTCGATCGATACGGACATGGCATCATTCCACCTCCATGTCTTTTGTGCCGAAGCCGAGGGTGAGGCTCGCGCCGGCAGCGATGCGGCCTCGATCCACTGGCTCACCCTGGCACAGATGAACGCCATGGACGGTTCGATCACCGCCGATACGCTGCGCCTGGCGCGGAAAATGGCTTGCTGATGAGCGGATCGCCCACGGTCGAAGCCTTGAATGCGCCGCGCTTTGCCGGCAGAGGAAGAGCATGATGTGCCACCGCTCCGCCCTCCTCGCCCTTCTCGTCGCGCTGTCCCTCGCCGTGCCGTCGGTTGTGTCGGCACAGACGGATGAGACGACGGAAACGGAGACCGAGCAGCCGGAACAGCCGGAACAGCCGACCGTAACGGTGGAAAGCGCTGAGTCGACCTATCTGCCCGATCTCCTGCGCCTCACTGAAATAACCGGTTCGATGCAGTATCTGCGCGATCTTTGTGGCGACACGGACGACCGCTGGCGGCAGGCGGTTGGGCAGATCATCGCCAATAGCGGCGACAACGAAGCCATCGAACGCCGTCTGACCGCTGCCTATAATCGCGGTTTCCGGCGCTATGCGAGCTATCATCGGCAATGCACGGAAGCCTCGGTCAATGCGGCGGAGCGGTTCCGGGTCGAAGGACAGCTTCTGGCGAAGAGTCTCGTCGACCGGTTCGGCGATTAGCCGTCTCGTTCCGGCACGACTTTCCACCGCTAACCCCGTCTGGATTAACCAATTCCACGCATGGATGGTGCGGTCGACCATGGCTGTGCTACACCGCTTAAGACTTGCTTAATGAACGATGAAGTCGGGACAGTTTCGATGCAGGATGTGCCAAGCGACGTTGAAAGCCGGATTCTGGAAGAGATGCGCCTTTGCGCCATCGAATCCCATGATGAGGCCTGGGCCGAAGGGCGATTCGCCGGTATCGACGTGGAAATCCTGGCCGAAACGGCGATTGCCACGGCGCTCTGCGCCCTCCAGGACGAAGCTGGCGAGGAAGCAGCTTCCGACATGCTCAACCGAATGCGCGACCGGCTGACGGCAGGTGAATTCGACAGCACTGCGCGCCATCACTGAACGCATGTCGCCATGGACGCGACACCCCCATTGACGCCTGCGCCGAAGACGACAATCTATGGCGCATGATGCGCCCTCTATCCGTTCCCGCTCTCGCCGGCATCCTGCTTTCCGGAGCCCTCGCCTCTACCCCTTTTTCCGCGTTCGCTCTCAGCGAACTGACAACCGATGACGGCGCGGCCACGGCCGGTCCGATCGCGCCGCCGAACGGCGCCGCAACTGAACCGGTTGTCTCGGATGACGCCTCTCCGCCATCCGAATTGCCGCCATTGGATGATTCGCAAGCACCGGCGCCCACCGGCGAACCGGGGCCGGTGGAGACAGCCCCGCTACCGCCACCAAGCGCCCCGGGCGACGACGGTCCCGATGCGTCGGAAGCTCCCACCCCATCGAATGATCCCGTTCCTGACGCTTCTGCGCCCATACCGGCCCCCGAAGCCTCGGAGACGCCGCTGATCGAAGCGCCGGTGGCGGAGGGGCAGGAATTGCCTGTCGAGACTCCGCCCCTCGGTGGCGACGCCGTGGCTGAACCTGCGCCAGAAATAGCGCCGCCACCGCCGGTGAGCCACGACATTTCCGCCCTGCCGGAGCCGGTGGCGCGGATGCGCCAGCTCATCCTCGAAGCGGCCCGTTCTGGCGACGTGGAACGACTGCGCCCGCTTCTCGGTATGGGAGAGGGGCAGACCACCCTATCTCTTGGCGGTGTCGACGGAGATGTCATCGCCTTTCTGAAAGAGGTAAGCGGGGACGAGGAAGGTCAGGAAATACTAGCTATTCTCTCCGAGGTTCTCGAAGCAGGCTACGTTCATTTCGACGAGGGCGAAAAAACCGAACTCTATGTGTGGCCCTATTTCTTCGGCCGTTCGCTGGAGACACTGACGCCGGAACAGAAGGTCGAATTGTTCCGAATCGTCACGGCGGGCGATTATGCCGATATGCTGCAGATCGGCGCTTATGTGTTCTACCGCGTCGGCATCACGCCCGATGGCGAGTGGGCGTTCTTCGTGGCGGGAGACTGATCGTGGCCCGCTATGTCGTTGCCGAACGCGCGTTGATTGCGATCACGGGAGAAGATGCCACGCATTTCCTCCAGAACCTCATCACGCTCGATCTTTCCGATTTGACGGGAGACGAGGTCCGACCGGCCGCCCTTCTGACGCCGCAGGGCAAGGTGGCCTATCCTTTCCTTATCAGCCGGATCGAAAGCGGATACCGCATCGATACCGAGGCCGGGCGGAGCGAGGATCTGTCGACGCGGTTCAATCTTTACCGGATGCGGGCGAAGGTAAGGGTGGAGAAATTAGGCGATACGCCGGTCGCGATGATCATTGGCGAAGAGACTGGCCTGATCGACTGTCGCTTCCCGCGGCAGGCCAATATTCGCCGCCTCTATGGCAATCCTGCCGGAACCGCCGAACAGAACGCTAACGCCATTACCGAATTGCGCCTTCGTTACTGCGTGCCGGAGGCCGACACGGATTATGCCGTAGGTGACGCCTTCGCCTTCGACATCCTGCTCGACCAGTTGGGCGGGCTTTCGGTCCGAAAGGGCTGCTTCGTCGGGCAGGAGGTCGTCTCGCGCATGTATCATCGCGGCACTGCGCGCCGGCGGATCGTGCAGATAAGAGGAAATTCGGATTTGCCGGAGCGCGGAACACCGCTGCTGGCCGATGGCAAACCGTTGGGAGAACTCGGCACCGTGGCAGGCCGAAAGGGCCTCGCTATGGTGCGGATCGACCGCGTAGCCGCGGCCATCAGCAAGGGCGCGCCGATCCTCGCAGGCGAGTCGCCCGTCCAGGTCGCCGTGCCGGACCGCTTCTCCTTTTCGATCGCGTCGTCCGAGCCGAACGGAGCGGACGAAGTGTGAGCCAGCAAAAGGAACAACGCGCCTGGCAGCGAATGCTGTCCGGGCGGCGTCTCGATCTTCTCGACCCTTCCCCACTCGACGTCGAACTTTCCGACCTCGCCCATGGACTGGCGCGAGTGGCACGATGGAACGGCCAAACGAAGGGCGATCACGCTTTCTCGGTGGCGCAGCACAGTCTTTTGGTTACCGACATCGTCGAGCGGCTGAAGCCGGACGCTTCCGTCGCTCTCAGGCTGGCGGCCCTTCTGCACGATGGACCGGAATATGTGATCGGCGACATGATCTCGCCCTTAAAGGCCGTGATCGGCGGCAATTACAAGCGCGTCGAAAAGCGGCTGCAGGAAGCGGTTCATCTTCGTTTTGGACTGCCAGCCGCCCTGCCTGTAGCCTGGACGCGCTGCATCAAACGTGCCGATACGATCGCGGCCTGGCACGAGGCCATTACACTTGCCGGCTTTTCGGAAAAGGAAGCCGGGCAGACATTCGCCCGTCCTCGTGGCTTCGACCCGACCGGACTCGATCTGACGCCCCTTCCTGCCGCCGAGATCGAGCGCTCCTTTGAGGAGCGGGTCCGTTCGTTCGAACGGGCCGGCAGTCCCACCGTACCGGCAAAAGCGAAGCAGGCTTCCGACAGCGAGAGCTTGCGGTAGGCGACGAAAATTGCGAATGGCCGTAGAAGTTTGGGCCAAAGCCCTTCGCCATCATGATCGTGGAATGAACCTATGGAAGATCTGACCCAGCAGGTCGCAAGCGAGGTGACCAGCGCTATCGACGACGCGACGGGTGAACTGACGACGCTCGTGGCCGAATACGCCTTCTCCGTCGTCGGCGCGATTCTCATCCTCATCTTCGGCTGGATCTTCGCCAAGGTGCTGGAGCGCTGGACGCGCAGCGGCCTGTCCGCGTTCAAGCATATGGATGCGACACTGACGCGTTTTCTGTCGAAGACGGTCCGGTATGTCGTGCTGGCCTTCGTCATCACCACCGTGCTCAGCCAGTTCGGGGTGCAGACGACATCCATTATCGCCGCTCTCGGCGCGGCAGGTCTTGCCATCGGTCTGGCCTTGCAGGGAACGCTGCAGAACGTGGCGGCGGGAATCATGCTTCTCGTTCTGCGCCCGCTCAAGGTGGGCGAACTGGTCGAGGTCGGCGATGTGACCGGCGTGGTCGAGGAGATCGGCCTGTTCACCACCGAGATGAAACGGCTCGACGGGCTCTATCTGATGGTGCCCAATAGCGAGATCTGGAACAAGCCGATCACCAATTTCCATCGCAACAATATCCGGCGCGGCGATCTGAACATCGGTATCGCCTATACCGACAGCGCCGACACGGCGATCGCCATCATGCGCGGTGTTATCGAGCGGGACGATCGTGTGCTCTCCGATCCGGAGCCCTATTACTATGTGCACTCCCTCGGCGACAACGCCGTGGCCGTGGAGGCGCGGTACTGGACGCTGACGCCTGATTATTGGGACACGCTGAACGAAATGCGCAAGCTGGTGAAAGAACGGTTCGACGCGGAAGGCATAAGCATTCCCTTCCCACAACGCGATCTTCATCTCATTACCGGCCAGAACGGCGCAACGCTGCCAATAGCCGGCGGTCGAGAAGCTTTGCCAGACGAAAGCCGGAGCTAAAGCGGCCGGCCGCCCGTTTTGCGTCGGTGACACGATTTCAGTACGGCCAAGCTTGTCCGCCCTTGCACCATCGGCTCTCATGGTTCGCTCTGATCGTCTGAAGGAGCAGTGTGATCATGATGGATGGCAAGGCGCGAGCTAGGGCAGTGAAAAGCAGGCCCGCGCATCCCGGTTTTCCGGTCCTGATCGTTGCCTGCGGCTGCGTGATTGCGGCTCTGACGTTCGGCCCCCGTTCGGCTATGGGCTTCTTCCAGCTTCCCATGCTGGAGGACCGCCCTTTCGACCGCAACGCCTTTGCGCTTGCGCTGGCTATCCAGAACATCTTCTGGGGTCTCGGCCAGCCGCTATTCGGCGCCGTGGCCGACCGTTACGGCACCTGGCGGGTGCTGATGATGTCCGGCCTGACCTATGCCGCCGGCCTCGCCTTGATGGCGACGGCCGAGACGACGGGGCTCCTCTATCTCGGCGCCGGCGTCCTGGTCGGCCTCGGTGTCGCGGCGGGGAGTTTCGGGATCGTTTTGGCGGCGTTCGCGCGCAACGTCTCGGAAGAGCAGCGCAGCCTGGTCTTCGGTATCGGTACAGCGGCCGGCAGCGCCGGCATGTTCATCTTTGCCCCGCTCAGCCAACAATTCATTGAGATGTTCGGCTGGACTGACGCGCTCTTCTGGATGGCGGCGATGATGCTGGTCATTCCGTTGCTGGCGATCCCGCTCAAGGGTACGTCGTCTACGGGGCGCATAGCGCCGGTCGCCGACGATCAGACAATTGGTGAGGCGCTTCGGCAAGCCTTCGGCCACCGGTCCTATCTTCTGCTCACCACCGGGTTCTTCGTCTGTGGTTTTCAGGTTGCCTTCATCACCGCCCATTTCCCCGCCTATCTTGCCGATATCGGCATTGATGCGGACTATGCGGTCGTCGGACTGGCGCTGATCGGACTGTTCAACATTATCGGCTCGCTCGCTTCCGGCGTGATCGGCCAACGCGCAAGCAAGCCGGCGCTTCTCACCCTGATCTATATCGCCCGGTCCATTGCGGTGACGGCGTTCCTCCTCCTGCCGCAAACCCCAACGACCGTAATCGTGTTTTCCGTCGCGATGGGCCTTCTGTGGCTGTCAACCGTGGCGCCCACCAACGCGCTGGTCGCGGTCATGTTCGGCACGAAATATCTCGGCATGCTGGGCGGGATCGTCTTCCTGTCCCACCAGATCGGCTCTTTTCTCGGCGTCTGGCTCGGCGGGTATCTTCGGCAGACCATGGGTTCCTACGATCCGGTCTGGTGGATCGGCGTCATTCTCGGGCTGATCGCCGCTATCCTACATTGGCCGATCAGCGAGCAGCGCGCCGAACGTCCGATTGCGGCGCCCGCCGAATAACAGGACAGCTTAAAGGGTCGCGTGAACGTTGAGCGCGCGGAACGCCGCTTCCAAAAACGATTGCCGTTCCGGTCCGGGTGGTTTGCCGCGCGGTCCATGAACGTCGCGTTCGAAGAAATGGATCAAAAGCCGTGCTGCATCCTGCATGGAGGCGCGATCCGCCCGTTGCTTCGATTCCCGAAGAAAAGCCGGCAGAGGCAGGAGCTTGTCGGCCCACGGCTCGCCCGCTTCTCTGTTCACCGCACGGCCGCTCTTCGGCGAAACGTAGATCAGTTCGTCCGTCGTGCCCGTGGCCGCGCATTGCCGCAGATCGAGGCCAAATCCCATCTCGTCCAGGAGCATCAGTTCGAAGCGCAAAAAGAGTTCGAGCGCCCTTTCCGGCTCTTCGAAATGCTCCACCAACAGCGCTGTCATGTCGAACAGGCGAGGATGGGAATCGCGCTCCGGCAGAAGACGAAGATGGGCGGCCAGGGCCTGTAGCCCGTAAAGACCGACCGCACTGCCATAAAGCCGCGCGGCGTGGTGCCGAAGCGGCTCCACGGTGTAGGTGCCAAGATGTTCGTCGAGGCGGGCTCGCCATTCGGCGGCGACACGGTTGCCCGGCTGCAGGACCGGCTGCATGCGCCGTGAGCGCCCACCGCGCACAAGTCCAAGATGTCGGCCGTGTTGGACCGTCATCAGTTCCAGCACGACCGCGCTTTCGGAGTGGCGGCGGACGCCGAGGACTATGCCTTCATCGGTCCACTGCATCGCATCCTCGCTTTACCGGCCAAGATCAGAGTCGGCGCCTACTGCGAATAATCCAGGCCAATCTCGCGATACCGGTCCGGATCGTCCGACCAGTTCTGCCGCACTTTGACGAATAGGAAAAGATGAACCGGCTCGTCCAGAAGCGACGAAAGCTCCTTGCGGGCCGCCGTACCGATGGCCTTGATGGTCTGGCCCTTATGGCCGAGCACGATCTTCTTCTGGCTGTCGCGCTCGACATAGATGACCTGCTCGACGCGAACGCCCTTCTTGCCACGTTCCCAACGTTCGGTTTCGACATGGGAGGAATAGGGCAATTCCTGATGAAGCCGCAGATAAAGCTTTTCGCGGGTGATCTCGGCGGCCAGAAGCTGCAACGGCGCATCGGCGACCTGATCTTCAGGATAATACCACGGGCCTAGACTGGCCTGCTTGGCCAACCAGTCCATCACATCGTCCGTACCCGAGCCATTCAGAGCCGAGACCATAAAGGTCTGATCGAAGGCGACGACCTCATTGGCTTTGGCCGCAAGCTGTAGGATCTGCTCAGGCTTGACGCGATCGACCTTGTTCAGAACGAGGGCCTTGGACTGCCGCGTTTCGGCGAGGCGCTCCAAGATCGTCCCAGCGTCGCCTTCGAGGCCACGTTCGGCATCGACCACGAACAGAACGATATCGGCGTCGCGCGCGCCGCTCCATGCACTGGCGACCATAGCGCGGTCCAACCGGCGGCGCGGCTTGAAGATGCCGGGCGTATCGATAAAGACGATCTGCGCGTTCTCATGGATGGCGATGCCGCGCATGGTTGTGCGCGTCGTCTGCACCTTGTGGGTTACGATGGACACTTTCGAACCGACGAAGCGGTTGAGCAAGGTGGATTTGCCGGCATTGGTCGCGCCGAGCAGGGTCACGAAGGCCGAACGGGTTTCCACGCCCTTTCCGATGTCGCCGTTTTCTTTCGATTCCGCCATCAACCGGCCGCTCCATCAGCCTGCCAAACCTTCTCGGAGATCAGCATCCTCTCTGCTGCAAGGCGCTCGGCCTCGCGCTTGGATGGCCCCTTAGCCTCCTGGGACGTAAACCCTTCGACCTCGACACGAACCGTGAAAATCGGATCGTGGTCCGGCCCGCTGCGGTCCAGAATATTATAAACCGGCGGCGCGCCGATCTGCTGATGAGACCATTCCTGCAGCTCGGTCTTGGCGTCGCGGCGTCCCGCTGTTTTCGACAGCGCGCGGCTTTGCCAGTGTTTTTCGATAAAGGGACGCGCGGCCGACAAGCCACCATCCAGATAAATCGTCGCGATGACGCTCTCCATAACATCGGCTCGCAGCGACTGGCGCTTGCGTCCGGCAAGGCTCCGGATTTCGGATCCGGTGCGGATCAACTCATGGAGACCGATCTCCTCGGCCACCTCGGCGCAGGTCGTGGCGTCCACGAGTTGATTGAGGCGAACGGACAGTTCGCCCTCATCGGCCTTCGGAAAGGCGGTGAACAGCATTTCCGCGATGACCAGACCGAGAACGCGGTCGCCCAGAAATTCCAGCCGCTCGTAATTGCTGGTATTGGCATTTCGGGCACTGGAATGGGTCAGCGCCCGGTCCAGCCGTTCGACATCCCGAAAATCATGGCCCGTCAGTTCGCCGGCGCGCTTGGCCAGCGCTTCCGGGCTTGTTTTGCCGCGCCCCATCCTCAGTCGATCGTGTTCAGCAGGCGGCTGCCGCGAAGCGTCGATGGCCAGCGCCACACAGCCAGCGGACTTGCGCTTTCGGCAACCGAGAAGAAAATGATCTGCGCCTTTCCGACCAGATTCTCGTACGGCACGAAGCCGACTGCTCCACGGCTGTCATTGGAGTTGTCGCGATTGTCGCCGATCATGAAATAATGGCCTTCCGGCACGACGAACTCGCGCGTGGAATCGTAAATGCCGTTTGGCGTGATGTCGAGCGTTTCATAAGCCACACCATTCGGCATGGTCTCGCGATAGACATCGACGGGACGGTCCATCTCGGTGATGTCCTCATTGTCAATCGTGCCGATCTTCTCGCGCTCGACAGGTTCGCCATTGATGGAGAGGCTGCCATTCTGCATCTGAATGCGATCGCCCGGCAATCCGATGACGCGCTTGATGTAATCCACCGACGGGTCAGGCGGGAACTTGAAGACGGCGACATCGCCGCGCTCCGGTTCACTGCCCAGAATCCGTCCCTCGAAGAGATCAAGACCCAGCGGCAGCGAGTAACGCGAATAGCCATAGGACCATTTGCTGACGAACAGATAATCGCCTTCCAGCAGGGTCGGCCGCATCGAACCGGACGGAATCGAAAAAGGCTGGAACAGGACGGTTCGCAGCACCAGCGCCAGAATAAGCGCCTGTACGATGACGGAAACCGTTTCTGAAAGACCGCCCTTGCCGGACTTTTCGGCCTTGGCCTTGCTATCGCTCTGTTCTGCCACGCCGTCCTCGTTTTCGCCGGCCCCAGGGGCGGGGTTCTGGCCCTGGACGGCGCTGCGTCAGCGTATTTCGTCCATTCGGATTCGTCTTTACAGTTCCAAAGCGCGGGCCGCAATGCGGCAGGCCACTGTATCGAACCTTGCGATACTCGCCGAAACCGCGCCAGTCATCGGCCCATGGCCTGGGCCTCGGGCAAGGCTTCGATGATGACAAAGGCCTGCGCAAGAGGAAAATCATCGGTTATGGTCAAATGAATGGCAGGCCTGTGGCCTTGCGGCATCATGGCCAGCAATCTTTCCTGCGCGCCGTTGGTCAGCGCCATGGTCGGTTGACCGGACGGAAGATTGACCACGCCCATATCGCGCCAGAAGACCCCTTGCCGAAGGCCCGTTCCAAGCGCCTTGGAGCAGGCTTCCTTCGCCGCAAACCGCTTGGCGTAGGATGCCGCCCGCTCCGCGCGCCGGTCCGATTTTCGGCGCTCCACCTCGGTGAAGACCCGCGCCTCGAAACGGCCCCCGTGCCGGTTCAACGCCTTCTCGATCCGGCGAATATCGATAAGATCCGATCCGAGGCCGATAATCATGTCGCGGCTGTACTCTTTTGGCGTGAGAGCGTTTCGCCCTGGAGCCGCGCCCTCGCCTTTGCCCGTTCCAGCAAACGTCGGCGGCGCTGTTGCTGGAAGGCAGCGATCGAACCGCGCAGCAGGGCATAGGTGGTGAGCGCTGCGACAACGCCCCAGAGCAACCCGCCAACCGTCATCGGTTTTAGAAGAGGCTGCCAAAGCGCGTCGAATTCCATATGCATCAGCCGACGTCCGATCCACCTGTCCGAGGGCGCTGCGCTATAGCCGAGCAGATAGCGCCCGGTTTCCAATGTGGTCGCCCAGATGAGCGGAAATGTCAGCGGATTGCCCGCGAAAGTGCCCAGTGCCGACGCGATGATATTGCCGCCAATCAGCCACGCCACGGCGGCCGCGCCGATGATGTGAAAGCCGAGATAGGGCGTGAAGGATGCGAAGACGCCGGCCGCCACACCTGCGGCGATCGCATGAGGGCTGCCGCTCAGCCGCAATACGCGTTTGGCGAAGTAGGATGTCGAACGAGACCAGGACCGCCGCGGCCAAACGGCGATGCGAAACCGCTTCCACCCCGTTTCTGCGCGACGTCGTCTGAACAGCATCTCTCTAAATATTCCTGACGCACCGAAATGCTGTCTGCTTCGAAGGTTTGCCCTGCGAACATTTCCTTCCGAGAACCCGAACGGGCCGGTCGAGACGGCCGACAGGGCGCCAGTTAACCGATATTGCGGCTACCCGGTTTAACAGGCGGTATTGCGGCGAGTTCAGCGGGCAGTTCGTCTGGTGAATAGGCCGGGACTTCATATTCCGCAAGGGCAATGAGCGGCACGCCCACATCGGCCTTACCGGCCGAGCGGTCGATGATGCAGGCCGCGGCGGCCACTTCGATGCCGATGGCCTGAAGAGCTTCGATGGTCTCGCGAATGGACAGGCCGGTCGTCACGATATCCTCGACAATCACAACCCGTGAACCAGGCTCCACCTCGAAGCGCCTCAGGCGGAACCGACCATCTTCCCGCTCGACCCAAACCGCCGGGACGCCGAGGTGCCGCGATGTTTCATAGGCTGGGATCAGCCCTCCGATCGCCGGACCGACGACGTAATCGATCTTGCCTTCCACCGCCTCGCCGATCCGCTCGGCCAGGGCGCGGCAAAGGGTCTCGGTCTTGTCGGCATGCATGAAGACCCGCGCCTTCTGCAGGAAAACAGGGCTGCGCAGACCGGATGTCAGGATGAAATGACCTTCCAGGACCGCCCCGGCCTGGCGGAAAACGTCCAGCACTTCGTCGACTGTCATACCCATCGCTGTCCTCCTGCTGCCAACGCGTCCGCGCTAGCCGAAAAGTCTGCGAATGTCACTGACCATGTCGCATTCGCGCAGAGCTTGCTGCAGGCGCGTCAAATGTTTCAGGTCCCAGACCTCCAGGTCGATCCGCATCTCCGTGAAGTCGGTCGCGGTGCGGGTCATCGAGAGCTCGTGAATATTGGCGTCCAGATCGGCGATGATATTGGCGATCGTCGCCAGCGAGCCCGGCTGGTTGATGAGCGTCACGGCAATCCGCGCCGGGAAGCGTTCGCCCAGCGCAGAGTCGATATCCCAGCGCACATCCACCCACCGCTCCGGCTGATCCTCGAAGGCGATCAGCGCGTCGGATTGGATGGGATAGATGGTAATCAACCGGCCTGGCGTCAGAATGCCGACGATCCGGTCGCCCGGCACCGCACCGGCCGCGCCGAAACTGACCGGCAAATCGCCGGTCACGCCACGGATGGGAAGCGCGTCGCGCCCCTCCGCTTCGCCCTCGGTCCCGGCCTCGTGGCTCTCTTCGCCCTGGCCGTTTCGCGGCATGTGGAACAGCATGCCCGGCCCGGCGGACAGGCCGAACCAGCCTTGGCGATCGCGGGGACGCGCATGATCTCTCGCGCTGCTGTCCAGATGCGCGGCGCGGTCTCCCTGCCAGTCTGGGTAAACCAGCTTCATGACATCGTTGGAGGAAATCTCACCACGACCGACCGCCGCCAGAACGTCCAGCGGGTCGCGCTGACCGAAGCGATGAACATGCGGCGTCAGAAGTTCAATGGAGAACTCCTTGCCGGCATAGCCGAAGGCTCGTTCGATGATCCGCCGGCCAAGGCCGGAATACTGCTTGCGGATGGCCATACGGGTGGCGCGGCGAATGGCCGCACGCGCCTTACCTGTCACGACCATGTTCTCCCAAGCGGCAGGTGGCGTCTGCGTTTCGGAGGTGATGATCTCCACCTCATCCCCATTGACCAGTTCGGTCATCAGTGGGGAGATGGCGCCGTTGATCTTGCAGGAAACCGTCGTGTCGCCGATCTGCGTATGCACGGCATAGGCGAAATCGATCGGCGTGGCGCCACGCGGCAGCGCGATCACCCGGCCCTTCGGCGTGAAGCAGAAGACCTGATCGTGAAACAGCTCCAGTTTGGTGTTTTCGAGAAATTCTTCGGGCGCTTCGCCCTGCACCAGCGTCTCGATGGTCCGCCGTAGATTGGCGAAGGCATGACTCTGGCCCAGCGGATCTTTGCGGCCCTCCTTATAGGCCGCATGCGCGGCCACGCCATATTCGGCGATCTGGTCCATATCCTCGGTGCGAATCTGCAACTCGATGCGCTGGCGCGACGGGCCGACAATGGTGGTGTGGATCGATTGGTAGCCGTTCTGCTTGGGCGTCGAGATGTAGTCCTTGAAACGGCCCGGCACCATCGACCATTCGCGGTGAATCGCCCCGAGCGCCCGATAGCAGTCGTTTTCGTCGTAGACGACGACGCGGAAACCGAAAATATCCGACAGCTGCTCGAAGGAGAGCGTCTTGCGCTCCATCTTTCGAAAGATGGACCAGGCCGTCTTCTGGCGGCTCTTCACCCTGGCGTGGATATGCGCCGCTTCGAAGCGTTCGCCGAGCTGGCTCTCGATGGTTTCGATCAGATCGGCGTTGCGGGCAACGTAATCGGTCAGCCGGTCGGTCACCATTCTGTATGCAACCGGGTTGATATAGCGAAACGAGAGGGCCTCAAGCTCGTCACGAAGGTCCTGCATGCCCATGCGTCCGGCGAGCGGCGCGTAGATCTCCATGGTCTCTTCGGAGATACGGATCTGCTTGTCCGCCCGCATCGCCTCCATCGTGCGCATATTGTGTAGCCGGTCGGCCAGCTTGACGAGAAGAACGCGGACATCGTCCGAGATCGCCAGCAGCAGTTTGCGCAGGTTCTCGGCCTGCTCGGCCTTCTTGGAATGCAGTTCCAGCTTTTTGAGCTTGGTCAGTCCCTCCACCAGCTTGCCGATGTCGGGGCCGAAGATCTGGTCGATTTCCTGGCGGGTTGCGTCGGTGTCCTCGATGGTGTCGTGGAGCAGAGCGACGGCTATCGCGGCTTCGTCCAGGTGAAGATCGGTCAGGATCGCGGCGACTTCGAGAGGATGGGAAAAATAGGGATCGCCAGACGCGCGCTTCTGGTGGCCATGCTTCTGCATCGCATAGACATAGGCCTTGTTGAGCAGCGCCTCGTTCACATCCGGCTTGTAGCGCTGAACGCGCTCCACAAGCTCGTACTGGCGCATCATGGTTTCACCGCTCCCTGAACGCTCATCGACATACGCGCCTTTTTAGCAGACCCCAACGCAAAACGCGCCCGACCAATGGGCCGGACGCGCTTCAGTAAAGGCCGACGGCAGGCGTTCGTCGTTCAATAATCGTCGCTCTTTTCCGGCGCAACAAGACCTTCGATACCGGCCAGAAGATCTTCCTCGTTCATCCGGTCGAAGGTGGCGGGCTCATCCACCTCGTCACGGCTCACATCGGGGCCGGCCTCTTCGTCCGCCATCTCGCGGGCAGGCTCGATCAGCGCGTCGGAGGCAGCATGCTCGTGCTCGTCCACCTCGACATGCTTCTGAAGCGAGTGAATCATATCCTCGCGCAGATCTTCCGGCGACAGCGTCTCTTCGGCAATCTCGCGCAGCGAGACCACGGCGTTCTTGTCGTTGTCGCGGTCGACGGTGATCGGAGCCCCCTGGCTGATCAACCGCGCACGGTGGGCTGAGAGAAGAACGAGGTCGAACCGGTTGGAGACCTTGTCAATGCAATCTTCGACGGTCACGCGGGCCATGCCGGGTTCCTTTCAGTGACGGTGCCTGTCTGCTGATGAAGCGCTGCCTTAGCCGAACAGTGCGGCGAACGCAAGGCATTCCAAGGCGGCAGGCGCGCCGAAGAAGAGATGTGACAAATGCAACGTTTTGTGAGGAGGGCCGTTCATTCTCAGTGATTTTAGATTTTTCGGCCGTTTTGGCCTTCAGCCTTTTCAGGACGTATTCAAATGTTCGACCAAAGAGAGAAGATCGGCCTTTTTATCGATGGCGCCAATGTCTACGCGACCAGCAAGGCCCTGGGATTCGATATCGACTATCGTCGCCTTCTGGCGCATTTCAAGTCGCTCGGCTATGTGCTGCGCGCCTATTATTACACCGCCCTTGTCGAGGATCAGGAATACTCATCGATCCGTCCGCTGATCGACTGGCTGGACTATAATGGCTACACCGTGGTGACGAAGCCGGCCAAGGAGTTCACCGATTCCATGGGCCGCCGAAAAATCAAAGGCAATATGGACATCGAACTGACGATCGATGCCCTGGAGCTGGTGCCCTCGCTCGATCACTACGTCATTTTCTCAGGCGACGGCGATTTCCGCAGTCTGGTCGAAGCGCTTCAGCGCAGGGGTCGCAAGGTCTCAATCATTTCCACATTGTCCAGCCAGCCGCCCATGATCGCCGATGACCTTCGGCGCCAGGCCGACCACTTTCTCGACATTGCCGATTTGAAGAACGAGATCGGAAGGGACAGCAGCGGAGACCGGTTGCCGCGACGCTATGCTCCCGATCCTGTCGAGGAAGACGCCGACGATTACGAATATGACGACCAGTAGGCGACAGGCAGTGGAGCGTCTTTGCGATCCGCGGTTCTAAAACCGCTCATCCATGCTCCTTCATCAGCCGCCGCTTCTGGCGGTTCCAATCGCGTTCCTTGCTGGTCTGGCGCTTGTCGGCCACGTTTTTGCCCTTCGCAATACCCAACAGGAGCTTGGCGACGCCGCGCTCATTGAAATAGAGCTTCAGAGGAATCGCCGTCATGCCCTGACGGTCGATCTCCTTGGCCAGGCGCGCCATTTCACGCTTGTTCAGAAGCAGTTTGCGCAGACGACGCGGCTCGTGGTTGAAACGATTGCCCTGCGTGTATTCGGGAATATAGCTGTTGATCAGCCAATACTCGCCATTCTCCTCGGACGCATAGCTTTCTGCGATATTTGCTTCGCCATTGCGCAGGCTCTTGACCTCGGTGCCTGTCAAAACCAGGCCCGCCTCGATCGTATCTTCGATCTGATAGTTGAACCGCGCCTTGCGGTTTTCCGCAATGGTCCGGCTGTTGGGGTCGCTCTTTTTTGCCATGCCTCTAGGTCTGGTCGCCCGGCGCTCAGTTCAAGAGGCCGGCGTGGCGCATGGCCGCATCGAGGGTGGTTGCTGTATCCTCGTCCACCGTCACAAGCGGCGAACGCACGACATTCTGCATCCGGCCAAGCCGGGAAAGGCAATACTTCGCGCCGGTCGGATTGGGCTCGATAAAGAGCGATTTGTGGAGCGGCATCAGCCGATCCTGCAATTCGATCGCTCTGTTCCGGTCGCCGGCAAGCGTTGCCTTCTGGAATTCGGCACAGAGGGCCGGGGCGACATTGGCCGTCACCGAAATGCAGCCGACGCCGCCATGGGCGTTGAAACCAAGCGCAGTGGAATCCTCGCCGGAGAGCTGAATGAAATCCTTGCCGCAGGCGGCTCGCTGCTCGCTCACCCGGTCCACCTTTGCTGTCGCATCCTTCACACCAATGAAGTTACTGAAATTGTGGACGAGACGGCCCATCGTCTCCGGCGTCATGTCGACGATCGACCGGCCCGGAATGTTGTAGATCACGATCGGAATGGAAACCGCTTCGGCAATAGCCGCAAAATGGGCGTAGAGGCCCCGCTGGTTCGGCTTGTTATAATAAGGCGTCACGACGAGAACGGCGTCGGCTTTGACGCTCTCGGCAAATCGCGCGAAATCAATAGCCTCGGCTGTGTTGTTGGACCCGGCGCCGGCAACCACGGGCACACGGCCATTGGCGATCTCGACGGCCATCTCGATCACGCGCTTGTGTTCGTCATGGGTCAGCGTCGGGCTTTCGCCGCTAGTGCCGACCGGCACCAGACCATCGCTTCCTTCGCCGATCTGCCATTCGACGAACTCGCCAAACGCTTTCTCGTCGACCGCTCCATCGCGCGTGAATGGGGTGACGAGCGCGGGCAGCGATCCTCTCAACATGATCATCTCCAGATGGCGGGGCGGGCGCGAGGGGTTCGCGCCTCGGTCAGAAGCGGCGCACCATAATTTGCAGCCCTTGGCGCGGCAAGCCTCCTGCGATGCGGAAAGTGATGCTGTCCATTGGATCGAATTGGATCGGCCGGCGCAAGATTTCATTAACCCGGACTTCACTGTCGCACCGTATTGTTGTGCGCTAATGTAGGCTGGTTGACATGCGCCATCGCGCGGAGGCCGGCTCGAGTCCCCCTGTTCCGCTTAACTGGAGCGATCATGCGTTTGCGTTCTCTTCTCTCCGCCAGTGTTGTTCTGTCCGTCCTGTTCGCCGCAGCGCCATCGGGGCCGCTGGCGCAGGAAACCTCGGCCATTCCTCCGCGAACCGAAGCCCCCTCCGCTTACAATCCCGCGCGGCTGAAGGCCGGGCTCGACGCGATCACGGCGGACCGGTGGGACCAGGCGCGCGCCATCCGCGACAGCCTTACGGGGCTCGACCGAGAGATCATGAGCTGGGCCGTCGCTTTCTATGGCGGCAAGAACATTCCGTCGGGCGAGATCGCGGCGGCTGCCGCCACACTGCCGGACTGGCCCGGCATGAAGACACTTCGCCAAAATTCCGAACGGGCGCTTGCTTCCGAGAACCATCCCCCGCGTTCCATCGTAGCCGCTTTTGGCAACAGCCAGCCGGAGACGATCGAAGGCGCGCGTGCGCTGGCCAATGCGCAACTGGCGCTCGGCAACAAATCCGGAGCAGCCGCCGCCATAACGCCGCTATGGCGGACGGCAAAGCTCGATGCCGCGGACGAGGCCGCTATTTTGCGCCGATACGGTGCGATCATTCCCCGGGGCGCTCACTGCGACCGGATGGAAGCCATGCTCTACAAAGATCGCATCCGCAGCGCGGAACGAGTGGCCGGGCCGTGCGGACGGGCGCGCCTTCATGCCGCCTTCGCAGCCGTGACCCGCAAGCAAAAGGATACGTGGGGCCGGCTGTCGGCCGTTCCGAAGAGCGAGCGCAGCGACGCGTTCTATTTCGCCAAGGCCCGGCATCTGCGCTGGCAAGGCAAATATCACGAGGCCGCTAAAACCCTGCTCGCCGCACCGGAGAAATCCGGCCGTATCGACCCGGAAGCCTGGTGGTTCGAGCGGCGCGTGCTTTCGCGCGAACTGCTCGATATCAAACAGCCTGCCCTCGCCTATCGCGTGGTGTCGGAGCATGGCGGCGGCAAGCCACGCACCCGTATCGACGCATCCTTCCACGCCGGTTGGTATGCACTACGTTTTCTGCAGGAGCCGAAACGGGCCGCGAGCCATTTCCGCAACATCCTGCTGCGCGCCGAAGGACCGATCTCGCGGGCGCGTGGCTATTACTGGATGGGCCGCGCCTCGGAAGCCGGCGGCGGCGGTACCCCGCAGGAATATTACGCCCAAGCTGCCCGTTACGATGTGGCATTTTACGGCCAGCTCGCAGCAGCCAAGCTCGGCCGAAACCGCCTGAGCGTCGATTTCCCGAAACCATCGAACGCCGACCGGGCACGCTTTTCCCAACGCCACGCCGTGCAGGCCATTCAACGTCTGGAGGCCGCCGGGCACGAGCACCGCGCTCGCCAACTCTATTTCGATCTGGCGCGCGAACTGACCAGCCCGGGCGAGCTTGCTCTTCTCGCCGTCAAGGCCGAGCGCAGCAAGGGCCATTATATGGGCCTCAAGGTCGGCAAGATTGCTGCATCGCGCGGGCTCGATATCGGTGCGCTCGCTCATCCCATCGGCGCGATCCCAGCCCAGGCGCAGATCGGCGGCTCGGACAAGGCTCTTGCCTACGCCATTGCGCGCCAGGAGAGCGAGTTCAACGCCGGCGCGGTCTCCCATGCCGGAGCGCGCGGCCTTCTGCAACTAATGCCCGGCACGGCCAAGCAGATGGCCCGCAAGGCCGGCCTTGCCTATAATTCGCGACGGCTGACGAGCGACCCGGCTTACAACGCCATTCTCGGGACGCATTATCTCGGCGAACAGCTCGACCGATTCGACGGTTCGATGATCCTGACCTTCGCCGGTTACAATGCCGGTCCGCGCCGGGCTGCCGAATGGGTGCAGAGATATGGCGATCCGCGCGGCAAGAGTGTGGAGGCTGTCATCGACTGGGTCGAACGCATTCCCTATACGGAGACGCGAGGCTACGTGCAGCGCGTGATGGAAAACTACCAGGTCTATCGCATGCGGCTGACCGGAACGGTGAACCCGGCCGCCGATCTCACCCGGTAGCGCTGGAATTTCCCGTGTTCACGCCTATCCTCTGATCGGAACAAACCGAAAAGGGATAGCGGCGATGATCGATGATGAAGCCCTCGGCCACGAAGGCGAAGTGCGCCGATTCGGCGCACCGGACGGCACCGAGATTGCCGTTCGTATCTTCGGCGCGCCAGTTCCCGGCCGCCTGCCGGTGGTGTGTTTACCGGGCCTGACCCGCAACAGCCGCGATTTCACCGCGCTTGCGAAAATCCTGATGGAAACCGGCGAGGGCCGGCAGATCTTTGCCTTCGATTTTCGCGGACGCGGCCTATCCCGGCCCAGCGAGAACTGGGAAGACTACAATATCATCGTGGAAGCCGGCGACGTTCTGGCCGGCATGACGGCGCTTGGGCTTCCCGACGCGCTTTTTATCGGCACCTCGCGCGGCGGGATGGTCATGCACGTTCTTGCCGCCATGCGGCCGACCGCCATGGTGGCCGGCGTGCTGAACGATGTCGGCCCGGTGATCGGACTGAAAGGCCTTGCCCATATCAAGAACTATCTGTCCCGCGCCGGACGGGAAGTGGACGAGGACGCCGTTCTGCCTGGAATGCGCAAGGCGCTTGGCGATGCGTTTTCTGCGGTGCCCGACGATGATTTCAGGCGTTTCGGCCTCGCCGGAATGCGGTGGACGGAGGACGACAAGCTCGTTTCCGATTTCGACCTCGACCTGCTCAAGACCCTCGAAGCGTGGGAACCCGGCAAACCGCTTCCGCCCTTGTGGGACCAGTTCGAAAGCCTCGCTGCGATGCCGCTAATGGTCATCCGTGGCGGGAATTCGGAATTGCTGGAGGCTACGACGCTGGAGCAGATGCAGGAGGCCGACCCCGACATGACAACTATTACCGTATCAGGACAAGGACACCCGGTTCTGTTGGAAACCGGCGACCTGCCTCAGCGGATCGCCGCCTTTTTCGACGAGGCGGAGACCCGCCACAACGAGACGGTCGGCGCACTCTGACATTGGTTTCAGATCGAGCGGTTCAGCCCTGGTCGCTTCCCTCGTTCATCAATTCGCGCGCCAGTTCGATCCAGTTCTCCCGTTCCACGCGACCAGGGAAAAAAAGCTGCTCGCCGAACCACGCCGCCTCATCCGGCCCCCAGGCCGCAATCTGCGCGTAGCTCGTCACGCCGAGTTCATGCAGGCGCTGCTCTGTCGCCGGGCCTACGCCCCTGATGCGGCTGAGATCATCCGACCCATGCGGATGCGCCGACCCCGCGGGAGGATCGGACGGCACCGCCTCATTGGTCCTATCGACCGGCGGCGGCATATCAAGCCATTCCGATCCGTCGACCGGCTGCCCCGATCCGACAGGCGCGGCACCTCGATCATGACTGTCCCGGAGGATCGGCTCGAACCCATCCTCGATAGAGGTTTCATCATCCTCGTCGCTCGGTCCGGGTGACAGGACCGTCTTACTTTGAGAAGAAGCCTGGTTGTCATCAGAAAGGGCCTCATCCTCCGATGCGACCCGCCGCATTTCGCTCTCCTCGATCCGCGGGACCGGCCGATCTTCCTCGGCCGGCTCGCTTTCTTCGGCAAGTTTTTCGACTGCCCCGGCAAGACGCTCAGGTCGCGCCTCATCATCCATACCGATTGCGAAGGCGGTTCCATCAGCCTGGAATGCAGAAGGATCGCCGGAATCGAAATCCTCGATCACCTCTCCGTGCGAAGGCGAACCGGCACTTCGGCCCAATGCTTGAGCAGCGACGGCAGACGGCAGGGGCATCGCGACAGCTGGGCCCCATAGTCGCCCCTTCGGAATCTCATGGTCCATATTCAGGATCGGGTCGTCTTTACTGTCTTCAGTCACGCTCTTATCCAATGTCCCGGAAGATGGAGGCGAGACGCCCCATTTTGTTCGCACCAACGCATCAACATCGCCAATCGGGCGAAACGGCGGCCTCACTTCCGAACGCGCCTCGCTTCTTTTCGAAGGACGCCAGCTCTCCGCACCCTTGGATGCGGTCAGGCTCGCCGGATCGCTCGCATAAATGTCGCTCGACGGACTGTCTTCAACAGTTCGCGGCCGAATTTGGAGCCGCATCGCTTCATCCGTGGCTGATGGCGGAAGTGAAGGAGCGGCCTTGCCCTCGGTCGCGGCGCGACCACGCCACAGTGCGGTGTTCAACGCAGGCAGATCGAGCGGCTCACGTGCGTTTGTCGCTTCGTTCACAGCAGCCGCATCAGAAGACGGCGAGGTATCGCGCGTCGTTCCGGAAGGCACGATGCTGACGACAGCGGGCCGTTGACCGTCGTCGGGCAGCGCCTGGGCACCGAGAACGGCACCCGCGATCGCCGGGTCGAGCGGTCGGAATACCCGTGCCTCAGTGGATGACGGCGCATAATCTCCATGGGCAGGGCGTTTGGCCCGCCAATCGGTCGCGTTTGGACCTTGATCGTCAGTCGCCCTTGCCGGCCAGCCTTCTACAGCCTCGACCGGGGGCATGGACGCGACCTGCAACCGCCAACGCTCATCGGACGTCAGCGGCGGCAAGGACGGCGGTGGACCATTTGCAGCACTTGCCATGGCCAGCGCGCTGGCCGAGCGCGCCATATCCGCCAGACGATCCTCGGTGAGGCGGAGACGGACCGGAAGGCGCGGATCAGACCGCTCGAATGCGGCACCCTTTCTATCGGCACCATCAATCTCGCCTTGCGCCGAGCCATTTTCCACCACCTCATCTTTGACCGACCTGGCGGGGCTCGATGTCTCGACCTCGGTCGAACACGATACCGCATCAACCGTCGGCCTCGGCGCGGTACGTCGCTGGAACAGGGCGAAGAACCGTCTAAGAATCCAGCCCAAAACGATGCCGAGCAGCGTGACCCAGACAAACAGAATCAGCGCTTGCAGAAAGGGTAAACTGACGTTCACCGTCCCCTCCCCGGCGCGCCGAGCCTCCAGCCGATTGCAAGTGAGAAGAGAAAGACGATGAGAAGCAGCCACCAGATCTGCCCGACAAGACCGGCCACCGGAGCAGGCAAGATGGTCGTGGCCCGATCAGCTACCATAACGCCGATATCGTCCAGTCCGGTCGACCAACGCTCACCCAGCACTCTTTCCATCGCGCCGCCTCCTCGCGCTCCAACATGGGCAGCAAGGTTCTTCTCTCAACGCCGAGAATGCAAGTGCGATACGCCGATACCGGCCTGACAGAAGCTCAGCCCGCAGCGCGTTCCGGTTCGACGATCTCCTGCGCAAACCGCCGAAGCAACACCGGCCAGTCGCACGGCTTCTGCCAGACAGTTACATCCGCCAAAACGCCTGTCGTCACATCGCTGTCCATGCCGCCGGTACAGAAAACGAAGGGCTTGCCCCTGTCGTGCAGGGCCAGGCCGATAGCCTTGCTGGTGCCGTCCGACAATTTGTGATCGAGGATCGCCGCATCGAACTGGATCGTCTCCAGCGCCTTTTCGGCCGCCGCAACCGAACGCAGATCGGCCACGACCTGCCCGCCGAGGCTTTCGATCTCCGTGGCGATATCGAGCGCGATCAGCGGTTCGTCCTCAAGAACGAGAAATCGTTTTCCCTGGAACATCGCTTCGATCCGCTACCCTCACGATACAGCATCGGAAGCTGCATCTTCGCCTCTCACGTACGGGCTTACGACTGGGCGAGCTACAATCGAAATTGAAATTTATCATTATACAATATCAACATACGCCAAACTGGGTCTTCACAGTCTAGTATTCCGGGAACCAGCTCGTATCGAGGGCCCGGTGATAATTTTCGTAGTCGACGATCCGCTCCATTGCGGCCTCGTTCAGGATCTCCAGCCGGTAGCCATCCGAGCGGGCGATCAGACCTTCGCGCTCAAGCCGGATCAGCGTCTTAGAGACGTGCACATTGGTCAGGCCGACATAGTCGCCAATCTCCGTCTGCGAGAGCGGTATCGTGAACGGCCATTTGACGTCCGCATCGGTGAGACGGATCTGGTTGATTGTGTCGAGCAGCATCTGAATGAGGCGTTCGCGCGCATCCATACGGCCAATGGCGCGCAGACGGCTCACCATGCTCTCCTGATCGCGGCACGACATGGCGAATAGAATGGCGGCCAGGCGCTCCGCCTTGCTGAAGACCATCTGCAGCGCTTCTGGCAGGAAAGGGCAAAGTACGACCGTGCTCGCGCTGCGAACGCTGCAAGCCACAGTGGCCGATGGCAGGCTTTCGAAACCGATCAGATCGCCCGGCATGTGCAGTTTGACGATCTGGCGGCGGCCATCGCGCGTATCGACATAGGAGTAGGCCCAGCCTTCCTTGACGATGTAGAGGTTTTTCAGCGGCTCGCCGGCGGCGACGATCTCGTAATGGCGCTGAAACGTCTGTTCCTCACGCTCGAGCAATGCCAGATGCGCAAGATCCCGTTCAGTCAAAAGAACGTAATTTGACAATTTGGCCGCAAGGCAGCCCATCGAATCGTGCATCCACACCCCCGCTACATGCTGTGACTAGTCGCCAAGCGGCCCATCCGACCTTAAACAGGATTAAGGCAGTGCGGGTTTCACACATTTTCGAATGGCGCACCAACTTCAAAAAGGTGAAAGGCTTCAGACTTGGAGGCCTGCGATCGGTGCCTATAGTTTAGAACGCGATCAAGACTGTTATTCAAGGGGAGACTAAAACATATGGCGTCGAATGGTGCAGAAGCCCGCAAATTGCGCAAGGCGATCATTCCCGCAGCCGGTTTCGGCTCCCGCATGCTTCCGGCAACCAAGAGCATTCCGAAGGAAATGCTGCCCGTCGTCGACCGTCCTCTTATCCATTACATCGTCGCCGAGGCGCTTGAGGCCGGCATCGAGCACGTCGCCATCGTCACGTCGCGTCAGAAGGGCGAGATCGAGGATTATTTCGACGAGCATTTCGAGCTGGATCGCACACTTCGCGAAAGCGGAAAGAACGAACTGGCCGATCGCCTCCAGTCGGATGTGCCGGGCGTCGGATCCGTCTCCTTTGTGCGGCAGCAGCGGGCCGAGGGTCTCGGCCATGCCATCTGGAGCGCCCGCCAACTCGTCGGCGACGAGCCTTTCGCCGTGCTTCTGCCGGACATGCTGAAGGTCGGCGCCAGAGGATGTCTTGCAGAAATGGTGGAGATGTATGACGAGACCGGCGGCAATATCATCGCCGTGATGTCCTGCGATCCGGCCGACACGCATAAATACGGGATCGTCTCGCTGGAGGGCGACGGCCCTCTGATCAACGCCATCGTTGAGAAGCCGGAAAAGGGCACCGCCCCATCCAATCTCTACGTGTCGGGGCGCTACATTCTCCAACCCGAAATCTTCAACATAATCGAGACGTTGGAGCGCGGCGCCGGCAATGAGATTCAACTGACCGACGCCATTGTGAAGCTGATGGACGACCAGGAGGTTCGCGCCTGCGAGTTCCAGGGCCATGTCTATGATTGCGGCAATCCCGCCGGCTATGTCTCGGCAAATGTGAATGTCGCAAGACGGCGCGGCATCGCCATCGAGGTCCATGAGGATTAGGCCGAGGTCCGGCTGGCGGCGCGGTCAGGCTTCCGCCGCCGCCTCTTCCGGCACTTTTGCACCGGTCATGTAGGCGACCGCATCGCTCATCGAATGCTGCTTCGGATCGACGACGCAGAGCCGGCTGCCGAGCCGGTGGATATGAATCCGGTCGGCAACCTCGAAGACATGCGGCATGTTGTGGCTGATGAGGACAATCGGTATGCCCCGAGCGCGCACATCCTGAATCAATTCAAGGACCTTGCGGCTTTCCTTCACGCCAAGTGCCGCCGTCGGTTCGTCCAGAATGATGACCTTGGAGCCGAAGGCCGCCGCGCGAGCCACCGCGACTCCCTGGCGCTGGCCGCCAGAAAGGGTTTCGACCGCCTGATTGATGCTCTGAATGGTCATCAATCCGAGATCGCTCAGCTTCTGGCGCGCAATATCCTCCATCTTCTTCTTGTCGAGCGCGCGAAACAGCGTGCCCATCAATCCGCTCTTCCGGATTTCGCGGCCCATGAACATATTGTCCGCAATGGAGAGGGCCGGAGACAGCGCCAGATTCTGATAAACCGTCTCGATGCCATGATCGCGCGCATCCTGCGGCGACGCGAACTGAACGGGCTTGCCTTCCAGAACGATCTCGCCCTCATCCGGGACGACGGCGCCGGACAGTGCCTTGATGAGGGTTGATTTGCCGGCGCCATTGTCTCCGATCACGGCCAGGACTTCGCCTCTTCGCAATTCGAAGTCGGCATTGTCCATGGCGATGACACGGCCATAGCGCTTTACCAGGTTCCGGGCGGAAAGAATGATATCGTCGCTCATGCCGAGACCTTTCTGATCCACTGGTCCACGGCGACCGCGCCGATAATGAGAAATCCGATCAGCATGTAGGTCCATTGCGGGTCGGTCCCGATGATCCGAAGCCCCAGATTGAAGACGCCGACGATCAGCGCGCCGAACAGCATGCCCATGATGGAGCCGCGCCCGCCGAACAGGGAAATGCCGCCGATCACCACTGCGGTGATGCTCTCAATATTTGTGAACTGGCCGGATGTCGGAGAGACCGAGCCGAGCCGGCCGATCAGCACCCAGCCGGCGAAGGCGCAGATCACGCCGGCCAAAATATAAACCGACAGAACGGTGCGCTTGACCTGCACGCCCGATAATTCGGCCGCCTCCGCATCGTCGCCCACTGCATAGACGTGGCGGCCCCAGGCCGTGTTGTTCAACGCATAGGCCAGACCCACGACCAGCAGAACCATGGCGATGACGCCGAAAGTGAAGACCGCGCCGCCAAAGCGAATGCTTTCGCCAAAGAACTGCAATAGAGGGGCTTCCTGCGCAATCTCCTGGCTGCGGATGGTTTCGTTGGCCGAGTAGAGAAAGTTCGTCGCCAGGAAAATCTGCCAGGTGCCGAGCGTCACGATAAAGGGTGGCAGTTTGACCCAGGCAACCAGAAAGCCGTTGATCGCGCCGCATAACGCGCCAACCCCAAAGCCGACCGCAATGGCGAGCGGAGCCGGCAGTCCGACATTCATGGCCATCTGGCCCATGACGACGGAAGACAGCACCATGATGGCGCCGACGGACAGTTCGATGCCCGCAATCAGAATGACCAGACTCTGTGCCGCGCCGACAATGCCGACAATCGCCACCTGCTGAAGAATCAGCGTCAGAGCGAAAGCCGACATGAAGCGGCTGCCCAGATAGAGGCCGAAGATCAGTACCGAGGCCGTCAGAACGATCAGCGGCACCAGCGAAGGATTGGAATGCAGCATATGCTGGATATTCTCCAGCGTGCTGCGCTTGCGTTCGAAGCTCGCCACGTTCCGGCTCGAACCGGCCAGAACGGACTCGTAATCGTCCGATTTCGAGGTGTCGCCCGTGCTCATATCGCCCCTCCCGGTCTCCAATCCGCCTGCGAACATACGCGCTGGCGCATCGCTGGTACATATCCGGACGATCGGCAGGTCCGTGGCCCGCCGATCACCCGTTTTCCGCTATCGCTTCGAGCCGTCAGCCCCAGCAGCGGTCGGTGCCTTCGCCGACGTCGATGGATTCCACCCCGTCGACCGCTTCGCCTGTCACCAGATTCACGCCGGTATCTGTGAAGTTCTTGCCTTCGGTGGTTTCGGGTTTCGTGCCGTCCTTGGCGTAAGCCGCGATGGCCTCAATCCCCTTTGACGCCATCAGCAGAGGATATTGCTGGCTCGTCGCGCCGATCACGCCATCTTCGACATTCTTGACGCCCGGACAGCCGCCATCGACCGAGACAATCAGAACATCGCCTTCCTTGCCGACGGATTTCAGCGCTTCATAAGCGCCGGCCGCTGCCGGTTCGTTGATGGTGTAGACAACGTTGATGCCCGGATCCTTCTGCAGGCAATTCTCCATGGCCCTTCGGCCACCTTCCTCATTGCCATCGGTCACATCGTTGCAGACAATGCGAGGATCGTCCTCGTCGCCGATCACGTTCTCATCCTTCGTGTCGATCCCGAAGCCGGTCAGGAAGCCCTGATCGCGAAGCACGTCGACTGTGGGTTGCGACTCGGCAAGATCGAGCATCGCGATTTTGGCATTCTCGGCCTCCTCGCCAAGTTTCGCGTTGGCCCATTGGCCGATCAGTTCACCGGCAACGAAATTGTCGGTTGCGAATGTCGCGTCGGCGGCATCGATCGGATCGAGCGGGGTGTCGAGCGCGATCACCAGAAGACCCGCATCGCGCGCCTTCTGCACGGAATCGACAATGGCCTTCGTGTCCGAGGGCGTGATCAGTATGCCTTTCGCCCCGGCTGCAATGCAGCTCTCGATCGCCTGCACCTGGCTTTGATTGTCGCCGTCGATACGGCCCGCATAGCTTTGCAGCTGAATGCCGAGTTCCTCAGCCTTCTGCTGGGCACCCTCTTTCATCTTTACGAAGAAGGGATTGGTGTCGGTCTTGGTGATCAGGCAGGCCGTCGTGCCGTCCTGTGCGCTTGCCGGCGCTGCGAGAGCCAGTCCCGAAACGGCTGCGCCAGCCATAAGCATCGCGCGAAAGCAAATCGAAGTCATGTCATTTCCTCCCATTGGTCAGACTCGGGCAGGACGACCAAAGCCCTGCCCCGACTACGCAGACCGGCCTCCCCCGGTCCGCTTCGAGTTTCAGCATTGCGAGATCGCGACCCGGTGTCAATAATAAATCACAGTGATTTAATAATTGACGACAGCCCCCTGCCTCATTCATGATTGGCACGCTTGAAGCCGGAGCCGGCCGATAGCAGGGAGGTTGTCATGAGCACATCGAATGATGTCTCGCAGGAGGAGGTCGGGCGATTCGGGCGCGGCTCCAATCAATCCGTTCTTCGGGCGCATAATGAACGGCTCGTTCTGACGCTGCTGCGCAATCACGGTCCGCTGGCCAAATCGCAAATCGCCAAAATGACCGGCCTGTCCGCACAGGCGGCCGGCGTCATCATGGGCCGGCTGGAGATGGAAGGGCTTCTGCGACGCGGCGTTCCGCGACGGGGGCGTGTGGGCCAACCATCCGTTCCCATGACCATCGCGCCCGACTGCGCCTTTTTCATCGGGTTGAAGATCGGTCGCCGGGTCAGCGAACTCGTTCTGATCGATTTCATGGGCCGCGCCATCTGCCAATTGTCCCAACCGCACTTCTGCCCGACACCGGACGAGACGATCGTCTTCGCCAAGGATGGCACACGGCGTCTGCTGGAATCGCTGGACCCGGCCGCCCGCGAACGTGTTGCCGGCATGGGCGTGGCCACGCCGTTCCAGCTCTGGGAGTGGGCCGAACAGATTGGAGCGCCGGCCGAGACCATCGCCTCCTGGCGTGATGCGGATGTGGGCGCGCGGCTGCGGGCCAGCTTTTCTTGGCCCGTGCATATTCAGAACGATGCGTCGGCGGCCTGCGGCGCCGAACTGGCCTTCGCCAATCCGCCGGAAGATGATTTTCTCTACTTCTTTGTCGGCTCGCTGATCGGTGGCGGCGTCGTTCTGAATGGCAGCCTTTATACCGGCCGCCGGGGCAATGCCGGCGCGCTGGGGTCCATGCCGGTCACGCGCCGCGACCGGGCCGGCCATCCGCTGGCCCAGCTCATCGATATCGCTTCCATCTCTTCGCTGGAGCGCAAGATGATCTTCGCCGACCTTCCACTCTCCGGCGTTCGCGACGCCGCCGCCTGTTGGACAATACCGGACGAACTGCTGGACAAATGGATCGGCGAGGCGGGCGACGCGTTGGCGCAGGCGATCCTGTCCGCCTGCGCCGTGATCGATTTCGAGGCGGCTATCATCGATGGCAGCCTGCCGGAGGCCGTCCGCAAGCGCCTGGTTCAACGCGCCAGAGATACGCTTTGCGGCATGAACGATCGCGGCATCGATCTGCCGGTCGTACGTGAGGGCGCGGTTGGCGCCAATGCGCGGGCGCTTGGCGCTGCCAGCCTGCCGCTCTTCGACCGGTTTCTGCTGTCGCCGAGAACGCTCGCGGCCTCGCAGATATGGTCTGGCCAGGCCAGCATGCCATTGACCTGAAAGGCAGATTTTTTAACCGCGGCCCGCCAAACGGGCCATGACGTTTTCAATAGCTAGAGAGAGGCGCTGCCATCGTGGCGGTGAAACAGAATGATCCTTTGTTGCGGCGAGGCCCTGATCGACATGCTGCCCCGCCAGACCGCCGATGGCGAAACGGCATTTCTGCCCGTCTCGGGCGGCGCCGTGTTCAACACCGCCATTGCCCTTGGCCGTCTCGGCGCACCGACCGGCTTCTTCTCCGGCCTGTCGATCGATCTGTTCGGCGAGCAATTGTGCCGATCGCTTGAAGAAAGCGGCGTCGATTATTCCATGGCGGCGCGAACTGACCAGCCTACCACGCTTGCCTTCGTCACGCTGAAGGATGGCCAGGCGCGATACAATTTCTACGATGAGAACACCGCCGGGCGCATGCTGGATAACAGCGCCTCGCCCGATCTCGAAAGCATGCCGCTCGAAGCGCTTTTCTTCGGCGGGATTTCGCTGATCAACGAGCCTGCGGCGCGAACTTACGAAGCCTTCATGCTGAGCGCCGCCAACCGGGTACCGGTGATGCTCGATCCGAATATCCGCGCCAATTTCATCGGCGACGAACCGGCCTATCGCGCACGGATCGAGCGAATGATCGCAGCCAGCACGATTCTGAAAGTTTCGGACGAGGACCTCGCATGGCTGATGGGATCTGGCGACCCCCACGATATTGCGCGTCGCCTGCTGCAAAACGGGCCGGCTATGATTATCGTAACGCGCGGTGCGGAAGGCGCATTCGCCATCACACAAAGCGCGCGGACTGCCCTGCCCGCCCAGCGCGTCGAGGTGGTCGATACGGTCGGCGCCGGCGATACGTTCAATGCGGGCGTCCTGTGCGCCCTGCACGAGACGGGCAATCTGTCGCGCGAAGTCATCGAAGCACTGAGCGACGAAGAGATCGCCGAATGTCTTCGCCTTGGCATTGAGGCTGCGGCGATAACCGTCACCCGGGCCGGCGCGAACCCGCCACGGCGGGATGAACTGGCTGTCTGAACGGCAAGCGCAAACGCCGTGGAACGATCTCGCAATCTTTGCCCTTTTTCTATTGCGAAACGGCAGTCATTTGGCCTAGATGCGGCGCGTGGAGAGGTGGCCGAGTGGTCGAAGGCGCTCCCCTGCTAAGGGAGTAGACGGGAGACCGTCTCGAGGGTTCGAATCCCTTCCTCTCCGCCATTTGCTCATCAAAATTCGCTCGACATGTTCGGTCGATACGGGACTCGCGATAGCGAGGTGGCCTGTGATGAAAAAAAACGCGCCCTTTCGGGCGCGCCTTTTTGTTTCTCGAAAGCCGATCTCTTCGGTCAGTCGATCAGAGCCAGAAGATCGGTGACGGAGGCCTTCGCGTCGCCATAGAACATGCGGGTGTTGTCCTTGTAAAAGAGCGGGTTCTCGATGCCCGAATAGCCGGTGCCCTGCCCGCGCTTGGACACGAAAACCTGCTTGGCCTTCCACACTTCCAGAACCGGCATGCCGGCTATGGGCGAATTGGGATCGTCCTGCGCCGCCGGATTGACGATATCGTTGGAGCCGATGACGATCACCACGTCGGTCGACGGGAAATCGTCGTTGATCTCGTCCATTTCGAGCACGATGTCGTAAGGCACCTTCGCTTCGGCCAGCAATACGTTCATATGGCCCGGCAGACGACCGGCCACGGGATGGATCGCGAATCGCACGTCCTTGCCCATGCTGCGCAGCTTGCGGGTCAATTCGGAGACCGCCTGCTGGGCCTGCGCCACCGCCATGCCGTAACCTGGCACGATGACGATGCTGTCGGCCTCCTGCAAGGCATTGGCCACGCCATCGGCATCGATCGCCACCTGCTCGCCATCCATCTCCATTGCCGGGCCGGAAGCGCCGCCGAAACCGCCCAGAATCACGGAAATGAAGGAGCGGTTCATGGCCTTGCACATGATGTAGGAAAGGATCGCGCCGGACGAGCCGACCAGCGCACCGGTGACGATCAGCAGATCGTTGCCGAGCGAAAAGCCGATAGCCGACGCTGCCCAGCCCGAATAGGAATTCAACATGGACACCACGACAGGCATGTCGGCACCGCCAATACCCATGATGAGATGGTAACCGATAAAGAGCGCCAGAATCGTCAGAAGAACCAGCGTCCACGACCCCATGCCGCTCAAATACATCACGGTCAGCAGCAGCGAGCCGGCAGCGGCGGCGGCGTTCAGCATATGCCCGCCCGGAAGCTGTTTGGCCGCGGAGTTCACCTTGCCGGCCAGCTTTCCATAGGCGACGACCGACCCGGTGAAGGTCACCGCGCCGATCCAGATACCAAGGACCAGTTCGACGCGCAGGATACCGATCTCGACCGAGGACTTCTTTGCGATGAGCTGGCCGAAGGAGGAAAGCCCCTCGTGGATCACCTTCGGCAGGCCGATGGCGGTGTAACCATCGGCGTCGACCGCGCCGAAGATCTGGCCAGCGCCCGCGTAGATCCCGGCGACATGATTGATCATGATATCGGCGTTGAATCCGACAAAGACCGCCGCCAGGCCCACCAGCGAATGCATGATCGCGACAAGCTCCGGCATCTGGGTCATCTGGACCCGGGTGGCGAGCACATAGCCGACGCCAGCGCCCAATGCGATCAGAACGAGCGAGACGACAAAGAAGCCCTGCCCCGGCCCGGCCATGGTGGCGATAACGGCGATGGCCATGCCGACAATGCCGTACCAGACGGCGCGCTTGGCGCTTTCCTGCCCGCTGAGGCCGCCAAGCGAAAGGATGAAGAGAACAGCCGCAATCGCGTAGGCTGCAATGGTAAATCCGAATTCCATATCCGTGGCCCCTCTAGGATTTCTGGAACATGGCGAGCATACGCCGGGTCACGAGGAAGCCGCCGAAGATATTGACGGAGGCCATGAAAATACTCGCTGCAGCCAGAACCTTGATGGGTATCGAAAACGAGCCGATCTGAATAAGCGCACCAAGAATGATGATCGATGAAATGGCGTTCGTGACAGCCATCAGCGGGGTGTGCAGACTGTGGCTGACATTCCAGATCACCTGGAAGCCGATGAAGACCGACAGTACGAAAACAATGAAATGCTGCATGAAGCTGGCCGGCGCAATCAGGCCCACCGCCAGAACCAGCGCCGCGCCGATTGCCAGAAGCGTCACTTGTTGCCTGGTCTGCGCCTTGAACGCCGCCAGTTCGGCCGTCTTCTTCTCCTCGGCGGTCAGTTCGCGCGGCTTTTCCTTGGGCTTCTGCGCGGCAATGGCCTTCACCTTTGGCGGCGGTGGGGGGAACGTGATTTCGCCTTTGTGCGCAACAGTTGCACCGCGAATGACGTCATCATCCATATTGTGGTTGACGACGCCATCCTTGTCCGGCGTCAGATCCGTCATCAGATGGCGGATATTGTTGGCGTAGAGCGACGATGACTGGGTTGCCATGCGCGAGGGAAAATCGGTGTAGCCGATAATGGTCACGCCATTGTCGGTGACGATCTTTTCGTCCTTGACGGTGAGTTCGCAATTGCCGCCGCGCTCGGCAGCCAGATCGACGATGACGGAGCCCGGCTTCATGGCTTCGACCATATCGGCCGTCCAGAGAACGGGCGCGTCGCGACCGGGAATAAGAGCCGTCGAGATGACGATGTCGATATCCGGCGCCAATTCGCGGAACTTCTCCAGCTGCGCCTTCTGGAACTCCGGCGAGGACGGTTTGGCATAACCGCCCGTTTCCGCGCCGTCGGTCTGCTCCTCGGAGAAGTCGAGATACACGAATTCGGCGCCCATGCTCTCGATCTGTTCGGCCACTTCGGGCCGCACGTCGAACGCATAGGTGATCGCACCCAGCGACGTGGACGCGCCGATGGCCGCCAGGCCCGCCACGCCCGCGCCGATGACCAGCACGCGCGCCGGCGGCACCTTGCCCGCAGCCGTGACCTGGCCGGTGAAGAACCGGCCGAAATTGTTGGCGGCCTCAATAACGGCGCGGTAGCCCGCGATGTTCGCCATGGAAGACAGGGCGTCCATCTTCTGCGCGCGGGAAATGCGCGGCACCATATCCATTGCGATAATTGAGGCACCGGTCGCCTTTACCGCTTCCAAGCGCTCGGGATTGGCGGCCGGGTAGAAGAAGGACACCAGCGTCTTGTCGTCCGAAAGACGCGCGATTTCCTCATCCGACGGCGGCTGCACCTTCGCGATGATGTCGGCCTGCCGGAACAGATCGTCGGCACTGTCGACCACTTCCACCCCTGCCGCGCGATAATCCTCGTCGGAGAACCCGGCTAGCGCCCCTGCCCCCTTTTCCACCATCGCTTCGTGACCGAGCTTGGCCAGGTCCTTGGCCGATGCCGGCGTCAGCGCAACGCGCCGTTCGCCGGGCGCGCTCTCTTTCGGTGAGCCTAGTTTCATGGGTCCTCACGATGTTCAGGTCGAATGGCAGATGGGCGTTTTACCTATTGGATCGGAATGATGCAGGCAACAGACGTTCCAATGCAACGTGCCATGTGGAATTCACATGCCTGGCAACGGCGTTAGGAGAAAGGGCGTTCCAGCAGGAGCGATCCGGTGGCCCGTACGCCGCGACGGTGAGGCTCAGACCAGCCCCATTTCCAGCAATTCCTTCAGATGCGCGGCGCCGACGATCGCACCCTCTTCATCGCGAATGAGGACCGCGCCGATCTTTCGGTCCTGACAGAGGTTCAGAGCGTCGATCGCCAGGCGGTCCGCGCCGATCGTCACCGGATCGCGCGACATGATCTCTTCCGCCGTCCTGTCGAAGCATTCGCGCCCGGTCAGCGCCCGACGCAGATCGCCATCGGTCACGATCCCGATCATGCCGCCATCGCGGTCCGCCACGCCGGCAATGCCGCGCCGGCCATCGGTTATCGTCGTGATCACCTCGGTCATCGGCGCATCGAACGCAACCCAGGAAAGCGCCACGCGCTCGGGCTGAAGCTCGACGATTTCACGCAGTCGCAGCAATTGCGCGCCCAGCTTGCCGGCGGGATGGAATTTGGCGAAATCGTCCCGCTGAAAACCGCGAGCGCGGATGAGCGCTGCCGCAACAGCATCGCCCATCGCCAGCATCAGCGTCGTCGACGTCATGGGGGCCAGCCCCATGGGACAGGCCTCTTTCGAACGCGGTAGCAGAAGCAGCAGATCGGCATATTGCCCGAGTGACGATTTGGGTGCGGACGTCATTACGATCAGAAAGATCGAGAAGCGCCGGCAATATTGCAGCACCGGCTTGAACTCGACGCTTTCGCCGGAGTTCGAAATGCAAAGGACAATATCGTTCGAGCCAATCATGCCGAGATCGCCGTGAGCCGCCTCCGCCGCATGGACGAAAAAGGATGGCGTGCCGGTTGAGGCAAAGGTTGCGGCGATCTTGCTTCCAATATGACCCGATTTGCCAATACCCACGATGATGACGCGACCCGTGCATCGATGGATGTGCGAGACAACCCGCGCGAAATCCTCGCCGAAGGATTGCTGCAACTCGCGCAGTCCGTCGATTTCGATCCCGACCGTGGACCGTGCCATCTCGATCAGTTCTGCCGATCCTCTTGCCGTTTCGTCCGGCTGCCGCGTGGCATCGTTCTGCTGAACAGTCGCGATCATTCGTTTCATTCCTATCTGAAGCGGCCCGCGCGTTCGTCTCCAACGCCAATGCCAATGCCAGTGAAGGTCGACGCGACGTTTACGAAATGGCCTTACTGAACCAGCGGTACGCCCCGAGCAATTCCGGTCACGCCACTTGTGGCGACTCCCAGCGCTTCTTTCAGGTTGCGCATTGCAACCCGGCCACCGGATGCGAAGACCACGACGACATCGCCGCCGTAGAGACGCGGGTCCCGGCGCTCGCCTTTGCGAATGTCCTTCAGCGAGTAGTTTGCAACGACCCGCTCGCGACCGATATCGCGAAACACATAGACCCGATCGGAGTCTGCAATATCGGTCAAGCCGCCCGCCTGGGCAATAAGGCCTGTCAGCGACGATTGCAGTGTGCCATCAAATACGCCGGGTTTGCGCACCTCGCCGTCCACAGTCACCTTCTGGGCGGAGGATTCCTTGACGAAAACGCTGACCTGCGGGTTCTGCAGATAGGACCGACTGTAAGAGGCCGCGATCAACTGCTCCAGTTCGCTGGCGCTTTTTCCAGCAGCCTGCACCTTGCCGATCAGAGGTAGGGAAATTGCGCCATTCGCGCTAACCTGCACCGTGCGGTCCAGTTCATCCACCTGGAAGACATCGACTTCGAGAATATCGTTTGGAGCAAGAGGCTGTTCCCCACTTGCCGAAGAGGGAGGGGCCGGCAGCTCGGCCACCACGCGCACACCACCGCTTTGCTCGCCAACGGTCGCGTCAGCGCTTGTAAGAGAATTGGCTTCCGGCACGGCCATACTCGTACACGCCGACAGAGCGAAAACGATCCAGACGGGAATGATGAAGCGCAAGATGGTTTTCTGAATCACTAACACTATCCTCAGCGTAGGAGTCGTTCCCAGAGGCGCTGCGGCGCACGAGAACGTGTTGGCGTCTGCTGCATCTTTACCTGTTCGACACTACTCATGCCAACAGGCTCGAGCGCCTCATTTCTTAGAATGGATGCCGGCCGCTCGACCGTCATCCGCCATTGTTCGGCCTCGCCGGCGGCATCTGCGATCAGGGCGGCAGCAGCCGACAGGCGCGGTGGGCGTGACGTCAAATTGTGGGCGTCCGAGGCGATGATGTCGATCCGGCCTTCGTCGAGCATACGCCAGGCAAGTTCCTTGGCTTCGCTGCCGAACCGACCTTCCAGGGAGCCTGCCGTTACCTGTACCAGACAGCCGGCCCGGATCAGCCCTTCGAAAACGTCGTAGTGTCGGCGTACCCAACGCAGACGCTCCGGATGGGTCAGGATCGGCCGGAAGCCTGCCGCTCTCACCTTCTCTACCAGTTCGATCAGCCGCGGCGGCAGGAACTGGTGCGGCGGTTCGAATAGAAAATAGTCGGATTTGGCCAGCCGATATTCTGGTTCCGCTGCCAAAAGCTCCGGCAGTTCTGGACAGATATGGATGTCGGACCCGCCACAGATGGTGAGAGGAATACCGGCCTTGTCCAGCTCCGTCCGAAAGGCGGAAACGGAGCTGCGGATCTGATCTGCCGTGGTATCGTACAGGCCCGGCGTCCTATGCGGCGTGCAGGCCATCAGCCGCGTACCGTCCTCGACCGCCATCTTCGCCATGGCCAGCGAAGTCTGAAGGTCCGGGGAACCATCGTCCAAGCCAGGAAGCAGGTGACTGTGAAGATCGATCATGAACCGCATCGAACATTAAAAAGGGGCGACAGGAAGAACCCGCCACCCCGATTTTCAAACAAAACCAAGATTGAAATTCAATCAATCGCTGGCGTCGTCATCGTCGTCCAGAGCGGAAGATGCCGCTGCAGCGATACCCGCTACGATGATACCGCCGCCAATGGCCAAGATTGGCCCGGCGGAACGAAGCGTCTGACCGTAGGCCGCATCCCGGCCTACCTGCGGAACATCGAGAACGGATGTCGAAGCGAGGCATATGCCACCTGAGTTCGCCGGCATTGCGCTGACGTCAGTGTTCGAAGGGACCGAAAGTTCGCAGTTGGCGCCCGATAGCTGGGCTGCACCCTTGTCGCCGGTCGAAAGACGCGAACCTGCGGCCAAGATCGCGCCGGGACGGACGCTGACCAAGCCGTCCTGGCCCGTCATGTGAACATCGCCCTGAACGGACGAAACCGTAACGCCGCCCGACGCCACGCAAGAGCAGTCCTCGGCCATGGCGCTGACGGGCATAGCGGCGAGTGCAACGCCTAGAAAAAGATACTTCATGAGCAGTTCCCCTGTTGGGCCGGAATGTAGTCCTACCAAACGCATATCTCCAGCGATCTGGCAAGGCACTTTACGGAACGGCTAATTTATTTACGTCGAATACTCTACCAGCGTTGCCCGCTGATCACACTGCCATCGGACCTTTGTTCGGAATGTGACGCAAAATGGTGAAAATTCCCTTACCGACCGACATATTCAATTTGCGTTTGATCTCCGAGAAAACCCCATCTCCCGTTGATACACCTTATGTTCCCCAGTCGAGGTATGGCGCCGTTTGTGGCGGTGCTTTGCGGTCGCAGAGATCGCCGGCGCAAAGTGACGTTGTTCCGCCAGGGTGAACAGGAACGTGGCCAGAACGGAAATAGCGAATGTGCGAAGAGGATAATCCACCAGAGAGTGCAGCAGAATCATCATGAAACCGATCAGGGCAGGCAGATTGTCCCGATGGCTTTTCATAAATAGGCGTACAAAATAGATCAGGAACACGGCTATCAAAAGACCGGTAAACAATCCGCCCTCAAGAAGGAGTTCCAGATACTCGTTGTGGGCATGGTTGACCTGCGCCGGATAGATAGTCGGCTCGTAGACTTTATAGACATTGAGAAAGCTGCCGAAGCCTGTCCCAAAGGGCAAATTGGCAAGAGCGGCAGCGAGGGTGGTCTGAAACGCTTCATCGCGAATGGGATCCAGGCCGATACTCTCGGACCTGTAACGTTGCGTTATGCCAAAATAAGCCAAACCGGCCAATGCCGCAGTGATGCCGAGACCCAAGCGCAGCGAGCGCTGCCGGAAAAAAATCATGGCGGCACCAAGGACGGCGACAGCCATACCAGCAAAAGCCGCTGCTTGCGACGCCGTCGCAAACAGAGCCGTCAAGGCCAAAAAGCAGTAAATTATCGCGAAGAGTAACAGGCCGCGCCGGAGCAAAAAGAAAATCGCCAGAACCATCGTGGAGAAGATCAATGTTCCAAAGTGATTCCGGTTCGAAAAGCCGGCAGCTTTCGCTTCATACCCAAAAAGATCGATACTGGAATTCGTCACCACGGCGAATGTCATCAAGGCCAGCGTCATATTAAGAAAGACGCCAGCCAATACGAACGGAACAAGGGCACGCAACTCGTCACCGTCAAGGCTTGCAAGAGCAGCCGTAAAAATGGTCAGCGTCCCGACCCAAAGAAAGCTGTCGAATGTCCGGCCCGGAGCAAGCGAAATCGGTAGCCAATCACGATTGGCCAAGCCGAATTGCGCACCTTCTACGATCGCATCTGCCCGTCCAAACTCAACAAGCCCGGCTGGAAGCGGTATGAGTTGGGTCAAACAAAGCAAAGTGGCGGCCACTCCCAACCATAAAGCCGGGGAACGGGTGAAGTCGCGTGAGGGCTTGACCAGGACCGCGAGGCTAACTGCGACGATGAACGCCTGAAGCAGAGAGTCGATCAGAAGATGGCTATCTGTTCCGCCTCCCAGCAGGAGTGCGGCGAGCATGGCTATACCCAAGAGAAGCTTTCGTTTCCCGGGAAGCGTCAATTCTGCAACCGTGTCAGTTCGACCGTTCTCAACTCCACGACACCAGTATAGCGGTCGCGAAAGCTGCCTCTCACACCAGTTCCAACCAAATTGATAAACCCATATCGACATGCAGCAGTTGAATTGTCGACGGATACCTGCAGGCGCTGCCAGCTATAACTTCCTGAAGGGACCTCGATCGAAGCGAGTTGCGAACGTTTGGGTTCCAGGCAGCTTAGACGTAATTCGAGGGGCTTGCGAGCGGCAAAGGCGCTGGATCGTATTTCTGTCGAGAAATCCAAGGCGCCCGGCGGAATAGCAACATATTGAGAGAGGCCAACCGCGTTAACCGGCCTATCGCGAAATGTTATCTGTACACGTGTTTCCTCGCCCGCCAGCCGCTGTACGGTGGCTCCGCTTGTGCTTTTTAGCCGCCAATCCCAAGGAGACAGCAGGGGCTCGTATGCAAAATCCGCATTGAAGACATAGCTTACCGGTCGGCTCTCCGGCACTTGCTGAAGGAAGTGTCTAAAGCCTAGGGCAAATCTTCCCTGTTTGATGAACTGATAGGCGATAGCGCGATCAATTTGACCGTAGCGCTCGTCAGCTTCAATCTCCCGTGCGCTCAAGATATCGTAAACGATTTCATAGCCATTGTCCTGGTCGGCCAACGCACGTATGGCCGGAAGCGCCCAACCGGCCTCTTCCTGGAGAATGCGAGCGAAAGCGGTCCTTCCCTTCTTTGTCTCGACCACTACCCTCAGTAGTTCCACCATAGTAACTGCGTTCGAAGGATTGCGACGAAGCGCGCGCGACAGCACATCTATCGCACCGTCGACATCTCCGCTGACAACGTGGTGGCGCGCGACAATATTCGCAGCGAAATGATCCGTTGAATCGAGTTTCAAAGCGGACGACGCCAACTCTACGCCGCGTTCCGGCCGATTGTCGTAGAGATAGGCCACTGCAGCAGCTGACGGGAATCGGCTTTCGATTGGATTGCCTACCGCCGCAGCCATGGACGTATCGAGGACAGTCCGGCGCGCAGTCTGGTCATCCGCAATTTTTGCGATCTTACTTTTCAGAATGGCCAGGGCGGCCTTTTCATTCCATGGGTCGATAAGAACCGCCTGAACGGGAGCCGAGTTGGCCAGTGCGTCACTCAGTGCGTTCCAGACGATCCCGCAAAGCATTACCAGCCCGGCGAAACCGATCAAATATCGAACCATGTGCGTCATCCGTTTGGGAGGATTTCGACTGCCCAGCCGTCGATGAATCACTCGACATGGCCAATTGTTCAGCGCCGTCCGTTCCGCCGTAATGGTAGTAATCGTAGGACATATAGCGGTATCCGGAGTAACCGTCGGTAACGCCGGCATCGAACTTGTTGAAGATCGCGCCTGCCAGTTGTCCATTGACACGTCGAATTCGTTCAGCGGCATGAACGGCCGATTTTCGAGCAACCTGATTTTGCGATACGACCATGATCGTACCTTCGGCCAGCCGCGAGATGACGGGTGCGTCCGACAATCCGATCACCGGTGGACAATCGAAAATAATCAGATCGAAACGATCGTTCAAAGCGGCGACCAGCTTGGCCATGCGCGAAGAGACCAGAAGGTCGACCGGATTGGGAGGAATCGTACCTGCTGTCATTAGCCGCAGGCCTTGATACTTCGTCTCGCGAAACACCTTTGCCGCACTCTTGGCGTCGAGCGTACCAGTCAAAAGATTGGATAGACCAATAGTGTTGTCCGTTCCGAACAAACGATGCTGATTGGGCCGGCGCATATCGCAGTCGACCAGCAAGGTCCGCACGCCGAGCGCGGCGAAATCGCGCGCCAGCTTCTGCGCAACGGTCGATTTTCCTTCCGACGGTTCTGTCGACGTAATCGCCAAAGTCCGCGGCGTGCCGTTCGATCCTGAGAACGACAGCGCCGTGCGCAAGGACCGGAACGCTTCCGATACAGCCGATGTAGGCGATTCCAGATCACCAATGGCCTGATTGTCTGACTTGAAGTACGGGATCACGCCAAGAATCGGAATGTTCAATTCGGTTTCAACTTGGTCGGGTGTCATGAACTTGTTGTTCATGAGTTCAATCAAAAAGATCGTTCCTGCCGCTGCAACCAGAGCCAGCAACATAGTCACCAGAATACTCAAGGAACGGCGCGGCGCGTAAGGTACGATCGGGGCAACAGCGGCTTCGATAATTTCTGCCTTGCGGCTCTGCAGATTGGAGCCGATGCCGACCTCATTGAGTTTGCCGATCAGGCTTTCGTATTGCGATCTGTAAGAATCGACCTCACGTTTGAGGATCGTGTACTGAACCTTTTTATCCTGAAACTCACGCTGTTCATCTTCCAGTTCGTTGAGCTTCGCCTTCAGATCGGCTTCGCGCGTCAGAGCAGCCTGGTACTGCGCGCGAACCGACTGTCCGACACCGTCGATAGCCGCGTCGAGCTGGCGTTCCATTTCGCCGATTTGAGCGGCCAGATTCTGCATGACCGGAAACGCCGGCTTGAAGGTCGCAAGTTTCTCCCGATATTCACCCTTGAGATTGGCGATCTTCTCGCGGAGGTTGTTCAGCGCATCACTTTCGATGACCTCCGGCAAAGAACCGCCCTTTCCGGCATCGATCTGTTCAACCTTCTGGCTGTATTTCAGGCGCTCCTGAATTGCTTCGGACAGCGATTCGTTGAGCGTCCCGATACTCTTCGCGACGAGCGAGTCATCGTCACCCGTAACGGTAATATTCTGCTCCTTGGCATAGCCTAGAAGAGCCTTTTCCGAATTTTCCAGCTTGGACTTCACGTCACCAACCTGCTCGGTAATGAAGTTCCGCGCCAGATCGGAGGTTTCAGAACCGATATCGATCCCCTGATCGATAAAGGCTCTCGCCGTCGCGTTGGCTATCGTCGCCGCAATCTGCGAATCGGGAAAACGAACATTGATGTCGATGATGCTGGTGTCGCGCTTCGAACTCGGTTCGATGCTCTCACTGAACTTTTCGACCGCTAGCGCCTCGCGTTCGTCGGCAGATAATGAGGATAAGTCGGTTCCTCCGACGCCAAAAGCACGCTGAAACACATTGGAGATGCCAAGCCCGCTGTCCAGTTTCAAAAAGCGATCGTTCTGGGCCAGGTTCAGTTGCGTGACGACGCGCTGAGCTATGCTACGGCTCTTGATCCGTTCAATAGCGGTAAGAATGGCGCGCAGGTCGCTGGAGCTGGACACCATTTCGATATCCTGCAGAACCTTGGCGGTCGGAGTGGTAAGCTCAAGGCGCGCAGTCGCCTGATACATTTTCGGAGCGATAACCGAATAGGCCAAGCCCAGCAGCAGACCCACCAGCAGAAATATGCCGATCAGCCAACGCCACCGAATCGCGTAGCCAAACAAGGCAAGAAGATCGATGTTCTTCTCGTCCTCTGCATCGAACATGCCCGTCGAAAAGCCATAGCCGGCATCCGTCTGCAGATGAGCGAGTGAACCCTCCGAACCGCCCGTGTATTTCTGAAGCATTCCCACTCTCCAGACAAGCCGTCAGGCCTTTTGCCTGCGATCCTGTTCGTATCACTGCGACGACATGCGATCGGACGCCAGCGTCCTGACCTAAATGGTTTTGGCGCTATCGGTAGAGCAACGCCATCCTGCCGCAAGCCCCGTTTCCCACCGTGATGCTGCGATAACACGAAATACAGACATTATCACTACAAGAATGTGGTGCCAGTTGGATCAGTATTACGATCGGCCTGTTAGTAAGGTCGTCGTGATTTCGAACCTTTTGCTTTTCACATACCCCCTCACAAAATCGTCGCTATGCAATCTGAGGCTGCGTCGTCTCTGATGTGGGCGGGCGAGATGGCCGATATCCATCGACATACTCGCCCAGCAGTCGAATCACCGCTGCCTCATCGCAGGCGTCGATCATGCCGGCCAACCTTTCAAGCAGATCGTCCGGCGGCGTCGGCGCTCCTTCCTGCGCGCGCAGGATCTTGGAATGGGGCGTTGGCAGGCTGTCGTTGCCAATCAACAGTTCCTCGTAGAGCTTTTCACCCGGTCGCAGTCCCGTGATCTGGATCGCAATGTCACCGTCCGGGGTGTCTTCATCCCTGACAGTCATTCCGGACAGCTCGATCATGCGGCGGGCCAGGTCGACGATACGCACCGGCTCGCCCATATCGAGCAGAAACACTTCGGCGCCTTCTGCAAACGCGCCCGCCAGCATCACAAGGCGGGCGGCTTCGGGGATGGACATGAAATAGCGCGTCACGTTCGGATCGGTCACAGTCACCGGACCGCCGGCCTCGATCTGCTCCCGGAACAGCGGAATGACCGAGCCGGAAGAGCCGATGACATTGCCGAAGCGAACCGTGGCGTAGGTCGTCGCCGGAAACCGGTCGTGATACATCTGGACGGCGATCTCGGCCATTCTCTTCGTTGCCCCCATGACATTGGTGGGCCGGACCGCCTTGTCGGTGGAAACCAGCACGAAGCGCTCGATGCCAAGCTCACCTGCCGCCCGCGCCGCGCAGGCCGTGCCGAGAATATTGTTCTTGGCGCCCTCCAGCACATTGTCCTCCACCATCGGCACATGCTTGTAGGCAGCGGCATGAAAGACATTCGAGACGCTATGTCGGCCGATCACTTGTCGCAGGCGGTCGACATCCTGGACCGAGCCGAGACAGCTCACCAGTTCAATGCCGCGTTCATCGGCAATCGGCTGCAACTCTTTGGTGATGGTATAGAGCGCGAATTCAGCAACCTCGAAAAGGACCAGACGGCTCGGCGAGACCTGCATGATGCGCCGGCACAGTTCCGAACCGATGGAGCCGCCGGCGCCCGTCACCATGATGGTCGCGTCACGATAGGCTTCAGAAATGGTCTCGGAGGTCAAATCGACATGAGGTCTGTTGAGCAGATCGTCGGTCTCCACCGGGCGTATGGCTGTCATCACGCCGCCTGCCCGGATCAGATCCACATAGGATGGCAGTTCCAGAACGTCGACATCGAACTCGCTGATCGTGTGAAGCAGACGTCGCCGTGCGGGCGTCGAAAGAGAGGGAATCGCAAGAAAAACCGATTCGAAGCGCCCGGACGCCGCCAGCGAGCCCAGCGAATCCGGGCCGAAGACCCGCAGGCCCATGATTGTCGCGTTACGCAGACCGGGCTTGTCGTCCACGAAGAGAACCGGACGGTACTCGGTCGACCGGCGAAGCGCAGACGCCAGCTGAACGCCGCCCGCCCCCGCGCCGTAAATTGCAACCGGTTTGCGGTCGGATCCGCCATGACGGCTCCGGTCCAAAACCGCGCGCAGAATAAGCCTTGTCGCCAGGGCGCCGACGAAAAGCAGAAGGGTGAAGATAAGCGGCACGGTGCGCGGTGCGCCGAGCCAGAACAACACGTTCGCAAAGAAGACGGTCACGCCAATGCCGACGGCCCATATGGCCGTCCGCAGCACCGCATTGCTGCCGAAGGTTGAAAGCTGGACCCTGTGGAGCCGTAGTGCGACCCCAAGCAGAATGGAAAGTCCCGTTGCCAGCAAGATCGCGTTTATGCTGTTCAGCACCCAGAATCGGGGTGTGAAGTCGTTGAGCCGCAGCATCATGGCGGCAATCCAGCAAAACGGCACCAGCAAGATATCCACGGCCAGCAGAAGCACGGCCTTCTGGCGTCGTGTCAGTCTGTCAGCATACCGATGCATTATGCAGCCGCTCCGGGCTCAAATCAAAGGAAGGAACTGTCAGACCCGGATGGACAAGAAAGGTCAGGCTTGTTTCACCCATCCGTTTCGCTGTCGGCAGCCGTTCCGCCGGGCGGCAGCCATATCCATCGAACGCCTTTTCGAGATAGATTTCGGAGCAGCTTCCCTGCATGCAGGCGACGCCTTGCTCCTGCAAATGGCGGAGAATCCCGTCCCGATCGGCTCGATCTCCGGGCAGTCGTTCCGGTACGACAAAAGCGGTAAATCGGTACCATGCGTGACGGAATGAGTAATTCTGCATAGCCACCGCCTCATCGGACAGAAACGGGGGTGGAAGCTGTAGAAACCCGTCCGGACCGCTATAAGGCGACAGCGCATCGTAAAGGCGGTCGGCATTTTTGCTGCGATCGGCATTCCACTGCTCCATCCGCCGAAGCTGAATACGGCCTATCGCCGCTTGCATCTCGATCATCCGGCCATTCATGCCGATGGATTCGTGCAGCCAACGAAATCCGGGCGGATGGTCGCGTTCATAAACCGCCTCATAACTCTTGCCATGGTCCTTGAACGCCCACATGCGACGCCATAAAGCCTCGTCATCGCACGTGACCATGCCGCCTTCACCACCGGTGGTCATGATCTTGTCCTGGCAGAAGGACCAGGCCGCGACATCGCCGAGGCCGCCAACCGGGCGTCCCTTGTAGAGCGCACCATGCGCCTGCGCGCAGTCCTCAATCAGGAAGACTTCATCGCCAACCATCTGTCGAATGGCGTCCATATCGCAGGGCAGTCCGGCAAGGTGAACGCAGATGACGGCGCGCGTCCTTGGGGTCATCGCCGCCGCGATCGTATCCGGCTCCAGATTACCGCTCACAGCGCCGACATCGGCGAAGACCGGTTTCGCGCCAGCCTGGATCACGCATGAGGCCGATGCGATGAAACTGCGGGGCGTAACGATCACCTCATCGTCGGCATCGCCGCCATTGGCCGTGCCGATGCGAAGGCCATGAAGCGCAAGTTCCAAAGCGACCGTTCCGTTCGCGACTGCGATAGCGTGATCGGTGGCGGCGAATGCGGCAAATTCGTCCTCGAACCGGCGGCATTCCTCTCCGGTCCAGTAATTGACCTTGTTGGACAGCAGAACGCGGCTGACCGCCTCCGCCTCCTCTTCGGTAAAGTTCGGCCAGGGGGCCATTGCAGACCCCGTCACGAGTTAGATCCGATTCGCTTGGACGGTGCCGCTGGCACACCCATAACGGTGGTTCGGTCCGCAACATCGTTCACGACTGTCGCACCCGCTGCGACCATCACGTCCGCCCCGATATTTATGCCCTGCCGCACATTGGCCCCCATACCTATCCAGCTTCGTTCGCCCACTGATACCGTGCCGGCAAGGTGCGCTCCCGGCGATAGGTGGACGGCATTATCGAGCCGGCAATCATGGTCGACCGTCGCGCCCGTGTTCACGATGCCGGCAGCGCCAATCGCAGCAAATGCTTGCAAGATGGCCCCCGCCATAATCACCGTTCCCGCTTCGATTGAAGAATGCGCCGAGATAACGGCAGAAGGATGGACAATCCTGGGTAGAGACACCCCGGCAGACGCCAGTTCCTTGAAGAGCCGCAGCCGTGTTCCGTTGTCTCCGACGCTGACAAAGAGATCGCACTGAGCGGCCATTTCACGCCATTTGACCAAGGGACCGACAATGGGCCAAACGCCATTGGTATCACGGCTCCCAAAGCCATCGTCGAGAAAGACGACATCGCGCCATCCGGCCATGACGGCCGCGTCGGCAACAACCCGCCCATGACCGCCTGCCCCGAGTAAAACAAGCGTCTTCATCGTTCGCCACGGAACGGCGGCATGGTTGCCTCGCCCGCCGCGGAAACACCCGAACGGCCCATGACCGTCAGAACGGTCCGAAACAGGATTTTCAGATCCAGCCAGCATGTGCGGTTTTCGACATACCACACATCCATTTCAAACTTTTCCGGCCAGGATAAGGCGTTGCGTCCGTTGATCTGCGCCCAGCCCGTCAGCCCCGGCCGAACCGCGTGGCGCTTGCTCTGCCGTTCCGAATAGAGCGGCAGATACTGCACCAGAAGAGGTCGCGGTCCGACCAGACTCATATCGCCCTTCAGCACGTTCCAGAGTTCCGGCAATTCATCGAGCGAGGTGGACCGCAGCCAGCGGCCGAAGGGCGTCAGCCGTTGGGCGTCCGGAAGAAGCCGACCGTCGACATCGCGTTCATCGGTCATGGTCCTGAACTTCACCATTTCGAAGATCCGCCCATTCATGCCCGGTCTTTCCTGTCGGAACAGAACCGGCCGGCCCAAACGAAACGCCACCATGAGCGCCAGAACGGCCATCGGCGGACCAAGCATCGCAAGCGCGATCGATGATACCAGAATGTCCAGCAGGCGTTTCATACAGCCGTCTCACCGATCCGGACCAGTTTCGCTCACTCCTTTGACATGTCGAATCACGCTTCGGCAAATCGAGCTTGCATCCGGCTTCTATAGGCCGGATCAGGCGCTTGGAAAAGCGAACAGGAATTTCCTCCTCCCAGGCAGGGGTGGACGAGGCTTTCCGACGCGTTCAGAATCGTCGCAAGAACGCTCAGACCGGATTGGATCTCAAGCATATGAACTATTTCAAGCACGAGAGTGCGATCGTCGATGATGGCGCGGTTCTGGGGGAAGGCTGCCGCGTCTGGCACTTCGTTCATATTTGCGGCGGCGCGCGAATCGGCGCGCAGTGCTCCCTCGGTCAGGGCGTCTTCGTCGGCAACGATGTGCGGATCGGCGACGGGGTGAAGATCCAGAACCATGTCAGCGTGTATGACGCGGTGACACTGGAGGACGACGTCTTCTGCGGTCCGTCCATGGTGTTCACCAATGTCTACAATCCCCGTGCGGCGGTCGAACGGAAGACCGAATATCGACGCACAATCGTGCGCAAACAGGTGACACTTGGCGCCAATTGCACGATCGTATGTGGCGTCGAGATCGGCCAGGGCGCTTTCATTGCGGCGGGGGCCGTCGTCAATCGCGATGTCAGAGACTGGGCCTTGGTCGCCGGCGTGCCGGGTCGCCAGATCGGCTGGATGAGCGCCCATGGCGAGCGTCTGGATCTGCCTCTGGAAGGCGATGCCGAAGCGCAATGTCCTGCGACCGGCGACCGCTATGTCCTGCGCGGTTGCGATGTGCGTCGCGAACCCTACGGTTCGCAGCCTAACTGACCAATTGTTGAGCAGCGACAATCAGACATAACAGTCACATCTGTGCTACTCCTTGCCCGAAGAAGATCGCTGCGGCCAAACTGGTGGCAATCGGCAATTGAATCGTCACTCGCAACAATATGAGATGAACCGCCGATGCTACGGCCGAGCATGACACGCCTGAGGGCCGCGACCACGCATTTGGTGCGGCACCCACTGCTTCGCGACGTCACGAAGCTGATGTCTGGTACCGCCATCGCGCAAGCGATCGGCCTCTTGGCCTCCCCTCTTCTGACCCGCCTTTTCTCCCCGAACGATTTCGGCATCTTCTCCATCATGATCGCGATGATGACGATCATTGGCGTCTGGGCCACGCTGCGTCTCGACATGATGATCCCGCCGGCGCGCATTGCCGATGCCAGCGCCTTCGTTCGCTTAATGAATCTGCTCTCAATGCTATTGGCGCTCTGTTCGGCCGGCATCGTCTTCATGTTCGGGCCGGCCATTGCCCGCCTGATAAAACTGCCGCCGGAAACCGATGCCGTTCTGTGGCTGCTGCCAATCCTGCTGGTCGCCAATGCCGCTTTCATGGCCATGCGGGCGCTCTCCGTTCGCGAGGGCCGTTTCTCGCGTGTCGGCGTGTCCGCAATCATTCGCGTCGGGGGCATGACCCTCTTCTGGCTGGCCATCGGCGCAGCCCTTTCGCCGGATGATAGATATGCCGTGATGCCCATCGGTCACGCATTGGGCCTATTGGCAGCCGCCGCCTATCTCGCGTCGAGCCTGCCAGCGCGCAGCCTGAATCTCCTTCGGTTCGTCCGGCCGCAGTCGATCGGGCGGGCTCTGAAGGGGCAGATACCCATGGTGGCGGCCGTTGCCGTCGGCCAGACCTTCTCCGTTATCGCCCAGCGCCTACCGATCTTTGTCATCGCGGTGGCCTATGGCCCTGTTTACGCTGGCTTTTATGCGCTTGCCGAACGGATCGTCCTGGCGCCATCCGTGCTCGTGGCGAACGCCATGGGCGATGTGTACAGACAGCGCGCCTCGAAAATGATGCGCGAGGGTCACAGCTTCGCACCGCTTTTGCGTCGCATGGCATTCGCTACGTTCGGACTATCGGCCGCCGGCTTTGTCCTCCTCGGCCTCATTGTCGTCCCGAACATGGGTTTAGTTTTCGGAATTGAATGGTTGGGTGCAGCATTCACTGTGGCCATCCTGATCGTGAATGCCGCCGTCGGGTTCGCAACGACGCCGTTCGATTGCACATCGGTCATCGTTGGCGCACGGCGATATGTCGTTGGCTGGCAGACCGCGCGAGTGGCTGGTGTGGTCGCCTGTTCCGCTGCGGCACTCTATGGGGGATTGTCCTATGAAGTCTTTCTCATCGCCCTCGTTTGCGTTCGGACACTTCTGTATCTCGTCGATTTTATCGCAGTGAATGTGTTTGCCCGCGTTGCTAACAAGCCATAGGGTAACAACCTCGCTATGCTGATCAGCTTACTGCAACGCGTCATGCCATTTCGCCGACGATTAGCTTGGTCCGCAATATTGGGAATGTTCGTTGGTGCAATTCTTGTCAACAGCTTCGCCTACGAGCTGGAGCAGTTCAACTCCGTCTCTCGTGTTTTTCTGAGAAACGGAACAACAAGTCTCCGTTCCTTCAACACTGAGGGCCTACCGGTTTCACAAGACCCACGACAGCAACGGGAATTCATTTCACCCTTTTACGTCGTTCACTACGGCCTGATTCATTCGAAAACATGCCCCCAGTTCGGTGAGGCATCGAGTTATCACTGGAAGAACGATAGCACGGAGAAATATTGGAACGCCCCTCCCAAAACTTTGTCTTCCGATATATTTCGAATCTCAGCAGATTGGGTTGTCAACAACATTGCCCGAGATGATAACGGCAATGCACATCTGTTCTACGAGTTCGATTGGCCTTACGCCAACCTCAACGGAGCCCCCTTGACTGCTCCGTGGTGGTCGGGCCTTACCGATGCAGTGGCAATTTTGCTAATGCTTCGTGCTCACGACTGCCTCGGCGGCGATAAATATCTCGACTCCGCTAGAGACCTTTATGATTCTGTCGTCACTCCGTTCGCCGATGGTGGAAGTCTTACCAGATTGAATGGCCTGCCCTGGGTCGAGGAGTATGCCGACGATCACATTGCCGAAAACGATCTCTCAAGGGTGCTCAACGGCATGGTCTATGCCTATCACGGCATTCGAGCCCTCGAAGAGCGAGAGCAAGTCGCGCGTTACGCCCCGTCATTTCGAGCTGCCATCTACAAGAACGCCGACTTGTTCTCGAAGGGATACTGGTCCTACTACGACAACATCGGCAACGCATCGAACATCAAGTACCATGCCATCAATCTCGCCCTGCTGAAAGACCCAAGAATTGCCGAGGAGGCAAGCATGCAGGTTGAAAAAAAATGGGCAATCGGTCATCGATTTCCAATTGTCTTCTACCTGCTAGAGGGCCCCCTTTCTGTTGCGAAAATACATTTCGCACTCATATCCGTTCTTATCATATCACTCTGCGGACTTGTTGCTTCAGTTGGCTTCCACGTCCTCCAACGCAAAAAATCACGATGAAGCGCCTGGCATTTGTCGCACTTTCAATAATAATGATATCGTTCCTCAATTATACGATTGGCGCGATATGTGATCGATTTTATTTCGTCGAAGGATTTCAATGTCTTGAACCCCAAATATTCGATATCGTATTTTTGTCTTTAATTGTCATAGTTCCATCTTTTTTTCTACCCACAGACGACGGCGGCGAAACAATGGTGCTCTGGTATGTTTATTTTTTTCATATCATGAGCGCTGTCTCGGGAATACTATATCTTAGCCAAATTAATTCAGATTATTATATATTTACTTTATTCTTTGTTGTCACATTTACGATCGGATCGCGCATAATTGCCAATTTGCAATCCAGATTTGTTGTCGTGAATCTCGACATCAAGACCGTTGAGTATGGCGCGGTTGCGGTGTCTGCTTTGGCATTGGCCACTCTACTGACAGTCTTTTCAATAACTTTTATACTCCCCAGCATTACAGACGTCTATGGCGTTCGTAGTGAATACAAGGCAGCAATCGAGACTACATCTGTAAGGATTCTCTCCTATCTTCCGATATGGTCAGGTTATGTTTTTGCTGTGGTGTGTATTTTTTTGGCCACGATATCTTATTTTCGGGGCCGTACGGTGTTGGCCCTCGGAATTTTTGCTCTGGCTGCAACGCATTCACTGGCCGTTTTTTCGCTAGCAGCGTATAAAAGCGTGGCTTTCATTTTTTTGATTGTCCTGGTGCTCCTCTTTGTTCTGAGTAGAAGCAAATCCCCACTTCTTACATTTCTGTGCGGGTTGCTCGGAGTTGGCATTTTTGCGCTTCTTATCGCGGCGGCAGGATTTAACGACGACGGTTACTATCACTGGGTTCGTCGTTCGATGATCGCGCCGGGTATGAATGTTGCATACCATTTGGAATTGTTCGGGCTCTGGAACAGTCAGAGCTACCCGGACGCACCGCGGCTCGTCAGTGAGACTTTCTATGGCACGAGCGGGAGCGCCAACACCGGCATGTTGGGCGCAGGAATTGGGCGGGGCGGCCTGCTGGGCGTGGCCATGCAGATGCTTGTGTTCTTTGTGTTTCTCGCTGTCCTGAAGATCGCGACAAGAAATGTCCCGCCCGCGTTTTCGATGGCGCTCTGCCTGCCGACCGCATATGCCTTCACCAACAGCTCGGCAACGACGACTCTTGTGACCTATGGCGCAGCTTTTATTGCCATCTTCCTGTTTCTTTGGGGCTCCGCCCTCGCTACGAGATCAAGAACGCTCCTTCTTCGATCCGGAACCGGATCTGATCGCTATTTCGGAAACTGGATACAGACGAGAGTGCCGGGCCGCTGAATATGAACATTCTTCACATCACTTCCGTTCACGCCCGCAACGATACGCGTATCTTCAACAAGATGTGCCAATCGCTTGCCGCTGACGGCGCGGAGGTCACGCTGATCATGGCCGACGGCTTGGGCGACGCGGTTGTCGGTGGCGTCGAGATCGTCGATGTCGGCGGCAGCGGCACTCGGGTCGACCGTATGATCAGAGCGGTCCGCCGGGTCGCGGGGGCGGCTGCGACGCGTTCGCCGGATATCATTCATTTCCACGATCCCGAATTCATCCAGATGATTCCGGCGCTCAGAAAAACGGGCGCGAAAATCGTCATGGACGCTCATGAGGATGTGGAGAAGCAGATCTTTTCCAAACCCTATCTGCACCCCGCCACCCGAAAACTCGTCTCGCTCGCCTACAGCCTGGTGGAACGTCGCATGATACGCCATGTGGATCTGGTCATCGGAGCGACTCCGGCAATTTCGGCCAAATTCGAAGGGCAAGGCCTGAGAACCGCGACCGTCAACAATTTTCCCATACTGGGCGAACTCGCCGTGCCAGACATCGACTGGACATTGAAGCAGCCCGTCGCCTGTTATGTCGGCGGGATGTCCGCCATTCGCGGCGCGTCGCAGGTGGGACAGGCTGCCGCGCTGCTGGAGCCGCCCATCACCATCGAGTTCGCAGGAGGCTTCGCACCGCCGGAACTGGGCGAAACGGTCGCAACGCTTGGCGGCGATCGGATAAAGCGGCTCGGTCATCTCGACAGGGAGCAGGTGCGCGACCTCATGGCGCGTTCGATGGCCGGCATCGTCACCTTTCTGCCCGCGCCCAATCATATGGACGCTCAACCCAACAAGATGTTCGAGTATATGAGCGCCGGGCTGCCGGTCATCGCCTCCGATTTTCCGCTGTGGCGGCAGATCATTGCCGAGGCCGATTGCGGTATTCTCGTCGACCCCATGGACCCGAAGGCGATCGCCGACGCCATCAACGCGCTCGTCAACGATCCGGAGCGCGCCGAACGGCTCGGCCGCAACGGCCAGCGAGCCGTCAGGGAGCGCTACAACTGGGCCAGCGAGTTCGCCACGCTGCAAAATGCCTATGAACGGCTCATAGCCGCCTGATTACCTTCGGGCCTTTCGAACGTTGCACTCGACGACTAGAAGCGGGTGGCCAGAAACAGGAGCGATTCATGAGCAAGACGGTGATGACCGTGATTGGCGCGCGGCCACAATTCATCAAGGCTGCCACGACCTCGCGCGCATTTCTGGGCACGGAAGGTATTGACGAGCGCATTGTCCATACCGGCCAGCACTACGATGACAATATGAGCGCGGTCTTCTTCGAAGAACTCGGCATTCCGGCGCCGCACCACCATCTCGGCATCGGTGGCGGCGGTCACGGTGCCATGACGGGCCGGATGCTGGAGGCGCTCGAACGCGTGATGCTGGATGAGCGGCCCGACCTGGTGTTGCTGTTCGGCGATACCAACTCGACGCTTGCCGGCGCGCTCGCCGCCGCCAAGCTGCACGTGCCGGTCGCCCATGTGGAGGCCGGCCTGCGCTCCTTCAACCGACGCATGCCCGAGGAAATCAACCGCATTCTGACCGACCATTGTTCGGCGCTGCTTTTTCCGCCCACGGCAACCGGCACTACCAATCTGAAAGCTGAGGGCATCGCGGGCGACAAGGTGATCGAGGTTGGCGACGTGATGTATGATGCAGCGCTCATGTTCGGCGAGCTGGTCGAACGGCGCGGCAGCGAACATCGCCCCAGTGGCGACTATGTTCTGGCCACCGTCCACCGCCAGGAGAACACCGACGATCCCGCGCGCCTGGACGCCATTATCGACGGGCTGGCGGAGGTTTCCGAACAGATTGCCGTGGTCCTGCCGCTGCATCCGCGCACCGCGGCCCGAATCGGCGCCGACCGCCGCGCCACCCTGCCAGAGAACTTTCGCGTTATCGATCCGGTCGGCTATCTGGACATGGTCGCCCTGCAAAAGGGCGCCTGCGTCATCGCGACCGATTCCGGCGGCGTGCAGAAGGAAGCCTTCTTCCATGGCGTGCCGGCCATCACGCTGCGCGACGAGACCGAATGGACCGAACTGATCGACAGCGGCTGGAACCGCCTGGTGACGCCGACCTCTTCCGCGGATGTCCGTGAGGCGATCCTCGCGATGCGGTGCCAGAAGGGCGAAGACATGCAGCCCTATGGCGACGGCGATGCCGCCGGAAAGATTGTCGCGGCCATCGAAAAGGCACTGGCATGAGCCGCATCTGGATCATCAATCAGTACGCCTCCATTCCCAAGACTGGCGTCGGTGGCCGCCACCGTCATCTGGCACGCGAACTGACCGGCCTAGGCCATGAGGTGACGGTCATCGCGGCGAGCTGGACACATCTTCATCCAGCGGAACTCGACCCCAAGACACTGCCCTTCAGCGAGCAGTTCGAAGGGTTTACCTTCGTCCATCTGCCCGTGCCGCCTTATGCCCATGCTCACGACAAGAAGCGCGTGCTCAACTGGCTGCGTTTTTCCGCCGCCCTGCCCGGCCTGCCGAAGCGGCTGAACGCCAAACCGGATATCGTCCTGGTATCCTCGCCGAGCCCCTTCGCCTATCTGGGCGCGGAAAGGCTGGCGCGCCGCGTCGGCGCAAAGCTGGTTTTCGAGGTGCGGGACATCTGGCCGCTTTCGCTGGTCCAGATCGGTAATTACAGCCCGCGTCACCCGATGATTCGCCTGATGCAGTGGATCGAGGATCGCGCCTATCGCAACAGCGATGCCGTCATCTCCAACCTGCCCGGCGCAGTGGAGCATATGATCGAACGCGGCATGGACCCCGGAAAGTTTGCCTGGATCCCCAACGGTTTTTCGAAGCGGGACGTTGAGGACCCGGAACCAGTTGACGGAGAGATCGAGGCGATGCTTCCGGCTGACAAGTTTATTGTCGGCTATGCGGGCACGGTCGGCGTGGCCAACGCCCTTGATACGCTTGTGGATGCCGCGACGCTGATGAGAGACCAGCCCGATATCCTATTTGCCATTATCGGCGAAGGGCGTGAAAAGCCAAAATTACAAGGGTTGGTAAAAGACCGGGGTCTATCAAACGTCACTTTTGTTCCACGGGTGCCGAAACGCCAGATCGCCACGGTTTTGCAGCGTCTCGCGGTGTGTTATTTCAGTCTTCTGCCGGATGAGGTTTTCAAGTTCGGGATCGCGTCCAACAAGTTTTTTGACTATCTCGTTGCCGCGAAACCTATTTTATACGCTGTCGATTCCGGGGTCTATCGACCGGTCGACGACTTCGATTGCGGCATTACGGTTCCACCGGTTTCACCTGAGGCGGTTGTACACGCGATTCTCGAACTTAAGAATTCCTCGAAAACCCGTCTCCAGGACATGGGCGCGAACGGGCGCGCAGCCGCCTATAACCACCATGAATACAGCCAAATCGCGCGCAAGCTCGATGCAACCCTTTCGAACCTCTGACGAAAGGACGCTCGCTATCGCCAGACTTCCAGGCTTGGCGTAACCAGGACGATCTGGCCGTCGCCCATAGCAGCATGGCCAGGCATGACGGTGGGCGCAGCCAACAGAAGCTCCGTGCCGGGCGTAGCATAGAAGCCGAACGCCGATGGGTGATAACCTGCAAAGCCGGATGCGTCTCTGTCGTACAGACGGGTCGCCTGACGCCAGCCATCCGACGGGGCGATCCGCGTCGTCGAGGCGACCTGCCAGCCGTCGATGAAGGTGCGGCCGAGGCTGTCGGCCAGAATGGCAGCGGATCCGGACAATACACGAATATGATAATTGACGGTCAATTGCGCAGGGATCGGCACGCTCGGCGACGTGACGACGAGGAAGTGTGATTGCGCGTCTGGCACAGCTATGGGTGCGGCAGTACCAGCGCCCGCAATAATGCGTAGCGTATGAAATTCGACACCATAGCGCCGCGCCGTGCCCGTTCGAAGCCCGCTCACCAGCGCTTCGATTTCGCCGTCGAGCACGCCCCCCGAACCGCCGAACGTCGCGTTGTTGTGGTGGAATTGCGGGCCCGTGGCGATCTGCGCACCATTGTAAGACGATATGTAGTTCGGTGCGACGAAGGACCCCGCATAAACCGACGTGGACTCAGGCGCACCACCGAAGCGGCCACCATCTTTCAGCAAGTTGAACGGCGCGGCGATCGGCGGCGTGGCCGGCAGTGCCACCCGGCCGGATTGACGGTCCACGACGATGGCCGGATGAAAGTCCGATCCATTCGCCGAGACTTTCATCTGAAGGTCGTCCTCTTCATTAAGCCCTATCTCCGCGCGTCCTGCGAAACCGGTCTGCAGAATAAGGCTCGCCGAATCGTTCTCCGACTTTCTGTTCAGCGCCACCCGGACGCTGCCATTGCCCGGCGTGACGTCGTCATGACTGAAGAGGACGGCATCGGACTTCACCGCCAGCCGGTTGGTCGCATCGGGATCGGTGTTGACGCCCAATTGCGGTGTCATCGTATGCCACCGGGACAACAAATTCACCCATTCGGCTCCATCGAACACAAGCAGGATAGCCTCATCGACGATATAGGCCAGCCAGCCCGGGCGCGGTTCGCAGAAGGACCAGCCACCGTCCTGCCAAGCCGCCAGTTCGCTATCATGTCCGTCCCAAGCGCCGAGAGCCTGCCCACCGACGATCCAGCAATCCCCATCCTGTGGGTCCAGAGACTGCGGATCCGCAACACTGCGGCTGCGCGGAGCAGCCTGTACCAGCATGTCGAGAAGCTTCAACGCTTCGTTCACCGTGACATGCTTCTGCGCCTGCTGCGGATAAAGATAGGGCAGCGCCAGGTTTGCTGTGGTCGACATGACTCAATCATCCTTGTTCGATGGCGGAGTCATTCTAACAGTTGCGTGAAGGTGGTGAATTTGAGTCGATCGTGGTGACGGCTCCTCCGACATCAAGTGATCGGGCGTTCGACTACGATAAAAAACGGATCGCGACGGCGATCGATCCGGGAGACATAGCGGAGCGTGGACCGCTATGCCCGCGGCTTTGAAGAACCCAAGAGGGAGCGGAGGAACGCCTTGCTACGCCGATGCGCGTCCATCCCCTCATTGCGTAGGCTCTTTTCCAGCCCTCAGCTCTTCTGCGCTGCCTCGGGCAAGTCGCCCGGCGTCACCGGCAACGTCCGGATAGCCGCAACCGTTTCGATCGAAGGGCGGGTTTCTGAGAGAGGGAACCCGTTCCCCTTGAGAATTTCCTGATATGACAATGTGTGCAGATCGGTGAAGCCTGCCGAAAATTCAATCTCGCTGCCATCGACAGTAATCGAGCGGAAAGTTCGCTGCCCTGCCTCTTTTTGTGCAGCCGGCAAATCGTCACTGTCGATTGAAAGGAACCAACGAACACGAGCGCGTTCATATTCAAGGTACCCCCCAGCCTTGGTTTCCTCGCGCAAATGAAGCCGGTTTTCCTGCAGGTCGCCGAAGACGAAATACAACATATCGAAGAAATGCACTCCGATATTCGTTGCTATGCCGCCGGATTTCTTGTCGTCGCCCTTCCAGCTGCGCAGATACCAATTGCCGCGTGACGTGATATAGGTCAGATCGACTTCATGCTTTGCGCTCTGATCTGCCGCTTTAACCCTGTCGCGCAATTCGATGATAGACGGATGAAGCCGCAATTGAAGGATCGTATTGATCTTGCGATCGGTCGACCGTTCGATCTCCTGCAGGCCGTCGATATTCCAAGGATTTAGTACGACCGGTTTTTCACAAATGGCATCGGCCTCGGAGCGCAGCGCAAATCGGATATGGCTGTCGTGTAGGTGATTTGGCGAACAGATCGAGACATAGTCGATATTCGGCCCGTTCGCGCGCCGCATCTTGTCGATATGGCGATCGAACCGTTCGAACTCAGTGAAGAAACGGGTATCGGGATAATAGCTATCGATCACACCGACAGAATCGTTTGGGTCGAGAGCCGCCATCAGGTTGCCGTCGACTTCACGGATCGCCTTCAGGTGACGTGGCGCGATATATCCCCCAAGTCCGATAAGAGCGAAATTGCGTTTGGTTTGATCGGTCTGCATTTGTCGCCATAACCTTCCAGCGTAAAAATTGATAAGATCGTACCTGTCGATTAGGACCTTGGAACTTCGTCAACATGATGAAATCACTTGCGTTGATAACATGGTTCCAGCATGACGCAATCACTGAAGGGCCATGATGGTACTGCTGCTCCAAGGCGGACCGTTCCAGTAAATATCCGGCCATCAAACTAACGTGATTTCCTCAACATCAGGCCGTGCTCTACAGCGGTTTAGAGCAGAATGTCCCGAGATCCTGTTCTTCAAACTTCATCATGCAGAAGTATGTAGCTTTATCGTATTCCGTTCATGGCGGACTCCCGGTATCAGGGCCGAGGTGTCCCGCTCCGTTTTTGGTGACGCATAAAAAGTCAGCTCTGTGTTTTGGCGATAAATCACAACGTGACGTTTTGCAGTGCCCACGGCACTAAGGAGATCGACCGAATATGAAGCTCGAGGGAAAAATCGCCATTATCGGTTTGGGCTATGTCGGCCTACCGTTGGCTGTCGCCTTTGGTGAAAAGCGACCAGTGATCGGTTTCGACATTCGTCAGCAGCGAATCGGTGAGCTTCGGGCGGGCAAGGACGCCACGCTCGAAACCACGGACGATGAGCTGGCTGCGGCAACGCAACTGACCTATACGAGCGATCCGGACGATCTGAGGGGATGCCAGACCTTCATCATCACCGTGCCGACGCCCGTAGACAACGCCAACCGGCCCGATCTGACCCCAGTGCGGATGGCATCACAAACGGTCGGAAGGCTTATCGGACCGGACTCGGTCGTTATCTACGAATCAACCGTTTTCCCCGGATGCACGGAAAATGTCTGCGTGCCTATCCTGGAGGCGGAAAGCGGCTTGAAGCACAACCGCGATTTTTATACCGGTTACTCGCCGGAACGCATCAATCCTGGCGACCGGACACACCGCCTGCAGACCATCGTCAAAGTCACGGCTGGCTCCACGCCCGATGTCGCCAAGGCAGTCGACGCGCTCTATGGCGAAATCATCGAGGCCGGAACCTATAAGGCTTCATCGATCGAGGTGGCCGAAGCCGCCAAAGTTATCGAAAACACACAGCGGGACGTCAACATCGCCCTGATGAACGAACTCTCGATCATCTTCGACAAACTCGATATCGACACGATGGAGGTTTTGAAAGCGGCCGGCACAAAGTGGAATTTCCTGCCGTTTCGACCGGGACTGGTCGGCGGACACTGTATCGGCGTGGATCCCTATTACCTCACCTACCGCGCCGAAGAGATCGGCTATCATCCGCAGGTCATCCTGGCCGGTCGACGCATCAATGACGGCATGGGCCGTGGCGTGGCCGACCGTGTCATGAAACTGATGATGAAGCGTGGCTTCCCTGTGGTAAACAGCCGCATTCTCGTTCTCGGCCTGGCGTTCAAGGAAAACTGCCCGGACCTCCGCAACAGCAAGGTGATCGATGTTATCGAAGCCCTTGCGGACTTCAATGCGAAACTTGATGTTCACGATCCGTGGGCGAACGCAGAGCAAGCCAATCACGAATATGGCGTCGATCTCGTCGAAGCGCCCGAAGAAGGCGTTTACGACGCCGTGATCCTGGCTGTTGGCCATCGCGAATATATCGATATGGGCGCCGAAAAGTTACGGACTTTCGGCAAGCCGGGCGCCGTTTTCTACGATGTCAAATCGGTCTTCGAGCGAAGCGAGAGCGACGGAAGACTTTAAAAGAAGCCTTACTGCGGTTATGGGTCAGGCGCGACCGCAGTTGGCGTGGGTCCACAAGCGGTCAGGGGCGGCCGAGCGAGTGATAAGTCAGCCCGAAGCTGCGCACCTCCTCTGGACGATAGATGTTACGCAGGTCAATCAGTATCTTGTCGGCAAGGCTGTCGCTCAGACGCTTCATGTCCAGTGCACGGAACTCGTTCCACTCCGTCAGAATCACCGCGAGGTCAGCGCCCCGCAACGTGTCGTAAGCGTCGTCGGCATAGGTTACATCCTCAAAATGCCGCCTGGCTTCGCCGATCGATTCCGGATCGAAAGCACGGATCGTAGCGCCCATCTTCTGCAGAGCGGGAATAATGGCGAGCGAAGGCGCATCGCGCATGTCATCGGTATTCGGTTTGAAGGCCAGACCGAGAACCGCAACCGTCTTGCCTTCCAGCGAACCGCCGGCAGCCCGCTTGATGCGCTCCGCCATCGACGCCTTCCTCCGATCGTTCGAAGCGATCACGGCATCGACGATGGTGACCGGCGTGCCTGCGTCACTCGCCGTCCGCGACAGGGCCAGCGTGTCCTTTGGAAAGCAGGAGCCGCCATAGCCGGGACTGGCGTGCAGAAACTTCGAGCCGATGCGGTTATCGAGACCGATGCCGCGTGAGACCTGCTGTACATCGGCGCCCATCGCCTCGCACAGATCGGCCATCTGATTGATGAAGCCGATCTTGGTCGCCAGAAAAGCGTTGGCGGCATACTTGATCAGTTCCGAGGTGCGACGGTCGGTCACGACCAGAGGCGTTTCGTTAAGGTAAAGAGGACGATAGAGTTCGCGCATGACTTTCTCTGCGCGTTCAGATGTAACGCCGACGACCACGCGGTCGGGCCGTTTGAAGTCCTCGATCGCTGCGCCTTCCCTCAGAAATTCCGGATTGGATACCACGTCGAAATCGGCATCCGGGTTGGATCGCGCGATGATCGCCTCGACCTCGTCACCGGTCCCGACCGGCACGGTCGATTTCGTGACGACGACCGTCGGGCCGTTCAAATGGCGCGCCAGTTCTTCGGCGGCTGCGTAGACATAGGTGAGATCGGCATAGCCGTCGCCACGGCGGCTGGGCGTGCCAACGGCGATGAAAACGACATCGGCTTCGGCGACCGGGTCCGCCAGTTCGGTCGTGAACGACAGCCGGCCGGCCTCGACATTGCTTTCGACGAGGCGGTCGAGTCCGGGCTCGTAAATCGGCATGACGCCATTGTTGAGCTTTTCGACGCGCTCGGCGTTCTTGTCGACGCAGACCACTTCATGGCCGAAATCGGCAAAGCAGGTTCCCGAGACCAGGCCGACATAGCCCACTCCGATCATGACGACGCGCATACCAAATCCCTCTTCACTTCAGTTTGCGGGCAAATGACGAAAAATCATGGCTGGGGCAACTGATGCGTTGCTGCGTAGCTTAGCCGCGATATGGCGAAAGCGAATGATGGACATACGACGCTTCTCGACATTTCGACATCCATTACACTTCGTAATAAGCGCGGTACCAGTCCATAAAGCGCCCGACACCCTCTTTCACCGGCGTTGCCGGGCGATAGTCGACCGCCTCGGAAAGGCGGCCGGTATCGGCATAGGTGTCCGGCACGTCGCCCGGCTGAAGCGGCAGCAAATCCAGTTTTGCCTTGATACCCAGGGCCTCTTCGATCGCCTCGATATAGGCGAGAAGTTTGACAGGCGATCCATTACCGATGTTGAAGACACGGAACGGAGCATTCGATGTCGCAGGATCGGGATCGTGTGCATTCCATTGAGGGTCGGGCGCCGCCGGGCGGTCGTTCGCGCGAATGATCCCTTCGACGATATCGTCCACGAAGGTGAAGTCGCGGCTGTGATGACCGTGGTTGAAGACCGGGATCGGTTCGCCCGCCAGAATCTTCCTGGTGAACAGGAAGAGCGCCATGTCCGGCCGGCCCCACGGCCCGTAAACGGTGAAGAAACGCAGCCCGGTGGTCGGTAGCCGATAAAGATGGCTATAGGCATGCGCCATCAACTCATTGGCCCGCTTCGTGGCCGCGTAAAACTGCAGCGGATGATCGACGCCATGCTGTTCCGAAAACGGCATGTTCTGATTGGCGCCGTAAACCGATGAGGTGGACGCATAAGTCAGATGCTCCACATCGAACCGCCGGCATCCTTCCAGAATATTGGTGAACCCTGTCAGATTGCTTTCGACGTAGGCGTGCGGGTTCTCCAGGCTGTAGCGGACGCCTGCCTGGGCCGCGAGGTTGATCACGCGGTCCGGCCGGTGCTCTTCGAATGCTTCGGTCAGCCTTGGCAGATCGGCCAGATTGGCGCGAATGAAGCTGTAACCGGCATTGGTGCTTCGCGCTTTTTCGGCGAGCAGTTCCAGCCGCCGCTCCTTCAGTTCGACATCGTAATAGTCGTTGACGACGTCGAAGCCGATGACGCTGTCGCCCCGCTCCAGCAGCCGCATCGCAGTATGAAAGCCGATAAAGCCTGCCGTTCCCGTTACCAGAACCTTCACGTCGCACACTCCATCATAGCGGTGCGGCCATGCGGTTCGGCGCCATTGGGCAGCGTTGCCAGGCACTGGCGCAGGCCGGTTCATCATCCATATCGGAACGCCCTACCAGCATCGCCGACATCGCGCCACAGTCCGGCAGGCCGACTTCACCGAAAACAGGACCAAGGCGTGGATGCCGGACAAATCTTCCTTAACCCGACGACGCTAATGTCGTGGAAATCAAGGAACTCAGTGCGCCCATGTCCAGCCAAAGTTGCGGTTTCGAAAGACCAGCCGCTTTCAGCCCGGCAAATCTTCATGCTTACCTGATCTGCTTCGTTCTGGCCGCCCTGCCGCTTCTGTTCAGCTATCGGTTCTGGCCGGGACACGATCCGGTCTCCGATCCAAATAACGAGCAATTCGTTCTCATCCTTTTTATACAAATCTGCGCGATCATTCTTTCCGGCGTCCTGCGCACCCCTCCCCGGCATTGGGACATCAGGTCGATCTTTTTCCTGTCGCTCGTTCCGATTGCGATCCAGGCGGGGCATACCGTCGTTCAAGCCGATATGATGGCCGTATCGAGCCTTTTGCGCTGGATGGTCCTCATCGCGTTCGGCACGTCCATCTATATCGGGATCCGCGACCGGCACCTGATCCTCTCGAACGATATGGCTGCGATGGCCGTGGCTGGCGCAGCGCTGGCCTATGCCACGCTTTTCGTGCTGATCTATGCCGACCAACAGGAACGCGACCGCCTCGAATCGATTGTGATCGGCTTTACCAATATCCGCTATACCGGCTACTTCGTTGCACCCGCTATTGCGATCCTTCTGGCGTTTACGACGCGTTTCGCCACCCTCGATCGTCGGTCGCTGGTCGCTCTCGGCTTCGCTGCGTTTTTATGCGCATTTACCTTTTATACCGGTACGCGCAGTTCAGTTTTGAGCGTGACCGCGACAATCCTTGCCCTGGCTCTGTTTTCTCCCCGCTTTCGTCTCTGGCGCCTACTGCCCGCCTTCCTTGTCGCCGGTGTGATCGGCTATGCCCTCGCCAGCATTGCGCCACCGCCGGCCGATTCGAGCTTTATGATCTCATCGCGACTTCATAAAATGGATTCCGGTCGTCTACAGATCTGGCTCATGCTTTTGCAGCACTGGACGACCGCCCCTCTATTCGGTTTTGGCGAAATCGATATCGGCCCGATGATCGGCGGCTTCGTCGCCCAGGCCCATAACAGCGTCGTGCAAAACCTGATTAGCGTCGGCCTGGTCGGCAGCTTAGCGATCTGGCCACTGGTCGCCATTCTGTTCTGGCGAATGCTGCAATCCCTGCGAAGCGAAGAGCGGTCGGATGTGCCGCTCATGGCAGGCATCACCTGCATGTTCGCCCATTCCATGCTTGATGGTTCGCTTTTCTTTTCCTACCCGCTCGCGCTCTGCGCATTGATGATCGCAACGTTCCTCGCGCATCGGCCCACAACGCCAAATTCAACCGCAACCGAGGCTTCCGCGCAGGACGATCAAGCGTCGGGCCTGGCTTTCGGCCCAAGATAAAGCATCAGCGCGGATAATAAGTGGTAGAAGATCGATGCCGGCACGTCCTGCGCGATGGGCTGTCCCTTCTCGCTGATCGTATCCACCCACATGCCCCGCGGCGCCGGATCGAGATGCCATCGGAAAAGCCGGGCGACCCTGTCCTCGATTTCCGGCCGCATATCCGGCGGACCGCTTTCATCGAGCGCGATCGCCGCCTTGATAATCTCGGTCTGCGGCCATGAACGGGAATTGCGATCGAACGGCACCCCGTGCCGGCTGACGGCGTTGTAGGCAAGTCCCGTCCAGCGATTCAGACCGTAGGCCGAGCCGGTCGCGTAGAGCCGGCGCGCCATCTCGCGCAGATCGTGCTGACCGGACGCATTGGCGAACTGGATCAACAGCCAGCTCCATTCGAAATGATGGCCAGGTTCGGTCCAAAGCCCCTGATCGCCATCGACGGGCTGCCAATCGTCGTCGAAATATTCGCCGAGCGTCCAGCTTTCCTTATCGAAGAAAGCGTTGCGAAACAGGTCCACAATGCGGCTCGCCCGACGCAAATAAGTGCGTTCCCCGGTCGCTTCATACCAAGCCAGCAACGCTTCGAGCATATGCATGTGCGGATTTGAGCGGCGTACGCGCTTGCCACCCGGCTCCTCCAGAAAGCCGCGCAACGAGTTATCTTCCAGATAAGTATCGACAAAGGCGAACGTTTCCTGACCGAGCGCGAAAGCGTCGGGATGGCCGCAGCGATGCGCATGAGCCAAAGCGAACAGAACGAAGGCGGTGTCGTAGAAATCCTCGGTCGGATCGACCACCGTGCCATCGGGCGCCAGAACGGCGCACCAACCGCCGCGATCCGTGCGCCCCCTCTTCATGAAGGCAATTCCGTGATCGATCAGGTCGGCCGCGGGCCCGTCCCATCCCTCTCCATGCGCAACGCAGAAAGCGTAGGTCTGCCGTGCCATGGTGCGCATGCGCTTGTTCTTGCCGGTCGGTTCTCCATCGAAAGTCAGACTTTCGTGGAAACCACCGTGCCGGCGATCGACCCCCTGATGTGACCAAAGCGGCAGCGTTTCCTCAAAAAGCCACTGCCGAACCCGACGGCGATGCGCGCCCGCTTCGATCACCCTGTCCGGTGTCGGCGTAAAGCGCGCCTCCAGACGGCCCGATCGCTCCAGTTCGGAGACCACCGTCTTGACGTTCTGGCTTTCACTGACAGGCGCCACGAAGATCGCATCGGCAGTCGCAATCACCGCCGTATCCTTCAAACCAACGGCCGAAACGAGGCGGCCCTGGCTTCGCAGATAACAATGATCGCAATCGATGGCGATGACGTCGCCGGCAACGACATTGCCCCGGTCATCGGTTGCCGCGACATCAAGCAAAGCGCTCCAGGAACCCAGATCGTTCCAGCGGAAGCCGGCTTCGACGAGCGCAATGCGATCGAACCGTTCCATGATCGCGTAATCGATCGAATCGTCTTCGATCGTCTCGTAAATCTCCTCCGGCAGGTAGAGCGCGCCATCCTGCGCACGGCGACGGCCATAAGCCCGGGCGACATCCGCCCACATTTTCGGCCGATGGGTCTCGAATGCTTCACGCATTACCGAGGCGCGAAACAGAAAGATGCCGGCGTTCCAGAAGAAATTGCCGTTCGCCAGATAGGTCTTCGCGGTTGCCTCGTCCGGCTTTTCCACGAACCGCTTGACGTTGCGGGCAGCGCCCGTTCCGAAGTCGCCGACCTCGATGTAGCCGAAGCCTGTCTCCGGCGCGGTCGGGCGAATGCCGAAAACGACGATCTGCCCGCTTTCGGCGGCATCTACCCCGTCCTCGACCGTCTGCCAGAACTGTTCGGTGGTTTCGATAACATGATCGGACGGCATGACGAGGCACAGTCCATCCTCTTCGCCATCAAGCACAATCTGTGCGGCCAGCGCGACGGCCGGGGCCGTATTGCGGCCAACCGGTTCGAAAACGGCCTGACCGCCGCGAAGATCGACCGCAGCCAGTTCGTCGGCGACACGCGCTGCATGACGTTCACTGCCAATCAGATAGACCGAGGAGGAGCCGGCGGTGCGCGCAAGGCTACGGCGGACTGTGCTCATCAGCATCGAGCCATTGCCTGCAAGATCGTGAAACTGTTTGGGATTGTCCTCCCGGGAGAGCGGCCACAGACGCGAACCGATGCCTCCGCTCATCACGAAACAGGCGATTGGCGCATTCATGTCAGGATCAGTCCTTTCGGCATCGGAGCCTTTCCGGATGGCTCCCTCCACCCAGTCCCTCGGTCAAGCGTCGAATCATCGCCGCCGCAGCATCATCTTAGTCGCATCGGAAAAATCGCGCACGGCACGGACGCTTCGCCGAATATGCGCCTTCCGCTGAACATCCCATCCAATACCGATTGGTTACGAACAAAGGGTTCGGGAAAGATCAACGCAAAACGGGCAGCCGAAACAATCGGCTGCCCGTACGCAGAATGTGTCAGTCAGGCGATGCGGTTGTCCTGATGGCCTGCCAGTCAGTCGCTGGCGTCATTGTCATCGGAGAGAGCCGCGGCGGCAACAATGCCACCGACGATCACGGCGCCACCAATGACGAGCAACGGAACCGGAGCGCCATTCAGCGTCTGGCCATACGCCGCCTGCTTATTGAGCTGCGGCACATTTGTGACGGAAGCGGTCGCGAGGCAGATGCCCTTGCCGTCAGCCGGCAGAATGTCCACGTCCGTATCCGATGCGACCGAGAGATCACAGCCGGCCCCGGAAAGCTCTGCATTGCTACTGGCACCGGTGGAAAGCCGAGAACCGACGCCGAGCACGGTGCCAGGAACGGCACTGGCAAAACCCTCTTCGCCGGTAACGCGAACGTCGCCGCTGACATTGGAAACGGTCACATTGCCCGATACCACGCAGGAGCAGTCAGCCGCCGCAGCCGCATTGAGAGGAAAGGCCGCAAGAGCGACACCTAAAACGAGATACTTACCGAGCATGACTATCACCCCCTGACGTTCAGAAGCCCAAAACCTACCAAAGGCCTAGTCGCGTGCTGCCAGTTTGGCAAGACGTCGTGCTGTCCCAATTGGCCCTAAAGTTAGTTAAACCTTGATAATGTAACACTTTCAATACAACCCGCCGCTTACCGACACAACCAACTTTTGTATCGGAAGCCTGCAAACGACCCCGAGGAAGATTAAACCGCTGCAAAGACAAGCAAGCTGACTGTGTTTCAGCGCAGCAGAAGTATCTGTATATCCGCCACATTCGTTCCGGTCGGCCCGGTTGTTAGAAGATCGCCCGAAGCGGCCAACGCCTTGTTGGAATCGTTGTTCGCCAAAAGGGCGTCCGGCATAACGCCCGCATCGATGATCCGCTGCCAGCTGCCGGCATCGACCAGACCGCCCGCCGCATCCGTCGGGCCGTCGCGGCCATCCGTTCCGCCGCTGAGAAAGCACCAGTCCCGCTTGAAAGGCCTTTCGTGACAAATTCGTGCAAGTCGCAGCGCCAGTTCCTGATTGCGACCGCCGCGCCCTTCGCCCGTTACGGTCACAGAGGTTTCGCCCCCGGCAAGAATGGCCACCGGCGCATCTGACCTCACACAATCCTGCGCGGCTGCGTGGAATCGTTCCGCGGCATCGGCCACGTCGCCTTCGAGCCAGCGATCCAGGATGACAGTCTTCCAGCCCATTTTCTCAGCGAATGCCGCAACCGCATCGAGGCTGATGGAATTGCTGCCGACGATACGGTTGATGACATCGCCTGGGGTAGGCGGTTCGGCGCGGGTCGCAGCAATGGGCTTCAGCTTCTCCGGCGAAAACCCAGCCGCGCCGACGCGTTCGATGGCCTTCGTCAAAGCGCTAGGATTGGCGGCGCCAGGCGCCGTGGGTCCGCTCGCCACAACCGCCGGATCGTCGCCCGGAACATCGGAGAGAATCAGACCGAGAACGCTCGCCGGAGCGGCCAGATACGCCAGACCACCGCCCTTCAGACGCGAGGCGGCAGAGCGAAGCGCATTCATTTCGATAATGTCCGCACCGGATCGCAGCAGTGCCCGATTGAGTGCGATCTTGTCGGAAAGGTCCAACCCATCGATCGGCGCAACCGCAAGGGCCGACCCGCCGCCGCTGATCAGCGCGAGCACGAGATCGCCCCCGCCGGCCTGCGTCGCCGCCCGCGCCAGCGCCTCCCCGCCCACCAGGCTGCCTTCGTTGGGAACGGGATGACCGCCAGCGATCACCTCCAGATTTTCGACCGGTTCGGCCGCCATCTCGGTCGTCACGACGACGCCATAGCGCAACTTCTCGCCGACAATCGGAAGCGCTGCCCGGGCCATGGCAACGGCGCCCTTGCCGAAAGCCAGAAGCGTCACGGATTTCGCCGCTTCGATCACCTCGGATCGGTTTAAAAGCGCGCGTGCCGTCGCCGGGCCGGGATCGGCGGCGTCGATGGCGACATGGAACAGGTCGGCTGCTTCCTGACGCAGTTCTTCGACAGTCCGTTTCACCATCACGCCCGCCCTGCAACCGAATTCTTCGTCAAAAGGTCCAAGGCTCACTGCTTTCCATCGTTCAGGCGGTTGCCGTCACAGGCGTCATCGTGTCATAGCGCCACGGCAACGCCAACAGATCAAGGATGCCACGCCCGATGACGGCAAAAATCATCGATGGCAAGGCCTTTGCCGCAAATGTCCGTGGTCGCGTCGCCGACCATGTCGCCCGCCTGAAAGAGGTGAACGGGCTGACTCCCGGCCTCGCCGTGGTGCTTGTCGGAGCGGACCCGGCCAGCGAGGTCTATGTCCGAAACAAGGGCAAGCAAACCGTCGCCGCCGGCATGAACTCCTATAAGCACAGACTGCCGGCGGAAACGACGCAGACCGAACTGCTCGGCCTGATCGACAGGCTCAATGCCGACCCGGACGTGCACGGTATTCTGGTGCAGTTGCCCCTGCCCACCCATCTCGACGAAGCCTTGGTGATCAACGCCATCGCGCCGCAAAAGGATGTCGACGGGTTCCATATCAGCAATGCCGGAAAGCTGGCCACCGGCCAGAAGGCGATGGTGCCGTGCACGCCGCTCGGCTGCCTGATGATGCTGCGCGACACGCTCGGTTCGCTCGCCGGCAAGAATGCTGTTGTGGTGGGGCGCTCCAATATTGTCGGCAAGCCGATGGCGCAGTTGCTGCTGCGCGACAGTTGTACAGTAACGATCGCCCACAGCCGGACCCAGGATCTCGCGACCGTGTGCCGAAATGCCGATATCCTCGTCGTCGCCGTCGGTCGGCCCGAACTCATTACCGGCGATCACATCAAGCAAGGCGCGGTCGTCATCGATGTCGGCATGAATCGCCTGACCAGGGACGACGGCAAGACAAAGCTGGTCGGCGATGTCGAATTTGCCAGAGCCAGCGAACGCGCGGGCGCGATCACGCCCGTTCCGGGCGGTGTCGGGCCGATGACGATTGCCTGCCTTCTGGCGAACACGCTCACCGCGACGTGCCGCGCACATGGGCTGCCCGAACCCGGCGATCTCACACCCTGAGCCTTCACACTCTCAAAGGCGGTTCTTGAACGCTTTCAAATCGTAGCCGGCCTCTTCCAGCGCCGTACGGTCCAGTTCGACGCCGGCAGCGAGGAGCCGCCGGGCCATCAGGTGGTCGCCCGGCGCATTGACCGTTTCCAGTCCGATGTAGCGCCCATCCCGAAAGCAGTGGACCAAAAAGCCGCCGCGGTCATTGCGACGGACCACCCGGCCGTTAGCACCTGCGGTCAGACCCGCGATCTGGAGCTTGCGGTCGCCCTGATCGCTCCAGAACCAGGGAAAACCCGAATAGGGCGGATGACCGCCACCACCCTGCCCCTCAGCAAGACGAAGAGCCACGGCCCGCGCCTGGTCCGTCGCATTCTGGACGGATTCGATCCGCATCCGGCTGTCGCCGAGCGGATGGATAAAGGATGCGCAGTCACCGATGGCGCTGATCGCCGGATCGGCGGTCTGCAACATCGTGTCGACGACGATCCCGTTCTCGACCGGCAGCCCGGCTTCGCGCGCCAGTTCGTCCCGCGCCGCCACCCCGGCGGCAACCAGAACCAGATCGGCCTCCACGCGAGTGCCATCTTTCAGAACAACCCCACCGGTATGGCCGTCGTCACGGTCGATGATCTTGTCGACACCGGCCCCGAGCCGCAGATCGACGCCGATGGATCGGTGAAATTCGTCGAAATAGGCGCTGGTTTCCGGAGCAATGGCACGCGCCATCACCCGGTCCGCCAGTTCCAGAACGGTGACGTCCGTGCCAAGCCCTCGCGCCATGGCCGCAAATTCCAGCCCGATGAAGCCGCCGCCGATGATCGCGATATGATCGGCGGCGCCCATCCGCCCACGAATATCTTCGGCGTGAGCCAACGTGCGCAGTTCCAGCACACCTTCCAGGTCGATCCCCGGAATCGGCAGCGCGCGGTTGACCGCCCCTGTAGCGAGAACGAGATGATCGTAGCGCTGGCGTTCGCCATCGGCGAGCACGATCTCATGGGCTTCGCGATCGATCGCCGCAACGCGCGTCTCGTTGCGCAGAACGATGGCGTTGTCGTCGAAGAAGGTCTGATTGCGGATCAGAAGGCGGTCTGGATTGCCGTCCTTCATATAGGTCTTGGAGAGCGGCGGCCGCTGATAAGGCAAGCCGGGCTCATCGCCGAACATGAGGATTTCGCCTGCGAATTTCTCCTGCCGCAGGCTGGCGGCGACCTGCGCACCGGCATGTCCCGAACCCACGATCACGATGGTCTGCGCGTCGCTCATGAATAAAGCCACCTCCGATGTTCGATGGAGGTGGCTTAACGGCTTTGCCGAAGGTCGACAATGGCACCGGTCTAGTGAGCGTAAGAGCGCCCTCCACCGGCTTTTTCGTCCCCGATCCAACGGCCGAGAAGGCGGTCGAGGCTGATCTGACCGGCACCATAAACAACCAGCGCCAGCGCCATGGCGGCCCATGGCAGATGGAAATTTGCCCAGGCGGACGGCACGGTAAGCTGGATGATCGCCGTCATGAAGAGCAAGCCGAGTGCCGAGAAGCGAGTCATCAGGCCCAGAACCAGAAGCACCGGCAACAGGATTTCGAAGATACCGGACATCCACGCCATCAGCGATGGAAAGGGATACGGCACTGCCGCACCGAAAATGTGCAGCCGGAACTCATGGGTAAAGAGCAGCGTCGTGGTGTCGGACAGCTGACCGAACCCGTCCCATTTGGTCAGGCCGGATTTGAAGAAGGGCACAGCGAGCGCGAACCGCAGGGCAAGCAACGCCACCGGTTCGAAAAAGAGAGCGATTGCGTTCAGGCGTTCGGAAAGGCCATTCATGATGTGTCCTCCTCGGTCAGTTCGTCAGGGTGAGTGCGCCGGCTTCGGTCAGGCGAAGAAGCGTGGCGCCGAAATCGAACGATGAATCGGCTTCGAACGCCGCCATCGCCGCGTCTTCCAGTCCACGTCCATCGAGCAGCGCGCTTGCGAACCCCATTTCGGCGTCGGACAGGAACGTCAGTGAAACCGCCTCCTCCCGACGGGTCAGAAGTACGTTCTGCGAACCTCTTTCGGTGAGCGGCGCAACTGTCTCATCCTGATGGGCGATCCAGATCGACCCGACCGGATGGGACGACGCCAGAAGGCGGCTTGCCGGATGCTTTGCGATAGTCGCGAGAACAGCGGCATCGGCAAGGTCCAGCGCCTGAAGATCGGCGATTTGCAGGATCACGGCATCGGCCGCGTGATAGGCTTCGCCGAGCAGCCATTCCAGCCTTGCGACATCCGGCAGATAGGCGAGATGCCGCGCCGCCTCGACGTCGCCGAGAAACGACGGAAACGCTTCTCCGTAAGAGAACATCAGCGGCGAGGTCGGCCGGTGCTGTGCGGTAAACTGCGCTGCGACGAAGGCGAAGAACTCGTCGCCGACCAGCCGCCGCGTGACCGGATAACGCTGCTCCAGTGCACGGTGAAGACTGCTATTCAGATTGTTGCGATAGATAGCGAAACGCCGCCCATCGGCGCGTCCGTCCGCCGTTCGCATATTGGCAGGGATGCTCGTTGCATCCGCCGGCAAGCAGGATAGAAGCTCGGCCTGCGCGGCGTCCGTATCGGAAAGCGCGATCATTGCGCGGCCTCCACAGAGGCGCTGACGAAATCGGCCATGATCGCATCGGCCATCCGCGCCTCGGCGAACAGCGTTTCGAAGTCGGGCACGTCATTGTCCCATTCGATCAAGGTCGCAACGGGACCGAGCCGGCTCAAGGCATGGCGGTAGAGGCCGAACACGTCCTTCGAAACATTGCGGTCATGGGTGTCGACCAGAACGCGCTGGCCTGCCTCGTCCTCTATTTCCTCGTGGCCGGCCAGATGGATTTCACCGACGAACTGCACCGGGAAGCGGTCGATATAGGCAACGGGATCGAAGCCGTGATTGGTGCAGGTGACCATGACATTGTTGACGTCGAAGAGCAGACCACAGCCGGTGCGCTCGGCGATTCGTCTGAGAAATTCGGTTTCTTCGATCGTGGATTCTTCGAACAGCAGATAGGTCGAGGGGTTTTCGAGCAGCATCTGGCGGCCGAGCGTCTGTTGTACTTCATCGACATGGGATGCGACCCGGTCGAGCGTGGCATTGGTGTAGGGTAACGGCAGCAAGTCGTTCAGGAACTGATCCTGATGCGTCGACCAGGCGAGATGCTCGGAAAAACTGGCCGGACGGTAGCGATCCAGCAGATGTCGCAGGCGCGTCAGATGCGCTTTGTCGAGCGGTCCGGCGCCACCGATGGACAGGCCGACCCCATGAATGGAAAGCGGATAGCGCTCTGCCATTTCCTCAAGAAAGCGGTGCGGCGCACCACCCTCGCCCATATAGTTCTCGGCATGGATTTCGACGAAACCAAGATCGGGGTTCTGGTCCAGAATATCCGTGCGGTGCTCGGCCTTCAGGCCGATGCCGGCCCGTGCGGGAAGCTGGCTTGGCGTGAACGAAGGCGATGTGTTGGGCATGGGTCTGCTCCCGCGCGGAAAATAGGAATGGAAGAGAACCGGCGGCGAAGAGAAGGGACCTTACCGCCGGTTCGGAACTGGGCGCTTAGCCCTTGTTCATGCCAGGTACGTCCCGGTCGAGCGCGGTGAGCGAACCGGTCCGGTCGCCCGGCAGTTCCATCGTCTCGCAGGTGCCGGCTGGCACATACGTCCAGGCATTGCCCTGATAGTCGACGGTGGACGTGCCCGCGCAGCTGGTGCCGGGGCCAGCGGCGCAATCATTCTGGCCGGCCAGGGAAACGCCGTAGCATTTTACCTTCTCCTGCGCCTGGGCGGGCGTGGCAATGGCTGCAGCCGAGAGAGCGGTTGCCAGGGAGCCGGCGAGAGCGATGCTGAAGTTGCGACGGTTCATGGTGGATACCTCCAAAGAGTCCGATTGGGTTTTTGAACGGCATCACGCCATCCATGGTCAAACATCGGGAGCGATCGGAAGGGCGTTACACGGCTCACGATTTCGTGATCGAAACGTGATCGGAAAGGCTGTAGGTTTTCAAAACTCTGCCCCTGTTCTGTAACATTGGCGGAGGTCGCCTCGAATAGGATGTCATGCAGATGACCGCACCGCCTTCAACGCCAGATCTCGACGGGCTTTTCACTGCAGGGCTCGAAGGCGACCGGATCGCCTATCAACGCTTTCTGGACGAGGTCGCCCGAACGATGCGCGCGTTCCTTCGCAAGAAAATGGCGGGCGGCGGCACCGCGGATGTGGAGGATGTCGTGCAGGACGTTCTGATCGCCGTTCATACCAAGCGTCATAGCTGGCGGCCGGACAAACCGGTGGCGGCCTGGCTGTTCGCCATTGCCCGTTACAAAGCGATCGATCACTGGCGTTCGCAATCGCGCCACTCTCATCTCGATATCGCGGATTTCGAAAGCGTTCTCAGCGACAACCAGTCCGAGCCGGTGATTCTGGATCATGAACTCGAGCGTGCCGTCGGTGCGCTTTCCGGCCGTTCCCGCGAGGTCGTTTCGGAGATCTCACTGAAGGGACAGAGCATTTCCGACACCGCCAAGACCCTCGGCATGAGCGAGGGCGCGGTGCGTGTCGCCTTCCACCGGGGTTTGTCGGCGCTGAACGCGCGTTTCAAGGACAGCGAGAAATGAAAACCAGTCAGCTTATCGATCAGCTCAGCGCCGAAGCGAGCACCCATCCACCCAAGCGCCCCCTTTCCTGGCCTGTCGCGCTGGGTCTGGCGGTCGCCGTCGGCGCCGTGTTGATGTTCGCTCTTTTCGACGTACGGGCCGACCTTCCCGATGTCGCCATGTATTACGGTTTTCTGCTGAAGCCGATCGTCGCCGCCCTGCTGGCCATTCCGGCCATCCGGCTGATTATGGACGTTTCCGAGCCGACCAGCGAGCCGACCCGACATCTACCATGGCTCGCCGTGGGCTTCGTCGTGCTGGCCATCGGCATAGCCTTGGAAATGATGATCGTTTCACCGGCGAACTGGTCCGCCCGGCTGATGGGCGATAACCCGGCGGCCTGTGCGGCGTCCGTTTTCCTGATCGCCCTTCCGATCCTGAGCATGGTGATCTTCGCGATCCGCCAGCGCGCCACCGTCCGGCCGGTCATGGCCGGCGCATTGGCCGGGCTCTTCGGCGGCGCGGTATCGACCTTCCTCTACGCCGCCCACTGCCCGGACGATTCGCCCTTCTTTCTGGCAATCTGGTACGGCATTGCGATTCTTGCGCTGATTGGCACCGGCGCATTGGCCGGACGGCTGTTCCTGCGCTGGTGAGCGGCGATACCGCGCTTAGTCCGCGTCGGGCTGGTTGGCCGGCAACGCCCTTTCGAACTCTTCGCGTTCGAGACATGTTTCGACGATCCGACGAATGGTCGGATACGGCCTTTCATCGACATCGAATCGGCGATTGTTGACCGATTGCGCCACTAGGCAAAGATCGGCCATCGTCACCTGGTCGCCGTGACAGAACCTGCCGGTTTCCGTTTCGCCCGCCAGACGGCGCTCCAGCGCGGAATATTCCACTGCAACCCAGTGGCGGAACCAATCGGCGACCGCCTCGTCATCGGCATCGAACTGGCTGCGCAAGCGTTTCAGGACACGCAGATTGTTCAGCGGGTGAATATCGAGCGCCACCGCGTAAGACAGCGTACGGACCCGCGCCCGCGCCAGCGGCTCCTGCGGCAGAAGCGGCGGCTCCGGATGGGTCTCGTCGAGCCATTCGATGATGGCAAGCGACTGGCTGAGATGGCTACCGTCGGGCAGTTGCAGCGTCGGCACGGCGCCTTGCGCATTGCGTTGAAGATAGCCTTCGGAGCGCTGCTCGCCCGAACGTAGATTATAGGTGACCTGGTCGTAAGGCAGGTCCTTCAGATTGAGCGCGATGCGGGTGCGAAAGCTGGTGGACGAACGAAAATAGCCGTGCAGCACATAGTCGGCGTTCCGTCCAGCCATCGTCCTCTCCCTGCCCAAACGGGCGATCCCTCCAATGCTTCTACGCCCAACCTTTCAAAGCGTCCAGCAAGGAGATCTGCTGCGCCCCGCTAGCCGTGCAGGATCTGACTAAGGAACAGCTTGGTACGCTCATGCTGCGGATTGTCGAAGAAATCGATCGGATTGTTCTGTTCGACGATCTGCCCCTCATCCATGAAGATGACGCGGTTTGCGACCTGGCGGGCGAAACCCATTTCGTGCGTGACGCACAGCATGGTCATGCCCTCTTCGGCAAGACCCACCATGGTGTCGAGCACTTCCTTGATCATTTCGGGATCGAGCGCCGAAGTCGGCTCATCGAACAGCATGATGCGCGGGTTCATACAGAGCGAACGCGCAATGGCGACACGCTGCTGCTGGCCGCCGGAAAGCTGCCCGGGATACTTGTTCGCCTGCTCGGGGATCTTGACCCGCTCGAGATAGTGCATGGCGACCTCTTCGGCCTCCTTCTTCGGCATCTTGCGCACTTCGATCGGCGCAAGCGTGCAGTTCTGAAGAATCGTCAGGTGCGGGAAAAGGTTGAAGTGCTGGAACACCATGCCGACTTCACGGCGCACCTCGTCGATCTTCTTCAGATCGTGCGTCAGCTCGATGCCGTCGACGATGATCTGGCCTTCCTGATGCTCTTCCAGCCGGTTGATGCAGCGAATCATCGTGGATTTGCCCGAGCCCGAGGGGCCGGCGATGACGATTCGTTCGCCGCGCATGACTTTCAGGTTGATGTCGCGCAGGACATGAAAATCTCCGTACCATTTGTTGACGCCGATCATCTCTACGGCAACATCGGTCTCGCTGACCTGCATTGCGTCCGGATTGGCGCCGCCTGCGGCGATTGCGGGATCGGGCGAATTGCCCGTGGCCATTGTCTGGTCTGTCATGGAAGGCCTCTTAGCGCTTGTGGCCGGTATCGAGCCGGCGTTCGACGAATAGACTGTAGCGGCTCATGCCGAAGCAGAAGAGCCAGAAGACGAAACCGGCAAAGACGAGTCCGGTCGCGGCGGTGGATGGCGTGATCCAGTTGGGATCGGAAAAGCCGCGCCGCACGGTGCCAAGCAGATCGGCCAGGCCGATAATGTAGACGAGCGAGGTATCCTTGAAGAGGCCGATGAAGGTGTTCACAATACCGGGAATCACCAGTTTCAGGGCCTGCGGAAGGATGATCATCCGCATGGACTGCCAGTAGGACAGGCCCAGCGACTGCGCGCCTTCATACTGGCCCCTCGGAATGGCCTGCAGGCCGCCGCGAATGACCTCCGCCATATAGGCCGCCGAGAACAGCGCCACGCCGACCAGTGCGCGGAGCAACTGGTTGAACGTCACGCCTGACGGCATTAGAAGCGGCAGCATGAAGGCCGCCATAAACAGCACCGTGATGAGCGGCACGCCGCGCCAAAACTCGATGAAGATGACACAGACCGTCCGGATCGCCGGCATGTCGGATTGCCGGCCCAGCGCCAGAAGCACGCCGAGCGGCAGCGACGCGGCGATGCCGGTCACAGCGACGATCAACGTCAGCATCAACCCGCCCCAGAGATTGGTCGATACCGGGCGCAGACCGTAGTCCTCGGCGAGCAGTACCGCGACGATCGTGGCGACGATCACAGGCAGGACCGGACGCCATATCTGTACGCCGGCCCGCTGCGCCATTCCGAGTGCAATCGCACCCACCGAAAGGATGGCGGACAGGCAGGCCAGAAGGCTCCAAACCGTGAAGGTGATGCCAGCGAACCGGATGGTGCCGGTATCGAGGGACGACATCACGATCCCTGCAAAACAGGCGATCAGCGCGATGGCCGCGACCCTTCCGGGCCATGCAGCCAGACCGCCGGCATCGTCGCCGTAGAGCAGATAGGCCGCCGTCGCCGCCATCAGCATCAGAAAAGCGGTGAAGCCGCCCGACACGTCAAAGCCGGCACCGGTTAGCAGAACGAGTGCAAACACCGGGAAAACGGCGAAGAGAAGCCATCCGTTCAGCGCCTTGAACGGCACTTTCGGAATGGCGAACCCCGCCACGAGAAGCACGAAGACGATCCCGACGAGATTGGGCCGCCAGCGTAGATCGATCGGATAGCTGCCATACATGAACTGGCTGAACTTGGCGCCGACGAAGGCCCAGCACGCGCCTTCGCTTTCGCCGCCTTCCGGGGTCAGGCAGGACGCTCTGTCGCCGCCGACGAAGGTGGCGTCGAACACGGCCCAACTCAGAATGGACCAGGCGAGCCAGATCGCGAACGCCCCGAAGACGATACTCAGGACGCTGTCGACGGGCGTCGCAAACAGATTCTTCTGCACCGCGTGGACGATGCCCCTGTCGCTCGCCGGCGCCGGGCGGGAGGGAATTTGCTGATCGGCGACATAGCCGGAAACCTGTTCTTCCATGGTGTCCTCCTACCGCTCGACCAGTTTCACGCGACGGTTAAACCAGTTCATGAACGTGGAAACCGTCAGAGAAATCGTCAGATAAACAACCATCCAGATCGCCACGACCTCGACACTCTGGCCGGTCTGGTTGAGAACCGTGGAGCCCACGGCCACCAGATCGGGATAGCCGACGGCAAGGCCGAGCGAGGAGTTCTTCGTCAGGTTCAGATACTGACTCGTCAAAGGCGGGATAATGACGCGGAACGCCTGCGGCACGACCACGTGGCGGAGAATCTGACCGCGCCGCAGACCGACGGCGGAGGCTGCTTCGGTCTGACCGTGACTGACAGAGAGGATGCCGGCGCGAACGATCTCGGCGATGAAGGAACCGGTGTAAACCGACAGGGCGAGGAAAAGGGCGAGAAATTCCGGTTTGATCTGGAAGCCGCCCTGCAGGTTGAAGCGCGTTGCGGTCGGGTATTCGAACTCCACCGGCAAGCCGGTCAGAATGAAGACAACGACCGGTAGACCGACAATCAGACCGACCGACGGCCATAGCACCTTCATGCGCTGACCGGTCGCCAATTGCCGCTTGCGCGCATACCAGGCGAGAAGAACGGCAGCGCCAATTCCGGCCAATAAGGCCACACCGGTCGCCCAGGCCCCTGTCTGGAACAGCGCCGTCGGGGTCTGGAGGCCGCGATTGGACAGGAACGATCCGAAGGGAAGCGCGATGGCTCCGGCGGGACGCGGCAGAACGGCCAGGACACCGAAATACCAGAACATGATCACGAGGAGCGGCGGAATGTTGCGGAAGGTTTCCACGTAGACAGTGGAAAGGCCGCGAATGATGTAGTTGGTCGATAGCCGGCCGATGCCGACCAGAAAACCGAGAATGGTTGCGAGGACGACACCTGCCGCCGAAACGATCAGCGTGTTCAGAATGCCGATCAGCAGCGCCCGCCCATAGGACGATTCCGACGAGAAGATGATCGGCAATTGCGAAATCTCGAACCCGGAGCGGCGATCCAGAAAGTCGAAGCCCGATGCGATATTGGCTGATCGCAGATTTTCGATGGTATTGTGAACGAGCCACCAGCCCAGAGCGACCAGAGCGATGATCAGAGCAATCTGAGCAATGATGCCACGATAACGTGTGTCGTTCAGAAGGGCGAGCACGCCGCCCGATCCGCTACCGGCATGGCCCCCGGCCATATCCGTATTAATCGCCATACCGAGCCCTCTCCACCGGTCGCGCCTCTGCGCTTCATGCGCATCCGTCAAAGTAGAAACCCGCCCGAATCCAATTCGGGCGGGTCAAATTTACCGGTTTAGCGAACCGGCGGAGCGTATTGCACGCCGCCATTGGTCCAAAGATTGTTCAGACCGCGTTCGATTCCGAGGGGCGTGCTGGTGCCGACATTGCGCTCGAAGACCTCGCCGTAATTGCCGACGGCGGCGATCGCGTTAGCGGCCCAGTCGTTTTCAAGGCCGAGAACCTCGCCGAAATTGCCGTCAGCGCCGAGAAGGCGGCGAATGGACGGATCGTCGGAGCTCTTCATCTCTTCGACATTCTCCTGGGTCACGCCCAGTTCCTCGGCATTGAGCAGCGCGAAGTGAACCCACTGAACGATGTTCGCCCAGGTGTCGTCGCCCTGACGAACGGCCGGTCCGAGCGGCTCTTTGGAAATGATTTCCGGAAGAACGATGTGAGCATCGGAATCGGCCAGCTCCAGACGGGTGGCATAAAGACCCGAAGCATCCGTCGTCAGCACGTCGCAACGACCGCTTTCGTAAGCCTGGTTCACATTGTCCTGGCTCTCGATCACGACCGGATTGTAGGACATGCCATTGGAGTTGAAGTAATCCGTCAGGTTGAGTTCGGTGGTGGTGCCGGACTGCACGCACACCGTTGCGCCGTCCAGTTCCTTGGCGCTGGAGACACCGATTTCCTTGCGGACCATGAAGCCCTGGCCGTCATAATAGTTCACGCCGCCGAAAACGAGACCGAGCTTGGTGTCCCGGTCCATCGTCCAGGTGGTGTTACGCGCCAGAACATCGACTTCGTTGTTCTGCAAGGCCGGGAAGCGCTGAACGGCGGAGAGCGGCGTGTAGGACACCTTCGTCGCGTCGCCGAAGATCGCGGCCGCAATGGCGCGGCAGTAATCGACGTCGAGGCCCTGCCATTCGCCGGCATCGTTCTGGGAGGCGAAGCCCGGCAGACCGGTGTTGACGCCGCAGCGCAGTTCGCCGGCGCTCTGCACCGAGCCGAGAGTGCTCGACGAGGCAGCCATGTTCTTGTCGTCGTCCTGAGCGATCGCGGACGTTCCCGCCATCGTGAGCGACGCGACGCCTGCCAGGCCGGCAATCAGATATTTCTTCATATTGAACCTCTCCCAAGGTGATCTGGTTTGACCAATCGTTTTTCTTCATCACGCTCGCCACCACCCGTACAATTCGGCCGGTGCCAGCGCTTGCCGCTATACCAAGCAGACTAAAACGCTACGTCAAGCGTTTGTCACAGATACAAATTGGAAGTCCGTTCACAATTTCGTGATCTTCCCCAGTTTTCGGCAGCTATCTCAAGGGTTTGAAAATATCGACACCGCCACCCTTACGCTGTGTCATACCGGCTGTTCAGACCTGCCTATTTCGCGTGCATATAGAAGAGAGGACCCTCGTCGGATCCGTTTCGGAGAGACGAAGGGCACCGCTAATACAAGAATGGCCGGGTTGCCCGATCTGGATTTCGCTCACGGATCATCCAGACAACCCTGGGAGTGAACCGCCATCAAACCGGATCGTCCAATCGTCCCATTCCTCTTCTGTAAGACCAGCGCCAGCCTATCGTTCTTTTCAGCGTGGTCCGGCGCCCGCCATTAACCAATTCTTCATATTCAATGGCCGGATCGGTAGGGGCGGTCGCAAAGATGTGACCTTTCTGCCACGCGGATGCCAACATACAACGTCTCCGCGCCCCGATGGGGGCTTTTGCGTTTGCGCAGAATCAGAATGATCGTGTTTATGACTTCCAGACGACGCGTTTTGGCGTGGTCGATTGAGGGGTCCGAGGCAGGGACATTTGGAGCAAACGCTCCGAGCCGACCGACCCGAGTTCAAAAACTGGAGGTCATTATGACAATCAAGAGCCTGCTTCTCGGCTCAGCCGCTTCCCTGGTTGCGGTTTCTGGCGCTCAGGCTGCCGACGCCATCATCATCGAACCGGAGCCCGTCGAGTACGTTCGCGTCTGTGACGCTTACGGCGCTGGCTTCTATTACATCCCGGGCACCGAAACCTGCCTGTCGATCAACGGCTACGTTCGTTTCCAGCTCGGCTTCTCGACCGACGACGACGCCGCCAATAACGGCCTCTATGGCTTCGAAGACGACACCTACAACGCAAGCGTTCGTGGTCGTTTGAACTTCGACGCTCGCTCCGAGACCGAGTTCGGCACGCTGCGTTCGTACCTGCGTATCCAGGGCGACCTGGCTCCTGATCTGGACTCGACCATCGGTGAAGACGGCAACGTCGACATGGAAGCTGCCTACATTCAGCTCGGCGGCCTGGTCATGGGCTACCGTGGTTCGTTCTACAGCGTCGACGGCATGAGCGACGTGTATGGCGACGACACCATGAACGATGGTAGCGGCTCCGATACGATCCTCGTTGGTTACACCTATGCCGCAAATGGCCTGGCCATTGGTATCTCCGTCGAAGACGACGACACGAACGACTTCGCTCCGGACGTCGTCGGTTACGTCTCCTACGGCTGGGACGCTTTCGGCCTGTTCGCTGCTGTCGCTTATGACGAAGAAGTCACCGTTACCGATGACGACGGTTGGGCTGCCAAGATCGGCGCGACCTACGCGACCGACCGCTTCGGCTTCAAGCTGATCGGCCTCTATGCCGACAGCGGCAACGCCCATGCACCGGGCACCGGTGACGGCGAGCTCGGCGACCTCGGTGGTACGGCGTTCGGTGGCGGCGCTGAGTGGAGCGTGATCGCTTCCATGGAATACGCAGCAACCGACAACCTGACCCTGGCTCTTTCCGGTCAGTACTTCTGGGACTTCTATGAAGTTGCTGACCCCTTCGACGGCACAGGCGTCGACGGTTACCAGGTCGAAGCTGCCATGATCTGGGAGCCGGTCGAAAACTTCTCGATCCTGACCGGTGTTGCTTACCGCGATCTCGTCGACGAGCCGGATGGTGCGGACGATGGCGAACTCGAAGGCGTCATTCGCTTCACGCGTTCGTTCTAAGTTCACTTAGAACAATCGACATGGGATTGCCGGCGTCCAGATGGGCGCCGGCAATTTCTGTTTATAGCCGGTGTTCGTCTCTCCTTTACTTGTGAAAGTCATCCGATGACCGATCCAGAGATGTTGCGGCGTATCGAAATCGTCACGGACGACATTACGCGACTCGCCGTGGATGCGATCGTCAATGCCGCCAATGAAAGCCTTTTGGGCGGTGGCGGTGTGGATGGCGCCATTCACCGTGCTGCGGGCCCAAAATTGCTGGAAGAATGCAGGGCCCTTGGCGGCTGCCCGACCGGGGAAGCGCGGATCACCAACGGTTACAGGTTGCCCGCTCGCCACGTCATTCATACCGTCGGGCCTGTCTGGCGGGGTGGTACGGCGGGCGAGGAGAGGCTTCTGCGCAGCGCCTACCGACAGAGCCTGATGCTTGCGACATCCCATCGCTGCGAGACCGTCGCGTTTCCCGCGATCTCGACCGGCGTCTATGGGTATCCCAAGCCGCAGGCAGCCCAAGCGGCCGTTTCGGAAATTTTAGCCTATCTGGGTTGTGCGGAGCTGCCGCGAACCGTCCTTCTGTGCGCATTCGATGAGGCAACGACGGTGCTTTATCGCGAGACGTTGAAAAACACAGGCTGAGTGCGTCAGTGACGCGTCATTCGCGTTCGCGCGTCGCGAAGGGCCGTCGCAATTCGGTTTTCGCCAGCATTGCCGCGATTTTAACCCAATGTATCGCAGTCGGACCGAAGCCTTTCGATGCTGCGATATTGAACCATTTATGGGCCGCGACCTTGTCGATCGCTCCATTCTTGCCCGTCGCGCAAGCCAGGCCAAGTTCGAAATACCGCTCCGCCGGCCCCGCAACCGCGATGGAACCGGCGTCATGATAGGTGAGATCCAGACGCGCCATGATCCGCAGCCCTTTCGTCTTCGAGATCTAGACCGAGAGGATGCTGCCAGCATATGAACAGACAAGCTTAACAAATTTCGGTTGAATAAAAATCGTTCCAACGACGCGTCGCCGGTCGAAAGCTCCCAGTTATCCTACTCTTTTATCTACGCTTTTCCAACTTCACTCTAAGGAAAGCATATCCAAATCCGTTTTGCGGGCCATCAAACAGCCACATATTGACCTACGTTTACGTTAGCGTAAGAGTGAGGGACGCGCTTGCGCATCGCAACGCTATGGGAGGAACACTATGAAATTACACACGATCGCCCTGACAGGTCTTACACTCGGTCTTTTCAGCGTCGGGCCGGCTTTTGCGGCCGAGCCGATCGTCGGCACGTGGAAGCGGCCGAACGGTACGGTGATCGCCTATTCCGGCTCCGGCCCCTATTGCGGCACGGTGCGGACCGGCGAGTTCAAGGGCAAGTCGATCGGCTGCATGAACGGATCGGGCGGCAAATATAAAGGCAAGGTCAACAAGCTGGACGAAGGCAAGACCTATAGCGGCAAAGCCAGCGTGTCCGGCAATTCACTGAAGTTGTCCGGCTGCGTCCTGGGCGGCGTGATCTGCAAAAGCGAAACGCTTCAACGGGTGAAATAGGCTCTTCCGGTTTTCGGTAGGAAGTCTTCGCGCCGCTACGGCAAAGGCGAGTGATCGGCACGACCGGGTCAACGATGGCCCGGCCGTATGCGTCGAAAGGATGACACGAAACTTAATCATTGTTGACGCTGATCAAGGTGTTAGTGTGTTCGAACGTCCATCATATCGGACAACCGAAGGAGGACCACACTGATGACAACGATGATGCTCGATCTGACATGCCCAGAGGCTCTCGACCCTCTCATGAAAGTCGCCGCACCTCTCGCCAAACGACTGCCCGGACGCATCGTCGGCGCCCATATCTCACCTGCCTTTGAGGGCGTGGCACCGATCGAACCGTTCGCCCTCAGCGATGCCTATTATGACGAGGTTCGTTCCCGTTACGAGCGCGATATCGGCAAGCGGGCGAAAGAGGTCGACCAAGCCCTGACCAAGGCGTTGTCGGCAGAGGACCTGCAGGGCAACCTTACCCATGCGACCGCCGGCCCCAACGGGATCGGCGCGAAACTGGCGCGCCTGTCGCGCAATTACGATTTCGTCCTCGCCCTGCAGAAAGGCAAGGTGAACGTTGCCATTCCGCCGGAGGTTCTGGCGCTCGATTCCGGTCGTCCGGTTCTGGTCGTGCCGGAAGCGACATCGGCGACCGATGTCGGCTCCCACGTAATGATCGCCTGGAGCGGAACGCGTGAATCGGCACGGGCGGCCTTCGATGTTCTCCCTCTTATCAAGCCGGACGGCCGTATCACCGTGATTGCCATCGATGCCGGACAGGAAGACGCCACGCACGGTTTCGTGCCCGGTGATACGTTGGCCCGGACGCTTGCCCGCGACGGGCTCAATGTGGAGGCGATGTCGCGCAAGCTGACGTCCAAAACCATCGGCAATGAACTGCTCAATGCGGCGGCCGATATTGGCGCCGACATGATCGCCATGGGCGCTTACGGTCATACCAGATGGCGTGAAATGGTGTTCGGCGGCGCGACGCGCTCGATCATCGATCAGATCACCGTTCCGGTTCTGATGTCGCACTGACGTCGTCCAGTTATCCGCAAACTTGAAAGGGCGGTGGCTTTCGGTCACCGCCCTTTTCCATGGGCGATGGGAAGCCGCGCGGTCAGGCATATCTCCCTGCCGCGCCGGACACCTGCTTTTTGGCGTTCAGAGCTCGTCAATGATTTTGAACCTCAGGTGAACGGCGATCTCAGCGTGAGTTCAGTGGTGGCGTGGGATGATCGGGCCATGTTGAACCAGCAGCCGGTGTCCAGTTCCATGATTGTCCGACGCTTCATCGCCATCTGCCTTCTGACCGCCGGCTTCGGCCTTGGCCTTTCCATTCTGGTCGCAGAAGGCGTCCGTCCCGCATATAGCTTCGGCACTGGCGCCTATCTGCCTTGTGTGCAGGAGATCCAGCCGACCATCTGCCTTGGCCCGGAACGATAGGCTAGAGCCCAACTCAGGCTCAGCGGGTCAACGCCTTGACGAGTTTATCCACTTCGCCGCCCCGCCGGTGCTCGACCCTGTCGAAGGCGTTCTGGCGAAGATCGTATTCCTTCCAGATCGCATCCATTCGACGCGCCATTTCGCGCTTGGCCTTTCCGCAATGTCTGTCGTCGGTTCGCATGGCGAAGCGGCTCAGAAGATCGTCGATCTTGTCCGCCATTTGAATGGCCAGCGCGGCATGCTGGGCCTCGTGCTTGCGGACACCTTCGATAAAGGCTTGCCAGCGATGCTGGAGTTGTGGGGCGGCTCTGTCGCTCAGACGTGGATAGGTATATCGAATATGCAACCGAACGCCCGGGTTGCGAACCCGGCAGATCCCGTTCTCCAGAACCAGTTCGCCATCGTTTCTCGGGCTGTACCATGTCTGCGCGATGTCGCGGGCCAGAAACCCGCTGCGGGGCCCGCGCCGCGCCATCTCGCGTACGACCTCCCGACCGGTCTGACCGTTCACGATGTAATATCGCGTGCTTTCCGACAGATGCACCCCAGCCGAAGCGGGCTGTGACACCATCAAACCCATCGCAGCAAGCGCGAAAGCGGCACGTCCAATTTCAAGCGGCATGGTGGACCCCGATCCTCCAAATCACGCGGCTCATTGGATCATGGCATCGTCCGTCCGTCCACCACTAAAGGCCGGGCGCGATCATCGCGGTTACGCGATTCTTAGCCGGTGAGGCCTCGATACAGCGCCTAGGTGCTCTGATAGACCGGTCCTTCGCCGCCCTGCGGCGGCACCCAGTTGATGTTCTGATTGGGGTCCTTGATATCGCAGGTCTTGCAGTGCACGCAGTTCTGCGCGTTGATGACGTAGGTCGCGTCCTCGACCTCCAGCATCTTTTCCGCCGGTATCGCATTGCCTTCGCCGTCGACCCATTCGTAGACTCCCGCCGGGCAGTAACGCGTCGAAGGGCCGGCATATTCATGCAGTTCGCTGCGTTCCTGAAGGCTCATATCCTTCACCTGAAGATGGATCGGCTGATCCTCTTCATGGTTGGTGTTGGACAGAAACACCGATGACAGCCGGTCGAAGGTCAGCGTACCGTCCGGCTTCGGATAATCGATCGGCTTGAAATTCTTGGCCTTCTTCGTCGCGTTGGCGTCGGTCTTGCCATGGCTCATCGTGCCGAAGAGCGAAGCGCCGAAGATCTGGTTCAGCCACATGTCGAAGCCGCCGAGCGCGACACCTAGAACGGTACCGAACCGGCTCCAGAGCGGCTTGACGTTACGTACGCGCTTCAGGTCCTTGCCGATGTGGCCGTCCCGCCAGCTCTCCTCGACGATTTGCAATTCATCGTGCGTGCGGCCTTCGGCTAAAGCGTCCGCCACGGCGTTGGCCGACAGCAGGCCGGAATGCATCGCGTTGTGGATGCCCTTGATGCGCGGCACGTTGACGAAGCCGGCGGAGCAACCGATCAGCGTTCCTCCGGGGAATGTCAGTTTGGGAACCGACTGATAACCGCCCTCGGTGATCGCACGTGCACCATAGGACAGCCGTTTTGCGCCTTCGAAGACGGGGGCGATGGCCGGATGCGTTTTGAAGCGCTGAAACTCCTGAAACGGGGCGATATAGGGGTTTTCGTAGTTCAGGTGAACCACGAAGCCGACAGCCACCTTGTTGTCGTCGAAATGGTAGAGGAACGACCCGCCGCCGGTTTTCATGTCGAGCGGCCAGCCGAAAGAGTGCTGCACAAGGCCGCTTTGGAAGTTTTCCGGTTTCACCTCCCAGACCTCTTTCAGGCCGATACCGAACTTTTGCGGCTCGCGATCCCTGGACAGATCGAACTTGTCGATCAATTGCTTGGCCAGGTTGCCGCGTACGCCCTCTCCGATCAGCGTATACTTCCCGAGCAATTCCATGCCGGGCATGAAGTTGGCGCCTTCTTCGCCTTCGCGCGTCACGCCCATATCGCCGGTGACGACCCCCCTCACCTCGCCATTATCGCCATAAACGAGGTTGGCGGCGGCAAAGCCAGGATAGATCTCCACGCCGAGCGCTTCGGCCCGGGCCCCGAGCCAACGGCAGACATCACCGAGCGAGACGATGTAATTGCCGTGATTGTTCATCAGGGGCGGCATCATGAAGTTCGGCAGGCGAACCGATCCGGAATGGCCAAGGACAAGAAAATGGTCGGCCGTCACCTCCGTCTGGAGCGGGCAGTCGGGATCATCGCGCCAGTCGGGAATAAGCTCGTTCAGTCCGGATGGGTCCATGACAGCGCCCGAAAGGATATGTGCGCCGACTTCCGAGCCCTTTTCCAATACGACGACCGAAAGATCTTCGTTCCGCTGCTTCAGTCGGATGGCCGCCGCCAGCCCCGCCGGACCGGCCCCGACGATGACAACGTCGAATTCCATGCTTTCACGCTCAACTTCGCTCACCGACCTCTCCCCTTGTTGACGCGCCTGCGGCGCGGACCTCTCGCTACCTTCATAAAGGTATGACACCGGACCGGCCAATCCAGTCAACCATAGCGCCTACAATGACGCTTACGTAAAAGTAATTCTAGCGTTCCGTTTCGTTATTCACCAGACCTTCAAAGGCAGTTCCGTCCTCCATTCGTACCACTGTGGATTGCCTGGTGGCCGCCGACCAATTCCATCTTGCCGAAGAGGCTTATTGGCCGTTCCTGCCCTTCAATGGCTTGCATAGACACCGTTCGGCTTTCTAGATGGGTCATGGACGATCTCGCAGGCATTTTGGAATTTTATCGCGATGCGGGGGTCGATACACCGCTCGACGACCAGCCCGCCAATCGGCTGGCTTTGCCTGAGCCCGCCGATACGGGCCCATCGCAATCTCCACAGCGCCAGGCCGGTCCTGCCGGGCGGGAGGCAATGCCGAACGTCGTGGCAACGTCCTCCAACGATACGCCGGCCATGGGGCAGGATCTGCCGGCACGGATTGCAGAAGCCAACGAAATTGCGCGGCAGGCCGATACAATCGACGCCCTGCGAGAGGCGCTCGTCCAATGGGACGGCATCGATCTGGCGCAAACCGTGCCGACCATGGTGTTCGGCTCCGGGCCGGAGACGGCCGCCCTTCTGGTTCTGGCAGACTGCCCCGAACGTCAGGACGTTTCCGGTGAACAGCTCTGGAGCGGAGCGGGCGGGCGAATGGTCGATATGATGCTGGCGGCAATCGGTCAAAGCCGCGCCGATACGCGTTTCGCCGCCGCCTGCCCTTGGCGCGCCCCGGGTGGCATCGCCACCGACGAACAACAGGCGGTGCTTCGCCCCTTCCTGTTGCGGCATATCGCACTCAGCCAGCCGAAAATCGTCCTGACCTTTGGCCAAACTGCGTTGAAGAGCCTGACCGGACAGCAGGGCAATTTTCTCAAAGACCGGGGGCGTTGGCATGAGATCGAACTGGCCGTCACGGACGAGGCGATGGAACCCGTTGCCGTCCGCCCGACCTTCCACCCGCATTACCTGATGAAGAACCCCGCTCAGAAACGGTTGACGTGGGCCGACCTCCTTGCCGTGAAGTCACGGCTGGCGGACGGCGGCTGAGGACAGCCCGTCACGATTGTCCGCACATCGATGCAGGATATGGCGTCCGAACCTCCGTCAGACTCAGTGAGGGGCCGTCAGCTTCTTGGCGCGGCGCCGTTCCAGGCCGAGTTTATGTTCGCGCCAGATGATCAGAAGACCGGCGGCGATGACGACGGCGCTACCGACAATCGTGTAGACGGTCGGCACCTCGCCGAAGATGACGAAACCGACACCGATGGCCAGCAACATCGACGTGTATTCGAACGGCGCGATGGTGGCGAGGCTAGCATAGCGGTAGCTCTGGGTCAGCAGAATCTGGCCGAGACCGCCCAGCGCGCCGCTGGCCAGAAGAAGCGTCCATTCCTGCGGCGTCGGCATCCGCCAGCCGAAAGGCAAAGTGGCGAGCGCGGCAAAGCTTGCAACCATGCTGAACCACAGAACGATCGTGGCGGAGCCTTCCGTCTTCACCAATTGGCGGACCGTCACCATGGCGAGAGCGGCGAAGAAAGCGCCCAGCAGCATGAAAATGACGCCATCTCTCTGCTCGCTGCCAAGCCCTTCGCCCAAAGTCATCTGCGGCCAGGAAATGATGACGACCCCGATCAGCCCGACGATCACTGCTCCCCAGCGGAACAGTCGGACGACCTCGCCCAGAAAGAGCGCCGATATGATCGTGACGAAAAGCGGATTGGCGTAAAACAACGCGGTTGCGTCCGGCAGAGGCAGGAGCGTCAGCGCGTAGAAATTGCAGCCCATCGCCACCACGCCGAACAGGCCACGGATCAAATGGGTGAATGGCCGATCCGTTTTCCATGCGCCGCGCAGATGACCGCGCATGACGAGCCAGCCAAGTATGAAAGGCACGGCGAAGAAGGAGCGGAAAAAGACGAGCTGGCCCGGCGGCAGGTCGCCGGCCGCCTTGATGCAACTCACCATGGCCAGAAGCGTGCTGACCGACAGCAGCTTCAGACCGATCCCCTTCAGCGGTTGCGGCTGGGGAAAGGGCGGGGCGAGCCGCTCTGCCCGGTTCGCTCGCCGACTATCGTTCCCCTCCTCTTCCTCTGCGGTCTGGTCGGCCTGGTTCAATTCCCGCTTGCCTTGATCGTTTCCCAGACCCGCAGCGGCGTTGTCGGCATTTCGATATGGGTAATGCCGTAGGCGCGGTGGAGCGCATCGACAACCGCGTTCAGAACCGCCGGCGTCGCACCGATCGAGCCGGCTTCGCCCGCACCCTTGATGCCGAGCGCGTTGGTTGTGGACGGCACATTGCGCATGGAGAAGTCGATGCCGGGAATATTGTCGGCGCGCGGCATGGCATAGTCCATGAAACTTGCCGAGATAAGCTGGCCGTCCGGCGAATAGACCGCGGCTTCCAGAAGGGCCTGACCGATACCCTGCGCGATGCCACCCATGACCTGGCCCTCAAGCAGAAGCGGGTTCACGGCGACGCCGAAATCGTCGGTTACGACATAGTTCATGATGACCGTCATGCCGGTTTCGGGGTCGATCTCGACCTCGCAGATATGCGTGCCGTTCGGATAGGTCGCTTCGTCCTGTTTGACTTCCTCGACCACCGCAAGCTTCGACTTGTCGCTGGCCTTTGAGGCCAGGTCGGCGAGGCTGAGCGACCGGTCGGTGCCGGCGACACGAATGCCGTCTTCGAAGAATTCCAGATCGGCGGCAGCGGCTTCCAGTTCGTCCGAAGCGATCTGCCGCAGATTCTTTTCCAGCACTTCGCCGGCGCGGCGGACCGAGACGCCGCCGATGGGGATCGAGCGTGAGCCGCCCGTGCCGCCGCCCGATGGCAGGGCATCGCTGTCGCCCTGTTCCACATCGATGGCATCGACCGGCACGCCGAAAAGGTCGGCGATGAACTGCGCATAGGCCGTCTTGTGGCCCTGGCCGTTGCTCTGGGTGCCGATCTTCAGCAGGAGGCGGCCGTCGTCTTTCAGGCGCAGATCGGCCGGTTCCGAGCCGGCAAAAGCGCAGGCCTCGATATAGGTAGCCATGCCGATACCGCGCAGGCGGCTGGCGCGTCTGCTCTCCTCCAAGCGAGCTTCGAATCCTGCCCAGTCGGCTCTTTTCATGGCCGCATCCATATGGGCTTCCGGTTCGCCGACGTCGTAATTGCGACCGGTCAGCGTCTTGTACGGAAATGCCGAGATGAAGTTGCGGCGACGGATTTCGTCCTGAGACAGGCCTATTTCACGCGCGCAGACATCGACCAGCTTTTCGATGAGAAACGCCGCTTCCGGACGCCCCGCCCCGCGATAGGCGTCGACCGGCGCAGTGTTCGTGTAAACGCCGGTGATAGCCATATGGAGCGCACCGATATCGTAGAGACCGGTCGCCATCGACGCGCCGAGATAGGGGATTAGCATCCCGTTGCGCGAGGTATAGGCGCCCATATTGGCGATCAGATCGATCTTCAAAGCAAGGAACCGGCCTTCATCGTTCATCGCCATTGACGCAGTGACAAGATTGTCGCGGCCCTGCGCATCGGTCAGGAAATGATCGGTGCGATCGGCGCTCCATTTGACGGGTGCGTCGAGACGCTTTGCCGCTTCGCAAACCAGAACATCCTCGCGATAAGCCCAGCCTTTCGGGCCGAACCCGCCACCGACATCGTAGGTGAGGACCTGGATCTCGCTGCTGTCGATACCCAGGCTGGCGGCAACCTGGGAGCGGGTATTGTGCACGCCCTGCGTTCCGGCGGTCAGAATATAGCGGCCGTCGCGATATTCGCCGAGCGCACTGCGCACCTCCATATAATTGGGGACCAGACGATTGTTCCAGAAATTCACCGTGGTGACATGCTGGGCGATGTTAAAGGCCTTTTCGGTGTTCTCCTCGTCTCCGATTTCCTGACGGTAGGCAACGTTGCTGGAGAGGTCGGAACCGGCCAACGGACTGGCTTTCTCTGCCGCTGCCTCGATGTCCAGTACCGTCTCACCGCCTTCGAAGCTGAGCGGAATCATCTCCAGCGCATCGGCGGCCTGATCGCGCGTTTCGGCGACGATAAAGGCAAGCGCGTCACCCATGTAACCGATCTCGTCCCTGGCAAGAATCGGAATGGCGCGGCCATCCGGTTTGCTGCCGTCGGGCTGCCGGGGTCGAAACCCGGTCTCCAGCGGTTTCAAATGGTCGATATCGTCGGCCGTCAGGATGAGCTTTACGCCGGGCGCGGCGCGGGCATCGGTCAGATCACCCAGAGAAAAGGATCCTGACGCCACAGGCGCGCGCAACATGACAGCATGAAGGAGACCGGGTCGCTTCTCATCGTCGGTATAGCGGCCATGGCCCGTCAGCAGTAGATTATCCTCGACGCGTCTCACCGACTGACCGAGACCGAATTTCGGAGGCGCTACACTCATCTGACACCCTTTTGACTTGCCTATGCCGCCGGCGGCCGAACATAGCCGTTTGGACCGGTCGGCCTATTGCGCTAGACGATGCGGTCGGCAATCTGCAACACATCCCACGCATTATCGATAGACGAAAACCGCCACCGGCATGACAGATAGGGGACGAAAATGAGAAGCGAAGTCGGCACAACGATCAACCTATCGGACTATGCGCCGCCATCCTATCTTGTCCCCAGTGTTGCACTGACATTCCGGCTTCACCCCAACCGTACGATCGTGAAGGCGGTTCTGGACGTCCGCCGCCATCCCGATACTGCACCTGGCGACGAACTCGTCTTCGATGGCGATGGAATCGAACTCGTCTCGTTGAGGCTCAACGGCGCGCCGGTGGATGATGTCGAAATCACGCCGGATCAGTTGCGGATTGCCGGTGTCCCGCATGAACCGTTCACGCTCGAGATCGAAACCGCCATCGATCCGGAGGCCAATCTGGCGCTGTCCGGCCTCTACCGATCCAATGGCGTATACTGCACCCAATGCGAGGCCGAAGGTTTTCGCCGGATCACGTACTTCCCCGACCGGCCCGATGTGCTGAGCGTCTATACCGTGCGGATCGAAGCGCCGAAGGCCGACGCGCCCGTGCTGCTGTCGAACGGCAATCCCGGCGCTGCGGGCGACCTTCCCGATGGCTGGCACTTCGCCGAGTGGCACGATCCCTGGCCGAAGCCGTCCTATCTGTTCGCACTGGTCGGCGGCGATATTGTCGGCGCATTCGACCGCTTCACCACCATGGGCGGCCGGGACGTCAAACTCGGTGTCTATGTCGAGCGCGGAAAGGAGAGCCGAACCGGTTGGGCCATCGACAGTCTCAAACGTTCGATGAAGTGGGACGAAGACGTATTCGGACGGGAATATGATCTCGACGTCTTCAACATCGTCGCCGTGTCCGATTTCAATATGGGCGCGATGGAGAACAAGGGCCTCAACGTCTTCAACGACAAGTACGTCCTGGCCGATCCGACAACCGCGACCGACACGGATTACGCCAATATCGAGACGATCATCGCCCATGAATATTTCCACAACTGGACCGGCAACAGGATCACCTGCCGCGACTGGTTTCAGCTTTGTCTGAAGGAAGGGCTGACGGTTTATCGCGACCACGAATTTTCCGCCGATATGCGCAGCCGGCCCGTCCGCCGGATCGCTGAAGTCCGCCTGCTGAAATCCGCCCAGTTTCCGGAGGATGGCGGACCGCTGGCCCATCCGGTCCGCCCGACGGCCTACCGCGAGATCAACAATTTCTACACGGCGACGGTTTACGAAAAAGGCTCCGAGGTGGTCCGCATGTTGCGGATCGTAGTCGGCGACGATGCGTTTCGTGCCGGCATGGACCTCTATTTCGACCGGCACGATGGCGATGCTGCGACCATCGAGGATTTTCTCGCCTGCTTCGAAGAGGCATCGAACCGCCCACTCACGCAGTTTGCGCTCTGGTATCATCAGGCCGGCACGCCCCAAGTCACCGTCGAGACGGATTACGACACGGCGAAAGGCCGGCTTACCCTGACGATGCACCAGTCCGTGCCGGCCACGCCCGACCAGACCGACAAAGAGCCGATGCATATTCCGATCGCGTTCGCACTGTTTCGGCCGGACGGATCGCATTTTCCCATCGCCGATCAATCCGACCTTGTGAAGAACGGTGTCATTCACCTGACAAAACGGCGCGATACGATCATTTTCGATGGCATTGAAGAACAGCCGGTCGTCTCGCTACTGCGCGGCTTCTCCGCGCCTGTGACCCTCGATATCGACCAACCGGAAACCGATCGCATTTTTCTGGCGCGCCATGAGGATGACCTCTACACACGCTGGCAAGCGCTGGACCGGCTGGCGACCGACACCATTCTGGCCTCCTACCGCCAGTCGAACGGCGAAACGCTTCCGGCCTCCGCCACCTCCCTAATTGGCCTCTACGGTGAAATCGCAGGCGATGAGACGCTTGATGCGGCATGGCGCGCGCTGGCCTTGACCTTGCCCGGCGAAACGACGCTCGGTCGAGAGGCGGGTCTGAACGTCGACCCCGACGCCATTCATGTCGCACGCGAAACGTTCCTGGCGGCCATTGCCGAGCGCCATGCGACGGCATTCGCCGATCTCTACGATTCGCTCCTGTCCGACGAGTCGTATCGTCCCGACGCCCCATCGGCGGGCCGGCGCGCTCTCGAACTGGTTCTGCTGGACTATCTGACCGTCTCCGAAGCGGATGGCGGGCGCGCCCGAGCGCTCTTCGACCGGGCCGATAATATGACCGAAGAGGCCGGCGCGCTCGAAGTGCTCATGCTGCGTCAGCCGGAGAGCGGCGAGACCGCCACGGCGCGGGCTGCATTCGAAAACCGGCATGGCGACAACCCGCTTGTCATGGACAAGTTACTTGGCATGATCGCTCGCATTCCCGGCCCGGATGCACCTGGCCGGGTGCTTCAGGCGATGACACATCCGAACTATATCGAAACGAACCCCAACCGTGTTCGCGCGCTGGTCGCCAGCTTTGCCGGCGCCAATCCGTCCGGTTTTCATCGGCCCGACGGTTCGGGCTATCGGCTCCTCGCAGATGTCATCGGCCGAGTTGCATCGCAAAACCCGCAACTGGGCGCTCGCCTGGCCACGCATTTTCGTTCATGGAAAGGTTTGGACGCTGCACGACGTGATGCAGCGCACAAAACTCTTTCGGACTTACGCAATATGCGCGATCTTCCTCTTGACGTTCGAGACATTATTGATCGAACACTTTCCTGAAGTCTGCATTCATCTCTCACACTCCTTGCCAGACGTTGCGAGAACATCAACAGAACAAGCGAATCCGAAATTTTACACTGGACAGACCGAGTCTCCAATGATTCTAATGGGGTGATTCGGCACTGGGGCAGAGCCGGGTCGACGAGGGACTGAACGGCAAGGCGGAGCCGTATGATGGCGATGGCGGACGCGCTGCGCGCGACTGGCTTGTGGGGACTCGCGCCCCGAAGCACCAGGAAGACGAATGAACCGCGGAGCGCGAGCGATACGCGGCTCTTCGCAACCCCACCCGATTACGATCGGCTGCTGAGGCTGGAAACATTTTTCCGCCGCGTCATTCCGATCCTATGCATAGTCTTTCTGGGCATCGTTGCCAGCATTCGCGGCTACAATCTCTACGATCAATACCAGAATCTGGAGGATAGCGCCGGCACCACGTTACGGCTCTCGGCCGACCTCACGGCACTGGATCTGCGCCGCGATCCAAAGCCGGCCGATTCAGGTCTCAGGCGCGACGCCGACGCGGTCTCCGCTATTGACAGCATCCTATCGACCCGTGGCGGTCGTCTCATTCATCTCGATGGCGACGCAAGGATCATTGCCGGTCAGCCCGCCGTGGCGGCATCGTTCCATGGCCGTCCGCTCGAGGATCTGGTCAGGGGCGCTCAGCCGCTTCGCCTGTTCGGCCAGAGCGCCGGGGTCCAGCCAGTGGTCTATCGTGGCAAGGAGGCGCTTGCCGCCCTCAGCTTCATTAGCGACACGGCATCTGACGGCTCGGTTCTGGCGCTTATCGAGCGCGACGTTCTTATGGCCAATTTCAAGAGGACGGTGTCGACGAATGCGACATTGTTCGTCTGCACCGCCGGGCTTCTGCTGTTCATTCTCTATGCCTATTTCGGCCAGGCGACTCGCGCCAAAGAGGCCGATCGCCTCTATGTCGAAACGCACCAGCGCGTCGATCTGGCCCTGAAACGTGGGCGTTGCGGCCTTTGGGACTGGGACGTGGCGCGCGGCCTGATGTACTGGTCACGCTCCATGTTCGAACTGCTCGGCTATGAAAGCGCCGACCGGATGCTCTCCTTCGGAGACGTGCAGTCGATCATTCATCCGGCCGATATCGACCTGTTTGCCCTCGCCCAGCGCATTGTCTCCGGCGAAACCCGCCAGATCGATGAAATCTTCCGCATGCGTCATGCCAAGGGCTACTGGATCCGCATGCGTGCCCGCGCCCAGGCGCTGCCAGGCTGCGATGATGGGGGCGTCCATCTGATCGGCATTGCCGTCGATAGCACCGAGCAGCACGAGCTGGAGGAGTTACACGCGGAAACCGACCGTTACCTGCGTACCGCCATCGAAACCATCACCGAGAGCTTCGTGCTCTGGGACGGCTCCGACCGTCTGGTCCTGAACAATACCCGCTATCGCGACCATACCGGCCTGCCGTCGGACCTTCTGAAAGAAGGCACGCCACGCGCGGAGATCGAAGCCGCCATGACGTCGGTCACCTCGCAGACCCGGAAGGCCGGCACCGGCGGCGCCATCAATTATGAGCGGGAACTTGCCGATGGGCGCTGGGTGCAGGTCAACGAAATGCGCACCGCCGACGGCGGAACGGTCTCGGTCGGCACGGACATCACCCAGCTCAAGACGCAGCAGGAGCGGCTAGTGCGGTCCGAGCACCGGCTGATGGCGACGATTGCCGAACTGTCGCAGGCGCGCCGGGCCGAAGAAGAACGCTCTCGCGAACTGACGGAACTGAACAAGCGGTATGGCGCGGAAAAGGAGCGCGCCGAACAGGCCAACCAGGCGAAAAGCGAATTTCTTGCCAATATGAGCCACGAACTGCGAACGCCCCTCAATGCCATTATCGGTTTCTCGGAAATCATGACAACGCGCATGTTCGGCCCGCTCGGTTCCGACCGCTATGTCGAATATGCGGACGATATTCACCGCTCCGGTACGCATCTGCTCAACGTGATCAACGACATTCTGGATATGAGCAAGATCGAGGCCGGCCGCTTCGAACTGGAGAAGGAGTGCGTCGATCTTAGCCCCGTGATCGACGAGACGTTCCAGATGATCGCCGTCCAGGCGGAAGGCAAGTCCATCAATATCGACCTGCGCATCACCGAGGGCATCACGGTCGAAGTCGACCGCCGGGCGGTCAAGCAGATCGTTCTCAACCTGCTCAGCAATGCCGTCAAATTCACCGATGAAGGCGGACGCATCGTTCTGAACGCCAGGCAGGTCGGCGACGAGGTGCTGCTGACGATCATCGACAATGGCTGCGGGATCGAGCGCGAGGCAATGCGCCGGCTGGGCCGGCCCTTCGAGCAGGTGCAGAACCAGTTCAGCAAGAGCCATATCGGCTCCGGCCTCGGCCTGGCCATTTCACGCTCGCTTGCCGAGATGCATGGCGGTTCGCTGCGGATGCTGTCGCGTCCCGGCGTTGGCACCGCCGTCAGCGTGCGGCTGCCGGGACAGGCGAAAACGGTTCACTAGGCGCTTTGTTATTCGGCCTCGATGGAACGGCCCGGCAAGGCCGAATCGTTCGGTGAAACAGGTTCGTCCGACCCCTGTTTCAATATCCACTCGCCGATCCGGTCGAGCGCACCGGATGCGAAGGCATATCGTCCTTCCACGAGAAACCGTAGCTTTGCATGCCATGGCCACTGTTCGACCAATTGCCAGTTGTAAGGCTCCGCCTTCAACAAACCGTGCGTGGCGTTTGCAACAAGAACAATCCGGGTTCCCGGAGGTCCGCTTCCAACAACTTCCCGGTAGATAGCGGCGTCACCGCTTGCATCGACATTCAAATCTTCCGCACCCCAGATTGCCAGCAACGGCATGTCCAGACGACCGAGATCCTCGCGAGCATCCTGGTCGCGGTTGCGGCGGATAAAGGACCATCGGTCCTCTCCAAGACCTGTGACGTCCTTGTTCGGTTCGAACCGAGACTTCGAACCGAAAAACCGTTCATTCGCGATAGCCTCTCGCGCAAGCGCCTGCTCGATCTCCGCATTGTCGGCCCCCTGCCGTAACAGCCGCATGCGGTTATAATAGCGGCCCTGCATCCGCCACGAAACGGCAGGGCCGACCAGAACGAGAAAATCCACATCGCTGCGGTTCAGCTTCGGCAGAACCCACCCAGCCTGCGAGAAGCCCAGCGCCCCGATGGAAATACCGTCGAGCTTTCGATCGAGCAAAGCGAGCGCCGCACGAGCCTCTGCGGCGCGATCAGCCATGGACTGATCCAGCCAATGCCCGGTCGATCCGCCGATGCCCGGCTTGTCCCAGGAGGCCACTGCGATACCCGCATCGAGAAGGTTGTTGACCAGCGGCGCGTACCCGCCCGCCGAACTTCGGTCCTGAGGGCCATCTCCATGAACCAGTACAACTCCGGCCTGCACCGTACCGTCGGGCAACCATAGCGTTCCGGTCAGTTCCACGCGCCCGACGCTGAAGCCGAACGGCTCGCTCGCCCTTCGATCCAGATCATGGTCCAGCACCCGCCAGAAGGCGAGCGAAGCAACGGCGACGAGGCAGATACCGACCAACACCGCCCATCTCGTCCGGCTCAATTGCTTCTCCTCATACGAGCGCCTATCTCCGGAACATAGGAGACAGCCTGTGCAGGTTTCAAAGGCTTCGCAGCCGGATTTTCATATCGAAGACGGGATCCGTCCCGAACATCTGGAACTAGCCGTCGAAGGGTACTGGCAAGCGTTCTCATCGAAGCTTCGGTTCCCGCTCGGTCCCGAGCGAAGAGCGCTGGCCTTCCTTCGCGAAGTTGTGGACCCGAACCATGCCATATGCGCCGTTTCATCCCATGGTCGATTTCTCGGCGTCGCCGGTTATAAGACACAAGATGGCGCCTTCATCGGCGGCACGTTTAGCGATATGGCGGCCATATACGGTATCGTCGGCGCCACCTTCCGCGGATTGCTGATCGGTGCGCTGGAACGCCCAATTGAGGATGGAACCCTTCTCATGGACGGCATATTCGTATCGCACGAAGCACGCGGGCTCGGTGTCGGGTCCGCCTTGCTTGACGCCGTCGAACGCAAGGCCGTCTCTTGTGGCCTGACGCAGGTTCGCCTTGACGTGATCGACACGAACCTGCGGGCTCAGCACCTGTACCAGCGGCGCGGTTTTCAGGAGATATCGGTGCAATCGACAGGCATGCTGCGGCATCTGTTCGGCTTTCGCAGCGCCACCACAATGATCAAGGCCGTGGGCGACTGATCCGCCATTGGAAAGAAGGCCCGCGCTCATGCGCAGGCCCCTTGCGGTTATTGCAGATCGAGGCGATCCCGATTTCACTCGGCAGAATCGTTCGATGGGCCGTTATCGTCCATCATCGGCATCCGCTTCATGTGCTCGCCGCCGCGCTTGCCGTGCTCGCCGCGCGGTTCGCTGCGCTCATGACCCCGTCGCGGCATCTCCTTCATTTCGAGCCTGCCGTCATTGTCGCGGTCGAGACGGGCAAAGAGCCGCTCGCGGCTGGCTTCCCACTCCTCAACGGTCAGCTTGCCATCATTATCGGTGTCGAAACGGTTGATGATGCGCTCGGCGCGACGCGTCATCCGCTCTTCCTGCCGCTGCTGGATCGCAGCGACCGCTTCTTCGACAGTGATCGTGCCATTCCCATCGCCATCTGCATTGGCAAGCGGGCCTTCCATGGCCGCGGAAAATTCCGCGAACGTCACGCCGCCGTCATCATCGGTGTCCGCGGCCTTGAACCGCTCCTCGACCTTGGCGCGGGGACCGCCCTCGCCCATGCCGTGGCGTTTTCCCTGATAGCCGGATTCGGCCAGAGCGGGGGTCAGAGTGGATGCAATCGTTGCGAGGCCGATAAAACCGGCGGCAAGTTTCAGTTTCTTGGACATATCGTTTCTCCAGTCATTTCGTCCCCTTTTCTCGTTACGGGGGCGATGCGGAGCTTTCCGTTTCGTCCTCGCGGTGAATGCCAGTCAGGCGATCGAAAATCGTTCGCACCGCCGTCCGGGCGTCCTGCAATTGCGAACCGAGGACCCCAAGGTCCGGAGCATTCGTCCGCTTGCAGAGCAGTTCGACGAAGCCCTGCGGCGCCGTCTGCGGATCGAAGTCCCGATCGAGACAAATCCGTAGGATCTGAAGGAGCATTGTCATCAGATCATAGGCACCTAGAAGCGCTTCGCGTTCTGCATGGGACACATAAGCAGAGGAAAGGGAGGTAAGAATAGGGCGCGTGCCCACTATGGAGAAACTATAAGAATCCAACGATTTAGTAAGTTTGGCAATCTGCGCGATAAACTCCAGATCGATCAGGCCGCCGGACGCCAGCTTCACATCGAACGACCCTTCGGGCGGTTTGGCGTCAGCGATGCGAAGGCGCATCTTTCCAGCCTCATCGCGGACGCTTGACGGTTCGCCGACCTTGTCGAGGCTGCTTTCGATGATCGCCTCGATTTCCTCGGCGATCCCCTCATCGCCGCAGACGACACGACCGCGCGACAGGGCCATCTTCTCCCAGATCGCAGCGCCATTCTGCTGATAGGACTGGAACGCCCTCAGCGATGTCGCCAGCGGTCCCTGATTGCCCGAGGGTCGCAAACGCAGATCCATCTCATAGAGCACACCTTCCGCCGTCGGTGCGGAGACCGCCGCGACCAGACGCTGCGATAGCCGCGTAAACCACGTCGGTGCATCGAGAGGCCGCGGACCGTCGGACTGCGAAGCGCCTTCGGCATGGTCGTAGAGAAAGATGATGTCGAGATCGGAGCCGGCGGTCATCTCGCGGCTGCCGAGCCGGCCCATGCCGAGAATCGCCACACGCCCGCCAGGCACCTCGCCATGCTTCTCGGCAAAGAGCGCCCGAACAGGTTCGAGGGTGCGAATAAGAAGCAGGTCGGCAAGGGTGGTGAAGCACTCGCCCGCTTCAGCCGCGTCGATCGCTCCGGTCAGAAGGCGCGCGGACACCATGAAACGCTGCTCGACGGCGAAGATCCGAAGCCGGTCGAGGCGGTCTTCATGATCGCGCGACTGTGCCAGGAACGGATCGAGGCGAGCCGCCAGGCTTTCGCGGTCCGGCACCAGCGACAGGCGGTCGCGGTCGACGAGTGCATCGAAGACATGAGGCCGTTTCGAAATCGTCATCGCCATGCGCGGTGCGGTGGCCAGAATAGTCGTCAGCAGCGACAGGATCTGCGGATTGCCCGACAAAACGGAGAAGAGCGGCAAGCCTGCCGGCAAACCCGCCAGCATCTCGTCAAGATACATCAGGGTCTCATCAGGACGCCCGGTCGCCGCAAGCGCCCGGAACAGGTTTGGCTGCATCGTCGTCAGCATCTGGCGGGCGGACGTCGCTCTGAGAGCCCGGTAGCGGCCGGTGTGCCAGGCACGGACGATGCGTGAAATATCGGTCGGTCGGGTAAAGCCAAGCTGCATCAGGCGGTCCAGCGTATCGGGGTCGTCCTGATCGCCGGTGAAGACCAGATGGTCGGCCAGATCGCCCTGGCCATCGTCATCCTCGGCAAAGAGCGCGGCAAAATGCGTGTCGACGCGCTCCAGGGTTCTCAGAAATCGCTCCGAGAAATCTTCCAGCGTCCGGAAGCCCATAAGGTGAAGAACGCGCGCCAGGCCTTCCTCCTCGCGCGGCAGGCTATGGGTCTGCTCGTCCGCGACCATCTGGATGGCGTGTTCGACGTCGCGCAGGAACCAGTAGTCGGCGATCAGCTCATCGCGGGTCTGCTCGGCGATCCACTGGTGGCCGGCAAGTTCGGCCAGCATCCTGGTCGTGGAACGGCCGCGCAGATCGTCCACCCGCCCCCCGGCGATCAGTTGCTGGGTCTGGACGAAGAACTCGATCTCGCGAATGCCGCCGCGCCCGAGCTTTACATTATGGCCGGCGACGACGATCGCCGTGCCGCCCTTGTGCGAAGCGATCTGCCGCTTGATGGCCCGAATGTCGGCAATGGCCGCGAAATCCAGATAGCGCCGCCAGACGAAGGGGCGCAGTTCGGCGAGGAAGGCCTCTCCCGCCTCGATATCGCCGGCCACGGCCCGCGCCTTGATCATGGCGGCGCGCTCCCAGTTCTGGCCGCGCGATTCGTAATATTGCAGCCCCGCCCCCACAGCGATTGCCAGCGGCGTGGCGCCCGGATCGGGCCGCAGCCGCAAATCGGTACGAAAGACGTAACCCTCGGCCGTCCGGTCGGAAAGAAGGCGCACCAGGCGCCGAACCTGCTTGACCACTGCTTCGGCGAGGCCCTCGCGGCGCGCCACGCCTGCCGCATCCGGATCGTAGAAGACGATCAGATCGATGTCGGACGAGAAGTTCAGCTCCCGCCCGCCGAGCTTGCCCATGCCAAGAATGATGAGCCCGCTATCGGCTTCCGGCCTCTCAGCGTCGCCCGGAGCCAGAAAGCCCTGCCGGTGCAGATCGCGGCAGAGGTAGCGCGCCGTCGTCTGCAACACGCTCTCGGCAAGGCGTGTCAGATGTTCGACCGAGACCGCAGCTGCGCCACCGGCGGCTATATCGGCGATCGCAATCGCGACATGGGCGTTCAGCTTGTGGCGGCGAAGCGCGGCGCCCAAATCTTTTTCGGACAGATCGTCGCTGCCACCGAGCGCTTCGATCGCCGCGATTTCCTTGTCGACCAGTGCGTCCAGACCGTCGTCGAAAAGGCGCGCCGCGATGTTCGGTCGACGCAAAAGGGCAGAGCGCAGGAACGGCGACAGATCCAGTACCCCGCCGATGAACGCGCGAGCCATATCGTCTTCGTCCAGCCGGGTGAAAAGGGCTTGGGTGTCTTCCCCATTGGCGGCCTTCGACAAATCCTTCAGCCATTCCGCCGCGCGCATATCGTCGAGCGCTGGCGGAATGGAGGAAACCGGCAGCGATCCTATCGCTCGGGCGGCTGTTCCCTCCGGCCGATCCTTGCTCCCGTCGATCATGCTGTCCTCCCGCGAATGGCGTATCATTCGGCGATAGAGACCTTCAGCGGTTCGGTCCAGAGCGCTCTAGGCGGATTTGCCGGCCGACTTCTTTCCCTCCGGCTGGAGCGGCAGACAAAGGCGAGCGGCAAGGCCCGGCGCGTTGTCGTCCAGAACCAGTCGTCCCTGGTGAAACTGTGCAACGGCTTTAACCAGCGACAGACCCAGTCCCGAACCCGGGCGGCTGCGGCTTTCTTCCAGCCGCACGAAGCGTTCGGTGACACGGCCTCGCTCGGCGGGAGGAATACCGGGACCGTTGTCGGCGACGGTCAGAACGGCCTGGCCATCGTTCTTGCGCAGGGTGATCCCTATGGCAATCGGCTCTCTTTCCGGCGTACCATGGCGCAGGGCATTTTCTACCAGATTGGCGAGGGCCTGACCGACCAGTTCGCGATTGGCGCACACCATGACCGGCTCGGCCCCGACCTCGCAGGTGAGCGTTCCGCCGGCTTCTTCCGCCGCTGGCTCGTAAAGTTCGCATACATCGGCCGCGATCTCCGTCAGATTGACGGTGGTACGATCATCGATCGCATTGCCCGCCTCCAAGCGGCTGATCCGCAGGATGGCCGCAAAGGTCCGGATCAGTTGGTCCGACTCCGCGATGGTCTGCTCCAATGCGATGCGCGTCGCCTCCGGGTCGTCATGGTTGGCGAGCGCCGCTTCGGCGCGGTTGCGAATGCGGGTCAGCGGCGTCTTCAGATCGTGCGCGATATTGTCGGCAACGTTCTTCAAACCCTCGTTCAGCTCGCCGATCCTGCCCAGCATGATATTGATGCCGTTGGAAAGCTGATCGAATTCGTCACCGGCGGAGGTTACCGGCAGGCGCTGGGACAAATCGCCCGCCATGATCCTGTCGGTCGCCACGGAGACCTTTTCGACGCGCATGAGGCCCCGACGACCAACCAGATACCAGATCAGCAAGGAACCCAGGCCCATAATGCCGAGCGCCATGACGATCGCCTGGCGGGTGATATCGCGCAGCCGCTCAGGTTCGCCGAGATCGCGGCCGACCAGCATGGCCATGCCGTTCGGCAGCATAAAGACCTGTGCCATTGCGTGGTGGGCATCGTCGCCTTCCAGAAGCGCGCGAAGATTGAGTTCGCCCGAACGGATGGCCTGGCTATCACCGTGGCGCAGATAGGCGAATGGCTTTTCCGTCCAGCCCTCCCGGTCCAGAAGGTCGGGATCGAGCGCTTCCACATTGCCGGTCAGGATGCGGCCATCCCGGGCCGCCACGAGATAGAGATATGCGCCCGGCTGACGCGAGCGGCGATCGAGCGTTCGAATGAGCCGGGGCAGACCGCCGTGCCGATAGACCGCGGCCAGTTCGGCCACCTCCTCATCGATAGTCGCGCGGGTCTGGCTGGCCATCATCCGTGCCGACAACGCCGTCATGTAGAACACGAGCACCAGGGCGCAGGCCATGAAAAGCAGGACGAACAGGGCCGAAAGCCGGGTTGCCGTCGATCGCATCATGGCCGGTAGCTGGACCGCCATAACTGGTTCCTAGCCTTTCAGCATGTAGCCAACGCCCCGCACGGTATGCAGGATGGGTGTGTCGAAATCGCGCTCGATCTTGCTGCGCAGGCGGGAGATATGCACATCGATCACATTGGTCTGGGGATCGAAATGATACTCCCAGACATTTTCCAGCAGCATGGTTCGTGTGACCACCTGGCCCGCATGGCGGACGAGATAATCCAGCAACTTGTACTCGCGTGGCTGCAACAGAATGGTCTGGCCAGCGCGTTTGACCGTGTGTGACAGCCGGTCCAGCTCCAGATCGCCGACGCGCAGCATGGTCTCGACCTCCGGACCGCCCTTGCGGCGCGAGAGGACCTCGACGCGGGCAAGGAGTTCCGAGAACGCGTAGGGCTTGGTGAGATAATCGTCACCGCCGGCGCGCAGGCCCGTTACCCGGTCATCGACCTCGCCCAGCGCCGAGAGGATCAGAACCGGCGTGTGTATTCCCTTGGCCCGCAAGCCGGATACCACCGACAACCCATCGCGGCGCGGCAACATCCGGTCAACGACCAACACGTCGTAATCGCCGGTCTCGGCCAGGGCGAATCCGCTCTCGCCGTCGCGGGCGACATGAGCGGTGTGGCCGGCCTCGGAGAACGCCTTTTCCAGATAGTCGGCCGATTCGCGATCGTCTTCAATGATCAGCAGCTTCATTCGCTTCACCCATCGATTCGCAGGTCTGAAGATAGGACAGATGACGCAACGGCGGCAGGTCTTTCAACCCACCGCCGCCGGAAGTGCGCTCTTCCGCAAGAGGAAAACTGGAAAGCGCCTTCGGCCCTTTCGCACGCCCGATCCCGCTCAGGGGACTGGAAACGGTTTGGACGGCGATCGGGAGAGGTCTGAGTCAGCCTTGCGACACCGGCAGCGCGACGAAGCGTTGGGCGTCATTCGTTCTGACCTGCATCAGCACAGCCTTACGGCCATCCTTGGTGGCCTTGTCGGTCGCCGCGACCACATCCTTCGCGGTGCTGACAGTCTGGCCATTGACCTTCAGAATGATGTCGCCAGCCGACAAGCCCTTTTCCTCAGCATCCGATCCCGGTTCGACATCGGTAATCACGACGCCCTTACCGTCCTCGACCGGCGTGACGGTCAGCCCGAGGTCATCGAGAAAGGACGATTCCAGCACAGGCTCGTCGCCGCCATCGCGGTCATCTCCGAGCCCCATGGCCATGCGATCGGGCTTTGGCATGAGGCCGAGCTTGACCTTCACATCCTTGGTGTCGCCATTGCGGAAGACCGACACGTTGATTTCGCTGTCCGGATCGAATCCGGCGATAGTGCGCGACAATTCGCGTGGGCCTTCGACCTTCTCACCATTGATCGCGACGATAATGTCGCCCGCTTCAATGCCGGCCTTCGCCCCGGGACTGTCATCCGTCGGCTGCTGCACGAGCGCGCCTTCGGCAACATCGAGACCGACCGCCTCGGCAATGTCATCGGAGACCGGAGCGATCTGCACTCCCAGCCAACCGCGTTCGATGGAACCGTCATCGATCAGATCGCTGATGATCCGCTCGGCAGCCGTGGCAGGAATCGCGAAGGCGATGCCGACATTGCCGCCGGACGGCGAGAAGATGGCGGTGTTGATGCCAATCACCTGACCGGCCGTATTGAAGGCCGGACCGCCTGAATTGCCCCGATTGACCGGCGCATCGATCTGGATGAAATCGTCATAGGGTCCAGCGCCGATGTCGCGCCCGCGCGCCGAAACGATACCGGCCGTGACCGAACCGCCGAGACCGAAGGGGTTGCCGATCGCCAGCACCCAGTCGCCGACACGCACCGCCGAATCGTCGGCGAAGGTCGCGTAGGCCACTTTCCGGCCCTCGGTATCGACCTTCAGAACCGCCAGGTCGGTGCGTGGGTCCGTGCCAACCAGCGTGCCGTCCATTTCGGTGCCGTCATTCAGCACCACCGTATAGGACGAGCCGTTTTCGACGACGTGGTTGTTCGTCACAACATAGCCGTCCTCGGAGATGAAGAAGCCCGATCCCTGACCGCTCGGCCGTTCGCGGCGCGGCCGGTCACGCTCAGCGCGACGGTTGCGGTTCGGACGTGCATCATCGCCCTCGCCTCCGAACTCGCGGAAGAAACGGCGGAAGGGGTGATCTTCGGGCAATTGCTCGAAACCGGGCATGCCGCGGAACTGGAAGTTGAAGCCGTTGCGGCTGTCGGAGGTCAACTGGCGGTTGGATTTCACCCGCACGGAGACAACGGCGGGCGATACACGCTCGACCACATCGGCGAACCCGTTGATCGCCGTGGACTGCTCCGTTCTTGGAACGGTGACCTGTTCGGCGAGGGCAGGCGCGGTTTGGTAGGCTGACAGGCCGGCGGCGCCGCCGCCGAGAATAGCGACCGCACCGGCGGCAGCCAGAAGCCGGCGGCGGATGGAATTGGAAGGCTGATGCGCCATGAATCGTTTCCTCTTCACTGTAGCGAGGGAGCTCGCCTCTTTGATAGGAAACGATCTAGAGCGCTTCGCCTTACAAGGCACTTTCCGGCAGGTGAAAACTTGGTAAGGCGAAGTCGGCCGGACAGGACAGACGCCTGCTATTTGTCGGAAGGGTCGTTTGCCAGGGCCTTGCGCAGACGGGCCTCTTCCTCAGCCGTCAGCGAAGCCGCACCGTCCGTTTCCACTGCCGAATTACCATGCGCCTGCCGGCGGGAGAAGAGATAGAGGCCGCCGCCCAACAACACCAGAAGCGGCGTCGACCAAAGCAGGATCGTGGTGGGCGAAAAGACCGGCTTCAGCAGAACGAACTGCCCGTAGCGGGAAACGATGTAGTCGACGACCTCCTCATCGGTCTCACCCGATTCGATCCGCTCGCGGACGAGAATGCGCAGATCGCGGGCAATGGACGCATCGGAATCGTCGATCGATTGGTTCTGGCAGACCAGACAGCGCAGACCCGCCGAAATATCCCGTGCGCGTTCTTCCAACACCGGATCGTCGAGCACTTCGTCCGGCTGCACTGCAAAGGCCGATGGCGGGCCAAAAAACAGCCCGCCGATCAGAACGAAAAGAGCGAATGGGCGTCTCAACCGGTCGCCTCCGCCTGGGGCTGGCGAAGCCGTGATTTCGGTGCGCGTGGAGCGCCGACCCGCAAACGGCGGTCCGATAGAGAAACGAACCCGCCAATCATCATCAGCACCGTGCCGAGCCATATGAGTGTGATCAGCGGTTTGTGCCAGATACGCACGACGGCACCGCCGCCCTCCGACAGATCGCCCAGCGATACGTAAAGCTGCGAAAACGCGAAGGTACGAATGCCCGCCTCGGTGGTCGGCATCTGGCGCGCTGTATATATCCGCTTGGACGAAGAGACGGTACCGAGCGCCCTGCCTTCAGCGGTAGCGATCAGGAACTGAGCGCGGTCGGCGACGAAATTCGGCCCGCGTACGGGAACAATGGCGTCGAAAGTGATGCTGTAGCCGGCGATATCGACGCTGTCGCCCGGCTTCATCGCCACGATCCGTTCCTGCTCGAATGCGCTGACGGCTACAATTCCAAGCACCGTCAGACCGAGGCCGGCATGGCCGAGCGCGGTGCCGAACATGCTGCGCGGTAGCCCGACGAAGCGGCGCATCGCGACCGGCAGGGGCGTACGACCGACACCCGCCTTTACGGCCAAGTCTGTCACGGCACCCCCAAAGAGCCACACGGCCAGCCCGATACCGAGCGCGGCGAATACGGCGGTCGGATCGACGAAGAGGAGGCTGACCGCGACAGCGAGCAGCGAAAAGCCGAACGCCCAGACGAGTCGCATTGCCACGGCAGGCAGATCACCCCGCTTCCAGGACAGGAGCGGCCCGAACGGCACGGCGACCAGAAGCGGCACCATGAGCGGCCCGAACGTCAGGTTGAAGAAGGGTTCGCCTACCGAAATCTTCTCGCCGCTGAAAGCTTCGACCATGAGCGGATAGAGGGTGCCGACCAGAACCGTTGCCGTGGCGGATGCCAAAAAAAGATTATTGAGCACGAGCGCGCCCTCGCGGCTGATCGGCGCAAACAGACCGCCGGTCTTCAGGCTGGATGCGCGCAACGCGAACAGCAGCAGCGCCCCGCCGATGAAGAAGACCAGAATGGCCAGGATAACGAGACCGCGCGTCGGGTCCGATGCAAAGGAATGCACCGACGTCAGAATGCCAGAGCGTACGAGGAACGTGCCGAGGAGAGACAGCGAGAAGGTGATGATCGCCAGCAGCAGCGTCCAGATTTTAAGGGCGTCGCGCTTTTCCATGACGATGGCCGAATGCAGCAGCGCCGTTCCCGACAGCCAGGGCATGAAGGATGCGTTCTCGACCGGGTCCCAGAACCACCAGCCACCCCAGCCGAGTTCGTAATAAGCCCAATAAGAGCCCATCGCGATACCGGCCGTCAGAAACGTCCAGGCCAGCAATGTCCAAGGCCGCACCCAGCGCGCCCACGCCGCTTCCATGCGCCCGTCGATGAGTGCGGCGATGGCAAATGAGAAGGCAACCGAGAAGCCCACATAGCCGAGATAGAGAAGCGGCGGATGGATAGCGAGGCCGACATCCTGCAGGATCGGGTTGAGATCGCGGCCTTCCATGGGCGCGGGCGACAGTCGCGCGAACGGGTTCGAGGTCAGCAGAATGAACAGCAGAAACGCGCTGCCGACCCAGCCCTGAACAGCCAGGACCAGCGTTTTCAGGCGCAGCGGCAGGCTCCGCCCGAATGCCGCGACGAGGGCTGTGAAAAGCGCCAGGATGAAGACCCACAGCAACATGGAGCCCTCATGATTGCCCCAGGTTCCAGTGATGCGATAGAGCGCGGGCTGCTGCGAATGGGAGTTCTCGAACACGTTCACGACCGAAAAGTCGGACCGGTAATACGCCGCCAAAAGGACGCCGAAGGACAGGGTTATCAGAGCGAAAACCGAAAGCGCCGTCGGAGCTGCGGTCGCCATGACGCGCTCATCGTTGCGAAGGGCACCGGCAAGCGGGACCATCGCCTGGAACAACGACAGCGCCAATGCGAGAACAAGAGCAAAATGGCCGGTCTCGATCAGCATGTCATGCGGCTCCTGGACCTATTGGGTGAGTGGAATGGATGCGGTGGGCTCTGCCGAAACGGTATCCCCGGCGGGTTTGCCATAAGAGCCGCCGCCCTCGCCGCCCTCCTTCCACATGCCCTTTTCCTTCAGGCTGTCGGCGACCTCTCGCGGCATATATTGTTCGTCATGCTTTGCCAGAACCGTACTGGCGACGAAAACGCCGTCCAGCGTCATTTCACCCTCGGCAACGACGCCCTGCCCTTCCCGGAAAAGGTCGGGCAGAATGCCCTGATAGCGGACGGGAACGGATGCCGCGCCATCGGTAACGGCGAAGCGGACTGTTTCGCTCTGTCCCCGTTCGACCGAACCATCGACAACGAGGCCACCGAGGCGGACCTTTTCGCCCGGCTTCAGCGGCCCGGCGGCGATGGCGGATGGGTCGACGAAAAAGACGATCTGCTGATTGAGCGCGGTGAGGACAAGGGCCAGCGCGAGGCCCAGAAAGGCCGCTGCTCCGCCGATCAGTCCCAGACGCTTCTGTTTACGAGTCACGAGCGAGTCTCCGAATTGACTTCGGGGCTGGGAGCATTGCCGGATCGCGACAATGCGTCCGCCGCCGAACGGATTCTGGTTTGCGCGGGTTCGTCCTCCGGAAACGCTTCAAGAGCACGACGCACCGCATCCTGACCCTTATCCATATCGCCCAGAACACGGTACGCATTGATCAAGCGCAACCATTCGTCGATCGAACCGCCATTATCTTCAAGTCGCTTGTCGAGCCCGGCGACCATCTGTCCGATCATCGCCTGCCTGTCGTCTGCCGACATATCGGCGGCGGCGGCTACGGCTTCGCGGTCCGGGCCACGCGGCGCATCCCCGGCGGGCTCGGCGGCAGCAAGCTGCGCCGCCTGGCGCGCGGCTTCAAACCAGGGCGAGCCTGCATCCTGGCTTTCGGCCAGTTCGTTCCATAGCTGAACGGCGCCGGCATTGTCGCCCTCCTGACGTTTCGCCAGAGCAAGGAAATAGCGCGCCCGGGGTTCGGAGGGCTCAAGCTCCACGGCCCGCTCGAGCCGCTGCTTCACATCGGCGGTGACAATGCCGCCGCCGGCGGCGATCTCCGCTTCGCCAAGAGCAGCCAGCAAGGACCCGCTCTCGCCGTTCAACCGAACCAGCGCGCGGAAAGCACTCGCGGCATCATCGTAACGGCCGACGCGCATATAGATGGGCGCCAGAGCAGACCAGCCACGCGCATCCGACGGATCGGCCGCAAGCGCCCGTTCCGCGCGAGCAATCAGATTGCCAATGCTATCGTTTCGTGGATCGGCCTGAAGCCGCGCCTGCAGCGGTTGCGCCGGCATGTCGGGTTCGCCCAGAAAGCCGTAGAGCCCCCATGCGACGAGAGGCACTGCCAGAACCGAAACGATCAGGAAAGCGCTGGGCAGGCGTCCGCGATCGTCCCCCTTCTGCCGGTCGCGCGCATGCAGCAGCCGACGGCCGATTTCAGCGCGCGCCTCCGAAGCGGTCGGCGCATCCAACGATCCGCGCTCGATCTCGCGTTCAAGCGATGTCAGCTGATCGCGATAGACCGCTTCATCCGCCGCGTGCTCGGCGACTGCGTCAGCAGTTTCGGCCTTCGGCAAAAACAAAACGATAGCGCCGATGGACGCAAGGGTCAGAACAGCCGCGATAATCCAGAACAGCGTCATGATCGGCACCTGTGGTTCAAATCACCGTCCAACTTCCATCCTTGGTACGGCAAGCAGCCCCCTTCAGCGCTCGGACACTGCCTTCGACGGTCAGGGTGTGGGTGAACTGGCGACAATCCTGTCGGCCGACACGATAGGGCTGGTAAGCGACGACCCGCCCGCTCTCGCCGCTGTCGGACTGCCAGGTGACGGTCTCGCCCTTCCCTTTGTATTCCAGCGCGCGATACTCAGCAGCCAGGGCCAGCGCTTTCGACGCGCCATCCGCCAGACCGGCATCCGGTGCTGCCGCCAATCCCTTGACCATTCCGACAGTGTTTCCCGATGCGGCCGAAGGCGCGAACGCCGATGAGGGCGTACCGCCCGTCAACGTCGTGCAACCCGCCAGTGCGGTGGCCGCAAGCAAAAGGACCACGCCCTTCGCGGCATGAAAGCGACGGCACGTCAGTAACGATTGAAGTGGCAGCGATTGGGTCAACGCCATGGTCCCTTGTTCAAAGCCTTCCTATCACTTTTGCTGCGGCGCGGAAAAGGGTGCCGCCGGCAAAATCAACCGAGCCCTCAACCCTCCCATATCGGCGCGCTCCAACTGCAACTGCCCGCCATATTCGGCAGCCGTATCGGACACGATGGAAAGACCCAGCCCGGTTCCGGGCACGGTTTCGTCGAGCCGCTGCCCGCGCTTCATCGCCCGTTCGGCCTGGTCCTGAGGAATCCCCGGACCGTCATCATCCACCGTCAATATGACCACAGCACGGCCATTGCGCTCGGCCATCTGACCGGAAAGGCTGAATTTCGAGCGCGACCATTTTGCCGCGTTTTCCAAGAGATTGCCGAGCATCTCTTCCACATCGTGCTTGTCGCCGGCGAAAACCAGATCTTCATCGACATCGGACCGGACGATTTTGTCGGGTGCGATCTTGCGCATCACCCGAACGAGACGGTCGGTCACGGGCTTCAATTCGGTGCGCTGGCCGAGTGCCGCGCGCTGCGCGGCGATCCGCGCACGCTGAAGGTAATGGTCGATCTGAAGACGCATCGCGGCAGCCTGTTCGGCGACCAGCCGGCCATGCGGCTCGTCGATCGCATCGGCTTCATTGGTGAGCACCGACAGCGGCGTCTTGAGCGAATGCGCCAGATTGCCGACCTGGGTGCGCGCACGCTCCACAATGTCGTGATTGGCGTCGATCAACGCGTTCACCTCGGTTGTCAGAGGGCCGATCTCGGGCGGAAAATCGCCGACAAGACGGCGTGTCTGCCCGGACCGGACCGATTGAAGAGCCAGCCGCACCCGGTTGAGGGGACGCAAACCGAAGCGGATGGCGGCAGCGTTGATCGTCACGAGCACGATGCCCAGAAGGGCAAGCCAGCCGAAGAGCTGGCGGCGAAAGCTGGCGACGCCGGCCCGGAAAGCCGTTTCATTGCCCATGATCCGAAACCGATAGGGCGTTCCCTGTTCGCCGAGTTGCAGTTCCGCTTCGGCGATACGAACCAGCCGACCGTCCGGACCGGCTCCGGTATAGATGCGTTCGAAGAAATCATTGAACGGCGCCGATTGCGCGCTCGGAACGGGCACATCCGCGTCCAGCTGCACCGACCGAAGTTGCGCGTCGTCCGACGAGGGTGCGGTGTCGACCGGGCTGACCTCCCAGTACCAGCCAGAACCGGTGTCCTCGTAACGCAAATCGCCAAATTGCGGCTCGCCGGTCAGCGATCCGTCCGGGTCCAGACCGACGGCAGCTATGAGGTTGTAGCGATGGGCGACGAGAAGCCGGTCGAAGCTGGCACGCGATTCGCCCTGATAGATCGTCGTCACCAACGAGCCGATGGCCAGAAGGGCCAGAACGGCCAGAAGAGAGGAAAGGATCACCACCCGCGCCGCCATGGACCGCGGCAACAGACGGCGATCTGCCTTCGACTCGGTCATCGCCTTAGGTTTCGCGCGGCGCGCGAATGCGGTAGCCCATGCCACGGACCGTCTCGATCAGATCGGCCGAAATCTTCTTGCGCAGACGCCCGACGAACACTTCGATCGTATTGGAATCGCGGTCGAAATCCTGATCGTAGAGATGCTCGACGAGTTCGGTTCGCGACACGACCTCATCCTGATGATGCATCAGATAGGCCAACAGCCGAAATTCCAGAGATGTCAGCTTGAGCGATACACCGTCGATATCGGCGCGCGAAGCCCGCATATCGAGCCGGAGCGGGCCGCAGACCAGTTCCGAACTGGCGTGGCCCGCGGCGCGCCGGATCAGCGCCCTTAATCGCGCAAGAACCTCTTCGACATGAAAGGGTTTGGCGACGTAGTCATCGGCGCCGGCATCGATGCCAGCCACCTTGTCGCTCCACCGGTCCCGCGCAGTCAAAATGAGAACCGGCATGGTGCGGCCCTCGCGCCGCCAGCGCTCCAGAACGGACAGACCATCGATCTGCGGCAAACCGAGGTCGAGAACGACGGCGTCATACGGCTCGGTATCGCCTAGAAAATGGCCTTCCTCACCATCCGTCGCGCTGTCCACCGCGTAGCCAGCATCCTTCAGCGCCTCGCAGAGCTGACGGTTCAGATCGGCATCGTCTTCGACAACGAGAACACGCATTGGCTGATTCACTCCCGACAATCGCTTCGCCAACTGTTTGCCTGCAGTTGCGGTCGGCAATCAAGTCCAGGAAGCGCTTACGGACTGTCCGAACATTGCGCGAGGCAATGTTTCAGCGCATCGGCACCACAATCTCCTCGCGCCTCGGGCGGCCGCCCTCTCCGTCCGGAACGAGCATGACAACCCGGCATTCGCCGCTGCCGACCGCGTCGGCCCGTAGCAGCTTCGCGCCGCGCTCCTGCGCCAATCGCTGGCCGACAGCATAGCAATTGTCAGCCACGAGATGGATGGACCGTTCGACCGGTCGTTCAAGGCTCGGCATGGACAAGGCCTGCGCCGCACCGGGAACGCCAACCATCAACAGAACCGAAAGAAGGGCGGAGAGCTTTTTCATGAGACCATTGATACGACATTCTCGCTGAATGCCACATGAACAAATCGGCGCCGGCGCATCAAGCGCCAACGCCGGCTTTGCAAGAAGTATTCGAGCGTGGCTGTTCAGGCAATGGCCCGGCGCGCCGTCACCCGCCCCCAAAGGGCGACAAGGCCGGTTGTCGCCGTCAATATTTGCAAAATGCCGTCGGCAACGGCCCCGCCTTCCAATCCGCCGGTCGGCACACCGGCAAACGAGGCGGCGGCCAGCACAACCGTGCAGAGCGACGCCCATATCGTCTTGGACAGATACCATGGTTTTAGATCGGTCATTGCAGAAGTCTCCTTTCGTAGCTTGGTGAAATGGCGTCGGGAACGAAGCGGCGGGTCATGGCGATTCCGGCTCCGACGGTGAGGCTGAGCTGGCGCACCTCCAGCGAATGCGTCGCATCGGGCACGGCGAAGGTGCTTTGCGGAACCGTCCAGTTGGCGGTTTGAACGATCGCCGTCGTCAATGTCTCGCCGGTCGGCCCCCGGATCGCCGCTTCGTAGTTTTCGCTCTCTTCGCCGAGGGGAATGTCCAGCCCCTCCCAACGATCCGCGTCCTGACGCCCTCGGCGAATCCATCGAAAGTCGATTGCGCCCTCCACGATCCGGGCTGTCGGATGCACCGGCGCCAGCGGCATGAGCGAACGAAGGCCGCCCGTTCGGGTGACGTCCACACGCTCCGCTTCGCTCGATTCGCGGCCCGCCGGCTCGATACGCCACGCCATTTCGGTCCCGATCTCCGCATAGTGAAGACCTGCGGCCTCGACTGCATCGTCCAGTAGGACGAAAGTCGAGCCCGTGGGCAGGCCGTTGACGGCGATGTCTTCGGTGCCAAGCTGGCCGCGTAGCAAACCGCCGAGCCGCCAGAGATCCGCTGCGATTTCTTCAGCCCGTTCGAATTGCAGCACTTCCCATCCGGACGGCCCCTTTATGGCCGCCGCATTCGCGCCGGCCAGAAGGGCAATCCGCTCAACCGAAGAGAGACTGCCGCTGTAAAGCTGTACCCGCAGCGTAAGCGGGCACACGCGGCCGGGTCTGGCCGGTGGCAGGGCGTCCACCGTCTCGCCCATCGTGGCCGCCTCCTCCACCACGGTACGCTGGACAAAGACTCCACCCGGCGCCGCCATGGCAGCGACCGGTTTCCAGAAGCGCGACCAGGCAGCCACCTGAAAACGGTTGGCGGGCTCAGCGCCATCGACAAGCGGCAGATCGAGGAAGGCCACCGCCGGCGCGCCGCCCTGCTCGGCGACGGACTGCGCCGTCAGGCCGGAAGGGAAGAGCGACCGGTCGGGATGCGGCGCAAAGGCCTCGTCGCGGCGTGCGCGAATACGGACGTCCAGGCCGGTCTCCACCTCCTCGACCTTCCAGACGACATCCGGCCGGTCCTTCAGCCGAAAGCGCGAAGCGGGCTGCGGTACGGCAAGTGATGGCGGAAGCGACAGCGTCAGCGAAACCCGCTCCTCCTGCGCGCGACGCAACCGGTCGGCAACGCGTGCTTCCAACGCGCCCCGATGCATCGCGCCCGGGAAAGCGATCTGCCGCGACCGTTTCTGGTCTGCGCCATCCTCGAACTGGCGGGCGACCGCCGACTGGTATTCCATAAAGGGGTCTCGCGCGGCGGCGAGCAGTTCGCCGAACGTTTCCATGGGCGATGCATAGGTTTCGATGGCCGGACCGTGGTCCGGCTGCTCAACCGCATCGGCAACTGTCGGCACCGCGCTCTGTCTGATACGCGAGCGGAATGTCAGACGACCGTCGATTTCGAACGTCTCGATTTCGTGCAAATCGAGCAGCGGCTTGAGAAATTGCCGCGTTGACGCGCCCGCATCGACGATGACGCCCTCGACCATGGCGTCGACGCTGGACGTGTCGAATTCGGTGATACCGGCCCGCCGAAGAAGCTCCGCCAGACAATCGCCGAGCTCGACCTGATCGAGCCGGCCGTTCAGCCAGTGGCCGCGCGACCATGCCTCGCCATCGGACCAGATCGCGTCGAGCAAAGGAAAGGCCGGAAAGGGCCGCGTGTCCCATGCCCAGAGGTAAAGGCGTTCCCAGTCGACCGGCGAGCCGGCAAGGCCTTTCCAGTGCGCCAGATGCGCCTGCAGGAAGCGGCGTTGGATGAGATCGTCACGCCCGCCGTTCGAATCGCGCGGCGCGGCGCTTTCCGAAGATTTACCGTCGATAAAGAGGTTCGGCTGGTTCGCGCCGCCGTCGATCGCCGGTGCGCCAAGCTCGGTAAACCAGATCGGCTTGGCCATGGGCGTCCAGTCTGTGGGCTCGGCAAGCTCGACGCCGTTGCGACGTTCGAAATGCTGATTGGCCCACCAATCCTGGATGGCCTTGGGCCGGAAGACCCAATCCTTGCCGTAAGCGCCGTCGCTAATCGATGTACGTATCCGGTTCGAACGGTTCTCATCGCTGGCATAGAAACAGTCGCCATATTCGCCGCCATCGATCGCGCGTTGGAGCGCCCTGCCATCGTGGGCACTCGCGGCGCCGTCCGGATTGTCGCCATAAACATCGTTCTGCCGCCAGTCCGAAAGCGGCAGGTAATTGTCGATACCGATTGCGTCGATGTTGGGATCGGCCCAGAGCGGGTCGAGGTGAAAAAAGACATCGCCCGACCCATCGGCCGGCTGGAAACCAAACCATTCGCTCCAGTCGGCGCCGTAGGTGATCTTGGCATCGACACCGAGAATCGATCGCACCTCTGCCGCCAATTGGCGCAGGCCAGCGACGAAGGGAAACTCGTTATTGGCGTTGCGCGCCGTTGTCAGACCCCGCAGTTCGGACCCGATTAGAAAGGCATCGACGCCGCCGGCGATCCTGGCAATGTCGGCGTAGTGCCGGATGAAACGGCCATAGCCGAACGATGTGCTCGAGCCGAGAAAAACGGCGATCTGCGCATCAATGTTCGAGGACGAACCGGTCGGTGCTATGCGGCCGCGCCAGGGATAGGCCGGCTGGCCCTCCGCGCCATTGAGGTCGGGCAAAGCGTTATCCGGCGGAATATCCATCATCACGAATGGATAGAGCGTCACGGAAAGGCCCCGCGCTTTTAGATTCCGGATGGCTTGAATTACCGAGGCGTCCGCCGGCGTCGAGCCGTAGGCCAGGCCGCCATCCACCGTCGAAATCCGATGCGCGGTTGCCGGAGCAAGGCCATCGACCGACCAGACGAGATGTTTTGCGCCCTCCGACGGGCCGGTCACGCCCGGCCGGATCGTGCAGACGTCGGCGCGCAAATCATCGCCAAACCAGCTGACCACCAGGGCGACGTGGCGAAGATTCGGGCAGAGCGCCATCAATTCGTCAACCGATGCGGCGAAATCGCTCTCCGAAAAGAGGTTGTGCCGGTTGACCCATTGTTCACGTCCCGGCCCGCCATTGGAAACCAGCCTGGTCGGAAAAAGGCCGAACCCCGTCGAGCCGGGAATGAGGCAGATTGCACGAACATCTTCGGCGATACCGCCAACCGGGCGTATCACCTCGAAATGGACCTGTGGCAGGCGGTTGCCGTAGTCTTTCAGCGGCATCCGTTCAAAAACCGCGTAGGCCGTGCCGCGATAGGCGGGCGTCTGGCCCAGGCCCTGCTTAGCTTCGATCAGCGGGTCGGGCGCCTGATCGTCGGTGCCCGTGTAAACCCGCATCTCCATCCCTGTCAGATCGATCTCGCGACCGTCCATCCAGACCCGGCGAATACCGGCAATCTCACCTTCGCAGATGGCCAGAGCGAAATTGGCGTAATAGCTGTATGTCGTTGTCTTCGTCTTTCTGGAGCGGCGGCTCCCCTTCCCTCCGCTTCGCTCTTCGGTATGGCGCGCCTCTTCATGCCGCGTCATCCAGATCAGCGTTCCGCCTATGCGCGCCGTGCCGAAAATCTGCGGCAGGGAGACGCCCTCCTCGGCAGTCTGGGGTTGAAAGCCGGCGAGTCGCGGGCCTTCCCGCTCGCCATCCGGCTGCCCGAAGATCTGCTGGTCGAGCGCATAGCCCGCCATCGCACCGAGCGCCCCGCCAATGGCAGTGCCGACCGGGCCGAAAACGCTGCCGATCGCCGCACCGGCCGTGCGCAGAATCATGGTCGCCATCGAAACCCTCTCGCGTCAGTTCGCAGGGCCGGGCTGAGATCCGGCTGCCGGTTGCGGAAACAGGAAGCGCCCGGCGATCCGCCGTCGCCAGGATGGCACCAGCGCGCTTTCCACCACACCGATGCCGCTATAGGCATGGATAAAGCGATGCGGCTCGATCGCGATACCGAGATGGCGCGCCGACAGAGTGGGACGCCAGCGGAAAACGAGCATCTGACCGGCTTCAATGGGGCTATCCGGTTCCACCGGTTCCATATGGCGCGCGGCAGCGTCCAGCAGGCGCTCAGCCGAGCCGCCACCATCCGCCAGCGAATCCTCGAACGGTGCATAGGGCCCCGCGTCTTCCGGCTCGCGATCGTAGAGGGCGCGCCAGATGCCGCGCACCAGCCCGAGGCAATCGCAGCCGACGCCGATGCGCGACTGTTGATGGCGATAGGGCGTACCGAGCCAGCGGCGCGCCTCCTCGACGACGGCCTGTTCGAACGACCCGGCCATCATTTCACCACCGGCTGGCCGTCGAGCGGCATGGCGCCGCGCACGACGTAGCTATACGCGACATCATTGCCGGGCAGATGGGGGAAGCCGCGGTAGTTCAGTTGATTGACGAACTTCTCCCGACAGGTGTGAAATGCCTTGTCGCAGCCGGCAATAAGGGTACATGACGCGCCCTGCCCCGGTCCCGAACCATTGCCGTCCAATTCGAGAACACGACAGTCCGCATTCGCCATTTCCCGCCGGATGCGCGCTGACCGTCGCCGGCCGACAGTATCCGTCCAGAGCAGCACGCCGCCTTCGAACCAGCCGGCAAGGAAATCGCCACCGCCATCGACGCGGACGCAGCGTCCCGGTCCGGTGCCGATAGTGGTCACGTGCTCATGCCAGCGGGGATCGTTCAGATCGACCTTGCAGGCCTCATCACCCAGTTCAGCGTCGCAACTTCGCCGCACGAAACGGCCCTGTGGCCTGTCGAGCGGCGCGGCGGCGCTTTCCAGACTGGCGACGAACCGACCGCTCTGAACGGAAATCTCGCCGATTGTGGCACGGCGCAGAAGACGTCGCTCGGTGACATCCGACCAGTTCACCAGCCAGGTTTCGACGACGGCGCCGTCAAAGCGGCCGGCGCGGACATCCTCTTCGGTGATCGAGGCGGCGTTCAGCGCGCCTTCCACGTCGGAGCTGTCGACCGCAAGACCGGCGCTCTCCCGCACCTCGCTGGCGTTCAACCCGCTATTGGGCGTGAATGTCGCGCCGTCGAAGGCGAGCGTCTGATCGGTGTCGGTGAAGCCGAGCACCAAGCCATCCGCGCAGGTCAGCCGCCAGCAGTGGCAAAGCGTCGTCGCCTGGGCATTTCCAAGCTCCATTGGCTCTGCGCTCATATCATCACCTCCACCAATGGCACGCTCGGCACCTCGCCGGCGCGAAATCCAGAAAGGCTTGTCGCCAGATGTTCGATGTCGAAACGCACGGCGATGTCGAAGATGAAGCCAGCACTCACCGGTGCGCCATCTGCAGGCGGGACGTTGAAGACCACGTCACCCGTCTCGTAATCGAAACCGAAAGCCGTATCCGCGACGGATTGTGCATTGACTGCAACCACCACCGTGTCGTTGCGCGGCAACCGGATCGGTCGTGCATAACCACCGTCCCCGCCATAGGTCTTCACGAGCGGAAATCGCGTTGCCGATCCGTCTCCCATGCCAAGCGGCTGGTCGGCCGCGCCGATGGCTTGGCTGCGAGGGCTGCTTCGATGATCCAGGGGATCGCGAAAGCGGAACGGATGCATCGCGCCGCCGCGCGCTTCGAAGAATGCGATCAGCGTTTCCAGATCGGCCAGATCGCGCAGGCCGGTTCCGACATCGAAACGGCGAAGGCTGTGGCGACGACGCTGGTTGCGCGCTTCGCGCCCGCTGCGTAGCGGAAGAATCTCCACCTGCCGCTCGGGCCCGCCGGTCGCACCAAGGCCGATCGCGATGGGAAACAGCGCGTCATGGAAGCCGGGTAGCGGAAAGGCATCGCGATCAGACATGGCGCGTGCCCTTTCGGACCGCTCGCGACAGCATGGCCGTCATCTGCGCTTCCGACTTGCGGAACGAGGCGGCGTCGCTGGCCTGGACGTTGAAAGTGACGTTGATAGCGCCGCCGCCCTGACCGCCCGCCACGCCGAGCTTGCCATCGCTGCCTCTGCGGAGCGGCATGATCGCTTCCGGTCCGGCTTCGCCCATCAGACCGAGCCCACCGGCGAGCGGAAACATCGTCGCGCCATTGACGATACCGCCATTGGCGTTTGGCGTAACCGGCACGCCGCCTCCACCGAAAAAGCGGCTGAAGAGCCCTCCGACCAGCCCCTGAAGCGGTTGCAGCCCTTTCTGCAAGGACGATCTGGCCAGATCCATCGCCAGGCTTCGAAGCACATCCTCGAAAGACTTGCCTTCGACGATCGCGCCGGCGAAGGCGGATGTCATTCGCTGACCGAACTGATCGGCCAGCCCCTGAAGCTCCTTAAGGGCCGTTGCCACCCCGGTGGTGTCGGCGTCGATGCTGACTTCAACCCGCTTTTCCATCATCGTTTCTCCGTTTCGTCGCCCTTGCGGAAGGTCTGTTCCAGCGCGGCCAACCATTGCCGCGTCGGACCTGCATCGTCCGCCCCTGTCCGTCCCATCGCTGCCGCCAGTTCGCGCGGCGTCATCGCCCAGAACTCACGCGGCGGCAGATGAAGGACACCCAGTCCGATCCGCATGGCGTGCGCCCAGGGAAAGCCCTTCGGTCGCGAGCCCTTTACGGTTTCCCCGGTATCGTGATCGTCGGGTGCGGCGCGCTGGCTTCGCCGAAAGGGCCGGTTTCGTCGTGGCCCTCCGCTCGGCTCTGCGTTTGCGTCTCGTGGCCGAAGGTCGCCATCAACAATCGGACAACGATCCTGGCAAAGCCGGCGATGCCGTTCTCGCAACGCATGGCCGCCACCGCCTCTTCATCCGCATCCGAATCGCCGCCGCCCCGCAGCCCTGCCGCGATGATCGTCATGAAGTCCGAGGCCGAGAGACGGCCTTCCGACAAGCGTGCCGCCAGTTCGGAAAGGCCATCGACACCGAAGGCCGTTTCCAGTTCGGCGAGCGAGCCGAGCGTGAGGCAGAGCCGGCGCGACTCGCCGTCGAGAATGGCGACGATCTCGCCACGCTGTTCGTTGGCCGCCACCATCAGGTGGCCTCGAATGTCAGTGCGGCCGCGCTTTCGAACGCGATCTCGAACGTGACTTCGCCATCATGATTGCCGGAATATTCCAGAGATGTGATCTGAAAAGCGCCTTCGAGCGCGCCGAAATCCGGCATGGCGAATTGCAGTTCCATCGCGGCGCCATTGAAAAAGGCTTCGCGGACCAGCGCGTCGGACTGCGCGTCGCGAAAGATGCCCTGACCGGAAATAGAGGCCTGGCGCACACCCGCATCGGACAACAGGTGCCGCCAGCGACCCGCGCTATCGCTATCGGTGATATCCACTGTCCCGTTGCCCAGTGCGAGGCGCCGGGTCTTCAGACCCGCCAATGTCGACCATCCGCCGACCCCATCCGCGACGCGGATGAGCATATCCCGTCCTCTTTGCGCGCTCATGATCGTCTCCTGTCTATCGTGCCGGTTCGCGGCACAGCTTCGCCGGTGGCATGCCTTCGGCGCGCCATTTCATTGCATCACTCATTCGCCCGTTCAGGCCGTTTCGACCTCTTCCACCAAAGCGCGGTAGCGCGCCGTGCCGCGATAGAGCGCGGCCTCGCTATCGTGCTTGATCTCTTGCATTTCACAGTCCAGCAGGATCAGCCGAAGCCCATCCCTCTGCGGCGTGAAGTCCCGCAATCTCGTTTCGATGGTCTTCATGACGGTCGCTGCCTCGCGACGCCCCCGCCTGTTGGACCAGACCTGCAAGGTCAGGAATATTTCCTGACCGCGTTCCATGCCGCTCGACCAGTCGAACCCGCTCGCCCGGCCAAAAGTAACATAGGGAAAGCGTGCGCCCGGCGACGGCGCATCGTAGAAGCCGGGGCCGGACAGCATCGCCATGAGCGAAGCGTCGCTGCTTAGCCATTGATAGATCGCCTTTTGCAGCGTGAAGGCCGGCGTCATCATCTGCCCGCTCCCATCTCCGGTTCCGGTTTCAGGTGATCGGCCGGGCGAACGTCCCGCTCTCCTGCACCCGGCGCTTTCAGGTCGGCGAGGGTCAACGCCTGCCGTCCGTCATGCTCGACAGCGCGCAGGCCGGAAAACAATCCGTCGAAGCGCAACCCCACATTGATCTTCATATCCAGCCCTCCATTTCCTTGCATCCGCAGACGAGGTAGCGACCCGAACCGTCCAGATCGCGAACGGTCTCGACGCGCATGGCGTGGCCATTGCGCAGAAGCCGCATGGCTGGCGACACATCATTCCTGTGGCGCAACGTGACGCGGTGCGTGATCTCCTGCCGTTCGGCCTCACCCTCCGTGGTTTGCCTCGCGCCGACCGGCTCGACATGAGCGAAGAACTCCCCCACCGCATGCCACTGCACGTCTTGGCCACCCGCCTCGTCCGGCGTCCGCACCGGCGCTTCGAGCACGAGGCGCGTCCGAAGCTTGCCGGCATCCATGAATTCTACCGCCATGAGGCTCATATCCTCACCAGCCGGAAGGGCTGGACCAGAACCTCGTAGCCCTGCGGTACGGCGACCGGTTGTTCGCTGGCGGAAAAGCCGCCACGCGTCTCATAGCCCTGCCCGATCAGCAGCATCATCGCCTGGCGCAGCGGCGCGGGAATATCGTCTGCGTCGAAGCCGGCGGCGATGTCGATCTCGACGCCGTTTTCCATGTCGACGGCTGTCGGAAGCGTCCTGAACGCGACCGAAGCCGGGCGGCGGTTGCCGCAAAGGCGATAGCTCTCGACATCGAGGGCGCGTGCAACACCAAACTCGTCGTAAACGGTCACCGCATCGATGGCGCGAACCGGGTGGAGGGGCAGCAGCGTCGGCTCGGCAGTGCAGACGGCATCGCATGTCAGCCGCCAGTTCTGACGACCCAAAACAAGGCTGCAGCGCCTTTCCGTTACCTCGCGCGCCATGACGATCAGTGCGGCGATCAGTTCGTCCTCGGTGTCGTGATCGACCCGCAGATGCGCCTTGGCGTCGGCCAGCGAAATGGGCTCCGGCTCGGGGCCGGCGGTGCGGAACAGCGCCATGACGCACTCCTCGTTCGCAGTGTTGGTTTATCGCCGGATCGGTCCGGTCAGGCATGGATGGAGTGGGAAGGCGCGGCGGCAGGGAGGAGACCGCCGCGCCCCTGTCCGATGCGTCAGGCGGCGTATTTTACCAGCTTGATCGCATCGAAATCCTGCACGCCGCCGCCGACACGCTTGGTCGTGTAGAACAACACGTAAGGCTTGGCCGAATAGGGATCGCGAAGAACACGTACACCCACCCGGTCGACGATCAGGTAGCCGCGCTGGAAATCGCCGAACGCAATCGGCGTCGCCGCGCTCGCCGCGTCGGGCATGTCTTCGGCCTCAACCACCGGAAAGCCCATCAGCATGGCCTTGGCGCCCGCGGTCGCCGGTGGCGTCCACAGATAGTTGCCGTCGGCGTCCTTCAGCTTGCGGATCGCGGCCTGCGTGCGCCGGTTCATCACCCAGTGAGCGTTCTGGCGGTAGCCCGCTTTCAGCGCATAGACCGTATCGATCAGGACGTCAGAGGCATCGGAGGCGGGCAGGTCGCCATCGACGCCCGTGGCGATATGGCCCAGCGCACCCCAGCTCCAGCTATCCTCGGCAACCGAGCCATAAGAAAGGAACCCGCGCGGCTTGTTGACGCCGTCGCCCTTGACGAAGGCTTCGCCTTCCTGCTCGGCGAAGGCCGCTTCGACCTCGGCGGCGATCCAGGCATCGAGATCGACCGCCGCATCGTCCAGCAGCGCGGTCGTCGCCGCAGGCATGGCATAGAGTTCCATCGTCGGGAAGTTCAGTTCGGCCAGCGTACCCGACGCGGTTTCCGGCCGTACATCGGTTTCGGCGACCCAGCCGGTCGCCGGACCGGAAATGCTGAACGGTTTCTTCAGTACGGCGGAGGAGACCTGCCGCACAGAGGCGATGGAGCGGATCGGCGACAGTTCGGCGAGCCGCTTGCCGATCTCCGTTTCGGTTTCCGGCGGCACCAGATAACCGCCCTCGGCGCCGGTCCCGATATTCATCGCCTTGGTTTCCATGGCCCGGATGGCGCTTTCATCGCCGCTCCGCATCCAGGCGTGAAAAGCGCCCTTGGTTTCGTCGAGGCGGATCGCGCCGCCGAGCGCCGGACGTCCGCCCTTGACGATCAGACGGTCGAGCGCCTGTTTCTGCTCGGTGAGCGCATTGTTGATGCGGTCTACCTTGTCGTTTGTCACGACATCGGCCGTCACGCGGCGTTCGATCTCGTTCAGCCGCTCATCATTGGCCGATTTGAAGGCCTCGAACGCGCCCATGAATTCATCGAACGCCTCCGCCACCTCGATGGCGCTGCCGCTTGCCGCCTTGATTTCCGGCGCGGTCTTCCTCGTCTGCATCTGCATTCCGCTGTTCCTTTCAGAAAAAGATTGTCGTTGCCCGGCGGATCGCGCCGGCCAGTCCATCGCCCTGCGGATGCGCGTCCCGCCCGTCCGTCAGGCTTGCAAACCCTTTGGCGATCACCTGCCGGGCCTGCTTTCGCGTCAGCTGCGCATCCCGCGTCAGCCAGCGCTCGAATTGTCGCTTGGTGGGCAACACGCCCTTCACCTCGGCGATGCGCGCCGTCGGCAGCATGGGAAAGGTGACGACCGAAATCTCCCAGAGATCGGCCTCCATGATGCGTCGTAACCCAGCCTGCTTTTCCGCTCGCGCCCGCACGGTGCGAAAGCCGATCGAAAGACCGTCCAGCGCGCCGTCACGCATCAGGGCGTGAACCTCCCGGCCCCTTGCGGTGGTCAGGCTGAGCCGCCCGCGTACATAAAGCCCGCGATGATCTTCAGCGATCGCATCCCATCGCCCGATGGGCTGGGCCGGATCGTGCTGGAACAGCATGCGCACGCCTCGCGCCCCACGCTGGCGAAGGCTGCGCGCGAAAGCGCCGGCCATCACGACGTCGCCGGACAGGTCGGCCTGACCGAAAACGCTGGCATAGCCTTCGAAGCGGCCATCATGGTCGACATCGGCGATTTCCACCGCTGCCTCCTTGCGTTCCGGCGCACCGCGCAGATCGATATGCCTTGTCATCGGCGCTCCCCTCGATCCGGGCGGGGGCCGTTGGCGCGATCCATCTGGTCCTGTGCCGCGCCGAAGGTCCGCATCAGAATGCCGATCGCCCACCAGGCGCAGAGTGACGCAAGGGCCGCCCCCGAAAGCGCGACTTCAAGACCGTTCGCCACGGTGTCGATACCGAGTTCATGGGCCAATCGCAGACCAGCCACGCCGCCAAAGGCGATGCCGCTCGTCACGCCGACCGCAAACCGCAGAGCGGCTTCCCGACGGCCGCGCGGCAGCACATAGGCCAAAGAAATCGCCGAGCCGATGATCGCGCCGGCACCCTTTGCCATCCACATGGATTCACTCTCCCCCATCAGCGTTGCTCCATCGCCGGCAGCGGCTGGTAGCCCACCGCCTCGCGCTTCTCGTCGTCGGTCAGAAAGTCCGCCTGACCGATGCGCTGCCACAGCGCGTCGCGCTCGCCGGACAGTCCTTCGACCGCATCGGCGTCGAACCACAGGCGCAGATCCGGCCCGAAGGCCGGCGTCAGCCAAGCGGAAAGCTCGGTCGCGATCCGTGTCACCAGCGGCAGGATCGTCAGCCGATAGAAGGCGCGGTTCGCTTCCTTGTAATTGGCGTAGGTGTTGTCGCCCGGAATGCCGAGCAGCATGGGCGGCACACCGAAGGCGAGCGCGATGTCGCGTGCCGCTCCATTGCGCGCCTCCACGAAATCCATCTCCTGCGGCGTCAGTCCCATCGCTTTCCAATCGAGGCCGCCTTCGAGGAGAAGCGGCCGCCCGGCCCGGCTGGGACCGGAATAGCCGTCCTCCAGTTCCGTCTTCAGCCGCTCGAACTGCTCATCGGAAAGATTGCCGCCCTCCTTCGGCGCATAGACCAGCGCGCCGGACGGCCGCGCTGCATTGTCGAGCAGCGCCTTGTTCCAGCGGCTCGCGGCATTGTGAATGTCGAGCGCGCTGAGCGCTGCCTGCAGCGGGGCCAGGCCGTAGTGATCGTCGAGCGGGTGGAACAGCGCGAGGTGCAGTGCCGCCGCACCGCCTTCCGGACCGGCATCTTCAGCCAGTGCGATACGCCGTGCGGCACCCTTCGCGCCACGATGCTCCAGCGCCACGGGCCAGCCATCCTCATCGGCGACCACCGCCACCCGATCAGGCCGCAGAAGGTGAAGTTCGGCAACCGCGCTCGCACCGCTCAACCGCTCGACATATGCATTGCCGGACAGAAGAAGCTGACCGTAGAGCGCTTCCAGAAAGGTGACGCCGGCCTGTTTGGCGTTCGGACGGTCGAGCAGCGACAGCAGCGGATGCTCACCATGCTCCGTCGCGCCCTCATAGAGAAGCCACGGCACGGCGGCGGCAGTCTGGGCGATCAGCCGCACGGCAGCATGCACGATGGCATTGCCGAGATAGCCGTGGCGGGCGAGCGAAGCATAGTCGCGCGGTGTCCAGCTGGCCTGTCCGGCAAGCTGCAGTGCGACGAACCCTTCGCCGATAAAGCCAGCCTTGCTTTCCAGCCTTTTCGCCGGGCTCTTCGAAAGCTCCGCCGGCCCGGCCGTGGGCGCGCCTCGTAGCCAGTTCCATGCCATGAACCATTTCCTCTTGCTTCCGATGCCCGCAGATGGGGCGCCGGTTCGCTGGGCGCCCGGTGCGAGCCGTTCGCCGCTCAGCTCATTTCGTTGAAGTCATCATGCCATCGACCGCGGGAGCGTGAAGAAGATCTGCGCAAAAATGTTTCTGATATGTTCCCATTTCATACGCCCCTCACCCTTGGCGCGCGTCCAAGGCCATTCATCAGTTCGGCAATAGCCCAGACCAGTGCATCGACACGGTCGGGAGATCTGTTGCCGGTCAGGCCGGACGGGCCGAAATCGCACATCTCGTCGACCAGTTCAGGAAAATGCGCTGCGTGACCGACACGGCCCTGCGCGTAAAGCGCCGCGACCGGTTCGGCGCGCAGCCATTTGCCCCGGCTGGCGCGCACGGCTTTCACGGGCACGGCGGGGTCGACGGTGCGGATGACGCTTTCCACCATGGCCCCGCCCTGATTGACTTCGGCGACGATCAGGTCCGCCTCCAGTGAATGATAGAGGGCTACCGCGCGCGCCGCCCAACCGTCCGGCTGAAGGCCCTGCACGCTGGCGTCGGCCAGCACGACGATGCCTCCACGGAGATCCGTTCCCGCTGCGATGAGTCCGCAGGCATCAGAGCGTGCATTCGCGCTGGCCGGCGGATCGACGGCAACGACGATGCGCGACAGAGCTTCAGCGGAAACCGGCTCGACGATCGCTTCCAGCCGATTCCGGCTCCAGAGCGCGTCGGAGCGATCCTCGATCAGTTCGCCGTCCAGCTCCTGGCGACCGAGACGGGTGCCGGCATAACGGTCCGTCACGGCTTGGAGAAAGCCCGGCGCGAGATTGCCGGCATTGTCACTGGTCCGCATTCGCGTCACGGTGAAACCGTCCTCGCGCATCAGGCGCTTGACCAGGGCTGTCGCACGAGGCGTGGTGGTGACAAGCTGGCGCGGCTCTTCACCGAGGCGCAGACCGAATTGCAGCATGTCCCAGACGTGTTCGGCATTGTTCCATTTGGCCAGTTCGTCGCACCAGGCGGCATCGAATTGCGGGCCACGCAACGCATCGGGGTCTTCGGATGAGAAGATCTGCGCCGTCGCCCCATTGTCGAACAGGACACGCCGCCGGCTGGTTTCGAAGCGGGGTCTCTCACTTCCCCTCGCTATGCCCAGAATGCCGCTGGCGCCAGCGACCATCACTTCGCGCGCATCGCCAAGCGTCTCCGCAACCAAGGCAATCCGCCCGTAGCGCAGCCCGTTCGTCGTGAAGGGTGGCAGGCCGAGCACGAGCGCGCGGACCCATTCGGCCCCGAGGCGCGTCTTGCCGCTGCCGCGCCCGCCGACAACCAGCCAACGTTTTGGCGCATCGGGTAGCGGGTACTGCTTGGCACGGGCGGTCATGAACCATTCACGGCCAGCCATCCGCACATCTTCCGCGTTCAATGCATCCTTCGACCAAGCCTCCTGCTCCGCCAGGCGATCCGGATCGGGTTTGCCGCCGTTCATGCAGCGGAATCCGGTCCGGATACGCTCTTCGCATCCGCGGCTTCGGCCACCTCGCCATTTTTGGCCATTTCACCGGCCAGTTGTAGAATGCGGCTATTGATGCGCTCCAACACGGGGCCAAGTTGCTCCGTCTCGTCATGGCTGGTTTCGCCAAGGCGTTCGCAGGCGGCTTCCAGCTTGTCCACGGCCCGCAGAAGAACATGAATCGCGTCGATATCGGCTTTTGGCAAAGGCGTCCCGACGGGCCGATCCGTTGCCGCGTCCAGCCGCGCCCACAGCCTGTCGCGCAGTCGCGCCAACTCCGCCTCTCCGGCTCTGCCGCGATGGCCGCGCCGAATGATCCAGCCCTGCTTTGCGGCCTTCTGCCGGATCGTCATTTCTTCAAGCTCGCTCATCCGAGCGGCCGCTTCAAAATCGAAGGGCAGATGCTCCGCCCATGCCCGCAGGATGGACCAATGCGCGCTTGCCAACATAAGGCTGCTCCAATGACCATTTGAAAGATGCCGCGCGCCTCCTCGCGCCGCCAACGAAGCATAATGCCAGCTTGCCGACCGTGAAGAAGCGGCCCAAATCCCCGATGGGACGGACAGAGGGTTTCGAACGCGCCGGGATCGGCTATCATGCCCGGATCGCGAAGGCGCCGCATTTGCGGACCATAGGCCGGGCTTTGGTCCGGCAGGACATCACGGACTGGAAACGCTGGTGAACGATAAAAGGCCAACGGGAACACGGCCTCGATTCAAGGTCTCGCGGCTGATCGGCCTCGATGCCTGGCTGGATTCCAGCCTTTACAATCTGCGCTCCACCCTTGGCGAAGCGTGGGAGCGCATCACGATTTTCTCGCGCAAGTTCCGGGTCTATGGCTGGAAACGCGGGGCGATCGAAGTGCTTTCGGAAGCCGGAACGCTCGGCACGGTGGGCATCGTTCTGTTTTACGTTCTTGCCATTCCGGCATTCGAGAAGACAGAAGGCGACTGGCGCCAGCAGGACGGCATGGCCGTCACCTTTCTGGACCGTTACGGCCGAAATATCGGCCAGCGTGGCGATTATCAGCGTGATTCCGTGCCGGTCGACCAACTGCCGGATCACCTCATCAAAGCCATCATGGCGACCGAAGATCGCCGCTTCTTCGAGCATTTTGGCATCGACGTTCTGGGCCTGACGCGCGCCATGATGGAGAATGCCCGTTCCGGCGGCGTCGTCCAGGGCGGATCGACGCTGACCCAGCAACTCGCCAAGAACCTCTTTCTTAGCAACGAACGCACGTTGCAGCGTAAGATCAAGGAGGCCTATCTTTCGCTATGGCTGGAGCAGAACCTGACGAAGAAGGAGATCCTGCAGCTCTATATCGACCGCGCCTATATGGGAGGCGGCGTGCACGGCGTCGCGGCGGCGGCCGAGTTCTACTTCGGCAAGGATGTGCGCGAGGTCAATCTTGCGGAATCGGCCATGCTGGCGGGCCTGTTCAAAGCGCCCTCCGGCTACGCGCCCCATGTCAACCTGCCGGCCGCCCGCGCTCGTGCGAACGAGGTGCTGACCAATCTGGTACAGGCCGGTTTCATGACCGAGGGACAGGTTAGCTCGGCCCGCCTTCAGCCGGCTTCCGCCATCGAACGGGACGTCACGGATTCGCCGGACTACTATCTGGACTGGGCGTTCGAGGAGGTGAAGACGATTGCCGGCGACCTTCCCTCGCGCAGTCTCATCGTTCGAACCGCCTTCGACCCAACCCTGCAACAAGCGTCCGAAGAAAGCTGCGAATTCCATCTGCGGCAATTCGGCAAATCCTACAACGTCCAGGAATGCGCGCTCGTCATGATGGAACCGGACGGTCTGGTCCGGGCCATGGTGGGCGGACGGGACTACGGCAAGAGCCAGTTCAACCGTGCCGTCAATGCCGAGCGTCAGCCCGGCTCGTCGTTCAAGCCCTACGTCTACGCGGCGGCGATCGAAGGAGGGATGAAGGCGAGTACGCGGGTCGTCGACGGGCCGGTGAACTGGAACGGCTGGAGCCCGCAGAATTACAATCTGGATTATCGTGGCCGGACCGACCTTCAGACCGCCCTCATCAAATCGATCAACACCATCCCGGCCCATCTGGTCCGCCGCTACATCAAGGGCGGCGTCGATACGGTTGCCGATCTGGCCGAGAAGATGGGCGTCGAAACGCCGGTGCTACGTCATAAAACTATGGTGCTCGGCGCCGGCAGCATCACCGTACTGGATCAGGCAACGGGCTACGCCGTCTTCGCGGCGGGCGGCATCCGCCACGGGCACCACGCCTTTACGCAGATTCTCGACCAGGACGGCGATGTCATCTGGCGGCTGAACGAGCGGACCGACCAACCGGAGCGCGTCCTCTCCGAAAACGCTGCGGCGGAGATGAACAAGATCCTCGTCCAGATCCCCGAATGGGGCACGGCGCGCCGTGCGGCGCTCGAAGGCATTCCCTCCGCGGGCAAGACCGGCACCACACAATCCTACCGCGACGGCTGGTATGTCGGCTTCACCGGCAATTACGTGGCAGCCGTGTGGCTCGGCAATGACGATTACCGGCCCACCAACCGCATGACAGGCGGCTCACTGCCAGCGCTGGTCTGGAACCGTCTGATGCGGGTCGCCCACCAGGGTGCGCGATTGAAACCGATACCGGGCGCCGAGCGGCCCGTTCCCGAAACGGTGGACATCGCCGCGGCAGAAGGCGAAGAGGTCTCGCCTGTATCCAACACGCCGCGGGGTCTACTTCCGGAACTGCAGGACGCCGTAACCGCGCTCGGCGTCCTGTTCGAAAGTGCCCGCCCGCTCGATCCGCCCCTGTCCGATAGCCAGCTGCGTGCCTCACGATAAGGGTCGCCGCACAAATTCGAAACGTTCGGTGCGTCTGCCATCCGGCTTGCGGCTTGCCCACACTCTTCGCTAAACCGGCTGTCTCAAAGCGCCAGTGGAACCCATGCTTCGCACGATCCTGCTCACAGCCCTCTCCTGCACGATCGCTCTTGCGCTGGGCGGCGGCAGCGCATGGTTCGCCCTGGAGCGTGCCGATGCGCTCGGCGCGCTGAATGTCGGCAAATGGGTCGCCTATCCCGAAGCCGGGACCGACCGCGCCGATCCCTACACACGAGCGCGCATCGCCCGAAACGCCGACCTGCCGCTTGCGCCGGCCGAGGGGCTGGTCTTTTCGCGCCGTCTGGATGAGGCCGATCGGCCGCTGCGGGCCGGATGCCAATATCTTCTGGCGGGACGCCTGCCCTCCGCGCGATTCTGGACTCTGCATGCAGCGTCGCTTTCCGCCAATGGCACCGTTGCCGATGATAACCGGCGAACCGCGCTTCATTCGCGCGCGCTGCTGCGCGAGCCGGATGGTTCGATCCGCATTGCCGTTGGGCCGCGCATCCGTGCCGGCAATTGGCTTCCCGTCACTGGTAACGGGCCATTCCGCCTCGTTCTGTCGCTCTACGACACGCCGCTTGGCAGCGGCACGTCGATTACGCCGCTCGGCATGCCGACCATGACGCTGGAAGAGGCTTGCGATGCGTAGACTGCTTCTTTCCCTGGCTGTCGGCCTTGCAGGCGCCGGCCTCGTTCACATCGCCGTCGTGTTTCTCATTCCGTCTGCCGCACCTGCCAGTGCTTGGAGTCGAATTCGCGAGGTCTCCGAACCGTTCCAACTCCGACGGCTCGATAATAGCGGGATCGTCTACGATGCCGATCCCCTCTTCAAGGTCGCTGCATGCCGCTTCGATCTGCGGCGCGGCCCGCTTCGTATCAGGGCCACCGGAAATGTGCCGTTCTGGTCGGTCGCCATCATGGATGCGCAGGGGCGGACCTCATGGTCGATCAACGACCGCAACGGCACCGATGACGATCTGGATTTGATGGTGGTCAACCGGCTGCAGGAAATCGAGATCAAGCGGGAGACGCCACCCGGCCTCGCCAGCACGGTGTTCGCGCTTTTCAACGACGATGAAGGCATAGCGGTCCTCAGGATCTTCCATCCTGATGACAGCTATGCGCCTGTGAGCGACAGCTTCCTGAAATCGGTCAGCTGCGAGCCATTCTGACGCTTATTGTGCCCCCCGAAACCAGGCATCATGCCCGGACGCGGTTGCGCTTGCCTTTGCCAACGCTCCGGCTAGCGGCGCTCCTGGCGTGTTCGGGAATCGATTCATAGCGAACGCCGTCAAACAGCAAAATCGTGCACTGTTCGCCTGGCATTCGTCGGGACGGCCGCCGGCCCCTTTTTTCATTGAATGCAGCCATCGGAATTATCGTCGCCATTCGGCTTCTCCGCGGTCATGACATCCTCGCACCCAAGGGTAGAATGATCACGGCTCGGTTAACGAGGCGCTAACGGATTACCAACGATTTACCAATAGGGTGATCAGCAACGTCGAATTCGATCTCTATCAAAGGTGCGCCGTGCCACATTCCGCTCTTCGCAAGCGACTAGTTTCGGACCGCAACAGCGAAGCGCGAAACGACGAGCTGTTCCGCCAGGCCGTCGGCACGTTCGCAGCATTGTCCCGGCCCTCCCATCATGAGATCCGGCAGCTCGAAACGCTGACCCTCGCGCTTTACGAGAAAACCGGACCGGACGCGCGCCGTTACGCCGCCGCCGTTCTTTCCGAGCGCTCCCGGGTGCCGCGCGGTCTTCTGATGAAGCTGGCGCTGGAGCCTGTGCCCACCGCCGCACCGCTTCTGTCCCGGACGCAGGCGCTGTCCACCCGCGACTGGCTGAGCATCATCAAGCAGACCGATATCGACCATGCGCGAGTGATTGCACGACGAACGGACCTGCCTACAGCCGTCCGGGCGATCCTTGCCCATCTGGAGCGCAAACAGGGCGCAGCGAGTGGCGTCGTCGTGCCATCCATGCCGGATGCAACCACTGCCGAATCAGTTATCGCTCCCGCGAAATCACCCAAGTCGCTCAAGGACGTGCAGTTGCAGTTGCGCGCCGCCATGGCCGGAAACAGTGCCGGTATCTCTGACAGGGCAGAAACGGCGCCGCTCAAGCCGATCTCCGAGAAGCGCTCCACGCTTCTTTCACGCTTGCGGGAGACGGCCCTGACCGGCGATATCGAACTGTTCGGCACGGCCCTCGCCGATGCACTCGCCATTGAATACGCTGTTGCCCACGACATCGTCTACGCCAAGGGTACGCACGATCTCGTCATGGCGCTTCGCGCCCTCAGCCTGCCGGTCGCCGAGGCTCATCTGATTGTCCGGGCTGCGCGCCCCGATACCTTGACCACGACCGCGAGCACCCGCCTCTTTATCGAACGGTTCAGCGGCCTTTCCGCAACGCAGGCCGACGACCGCCTACAGGATTGGCGGCAGCAGTCCGCCTGGATCCAAGCCGCCGCTCCAATGCCGCCCGCCGAGCCAGAGCCGGCCCAGGACGATGATTGGGACCAGCGGAACGAGGTGGATTTCGACACGTTGGAAGGTGGTAACGACGTCTATCCCGCGCTCCGCGCGGTCGGCTGAGTCCGTCGGTCCCTATCAGTTTTCCAGTGAATCGTCCCGGTCGATAGCGACGAGGTCATCGATCGACGGGCCGCCGTCCAGTTCGACCAACCACAGATCGGGGTCAAACCGGCGTTCCTTCTCCATCCGCTGCTCAATCGTTTCGTCAAAGGGATCGTCGATCTCGGCAAGTTGGCGGAACCGGCGTTCGACGGGCCGGCCCTCTTCATAGGATGTCTGTGCCGCCGGGCCGTAGAGCACCTGGCTCCCCGTCCCTATCCGCACCAGAATAAAGATTGCCCCGGCCTCTTCGGCTCCCTTACGCAGGATGGCGGCAAAACCACCTTCGGCAAAGACGCGGCGCGTCATCGCTGCAACCACCAAAGCGCTGGTCAAACGGCTCAAAACCGGTACGTCCCGGTTCGAACGCTCAGCGGAGGAAGCCGCGTTGCCGCAAGCGTGTGCGGGTGGCTTCATCCGGCTCGCCTGTCTCGGCAAGACCCTCGATCTTCTGAAACGTCTCTAGAGCGTCGGCGGTCTGGGCACCCATCATGCCATCGACCGTCAATTCATGAAAACCGAAATTTACGAGCGCCTGCTGGACCGTCAGCACGGTCTCGTCGCCGATACTGCCAGTCGCCAGGGCGTCGTCGGCCCTCTCACCGCCGTAAAATCCCGGCGCCGGCTTGGGCAGGGGCGGCGCCGAGGCCACGACATCTTTCGACGCGGGATCGATAAGGCTGCGACGCATGGTCGCATCGATCCGACCGGTCTGCGGCAGACCCAGAATTTCCTGATAGCGGCTTATCGCCGTGCTGGTGCGCGGCCCTTTCAGCCCATCAATCTCGCCATCATAGAGGTTGAGATCGGTGAGAACCGACTGGATGCGCGCCAGTTCGGGGTCGCCCATGAGGCGATCACCGGTTGCGGCGTGCTGCCCGCCTGTCTTACGGGCTTTGGACACGACCGCACTGTCACGCGATAGCACAGCCGAAGGGCGATCGAGCGTCTGAAAGAATGGCGAGGGGTGACGGACCGGCTGTTCCAGGCTGTTGCCCGTCACCACGACGCCGAGCGCCACAACGGCAAGGCCCGCCGTCATCAGAATCGGATTGGCCATGAAGAACGCAAGGCCATAGCGTCCTGCCCGTTTCACGACGCGCATCGGCCGTCTCGATCTGCGATTGTCATGCTGTTCGGCGCTGTGGAATATCATGGCTTGCATCAATTGGACTCTGAGTTGCTCCAGATCGGTTCGGCAGAGGAACGGCTTCATCGGCACCGAGGTTCGGGATCGTCACCGTAACTTCCGTGCCCTCGCCGAGCCGGCTTTCAATCCGCATATTGCCGCCCTGCAATTCGGCAAGTCCCTTGACCAGAGACAGGCCGAGACCGGCTCCCTCGTGCTGGCGCGCCAGACCGTTGGCGTCCAACTGCATGAAGGGTTTGCCAAGGCGCGCGAGATCTTCTTCGGCGATGCCGATGCCGGTATCGCGTACGGCAATGATGAAGTTCTTACCCTCGTCGCGCAGGGCCACTTCGACCTTGCCGCCAGCCGGCGTGAACTTGACCGCATTGGACAACAGATTGATCAGGATCTGCTGAACCGAGCGGCGATCGGCATTGAGCGGTCGCAGCGCTTCGCATCCGGCGCGACTGACCGTGACGTTTTCGATTCCGGCCTGCTGCATGGCGATGGAAAGAGGCAGATCAAGCGCCTCCGCCGGGTCGAACTGTTCCCGTTGAATGGCGTAGGCGCCGGCCTCCATCTTGGACAGATCGAGAATGGCGTTGACGACTTTGAGCAGATGGCCGCCCGACGCCGAAATCAGTTCGGCATATTCGCGGTGCCGCTCCAGGCTCTGCGCAGGCATGTCGTCGCTGCTTATCATATCGGCAAAGCCGATAATGGCGTTCAGCGGCGTGCGCAGTTCATGGCTGACGCTGGCCAGAAAGCGGTTGCGCGCACTGGCGAGCGCATCCGCTTCGCCGCGCAGGCTTTCCAGCTCGTTCTGACGTTGCGCCGTTTCGGGGTCGAGCATAAGAAAGCCCACCAGCCGGCCCTCGCGTTCCGGCGACAGCCGAACGGAAATGTCGACGAATGTCGGCTCTCCGGAAATGGCAGGCCTTATACGCATAACGGCGCGCGCATCCTTGCCTTCGCGGGCATCGGCAATGGCGTTCAGCCAGACCACCCGGTCGCCGACATGGATCCGTTCGAAAAAGGACGAGCCGACAAGATGCGCCACATCGACACCCAGCAAAGTCTCCAGCTTATCGCTGGCTGCGAGCAATTCACCGTCCGGCGCGAAGATCACCATTGCACCAGGCAGGTCGTTCGCAAGGTCATGGCGCAGCAGAACATCGTCGTTCAGTGCATCGTCATGGCCGGTCCGAATCGGTTGCTTCATGCGAACCAAAAGACTGCCGATCCAGAGCACCAGACCAACGGACGCCGTGAGGTTCCACAAGGTGCCGCTCGAAGCGGTCCATCCGGTCAGCAGCACGCCGATCGCCGTGCCGGCGGCAAGAGTGGTGGCGAACCCAGTCAATAATGGCCGGCGCAGCGCCCACCAGCCTTCCACTACCGGAACGGCCATGATGAGAAAGGCGATCCCCGTGGCGTTGCCATCCTTGATGAGGATCAGGGCGGCAAAGCCGAGCGCGAAGATGCCTGTCAGCACGGCACAGAGAGTTTCGCGTCCGCTTGCCGACAGCATCGCCGACAGCAGACAGCCTGCCGCGCCGGCAAGAAATGGGAAAGCGAGATGGGCCGGGTCCGTTGCTGAGAGGGGAACGGACAGGATGATCAGAAGAATGGTGATCGACAGGATCGCACCGAACAGCCGCGCCTGCCGCTGGCGTCTTGCCGGGTCCGTCACGTCACGCGCGACGAAGCGATCAAACGCTGCGGCGACGCGATCGCGCCAATCGTCATTTGCGTTTTCAACAGACAGAACCAAGACGCAACCCAATCACTGAGATCAGCAGGGCCGACTTCGAAGCGGTCGACGCAAGCCAACTGGAGACTGACACCACAATGGCCTCGGCAATTTAAAGAAAGGTTCGTTCGCGAACCATGATATCGGGTCCCACCAACCATAGAGTGGGGATCGCGCCAAACTTTTGCCGGCGCAACCCGTCGATCCGAATGGAAGTCGAGCAATTTCAGTATGTTAATATTATATTTCTGCCGTTAACCCTTCGCTCACCACGATCGACAAGATCGCGCGGACGCCGATTAACACCGAGACGCGGACCACGCCTCCGCTTCTTCCCAAACCGGGCCAAGACTGTTCGAAAGACCGTGTTACACGCCGTTTCCTCCAACGCGGACGATGACGCCGGCATCTCAATCGCTTATATGGACGGTATGGACACCGCACCCGATTTCGCCTCCATCCGCGACGATTTCGCATTTCTCGACGACTGGGAAGACCGGTACCGTTACGTTATCGATCTTGGCCGCGATCTGCCCGATTTTCCGGATGAATGGCGAACGGACGCCTATCGGGTGAAAGGTTGTGTCTCTAAAGTCTGGCTGCACACTGCCGAGGTGGCGACGCCACAGGGACGCGTCCTGCATTTTCGTGGCGATTCCGATGCGCATATCGTTCGTGGACTTGTCGCCATCATCCTTGCCATCTTCTCCGGCAAAACGCCCGATGCGATCCTGAAGACCGATGCCGTTTCAATGCTCGACAAGCTTGGTCTCGCTGAGAACATTTCGCCGCAGCGGGCCAATGGCATTCGTGCGATGATCGAACGAATCAGGATGGAAGCATCAGCCATTCAGGACGCCTGACACGCTACGATCGCTTCGGGAACGGTCGAGAGATCAAGCGAAGTTTTCACCCCGATCGCGACGCAGCGTGTAGGCGACAGTGCGTTCCACCGCATCCATCAACGCATCGAAATGCGGATCGTCGCGCAGATCCTCGATACGGTGGCATGCGTGGGTCGCAGTGGTCCGGTCACGGCCAAAAACCATGCCGACTTCCGTCAACGTCAATTGCAGCGTGACGTGGCAAACATACATGGCAACGTGGCGAACGCGCCCGACAGTTAGTCCGCAGCGCGTTGGCTTGCGAATATCGCGGCCGTCGACGGCGAAGATCGCGGCGATCAGATCGATTGCAGCGTCGCCCTGCTGCATGGCCCAGGCCTTGCGATCACCGGGGTGGCAACGCGTGCCGCGCACTCGGACCTGTTCCACGGTCTGTTCGTCGATCTGATGCAGATGAAGCGGCGCGACAGTCATAAAAACACCCCCTTGAGGAATGTTTTCTTATACCAACTCTCGCTCCCGAGTGGAACAAAAAAAGAACATCTGAGATGTTACGCTGGGGGCATTTTGACCCTCACGACGAAAAAGGGCTGCCGAAGCAGCCCTTTAGAACGTCTGAATATCCAAAGGCGATCAGGACTTCGCCTTGCGACCCAGACCGGTCTTCTTGGCCAGCTTGGACCGTGCGGCCGAGTAGTTCGGCGCGACCATCGGATAATCGGCCGGCAGGCCCCATTTTTCGCGATACTGCTCCGGGGTCATGTTGTAGTGGGCCGAAAGGTGCCGCTTCAAAGACTTGAACTTCTTGCCGTCTTCAAGACAGACAATGTAATCGTCATTGACCGAACGCTTCGGGTTCACGGCAGGCTTGGGCTTCTCGGTTTCGGCTACGGCCTGACCAGTACCCTGAATACGGCTGAACGCACCGTGAATTTCAGAAATCAGGCTCGGCAGCTCAGTTGCCGGCACGGGGTTATTGCCCACATAGGCGGTGACGACTTCCGCCGTAAGGTCAATGAGCTGTGCGTCCTGGGCGGTTTTATTTTCAGACGGTTCCATAACAGTGCCTCAATAAGTCTTGTTATCTTACAATAAACCTGGATTGGTTTTGGGAGCGCCTTTCACACGTAGGATGCCCCGTGTCAAGGTAAAGTTATAAGAATAAATTCTTTGGCGCAAGTTGTCGCACTTTGTCAAAACATTGAAGACTGACGTTATTGGCGCCCGGATGTTACGCCTTGCCCAAATTTTAGTAAAGCTGGTCGCTTTCGCCGTCCGTATCTTTTGCTCTTTTCTCGTCACCGAGCGATTTCGACCAGAGCGGATACCCCATATCGTGGGCGGCCTTGGCAAGAAGATGCGCCGAGATCGGCGCCGTCAGCAGGAAGAAGACGACGCCGGCAAGCGCTCTTGTCGCATCGCCAAGATCGCCCGAATGGATGGCCATCGCAATCAAGGTGAGGCCCGAACCCACGGTGCCGGCCTTGGATGCCGAATGCATGCGGCTGTAGATGTCAGGCAGGCGAAGCAGTCCGATCGACGCGGCGAGCGAGAACAACGCACCCGCCAACAACAGCAGCCCCACAAGAATGTTGAGAATGGCTTCGATCATGGCGCGGTCTCCTGCGCCTGTTCCTGGGCGTCGTCATCGTCACCGATATGGCCCCGCATCATGACGAATCTGGCGAAGGCCACGGTTGCAAGAAATCCGACCAGGCCGAGCGCGATCGCGATGTCGATATAGAGGGTGAAGCCCGAGCGAATCCCGATCACCGCGATGAACCCGATCACCACGGAGACAAGCATGTCGAGCGACAGGATCCTGTCCGGCAGGGTCGGACCCAGAATAACGCGCATGACGGTCAGCAGAAACGATGCGCTGAGCAGATAAAGCGCGATCAGTTCCGCCTGATCGAGGAACATTGCACCGAACTCGCTCATTCGAACGCCTCCATGATGCGTCTCTCAAACATGCGCGCAATATCCTGCCGGGTGGCTTCCGGATCGGAACAGTCCAGCGCATGGACCCACAGGGTGCTGTGATCCTCGGATATGTCGACGGATAGGGTTCCGGGCGTCAGCGTGATCATGTTGGCCAGCAAGGTGATCTGCATGTCGCTGCGAACCCGCAGCGGATAGGCGAAAATACCGGGCTGAACATCAAGCCTGGGCGTCAGAACCAGAGCGGCCACACGCCATGCGCTGAACAGCAACTCGCGCAGAAAGACCAGCATCAGCGTACCGATCCGCCAGAGCCGCCGGAAATAGCCGAGCGAGCCGACCTGCTCGCGAATGAAATACATGACGAGCGCGCCGAGTACGAAGCCGAAGATGAGGTTGGCCAGCGTGAAGGAACCGGTGACCGCTGCCCATGCCAGCGCCAGCAGAATATTCATAAGCTGAAGATTCATGCGTTATCCCTCCGGCAGCACGGCGTTGATATAGGTGGCCGCGTCGAGAAGTCCCGCTGCGGCCTGGCGGGAAGCGGCGAGCCACGGTTCCGGATAGAGCCCGCCGGCAAGCGAAACGATGGCGATAGTCGCGACCGGGACGATACGGCTTTTGGACAGGAGCGGGAATGGCGCCAATTCGGACCGTTCCATCTGCGCCGCACGCCAGAAGCCGAATGCGAACATTCGCCCAAGCGCGATCGTCGTTAGCAAGCCGTTCACGAGAATGATTCCGACCGTCACATAGGCCGCCTTCGACAGGGCGGCTTCGACCAGGATCGCTTTCGGCCACAGGCCCGAAAATGGCGGCAGGCCTGCAGTCGCCAGCACGATCCCGAGGCCGCAGAGAAGAAGCGCTGGGGAATGGACCGCAAGCCCGCCCATTTTGAACAGCGAATCGGTGCCAGCCAGCCAGCTCATCGCTCCTGCCAACAGATAAAGCCCGGCCATGACAACCATCGAATGGATGGCGTAGGCGATCGCGCCGCTCAACGCTGCTGCTTCACCGAGCCCGAGACCGACCAGGATGACGCCGATGCCGGAGATGACGGCCCAGCCCACCATCCGGCGGATATCGTTGGAAGCGAGCAGACCCAGCGCACCGGCGATCATGGTGCTATTGGCGACGATCAGCAGGACGGGCGCGAAGGTTTCTCCAAGTTCGGGAAAGACCAGTACAAGCGTGCGCAACAGCGCGTAGACGCCGACCTTCGTCAGCAACGCCGCGAACAGGGCGGAGGAAGCGGAACGGGTGACATGATAGGAGGCCGGCAGCCAAGCGTTGAGCGGAAAGGCGGCGGCCTTCATCAGGAACGCAAAGGTCAACAGGACGCCGAAACTCATGACAGGCGCCCCAAGGTCGCCGCTTCGCGCCTTGATGGCCAGATCCGCCATGTTGAGCGTGCCGGCAATGCCGTAGATGAGACCGACAGTAATAAGGAACAGCGTCGTGGCGACGAGATTGAGTATGGCGTATTTGAAGGTGCCGTCGAGCTGAATCGGGTTGGACCCGAGCGCCAGAAGGCCAAAGCTCGAAATCAGAAGAACCTCGAACCAGACATAGAGGTTGAAGACGTCGCCTGTCAGAAAGGCGCCCGTCACGCCGGCGAGCATCAGAAGATAGAAGGTGAAGTAGCCGTAGCGATATTCAGTGGTGTCGATCTCCGCGGTCGCATAGACCGCGCAAACGAGCCCGATAAAGGCAGTGATCGTTGCGAAGACCGCGCCAAGCGTGTCGACGGCGAAAATGATACCGAAGGGCGGCAGCCAACTGCCCATCGCCATGTGAACGGGGCCTTCGTTCCAGACCCGAATCAGCAGTCCGACATCGGCAGCCAGCATCAGCAGCATGATGGCGATGGAGGCTGGAGCGTGCCAGGCGATCCGTTTGCGTATGAGTAGAAGCGCGGCGGCGCCCAGAAGCGGCAGCGCGACCGGCGCGATCACCAGCCAGTCCCACGCGCCAAGCGCTTCGGTGACCATTGCGAGGGAACGGTCGACTTTGGTTACGCCGGTCGCGGCCATCGATTAGTATCCCTGCGGTGGCGTGTCGTCTCCCACTGGCTCGGCCAGGCGCATCTTGTCCGAATCGTCGGTGCCAAGATCCTGATAGGCGCGGTAAGCCAGCACGAGCAGGAAGACGAAGAAGGAAAACGAAATTACGATTGCCGTGAGGATGAGAGCCTGCGGCAGCGGATTGGCGACATCCGTGGTCGGCACATAGGAATCGATCGGAATGATGGGCGGCACGTCCGATCTGAACCTGCCCGCCGTGAAGATGAGCAGATTGACGGAATTGCCGAGCAGAACCACGCCAAGCAGGATGCGGATCGTATGCAGCGAAAGCATCAAATAGACTGCCGAGGCGAAAAGGAGGCCCACAACGATGCTTAGAGCGGTTTCCATTACTCCATCTCTCTTTCCTCGAGCGCCAGCCCGATCGATGAGAAGGTGCCCAGCACGACCAGATAGACGCCGATGTCGAAGAACAGCGTGGTCGAAAGATCGATGGTCTGGCCGAACAGATTGACCGTCGTCCAGAGGCCCGTCAGGAAACCGGCCTGGGCGAAGATACTTGCCATACCCGCCAGCGTCGCAATGAACAGACCGGCGGCGGCGATCGTCATGGGGTGGAATTTCAGAGATCGGCGCACCGGCGAGACCCCGCACGCAATGCCGTACACCGCATTGGCGGAAGCGGCGATAAGCCCCCCGATGAAGCCGCCCCCCGGCTCGTTATGGCCACGCAGAAGAATGAAGATCGAAAAGATGATCATCAGCGCCGTCAGAAAGGGCGCGACCGTGCGAAAGATGACAGTGCGCATCAGGAACGGTCTCCGGTTGGCGTTGCGATATCCTCGATTCGGGGCCGCCTGATGCGGATCAGACCAAGCACGGCCAGTCCGGCAACCATCACGACGGCGATCTCGCCAAGCGTATCCAGGCCACGGAAATCGACGATGATGACGTTCACGATGTTGCGGCCATGCGCGATCGTTCGTGAGAACTGTTCGTAGAACTCGCTGAGCCGGCCGTCGAACGGCGTCTGCGTGACCGACAGAAGCAGCGCACCGATACCAATGCCGCAAAGAATCGCGATGCCGCCATCCACCAGCTTCTCCGGATTGGAGCGATGGTCGGTCTTGGCCAGGGGAATGCGTGTCATAACAAGGGCGAGAATGACGACGGAGAGAGTTTCGACCATGAACTGCGTAAAGGACAGATCGGGCGCGCCCTGCAACATGAACAGCACCGCGACCCCGAAACCCTGAATGCCGAGCGAGACGATGGCGGTCAGGCGGTTATGCGCCATGATGACCGTGCCTATGCCCACAACGATGATCAGCAGAATCGTCCATTCATGGATCGCCAGGGCCGGCCATTCCGGCAGCGCCGGGGTTTCGGCGAAAAAGCTGAGCGAGAACAGAACAGTAAAGGCCAGCGCGCAGAAGACCGTCGTCATGTAGATATCGAGACGGCCATTCTGGAAGAAATAGGTGATGCGGTGCGATACGGTCGTCAGTCCCGCAATGGCCTGGTCGAAACCGCGGTCCGGTCCCCAGCCCAGCGCCGTCAGCGTGCGGTCCACGCCGGCGCGCAGACTGTCCTGAAGCAGGTAGATGCCGACGCCGAGCGCAATCGTCAGAAGGGTCAGATAGAAGGCGATGGACAGGTGCGGAATGGGAGAAATCTCGACCGGCACCGGCTGGCCCGCAATGGCGGAGGCCATGGGGATCGAGATCATCTCGTGGAAGAAGCGGTAGAGAATACCGGCACCCAGACCGCAGACCGCCAGAACGGCGGGGCCGATCCAGAGATCGAGCGGGCCCTCATGCGCTTTTTTGGGCGCCTTCATGTCCTTGCCGAGGAAGGGGCGCAGACCGACGATGAAGCCGAGCGCCAGCATCAGCCCGTTGCCGATAACCGCCACGGCAAGCAGGGCCATCGACCACGCATCGTCGCCGACGAGGCCGTAATACAGCTCTTCCTTGGCCAGAAAGCCGACGAAGGGCGGCAGCCCTCCCATCGACAGCGCGCACAGCAGGGCGATGGCGAAGGTGAGCGGCATGCCGTGGCGCAGGCCCGACAGCTGGCGCAGGTCGCGCGATCCGGCCTCGTGATCGATGCCGCCCGCCACCATGAAGAGCCCGCCCTTGAAGAGCGAGTGAGCGACCAGATACAGCACCGCGCCGGCGATGGCGCCCTCCGTTCCGAAGCCCGTCAGCATGACCAGCAGGCCGAGCGAAGCGACGGTCGTGTAGGCCAGAACGAGCTTCAGATCGGTCTGGCGCAGGCCAAGGATCGTGCCGACCAGCAGGGTGATCGCGCCGAAGACGGGCAGCACCGTTTCCCAGAGGATCGTATCGCCCATGGCCGGCTGCAGCCGCATCAGAAGATAGACGCCGGCTTTGACCATGGTGGCCGAATGCAGATAGGCCGAGACCGGCGTCGGCGCTTCCATGGCGTTGGGCAGCCAGAAGTGGAACGGGAACTGCGCGCTCTTGGTGAAGGCGCCGCCAAGAACCAGAATGAAGCAGGCCAGATAGACCGGCAGGTCCCGCAGCCCGTTCTCCATCGCCAGCAGTTCGGACATGCTGGATGCGCCGCTGGCGTACCGGATCAGCAGGAAGCCCGCCAGAAGCGACAGCCCGCCCAGGCCCGTGACGACCAGCGCCTGGATAGCGGCGCGGCGCGAGGCCATCCTCTCCCGCTCGAAGCCGATCAGCAGGAACGAACTGATCGAGGTCAATTCCCAGAAAACAAAGAGCATGATGAGATCGTCGGCCAGCACCAAGCCCTGCATCGCGCCCATGAAGAGGAAGAGATAGCAAAGGAACCGCGGCAGCCGCTCATCGCCCTTTAGATAGGCGCCAGCGAAAAGGACGATCAATGTGCCGATCCCGCTCACCAGAAGCGCGAAGGTCAGCGATAATCCGTCGAGCAGGACGGAAAACTCCACGCCGAAACTGGGTATCCACGGCACGCCGATCGACTCCCTTTCACCGCCCGTGAAGAAGGGAACCAGGCGCAACCAGAAAAGAAACAGGACGAGCGGAAAGAGCGAAAGCACAATCGCCAGCCAGCGACTGAGAAACCGGCCCAGAAGCGGGGCGAGAACAGCAGCGACAAATGGAACCGCAAGAGCGACGAGCGCGATCAAAGCCGAATTCCCCTCTGTGCGTCCATCAAAGCCCGCTCAAATTTTCGTGTATTTGTGCGCTTTCCGTATAAGATCGCACCGGGCCGGGTCAATTGCCACAAGGGCCGCTTTTCGGTCATCCTCTCCATTTTAGCCGCCATTGGACTATATTTGCGAAGAGCAAAAGGAGCCGATGATGAGTCAGACCAAACCGCCCGCCGAGCGCACCGAGAAAGAGTGGAAGGACCTTCTGAGCCCGGAAGAGTTTCGCGTTCTGCGGAAGCACGGCACCGAGCGCGCCGGCTCTTCGCCGCTCAATCATGAGAAGCGCCACGGCGTCTTCGTTTGCGCCGGTTGCGGCAAGGAACTCTTCTCGTCCGATGCGAAATATGAGAGCGGTACGGGTTGGCCGAGCTTCTACCAGCCGGTTGGCGAAGGCGCCGTGACCACACACAAGGACCGTTCGCTCTTCATGGTGCGCACCGAAGTACGCTGCGCGCAATGCGACGGCCATCTCGGCCATGTGTTTCCCGACGGGCCGCAGCCGACCGGCTTGCGATACTGCATGAACGGTGTCGCCATGAATTTCGAGCCGGAGGATGAATAGGCGGGAAGGCTAAAAGCTCGACCCTAAGCTCTATCCGCCTTTCTGCATCTGCTCGATCAGTGCCTGATCGCGCGCTTTGGCTTTTCGATAGGCTTCCCGCTTCCGCAGGCGCTGCTGATAGGTCTTGAAGGCCGCGCGCTCCGGGATCGTGCCGAAGGCGATGCCCCAGTCTATATGGCTGCCGACATAGCAATCGGCCATGGTGAAGCGGTCGCCGCAAACATAATGCCGGCCGTTCAAATGGTCTTCGAGCGCGTCGATGGTCCGCTCATAACTGCCGAAGCCGAGCGTGCCCTGCTTCTGGGGATCGTCCGGAACATCCCAGCCCATGGCGCGGCTCGTAATGGCCTGTTCGAGCGGTCCGGCGCTGAACAGCACCCAGCGATAATAGGCGGCGCGCTCATCGTCGGTCGGCCCGAGTCGCCGGTCGGCAAAGACATCGGCGAGGTAGAGACCGATGGCTGCCGCTTCCGTCACCACCCGCCCGTCATGAACAATGGCCGGCACCTTCGCCATTGGATTGATCTTGCGGTAGGTTTCACCCGCCATGCCAGCCGGCCCGTAAGCCAGAATCTGCTCGTTATAATCGACGCCCGCCTCTTCCAGCATCCAGCGCGCGATCTGCCCACGGCTCATTGGATTGGTATAAAAGACGATCTTCGACATGGCCGACATCCTTAGAACATAAATGGAACACTAGTGCCGCTCCCCTACCGGCGTCAAGGCGATCGCATTTTCGCCAGCCCGCAGTCCGATGGGTCAGCGTCACCGTTCCCGGTTCGGTTTGTCGTTTCGGTACCACTACGCCCTTGCCGCGCGGCGCAAAGCACCGCACATGAACGGCCATGACCCATCAGGACCGATCCGAAACCATGAACCGACCGAACCCTTTCCCGTCCGCAGATGCCACGCCGCCGGAAGCGCAGAAGTCGCCGCAGACCGAGACGCGGCATGGCGTCGCGCGCACCGACGATTACGCTTGGATGCGAGCCGACAACTGGCAGGAAATGTTCCACGATCCGAGCCTTCTGGACCCGGCGATCCGCACCCATCTGGAAGCGGAGAACACCTACGCGCTGAGCCTGATGGCGGATACGGAAGAGCTGCGGCAGACGCTGTTCGCCGAAATGAAGGGGCGCATCAAGGAAGACGATTCCTCGGTTCCGTTGCCAGACGGCCCCTATGCCTACGGCACGAAATATGTGACCGGCGGCGAGCACCCGAAATTTCTGCGCACCGCGCGCGATGGCGGCGAAGAGACCATCCTGATCGACGGCGACGCCGAAGCGGACGGGAAGGCCTATTTCCGCCTCGGTGGCGTCGACCATTCGCCGAACCATCGGCGCATTCTCTGGGGCCAGGACAGCAAGGGCTCGGAGTTCTACAGCCTCGCCGTGCGTTCGGTCGGACGAGACGACGATACCGACCGGATCGAAAAGACGGGCGGCTCCGGCACCTGGGCTGCTAGGTCGAACGGCTTTTTCTACACCCGCCTCGACGACAATCACCGACCGAAGGAGATCCTGCTGCACCGGCTCGGTGATCCAGCGTCCGAGGACGTCTCGATCTATACCGAGGACGATGACGGCATGTTCATGAGCGTTGACGGCACCCGCCTGAACGACTGGATCATGATCTCGGTCCACGACCACGAGACCACCGAATATCGGCTACTGCCCGCCGATCTCTCCGACCTGACGCCGAAGATCGTGCATCCCCGTGAGGAGGGCCTGCAATATGATCTTGAGGAAGGCGGCGACGTCTTCTTCGTGCTGACCAATGCCGATGGCGCGAAAGACTTCAAGATCATGGAAGCGCCGGTCTCCGATCCGTCGAAGGCGAACTGGCGCGAGATCGTGCCGCATGAATCCGGACGGCTGATCCTCTCCATCGCGTCCTTCTCCGGCCACCTGGTTCGCCTTGAGCGAAAGGACGGACTGCCGCGCATCGTCATTCGCGATCGCAAAACCGGCGACGAACACGCCATCGCTTTCGACGAGGAAGCCTATGCGCTCGGCCTCGGCGGTTCCTACGAGTACGACACGACGAAAATCCGCTTTTCCTATTCGTCGATGACGACGCCTAGCCAGCTCTACGAATACGATATGGCGACCCGTGAGCGCCGGCTGCTGAAAGAGCAGGAAGTGCCCTCCGGCCATGACTCGTCCCACTATGTCACGCGGCGCCTGCAAGCGCGCAGCCATGATGGGGAGATGGTGCCGGTCTCGATCCTCTACCACAGGGACACCCCGCTCGACGGCACCGCGCCATGCCTTCTCTATGGCTACGGCTCCTATGGCATCTCGATTCCGGCCGGCTTCAACACCAATGTGTTCAGCCTGGTCGATCGCGGCTTCGTCTTCGCCATCGCGCATGTTCGCGGCGGCAAGGACAAGGGCTGGGACTGGTACGAGACCGGCAAGCGGGCGCAAAAATCCAACACGTTCCACGATTTCATCGCCGCGGCGGCGCATCTCGTCAGCCATGAATTCACGTCTCACGACCGGATCGTCGCGCAGGGCGGGTCGGCCGGCGGCATGCTGATGGGCGCGGTGGCCAATATGGCGCCGGAAAGCTTCGGCGGCATCGTCGCCGAGGTGCCGTTCGTCGACGTGCTGACCACCATGCTGGACGACACGCTGCCACTGACGCCGCCGGAATGGCCCGAATGGGGCAATCCCATCGCAAGCGCCGACGACTATGCCACCATCGCGGCCTATTCGCCGGTCGATAATGTCGCGGCCCTGCCCTACCCGCCGATCCTGGCGCTGGCCGGGCTGACCGATCCGCGCGTGACCTATTGGGAGCCGGCAAAATGGGTCACGAAATTGCGCGAATATTCAACGTCGGACGCGCCGGTGCTGTTCAAGATCAACATGGATGCGGGCCATGCCGGCGCGTCGGGCCGGTTTTCGCGGCTGGAAGAAGTCGCCTTCTCCTACGCCTTCGCGCTGAAAGTGGCGGAGAAAATGGATACGGAACTCAAGGGCTAGGCGGGGTGCCGATCAGCGCGGCGTAGTCCCTTCCGCCATAAATGACCGTCTCGATCAGCACCTGATCGTCCTCGATTCGATAGAGGATCACGGCGGAACGCTCGAACGGCACGAGGCGAATGCCTTCGCCGAGATCGGACCGTTCCACGCCGCCTCGCGGTGCATCACCGATTGTCCGGCAACGCGCGCGAATTCGCTGAAGATACCGCACTGCTACGAGCGGATCGGCACCGTTATCGATTATCAGATGGCCGATTGCAGCCAGATCGTCTTCGGCTGTACGCGCCAGAAAGACAGGTAGCCGTCTCATTCGTCAGGCATTGTCCCGGCTATGCCAGCAAACTCGGCTTCAAGCCTGTCGAACGCTTCATCGATAGGCACGGCCGGCCGGGGATCGACGCGAGAAATTTGGACCCGTTCGCGTATGACAGCGAGACGTTCTTCATGTTCGGCCTCGTTGCGCATCCACATGCGCATGGCTTCACGCAGAACTTCGCTCGTCGAAGCATAGGCTCCCGACGCGACCCGCTCCTTGATGGTGGTTACCATTTCCGGCGGCAAGGTGATGCTCAGCTTTTCGGCCATCAATCCATCCGATCCTGTCTGCCGGCTAAAGTAGGATAAAATCCCACCAGCGACAATGTGGTCAAGCTTCGATCACCCCCGCCAGAAGTAATAGCCTGCCAGAAACAGCCCCACGGCGATGACGAACAGGCGGACGGCCGTCTGTGGCACGCGCTTCGCCGCCCAGACGCCTCCATAGCCACCGAGCGCAACACCGGGGATCATGGCCAGCGCGCCGGGCCAGGAAATTACCCCGCCGGAGACGAACACCACGATGGCGACGATGGCGATGACGTTGGAGAGGAGATTCTTCAGCGCGTTGAGACGGTGGTAGTCGCCGCCTTCCGTCAGGCCCAGCGTCGCCAGCATCATAATCCCCATGCCAGCGCCGAAGAAGCCGCCATAGATCGAGGTTACGAACTGCACGGCCGCGCTCGCCAGGCTGTTTCGTTCCGGTTCCGCACCCGGCTCAACAGGCTGCGGCTTCAACCATGGACCGGCGGCGAACAGAGCGGTCGCCGCCAGGAGCAGCCAGGGCACTAGGGCCGCGAAACGGTTGTTGGACAGCCAGAGCAGGAAGAGCGCACCGCAGAGGGAACCGACCACCGACACGGCGGCAAGGATCGTGGCGCTGCGCAGCACCTTTCGGATCGACGACCAATAGGCCAGCGTCGAAGTGAAATAGCCCGGCAGTTGCGCGATGGACGAGGTCGCATTGGCGGAGATCGGCGGTACGCCCAGCAGCGATAGCGCCCCGAACGCTATGAAGGTGCCGCCGCCCGCCACGGCGTTGATCGCACCGGACAAAAACCCTGCCACAAACAGCAGGGCGATCTCGATCGCACCCATAAGCTTGTCCCCACCCCTTTCAAACGAAGGGGAGTTAGCGGGGCAATGGCCCTTCTGACAAGCCGGCCGGTGCGATTAGCCGAAGCGCCGCATCCCGGAAATGTGAACGGATTGTCATCAAATGCGTGCTTGTGGTGAACGATGCCAGCCTTAGTCTTTATGGCGATGAGAGACCGGCGGTTTGTCAGCGCCGTTCAATTCCCAACGCCTGGACGGAATTCTTGTCCGATTTGGCCATTTCGATCGTCGATCCCACGAGCCTTAGAAAGGAACACGCCAATGATACGTTCGCTCAGCCTCGCCGCCGCAGCTTCCCTGCTCCTTGCCACCGCCGCCACTGCCGAGCCGGTGAAATACACGCTCGATCCGAGCCACAGCCAGGTCGTCTTCACCTATGACCATCTGGGCTTTTCCCAAACAACCGGCATGTTCAGCGGCTTCGAGGGCGAGATCATGTTCGATGTGGAGAACCCCGAGAGCTCCTCGGTCAATGTCGAAATTCCCGCATCCTCCATCCTCACCGGCTGGGACAAGCGCGACGAACATTTCAGCAGCGACGATTTTCTCGGCATGGAAGCCAATCCGGTCGTGACTTTTACATCGACAGAGATCAAGACGACCGGCGAAGACACAGCCGAGATCACAGGCGATCTGACCATGAATGGCGTGACCAAGCCGGTGACGCTGGACGCCAAGCTGAACAAGACCGGCGACCACCCGATGGCCAACAAGCCCTGGGCCGGTTTCGATGCAACCGCCACGATCATGCGCAGCGAATGGGATATGGGCAAATTCGCCCCGAATGTCTCTGACGAAGTGGAACTGAAGATTTCCATCGAGGCTCAGCAGGCCGACAGTTAAAGCGTCGCCCCAACCTTCACCTAGAAAAACGAAGAACCCGCCGGCAGATGCTGGCGGGTTCTTTTTATACGGCAACGAAGCTCGCCCGGTGTTCAATTCTGGCGGGTCGCCGTCAGTTCGATTTCAAGCGTGACATTCAGACCAACGGTTCCGCCATCGGGGTAGTCGCTTGCTCCGACGCCCCAGTCCAGACGCTGAATAACCATCTGCGATTGCATGGTCGCCCGGTCGCCGTCGATTTCCAGCGTGAAAGGCAGCGTCAGCGGGGCGCTCTGGCCGGCGAGTTCCAGCATACCCGACGCCTCATAGCCATTATCCGCGACGTTCCTGAATTCATCGGCAGACCAGATGGCCGTCGGCTGTTCGCCGGCTTTCAGCAAACCCAGCGCGGTGGAGCTGACATCCCCCATAGAGAGGCTGCCCACCGCCACCTCAACCCGGACCGAGGAGCGGTCGAGCGCCTCCGGGTCGAACCGGATCGTCGCCGCCCAGTCCTGGAAAACGCCGCTGGCGGGCGAGCCGTTCTGATCGACGACAATGGACAGTTCGCTGGCCTGTCGATCCACAGTCCAAAGCGGGGTTGCGCCATTGGGCCCATCGCCAAGCGCCGCATTGTCGGCGGTCGGCGCGGGAGACGTCACCGCATCCAATGCGACTGCCCCTTCAGCCGCATTCTCATCGGTGACAGCGAGGGGCGCATGATCGTGATCGTTATAGTTCTTGACGATGAATGCCGCGCTGGCGGTAATGACCAGAACGACCAGCCCCGATAGGAACGCCGGTACGTGGCGGCGGCCGGATCGACCCGACACGCGGGCGCGGGCTGCGCTCTCGCTGCCCATCGACCAGCCCGGCACCATGCGCGCCAGTGTTCCGTCGCGGTCGATCGCCGTATGTTTGAGGGCACCGGCGACATGCAGGCCGATCAGCCCGGCCATGGTGACGGCAAGACCTCCATGAACCGTTTTCAGAATGTCCGCCAGCGCCGCATCATTGCTCGGAATAAAAGGCAGGTCCTGACCGAAGGGCCACCAAATCGGGGCAAAACCTTCTGTCGCTACATGATAGAGCCAGCCTGCAGAAGGCGTCGCCAGAATGGCTGCGTAAAGCGCCCAGTGCACCGTTTCGGCAAGAAAGGTCTCCCCGCGCCGTTCGGGATGCAGGGGCGCAGGTCGTCGGTTGAAGACGGCCCAGACGATCCGCAGGACAGCAAGACCGAGGACCGAAATGCCAAGCGTTTTGTGCAGGCTGTAGAGCCAGATCTTCTGCTCCACTTCCGCGCCTGTCACCTGCGGCAAACCGTGCATATAGACGCCGAGCGGAAGCAATGTGAGGATCAGCAGCGCCATGATCCAGTGCAGCAGCGCGGCGACAAGCCCGTAGCGCTCTACCGTATTGAAAACCCGCATCGATATCCGCCCCAATTGTTCGTCTGCCGGGTATTATGACGCATTGCACCGTTATGGACAGTGAACAGGCTGTCATGCATTCGGGTCACAATATCCGCCTTCTGGCCTGTCGCCAGGACGGCAATTGCGCAGCTGGAATAAAAAAACCCGCCCGGCTGTCTGGCCGGACGGGCGGAGTATACGAAAGTGCCTTCGCTCAGCTCGTCGCTACCTCGTAACGTTCCAGCACGTAATCCCAGTTGATGAGATGGTCGACGAAGGCCTCCAGATATTTCGGCCGCGCGTTGCGGTAGTCGATGTAATAGGAATGCTCCCAGACATCGACGCCGAGAATAGGCGTGCCGCCCATGATCAGTGGGTTCTCGCCATTCAGGCCGTTATCGATGTGCAGCTTGCCGTCCTTGACGAAAACCCAGGCCCAGCCGGAGCCGAACTGGGTCTTGCCGGCATTGATGAAATCCTCGCGGAATTTGTCATAGCCGCCAAGATCGCTTTCGAAGGCCTGCTGCAGCTTTTCAGGCAGCTGCTTGCCGCCGCCCTCCGGCTTCATCCACTTCCAGAAATGGACGTGATTGTAGAACTGAGCAGACTGGTTGAAGAGCTTGGAATCGTCCTTGTGGCTCTTCTTGACGATCTCCTCCAGCTCCATCGATTCGTAATCGGTGCCTTCGATGATGCCGTTCATCGTCTCCAGATAGGCGTTGTGGTGCTTGTCGTGGTGATACTCCAGCGTCTCGGCGCTCATATGCGGCGCCAGAGCGTCATAGGCATAGGGAAGATCGGGAAGTGAAAAGGCCATAAGTGTCTCCTTCATTGGCAATAGATTGTCGCACGGCTGCGAAGCCGAACTCTCGATGAACACAACGTCCGGGGGCCTGGTTCGTTCACCGCGCCTCACATCGCAAACATGCGCTTTCGCCTTCGACCTAGGGTCTGACGCGCGCGCTGCAAGACGCCGACGGCTGTAACAAATGGGCCACTATGAGCGAGATCTGAAGGAAGACCGGAACGCAGTGACTATTCGGGCGTTAGGGTTTGCAAGTAAGTAGGGGCCTTCCAGTATATGCGCGGGGAATCATGCTGACCAAGACTAACAACAAAACCGATGGCCGCTCACGGCGCGCCGTCCTCACCGGTCTTGTCGCGACGGGCGCGGCTGTCGGCCTTGCCGGCTGCTCGATGAGCGGCGGAGGTACTACCGGTACACGCACCTCATTTCGCGACCGGCTGGTTGGCCGTGCCGGCGCCTTTGGACGCAACCGTGTCGACTATGCGAGCGCCTACAGCTCCGTGGTGGATGAAGGCTATGTTTTGCCCGCCGTACCGTGGCAGCAGATCGATAAGCGTTATCTTCGCAGCTATGTGAAGAACACGACTGGCGAAGGCCCGAACAATCTCATCGTCGATACGGACAATCACTTTGTGTATTTCACCCGCCCCGATGGCATGGCCTGGCGCTATGGCGTCGGTCTAGGCCGCGAGGGATTCGCATGGGCCGGCCGCGCCGAAATGCGCTGGAAGCGCAAATGGCCGACCTGGACGCCGCCGGCCGAAATGATCGCCCGTGAGCCGGAACTGGCGAAATATAGCGCCGACAATGGCGGCATGCCGCCCGGTCTGACCAATCCGCTCGGTGCGCGCGCCCTCTACATTTTCCAGGGCGGCAAGGACACGCTTTATCGCCTGCATGGCTCGCCGGAATGGCGATCCATCGGTCGGAACGTATCGTCCGGCTGCGTCCGCCTGATGAATCAGGACATCATCCACCTTTACGATCAGGTGCCGAACGGCACGCCGATCCTCGTAACTTCGGGCCTGCGCACGCCGGTCGCGTAACAGCGGTATCGTTTGGTAATTCGCACAAAAAAGGGGCTCTCATCCGGATGGATGAGGGCCCCTTTTCCCTTGTGCGGAAACAGGCGGGCTATACTGTCGATCAGTCCAGCCGCTCACGGACTCGCTTTTCGGTTTCAAGCGCTTCCATCCGATCGTCCAGATTGGCGGCGCGGACCTGACCCGGAATGAGGAACAGGTCGACGATCTGTCCAATACCCAGCAGCCCCACCGTGAAGAACCATATAAGGCCGGTGACCCAACGTCCCGTATAAAAGCGGTGCGCGCCACATATGCCGAGAAGGCACAGCGCCCATAGCAGATAAGCGATACCCTTGGTTTTCATCGATTTTCCCTGCAGTTGCCGTTGGCTTTCATATGGGGAGTCGATGGCGTCATGGCAAACGCGTTACCGCCGAAGGCCACCCAGAATACCCCGCACCACGGCCCGGCCGATCTGCCGGCCGACCTGACTGGAGACCGACCGGATGACGCTTTTTGCCGCGGCTTCCGCGTAGCCTTGCCGCTTGTAACCACTACGTTTGGACGAACGGGTGCCGAACACGTTCTCGAACCAACCCGTTTTTTCCTCGCGCTGCTCTTTGCGCAGTTCGTCGTCTCGGTCATTTTCGGCTTCGTCGCGTCGCGCGGCTTCCGCTTCGTCGAGGGCAGCCTTTTTCGCCCGCTCTTCAAGGATTTCATAGGCGCTCTGCCGATCGATCGGTTGATCGTAGAGGCCGGCGACGGGGCTGCCGCCCATCGCCATGGCGCGCTCCTGATCGCTCAACGGCCCGATCCGCGACGAGGGCGGGCGAATCAGCGTCCGCTGGACAACGGACGGCACGCCCTTGCTTTCCAGCGTGGAGACCAGCGCCTCGCCGACGCCTAGTTGGGTGATCGCTTCGTAGCAGTCGAAATCGGGATTGGGACGGAACGTCTCAGCGGCCACCTTCACCGCCTTCTGCTCGCGCGGCGTATAAGCGCGCAGTGCATGCTGAATGCGATTGCCGAGCTGCGACAGAACCGTGTCGGGCACATCCAGCGGGTTCTGCGTGACGAAAAAGACGCCGACGCCCTTGGAGCGGATCAGCCGCACCACCTGCTCGATCCGTTCGATCAGAATGTCCGGCGCGTCGTCGAACAGCAGATGCGCCTCGTCGAAGAAGAAGACGAGCTTCGGCTTGTCCGGATCGCCGACCTCGGGCAGTTCCTCGAACAGTTCGGAGAGCAGCCAGAGCAGGAAGGTGCCGTAGAGGCGCGGATTCATCATCAGCCGGTCGGCCGCCAGAATGTTGATCATGCCACGGCCGTCGCGGTCGGTGCGCATCAGATCGGCGATCTTCAGCGCCGGCTCGCCGAAGAAATGCTCGGCACCCTGGCGCTCCAGGACGAGCAGCGAGCGCTGGATAGCGCCGACGCTCTGGGCGGCCACATTGCCGTACTGCGCCGACAGTTCCTTTCGGCGTTCGGACACCACGGTCAGAAGCGATTGCAGATCCTTCAGGTCCAGAAGAAGCAGGCCTTCCTCATCGGCCAGTTCGAAGGCGATATTGAGAACGCCTTCCTGGGCATCGGTCAGGTTCATCAGCCGTGACAGAAGGAGCGGCCCCATCTCGGAGACCGTTGCGCGGATCGGATGGCCCTGCTCTCCGAACAGGTCCCAGAAGACGGTCGGGAACCGCTCGAAACTCAGGCCGCCCTGCTCCTCCATGCGAATATCGGCGACGCGCCGGTCGATGAACGCTTTCGCTTCGCCCGGCGCCGCAATGCCGGACAGATCGCCCTTGATGTCGGCTGCGAAAACCGGCACGCCAGCCCGTGAAAACCCTTCCGCGAGCACCTGAAGCGAAACGGTCTTGCCGGTGCCAGTCGCGCCGGTGATCAGCCCGTGGCGATTGGCATAGCCGAGCTTTAGCACCTCCGGTTTCTGATAGGCGTCGTCGGCCGTTCGGCTGGCGCCGAGAAAGAGTTCGTCCGGTGCGATCATGAAATGAAGTCCCCTGCCCGATTGACCGATAGCGCCCATCGGTCTTTTCAAAGGCTATAGCACCGCCAGCACCGCTCTCTCAATGCGCGCGTTCGGGACACTGAAAGATCATTCATAGATCGCGGAGGGCAGAGCCGTCCTTCAGCGGCGGCGCCGGACATGACGGTGTCGCCTCCAGCACGAAGTCCAGATCGCGGCGCGCGATCGCAGCGTCGAGTTCGGCGATCCGTTCTTCGGACAGTTCGGGCAGAAGGTGGCCGACGGGCCAGTCGGCGTGGAAATCGCCGGACTGCCGCAATGCCGTGCGCAGAAAGTATTCGACGTCCGCATTCAGCCGAACCGCGTTCACCTTGGCCACTGTCAGGAAGTGGAAAAGCATGTCGGAACGCATCGTTTCGACATAGGGCAGGCCCCATTCGACCGCTGCCTGAAAACGTTTCTCAGCAGGGGAAATGGCCGGACGCGACCAGCGCCCGCAATAGAAGAAGCCGCCGAAATTGCTTGTCCAATACCGCCTCAGAAGCGCAGAGCTCCAATCCCGTACAACGCAGCTGAACAAGGGGTAGGGATAGGTGGCGATTGCCTCGATCTGCCAAAGCTGCAACCGTTCGCGCCTGTCCGGCACCGCTTTTTCGAACTCGGGATAGCGGCGCTCGTAAATGCCGAAGTAGAGTTCGCTGTCGCTTTTACAGTCGAAAGGGCCATTCATTCTCTTCTTGTCCTCGAGTAGCGCCCATTCCTCCTCAGCAAACTGCATTCGCGCTGGCACCGTATTCTCTTCGAAAGACCAGCTTGCGCCCAGCGCTTGGCTACCGAATGCGCTGAAGAGAAACCCCATCGCTGTCGTCAACGCTACTGTCGCCGTCCGCAAATTATTCCCGCCTCCTGGTCCGAAGGTATGATTTTCTTCCATTGAGGAGACAATCATGAATGAAAGCAACCCGGCACGATGTCGCGATCTCCGTCAAATCGAGCATGGTATTCGACAGTCTCAACAAGAAAACCGCTCGAAACGGCAGCGCTTTCGTCAGGACATCGAACGGCTCCGCCGCGAGATCGGACCGGTGTTCACTGGCGTTCAGAACTTCAAAGACACTGGCGAGATGACATCGCTGAACTGCGTGCGGCCGTGAACGCCGGTTCCTGACGCTCTGCATCACTTCGATAGCGCGGTCGCCGGAAGCGGCGCCTCTCCCCACCAGGCGGCAAGCCGGACTTTCAATTTTATCCTTTGAGACCAAATATAGTCTTGCCGGATCTGATGCGGCACGCGAAAACGGCGCGCCGAACACAATCAGGCCAATGCCGTTCCAGCATGGTGGGAGACATATGGACGCCGCACTTCTTCGCAAAGCCGAATTTCCATCCGTCGACATGGAAGCGTGGCGTTCGCTGGCCGAGAAGGCCCTGCGCGGCGGATCGTTCGAAGACGAGCTGATCAATCGGAGCGATGACGGGATCGCACTCGGCCCGCTCTTCGAACCGGCCGAGCCGCGGCTCCTCACACGCGCGAAGCCGAACCGGAACTGGTCGATCGTCCAGCGTGTCGACGATCCGGACGTCAAACGCGCAAGACAGCAGATCGAAACCGACCTGAAGGGCGGCGCCACTGGGCTCGCTCTCGTCTTCGAAGGCGCGCCAAATGCGTTCGGCTATGGCCTGCCGGCGTCCGAAGAGACGCTCGCGACACTGCTCGAAGGCCTGCCGGTCAACGATATCGCGCTGCGGATCGACGTGCATCCGGCCTCGCGCAAATCGATGGACTGGCTGGTTTCCAACCTCACCGGCCGCCCGATCGACCCGACAAAGCTGGATCTGTCTTTCGGCATCGATTCCGCCGCCGTCTTCGGCGGCACGGGCCGCCTTCGCATGAGCCTGGAAGCGCTGGCCGCCAGCCTGCCGCAGTCGCTCGCCCATTTCTTCGCCATGCAGGTGCCGGGCGTGTTGCTGGAGGCCGATGGCCGGGTCTATCACAATGCCGGGGCGACCGAGGCGCAGGAACTGGGAGCGATGGCGGCAACGGCCATCGCCCATCTCGGGCTGTTCGAGGAAGCCCGCCAGCCGGTCGCCCATGCCGCGCCGCATATCGGTTTCGCGCTGTCGGCCACGCATGATCAATATCTGACCATCGCCAAGATCCGCGCGCTGCGCCTCATTTGGGCGCGGCTTCTGGAAGAATGCGGCGTGGCGCCGATCCCGGCGCATATCCATGCCGAGACCTCGTTCCGGACACTCGCGACGAAGGATCCCGAAACGAACATTCTGCGTAATACGGTGGCAGCCTTTTCGGCTGCGGTGGGCGGCGCGGACAGCGTCTCGATCCTGCCGCACACGATCACCCACGGCCTGCCCGATGCGTTCGCGCGCCGGTTGGCGCGGAACACGCAGCTTCTGCTGCGCGACGAGAGCCATCTCGGCTTCGTCTCCGATCCGGCGGCCGGCTCCGGCGGCATGGAGCGTTTGACGGACGAACTGGCGGAAGCCGGGTGGGACGAGATGCGCAAATTGCAGAGCGAAGGTGGTTTGTTGTTCTCGCTGCGCGACGGCGTCTTCCAGAAGCGCGTTATCGAAGCCCGCGACGAGCGGGCAGCGGCCTACCGGCAAGGCGAGCAGACCGTTGTCGGCACGACGCTTCACCCGCTCAAGGAGGAACGGTCCGTTCAGACCCTCTCCGCCGAACGCCAACCCGTGCCGGAGGATGGTGCCGTGTTCTGCGAACGGCTGATGCCGCTTCGTATCGCCGAAACGCTGGAGGGGAACGCAGCATGAAACCCGATTTCTCGAAGATCGCATGGTCCAAGCCATCGAACCTGCCGGAGCGCGAACTGGAAGGCAAATGGACGACGCCCGAAGGCATCGCGGTCGAACGCGCCTATGGCGCGGAAGCGCGGGAGGGCCTGTCCTTCTTGAACACGATGCCCGGTACCGCACCGTTCCTGCGCGGCCCCTATCCGACCATGTATGTTCAGCGGCCCTGGACGATCCGGCAATATGCCGGCTTCTCGACAGCAGAAGAGTCCAATGCCTTCTATCGCCGCAACCTCGCCGCCGGGCAAAAGGGTCTGTCCGTCGCCTTCGATCTGGCGACCCATCGCGGCTATGATTCCGACAGCCCCCGCGCGGCAGGCGATGTCGGCATGGCGGGCGTCGCCATCGATTCCATTCTCGACATGCAGACGCTGTTCGACGGCATTCCGCTGGACGAGATGACCGTATCGATGACCATGAACGGCGCGGTGCTGCCGATCATGGCGCTCTATATCGTCGCGGCGGAAGAACAGGGCGTCAGTCAGGACAAGCTGGCAGGCACCATCCAGAACGACATTCTGAAGGAGTTCATGGTCCGCAACACCTATATCTATCCGCCGAAACCCTCGATGCGGATCGTCTCGGACATCTTTGCCTATACGGCGGAGAACATGCCGCGCTACAACTCCATCTCGATTTCCGGCTATCACATGCAGGAAGCCGGGGCGACGGCGGACCTGGAACTGGCCTACACGATCGCCGACGGCATCGAATATGCCCGCGCCGGCGTCGCTGCCGGTCTGGACATCGACAAATTCGCGCCGCGCCTCTCCTTCTTCTGGGCCGTCGGCATGAACTTCTTCATGGAGGTCGCCAAGATGCGGGCCGCGCGGCTGCTCTGGGCGACGCTGATGAAGAAGAATTTCTCTCCGAAGAGCGACAAGTCGCTGAGCCTGCGCACCCATTGCCAGACCTCCGGCTGGTCGCTGACCGCTCAAGATCCCTACAACAACATCATGCGCACCATGATCGAGGCGATGGCGGCGACGCAGGGCCATACCCAGAGCCTGCACACCAACAGCTTCGACGAGGCGCTGGCCCTGCCGACCGATCATTCGGCGCGCATTGCCCGCAACACGCAGCTTCTGCTTGCCGAGGAAAGCCGAACCACGGCGATGATCGATCCGTGGGGCGGCTCGGCCTATGTGGAGAGCCTGACGCACGATCTGGCGGCCCGCGCGCTCGCCCATATCGAAGAGGTCGAGCAGCTGGGCGGCATGGCCGCCGCCAACGAAAAGGGCATTCCGAAAATGCGGATCGAGGAGGCCGCTGCCCGCACCCAGGCGCGGATCGACTCCGGTCAGCAGGCGGTCATCGGTGTCAATGTTCACGCGCCGGAGAACGATATCGAAGTCGATGTTCTCAAGGTCGACAATGCAGAGGTTCGCGCCCGCCAGCTCTCCAAGCTACAGGAGCTGAAGGGCACGCGCGATGTCGCGGCGGTGGAAGGCGCGCTCGATGCGCTGACCAGGGCCGCCGAGGGCGACGCCAACCTTCTGGAATACGCCGTCAGGGCTGCGCGGGCACGCGCCACTGTCGGCGAAATCTCAATGGCGCTCGAAAAGGTCTTCGGCCGGCACATGGCGGAGATCCAGACCATTTCCGGCGTCTATCGCAAGGAAGCAGAGGCCGATCCGGCGTTCGACAAGGCGGCAGAACGCGTTCTCGCCTTTACCGAGCACCATGGCAGCAAGCCGCGTATTCTCGTCGCGAAGATGGGCCAGGACGGCCATGATCGCGGCCAGAAGGTCGTCGCCACGGCCTTCGGCGATCTCGGCTTCGACGTCGTTGTCGGCGCCATGTTCCAGACGCCGGAAGAGGTCGCCGAACTCGCCATCAGCCACAATGTCCATATTATCGGCGCCTCGTCACTCGCCGCCGGGCACCTGACGCTGGTGCCGGAACTGCGCAAGGCGCTCGACCGTGGCGGGCGAAGCGACATTCTGATCATTGCCGGTGGTGTCATTCCGCCGGGCGATTACGATGCCGTGCGCAAGGCCGGGGCGTCGGCGATTTTCGGACCGGGTACGAAGATCTCCGCCGCGGCAACGGATCTGATCGACATGCTGGAAGACCGCGAAAAAGCCGCCTGACGTCGGGCTGCGTCTTTCGGAGAAAAGGCTCTTTCGTCAGGTTGGCTGATAGGCGGCGGGATCGGTCAGTTCGCGTTCCAGAAGGCCAGCCAGCCGCGACGCTTCAGCGCGAACCGTCATGTCGCCACCGACTTCGCTGCTGGTGCCGTCGGCAAAACGCAGCAGGACATGGAACGTCTCCAAGCCTTCCATCCAAGGGCGGGGGACGACATCCGCCCGCACGACGTCGCCGCGTTTAATCCAGTCGAAATGCCTTTGAAACGGCGTGCTGTGTTCGATCACGGCGCGGTGATGCCACAGTTCGAGGTTCGAGACCGGCACGAACCAGAACTGGCGGACGACGAATGCGATGAAGAAGCATCCGCCCAGCACGATGCCAAGGGTGGTGATTGCGACATAGGGCCGAACGGATTCCGGCACCATCGCCAGATCGTGCCCCCAGAACCATGGCAGACCGGCTATGACGCTGACGCCGATGGCAAGCGGAACCAGCCCGATAATGAAGTGCAGCAGCCTGGTCAGCGCCAGATTGGATTGCTGATAGATCGGCTGTTCCATAGCCAATGCCAGTGCCGTTTCCGAGTACCTCTTATATTAGCGCAATCGGCGGCCGTTACAACGTCCGTTGCAACAAGGCCGAACCGATGTTATATCATGCGTTATAACATCGGGAGCCCACTATGAACGTCACCATCCGCAAGATCGGCAATTCGGAAGGCATCATCATCCCGCGCGAGGTGCTGGCTGAACTTGGACTAACCGCCGGGGACGAATTAAGCCTTGTTCGCAACGGTGACGGCGTCCGTCTGGAACCCGTCAAAGCTGATCTCGATAGACAACTCGAAGTGGCTCGCGAAGCCATGGCGAAATACCGGATCGCCTTGCGCGAACTGGCAAAATGACCGACTGGCAATGGCTTTCCAGACAGGCCATCGAAATCGTTCATGACGAGCAGCTTCGCGAGCATGGAGGCCTGCCAGGGCTGAAGGACGAAAACGCACTGGAAGCGTCGCTCGCCCGGCCGATCAACAAGGCAGCCTATCGCGACCCCGACGCTTTCGAACTGGCGGCCTCCTATCTCTATGGCCTTGCGAAGAACCATCCGTTTTCGGATGGCAACAAGCGCATCGCCTTTTTGGCGGCCTACATGTTTCTTCGGTTGCACGGCTATCGAATCGAGGCCAGCCAAGCGGTTGTCATCGCGTTCGTTCTCGGCGTCGCCGCCGGAGAGATCGACGAGGAGGGGGCGATGCGTTTTCTGCGCGATCACGCCGTGACGGTGGAAGAGAGCGAATAGCATCCGACATTAAAGGCGGCACGTTTCGTGCAGCGCATTCTCCAAACCGGTGAAACCGACGGAGACTGTGCCAATGCTGAACAGGCGACGTTTCATTGCGGGGTTTGGTGGCCTTTCGGCCGCGGCCCTTGGCGGAATGAACAGCGCCCGATCCGCAACCGGCCCGATGCTGACGAATGCCGGTCTGCGCGGCGGGATCGATGCCGGCGAATTCGGCGTTCGCCCTGATGCCACCGACGATCAGAGCGGCGTCTTTCAGCGCATGATCGACGAGGCGAGCCGGCGCAACCTGCCGATCTCCCTGCCGCCGGGCCATTATCCTCTGTCCGATATCCGCCTGCCGGAGCGCCTTCGCCTGTCCGGCACGCCTGGCGCGACCCGGATACGCTATACGGGGCGCGGCTTTCTGATGCGCGCCGAGAACACCGAACGGATCGAACTGGACGGCCTTTCCATCGACGGCGAGAACCGCTGGCTGTCCGACGATAGCGAAGCGTTGCTCGAACTGCGCCAGCCCGGGCGGATCGCCATCACCGATTGCGAAATTGCGGGTGCGCGCAAAACCGCCCTGCAACTGGACGGCGCGGAAGGCCTCGTCCGGGACAATCGCATCAGCGGTGCGGGCGCCGTTGGCCTGTTCGCCCGGCAATCGCGCGGCCTCTCCATCCATGCCAACATGGTCGAGCGCTGCGGCGATGGCGGCATTCTGGTGCATCGTTGGCAGAATAGCGAAGACGGAACGCAAATCCTCGCCAATCGCATCTCGCAGATCAGCGCAGTATCGGGCGGAACCGGACAGAACGGCAATGGGATCAACGTCTTCCGCGCCGAAAACGTAACCATCGCCGACAATCTGATTGCCGATTGCGCCTTTTCGGCCATTCGCGGCAATGGCGCGTCAGGCCTGATCGCCCGCGGCAATCAATGCCTGCGTTCCGGCGAAACCGCACTTTACGCCGAATTCGCCACGACCGGCTCGGTCATCACCGGCAATCTGATCGATCGGGCAGCCAACGGCATCTCGGTCGTCAATTTCGATTCCGGCGGCAGACTGTCGACGGTTTCGGCCAATATCGTTCGCAACCTTGTCGACTCCGGGCCTTACGCGCCCGAAAGCGGTGGATTCGGGCTCGGCATCAGTGTGGAGGCCGACACCGCCGTGACCGGTAATGTCGTCGAGAGCGCGGCCCGATTCGGCATGATCGTCGGTTGGGGCCCTTACCTTCGAGCGGTAACGGTCAGCAACAATGTTATCCGCCAGGCGCCGGTTGGGCTCGCCGTCAGCATCGCAGAAGGAGCGCGCGATGCGCTCATCACCGGCAATTTGTTCGATGCGGTGCCGGAAGGCGCGATCCTTGGCTATCGCTGGCTGGAACGGGCGACGGACGATCTGGCCTTAATGGATGAGAACGGAGTGCGCGCCCGCCATGCCCATCTGACGGTCGCGCGGAACCGGGTCAGCTAGAGCAGGAACGCCTTAGCCGAGCGGACCTGTCGGCCGAACGTCGCCAACCACCGCGCCGATCCGAGTTTTGATAGGCGTCCTCGCCATGGTCGCCATTTCGTCGGCGAGCCAATCTGAGGGCAGCAGTTTCGCAACAAGCCCGGCCGCCATAGCCTCAGCGGCGCGGGTCGTGCCATCATCGCATTTCAGCGCGAAGCCGATGCCCAGTTCCGGGATCGCGCCGCAATAGACGCCCTCCGCCCCGGTCTTGGCGTAGAGGCGGCCCGCGGCGGCCTTCATCATCGCCGTGCAGGCCCTGTCCGTGCCGGCGACATACCAGGGCTCGGCCATCGCGGCCTTCATCAGCCGGGCGGCGGCTCCGGCGCGCTGCGGCTCCAGTCCATGGCCGCTCGCCATCTTCGCCATGCCGCGCGCCATGGCCGTGAGGCCGATCGCGTAAGTGGGGATCGAGCAGCCGTCGATGGCCATGTTGTCCGGTCCGTGCGCCGCGCCTGTCACTTCCGTCATCACGTCGCGGATCGCCGCCTGCATCGGATGGTCCGGCTGCACGTAATTTTCGGTCGGCCAGCCCTGCTTGCCGCAGGTGCAGAGAAAACCGGCATGTTTGCCCGAGCAATTGTTGTGCAGCACATTCGGCTGGACGCCCTCGCAGAAAAGCCGGCGGGCAGCATCTTCGCCCATGGGCCAATGGCATCCGCATTCCAGCGCGGCGGGTGCAATACCGGCCTTGGTCAGGATGGAGGAGGCCGCCTCGACATGGCCGGGTTCGCCCGAATGGGACGCGCCGGTGATCGCCAATTCGCTATCGCCCAGCCCGCAATCGTCGGCTGCGCCGGTTTCGATCAGCGGCAACGCCTGGATCAGCTTGATCGCCGAGCGTGGAAAGATGGGACGGTCCACATCGCCAGCCATCATGACGACCGTGCCATCGGCGTCAACTGCAACGAAAGCTCCGCGGTGAAGACTCTCGACACGTTCGCCGCGCGTCACTTCCACCAGGACCGGATTGTCGACCGACGCCATCTCACACTCTCCCATCGCACGGCACGCCTGGCCGCTCATCCTCAGGCGGCCCGTCTCGTATCACGCTCACTCCCTATCCGCATTCTCGCCAAAAAGACATGCGCTAACCGATCATCCCCTCTCTCGATCGAGACATCCGTTTGATCCGCTTTCTTCTGGTCTTCGTCCTGCTCGTCTTCGCACTGCCTGCAGGCGCATCGCTCCTTCACTGGCAGTTCAGCGAGCGGCCCGGCAGTTGGCGGCAGGCCGATTGGGGCAGTTCCGGCCTTTTGCCACCGGCAAGCGAGGCGGAGGATGCGGCGATCTACATTCTGGCGGCGCGAACCGGCGGCCTGAAAGGTGCGCTCGCCGTCCATAGCTGGCTGGTGACGAAGGCGCCGGACGCAACTCGCTACGACCGGTATGAGAAGGTCGGATGGGGCCAGCCGGTCCGGCGCAACAGCTATCCGGCGGATGGCCGCTGGTACTCCAACGATCCATTCATCGTCGCTTCCTTTCACGGTGAAACAGCGGCGCGCCTTCTGCCACGGATCGAAGCGGCCATCGCCGCCTATCCCTATCGCAATCGCGGCGATTACCGGATCTGGCCGGGGCCGAACTCCAACTCCTTCATCGCCCACGTACTGGATACGGTGCCGGACCTTCAAACCGCCCTGCCGTCCAATGCAGTAGGACGAGATTTCCGCCCGGGCCTCTTTGCATTCGACATCGCGCCGGACCATCGCGATCTGCACGTGACGCTTGGCGGACTGGCCGGGTTCGCTATCGGAGCCCGTTACGGGCTGGAGCTTCAGTTTCTCGGTTTGGTCGCCGGCTTCGACTTCGCCCAACCCGCCATCAAGGTGCCGGGCTGGGGGCGGCTCCCGCTCTCGGCCTCCTGATCCGCCCTTCTTTGCGATCGCCCGCGCCCTACCCTCTTCATTCTGATGGGAAAGGCGCAACAATGAACGACAAAGCGACGACGACCGCCGAGGACGACACGCCCCATCGCGACGATCCCGCCGACGATCCGGCGACCGGCCAATCATTGCCCCTGTCGGGACCGCCGGACGAGCGCCTGCCGTTGATCTTCCAGAATCAGGACAGGCTGGCCCATGTCGACGATCCCATCCACCGGGACGTGTCCGCGCTGGCCGTTTCGGGCCGCACGCTCTTCGCCACCTGCGACGAGACGGCATCGATCGAACGGCTCGTCTTCGACGCCGATAAAGGCGCGTTCACCGACCATGTCTCCTTCCCGCTCGGTGCGATCTTCGACCTGCCGGACGGCGTCGATGGCGAGATGGACATTGAAGGGCTGGAAATCGCCGATGGATGGCTCTGGATCTGCGGCAGCCACAGCCTCAAGCGCGATGGACCGGACGGCGAGGGCCTTGCCGGCCTCGACGATATCGACTGGGACCCGAACCGCGCCTTTCTGGGCCGGCTGCCGCTGCTCGACCGGGGCGACGGCGTGTTCGAACCTGTCGCCCTCGTCGAGCCGGTGGGCGGTGAACGGCGCGAAGCAGCCGCGCTGAAAATGAACGATAAGGGCGGGCCGATGCGGCGGCGGCTGGAGGACGATCCGCTGCTCGGGCCGTTCATGTCGCTGCCCTGCAAGGAAAACGGCTTCGACATCGAAGGGTTCGCCGCCCATGGCGAGACCGTCTGGATCGGCCTGCGCGGGCCGGTGATCGGCAGCCACGCTATCATCATCGAACTGCAGTTGAAGGAAAAGAAATCCAAGGGCCGGCGCCTCAAACCCCAAAAGATCGATGGCCGGCGGTATCGGCTCTATGGAATCGATCTCGATGGCCAGGCCATTCGCGATCTGCGGTTCCGCGAGGGCGTGCTTTATCTTCTGTCCGGCGCGACAACCGATCTGGAGGCCATGCAGTCGGTCTATCGCATCGAGCAATGGCCGCCGGAAACCGATATCGTACCGGCCCACAAGGTCGAGCGGGTTCTCGACCTGCCCGTACTTCGCGGATCGGACCATGCCGAGGGACTTTGCTTCTTTCGGCGACAGGAAGGCTGGGACATGCTGATCGCCTATGATTCGCCAGATGACGACCGCATCGACGACGACAACTGCATGGTCGAGGTCGACGTCTATCCGATGCCGTCCGCCGGGAAATGATCGCGGGGCGCATAAAGGCTCTTCGGCCCTCTTGCAGCGGCTGGGCCGCAAAGCTATACAGCCGCCCGAACTGGTCCACGGAGTGTAGCGCAGCCTGGTAGCGCACCTCGTTCGGGACGAGGGGGTCGCAGGTTCGAATCCTGCCACTCCGACCAGTGTTCAGCGCATTTTCAGCGCCTCTTCTCCCGTCCGCCTTTATCCGTCGCTGCCTAGGCAGGGTGGCAGTGAGCGCCATGCCATCACTCCGACGATGCCCGTTCTTTCGATTGCTGCGACGGGTCGCGCCGGCGCTTCGCAAGGCGCAGGAGCTTCTGGAAGGACGGGCATTCCATATGCGAGGGTGCCCGGCACTCGGCGACATGGCGCAGCGCATCGCGCAACGTTGTCAGATTGCCGATCTGCCTGTCGATCTCATCGGCACGAACCAGAAGATCGCCTCGCGGCAGATCGGGCTGGCCATCCGCGCCGAACATGCCGGCGATGTCCTGAAGCGAGAAACCGGCCGACTTGCCGAGCGCCACCAGTGAGAGCTGCGTCAGGGCGAGAGGCTCGAACTGACGCCGAAGACCGTGACGCGCAACCGATCTGATCAGTCCGATCTCGTCATAATAGCGCAGGGTGGAGGGCGGCACGCCGCTGCGCTGCGACACTTCGCCGATATCCAGCAATTTCATGGTTGACCTCAAGTTGACTTGAATTCGTAGGCTGCGGCCAATCGAGATGAATTGCAAGGAACCAAACGGTCATGAACAGCAACAGAGTGGCGGCGTCCCGACCCGTCATCAACGATCCGCGCGCCATCGCCCTGCTTCTGGCGGCCAGCCTCACGACGATGGCCAATGCCACGATCAGTCCGGCGCTCGCGGGACTGGCAGAGGAATTCGCGGCCGATCCGAACGCCCTTTACCTGACGCGACTTTTGGTTCCCGCACCATCGATCAGCGTCATTGTCTGCGCGCCGCTGGCAGGCATGGCGGTCGACCGTATCGGACGACGCTCAGTGCTTCTGCTCGGGGTCGCGATCTTCGTTCTGGCGGGGGTCGCCGGGGGGCTTCTGCCAAGCCTGAATGCCATCTTCGCCAGCCGGCTGGCGCTCGGTGTCGCGGTCGCGTTCATCATGACGGCCCAGACGGCGCTCATCGGCGACTATTTCACCGGGCGGCAGCGCAGCGACATGATGGGGCTGCAAATATCGGCGCGCAATTTCGGCGGTTTCGCCTTCATCTCGCTGGCCGGACTGCTTGCGACCTATTCGGCGCGCTGGCCCTTTGCCATCTACGGTCTGGCGGGCCTGTTTATGCCCTTCATCTGGTTCGCCATCGTGGAATCGAAGCCGATGAAGAGCGCGGGCAGCACATCCTCGACCGCGGTGGCAGGCGACGGCATCGCCAATTGGAAGCCCGTTCTCGCCGCCATCGCCTTTCTGCAAATGGCCACCAGCCTGATCTTCTTCATCATGCCGACGCAGCTGCCGTTCTTCTTCGACGCGGCCGGCTATTCCAGCGCCTCCATGACCGGGCTCGGGCTCGGCACGTTGACGCTGGCAGGCGGCTGCACCGCGCTTCTTTACGGACAGTTGAACCGGCAGATCGGCGCTGGTGGAGCCTTTGCCGCCGGCTACGGCGCGATGGGTGCCGGTTTTGTCGTGCTGGCCTTTAACGGGCCATCCACCGCCCTTCTCGTCGGCACCAGCCTCATCGGTATCGGTTTCGCCATGGCCATGCCGAATTTCGTCGCCATCGCGCTTCATATCGTGACGCCGAACCGGCGTGGCCTGGCCGGCAGCATTCTGACCAGCTCGGTCTTTCTCGGCCAGATCCTTTCGCCTTTCCTCAGTATTCCGATCATCGAAGCCTTCGGCTTCGCGGCGCTCTTCGCCGGCGTCGCTCTGGTGCTGGCAGGAGCTTCGGTCACCGCTCTTATCATAGCAGTTCGCACGGCTCTTCGTACCCGTAGGGAGGCAGCTATTGCGGAGGGGAGCAGCGCCGCTGACCTTTAGAACCGGGTGCGTCGGAGCAGACTTGGCGGCCCTTCGACACTGACAGCACCGTTCGCGGCGCTTGAGCCCGGCCCGGCGCACCATACATACCAGCCCTCACAACCACGGGACCGACGGAGCGCATGCAGGACCCCATCATTTCCATAGAGGGCCTGCACAAGGTCTACGATTCGGGTTTCACCGCTCTGGCCGATGTCGATCTGGAGATCCAGCGCGGCGAAATCTTCGCGCTGCTCGGCCCGAACGGCGCGGGCAAGACCACGCTGATCTCCGCGATCTGCGGGCTGGTGCGCCAGACCAGCGGCAAGATCGCCGTCGACGGGCACGACACGCTGGAGGATTTTCGCAAGGCGCGCGGCATGATCGGCCTCGTGCCGCAGGAGGTCTCGCTGGAGCCCTTCGAGAAGGTACTGAACACGATCCGCTTCTCGCGCGGGCTCTTCGGCAAGCCGGCAGATGAAAGCCATCTGGAAAGCATTCTTCGCGAACTTTCGCTGTGGGACAAACGCGATTCGCGGACCAGCCAACTTTCCGGCGGGATGCAACGGCGCGTCCTGATCGCGAAAGCCTTGGCGCACGAGCCGGAGATCCTGTTTCTGGACGAGCCGACCGCCGGCGTCGATGTCGAACTGCGCAAGGCGATGTGGGACACGGTGAACCGCCTGCGCGAACGGGGCGTCACCATCATTCTGACGACGCACTATATCGAGGAAGCCGAGGCGATGGCCGACCGCATCGGCATCATTTCCAAGGGTCGCATTCTTTTAGTAGAGAACAAGAAGGATCTGATGGCGCGGCTTGGCGGCAAGCAGATGACCATCGAACTCGTCGAGCCGGTCGACACGATCCCGGACAACCTTGCGCCCTTCGGCCTCGGGCGAAGCGAAGACGGCCACGAACTAATCTACGATTACGATACCACCGCCGATCGCTCCGGCATCGCCTCACTCCTGTCCGCTATTTCTTCGGAGGGGCTGAAGGTCAAGGACGTGCACACCCGCCAATCGTCGCTCGAAGATATTTTCGTCGGTCTGCTGCATGAGGATGGCGCATCATGAATTTCCACGCCATCGCATCGATCTACCGCTTCGAAATGAGCCGGTTCTTCCGGACGATCGGCCAGTCCGTCGTGTCGCCCGTTCTTTCAACCTCGCTCTATTTCGTGGTGTTCGGCGCGGCCATCGGCAGCCGCATCCAGGAGGTCGACGGCCTGGATTACGGCGCGTTCATCGTGCCGGGCCTCATCATGCTGACTATCCTGACGCAAAGCGTTTCCAACGCGGCGTTCGGCATCTATTTCCCGAAATTCATCGGCACGATCTACGAGGTGCTGTCGGCGCCGATCTCCTTCGTCGAGATCGTGATCGGCTATGTCGGCGCGGCGGCGACGAAGTCGTTCCTCATTGGGGTCATCATCTACATCACCGCCAATTTCTTCGTCGATCTGCCGGTCAGCCACCCCTTCTGGATGCTGGCCTTCATGCTGCTGACCTGCATCAGCTTCGCGTTGTTCGGCTTCATCATCGGCATTTGGGCGGAGAATTTCGAGCAGTTGCAGCTCGTACCGCTTCTGGTCATCACGCCACTCGCCTTTCTGGGCGGCGCGTTTTATTCGCTCTCCATGCTGCCGCCGGTCTGGCAGACGATCAGCCTTTTCAACCCGGTGGTCTATCTGATTTCCGGCTTCCGGTGGGCGTTCTTCGACCAGGCGGACGTGCCGGTCGTCGCGAGCCTTCTGGCGGTCGCCGCGTTCATGCTGCTGTGCCTCGGCGCAATCGCCCTGATCTTCCGCACCGGGTGGAAGATCCGCGCCTAGGCCACGTTGCTCCGGCCCTCCACGGTGTGGCGGCGGCTGACGGAGGCCGGGCGACCGGGCAGCGCGAGCGTGGTGCCGCCCCTCTTTCGCCGGGCGACGATGCGGCCATTCGAGATCACCAGCAGCCGGTCGGGCCGCAGGCGGATCGCCTCGATGGGATCACCGGCATCGAGCACGACGAGGCTGGCGCGCCGGCCCTTCTCCAGGCCGAGATCGTCGAGGCCCATGATCGCCGCGCTTTCGCTCGTCACCATGTCGAAGCATCGGCGCATATCCCCCGGGCTCGTCATCTGCGCCACGTGCAGGCCCATGAAGGCGACGTCCAGCATGTCGGCGGTGCCCAGCGAATACCAGGGATCGAGCACGCAGTCCTGGCCCCAGGCCACGCGAATGCCGTGACCCAGCATTTCCGGCACGCGCGTCAGGCCCCGGCGCTTGGGATAGGTGTCGTGCCGCCCCTGCAGCGTGATGTTGATGAGCGGATTGGGAATGGCCGCAACCTCCGCCTCGGCGATCAGCGGCAAGAGCTTGGAGACGTAGTAATTGTCCATCGAGTGCATGGAGGTCAGGTGCGATCCCGTCACCCGGCCCTGCAATCCGAGGCGTTGGGTTTCATAGGCCAGTTGTTCGATGTGGCGCGACATCGGATCGTCGGTCTCATCGCAATGCATATCGACCATCAGGCCGCGTTCGGCGGCGATTTCGCAGAGTTCGGTGACACTTGCCCGCCCGTCCGCCATGGTGCGCTCGAAATGCGGAATGCCGCCGACGACATCGACGCCCATATCGAGCGCGGCCAGCGTGTTTTCCTTGGCTTTCGGCGCGCGATAAAAGCCGTCCTGCGGAAAAGCGACCAGTTGCAGGTCGAGATATGGCCTGACCGTTTCGCGAACCGCCAGTAACGCGCGGACGCCCTTCATCGCATCGTCATCGCTGGTGTCGACATGGGAACGGATGGCCAGAAGACCCATCGAGACGGCCCAGTCGCAATAGCGTAGCGCCCGCTCGGCGATTTCCTCCTCGGTCTGCTGCGCCTTCAACTCCCCCCAAAGCGCGATGCCTTCCAGAAGAGTGCCGGAGGCGTTGATGCGCGGATGGCCATAAGAAAGCGTCGCATCCATGTGGAAATGCGGATCGATGAAGGGCGGCGAAACCAGATCGCCCGATATGTCGACCACTTCGCCCGCCTCGGCATCGATCGATGGTTCGATGGCGGCGATCCTGCCATTCGCTATGGCGATGTCGGTGGTCCGGCCATCGGGCAGAATCCCGCCTTTCAAGAGAATATCGACGCTCATTTGCCTACCGCCCGTCCGATGAAGATCAGCCAGCGTAATCGCTGACTGCCGGATTCGGCCATTGGTATTTCTTGCGCCAGGCGCGCCGCTCCTCTACACAGATCGCGTTCGGTTCTCTTCCGGCCCCGTTCGGCCGAAGAGCGAAGAGGGAATGCAGCGGAAGTTCAGACTTTCGAATGCAGCCGCCCCCGCGACTGTGAGCGGTGAGCGAAGGCCAACTATACCACTCGATCTGAGAATCGGGGAAGGTGGGCCGGAGCTTCGATCCGCGAGCCAGGAGACCTGCCGGACATTATTGCAACCAATCGCCCGTCGGGTGGACGGGCCAAGGAGACATGATGATCAAAAGCAACACCCTCGCCGCGCCTGTAACGGCATCCAGCAAAACCGGTCTTGCTGCGTTACTGCTTTCGGCCGTTTTCGGCTTCGGCGTCATCTTCGCGGTGGGTCTGGCCCAGGCCGATGCGCTGCACGATGCGGCGCACGACGTCCGCCACGCCAACGGCTTTCCCTGCCACTAAACCATGTTCACACGTTTGATCACCAGCGCCCTGTTCGCTGGTGCTGCAGCCGGTCTGATCGCGGCCCTGCTGCAGCTCGTCTTCGTGCAACCGGTTCTGCTACACGCCGAACTCTACGAATCGGGACAGCTGGTCCATTTCGGCGCCGCTGAAATCAGCGCCCATCAGGATGTCGGCGGGCTCGATCCCATGAGGGACGGGCTGAGCGTCGTGTTCAGCATGCTGCTCTATAGCGGCTACGCTTTGATCCTGCTTCCACTGATGAGCTTTGCCGAACAGCGCGGCCAATCGCTTTCCGGCAAGAACGGCCTGATCTGGGGCGCTGTCGGCTTTCTGGTGATCCAGTTCGCGCCGGGCTTCTCGCTCGCGCCAGAGGTGCCGGGCGTTGCCGCGGCCGATGTCGGTATACGCCAGATCTGGTGGGCAGGGACGGTCATCGCAGCCGGAATTGCCGCCGGTTTGATCGCATTTACACGAAGCTGGATAGCCTGGGTCGGCGCCGCCGCGTTGCTGCTCGCGCCGCATTTGATCGGAGCCCCCGAACCGGAGAGCTTTGTCGGCCCCGTGCCGCCGGAAATCGCCGCGCTGTTCGCCGTGCGGGCTCTCGGCGTCGGCCTTATCGGCTGGTCGCTGCTCGGCGCGTTCGCCGCCTATTTCTGGCGGACGAGCGGCGTCACGGCGTCCGCGCCGCAGACCAGCAAGGCCTAGAAAACCCTACGACATGGCCGGATCGATTTCGGCCATGTCCGCCTTGCCCCGCAGCCGCCCTTCCCGATCGAAGATCAGAAGCTGAAGCTGCCCCTGCCGCAGGATTTTCGCGGCCGTTCTCCACGCCTGCGCCGCCAGATGATCGCCGAGCGGTAGGCCCGCCTTCGTTGAATGATCAAAAGCTTCAGCCACCGTGTTGGAGCCGGCAATACGGACCGCCAGCTCGTCATCGCCGCCCAGATCGCGCGCCGCTATGGCCAGCGCGTCCAGATCGGCGCGGCCATGCTTGGAGTGGAGGTCGCGCCGGCCCTGCGCCAGTTTCGTCATCTTAGCGACACCCCCGGCAACCGTCACTTTCGGGACCGGATGAACGCGCAGATATTTCAACATGCCGCCGACGAAATCGCCCATATCGATCAATTGCTGCTCGGCGAAACCGCAATGGGCCGCCATCGCCTTCTCCGAGGCATCGCCAGTGGCTCCTCCGACATGATCGAAGCCGGCGGCGCGGGCCACGTCGATGCCGCGATGGATGGAGTGAATCCAGGCCGCGCAACTATAGGGCACCACGATGCCGGTGGTGCCGAGAACAGAGAGGCCGCCGACAATGCCGAGGCGCGGGTTCATCGTCTTTAACGCCAGCTCCTGCCCGCCATCGATACCGACGGTCACGTCGAAATCCGCCGCGACGCCATGCGCCCGGGCGACCTCCTCCAGCGCGGCAGCGATCATCTTGCGGGGGACGGGATTGATGGCGGGTTCGCCCGGCGGAACAGGCAGACCAGCCAGTGTCACGGTGCCGACGCCGGCGCCCGCATGAAAGCGGACGCCGGCTCCAGATTCGCCACGCCGAACGGTCGCGCGCACCAGCGCGCCATGGGTCACGTCGGGATCGTCGCCGGCATCCTTGACGATGGCGACCTCGGCGAAGTCAGGGCCGGACCGTTCTTCGGCAAGCGCGAAGGCGGGCGTTTGTCCGCCCGGCAGCGTAATCGTCACCGGGTCGGGAAAGTCGCTACCGAGGAGGGCGGTGGCGGCGGCCTTGGCCGCAGCGGTCGCGCAGGCGCCCGTGGTCCAGCCTCGGCGAAGGTTCGTCCGGTCACTCGGGATCTGATCGGGTTGCGAGCCGATGGTTTTGCCTCCCCGTGATCTACGTCACCACCCGGATCGGCGATCCGTCCAGAAACGCCTGGATGTTCTCGATGGTCTGCCGCCAGACTTCACTTTGCGCACTCTCCGAAGCCCAGGCAATATGCGGCGTGATGATGACATTCGGCCGATCCGCGATAGCCAGAAGCGGATTGCCGTTCTTCGGCGGCTCCTCGCTCAGCACATCGAAACCGAGACCGGAAACATGGCCCTGCTTGACCGCCCGCACCGCCGCATCCTCATCGACGACACCGCCGCGCGCCGTGTTGATCAGGATGGGCTTGCGGTCCATCGCGGCAAATTCCGCGTCGCCGATCAGGCCCCTGGTCCCGTCGGTCAGCGGACAATGCAGACTGATCACATCAGAGCGGGCGATCAGATCGTCGAACGCCACCCTGCCCTCGCCCGGTTCGCTATCGTTCTTCCGACCGCCATGGATCACCTCCATCCCGAAGGCTTCGCCGAGTCGGCCAACGGCCCTGCCAAGCGTACCCGAGCCGACAATGCCAAGCGTCGAGCCGGCCAGATCGTGGATCGGGTGGTCGAAGAAGCAGAACTGCCCGGCTTCTTGCCACCGTCCGGCGATCAAGTCCTGCCGGTACGGCACCAAACTGCGCCGAAGCGCCAGCATCAGCGCGAAGACATGCTCCGGCAGAGTTTCGGTTGCATAGCCCTGAACGTTCGAGACGGTAATATCCGCCTCGCGACAGGCTTCCAGATCGATGACGTTATAACCCGTTGCGGCCACGGCGATCATCTTCAGATCGGGCAGGTTCCAGATCGCCTCACGCCCGATCGGGACTTTATTGGTCACGGCAATGGATGCGCCTTCGAGGCGCTCGGCGATGTTCCGCTTGTCGGTCGCGGCATGTTCGACCCATTCATGATCGACCGATGGCCGGCGGCGTTCGATGGAGCTTGCGAAAGTGTCGCTATCGAGGAAGACGATCTTCGGGGTCTGTCGATCACTCATTCGTCCAGCGCCTGTTCTGTTCTCCACAAGTGGCGGTACGGCAATTCGCCCGCTACGACAAGCAATTGACTGTTCTGGCCGCAGGCTACACCCTCTCGCAAGCGATCTCCTGTATTGACGTTTACGTCAAAATCGATCAGGTCGTTTCACGCTCAATTTTCGGGAAGAGGAAATTTCATGGCCCTGCCGTCCGTTCTGCAGAATCTGCGCCTGCCGATTATCGGTTCTCCGATGTTCATCGTCTCCGGACCGGAGATGGTCATCGCGCAGTGCAAGGCCGGTATCGTCGGCTCCTTCCCGGCGCTGAACGCACGGCCCGCCGAAGTGCTGGACGAATGGCTCGACCGCATCACGACCGAACTGGCCGAACATGACGAGAAGCACCCGGACCGGCCGTCGGCGCCCTTCGCTGTCAACCAGATCGTCCATAAGAGCAATGACCGGCTGATGGCCGATGTTCAGATGTGCGTGAAGCATAAGGCGCCCATCGTCATCACCTCGCTCGGTGCGGTGCCGGAGGTGAACGACGCCATCCATTCCTATGGCGGCATCGTCTTGCACGACGTCATCAATACGCGCTTTGCCAAAAAGGCGCTGGAAAAGGGCGCCGATGGTCTGATCGCCGTCGCAGCCGGTGCGGGTGGTCATGCCGGCACGCTGTCGCCCTTGGCGCTTATTCAGGAGATCCGCGAATTCTTCGATGGACCGGTGGCGCTTTCCGGCGCGATTTCGACGGGACAAGCGGTCGCCGCAGCGCAGGCCATGGGCGCCGATTTCGGCTATATCGGCAGCGCCTTCATCGCCACCGACGAAGCCAATGCCGTCGACGGCTATAAGGATATGATCGTCGACAGCAGCGGCGAGGAGATCGTCTACACCAACCTCTTCACCGGCATCCACGGCAACTATCTGCGCGGATCGATCGAAAAGGCAGGTATGAACCCGGACGATCTGCCCGAAAGCGATCCATCGACCATGAACTTCGCCTCTGGCGGCGGCTCCAAGGCGAAGGCCTGGAAGGACATCTGGGGCTCCGGCCAGGGCATCGGCGCGGTCAAATCACGCGGGCCGGTTTCGGCCTATGTCGACCGGCTCGAAGCGGAGTACCATGCCGCGCTGGATAAGCTGGAAGCCGGACGGCCGAAGCGCTGGAGCTGAAGGCTTCCATAGCACTGCGGTATCGGCCTGTCGGGTGAGATGCGATAGGCCGGCTGGCGCCACTTATGGACAGGCCGGCTGCGCCGATGATACTGCCTCTGCCTTCGGAGTGACGGGAGGCGGAAGATGGGCCGTTGGGTGTTCGATGCAATCGGCAAGATCGAAGCGGACCATCAGCGGTCCGCCGATACCCATCTGTTCAAGCTGACGGTACCGCAGCTGGAGGGTGTCGATCTTTACCTGAAAGATGAAAGCACCCATCCGACCGGCAGCCTGAAACACCGGCTGGCGCGGTCGTTGTTTCTCTACGCGCTGTGCAATGGCAAGCTCGATGAGGGCATCCCCGTGATCGAGGCCTCTTCCGGCAGCACGGCGGTGTCGGAAGCCTATTTCGCAAAGATGCTTGGGCTACCCTTCATCGCGGTGATGCCGCGTTCGACCGCGCAGAGCAAGATCGACACGATCACGCATTATGGCGGACGCTGCCATTTCGTGGATTCAGCGCCCGACATGCACGACGCCGCCACTCGGCTTGCCGGGCAAACCGGCGGTTATTTCATGGATCAGTTCCTCTATGCGGAGCGGGCGACCGACTGGCGAGGCAACAACAACATCGCCGAAAGCATCTTCGAACAAATGCAAAAGGAGCCCCACCGCGTGCCGCATACGCTGGTCATGAGCGCCGGCACGGGCGGCACTTCGGCAACGCTTGGCCGCTATATCCGCTACAAAGGCTATGAAACGCGCCTGATGGTGGTCGATCCGGACAATTCGGTTTTCTATGACAGCTTCATGCGGAACGATCCGACGCTGACGGCAAACTGCTCCAGCCGGATCGAGGGGATCGGACGGCCACGCGTGGAGAAGTCGTTTCAGCCCGACGTGATCGACGACATGATGAAAGTGCCCGATGGCGCCAGCATTGCCTGCATGCAATGGCTGGCACGGCTGATCGGCCGCAAAGCCGGCCCCTCCACCGGGACCAATCTTTGGGGTGCGCTCCATGTCGCGCGAGGGATGGCGGAACGGGGCGAACGCGGTTCGATCGTCACGCTGATGTGCGATAGCGGCGAACGATACCTCAATACCTATTACAACCCCGAATGGGTCCGCAGCACGTTCGGCGATATCAGCACTTATGAAAAACAACTGCGCGTCTTTGCCTGAGCGTCGAACCTGCCGTGCGGCTCCCGACCCTCAGTGTGTGCCGACGGCGATCTTCTTGATGGGCTGATCGCGATAGAGCAGCGACTGCGTGTTGTGGAACAGGTGCACCTTCGAAGGATCGGCGGTTAGCGCGACCTCCCGGCGCTTCACGTCCGCATGAACGCCGGGCAGTTTGGCGATCACGGGATCGCGCTCGCCTTCAGGCGCGAAATAGAGCAGCGTCACCTCACCGAGCGCTTCGGTGATTTCGACCTTGCCCTTGTAAATGAATTCGCCCTGGGCTTCGACGAAATCCTCTGGGCGCACGCCGACATTGACGGCCTTGTTCTTGTCGCCTGGCTGGGATGGTATGGTTGAAACCGCCGTTCCGCCGCCATCGAGGGCGACCGTGGTCGTTTCGCCCGTGCCGGTGATCCGTCCCGGCAGCAGGTTCATGGCGGGCGAGCCGATGAACTGTGCGACAAACTCATTTTCCGGCCGTTCGTAAAGCTCCAGAGGCGTTCCGACCTGGGCGATGCCGCCCCCAGCCAGGACAACGATGCGCGAGGCCAGCGTCATCGCTTCCACCTGATCGTGGGTGACGTAGATCATGGTGCTTTCCGGCATCGCTTCCTTCAATTGCGCGATCTCGATGCGAGTGGCCACACGCAGCGCGGCGTCGAGATTGGAAAGCGGTTCGTCGAAGAGATAGACCTTAGGATCGCGGACGATCGCCCGGCCAATGGCGACGCGCTGGCGCTGGCCGCCCGAAAGCGCTTTCGGCAGGCGATCAAGAAGATTGTGCAGTTGGAGGATCTTCGCCGCCCGGTCCACACGTTCGTCTATCTCGCTCTGGCTCATCTTCGCAATCTTCAGGGCAAAGGCCATATTGTCGCGCACGGTCATATGCGGGTAGAGCGCATAGGACTGGAACACCATCGCGATGCCCCGCTCCGAAGGCGGTATGTCGTTCACCCGAACCCCGTCGATCTCCAGATCGCCGCCGGTGATGCGCTCCAGGCCAGCGATCATGCGCAGCAGAGTGGATTTACCGCAGCCGGATGGACCGACAAAGACGATCAGTTCGCCCTGCTCGATTTTCAGATCGATATCGCGAAGCACTTCGACATCGCCATAGGCCTTGGCGATGTCCGTCAGATTCAGGTCTGCCATTTCGTCCTCCCTGCCCTCGCTCCTCAGCGCGGGTTTGTCACAATCCCGAGCGCCACCTGCCATGGTCCCAGATGCAATGTTTCACCGGCAGCGAGCACCACTCCTCCGAGCGCTTCTCCCAAAGGCTGCCAATTCCCATCCGGCAGCGTCATTTCTGACGTGGTATCCGAAAGGTTGAAAGCGCAGAAGATGCGCTCGGCCTCATTCTCTCTCGTGAACCACAGCACGTCGCCCTCGGCCCGAACGACCGATTGATCACCCGTGCGCAGCGCATCGTGCCGGGATCGAAACGCGATGGCCCGGCGGTAATGGTGAAGCAGCGCCGACGGGTCCGTTTCCTGCGAGGAAACGGCCATCTCCCTATGCCCATCCAGCACCGGCAACCAGGGCTGCGTCAGGGAAAAGCCGGCATGGGGCGCGTCCCGATCCCAGATCATCGGCGTGCGGCAGCCATCCCGCCCACGATATTCGGGCCAGAACGCTATGCCATAGGGGTCCCGCAAATCTTCGAAGGCCAGTTCCGCTTCCGGCAGTCCCAATTCCTCGCCCTGATAAAGGCAGACCGAACCGCGCAGGCATAGCAAAAGCAGGCTGTAACAGCGCTGTGCGGCCAGTTGCAGATCCCAGCGGCTCGAATGGCGCATGACATCGTGGTTGGAGAACGCCCAGCAGGCCCAGCCGTCTGCCGCCACCTTGTCCAGTTGCGCGAACACTTTAGCGACCTTCTCGGCTGGCAGGCTTTCGCCCGACAGGAACTCGAAGGCATAGCACATGTGAACGCCCTCTGTGCCGCGCGTATATTCGCCCAGAAGAGAAAGGCCGCTTTGCGCGTCGCCGATCTCACCGACGGCCGCCGCGCCGTATTCGTCCAGCAAAGCGCGGAACCGGGCCAGGAATTCCAAATTCTCCGGCTGGTTCTTGGAATGAATGTGCCGTTGGTGGTTGTAGGGGTTCACCGCCGGCGCAATCGACGCATCGCGCTCTTCCGGCGGCAGCGCTGGATTGTCGCGCAGATGGCGGTCGGCGAAATAGAAATTGATCGTATCCAGACGGAAGCCGTCGACGCCCCGGTCCAGCCAGAACCGCGTCACGTCGAGAAGCGCGTCCTGCACATCCGGGTTCCAAAAGTTTAGATCCGGCTGCTCGGCCAGAAAATTATGCAGGTAATATTGACAGCGCCGGCTGTCCCAGTGCCATGCCGGGCCGCCGAAGATGGAGAGCCAGTTGTTTGGCGGCGTACCATCGGGCTTCGGATCGGCCCAGACGTACCAGTCGGCTTTGAGATTGTCGCGCGACCGACGGCTCTCCACGAACCAGGGATGCTCGTCCGAGGTGTGCGAAAGCACCAGATCGATCATGACCTTGAGGCCGAGATCGTGCGCCCTGGCGATCAGAAGATCGAAATCTTCGAGCGAGCCGAACAAGGGATCGACATCGCGATAGTCCGAGACATCGTAGCCGAAATCCTTCATCGGCGACGTGAAGAAGGGCGAAATCCAGACAGCATCGACACCGAGCGACGCGACATAGCCCAGCTTGTCGACGATCCCCAGAAGATCGCCGCAGCCATCGCCGCTGGAATCGTGGAAGGAGCGTGGATAGATCTGATAGATTACCGCGCCACGCCACCAATCGGCTTCGGATTTGCGCCGTGCGATCTTGTCGCTCAGCGGTGTGTGAATATGCACGTTCATGAGTGTCCTATTTAACGGAGCCGGCCAGCAGGCCGCGCACGAGGTAGCGTTGCATTGCGAAGAAGACGATGAGCGGCACCGCGATCGACACAAAGGCGGCGGTGGCCAGAATTTCCCAGTTCCCGCCGCGCGTGCCCAGAAGCTCCACGATCTGGTTGGTCATCACCGTGGTTTCGCCCGTCGCATCGATGAGGAAAACCTTTGCGACAAGAAGGTCGTTCCAGGTCCACAGGAACTGGAAGATGGCGAATGAGGCGAGCGCGGGGAAGCTGAGCGGCAGGATGAGCCGCGTGAAGATTTGAAACTCGGTCGCCCCGTCAACGCGGGCATTCTCGATCAGGTCGCGTGGCAGGCCGACCATATAATTGCGCAGCAGATAGATCGCGAGCGGCAGGCCGAAGCCGGTATGGGCGAGCCATGTGCCGAGATAACCCTTGCCGATGCCGATTCCGAGATGCAGCTTCAGCAGCGGTATCAGCGCAAGTTGGAGCGGCACGACGAGTAGCGCCACCACCGTCGCAATCAGCAGCGCGCGGCCCGGAAACTCCATCCAGGCCAGCGCGTAAGCCGCAAACGCCGCGATCACGATCGGGATGATGGTTGCCGGAATGGTTACCGTCAGCGTGTTGAAAAATGCCTTGGTCATGCCGTCGGTCGCGTTGCCGGACAAAAGCACGTTCTCGTAATTGTCGAGCGTGAACTCCGGCGGGGCGGTCACGGTGGCGAAAATGCGCTGGCCGCGGCCGGAGATCTGGTCGTCATTGCCGCGCCATTCATAGGCGCCACCTTCGCCAAGCGTCAGGGTTTCGCCGTCGCCGAGATCGGCGGTCTCCCCGGCTTCATAAGCGCTGATCTCACGGGAGGACGTGCCCCAGACCGATATCGTCTTTTCCGATGCGCCAGCCTCTTCGAACACATTGCCGGACACCACGAAAACGTCGCCATCCGCCACGCGGTTATCGTCCGGATCGGCGGCGCGGTAGACCTCGTTCTGCTCGGTCGGAAAGAGCGCCGCCCACCAGCCGGACGACGAAATCTGATCGGCCGTGCGGAAGGACGAGACGAACAGCCCCACGGTCGGAAACAGCCAGGCGAGGACGAGGATCAGCACCGAGATATGAACCGCCCATGTGAGCGCGGGCTTGTGGCCGGCAATATTATCCATCAGCGCATCTCCTTTCTGGCCGTGTAGACGTTCCAGACCAGGATGGGCGAAACGAGCAGCATGATGATGATGGCGGAGGCCGAACCGACGCCCCAATCATTGGCGCGGAAGAGCTTGTCGAACATGTAGTTGGCCAGAACCTGGGTCTCCCACTGGCCGTTCGTCATCGCGTAGACGATGTCGAACACTTTCAGCACAACGAGCGTGATCGTTGTCCAGACCACCACGATGGTCGGCATGATCTGCGGCACCTTGATCTGGAAGAAGATTTCGAACGGGCTTGCGCCGTCGACGATGGCCGCCTCGATGGTCTCCTCGGGAATACCACGGAGCGCGGCCGACAGGATCACCATGGCAAAGCCGGTCTGAATCCAGATCAGCACCACCATCAGGAAGAAATTGTTGTAGAAGGTCAGCGTCAGCCATTGCTGCGGCTCGCCGTAGTCGAGTTCGGTCGTCAACACCGTCGCGATCGTCGTTACCGCCTCCCAGACCAGCCATGCGGCGACAAGGGCCACGAAGACACGCCCGACGACAACGAGCGCACCGCCCGTCCGACTGCCCTTCACAAGCGGGCGGATGAAAATCCAGCCCGTATAGGCCACGATGCCGGCAAAGCCGAGAACGATGATGGCGGGCAGGATCTTCAGCAGAAGGAGCGAGCCGAAGCCGCCCTCGAACTGCATCCAGACCGCATTCAACACGCCAATCTGTGCGCTTTCTGCGGGGCGCGCATCGTAGATCAGCTTGAAGATCACGGACGCGCCGACGAAGGAGATCGCCATCGGCATGAAAATCAGTGACTTGGCGATATTGCCCCAGGCGATACGGTCGGTCAGCTGCGCGGCGAGCAGGCCGAACGCCGTGGACGCCGCCGGCACCACGATCAGCCAGAGCATGTTGTTGCGCATCGCTTCGCGGAATTTCGGTTCGCCGAACATCTGCCAGTAATTGTCGAGGCCGACGAATGCCCCGCCGGCGAAACGGTCGGTCAGCGACAGGCGCAGCGTTTCGACGACCGGATAGCCGAGATAGAGGCCGAGCGCGGCGATGGCCGGAAATAGAAAGAGCCAGGGGCGCACCATATTGGCGCGGTTGATGTTGCGTCCGGCATTCTCACCCTTCGCCGGAAAGATGAAGCGGTCCAGAACGACGTTGGAAAAGTAGAAATAGGCGAGGCAGCCGCCCACGCCCAAAACGATCGTCACCAGTCCCAGTAATGCCGGATGCATGGCCGTCCCCTCCTACCGGTTTGGAAGAGCGCCCCGCGAGAGACGGGACGCCCAGGCTCTATGCGAGGCGCGGTTGCACCCCGAACGCTATTTCAGCGAATCCCAGCTGTTCTGGATTTCCTGCGCGACCTTGCCGGCATCTTCGCCTCCGGCATAGTCGACCATGCCGGTCCAGAACGAGCCCGCGCCGACGCCGCCCGGCATCAGGTCGGACCCATCGAAACGGAAGGTCGTCGCGTTGAGCAGAATGTCGCCGAGCGCTGCGCGGGTCTTGTCGACATAGGCCTCGGTATTCACGCCGGTATGTGGCGTCAGAAAGCCGCCCGCCTGCTGCGCCATGAACACCTCGTGGGCGATGGGCGTCTGCAGGAAGTCGATCAGCGCATGGGCGCCCGGGCTGTCATTGGTGATCGCGAAGAGAGTGCCTGCGCCAAGCACCGGCGATCCCAGATCCTTGTCCGCATAGGACGGAAGATAGAAGAAATCGGCATCGACGCCGACCTCGATCCCGTCCGGGAAGAAGGCCGGGATGAAGGATGCCTGGCGATGCAGATAGCATTGCGGCGGCGACTGGAAGAGGCCTTTCGGGCTATCGCGAAAATCGGTCGAGGCGACCGCGCCGGCCCCGCCTGCGACATAATCGTCGTTGCGCGCGAAATGGCCGAACTCCTCGATTGCACCGACAACACGCTCATCGGTGAACGGAATCTCGTTCTTCACCCACTGGTCATAGACTTCCGGCGGCTGAGTGCGCAGCATCATGTCTTCGACCCAGTCGGTTGCCGGCCAGCCGGTCGCACCGCCGGAACCGAGGCCGATGCACCAAGGCGTTTCGCCATCGGCAACGATCTGATCGGTCAGTTCCTTCAGCGCTTCCATCGTCTCCGGCACTTCATAGCCGGCATCCTCGAAATTCTCCGGCACGTACCAGACTAAGCTCTTCACATCGGCCTTGTAAGGAAAGGCGTAGAAGGCCGTCTCGCCCTTGTCGTTTTCGTAGGAACCAAGATCGACCCAGGATTGCCCCGCCGCATAATTCTCGGCCATCCAGGAGGCGGTGTCTTCGCCGAGCGGCGTCAAAAAGCCACGCTTTGCCATATCGGACGCCAGGCCCGGCTGGGGAAACACCGCAATATTCGGCGCGGAGCCCGCCTCGGCATCGACCACGATCTGCTGCTCGAAACTGTCAGACCCGGTGTAGCGAACATCGGCGCCGGTCGCTTCGGCGAAATAGGCCAGCACTTTCTCGACCGCCGCCTGGTCCGGCCCAAGCCATGGACCGAAGACGGTAACCTGCTCGCCGGACAAATCGTTGGCCTCGGCAAATGCCTCGTAACTATCCCAACTAAACGGACCTTCGCCCGGTGGGAACGCCAGATGATTGTCCGCCTGCGCGCCCAACGTCATGGCGAGCGCAGCGACGCCGCCTAGAAGCAGAGTTTTCATTGTTTCCTCCCAGAAAACCACCGCGTATTCGCGGCTCAGTCGCGCTTCGAACAATTGCCCAAAGCGCTTTCAATATCTCAACCATACGATCATTGTCGGACGTGTCAAGTTGGGATCGACGAACCGGGAAGATCGTAAATAGTCTCCTCAAAGCGAATCGAACGGGAAAGCAGAACCCCGCGGTTGACCGTTAAAGCGCTTTCGAGTTTTGTCGCAGATATGAACCTGAAAGAGTTTGCCCGGACGCTCGGGCTCAGCCAGACCACGGTCAGCCGCGCACTGGGCGGTTACCCGGAAGTCAGCGCAGCCACGCGCAAACGTGTTCAAGCCGAAGCCGTGCGGCTTGGCTATGCGCCGAACCGTGGTGCGCAGCGACTTGCGACCGGTCGCGCCATGGCGATCGGTCACGTCGTGCCGCTCGGCCCCAATCCGGATATCGTCAACCCGATATTCGCGGACTTCCTGGCTGGGGCTGGCGAGACCTGCGCGGCGGCGAAGTACGAAATGGTTATCGCCGTCACCCGCCACGGCGAAGAGGCCGACGCCTACCGCGAGATGGCAATGAAGGGTTCGGTCGATGGCGTCATCGTCCACTCGCCGCAGATCGAGGATGGCCGGATCGCGCTTCTTCGCGACATCGGCCTGCCGTTTCTGGTTCACGGCCGGTCGAGCGGCGTGGATGCGCCCTATTCCTGGTTCGACGTGAACAATCGCCGGGCCTTTTTTCGCGCCACCCGCTTTCTGACCGATCTCGGTCATGAGCGCATTGCACTCATCAACGGACCGGAGGAGATGGATTTTGCCCATCGCCGCCGCCTCGGTTACGAGGAGGCGTTGCTGGAAGTCGGCCTGACGGTCGATGAAACCATCATGACGAGCGACGAGATGACGGAGCCCTATGGCTACCGGGCCGCCTGCGCTGCGCTTCAGACAGCCGTCCGCCCGACAGCCTTTCTCGTGTCCTCGATCATCTCCGCCATGGGCGTGCGGCGCGCTATCGTCGATGCCGGCCTCGCGCCTGGTCGCGACGTCTCCATCGTCACTCATGACGACGATCTCAGCTATCTGTCGAACCGCGGCGACGTGCCGCTCTTTACCGCTACCCGCTCCTCCATCCGCGCAGCCGGGCGCCGCTGCGGCGAATTGCTGATCCGCATGATTGCTGCGGGAGAAGGCGCGCCGCCCGTCACCGAACTCTGGGAATCGGAACTGACACTCGGCGTCAGCACCGGCCCCGCGCCGCAATAGGAACTTCGATCTTGGACCACAAACGCAGCGATTTTCCCGGCGATTTTCTCTTCGCGACGGCAACGTCCGCCTATCAGATCGAGGGGCATTCCTTCGGTGGCGCAGGTCCCTGCCAGTGGGACAGTTTTGCCGCGACGCCCGGCAATGTTGTCCGGCAGGAGAACGGGGCCGTCGCCTGCGACCATTACCACCGATACGAAGCCGATCTCGATCTTGTGGCGGCTGCGGGCCTCGACGCCTACCGCTTTTCGACCTCCTGGGCGCGTGTTTTGCCGGAAGGCACCGGTGCGCCCAATCAGGAGGGTCTGGATTTCTACGACCGGCTGGTCGACGCGATGGCGGCGCGCGGCATCAAACCGATGGCGACGCTCTATCACTGGGAACTGCCGCAGGCGCTGCGCGACCGTGGTGGCTGGACCAATCGCGACATTGCCGGCTGGTTCGCCGATTTCGCCGAGACCGTGATGGGTCGGATCGGCGACCGGGTGCACATGACGGCGACGATCAACGAGCCGTGGTGCGTCGCCTGGCTCAGCCATTTCATGGGCCATCATGCGCCGGGCCTGCGCGACATCCGCGCCGCCGCGCGGGCGATGCATCACGTCCTGCTGGCGCATGGGAGCGCCATCGAGGCGATGCGGGCCATGGGCCTGTCCAATCTCGGCGCGGTCTGCAACCATGAATATGCCGAACCGGCGGATGACAGCAAAGAAAGCCGCGCGGCTGCCGAAACCTACAATGCCATCTACAATCAGTGGTTCCTGTCCGGCCTTTTCGGCAAGCGCTACCCCGACGCCGCGCTCGAGGGGCTGGAGCCGCATCTGCCGGCGGGCTGGCAGGACGATTTCGCGATCATCGGCGCGCCGCTCGACTGGATCGGCGTCAATTACTACACGCGCAAGCTGATCGCCCATGAGGACGGCGCATGGCCGAACCTGAAGGAAGTCGACGGCCCCCTTCCGAAAACCCAGATGGGCTGGGAGATCTATCCGGACGGGCTTCTCCATTTCCTGCGCCTTGCCGCAAGCTATGCCGGCGACACGCCGATCTACGTCACCGAGAACGGCATGGCCAATCCCGATCTGCCGGGCAAGCCGGATGAGGCCCGGATCGACTATCTCAACGCGCATCTCGCCCGCGTCCGCCAGGCGCTCGATGACGGCATCGACGTGCGCGGCTATACGGTCTGGTCGCTGCTCGACAATTACGAATGGGCGCTCGGCTACGAGAAGCGCTTCGGCCTCGTTCATGTCGATTTCGACACGCTGGAGCGCACTCCGAAAGCATCCTACGAAGCGCTGAAACAGATGCTGGGCTGAGGAAGCTGTGGTGGCGCGAGACCTTTCAGACCAGCAGCCATGTCAGATACGCCCCATAGCATAGCAGCATGACGCCGCCTTCGCGCCGGCCGATCCGCCAGCCCGTCCGCGCGAACAGCACAAGCAGCGCCGTCGCCGCGCCCATCACCCAGATATCGAGGCGCAAGATCTGCGCGGGAACGTCCATCGGCTGCACGATGGCAGTGGCGCCCAGAATACAGAGAATGTTGAAGATGTTGCTGCCGAGCACGTTGCCGAGCGCCACCTCGCCCTGCCCCTTCCGAACCGCGATGACCGACGTCACCAATTCGGGCATCGATGTGCCGATGGCCACGATCGTCAGGCCAATCACCGTTTCCGACATTCCGACAAGTTCGGCGGCGGAAATGGCGCCGGACACCAGATACCGTGCGCCGACAATCGTCAGGATCAAGCCGGCGACCGTCAGCATCAGGGAAACACCCAGCGCGTGATCGGGACCGGGTACGGCCCCCGCTTCGGCCTCGTACATCGCGGAGGCCGGAGAATTTGTGGTGTGCTTTTCTGAAACGAAGGTGTAGGTCAGGTAGGCAATCAGAAAGGCGATGAAGACGGCGCCGGTGATGCGCCCGACTTCGCCCATCAGAACGATCGCGACACACAGGCCGGTCGCCAGCACCATGACGGCGCCATCCCGTCTGAACGCTTTCGGATCGACGGCGATGGGCGCTAAAAGCACGGCGATCCCCATAATTAGCAGGATATTGCTGATATTGCTGCCTACCACGTTGCCGATTGCAATGCCCGGCGAGCCGGAAAGCGCAGCCTGCAGACTGGTAACGAGTTCCGGCGTCGATGTGCCGAACCCGACTATGGTCAGTCCGATGACCATGGGTGAAATGTGAAAGGCACTGGCAGTCGAGACCGCGCCCCGAACGAGGAGTTCACCCCCGATAATCAGACCGGCCAACCCGAAAACGATGAAGCCGAATACCGCCACTTTCGCCGCCCTTCAGTATGAGGTCGGCATTAGATCATGAGCGGCTCGATACCCTGCAAGTGGCCGGCCCATCAATATTTTCGATTTGCTCGGTCTTTGCTAAGATTTCCGCGCAAGAAACAGATAGCCCGGCGCGGGGTTGCCTTGCTCCATGCGCACGGTGATGACAGGGTTGTAGAGAAGGTTCAGCCCCGCCTTTTCAAGCTCTTCGGCGATATAGTCCGGATCGTGCGCATAACGGTGGGTGGGCAAAACGCGATAGCCCGGCTCGTCCTCGCCCGCTTCGAAGCTTTCCGTCGAAAAGCCGATAATTGCGCCGGCCGCGGCCTTGCCGGCCATGGCGGAGAACAGTCGCGACGGATCGCCGATATAGGGCAGGACGTCGGTGGCGACGATCAGGCCGAAATCGTCCTCGGCCTCGCCGATATTTTCCAGAAAATCCTCCGCTTCGGCGACGTAGAGCCCGTCATAGACGTCGCGCTCGTCGGCTTCGGCGACCATGGCTTCCGAAATATCGAGGCCAATAAAAGTCTCGACGAACTCGGCCAGCGCGCCGCCCGTCAGACCCGTGCCGCACCCGAGATCGAGTCCGCGCGCATAGGGTCCCGGCGCCGCCTTGCGCAGCGCCTCCGCCAGAAGCACCGGCACGGTATAACCGAGCTGCTCGACAAGAATGTCGTCGAAGGCCGCAGCATGCTGGTCGAACAGGGTTTCGACATAAGCGTCGGGCATTCTGCGCGGCGGAGTCTCCGCCCCAAGCGCGGCAAGCCGGATCGTCGCTCCACCGTGATCGGCTGGGTCCAGCGCCAGAACGTCGCGCCAGGCGGCGATGGCCTCGTCGCGCTCTCCCGCCTTTTCCAGCATCAGCGCGCGGCCATAAGCGTCGGCAAGCGCATCATTGTCGATGGCGCGCCCGGTCTCTTCAATCTGGGTCGCCGGCACGCCATTCAATTCATCGCTCACGCAGCGAGCGCGCCTTTCAACGCATCGGCGATCCGGTCCTGATCGGCGGCTTCCAGATAGGGATGCATCGGCAGGGCAAGAACGCTCTGCGCCGCTTCGTCCGTGGCCACCATGCCGGCCGGATCGTGCGGCCAGTGGCGATAGGCGGTCTGCTGGTGGAGCGGGATCGGATAATAGATCGCCGTGGGCACACCGGCATCGCGCAGGCTGGCCTGCACGCCTGGGCGATCGGCGCCGTCGGGCAGGCGCACTGTGTATTGCGCCCAGGTCGAGGTCAGGCCATCAGGCACGGTTGGAACCGTCACCGTCTCTGCCAGGCGTTCGGCATAACGAGCTGCAATTTCCTGGCGCTTTTCGATCTCCTCTTCGAAGACCGACAGCTTGACCGAGAGGATAGCGGCCTGGATCGAGTCCAGCCGGCTGTTCATGCCGATATGAATATTGTCGTATTTGTCGCTGCCCGCGCCGTGATTGCGCAGCGAGCGCAACCGGTCCGCCAGCTTGTCGTCGGAAGTGGTGAGCGCACCGCCGTCGCCATAGCAGCCAAGCGGCTTGGCCGGGAAGAAGGATGTGGTCGCCAGATCGCCCATCGCGCCAGCAATGCGACCATGATAGCGACCGCCGAAGCCCTGCGCCGTGTCGCAGACAATCGCCATGCCGTTTTCGCGGGCAATGGATTCGATGGCGTTCATGTCGGCCGGCAGGCCGAAGAGATCGACCGGAATGATCGCCTTGAGCGGCATACCGTCTCGGGCAGCCTTCTCGATGCAGCGCTTCAGGCTTTCCGGGTCCATATTGAACGTCGTCGGATCGATGTCGACGAAGTAGGGAACGGCGCCGAGGCAGGGCACGATCTCGGCGGTCGCGGCGAAGGTGAAGGACGGCACGAAGACCGCATCGCCCGCCTTGACCTCCAGCGCCATCAGCGCGAGCAGAAGCGCATCGGTGCCATTGGCGCATGAGACGGCGTGACCCGCACCGCAAAAGGCCGCCAGTTCCTGTTCGAACTGGCCGACCGCCGGGCCGAGAATATACGCCCCGCCATCCAGCACCTCGCCGATCGCTGCATCGATCCGGTCACGAAGTCGGGATTGCTGGGCGGCGAGATCGATAAAGGGCAACATGGGGCGTCTGATTCCTTTTGAAAATCGGTACATGGCGGGCAATTCGCACGGCCTGCGCGCCTCCATAGACGATCGGCCGCGCCAGGCGAAGCGCCGCGCCTTCACTTCGCGTTTCGTTATGGCGCGAAGCGTGAGTTTCCGGCACCGCGGTTACCAGCTCGTGAGAGTTTCCCCAATTGCCCATACGGCAAGGGGTTTTCGCCATGGTCAAGCTTCAACCACTGTGCAAAAGTGCGGCCATAAAGGCCGGTCCGGCGATGGCATCATCATTCGGGCCGACCGCAGGAAGGCGCGCCCTTCCCATAATGAAGAACACGATCGATGCACAGGGAAACGTCCATGAAACGTACCATCCTCGCCCTTGCCACGCTGATGGCAACCACCGCATTCGTAGCCGCCGCCGATTCCACGCCGGCCGTGGTTTACGATATGGGCGGTAAATTCGATAAATCGTTCAATGAAGCTGCCCATAGCGGGGCGGAAAAATTCAAGGAAGAAACCGGCACGGACTATCGCGACTTCGAAGTGGAGAACGAGCAGCAGCGTGCGCAGGCGCTGCGTCGCTTCGCCGAGGACGGCAACAATCCGATCGCCGCCATCGGCTTCAGCCAGCAGGCCGCCGTGGAACAGGTCGCGAAAGAATTTCCCGACACCAAATTCGTCATCATCGACTCCGTGGTCGATCTGCCGAATGTGCGTTCGGTTCTCTTCAAGGAGCATGAAGGCTCCTATCTCGCCGGCATCATGGCCGCGATGGCGTCCGAAAGCGGCAAGGTCGGCTTTGTCGGCGGCATGGACATCCCGCTCATCCGTAAATTCGCCTGCGGCTACAAGGGCGGCGTCAAGAGCGTGAAGCCGGACGCCCAGGTCATGGAAAACATGACGGGCTCCACCCCCACCGCATGGAACGATCCGGTCAAGGGCGGCGAACTGGCCAAAAGCCAGATCGAAAGCGGCGCCGACGTCATCTTCCACGCGGCAGGCGGCACGGGTATCGGCGTGATGCAGACCGCCGCCGATGCCGGCAAGCTGGCCATTGGCGTCGATTCCAACCAGAACGGCGTTCAGCCCGGCAGCGTCCTCACCTCGATGATCAAGCGTGTGGACAATGCCATTTTCGATGCGTTTACCGATGCGCAGAGCGGCGAATTCGAGACCGGAACGGTCGCCCTCGGTGTCAAGGAGGACGGTGTCGGCGTAGCGATGGACGACAACAACAAGGATCTCGTCAGCGAAGAGATGATGGCTGCGGTCGACGAGGCCAAGGCCAAGATCGCGTCCGGCGAACTGGAGGTCCACGACTACATGGCGGACAATACCTGCACCTACTGACGCAGCGATAGAGGCCGGAGCGGATTGTCGTCCGCTTCGGCTCTTCCGAACTGCAATGCAACGCTTTCAGTCAGGGCTGATCTGACCATGGCCGATACTGCCGCCGAACAGCGCGTCCGCGCCCATCCCGCCATTCGCCTGTCTGGCATTTCGAAGAGTTTCGGGGCGGTTCGCGCCAATCGCGATATCGACCTCACCGTTCGCAAGAGTTCCATCCACGGCATCGTCGGCGAAAACGGCGCCGGCAAGTCGACCCTGATGAGCATTCTCTACGGCTTCTACCAGGCCGATAGCGGAACGATCGAAGTGGACGGCAAACAGGTCTCCATTCCGCACAGCCAGGCGGCGATCGATCTGGGTATCGGCATGGTCCACCAGCACTTCATGCTGGTTCACAATTTCACCGTGCTGGAAAACATCATGCTCGGCGCCGAGGGCGCGGCCCTCCTCTCCGGCGGTATGGCGCGCGCGCGGGCCGAACTGAAGAGAATCGAGAAAGACTATCAGCTGGAGGTCGATCCCGATGCATTGACCGAGGACCTGCCGGTCGGCCTGCAACAACGCGTCGAGATTCTCAAAGCCCTCTACCGGGGCGCCGACATACTGATACTGGACGAGCCGACCGGCGTGCTGACGCCCACTGAGGCCGACCATCTTTTCCGCATTCTTCAGAGGCTGCGCGAAGAGGGAAAAACGGTTATTCTCATCACGCACAAGCTGCGCGAAATCATGGCAGTGACGGATACGGTGTCAGTCATGCGGCAGGGCCAGATCGTCGATACCGAGCCGACGGCACAGACATCGGTCGAGGCCATCGCCGAAAAGATGGTCGGCCGGCGCGTCCTGCTGCGCGTCGACAAAAAGCCGCCCCGGCCAGGCCCGGTCAAGCTGTCCGTTCGCGATCTGACGGTCGTGGACAGCCGCAAGGTGCCGATGGTCAAGAATGTCAGCCTCGATGTGCGCGCTGGAGAAATCGTCGGCATTGCCGGCGTGGCCGGCAATGGCCAGTCTCACCTGATCGAGACCATCGCCGGCATCAGACGACCGACGCAGGGTACGGTCGAAATGAACGGCAAGACACTCGACTATGACCGTCTCGACCCGGCGAGCCTGCGCGAAGAGGGCATGGCGCACGTGCCCGAAGACCGACATAGAATGGGCCTCGTTCTGGCCTTCGAGGAGAACGAGAATGCCATTCTGGGCTACCATAACAGCGCTGCGTTCGGGAACGGTCCCTTCCTTTCCATCTCGGCGATGCGGGAGCATGCGCGCGAGCGGATCGAGCAATACGACATCCGGCCGCCGGACTGCCGCCTGAAGACGGCCAATTTTTCGGGCGGCAATCAGCAGAAGATCGTGCTCGCACGCGAGATGGAGCGCGACCCCGACGTCCTGCTGATCGGCCAGCCGACACGCGGCGTGGATGTCGGCGCTATCGAATTCATCCACCGCCGCATCGTGGAGATGCGCGACGCCGGCAAAGCGATCCTTCTGGTCTCGGTCGAACTGGACGAGATCCGCGCCTTGTCGGACCGAATCCTCGTCATGTTCGACGGCAAGATCGTCGGCGAGCGCGGAGCCGAAGCAACGGAAGGCGAACTCGGTCTTCTCATGGCCGGAGTGACCGACGCCGAAAGCGACCGGCCTGCCGCGCCAGACTTGTCCATGATCGACACCACACCCGGACAGGCGCCTGCCGAAACTCAGATTCCGGGGGAGCGCCCATGATCGGCTCGAACGCACGAATGGCCGGCACGCCAACGGAGGCAGGCGCATGAACAATACGCTGCCTCCCTGGGCCAATTATGTGCTGCTGCCGGCGATCAACCTGCTCGTCGCCTTCATCGTGTCGGGTCTGGTGGTCGTGGCCGTCGGCGAAAACCCCTTCAAGGCCGCCTGGCTGATGATAGACGGGGCTTTCGGCTCCGGCCGCGGCATCGGCTTCACCCTGTTCTACGCCACCAATTTCATCTTCACCGGCCTCTCGGTCGCCGTCGCCATTCATTGCGGCCTTTTCAATATCGGCTCTGAGGGTCAGGCGCTGGTCGGCGGGCTCGGCGTGGCGCTCGCCTGCCTCTGGCTCGGCGCTTACATTCCCTGGTGGATGGTGCTCCCGGTTGCGATCGTCATGGGCGCCAGTTTCGGCGCGGCATGGGGGTTTCTGCCTGGCTATCTGCAGGCCGTGCGCGGCAGCCATGTCGTCATCACCACCATCATGTTCAACTTCATTGCGGCGGCCCTGATGAACTGGCTGCTGGTGGACTGGCTGCGCCCGGTCGGTCAGATGGGACCGGAAACCGCCGTCTTCGCCGAGGGCGGATGGCTGCCCAAACTGACCGGGCTCATGAACTTTCTGGGTGCCGATGTTCGGAGCACGCCGCTGAACCTGTCCTTCTTCGTCGCCCTTATCTGTTGCTTTCTGGTGTGGGTGCTGATCTGGCGGACCCGCTTCGGCTACGGTATCCGCACCATGGGCCTCTCTCCGTCGGCCGCGAAATATGCCGGCATCCGCCCGGCGCGCACCGTTATAATCGCGATGATGATTTCCGGCGGGCTGGCCGGACTTATGGCGCTCAACCCGGTGATGGGGGATCTTCACCGGCTGACGCTCGATATCGTTCAGGGCGCCGGCTTCGTCGGCATCGCGGTCGCACTGATGGGCCGCAACCACCCAGTCGGCATCGTGCTGGCGGCGCTTCTGTTCGGCATGCTCTATCAGGGCGGCGCGGAAATGGCGTTCGACATGCCGACGATCACGCGCGACATGATCGTGGTCATTCAGGGCCTCGTGATCCTGTTTGCCGGCGCCCTGGAGAATATGTTCCGCCCGCAGCTGTCGCGCTTCTTTCTGGCCATGCACCGACGCGGCGTTGCACCGGAAGCGGAAGGAGCAGCGTGATGGATTTCAACGCGACCCTCCTGATCCTCGACTCCACGCTACGCCTTTCGACACCGCTCCTTCTGGCCGCCCTCGCCGGGCTCTACTCCGAACGCGCCGGCATCTTCGACATCGGGCTGGAAGGCAAGATGCTGGCCGCGGCCTTTGCCGCGGGCGCCGGCGCGTCAGTTACGGGCTCGGCTTATGCCGGCCTTCTGCTCGGTGTTCTCGTCTCGGTGATCTTCGGGCTCGTCCACGGCTTCGCCTCCATCACGGCCCGCGGCAACCAGATCGTCTCCGGCGTGGCGCTGAACTTCGTTGCCGCCGGCGCGACCGTCCTGCTGGGTCAGGCGTGGTTCCGCCAAGGCGGGCGAACGCCGCAGCTTTCCACCGATCAGCGCTTTCTCGGCAGTGAACCGAATTTCGCTGCCGAGCTGCGCGATATTCCTATCGTCGGGTCGATTGTCTCGGAACTGGTCCTTGGCCATTCGCTGCTGGTCTATATCGCCTTCATCATGGTGCCTCTCACCTGGTGGGTGCTGTTCCGCACCCGCTTCGGCCTGCGTCTGCGCGCTGTCGGCGAGAACCCGGCCGCCGTCGACACCGCCGGCATCTCCGTCACCGTGCTGCGCTATAAGGCAGTCATCATATGTGGCGCATTATGTGGCGTGGCCGGCACTTATCTGGCGATCAGCCAATCCGGCGGGTTCAACAACAATATGACGGCAGGCAAAGGCTATATCGCGCTGGCAGCGCTGATCTTCGCCAAGTGGAAGCCGGTGCCGGTGATGTTCGCCTGCCTGCTATTCGGCTTTCTCGACGCCGCCGCCATCCGCCTTCAGGGCGCGGAACTTCCGGTCATCGGACGGGTTCCGGTGCAGTTCATCCAGGCCCTGCCCTATGTGCTGACGGTGGTTCTTCTGGCGGGCTTCATCGGCCGTGCGGAACCACCCCGCGCGGGCGGCGTGCCCTATGTCAAGGAGCGGTGAGATGAGTGCGGGCAACGATCTTTTTCGCCTCGCGCAGTCCGCGCTGGCCCATGCTCATGCGCCCTATTCCAAATTCGCGGTCGGCGCGGCGCTGCGCACCCGAGACGGCGCGACCTTTCAGGGTGCCAATATGGAGAATGTCTCCTTTCCCGAAGGCTGGTGCGCCGAGACCTCGGCCCTTGCCCATATGGTGATGGCGGGTCACGCCGAACCCGGCTGCCTCGCCGAAGTTGCTGTGGTAGCGTCTAAAAAGGACCGCATCACTCCCTGCGGTGGATGCCGGCAACGCCTGGCCGAATTTGGGACGGCAGAAACGAAAATTCATCTTTGCGACCAGACAGGAATCGTCGAGACCGTGACGCTCGGCGATCTTCTGCCCATGGCCTTTTCCGATTTGCCGAACACGTAAATTCATTTGCCGAAAGCGATACTATCCATGACCGAATTATCCGATGCCGCCTATGCGAAACGTCTGATCGGCTGCCTCGACCTGACCGAACTCTCCGATGACAGGGCGGCCGACAAAGCCGATCGGCTTCTGGAAAAGGCGCGCACTCCTTTCGGCCCCGTCGCAGCCGTCTGTGTCTGGCCCGACCATGTCAAGCGCGCGGCCATAGCAGTCAGGGGCACGCCGATCCAGATCGCCACAGTGGTCAACTTCCCTGGCGGAGAGGAGCCGTGGGAGCAAACCCAGCACGATATTCGTCTGGCGCTTGCGAATGGCGCCACGGAGATCGATGTGGTGGTCGATTACCGGCGCGGCGTCGAAGACCCGCATGCCGTGACCTTCTCGGTTCGACAGGTGAAGGACGCTGCTGGCGGCCTGCCGGTAAAAGCCATTCTGGAAACCGGCATGCTAGACGATATCGACGATATGCAGCTTCTGGCAGGAGCGGCTCTGACCGGCGGGGCGGATTTCGTCAAGACGTCGACCGGCAAGGTGAAAACCGGGGCGACGATGGAAGCCGCCGAAGCACTACTAGACGCCATCGCGGCGGCTGGAACCGGTGGTCTGAAGGTCTCCGGCGGCGTTCGCGGTTTTGCTGAGGCGAAGGCTTATGCCGATCTCGCGGCGAGAAAAATGGGTGAAGCCTTCGTCGGCCCGAAGACTTTCAGGATTGGCGCATCGAGTCTTCTGACCGATCTGGTGGCCGTGGCTGGTGGCGAGCAAAGCTCCGCTACAAGCGGATCGGGGTACTGAAAATGCTGCCACAGGAAATCGTCCGCGCAAAACGTGACCGTCAGCCCCTCGATCCAGAAGACATCGGTGCGTTCGTTGCAGGTGTGATGGACAAAAGCGTTGCGAAGGAACAGATCGCCGCGCTCGCCATGGCAATCTATCTGAACGGCATGAGCCGCGAAGAAGCCGTAGCGCTGACGCTTGCCCTGCGCGATTCCGGCACGGTGCTCGACTGGTCCGATCTCGGTCCGGCGGTGGTCGACAAGCATTCGACCGGCGGCGTCGGCGACAATGTCAGCCTTGTTCTCGCGCCGATCATCGCCGCCTGCGGCGGTTATGTGCCGATGATTTCCGGGCGTGGCCTCGGCCATACGGGCGGCACGCTCGACAAATTCGAATCTATTCCCGGCTACGACGTCAAGCCGGACGATGAGACGTTCCGACGCGTCGTCAAGGAGGTCGGCTGCGCGATCATCGGCCAGACCGGCTCGCTCGCCCCGGCCGACAAGATCGTCTATGGCATCCGCGATGTGACGGCGACGGTCGAGAGCGTGCCCCTCATCACCGCCTCGATCCTTTCGAAGAAACTGGCGGCGGGCCTCAGAGGGCTGGTTCTGGATGTGAAAGTCGGGTCCGGCGCCTTCATGGCCGACGAAGCGGCAGCGCGCGAACTGGCGACAAGCCTCGTCGAAGTCGCCAATGGCGCGGGAATGCCGACCGTGGCGCTGCTGACCGATATGGATCACCCCCTCGCCAGCGCCGCGGGCAACGCGGTCGAAGTGCGCAGCGCGGTGAACCTGCTTCGCGGCGATGGTAGCGAGCCGCGTCTCCGCGAGATCACATTGGCGCTCGCCGCGGAAATGCTGGCCATTGTCGGCCTCGCAGACGATGCGGAACAAGGCTTGCGGAAGGCCGAGGATGCCCTGTCTTCCGGTGCCGGCGCCGAGCGATTCGGACAGATGGTCGCGGCTTTGGGCGGACCCTCCGATTTCATCGAACGGATGGACGAGTATCTGCCGTCGGCGTCGATCATCCGCGACCTGACACTGGACAATGACGCGAAGCTTACCGGCAACCTCTCATTTAACACACGTGAACTGGGGCTCGCGGTGATCGAACTGGGCGGCGGGCGAACGCGCTCCGAAGACGATATCGACCACGCTGTCGGGCTTAGCGATCTGGCGCCGCGCGATTGGGACGGCGCTTCGCCGCTCTGCCGCATTCACGCGCGTGACGAGGCAACCTTCGAACGCGCGGCCAAACGTATTCGCGCGGCCGTTCGACAGGGCGACGGCAAGACACCCCCGGCCGTCTCGGAACGGATCGCCCTCTAACGAACAAACCGCTGTTCTGCCCTCCCCGCTGCCGGTTCACAAAATGATTCAAGGCGTTGAAGGGATGATTCAACGCCTTGCGTCCCTGATTCCGATGGGGGCGGATTTGCGATTCAATTCAGCGGGTTCGACAACCTACTTCGTGCCGTACATCCGGTCTCCGGCGTCGCCCAGGCCAGGCAGGATGTAGCCCTTCTCGTTCAGCCGATCATCGATGGACGCGGTGAAGACCGGCACGTCCGGATGCGCCTGCGTGAACCGTTCGACGCCTTCGGGCGCGGCCAGAAGGCAGAGGAAACGGATATTCGTCGCGCCCTCTTCCTTCAGCTTGTCGATCGCCGCCACGGCCGAATTGGCGGTCGCCAGCATCGGGTCGACAACGATGACCAGGCGGTTGCCGAGATCGCTCGGCGCCTTGAAGAAGTAGTGCACCGGCTGAAGCGTTTCGTGGTCGCGGTATAGGCCGATATGCGCCACCCGCGCGGCGGGCACCAGATCGAGCATCCCTTCCAGAAGACCGTTCCCGGCGCGCAGAACCGAAGCGAAGACCAGCTTCTTGCCTTCCAGCATCGGCGCGTCCATCGGCTCCAGCGGCGTCTCGATACGCTCATAGGTGATCTCCAGTCCGCGGGTCACCTCGTAACAGAGCAGCAGGGAGATCTCGCGCAACAGACGCCTGAAGCCGGCCGTCGAGGTTTCCTTCTTGCGCATAATCGTCAGCTTGTGCTGAACCAGAGGATGGTCGACCACCGTCACCATCCCCGATCCGTTTTCCTGGTTCATGATTTTCTCCGATTGCCTTTGAGCCGACGCTAGGCGGACTCGTCCAGCCGCTCAAGAAGGCGCGCACGTGTATCCCCATCGACGAAGGCGGCTTCGATGGCCGTACGGGTGCTTGCGCGCAGTTCGTTGTCCGACAGGCCGAAAGATTGGCGTCCGATCCGATATTCGTTCTCGAGGCTGGTCTGAAAATGGGGAGGGTCATCTGAATTGAGCGTGATCCGGCATCCGGCCGCGATCAGCTTTCGAAGCGGATGCGCATCCAGGCTTTCATAGACGCCGAGAGAGATGTTCGAGGCCGGGCAGACCTCCAGGACGATGTTCTCTTCGGCGATTCTCCGCATCAGGTCGTCGCTTTCCGCAGCGCGTACACCGTGGCCGAGCCGCTCGACCTTCAATAGATCGAGCGTTTCCTCAATGCCGTCCGGCCCGACCCATTCGCCAGCGTGGCAGGTCAGACGAAGACCGCCGTCCCGCGCGATATCGAAGGCCTCTGCATAATCTCCGGGACGACCGACCATCTCATTGCCCGCCATGCCGAAACCGGTCACGGAATCCAAGCCGCATTCGACGCCGATTTTCGCGGCCTCGCTGACGGCATCGGGGCCGAGATGGCGGACGCCCGTTACAATGATCCGTCCCTCGATTCCATGTTCGGCGCCGGCCCGTTCAATTCCATCGGCAAGCCCTTCCAGATAATCCTGCGGCGAAAGACCCACGGCCTCGGCATGGGCCGGCGAAGCGAAGATTTCGGCATAGAGGGCGTTCTGTCCGGCCAGCGCGCTGTAATGCTCATAGGCCAGACGCTCGAAGTCGGCGCGTTCGCGCAGGAGATTGGCGACGATATCGTAGCTGGCGAGAAACCCGATGAAGTTCTGGCGTCGATAGCGGTCGCCGTCGAGAACCGGTTCGAGATCGACATTGTGGCGGCTTGCCATTTCGCGAGCGAACGTCGGGCTGACGGCGCCCTCGATATGACAGTGCAGTTCCGCCTTCGGGATCATTCGGTCGCTCCAAACTATCGGAAAGGCACGACCCTATCCTTCAAATCGCTTCGGGCATAGCCTCCGAAAGCGCTGGACAAGCTTACGCACAGCCAGGGCGGCTCGTGACTCTGTCGATGGGTCAGGCAACGTCGCGGGATGACGGCGTCTGCTTATCCTCGACGCCGGGATTCATGCCGATCATTCGACGCAAATCATAGTCTGAGGCGGGCCGGGCGAACAGATAACCCTGGCCGTAATCGCAGCCCAACCGCCGCAACTCCTCCGCCTGCCATTCTTCCTCGATGCCCTCTGCGGTCACCGGCAGGTTCAGCATCTGGGCCAGGCTGATCATGGCCCGAATGAGCGTATCCGACGTTGCACCACCCTCGACCGGCTTCTGCTGAAGGCTGGAGACGAATGAGCGGTCGATCTTGATCTTGTCGAACGCGAAGGATTGCAGATAGCTCAATGACGAGTAACCGGTGCCGAAATCGTCCAGAATGATCCGAACGCCATGCTCGCGCAGCTGCGCGATTGTTTCCAGCGCGAGATTTGCCTCTTCGAGAAAGACCGTCTCGGTCAGTTCGAGCTCCAGCCGCGATGCAGGGAAACCGGTTTCCTGCAAAATGGTGAGAACGCTTTGCCTGAAACCCGGACATAGAATCTGCTTGGCCGATACATTCACGGAAAGCGAAACCTTCTCGTTCCAGTCTGTGGCCGCCCGACAGCCATTGAGAAGAACCCACTCGCCGATCTCATGGATCAGCCCGCTTTCTTCGGCAATCGGAACGAAGACCTGGGGTGAAACGAAACCATGCTGGGCGCTGTTCCAGCGCAACAGGACTTCGACGCTGGAGACGACGCCGCTGTCGAGTTCCACGATGGGCTGATAAACGAGACGAAGCTCATTCCTGTCGATCGCGTCGCGAAGACTGACCTCCAGTTTCTTGCGGTTCTGGGCCCGCCGATCCATGCCGGCAATATATCGTCTGAACTGGTTTCGACCTTCGCTCTTTGCACGATACAGCGCCAGGTCAGCCCGATTGGTCAGATCCGAGAGGGAGGCGGCATCTTCCGGGAACAGCGCATAGCCGACCGATCCGCCGATCGTCACGGTTCCGCCCTGCAGTTCGAACGGTTCGGCCAGGCAATCAACGATGCTTCGTGTCAGGTCCTGGATAGGGGCCTCATCGGTCTTGTCATCGGCATCCTGCCGCAATGGCGCTGCGGCGAGAAACTCGTCGCCGCCAACCCTGGCGCAAATTGCGTTCGGCGCCGCGTCGCCGGCGCAGCGCCTCAGTCGCTTCGAAACCGCAATCAACAATTCGTCACCGGCAGCATGCCCGAGCGAATCATTGACCAGTTTGAACCGGTCCAGATCGATATGCAGGCAGGCAAAGGGCCGGTCCTGTTCGATCCAGGGGTCGACCGTATCCGTGAAAAGCGTCCGATTGGGCATTTCGGTCAGCGGATCGTGCGTCGCCAGGAACTTGATCTTTTCCTCCGCCAGCTTGGTTTCGGTGACATCGCTGATCAGTCCCCGATAGCCAAGAAAATCCCCGTTCGAGCCGAAGATCGGTTTGCCGCTTATCGCAAACCAAAGGCTCTCCTCGTCCGCGCGGGGAAAGGAGACGAGGTAGTCGTGGAACTTTCTGGGTCGTGACAGAACACCGCTCAGTTCGCTCCGTTCCTGCCGATTGTTCACGCCGGCCAGATCGCGAATGCTCCAGGACAATCCCTCCCGAGCCTGTCCAAGCAGTGTTTCGATCGCCTTGGGCATGCGCGTGATGCGACCGTAGCTGTCGCATTCCCAGGGCCATGTGCGAACGCCGTCCTCATACTCTTTCAGAAGCAGAGCGATCATATCCTGCTTTTCCTGCAGGGATTCGCGAATGATGAACTGACGCGTCATGTAGTCGGACTGCTTGATGCAGTTCACGCCGGCGACGAGCGTGAAGGCGATGTTCATGATGGCCGCGGCCACAAGATGTACATCGCCGAAAAGGAAGAATGCCACGGTGTTCAGCGAAGCGGTCGTGACCAGCCAGGCCAACGCCGCGGAAGGAACCGGATGCAGAACGGTCGGCCCGAGAATCACGCCGCCGACGGCCAGCCCGTTGATGATCAACTGGTCATGGCCGATCGAGACCGGCAAAAGATAGAAGAAGATGATCGACCAGCAGGACGCCATCACGATGCTCTGATGCACGATCCGTCGGGTCGTCCTTTCGGACCCGGAATAGGGCCGCATACGATCCCGCCTCAGCCGCATGATCAACGCGACGGTCGATAGCGATATTTGAATCGCCACCCACACGAAGAGCACGGAATCCACTCCGTGATCGACAAACCAGTAAACCATGAAGACGGCGGCGATGACGTTGAATACGGTGAAGGGCGTCAGATTGTTCATCAGCGCCGTCACGCGTTCGCTACGGAGCTGCCTTGCGGTCAGTTCATCGAACTGATCGGCGCGAAGACGGCTGAGTATACTCCGTAGCTGCGCTTTTTGCCGGGCTAAAATGCGACGAAACCGTCTGAACATTGCTGTGTCCTCTGCAATATCGAAAGCATCGCAGAGGCGCGTTAAATGCGGCTTAATGCCTTTGTGCCGGCCCAATAGTCGCATTCATTGCGTCAACAAATGGTTATTCTTCAAATCAGGCATGCCGAAATCTTGGTGAAACCTGGCGGAATCAATCGATTTAGCGTGCTGCGGTCGCGAAGTTTTCCGGAAACCAAGCAGCATCGCCGCCCATAGTCGATCAAATCAAGCGCATTTGTGCCATGTCTGGAAAGTTCTGGCTGGGGCGGCAGGATTCGAACCTGCGAATGGCGGCACCAAAAGCCGCTGCCTTACCGCTTGGCGACGCCCCAGCAACGGGATGACGATTCATCCTTGGCGCGCTGCATTAGCAAAGGCGGTCCCTTCGAGCAACGCCGTTTTGATGTATAGGTTGGTAAGCCACATTTGTTTGCGGCTGCGGATCCGTCGATCCGGGCCAACATGCTGAAGGGGTTTCATGAAATTCGATCGTGATTTCGAACCGTGCCATGGCGGCGGCGTCCGCGTCGCCGAAAACGTGCTGCGAGTGACATGCGCCAATATGTCGCCTTTCACTTTCCAGGGCACCAACTCCTACATCATCGGCGATAAATCCGTCGTGGTGCTCGATCCCGGCCCCATGGATGAGAACCATCTGGAAACGCTTATCTCCGCCATCGGTGGCCGGCCCGTCAGCCATATTCTCGTCAGCCATACCCATCGCGACCACTCGCCATTGGCACGGACCTTGCAGGCGCGGGTCGGTGGCGAAATCGTGGCCGAAGGTCCGCACCGCGCCGCCCGCGACCTCTCCGTGAACGAAGAAAACCGTCTGGACGCATCGGGCGACCATGATTTCAGGCCCGACCGGACAGTCGGCGATGGCGAGACGGTCGAAGCCGACGGATTCAGCTTCACTGCGCTACATACGCCCGGTCATACGACGAACCATCTGTGTTTCGCCCTCGACGACACGGGAATTCTGTTTTCGGCCGACCATGTCATGGCCTGGTCCACCACCATCGTGGCGCCACCGGACGGCAGCATGAGCGATTACATGGCCTCGCTCGATCATCTGATGGACCGTCGTGACGACCGCCTTTATCTTCCCGGCCACGGCGGACCGGTCGTCAAACCGGCTTCGTTCCTGCGCGGGTTGAAGACCCATCGCAGAATGCGCGAAGGGGCGATTCTGAAACGGCTATCGGTCGGCGACAGGACTATTCCGGGCATGGTGGGCGTGATCTATCGCGACATCGATCCGCGCCTGCACGGCGCTGCCGCCCTCAATGTCTTCGCGCATCTGGAGGCGCTGATCGAGAATGGCTCCGTTCGCTGCGACGACGACGCGCCGCGCCTCGAAAGCTATTATTATCCGGCCTGACCGAGAGACGGTGGACGATGTTCCGTCACTCCTGGACGCCCGCCTGCAGTTCGGCGGCCAGAGCATCGAAAAGTTTGGTGATCACTGCGCCATTGGCCCCCATATCGTGAGCACCCGCCAGGGTGCGGCTGCGAATATCGACGTAGCTGGTTTCGCCCTCTTCGGTGATCCGTACCGCGATGCGGGTCGGCAGAAGCAGAAGGCCGGCTCGGCCTTCGACGAGAAGGGTAACTTCTCCGTTCGTCTCCAAGGTGCCGAACTGGCCCCGAAAGAACCAGCTATTGTCGGCAATCACCCGCCGGAGCGCCTCCTCCACCTCCTCCGGCGAAGAGGCGTAGCGCCGGCCGGTCAGATCGGGCCAGGCTGCGATCTGGGCCTGAATGGCGGGCAGAGCAATCGGTTCCTCCTTTCGCGGCAGAAAGCGCGGCGGCTCTACCGGATCGGTCGATAGCTCGGTCAATGGCGGGTTGGCGACGATATGCACCGCACCGATGGCAAGCAGCACGATCACCGGCAAGGCCCACAGCAGTGCGCGCGCGAGGAGGCCAAGTCCGGCGCTGCCTTCCCGCCAGATATCACGAATGGCGACCACACCCGCCACCATCGCGACGAGCAGCATCAGAACGATGGCCCCGATGATCCAGAACAGGGACAAAGGCGCGATCAGCCCGAAAAAGTGGGCGGCCCCGGCCACGATCGCAACTATAGTCGCCAGCCGCGCCAGAAAATGGCTGAACGCGACCGCCGGATGGGAGGGTGGGGAAAACGCCGCATTGGGCCGGCCAATCACCGTCATGACCGGCCCCAGCCCGCCACTTGCCTGCCGCCGATTAGAATCTGGGTGGCGTCACGCCTCGTCACGATCGGAGAAACTGTAGTCGGAGAATTGGTCACGAAGCGTCATCTTCTGGATCTTGCCCGTTGCCGTATGCGGAATTTCATCGACGAAGACAACGTCGTTCGGCATCCACCATTTGGCGATCTTACCCTCCATGAAGGAAAGAATGTCATCGCGCTCGACCGATTGGCCGCTCTTTCGGACGATCACGAGAAGCGGTCGTTCGTCCCATTTCGGATGCGACACGCCGATCACCGCCGCCTCGGCAACGGCCGGATGGGCGACGGCGAGATTCTCCAGATCGATGGTCGATATCCATTCGCCGCCCGATTTGATGACGTCCTTGGAGCGGTCGGTGATCTGCATGTAGCCGTCCGGGTCGATATGGGCGACATCGCCAGTGTCGAACCAGCCATCGTCATCGAACTGTTCGGCGCCTGCGCCGCCATAATAGCCTTTGGCGACGGCCGGCCCGCGTACCTTCAGGCGGCCGAACGTCTTGCCGTCCCACGGCTTCTCCTCATTGTCGTCGCCGGTAATCTTCATCTCGACGCCGAACGGCGCAAAACCCTGCTTCTGTTTGATCGCGAGCTGTTCGTCCGGTGAAAGACCCCTGAACTTCGGCTTGAGCGGACCGAGCGAGCCGAGCGGGCTCATCTCCGTCATGCCCCAGGCGTGGATGACATCGACATCGTAAAGGTCGCGGAATTTCTCGATCATCGAAGGCGGACAGGCCGACCCGCCAATCACGACATTGGTGAGATGGGGCAATTTCTTGCCGGTTTCGTCGAGATATTGCAGGAGCATCAGCCAGACGGTCGGAACCGCCGCGGAGAAAGTGACCTTCTCCGTATCGAGCAATTCATAGATGCTCTCACCATCCATCTTCGCGCCCGGCATGACCAGCTTTGCGCCGGTCATCGGCCCGGCTTGTCCGATACCCCAGGCATTGGCGTGAAACATCGGCACGACGGGTAGGATCACCGAGTTGGAACTCAGCGCCATCGCATCGGGCATCGCCGCCATCATGGCATGGATCACGTTGGAGCGATGCGAATAGAGAACGCCTTTCGGATCGCCCGTTGTGCCGGATGTATAACACATGCCGGCCGCGGCGTTTTCGTCGATGTCGACCCAGGCGAAATCGCCGTCGGCCTCCGCGATCCAGTCTTCGTAGCAGATCAGATCGATGGCGCTGTCCGGCATGTGATCGCTATCGGTCAACACGACGATCTTCTTCACCGTTTTCAACTGATCGGCGATCTTTTCCACAATCGGCACGAAGGTCAGATCGACGAAGAGCGCTCGATCCTCCGCGTGGTTGACGATCCACGCGATCTGGTCCGGGAACAGTCGCGGATTGAGCGTATGATAGACGCCCCCCATACCCATTGCGCCATACCAGACCTCCAGATGGCGACTCGTGTTCCAGGCCAGCGTGCCGATCCGGTCGCCATTGGCCATTCCGTCCGCCAGCAGTTTCTGAGCGACCTTTCGTGCGCGTTCGTGAATGGCGCCATAGGTGGTGCGCACAATCGGCCCCTCCACGGAGCGTGAAACGATCTCCCTGTCAGCGAATTGTCGCGCGGCATGGTCGATAATCTTGTCGCATGTCAGCGGCCAATCCTGCATCAAACCCAGCATCGCTCTCTCCCTATTGTTTGTGTTCAATCTGGAACGCAGAGGTCTCCACGTAAAGCGCAGAATGCTCTGGAACCGACCTCGCGGCGCGACGTTGGGGAAGCCAGTACGAAGGAGCAGACCATGTCGAACAGCCCGTATATCCGTATCGATCCGTTGGGACGACCGATCACCGTCAAGTTCCGCGATGCGGTCGTTGCCTCATCGGAAAACGCACTTTCCCTGAAGGAAGGGGATTATCCAGCCGTCGTCTATATTCCCCGAGACGACGTCTATTTCGAACATCTGACGCGCGTGGATACGACCAGCCACTGTCCCCACAAGGGCGACGCAGTGTATTTCCGGCTATCGGCTGCCGGCGAAGCGGCAAACGAAGCCGCATGGAGCTATGAGACGCCAAAGGCCGAAGTCGGTCAGATCGCGGGGCACGTCGCCTTCTACCCGGATCATGTGACCGTCGAGCAGGGCTGACAGACGCTCTGACTACGATGCGCCGTTCTTCACCCGCAGAGCCGCCTGCGCGGCAGCGAGCCGGGCGATGGGCACCCGAAATGGGGAACAGGACACGTAATCGAGGCCGGCTTCCTCGCAAAATTCGATCGATTTCGGATCGCCGGCATGTTCGCCGCAAATGCCCGTCAGCAGTTCGGGCTGAACCGCCCGGCCATTGACGCAGGCCATGTTGATAAGCTCTCCGACGCCTTCGACATCCAACGTGATGAAGGGATTCGCTTCCACGATACCGGCTTGGCGATAGGTTTCCAGAAACTGCGCTGCGTCGTCACGGCTGATACCGAACACAGTCTGCGTCAGATCGTTCGTGCCGAAAGAAAAGAAATCGCACGACTGGGCGATGAGACTGGCCCGGACAGCCGCGCGAGGCAGCTCGATCAGAATACCGACCGTATATTCGACGCTCTGACCGGTCTCCTTCATGACGTCCCGGGCGACCCGGTCGATGATCTCGCGCACGAAGTCGACCTCGCGCTGCAGGCCGACCAGCGGCAACATGATCTCCGGTTTAACGGGGCGGCCGGTCCGCTGCCCGGCCTCGATCGCCGCTTCGAAAATCGCGCGGACCTGCATTTCAGGGATGGCCGGATAGGAAATCGCCACCCGCACGCCGCGATGACCGAGCATGGGGTTGGTCTCACGCAGCGTCTCGGCCCGAAACTCGATCTTTTCGACCGGCACACCAAGCGCGTCGGCCGTCTCCCGCATTTCCTCCTCGGTATGCGGGAGAAACTCATGGAAGGGCGGATCGAGCAGGCGGATGGTCACCGGCAATCCCGCCATCTGCTCGAACAGTTCGACGAAATCCCGCCTTTGGCTCGGCAGCAATGTCAGAAGCGCCGATTCGCGGTCGTTATCCGTTTCGGCCAGAACGAGATGACGCATCGCCAAGATGCGCTCATCGCCGAAGAACATATGCTCGGTCCGGCACAGGCCGATGCCTTCCGCGCCGAAATCGCGAGCCAGTTCGGCATCGCTCGCCACATCGATATTGGTGCGTACCTTCATGCGCCGCGTCGCGTCGGCCCATTCCAGTATGGTGCGAAAATCGTCGGAGAGCTGCGGCTTGCGCATGGCGATGGCGCCGGCGAAAACCTCGCCGGTGGTGCCATCGATGGTGATGGTGTCGCCTTCGTCGAATGTGCGGCCCATCGTGGAGAGCGTTTTCGCATCATAATCGACACGTAGCGTGCCGGCCCCCGACACGCACGGCTTTCCCATGCCGCGGGCCACCACGGCAGCATGACTGGTGGTACCGCCACGGGTGGTCAGGATGCCTTCCGCAGCGCTCATGCCGTGAATGTCTTCGGGGCTCGTTTCGGTTCGCACCAGAATGATCTTCTTGCCGCGTTCCGCCAGATCAGCGGCTTCATCCGGCGAAAAAACGATCTGGCCGGACGCAGCGCCGGGCGCCGCCGGCAGACCGCTGGCAATATGGTCGCGCTCGGCATCCGGGTCGATCGAAGCATGCAGCAGACTGACGAGCGACAGCGGATCGATCCGCAAAAGCGCGTCGTTTCGGGTGATAAGGTCGGCCTCGGCCATCTCCACCGCGATGCGAAGCGCCGCACCCGCCGAGCGTTTGGCCGTGCGCGTCTGGAGGATATAGAGCTTGCCGCTTTCCACGGTGAACTCGATATCCTGCATGTCGCCATAATGCGCTTCGAGCCGCTCGGAAACACATTTCAGTTCGTCATAGACGTTCGGAAAGACGACCTGCATCGAGCGATCCGCATTGTCGACGCCGTGCCCGCTTGCCTGTCCGCTGGACAGCGGCAAGGGCGTGCGCATGCCGGACACGACATCTTCGCCCTGGGCGCGCGGAAGATATTCGCCATAGAGCGTCTTCACGCCAGTGTTGGGCTCGCGCGTGAAACAGACACCCGTTGCGGAACGATCATCGCGATTGCCGAACACCATGGCCTGGATGGTGACGGCAGTTCCATCCTGATCCTGCAGGCCGTGAAGAGCCCGAAAGGCGATGGCGCGCGGGTTCATCCACGAACCGAGCACGGCGCGGATCGCACCGCGCAGCTGGGTTTCGACATCCTGTGGGAAAGGCTCACCCAGCTCCTCTTCGACAAAAGCGAGGTAGCGGGTGACGACAGCCTTCCAATCGCCGGCGGTCATTTCGGCGTCGCTGTCGCGACCGAGGCGCTCGCGCTCCTCTTCGATGATCTCCTCGAAAAACTCCAGATCGAGCCGCAGAACCGTGTCGGAATACATCTGAATGAAGCGACGATAACTGTCCCATGCAAACCGGCCGTCGCCCGTCTCTTCGGCCAAAGCCTCTACCGCGCTATCGTTAAGGCCGAGATTGAGGATCGTATCCATCATACCCGGCATGGATGCGCGAGCGCCCGAACGGACGGATAGCAAAAGACTGTTGTGGCCCGCGCCGAAATGGCGACCGGTCGTTTCTTCCAACCGGTTCATTGCGTCGCGGACCTGCCGCTCCACGCCATCCGGCACGACACGGTGCTGGCTGAAATGTCGGCAGACTTCGGTGGTTAGCGTGAAGCCGGGCGGCACTGACAGACCGAGCGCCGACATCTCGGCCAGATTGGCGCCTTTCCCTCCAAGGAAATCCGCCATCTCAGCCGAACCATCCGCCACGCCCGCCCCGAAACTGAAGACGTAACGCTCAGGCGCTGTGTGCTCTTCGCCCACCACTATCGATCCTGTATTGGCCTCCCTGCCCGCAACCAACACGATTACGAAGCTTTTCGCAAATGCGAAAAGCCGCTTCGCGATGCGAAACGGCCGAAATTGTCGCCGATGGTTACTGCGAAGCGGCCTGGTCGATCAATGCCGCCATCTGACCGGCCGACAGAGCGCCAGCATATTTCTTCCCGTCGATGAAGAATGTCGGCGTGGACTGAACGCCGAACTCTTCGCCTGCCTGCTTGCGCACGGAATTGATATTGTCCAGCAGAGCCTGATCCTTCAGACAGGCATCGAAGGATTCCTCGGTGAACCCAGCAATTTTGACTGTGTCGAAGAGCGACTTCGCTGCATTTTGAGGTTCGGCGCGTGCCCACACATCCTGTCGGTCGAACAAAACGTCAACCACAGGGAAATATTTGTCCTTGGAGCAGCGCGCCAGCATGAAGGCGGCGGTGGCGCGGGGATCGAGCGGAAATTCGCGAAGGATGAACCGCACCTTGCCGGATTGGATGAATTCTTCATTCACCTTTGGGAACGTCTCCTCATGAAACGTCCGGCAGTGGCCGCAAGTCATCGAGGCGTATTCGACAATTGTGACCGGCGCATCTTCGCTACCGAGCACCATTTCTGGCAAACTGCCGTTCTGCAGCAGCTTTTCCATATCGACCGTGCCTTCTGGCTCCGGCGCTTCAGCGCGCTCGATCGTGGCTCCAGTCGTGCCCGCCTCGCTCGCCGCAGCCGGCGTTCCGGCGTTTCCGGTCGTCTGATCGGCCGCTTCGGTTTCGGCCGCCGGCTCGTCTTTGGCGGCATCGTCGACCTGCGCCAGCTCGACGGTCTTGTCTGCCTTGCCTGCATCGGTCTCAGGCGAAGTTCCCGTCGAGGCCGTGATCTGCATGTCGGCGGCATCGGTGCTCGCCGTTTCGTTCGAGCTGTCGGAGCAGCCGGCAATACCGAGCGCCATGGCGCTTGCGGCGGAGATGGCGATAAAGCTCGAAGAGCGGAAGAAACGGAGATCCATTACAGGCCTTTCCTGGGTCGCAGCGCCGGAGGGGCGGTGGCAATCATTCGCTTGCTCCATACGTTGCCGCTAAACGGGACGAGAGCATGACGACCAGATATGTTCGAACAGCGACAATTCCAGCGTCTGGAAGCGTTCTCCACTGTTTTCAGCGGCTTATCTCGCCCTTGACCGCACGGCCCAGTCTCTGGAGCGCCTGCCGCAAGGGGTCGCTGTCGATCTCGGCCAGGCTCTGGTTCAACTGTTCCTCCTCGTCGGGCCGCAGAGTTCGGAGGGCTGGTCTCACCTTACGACGTTCCGGCACGGCGACCGGCTTCTGAACCAACTTGATCCGTTCGATGGCGCCATATCCGAGGAAAGTGTTGACCCGCGCGATCAACTCTCCCGTCTCATGCTGAATCGCAAGCGCCGCATAGCCTTCCGCAGCGACGATCAGCGTCGCGGGTTTGAAGGGATCGTCGTCGGATATGCGACGTGGCCACACAATGCGCTCTGGCCGAGAGAGCCTGGCCAGCCGGCGCCCGGCTATTTCTTCCCAGCCCTGGATCAATTCCAGCGACACGCCCGTCCGTTTGCGCAAAACTGGATCGACGAGGCGCGAGACCAGATCGGCCACCGGCTGCGCATTGCGTTTGCGGGAGCGTTTGGCCATATCGTTTCGCTGCACCCTTCGCGGCATTCCGTTCGCTCCGTTTCCTAGCACAGGGCCGAAACCGGCGATATGGCCTCATTCCAACGGCAACCCGCCGAACGCCTTGTGAAGCCGAGCGCCATCGCACCGGCGCTTCTGGACTGGTACGACCGCCACGCCCGCACCCTACCCTGGCGCGTCGCCTCTTCCGATCTCGCAAAGGGCATCCGTCCCGACCCCTACCGGGTCTGGCTATCGGAAATCATGCTCCAGCAGACCACCGTCGCGGCTGTGAAGGGCTATTTCGAAAAGTTTGTCACGACCTGGCCAACCGTCGGCGATCTTGCCGCCGCGACCGACGATAGCGTAATGGCGGCCTGGGCGGGGCTCGGCTATTATTCGCGGGCGCGCAATCTGCTCGCCGCGGCCCGGCAGGTGAACGAGGCGGGCGGCTTTCCGGCCGACGCGGCCGGGCTGAAAGCACTGCCAGGCGTCGGCGATTACACTTCTGCCGCCATTGCCGCCATCGCATTCGACGAGCCAGTCGCCGTTGTCGATGGAAATGTCGAGCGTGTCGCCAGCCGCCTCGCTGCTATCGAAGTGCCGGTCAAAACGGCGAAGAAACAGATTCAAACCGTCGTATCGTGCATCACGCCGGCCGTGCGGCCCGGCGATTTCGCACAGGCCATGATGGATCTCGGCGCGACGATCTGCACACCGAAGCGTCCGGCCTGCGCGCTCTGCCCCGTCAATGCCTATTGCGTCGCCTTCAAGGAAGGACCCGACCCCACGACCCTGCCGGTCAAGCTGCCGAGAAAGGCGCGACCGGCCCGGCTTGCCGGCGCCTATGTGGCCGAACGATCATCTGACGGTGCAATTATGCTCGTGCGCCGCCCGGCTAGCGGCCTTCTGGGCGGCATGGCCGGGCCTTACCTGACCGATTTTTCGTCGCGTCATGACGGAGCCACCGGCGAAGACGCCGCGCCCTTTGCCGGCGACTGGATCGATTGCGGTACGGCAGAGCATGGGTTCACGCATTTTCAGTTGACCCTGGAGGTGATGTCGGCGCGTATCGATGGCGAGCCGGCTCTGCCTGACGGAGCGTTCTGGTGCCCACGTGACGAGCTGATTCACGCGGCGCTGCCGACTGTCATGAAAAAGGCAATTGCCGCCGCTATACCGAACGCCTTTCACGCGTGAAGAGACCTGATCCGATGAGTATCCATCATATCGTTTTCGACATTGGTCGCGTTCTGATCCATTGGGATCACCACGCCGCCTATCTGGACGCCCTGCCGGACGAGGAAGCGCGTCTGCGCTTTTTCGAGGACGTGGACTTCCAAGGCTGGAATTTGCAGCAGGATGCAGGGCGAAGCTGGGCCGAAGGCGAAAAAGACCTTGCAGCGCGCTTTCCCCACTACGAAGAACTGATCCGGCTCTTCCGCAAGAACTGGCATCTGACGGTGCCGCACGCCATCGAGGAGAGTGTGGCGATCATGCGCGATCTGATCGACCGCGGTTATGACGTGACGCTGCTGACCAACTGGTCGGCGGACACCTATCCCATTGCAACGGAACGCTATGGCTTTCTCGCCGAACCGCGCGGCGTGACCGTCTCCGGCCAGATCGAGATGGTGAAGCCGGACCCGGCGATCTACGATCACCATCAGCGAACCTTCGAACTCGATCCGGCCCGAACGCTCTTCATTGACGATTCAGAACGCAATGTGGAAGCGGCCCGCGCCCATGGCTGGCAGGCCGTCCAGTTCGAAACGCCCGACCGGCTCCGCGCCGATCTCCGAAATCACGGCATCAGGGTGTAAGGCAACTGCTTAGCCGCCGCTGCGTGCGATCTGCCGGCGAATGATGGCGCGCAGCGAATCGATCGGTTCGTGGCCATCGCCATTGTCGTAGTGCCAGAAGGTCCAGCCATTGCAGGCTTCGAAGCCCTGAACGCGGGCACCGACCCGGTGGATCGAGCCTTCGTGCTCGCCGGCGACGAGCGTGCCGTCCGCCCGCACCGTCGCCGAATGGCGGCTTTTCGCGTCGGTCAGCACCGTGCCCGGCTGTAAGAGCCCAGCTTCGAGCAGCGAGAGAAAGGCGACGCGTGGCTCGGCGCGCTTGGGCATCAACTGACGCAGATCGACCGAATGCAACGGTTCGATCCTCTCCATCCGCGCGTTTGCCGCATCTATATAGGCCTGCTCGCGTTCGATCCCGACGAAGCGGCGGCCGAGCTTCTTGGCCACCGCGCCCGTGGTCCCCGTGCCGAAGAAGGGATCGAGCACCACATCGCCCGGCTTGCTGGACGCCATCATGATTCGCGCCAGCAGCGCTTCCGGCTTCTGGGTCGGGTGAACCTTCTGGCCGTTATCGTCTTTCAGCCGTTCGCCGCCCTGGCAGATCGGAAACAGCCAGTCGGACCGCATCTGCGTGTCGTCATTGGCCGCTTTCATGGCCTCGTAATTGAAGGTGTAGCTCTTGGCCTTCTCGTTTTTCGAGGCCCAGATCATCGTTTCGTGTGCGTTCTGGAAGCGGCGGCCACGAAAATTCGGCATCGGGTTGGTCTTGCGCCAGACCACATCGTTCAGGATCCAGTAGCCGAGATCCTGCATCGTCGCGCCAACGCGGAAAATGTTATGATAGCTGCCGATCACCCAGATCGTGCCGGTCGGTTTCAATACCCGACGGGCGGCCAGCATCCAGGCCCGGGTGAAGGCGTCATATGCGGCGAAACTGTCGAACTGGTCCCAGTGGTCGTCGCAGGCATCGACCTTGGACTGGTCGGGCCGGTGCAGATCGCCGCCAAGTTGCAGATTGTAGGGCGGATCGGCGAAGATCACATCGACGGACGCGTCGGGCAGCTTGTCCATCGCGGCCACGCAATCGCCCTTGATGATCGTGTCGAGGTGACGCGCAAGCTCCGGCTCGCGCGGCGAAGTGTTGGCAGGCGAAAGATTGGCCTTGAGGGCGGACAGTTTGGAAGCCATGAACTCAATACTCGAATACGCAACAGATAGGCCCCATGGTTACCCGACAGGATGAAGATTGCGTGAATGGTGTACCGAAACGGCGCAAGCGGGTTGAACGCGAGGCGGCCGAACCGATATAGGCCGCTGCATTCGACCGCCCTTCTTGCAGAAAGCCATCTTCCATGCCCGCTCCCGAATTCGTCATCTTCGATTGCGACGGCGTTCTCGTCGATTCCGAGGTGATCGCATCCCGCGTCGACGCCAAGCTGCTTTCGTCGATCGGCTACGAGATCACACCAGAGGAGATGTCGGAGCGTTTTGCAGGCCTTACCTTCAAGGACATTCTGCTGGTGGTCGAAGCCGAGGCGAACATCCCGATTCCGGCATCGTTGCTTGGCGACGCAGACAAAGAGATCGACCGCCGACTGCGTCGCGAGATCAAGAGCATCGAAGGCGCTGCCTGGCTTTTGCAATCGGTCGGGCTGCCCTTTGCCGTCTGCTCCAATTCCGGTTATGGCCGGCTCGACATCACGCTTACGGCGACCGGCCTGAAACCACTGGTGAAGTTGCTCTACAGTGCAAAAGACGAAGAGGGCGTCATGGAGAAGCCCGCGCCGGACGTCTATCTCATGGCTGCCGAGAAGGCGGGCGCCAATCCCGACCGGACCTTCGTACTGGAGGATTCCACCCATGGCGTTCATGGTGCGAATCGGGCCGGGATGCGGGTGATCGGCTTTACCGGCGGCAGCCACACCTATCCCGGCCATGCCGACAAGCTGCTGGAAGCCGGTGCGGAAACCGTCATCACCAAATTGCGGGACTTTCCCGCGACCATGGAGGCGCTGGGCAGTTTCGGCCGTCTCGGTTAAGGGCTCTACGATGATACGAAACTGGTCATAGCCAGTTCGGCGCGCAATAATCATTCGGCACGACGCAAGAAAGCGGGAGGCCGGTATGAGTAATGAAAGCCCGTTCGCAATCCTATCCGGCCTGCTGCGACCCTACGCGCCCCAAATGACGGTCAAAGCCGATACCGGCGAGACCTATCTGCTCGAAGAAGAGCGCTCCGAGCCAAAGCCGCAAATGTTCGGCAAGGCGCAGATCGGCAAGCGCTATACCAGTCTTCACCTTATGGGGGTGTACTGCCGTCCCGAACTGCTGGATGGCATGAGCGACGCGTTGCGTAAGCGCATGCAGGGCAAGTCATGCTTCAATTTCACGAAAGCGGAGCAGATACCGCGCGCTGAGTTGGAGCGCCTGATCCGCCGCTGCTACGAGAGCCTCTGACCGTTAGGTCAGTTCGTCGCTGCACCCTTCTTCGGCCCCTCATCGAAACCGGCGAAAATGACGATGTTGCGCGCGTCGGGCTGATCGACGGCGATGTTTGGATCGGTATAGATGAACTGCGTCGCGCCAGCGGTGTTCACCTCGACCGAATAGGGTTTGATGTCCGAATAGACCACCGTGTCGCCTTTCAACGCCGCCACCCGGATCGGCAGTTGAATGGTGCCGCTGCTGCCTTTGGGACCAAGAAGAACACGGCCAGCCACAGCAACAGTCATTGCCAGGCGACCATTCTCGTATTTGCACTGGCGCGACACATCGGTAATCGCCGCCTGATAGCGGACGTTCTGCGAGGTTTCCTCGCCCTCATAGGTATTGAAATAGGCTGTCCCGTCGCGCAGGCGGACCTTGGGACAATAGCCTCGCAGCTCCTCGAAGGTCACTTTTTCCAGATCGCTATTGTCCGTCTTCGACTGGGACACGTTCAGCCCATCCGTCGAACTCTGGCAGGCCGCCAAAGAAGCCCCGATCAGAATCACAGCGGCCGTTCGCAGCATCGCCCCGCCCTTGCCTTTGAACATCATCGCCACCAACCCCATACACCGATCCATTTGCCGGCCTGTCCTATCGTTTCTGAACGGTGATGAAAACCGTTTCGATTGGGCCAAAGAAAGGCGAGACCAAATCGAGCGGACATGACAGCCGTTTGCATCGCCGGCAGCATGGCCTATACCCACGTCGAAAACTCATCAATGCCTGCCGGAGGACTTCGGCCTCGGCGGTTCTGCCCGGACATCACGATGGAATATGTTTCAACACGGGGCGAAGCACCGTCCCTTTCGTTCCGAAACGCTCTGCTGACAGGCCTTGCCCGCGATGGCGGCCTTTACGTGCCGAGGGATTGGCCGCAATTCAGTGCGGACGATATCCGCTCCATGGCGAACCTGCCCTACGCCGATCTTGCGGTGCGCGTGCTGTGGCCCTTCGTCGACGGCGAGATCGAACGCTCGGCCTTCGAAGAGATCGTTCATGAAGCCTATGGAACGTTTGCCCATGAAGCGGTCTGTCCACTGACGCAGACGGGCCATAACCGCTTCGTCCTCGAACTCTTTCACGGGCCGACGCTCGCCTTCAAGGACGTCGCCATGCAATTGCTGGCACGGCTGATGGACCATGTTCTGACCGAAAGGGATGAGCGGGCGACCATTGTCGGCGCGACGTCCGGCGATACCGGCGGGGCGGCCATCGACGGTTTCGGCGGGCGCGACCGGACCGACATCTTCATCCTCTTCCCGCATGGCAGGGTGTCGCCGGTTCAGCAGCGCCAGATGACGACCTCGCCGCACGCCAATGTTCACGCACTGGCGCTGGAGGGCAATTTCGACGATTGCCAGAACCTTGTGAAGGCGATGTTCAATCACCACGCCTTCCGCGATTCGACGCGTCTGTCCGGGGTCAATTCGATCAACTGGGCCCGCATCATGGCCCAGATCGTCTACTATTTCTCCAGCGCGATCAGCCTCGGCGCGCCGGACCGGCCGGTCTCCTTCACGGTACCGACCGGCAATTTCGGCGATGTCTTCGCTGGCTATTGCGCCAAGCGGATGGGCCTGCCGATCGATCGGCTGGTCGTGGCAACCAACGCCAACGACATTCTGGCGCGGACGGTCGAAAGCGGCACCTACGCCATGGAAGGTGTCGTCGCCACCACCTCTCCCTCCATGGACATTCAGATCTCCTCCAATTTCGAGCGTCTTCTTTTCGAAGCCGGTGGCCGCGATGCAGGCAAGGTGCGCCGGTCGATGAACCAGCTGGTGCAAAGCGGGAGCTTCACGCTGGAAGAGGAGGTGCTGTCGGCCATTCGCGGTGAATTCGACGCCGACCGCGCCAGTGAGGACGAGATCGCAGGCGAAATTGCGCAAAGCTGGTCGCAAAACGGTTATCTTCTGGATCCGCATTCGGCTGCCGCTCATGCCGTCGCCCGCCGCTATGCAGAATCCGGCGTGCCGATGGTGGTTCTGGCGACGGCCCATCCGGCAAAATTTCCAGATGCCGTCAGGGCTGCGAGCGGTGTCACGCCGGACCTTCCGAATCACCTCTCCGATCTGATGGAACGAACCGAACGCTACGAAGTCCTTTCCCCTCGGCTTGAAATGGTGGAGGATCATATCAGGGAACGGAGCCGCGCTGGCTAAGCAGTGTTCAGCCTAGCGGTCCGCCGTAGAGTATCGAGTGAGTTGGAGGAACAATGAGGGTTCAAACGACAACGCTTTCGAACGGCCTGATCGTGGCCACCGAAACGCGGTCCCATGTGGAAAGCGTGGCGCTCGGTCTCTGGAACAATAGCGGTTCGCGCCACGAGCATCCGGACGAGCACGGCATCGCGCATCTGCTCGAACATATGGCGTTCAAGGGCACGAGCCGCCGCAGCGCCGAGGACATCGCGGTCGAGATCGAGAATGTCGGCGGCGAGATCAACGCCTCGACTTCCGTCGAAACGACGTCTTTCTTCGCCCGCGTCCTGAAGGAGGATGTGGGCCTGGCGACCGACATTCTGTGCGACATCCTTCGCGACTCGACCTTCGACGAGGACGAGTTGCAACGCGAGAAGCACGTCATCGTGCAGGAGATCGGCGCGGCGATGGACACGCCCGACGATATCGTCTTCGACCGGTTCGCCGAAGCCGCCTTTGACGGTCAGCCCGTCGGTCGTTCAGTTCTAGGAACACGGGAAACCATCGAGACGTTTTCGTCCGACCAGCTCCGGTCGTATCTTGCCCGCGAATATGGTGGCGACAGGATGATCGCGGTTGCGGTCGGCGCCGTCGAGCACGAAGATTTTCTGCGTGAGATCGAAAGTCGACTGGGCGATCTCGGCTCTCACACGGGCGACGATTCCTTGTCGGCCGCCATCTATACGGGCGGTGACTTTCGGGAAACGCGCGATCTTCTTGACGCCCAGATCCTGATCGGCTTCGAGGGAAAGGCGTTTCTCGCGCGCGATTTCTACGCCAGTCAGTTGCTGGCCACGGTTCTGGGCGGCGGGATGAGTTCGCGCCTGTTTCAGGAGGTGCGCGAGAAACGGGGGCTGTGCTACTCGGTCTCGGCCTTCCACTGGAGCTTTTCCGACACCGGCCTGTTCGGCATTCACGCCGCCACCGGCGAAGAGGACATTGCCGAACTCGTGCCGGTTCTCCTCGACGAGATGACCAATCTTGCCGGCAGCATTCGTCAGGACGAGGTCGACCGCGCCCGTGCCCAGCTGCGCGCCAGCCTGTTCATGAGCAATGAAAGCTCGATGAGCCGGGCCAGCCAGATCGCCCGCCAACTGCTCATTCACGGCCGGGTTCTGCCACGGCAGGAAATCATGGACCGCCTCGGCGACATCTCCGTCGAACGGATCCGCGATCTGGCCTATCGCACCTTTGGCGGCAGCACGCCCACCGTGGCCGCAATCGGCCCGCTCAACCCGATGCTGTCCTATAACGACGTGCACGGCCGCCTTTCAGGGCCCTTGGAGATGCGGCGCGTCGCAGCTTCCTGAGGCGCAGACGCGCAATGCTGAACCGGCTGCTTCAACCGCCGCTCAGACTCAAGGGACGCGAGGTTACGCTGCGCCTGCCGCAGCCGAGCGATTTCAGCGACTGGGCCAATTTGCGGATCCAAAGTCGCGCTTTTCTGGAGCCATGGGAGCCCGCCTGGCCGAACCCGCCCTTTTCGCGGCGCGAGTTCACCAAGACCGTCCGCCGGCAGATTGGCGAAGCGCGCGCCAAAAAGTCCTATACGTTCTTCATTCTATCGCCGGACGAGACCCTGATGGGTGGAATCACGCTTTCCAACATCCGTTACGGCGTCTGCCAGAATGGCGAAATCGGCTACTGGATGGGCGAGCCCTTTGCGGGCAAGGGCTATATGCACGACGCGATCGACACGCTTTGCGAGTTCGGTTTCGGTCGGCTGCGTTTGCATCGCATTCAGGCAGCCTGTATCCCCGGCAATGAACGTTCCGAACGCCTGCTCAAAAAAGCCGGATTTGAGCGCGAAGGGCTTTTGCGATCGTATCTGCTGATAGGCGGCGCGTGGCGGGACCATCATCTTTACGCCCGGCTGAGCGGCGAAGATGGCGGGCTGGGGACGTTGTAAAGGGAGCGGGATGTGACGCGCAACGAAGCGCAGACTGACATATGGCGCTGGCTGGCAGCATCTCTGGTGTTGCTTGCCGGACTTCTTCTGCCAGGCGCTGGACTTCTTCACGCGCAGGATGAAACCATTCGAGTGGAAGCCGACGATCTGGCGCTCGATCTTTCGCGCGCAGTCGCCATCACCTCCAACGGATCGCGGACGTTCCAGGTTTCTGCGACGCCGGGTGAAGACGGCATCGTTCGGCGGATCGAAGTGGAGGCCCTCGGCAGCCCGCCTACTGGTCACTGGGCCGTCCTGTCCCTAGCCAATGCCAGCGGCCAGCAGATCGACAGGCTGATCGTCGCGCCGCATTACCGGCTGGTGGGTTCTGGCCTGTGGAAGCCCGATCTCGGTGCCCAGCGCATCGTGAACATCACCCCTTCGGAAGGTTTCGCGCTTGACCGCCAGCCCAGCGACGATGCGGACATCTTCAACCTAACGCTCAACCCGAACAGTGTCGTGACGCTCGTGCTGGAACTGGCGACGCCGGAATTGCCGCAGCTCTACATCTGGGAACCGGAAGCCTATAAGGACACGATCAATGCCTACACGCTGTTCCGAGGCATCGTGATCGGCATCTCCGGGCTGCTGGCCCTTTTCCTGACCATTCTCTTCGTGGTGCGCGGCACGGTAATGTTTCCCGCCGCCGCCGCCCTCGCCTGGGCCGTCCTGTTCTACATTTCCGTGGATTTCGGCTTTTTGGGTCGTCTTGTCGGAATCACGATCGGCAGCGAGCCGGTCTGGCGGGCAACGGCGGAGATCGCACTGGCCGGAACGCTTGTTATTTTCCTGTTCGCCTATCTGAACCTGTCGCGCTGGCACAAGCATTTCAGTCACGCCGCGCTTGTCTGGCTGACGGCACTGGGCTGTCTTGTCGCGCTCGCCGTCTTCTACCCCAATTTCTCCGCTGGCGTGGCGCGCATTTCCCTGGCGCTGACGGCCGTTGTCGGTCTCGGCGTCATTATCTGGCAGGCCACGCACCGCTACGACCGGGCGATCATGCTGGTGCCAAGCTGGGCGGCGGTCGTCGCCTGGGTGGTCGCCATGGGCATGACGGTGGCCGGCGCGATAGACAATGATGTCGTTCAGCCGGCGCTTGGCGGTGGGCTGGTGCTCATCGTGCTTCTGATCGGCTTTACCGTGATGCAGCATGCCTTTTCCGGCGGCGCGGTCCGGCAGGGCCTGTTCTCCGACGTCGAACGCCAGGCGCTGGCCATGTCGGGATCGGGCGATGTGGTGTTTGACTGGGACGTTCTGAGCGACCGGGTAGTGACCCGGCCGGATGTCGCGCCGATGATCGGACTACAGCGCAACGCCCTGCGCGGCCCGGCGCGCAATTGGGTCGAAGCGATGCATATCGACGATCGCGACCATTTCCGCACCACGCTCGACATGATCCTCGAGCATCGGCGCGGTCGCATTCGCCAGGATTTCCGCCTGCGCGGCGAAGACGGCCATCACCACTGGTACAGCCTGAAGGCACGGCCTGTTGTCGGCGCCGATGGCGAGGTGGTTCGCTGCGTCGGAACCATGAGCGAGATCACCGAACAGAAGAAGGCGGAAGAGCGCCTACTCTACGATTCGGTGCACGACCATATGACAGGACTGCCGAACCGCGAGCTTTTCATGGACCGGTTAAGCGCGCTCATCGCCGCGGCGAAGGATGACGATCGGGTCAGGCCGACGATTCTTGCCATCGATATCGACCGCTTCAAGACGGTCAATGAATCGCTCGGCATCTCGGTCGGCGACACGATCCTGTTGACAGTGGCGCGCCGTCTTGCCCGCATCTGCCGCAGCGAGGATACGCTGTCGCGCTTTTCGGGCGATCACTTCATGATTTCACTGGCCGGGCGACCCGATCCGTCCGAGGTTAAAACCTTTACCGCTCAGGTGAAGAAGACGATTTCTGCTCCAATCAACTTCGCCAATCAGGAAATCGTCCTGACGCCCTCCATTGGCGTCGCAGGCTGGACGCAGCAGCATGGCAGCGCCCAGGATCTGGTCAAGGATGCGGAACTGGCGCTGCATCAGGCCAAACGCTTCGGCGGCGACAGGATCGAACCCTTCCGCCCCGCTTTCCGGACGCTCGGCTCGGATCATCTGCACATCGAGGCGGATCTGCATCGCGCGCTCGATAATGGCGAACTGCATGTCCTCTACCAGCCGATCATCAGTGTCGGCACGATGAGCGTGGCCGGTTTCGAAGCGCTGATCCGCTGGAACCATCCCAAGCGCGGCCCGATCGCACCGTCCGACTTCGTGCCGATCGCCGAGAATTCGGGGCTGATCGCCCGGCTCGGCCTGTTCGTCATGCAGCGTGCCGCCGACGACATTGCAATGATCTCCCGCAATAGCGGGCGCGACGACATCTATGTCGCGGTCAATCTGTCGTCGAGCCAGTTCCTTCGCCAAGACCTCGTATCCGACGTGAAGTCCGTCCTGACCCGCACGGGCGTGAAGCCTCAGACCTTCCGTCTCGAACTGACCGAATCGATGGTGATGAGCAACCCGGAACAGAATGCGCGTGTGCTGGAGCGGCTCGACGCGCTCGGGATCGGTCTTTCCATCGACGATTTCGGCACAGGCTATTCGGCGCTGTCCTATCTGACACGCTTCCCCTTCGACTGCATCAAGATCGACCGTTCCTTCGTCATCGATCGGTCCGAGCGCTCACATGCTCTTCTGCGATCCCTCATTCAACTCGGCCATGACATCGGCATGACTATCGTCGTCGAAGGCGTCGACGACGACGAAACGCTGGCGCTTTTGCAGGAAGTGGGCTGCGACTACGTGCAGAGCTTCATGTTCGGCAAACCGGTCGATGTTCATACGGCTCAGGATTACTGCGCGCAGGAGCCTTCGGCTGCGGCGCAGTAGCCAAACACGGCACGGGAAAACCGCTTCAGGCGTTTCCCGCGACCGTACTGAGATTGACCGGATTGATGCCGAGGAGGTTGAGCGCGCCCGGCCATATGTCATCGAGGGGGCTGTCGAAAATCAGGTCCGAAGGCGCATCGGCAACGAGCCAGCCATTCTGGGCGATTTCCTCTTCGAGCTGCCCGGCGTCCCAACCAGCATAGCCGAGCGCCATGATCGCCTTTTGCGGCCCCGATCCATCACTGATGGCGCGAAGAATATCGACCGTCGCGGTCAGGCGCAGGCCGTCCGAAACATCGAGCGAAGACGACAGGGCGTAGTCGTCGCTGTGCAAAACGAAGCCGCGGCTGCGATCGACCGGGCCGCCATCGCGCACGATCATTTCACGCGCCTCGCGCGGCAGGTGAATCGGCTCGTCTTCGTCCAGAAGGCCGATCTGCATCAGGAGATCGGCGAAACCCAGTTCCTGGCCCCGATTGATAACGATACCCATAGCGCCTTCGTCGGAATGGGCGCACAGCAGTATCACCGCACGCGCAAAGCGCTCATCCGGCATGTCTGGCATTGCGATCAGGCATTTTCCTTCAAGAAAACCGCGCATCGTTCCAATCCTTCAACTGGTCCAGCCTAGCGGGAGATTGATCGCTGTAAAGCGAAACATTGTCATGGAACCATGCCCCGATGCGGCCCATATTCTCGGTATGCTGGCCGTTCAAGGCCGATATGAAAGCAATGGAGTGACAAATGCGGGCCAGCTTCAGCGCCTCTACGATCGGGCTTGTAGCAAGCGTTGTTTTCGTTACGGGCGCAATGGCCGGCGTTGGCCCATGGGCCGAGTTCGATGGGGGCCGCGCGCGCCTTCTTTCCGATACCAACGTCAACGAAGCCACCGGTCAGGCCTGGCTCGAAATCGAACTGCAAGCCGGCTGGAAAACCTACTGGCTTGAGCCAGGCGACGGTGGCGTGCCGCCTTCCATTACCCTGCAGACCGGTGGCCAGACCATCGAACCGGATCTTACCATGCCGGCCCCGACCCGGTTCCGCGACCCGAACACCGTATGGGCCGGCTACACGGACCGGACCTATATCTCGATGACCTATCCGGTCTCCGCCTCGTCGCCCCCTGCCCGGCTCCAAGCCTCGGCGTTTCTCGGTATCTGCCGCGAAATCTGCATTCCGGTGAAGCTCGACCTTACCGCACCGCCAACCGACGAGCCGACAGTTGCGACCGCGACCGAGCGGATGCGTGAGGCAGGCGAACTGCCAGCGGCCTTTTCGCCCGGCGGCGTAGCGCCGACGATCGAACAGCACGGAGATACGCTGACGGTGACCTTCGAAGGAAACGAGCTGAAGGGCGCCGAGGGGGCGGAACTTTTCGTTGCATCCACACCGCGCGGACTGCGCCTTGCCACGCCATCGTCGGCCTCGGACTATGGCGAAGGGAAGCTGCAGTTCCAGGTTCCGATTCTGAAGCAGAAGAGTGCGATCGAAGATGGCAATCTCGGCCTTCTGCTCAGCCTGGCTACAGGCAGCTATCAGGGCGAAGCGCCACTTCCCCATCTGAAATGAAAGCCTTGTTTTCGGGGTGACCGCTCTAGCTTTCCCGCCGGGCGGCACTTTCTGCCGCCTTCGAAAAGGAAATGACGATGACAATCGCCCAGGGCCAGAGACTGCCATTCGGTTCATTCATGACGCCCGGGCCGGATGGCCCGCAGAAGATCGCCACCGACGCGCTGTTTCAGGACAAGACCGCTGTTCTGATCGGGGTGCCGGGTGCTTTCACGCCGACCTGTTCGCTCAACCACTTGCCGACCTTCATCGAAAAGAACGATGCGTTGCGCGCCAAGGGCATCGACGAGATCGCCGTCGTTTCCGTCAATGATCCGTTCGTTGTCAAAGCCTGGCGCGATGCGACCGGCGGCGAAGGCAAGGTAACCTACCTGGCCGATCCGCAGGGCGAATATATCAAGTCGCTCGGTCTCGACATGGACATGCCGGGCCTCGGCGGCCTTCGATCCAAGCGCTTCTGCATGCTGGTGAAGAACAATGTGCTGGAAGAACTGCTGGTGGAGGATAGCCCCGGCGAAAGCGGGCTGACAGATGCGGATGCACTTCTCGCAAAGCTCTGAGAAACTCCGGATCAGCCCTTCTTCTTGAAGGGCTCCATCCCCTTGCGCGCCAGTTCGTCGGCGCGTTCGTTCTCGGGGTGGCCGGCGTGGCCCTTGACCCAGTGCCACGTGACATCATGGCGGGAGCGGACCTCGTCCAGCGCCCGCCATAACTCCTCGTTCTTGACCGGCTTCTTCGCGGCGGTCTTCCAGCCGTTCCGCTTCCAGCCATCGATCCAACGGCGGATGCCGTCGCGCACATAGACGCTGTCGGTGTGCAGATCGACCCGGCACGATCCCTTCAGCGCGCCCAGCGCCTCGATCGCGGCGGTCAGCTCCATGCGATTATTGGTCGTCTGCGCTTCGCCGCCCGACAGTTCCTTCTCCGCCTTGCCATGGCGAAGGATCGCGCCCCAGCCCCCCGGTCCGGGATTGCCCGAACAGGCGCCGTCGGTGAAGATTTCCACGTGCTTCATTCGGAAAGTCCGTAAGCGCCCGGATCGGAAACGCCGGCATGATGGCGCATCCAGGCCAGCGGCTGAGCGGGGTCCTTTTTCGTCACGGTCGCGCCGTCCGGCGTATGGATCCAGTCGTAAAGGCGCGTCAGCATGAAGCGTGTGGCAGCACCGCGGCACAGCGCGGGCAGCGCCGCCTTTTCCGCATCGGACAGGGCTCGCGCACGCTGATAGCCAGCCAGCAGGGCCGCGCCCTTCTGGCGATCGAAACGGTGATCGGCATCGAAGCACCAGGCGTTCAGCGCGATGGCCACGTCGTAGGCGAACAGGTCGTTGCAGGCGAAGTAGAAGTCGATCATCCCGGAGAACCGGTCGCCGAGAAAGAACACATTGTCGGGGAAGGCATCGGCATGAATGACGCCGGAGGGCAGATCCTGCGGCCATTCCTCTTCGAGCCGGTCCAGCATGGCCCGGCTCTCCGCCGCGAGACCCGCAATCACGTCATCGGCCCGCTCGCCGACCTGTTCGAACAGCGGCCGCCAGTCGCAGAGCGACAGGCCGTTGCGGCGCCGACCGGCAAAGTCGCCGACATCGCAATGCATGCGCGCCAGGGCTTCGCCGACGCCTTCGCAATGGGCGGGCAATGGCTCGCGCGGCCAGACGCCTTCCAGAAACGTCACCATTGCAGCGGGACGACCCGCAAGATGGCCGATCGCGCCGCCATCGCGCCGCTGAACCGGCCGCGGACAGGAAAAACCCTTTCCGGCCAGATGATCCATCAATCCGACGAAGAAGGGTAGTTCCCGTTCGTTCACCCGCTTCTCGTAAAGCGTCAGGATGAATTCGCCGCCATCGAGATGCACAATGAAGTTGGAATTCTCCACGCCTTCCGCGATGCCACGATAGGAGAGCAGTTCGCCAAGATCATAATCCGACAGGAAGGCGCGCAACTGGCCTTCCGTGATGTCCGTATAAACCGCCATGGACCGTTCAGGCCGTACCGTTGACGAAAGCCATGTCCGCAGGCGTCAGTTCGACGTCGCGCAGCGCCCGCATGACCGGGAAGGTTTCGTTCTCTTCCATTGCAAGCGCAATATCGACGGTGACGTCAAAGCGTTCGCGGAACGCTTCGATAATCGCATCGACGATGATCTCCGGTGCCGATGCTCCTGCCGAGAGGCCTACCAGTGCGCCATCGCCCAGCCGATCCCACCATTCGATTTCATCGGCCTGCTGAACCAGTTTGGCCAGTTTTGCGCCGCTGCGCTCCGCCACCTCAACCAGCCGGCGCGAATTGGAGGAGTTCGGCGCACCGACGATCAGAAACAGATCGCAGCCCTCGGCGGCCTGCTTCACCGCATCCTGCCGATTGGTGGTCGCATAGCAGATGCTCTCGGCAGCAGGTGCCTGCATCTGCGGAAAACGTTGCTCCAGGCGGGCGATGATGCCTGCCGTATCGTCTACGGACAGGGTCGTTTGGGTAACGAAGCCGAGCGCGATCTCGTCGCTGAAAGTCAGCGCGTCGGCATCCTCTTCGGTCTCGACGAGCGTTACCTCGCCCTCCGGCAACTGTCCCATCGTGCCGATCACTTCGGGATGGCCGGCATGACCGATCAGCAGCACATGGCGGCCGAGACGGCGATGGCGCATCGCCTGTTTGTGAACCTTTGAGACAAGCGGACAGGTGGCGTCGAGATAAAAAAGGTTACGCTCCCGCGCGTCGGCCGGCACACTTTTCGGCACGCCATGAGCCGAGAAGACGACGGGCCGGTCGCGGTGCTCTGGCGGGATCTCCGACAGTTCCTCGATGAAGATCGCGCCCCTGTCGCGCAGCCCTTCGACCACGTATCGGTTGTGCACGATTTCATGACGGACATAGACCGGAGCGCCATGTTTCTTGATGGCCAGAACGACGATCTGAATGGCACGGTCGACGCCGGCGCAAAAGCCGCGCGGCTCGCAGAGGCGGAGCGTCAGCTTCGGTCGTACGGTCATGAAAATCCTCGATTCCGGTGCGGTGCGCTGAACCTCAACTGGGGTTTCATGCCCTACCCTGTCAAGCGTTGCGGACAGTTCGCCGAGACTGCCAGAACGCGTAGGCGACCACGCCGAGCAGAACCACCGCGAGGCCATACCATGTCAGCGCGTAGGACAAATGATTGTTCGGCAGATTGACCTGCGTGACACCAGGGCGAGGCGTTGTGCTGGGCATACCCTCTTCGCCCGGTCGGCCGAGATCGACGAAAAGCGGGACGATCCGGCCCGTTTCGATACCGAGCGCGCGGGCCATGGCGCCGCCGTCCTTCCAGAAGAACGACCCATCCTCCGGCTCATTGTCCGGCATGAGCGAAGTCGGTTTCTCCGCCGGTATTTCGCGGGCGATGCCTTCGATGGAGATAATGCCGGTCGGTGCGCCTTTGCCTTCAGCGTAGTCGTCCCGCCGGTCGTACGGAATGAAACCGCGATTGATGAGCAACGTATCCTCGCCCTCCTGCGGCCACTGACCGGGCTGCAGCGTGAACGGCTGGTAGACATACCAGCCGGACTGGCCCCCGAAAGTTGCGAGGTAGAACACGGCCGATCCGGCCTTGAACGACCCAGAGACTTCGACGGGGGTGAACTCGACACTGCCGGCGCTCGAAACCTTGTCGGCGAGGGCGGAAAGCGCCAAAGCCGGCTGGTGGATACGCGAATCGATCGTCGCCAGCAGGCCTTCTTTCCAAGCCAGCCGCTTCATTTGCCAGGTGCCAAGTCCGACCAGGACGATGAAGGCGCCGGCGATGAGAATGCCAGTGGTAACGAAACCTGCGCGCCCCATCCGAACTGGCGATCGATCCTGGACAGAACTCATCTCTACCCTCCACGACTGGTCCGCGCGTTTACGCAAAGAAAAAGGCGGGACGAGCCCGCCTTTTCGATATTCAGATAGGTCTGCGTTCAAGCGGTTCCTAGTGATGGGCGATGGGAGCGCCCCAGCTGGCCCATACATAGATGCAGAAGAAGAGGAACAGCCAGACCACATCGACGAAGTGCCAATACCAGGCGGCCGCCTCGAATCCGAAATGCTTCTGCGGGGTAAAGTGGCCGCGCATCGCCCGGATCAGACAGACAATCAGGAAAATCGTGCCGACAAAGACGTGGAAGCCATGAAAGCCCGTCGCCATGAAGAACGTCGCGCCGTAAATGCTGTTTTTGAACTCGAACGGCGCGATGACATATTCGTAGACCTGCACGGCAGAGAAGAGAATACCAAGCGCCACGGTCAGGGCCAGGCCCCAGATGAGCCCCTTGCGGTCGTTGTGGATCAATGCGTGGTGCGCCCAGGTGACAGTGGTGCCGGACAGCAGCAGAATAACCGTATTGTAAAGCGGCAGATGGAGCGGGTCGACAACCTCGATGCCCGCCGGCGGCCATTGGCCACCCGTATATTCGGACCGCGTGACCTGAACGGCTTCGCCCGGGAAAAGGCTGGCATCGAAGAATGCCCAGAACCAAGCCACGAAGAACATCACTTCGGAGGCGATGAACATGATCATGCCGTAACGCAGATGCAGCTGCACCACGCGCGTATGGAAGCCCTGATGGCTCTCCTTCACCGTATCGGCCCACCAGCCGAACATGCAGTAGAGCACCAGTACGAGGCCGATGAAGAACAGCCAGGGATTGGCAAGGTCCAAACCGAGGAACGGCAGGGGCGAGCCGGCCGCATAACGCATCCACGCAATCGTGCCGAGGGCCATGACAAGGGCGCCTAGCGCCGACAGAACCGGCCAGGGGCTCGGATCGATGATGTGGTAGTCGTGCTTCTTTGCGTGGGCGTCCGCCATATCAATCCCCGGTTGTCTCGCGCGCAATGGAGCGCGTGGTCACATTATCCGTCCTCTCAGCGGATGCCACTGCATCGCTGTCCCGGTCAAGTGGGAACATGGTGTAGGACAGGGTTATGGTCTGCAGGTCGGCCAGTTCCGGCACCTCCAGAATGTCAGGATCGACGTAAAAGGTGATCCCCATATCAACCTTCTCGCCCGGCTGAAGCGTCTGCTCGGTGAAGCAGAAACAGTCGATCTTGTTAAAATACGCGCCCGCCATCTCCGGCGTTACGTTGAAGCTGGCCTGACCGGAACTGGGCTGATCGATCAAATTCTTCGCCGTATAATTGACGATGGCGGATTCGCCGAGACGCACAGTCACCGGCGCCGCGGGCCTGAAGTCCCAGGGTACGCCCGGTGCATTGGCATCGAACCGGACGGTAATCGCACGGTCGACGACGCGATCCGAGGCCGTATCGACCCGCTGGGTCGTGCCGCCAAATCCCGTCACCTGGCAGAAAATCTCGTAAAGGGGGACGGCAGCGTAGGAGAGCGCGCCCATGGCTGCCACCAGCGAAAAGGCCATGCCGGCCGTACGGACATTGCGCCAGTTCGCCCTTTTGGTCTCGCCGCTTTTCCCGCTCACTGACCGATCCCTCCGAAATAGCGAATCGTATAGGCGTAAAAGAGAACAACCAGCCCACCCAGCACCAGAGCGATTGCAATCGACCGCTTGCGGCGCGCCTTCTGTTGCTGCGGCGTCAGCTGGATGCGCTCCGGCTCCTTGTCCGTGTCGGCCATCGTCAGCCTCCCAATACAGGGTAGAAGGGCGCGGCGATATGATCGATCAACAAGCCGGCGAAGATGGCGAACAGGTACAAGATCGAAAACGCGAACAGCCGCTTGGCCGGCGTCATCTGCTCGTCGCCATCGGCCATGCGCAGCGTGTTCCAGGCATGGCGCAGGAAGTTCAGACCGAGGATCGCAGCAAGGACGCCGTAGACGGGGCTGGCAAAGCCAAGCAGCGCCGGAACCACGCCGAGCGGCGCCAGAAGCAGCGAGTATCCGAAGATCTGCCGCTTTGTGGAGGCTTCGCCGGCAACATTCGGCATCATGGGGATGCCGGCTGCGCCGTAATCCTTGCAGGCAAAAAGAGCCAGCGCCCAGAAATGCGGCGGCGTCCAGATGAAGATGATCAGGAAAAGGATGACCGGTTCGATACCGACCGTGCCCGTTGCGCAGGCCCAGCCCAGCAACGGCGGAAAAGAGCCCGCAGCCCCGCCGATAACGATGTTCTGCGGCGTCGCACGCTTCAGATACATCGAATAGATCACGGCGTAAAAGAAGATCGTGAACGCCAGAATGGCCGCCGACAGCCAGTTGACCATCACGCCGAGCGTGGCGACCGAGAAGCCGGCGAGAACGAGACCGAAAGCAAGCGCTTCGCCCGGCTGGATGCGCCCGGCTGGAATTGGCCGCTTGGCAGTCCGCCGCATGATAGCGTCGATATCGGCATCGAACCACATGTTCAACGCGCCAGATGCACCTGCACCGATGGCGATGCACAGAATCGAAATGAAGCCGGTGAAGGGATCGATACTGCCCGGCGCGACGACGAGACCGACCAGCGCGGTGAAGACGACGAGGCTCATGACACGCGGCTTGAGCAATGCGAGGAAATCGCCCGGCGTTGCTTCCGAAACAGTGCTATCGACAGTCGGCGTCACGCTCATCGGATCGCTCCCCAAATGGCCAGTCCGGCGACCGGCAAGAACAGAACCCATTGCGGCAGCATTGCCGCTGGCAGGCGCTTCAGAACAGTGACCACGACCGCCAGAATGCCGAAGGCTGCGGCCATGACGCCGTTGGCCCAGGCGATCGCCTCGAACTCCGGCCGGAACGCCGCCAGAAAGAAGATCAAGGTCGCAAAGGCGAGCCAGATGCTGACGACGTGCCATGCGTAATATAGCGTCATTCTCGCATCGAGCGGCACGGTACCGCTGTCCGCGAGAAGCGGGCGGACGGCCTGACGCCCTCCCGCGACGAGATGGATGAAGAAGGTGGCGCCCATCAGAATGGCCGCCAAGGCGAACGGCCATTTCTCACCGATATCGAAACCAGCCATGAACGCTTTCTTCCGTTAGCGGACCCGCGGCAATTCTTCCCACTGGTGGAAGGGCGGCGGCGACGACAGCTGCCATTCCAGCGTGGTAGCGCCCTCGCCCCACGGGTTGGCAGACGCCGGACGCTTCTTCATCAGCGCCTCAATGGCACCGATCGCGAACACGACCATCGCCGCAACCGAGATGTAGGAGCCGATGGACGACACGAAGTTCCAGCCCGCATAGGCGTCCGGATAGTCGATATAGCGGCGCGGCATGCCGGCAAGACCCAGGAAGTGCTGCGGGAAGAAGGTCACGTTCACGCCAATGAACATGATCCAGAAATGCAGCTTGCCATAGATCTCGTTATACATGGTGCCGGTGATCTTCGGCCACCAGTAGTACCAGCCTGCGAAGATGCCGAAAACCGCGCCGAGGCTCAGCACGTAATGGAAGTGCGCCACCACGTAATAGGTGTCGTGATAGGCGCGGTCGAGGCCGGCATTGGCCAGCTGCACGCCCGTCACGCCGCCGACCGTGAACAGGAAGACGAAGCCGATCGACCACAGCATCGGCGTGGTGAACCGGATCGAGCCGCCCCACATCGTCGCGATCCAGGAGAAGATCTTGATGCCGGTCGGCACTGCGATCACCATGGTGGCGAAGACGAAGTAGCGCTGCGTGTTGAGCGAAATACCGGTGGTGTACATGTGGTGCGCCCACACGATGAAACCGACCGCGCCGATGGCGACCATGGCGTAGGCCATGCCGAGATAGCCGAAGATGGGCTTCCTGCTGAAGGTCGAGATGACGTGGCTGACGATGCCGAAAGCCGGCAGGATCAGGATGTACACTTCCGGATGACCGAAGAACCAGAACAGGTGCTGGAACAGGATCGGATCGCCGCCATATTCCGGCGCGAAGAACGCCGTACCGAAATTGCGGTCCGTCAGCAGCATGGTGATCGCGCCGGCGAGAACCGGAAGCGACAACAGCAGAAGAAACGCCGTGACGAGAAGGCTCCACGCGAAGAGCGGCATTTTGTGCATCGTCATGCCGGGTGCGCGCATGTTGAAGATCGTGGTGATGAAGTTGATCGAGCCGAGGATCGAAGAGGCGCCGGAAAGATGCAGCGACAGAATCACGAAATCCATCGCCGGACCGGGCGCTGCCGAGGTCGAAAGCGGCGGATAGACCGTCCAGCCCTGGCCCGGCCCGTAACCACCGGCATTGCCCGGCATGAACATGCCGATCAGGCCGAGGATGAGCGCCACGGGAAGCAGCCAGAAGGAAATGTTGTTCATACGCGGAAACGCCATGTCCGGCGCACCGATCATGATCGGCATCATATAGTTGCCGAAACCGCCGAACAGGGCCGGGATGACAACGAGGAACATCATGAGCACGGCGTGCATGGTGACGAACACATTGTACATCTGCTTGCCGCCATCGATGGCGGCTTCGCCGGTGAAGCCATAGATGATCGAGGCGAGACCATCGAAGATCTGGATGCCCGGCTCCTGAAGCTCCATGCGCATGAAGATCGAAAGCGCCACCGCAATGAAGCCCGAGATCAATGCAAAGAACAGATAAAGGATACCGATGTCCTTATGGTTGGTCGAAAAGAACCAACGCTTGAAGAAGGATGGCTTATGGTCGTGATGCGCGTCGTGCGCCGCTACGGTCGACATCGTCGTTTACTCCGTCATCGTCGTGGTGGCGCCGGCGGTTGCGTCGGCGAGTTTCTTGTTCTTGTCCGCTTCGATGGAAGCGACCAGATCGCCGAACGCGTTCCGAAGGTCCGATCCGGCTGACTGAATGAAAGTGTTGTACTGGTCCTTGCTGACCACACGCACCGCGATGGGCATATAGGCGTGGTCCTTGCCACAAATCTCCGAGCACTGGCCGTAATAGATGCCTTCCTTCTCGGCGCGGAACCAGGCCTCGTTGATACGGCCGGGAACACCGTCATGCTTCAGGCCGAAAGCCGGCATGGCGAAGGCATGGATCACGTCAGCACCCGTTACGAGCAGCCGAACGGTCGTATCGACCGGAACCACCATCTCGTTGTCGACGGCCAGAAGGCGGGGATACTCGTTCATATCCGTCTTGCCGGCAGATTCGCGATCGCCTTCCTTCAGCATGATGGAATCGTAGGAGACTGCTTCGACGCCTTCTTCAGCACCCTCGGCAGGCTGGTATTCGTACCCCCAGTACCACTGGTAGCCGGTCGCCTTGACCGTCAGTTCCGGCTCTTCGTCCGGTGTGTATTGCGCGGTGAGCAAGTTGAAGGACGGAATCGCAAGAAGAAGGAGAATCAGAATCGGCGCAGCCGTCCAGATCACCTCGATCACCGTGTTGTGGCTGGTGCGCGAAGGCGTCTTGTTGGCGCTCTCGCGGAAGCGGAACGCGACATAAAGCAACAGAGCCAGAACGAACAGGACGATCGGAATGATGAACCAGAACGTATAGGTCTCAAACCAGATGATTTGTTCCATAATGGGCGTTGCCGCCGGTTGCAGTGTGAACTGCCACGGCTCCGGTTTCGCCGCATGGGCCGCACCGCCGCCAAGCAAAATAGTCAAAAGGCTGGCAGAGATTCTCTTCATCGCCGTACCGTCTCCTCGATCGGATTGCCCCGATGGCGGCCTGCGCTACGCGTCAACGCCGCCTGTGATCCGCGTTCTCAAACCACACTCCATGCGAGTGTGCAACATACAGTTTGGTCGCAAGACCCGATCCTACGGGGCAGTAAGAATAACCTTCTTCTAATGCGCCGGGCCGCGTTCGAAAAGGGCCGGTAGCACGAAAATGCCTCCTCCTTTTGGACGTATTGCGGTGACAGGGGAAGGACATCGCCGCCCTTTGGCTGGCAAAATGTCAACGAACGCGCCATGTTGGCGTCAAGACGAATCGTTCGGAGATCGACCCGTGAAGCTTTCCCTCTGCCGGTTCCAGACCGCTTTTGCAGCGCTCTTCTGCCTTTTCGCCTTCGGAACATCGACGCCAGCCCAGGCGCAGGACGGTGTGGTCAAGGAAACATTCGGCGAATGGAAGCTCGTTTGCGATACGCCTGCCGGCGCATCGTCCGAGCAGTGCGCGATCATCCAGCTGGTGCTGGACGAAGAGGCCGATATCGGTCTTTCGGCCATCGTTCTGCGAACGGCGGATGGCAAGGCGGAACTGCTTCGTGTGGTCGTGCCGCTCGGCGTGGTCCTGCCCAACGGCCTTGGCCTTCTGGTGGACGAACAGAATATCGGCAATGCGCAGTTCACCTCGTGCCTGGCCGATGGTTGCTATGCGCAGGTCGTTCTGAACGAGCAGCTTCTGGAAACGATGAAGAACGGCAAGAACGCGACCTTCGTGGTCTTCAAGACGCCCGAAGAGGGCATCGGCGTTCCGATCGAGCTGGGCAATTTCGCCAAGGCCTATGAGGCGCTCGGCCAGTCCAACTGATCGATTTCGACCTTCGCAACCGGTGGTGACGGAGCGGGTGCGCGTTCCTATATGGTTTCTCACGCGCCCGATCGAGCCATAGAGGAACAGCCGCATGACCGACAGCCTGGTCGAACAGTTCGATGTTTCGCCGGAGGAGGTCCGCACCATCGTGGCCGACGCCGTGGGCCAGGGCGACGATGGCGAGCTTTTCATCGAATATACCGAAAGCGAAGCGCTCGCCTTCGACGACGGCAAGCTGAAGACCGGCAGTTTTTCCACAGATCGTGGCTTCGGCCTGCGCGCGGTTGCCGGCGAAGCGACCGGCTACGCCCACTCCTCCGACCTGTCCGCCCGCAGCCTGCGACATGCGGCCTCCGCGGTCAAAGCCGTGACCGCCGGCCATTCCGGCACAATGGCCGACGCGCCAGCCGGCACCAACAAGAGGCTCTATGGCGATACCAATCCGATCCTCTCGCCAAGCTTCGATAAAAAAGCGCAGCTTCTGCAGACTATCGACGCTTATCTGCGAAACCGTGATCCCCGGGTCCGTCAGGTCAGCGCCTCGCTTGTCGGCTCCTGGCAGCATGTGGAAATCCTGCGCGCCGACGGACGGCTCGTTCGCGATGTGCGTCCGCTGGTGCGCGTCAACATTTCGGTAATCGTTGGCGAAGGCGACCGGCAGGAGACCGGAAGCGCCGGGATGGGGGGGCGCTCCGGCTTCGGCGACTTCATTGCCGAACAGAGCTGGCAGGCGACCGCCGAAGACGCGCTTCGGCAGGCCCTCGTCAATCTGGAAGCGCGGCCGGCGCCCGCTGGCAGTTTCGACGTGGTGCTCGGCGCAGGCTGGCCCGGCGTCATGCTGCACGAGGCAGTCGGCCACGGCCTCGAAGGCGATTTTAACCGCAAGAAGACCAGCGCCTTTTCCGACCTGATGGGCCAGCGTGTCGCTGCACCCGGTGTAACCGTGGTGGATGACGGTTCGATCGCGGAGCGGCGCGGCTCGCTCACCGTGGATGATGAAGGCACGCCGACCCAGCGTACGGTGTTGATCGAGGACGGTATTCTCGTCGGCTATATGCAGGACCGGCTGAACGGTCGGCTGATGAAGGGGGGATCGACGGGCAATGGACGGCGCGAAAGCTACGCCCATTCGCCCATGCCGCGCATGACAAATACGATCATGGAAAGCGGCGAACACGATCCGGCGGAGATCATCGCCTCGGTCAAGGACGGCATTTATGCGGTCTCCTTCGGCGGCGGACAGGTCGACATCACGTCCGGCAAGTTCGTCTTCGGCTGTACCGAAGCCTACCGGATCGAAGACGGGAAGGTCACCTATCCGGTTCGTGGCGCCATGTTGATCGGCAACGGCCCGGAAGCGATGCGGCGAATCGACATAATCGGCAATGATTCCAAGCTCGACCGTGGCATCGGCATGTGCGGCAAGGCCGGACAGGGCGTGCCCGTCGGCGTTGGGCAGCCGCATCTTCTGATGCGCGACATGACCATTGGCGGGACCGAAGCGAAGGCCGCCTGAGCAGAAACGGTTGCCGCAGCGTTCACCACAGAGGCGTCGTGGTAGCGGAACGCGCTCCGTCCCTCGACGTTTGTCATCCCAAATCTCTAAGGGAGACATTCATGAAACTGCAAGGCAAGAAAATCGCCATCCTCATCGCACCGCGCGGCACCGAAGAGCCGGAATTCGTCCAGCCGAAAAACGTGGTCGAAACGGAAGGCGCCGATGTAACCGTCATCGGCCTGAAAAGCGGCACGGCGAAAACCGTCAACAATGATCTCGACCCCGGCGGAGACTATGCGGTCGACAAAACGTTCAACGATGTTTCCGCAGACGATTTCGACGGGCTCATCATTCCGGGCGGCACGGCGGGAGCCGACAAGCTGCGCGCGGACGACACTGCAGTCGCCTTCATCCGGGCGTTCTTCGAGCAGAAGAAGCCGGTCGCGGCGATCTGCCATGCGCCGTGGACCCTTGCCGAGGCCGATGTGTTGAAGGGCCGCAAGGTCACGTCCTTTCATTCCATCAAGACCGATCTGCGCAATGCCGGTGCAAACTGGGTCGATGAAGAGGTGGTCGTCGACGAGGGCCTCGTCACTTCGCGCAATCCGGACGATCTGGATGCGTTCTGCGCCAGGGCGGTGGAAGAATTCTGCGAAGGCAAACATGAAGAACAGAGCCGCAGCGTGGCCTGACGGCCAAGGCGGTTGATCTCTGAGGCGGGGCAGCGCATGGCTGTCCCGCTTCATCTCCGCCCGAGTCGCAAAGAGTTCCGAATGGCTGTCACCTCCAACATCGTCATTCTGACCGGCGCGGGGATTTCTGCCGAAAGCGGCGTCAACACGTTTCGCGATCGGAACGGAATATGGAGCCGCGTCCGACTGGAGGACGTTGCGACACCCGAGGCCTTTGCCGCCCATCCCGGCCGCGTCCAGAAGTTCTACAATCAACGCCGGGCGCAACTGCCCAGCGTGAAGCCAAACCCGGCTCATCATGCTCTTGTCCGGCTGGAGCAAAGCCATGCCGGTTCTGTCACCATCGTCACGCAGAATGTCGACGATCTGCACGAACGGGCTGGCTCGCAGAACATCATTCACATGCACGGCGAATTGAACCGATCGCTCTGCGCGGCCTGCGGTGCCTCCGCCCTGCATCGTGGCGATCTTTCTATCGACAGTGAATGTGCGTCATGCGGCGCGATCGGCCGGTTGCGACCCGATATCGTATGGTTCGGCGAGATGCCCTACCAGATGGATCGGATCTACGATCTCTTGCGTGATTGCGACCCTTTTTCTCTCCGTCGGTACGAGCGGCAATGTCTATCCGGCGGCGCAATTCGTTCAGGAAGCAGACCGGCATGGCGCTCATACGGTGGAGATCAACCTGGAACCCTCGCTCGGCGTTTCCGACTTCGCCGACACGCGGCACGGCAAGGCCGGCACACTCCTCCCCACTTTCGTCGACGAAGTTCTGTCGGGGCAGTACCGGTTCTAACGCAGCGAGCGTCGGCGCGGCCTGCCAGGCTTTTCAAGAAGCGCGACGGCCTCGAGGTGAGGAGACCATAGAAACTGGTCGACCGGCATGACGGATTTCAGCCGATAGCCGCCCTCGATCAGTATGGCGAGATCGCGCGCCAGTGTGGTGGGGTTACACGACACCGCGGCGACCTTCGGCACATCGCTTTTCGCCAGTTGCCGGCACTGCGCCTCCGCGCCGGCGCGCGGCGGATCGAAAACGACGCCATCGAAGGCTTTCAGTTCTTTCCATGTGAGCGGCCTTTCGAACAGATCGCGCTTTTCTGTCGTCACGCGCTTCAATTTGTCGCCGAACCGGAAACCCCGATCCAGCGCGGCGAGCGACGGGGCGTCGCCTTCCACGGCATGAACGGTTGCGAACCGCGCAAGGCGTAGCGCAAAGGTGCCGCAGCCCGCAAAGAGATCGGCCACGTTCTTTGCACCGCGCAGATGTTCGGTGACTACGGTTGCCATCGTCTCTTCCGCTTCCGTTGTAGCCTGAAGGAAACCGCCCGGCGGCGGCGTAACCTCGACCGCACCGAAGGCGACAATCGGCTTTTGCGGCTCAATCAGGATTTCGCCGTCAACCGATAGCCGGGCGAATCGCGCTTTCAACGTAAAGTCGGCAGCAGCCTGACGTCTGGCACCCGACAGTGCCGGCAAGCCTGAAATGGCGATATCGAGACCGGTCCGCGATGCCGTCACCACCAGGGAGAACGGCTTGCTGTCCTGCGCGAGCAATAATACCAATTGCCGCAGATGCGGCAGGGCATCAACAATCGCCCGATCCGCGATGACGCAGCTTTCGATGGGGACGATCCGGTTCGACAACGCGGCATGGTAGCCGAGGAGCAGGCCGGCTTCCGTCCGCCGCGCGCTCAACGTCACGCGCCGCCGCGCATGTTCAGCCGAGGGGACGAGAGGCCCGACCTCAGCTTCGATGCCGCGCGCAGCCAACACATCGATCAGTTTTTGCCGTTTCCAGCTTTCATAGGCAGGCTTTTGCCAGTGCTGCAGGGCGCAGCCGCCGCAATCGGTAAAATGCGGACAGGGCGGCGCAACGCGCTCATCGGACTTTTCAAGAATAGCAATGGGCTCGCCGCGCCCGTTCGACACGGCAGCGTTGACTGTCTCACCGGGTAGCGTGAAGGGAATGAAGGCCCTGTTGCCGGAAGTGTCGCGAGCAAGTCCGTCGCCTTTGTCACCCATATCATGGATCGACCAGCGGGTCGCGGACATCGCTATCACTCGGTGTTCCTCACACCGGCCAGCAGAAATTCGCGATTGCCCTCACCACCAAGAATCGGGCTCGGCACGACGCCTAGCGAACGCCAGCCACGCTGACGATCCAGCCACATGCGGATATCGTGCGCCACTGCCTCTGCGACCGCGACGGATTTCACGATTCCCCCTTTGCCGATCTGCGCGGGCGACAGTTCGAATTGCGGTTTGACGAGCAGGACGCAGCGCGCACCGAACGGCGCGATTTCGAGCGCTGGCGGCAGAGCCAGGCGCAGCGAGATGAACGAGACGTCTGAGACAATCAGATCGGGCCGGTAGGGCAGATCGTCCGCCGTCAGCGCCCGCGCATTGAACCCTTCCATGACGGTGACGCGCGCATCGTTGCGCAGGCTCTCATGGAGCTGATCACGTCCGACATCGAGCGCAACGACACGTTCGGCCCCTTCATTCAGAAGGACCTGCGTGAACCCGCCGGTCGACGCGCCTACATCGAGCGCCTTTGCGCCCTGTACGTTCAGCCCGAAGGATTCGATGGCGTGGTCGAGCTTCAGCGCCGCGCGCGAAACGAACCGCAGCGCCGGATCGTCGACCATGATCTCGCAGGCCGTCGAGACCGATTGGCCGGGCTTTTCGACATGGCGACCGTCGACCCGGACCGTGCCGCGCAGAATGGCGTCGCGTGCGCGCGAACGCGTATCGAACATGCCGCGTTCGACAAGCAGTTGATCCAGTCTCTTGCGTTGTTCCACCCAGCCCATGGCCGATGGGTGCACCGAACGGCCGCGCCGATCAAGTAGCAGATCGCGTCGGGCAGTCCGTTTGCATGGGGAAATCCGTGCTGCCGCTGATCATAAATGCGATACGCCTATCTAGGATCGAGCGGTTCCGTACCAACCGGCTCGCCATCCCGTGACAGGCGGATCTTCTCGACCTTGTCCTCGGCACTCTTCAACAGCGTGTCGCAACGCGCCTTCAAAGCCTCGCCGCGCTCGTAGAGCGCAATGGAACGCTCCAGCGCGACATTGCCCTCCTCGAGCGCCGTGACGATCTTCTCCAGTTCCGCCATCGCCGATTCGAAAGACAGTGTCTCGACTGGGGGACGCTCGGCCTCCGCCACCATTCAGCCCTCCATCATGCGGCGAATATGCGTGGCGGTGCCCGCCGCCAGTCCGATCAGATCGTAGCCGCCTTCGAGGAAGCTTACCACGCGATGGCCGCAGACCGCTCCCGACACATCGAGCAACTTGCCGGTCGCCCAGTCGAAATCCTCTTCCACCAGATTGATGTTGGAGAGCGGGTCACGGTGATGGGCGTCGAACCCGGCCGAAATGATCATGAGATCGGGTTTGAAATCGACAAGTGCCGGCAGCACCCGCTCATTGAATGCGGCGCGAAAGGCATCGCCATCGTCGCCAGCCGACAGAGGCGCATTGACGATATTGCCATGCGCGCCGGTTTCATTCTTCGCGCCGGTGCCAGGATAAAGCGGCATTTCATGGGTCGAGCAATATAGGAAATTCGGATTGTCCCAGGCGATGTCCTGGGTGCCGTTGCCGTGATGCACGTCGAAATCGATAACGGCGACACGGCCAGCACTATGCTTGTCCAGAGCATGTAATGCTGCGATGGCCGCCGTGTTGAAGAAGCAGAACCCCATGGCCTTGGTTCGTTCGGCGTGATGGCCGGGCGGGCGGGCCGCGATGAAGGAGTTGTCCATTTCGCCGTTCATCACCGCATCCACCGCCGAAACGCCGGCGCCGACGGCCCGCATGGCCGCTTCCCAGCTCTTTGCGCTGGCCACCGTGTCCTCGTCGAAACGGTAGAGTTCCTCGCTGCCATCGCGTGGGATCGCCGCGCGTACGGCCTCCAGATGCACTTCCGGATGGGCCCTCAGTATCGCCTCTTCCGGCCCGATGGGCGCTTCGATCCGAATGAGATTCTGGAACGCCTCGTGGGTCAGCGCCTGATCGACGGCCGCCAGACGGTCCGGCCGTTCGGGATGCCCCGGACCGGTCAAGTGTTCCTGAAAGATCGGATGGTGGTAAAGGTGCGTGGTCATAATCCTGTTGTAACGCCTTCCCGCAAAACGGCAATGTGTTCGTCAGGGAAGACGCACCGCATAGAGCTTTCCTGTAGCCGATCGCATCACGACGGCGTTGCCGACAATCGCCATATCGTCGGCGACTGTGAAATTGAGCGGCAGACGAAAGAGAATTTCGTCGTTTCTGCCGACGATCAGCGCGCGTCGTTCGCGTTCGGGCACCGCCCAGATGGTCTCATTACGAACCGATGTCGATAGATCACGGCTGCCGATGGCATGATTGGAAAAGAGCGTTTCGCCACCAAGCCGAAGCGGTTCAGACAAAGCGTCATTCTCGAACCGCCATTGCAGAAGCGGGCCGCCCAGATGCGGCGTGATCACGGCCATGACCGGCGCATCGTCGCGTACCGGCAGCGGATTGAGCCAGCGGTTCGCGCGACCTATGGGCTCGCCCGCGGCGCGCTCGGCCAGCGCGCCCTCGACGATTCCCCATATCGAAAGGCGCGCGCCGGATGCCGCGTTGCTGACAATCGTGACGACCTCTATCGTTCCGTCACCGTCCAGATCGGCCAGGCGTGGCGTCAGATCCTCGAACACCTCGTCGGTCGGAAGATCCGCCTTGTAGGTCTGGCCGTCGGCGGTTCGCGCAACCAGGCTTCCCGCCTCGAATTCGTCGCCAAGGACGCCGTGCGGATAGCGGCGGGTCGGCATCGCGTACCAGGCTTCGCGAATATCGCCGTCATCCCGCTCGGCGACGGTTCCGTCAGGCAGTCCGCCCGGCGGCGTCGGCGTCGGCTGCTCGACCCGGCCCGTTTTCAAAGCGCAGACCAGCGTCGCGGCGCAGGGTTCCAGCCGGGCATAACCCTCATCGGTACGGATGAAAGCGCCCGCCTTTAGAAGCATCACATCCTTTACGGGCGCGGGCGTCGCTATTTCCACGACTTTATGATCGTCCGCCGTCTCCTCGGTCGGATCGGCGCTGACACCGCCAGCGACCGAAAGCATCGCGAGAAGGGCAACCAGGGGGGAGCAGGCTTTGACGGTTCGTATTCTCACGCTTTCGTCCCGTCCAGAACGAGTTCGCCATCGCCGTCGCCGCCCCAATAGGCGATTCGCTCGGCCGCCACTTCCAGCAGCACGAGGCCTTCTGTCTCCACGCCATCGGCGAACCAGCGATCGAGATCGTCGACCCAATGCTCGCGGAACGCGGCCTTTTCCTGAACGACCTTCGCCTTGCCTTCCATCGCCAGCGAGAACCAGTCCTCACCCTGGAATGTGAGGCAGACCTGCGGATCGTTCTCGATATCCGTCACCATGCGGGTGTCGTCGAGCGTGAAGAAATAGGAGGTGCCGTCGTAATCGACATCGGAATTGTTGCTCATCGGCCGGGCGCCGATGCGGTTTCCGGCGGTCTTGCTGCACAGCATGCAGATGTCGATCTTCGCCATTCGTTCGGCGAGGTCTCTCAATGTCTTTTCGGTCATGATCGATCGCTCCGTTTCGTTCCAGCGGTAACGTCCGGCGCGCGCGACGGTTCAGCCGGCCCGGAACGAATTCATATCCGCCCGGTCTGGCCGCGATGCATGAGATAGGCGTCGGCGATGGCGCAGGCCACCATGGCTTCGCCGATCGGTACGGCGCGGATGCCGACGCAAGGATCGTGGCGTCCCTTCGTCACAATATCGACTTCCTGGCCCTGCCGGTCGACGCTGCGCCGCGGCGTCAGGATGGACGAGGTCGGTTTGACCGCGAAACGCGAGACGATGGGCTCGCCGGTTGCTATACCGCCGAGAACGCCGCCCGCCTTGTTGGAGAGAAAAACGGGCCGGCCATCGTCTCCGGTCCGCATCTCGTCAGCATTTTCCACGCCGGTCAGGCGGGCGGCGTTGAAACCTTCGCCGATTTCCACGCCCTTGACCGCATTGATGCTCATCAGCCCGGCCGCGATCTCGGTGTCCAGCTTGGCGTAGACAGGCGCGCCGAGACCGGCCGGGACGCCCTCGGCGACGATCTCGATGATCGCGCCGACGCTGTCATGGGCCTTGCGGACTTCATCGAGATAGGTTTCGAAAACCGGAATGGAGGCCGCGTCCGGGGTGAAGAACGGATTGTCCTCGCGCTCGACGACAGACCAGTCCCAGTTGGAGCGGTCGATATCCTTTTCGCCCATAGCAACAAGCGCGCCACGCACCTTGAGACCAGGTACGATCTTGCGGGCGAGCGCGCCGGCAGCAACACGGGCGGCCGTTTCGCGGGCCGAGGAACGGCCGCCGCCACGATGGTCGCGCAGACCGTATTTAACGTCGTAAGTGTAATCGGCATGGCCGGGACGGTACTGCTCGGCGATCTTGCCGTAGTCCTTCGAACGCTGATCGGTGTTCTCGATCATCATCGCGATGGGCGTGCCGGTCGTCACCACTGTCTCCTCACCGCCGTCCGGATCGTCCATCACGCCGGAGAGGATCTGCACCGCATCGGGCTCGCGCCGCTGCGTGACGAAGCGGTTCTGCCCCGGCTTGCGGCGGTCCAGCTCATGCTGGATGTCGGCGCGCGAGAAGCGGATGCCGGGCGGGCAGCCATCGACGACGCAGCCCAGGGCCGGCCCGTGGCTTTCGCCCCAGGTCGTGACCCGGAAGAGATGGCCGAAACTGTTGTAGCTCATGACGAAACGCCCTTTCGCTGCGCCGGACTGGAAGGGCCTCTCCTAAACGCAAAGCGAGTGAGGCGGCAAGGCGCGCTGGCTAGAGCCAGCGTATGGCGCCGTCTTCCAGAACCGCGATGCGGTCCTGCGGCACCGCCATCTCGGCGGCTTCTTCCTGCGAATGGTTGCCGAAAAGCCGGAAGGCGCAGCGAAGGATGCCGCCATGGCTGACGCATATTGCTGATTTTTCGCTATCCATCATCTCGTCGAACCAGGGGCGCACGCGCTGCAGCAGCATCTCGTAGCTTTCGGCGCCCTCGCCCGGCGGCACGAAGTTCCACTTATCGGCTTCGCGCCGCTGCGAGACGCCTGGATCGTTCCGTTCCAGCTCGGCGAAAGTGTGGCTCTCCCAGTCTCCGAAGCTCAGCTCCTTCAGCCTTTCATCGGTCTGGAAGCTCTCTTCGGGCAGGCCAAGGCCGCGCCGGACCAGACCCATCGTCTGCCGTGTCCGCAGCATGGGCGAAGCGACAAAATCGAAATCGCTTATCGGTTCGGAAAGGTTGGCGCGCAGAAACGCGCCATTGCTCAGCGCCTGCGCCTCGCCGGTCTCGTTGAGCGGCCGGTCGGTCTGGCCCTGCAAGCGGTTCTCGGCGTTCCAGTCGGTCTGGCCGTGGCGAATGAGGTAGATCGGCTGGGTCTGCGGCACGGTCGTGTCGTCTTCCGCCTTTGAGGTTGCCTCGGTCAGCTATCGCCGGTGACAACGGCGATATCGGGCGCGTCGACCGCCTTCATGCCGACGACATGATAGCCGCTATCCACATGCAGGACCTCGCCCGTCATGCCGCGGCCGAGATCGGACAGCAGATAAAGTGCCGAATCGCCGACCTCCTCGATAGTCGTGTTGCGCTTCATCGGTGAGTTCAGCTCGTTCCACTTCAGAATATAGCGGAAGTCGCCGATGCCGGAAGCCGCGAGCGTGCGGATCGGACCGGCGGAAATGGCGTTGCAGCGGATGCCGCGATCGCCGAGATCGACGGCGAGATAGCGGACGGATGCCTCCAGCGCGGCCTTGGCGACACCCATTACATTGTAATGGGGCATGACCTTCTCGGCACCGTAATAGGTGAGCGTCAGCATCGAGCCGCCATCGTTCATGATCGCTTCGGCGCGGCGCGCCACCGCCGTAAAGGAATAGACCGAAACATCCATAGTGCGCAGGAAATTGTCGCGGCTCGTTTGCAGATATTTGCCGTCGAGTTCGCTCTTGTCGGAAAAGGCGATGGCATGGACGACGAAGTCGATCTTGCCCCATTCCTCTTCCAGCTTGTCGAACGCGCTATCGATCGAATCCGGATCGGTCACATCGCAATCGCTGACCAGAAGCGCGTCGAGTTCCTCGCCCAGCGGGCCGACCCGCTTCTTCAACGCTTCGCCCTGCCATGTCAGTGCGATTTCCGCGCCGGCCTCACGCAGTGCTTTGGCAATGCCCCAGGCAATGGATTTCTTATTGGCAAGACCCATGATCAGGCCCTTCTTGCCTGCCATGAGCCCGGATGTATCGGCCATGTTACGGACTCTCCAAACGCGTGCGCTGAGCGGAAGCACTCTTCCGTCGCTATCGCACAAGCCTTGGAGGCGTTCAAGTTCGCCGGTCAGCCCTGATTTGCGGTTTCGTGGCGAAGAAACTGTTCCAGTGCGGCGTCGCCACCTTCCGGCAACATGATCCGCAGGTGGACCAGAAGGTCGCCAGCGCCACCGTTTTTACGGGGCAGCCCTTTGCCGGGAATGCGCAACACCTTATCCGAAGACGACCATTTGGGCACAGTTACCGCGACACGGCCGCCCTTCGGCAAATCCACAGCAACTTTGCCGCCGAACACCGCCTGCCGCAGGTCAATCGGAAGGTCGACATGCAGGTTGACGCCGTCCAGCCGGAATCTGGGGTGCGGCGCAAAACGAATCGTGATCAGCGCATCGCCGGCCTCCCCGCCCATGGGCGAAGGGGCCCCCTGCCCGCGAAGGCGAATGGTCTGACCGTCCTCGATATGCTCGGGCAGCTTGACCGCAAGCTTTCGGCCGTCAGGGAAAATGGCCGTCGCCTTTTCAGCACCGAGGATCTGTTCCAACGTCACATCGAGAGTCGCCTTGACGTCCTGCCCCTTGGACGAGAAGCCCGAAGCCGACTGCCGCCGCGCTCCACCACCACGATCTTGAGCGCCGCCACGGGCAGCACGGCCGAACAGTTCGGAAAAGATGTCGTCGGTAAAACCGCCGCCCATGCCGCCCGGGCCGCCGCTTCGAAACTCGAAATGCTCGCCGCCGGGTCCGCGCTGCCCCCGGCGGAATCCGGCGAACGGATCCTCGCCGCCCGAGAAGCTTGCGAAGGCAGGCTTGCCTTCGGCGTCGATCTCGCCGGCATCGTACTGCTTGCGCTTGGCAGCATCGCCGATCACATCGTAGGCCTGACTGACTTCGGAAAACCGGTCGCGCATCTTCGGATCGTCCTGATTCGCATCCGGATGATACTTCTTGGCCAGTTTGCGAAAGGCGCTTTTGATCTCTTTATCCGACGCCGTCTTGCCGACGCCGAGAACGGTGTAGGGGTCGCGTGCCATCGTGTCAGACTGTGTCCATCGTCGAAAAAGGAAATTCAGTTATCTGAAATATGGGGTTCAACCCACTGGATTTCCAGATTTTCGTTCCTGAAACGGTCAGACTTTCTGAAAGCTCGTGACCGTCCAGTCATCGCCTGGGCGGCGGCAAACCTCGGCCGTCCAAAGCGCCACGCCCTGATAGGTCTGGCGATTGACCGTGAACTGGCGGCAGGTCACACCGAGACTGGTCGTTTCGCGAATGCCCTGCACCATGCCCGAAGCCCCCGTCGTGACGTTGCGCCAAGCCAGAGCTTCGCCGTCATAGGCCTTCAGATCGGTCGCGACGACGAGGCCGACGACCGTATCGCGGTCGCTGTTCAATTCGTCCTCGATGGCATTGCCAAAAGCGCCAGGAACAGCAGGTTCGACAGTGTTCGACTCAATCGATCCGGTGATGAGCGAGGGGTCATCGTCGATGGCAGCCAGATTGACGCCGCCGCCGCATCCGGCCAGCAGCGATGCCAGCAGCAGAAGCGATGTCACCACGACAAACCGCGACTGGCACTTTCTATTCTGCTGCCTTAATTGATGGCTAGCGGCCAATTCAGGCTCTCCAAACGCAACCATAGGACGTGCCATTTTGAAACCGACAGAGTTAACGGCTGGTGACTTCGCCACGTATTCCGACCCCTATGAGTTGTTCGGACTGTGGCTCACCGATGCCGAAGGCAGCGAAATCAACGATCCGAACGCCATGTCGCTGGCCACCGTCGACCAGGACGGAATGCCCGATATTCGCGTTGTCCTGTTGAAGGGATTCGATCGCGACGGCCTTGTCTTCTACACCAATTTCGAAAGCGACAAGGGCCGGCAATTGCTCGGTCAGCCTCGCGCAGCTCTCTGTTTTCATTGGAAATCGCTCCGGCGTCAGGTCCGTATTCGCGGTACCGTCGAACCGGTGTCCAGTGCAGAGGCCGACGAATATTACGCCACGCGTCCGCGCGGCAGCCGAATCGGCGCATGGGCCAGCCGGCAATCGCGGCCCCTGCCCGATCGCGCCACGCTGGAAAAGGCCGTTGCGGATTATGAAGAGAAATTCGAAGGCGAAGAGCCGCCGCGCCCGGACCATTGGTCGGGCTTTCGGATCAAGCCGGTCCAGATGGAGTTCTGGCACGATCGGCCCTTCCGCCTGCACGACCGCGTTCGCTTCGATAGTGAAGGCGGTGACTGGCGCAAGAGCCGGCTCTATCCGTGAGCTTCCCGGTCAGCCCTTCGAGGCCTTCCGGTTCATAAACGACTGGAAGGCCTGGCGCGCCTCATCGCTTCTGAGGCGTTCGCCGAACAAGCGCGCTTCCCGCATGCAGAGGTTCATTCTCTCATCGCGATCTCCCATCAGAAGATCGCGGGCGATGGCCAGCGCCTCCGGCGGTTTCTGAGCGAGGCGTTCGGCCGTCGCCATCGCTTCGCTTTCCAATTGCCCAGGCTCGACGATCTTCCAGACAAGGCCGGCCTCGCGCGCCTCTTCGCCACTCAGCGCCTCACCGAGCGCCAGAAGGGCGAAGGCGCGCTGATGGCCCATCATGATGGGAGCGACGACCGAGGACGCAAATTCCGGCGTCAGACCGAGATCCAGAAACGGCGTGGTGAAGCTCGATCGCGCAGTCGCGATCGTCAGATCGCAGTTGAAATGAATGGTCGTGCCAATCCCCACAGCGATGCCGTCAACACCGGTCACGACCGGCTTTCTGGCGCGGATCATCGCATCCATGAATTCGAAGACCTCGTTGCCATGTTCACCGCCCATCGCGATGGCCATGAAGTCGCCGAGATCGTTGCCGGCCGAGAACACGCCCTCGCCGCCCAGCAGCAGATGAACGCGCACTTCGTCATCGACATCGGCGGTGCGGATGGCGTCAGCCATCGCGGCGTACATGGCGCGGGTCAGCGCATTCTTTTTCTCCATCCGGTTCATACGGACGATGTTGACCGCGCCCTTGCGGCTGACTTCGATATGTTCGCTCATGCGTACTCGTTCTCCTTACGCGACAACAAGGGCGCGTTCCGCCGCAGCTTCAAGACTGTCTGCCCCGGCCATGACCCGGTCCTTAAGCGTTGATGTTTCACCCAGCAGGTTCTCGGCGAAGAAACGGGCCAACGCTGTCCGCGCCTCATCGTCGCCATTGCCCGCGCCTCGCGCGAGATAGCAGCCCCCAGCCGTCAGGCCGAACTGGCGCAGATAGGGCGTAGCGCCCGCGAGCGCGGTTTCGGCTTCGCCGGCCTGCAGGCGCTCCTGCAACCATTCTGTGCTTTCGGTCAGGTCTTCAAGCGCTCTGGCCAGTCGCTCGCCAGTCCTGCCGAAGGCCTCAGCATTCGACTGGGCGACCTCGTCGGCCATCCGGCGAAGATCCGCGATATAGTCGTGAACGGCCCGGCCATCGGCCAGCGGCAGCTTGCGCATGACGAGATCGATAGCCTGAATGCCGTTCGTGCCCTCATAGATCGGGGCGATCCGCGCGTCGCGTAGCAGACGAGCCGCGCCTGTTTCCTCGACATAGCCCATGCCGCCATGCACCTGAATACCGGTATTGGCAACATCGACGCCGATATCCGTCGAGAAGGCCTTGGCGATCGGCGTCAGCAGATTGGCGCGCGCGGACCATTTGCCTGTCTCGTCGGCCTGCCCTTCGGCGCCCGATGCCGCGCCGCGCGCCGACACCCCATGCGGATCGTGGCTCATATCGATAGCGAAGCCGCAGGCGTAGCAGATTGCGCGAGCCGCGGCGGTCATCGCCTTCATGGTCAGCAGATCCCGCTGCACATCCGGGTGATAGACGATCGGCGCCATGCCTTCGCCTTTCCAGCCGGCCGCCTTGCCCTGACGGCGCTCCTGCGCATATTCCAGCGCTTTCTGAAAGGCGGCCTCCGCGACGGCGACGCCCTGCAAACCAACGAGAAGCCGCGCATTGTTCATCATCGTGAACATGCAGTTGAGGCCGCGATTCTCTTCGCCGATCAGCCAGCCGATGGCGCCAGGTTCGTCACCGAACTTGCCGTCGCCATAGATCATCGTACAGGTGGGCGAGCCGTGAATGCCGAGCTTGTGCTCGACGCTGTGGCAGATCACGTCGTTGCGCGCGCCGGGCGTGCCATCCTCTTTCGGAATGAATTTCGGCACCAGAAAGAGCGATATGCCGCGTGTGCCGGCGGGTGCGTCCGGCAGACGCGCCAGAACCAGGTGAACGATGTTGTCGGTGAAATCATGCTCGCCGAAGGTAATGTAAATCTTCTGGCCGAAGATGCGGTAGGTGCCGTCGCCCACCGATTCGGCCTTGGCCTTCAACGCCGCGAGGTCCGAGCCGGCCTGCGGTTCGGTCAGGTTCATCGTGCCGGTCCACTCACCGGAGACGAGCTTTTCCAGATAGGTCGCCTTGAGCTCTTCGGAGCCATGCGCCTCAAGCGCCTCGACCGCACCCATCGTCAGGGTCGGACAAAGAGAAAAGCCGATGGACGCACTGTTCCACATTTCGGATACCGCCAGACCCAGAGAAAGCGGCAAGCCCTGACCGCCGAACTCTTCCGGCCCGGTGATCGCGTTCCAGCCGCCCTCGGTCCAGCGCCGGTAGAGGTCGGCCCAGCCTTCCGCCGTGGTCGCTTCGCCATCCTTCAGCGTCACCCCGTCACGGTCGCCGTGCCAGCCGATGGGCACCATCTCCTCATTGGCGAAGCGGGCCGCTTCGTCGAGGATCGCATCGACGAGGTCGTCGGACATCTCTTCGCCGAACCGTCCATCTTCGAGGGCGGTGGCGAAGCCGACCGTGTGTTTGAGCGTGTGAGCGATATCTGAAACCGGGGCGCGATACATGCCGGGGCCTCCCATTTACTGTTTTGCAGGCTGTCTTCTGCTCATATGGGCCGCACAACTGCGTCAGCCATGGGGGTCCTGTCCAGTTCGTCGCGCCATCCACAACCGGACGTATGGCCGGCGCGATGCGACAAATGTGGCGGTTGTGGGCCTATTTCCGTCAAACCACAGCCCCATTGGTAGGCCAAAAGATGCCGCAAGGGTGCTTCGTCGGCGGGATGGCGCGAGCAGAACACGGCAAAGACATCTAGAGGGGACACTGCGTGCGGGACGGCATAAAGAAACTCACTCTGCGTTTAAGCGGTGCGGTACTGGCCGCGCTGATTTGCATACCGGCAATGGCCGATACGGCGAACGAACCATGGAAGCGGGACGACCTCGCTCTGGTTATCGACGCCTATGAGTACAATCCAATCGACTGGCAGGCGCTGGCCTCCGACAAGCGGATCGCCGGGTTCATCAATAAGGGTTCGGACGGTCTGCCGCCGAAATATCGCTGCAAGGGCGAGGGGATGGAATACGACCATTGCCGGCTGGCCTGGAAGCGGTATTCCGTCACGAAAGAACTCTACCATACACGCCGGATGATGGCGAAGGAGCTGGGGCTCGTTTGGGGCGCCTATCATCTCGGACGTCCCGGCAATCCGGAAGATCAGGCCGACCATTTCCTCGAATTCGCCGATCCGCAGGATGACGAACTGATCGCCATCGATATCGAGGACAACGATCCCGAAAAATTCATGAGCCTTGAGGACGCCGAGATCTTCGCGCGGCGTATCAAGTCTCGGACAGGCCGGTGGCCGGTGCTTTACACCAATGGCAGCACGTCGAAATTCATCGCCCAGCGCGCCCATGATTATCCGATTCTGTCGCGCCTGCCGATCTGGTACGCGCGCTATCGCAACGAGATCGAAGGCGTATTCCCGCTCGGCAATTGGGAAGATTATGCGCTCTGGCAGTTCGCCAGCCACATCAACTGCAAGGGCAAGTCGACCTGCCCCTATCGCCCGCTGGGCACCGCCGAAGATATCGACGTCAATGTCGCGCCGATGAGCAAGGCTGCGCTGAAGAAGGTGTGGCCGTTCGGTGAACTGGTGCCGAAGATCGTGCCGGACGAGCCGGAAATGCTGGTTGCAAAAAGCAATGTTACCCCGGCCAAGGACGATGCGGGGAAGATGGTGCAGGTGGCGACGGCAGATGGCGGCTCGCTGGCGATACCCATGCCAATGCGCTCGCCGCGCGACCCGAAACCGGTTGGCGATGCCATTGCTGTTGCTTCTGTCGCCAAGCCGAAGGCCGAAACCGCCGCACCGATCGAACTCGCAACGGTCACCACTCCGATCGAGAAAGGCGCGTCACCCGCTTTGGCCTTCTCCGCACAGCCGGCCGCCCGACAGACCGCCACTCAGGCGCTCGCCAGCTTCGCCGCCGGCAAAAGCGTCAGCCCGGCCTTCAAAAAGAAGGTCGAGAAGGAGCCAGCCGACCAGCCGGCAGCGCGCGCCCCGGAAAAGAAGGTCGCTGCCATTGCCGTCGATAAGGCAAAGAGCGATCTGTCGCACAGAGCAGTTCTGAAAAAGGCCGAACCGAAGGCGATTCGTGCGGCGGAAAAACCGAAGGCTCAAACGACCCAGAACGTGGCCGTGACGAAAAAGGTCGCCGCGCCGAAAGTGCCGGTCGTGAAGGCTTCCATCGAGATGGAAGCCGGTGAGAAGGACACCAAGGGCCCGACCGTTCTGGAGCGCATCCAGTCTATCGTGGACAACACGCCCGACGAGCCTCTTGCGCCCTTGTTCGGTTTGAACGCCGCTTCCGTGGCTGACACCGAAACGCGGCGTTTCCGCTAAAGCACGCGGGGTCTACACTCCGCGTTCCAGCGCGCGCCATGCGATGTCGGTGCGGTAGAAGCCGTCAGCCCACTGGATGCGGTCAATTGCCGCGTAGGCCTTCTCACGGGCGGCGCTCAAGCTATGCGCCATTGCGGTCACGTTCAGCACCCGACCGCCATTGGCGACGATTTTGCCGTCCTTTTCGGCGGTTCCGGCATGGAAAACTGTGACGCTCTCGTCCGAAATCGTATCGAGGCCGGCAATCTCGCTCCCCTTTTGCGGCGTCCCGGGATAGCCCTTCGCCGCCATCACCACCGTGAGCGCAGGATCGCCCGACCATTGCAGCGGCTTGCATTCATCCAACCGTCCCTGTGCCGCCGCAAGAAGCACCGGTAGCAGATCGCTTTTCAGGCGCATCATCAGTACCTGGCATTCCGGGTCGCCGAAGCGGACATTGTATTCGATCAGTTGTGGGCCTTTGTCTCCGATCATCAGCCCGGCATAAAGGACGCCGGTGAAAGGCGAGCCGCGCTCGGCCATCCCGTCCAGCGTCGGCTGGACGATCCGCGACATGACCGTGGCGATATGCTCGTCGGTGAGAACCGGCGCGGGCGAGTAAGCGCCCATGCCGCCGGTGTTCGGGCCGGTATCGCCATCGCCGACGCGCTTGTGGTCCTGCGCGCCGGCCAGCGGCAGCGCGATCTTGCCATCGCAGAGACAGAAAAAGGAGGCTTCCTCGCCGGTGAGGAAATCCTCGATCACGACCTCTGCGCCAGCGTCTCCGAACACGCCTTCGAAGCAATCGTCGATGGCCGCGCAGGCCTGTTCGACAGTTTCTGCCACGGTGACGCCCTTGCCGGCGGCCAGCCCGTCCGCCTTGACGACGATGGGCGCGCCGGCCTGCCGCACATAGGCCTTGGCCTTCGGGGCATTATTGAAGCGCGCCCAGCCGGCGGTCGGAACATCCTTCAGATCGCAGATTTCCTTGGTGAAAGCTTTGGAGCCTTCCAACCGCGCCGCTTCCCTGGACGCGCCGAAACAGGCGATGCCCGCATCGCGCAGATCGTCGGCCAGGCCGGCGACGAGCGGCGCTTCGGGACCGACCACCACCAGATCGATGGCTTCGCTCCGGCAGAATTCGACGATGGCCATATGACCCGAGACGTCCAGCGTCACGCATTCGGCATGGTCGGCGATACCGGGATTACCGGGCGTGGCGAAAAACCGTCCGAGCCGGTCCGACTGGGCGATCTTCCAGGCCAGCGCGTGTTCGCGGCCACCGGAGCCGATAAGGAGCGTGTTGATGGCGGTCATGAGCGGTTTGTTCCGGCGTTTGTCGGATGGTTCGCCGATTGCCTATGGCGAGCGTCAGCTCGAATCAAGTTCGAACCTCTCCTTTCACTTGTCGATCACTTGACCGTTTCGCCCGGCGCTGCAATCTGCCGCTTATGGAGAAGGTTCAGGATCTTGGCCAGCAGGGTCGCGTGGCGGATGCGCCATCGGGCCATTGGGTTTATCGGCTGCTGCCGCGCTCGGCCTGGCCCTATGCGCAACTGGCCCGTTGGGACCGACCCATCGGCTGGTGGCTTCTGCTCTGGCCGTGCTGGTGGAGTCTGGCCATGGCGGCGAGCCTGACGGTGCAGTCCATGGCCGGCAGCGGTACGGCGGGCGGACGCGCGGCGGGCGAATTGTCCGGCACGAGCGGACCTCTCCTGCTGACCGCGCTCTTTATCGCTGAACTGGCGCTTTTCATGATCGGCGCCATCGCAATGCGCGGCGCAGGGTGCACCTGGAACGATTTCGTCGACAGGAAGATCGACGCGCAGGTTGCGCGGACCCGCTCGCGCCCCCTGCCCTCCGGCCAGGTCAGCACCAAGCAGGCGGCGGGCTTTCTCGTCACGCAAGCGTTGATCGGCCTTGCCGTTCTGATCGCGCTCTCCTCGCTTCCCGTACTGCTTGACATCCACACCCTGCGGAACGGTCTTGCCACTTTCGGCCTTGGGGTTGCCTCTCTTGCTATTGTCGCCGTCTATCCCTTTGCCAAGCGCTTCACCAACTGGCCACAAAGTGTGCTCGGTCTCGCTTTCTCGTGGGGCGCGCTGATGGGCTGGCAGGCCTGGTTCGGCACGCTCGGCTGGCCGCCGCTCGCCCTCTATGCCGGCGCGATCCTGTGGACCATCGGCTACGATACGATCTACGCGCATCAGGACAAGGAGGACGACGCTCTGGTCGGCGTCCGCTCCACCGCCAGGCTTTTCGGCGAGCGGACAGGCCGCGCGCTGATCTGGATCTACGCCGCCGCGCTTCTGTTTATGGCGCTAGCCTTTGCCCTCGCTGAGGTGCCCCTTCCCGCCTTTGCCGGGCTGATCGCTGCCGGGTTCCACATGGCCGGTCAGATCCGCGCGCTCGACATCGACGATGCCGACCAGTGCCTGGCGCTTTTCAAGAGCAACAAGCGCGTCGGCTGGCTGATCTTTCTCGGCCTTCTCGGTGGCGCGGCCTGGGCGGCGCTGTCGCCGCAAATCTGATCCGCAACGAAAAAACGGCCCGTTGTCGGGCCGCTTTTCCTGCTTCTCAAGGCATTGTCGTTGTTACTGACGTGCGATGATCTCCTGACCATCGACGATCAGCCGCATCCCCATCGAACCCGTCCGCCGACGGGCGAGGAAACGGGGACGGCGCGCACGGGTGGGACGTCCCGCACGGCGCTCGCTCGGCTGCGACTTCTTCACCGCGCCAAGGCTTTCTTCCAGCGTGCGGGCCACGCCGTCCGATTCGATCAGCAGCATCTGGAGGCCGAGCTTCTCGGACCAGAGATGCCAGTCGGCGGCGATGTCGTCGAGATTGTCGGCGACAAGAAGCGGCACGGTGAGGTTCGGGTCGTCGTGCAGAAGCGAAAGAGTGACGTCGATCCGCCCGTCTTCCAGTTCCTTGGCTTCGGCGGCAACGCCGCGATAGGCGGTCAGGCCGACCATCATGGATAGCGGCAGGCCGCTCTTTTCCAGGACACGGCGGGCGACGACGCCCTTTTCGTGAACGGTGAAACTGACCGGCTCCCCGTTCTCGTCATAGCCGCAGCTGACGGTTTGAGGCAGATGAAAGGGATCGAGCCGGAGGCTGGTGATCTCTTCTCTTCGTGCGATCATGCGATCGGCAATGTTCTTCATATCTGGCGTTCCCTGTAAGACTTCCGATCCAAGTCGCTGGGCGGTTGCCCGGAAGTTCGTCCGCGCCGTCTTTTGCGGCGTCGATAAGGGCACATTATGCGAGGGGACGCCGAAAACGCCTTAAGAGGCAGGGTGAACGAAACCTAAGCGATTCCGAGGGTTACGGAAAAGCGAACGGAACAGTCCGTGGAAAGGTCGCCTTAACGATAGTCCGGCCCGTCAGATTACCTTGCCGGGGTTCATGATACCGGAGGGGTCGAGCGTCTGCTTGATGCGCCGCATCAGATCGATGGCGACCGGCGGCTTCGTCGCAATCAACTCGTCGCGCTTCAGCGCGCCGATGCCATGTTCTGCGGCGAAGGAGCCGCCATAGCGGCGGACGACATCGTGCACCGCTGCGTTGAGCGGCTTCCATTTGGCCAGGAACGCGTCGGCTGCGCCAGGCGGGCCCTGCACATTAAAGTGCAGATTGCCGTCGCCCATATGGCCGAAACAGACAAGCCGACCCTCGGGTGTGACCCGTTCGACAACAGCCCCGGCCTCGACGATGAAATCCGGAATGGACGAAACCGGCACAGACACGTCGTGCTTTATGGAAGCACTCTCGATCCGCTGGGCTTCGGGAATCGATTCGCGCACCTTCCAGAAGCTGTCACCCTGCGCGATGGAAGCGGCCAGAACGGCGTCAGTCACGGCGCCCTCTTCCAGCGCCCTACTGAGGATCTCTTCGGCCAGAGCGCGCGCCTCGTCTTCACCCCGTCCGGACGATAGTTCCATCAGCACATGCCAGGCGGTTTCGTTCTGGATCGGGACACGGACGTCGGGGACATGCGCTTCGGCCAGCCGCGCCGCGTCGCCAGCCATCAGTTCGAACGCGGTGAGCGCGCTGCCAGCGGCAGAGGATGCCAGCCGATAGAGCCTCAAGGCGTCCGCTGGATCGTTCAGCGTGGCCCAGGCGACTTGACGCCCCTTCGGCTGCGGCACGAGCTTCAGCACCGCCGCTGTGACGATGCCGAGTGTTCCTTCCGCGCCGATGAAGAGGTTTCTCAGATCGTAGCCGGTATTGTCCTTCCGTAGCTTGCGCAGATCGTCCAGCACCTCGCCCGATGGCAGCACCACTTCAAGGCCCAGGCAAAGATCGCGGGCATTGCCATAGGCCAGAACGTTCACGCCGCCGGCATTGGTCGCCAGAATGCCGCCGATCTGCGCGGTGCCCTGGCTGGCGATGGATAACGGGAACATCAGGTCGCGATCCGCCGCGGCCTCGCGCACGGCCTGCAGGGAAACGCCCGCCTCGACCGTCATCGTGCCGGCATCGGCGTCGATTTCACGGATCGCATCCAGCCGCGACAGCGACAGGACGATCTGGTCGCCGGAGCCGTCCGGCACCTGCCCGCCAACGAGCCCCGTATTGCCGCCCTGCGGGACGATGGGCGTGCCGGTTTCGCTTGCCAACCGCAGAATCGCCGCCACTTCGTCGGTCGAACCGGGCCGCAGCACCAGCGGCGTCAGGCCATGGAAGAGTTTGCGCAATTCGTGACGGTAGGCGGCGGTGTCAGCCTCCGCCTGCAGTGCATATTTCTCGCCGACGATGGCAGTGAAGCGCTCGATCAGTTCCGGGGTGATCGTCATGCGATTCCATCTCCATCTCGCGGAGCGGCGGCACGAGACAGGCGGTCGCGAATGGCTTCGCCCAGACCTTCGGCAGGGATCGGTTCAACCGCAATTGCTGTTGCTCCATAGCCATCCAATGCTCGCATCGCCGCGAAAAGCCGCGCTGCCGCCTGTCGCAGATCGCCGGCCTCGCTCAGATTTTCGACTGCGACGGCGCGTTCGAAACCGCTGGCGCGATCCGGGCCGAATGCCAGAAGCGCCTCGCCTTCGCGCACTTCATCGATATCGAGGCGGATAGCCGCATTGGGCGCGTAGTGCGAGGCCAGCATGCCCGGCGCCTGAATGGCGGCGCCACCGCCGGCGCGACCCACCGCGCCAAAATTGGCCAGTTCCTCGGCTGTTACCCCGCCCGGTCGCAGAATGGTGATGACGCCATCCTCCACCTTTACGATCGTCGATTCCACGCCGATCGCCGGCGCACCGCCATCGACGATCAGCGCGACCGATCCACCCAGATCGTCGGCCACGGCCTGCGCATCGGTTCCGGTGATCCGCCCGGAACGATTGGCGCTGGGCGCGGCGAGTGGACGACCGAGTTCGGCGATCACCTGGGCAGCGATACCACGCGGCTGACGAACCGCCAGGGTCGGTTGGCCGGCGGTGACCAGATCGTGCACCAGCGCATTCTCCTTCTTCGGCAGAACGAGAGTGAGAGCGCCGGGCCAGAAGGCGCCCGCCAGTTCGCGGGAAAGCGAGTCGAAACGGCAAAGCCGTTCGGCCATGGGAAGCCCATCGACATGGGCGATCAGCGGATTGAAGGCAGGCCGGCCCTTCGCCGCGAAGATGGCCGCGACCGCCTCGCCATTGCCCGCATCGGCGGCAAGGCCGTAGACCGTTTCGGTCGGCAGGGCGACCAGTCGTCCCTCATCGAGCATTGCGGCAGCCCGCACCACGCAATCAGGCGAATCTGCCTCCACTATAGGCGCTGAAGCGATGGTTGAAACCGTCATCATGGCTCATGGCCTAGCGCCAAGTCCTGCGGCGCGCAATGCCTGCATCGATGGGCTATTAACCCCTCATTAACCCGATTTGCCAACCTGACGGAAAGGGTCGCCATGGCATGGTCGGCACTATGAGGAAGAACGCCATGAACCGTACCCGTCTCACGATTATTGCCTGCGCCGCGTCGCTGAGCGCCGGCGCTGCCGTCTCCCATGCGCAGACGGAGACGGGACCGGGCGGCTATGTCTATGAGTATCAATCGCCATCGATCATGCTGATCAAGCCGGAGGGCTGGGAGCCGTCGAAGGCCGAAGCGCCCGAGCCGCCGTTGCTGCGACCGATCATGCCGACGGATCTCTACGAAGACGAAGAACTGACCCGGACAAGCGCGCTGGAGGAGGTCATCGGCCGACCGGACGAAAACGCGCTCGGGCCGATCCTCGCAGCGCAGCGCGCCGAGGAACGCCAGCGCAGGCTGGCGGCGCAAGAAGCCGAGAAGGGCGCCAATCAGTTGGCCGACACGCCGGTGTTGCCCGATGAAGGGGTCGACCGGCAGACCACCGCCGCGCTTCCTGATGCGGACGAAGCCGCGCAAACCGATGTGACGGTCCAGAACGACGTCGAAATCATCGGCGGGGACGGGGCTGAAGCATCCGCTTCGGCCGAAGAGCCGCCCATGGACGAACTTGCCAAGGAAGGCTCCGGGCCAGCTATTGTCGAGGTTGAGACAAAGAACGCTTCCGCCAATGAAGGCGCGCCGTCCGAGCCGGAATTCTCCAAGATGAAGATGCGCTACTAGCCGCAATCCATCGTAATTCCCGTTGTCTAACCGCCGATCTTCGAGAAATCGGCGACCTGACCGGTGGCGTTGCGGATACGGTTCAGTAGCGCCAGGCGGTTGCCGCGCACCGAGGCGATCTCTGCATTGACCATCACCGCGTCGAAGAACGCATCGATGGGTCCGCGCAGCTTCGACAGCGCGGCCAGCGCCCGCTCGTAATCCTCGGCCTCGGTGGCTTCTGCAGCGGCGTTTTCCTGCGCTTCCAATGCCTCGAAGAGCGCGCGCTCCCCATCCTGCTCGAAGAGCGACGGATCGACCGGCTGGTCGAAGGACAGGCCCTGCTGTTCTTCCTTGGCCAGAATGTTCGTGGCGCGTTTCGTGCCGGCCAGAAGGTTCTGCCCTTCCTTGGTGTCGAGGAAAGCGCCCAGCGCCTGCACCCGCCGAATGATGAGGAGGAGATCGTCGTTGGCAGCATGGTCGGTGTGCCCACCCTCCCCCTGGTGGGGAGGGTGGGACGGAACGTCCGGGGTGGGGGGCGTTGCTGCCTCGACTTTCTCACCCCCACCCGCACCTTCGGTGCGACCTCCCCCATCCAGGGGGAGGTGGGTGCCACTCGCCAGCACAGCGTCGATCAGATCGTGCCGCGCGCCCTGATCGCGCAGATAGACCTTCAGACGGTCGTGGAAGAATGCGAGGAGCGACAGTGTTAGCTCCCACGACCAATCTGGTGCCTTCTCCAATAAGGCCTCTCGGCCCGATTCGCCAACAAGTCGATCCTCTATTTCAGCCCTGTAATCGGCACTGATAAGCCCTACTCGCGCGAGTAGCTCTGCGTGCTGCAAAAAATCTTCGCTCTCGCGCTTCTGGAAGAAAACCGCATACCGAATTGTTGGGCCGATCAGCCCGCGAATTAACCCAAGACGAATCCCATTCTCAGCCACGATCCGGATCACGCCGAGAGCGGCGCGGCGGAGAGCATAAGGGTCCTTCGAACCGGTCGGTTTTTCGTCGATGGCCCAGAAGCCGGTCAGCGTGTCGAGCTTGTCGGCCAGCGCCACGGCAATCGCGACCGGATCGGTCGGCACGGCGTCGGACGGCCCCTGCGGGCGGTAGTGATCCTCGATAGCGGTTGCGACACTCGAGTCCTCGCCCTGTAACAGCGCGTAGGTCTTGCCCATCGCGCCCTGCACTTCGGGAAATTCCTGCACCACTTCGGTCGTGAGATCGGCCTTGGCGAGCAGCGCCGCGCGGCGGGCCAGTTGCGCCAGACGACCACCCTCCCCTCGGTGGGGAGGGTCGGACGGAACGTCCGGGGTGGGGGGCGTTGCTGCCTCGACCGTCTCACCCCCACCCGCACCTTCGGTGCGACCTCCCCCATCGAGGGGGAGGTGGAAGCCCTGCGTATCCAGAACGCCGGCCAGTTCTTCCGCCAGCGCGGCGATGCGGCGGACGCGCTCGCCCTGCGTCCCGAGCTTGGCGTGGAAGGTGACGTTTAGGTGGTCCAGCCGCGCCATGCGTTGGTCGAGCGGTTTGAACAGATCGAGCCCGAGATCGTCGGCGCTCGCTTTCAGATCGTCGATGTCCGGCAGATCCTGCTGATCGGTGCGCCAGAAATAGAGCGCATCGGCGAGGCGCGCACGCACAACCTTGCCATTGCCACGGGCGATCTCAGCACCGCCATCCTTCGCATCGATGTTCGAAACGAGGATGAATTTATTGGAGAGGCTTCCCCCCTCACCCGGCTCGCCATGCGAGCCACCCTCTCCCTCCAGGGGCGAGGAGATTCTCTGCCGTGTGACGAAGCATTTCTGGTTCGTCTTGATCGTCAGGCGGATGACCTCGTCCGGGATTTCGAGATACTCCTCCTCGAACTCGCCGAGCAGGACGACCGGCCATTCGACCAGGCCCGCGACCTCTTCCAGCAGTGCCTCGTCCTCGACCAGTTCGAGACCGCTCGCGAAGGCCATATCCTTCGCATCGTGCAGGATCATGTCCTTTCGCCGCGCGGCCGAGAGCACGACATTGGCCTTTTCCAGCTTGTTTACATAATCGTCGAAGCGGCGCACGGCGATCTCGCCGCCAGCATGGAAGCGGTGGCCGACGGTCGTGTTGCCGGCGCGGATGCCGCCCACATCGAATTGGACGATCACCGGGTCTTCGGTCTCCGGCCCGAAGGTGCAGAGGATCGATTGCAGCGGGCGCACCCAGCGCATCGCCTCGCCGCCCCGGCCCTCCACGCCGTTATAGTCGCTGCCCTTCGGCCCGGACGCCGGGCCCCAACGCATGGATTTGGACCACGGAAACGAGCGAATGATGCCGGGCATCGCCTCGGCGATGATTGCGTCTGCCGGGCGGCCCGGTTTTTCGATGGTGGCGACGTAGAAATCGCCTTTCTTCGGGTCGCTCCTGACCTCGGCCTGATCGATGCTGTCGAGGCCCGCGCCGCGCAGAAAGCCGGCAATCGCCTTTTCGGGCGCGTCGGTGCGCGGGCCTTTCCGCTCCTCGCGTACATCGGCGGAACGCGCGGTCAGGCCGCGAATATCGAGCGTCAGGCGACGGGGCGTCCAGTGTTCGGCGGCGCCCTCATAGGTCAGGCCGGCATCGATCAGCGCGTCGGTCACCATCTTTTTCAGATCGCCCGCCGCCTTGCGCTGCATGCGGGCGGGAATCTCTTCAGAGCGCAGTTCGAGAAGAAGGTCAGGCATGGGCATATTCCATCAGTCCGCATGCCGCTCTCTTTTTGTCGGTCCTCACCGCAATGCGGCTCCGGGCCTCCGGCGGGGCTGGAATCTCTTCGGAGCGCAGTTCGAGAAGAAGGTCAGGCATGGTCTCATTCCTCACCCTCCCCTCGATGGGGAGGGTCGGCGCATCAGCGCCGGGGTGGGGTGATCATCAGTTTTCCGCACCCCCACCCGCGCCAGTGGCGCGACCTCCCCCATCGAGGGGGAGGTGGGAGCGGGCCTCGACGGCGGCATAGATGGTATCGAGCACGGAATCCAGTTCGTATCGCACATCATCGGTCCAAAACCGCAATACCAGATAGCCTTGATCGTTCAGCCATGCGTCGCGAGATATGTCATGAGATGCCTGCCTCTCATCCGCATGGTGAGAGCCGTCGACCTCAATAACCAACTTGAGACGGTGAGAAGCGAAATCGGCGCAGTAGGGTCCGATAGGTGCCTGACGGCGAAAATGAGACCCTTCCACCGGGATGCGCCATAGATGCCGCCAAAGCTTCGCCTCCATATCTTCGGGCGCGCTTCTCATGGCGCGGGCGGTGGCGATACGAAAGCGCTTCATCGGTGCAGGGTGCCAAACCTGGCGGTCGACGTCACCCACCCAATACGCGCGAACCCTCCGGCGTTTCGATTTCGGCCTGTAAACCGGACGCATGACCGGTTCGGAAGAGCACGCGATCGTCGGCGAAATGCGGGGCGAGCGCCGCTGCGATGAAACCGGCCAGCGGATGGGTGACCGTCAGCTTCGACAGGCGGGAATTGCGCTCGGCCATCGTCGCGCCGGGCGTCCTGCCGTCCGGCCATTGCATGATCGTCGGAAACGTCCCTTCGAACGGCATCGAGCCGTCATCCGGCACGGTGATACGCCAGGTCAGATCGCCCCGGCTGACCGTCATCGGCCTGCCGATGGCGCGCGGCAGAGCGGCGCAGGCCGCATCGAGATCGTCTGTGCGAAGGATCCAGGTGGAGAGGAAAGGCGGGCGGTCGCCCTGCCGGTCGAGCGCGTACCAGCGCGGCTGCTCCGGCGGCTGCGCGTCGGGGTCGATGGTGATGACTTCGAGAAACTCGGTCTCGCCCAGCTTCATCAGGCGGTTGTGCGTGCCCATTTTCGGATGGCTGCCGCCGGGCGGAATATCGACGCCGAGGCGCTCACGCACATATGCTGCACCCGAGACGAGGTCTGGCGCGGCGATGGCGAGATGGTCGAGTTCCAATCGAAACACCATTCGATCAAGCCGATTCAGAGCTGCAGGTCAGGACTCCGCAGCCTCCAGCTCTCGACGGCGCTTGGCGATCAGCGCACGGACAAAATCTTCCCGCTTGGGATCGGGAGCGGGCCCACGATTCTTCCATAGGAACACGACAAAATCGATCACGCTGGCGGCAAGAATGCCGAACAGCACGATGGCGAAGATCGTTTCAAATATCGTCATGTCGCCTCCTCGATCCGCTCAACCATGTCCGTGTCTACCGCTTCAATATAGTCCGCCGCTGCTGCCTTTGCCAGTTCGGCGACATCGGGCGAGGCTTCCAGGTAACGCATCATGAGGTAGCCGTCGAACTGCACATCCGCGTTCGCCGATCTCATCATCTCCGACGCTTTGGCGAAAAGCGCAAATTCATCACGCCGCCGCGCGCGAACATATTGCCGGCTCGTGAACCAGATTCCCGCAGCAGCCAGAATCACAAGCCCGATGTTTCGCGCAATTTCGCTGACGTCGACAAAGCTCATGCGGCCACTTTGCCAGCCCCACCTGCTTCGGTCTTCAGAAACGCCTCGCCGCACTGGCGGGCGAGGTTGCGGACGCGCAGAATATAGCTCTGACGGTCGGTGACGGAGATCACGCCGCGCGCGTCGAGCAGGTTGAAGACGTGGGACGCCTTGATGCACTGGTCGTAGGCCGGCAGCACGCAGCGATGCAGACCGCCCTTGCCTTCCGGTTCACCGGCGGCAAGAATCGCGGCGCATTCGGCTTCGGCGTCCTCGAAATGGCGGCGCAGCGTGTCGGTATCGGCGATCTCGAAATTGTAGCGCGAATATTCCTGCTCGGCCTGCAGGAAGACGTCGCCATAGCTGACCCTGTCGTCCCCCTCGCCGCCATTGAAGTTCAGATCGTACACATTGTCGACGTTCTGCACATACATGGCGATTCGCTCGAGCCCATAGGTCAGTTCGCCGGCGACAGGGGCGCATTCGATGCCGCAGACCTGCTGGAAATAGGTGAACTGGCTGACTTCCATGCCGTCGCACCAGCACTCCCAGCCGAGGCCCCAGGCGCCGAGCGTCGGGCTTTCCCAGTCATCTTCGACAAAGCGTATGTCGTGCAGCAACGGGTCTATGCCGATCGCTTCCAGACTGCCGAGATAGAGTTCCTGCAGATCGGTCGGGTTCGGCTTCAGGATCACCTGATACTGGTAGTAGTGCTGCAGCCGGTTCGGATTCTCCCCATAGCGGCCGTCCTTGGGTCGGCGGGACGGCTGCACATAGGCCGCGTTCCAGCGCTTCGGCCCGAGCGCGCGCAAGGTCGTCGCCGGATGGAAGGTGCCGGCCCCGACCTCCATGTCGTAGGGCTGCAGAATGGCGCAGCCCCGCTTCGCCCAGTAATCGTGCAGCGTCAGGATAAGCCCCTGAAAGGAGCGGGTCGGGTCGAGGTGGGATGCGGTCACGGGATGGTCCGTCAAGGTCTGGGAAATCGCGGCGGACCCTAGTGGGCCAGCCACCCGGAATCAAGCGGACAGAACCCCGCAGCCGTTACAGAACGTCGAGACTCAGGCTCTATCCAGCGCGCCGCGACGGATCAGTTGGCTGCTTCTGCAGGATCCACCGCCAAGGCCGCATCGGCATTGCGCGCCGGCTCGTCATCCGGCAGGCCCCGCGCCTGCTTGCTCATGATCTCCGCCATCAGCATCGGATCGGGCTTCTTCATGGCTTTCACCGCCGCCAGCGCCGCGTTCCACTGATATTCGGCCTCCAGTTTCCGACCGACCTTCCAATAAGCGTCGCCGAGATGGTCGTTGACCGTCGGGTCTTCCGGCATCAACGCTATGGCGCGTTCCAGTTCGCGCACCGCCTCATCGTAGCGGCCGAGGCGATAGAAGGCCCATCCAAGCGAATCGACGATGAAACCGGCATCGGGCCGCGCCTCGACCGCCTTGCGGATAAGGTCTAGCCCTTCCTCCAGCTTCTCGTTCCGGTCGACAAGGGAATAACCGAGATAGTTCAGGACTTCGGGACGGTTCGGCTCCAGCGTCAGCGCCCGCCGAAAATCCGGTTCGGCCTTATCCCATTGCTTCAGGCGCTCATAGGCCATGCCCCGCCGGTAGTAGAAGTTCCAGTCGGGCTTCTTGCCGCCCTCTTCCAGCGCCGCGACCGCCTCCTCGTAAAGCTGCGCCGCCTCGGCGAACTGCTCGTTGCGGGCGAAAATATCGCCGAGCGCCAGGTAGGCCCGTTCTTCCATGGGATCGCGCGCTATGGCGTCCCGCAGTGATTTTTCAGCAGCTTTGTAGTCTTCGGCATCGGCCAGGGCGAGACCCGATTGCAGATCGGCAATACGGCGAAGAGGCGATCGCTCCGGCACATCTCCATAGTATTCCATCGCACGGCGCGGGAAGCCGAGCCGCTCCTCCACCAGCCCGATCTGAACCAGAATGGTGCCGTTCTGCGGCATCAGCGCACGGGCCAGTTGCAGATAGACGCGCGTCAAAGGCTCGCTGCCCGGCCGATTCAGCACCAGCCCGAGATCGTAGAGATAGATCGCCGCGCCTTCGCGCGCGGATTCAACGAAACGCTCGGGTCGCTTGCCGCTCTTCAACTTCTTGCGCAGTTCGCCAAATTCGATGAATTGCGGCGCTACGGCTTCACCGCTCGATAGCACCGAACGGGCGAAATCGGCGCGGCCATCGCGAATGAGCCAGCTGGCATAGGCTGCCACGCCCTGAACCCAGAGATCGGGCGCGCCCGCCGACGCTTCCTCGTCATCCAGAAGCGAACGGTAAAGGCGATCGGCCTCCGGCCGTTCATAAAGGTCGGCCATCAATGCAGAATGAAGCGTCGTGAAGGGTGCATACCAAGGCTGATCGTCCAGCGCCCGCAGATCGGCCAGCGCGCCGCCGGCATCGCCATTGCCCGCTTTCGCCCAAGCCGCCATCACCCTATTCGTCAGCCTTTGCAGATCGTCCTGACCGGCTCTGTTCTGAAGCGTCGAAGGAACGCGCTTGAAGTTCTTGCCGCGCATTTCATCGACCGCCACGGTCAGCCGCGCAAAACGCTCGGCTTCGGGAACGGCTTTCAGGCGCTCGGCCTCGGCCAGCGCCTCGTCGAATTTGCCGCGCCCAAGCAGGGTCATCATCAGATTGACGCGCAGCTTGGTTTCCGTTGGATCGAAGCTCAGCGCCCGGCGAAGATAGGCAATCGACCGGTCAAGGTCTCCCTCTTCCGTCGCAAGCTGCGCAGCGAGAAAAGCGCCGGCCCGCGAGCGGATATCGATCAGGCTTTCATCCGCATGGCCGGTGGCTGCCTGTACGGCGGGGCGGTCGACAACAAGCCAGCCAAGCCCCACCAGCGCCGCCAGAGTCAGGGGAAGCGCCTTCCGGCCGAACATTTTCACTGCAGTCATCGAACGTCCCATCTTGCAAATCGCCTGCATAATCGTGCCGTTCAAGGATGGCCTTTTTACGGTGTCCTTGGCGGAAAAGCGGGTCCACCGCAATGCGAACCCTCAGACAACGCGGCTAATGCAGAAGCCGACGACCTGATCGAGCGCATCGCGCCAGGGCCCCTCCGGCAACTCAGCAAGTGCCGTCCTCGCCGTCTCACCGTACAGCCTGGCTTCGCTCACCGTCTTTTCGACAGCGCCCGTGCGCTCCAGCCGTTCGATGGCGGATGCCAGCGCCGCGTCGTCGTTCCGCCCCTCTTCGATGGCGGCCTTCCAGAATGCGCGGTCCTGATCATCGCCGTCGCGATAGGCGAAGATCACCGGCAGCGTCACCTTGCCCTCGCGGAAATCGTCACCAACATTCTTGCCGAGCGACGCCGCCGATCCGCCATAGTCGAGCGCGTCGTCCACCAGCTGAAACGCCATACCGAGCGTGTCGCCATAGGTGCGCAGGGCCTGTCGTTCACGCTCGCTCGCGCCAGTGATGATCGGTCCCATCTCGGCGGCGGCGGAAAAGAGTGCCGCCGTTTTGGCGCGGATGACCGCCTCGTAATCCGCCTTCGTGGTCTCCATCGAACGCGACGCGGACAACTGCCAGACCTCGCCCTCGGCGATCACCGAGGCGGCCGTCGACAGAACGTCCAGCGCATCGAGCGAGCCGACATCCACCATAAGTCGGAAGGCCTGACCGAGCAGGAAATCGCCGACCAGAACGGAAGCCTGATTACCCCAGATACGGCGCGCGGTGGCGCGCGCGCGGCGCATATCGCTCTCATCGACCACATCGTCGTGCAGCAATGTCGCCGTGTGCATGAACTCCACGGCCGTCGCCAGCCTGATATGAGCGTCGCCCCGATAGCCGAACATCTCGGCGCTGGCGATGGTCAGCATGGGGCGCAGGCGCTTGCCGCCGGCATTGACGAGATAGTTCGAGATCTCCGGGATGAGTTCGACGTCCGATCCGGCCTTCGACAGGATCAATTCGTTGACCGCGGCCATCGCATCGGCGCTCAGCTTCAACAGAGGTTCCACAGACGCGACCGCCACGGTCGTCTCGCCGCCCTGTGCCTTATCAATACTCAACCCTGCCACTCCGATGGATCGCGCCGCATCAACTCGCCCGTTCCTTAGCCAGCGGCCCACTGGAGCGCAAGGAGATCGACGGCCGCTTGCCCGCGGCCCGCCGGTCTGCGAAAGGTTTGGCCATGGATATTCTCTATCGATCGAACAATGCCGTGGAACTATCCTTCGTCGAAGCGCTGCTTCGCGATGCCGGCATACGTTACATGGTCGCCGATCAGAACATGTCGATCATGGAAGGATCGCTGGGTATTTTGCCGCGCCGCGTCCTCGTCGACCCGCAGGATCTCGACCGGGCCGCGCGTCTTCTGGCCGATGCGGATATCGAACGCGGCGTTCATGACGACTGACGCCGGAACCGGCACGACGCTCGACGCCTTTCACCGTGGACGCTTCCATCTGGTCCAGCCGAAAAAGCGGGGGCATCGCGCGGGGCTGGATGCGATGCTTCTGGCCAGTGCGCTGCCACGGACCTTTCGCGGAAAGACGGTCGATCTGGGCGCAGGCAGCGGCGCCGCTGGCTTGGCCGTTCTGTCCCGATGCCCGGCGGCCGAAACGGTTCTCGTGGAAAACGCACCGCCCATGATCGCCTGCGCCGAGGCCACCCTGGCGCATCCCGAAAATAAGGAGCTGGCGGCTCGCGCCACTCTCATTCCGGCCAACGTCGCTGCGCCGGCGCAGCATCGACGCGATGCGGGCCTGACCGACAATTCGGCCGATGCGGTGATTCTCAACCCGCCCTTCAACGATCCCCGCGATCGGTCCACGACCGATCCGCTGCGCCGCGATGCCCATGTCATGACGGAAACCCTGCTGGAAGACTGGCTGCGCACTGCCGCCGCCGTGGCGCGAGCGGGCGCATGGTGTGCGCTGATCTGCCGGCCTCGGCATCTCGACGAAGCGCTTGGCGCGATGAGAGGACGGTTCGGCGGGCTGGTCCTCCGCTTCGTTCAGCCGCGGGCAGCGACACCAGCGATCCGGCTTATTATGCGAGGTCGGCGCAATGATCGCGCCCCGCTGACGGTGCATCCGCCACTTGTCCTTCATGGTGACGACGGTAGCGCCTTTACCTCCGAGGCGAACGCTCTGATCAACGGTGAAGCGGATTTTTTCCCCGACGGCCCGGCCTTACCGCTTTGAGTGGGCCGGTCGCTTTCCTACATGATCCGTATCATCAGAACCGATGGAGCCCCCTTGGCCAATTTTCTCAAATCTCTTCTGCCCGCCCGCTTTCGATCCGATAAGATCATCGTCCCCGTCGTCCGCTTGCAAGGCGCCATTTCCGCAGCAGGCGGCTCCCCGCTTCGCCAGGGTCTTTCCTTTGCATCCGCGGCGCCGCTTCTTGAAAAGGCCTTTTCGATAAAAAGCGCTCCGGCGGTCGCCATCGCCGTCAATTCGCCAGGGGGATCGCCGGTTCAGTCACGGCAGATCTTCCAGCGCATCCGGGCGCTTGCCGATGAAAAGGACAAATCGGTTATCATTTTCTGCGAAGACGTGGCGGCGTCCGGCGGCTACATGATCGCCATTGCGGGCGATGAAATCTATGCCGATCCCTGTTCGATCGTCGGGTCTATTGGCGTTCTCTATGCCGGATTCGGCTTTACCGAAGCGATCGACAAGCTCGGCATCGAACGGCGGCTCTATACGGCGGGCGAGAACAAGGCGACGCTCGACCCATTCCAACCGGTAAAGGAAGACGATGTCGAGCGGCTGAAATCGCTGCAACTCGAGATCCACGATGTGTTCAAGACCATGGTGCGCGAGCGCAGAGAGGGCAAGCTGTCGGACGATCCCGAGCTTTTCAGCGGCGCTTTCTGGACCGGGAACAGCGCGCTGTCGCGCGGCCTGATCGACGGGCTCGGCGATGTCCGATCCGTCATGCGCGAAAAATATGGAGACAAGGTTCGGCTCAAGCTCATCTCGGCATCGGGCGGGCTGTTCGGCCGACGCATTTCGCCTTTCCGGAACGATCTGTCGAAGGCCGGAGCCGGCTTTGCCGGCGGCTTGGTGCAAACGGTCGAAGAACGCCTGCTCTGGCAGCGATTCGGCCTTTGATTTCGCCGCGATCCGGCAATAAGATACGGTGGTGAAAGCAATTGGCGGGAGATGATGTGATATGCCGCAACTGATTATCGCTGCCCTGGCAGGGGTCGCAGCCGCTGCCGCCTATCGCATGTATCAGACGGAGAGCGAGCGTGTGAGCCGGACGATCCGAGACGCCGAGGACGACACGGAAACGCCGCAGGGAACCCTGGTCCGCGATCCGGAGACCGGCGAGTATCGTTTGAAACAGTGATTCCCCACGATACGGCCGATGCTGTTTCCGACATCGAAACCGTCAGCGTCTTTGCGCCCGCGAAGATCAACCTGGCCCTGCACGTCACAGGCCGGCGCGACAATGATTATCATACACTGGAAACGATAGCAGTCTTTGCATCCGCAGGCGATCGCGTGACGGCGGCGCTGGCGATGCGCGATCGCTACGAAATTACCGGACCGAACAATCGCGGCCTGCCAGCGAAGGACGACAATCTGGAACTGCGTGCCCGCGATCTGCTGCGTGCCGAATTCGGCCCGACCGACTGCCCGCCCGTCGCCATCCGGCTGGAGAAGCATCTTCCGGTCGCCGCCGGCGTCGGAGGTGGGTCGGCGGACGCCGCCGCGACATTGCTGGCGCTTTGTCGGCTTTGGAAGCTGCCCCTCGACAAGCGGAGCCCCGAACTGATCCGCATGGCGCTGTCACTGGGCGCCGACATACCGATGTGCCTTGCATCGACGACGCTTCTGGCCTCGGGTATCGGGGAAGGATTGACGCGCATCGAAGATTGGCCGGACCTTCCCCTCGTTCTGGTGAATACCGGCGAAAAGGTGCCGACGGCGGCGGTGTTCGCCGATCTGGAGCATCGGGACAACCCGCCTCTCGGCGCACTTCCTGCCAGCCCGAACCTCGACGCGGTCGTCGACTATCTCCAGACGACCCGCAACGATCTTCAGCCTCCCGCCATGGCGCTTGCGCCCTCCATTGCAGACGCGCTGGCCGAACTGGACCACCAGCGCCCGCTCTTCATGCGGATGACAGGATCGGGCGCCACATGTTTTGGCATATTCGCCTCGCAACGTGACGCCGAAAAGGCCGCCGCCGCCATTCGCATCCGACAGCCGGACTGGTATGTCCAGGCCGCCATAACCCTTCGAGGACGCAGCGTAACCCAATGAGCCACAGCCATATCGACGAAAATCGCGTATTCGTGCCCGTCCGCTTCGGTGTGGTGACCGTATCCGACACGCGAACGCTGGCGGAGGACAGATCCGGCGATCTTCTGGTCGATCGAATCTCGAAGGCTGGTCACGAGTTGCAGGCCCGCGACATTATCCGCGACGAGGTCGACGCCATTCAAGCGCTGGTTCGCGACTGGACTGCGCGGGACGATATCGATGCCATCATCCTGACCGGAGGCACCGGATTTACCGGTCGCGACGTGACGCCCGATGCGATCGAGCCGCTCTACGACAAGGCGATGGATGGCTTCTCGGCCATTTTCCACCGCATCTCCTATGAAAAGATCGGTACTTCGACGATCCAGTCCCGCGCCAGCGCCGGGCTTATAAACCAGACCTTCGTCTTCTCCATTCCCGGATCGACCGGTGCCTGCAAGGACGCCTGGGACGGCATATTCCTTCCGCAGTTCGACTACCGGCACATGCCCTGCAATTTCGTGGAGATCATGCCCAGGCTCGACGAGCATCTGAAGCGCAGCGGTGGCTCGAAAAGCCTCTAACTTCGGCGCGCCCCATCGGCCGCGCCTGTCGGCCTTTATCTTGCTCCGATGGCGGCCGGATGCAATTCGACATTGAGAGGCCGTGTCGCCAGGCGGACGCCGATGCTTTCCAGAGGTCGGTGCGGTTTGCAGAGCGCCAGGGCCTGTCTTTTCGTAATCACAAGCCCGTAGTGAAGGGCGCCGTTTCTTTTCAGGCGGCTGAGAAACGGCAACCGTGATGCTTTGGAGAGCCTAAAACGCGCCGCTTTGGTGCTCGCCTCCATATGTTCGGTCAATCCCTCGCGCCAGAAACCCGCCGGTCGGCTGCCGGGCTCCAGAAGAAGCAGCCACTCCGCTTTCGCGCGCCGAATGGCCGAAAGGGCGTCAGCTCCCGGCAAAAAACTGCAACCGGTCGTTTCGGCAACCTTGCGTGTGTGATCGGTCGATCCGTTGTCGCAGACGATCACCTCCCGCACCGTCCCGTCCACTGCGGCGGAAATGAGCGATGCCAGGGTGCGCGCCAAAGCATCCTCGTCATTCTGTGTTTCCATAATCACGCTGAGCATGCCTTTTTCTACCGAAGCCGGTTCGAAGCGCAAGGGCGTCGACCCGGCCACACGCGGTCATTGATTTTGTTCTTGATCTGTTCTATTTATGTGGTAGGACTAATGTCATAGAACAGCCATCGAACGGACCCGTCTCATGGAACAGATCGAACAAGCGGATCACGCAGCCTTCGGCGTCGGACGCGCGGCTCTCGCCAATACCGTTATGGATGGGTCCGGCTTGCGGATCGATCATGGTCGTCGAAGGGGTCGCGGCGCTGCGATTAATATGACTGGCCGCTTCGAACCAGTAACCCGCGAAGGGTTCGACGATGGTTGGCAGTCTCTGGAGGACCTGCCGCCCTTCCGAACCGATGTGCAGGTTGAGAAGCCGCGCAAAATCCTTGCGCGCAACACTTCGCCCGACATCTCGTTCGACCGGTCCATCAATCCCTATCGCGGTTGCGAGCATGGTTGCGTCTACTGCTTCGCCCGCCCGACCCACGCTTATATGGGTTTGTCGCCAGGGCTGGAATTCGAAAGCCGCCTCTTTGCCAAGCCCGATGCACCACGCCTGCTGGCCGCGGAGCTGGCCGCCAAAAGCTACGAGCCGCGGACCATCGCCATCGGCACCAATACCGACCCTTACCAGCCCGTGGAGAGGGAGTGGCGCATTATGCGCCAGGTTTTGGAAGTGCTGGAAGCGGCCAACCACCCGGTCGGGATCGTGACGAAGAGCGCCCTTGTCATGCGGGATATCGATATTCTGTCGCGCATGGCGGAGAAGGGCCTGGCCAAGGTCGCCATTTCCGTGACCACGCTGGATCGGAAGATCTCCCGTTCCATGGAACCGCGCACCTCCACGCCGACAAAGCGCCTGGAGGCGATCCGCGCTTTGTCCGATGCCGGCATTCCGACATCGGTGATCGCCGCGCCCGTCGTTCCCGGGCTGACCGACCATGAGATCGAGCGCATTCTGGATGCGGGCGCTGCCGCGGGCGCCCGCCAAGCGAGCTACATCATCTTGCGGCTGCCGCTCGAAGTCGCGCCGATCTTCAAGGACTGGCTGCTTCGAGAGCATCCGGACCGGTACCGCCATGTGCTGTCGCTGATCCGCTCCATGCGTGGCGGGCGGGACTACGATGCCGAGTGGGGCAAACGGATGAAGGGGTCCGGCCCCTATGCCTGGCAGATTGGCCGGCGGTTCGAGATGGCGGCCCGTCGGCTCGGCCTGAATGCGGAGAAGCAGACACTTCGGACGGATCTGTTCCAGCCGCCGAGGCTGGAGAACGAGCAGCTCATGTTGCTTTAGGTCGTCGATATAACCGGCGTTGCGAACGAAGTTCCGCTTGCTCCTTTCCCCGTCTCTCTGGCGGACCCCGCCGAATTATCCGCCAGAGACCCCGTCCCGCCGCCACCCCTCTCGGCGGGACTTGAAGAGAATCGGGGCCGGTGCGATGGTCGCCCGCCTATGCCTCGTCCGCGTCCCGATTCTCCCATGGCCATCCTTCCGCTTACCGACAAACGGCCCGCTCCGGACTTTGCGACCGAAGAGGCCTGTTATCGTAGCGGAGCGCAGCTTGTCTGCGGCGTCGACGAGGTAGGTCGAGGGCCGCTTGCCGGGCCGGTGGTGGCTGCTTCGGTCATTCTCGATCCACATTGCATTCCGGAGGGGCTGAACGATTCCAAGAAGCTCGCCGCTTCGCGGCGCGAAGCACTTCATGCCTCGATCATGGAAACGTCTCTTTCCGTCTCACTCTGCGCGGTGAGTGCGCAGACGATCGACCGGATCAACATTCTGCAGGCCAGCCTGCTGGCCATGCGCCGCGCCATCGCCGGACATGCGAGACCTCCCTGCGTCGCGCTCATCGACGGCAATCAGCATCCTGCGGGCGCGCCTTGCGAAACCCGAACACTGGTCAAGGGCGACCAACGTAGCCTTTCCATCGCGGCGGCTTCCATTGTCGCCAAAGTCACGCGCGACCGAATGCTGGCACGGTGCGGCGAGCGCCATCCCGCTTACGGTTTTTCGAACCATGCCGGTTATGGCACTGCCGTTCACCGTCAGGCGATCGGGACAAACGGCCCGGTATTCCGTCTGCATCGCATGAGCTTCGGTATGTTGCGAGCAGAGGCGCAAGAAGCCACTGCAGACACACCAATGAAGGGTCTCTAACAAAACAAAAGGACGCCCGCGAACGGAGCGTCCCTTAATGATCTTCGATGCCGCCGTCAGGCGACCGCTCTAGTGTAGCTTCGTTCGAATCGTCGACAGACTTTCGTCGATGATCTGCTGCTGCTTTTCCGGCCCGACCGACTCGGCGATCACGCGCCGTGCCGCCGCGGTTGCAATTTCGATCGCACGATTGCGGACGGCGCTTATAGCATCGGTTTCCGCCTGGGCGATCTTCTGTTCGGCGCTCGCGGTCCGGCGCTCCACATATTCATGCGACTTTTCGGACGCTTCCTTGCGGATCGATTCGGCTTCGCGCTTGGCGGCGGCGACGATCTGCTCGGCCTCTTCCTCGGCCTCGCGGCGCTTGCGCTGCAATTCGGCCAGAACGCCCTGGGCCTCTTCACGCAGTTCTCGCGCTTCGTCCAATTCGTTGCGGATGCGGTCGGCGCGGCTATCCAACGCCTTGGCCAGCATCTTGTGCACGCCGAGATAGCCCAGCAGGGCCAGGAACATGATCAGGGCTGCGAAAATCCACCATGTGGCTTGTGCTGTCGCATCCATCAGACCGTCTCCTCCTTGCGGACATTGTCGACCGCGCTGGCGACTTTGGCGTCATCGGCGGAGCCCAGAATGGTCCCGACGATAGCCGTCGCCGTCTCTCTGGCGATCTCGCCGACATCCTGCATGGCTTCGGCGCGGATTGCGGCTATTCGCGTTTCCGCCTCGGCCAGCTTGGCGTCGAGTTCCTGTTCGACACGCACCCGTTCGGCTTCGGCTTCCGCCTTGGCCTTTTCTTGCGCGTCGTTGGACAGACGGTTGGCCTTGGCGCGCGCTTCGGCCAATTCCTGTTCATAGGCTGCGGTGGCTTCGTTGGCTTCCTCCCGCATCCGGGCAGCCTGGTCGAGATCCTGTGCGATTCGGTCACGCCGGGTCTCCAGCGTGCCGGCGATGCGCGGCAGAATAACGCTCTTCAAAATCAGGTAGAAAAGCCCGAACGTAATCGCCAGCCACAGAAGCTGCGACGGATAATAGGTCGGATCGAAAGGCGGAAAAACATCGGAATGGCCGGCATCGTGGCCGACTTCCGAATGGGTTTGCCCCTCGGTCACCGCTTGGCTTTCGCCGTCAGACTGCGCAAAGGCCGGTGTTACGAACATCGCTCCATCCCGTCTCGTTGGGAGGTCTCAGATGATCCGCGCAAAGGCGGACCCAAAAGCGCCTTAACCGTACGACCCTCCAAAGGCCGTACGGTGCAAGGAGCCTGCGCTCAAGCTTAGCCGAAGAGGGCCAGAAGCGCGATCAGCAGCGAGAAGATGCCAAGCGCTTCGGTCACGGCGAAGCCGAAGATCAGACGGCCGAACTGGCCGTCGGCAGCCGACGGATTGCGCAGTGCGCCTGAGAGGTACTGACCGAAGATGGTGCCAAGGCCGATGCCTGCGCCACCCATGCCGAGACAAGCGATACCAGCGCCGATGTAACGTGCAGCTTCTGCTTCCATTTTCTTTAGCTCCTTAAATGGACGTATGCGTCTTACTGGAAGTTTGGCGGCGTCGGATGACGCCACCGGTTTGGTGTGATCGCGCTACCGGATCAATGGCTCGGATGCAGCGCGTCGTTGAGATACATGCAGGTCAGAACGGCGAAGACGTAGGCCTGCAGGAATGCCACGAGGAATTCCAGCCCGGTCAGTGCGACCACCATGACAAGCGGCAGAATCGCACTGGCGATGCCGATGGCGCCGAGCGAGCCGAGCGAAATGATGAAGCCGGCGAACACTTTCAGCGTGATGTGACCGGCCAGCATGTTGGCGAACAGACGAACGGACAGGCTGACCGGACGCGAGAGAAAGGAAATAATCTCGATGGCGACGACCAGCGGCACCAGGATCATCGGCACGCCTTCCGGCACGAAGAGTTTAAGGAAGCCGAAGCCGTGCTTCATGAAGCCGTAAACCACCACCGTCAGGATCACCATCATCGACAGGGCGAATGTCACGATGATCTGTGCGGTCACGGTGAAGAAGAAGGGGATCATGCCGAGCAGATTGGCCACCAGCACGAAGACGAAGAGGGCGAAGACGAAGGGGAAGAAGCGCATACCGCCGGTTCCGGCAGCATCGCGCAGCATCGAGGCGACGAACTCATAGGCCATCTCGGTCACGGACTGCATGCGGCTCGGCAACAGTCCGCGCGAGGCGGTGGTCAGATAGAGGAACAGGCTGGCGACGACGACAGTGGCCAACATGAACAGAGACGCATTGGTGAAAGACAGATCGTAATCGCCAACGCGAATCGGAATGATCGGCTGAATCGCAAATTGGTGGATCGGATCGACCGTCGTTGAGTCGGTGGCCACGCTGCCCTCTTTCCCGTTCGCCGCGCTCAGGCGGACTTGTCTTCATCGTCGCTGCCGATGGTAAAATCGGATTTCAGATGTTCGCCCTGAACAGGCTCTCCGAAATCCGACACCCGGCCGGTCGCACGCATAATATTCAAAATGCCGGCTGCAAAGCCCAGCATCAGAAACCCGATCATCCCGAATGGGCTGGTGCCGAACGCATAATCCAACGCCCAACCAAGCCCCGCGCCAACCAGAATGGCCGCCACGAATTCACTCGACAGCCGCAGCGCCTCACCCATGCCGGATTTGCCGCGAATGTTGTCGCCGTCGACAGTGCCGTGCACCGTCTTGGCGTCGAGCTTTTCATTCAACCGGGCAAGGCGATCGTCAAGAGCCCCCTCCCCGGTTTTCGGTGTGTGCCTGTCTGGTGAAGCCGCCTTTCCAGCAGTCTCCTGCGGGTCCGACATGCCGTCTCCATGACAAGGGATGACCGGAGACTGCCTGCCCCCGATTTCGCGCGCACCATAGTTTCGGCGCACTACCCCGTCAAGACGGAGAAGGGCGGTGTGAACGAGGCGAATAAAGCCAAGAAAATGAATTAGTTGCGACCACCCGCCCAATGCGCCTTATCAATTGGTCGGGTGGGTCGTTCGGCGCGGTGGCAGCTTTCAGCCCCAGCCGCCATTCTTCGTGCGGTAGAAGATGTGGCGGCCGATCTTCTGCAGCCGATCCATGTGACGCGCCCAACGGGGCTTCACATAGGTGGCGTGATAATGTGTGGACGAGCCGACGCGGGGCAGCCAGATCTCGCCATAAGTCACCTTTCTGGCGACGTCTTTGGCCGTAGACCACGACTTGCTGCTTCGAACCTTGTCGCGTTTGCCGTCGCAAGCGAAGGAGAACTGGCAGCGATTGCGCCAGTTCTTGTTCTGATAGACCACACCGCAGATCGTATCGGGAAAGGTGGGGTTCCTTACACGGTTCAGGATAACCTGCGCGACGGCCGCCTGGCCCTCCTGCGGTTCGCCACGCGCTTCGAAATAGATACCGATGGCAAGGCAGCGCTGCTGCGTCTTGTCGTAGGATGAATTCGGCAGGCGACGCGCCGCCCATTTGTGGTCCTTCTTGCCGAGTTCGGGAACGAACCCTCGTCCCGACTTGCCGAGAACGGCGTCGAAGGGCGACGCCTTGGCGGCGCTCGGTGCGAAGGCCATGGCTGCAACCGGCTCCATGCCAACGCCCTTCTGCGTAGCGGAGGCCAGCATCGTCGTGGCCGTTTCCGCACCATTTGATTCGGTGGCCGGCGAGAACCGGAACGCCTCGGCCAATTGCATTGCCTCTTTTGCAGGCATCGGCTTTCTCAAAGCGACGTCCGCGCCACCGATAGCCGGGCGAAGCATCATGGATCGCTCGCCATAGAGCGAGCCGGCCTTGAACCGGTCCGGAAGGGAACGTGGCGCGACACGAACAAGGCGGCCGCGCTTATCGGCACGGTTGATCCTGTCTTCATCTGGCGTGACAGCCATGGTTGCTTTCTTGGCGGGAAGCTCAATACGGGCCACGCCATCCTTCGAGGCGATCGACCCGGTCGTCAGGCCATCCTTGCCGGCAAAGGCATAGCTGGCGCGCATGACCGTGTCGGGCTGGCGCTTTTCCAGTGCGGCCGACCAGCGGTGTTGAGTCATGGACGCCATGATCGCTCGGGTGTCCTGAATGGCGATCTCGTCGCCCATGGCGAAGAAGATCACACCCGACATCAATCCCATCAGACTTAACGAAAGGGGATGAAAGCGATGTCCGATGGTTCCATTCGACACAGCACATTCCCCAAAACGCATTAGCAACTGGGGAAATGATGATCGATTAACCTAAATCGGGAGTTAACGCGCCGTGCTTTTCAGCGCTTGCGGGCGCGATTGGCAAAAGGATTGTCGCTCGTGCGCAAATTGAGGCGAATCGGAACGCCCCCGATCCCGAAGGTCTCGCGCAGATTGTTGACAAGATAGCGCTGGTAGCTTTCCGGCAGCGCATCGGGCCGCGAAACGGACAGCACGAACCCAGGCGGGCGGGTTTTCGCCTGGGTGATGTAGCGTATCTTGAGGCGGCGCCCGGAAACCGCAGGCGGCGGATGGTGGGCAATGATGCCTTCCAGCCAACGGTTCAGCTTGCCGGTCGAGATGCGCATGTTCCAGATGCGATGGGTGTGGAAGATGGCATCGAAAAGCTTGTCCAAGCCGCGTTCGGTCTCGGCGCTGACCGGCACGGCGCGAATGCCGCGTAGTTGCGGCAGAAGGCGCTCGGTCTTCTCGCGCAACTCGGCGAGTTTTTCCTGCTTGTTCTTCACGAGGTCCCATTTGTTGAACGCGATCACCGGCGCGCGTCCCTCTCGCCCAATCAGATCCACAATGTGCAGATCCTGCTTTTCCAGCGCGATGGTAGCGTCCAGAACGATTACCACGACTTCGGCAAAGCGCATGGATCGAAGACCGTCAGAGACCGAGAGCTTCTCCAGCTTTTCCTGCACGCGGGCGCGCCTTCGCATTCCGGCCGTGTCATAGACGCGAAGGGTCCGCCCATTCACCTCGAATTCCACCGAGATCGAATCGCGGGTGATCCCCGCTTCCGGTCCGGTCAGGAGCCGCTCTTCGCCGAGCCAGGCATTGATAAGCGTCGACTTTCCGGCATTGGGTCGCCCAACGACAGCCATGCGGATCGGCTTGGTATCGTCATAGGCCGGCTGCTCTTCCGCGTCGGGATCGTCGATCGTCACCGAGAGATCTGGCACGTCACTGACCGCTTCGCGGGCATCGCGCTCGGCAAAGGCCACATCGTCGCCCAACGCCGCGATCATCGCCTCACGCAGGTCGGGCAGGCCGAGCCCATGCTCGGCAGAGATCGGCACCGGATCGCCGATGCCCAGTTCCCAGGCCTCCGTCATGCCCGCATCGGCCAGCCGCGATTCTGCCTTGTTCGCTACAAGGACGACCGGCTTTCCCGTCCGACGGGCCAGATTGGCGAAGCTGCGGTCGGTCGGCGTGACGCCCGCCTTGGCGTCATAGATAAAGAGAATAAGGTCCGCCTCGTCCATCGCAAGCTCGGTCTGCCCGCGCATCCGCCCCTCGAGCGAGGCTTCGGAGGCTTCTTCCAGACCGGCGGTGTCGATAACGGAGAAATAAAGGTCGTAGAGCTTGGCGTCGTGCACACGCCGGTCGCGCGTGACGCCAGGCGTGTCGTCGACGAGCGCCAGCTTTTGACCGACCAGCCTGTTGAACAGGGTGGATTTGCCGACATTGGGCCGGCCGATAATGGCTGCAGTAAAACGCATCTTGCGATCCTGTTCTCAGCCAGCGCCATCATTGGCAGGCGCGTTGGTCTCGGTCGGCTGCTCACCAGCCTCTTCGCCGGTTGCGGTATCTGGCTGCGACAAATCCGCCGGGCTTACCGCGCCATCCTCATCGGCGCGCGGTAGGTTAGCGCCGTCACTGCCGACTTCTTCCCGGCCCGAGGGCGCCGGAGCGGTTTCTTCTTCGGCTTTCTGTTCGCTCGAACCCGTTTCGGCGGGGCCGCCTTCCGCCGACGCGCCGGCAGCAAGAAGATCGCTCATCAGCGTGGCCCGGCGGCGCAGATTGGCCGGCGCACCGATATCGCTGACAAGCGCCTCGAAATGCTCCTTGGCCTCGTCGTTCCGCCCGGTCTTCCATGCAGCAAGGCCGAGTGCCTCACGCGCGGAGAAGCGAAGGGCGTTGGTCTCGCTTGCCAATGGTTGGACACGCTGGGCGACCGCCTCGTAATCGTTCTGGTCGACCAGCAAGTAGCCCGCGCGAAGGGATGCGAAATCGCGAAGCGTCTGCGGCGCTTCGCCATCGGCCGCGATCTGGTCGAACAGTTCGACCGCCTCGCTCGTGGAGCCCTCATCCGCAAGGAGCGCCGCGCGCTTGAACCGGGCGAGTTCTCCGTAATCCCCGGTGCCGTCGGCCTGTAGGGTTTCCAGTTCCACGAGCGCGGCGTCACGGTCGCCTTCATCGGCTTTTTCGATGGCGGCGAGAAAGCGGTCGCCGGAGGCAGCAGCCTGCTTTTCCTGATAATCGCGCCAGAAGACGATCGCGGCGGTTACGGACACTGCTAGCACCACCACGCCGATCAGAATTTTTCCGTAGCGATCCCAGAACGCCCGCGCCTTATCCTGGCGCAGTTCCTCGTTTACTTCGCGAATGAAGCTGTCATCGCTCATGATCGTCCTGCCTCAGTGACTCGCGCGCCGGCGCAATGCGACGCGTCTAGCCGGCGCTTCTACCGCAAATCGTCGGCGATGTAAGGGGGCGCGGAAAGTACCGGTTCGGAGACGGTTCAAACCGCGACTGGCGGAATACCGATCAACCATTCGTGCAGCCACAGCAGCATGACGACATAGAGGACGATTCCAACGATCAGTGCAGCGACATCCCATCCGATTGAGCCCGACGCAGGAATAGCCGCCCCGCCACCCGTACCGACGCGGCGTTTGACCGAGATGCGGTCGGCCACCGCCCATGCCAGGAAAGAGCCGAACAGGATAATCGAGGCCAGTTCGCCATTGGCCAGAAGATGGGCCAGCGCCCAGATCTTGATGGCGATCAGCATGGGGTGCTTGAACATTGGCTTCAGCCGTCCCGCCGGCAGCATGTAGATACCGAGCGCCATGAAGGAAAACAGCATCAGGCCCGTGGCGAGATGCCGCAAGGCCATGGGCGGATCCCAGATCGGGATCGGAGCGTCCTGCGCCATGCCGTAACCCCAAACGATCAGGACGAACCCGATCAGGGAAACAATGGAATAGACACCCTTATAGGGCCCTTCGCCCATTTGCGCTTCACGCCGGGCGACTTTTGCCGGCGCGAAAATGCGCACGGAATGGATGCCCAGAAATACAATAAGCCCGAGGATCAGAACCAGCATTTCAATTGCCCATATTCGACCGGAACAGGCAAAAGCCCGACCGGTCTTTCCAAGTATTCGACCGACGCGCGGCGATTGTCGTCCACGCGCCGGCCACGATATCTCGGCCGCTATTCGGCGGCGGTGCTGGCGATCACGCCAGTGCGCATCAGGCGGCGCTCGTTGCGAAGGCCCATATAAAGGCAGATCATCATGACGAGCAGCACTAACGCGAACGGAATGCCCGTAGCCACGGCCGCGGCCTGAAGTGCGACGAGACCGCCACCCAGCATCAGCACGATGGCGACAAGGCCCTCGAAGATCGCCCAGAAGATCCGCTGCGCGACCGGCGCGTCGATCTTTCCGCCCGCCGTGATCGTGTCGATCACCAGCGAGCCGGAATCCGACGAGGTCACGAAGAAGACGATGACCAGCACGATGCCGACAAAGGAAATCAGCCCGGTCAGCGGATAGGACTGCGCCATGACGAACAGCTTGAGGGGCTGCGCGGCATCGACGATCTCCTGCTTGCCATTGGCGACGACCTCATAGATCGCCGAACCACCGAAGGTGCTCATCCACAGAATACAGACCGCCGTCGGAACCAGAATCACGCAGGTGACGAACTCACGGACTGTGCGGCCACGCGATACACGGGCGATGAACATGCCCACAAAGGGCGACCAGCTGATCCACCAGGCCCAGTAGAAGGCGGTCCAGCCCTGCATGAAGTTCGTGTCTTCACGGCCGAACGGGTTCGAAAGCGGCACCAGCTGCGTCAGATAGGAAACGCTGTTGGTGAAGAACCCCTTGGCGATCACGAGCGTCGGTCCGACAAGAAGGATGAACAGGAACAGAAGGGCGGCAAGGACCATATTGATCTCCGACAGCCGCTTCACGCCGCCATCCAGCCCGGCAATGACCGAAACCAGCGCCACCCCGGTGATCGCGACGATCAGAAGCGAACGCGCGGTCTCGCTGGTCGGAATGTCGTCATAGAGGAAATTGATACCGGCGATCGCCTGCTCCGCGCCGAAACCGAGCGAAGTCGCAAGGCCGAACAATGTAGCGAAGACGGCAACCGTATCGATAATATGGCCCGGCCAACCCCAGACCTTCTCACCCAGAAGCGGATAGAATGCCGAGCGAAGGGTCAACGGCAGTCCGCGATTGAAGGTGAAGAAAGCCAGCGCCAGACCGACCACCGCATAGATGGACCAGGGATGCAGACCCCAATGGAAGATCGTCGCCGCCATGGCCAGATCTTTCGCCGCTGCCGGATCGTTGGCGGCGCCGCCGAGCGGCGCCCAATCGGTTCTCAGACCACCTTCGAGAGACGTACCGCCGACCGCGCTGGCATAGTGGCTAAGCGGCTCCGACACGCCGAAAAACATGAGGCCAATGCCCATGCCGGCGGCAAACAGCATGGCAAACCAGCCGAGGTAGCCGTAATCGGGGCGCGCATCGACGCCGCCAAGACGCACATTGCCGAGCGGAGTGACGATGAGAGCCAAGCTGAACAGGACGAAGAGATTGCCGGCCATCAGAAGCGGCCAGTCGAACAGTTCCGTCAGCGTGGGACGAAGCCAGGTGAAAAAGCTTTCAGCGGCATCGTGAAAGATCAGGGAAAACAGCACGAAGGCAATAATGATCAGCGCAGAAACGAAGAAAACCGGATTGTGAACATCCAGCCCCATAACTTCGACATTGTGATCGCCCGGCTCATGGTCGGAGACTTTGATTGTGGCGGTCTCCTCCGTAATTTCGCTCATAGCATATCCCCTGTATGTTGTCGTTTCAGTCAGTGGTCGCTTGGGGCCCCTCGACGAAAGTGCGACAATGCGCCGATCCGCCTCAGAGTCAAACAGTTGCGAAGGACAGTTATCGCCGGACCGGCTTCCCGGCATGACGGAGCGGGCTCCATCGGGTCGGCTGTCTTTTCCGAACGCCTCCGCAAATCCCTTGCAGAAAGCGGTGTGGCGTCTCTTCCGACAATATCGTCCCGGCCGCCAAGACGACCGTCGCTCGCGGTCACGGCTTGTGGATAGGCCCTTGCTGTCGTCAAGCCAAGGCCATCGGCCAGTCTATTTTCCGTTAAACCGCCACTCTCCCGCGCCCAAAACAGGCGCGGCGCGGGTGCTTTCCGTTCCGCTCCGTGAAAAGCGGATCGGCGTTCCCAATCCCGCCACACCCTGCGGTTCGATCTTGAGGCCCCGCGCCTCGATCTGCGGATCGGCCAATGCGTCCGCAACGGAGTTGATCGGCCCGGCAGGAACGCCTGCCTTTTTCAGCCTGTCGATAAGGTCGTCACGTGAACACTGCTCGGTTCTCGCGGCGATGAGAGGGATAAGCGCTTCCCGGTTCTCGACCCGCGCCGGATTGGTGGCGTAAGCCGGATCGGACGCGATGTCGTCCAGCTGCAGGGCGCGGCACAATCCCGCGAATTGTCGGTCGTTGCCGCAGGCAATGATGATATGCCCATCGGACGCCGGGAAGAGCTGATACGGCACGATGTTGGGATGGGCGTTGCCGAGACGGCGCGGGACCGCACCGCCAAGCAGATAATTGGTCGCCTGATTGGCCAGGACGGCGACGCCGCAATCCAATAGAGACAGATCGATATGCTGGCCCTTGCCGGACCGGTCGCGTTCGGCCAGCGCCGCCTGAACCGCGATCACGCCATAGAGCCCGGTGAAAATATCGATCCAGGCGACGCCGACCTTTTGCGGCTCTCCGTCCGGCTCGCCCGTCAGATCCATGATGCCGGACATGCCCTGGATCAGGAAATCGTAGCCGGGTTGCGATGCGCGCGGCCCGTTCTGGCCGAAACCGGTGATGGACAGATAGACGAGGCGGGGGTTGAGGGCGGATAGGCTGTCATGGTCGAGCCCGTATTTGCGCAGGCCGCCGACCTTGAAGTTCTCGACCAGAACGTCGGCCTCGGCGATCAGCGCCTTCAGCCGCTCCAGATCGTCGGCATCGCCGAAATCGCAGATGACGGACGACTTGCCGCGATTGGCTGCCTGGAAATAGGTCGCCACGCGCTCGCTCGAGCCGTCATCGCGCCGGCGTTCGATGAAAGGCGGTCCCCATGAACGGGTGTCATCGCCGGCCGGCGATTCGACCTTGATCACTTCGGCGCCGAGATCGGCCAATGTCTGGCCGACCCAGGGCCCGGCAAGAATGCGCGCCAGTTCAACGACTTTCAGCCCTTCGAGGGGCGACCTGTCATCGCTCATCGATCAGAAAAACGCCTGAATGTCGGTTTGTGCACGGCCGAGGATGAGGGCGTGGACGTCGTGCGTGCCCTCATAGGTGTTGACCGTCTCCAGATTCTGCGCGTGGCGCAT